>NZ_NNBK01000002.1 GCF_002803075.1 Streptomyces sp. CB01373 | reverse complement strand
GGCTCCGGCAGCCCCGGCCGCTCCGGCAGCCCCCGCCGCCCCGGCTCCGGCTCCGGCTCCGGCCGCCGCCAAGCCCGCGGCACCGGCTCCCGCGCCGGCCGCGCCCGCCCCGGTCACCCCGGCCCCGGCTGCCGCTCCGGCCGCCGCCCAGCCGACCGACGAGGGCGCGTACGTGACCCCGCTGGTGCGCAAGCTCGCCGCCGAGAACGGCGTCGACCTGGCCGCCGTCAAGGGCACCGGCGTCGGCGGACGCATCCGCAAGCAGGACGTGCTCGCCGCGGCCGAGGCCGCGAAGGCCGCCGCCCCGGCAGCGGCCGCTCCGGCCGCCGCACCCGCGAAGAAGGCCCCCGTCCTGGAGGTCTCCCCGCTGCGCGGCCAGACCGTGAAGATGCCGCGGATCCGCAAGGTCATCGGCGACAACATGGTCAAGGCGCTGCACGAGCAGGCCCAGCTGTCCTCGGTGGTCGAGGTCGACGTGACCCGCCTGATGCGCCTGCGCGCCCAGGCCAAGGACTCGTTCGCGGCACGCGAGGGCGTCAAGCTCTCCCCGATGCCGTTCTTCGTCAAGGCCGCCGCCCAGGCGCTGAAGGCCCACCCGGTCATCAACGCCAAGATCAACGAGGCCGAGGGGACCATCACCTACTTCGACACCGAGAACGTCGGTATCGCGGTGGACTCCGAGAAGGGCCTGATGACCCCGGTCATCAAGAACGCCGGTGACCTCAACGTCGCCGGTATCGCCAAGGCCACCGCCGACCTGGCGGGCAAGGTCCGGGCCAGCAAGATCACTCCGGACGAGCTGTCCGGTGCGACCTTCACCATCAGCAACACCGGTTCGCGCGGCGCGCTGTTCGACACGATCATCGTGCCGCCGGGTCAGGTCGCGATCCTCGGCATCGGCGCCACCGTCAAGCGCCCGGCCGTCATCGAGACCGAGGAGGGAACGGTCATCGGCGTCCGCGACATGACGTACCTGACCCTCTCCTACGACCACCGCCTGGTGGACGGCGCCGACGCCGCCCGCTACCTGACGGCGGTCAAGGCGATCCTGGAGGCCGGCGCGTTCGAGGTCGAGCTCGGACTCTGACCCCACCACCAGGGATCCAGCACCACGACGCCCCCGTCCGGAACCTTCCGGGCGGGGGCGTCGCGTTTGCCGTTTCTTGGCCATGACGGGGTGTAAGTCTCGTCTCACCTGCACGAAAGCGCCCGTATGCGCCCTACCGCGAGACGCCGACGGCCGTATTGTCTAAACGTCGAACGCCCCCCGGGGGCCCGTGGGTCCCCCCTTGAAGGAGCCCTCCATGACCGCGCCCGTCGTCCACTCGCTGCGCGAACAGATCCGCGAGCACATCGTGGAGGGGATCGTCAGCGGGCGCTGGAAGCCGGGCGAGCGGATCGTGGAGCGTCGGATCGCCACCGAGCTGGAGGTCAGCCAGACGCCGGTGCGGGAGGCGCTGCGCGAGCTGGAGTCGCTGCGGCTGATCGAGTCGGCGCCGAACAAGGGCGTGCGGGTGCGCAACCTGACCGCCGCCGACCTGGAGGAGAGCTACCCGGTCCGGGCCGGTCTTGAGGCCATCGCGGCGGAGCTGGCGGCCGAGCGGCTGGCGGCCGACTGCTCGGCCCTCGAACCGCACGTGGCGGCGCTCTACGAGGCCGACCTCAGGTCCGACGGCACCGGCCAGGTGCGGCACACGGTGGCCTTCCACCGCGAGCTGGTCCGCGCGGCCGGCAACTCGGTGCTGCTGCACACCTGGGAGGGCCTGGGCATCGAGGTGTTCACCGCGCTGTCGATCCGCTGGCTGGGGACGGTCCAGCAGTCGTACGCGGAGGAGCACGAGGAGCTGGTGCAGGCGTTCAAGCGGCGGGATCCGCGGATCGCCGACCTGGTCAAGTCACACGTTCTCGGCTGCGCGCCGCGACCGTGAGGCAGTCGAGCACCTGTACGCTCACCTGGGAAAACCCTTCGAAAATGCGGCACCGCGTGCCCGTTTCCAAGGCACCGGGTGCCGACTTTCTCGAAATCGAAGGGTTTTACCCGGGAAATCTTTGATCGATCATCGATCAGGGGGTTACAGTCACCGCTGGGCTTCCACCAGAGCCTCACGCCCTGTCCTGCCAAAGACCTAGGGCACCCCCGAACCCTTACCGATGAGGGAACCCCCTTCGACTGAGGAAGGCGGCGACATGACCGACCCCAACGCCATCCAGCCGAGCGAGCTCGACCAGCTCCCGGACCGCGACCCCGAGGAGACCGCCGAATGGCAGGCCTCCCTGGACGCCGTCACCCAGGCGGCCGGGCCGCACCGTGCCGCGTATCTGATGCGCCGTACGCTGGAGCGCGCCGAGGGCGCCGGCGTCGTCCTGCCCAAGCTTCTCGAGACGGACTACGTCAACTCCATCCCGACCGCCGCCGAGCCGGCCGTCACCGGTGACGAGGCCATGGAGGCCCGGATCACCGCGTGGAACCGCTGGAACGCGGCGGCGATGGTGACCCGCGGCAGCAAGTACGGCGTCGGCGGCCACATCGCCACCTTCGCCTCCGCGGCCTGGCTGTACGAGACCGGCTTCAACCACTTCTTCCACGGCAAGGAGGGCGACGGTTCCGGCGACCAGCTGTACATCCAGGGCCACGCCTCCCCGGGCATCTACGCCCGCGCCTTCCTCGACGGCCGGCTGACCGAGCAGCACCTGGACAACTTCCGCCAGGAGGCCGGCGGCAACGGCCTGCCCTCCTACCCGCACCCGCGCCGCCTGCCCTGGCTGTGGGAGTTCCCGACGGTGTCGATGGGCCTCGGCCCGATCTCCGCCATCTACCAGGCCCGGTTCAACCGCTACCTGACCAGCCGCGGCATCAAGGACGTCTCCGACTCCCACGTCTGGGCGTTCCTCGGCGACGGCGAGATGGACGAGCCGGAGTCCACCACGGCGCTGACGCTCGCCTCCCGCGAGGGCCTGGACAACCTGACCTTCGTCATCAACTGCAACCTCCAGCGCCTGGACGGCCCGGTCCGCGCCAACTTCAAGATCGTGCAGGAGCTGGAGGCCCTCTTCCGCGGCGCCGGCTGGCACGTGATCAAGACGCTGTGGGGTTCCGCCTGGGACGAGCTGTTCGCCCTTGACACCACGGGCGCGCTGGTACGCCGGCTGCGCGAGGTACCGGACGCGCAGATCCAGACGTACCAGACCCGCGACGCCGCCTACATCCGCCAGGACTTCTTCGGGGCCGACCCGGCGCTGGCCGAGATGGCGAAGCTGCTCAGCGACGACAAGATCACCGAGTGCTTCCACTTCTCCCGCGGTGGTCACGAGGCGCGCAAGGTCTTCGCCGCCTACAAGGCCGCCCTGGAGCACAAGGGCGCCCCGACGGTGATCCTCGCCCAGACGGTCAAGGGCCACACCCTCGGCACGGGCTTCGCGTCGAAGAACGCCAACCACCAGATGAAGAAGCTCTCGGTGGACGAGTTCAAGCAGATGCGCGACCTGCTGGAGCTGCCCATCGCGGACAGCGCCTTCGCCGACGGCCAGGTCCCCTACGGCCACCCCGGCGCCGACTCCCCCGAGGTGCGCTACCTCCAGGAGCGCCGCGCGGCCCTCGGCGGCCCCGCCCCGGCCCGCCGCGTCCACCCGGTCGCGCCGCTGCCCGCGCCCGCCGACAAGGCGTTCGCCGCGTTCGACAAGGGCTCCGGCTCGCAGAACGTGGCCACCACCATGGCGTTCGTCCGCCTGGTCAAGGACCTGGTCCGCGACAAGGAGACCGGCAAGCGCTGGGTGCCGATCGTCCCCGACGAGGCGCGCACCTTCGGCATGGAGTCGCTGTTCCCCTCGCTCGGCATCTACTCGCCCAAGGGCCAGACGTACGAGCCGGTCGACCGCGACCAGCTGATGTACTACAAGGAGGCCAAGAACGGCCAGATCCTCAACGAGGGGATCACCGAGGCCGGTTCCATGGCCGACTTCATCGCCGCTTCGTCGTCGTACTCGACGCACGGCGAGGCGATGATCCCGTTCTACATCTTCTACTCGATGTTCGGCTGGCAGCGCACGGCCGACCAGATGTGGCAGCTCGGCGACCAGCTCGGCCGCGGCTTCCTGGTCGGCGCCACCGCGGGCCGCACCACCCTCACTGGTGAGGGTCTGCAGCACGCCGACGGCCACTCGCCGGTCATCGCCGCGACCAACCCGGCCGCGCTGAGCTACGACCCGGCGTTCGCCTACGAGGTCGCGACCATCGTCAAGGAGGGTCTGCGCCGTATGTACGGCCAGGCCGAGCCCGGCGAGGACCAGGACGTCTTCTACTACCTGACGGTCTACAACGAGCCGCTGCCGCAGCCCGCCAAGCCGTCCGCCCCCGGCATCGACGAGGGCATCGTCAAGGGCCTGTACCGCTTCAACACGGCGGAGTCGGCGGGTCTGACGGTCCCGGCGAACGCGCCGCGGATCCAGCTACTCGGCTCCGGCACGGCGATCCACTGGGCGCTGGACGCCCAGCGGATGCTGGCCGAGGAGTGGGGCGTGGCCGCCGACGTGTGGTCCGCGACCTCCTGGGGCGAGCTGCGCCGGGACGCCATGGAGGCCGACGCGGCGCTGCTGCGCGGCGAGGAGCGGGTGCCGTACGTCCGCCGCGTGCTCCAGGGCGCCGAGGGCCCGGTCCTCGCGGTCTCCGACTACATGCGCCAGGTCCCGGACCAGATCGCGCAGTGGATCGAGCAGGACTACACCTCGCTGGGCGCCGACGGCTTCGGCCTGTCGGACACCCGCGACGCCGCCCGCCGCCACTTCGGCGTCGACGCCCAGTCGATCGTCGCCGCCGCCCTGGCCCAGCTCGCCCGGCGCGGCGAGGTGAAGGCCTCGGCGGTCAAGGAGGCCCGGGAGAAGTACGGCCTGTGAGGCACAACGCGTGAGGGCGAAGGGGTACGGCCGCGGCCGTACCCCTTCGTCGTTTCGGTGTTCGCCACTGCCGGCCCCGGCATGATGGCCGTATGCGTGCCGCTCGTCTGATCAAAATGGTGCTGCTGCTCCAGTCGCGGCCCGTCATGACCGCCGCCGAGCTCGCCCGGGAGCTGGAGGTGTCGGAGCGGACCGTCACGCGGGACGCCCAGGCGCTGTCGGAGGCGGGCGTGCCGGTGTACGCCGACCGGGGGCGGGCCGGGGGCTACCGGCTGGTCGGCGGCTACCGCACCCGGCTGACCGGCCTCGACCGCGGTGAGGCGGAGGCGCTGTTCCTCAGTGGTGTGCCGGGCGCGCTGCGGGAGATGGGACTCGAGGACGCCGCCTCGGCCGCCCGGCTGAAGGTGTCCGCTGCCTTGATGCCCTCCCTGCGCGACGCCTCCCGTACGGCGACGCAGCGCTTCCATCTGGACGCGCCCGACTGGTTCCGCGAGCCGAAGACGCCCGAGCTGCTGCCGGCGGTCGCGGAGGCGGTGTGGGACGACCTGCGGGTCACCGCGCGCTACCGGCGCGGCGAGGAGGAGACCGTACGGGAGCTGGAGCCCTACGGTCTCGTGCTCAAGGCGGGCGTGTGGTACGTGTGCGCCCGGGTCGTGGGGCCCGGCTCCTTCCGGGTGTACCGCGTGGACCGTTTCACGGCCGTCGACGCAGGCGCGGGGACGCGTTTCGAGCGGGACGACGGCTTCGAACTGCCCGCCTTCTGGGACGAGCGGGCCGCGCAGTTCGCGCGGTCCGTGCTGCGCGCGGAGGTGGTGGTGCGGCTGTCCGAGGAGGGCGTACGGCGGCTGCCGCACGCCGTGGGGCCGGTACCGGCCCGGGCGGCGCTGGAGGCCGTCGGGGCCGCGGCCGGCCGCGACGGGCGCGGGTGGGTGACGGTGACCCTGCCGGTGGAGTCCGAGGAGGTCGCCCACGAGCAGCTCACGGCGCTCGGACCGGAGGCCGAGGTGCTGGCTCCCGAGGCGCTGCGGGAGCGTTTCGCGCGCGATGCCGAGCGGCTGGCGGCGCTGTACCGGCCCTGACTGCCCCGCGCACTCCGCGTGCGTCGCCCGGCGCGAGGGCCGATGCTTGAAGCCGTGATGGACGAGACGGAGTTCTGGGAGCTGATCGACGGCAGCCGCGAGGCCGCCGAGGGTGATCCGGAGGAGCAGGCCGACCTGCTCGTCGAACGGCTGCTTGGCTGCGACCCCGAGGTCATCCTGGACTTCGCCCGTCACTTCGAGGCCCGGTACAACCGGGCCTACCGCTGGGATCTGTGGGGCGCCGCCTGGGTGCTCCTGGACGGGGCCAGCGACGACGCGTTCGACTTCTTCCGGTGCTGGCTGATCGGCCAGGGCCGGGAGGTCTTCGAGGGCGCCCTGCACGACCCGGACTCGCTCGCCGAGCTGCTGGACGACTTCGACGAGGAGGTCGACGGCGACGGCGAGGACCTCGGCTACGCGGCCGACGAGGCCTACGAGCAGCTCACCGGCACGGTCGCCCCCGACCTCGGCATCCCGCCCGCCCCGGCGGAACCGGAGGGCACCCCCGTCGACTTCGAGGACGACCGGGCGCTCGCCCTGCGCTATCCGAAGCTGTGGGACCGGTTCCGTGAATAGCCCCTCCAGGCGCCTCCGGGCCCCCGAGGCCCCGCCGTGACGCCCCCGCCCACGAGGGCGCGGCGCGGCCGTTCAGGGCGCGGGCGGCGCGGCCACGCGGCTCCGCGCACAACAGGCGTGCGCCCGCTGCCGGGCGGTTCCGGTCCGCCCGCGATGTGCGCTCTGCCACCTGGTGGAACCATCGTCCTGGTCCAGGACGTTTCTGTGGGTACACGCACACGTGGCCGGTCCCCGGATCCACGCACGCGTGGCTGATCACTGGGCCCGTCCCGTGCGTATGTGGGGATCCGAGGAGAAAGGCGGCCCGAGTGGACCTGCTCGACCTGCTGTTGGTGCTGGTGATCCTCGTCTACGCCGCGTCCGGCTACCGGCGGGGACTCGTGGCCGGCTGTGTCTCGCTGGCCGGTTTCGTCGGCGGTGCCGTCGTCGGCGTGTGGATCCTGCCGTGGGTGATGGACTTCGTCACGCGCGGGACGACCACGGCGACGGTCACCGCCGTGCTCACGGTGCTGGTGCCGGCCGTGGTGGGGCACGAGCTGGCGGGCCGTCTGGCGCTGCGGCTGCGGCGCGAGCTGGACCGCGGGCCGCTGCGGGTGGCCGACGGCATCGGCGGGGCCGCCGCGAACACCGTGGCGGTGCTGATCGTGGCCTGGGTGGCGGCGAGCGTCCTGGCCGCCTCCTCGACCCCGGTGGTGACGACGGCGATACGCGACTCGCGGCTGCTGGGCGCGGTCCAGAACGCGATGCCGGACACCACCCCGGCCTGGTTCTCGCGCGCCACCTCCGCGCTGACCGAGGCGGGCTTCCCGCAGGTCTTCAACCCCTTCGAGAACGAGCCGGCGGCGGGTGTCGCCCGGCCCACCGGGGACAGCGTCACGGAGAACGCGACGAACGCCGCCCGGTTCAGCACGGTCAAGATCGAGGGCGCCGCCGGCAACCAGGGCCGCGAGGGCAGCGGCTTCGTGTACGCGCCGGAGCGTGTGATGACCAACGCGCACGTGGTGGCGGGCATCGACGACCCGGCCGTACGCATCGGCGGCGTCGGGCGGTCGTACCGGGCACGGGTGGTGCTGTTCGACCCGCACCGGGACGTGGCCGTGCTCTACGTCCCCGGGCTGAACGCCCCCGTGCTGCGGTTCGACGACACCGCCGCGCGCGGGGACTCGGCGGTGGTCGCGGGATATCCGCAGGACGGCGACCTGAACCTCCAGGCGGCGACGGTCGCCAACCGGATCCGGGCGACGGGCCAGAACATCTACAACAGCGGCACGGTCACCCGGGAGATCTACTCCATCCGCTCCACGGTCCGCCCCGGCAACTCCGGCGGTCCGCTGCTGACCACGGACGGCCGCGTGTTCGGCGTGGTCTTCGCCCGCTCCACCTCCGACGACGAGACGGGATACGTCCTGACGGCGGACGAGGTCGCCCCGGACGCGCAGAGCGCGGCACACGCGACCGCGCCGGTGGACACGGGCCGCCTGGTCACCTCGTGAACCCGGGTACTCCCGGCTCGGGCCGCTCTGGCTCGGGCCGCACGGGCCCACGCGTTTCGGCTCAGGGCTCCCGGCTCACAGGAAGCGGCCCATGAAGACGTCGTCGACGTAGGCGCCGTCCAGGTGGAACTCCTCCGGCTGGACGCCCTCCACCACGAAGCCCTCGGACTCGTACAGCTTGCGGGCGGGGGTGTTGTGGCCCAGCACCCGCAGGGTGATGCGGCGGGCGCCCTGGCGGCGGGTCTCCTCGACGGCGGCGCGCAGCAGGGCGCGCCCCACCCCGCTGCCGCGGGCCTCCTCGGCCACGGCGAGGCCGCGGATCTGCCGGACGTGCGCGTTGGACGCCAGTTCTGTGGGGAAGCCGAGGCGGATGTATCCGACCAGCCGGCCGTCGAGTTCGGCGACCAGGTGGTCGCGCGGCCCCGACCGGTGGCTGAAGAAGGGCTCGTAGGGCCGGCACGGGGCCGGGGTGACCGCGTGCGTCGTGGACCAGGTCCGGCGGTCGAGCCGGCCCAGGCCGTCCTCGTCGTCAGGGGTGGCGTGGCGTATGACAGGTACCGGCATGGCGGTCACTCTACGGCGCGGGCCGGGCCGGTCCGCCGGGATTTCCGTGGCGGGGCGGGCAGGATGGGCGCATGGAACGTTCGCGAATCGCGGTGGCCGGCGCGTCCGGTCTGATCGGCAGTGCCCTGGTGCGGTCCCTGGTCGCGGACGGGCACGAGGTGGTGCGCCTGGTGCGCCGTTCGGCCCGCGGCGCGGACGAGGTCCGCTGGGACCCCGCCGGCCGGTACGTGGACACGGCGGGGCTCGCCGGATGCGACGCGGTGGTCAACCTGGCGGGCGCGGGCGTGGGCGACCACCGGTGGACGCGGGAGTACAAGAAGACGATCCGGGACAGCCGGGTGCTCGGCACAGCGGCGCTCGCCGAGGCCGTCGCCGCCCTGGACGCTCCTCCACGGGTGTTCGTCGGCGGCAGCGCGATCGGCTACTACGGCGACACCGGCGAGCGCGCCGTCGACGAGGAGGCGCCGCCCGGGGACGGTTTCCTGCCACAGCTGTGCGTGGAGTGGGAGCAGGCCGCGGCTCCCGCGCGGGAGGCGGGCATCCGGACGGTGTTCGCCCGCACCGGGCTGGTGGTGGCCCGCGAGGGCGGGGCGTGGGGGCGGC
Source organism: Streptomyces sp. CB01373 (assembly GCF_002803075.1). Classification (GTDB taxonomy): domain Bacteria; phylum Actinomycetota; class Actinomycetes; order Streptomycetales; family Streptomycetaceae; genus Streptomyces. Next base: position 510,838 of record NZ_NNBK01000002.1, on the reverse strand, counting down.
TGTTCCCGCTGTTCAAGGCCGGGTTGGGCGGGCGGATGGGAGACGGGCGGCAGTTCTGGTCGTTCATCGCGCTGCACGACGAGGTGGCGGCGTTGCGCCATCTGCTGGACACCGCGAGCCTGTCCGGGCCGGTCAACCTCACCGCGCCGCAGCCGCTGACGAACCGTGAGATCACCGCGGCCATGGGCCGGGTGCTGGGCCGGCCGACGCCGTTCCCGGTGCCGGCGCCGGTGCTGCGCGCGGTGCTCGGAGAGATGGCGGGCGATGTGCTGGGCAGCGCGCGGGTGGTGCCGAAGCGGCTGCTGGAGTCGGGGTTCTCGTTCGCCTTTCCGGGGATCGAGGACGCCGTCCGTGCGGCGCTGTGACGCCTGTGACCGCTCGCCGTGCCACCCTGCGACCGCGGCTACGCCACTTTGCGACCGTGTGCGACCGCTGTGCGACCGTGCCCTGTCGATGCGCGACTGTCCCTGACCGTGCGCGGCCCTAATCTCGACGCGAACTCGGGTATTCCTGACGCCGGTCGCGGGCATCACCGCCCCACCGGCCGCGCAACCTCGAGGAGGGGCACGTGCTTGAGCCCGCGTATCAGGCTGACGTCGTCGTCGTGGGAGCCGGGGTCGCCGGGCTCGCGGCAGCGCATCGACTGACCAGCGCCGGAGTGACGACCGCGGTACTGGAGGCCGCCCCTTACGTGGGCGGCCGCATGTCGACCGAGAAGGTCGACGGGTTCCGGCTCGACCGGATCGGACAGCTGCTGAACACGTCGTATCCCCAACTGGCCCTGAGCCCGGGGCTCGACGCGCTCGTGCTGCGTCCGTTCGCGCCGGGGGTCCTGCTGCACAACGACGGACGGCATTTCCGTGCGGGCGCTCCGGCGCACGGCGGTAGCGCGAGGAGCGCACTTCACGTAGTGCGCGCCCTGGCGAGCGCCCCCCGCCCGCCGGTGCCCCGGCCGTCGTCCCATGCCCGGGCGGCCGTTCCCCGGCCGTCCGCTCCCGGCTCGTCCCTCCCCCGCTCGTCCGCCGCGCCCTTCTTCGAGGGTCCGCCTCCCGGACGCCGCGGGATCGGCGCGCCGCTGCGGCTGCGTGCCGCGCTCGGCCGGATCGCCGCCACCCCGGTCGAACGGCTGCTGTCGCGACCGGAGTCGACCGCCCGGGAGGCGCTGGCCGCCCGCGGTCTGCCCGCCCGCACCGTCGACGGCTTCCTGCGGCCGCTGCTCGCGGCCCTGTTGTGCGACCCGGAGCTCACTACGTCCAGTCGCACCGCGGACCTCGCCCTGCACTCCTTCGTGAGCGGCCGGCTGTGCCTGCCGGAGGGCGGTGCCGAGGTCCTGCCGGAGCTGCTCGCGCGCACCCTGCCGCCCGGCACCGTGCACACCGGCGTACGGGTCACCTCGGTCTCCACGACCGCGGTGACCACCGCCGAGCACGGCGTGATCCGCTGCCGGGCCGTGCTGGTCGCCACCGACGCGCGCGCCGCGGCCGAACTGCTGCCCGGGTTGCGCGTGCCGGACTTCCACCCGGTGACGGTGGTCCACCACACGACCGACGAGCCTCCGGAGACGGGCGCGTACCTGCTGCTCGACGCGGACCGCGGCGGCCCGGTGGCGCACACGGCGGTGGTCAGCCGCGTCGACCCCGCCCGCGCGCCCGCCGGCCGCGCGCTGGTGTCGTCGACGGTCCTGGGCGTGCCCCCGGCCGACGTCGACACGGCGGTACGCCGCCATCTGTCCCGCCTCTACGGCACCTCCACGGCCCGCTGGGAGACGCTCGCCGTGCATGACACCCCCGAGGCCGTCCCCGCCATGCGCCCGCCGCACGATCCGCGGCGCCCGGTGCGGCTCCTTGCGGGCCTGTACGTGTGCGGCGACCACCGGGACACCAGCACCGTCCAGGGGGCGCTGCACTCGGCCCACCGGGCCGCGGCGGCCATCCTGGGCGACCTGGGCGCCGGACGCCCGATGCACCGCGCGGACCCGGCGGCAACGGCCCCCCGAGCAGCCGCCTGAGCCGACGCCCGCCCCACAAGGCCCGACGCCCCCGCGCCGGGCCTCCGTCCCAACCATCTGGATCCGGGCCGCAGCCAGCACCACCGACCCGACCCGGAGCTCAACCGGACGCCACCACCCCGTCCCGGGCCGCAGCCCGGGCACCACCGGCCCCACCCGGGACCTCAACGCGGCGCCACACCCTGCCCCTGGGCCGCAGCCAGCGTCATCAGCCCCGCCCCGGGCCGCATCCCAGCACCACCGGCTCTGCCCCAGGCCGCAGCCCAGCACCACCGGCTCTGCCCCAGGCCGCAGCCCAGCACCACTGCCACCACTCCGGACCTCAACCCGACGCCATCACCCCGCCCCGGGCCGCAGCCCAACAGCACGGCCCGCATCCCGGATCTCAACCCGGCACCACGCCCCGCCCCCGACCTCAGCCCAGCGCTGCCACCCTGTCGCGGTAGCCGCGTACCGGGGGTGCGTCCCTGTACGGCTCCAGGCGGCGTTCGAAGTCCTTGACGTACTCCACCGCCCGCACCGAGCGCATGTCGGCGGCCTGGGTCGCGGCCTCGGCGGCCAGGCGGCAGGCCTGGTCCAGGTCGCCGAGACCCAGGCGGGCGGTGGCCAGGACCACCCGGCAGAACAGCCGGCTGCGGGCGTGGGCCGGGTCGCGGAGCTGGAGGGCGCGCTCGGCGTGCTGGGCGGCGGCGCGGTACTGCTGGAGATCCCGGTGGCAGTGCCCGGACTCGTCCGCCAGCTGGGCCTCGTCGAAGCGGCCCCAGGAGGGCACCTCGTCCCCGGGCCTGGCCGCCTCCAGGGAGCGCTCGGCGCGCACCAGGGACGCCGTGCAGGCGCGCACCTCGCCCAGCACGCCGTGCCCGCGTGCCTCGGCAGCGTGCAGCAGCGCCTGCACCGCGGGCGGGGCCGAGCCGCCGAGCCCCTGCTGGGCCACCCGCGCGAGCTGCACGGCCTCCCGCCCGTGCCCGAGGTAGACGGCCTGCCGGCTCATGGTGACCAGCACATACGCGCCGTAGGCCCGGTCGCCCGCGGCCTGGGCGAGCCGCAGCGCCTGCACGAAGTAGCGCTGGGCGAGCCCGTGCGCGGCGATGTCGTACGACGTCCAGCCGGCGAGCCGGGTCAGGTCGGCGGCGGCGCCGAACAGCCGGCGGCCGGTCTGCTCGCCGTAGGTGCCCCGCAGCATCGGCTCGCACTCGTGCTCCAGGTAGCGCACGAGGGCCTGGCGGGCGTGGCCGCCGCCGTACAGGTCGTCGAGGGTGCGGAACAGCTCGCCGACCGAGCGCAGGGCGGCGATGTCGCCGCCGGTGACCTTCAGGCCCGCTGCCCGTCCGGCCGGGACGCGTTCGGTCCGGACGCGCTGCTGGGGCATGCCGGGCACCGAGGGGTCGGGCACGCCGGGGGCGGGCCGCTCCGGGCGCCCCTGGACGGGCACCCGGGCGGCCGGTGGCGCCTCGACGCGGGCCACCCGGTCGTCGGCCCGGCCGATCAGCCAGTCCCGGCTGGGCACGACGAGCCCCGCCGGGGTGAAGGCGATCCTGCGCAGCTCGGCGTGGCTGCCGCAGTCCTTGCGCCAGAGCCCGCCGACGATGTCGACGGCCTCCTCCGGGGTGGCGGCGAACTCCAGCCCCGCGTACACCGGGGCGCAGGCGTCCAGACCGAGGTCCTGCGCCGTCAGGCGGCGGCCCAGGCGCCGGGTGAAGACCTCCGCGATGAGGGCGGGCGTGGTCCCCCGCGGCTGCTGACCGCGCAGCCAGCGGGTGACCGACGTCTTGTCGTATCTCAGGTCCAGGCCGTGTTCGAGACCGAGCTGGTCGACGCGACGGGCCAGACCCGCGTTGGAGAATCCCGCTTCTGCGATGAGCGCGGCGAGCTGGCGGTTGGGAGTGCGCTGCGCGGGTCGTTCCGTCATCTGCGGTGCGGTCTCCTGCCTTTCGGGCAGCCACGCGGCCGCGTGGTGCCCGGATTGCCTGTGAGCAGCCCTTATGGCCTCATGAACGGCGCGAATGTAGCGGAGAGTGAGCAACTGACCGCAGAGTTTGACCACCATTCATCCGATCGTGTGAGGATTGCCCGCGGAGCTGACGCGTTCCGGCCGGACGTACAGTTGCGTGGGCACGTTTCGTGCCTTACGACCTTCCGGGGAGGCGTTCGCCGTGAGTGAGCTGCGGTTCGTCCGCATGGGATTCGGTGCCGAGGCCGTGGACTACGTCCAGGCCTGGGACGAGCAGCGCCGGGTGCACGCCGCCCGGTTCGCGGACGAGGTCCCCGACACCGTGCTGCTTCTGGAGCACCCCCCGGTCTACACGGCCGGCCGGCGGACCGAGGACAGCGAGCGCCCGCTCGACGGCACACCCGTCATCGACGTGGACCGCGGCGGCAAGATCACCTGGCACGGCCCCGGCCAGCTGGTCGGCTACCCCATCCAGAAGCTGCCCCGCCCGGTGGACGTGGTGGCCCACGTGCGCCGCCTGGAGGAGGCACTGATCCGCGCCTGCGCGGACTTCGGCCTGGAGACCACCCGCGTCGAGGGGCGCAGCGGCGTGTGGGTGCTCGGCGACCCGGTGGAGCAGCGGCCCTCCCTGGGCGGGCTGTCCCTGGACTTCGACCCGCGCCTGGCCGACGACGAGTTCGACCCCCGGCTGAACGGCCCGGAGTACGCCCCGTCCAACGCCGGCCAGCGCCGCGAGGACCGCAAGATCGCGGCGATCGGGATCCGGGTCGCCAAGGGCGTCACGATGCACGGCTTCGCACTGAACGTGAACCCGGACAACAAGTGGTTCGACAAGATCATTCCGTGTGGCATCCGGGACGCGGGCGTCGCCTCGCTGGCGGCCGAACTGGGCCGGGACGTCACGATCGAGGAAGTACTGCCGGTCGTCGAACGGCACCTGCAGGACGTCCTGGAGAACGCGGACCTGAAGCCGCGGGAGATCGAGCGGGCCACCGCCTGACCGTGACCTGCCGGGGGAATGATCCCTCAGGCCCGCAGGTTGGCCTCACCGACGGGGCGCAACAAGCACGGGCGTACCCTGGTGTACGCCGAAGAATCGAAGCTACAGGGAGCCGGTCGTGTCCGCAGTCGCACCCGACGGACGCAAGATGCTGCGCCTGGAGGTCCGCAACAGCCAGACCCCCATCGAGCGCAAGCCCGAGTGGATCAAGACCCGGGCGAAAATGGGTCCCGAGTACACCAAGATGCAGAACCTCGTGAAGAGCGAGGGCCTGCACACGGTCTGCCAGGAAGCCGGCTGCCCGAACATCTACGAGTGCTGGGAGGACCGCGAGGCGACCTTCCTCATCGGCGGCGACCAGTGCACCCGGCGCTGCGACTTCTGCCAGATCGACACCGGCAAGCCCGAGGCCCTGGACCGTGACGAGCCGCGCCGCGTCGGCGAGTCCGTGGTCACCATGGACCTCAACTACGCCACCATCACCGGCGTCGCCCGCGACGACCTGGAGGACGGCGGCGCCTGGCTGTACGCCGAGACCGTGCGCCAGATCCACCAGCAGACGGCGGACCGCGAGGACGGCCGTACGAAGGTCGAACTGCTCGCCCCCGACTTCAACGCCGTCCCCGAGCAGCTGGCCGAGGTCTTCGACTCCCGCCCCGAGGTCTTCGCGCACAACGTCGAGACGGTGCCCCGGATCTTCAAGCGGATCCGCCCCGGCTTCCGCTACGAGCGCTCCCTGAAGGTCATCACCGAGGCCCGCGACTTCGGCCTGGTGACCAAATCCAACCTCATCCTCGGCATGGGCGAGACCCGCGAGGAGGTGGTCGAGGCACTCAAGCAGCTCCACGACGCGGGCTGCGAGCTGGTCACCATCACGCAGTACCTGCGCCCCTCGGTGCGCCACCACCCGGTGGAGCGGTGGGTCAAGCCGCAGGAGTTCGTGGAGCTGAAGGAGGAGGCCGAGCAGATCGGCTTCTCGGGCGTGATGTCGGGTCCGCTGGTACGGTCCTCCTACCGCGCCGGCCGGCTGTACCGGATGGCCGTCGAGAAGCGGGGCACGTACATCGCCGCCCAGGCGGTCTGACAGGGCTGACCCTCCGTCACCGCTCCCGCCCCACCGGCGAGCCGAGAGTGTGTGAAATCGGGCACAAGAGCCTACTATCGAGTAGTGGCCGATACGACGCGGTCCTGACCGTCGCCGCAGATGAGCGTCACGGACAGGGCCGCGTCAGCCTTTCGGACCGCGGCCGCAAGGCTTCATCGGTGTTTGACCGTCCGGTCACGCCCTGGTAACACCAAGCAGTGACCCTGGACTCACACCCCGTACACCAAGAGCCGTCATGAGGGGGACCTCCCATGCAGGCCGTGCACGTTCGTGCCACCGCGATCCCGTCCTTCACCGTCGCACTGCGCGCGGTCGAGTCCCTGCTCATGAGCAGCGGCCAGCGCACCGCCCGCCGCAACGCCTGGAACTCCGTCCTGGAGGACCGCCGCCGGGCCAAGGACCGCGTCGAGGCGCAGCGGGTCCTCGACCAGTTCCCCGCCGTCGGCCCCTGACCGCTCCTCCCCCACCCCCTCCCACCTGCTGCCCGGTGCCCGTAAGGGCACTGCCGTCGTGGGCCGCTCCGGGAGACACGTAGACTTCGTGGCATGGCGAGGAAGGACAACGCAGCCGAGGCTGCCAACCCCGGGCGACTGAAGCAGATCGCTCTGACCTACAAGATGACCCGCAAGGCCGACAGCAAGATCGGTCTGGTACTCGCGGGTGTCTTCATCATCACCTTCGGTGTCCTTCTCGGGATCGGCTTCGCGATCGGCCACCCGGTCTACCTCGGCATCCTGGGCGTGCTGCTCGCCTTCCTCGCGACGGCGATCATCTTCGGACGCCGGGCCGAGACCGCCGCGTTCGGGCAGATGGAGGGCCAGCCGGGCGCCGCCGCGGCGGTCCTGGACAACGTGGGCCGCGGCTGGACCACCACCCCGGCGGTGGCCATGAACCGCAGCCAGGACGTGGTGCACCGCGCGGTCGGCAAGGCCGGCATCGTGCTGGTCGCCGAGGGCAACCCGAACCGGGTGAAGTCCCTGCTCGCCGCCGAGAAGAAGAAGATGAACCGGATCGTCGTGGACGTCCCGGTGCACGACGTGATCGTGGGCGACAGCGAGGGCCAGGTCCCGCTGAAGAAGCTGCGCACGACCCTGCTGAAGTTCCCGCGCGTGCTGACCGGCCCGCAGGTCACCTCCACCAACGATCGGCTGCGCGCCCTCGGCGACCTGATGAGCAACATGCCGGTGCCGAAGGGTCCGATGCCCAAGGGCATGCGGATGCCGAAGGGCGGCCCGAAGGCCCGCTGACACCGCTCAGACACCTCCTACGACGATGGGGGCGCCCGGAGACCACTCCGGGCGCCCCCATCGTCGTAAGGAACACCTCTCGGCGTACGACGCCTCGTCGTACGCGTGCTTCTAGATGCGGACCTCCACCGTGCCCGCCAGCCGGTCGTGCAGGCCGCGGCCGTCGCGGTCCCAGATCAGGGCGGGAACGGCCAGGCACAGCAGGACCGTGCGCAGCAGGGCGCGCAGTGGCTGGACGCGGCCGGTGGCCAGGGCGACCACGCGCAGGCCGAACAGGCGCTTGCCGGGCGTGAACCCGATCGTGCCGACGGTGAGGACGCCCAGCGCCAGGAAGATGAGCAGCGCCCAGTTGCTGGTGGCCTGGTGATAGCCGTGCGTGATCAGGCCGTAGGCGATCCACAGGCACAGCGCCCAGTCGACGGCCAGGGCGCCGAGCCGCCGTCCCGGACCTGCGATCGAACCGGCTCCCTGCTCCGGCAGCCCCAGCTGCTGACCGCGGTGGCCGAAGTCCGCGCCGGCGTCCTCCATGGCCGCGCGCGGGCCGGACAGCCATGATCCCATTGCTTGCCTGTTGTCCACCCGACCACCGTACTGCGACGCTGGAATCAGGGGGGTCGGCGGGGTGTCCGCGACCGTGACCGCCACCCGAGCCGGTTAACTTCAGCGAAACAAATGGGTCACGCCCGGGAAATCACCCGTCCCTAGGGTCGAGCTCAGCGTGTGCCACCGCACCGGCCGCACCAACGATCTACCACCCCGGCGGGACGGTCGGGAGTAGGAGGAGCTGGATGTTCCAGAACGCCGACGAGGCCAAGAAGTACATCGCGGACGAGGACGTCAAGTTCATCGACGTGCGGTTCTGCGACCTGCCGGGCGTCATGCAGCACTTCACGTTGCCCGCCGAGGCGTTCGACCCCGACGAGGAGCAGGCGTTCGACGGGTCCTCGATCCGCGGCTTCCAGGCCATCCACGAGTCCGACATGTCCCTGCGTGCCGACCTGTCCACCGCGCGGGTGGACCCGTTCCGCCGGGACAAGACCCTCAACATCAACTTCTTCATCCACGACCCGATCACCGGTGAGCAGTACTCCCGTGACCCGCGGAACGTGGCGAGGAAGGCCGAGGCGTACCTGGCGTCCACCGGGATCGCCGACACCGCGTTCTTCGGCCCCGAGGCGGAGTTCTACGTCTTCGACAACGTCCGGTTCCGGACCGCCGAGAACGAGTCCTTCTACCACATCGACTCCGAGGCGGGCGCCTGGAACACCGGCGCGCTGGAGAACAACCGCGGCTACAAGGTCCGCTACAAGGGCGGCTACTTCCCGGTCCCGCCGGTCGACCACTTCGCCGACCTGCGTGCCGAGATCTCCCTGGAGCTGGCGAAGAGCGGTCTGCAGGTCGAGCGCCAGCACCACGAGGTGGGCACCGCCGGCCAGGCCGAGATCAACTACAGGTTCAACACGCTGCTCGCCGCCGCCGACGACCTCCAGCTCTTCAAGTACATCGTGAAGAACGTCGCCTGGCGCAACGGCAAGACGGCGACCTTCATGCCGAAGCCGATCTTCGGTGACAACGGCTCGGGCATGCACGTGCACCAGTCGCTGTGGAGCGGTGGCGAGCCGCTGTTCTACGACGAGGCCGGCTACGCGGGCCTGTCGGACACCGCCCGCTACTACATCGGCGGCATCCTCAGGCACGCCCCGGCGCTGCTCGCGTTCACCAACCCGACGGTGAACTCGTACCACCGCCTGGTGCCGGGCTTCGAGGCCCCGGTGAACCTGGTGTACTCGCAGCGCAACCGCTCCGCCGCGATGCGCATCCCGATCACCGGCTCGAACCCGAAGGCCAAGCGCGTGGAGTTCCGCGCGCCGGACGCCTCCGGCAACCCGTACCTGGCCTTCGCGTCGCTGCTGCTGGCCGGCCTGGACGGCATCAAGAACAAGATCGAGCCGGCCGAGCCGATCGACAAGGACCTGTACGAGCTGGCGCCCGAGGAGCACGCCAACGTCGCCCAGGTCCCGACCTCGCTGGAGGCCGTCCTCCAGGCCCTGGAGGCCGACCACGAGTTCCTGCTCCAGGGCGACGTGTTCACGCCCGACCTGATCGAGACGTGGGTCGACCTCAAGCGCACGAGCGAGATCGCCCCGCTGCAGCTGCGTCCGCACCCGCACGAGTTCGAGCTGTACTTCGACGTGTGATATCGCCCCAGGTCGGAGCGGGCTTCCGCTCCCCTGGGCCGCCTGTGGGCCGTCGGCCGTGCTCTTCCTCGTCCGGAGGGGCACGGCCGACGGCCTTCTTTCAATATGCGGCGCCGGGATCAAGGACCCGGCACCCGCGTCCGTCAGCCGGTCGCGCGGATTCGGTAACTGACGGCGTCGTAGGGGAGGTTGCCCTGCCCGAGGGTGCCCGTGCGGTAGTACACGTCGCCCGTCCGGCCCGGGGCGCCGGTCGTGCAGCCCTTGTTGAAGAAGACGTCCACGGACTGGTTCGACGCGGCGAAGAAGGATCGGACCGGGGTGGTGAGTTCCTGGCACACGTCGACCTTCTCGAGGTCGAGCCGGACGGCGGTTCCGGTCTGGTCGGCCCCCGTGTAGAAGGTGATGCTGCCGAGCGTGGCGGCCTGTGCCTGGCCCGCTCCGGCCAGACACAGGGCCGCGGCGGCGGTGGCGACGGCGACCCTGCTCACACGCCGGTGGTTCGTCTTCATTCGCGTTACCTCACTTCTCATCGCATCTCAGAAATGTCAGGCAGGAAACCTGCGAGCCCGGTGGCCCGGGCTGACCCGACTCAAATTACTTGAGTGTTCAACAACAAGGAGAGAGGTAATCCAGCCAGGATCGTGAACTCCTCGAACGCCAGGGACACCGGAGGGCCGCCCCCCGGTGCCGGGGGGCGGCCCTTGGTCGTGGTGCCGTCAGCGGACCACGACCACCACCGGGCCACCGCCGAAGCCGTAGCCGCCGTAGCCGCCGTAGCCGCCGTAGCCGCCGAAACCGCCGTAGCCGGGGCCGAAGAAGCCGCCGCGGCCGAAACCGCCGCCGCACCAGCGGGACCACCAACCGCAGCCCCAGCCGCCGCCGTGGGTGAGGCTGGTGGAGGCGGTGGAGACATGAACCGGAGCCGCGGCCGGGGTCGCTGCCGAGGCCGTGCCCGCCGCACCGAGGGCGGTGCCGGCCGCCATCAGAACACCGACGGCGGACATTGCGAAGAGACGCCTTGCACGCTGTGCTTTCATGGGAATACCTTCCTTTCCATCCCCTCGTGCGGGTTCGGGCACGAGAAGAATGGCCGCGGCCGCAGCCGGAAAGGGTTCGGCGGCGCGGTCGTAGGTGTTGCCGCGTGGGTACAGGCGGCAGGGCCCGCGCGGTCGCGCTGTCAGCCCCGTGAGCAGGGTCTTTGGTCGACGCCGGTCCTGTTCCCGGACCGCCGCCCTCACCCATAGAGGCTAGCTTCCCGGCGGGCGCGCAGCATCTTGAGCGATCGCCTCACAGCGACGATCGCTTCACAGCGCTCACGTGGTCAGGGGATGATTCCTCGTCGGCATCAAGGACGGATAAGGACCGGAGAGGTAACGGGGATGACCGAGCACGACGACCTTGAGCGGGAGTTCGATCACCGGTGGGCGCGTGCCGCCGAGCACAAGGAGCCGTCCGCCCGCGCCCGGATGCTCGCCGCGCGCTGGAAGGACAACCCGCCGGGGCCGGTCCCGTTCCGCGCCGACCCGGACCCGGTCGCCCCGCGCCGCTCCCCGTGGATATCCACGGTCCTGGTACTCGGCTGCATCGCCGCGGTGATCGTGCTGCTCGGCTACGGCCGTACACACGGCTACCTCTGAGGCCTTTCGCCGAGTCCCGGGGCCTGCGCGCGCTCACCCCGCGCGCACACGGGGTCACAGGCGGCTTTTGCCGGTCCTGGAGCTGATCAGGACCGCTTCATGGGCATCCGCAGGTGCACACTGGATGGCGGGACGAGTGCCTGACTGCGGGGTGATGCAAGATGCAGAGCCGCTTCCGGAGCGACCGACGGCTGACCGTGCGCATGGGGGTCACGCTGTTCCTGCTCGGGTTGCTCTACGTGGCGTTCGTGGCCGTGCTGATCGTGCTGCTGAAGTCCTGGGTGCTGGTCGTGGTGATCGCGGCCTGCGTGCTCGGCGCCCAGTACTGGTTCTCCGACCGGATCGCCCTGTTCGCGATGCACGGCCAGGTGGTGGAGCGGGAGGAGTATCCCCAGCTCCACGCGGTGGTCGACCGGTTGTGCGCCATGGCGGACATGCCCAAGCCCACCGTCGCCGTGTCCAGCATGGACATGCCGAATGCATTCGCGACCGGGCGGAACCCGGACAACGCCGTGGTGTGCGTGACCACGGGACTGCTGCGGCGGCTGGAACCGGCCGAGCTCGAGGGCGTGCTCGCGCACGAGCTGTCGCACGTGGCGCACAAGGACGTCGCCGTGATCACGGTGGCCTCCTTCCTCGGGGTGGTCGCGGGCCTGGTCGTACGGTTCGCCTTCTACTCGGAGCTGTTCGGCGGGCGCGGGCGCAAGGACCAGAACACCCTTGCCCTGTTCGCCATGGTGATGGGCGTCTCGGCGGCCGTGTACGCGATCAGCTTCCTGCTGATCCGGGCGCTGTCCCGGTACCGGGAGCTGGCCGCGGACCGGGCGGCGGCGCTGCTGACCGGCCGGCCCTCGGCGCTGGCCTCCGCGCTCACCAAGGTGACCGGCGACATCGGCCGGATCCCGTCCGAGGACCTGCGCACCGCGCAGGCCTTCAACGCCTTCTACTTCACTCCGGCGCTGGGCGCCGAGCCCGGCATCTCCCGGCTGTTCTCCACCCACCCGACCCTGGAACGGCGGCTGGAGGAGCTGGCGCGGATCTCCGCCGAGCTGGGTGAGGCCGCGACGCCGGGGAAGGCGGGCTGAGGATGGGGCTCCTGGACATTCTGCTCGGCCGCACCAAACCCGCCCTGCCCGACCTGGACCAGCTCTTCGGGCTGCCGTCGGCGGCCCTGACCCTGGAGGCGGCGGCCGGCTTCACCCCGACCGGGCAGGGCGCGGTGTGCTTCGCCACGGTCGAGGGTGCCGCCTTCGAGCAGACGCACCGCGAGGTCCAGGCCCTGCTGGACGCGGACGCCGACCGCGAAGGGCCGCCCGTCGAGCTGTCCCAGGACTCCTACGGCTACTCCTGGCTGGTCTCCCGCCGCAGCCCGGACCAGCTCCCGGATCTGGTCAACGATCTGCACGCGGTGAACAGCGCCATGGAGGTCAACGGCTTCGGCCCGCAGCTCCTGTGCTCCCTGGCCGGCTTCCACGACGACGCCGACCGGCGGCTGGCGCTGGTGTACCTCTACAAACGGGGCACCTTCTACCCGTTCGCGCCACTGGCCGGCCAGGCGCAGCGGCGCGACAACCCGCTGGAACTCCGGGTGAAGGCGGCCCTGGCCGACGACCTGCGCATCGAACAGGACCTGAGCCGCTGGTTCCCGGTGTGGGGCGCCCCCGGCCTGTGACCGCGGCCCCGGCGCAGGAGCGGTGCCCGCTGCTCCGGTGTGGCCGGATGGCCACGATCCGTGCGGGCGCCGTGAGTGAATGGCGGGATGAGCGAGCTCTCCTCCTTCGGCCACGACCACGACGGCGAACGGCTCAGCGGCGTGTACGGCGGCGACGGCGGCGCGGACCTGCCCACCGTCGTGCTGCTGCACGGTGCGGGCAACGGCGATGCGCGGCGGCTGCTAACGCTGCTCGCCGAGTTCGTCGCCCGTGGCTGCCGCGGTGTCGCGTTCGACTTCTCGGGGCACGGGGAGAGCACCGGCGCGCTGCGGGAGTTGAGCCTGCGCCGGCGCTTCGAGCAGGCGGTTGCCGTGATCGACGCCCAGGTGCCGGCGGGCGGTCCGCTGATCCTGGTCGGGTTCAGCATGAGCGGCCAGACCGTGGCCGACCTGGCCCGGCACTACGGGGAGCGGGTGGTGGCGCTCGGCCTGTGCGCGCCGGCCGTCTACGCCGACGAGGCCTGGGACGTGCCGTTCGGCACGGGGAACGGACGGTTCAGCGAGATCATCCGCCGGCCCGGCGGCTGGCGTGCGGCCTCCGCACTCGACGTACTGCGCGCCTACGAGGGCCGGGCGGTGCTCGCCGTGCCCGGCACGGACACCGTCATCCCGCCGCCCGTCACCGAGGCCGTCCAGGACGCGCTGAGCACCCGCGCCCAGTTCACCCGGCTCGAACTCCCCGACGCCGGGCACAAGCTGGGGCTGTGGCTCCGCGACCACGCCGGCGACCGGCGGGACTTCGTGGACGCGGTGCTGACGGGGCTGGGCGAGGGCGGCTGGACGGCGACGAAGGCGTGGGTGGCCAAGCAACTGCCGCAGGACCGCACCGTACGCGGCACCACCCTGCTGCGCGGCGGTTCGAGCTCGCAGATGCGCGCGCTCGCCCTCGACGACGGCACCGGCCTGGTGCTGCGGACCTTCGTCAAGCCCTTCTTCCGGCGCCACGCGCCCGGACTGCTCACCCGCGAGGCCGCCGTCCTGGGCCTGCTGGCCGGCCAGGACGGCATCCCGGCACCGGCGCCCGTCGCCGTCGACGCCGACGCGGAGCACTGCGACCACCCCTCTCTGCTGATGTCGCGGCTCGCGGGCCGGGTGCGGGTCGACCACGAGGACCTGGCCGCGCGGCTGGACCTGCTGGCGGCGCAGCTCGTACGGATCCACGGTGTCGTGCCGGACGAACGCCCGCGGCGGTACCAGGCGTGGACGTCACCGGAGCGGGTGCGTGCCCGGCCGGGTGCGCTGTGGGAGCGCGCGGTGGACGTGCTCCGCCGTGAGCCTCCGGAGTACGAGGGCTGCTTCCTGCACCGCGACTTCCACCCCGGGAACGTGCTGTTCACCGGAGCGGGCGACGATCTGCGGATCAGCGGTGTCGTCGACTGGGTGGAGACCTCGTGGGGTCCCGCCGACCTCGACGTGGCGCACTGCTCGACGGCTCTCGCGCTGCTGCACGGCCCCGAACACGGCCTGGGTTTCCGGGACCGCTACGAGGCCCACGGCGGACGTCCGCTCGCCGACGGCCCGGACCACCTGTACTGGCGGATGCTCGACGCCCTCCATTACGCCCCCGACGCGGCCGGACTCGCCGGTCCGTGGCGCGAACTCGGGCGGACCGACCTCACCGCGGAGGTACTGGGAGACCGGCTGCAGGCATACGTGGACGGGCTGATGGAACGGTACGGCTGAGGCCGCTTCGGCGCCGGCGGGACGGAGCCGGTGTCAGTGGTGTCGGGGAGGATGCGGTCAGGCGTGACTACGGGCGGAGATCTCATGAGCGAGGAACCCCGGTACATCGACGTGGCGGAGCGGCGGGCCAGGCTGGCCCTGCGGCACCGGCTGGCCGCCGGGACGCGGGCGAGCACACCACAGGAGGTCGCCCGGGCGCTGGTGGCACTGCACGGGACGGACCCGGCGACGGTGTACCTGGGCGTGGGCGCCCGCCTGGCCGACCCGGCCGAAACGGTGGCGCGGACGGAGCACGCGCTGTACGAGGACCGCACGCTGGTGCGGATGCACGGCATGCGGCACACGGTCTTCGTCTTCCCGGCCGAGCTGACCGCCGTCGTCCACGCCTCGACCGGCATCGCCATCGCCGCTCGCGCCCGCGCCGCCCTGATCAAGGACATGGCGAAGGCGGGCGCCCCGGACGCGGCCTGGCTGAAGGAGGTCGAGGAGTCGGCGCTGGCCGCGCTGGCCCGCCGCGGGCAGGCCACGGCCGTCGAGCTGGCCCAGGACGAGCCGCGGCTGCGGGAGCAGTTCGCGTACGCGGCCGGGAAGAGCTACGAGGGCGTGCACACGGTCTCCTCGCGGCTGCTGCGCGTCCTGGGCGTGGAGGGCAGGGTGGTCCGGGGCCGGCCGCTCGGCTCCTGGACGTCCACGCAGTTCCGCTGGGCTCTCGCGCCCGAGCATCCCGAGCTGGACGTCGCCGCCGCCCAGAGCGATCTGCTGCGCCGCTGGCTCGCGGCCTGCGGCCCGGCGACCGAGGCCGACCTGAAGTGGTGGACGGGGTGGCGGGTGACGGACGTGCGGCGGGCGCTGGCCGCGGCGGGGGCGCGGGAGGTGAGGGTGGACGAGGGCACGGCGTACGTCACTGGGGACGACGTCGCCCCGGTGACCGGCCCGGAGGAACCGTGGGCGGCCCTGCTGCCCGCTCTCGACCCCACGGCGATGGGCTGGCAGCAGCGGGACTGGTACCTCGCGCCCCGGCTGCGGCCGGCCCTGTTCGACGGCAGCGGCAACGTCGGCCCGACGGTGTGGTGGAACGGCCGGGTCGTCGGGGCCTGGGCCCAGCGCCCCGACGGCGGGATCGCCTGGCGGATCCTGGACCGGGACGGGCTGGGCGCGGAGGCGGAGGCGGCGATCGCCGGGCAGGCGGAGGAGCTGGAGAGCCGGCTCGGACCCACCCGGGTCACACCGCGCTTCCGCACACCGCTGGAGAAGGAACTGGCGGCGGCGTAACCGGGGGCCGGGCACCCCGCGTCCGCGGGGCGCCCGGCGTCCGGGCTCAGCGCGAGTAGCGCATCAGCGCCCGCACCATGTGACACGTCGTGCTCGACGGCCGGTGCACGCCGATGAGTTCGGCGATGGAGCGGATCGTCTCGTCGCGGGCCTGGTGCGGCAGGTGGACGCCCGAGTCGAGCAGCGCGATGGCGAGCCGCATCGCCTTCAGACGGCGGTTGTGGATGACGTACCACTCCCGCGGACGCCCCGGCGGCAACGGCCGCTTCGCCACGGGTTCGTAGGGCAGGTCGAGCAGGACGGGACGCTTCGCGGTGGACTGGGTCGGCAACGGCTTCGGCTTCAGTGCGGCAGCGGCCACAGGCATCCTCCTGTCGTGAGGGGAGCGCCACGAGGAGACCCCGGCGGCGCTCTCGGACACTGCTTCTAGCTTACTTGCCGCCTATGACATCCAACCCGTCCAGATAGGGAGCTTGAGGCCAGGTCAGGGGCCGGAGAGACGCGGAGTGGCACAGCGTCTGTGAGAAAAGTGTGAGACGAGAAGAGGCCTCCAATCGCTCCGGCGGGTGAGGCGATCGGAACGGGACGGGCTCGGCGCTCTTCAGCGCCAGCCCGTCCCGCCATGACTACCTCCTGGGAGGTTGCACCGCGGGATCTACTGGACGGAGGCCGTCCACGATTCGTCGATGTCTCCTTCGGCTGCGATCCGTTGGAGTTCATCACTCCATGGCTGGCCAGGAAGGAGCTGGTTGAAGGCGTGCATGGCCGACCACATCACGACGAACGCGATGAGCGGGGACCGCTCAGCCGGGTTCCCTGCGCCCTGCCGATACACGGGCTCGCTGTACAGCGTCACCGCGTCGGGCGCGGTGTCGTCGAAGAAGCACTGCGCGGCGGTGAGTGTCGGATGCGCAAGCTGGGTCTCAGCCCTCCAGATTGCCAGGAAGACAGAGCCGAGGCGTTTGAAGAGCGGGGTGAAGCGGGTGAACTGTTCCGCCGAGTTGGACGGAATCACGGCCGCCGCCACCAGGTCCGCGATCGTCGGGTCGTACGTCATGCCCGCTGCGTCGGCGGCTTCGCGCAACCTCTTCTGCGACTGCTGCAGCGCCCGGTTCATCGAGTCGACGGCATCCGCCCCGTCCTCCGCCAGCCATCTGATCTGTGCCATGTGCTCAAGCAGCGCGCGCCGGTTGGGTGCCGCTTCATGTCCGAGGCCCTTGCGATGAAGTAGCACGATCGCGGCCGCCTGACGCTCAGCGGCGGCAAGCAGGCCCCACGCCACGTAGAACGCGCGCAGGTCTCCTTCCGTCGGGCTGAGCCCGCAACCTCCCTGGTCAGCCCGGCGAGATCCTCAAGGCCCTTGTAGGCATGCTGGTTATCAGCGGCAATCTGTTCTTCCACGCGCCCCATGGTGCACTTCGCCCATGACCGGACGCTCCACACGAGCCGCCGGAAGGCGATCGGTGATTCTCACACGGCGTGAGAAGACGCTCGTCTACGCAGGTCGGCACGCACTGGCCCCCGATCGCTTCACCGTCGAGGCGATCAGGGGCCTCTTCAAGCTCAGCGACACGAACCGCTACCGGCTTACTCCGAGTAGCTCGGGTCGGCCGCGTACGACTCAGCGACGGCTGGCTCGTCATCCTCACCATGCCCGGCTCGGTCCGGCGGCCCACTCGGCGAGGGTGGGGACGCAGGCGAGACCGCCATCACGGTCGTCGGCAATCTAGTCGACGACCCCGAGCTGCGCTTCACCCCGCCCGGTGCGGCGGTCTCGAAGTTCCGCGTCGCGTCCACTCCCCGTACCTTCAACCGCCAGACGAACGAGTGCAAGGACGGCAAGAGCCCCTTCCTCACCTGCTCGGTCTGGCGTCAGGCGGCGGAGAACGTCGCCGAGTCGCTCCAGCGAGGCATGCGCGTCATCGTGCAGGGGGCCGGCTGAAGCAGCGGTCCTACGAGGACCGTGAGGGCGTCAAGCGCACGCTCTAGGAGCTGAACGTCGGGGAAGTCGGCGTCAGCCTGCCCAACGCCACGACCAAGGGACCCCGGGTACCTCGACGAGATGGACGACGTGGACTACCAGGTGACCGCCGTCCTGCACGGCGAGATGAACTACGTGGTGTACAAGGTGAACGACGTGCTGCGCGAGATCGACCCGTTCACTGTGTACGACGCGAAGGCCGACGACGAGTTCGCCATCCTCCTCATCTTCGGCAAGTTCCTGCGTATGCAGCTACAGCGAGGTGCGGCGATCAACGTCAAGTTCGACTACGACGGGAACCACCCGTTCTTCGAGAACTTCGCTGTTTCACATGGAACATGCATGCGAATCGACCTGACCCGCAGGAATCCCGCGTCGCGTACGCCGAGTACGTCGAGGGCGACACCGAAATGCAGGGTTCGAAGGCTCGTCTCGGTGACCAACTGTCACCGACGCTGACCGGCACAACATCGCTGACATCCGCTCATCAGCGAGCCAGCCAACCGACATTGAGCCCCTCTGTAAGCAAAGGGTGTCAGTGCCATGCGCCAGACTGGTCCACGCGGCCACGGCCCCTCTGGAAACGGCGGGGTCCTCCTGGTCCTAACGCAGGCCCATGGCCTCCTCCGGAAACGGCGGCGGCCCCCTGGTCCTACGCAGGAGGCCGCCAACACCGTCAGAGACGCCAACTGAAGGAGGTCGACATCTCCAACACCAGAAAGTGTAGGCGCAGGGTCTGTCATCGCCCCACCTACACGATCACCTGTCCCGCCTGTAAGCGTGACCGCATAAGCACCCACATCGCCGAACGGCAGGCGCAGCGCCACTTCCGCCGCCTTGCCGAACATCAAGCTCAACGCCACTTCCGCCGCCTTCTGAGCTCTGC
This sequence comes from Streptomyces sp. CB01373, assembly GCF_002803075.1. Taxonomy (GTDB): domain Bacteria; phylum Actinomycetota; class Actinomycetes; order Streptomycetales; family Streptomycetaceae; genus Streptomyces. The sequence continues at coordinate 492,159 of NZ_NNBK01000002.1, read as the reverse complement.
CACGGATGAGCTCATGCGGGCTGGCGTGAAAGCCAGCTTGAGCGGGGTTGCAACCTTCGCGCTCTACTGGTGGCACAACTACCACTGACCGAACTGGTGGTGGGCTGCTCCCGGCTTCAGCAACCCACCGCTTCCCCCGGCTCCCATCCCGTCCGGACAAGAGACCCTCGGTCGCCCCCGTGGGAAGGACGACTGGGGGTCTGCGCCTGGAGGGGCCCCACCCCAGAACTGGTCTACGTGAAGGCCGGAGCCTCCTCCAGGCCCGGCCCGCGGCTCCAGACGTCGACTGGCCCCGATGGCCCTGGCGGGTAGGCGATCGGGGACCTTCTTCCTGTCAGAAACCCGCCTCCGAGGGTGGTCTACGGGGCAGCCGGAGCCCCCTCGGGCTTGCTGACGGCCCGTCGGTAACGGGGTCGCTCCTGCGGCACGCCTCATGCCAGCATGCCGCCATGAGAAACGAGGTAGCGGAGCCCGAGGAGGGTTCCGAGCCGGAAACAATTGATCCCCTTGGTATGGCCCGCTCGCTCCAGCCAGTGATCGACTACTACCGCAACAAGTCCGCCAACGTCCTTGCCGCGAACTACGCGGAGACCGCCAACATAGGCAGGACGATCAGCCAGCAGATGATCGAGGCTGCGGGTATCGGCGCGACGATCCGCGAACGCCTTGAGCCTATGCTCGGGTTGAAGGAGTACTGGCGAAACGCCTTCGGGAAGATCGGGGCGCTAAGAGCACCTAACACAATGAGGTGGTGCTACCAGCAGGCGACGCACTGGGTGAGGTCTTCCGAGAGGAAGAGGAGGAAACGCCTCTGCGGTCCGGTGACTGTCGCCATGTAGACCCGGGCCGTTCCTGCGGCGTGGAGCCTTTCGACGGCTTCGGCCAGTCCGGGCCGGGAGGGAGTGACGCCTGTCTCGAGCATGGTTTCTTGCCGCAAGGACCAGTTGGTCCAGAGCAGGCGTGCGGAAGCTGTCGTATTCAGCTGGACTTCGAAGTCAGCACCCGCCTCCAGCTCGACGAGGGCTGCACGCGCGGAGACGCTGCCGTCGCGGACCAGTATGGATTGCAGGGTGTCCCGGTTCATGCGATCAGTCTGCCCATGGTGAGGGCGGTGACGGAACTGGCCCGCGAGGACACCGTCGCCGCCGCCGTCGCCCCGGAGATCCTGCGCCGCCCGGACGTCGCCGCGAAGAATTATCGACCAAGGGCTGTTTCCGCCGCCAGTCAGGGCCCAACCGACACGACCGAGGTCAAGCTCAAGCTAGGCCTGTCCCGACATGCGGGGGCGCCTTTCCACAAGGCACCCCCAGATCTACTGTGGCACCGCATTCCATGCGAGAAACCTGCACCGCAGCGGTGCCCAGTCACCAGTCCTGCCGACAGACCGTCGTTACTGCCCCGTGATGGGCAGGGCCGCGGCGACCAGCTTGGTCAACTCGTCGTGCCCGTACCCGTTGGGGTGGGCCGCGCCCCACATGGCATGCTCGGAGAGCAGGGGGGCCGGGATGGGCCAGATCCACCGGTTGGGGGTCGGCAGCTGGCAGGGCTCGTGTCCCTTGAAGGCATCGTAGGTATCGACGTAGGCGACCTTGAATTCGGGATCCTCGGCGACATCGGCGACAGCGCCCTCGATTGCGACGTTGAACTCCTCGAATTTGCCGCGCAGCCACGCGAGGTCAGCGTGGTTCATCGGCCCGAGCTGGTTACTCAAGAGAGGAATGGGGGATCCGTCGTACTGACACTTCGTCTCGTCCTGGGGGATGACGGCGGGGTATCCGACGACCGCGACCTGAGCATGCGGAGCCCGTTTGTGGATCTCCCGCAGGGCCTTCTCGATCTCTGCTGCTGCCTCGTGGATGGTGAAGTTGGCTTCGTTGCGCTCCTGGCACGCGCCGGGGAGGCGGTTGCTCAGACCGCGGCCGTTGTACGGTTCGCCAGTCGGGAGCCCGTCCGTGACGCACTTGAGAAATTCGGTGCTGACTCCGCTGTCGTTGCCTCCCAGCTGGAACGTCACGTAGTCGGTGTCGGAGGTGACGCTGTCAATCATCGGATCTTCTACACCGTAGGCCTTGTCCCAGAAGCCGCCCGCTCCTCCCTGCCTCTTCGTCAGGCTCGCGCCGTTGCAGGAGAGGTCGGTGAGGTCCCAGTTCATCGCGTTGGCCAGCTGGTGGGGATAGTTCCTCTCCGACTGTCCGCCGCACCGACCCCCCTCGACCTCCGGCTTGATGCCGGCGCCCGCGGTAAAGGAGTCGCCGATCGCCATGTACTTCGGACGCGTCGTGGACGCCACCGGTCCAGCAGCCATGGAGACCGTGGGGTGGGCAAGGACAGAGCCGACGGCGAGTACGGCTGTGGCTGCCGCCATAGCCCGCCCGCGCAGACGGCGGGAACAAGACCCCGACGGGTCGCGACCTAGCCCGGAATCAGTGACCATATTCACCCTTTCAGTGATTGGCCCCATTGCGTGCATTACGTGGAGCGATCACACGGTAACACCCCGTGTTGGGTCAGATCGTTCTCGACGGTTGCGACATCCTCCCGTGGAGCGGGCACCACGGCGGCCTGGTCGTGCTCACGCAGCATCCGCATCACCGTCGCCGGCGACGGGTGCTCGCCCTTCTTCGCCCCCTTGCTGATGACCCACCGGGCGGCGATCTCCCACAGGCTCAGCTCCTGGCCCAGCAAGTGCAGCGCCATCGACAGCTTGCCGCGCTTGGCCTGCACGTTCCACAGGGTGGTCTCCGCCGTCGTCACGATCCGACTTCAGCCACCGCTCGGCCCGGCGGCGTCCTGTTCATGAACGGCACCGACACCCTCACCCCGCACTACCGGTCAAGCCGTTCGCCAACCAGTCGCGACCACCGACATGTCATGTCGGCCTCAGGAACAGACACTCATCTTGTTCTTTATGGTCCGAGCTCAGATGTCCCGCTTCCGCGCCGTCAGCTGGAAGAGCCGAGCGGTGTGCATGTAGGGCGGACGCGCAGTCGTGGCGAGTTCCAGTTGCTCAAGGTCGGCGTAGAACGCCGGGTCGTATTTTCGCGCGTCGTCGGTGATGTAGTCGCAGAAGCTGCGGATGCCGTAGTGCTGTACGTCCCGGCAGCCGAGGCTATGCAGGACAGGGATGATCTCTTCGGCCGTGTGGAGCGTCACCGCCGAGTTGAACATCTGGGTCCGGGACTGGCTGGACGACGCCGACAGCGTGGCCACCTACCTGCGGGTCTGGCACACGCTCCGGGAATCCGCCGTGTACGGCGTTGACGCGCACAACCTCATCAATGCAGCACGGCGGGCGTTGAACTCACGCTGAGGCCTGCACGTCTTCTTTTCAGGCAATCGAGAGCCGCCCGAAGCACTGGTCGTGGCGCGGGCTTGACGGGTGGCGGCGCTGCTGCAGTGCGGGCTCGGGGCGCCAGCGGGAGATGCCGATGCAGTGCCCGGGCGGCGCAGGCGTACACACCCTGGCCGCCGGCGCCCATCCCGTCCAATCCCGTGCCCTCAAAGAGCCGCGCCGCTATGGTGTTTGTCCACTGCGTGCCCGCGACTTGGGGGAGGGAGCGCGATGATGTGGCGGAACAAATTCTGGCCACAAGGGCTTTCGGGGCCGGAGTGACGCAGGCGGGAGGCGGGTTTCCACGGGTTTTCCACGGTGGTGTCCGCGGCGGTGTCCGCGGCGGTTCCGGCGGTCCTCTGCCGTGGGGGGCCTTCCCGTACCGTGGCCGTATGGAGATCTGGATCAATCCGGCCTGTTCCAAGTGCCGCAGTGCCATCGGGCTGCTCGATGCCGAGGGGGCCGAGTACACCGTGCGGCGCTATCTGGAGGACGTGCCGACCGCGGAGGAGATCCGGGAAGTGCTCGGGCGGCTCGGGCTGGAGCCGTGGGACATCACCCGGACGCAGGAGGCCGCCGCGAAGGAGCTCGGTGTCGGGGACTGGCCGCGGGACTCCGGGGCTCGTGAGCGGTGGATCGCGGCGCTGGCCGAGCATCCGAAGCTGATCCAGCGTCCGATCATCACGGCCGACGACGGCACGGCGGTCGTGGGGCGGGCCGAGGAAGCGGTGCGGGACGCGCTCGGGCGCGGGTGAGCGCCGGCGGGACGGCGTGCGGCGCCGCCGAAGCGGCGTGCCGCCCGCCAACCTCCCTATGACACAGGTCACTTCAACTGACACCGCAACCGCTGAGTAACCTCGTGCGGCATCTCGTACCTAGCGGCGTACGCTCCCTCACCTCTTCAGGAGGCGCGCATGTCGCGTAGGCGCACTGTCAGCACCAAGAAGAAGGTCGCGCTGCTGGTCACGGCCGCGGCGGTGGCCGGCGGCGGGGCCTTCGCCCTCGCGGCCACGTCCAACGCCGCCCAGCCGGAGTCGCCGCGGACCCTCTCCGCCGCGGACTCGACGGCCTGCCAGGGGTTCGCCACCGCCCTCGGCAACAACCAGAAGTTCATCGAAGACCAGCGGGCCGATCCGGACGCGCTGTCCGAGGCGCGGATCGCCAACCGCCAGGAGGTCATCGAACAGATCAAGCGCCAGCAGGCCGCGGCCGGGTGCACGGTGGGGGAGTCGGCTCAGGACTCCCAGGCCGGGCAGCAGGAGGCGCAGAACGGTCAGCAGAACGGCCAGGGGGCCGGACAGCAGGCCGGGCAGGAGAACGGTCAGCAGGCCGGTGCTGCCGGGAACGGAGGCGGCGATGTCGCCGCGTCCGGACAGCAGGTGTGCCAGGGCTCCACCGTGACGCTCTCCGGCGAGGGCGGCGCACCGGCCGCGTCCAGCAACCAGTTCCCGGCGGGCACCACGCTGAAGGTCACCAACCTGGACAACAACAAGGCCATCACGGTGAAGGTCACGTCCGTCTCCGGCAGTTGCGTCCTGCTCAACGACGCGGCCTTCGAGGAGGTCCGGGAGCCGGGCAAGTTCCTGATCCGGCGCGCGGTGATCGAGAAGGTGGGATGAGACCCGCCCCCGACGGGCGAGGGCCCGCTGTTCCCGGCCGGGAGCGGCGGGCCCTCGCCGTGCACCACGATGCCCCGGTCCGCATGCCCTGGCAGGTCGAGCGGGACGGCAAGGGCTGCGTCAAGGACCGCCGGCGGAATGCCAACGTCGACCCGTACGGCCGCACGCGTCAGCTGATCGCCACCTGCCGCACCGCCCCGGGGAAGGCGGGGCCGGCCTGATCCGAACGCGTGGCGCGGCAGCCGGGCGCCGGCTGCCCGCCGGCGGGTGTCCGCGCAGTGAGAAGAGGGTCCTGTCCCGACACGGGGTCTGCTTCAATGGGGGCATGGTCGGTTTCCGGGAGTGCGTCGCGACGAGTCGCGTCGACCTGGAGCCGTTCTGGCCCTCCCGTCAGCACCACGACTTCGACCGGCTCTGTTGCCGCGCGCCGCACGCGCGGGCCCGGTGAAGCCGTAACCCCACCGGTCTCCGGTCCGCGCGGAACGACGTACGTCCCGACGCGCCCGACCACGAACTCGCGGCCGTCGGTCCTCCGGCGAACCTCTCCCGCGAAAGAGCTGACCTGTCATGGCGACCACCCGTTCTCTGACCGACGCCACCCTTCCCGCCCCCGTCTCCTCCCGCTCCCCCTCCTCCCCCGCCTCCGCACGGCACCGGCTGCGGGCCGTGGGCCGGGACGAGGATTGGGGTCTCCCCCGGTCGAACGAAGCTGAGAGCTTGGGGCAGGAGATCGCCGACCTCCTGCCGCCCGGCGCCACCTGGCTGCCGGCTCCGCAGCACGCCGTGCCCAGGCTGCCGGGCCGGCCGCCGATGGTCGGCTACCTGGTGCTCGTGCCCGCCGACCAGCGTCCGCCGCACCTGCCGGTGGCGGTGCCCGCCCGCCCCGACCACCTCGATCGCCTCGATCAACCCGACCGTCCGGAGGCCGGGGCGGGCGGCGGCACCGCACCCGGCGCCGGCGACCCGCTCGTCCGCGTCGACACCGCACGGCGGATCGCGGAGGTGGACGGGCACGGACTCGACCTCACCTACCTGGAGTTCGAACTGCTGGCCCATCTCGTGGCCCACCCGCACCGCGTGCACACCCGCGACCAACTGGTCACCACGGTCTGGGGCTATGACCATGTGGGCGACGGCCGCACCGTCGACGTCCATATCGCCCGACTGCGCCGCAAACTGGGCGCCGAGCACCGCCGGACGATCCAGACCGTGCGCCGCGTAGGCTACAAGTACGCTCCGCCGAACGGACGTTGATCTCTGCCGGCGGCAGAATCCGGTTCCCTGCCACGGCCCGGACGGGCACAGTCACCGGTATGAGACTTCTGGTGCTGGGTGGTACGGAGTTCGCGGGGCGGGCCGTCGCCGAGGCGGCGGCCGGGCGCGGCTGGGATGTGACGGTCCTGAACCGGGGGCGGCACGCGCCCGTTCCCGGAGTGCGGTCGTTGCGCGGCGACCGCACCGCGCCCGACGGGCTCGAGGCCCTGACGGACGGCGCGTGGGACGCGGTCGTCGACACCTGGTCGGCCGCGCCCCACGCGGTCCGGGACGCGGCGCGGCTGCTGCGGGACCGCGCCGGCCGGTACGTGTACGTGTCGTCCTGCTCGGTGTACGCCTGGGCTCCGCCCGCCGGCTACACCGAGGCGGCGCCGCTGGTCGAGGGCGCCGAGGCGGGCGCCGGGCAGACGGAGTACCCGCGGGACAAGCGGGGCGGCGAGCTGGCCGCGGTGGAGGCCTTCGGGGCGGACCGCTCGGTGCTCGTACGGGCCGGGCTGATCCTCGGGCCGCACGAGAACATCGGGCGGCTGCCGTGGTGGCTGAGCCGGATCGCGCGGGGCGGCCCCGTCCTGGCGCCCGGCCCGCGGGACCTGCCCCTTCAGTACATCGACGTCCGCGACCTCGCCGCGTGGATCCTCGGCGCGGTGGAGCAGGAGCTGAGCGGGCCGTACAACATGATCAGCCCGCAGGGGCACACGACGATGGGTGAGCTGCTGGAGGCCTGCGTGCGGGCCGCCGGCGCCGACGCCGAGCTGCGCTGGACCGATCCGGAGACGATCCTCGCCGCGGGCATCGAACCCTGGACGGAGCTGCCGGTGTGGATACCGCCGGGCAGCGAGGGCCACCACGCGCTGCACGGCGCCGATGTCGGCCGGGCCCTCGCGACCGGCCTGCGCTGCCGCCCCGTGACCGAGACGGTCGCGGACACCTGGACGTGGCTCCGGGCCCTGGGCGGTGCGGCTCCGCAGCGGCCCGGCCGGCCTCCGGTGGGCCTGGATCCGGCCGTGGAGGCGAAGGTTCTCGGACTCTAGAGCAAAGACACTCGGCCTCCGGACGGCCCCGGGTTTCAGCCGCTGCGACCGCAACTGCCTGCGAAAACACGGCAGTTGCGGCTCAAGTTACCCACGAATCGCGCAAGAATTCGTGGGTCGGCTGAACACGCCCGGGACCGCGTCCGTATCCATGGGAGCCGCTTCACTCCTGTCGGGCGCCTCGATGCTGCCCCGCAAGGAAGTCAGAGGAGTTCCATGGGACGCAACACACGCAAACGCCGAATGCCGCTGGCCACCAAGGCCATAGCCGGGGCGGCGGCCCTAGCGCTCGGTGGGGGCGGGCTTGTATGGGCGAACTACTACGCATCCGCGCACGAGTCGAAGAACGACGCGTGGGGAGGCAACCGGACGAAGGCCGTCAACGCGCAGGTCGCGACGATCAAGTGCCCTGACGTCGGCCAGCAGCTCACCGCCGTGCCGGAGCAGGCCCGTGGAGAGGTCGACGGCGAACTCGCCACGCTCGACCAGCAGATCACCGAGGCCTACCAGCGGCTGGCCACCACGCGCGACGCGCAGACCAGAGACGCCAGCTTCGTCCAGAACGCCATCCTGGGTCCGCTGAAGGACCGGCGCAAGGTGATCCTCGACCGGATCAAGCTGGAGATCAACCGGGCCGGCGGCAAGACCCCCGGCAACCTGGACGACCTCGCGCCCTGCACCGGCACCCCCGTCGAGCAGAACCAGACGGACGCGGGCGACGGCGAGGGCGGTCAGGACAACGGCCAGAACGACGGCCAGGACACCGGCCAGGACAACGGGCAGCAGGGCGACAACGGCGGCCAGAACGACGGCGGTCAGCAGGGCGGCGACGGCGGGCAGCAGGGCACCGGCGGTCAGGCCGGGAACGGCCCGGTCGCGGCGGACTTCGTGGACATCACCACGGTCCAGCCGAACGTCCCCGCCAAGCCGCGCAAGAGCCGCAACGCCTCGAACGGCACCTTCACCACGCGCTGCGGTGTGAACGCCAACGGCAACCACAACACGGACAACGTGATCGTGGCGCCCGGTGTGGCCAACGGCGCCCACCACCTGCACGACTACGTCGGCAACCAGAAGATCGACGCGTTCTCGAGCAACGACACGTTCCTGCAGAGCGCCACGAGCTGCCAGAACAAGAACGACCTGTCGGCGTACTACTGGCCGGTGATCCGGGTCCAGGACGGCTCGCAGGACTTCGACCAGGACGCGGACGGCGGTGGCAAGGAGGGCAACGTCGGCCGGATCCTCAAGCCGCTCCAGGCGGAGATCAAGTACGTCGGCAGCCCGACCGGCAAGGTCGTCGCCATGCCGCAGTTCCTGCGCATCATCACCGGTGACGCCAAGACCACGACCAACGGTCTGGCCAACGCCAACGCGCACTGGAGCTGCACCGGCTTCGAGAACAAGGTCCAGCTGACGGAGCAGTACCCGATCTGCCCCGAGGGCAGCAAGATGGTGCGCACGTTCGCCTTCCAGAGCTGCTGGGACGGGCAGAACACCGACAGCGCCAACCACCGTACGCACATAGCCTTCGCCGACCAGCGCGGCAACTGCCCCAGCGGCTTCAAGGCCATCCCGAAGCTCACGATGCGCCTGGTCTACGACGTGCCGCGGCCGAGCATCGAGAACGGTGCGGTGAAGAACGCCTACGCGGTCGACGGCTTCCCCGAGCAGCTGCACAAGGCGGCCACCGACCACGACGACTTCATCAACATCACGACCGGCGGCCTGGCGAACAAGATCGCCAGCTGTGTCAACTCGGGCCGGAACTGCAAGTGACGCCCTGATCCGGTGATACTGGACCGGTGACCTCTTGAAGAAGGCCGGCGGCGGGAGATCCCGCCGCCGGCCTTCGCCGTGTGCCCGTGCGTGCCGTGCCCCTCCGAGCGGCTCAGCCGCTGTGCGCGCCGTGGGCGCTGTGGGCGCTGTGGGCGCTGTGGTCCTTGCCCGTCTCCACGTCACCGCCCAGGGTGGCGCGCAGCGCGGTGACCACGCCGCTGTCGCCGACGGCGACCCACTTGCGGCCGACGAGGTAGGAGCCGCCGTAGTCCTTGGCGTCGTCGATCCACTCCCGCTGGCCGCGGTCGGTGGCGAAGGTGGCGAGGACGAACTTGCCGGTGGGGTTGGTGCAGATGGCCTGCCGGATGGTGTCGGCGTCGGTCTGCATGTCCGGCTCGCACTTCACCTCGGCGGCCAGGCTCTCCAGGCTGCCGGTCGCCGTCGGCGGCACCTTCGCCGCCGCGCCGTCACCGGAACCGCACCCCGTCAGTACCAGTGCCGCCGCGGCACCGGCCACCGCGAGCATCGGTCGGGTCACCCTCATCTGTTCCTCCGGTCGCTTCCGGCACTCCGTTCCCGGCGGCAGGCGCCACAAGCATGCCGCACCGGGCCCCGGCAGGGGGCCGCCCTTCGATACGGCTGCGGTGCGCACAGCGCTCAATCCGGTGGACGCCGCCTGCACACGCGTGCGAACGTGAGCCGGTGAACCAGGACTGGGAAGACCGCGTGGCCGCCGCCTGGGCCCGCTTCGACGACTTTTCCGAGGACGAGGCGCCCGCGTTCCGGGCGGGTGTCGACGCGCTCGTCGCCGAACTGCCGGACGGCAGCCCGCTCGGCCCGTTCGAGCAGGCCTGTGCCTGGGACTCCACCGGCCGCTCGGACCGGGCGGTGCCGCTCTACCAGGAGGCACTGGAGCGCGGGCTGAGCGGCTACCGGGGCCGCCGGGCCAGGATCCAGCTGGCCAGCTCGCTGCGCAACCTCGGCCGGCCGGAGGAGGGCGTCAGGCTGCTCACGCCCGAACTGGACGGACCCTCGGACGAGTTGGACGACGCCGTACGGGCGTGTCTGGCACTGTGCCTGTCCGGTCTGGGCCGTGACCGCGAGGGCCTGTCCCTCGTCCTCGGTGCCCTCGCGCCCCATCTCCCCCGCTACCAGCGCTCGATGGCGAACTACGCCCGGCTGCTGGTGGAGCCCGAGGACTGAGAACGCCGGACCCCCGTGTGACCTAGGACCGGCTCGCTCGTTGGCCTGGACGTGCAGTCACAGGATGTCGCCCCGCGCCACAAGTCCTCCTCCGGGCCGGTCGTCGATGCCGAGCGGGCCGAGGCCGCGCTCGTCGAGCACTATCCGCGTCTGGTCCGGCTCGCCTATCTGGTGCTGCCGCCCGGACTCGGGCGGGGCCGCCGTGTGCTGACCGCGCACGCGCTGGCCCAGCGGGCGCTGCCGCGGGGCCGGTCCTCGGCGACCGTGATCCCGGCCCAGTCGGCCGGACGCGAGTCCGACCCGGGCTACGCCTTCGTCCGCCTCCAGGTGATCCGCACGGCGCTGGGGGCGGGCCGCCCACCGCGCGGGATCCGGACCGGACGCGCCCGACTGCGGCCGGCGCTGCCCCTGGTGTGGGGCCTGCGCCTGTTCCCGCGCTCGGGCGGCGCCGACGAACTCGCGCTGGACCAGAAGCTGGCGACCCTGTCCGGGCCGGCCCGTGCCGCCTACGTGCTGCGCGGCCTGGAAAGGCTCCCCGACCCCGCCGTGCGGGAGGTGCTGACGGCCGCGGGCGTGGCCGACCCGGTCGCCGCGCTGCGCCAGGCCGACCGCCTGCCCGCCCAGTACGCGCTCCTCGACTCCCCCGAGTTCGACCCGTGCTCGTTGCAGGCCCGGCCCACCGATCTGAAGCGGCGCAGGCAGCACACCAGGGCCGCGCTCGCCGCGGCCGCGGCCCTCGCCGTGTGCGGCGCGCTGGTCGCGCTGCCGGGCGGCGGCTGGGGTCCGGACGGCGCCGCCGCACCCGCCTACGCGCACAACCCGTCCGCCGAGGCCGCCCTCGATCCGGGCAGGCTGACCAGGATCGCCCCCACCGCCTGGCGGACCTCCGCGCGGCTCGACCTCTCCGTGTGGCCGGCCCGCGGCAACCTGGCCGGCGACACGGCCCTGCTGCGCCGGGCGCTCGCCGTCTGGGCCCGCCCCGGCGAGTCCGTACGGGTCTCGGCCACCCCCGGCACCGCCACGGGCGGCCCCGCGGGACCGCCGCAACTGCTCTACGCCGGCGACGTCGACAACGCGCGCGTGGTGCTCTTCCACGACGGCCTGCGTATCGCCCGCTATGCCGAGCCGAGGGACTCCTCGGCCGGGGCCGCCCTCGACTTCGCCCGGGTCGACGGCGCCGCCGGCGCGGAGGCGGGCGCGGTGGTGCTGGGCCGCTCCGACGGGAACGTCCGCTATCTGACGGCGCCCTGGGTGAAGGCGGCGGCCGAGCGGGACCTGCTCAAGCCGGACGCCGGGGCGATGGACCTCGGCCTCACGGGCGGTGTCACCGGGCCGCTGGCCAGCCCGGTCCAGCGCAGCGGCGGCTGCACCTCGTGGAACGCGCTCCAGCTGACCGGCGAACCCGGCACCCAGCTCCTGGCCGACCTCGGCGAACTGGCCCCCGCCCGCCTCACCACGGGCCGCCCCGATGCCCCGCAGGAGGTGTCCGGTGCGGCGGGGCTGCGCGCCTGGGCGCCGCTGGCCTGCTCGCTGGGTGCCGTGCGCGCACAGGGCGTCCGGTCGGTCAACGCCTGGGAGTACGCCGAGCAGCCGCTGCCCGACGCGACCGGTTCGGCCGCCGCGTGGGTGTGCACCCGCGCCGAGACCTGGCGCGGCGACGGGACGCGGGTACTGGCCCAGTTCCACACGCCCGGCGGGAAGTACGCGGCGGTCGCGGCCCAGGCCGAGAACGTGCCCGCGTGCGGCGTCCGCGATCCGCACGTGCTGGCCGGGGTGCTGTGGAAGTCGCAGGCGGGCGCCTGGTACCTGCTCGCGGCCGGGGACCGGGACACCGCCTCGATCAGCGCGACCGGCGGGGTCAGCGCCTCCACCCAGGGCCGCTTGCTCGTCGTGCGGACCCGGCAGGGTGCACAGGCCGACCTGAAGGGGAAGCTGGCCGACGGCAGGTCCGTCGCCGTGCTGCGTCAGAAGTGAGCGGTCGGCGCGGCGGGGTGTGACGAGCCGCGGTCGAACACCGCGGTCGGTCCTTGCCGGTCCGTTCGGGGCCGGAATCGATCGGTAAGGTGTTCGTATGACTACCGGGGTTCGCCGCAGGATGGGAGTCGACGAACGACGGCAGCAGTTGATCGGCGTCGCCCTCGAACTGTTCAGCCGCCGCTCGCCCGACGAGGTCTCCATCGACGAGATAGCGTCGGCGGCGGGTATCTCGCGCCCGCTGGTCTACCACTACTTCCCCGGCAAACTCAGCCTGTACGAGGCCGCGTTGAAGCGCGCCTCGGACGATCTGGCGGGCCGGTTCACGGAGCCGCACGAGGGCCCGCTGGGGGCGCGGCTGCTGCGGGTGATGCGCCGGTTCTTCGACTTCGTGGACGAGCACGGGCCCGGTTTCTCGGCCCTGATGCGTGGCGGCCCGGCGGTCGGCTCGTCGACGACGAACGCGCTCGTCGACTCCGTCCGGCAGGTCGCGTACGACCAGATCCTTTCGCATCTGGGGATCGATCAGCCGCCCGCGCGGCTGGAACTGGTCGTCCGCTCGTGGATCTCGCTCGCGGAGTCGACGGCGCTGATCTGGCTGGACGGCCGGCGCATACCGCGTGCCGAGCTGGAGGTCCAGCTCGTGCACGACTTCGGCGCGCTGGTCGCCGTCAGCGCCGCCCATGACGAGGAGCTGGGCGCGCTCATGCGCCGGGTCTTCAAGGACGAGCCGGCCGAAGGCCCCTTCCTGGACCTGGTCGGCCGGCTCGTCGCTCTCGCCTCCTGACGCTGGTTGCCCCGCTCGTCAGGCGTCGAACTTCCGGTAGGAGGCGTCGAGGTCGCGCACCTCGGCCGACGCGTGCAGCGCCAGGCCCTCCACCGGCTTCACATGCTCCCGCAGCGCCTCCAGGACCGCCTCCGTCAGACGAGCCTTGGTCTCGTCGGTGCGCCCGGCCAGCAGGCCGATGGTGACGTGCACGATCGCGTGCCCCTCGGTGTCCGGACCGACGGCGGTGTCCTCGGTCCGGCGGAACTGCGTCTTGCACGCCGGAGGCTTGGCGGCCGCGATCTCGACCGTGCGGGCGTGCAGCTCCCGCGCGAAGGCACGCCGGTCGAAGGCGTCGGCCAACCGCTCGGAGTAGTCGACGGTGATCTGCGGCATGAGCTCTCCTGTTCCGGGCCGGCCGGGGACCCGCGCTAGTTCCTGAACACCGCGACCGTACGCGCCGGGACCGTGAACGTCCCGGTCGCCTTCTCGTACGACGAGGTCCTCACCACCGGATCGGCGCCCGCAGTCTGCACCGGGTGCAGCCGGTAGCCGGTCCCCGCGAGGTCCGCGACGCGCTGCCGCTGCCGTTCGGGCGTGGCGTTGAACACCACGACGAGATCGCCGAGCCTCATGGTGATCACGCCGGGCGTCTCGTCGCCGCCCGACAGCGGGAAGGACAGCTTCCGCTGCACCTGCGCCGCCGTGGCCAGGGAGAACGACTGCTCGGTCGTGCGGATGCGCAGCAGGTCCCGGTACGCGGCCGAGGCTCCCTGGATCTGCGGGCAGCCCACCCCGACGGTGGTGAGCAGCGGCTTGGCGTACGGCCACTTGTCCTGGTTGTCGGCCGCCATGGGCAGCCCGCGGCCGAAGCCGTTGCCGTCGGCGCAGTTCCAGTGGATGGCGTTGAACCAGTCGCCGCTGTCGTAGGAGTTGCGGTCGAGGGACTTCGAGCGCAGCAGGTCGGTCCCGGCCTGGGACAGTGCGGGCCCCTGGGACAGCGCTGCCGTCGCCATGGCGAGGACCTGCATCCGGGCCCGGTCGTCCGCGCTCGTGGAGGAGGGCAGCTTGTAGGCGAGGGCGTCGAACAGCGACTCGTTGTCGTGGGCGTCGGCGTAGGCGAGGGCGTCGCCGGGGGCGTCCGCGTACCCGGCGGGCGCGCCGTTGTAGTCGACCTCGGCGCCGGTGACCTCCTTGCCGCCGGTGTCGGTGAAGCGGTACGCGGCGAGGTTGCCGCTCAGGCCGACCTTGATCAGGTCCTGGTAGTGCAGCAGGCGGGCCTTCTGTTCGGCCCTGCTGCCGTTGCTCTGGGAGGAGTTGGGGTCGGTGTACAGGCCGGAGGCGAATCCCTGGACGCCCGGGTCGTCGTCGAAGGGGCCGCCGCCGCGGACCGCGTCACGGGCGCGGTCGGAGAAGGTCGCGATGCCCGTGCCCGCCATGTTCTTCTGCGTGGCCTGGACGAACCGCGCGTCGTCGGCGACCTCGCCGAAGTTCCAGCCCTCTCCGTACAGGATGATGTTCCTGCCGTCCACGCCGTCCTTCTTGAGCGTGAGCGCGTCGAGTGCCTTGCGGACGGCGAGCATGTTCGCCTTGGGGTGGTGGCCCATGAGGTCGAAGCGGAAGCCGTCGACCTTGTACTGCCGGGCCCAGGTGACGACCGAGTCGACGACGAGCTTGCCCATCATGGCGTTCTCGGGCGCGGTGTTCGCGCAGCAGGTGCTGTCGGCCACCGAGCCGTCGGCGAGGAGCCGCTGGTAGTAGCCGGGCACGATCCGGTCGAGCACGGAGGTGTCCGCCTGGCCGGCGGCGGCCGTGTGGTTGTAGACGACGTCCATGACGACCCGCAGGCCGTCCTGGTTGAGCGCCTTGACCATCTGCCGGAACTCGACGGTACGGGCCGTGCCGTCCGGGTCGGTGGCGTAGGAGCCCTCGGGGACCGTGTAGTGGTAGGGGTCGTAGCCCCAGTTGTAGGCGTCCTTCGCGGCGGTCGCCGCCACGCAGGCCTGCTGCCGCTCGGAGTCGGCCGGGTGGGCGGCCAGGTCGCAGTCCGGGGTGGCCTGGTCGGCCTTCCTCTCCGGGATGGTGGCGATGTCGAAGGCGGGCAGCAGGTGCACGTACGAGGTGCCCGCCTTCGCCAGGTCCCGCAGGTGGCGGGAGCCGTCGCTGTTCTTGTCGGTGAAGGCCAGGTAGGTGCCCTGGTCCTTGGCCGGGACCGTGCGGTCCGCGACGGAGAAGTCCCGGATGTGCAGCTCCTGGATCTGGGCGTCCCTGAGCGGTACGGCCTTGGGCTTGGCCAGGCCCGGCCAGCCGCTCGGGGCCAGCGCCCGGTCGTCGAGGTCGACGACGAGGCTGCGCTCGGAGTTCGCGGTGAGGGCGACCGAGTACGGGTCGGTGACCTTGTTGGTGACCACCTTGCGGACGGTGGGCGCCCATACGGTCACGACGTACCGGTAGGGCTTGTTCTTCCAGGACGCCGGGCCGGTGACGGACCAGACGCCGGTGGTGTCGTCGCGGTGCATGGCGACCGGCCTGCCGTCCAGTTCCAGGGCGACGTCCCGCGCGGTCGGTGCCCACACGCTCAGCGTGGGCCTGCCCTGGTGGAAGACGGGGCCGAGCTCCGCCTTGGTGGCGAGGGTGCCGTACACGTCGTCGAGCACGCCCGCGAGCTGGACGCCCGTCGCGGCGAGCACGGCGCCGTTCGCGGCCCGCTGGGAGGCGACGATCTGGCCGCGCAGGGCCTCGCGGACGCGGGTGCGGTCGCGGGGGTCGACGGACCAGGCGGTGTAGTCCCTCAGGTGCGGGAACCTCGCCTTCTGGGCGTCGGTGAGCGTGGTCCTCGCCAGCCGCAGCCAGCGCTCGTCGTCGCTGGTCAGCGTTCCGTCCTGGACGGTGATCGAGCCGTCGTGGGAGTAGAGCAGCTGGGTGGAGGCGGCGCCCTCCACGCCCTTGAGGGACACCGTGTCCCGGTCGATCCAGACCGCCTTCGAGGTGGTGAGGTCGAGGGCGCCCGCGCCGCCGGCGGGCTGGGGCAGCAGGGGCTTGTCCTGGCCGCTCATCAGCCACACCTCGTGGCCGTGGGCCGCCGTGAGGTCGAGGGACTGGTCGGTGGGCAGGTCCTTCTCGTCGCCCTTGTGGATGATGTAGCCGAGACTGGTGGCACCGTCGGTGAGCGGTACCTCGAAGACCGCGCCATAGGAGTCAGTCTTGACCGGCTGGAGGGGTTTCGACCAGTCGGTGGGGTGCGCGGCGCCGGTCCACACGTGCAGGCCCCAGCCGTCGTAGTTCCCGTCGGCGCGGTGGTAGTGGAGGACGGCCTTGGCCGGGTCCTGCGCCGGATACTCGGGGCGCGTGGTCCGTACGTCGTCCTTGCCCTGTTCGATCCAGACCTCGCCCGTCCGGGTGACGTCGATGGACCGGTCGGCGGAGACGTCCTTGTTGCCGTTCTTGTCGATGACCAGGAAGCCGACGTCGGAGGCGCCCGGCTTCAGCTTGACGTGGGCGAAGGCTCCGTAGGCGTCCCGGCCGGTGAACGGGTGGCTGTCCGGCCAGGTGGTCGACTCGCCGTCGGCGAGGTCGCCCCAGGCGTACAGGCCCCAGTTCGCGTAGTCGCCGTCGGCGCGCTTGTAGTGGACGACGGCGTAGTCGCGGGAGGAGGCGGTGGGGACCTCGGGGGCCGGCGGGGTGCCGGTGGTGGAGGCCGCGGTCGCGCTCGCCGTGCGGCCCGCCGAGTCGACGACGACCGCCTTGTAGCGCAGGGCGGTGCCGACCGGGACGGTCCGGGGCAGGGTCTGGGTGACCCGGTAGGGGGCGTGGTCGGCGGAGCCCAGCACCTTCCAGGGGCCGTTGCCGGTCTGCGCGGCGAAGACGACCCGGTTGAGCTGCCCGCCGGTGACGTCGGCGCTCAGCTCGACGGTGCCGGTGGCGCCCTGGGCGGGGGGTGTGAGGGTGACGGCAGGCTTGGCGGCGGGCCGGTCGAGGGTGCCCGCGGCCTTGAGGACGACGGACGATCCGGCCGGGACGGTGACGGTGACCTCGCGGTCGGCGCCGGAGGTCACGGCGGCCCCGGTGCCGTACACCCCGCGGTACGTCATCCGCGCCGAGCCGGTGGCGAACGTGGCGGTCCGCGCCTCGCCCGCGTTGTTGAAGGCGACGACGTACTCGGCTCCGGTCCGGGCGTCGGTGCGGGTGACGGCGTAGACACCGGGCCCGTCCGCCGCGTACCGCTCGGTCTGGACTCCGTCCGCGAGGGCCGGGTTGTCCTTGCGGAGCTTCGCGAGGGCGGCGATCTGCCGGTAGAGCGGCGCGGTGGTGTCGTAGGCGTCGCTCGCGTGGCCGCGGTCGGTGCCGATCCGGTCGTCGTCGAGATAGTCGGCGACCTTGGAGGCGAACATGGTCTGGCGGGCGTCCTTGTCGCCGCCGGAGCCGGTGAAGCCCTGCTCGTCGCCGTAGTAGACGACGGGGTTGCCGCGGCTGAGGAACATCAGCTCGTTGGCGAGCCTGTCCTTGCGCAGGATCTCGGCGTCGGTCGCCTTCGGGTCGTCCTGCTTGAGGAAGTACCCGATGCGGCCCATGTCGTGGTTGCCGAGGAAGGTCACCTGCTCGTAGGCGTTGGCCTTGTCGGTCGTGTACCTGTAGTCGTCGCCGAAGACGCCCGCGAGCCTCTTCGCGCTGCCGCCCTGGGAGGCGTAGGCGCGGGCCGCGTCCTGGAACGGGAAGTCGAGCGTGGCGTCGAGGCGGCCCTCGGTGACGTACGGGGCGTTCACGGCGGTGTCGGCGGAGTAGACCTCGCCGAACATGAAGAAGTCCTTACGGCCGTGGGCGGCGGCGTAGGCGTCGAGCGCCGTGGCCCACTGGGTCCAGAACTCCATGTTGACGTGCTTGACGGTGTCGATGCGGAAGCCGTCGACGCCGAAGTCCTTCACCCAGCGCTGGTAGATCCTCTCCATGCCGCTGACGACCTCGGGGCGCTCGGTCCACAGGTCGTCGAGGCCGGAGAAGTCGCCGTAGGTGGCGTTCTCACCGGTGTAGGTGGAGTCACCGCGGTTGTGGTACATCGTCGGGTCGTTGAGCCACGACGGGACCTTGACGTTCTTCTTCGCGGCCGGGACGACCGGGGTGCGCGGGAAGGAGGAGGCGTCGACAGCGGGGAACTTCTTCGTGCCGTCCGCGTACTCCGCGTCGTCGAACGGGCGGCCGTCCTTGGTCAGGTAGGGGAAGGCGCCCTTGGACAGGTACTCGTGGGCGCCGCCCTCGTAGTCGACGACGTCGGCGGTGTGGTTGGTGATGACGTCGAAGAAGACCTTCATGCCCTTGGCGTGTGCCTTGGAGATGAGGGTCGTGAGGTCCTTGTTGGTGCCGAAGTGCGGGTCGACCCTGGTGAAGTCGGTGATCCAGTAGCCGTGGTAGCCGGCCGAGGCGTCCTTGCCGGTCCCCTGCACGGGCTGGTTCTTGAAGATCGGCGCCAGCCAGATGGCCGTGGTGCCCAGGCCCTTGATGTAGTCGAGCCGGTTGGTCAGGCCCTTGAGGTCGCCGCCCTGGTAGAAGCCCTTGTCGGTGGGGTCGTAGCCGGTGACGAGGCGTGAACCGGTCAGCCCGCCCCGGTCGTTGGCGGTGTCCCCGTTGGCGAAACGGTCCGGCAGGACGAAGTAGAACTGCTCCCGGGTGCTGTCGTGCCGGGCGGGCTCGGCGGCGAGCTTCGCGTCCGAGGGCGGCGCGGGCGGCTTTTCGGCGGCCCGCGCCGTCAGCGGCGGGAGGAGCGCTGCGGCAATCGCGGCCGCGGTGACGGCGGCGACGCGTCTGCCTGACGGGGTGCGGCGCCGCGAGGGCGCCGGCCATCTCGGTATCACGGGGTGAACTCCTTGGCGGTACGGCTCACTTGACTGCGACCCCTCGCCCCGGCCATCAACAGGGCCACCGGGCGCGGCCGCGAACGTATCGCCTGCGCAAGCCTTACTGCAATACCCCTGAAACTCATGGCAACTTTTTTCACGCAACCGGCCGCCCGCCCCGACGGAGGCCGGCGCTCCACTCCCGGAGCGCCGGCCCCGCCATCACGGGAAGCGGTAGAGGACCTGCGGTTGACCCTCCATGTGCACGATGGTGAGCAGCCCGGGGGCGGCCACGCAGCCCCGTTCACGGGCGCGCACCGTCTCCTCGGGGACCGGTCCGCCGAGGTGGCGGCGCACCTCCGGATCGGTCCACAGGCGGCGGTGGGCCGGTACGTCGTCCGGCTCGACCGGCCGCAGGAGCAGGCGCGGGGTCGTCAGCAACTCGGCTTTCCCGCGTAGATGGCGAGGGCGGTGTTCGGGGCGACCGATGCCTTGAACCAGCCGCTGCCGTCCACCGTGACGGTCCTGTTGCTCTGCACATCGCAGTAGGTGCCCGCGGGGAGCGAGGTCTGGTACGAGCGATCGGCCGTCGTGTTCTCGTGGTTGATCACCACGTAGCCCTTGTTGCCGCGGCCGAACACGATGAGGTTGTTGCCGTTGTCCCACCAGTTCGTCACCGCCTGGCCGCGGGTGGCGTTGCGGAAGGCGACCATGGACTTGATCTCCGGCCAGGCGTGCTGGCACTTCCAGCCGTCCTGCCAGCAGGCGTTGACCTTGCCGCCGTTGGGGGGACCGGCGTCCGCGTCGGACCACTCGTAGGCGGAGTTGATGTCGGGGGCGCCGTAGGGCCAGGCCAGCATGAAGACGTTGGCCAGCGTGTAGTTCGCGCCGTTCTTGTAGCTGAGAGTCGAGCCGTTGCGCTCGGTGTCGTGGTTGTCGACGAAGACGCCGGCCACCGAACTGTTCATGTAGCCCCAGCCCTCGCCGTAGTTCTTGAGGTAGGCGAGCTTCTCGTTGGTGAGGACCCGCTTGAGGTCGTAGGCGTAGCGGAACTCCTGGACGTCGCCGTTGCCGGTGTACTCGGTCGGCTGGACCGCCTCCCCCGCGCCGTGGATGACCTCCTGCTTCCAGTAGGCGGAAGGGTTCTTCAGACGCGACTTGATGTTGGCGAGGTCGGCGGCCGGGATGTGCTTGGCCGCGTCGACACGGAAGCCGTCGACGCCCAGGGAGAGCAGGTCGTTCATGTAGCCCGCGATGGCCTGGCGGACGTAGTCCGACCCGGTCCTGAGGTCGGCGAGGCCCACCAGTTCGCAGTACTGGACGTTGTAGCGGTCCTGGTAGTTGGTGATGTCGGTCCTGCAGTCGTTGAAGTCGTTGTTCGAGTACAGGCCCGGGTAGCCGTACTTGGTGTACGAGGAACCGCCGGTGCCGGTGCCGCTGCCCGCCGACATGTGGTTGATGACGGTGTCGACGACGACCTTCACCCCGGCCGTGTGGCAGGCGTTGACCATGTTCTGGAACGCGGCGCGGTCACCCAGCCGCCCGGCGATCTTGTAACTCACCGGCTGGTACGACGTCCACCACTGCGGGCCCTGGATGTGCTCGGCGGGCGGGGAGACCTGGACGTAGCCGTAGCCGGCCGGGCCGAGGGTGTTCGCGCACTCCTTGGCGACCGACGCGTAGTTCCACTCGAAGAGGACCGCGGTGACGTCCTTGGTGCCGGGCGGGGAGGCGGCGGCGGGCGCCGCGAGGGCCACGGAGGCGGCCACGGCGAGGGCGGCCGCGTATGAAAGGGGTCTGCGGATGGCCATGTGGGGGTTCCTTCTTCGTTGAAGGCTCTTGCTGAAAGGTTCAGCAAGTCGTTGACCCCGGATGGTAGAAGGCCCGCTGCCTCAACGGGCAGCGGGCCGTGGGGAGTTGATGTGAAACTGTGACCTGTCGGGTCAGGCCGTGGTCCACCACACCGTCGTGTCGGAGGGAACCTTCGCCTCGCCGTCCGCCTCCGTGACCTCGCCGCTCGTGAGCAGCACCCGGCCGTACGCCGGGATGGTCACCGACTCGCCGGTCGTGTTCGCCACGCAGACGAACTCGCCGCGCCGGAAGGCGAGGACGCCCTCGGGCGCGCGCAGCCACTCCACCGCCTCGCCGGCGCCCAGGTCACGGTGGGCGCGGCGGGCGGCCAGGGCCGAGCGGTACAGCTCCAGGGTGGTGCCCGGCACGCCCTGCTGGGCCTCCACGCTCAGCCGGCCCCAGTGCGCGGGCTGCGGAAGCCAGCTGCCCCCGCCGCCGAAGCCGTAGGAGGAGCCCTCGCGGGTCCACGGGATGGGCACGCGGCATCCGTCGCGGAACCCGTCCTGGCCCTCGCCCCGGAAGTACGCCGGGTCCTGGCGCACCTCGTCCGGCAGGTCCACGACGTCCGGCAGGCCCAGTTCCTCGCCCTGGTAGACGTACGCCGAACCGGGCAGCGCCAGCATCAGCAGCGTGGCCGCGCGCGCCCGGCGCAGGCCGAGCTCGCGGTCGCCCGCGCTGCGGATCTGGGTGCCGAGGCCGGGCGGGTTGGCGAACCGGGTGGCGTGCCGGGTGACGTCGTGGTTGGACAGCACCCAGGTGGCCGGGGCACCCACCGGGCGCATGGCCTCCAGGGTGCGGTCGATGACCTCGCGCAGCTCGCCGGCGTCCCACTCGGTGCCCAGGTACTGGAAGTTGAACGCCTGGTGCAGTTCGTCGGGGCGCACGTAGTTCGCGGTCCGCTCGACGGTCGGGGTCCACGCCTCCGCGACGAAGATCCGGTCGCCCGAGTACTCGTCGAGGATGTGCCGCCACTGGCGGTAGATCGCGTGCACGCCGTCCTGGTCGAAGAACGGCATGACATCGTTGCCCAGGAGCTTCAGCTGGTCGTGGCTGCCGAGGTCGGGCAGGCCCTCGGCCTTGACCAGGCCGTGGGCCACGTCGATACGGAAGCCGTCGACGCCCATGTCGAGCCAGAACCGCAGGATGGAGCGGAACTCGTCGCCGACGGCCGGGTGGTCCCAGTTGAAGTCGGGCTGCTCGGGCGCGAACAGGTGCAGGTACCACTCGCCAGGGGTGCCGTCCGGCTCGGTGACCCTGGTCCAGGCGGGGCCGCCGAAGATGGACTCCCAGTCGTTGGGCGGGAGTTCGCCGTCCGTGCCCTTGCCGGGGCGGAAGTGGTAGCGGTCCCGCAGCGGGGAGCCGGGGCCGTCCGCGAGCGCGCGCTTGAACCACTCGTGCTGGTCGGAGGAGTGGTTGGGCACGATGTCGACGATGATCCGCAGACCCAGCGCATGGGCGTCGCGGATCAGCGCGTCGGCGTCCAGCAGGTTGCCGAACATGGGGTCGACGGCTCGGTAGTCGGCGACGTCGTAGCCGGCGTCGGCCTGCGGGGAGGCGTAGAACGGGCTGAGCCAGACGGCGTCCACACCGAGGTCGCGCAGGTACGGCAGGCGGGAGCGTACGCCCTCCAGGTCGCCCATGCCGTCGCCGTCGCTGTCGGCGAAGCTGCGCGGATAGACCTGGTAGATCACCGCGTCCCGCCACCAGTCGCGGCGCGGGGCGACGGTGGTGGCAGCCGCTTCGGAGAGGGGGGATTCGGCCGGGAAGTACTGCTTGCTCATGGCGTCCTTGGTGCGTCGGGTGTTCCCCTGCTCCGGCGTGGGCGAGAGCTGGGGGGGGCGATTGCTTGTCGTGGGCAGGGGTGACGGCGTCCGGGTGATGAGGCGGCCGCGGTGCCCGCGGGGTCAGGGGCCCCCTTGCTCGGAGAGCTCGGGGAGGGCACCGCGGCCGCCACCCGCGCGGGTCAGGCGCGCGGGAGCCGTTGTCGGGCGCGTGGGGGTCAGCCCTTGGTGCCGCCCGCGGTGAGGCCGGTGACGAGGTTTTTCTGGACAAGGTAGAAGAAGACCGACACAGGAATGGCGATCAACACCGCGGTGGCGGCCATGTAGTTCCACTGGGCGTCGTGCTCACTGACGAAGCTCTGCAGGCCGACCGCGAAGGTGTACTTGGAGTCGTCCAGCATGAAGGTGGTCGCGAACGCGACCTCGCCGACGGCCGTGATGAAGTTGTAGAAGGCCGCGACGGCCAGCCCCGGGCGGGCCAGCGGCAGGATCAGCCGTACGAAGGTGCCGAAGGGGCTGAGCCCGTCGATGCGTCCCGCTTCGTCGATCTCGAAGGGGATGGTGTCGAAGTATCCCTTGAGCAGCCAGGCGCTGTAGGGCACGGCCGTGGTGCAGTTGATGACGATCAGGGCCCAGTAGGTGTCGATGAGACCGAACCGGCCGAAGATCTCGTACATCGGCACGATCAGGATGGCGATCGGGAAGGCCTGGGTGAGCAGCAGCACCCACATCAGCTGCTTGTAGCCGGGGAAGCGCATGCGCGAGACCGCGTAGCCGGTGGTGGCGGCGACGAAGACACCGATCAGGGTGGTGCCGAGGGCCACGATCATCGTCGACTTGAGCCAGTCGAAGAAGGCGGTGTGCTGCAGCACGAAGCTGTAGTTGGAGAAGGTGAGCTTGCCGAAGATCTTGCCGGGGTGCAGGTAGTCGTCCTTGTCCGGGCCGAGCGACAGGAAGAACAGCCAGACCACCGGGGCCAGCGCGACGAGGCTCGCCACGGCGAGGCCGCCGTGCAGGAGGACGCTGCCGAGCGGGCCGCGCTCGCCCCGCCGGCGGGTCCGGTGCGGGGGCGGCGGGGCGGACGCCGGTCCGGCCGGTGTCTTCTCGAGGGTCGTGGTGCTCATGGGGGCGGCTCCTGCGGCGTCAGACGGCGAGCTGGTCATTGCGCTTCAGCCAGCGGAAGTAGAAGGAGGTGAAAACGGTGAGGATCGACAGCAGCAGTACGCCGTACGCGGCGGACTGGGCGAAGTCGCGCGGCTGCTGTCCGAAGCCCAGGTAGTAGGCCCAGGTGACGAGGATCTGGGCGTCGGGCGCGCTGTAGGGGCCGAACAGCAGGAAGATGATGGCGAACTGGTTGAAGGTCCAGATGACGCCGAGCAGCACCACGGTGGAGCTGACCGAGCGCAGACCGGGCAGCGTGACGTACCGGAACCGCTGCCAGGCGTTGGCGCCGTCCACCTCCGCGGCCTCGTAGAGCGTGGAGTCGATGGACTGCAGGCCGCCGAGGAGCGAGAGCATCATGAACGGCACACCGCACCAGGTGTTGACCATGATCGCGGCGAACCGCTGCCAGAAGGTGTCCTCCAGCCACTGCGGCTGGGGCAGGTGCAGATTGCCGAGCACCTGGTTGAGCACACCGGAGTCGGCGAGCATGATCCGCCAGGAGAAGACCGTGACGAAGGTCGGCACGGCCCATGGCAGGACCAGCATCAGCCGGTAGAAGGTGCGGCCGCGCAGCTTCTGGTTGAGCATGAGCGCGAGGCCGAGGCCGATGGTGTAGTGCAGGAACACGCAGGCGGCCGTCCAGAAGACGGTCCACAGGAAGTGCGACCAGAACCGGTCGTACGAGGTCGGGCCGAACAGGATGTCCTGGTAGTTGTCCAGCCCGATGAACTTGTAGGTGGCCTCGATGTGGTTGACGCCGATGGTGCGCGCCGAGTTGAGGCTGTTGGCGTCGGTGAGGGTCAGGTAGAAGCCCCGCACCAGGGGGTAGCCCACGAGGCCGCCGAGCACGACGACCACCGGCGCGATCATCGCGTAGGCGTACCAGTACTTCTGGAAGCCGTTCTTCAGGCGTTGCCCCAGCCCGGGCCGAGGCGCGCGGTCACCGCGGCGCCTGCCGGTCGCGCGGTCGATGGCGACTGTCATGGTTCGACACCTTTTGCAAGATCAGGGAGTTGGGCTGGGCACAGGCCGGTGGCCGTCGGAGTCCTCCCCTTCACGGGAGCACTCCGACAGCCACGACGGCTCACTTGCTGAAGTCGGGGACCAGCTTGGCGATCGC
Source organism: Streptomyces sp. CB01373 (assembly GCF_002803075.1). GTDB lineage: Bacteria > Actinomycetota > Actinomycetes > Streptomycetales > Streptomycetaceae > Streptomyces. The sequence continues at coordinate 467,437 of NZ_NNBK01000002.1, read as the reverse complement.
GAGTTCCGCGTTGCTCAGGCCCTTGTCCAGGGACTCCTTGCCGGCGGCGATCTTGGGCAGCTCGGTGTCGAGCGGGCCCCACAGGGAGCCGTACTCGGGCAGCGCCGGGCGCGGCTGGGCGGCGGGCAGGACGCCCTGGTAGCCCGCGATGCCGGGGTCGGCCTTGACCTCGTCGGTGTAGGCGTCGTCGCGGGTGGGGAGCGTGGAGTTCTTCAGGGCGATGGTCTCCTGGGACTTCGCCGAGGCCATGAAGTTCACGAACTTCATGGCCGCGTCCTGGTGGGCCTTGTCCGAGCCGGCGTAGACCGAGAGGTTGTGTCCGCCGGTCGGGGCGCCCGCCTTGCCGGAGGAGCCGGCCGGGACGGTGGCGATGCCCAGGTTGGACTTGTCCGTGAACGCGGAGCCCGTGTAGAAGTTCGTGATCTCCCAGGGACCCTGGATGATCGCGGCGACCTTGCCGTTGATGAACGCGTCCTGGATGTGGGCGTAGGCGTCGGCGGTGGTGTCGGCCTTGTGCAGGCCCTTGCCGTCGAACAGGCCGAGCCACGTGCCGTAGGCCTTCTTGGCGGGCGCCGAGTTCATCGTGATCTTCTTGGCGTCGGCGTCGACGGTGTTGGTGCCCTCGCCGTAGAGGAAGCTCTGGGCGTAGTAGGCCTGGGTGGAGCCCCAGTAGCCGTCGACGCCGGTCTTGTCCTTGATCTTGGCGGCGGCGGACTTCAGCTCGTCCCAGGTCTTGGGGGCCTCGGCGATGCCGGCCTTCTTGAACAGGGCCTTGTTGTAGACCAGGGCCAGGGTGTCGGTGACGAACGGGACGCCGTAGGTCTTGCCCTCGTACTGGGCCTGCGTGACCAGGCTGGGCTGGAACTTGTCCTGGTCGGCGAGGGCCTCGGTGCCGTCCAGCGGCACGAAGTAGCCCTTCTTGGCGAAGGCCGGGGTCCAGCCGACCTCGGAGCGCAGCACGTCCGGGGCGCCCTTGGAGCCGGCGGCCGTGTCGAACTTGTTCTGCGCCTGGTCGAACTGGACGTTGACGTACTTGACCTTGATGTCCTTGTTGGCCGCTTCGAACTGCTTGACCAGGGCCTGGTACGTCGGTGCCTCGTTGGTGGCGTTGGAGGTGTCCCACCAGGTGATGGTCACCGGACCGTCCGACTTGTCGCCGTTGTCGCTCCCGCCGCACGCCGTCGCCGTGAGGGCGAGGGACGCCACCAGCGCGGTGGCCGCTATGCCACGCCGCATGAGTTCTCCTTGAGGGTTAAGCCCGTGAACAGGTAACGGCCCCGTCCGCCGTCCTGCCGACTTTCCGACCGCGCCATTGCCGCCGCCGGGCGACCGGAAACGTAACAGCGTTGCAAGCCCGGCGAAAGACCTTGCAGAAAAAAAGTGCAAGACACCGCGCCAGTTACCGCTTCGTGACCCGCCCCTGCGGGTCCTACGGCCCTGATTTCACGCGGACAGGCGGCTCGTCGGACACTTGTGCAAGACTCTGCAAGCCCTTGCCAGACAGTGGCGGGGGAGGAATCATCCCGTTGCGGACCGGACGCCGAGACCCGGACGTCGACCGGACGCCGACCGAACACGAGGGATCGCGATGACGCAGCAGCCCGCAGCGGGCCGTTCAACGGCTCGCGCCAGGCGCCCCATCGGTGGGCAGGGCGGGGGACGACCGGTACAGTCCGGTCACGTGACCACACGGCTTGCCGACATCGCCGCCCAGGCGGGGGTGAGCGAAGCGACCGTCAGCCGCGTCCTGAACGGGAAGCCCGGCGTCGCCGCCACCACCCGCCAGTCCGTGCTGGCCGCCCTCGACGTCCTCGGCTACGAGCGCCCGGTGCGGCTGCGGCAGCGCAGCGAGGGCCTGGTGGGGCTGATCACCCCGGAGCTGGAGAACCCGATCTTCCCGGCGCTGGCGCAGGTCATCGGCCAGGCGCTGACCCGGCAGGGATACACCCCGGTGCTCGCCACCCAGACCCCCGGCGGGTCCACGGAGGACGAGCTGACCGAGATGCTGGTGGACCGCGGGGTCGCCGGGATCATCTACGTCTCCGGTCTGCACGCGGACACCACGGCCGACATGGAGCGGTACGAGCGCCTGCGCGCCCAGGGCGTGCCCTACGTCCTCGTGGACGGCTTCTCCCCCAAGGTGCAGGCGCCGTTCATCTCCCCCGACGACCGGGCGGCGATGACCCTGGCGGTCACCCACCTCGCCTCCCTGGGGCACACCCGCATCGGCCTGGCCCTCGGCCCGAAGCGCTTCGTCCCGGTCCAGCGCAAGATCGAGGGCTTCGTCCGCGCCATGCGGGACCAGCTCGGCCTGGCCGCGGACGTCGTCGAGTCGGAGCTGATCCAGCACTCCCTCTACACCCTGGAGGGCGGCCAGGCGGCGGCCACCGCGCTCATCGAACGGGACTGCACGGCGATCGTCTGCGCCAGCGACATGATGGCGCTCGGCGCCATCCGCGCGGCCCGGCAGCGCGGCCTGGAGGTCCCCCGGGACGTCTCCGTGGTGGGCTTCGACGACTCCCCGCTGATCGCCTTCACCGACCCGCCCCTGACGACCATACGCAAGCCGGTGCCGGCGATGGGCCAGGCCGCGGTGCGCACGCTGCTGGAGGAGATCGGCGGGACGCCCGCGCCGCACAGCGAGTTCGTCTTCATGCCGGAGCTGGTGGTGCGCGGTTCGACCGCTTCGGCCCCCGGGGACCGCAGTCGTCCCTGAGCCGGAGAACATGCGAACGGAACCCGACCGGCGGATGAGCGGTGGACGAACGCTTTTCTGGCAGACTCTGTGCCTATGGGTGACTCGACCGTGACACGCCGGGAAGGCCGGGAAAAGGCCGTTCCACACCTCGTCACGGACGAGCGGCGCCCCACCGCCCTGGAGCGGCTGCGCACACCCCGCCACCCGCGGCTGTGGTTCGAGATCCTGCTGATCGCGGTGAGTTACTGGACGTACTCGCTGATCCGCAACGCGGTCCCGGAGCAGAAGGCCCAGGCGCTGCGCAACGCGGACTGGGTCTGGAGCGCCGAGCACCGGCTCGGCATCGCCGTCGAACACGCCGTCAACCACGCCGTCAACTCGGTGACTTGGCTGATCATCGGCATGAACTACTACTACGCGACGCTGCACTTCGTGGTCACCATCGGCGTCCTGGTGTGGCTCTACCGCACGCACCCCGGCCGCTACGCGGCGGCCCGGCTCACCCTGTTCGTGACGACGGGCGTGGCCCTGCTCGGCTACTACCTGTACCCGCTGGCGCCCCCGCGCCTGATGACCGACGGCCGCTTCGTCGACACGGTCCAGGTGCACCACACCTGGGGTTCCATGGCCTCGGGCGACCTGAAGAACATGTCCAACCAGTACGCCGCGATGCCGTCCATGCACATCGGCTGGTCCCTGTGGTGCGGGCTGACCGTCTTCGCCCTGAGCGCGGTTCCGTGGCTGCGCGTCCTCGGGCTGCTCTACCCCGTGGCCACCCTGGTCGTCATCGTCGCCACCGCCAACCACTTCTGGCTCGACGCGGTCGGCGGCGTCCTGTGCCTGTCCTTCGGCTTCACGGCGGCCCGCGTCTGGTACGGGGCGCTGCCGCACGCGCTGCCGCGGCTGACGCCGGCGCTGCGGCCGACGGAGGCGTAGGCGCCCGCTGGGGTGTCACCGGGGCGCCGTTCCGCTGAACGGCCGTCCCACTGAGCAGCCGCTTCACTCCGAGCGGCCGCTCCACTGAACGGCTGCTTAACTGAGCGGCCGCTTCACGCGCCGTAGAACAGCTCCTCCATGACCGACCGGGCCCGGCGGGCCGTCCGCCGGTACGCGTCGAGCATGTCGCCCGCGTGCCCCGGCCCGTAGCCCAGGTAGCGCCCCACCGCGGCCAGCTCCCGGGACTCGGTGGGGAACGTGTCCCCGGCCCGCCCCCGGACCAGCATCACCGCGTTGCGCACCCGGGTGGCCAGGACCCACGCCTCGTCGAGCGTCGAGGCGTCCTCCGGGGACACAAGGCCCGCCTCCCGCGCCGCCGCCAGCGCCTCACGCGTGCGCGTGGTCCGCAGCGACGCCTCCCCCGCCGCGTGCCGCATCTGGAGCAACTGCACGGTCCACTCCACGTCGGAGAGCCCGCCCGGGCCCAGTTTGGTGTGCAGCTTGGGATCGGTGCCGCGCGGCAGCCGCTCGGACTCCATCCGGGCCTTCAGCCGCCGGATCTCCCGCACCGCGTCCTCGCGCAGCCCGCCGCGCGGATACCGCAGCGGATCGATCAGCTCGACGAACCGCCGCCCCAGGTCCTCGTCCCCGGCCACCGGCTCGGCCCGCAGCAGCGCCTGCGACTCCCACACCAGCGACCACCGCCGGTAGTACGCCTCGTACGACTTGAGCGTACGCACCAGCGGCCCGGACTTCCCCTCGGGCCGCAGATCCGCGTCGACCAGCAGCGGCGGATCCGCGCTCGGGACCTGGAGCAGCCGGCGCATCTCGGCGACCACCTTGGCCGCGGCCTCGGCGGCCTCCCGCTCGTCGGCGCCCTCCCACGGCTCGTGCACGAACAGCACGTCCGCGTCCGAGCCGTAGCCCAGCTCATGCCCGCCGAAACGTCCCATGCCGATGATCGCGAACCGGGTCGGCAGGGTGTCCCCCCAGCCCTTGCGCACGACCGCCCGCAGGGTGCCGGCCAGCGTCGCCGCCGTCAGGTCGGACACCGCGCCGCCCACCCGGTCCACGAGCGCGCCCTGGTCGGCCTCGGCGGGCCGGGTCTCGGTGCCGTAGGAGCCGACGATGTCGGCGGCGGCCGTACGGAACAACTCCCGGCGCCGCACGCCGCGCGCCGCCGTGACGCCCTGCTCGGCGGTCTCGGCGCGGCGGACGGCGGCGAGGACCTCCTGCTCCAGCTGGGCGCGCCCGCGCGGTCCGAGGCCGCCCGCGTCGCCGTCGCCCAGCAGGGCCACGGCTTCGGGAGCGCGCATCAGCAGGTCGGGCGCGAGCCGCCCGGCCGACAGCACCCGGGCGAGGTTCTCGGCGGCGGCCCCCTCGTCCCGCAGCAGCCGCAGATACCAGGGGGTCTTGCCGAGCGCGTCCGACACCTTGCGGAAGTTCAGCAGCCCGGCGTCCGGGTCGGCGGAGTCCGCGAACCATCCCAGCAGCACGGGCAGCAGGGTCCGCTGGATGGCCGACTTCCTGGTGACGCCGGACGCCAGCGCCTCCAGGTGCCGCAGCGCGGCGGCCGGGTCGGCGTACCCGAGCGCGACCAACCGCTCCCGCGCCGCGTCCGGCCTCAACCTGGCCTCGCCCGGAGCGAGTTGGGCGACCGCGTCGAGCAACGGCCGGTAGAACAGCTTCTCGTGCAGCCGGCGTACGACGCTGGTGTGCCGTTTCCACTCGCGGGTCAGCTCGGTGATCGGGTCGCTGCGCAGCCCGAGCGACCGTCCGAGCCGGCGCAGATCGGCCTCGTCCTCGGGGACGAGGTGGGTGCGCCGCAGCCGGAAGAGCTGGATGCGGTGCTCCAGGGAGCGCAGGAACCGGTAGGCGTCGTCGAGCTGCACGGCGTCCACGCGGCCGACGTACCCGCCGGCGGCCAGTGCCTGCAACGCGCCCAGGGTGGAGCCGCTGCGCAGCGACGGGTCGGTCCGCCCGTGCACCAACTGAAGGAGCTGCACGGCGAATTCGACGTCCCTGAGGCCGCCGGGACCGAGTTTCAGCTCGCGCTCGACCTCGGCCACGGGGATGGTCTCGACCACGCGGCGGCGCATCTTCTGCACGTCGGCGACGAAGTTCTCGCGCTCGGCGGCCTGCCAGACCATGGGGGCGAGCGCGGCGATGTACTGGCCGCCCAGTTCCGGGTCGCCGGCCACCGGGCGGGCCTTGAGCAGCGCCTGGAACTCCCAGGTCTTGGCCCACCGCTGGTAGTAGGCGACATGGCTGCTGAGGGTGCGCACCAGCGGCCCGTTGCGGCCCTCGGGCCGCAGGTTGGCGTCGACCGGCCAGATCGAGCCCTCCACGGTCGTCTCGGAACAGATCCGCATCATGTGCGAGGCGAGCGCGGTCGCGGCGCGCAGGGCCTTGACCTCGTCGGCGCCGTTCACGGCCTCACCGACGAAGATCACGTCGACGTCGGAGACATAGTTGAGCTCGTGGCCGCCGCACTTGCCCATCGCGATCACCGCGAGCCGGCACAGCGCGTCGTCCTCGGGCGCGGCGGCCCGCGCGATCCGGAGAGCGGCGCGCAGGGTGGCGGTGGCGAGGTCGGCGAGCTCGGCGGCGGTCTCGGCGACATCGGTGGTGCCGCACACGTCGCGGGCGGCGATGGACAGCAGGCAGCGCCGGTAGGCGACGCGCAGCGCGACCGGGTCGCCGGCCTCCGCCAGCCCCTGCTCGAACTCCTCGACCCCCGGATGCAGGTCGCGCGGCTCGTAGGTGACCAGCGCCCGCCAGTCGCCGGCGTGCCGGGCGAGGTGGTCGCCGAGGGCGGCGGAGGCGCCGAGCACCCCGAGCAGCCGGTCGCGCAGCGGCTTGGCCGCTATCAGAGTGTCGAGCAGCTCGCGGCGGGCCTTGGACTCCGGCTGCGCCTCCAGCAGCCGGACCAGACCGGCCAGCGCGAGGTCGGGGTCGGCGGTGGCGCCCAGCGCCTCCAGCAGCACCGGGTCGTCCCTGAGCGGCGCGAGGTCCGGGCCGTCCAGCAGCCGCTCGGCGTCCGTGGCATGGATGAAGCCGTGCCGCAGCAGCCGCGTGAAGGTACTGCTCCTGCGCCCCGGCGCCGTCATCCCGGCCTCCCGTCGGATCCAGCCCGTCCTGGCCAGAGCCTATCCGGACTCGGGGACGGGGGCCCTGAGGGCGACCCCGGGTTTCCGCGTCCACCGTCGGGCCGGCGGCCGGTCACAGATCGTCGGGGAGGATCCGGAAACAGGAGTACCTGCCACCCACCGGACGTACGGTCCGGAAGTCACGCAGGTCTCTGGTAAGGATGGCGTCCGTCTCGTACTCGGCGGCGAGGGCCACGTTCACCGCGTCGACGAGATCCAGGTCGAGCGACGCGTACCGGGCCCGCACGGAGAGCGCGACATCGAGGATCTCGGGCGTAGACGGCGCCAGGACTAGGCGCATCTGCCGGACACGTGACGTGAGCGAGCGCAGTATCGCGTCGGCCGCGGCCCGCCCGGCGCGACTGGTCGCCACCTGATGGACCTCGGTCAGCGCGAGCGGCGTGGCGACGAGGAATCCGCACTGGTCCGCGGCCTTCCTGACGGCGTAGTGATCCGGGTCGGAGCTATTGAAGAGGGTGAGAATGCCAGACGTGTCGGCGACGGCGATCACGCCGCGTTCCCCCGGTTCCGGCGCTCCCGCTCCTCATGACCCCGTGCCACAGCTTCGCGAATCTCGTCCTTCTCCACGGGAGCGCCGAGATCGAAGGTCTCCTCGTCGGAAACGAACGGCTCGTCCCAGACACGGTGCGCCAGCGCGATGCGATGAATCCCCTCGCGAATTATCTCCGCCTCCGACACACCGAGACGTGCGGCGGCCTCCTTGATCAGCAGAAGATCTCCATCCTCTGCGTAGACGTTGGTGCGCTTCAGAGCCATACCAGCGATGGTACAGAACATGTACCAACGATGCTCGCCCTGGTGCACTTGTCACCCGTAGGCGTGTCCACTGGTCGGTTCGCATCACTCAGAGTGGTCGAGACACCTACCGTCGGCCATCGCGATACGACGCGTACGACGGAGGGGTCCGGATGTCGGTGGACGGTGAGGCGGTACGGCTCAGGAGCGAGGCGGACGAGCCGGGGTGGGAGGTGGACCCGGACGACGACTGGGGCATCGCGGTCGTCGCCACCGTGGGGCGGCAGCTGAGGCTGCGGCGGGAGGCTGCAGGGATGCGGGCCGGCGAGTTCGCGGCGGCGGTCGGGTACGGCGAGGATCTCGTCTACAAGATCGAGGGCGGGAAGCGGATCCCCCGGCCCGAGTACCTGGACAAGGCGGACGAGGTGCTGGGCGCGGGCGGGCTGCTCTCGGCGATGAAGGAGGACGTGAAGCGGGTCCGGTACCCGAAGAAGGTCCGTGATCTGGCCAAGCTGGAATCCCAGGCGGTCGAGCTTCTCTCGTACGGCAGTCACAACCTGCATGGGCTCCTGCAGACCGAGGAGTACGCGCGGGCCCTGCTGAGCACCCGGCGACCCGCGCTGTCGGAGGACGAACTTGAGCGAGCACTCGCCGCCCGAATGGCCCGCAAGGCGATTTTCGAGCGGGTTCCCCCTCCGGAACTCAGCTTCGTCCAGGAAGAGGTGACTCTCCGCCGCCCCGTCGGGGGCAAGATGGTGTTGCGCAGGCAACTCGAACACCTGCTGGAGGTGGCGCACTTGCGGCACGTCGACGTCCAGGTGATGCCCACGTCTCGTGGAGACCATCCGGGAACGGGAGGCCGGATCCAGGTGCTGAAGTTCCCGGACGGCACGGCGATGGGCCGTGCCGACGACGAGTTCGGCAGTCGGCCGGTCTCCGTCCCTCAGCAGTTGCGGATCCTTGAGCTGCGCTATGGCATCATCCGCGCCGAGGCTCTGACCACACGAGAGTCGCTCACCTTCGTCGAACAACTGCTGGGGGAGACATGAACGGCAACGAAGCGGCGGGAAACGTCGTCGATCTGACCTGGTTCAAGAGCAGCTACAGCGACAGCAGCAACCCCAGCGACTGCGTCGAAGTCGCCACGACCCCCGCCACCGTCCACGTCCGGGACTCCAAGAACCCCCGAGGCCCCCGCCTCGCCCTCGCACCGACCGCCTGGACGGACTTCGTGACCTTCGCGGGCAGGGGCTGACCTCCGGCCCGCGCACCGCGCTCGCCATCGAGCGCAACCACGGCTAGGAGCCTGTCTCACCGGACCCTCGCGGGGTTGTCGCCCACTGACCCACGCTTCTAGCCTGACGGCATGCTGGGCATAGGGCACTTCTGGGCTTTCCTCGCCGTGGTCGCTGTGCTGATCGCTGTTCCGGGACCGAGCGTGGTATTCGTGGTCGGGCGCGGGGTGACGCTCGGGCGTCGGGCGGCGCTGGCCACGGCGGTGGGCAACAACGGCGGGGTGCTGGTCCAGGCCGTGTTGGTGGCCTTCGGGTTGGGAGCCGTGGTCGCGCGGTCGATCGTGGTGTTCTCGGTGCTGAAGTTCGCAGGCGCGCTGTATCTGGTCCATCTCGGCGTCCAGACGTGGCGGCATCGCGGGGAACTGGCCGTCACGGACACGCAGCAGCGGCCACCCACGAACGTGCGGCGCATCGTCCGGCAGGGTTTCGTTGTCGGGGTGAGCAATCCGAAGGGCTTCCTGATCTTCTCGGCCGTGCTGCCTCAGTTCGTCAACCGCTCAGCAGGTCACGTGACGCTGCAACTCCTGCTCCTCGGCATCGTCTGCGCCGCTGTCGCTCTGGTTTCCGACTCGGCCTGGGGGCTCCTCGCCGGGACGGCGCGTGGCTGGTTCCGCGGGTCGCCCCGCCGTCTGTCCGCGATTGGTGCAGTGTCCGGGACGGTGATGGTCGGCCTCGGCGTCCGTCTGGCTCTCACCAGGAATGACGTGTGACAACGCAGCGGATACTCGAAACGTTGTGCGTTTCGCTGGTTGCTGAGACACGCTCCTAGGGCGTGCCGGCGTCCTGTCCAGCACCGCCCGCGCGCCGGCTCACCCTCATCAAGAACCGGTAGTCCCTCCTCGGTGGGGTCAGCCCCACCCCGTAGTCGGAGGCTGGCTCCAGGGATTGGCCGGTCGCCCCACGGTAGTTTCCGGTTCCGGGGATTCAGGCCCCGGCCTGTGCGCATTGACGCCGCCTCCGACGAACCGAAAGCCCTCCATGAACCGCTTCGAAATCCGGTCCCGCCTCACCGCCACGCCACGGCGGCAGATCGGCCTTCTGACCGCTCTGGCTGGAGCGGTCCTCGTCGCCTTCTTCCTCGCGCCCAACGCGCTGGCCCGGAGTTCGGTCAACACCGCGAACGTCGGCGATACCTTCCGCCGCGGATTCGTCGCCTACTGGGGTTCCGGCAGCGAGGACTTCCCGACGCAGTTGAGCACCACGGTCGCCTTCTGGTTCCGCTTTCACCTCGTCAAGGCCGGCGTTTCCGCACTGCTCCTCGCGGTGGCCGTGGTGCTCGGTGTCGTCCTCAGCCGCCATCTTCGGCAGTCGGCCGGCGGGCGAACCAGCCGTTTCCCCCTCGCGCTGTACAGGGCCCTCGCCGGAGTGCTCGGGCTCTTCGCTCTTGTGGCACTGCTGGCCAATCTGCAGGGTGCAGCGGCCCCGTTCGCCTCGCTGATGCCCATGCTGACGAGTGGCGGTGCCGACGGCGAACTCACCGCGACCCTCGGCCAAGTCCAGCAGCAGATCGCTGTCTATCCGGAGGGCCGGCACTCCCCCGCCCTCGCCGTCATGATCAGCGACTTCGCCCTCTACCACGCGGTGCTGGCCGCGATGGCCGCCATCGTCGCGCTCGCGATGGCCGGCGCGAGTGTCGTGCTGTGGAGGCGCCTCAGGACGTCGCCCGACGCGCGGTCGAGGCGCGCGACGAAGTTCGGCGGTACCGCTTCAGCGATCCTGGCGGCCGTTGTACTCGTCATCGCCTACGCGAACACCACTACCGCGGCGGACTCGCCCCGGGCGCTCGCCGACTTCTTCGCCGGCGGGTGGTGAAGACATCCGTCACGGTCGGGATCAGCTCGCGCGCTCCGGGACGAGGGCGTCAGAGCGGCCGTCTCGCAGACGGCCGGGTCGATGCACTTCACGCCGACCCACCACTGCGGGAGTTGTCAGTGGCGACTGCCAGGCTGGACCCGACGACTTCGCGCCGTGATCAACTGGGGGTTCTGATGCCTGATGAACAATCCGGGGCCGTGCTGTCCTCGGTCGGCTTCGATGCCGCGTGGTGTGCGACCGACCTCGGCGAGTACCGCGCGTGCCGTTACACCTATGAGCGCTACCCGTACGAGAGCTTGCCGCCGCTCGACTCCAGCCAGTTCACAGGAGATTTCCAATGGCTCGGTGGCGCCCGCGGCCTCGTCCCTGAGCAGGTCGCGAAGCTCAACGAATTGGCAGAGGGCCTGGCGGCCAGGAGCCTGTCTCTGCCACAGGACTTCGTCACGTTCCAGACCAGTGCGAATCTGCACGGCTCGCTGGATGAGGTCTCGGTGACCGGCTGCTGGACGGACCTCTCGGAACCACTGCCCAGTCCGGTCGAGCCCGGCTCCTTCCTTGTGCGGTTCCTGCGGGATCAGCAGGACTGCGTCATCTGGTATCTCTACCTGCGCCCCTCCGGTGAGACGTTCGTCGTGCACTCCCACCTCGACTACGAGTACGAGTTCGAGGCCCAGCGTGACAGGGAGGAGCCAGAGAGTTGCCTCGACGACCCGGAGGAGCAGGCGGCCGCGATCTTCTGGTGTGCACCGTCGTTCGAGGAGTTCGCCCACCGCTTCTGGATCGAGAACCGTCTGTGGCATGCGGTCAACGGCGGCGACCTGTCAAGGCTCGAACCGCAGTTGTGCGACTACTTGCTTCACTACACGCCGCCTGAATCCTCCGCATGACCCTGAAGGACCTGGCGCCCAGGGACGTCATCCGCTTCCGCTCCAAGGCCACGGGTTGCCAGGTCGATGCTGCCGACCAGCCTGACGGCGACGTCCGTCTCGGCTGGACAGCACCGGCCCCTTCCCGGTATGAGAAGGCAGTATTGGTGCAGGCCGCCGGGGGGCGTGTTCCCGGAAAGCGGCAGGGCGGCCTGTCTTCCGAGGTCTCCGTCGCTGCTCAGGTACGCGCCCTACTGCCGCCCTTCGTATGGCGTGCACCGCGCACTTCGTCAGTTTCGCCCGATCCAAAGGTCTTCTTGTGTCTCTTCTTGTCGCGCTGGTCGCCGTCGGCGTCATAGTGCTCGTACTGCTCGTCAGTTCCATACGCACTGTCGACCAGGCGCATGTCGCAGTCGTCACCCTGTTCGGGAAATACCGCCGGGTCCTGAACCCCGGCCTGAACCTCATCATCCCGATTTTCGAACGCATCCATCGCAAGGTGCCTGTTCAGAACCAGACCTCCCGTCTGCAGTTCTCCGCCATCACGGGTGACCAGGCCGCGGTCCACTTCACGTCGACGATCATCTTCACGGTGTCCGACCATTCCCCGGAGACCGTGCAGCTCGTGGCATTCAAGTTCATCAACGACAATTCGTTCCACATGGCGATGACCAGCGCCGTCGAGGCGAGTGTGCGGGAGTTCGTCTCGACGAAGAAGCAGGCCGAGGTTCTGGGCCTGAGGTCGGAAATCGTCTCGCACGCGAAGTCGACCCTGGATGAGCAGCTCGCTTCGTGGGGTTACACCCTGGTCGACCTGACGGTGAACGACATCACCTTCGACGCCGAGGTCATGGCGTCGATGTCTCGTGTGGTGGCGGCGAAGAACGCGCAGTCGGCCGCTGAGTTCGAGGGTCAGGCGCTGCTGATCACGCGGACGAAGGAGGCGGAGGCGAACGGTGCCGCGATCCGGATCGCCGCGCAGAACGAGGCGGAGGCCGCGCGACTGCGCGGTGAGGGTCTCGCGCAGTTCCGTATGGAGCTGGCGAAGGGCCTGTCGGAGTCCGCGCAGACCCTGACGGATCACGGGGTCGACCCTGGTCTGCTGGCCTTCACGATGTGGACGGAGACGATTCGCGAATCCGCGAAGGAGGGCGACGGCAACGTGATCTTCCTCGACGGGAGTGTCGAGGGCATGCAGAGCTCGCTGCGTCGCCTCCAGGGCCTGACTCAGGTTGATAAGGCGTAGTCACCGAAGGCAGTTGTTCCGTGCCATGAGCGCCGCCGCAGTGTCCTACGGGGCACTGCGGCGGTTCTGCGTTCGGGCTGCCTCGTGGGGGGCACAAGGACTGATCGCGCTCGCGGAGGGGCTGCGGGAGTCCGCCGAGTCCTGGGCCGACCTGTCGCGCGACTGCCGCCGCCGCGGCATGCGCGATCCCGTCGGCTCCGGCGCCTATTGACGTCCCTGGCTAATGGCAATAGCCTCTGGGCTATGGTTGCTAAGAGGTCGCTGACGCCGGCCGCCGTGGTCGATGTGGCGCTCGGCATCGTGGACGAGCGCGGGCCGGACGGCCTCACGCTCGCCGCCGTGGCGCACGGCTGCGGGGTCGCCACGCCGTCGCTCTACAAGCACGTGGCGAGCCTCGGCGAACTGAAGACGCTCGTCGGAGTGCGGGTGCTGGAGGATATGACCGACCGGTTCACGACGACCGTCTTGGGCACCGGTGGCAACGAGGCGGTCACTGGGTTGATGCACGCCTACCGTGCGTACGTCGCCGCGCACCCGAAGCGGTACGCCGCGCTGCCGATGGACCCGCTGCACGACCCGATCCAGGAGGCGGCCGGCGCGAAGCTCATCGGCGTCATGTACGCCACGCTGCGCGGCTACGGACTCGAGGGCTCGGCGGCCGTGCACGCGACCCGGCGCCTGCGGGTGCTCGTGCACGGCTTCGCGTCCATCGAATCCGCGGGCGGCTTCGGCCTGCAGGAAGACCTCGACGACACCTACGACCAGCTCATCCAGATGTATCTCGCCAGCCTGAGGAGCGACTCATGAGGATCCCGCTGTCCGTCGCAGGCGTACTGTTCCTGCTCTACCCCGCCCTCCGCCCATGGGAGGACGAGTCCACCACCTCGGGTGCCGCCGCCGCGATGGGCTCCACCGCGTGGATCGTCGCGCACCTGTGCGCGATGATCGGGTTCATCCTGGTCGCGATTGCACTGCTGCCGATCAACCGCGTGGCGGCGATCGTGTTCTGGATCGGCGCCGGCCTGACGCTGCCGTACTACGGCGCCGAGGACTTCGGCCTGCATGCGATGGCCAACCAGTCGAACATCCTCGACCTGGCCGAGGACGTGCGCTACAACCCGTTCGCGATGACGATGTTCGGGCTCGGGCTGCTGACCATGGCGGCGGGCGCGATCCTCGTCGCAGCCCGGATGCGCACGGTGCCGGCGATCCTGTTCGCGGTCGGGTTCGGGCTGTTCCTGCCGCAGTTCTTCGGTCCGCCCGCGCTGCGGATCGCGCACGGCGCACTGCTCGCGGCCGCCTGCGTGTGGCTGGCCTGGGACGCGAAGCGGATCCAGCCCGCGCCGGTGCCGGCCTGACTTGAGGTCGTTGCCTCCTGCATCTGCGGCTCCGACCTGTGGCGCGCCATTCGTGCGTCGGTACCGGACAGTCGATGATCACCGCGATCAAGGTGTTGCCCAGGCCCTGATTCTGCGCACGGCGAGTGCGCGCGGAGGCATCGGGTCCTCGTCGCCCCGCGATCGGTACGCTTCCCGCGGAGGTGGGGATGTTCGATGCGGTGATCATCAGCGCCGGTGGTGTCATCTTCATGGCGCTTGGCGTGTGGCTCGTCGGGCGGCAGCGCCGCCGACGCTCGGACACCCGTGCGGGCTGGGGCGTCATAGCGATCGGACTGGGGCAGTTGTTTCACGCAGCCAGCTCCTTGGCCGGAAGTCGCCAGCCCCTCGGCTTCATCCTGGCTGCCTGTTGCCTGGCATTCAGCATTACTGGCTTCATTCTGGTGGCGCGCGGCCGCGACATCCCCCGAAACGGCCGCGGCGGCCGGAAGCGCCGGAAGCTGCCTCCACTGCACCCGTGATGGGCAGGACTGGGCCTGCGCCACGCGCATGTACCGCGCGCTGCCCACGCTCGTCGTCCTGCGAGACATTGAGCCCTGTTCAGATTCAGGACGTCGGCATCGCCCTGTGGTGTCACTCCGCGTGTACGCCCCCGTGCCCTCCCCGGCCCGCGTGCCGAGTTCTGAAACCGTGCTGACCGACACCATTGCCTCGGTGCAGCCGCGCCGCTACCTTCTGAACATGTTCACTGAACGCGTTCAGGCAACTCGCGCCGAACGAAAACGGCGGACCACCACCCACATCGTCGAAGCCGCCGAAAGACTCTTCCAGGAGCGTGGCTTCCAGGGCACAACGGTGCGTCAGATCGCGGCGGAGGCGGGTGTTTCCGTGGGTGCCGTCATGGCAGTGGGGGACAAGGAGTCTCTGTTGAGCCTTGTCTACGACCAAGCCATCGCCGCCCGCATCCCCGCGCCACCGGCGGCGGAGTCCGCAGCCTCCGCAGTCGACTACCTGGCCCATTACTTCGACCCGTTCCTCGATTTGTTCGCCGAGAACGACGAACTCGCGCGCTCGTACTTCCGGACCCTGACCCGAGGTCAACCCGAGAACGCGGCCCTCGGCGCGCTGCGCACGCTGACCGAGGACAATCTCACCGCCGCGATGGTGAAGGCGGGAATACCCACCCCCCGCGCCCGGCACGGTGCGCAGGTGATGTTCACCAGCTACCTGGGGGAGCTGATGCTGCTTGCCGCGGGATCCACCGACCGGCAGCAGACGGCAACCGGGATCCGGCGCACCGCCGAATTCGTCACCGTATACGACGAGGATGACCGATGACCCTCTCTGAACTCCCGTCTCCCGTCTGGCCAATCATGGTCCTGCTCGGGATACAGGCGGGCGACGCCGCAATGATGCTCCGTCCACCGAGATTCATCGTCGACTGCCTGGACGGCGTACGGTTCCCGCGCGACTGGTGGTGGGCGCTGATCACCCTCAAGGCGGCCTCCGTAGTGGGGCTCATCGTCGGGCTCTGGGTGCCCGGCGTCGCCATGACGACCACTGCCGCGATCGCTGTCTACTTCCTGGCGGCCGCCGCATCCCACATTCGCGCGCGAGCCTTGAACTCCGCGTTCTGGGTCAACTGCCTGGGCATGCTACTGCTGTCCCTGGCTGTGCTCATGGTGAGCTTCGTGCGGCTGTGACTCACCACGGGCGCTGCCGTTGTGACAGTGCCGGGATCGCCCTCAGGCACAAAGTCACAGGGATCCTCCATCAGTGGTTTTCGCGTTTGTCGCAGGTGGCCTGGGGTCGGAAGGACTCCGTGCCGGTCTGGAGCAGAGTGCCGCGGAAGGTGAGGCGGTCAGCGATGGCCGCGCAGAGCCGGCGGTCGCCGAACGTCTTCTCCCACTCAGCGAACGGTGAGTTCGTCGAGAGCGCCGATCCCGTGCCGGACGGCCCAGAGACGGCCCAGGACCAGTGAGAGGCCATGGGGCCGACGGTCCGCGACCGTCGACCCCGTCCGCCGAACCAGCGGGAAACCTACTCTGACCTGCGCTTACAGCACCGGCAGATGCTTCTTCAGCTCGAACGCCGTGACCTCCGAGCGGTACTCGTGCCACTCGGCGCGCTTGTTGCGGAGGAAGAAGTCGAAGACGTGTTCGCCCAGGGTGTCGGCGACCAGGTCGCTGTTCTCCATCAGGGTCAGGGCCTCGCCGAGGTTCTGGGGCAGCGGTTCGATGCCCATCGCGCGGCGTTCGGCGTTGGACAGGGCCCAGACGTCGTCCTCGGCGCCCGGCGGGAGCTCGTAGCCTTCCTCGATGCCCTTCAGGCCGGCGGCCAGGAGGACGGCGTAGGCGAGGTAGGGGTTCGCGCCGGAGTCGATGGAGCGGACCTCCACGCGCGCGGAGCCGGTCTTGCCGGGCTTGTACATCGGGACGCGGACCAGGGCGGAGCGGTTGTTGTGGCCCCAGCAGATGTACGAGGGGGCCTCGCCGCCGGCGCCCGCGGTGCGCTCGGAGCCGCCCCAAATGCGCTTGTAGGAGTTCACCCACTGGTTGGTGACCGCGGAGATCTCGGCGGCGTGGCGCAGGAGGCCCGCGATGAAGGAGCGGCCCACCTTCGAGAGCTGGTACTCCGCGCCGGACTCGTAGAACGCGTTCCGGTCACCTTCGAACAGCGACAGGTGCGAGTGCATGCCGGAGCCCGGGAACTCCGAGAAGGGCTTGGGCATGAACGTGGCCTGGAGGCCCTGCTCCAGCGCCACCTGCTTCATGACCAGGCGGAACGTCATGATGTTGTCCGCGGTGGACAGGGCGTCGGCGTAGCGCAGGTCGATCTCCTGCTGGCCGGGGGCGCCCTCGTGGTGGGAGAACTCCACCGAGATGCCCATCGACTCCAGCATGGTGATCGCCTGGCGGCGGAAGTCCATGCCGATGGCCTGCGGAGTGTGGTCGAAGTAGCCGGAGTTGTCCGCGGGCGTGGGCCGGGAGCCATCCAGCGGGCGGTTCTTGAGCAGGAAGAACTCGATCTCGGGGTGGGTGTAGAAGGTGAACCCGAGGTCGGAGGTGCGGGCCAGGGCGCGCTTGAGGACGTAGCGCGGGTCGGCGAAGGAGGGCGAGCCGTCCGGCATGAGGATGTCGCAGAACATACGGGCCGTACCGGGGGCCTCGGCACGCCAGGGCAGGATCTGGAAGGTGGACGGGTCCGGCTTGGCGATCATGTCGGACTCGTAGACCCGGGCGAAGCCCTCGATGGCGGAGCCGTCGAAGCCGATGCCCTCGTCGAAGGCCTGTTCCAGCTCGGCCGGCGCGACGGCCACGGACTTGAGGAAGCCGAGCACGTCCGTGAACCACAGGCGTACGAACCGGATGTCGCGCTCCTCCAACGTCCGGAGCACGAACTCCTGCTGCTTGTCCATCTTCCGCTTTCCCATCCTTGCTGGTCAGGCCGCCTGTGTGCGCTGTCACGGGAGACCGTCGGGCACCTGAGCATCCCACCACGGTCGCGTTTCGCACGTGTTGCGGAGCCCTGTCGCCCGGCCGCCACGTGAGGCGATCGCCCCGCGTACGGCAGGTGTACCGCTCTGCCGCCCATCTTGCCCGCTCGCACCGTCATCCGTAATGGCCGATCCGTCACCCACGTGACCGAAACCACGCCGCTTTAATTTGCATCTCAAATGCAAGTTTCAATACCGTTTCGATCAGTCGAGCGATCGAGCCCGTCCGATCGAGTCATCGAGGAGTCCCCATGCTGTCCGAGCAGTCAGCAGCAACCGTCCGCGCCACCCTCCCCGCCGTCGGCGCGGCCATCGAGCGGATCACCGAGCGCTTCTACGCCAGACTGTTCGACGCCCACCCCGAACTGCTGCGCGACCTGTTCAACCGCGGCAACCAGGCCGCCGGCACCCAGAGGCAGGCTCTGGCCGGCTCCATCGCCGCCTTCGCCACCCACCTCGTGGCGAACCCGGACCAGCGGCCCGACCTGATGCTCCAGCGCATCGCCCACAAGCACGCGTCGCTCGGGGTGACTCCGGAGCAGTACCCGATCGTCCACGAGCACCTGTTCGCGGCCATCGCCGAGGTGCTCGGCGACGCGGTGACCCCGGAGGTCGCCGACGCCTGGACCGAGGTCTACTGGCTGATGGCCAACGCCCTCATCGCCATCGAGAAGCGCCTGTACGAGCAGAGCGAGCAGCGGGGCTGGCGCGCGTGGGAGGTCGTCGAGCGGGCCGAGGAGACCGCGGACGTGGCCACCTTCAGGCTGCGCCCCGCCGACGGGGCCCCGGTGCCCGGCTACCGGGCCGGCCAGTACGTCTCGGTCGGCGTCGAGCTCCCGGACGGGGCCCGCCAGATCCGCCAGTACAGCCTCACCGCGGCCCCCGGATCGCCGGAGCGGCAGTTCGCCGTCAAGCGGGTGGCCGGCGACGCCACGACGCCCGACGGCGAGGTCTCGAACCACCTGCACGCACACGTGCGCGTGGGTGACGTCCTCCAGCTCTCCGCCCCGTACGGCGACCTCGTCATCGAGGAGACCGAGGCACCGCTGCTGCTCGCCTCCGCGGGCATCGGCGTCACCCCGATGATCGCCATGCTGGAGCAGCTCGCCCTCGCCGGTCACCGCGCCCCGGTGACCGTGGTCCACGCCGACCGCTCGCCCACCGCGCACGCGCTCCGCTCCGACCACCAGGCGTACGCGTCCAAGCTGCCGGACGCGCGGCCTGTCTTCTTCTACGAGCAGGACGCCGAAGGGGCCGGGCGGCCCGGCCTGGTCGACCTCGGCGACGTCGAGGTCCCGGCCGGCACGCGCGCGTACCTGTGTGGTCCGCTGCCCTTCATGCGGGCGGTGCGCGAGCAGCTGATCGGCAAGGGCGTGTCCCCGGCCGACATCCACTACGAGGTCTTCGGCCCGGACCTGTGGCTGGCCCAGCCGGCCGCCTGAGCGATCCGGCCGACGTGCCGCGAAGGCCGGCCGAGGCGGTTCACACCGTCCCGGCCGGCCTTTCGTGTGCTCGTACGGGAACCTTCCGGGCTCCCGGCACCGGACCCGATCAGGTCGCCCGCCGCATGGCGGGCAGGCCCAGCAGCAGCGGTCCCGTCGGGGACGCGACCATGTCGGCGACCGTGAGGGGGTCGAGGGCGGCGTAGAAGGCCTCCTGGGCCCGGCGCAGGGCCCCGCGCAGGCGGCAGTCGGAGCTGAGCGGGCAGGGAGTGCTGCCCTCGCAGTCGGCTACGTCGCCCTCGCCCTCCAGGGAGCGCACGAGGGCGCCGACCGAGGCGTTGCGGCCCGCTTCGGTGAGCGTCAGTCCGCCGCCGCGGCCGCGGCGGGCCGCGAGCAGACCGCGGTGCTGGAGTTCGGCGACCACCTTCGCGGTGTGCGTGTACGGCACGCCCATGTCGTCCGCGACCTCCCGGGTCGTGGGGCTCGACTCGCCGGCGACCGCGAGCCGCATCAGGACGCGCAGCGCCATGTCGGTGGAGCGCAGCAGCCGCATGGGGGCCAGGGTAGGTAATACGCATCCGTCGTTCAACTTATCGGCGGTCTCCCAGCGGACGCCTCCGTCCCACTACGATCAGCGGGCCCCTCGGGCACGCACAGCTCCCGCACGCCGCACCCGCATGCCCCACCCGACCGCCACGTCCGACCGCCCTCCCCCACGAAGGACTCCGCCATGGATGCCGCGCCCCGGACCGGTACCGAACAGCACAAGGCCCGCATGGAGGAGATGCGCCGGGCGCAGCGCGTCCGTGAGCGGCGCAACCGGTGGCTCGCGATGGCCGCGGGCACGGTCGTCGTGGCCGCGCTGGTCACCGGCGGCGTGGTGCTGCTGAACTCGGGATCCTCGGACGCCGCGCCGGCCGCTGCGAGCGACGGGAAGGGCGGTGAGAAGGGCGGCGGCGAAGGGCGCTTCGTCACCCGTGCGGACGGCGTACGGACGTGGAAGGGCACGCTGGACCGCAACCACACCACCGCCCCGGTGACCTATCCGATGGAGCCCCCGGTCGGCGGCGACCACAACCCGGTCTGGCAGAACTGCAACGGTCACGTGTACTCCGAACCGGTGAAGAACGAGGCCGCCGTGCACGCGCTGGAGCACGGCGCCGTATGGGTGACGTACAACAGCAAGGCGTCCAAGGCGGACGTGGCCGCGCTCGCGGCGAAGGTGAGGAAGACCCCGTACACGCTGATGAGCCCGGTCGAGGACCAGAAGGACCCCCTCATGCTGTCCGCCTGGGCGCACCAGCGCTCGGTGACGGGCGCGAACGACCCGCACGTGGACAAGTTCCTCTCCGAGTTCGTCCAGGGCCCGCAGACGCCGGAGCCGGGAGCCACCTGCACGGGCGGTCTCGACCGGTGAGGCACATCGGGCTGATCGCCGGGGCCGCGGCGGCGGCCCTGGTGGCGACGGGGGCGATCACGTACGCGGTCGCCGAGGACAGCGGCGGGGCGCGCTCCGCCGTGACGGTGCCCGCCGCCGATTCGGCGGACGCCGGCTTCGCCCGGGACATGGCGGTCCACCATCAGCAGGCGGTCGAGATGTCGTTCATCGTGCGCGACCGCACCACGGACACCGAAGTGCGCCGTCTCGCCTACGACATCGCGCAGACGCAGGCCAACCAGCGGGGCATGCTGCTGGGTTGGCTCGACCTGTGGGAGCTGCCGAAGGTGTCGGCGAAGCCGCCGATGGCGTGGATGGGCATGGGCGGCATGCCCGCGGGCGAGGACGGCGCGCTGATGCCCGGCATGGCGACGAACACCGAGATGCGCGAGCTGGGCGAACTCGACGGCAGGCAGGCCGAGGTGTTCTACCTCCGGCTCATGACCGACCACCACAAGGGCGGGGTCCACATGGCCGAGGGCTGTGTCGCCCGCTGCGCGGTCGGTGTGGAGAAGCGGCTCGCGCGGGGCATGGTCGCGTCGCAGCGGTCGGAGCTGCGGCTGATGGCCGACATGCTCAAGGAGCTTGGCGCGGCGCCCCGTTCGTGACCCGAGCGCCCTGTTCCTGACCCGGACGACCCGTTCCCGACCCGGAAGCCCGTTCGGGACCCGGTCACTTCCTTCGCCACACGTATCCCCACGCACGACGTGGGGATGAAAGCCTCAATTCCCCCTGTGCGGCTGGTTCTTTGGGTTTCTCTTGGTCTTCTCATTCCCCTGACATGAACGGTTCATCAGGAAGAGTGACCCCGTTCGTGTGATCCATTCGGGGCCGAACCGCCGCGGGCGCCGCGGGGATCGCGCGAGAGCCAACCACTCATTGCGACACATGCGAACGCATCGCAGGGGGTTCTATGAGATCCAACCGTGCCACAGCGCGCGCCGGAGTGAGCTTGGCGGCGACCCTGCCGTTGCTCGCCGGCGCACTGGCGCTCGGCATACCCGCGCACGCTGCGGACCACCCGAGCCGCAGCACGCTCGCGGGCACCAAGCCCGTCTGGGCGACGGCCACGGCGGACAAGGGCGCCACCTCGGACAGCTCCCAGGTCCGCGCCCGGGTCTACCTGGCCGGACGGGACGCCGCCGGCCTCGCCCAGTACGCCGCGGCGGTCTCCGACCCGTCGTCGGCCTCGTACGGCAAGCACCTGAGCGCCGAGGAGGCGCAGGCGCGCTTCGGCGCGACGCAGGCCCAGGTGGACGCCGTGAAGTCGTGGCTGGCGTCGTCGGGGCTGAAGGTCACCTCCGTGACCCCGCACTACGTCGCCGTCTCCGGTGACGTCGCCGCCGTCGAGAAGGCGTTCGGCACCCAGCTGCACAACTTCGCCAAGGGTTCGAGGACCTACCGCGCCCCGGCGCAGACGGCGTCGGTGCCGGCCTCCCTGAACGGCGCCGTCCTGACCGTCACCGGCCTGGACAACGCCCCGCACAAGGCGAAGCACAAGGACCAACTGCCGCCGCCGGACGACGTCTTCAAGAACTCCGGGCCGTTCTCCACATACCACGGCTCCAACGTCGCGAGCACGCTGCCCTCCGCGTACGGCCAGAAGGTCCCGTACGCCGTCAAGGGCTACACCGGCAAGGAGCTGCGGTCCGCCTACGGCGCGGGCAAGTACACCGGCAAGGGCGTCCGCGTCGCCATCACCGACGCCTACGCCTCGCCGACCATCGCCTACGACGCGGCCACCTACGCGAAGAAGAACGGCGACAAGCCCTGGAAGACGGGCCAGTTGCGCCAGGTGCTCCCGGCCGGCTACACGGACACCGAGGAGTGCGGGGCGGCCGGCTGGTACGGCGAGGAGACCCTCGACGTCGAGGCCGTGCACGCGGTCGCGCCGGACGCGAACGTCGTCTACGTGGGCGCCGCGTCCTGCTACGACGACGACCTGCTCGACTCGCTGAGCAAGATCGTCGACAACCACCTGGCCGACATCGTCTCCAACTCCTGGGGCGACATCGAGGCCAACGAGACGCCGGACGTCGCGGCGGCCTACGACCAGGTGTTCCAGTTCGGAGCGGTCGAGGGCATCGGCTTCTACTTCTCCTCCGGCGACGACGGCGACGAGGTCGCGAACACCGGTACGAAGCAGGTCGACACCCCGGCCAACTCGGCGTGGGTGACCGCCGTCGGCGGTACCTCGCTGGCCGTCGGCAAGGGCCACAAGTACCTGTGGGAGACCGGCTGGGGCACCCAGAAGGCCTCGCTGTCCAAGGACGGCAAGAGCTGGGCGGGCTTCCCCGGCGCGTTCACCTCGGGCGCGGGCGGCGGCACCAGCAGGACGGTTCCGCAGCCGTCGTACCAGAAGAACGTGGTGCCGAAGGCGCTGGCCACGGCCAACAACAAGGCCGGCAACCGCGTCGTCCCGGACATCGCGGCGATCGCCGACCCGAACACCGGCTTCCTGGTGGGCCAGACGCAGACCTTCCCGAACGGCTCGGAGAAGTACAGCGAGTACCGCATCGGCGGCACCTCGCTGGCCGCGCCGGTCATCGCGGCCGTCCAGGCACTCGCCCAGGAGGCCCGCGGCGGCAAGGCGATCGGCTTCGCCAACCCGGCGATCTACTCCAAGTACGGCTCGAAGGTGTACCACGACGTGGTGGACCGGCCGACCGGCAAGGACCTCGCGGTCGCGCGGGTCGACTACGTCAACGGCGTCGACGCCGCGGACGGCCTGAGCTACTCCGTCCGCAGCCTCGGCAAGGACAGCTCGCTCCAGGCGGTCAAGGGCTACGACACCGTCACCGGCGTGGGCTCGCCCGCGCCCGGCTACGTCGAGTCCTACCCCCGCCGCTGACCCCGGCAGAACATGCGTGTGCCCGCCCCTCCACCCGGGGGGGGCGGGCACACGCGTGCAGGCGCCTCCACACGAGCGGGGCCGTCCGCCTCGGCAGGCGGCGCGGGGCACGGCCACCTCGGTCGGCCGGGGTACGGCCGGGCGTGTGGGGACGCCCCTGTCCGACGGGGACCGACCGGGCAGGCAGGGG
Source organism: Streptomyces sp. CB01373 (assembly GCF_002803075.1). Lineage (GTDB taxonomy): Bacteria > Actinomycetota > Actinomycetes > Streptomycetales > Streptomycetaceae > Streptomyces. Next base: position 443,922 of record NZ_NNBK01000002.1, on the reverse strand, counting down.
CCGGCACGGGCCGCAGGCACCGGCACGTGAGCACGGGCCCGGGCCCGGAAGCCGCCCGGGAATCGGCGCAGGTCGGCCGGGCACAGGCCGCAGGCAGCGGCGCGGAAGCGGAGGCGGCCCCGGCCCGGAAGCCGCCAGGCACCAGCGCAGCGCGGCCGGACACGGGCCCACACGGGCCGCGGACACCAGCCCGTGAGCGCGGACCCCGGCCCGGAAGCCGCCCGGGAATCGGCGCAGCGCGGCCGGGCCCGACTCGGGACCCGGCCCGCGCAGACCGACGCAGGCGCCCGGGCTCACGCCGGTCTGCGCCGCAGGTACCACCGGTGCGCGCCGGGCGGCGCGGGGTGGTCAGGGCCGGTGCTGGTGTCGGCGGGGCGTTCCGAGTCGGCGCGCGGTGGCGCCGCGGGCGGGGCGGCGTGGGGCGGGCCACATCGTCGGGCCCGGCTATCGCGTCGCTCTGACGATTACACTGGGCGCGTGCCTCAACTACGTCTCGCTCTGAACCAGATCGACTCGCGCGTCGGAGACCTCGCCGGGAACTCCGAGGCGATCGTCCGCCGGGCCCGGGAGTCCGCCGAGCGCGGAGCACACCTCGCGGTGTTCCCGGAGATGGTGCTGACCGGGTACCCCGTCGAGGACCTGGCCCTCAGGTCGTCCTTCGTGGAGGCGTCCCGCGCCGCGCTGCGCGCCCTCGCCGCCCGGCTCGCCGCGGAGGGCCTCGGGGAGCTGCCGGTGCTCGTCGGCCACCTCGACCGCGGTGAGACCGCCCAGCCGAAGTACGGCATGCCGGCCGGCGCGCCGCAGAACGCGGCGGCGGTGCTGCACCGCGGCGAGGTGGTGCTGAGCTTCGCCAAGCACCACCTGCCCAACTACGGCGTCTTCGACGAGTTCCGCTACTTCGTCCCCGGCGACACCATGCCGGTCCTGCGCGTGCACGGCGTCGACGTCGCGCTCGCCATCTGCGAGGACCTGTGGCAGGACGGCGGCCGGGTGCCGGCCGCGCGCAGCGCGGGCGCGGGGCTGCTGGTCTCGGTCAACGCCTCGCCGTACGAGCGTCTGAAGGACGACACCCGCCTCGACCTGGTCCGCAAGCGGGCCCAGGAGGCCGGCTGCACCCTCGCCTACCTCGCCATGACCGGCGGGCAGGACGAGCTGGTCTTCGACGGCGACTCGATCGTGGTCTCCCCGGACGGCGAGGTGGTCGCGCGGGCGCCGCAGTTCGCCGAGGACCTCATGGTGCTGGACCTGGACCTGCCCGCCGCTTCGGTGGACGCGCCCACGGGCGTGGTCGACGACGGTCTGCGCATCGACCGCGTGGTGCTGTCCGACGAGCCGCTGCCCGCCTACGAGCCGGAGCCGGCCGACGGGTACGCCGCGCGCATGGACGACGACGAGGAGGTCTACACGGCCCTGGTCGTGGGCCTGCGCGCGTACGTGCGCAAGAACGGCTTCCGCTCCGTGCTGATCGGCCTGTCCGGCGGCATCGACTCCGCGCTGGTCGCGGCGCTCGCCTGCGACGCGGTGGGCCCCGAGAACGTGTACGGCGTCTCCATGCCGTCCAAGTACTCCTCCGAGCACTCCAGGGACGACGCCGCGGAGCTGGCACGCCGCACCGGCCTGAACTTCCGCACCGTCCCGATCGCCCCGATGTTCGACGCCTACATGGGCTCCCTGGGCCTGACGGGTCTGGCCGAGGAGAACCTCCAGTCCCGGCTGCGCGGCACGCTGCTGATGGCGGTCTCCAACCAGGAGGGCCACATCGTCCTCGCACCCGGCAACAAGTCGGAGCTGGCGGTGGGCTATTCGACGCTGTACGGCGACTCGGTGGGCGCGTACGGCCCGATCAAGGACGTGTACAAGACGTCGGTCTTCCGGCTGGCCGAGTGGCGCAACCGGGCCGCGGCCGAGCGGGGCGAGACCCCGCCGATCCCGGAGAACTCCATCACCAAGCCGCCGAGCGCGGAGCTGCGCCCCGGCCAGGTGGACACCGACTCGCTGCCGGACTACCCGGTGCTGGACGCGATCCTGGAGCTCTACGTCGACCAGGACAAGGGCGCCGATCTGATCGTCGCGGCAGGGTACGACCGCGAGCTGGTCGTGAAGACGCTCCGCATGGTCGACACGGCCGAGTACAAGCGGCGCCAGTACCCGCCGGGCACGAAGATCTCCGCGAAGGGCTTCGGGAAGGACCGGCGCCTGCCGATCACCAACGGCTGGCGGGAGTCGGCGTAGGCGCCCGTTCCCAACTGAGGGCGGGCCGGGGGCTTTGGGGGCGAGCCCCCGGGCCACCCGGCCCGCCCTCCGCTCAAACCGCCTCCGCCCGCGGCTCCCCCGTGCTCGACGGGGCGGAAGGAACTCCCGGACGTGCCGTGGCCGGCAGGTGCGAGGCGAGCACGCGCTCCCGCCCCCGTACGGCGCCCGCCCGCCGCAGGTCCACCCGGTGGGCCGTGCCGGCCACCGCGAGGCCCAGTACCGCGAGGGCGGCCCCCGCGAGGGCCGGCGAGGTCACGCCGAAGCCCGCGGCGAGCGCCAGCCCGCCGATCCAGGCGCCGCCCGCGTTCGCCAGGTTGAACGCGGCCTGGTTGGCCGCGGAGGCCAGGGACGGGGCCGTGGACGCCTTCTCCATGACCATGAGCTGGAGCGGCGAACCGGTGGCGAACGCCGCCGTGCCGAGCAGGGCCACCGCGAGGGCCGCGCTCCAGTGGGTCCGCATCATCAGCGGGAACAGTGCCAGGACGACCACCAGCGCGACGAGCGCGCCGAACAGCGTGCCCCTCGTCGAGCGGTCGGCCAGGCGCCCGCCGAGCAGGTTGCCGGCGGTCGCGCCGACCCCGAACAGGGCCAGCACCAGCGTCACTCCGGCCTCGGTGTACCCGGCGGAGCGGGTGAGCATCGGCGTGATGTAGCTGTACGCGGAGAACAGCGCGCCGCATCCGGCCACGGTCGTCAGCAGGGCCAGCCAGACGGGGAGCGAGCGCAGGGCGGCCAGTTCGCGGCGCAGTCCGGCCGCGGGGGCGTGGCCGCGGTCGTGCGGGACCAGCAGGGCGAGGGACGCGATCGCGGCGACCCCGATCACGCTGACCGCGAGGAAGGTCGTCCGCCAGCCGAGGTGCTGGCCCATGAGCGTGGCGACCGGGACGCCGATGACGTTCGCGAGGGTCAGGCCGAGCAGCATCAGGGACACCGAGCGCGCCTTGCGCTCCGGCGGCACCAGGGCCGCCGCGACCACGGCGCCCACGCCGAAGTAGGCGCCGTGCGGCAGTCCGCTGAGGAAGCGGGCGGCCAGCAGCCAGTGGTAGCCGGGCGCGAGGGCGGAGAGCGCGTTGCCGACGACGAACAGGGCCATGAGGCCGATCAGGACGTGGCGGCGGGGCAGTCGCGAGGTGACGGCGGCCAGCAGCGGGGCGCCGATGACGACGCCCAGCGCGTACGCGGAGACCAGGTGCCCGGCCGCGGGGATCGAGATGTGCAGGTCGCCGGCGACGTCGGGGAGCAGCCCCATCATGACGAACTCGGTGGTGCCGATGCCGAAAGCGCCCACGGCGAGGGCGAGCACAGCCAGGGGCATGAAGGGCCTTTCGAAGCTTCGAAGCGTGCGGAGCAGTTCCGTACCGCGGTGAACCGCGTATGCGTATGTTCTCAGACGGAACAAAGCCTCTCAGGCCCAGTATTCCAGCAGGTTACGACCCGGTTTCCGATGTGGTGACGTTCACCCGCGCGGCGATCGGCAGATGGTCGCTGCCGGTGCGCGGCAGGGTCCAGGAGCTCACCGGCTCCACTCCCCTGACCATGATCTGGTCGATCCGCGCCATCGGGAGCGACGCCGGCCAGCTGAACCCGAAGCCGCTGCCCGCGGCGCCCTGGGTGGAACGCATCTGGGAGGTGACGGCGTTGAGCGAGCGGTCGTTCATGGTGCCGTTCAGATCGCCGAGCAGGACCACCCTGGGCAGTTGCTCACCGGCGATCGCCTCGCCCAGCGCGTCCGCGCTCTCGTCGCGCTGCGCGGCGGTGAACCCGGCGTTCAGCTTCACCCGCACCGAGGGCATGTGGGCGACGTACACCGCGACGGACCCCTCGGGCGTGGCCACGCTGGCGCGCATGGCGCGCGTCCAGCCCAGCTTGATGTCGACGGCGCGGACGCCGCTGATCGGGTACTTGCTCCACAGCCCGACCGTGCCCTGCACCGAGTGGTACCGGTACTGCGGGGCGAGCGTCCGCTCGTAGGTGGGGAGCGCGGAGGTCTTCAGCTCCTCCAGGGCGAGCACCTGGGCCCCCGAGGCGGCCAGTTCCCGGGCGGTGCCGGACGGGTCGGGGTTGTCGGCGTTGACGTTGTGCGTGGCGACCATCAGTTCGCCGCCGGTGCCCGTCTTGTCGGTGAGCAGGCCGCCGAACTGGTTGAGCCAGACGATCACGGGCAGCAGCACGGCGATCAGCGCGGTCGCCGACCTGCGCACCAGGGCCAGGACCAGCAGCACCGTTACGAACAGGCCCGCCCACGGCAGGAAGGTCTCAATGAGGCTGCCGAGGTTGCCGATCCGGTTGGGGATCTGCGCGTGCACCACCATCACCAGGGCGATGGCGACCGCGAACGCGGCGAGGAGGAGGCCCCGGCGCCAGATCCCGGCGTCGCCGCGTCGGCCGTCGGTGAGGCCGTGCGCCAGACGCCGCAGCCGGCCTCCCCGGTGCCCGGGACCCGAACCGCCCGCCGTCTGCGTCACGTACGCCTGTCGCGCCATACCGTCGCCTCACTGCCTGCCGTGCACACCGTTCACCCCCGTGTTCTACGACCCTAGGGGATGATCGGCACCGTTCCCGCCGTCCTCGACGGCCGTACGGGCATGAGGACGAAGAAGTCGGCGCCCGGAGTTCCGCTTGCGCCGCCCACGGCCCGGTCTGTGACGAAACGCGCACATCAGCGCGGGGAACTGACAGGCCGTAGCCCTTCGAGCAGCAGGTCCACTATCTGCTCCGACAGGCCCTCGGGCAGGTCGGCGTCCGGGCGCATCACGCTGCGCACCAGCATGGGTCCGACGAAGAGGTCGACGAGTACCTCGACGTCCACGTCCCGGCGCAGTTCGCCGTCGCGCTGCCCGCGGCGCAGGACCTCCACCTGGAGCCTGCGCCGCGGCTCGACGACGGTCGCGTGGTAGGCGCACCAGATCTTCGGGCTGCTCTTCATCTGCGCGTAGACGTTGTGCAGGATGAGCGAGCTGCGGCTCACCAGGCCGCGGCGGCGCAGCTGTTCGAGGATGGCCACGAGGTCGTCGCGCATGGAGGTGCCCGGCAGTTCGGGGTCGGGGGGCTCGGCGGCGCGTACGACGTCGACGAACAGTTCCTCCTTGCCGCTCCAGCGCCGGTAGATGGTGGCCTTGCCGACGCCCGCGGTGCGGGCGATGCGTTCGATGGAGAGTTCGGCCAGCGGCACACCGTCCTCCAGCAGTTTCATCACGCCCTCCAGAATGGCGTGTTCCACCGCTTCGCTGCGGGGGCGCCCCCGCACGGGGGCGTCGGCAGCGGTGTGGCTGTCGGCAAGGCTCACGTGGGCCGTCCTTTCGTCGCACAGGAGATTGTCCATCGGGCGGCTCGCCGGTGGGTCCGACCCACCGACGGCCGCCTCCGGCCGGCAGTCCCCCGTCGCCGCGTGCCCCCGTCATATCCCGGCTACTCCACCGCCGCCACCACCTTCTCCTCTTCCTCATCCTTCTGCGGCACCGGCTGCCTGCCGGGCAGGAACAGGGCCACCACGACCGCGCCGACGAGCGCGACCGCGGCCCCGCACAGCGAGGTGACGTGCATGGCGTGCAGGAAGGCGTGGTTGGCCGGGTCGATCAGGCCCTTGCCCTGCGGGCCGAGCTTGGCCGCGACGCCGAGGGTGGCCTCGATGGACTCGGCCGCCTTGTCGCGCAGCCCGGGCGGGAGCAGTCCGAGCTTGCCCTCGATGTCGTTGCGGTACGCCGTCGAGAGCACCGAGCCGAGGACGGCGATGCCGAGGGCGCCGCCGACCTGGCGGAAGGTGTTGCTGAGCGCGGAGGCCGAGCCGGCCTTCTCGCGGGGCAGGGCCTGCATGATGACGACGCTGGTCGGCGTCATGATGTGCGCCATGCCGGTGCCCATGAGGAAGAAGACGACCTCCAGCAGCCAGATCGGCGTGTCGGCCTCGAAGCCGGCGAAGGCGGCCAGCATGGCGGCGAGCAGGACCAGTCCGCCCGTGGTGGTGGCCTTGTTGCCGAAGCGGTCGACGACCAGCCGGGCCCGCGGCGCGAAGATCAGCTGTGCGACGGCCAGCGGCAGCATCAGCACACCGGACTGCAGGGGCGAGTAGCCGCGCACGCTCTGGGTGTAGAAGATGCCGAAGAACGTCACGCCCATCAGCGCGAAGAAGACCAGCGCGATGGCGGTCATGGCGGCCGAGAAGACCTTGTTCTTGAAGTACGTGACGTCCAGGGACGGGTGGTCGCTGCGCTTTTCGAACACCACGAAGGCCGCGAGGACGAGCAGGCCCGCCGCGATCGTCGACAGCACGGTCGTGTCGGTGAAGTCGGCGAGTTCGCCGCCCTTGATGATGCCGTAGACGAGCAGGACCAGGCCGACGACGGACAGGACGACGCCGATCGGGTCGAGGCGGCCGGGCCGCGGGTCGCGGGAGTCGGGCACCAGCCACAGCATCAGCGCGACCGCGATGACGACGATGGGAACGTTGACCAGGAAGACCGAGCCCCACCAGAAGTGGTCCAGGAGCAGACCGCCGGTGATCGGGCCGATGGCGATGGCCAGGCCGACGCCGCCGGCCCAGATGCCGATGGCCTTGGGCTGCTCGTCGCGCTCGAAGACGTTCATCAGGACGGCGAGGGTGGCCGGCATGACGAAGGCGGCACCGACGGCCATCAGGGCGCGGAAGGCGATGAGTTGGGCGGGCGAGCCGGACTCGGCGGCCAGCGCGGAACTGGCGCCGAACACGATGAGGCCGCCGATCAGCACCTTCTTGCGCCCGATGCGGTCACCGACGAGGCCCGCGGTGAACAACAGACCCGCGAAGACGAGCGTGTAGGCGTTGATCGCCCACTCCAGCTCGCTCTGCGTGGCGCCCAGGCCCGTCGGGGCGGGGGTCGAGATGGTCTTGATCGCGACGTTCAGGATCGAGTTGTCGAGCACCACTATCAGCAGGCTCAGCATCAACGCGCCGAGAATCGCCCAGCGTCGGCGGTGCACCGCCTCCGGAACCCGGGGGCCGTCGACGGCGCGGTCGGCAGGAGTAGTCATGCCGACGAGCCTAGGGCACTTCCGATACGAGACCGTCTCGTATCGGAATCCTTTACCCAGATCTTACGACTCGCGTGCCGAGACGTTGCGCACACGGGGCTCCTCTGGCCGCCTCCGGCACGAGGTGCCACCATGGGAGGGATCCGGGGACGCCGTCAGGGCGCCCCGAGATGACTGAAGGAGCCGTTGTCATGACGCAGCTTTCGGCTGCCCACAACAAGCCCTCCGACGGCAGCAAGGCGCTGTACGGGGGGAAGGGCACTCGCCGCATCACTGTTCGCGACATCTCCCTCGCCAAGGAACGCGGCGAGAAGTGGCCCATGCTCACCGCCTACGACGCGATGACCGCGTCCGTCTTCGACGAGGCCGGCATCCCGGTGATGCTGGTCGGCGACTCCGCGGGCAACTGCCACCTCGGCTACGAGACGACCGTGCCCGTCACGCTCGACGAGATGACGATGCTGTCGGCCGCGGTCGTCCGCGGCACGAAGCGCGCCCTGATCGTCGGCGACCTCCCCTTCGGCTCCTACCAGGAGGGTCCGGTGCAGGCGCTGCGCTCGGCGACCCGGCTGGTGAAGGAGGCGGGCGTCGGCGCCGTGAAGCTGGAGGGCGGCGAGCGGTCGCACGAGCAGATCCGGCTCCTGGTGGAGTCCGGCATCCCGGTCATGGCCCACATCGGCCTGACCCCGCAGTCCGTCAACGCCATGGGCTACCGCGTCCAGGGCCGCGGCGAGGAGGCGGCGCAGCAACTGCTGCGGGACGCCAAGGCCGTTCAGGACGCGGGCGCGTTCGCGGTGGTCCTGGAGCTGGTGCCGGCCGAACTGGCCGCCGAGGTGACGCGGATGCTGCACATCCCGACCGTCGGCATCGGCGCCGGGCCCGACACGGACGCGCAGGTGCTGGTGTGGACCGACATGCTCGGACTGACCGGCGGGCGCGTGCCGAAGTTCGTCAAGAAGTACGCCGATCTGCGGGAGGTCATCGGCGGCGCGGCCAAGGCGTTCGCCGAGGACGTGGTGGGCGGGACGTTCCCGCTGGAGGAGCACTCGGTGCACTGACCTCCGGTTGAGCCATCGCGGTACCAGGGCAGCCCCGCCGATCTTCCCCCGTCGGCGGGGCTGCCGGTTTTTGCGCCTGACCCGGCGCCGCTCTCGCGGAGGTGGTTGCTCACCGTCGTGGTTCCTCAATCGATGGTTGCGGTGCTCGTCGGGGACATGTCGGCGCCCGGTGCCGTCTGTCGGTGGACTGTCGGTGGTTTGTCGGTGGGGGCTGGCACTGTTCGGGGCATGACGCGAATCGACGACAACCCCGGCGGCGTGCCGAACGCCGTGACCGTGCGGGGGCTGGTCAAGCACTACGGCGAGACCAAGGCACTGGACGGCGTGGACCTGGACGTGCGCGAGGGCACCGTGATGGGCGTGCTCGGGCCGAACGGAGCCGGCAAGACCACCCTCGTACGCATCCTGTCCACGCTGCTCGCCCCGGACGCGGGACAGGCCACCGTGGCGGGCTACGACGTGGCACGGCAGCCCCGGCAGCTGCGCCGGGTGATCGGGCTGACCGGGCAGTACGCCTCCGTGGACGAGAAGCTCCCCGGCTGGGAGAACCTCTACCTGATCGGCCGGCTGCTCGACCTGCCCCGCAAGGAGGCCCGCGCCCGCGCCGACGAGCTGCTGGAGCGGTTCTCGCTCACCGAGGCCGCGCGGCGGCCGGCCCGCACCTACTCCGGCGGCATGCGGCGGCGGCTCGACCTCGCCGCCTCGATGATCGGGCGGCCCGCCGTCCTCTTCCTGGACGAGCCCACCACGGGCCTCGACCCCCGTACCCGCAACGAGGTGTGGGACGAGGTCAAGACGATGGTCGGCGACGGGGTCACCGTCCTGCTGACCACCCAGTACATGGAGGAGGCCGAACAGCTCGCCTCCGAACTGACCGTCGTCGACCGCGGCAAGGTCATCGCGAACGGCGGCATCGAGGAGCTGAAGGCGAAGGTCGGCGGGCGCACCCTGCGCGTGAAGCCGGCCGACCCGCTCGAAGTGCGCCCGCTGGCCGGGATGCTCGACGAACTGGGCATCACCGGGCTCGCCGCGACAACCGTCGACACCGCGACCGGCTCCCTGCTCGTACCGATCCTCAGCGACGAGCAACTGACCGCCGTGGTCGGCGCGGTCACCGCGCGCGGCATCACGATCAGCTCCATCACCACCGAACTGCCCAGCCTGGACGAGGTGTTCCTGTCCCTCACCGGCCACCGCGCCAGTGCCCCGCAGGACACCGTGCCCGCCGACATCCGCGAAGAGGTCGCCGCATGAGCGCCGTCACCACAACCCCTCTGGGCTCCCCCGGCCTCAAGGCCGATGCCCGGATCCCGCTGCGCAGCCATCTGCGGCACACCGGCGCGCTGGTCCGCCGCAACCTGCTGTGGATACGGCAGGACCCGGAATCGATGTTCGACGCGATCCTGTTCCCGGTGATCTTCACGCTGCTGTTCGTGTACGTCTTCGGCGGCTCGATCGGGCAGTCGCTGGGCGGCGGGCAGCAGCAGTACGTGCAGTACATCGTGCCCGGCCTGATGGCCATGATGGGCATGAACCTGGCCCAGAGCGTGGGCACCGGCTTCAACACGGACTTCAACTCCGGTGTCATGGACCGCTTCCGGTCCCTGCCGATCGGGCGCGGCTCGGTGCTGTTCGCCAAGATCTCGGTGGAGCTGCTGCGGATGATGATCGCGACGGCCGTCCTGCTGGTCGTCGGCGTCCTCGTGGGCTTCGAGATCGAGAACTGGCCAGGCCTGTTCGCCGCCGTGGGGCTGTCGGCGGTGTTCGGCTCGGCGCTGATGTGGGTGTTCCTCACGCTCGGCGTGGTGATGAAGAACGCGCAGTCCGTGCAGGCGATGGGCTTCCTGGTGCTGATGCCGCTCCAGTTCGGCTCGTCCATCTTCGCACCGCCCGGGACGATGCCGGGATGGCTGCGGAACTTCACCGAGTACAACCCGCTGTCCGCCCTCGCGGACAGCGCCCGAGGGTTGATGGTGGGCGGCCCGGTGGCGCACAGCATGTGGTTGACGCTGGCCTGGTCGGCGGGGATCACGGTGGTGATGGCACCGATCGCGATCCACAAGTTCCGTACGAAGAGCTGACGGTACGGCGTCGCACCGTCGCGGCTCAGATCAGGGCGGCGGCCTCCTGCGCGGAGAGGCCGCCGCCCTCCGCGTACGCGGCCTCGTACGCCTCGTCGCCGAGCAGTTCCCGGGTGAGCGCGACGACCTCGTCGCGGACGTGGCGCTCCATGGCCGAGGCGACGTGGCGGGGCGGCAGCAGGGCGTCGGCGGCTCCGAGGCAGCGGGCGGCGTCCCGGGCCCGGCGTCCGCCGTCCACGCCGGCGAGGGCCCTGGCGGCGATGGTCAGGTACGCCGAGGGCATATGGGGCGCGATGGCCTCGGACAGCGGGTCCTGGGCGCGCTGGAGGGCCCGGCGGACCTTGTCCAGGGCGTCCTCGTACAGGCCGTCGACCGCGTCGACCCAGGACTCGGCACCGAGGATGAAGGCGTCGAAGACGACGAAGTGCGAGATACCGAACTCCTCGCGCAGCAAACGCAGTTGTTCGCGCGCCTCGGGGATGCGTCCGGTCATGCCCAGTCGGCCGGCGAGGTAGAGGCGGGCGGGGGGCATGGCCTCGTTGTGGCTGTTCCGGCTCTGCTCGACGACCTCCCACAGCAGCCGTTCGCCCTGTTCGGTGTCGCCCGACTCCATCAGCGCGCTGCCCAGACGGGCGGTGAGGACGGTGACCTGGGCGGCGGCGCCGAGGCGTTCGGCGTGGTCGATGGCCGACCGGTAGTCGGCCGCGGCCGACAGGTAGGCGCCGGTGCGCTCATGGGCCTCCGCGCGCGCGGAGAGTGCCTCGGCGGTACCCCAGGCGTCGTCGAGACGGCGGAAGATCTCCAGCGACTCGTCGGCGTCCCGGCCGGCGTCCCCGGCCCAGTCGGTGCGGTTGGCCAGCAGGTTGGCGCGCCACTGGAGGGCGTGGGCCAGCTCCCACTCGAATCCCGGGGTCTCGCGGCAGGTGCGTACCGCGGCGTCGGTGACCTCGAGCAGGCGTTTCACCTCGCCGGTCAGCATCACCGCGAACATCCAGAGCATGCCGGGACTGCGGCAGATCTGCGGCTGGCCGGGCTGGTAGACCTGGGTGATGAGCCGCAGCTTCCGTTTCGCCTCGGGCGACTCCCAGGCCTCCAACTCGGTGTCCATGCAGGAGAGATGGACCAGGTGCAGACCCCGGCGGGCCTCGGCGAGCACCTCGCCGGTCATCGGGGGCGGGGCGTCCGTGCACCGCTGCCAGACGGGTTCGGCGGGCCGGACCGGCTCGGTGAAGGGGTCGGGGCCGAACTCGATGAACTCGGCGCACCAGTTGCGGGCCTCGAGGCGCATGTCGCGCATCTGCCAGTAGTTGGCGAGCGAGAGGATCAGGCACAGGCCCTCCTGCTCGTCGCGTGCGGCGACGGCGTGACGCAGCGCCGTGCGCAGGTTCTCGTACTCCAGCTCGATCCTGGCCATCGCCTCCCGCTGGCTGGAGCCGCGCATCAACGGCTCGGTGGTGCGGGCCAGTTCGCGGTAGTACGTCAGGTGGGCGCGCTCGGTCGCGGTGCGGCCACCGGTCTCGTCGAGCCGTTCCCGCGCGTACTCGGCGACGGTCTCGAGCAGCCGGTAGCGCATCCCGCCGTCGGCGGCGGGGGCGGCCACCACGAGGGACTTGTCGACGAGGGAGGCGAGGGCGTCGAAGGCGGCGGGGCCGCACACGGCCTCGGCCGCGGCGAGGTCGCAGCCGCCGGCGAAGACGGACAGCCGGCTCAGGACGTCCCGTTCGTCGGCGTCGAGCAGGTCCCAGGACCAGTCGACGACGGCGCGCAGGGTCTGCTGGCGGGGCAGGACGGTACGGCTGCCCGAGGTGAGCAGGCGGAAGCGGTCGTCGAGCCGGTCGGCGATCTGCCGCGGGGTCAGCATCCGCAGCCGGGCGGCGGCGAGTTCGATGGCCAGCGGCAGCCCGTCCAGGCGCCGGCAGATCTCGGCGCAGGCGTCCGCGGTCTCCTGGTCGGCGTCGGTGCGGAAGCCGGGCCGTACGGCGGCCCCGCGTTCGGCGAACAGTCGCAGCGCCACCGGGTCGGGCAGGGGCTCGACCGGCCGCAGCACCTCGCCGGGTATGCCGAGGGGTTCCCGGCTGGTGGCGAGGACGGTGAGGTGCGGGCAACGGGCCAGCAGCTCCTCGACGAGGCGGGCCGCCGCGTCGACGACGTGCTCGCAGTTGTCGAGCAGGAGCAGCATGCGGCGCCTGGCGCAGTGCTCGACCAGCCGCTCGACGGGGTCGTTGTGCCGGTCGGCGACGGCGGCCCGCATCTCCTCCGCACCGGCGCCGTACAGCACGGTCTCGCGGGCGCCGACGGCGGTGAGCACGGCCCCGGGCACGGCCTCGGCGTCGTCGACGGGGGCGAGCTCGGCCAGCCACACGCCGTCCAGCGGCACCGGCCGCACGGCCTCGGCGGCCTCCTGCGACAGCCGGGTCTTCCCGGCCCCGCCCGGCCCGAGCAGCGTCACCAGACGCGCGGCGTCCAGGTCGGCCCGGATCGTCCCGATGTCGGCCTCGCGGCCCACGAAGGAGGTGATCCGGGCGCGGAGGTTGCTCGGGGGCCGGGCATCGGCCGTACCGGGGCCCACCTCCTCGCCCGCGGCACCGTCCGGGACACCGGCATCGGGCCCGGCGAGGGGTACCGCCGAGGGAGCAACGCGGGAGAGCACCGCCGCGGGGACGGCGGCCTCACCCGCGGCACGCGGCCCGGCCACCGCACCGGAACCGGCCTCGGGGGTCCGGGCCCCGCCGCCCGTGGCGGGGCCGGATGCCGCACCGGAACCGGACACCGCACCGGGACCAGGCGCAGCGATCCGGGCCACGCCCGGGCCGGACGCCGCGCCGGAAGCGGGCTCAGCAGCCCAGCCCCCACCGCCTGCGACAAGGCCGGGCGCCGGCCGCGTCCCGCCGGTGGGCCGCAGCAGTTCCGCGTGCAGCGCGCGCAGTTCCGGGCCGGGGTCGGAGCCGAGGCGGTCGGCCAGCAGCCGGCGTACGTCCTCGTAGGCGGCCAGGGCCTCGGCGGTGCGGCCCGCGTCGCGCAGGGCGCGCAGGCGGAGGGTCTGGAGGGGTTCGTCCAGGGGGTGCGTGTCGCACAGCGCGGTCAACTCGGGCAGGCTCCGCTCGGCGTGCCCGAGGGCGAGGGCGGCGGTGAGGCGGGCGCGGCGCACGTCCAGGTGGCGGGTGTCCCAGCGGGCCGCCTCGGCGGTGCGGTCGGGCAGGTCGGCGAGGGCGGGGCCGCGCCACAGCGCGAGAGCGTCGTCGAGGACGGCGGCCGCCTTCGCCGGGTCACCGTCGCTCAGCGCGCGCAGGCCCTCGCCGGCCAGCCGCTCGAAGCGGTGCAGGTCGACGTCGTCGGTCGCGGCGGCGAGCCGGTAGCCGCCCTCCGCCGAGGCCACCGCGCCCGCGCCGAGCGTCCGGCGCAGCCGCCCGACCAGGGCCTGGAGCGCGCCGGTGGCGTCGGCGGGCGGCTCGCCGTCCCACACCTCGTCGACGAGCGCGCGCACCGGGACCGTACGGCCGGGTCGCAGGGCGAGCACGGTCAGCAGGGCACGCAGCCGGGCCCCGCCGAGCGGAACGGCGGTGCCGTCGGGGCGGAGTGCCTGGGTGGTGCCGAGGATGCGATAGCGCACGAGGTCCATTGTCTCCGGTGGTCTCACGGACGGTCACGGGATTTCGGCGGCGCGGCGCGCGGGCGGTCCGGGAACCCGTGCCCCAGGGCGGGACGTTCCGCCCGTGTGCCCGGTACGGTCGGGCTCGCCGCACGAACCGTACGAGCACAGGAGCCGTCCCCCATGACGTCCGTCACCACCCGCCACGGCGACCGCCGGATCAGCCCCGTCTTCCTCGGCATCCTGGCCGTCACCGCGGTCGGGGGCTGGGCCGCCTGGACCGGGTTCGCCCCGATTCCGGGCCACCAGGGTCTGTGGGTGTTCGTGTTCGTGACCGCGGCCTGGGTCGTCTCGCTGTGCCTGCACGAGTACGCGCACGCGCGCACCGCGCTGCACAGTGGTGACTTCACGGTCGGCGCCAAGGGCTATCTGACACTGAACCCGCTGAAGTACACGCATGCCGTGCTGAGCATCCTGCTTCCGCTGCTGTTCCTGGTCATGGGCGGGATCGGGCTGCCCGGCGGCGCGGTGTTCATCGAGCGCGGCCGGATCCGGGGCCGCTGGCGGCACAGCCTGGTCTCGGCGGCGGGACCGCTGACGAACGTACTGTTCGCGGTGGTGTGCACGGCACCGTTCTGGTTGCACGCGCTGGACGGCGTGCCCAGCGGCTTCCGGTTCGCCCTGGCCTTCCTCGCGCTGCTGCAGGTGACGGCCGCGATCCTGAACTTCCTGCCGGTCCCGGGCCTGGACGGCTACGGCGTGATCGAACCCTGGTTGTCGTACAGCATCAAGCGCCAGGTGGAGCCGTTCGCACCGTTCGGCCTGATCTTCGTCTTCGCGCTGCTGTGGGTGCCCTCGCTCAACATCGCGTTCTTCGACGTGATCCACACGCTGCTGCGTCACCTCGGCGTCGGCCCCCTCGACCAGTACTGCGGCCACGACCTGTACCGCTTCTGGCAGCGCACCAGCGAGTTCTGCTCGGTCAGCCTGTGACGGAGCCGCCCTGCCCCGTCCGGCCGCGGCGGGCGTAGTACCAGGTCATGTTGGACGACAGCCCGGCCAGCAGCACCCACACCACCCCGAGCCAGCTGCCCTGGACGAAGGAGACGACGGCCGCGGCCACCGCGAGCAGGCAGACGATCAGGGCGTAGAGGGCGAGGCGAGGCATGGGGTCGGCTCCTGTCGGGGGACACTGCTACGGCCACCAGTGTCCCCCATCGGCTCATACGTCCGTGATCCGGAGCCCCGCGTGTGCCTTGTAGCGGCGGTTGACCGAGATCAGGTTCGCGACCAGCGACTCCACCTGGTGGGCGTTGCGCAGCCGGCCCGCGAAGACGCCCCGCATGCCGGGGATGCGGCCGGCCAGCGCCTGGACGATCTCCACGTCGGCGCGCTCCTCGCCGAGGACCATCACGTCGGTGTCGATCCGCTCGATCCCGGCGTCCTGGAGGAGGACGGCCGACAGGTGGTGGAAGGCCGCCGTCACCCGTGAGTCCGGCAGCAGGACGGCGGCCTGCTCGGCGGCGCTGCCCTCCTCCGGCTTGAGCGCGTAGGCGCCCTTCTTGTCGAAGCCGAGCGGGTTGACGCAGTCCACGACGAGCTTGCCGGCCAGCTCCTCGCGCAGGGCGTCGAGGGTCTTGCCGTGGCCCTCCCACGGAACGGCGACGATCACGATGTCGCTGCGGCGCGCGGTCTCGGCGTTGTCGGCGCCCTCGACGCCGTGGCCGGTCTCCTCGGCCGCCGCCCGGGCCCGTTCGGCCGCGCGCGAGCCGATGATCACCTTCTGGCCGGCCCGGGCGAGCCGGTAGGCCAGGCCCTTGCCCTGCGGGCCGGTTCCCCCGAGCACGCCCACGACCAGCCCGGAGACGTCGGGGAGGTCCCAGGGGTCCTTTGCGGGGGCCTTGTGTGCACTGTCGCTAGAGGTCATGGGCCGACTCTACGTCCGCGGCCCCGCCTGCGCCGGGTCCCCCGGAAGGGCGAACGCCGGTCGAAGTCCGCCCCGCCCGTACCCGTTTGCGGCAGGATGCGCGCGTATGGACGCCGTACGGGTCGCGCTGCTGCGCGAGGTGCTCGCCGGGACCGAGTGGCTGGTGACCACCCGGCGGTTCGCGGGGGTGCTGCGGGGGTCCGTGGTGTCGCACGGGGGCGGGCTGCTGCTCGTGGGCACCCCGCGGGACGAGCCCTGGCACCTGGCGGCCCACCTGGTGGACGAGGCCGCCTGGTCGGGCACCCCGGAGCTGGCCCCGACGCTGGTACGACACGCCCCGCGCCCCTCGGACCGGGCGCATCTGGCCGTGGGCCTGGGACGGCTCGCGGCGGCCCGGCGCGGCGAGACGCTGCTCGTGGTCGCCCCCGAGGAGCCCGCCCCGCTCCTGGAGCGGGTGCACGAGGCCCGGCGGGCCGGAGCGACGGTGCTGGCGCTGGGCTCGGGCGGGGGCGAGCTGGAGGCGATGGCGCACGAGACGCTGGCGGTGCCGCCCGGCTCCGAGCTGGACCTGGACACCGTGCAGCACCTGGTGAGTGCGGCGGCCGGGGAGAACCCGCTGCCGGCCCAGCGCGGCCGCGGCCGCTTCCGCGACCGCTTGTCCCGGCTGACGGACCTCCTGACGGCACCTCCACCGCCGCGCTGGTAGCGGGGCGAACGGAAACCGGTTCGGCTCGGGCAGGTCCGCTCGGGGTCGTTCGCCGCATGGTGGGGCGTCCGGGCGTCGGTGTGGTGCCGGCGCTGTGCCTGCCGGAGCTGATGCGTACGACACGCGGACGAACGAGCACGCGGTGCACATGCGGGCGGATCCCGCGGCCGGCGCCCTGCGCGCGGCCGCGCGACCGGTGCCTTCGGGGCTGTTCAGCCCTCCTCGGTGCCGCCCGTCGGGGCGTCGTGCCAGCGGGGGTCGTTCTCCCACTCGAGGTTGCGTTCGCGGGCGGTGTCCATCGCGTGCTGGGCCTCCCCGCGGGAGGTGTACGGGCCGAACCGGTCCTTGGCGGGGCACTCGGGCCCCTCCTCGACCTTCTTGTGCTCCAGGCAGTAGTACCACTCGCCCGGTTTTCCTGCGGTCCGCTTCTTGAACAGGGCCATGACCAGCTCCTCTCGCCACGGACATGTTCCCCCATTGCCCCCGGATAGACTCGCCGACATGTCTGGCCAGTCGCTGCTCGTCCCCGGGGAGCTGTCCCCGCCCCGTTCCGTGCCCGGAAACATCCGCCGCCCCGAGTACGTCGGCAGGCCCGCACCGAAGCCGTACAGCGGGCCGGAGGTGCAGACGCCGGAGACCGTCGAGGCGATGCGGATCGCCGGGCGGATCGCCGCGCAGGCCATGGAGGAGGCGGCCCGGCACATCGCGCCCGGCGTCACCACGGACGAACTGGACCGAGTGGCGCACGAGTTCATGTGCGACCACGGCGCCTACCCCTCCACGCTCGGCTACCGCGGCTTCCCCAAGTCGCTGTGCTCCTCGGTCAACGAGGTCATCTGCCACGGCATCCCGGACTCGACCGTGCTGCGGGACGGCGACATCGTCAACCTGGACGTGACGGCGTACATCGGCGGGGTGCACGGGGACAACAACGCGACGTATCTCGTGGGTGACGTGGACGAGGAGAGCCGCCTGCTGGTGGAGCGCACCCGGGAGGCCCTCAACCGCGCGATCAAGGCGGTCCGCCCCGGACGGCAGATCAACATCATCGGCCGCGTCATCGAGTCCTACGCCAAGCGGTTCGGCTACGGCGTGGTCCGGGACTTCACCGGCCACGGCATCAACACGTCGTTCCACTCGGGGCTGATCGTCCCGCACTACGACAGCCCGCACGCCACGACGCTCATCCAGCCCGGGATGACCTTCACGATCGAGCCGATGCTGACGCTGGGCACCCACGAGTACGACGTCTGGGACGACGGCTGGACGGTCGTCACGAAGGACCGCAGGCGCACCGCCCAGTTCGAGCACACGCTGGTGGTGACGGACTCGGGGGCGGAGATCCTGACGCTGCCGTAGTACCGCTCCCCTCCGCCGCGGCCCGCTCCCTCCGGGGGCGGGCCTTTCCTTGTCCCCCATGTCCGTTTGGCCGGAATTCGGGGTAAAGTTTTCCCGACACGGTGTCGGTAAAGCCATTGACTTAGGCAAGCCTTACCTTAGAGGATGGCCACATGGACTCCTTCTCGACACTCATCCGCACCGCCTCCCACGAGCAGCACACGGAGGCGGAGACCTCCACCTTCATGAGCGATCTGCTCGGCGGCCGGCTCGGCGTGGACGCGTACGCGCGGTACACCGAGCAGCTCTGGTTCGTGTACGCGGCACTGGAGGACGGAGCCGAACGGCTGGCGTCGGATCCGGCGGCGGGCCCGTTCATCCAGCCCGAGCTGTTCCGCCTGGCCGCGCTGGAGCGGGACCTCGAGCATCTGCGCGGCGCCTCCTGGCGCTCGGAGGTGAGCGCGCTGCCCGCGACCGAGGCGTACGCGGAGCGGGTGCGCGAGTGCGCCGAGCAGTGGCCGGCCGGTTACATCGCCCACCACTACACCCGCTACCTCGGCGACCTCTCCGGCGGCCAGATCATCCGCGACAAGGCGGAGAAGACGTGGGGCTTCACGAAGAAGGGCGACGGCGTCCGTTTCTACGTCTTCGAGGAGATCACCAACCCGGCCGCCTTCAAGCGGGGTTACCGCGAACTCCTGGACGGCGTGAACGCAGACGACCTGGAGAAGCAGCGGATCGTGACCGAGTGCAAGAAGGCGTTCTCCCTGAACACGGCCGTCTTCCACGCCCTGGCCGAGGAGTTCCCCCTGTCGGCCTGACCGCGGCCGGGGTCGGCGGGGCGTGGACCGTGCGCGTCAGCGCTCCAGGATCACCCGGCCGCCGACCTCGACCCAGCCGCCCGGCTGGGGGGCCGTGAGGATTTGTGAGCCCGTGCCCTGGACGATGTTCAGGGCACGGCCCAGTTCGGCCGTGAGGAGCAGGGCCGCCGCGCCTGTCGCCTCGTCCTCGTCGATGCCATCGTCGCGACCGGGAAAGGCGCGGGCGCGGATGCGGCCGGCGGCCTCGTCCTCCCAGGACCAGGCGTAGATCCTCCCCCGGACTTCGTCCGGGGGGACCCCCATCTCGCTTCGCTCGCCGGGCGGCGGTACGGGCAGGTCGTCGACCTCGGCGGCGGTGGCGTACTGGCGCAGGGTGCACGGCGGGGCCCACTCCGGTCGGGCCTCGATCCAGGTGAACTCGCCGTCCAGGCGGGTGCCCACGGTCCCGGCGGGGGTGACCAGTTCCGGCACGTCCAGGAGCCACGCCACCCCCACGCACGGGTGGCCCGCGAACGGCAGGCGCAGGGTGGGGGTGAAGATGTCGATGACGCCACGCTCGGGGTCGTCGACGAACACCGTCTCGCTGAAGCCGAGTTTGGCGGCCAGTTCCTGGCGGTCGTCCCGGTCGGGGACGCGCGAGCCGTCCCGGACGACACCGAGTTCGTTCCCGTAGCCACCGCGCGGCCCGCAGAAGACGCGCAGCACGTCGTAATCAGTCACCCGGGCATTCAAGCATCGCGGCGGTGCCGTCCGAACCGGACGGCACCGCCGCCGACGCGGATCAGGCCTGCGTGTCGCGGCGCCTGCGCAGGGCGTAGAGCACGCCCGCGCCCGCCGCCACGGTCGCCGCGGCGGCCGCGCCCAGGGCGCCCACCGGGACGTCGGAGCCGGTGGCGGCCATGCTGCCGCCGATGCCGCCGGTGGTGGAGCCGATGCCGCCGGTCGTCGAACCGGTACCACCCGTACCGGTGCCGCCCGTACCGCCCGTTCCGCCGGAGGTGCCCGTGCCGCCCGTGCCCGAGCCGCCGCCCGACGTGCCGTTGCCGGAGGGAAGTTCGGCGTCCTTGGTGAGGGCGACGGACAGGATCACCGGGTCGAGCGCGGTGCCCTTGTCGTAGAAGCCGCCGAACGCCTTGGCGCCGGCCTCGGTCAGCGTCGCCGTCACGTCGTTCACGGTGATGACGTCGTTCTTGGCGCTGAGCTCGGTGGAGCCGGCCTTCAGGTCGGCCAGGACCACGTTCGGCGACTTCTCGCCGAGGCTGGTGACATCGGCGGTCAGCCTGCCGGATCCGCCGTCGAGGCCGGCCCTGACGTTGTCGAGGGTGAGGTCGAGGCCGTAGCCGCCGCCCTCGCCCTCGCCCTGGTGGCCCTTGAAGTTGACCGAGCCCTTGAACGCGGCGGACAGGGTGCCGGCCTCGGTGTCGTAGACGCCGGTGGCGTCCGCGAAGGTGAAGGCACCGTTGCCGGACGCCTGGGAGGCACCGCCCGACGCCGTGATCCGGCCCTTGGCCACCGGGCCCACGACATAGCCGCGGAAGGAGTCCTTCACGCCCCAGGTCAGCCTGCCGTCGGCGATGTCGCCCTTGGAGGGGGCGGGCGCGGTGGAGGCGGACGGGGAGGTGGACGCCGTGGGCTCGGCGCTCTGGGAGGCCGAGTCACTGGGCTTCGGGGACGTCGACGGGTTGCCGGTCTCCGACTCGCTCGGCGAGGCCGACGAGGCGGGCGGGGACGTCGGCTCCGGCGAGGTGGTCTCCGGCTCGCTGGGCGACGGGCTCGGCGACGTCGTGCCCGGCTTCTTCACCACCGACAGCGGATCGCCTGCCGCGCCCGCGTAGTTGGAGCCGCCGAGGAAGGTGCCGGCCTCGGTGGTGAGGGTGGTGGCCAGGCCGCTCATGTCCGAGCCGGTCGGGGCCGCGACCTCGGCGAACGGCACGTCCTGCTGGGTCGGGCCGTCGTCGGCGGTGAGGTCGGCGGTGAGGATGCCCGTGGCGCTGTCGTACTGGAAGTCGCTCATCACCCGCTTGAACCCGTGCACCGGCGACTCGGAGACGAGGGTGCCCTTGAAGGCCAGGTGCAGCGTGTGGTTGGTGCTGTCGTAGGTGCCCTGGCCGTCGGTGAAGGTGAAGACGCCGTTGCCGTCGGCCTGCGAGGCGCCGTCGGAGGCGGTGAAGGTGCCCTTGGTGTAGGGGCCGGTGACGTAGTTCCGGTACGACTCCTTGATGCCCCAGCTCAGTTCGTAGCCGGTCAGGGGCACGGAGGCCGCGGCGGCACCGGGAGCCGTGGCCAGGGCGGCGGCTCCCATCACGGTGGCCGTGGCCACGGCGGCGGCGAACATCACCGGCCGTCTGCGGGCGCGGGTGGCGGTGGCGGGCATGGCGGTTCTCCTCGTGACGGGGTCCACCGGTGGGGCGGCGGAAGGAAGGAAAAGGGAGAGGGAAAGGGAATCGGACGTGGGGGGGGTGGGGAGTGAGGGTCTCTGGCTCAGCGGGCCGGACGGCCGCGAAGGGTCACGATCCGCCGGACCGCTCCTCGTCGGTGCCGGAACCCGTGGCCGACGCGGCGGCGGCCGTGCGGTTCCTGCGGCGGAGGAGCGCCGCGCCGCCGAGTGCCAGCACCAGCGCGCCTCCCGCGCCGAGTGCGACCGGCAGGACCGGGGTGCCGTCGTCGCCGGTGGCCGCGACCGGTTCGACCGACGGGTCGGGGTCGGGGGCGGCCGTCGTGGGGGCGGGCGCGGCGGTGTCGGTGACCGCGCTGCCCAGGTCGGGCAGCGCGGGCAGTTCGGCGCCCTCGGTGAGGGCGACGGCCAGGGACACCGGGTCCATCGCGGTGCCCGCCGGGTACATCCCGCCGAACGCCTCGGCGCCGCGGGCGGTCAGCTCGGCCGGTGCCTCGGTCACCTTCGCCAGGCCGTCGCGGGCGGTCAGGTCCTTGGCCGCGAAGGTGACCAGCGGGACCTTCCTGCCGGTCAGGCGGTCGCTCGTCACGTCGGCGTAGAGCGTGCCCGTGCCCTTGGCGACGGTGACGCGGACGGCGCTGAGTTCCAGGTCCAGGCCGTGCGCGCCGGTGAAGCGGACGGCGCCCTTGAAGGTGGCGTCGAGTGCGCCCTTGTCGTACGTGCCCCGGCCGGAGGGGAAGCGGAAGAGGGCGCCGCCGTCCTGGGCCCCGCCGGTCAGGGTCCACTTGCCGCGGGCGATGTCGCCGGTGACGTACTCGCGGAAGGTGCGGCGCACGCCCCAGTCGACGGCGCCGTTCACGAGCGCCCGGTGCGAAGCCGCCTTCTTCTGCGCGGACTTGGACGGGGTGGGCGTGAGCGAGGGGGCCGCCGCCTTCGCGGCCGGGCGTACGTCCGCCGCGAGGCTCACCGGGTCCAGCGGGGTTCCGGCCGTGTAGTAGCCGGCGAAGGACCGCGCGCCCTGGGGGGTGAGCGTGGCGGGCAGGTTGTTGAGGACGACGGCGTCACCGCCGCCCCTCATGTCGACCCCGCCGAGGGAGAGGGTGGCGAAGGGCACCTGAGCGGCGGTCGTGACGCTCCCGGTGTCCTTCGCCTTGCTGACGACGTCCACGTAGAGCGTGCCGACGGAGCCGTTGACGCTCACGGTGGGCCGGCTGAGGGTGAGGTCGAGCTGGTAGCCGCCGCTTGCCGCCTGATGGCCGACGAAGCGGACACCGCCGGAGAACGAGGCACGGAACGCGCCCGTGGCGCCGTCGTAGGAGCCGGTCGCCGAGTGGAAGCGGAAGGTGCTGCCGCCGACCGTCGCGGCACCGCCGGTCAGGAAGTAACTCCCCTTGGCTATCGGCCCGGTGACATAGCTCTGGAAGGAGGACTTGATGCCCCAGTCCAGCCGGCCGCCCTGGACGGTACGGCTCTCGGCGTGGGCGGCGGTGGCCGGCAGCAGGACCGCCGACAGGGCCGCGGCGAGCACGGCGAGAGCCGTGAACGACGCGGTGACCAGAGCGCGAAGGCGCGCGGGCATGGGGAACCTCCCGATCCACAACCGGTAGCAAACGAAGGTAAGGCTAACCTAAGATGTGCCGGTCAGATGCTGGCAGTACCCCCCGAAAGGAACGGACGGAACCGTGCGACGCTTGCGCACAACACTGGCGGGAGCACTGGTGTCCGTGCTCGCCCTCACCCTGACCGCTACCGGTTGTTCCGGCTCAAGACCCTCCGGCACGGACCGGGGATCCGCCGCGACGACGGCTGCCGCCGCCGTCGACAACCGGGTCGAACCCCTGGCCGGCACACCCTCGCCCCGGCTGCCCGCCACGGTCCGTTCCGCCGACGGCAAGGAGGTGACCGTCAAGAAGGCGCGCCGGATCGTCCCGTTGTCCGGAAGTCTCAGCGAGATCGTGTTCACGCTGGGGCTCGGCGACCGGGTCGTCGCCCGTGACATCACCGCCACCTTCCAGCAGGCGGCCGAGCTGCCGGTGGTGACCCGCAATCACGACGTGTCCGCCGAGAGCGTCCTGTCCCTCGCCCCGGACCTGGTGCTGGCCGAGACCACCAGCGGGCCGGTGGAGGCCATGGACCAGATCCGCGCCGCGGGCGTCCCCGTGCTCGTGGTGAAGCCGGCCGCCGGCCTCGCCGACGTGGGGGCGCGCATCCAGGCGGTCGCCGGCGCGCTCGGCGTACCGGCCGCGGGCCAGGAGCTGACCAGGCGCTCCCAGGACCGGATCGACGCCGTGCGCGAGGCGATCCCGGCGCACGCCGACCATCCCCGCGTCGCCTTCCTGTACCTGCGCGGCTCGGCCTCGGTCTATCTGATCGGCGGCGCCGGGTCCGGCGCGGCCTCGCTCATCGAGGCGGGCGGCGGGATCGACGCGGGCGCCGACTCGGGGCTGACGAAGGACTTCACCGCCATCACCACCGAGGCGCTGGCGAAGGCGGCTCCGGACGCGATCCTGGTGATGAGCAAGGGCCTCGAATCCGTCGGCGGCCTCGACGGGCTGGTGAAGATCCCCGGTATCGCCCAGACACCGGCGGGCATGGAGCGCCGGGTCGTGTCCGTCGAGGACGGCGTGCTGCTCAACTACGGCCCGCGCACGGACCAGGTGTTGCGCTCGATCGTCGACCAGCTCTACGCGGGCGGTGCCCGGTGACGGCACTGGACGACAAACCCGTACGCCCTCTCCAGGCGCCGCCCGCCCCCGCCGGGCGGAAGCGGCGCGGCACGGCCTGGTTCCTGACGGGTGGTCTGGTGCTCGGCCTGCTCGTGCTGGTGCCGGTCGCCGCCGGGACCGGCGCGTACCCGATCCCGACCGGCGAGGTGCTCTCCTCCGTGCTGCACCGGATCGGCCTCGGCGGCGGCGGTCTCGACCGGGTCGCGGAGTCGGTGCTGTGGAACGTGCGCTTCCCGCGCATCGTGCTGGCCCTGCTCGTGGGCGCCTCACTGGGCTGCGCGGGCGCGCTGATGCAGGGCGTGTTCGGCAATCCGCTGGCCGAGCCGGGCGTCATCGGGGTCTCCTCGGGCGCGGCGGTCGGCGCGGTCGCCGCGATCGCCCTCGGGCTCGACTTCCTCGGCACCTGGACGGTTTCGGTGGCCGCCTTCGCGGCGGGCCTCGGCACGGTCCTGCTGGTGTACGCGATGGCGCGCTCGGGCGGCCGGACGGAGGTGGTGACGCTGATCCTCACCGGGATCGCGGTGAACGCCTTCGCGGGCGCGCTGATCGGCCTGTTCCTGTTCTTCGCCGACTCCGCCGCGGTCAACCAGATCGCCTTCTGGCAGCTCGGCTCGCTCTCCCAGGCCACCTGGCCGAAGGTCATGGCCGTCCTGCCGTGCGCGGTGCTCGGACTGGGCGTCGCGCCGCTGTACGCGCGCCGCCTGGACCTGCTCTCGCTCGGCGAGGGTCCGGCCCGGCACCTGGGCGTGGACGTGGAGCGGTTGCGCGTCGTGCTGGTGCTGGTCATCGCCCTGCTGACCGCGGCGGCCGTCAGCGTCGCCGGAATCATCGGCTTCGTCGGTCTGGTCGTACCGCATCTGCTGCGGATGGCGGCCGGGCCCGGGCACCGCTTCCTGGTGCCGGGCAGCGCCCTGCTCGGCGCGCTCGTCCTGCTCGGCGCGGATCTGGCCGCCCGCACCGTCGCCGCACCCGCCGAGCTTCCGCTCGGCGTGCTCACCGCACTGGTCGGCAGCCCGTTCTTCTTCTGGCTGCTGCGCCGTACCCGCCGCAGGCAAGGAGGCTGGGCATGAGACTGCCGAGGATCCGACCGGTTCCCCCCGCCCCGGCCGGTCCGGGCGACGTGCTCGCCGAGACGGAGGCGCTGCGAGTGCGCCGCGGCGCCCGCGAGGTGCTCGACGGCGTCGACGTCGCGGTCCGCGCCGGGGAGGTGCTGGCCCTGGTCGGCCCCAACGGCGCCGGAAAGTCGACCCTGTTGGCCGCGCTCGCCGCCGATCTCCCGCCCACGGGGGGCGTGGTACGCGTGCACGGCCGCCCGGCCCACGAGTGGTCCGCGCCCGAACTCGCGCTGCGCCGCGCCGTGCTGCCGCAGTCGGCGGCGCTCTCCTTCCCCTTCGCCGTCGAGGAGGTCGTAC
Source organism: Streptomyces sp. CB01373 (assembly GCF_002803075.1). Classification (GTDB taxonomy): domain Bacteria; phylum Actinomycetota; class Actinomycetes; order Streptomycetales; family Streptomycetaceae; genus Streptomyces. The sequence continues at coordinate 418,609 of NZ_NNBK01000002.1, read as the reverse complement.
GGATGGGCCGTGCCCCGCACGCGTCCTCGGCGTCCCCGGACGAGGACGAGCGGATCGTGGCCGAGGCGATGGCCGCCACCGAGGTGACCGCGTTCGCCGCGCGCCCGTTCCCGGCGCTCAGCGGCGGTGAGCGGGCCCGGGTCGCGCTCGCCCGGGTGCTGGCCCAGCGGGCACCGCTGCTGCTGCTCGACGAGCCGACCGCCGCGCTCGACCTGAAGCACCAGGAGATGGTGCTGCGGCTGTGCCGGGAAAGGGCGCACGCCGGGGACGCGGTCGTCGTGGTGCTGCACGACCTGGGACTGGCCGCCGCGTACGCGCACCGGGTCGCGATCCTGTGCGCCGGTCGTGTCGTGGCCGACGGCCCGCCCGCCGAGGTCTTCTCCGAGGCGCTGCTCTCACGGGTCTACGACCAGCAGGTCGAGGTGCTGCCGCATCCGCGTACGGGTGCGGTCCTGGTGACCCCCAGAAGGACCCCTTGACTCTGCCTTGACCTCCCCTTTGCCCGTTCTTGGCGCATTCGCGATCAGTTCGTTCCCGTACGCGGATCATGAGACAGGAATCACGGTCCGCACGGGTAGGAACCAGGTAAGCCTCGGTTAAGTTAGGCAAGCCTCACCAAGGGTTGTGGGGTGTCAGGTCACCTTCCAGCCACTTCCGGGAGCCCTCGTGCGAGCCGTCCGCTTCTCCGTCATCACCGCCGCGGCAGCGGTCGCGCTGACCGCCGTGACGGCCTGTACGCAGAAGAGCGGTGCCCAGGACACCGACCGGGTGGTCGACGTGACCGCGAAGGACGACTCCTGCGAGGTCTCGAAGAAGGAGTTCCCGGCCGGGCACGTCGAGCTCGCCATCGAGAACAAGGGCTCGAAGGTCACCGAGGTCTACCTCCTCTTCCCGGACGACCGGATCGTCGCCGAGCGCGAGAACATCGGCCCCGGCATCAAGCAGAAGATCACCGCAGAGGTGAAGGCCGGCGACTACCTCATCGCCTGCAAGCCGGGCATGAAGGGCAAGGGCATCCGCCAGGAGGTCAAGGCGACCGGCGGCGCGGTCGCCAAGCGCGACCCGAAGCTGGACACGGCCGTCGCCGACTACCGCCAGTACGCCCAGGACCAGGCCGACGAGACCCTGCCCCGCGTCGAGGCCTTCGTGAAGGCGATCAAGGCCGGCGACGTGCCGGCCGCCAAGAAGGCGTACGCGATCTCCCGCCTCGGCTGGGAGCGCACGGAGCCGGTCGCGGAGTCCTTCGGCGACATCGACCCCAAGGTCGACGTCCGCGAGGACGGCCTGGAGGACGGCCAGAAGTGGACCGGCTGGCACCGCCTGGAGAAGTCGCTGTGGAAGGACGGAAAGATCGGCGCCGAGGAGAAGACGCTCGCCGACCAGCTCCTCACCGACCTCAAGGACTGGCAGCAGCGGGTGGGCACCGCCGAGATCACCCCGACCTCCATGGCCAACGGCGCCAAGGAACTCCTCGACGAGGTCGCCCAGGGCAAGGTCACCGGCGAGGAGGACCGCTACGCCCACACCGACCTGGTCGACTTCAAGGGCAACGTCGAGGGCGCGCAGAAGGCGTACGAACTCCTCAGGCCGGTCGCCTCGAAGAACGACCCGGCGCTGGCCAAGGAGCTCGACAAGCAGTTCGCCGCGCTCGAGACGCTTCTCGACAAGTACCGCAAGGACAAGACGTCGTACGAGTTCGTCTCCTACGACAAGGTCGGCAAGGACGACCGCAAGGAGCTCTCGGACGCGGTGAACGCGCTCGCCGAGCCGCTGTCCAAGCTCGCCGCGGCCGTCGTGAAGTAGTGAAGCAGAGGCTGGAGATGACCGATACCCAGGGCAGCACTCCGTCCCGCCGCGCCGTGATCGGCTGGGGCGGGGCGGGGATCGCGCTCGGCGCCGTCGCGGCCGGCGGCGCGGTGGCGATGACCAAGGCCGGCTCCGACCTGGACCCGGTCGGCGCGGAAGCGGGCGGCGCGGTGGAGTTCCACGGCGCCCACCAGGCCGGCATCGCCACGGCCGTGCAGGACCGGCTGCACTTCGCCGCGTTCGACGTGAAGACCGACGACCGCGCCGAGTTCGTACGGCTGCTGAAGGACTGGACGGCCGCCGCACGCCGGATGACCGCCGGCAAGGAGGTCGGCGAGGGCGCGTACGGCGGACTCCCCGAGGCGCCGCCCGACGACACCGGCGAGGCGCTGGGCCTCAACCCCTCGCGGCTGACGCTGACCATCGGCTTCGGGCCGTCGCTGTTCGACAGGTTCGGGCTGCGGGACAAGCGGCCGGCCGCCCTGGTGGACCTGCCCAAGTTCCCCGGCGACAACCTGGACCGCTCCCGCACCGGCGGCGACCTGTGCATCCAGGCCTGCGCGGACGACCCGCAGGTCGCCGTGCACGCGATCCGCAACCTGGCCCGCATCGGCTTCGGCAAGGTCGCCGTCCGCTGGTCCCAGCTCGGCTTCGGCAAGACCTCCTCCACCACCCCGGACGCCCACACCCCGCGCAACCTCTTCGGGTTCAAGGACGGCACCCGCAACATCGCGGGCACCGAGACCGGCCGGCTGACGGAGCACGTCTGGGTCGGCGACCAGGACGGCGGCGCGAACGACGCCTGGATGCACGGGGGTTCGTACCTCGTCGCCCGGCGCATCCGGATGAACATCGAGACCTGGGACCGGGCTCCGCTCCAGGAGCAGGAGGAAATCTTCGGCCGGGACAAGGGCGAGGGCGCGCCGGTCGGCAAGCCCAAGGAGCACGACGAGCCGTTCCTGAAGGCGATGAAGCCCACCGCGCACGTACGGCTCGCGCACCCCGACTCCAACGACGGCATCACGATCCTGCGCCGCGGCTACTCCTTCACCGACGGCACCGACGGCCTCGGCCGCCTGGACGCCGGACTGTTCTTCCTGGCCTACCAGCGCGACCCGCGCCACGGGTTCATCCCGCTCCAGCGCAGGCTGGCGGCGTCGGACGCGCTCAACCAGTACATCCAGCACGTGGGTTCGGCGGTCTTCGCGATCCCGCCCGGCGTGCGTGACACGCACGACTGGTGGGGCCGCACCCTGCTGTCCGAGGAGGCGTGACCCGTGTTCTCCAACTATCTGATCGGCCTGCGCGAGGGGCTGGAAGCCAGCCTCGTCGTGTGCATCCTCATCGCCTATCTGGTCAAGACCGGCCGCAGGGACGCCCTGAAGCCGATCTGGACCGGTATCGGCATCGCGGTCGCCATCGCCATGGGCTTCGGCTGCGTCCTCGAATTCGGCTCCCAGGAGCTGACGTTCCAGGCGAAGGAGGCGCTCGGCGGCGGCCTGTCGGTCCTCGCCGTCGCCCTGGTGACCTGGATGGTCTTCTGGATGCGGCGCACCGCCCGGCACTTGAAGTCCGAGCTGCACGGCAAGCTGGACCAGGCGCTGGCGATGGGGACAGGCGCGCTGGTCGCCACCGCGTTCCTGGCCGTGGGCCGGGAGGGCCTGGAGACGGCGCTGTTCGTGTGGGCGTCGGTGCACGCGGCCTCCGACGGCACCCCGCGCCCGCTCATCGGCGTCGCCCTCGGCCTGGCCACGGCCGTCCTGCTCGGCTGGCTGTTCTACCGGGGCGCGCTGCGGATCAACCTCGCCAAGTTCTTCACCTGGACCGGCGCCATGCTGGTCGTCGTCGCGGCGGGTGTGCTGGCATACGGCCTGCACGACCTCCAGGAGGCCGGCTGGGTCCCGGGGCTTGGCAACCTGGCCTTCGACATCAGCGGCGCCATCCCGCCGGACAGCTGGTACGGCACGCTGCTGAAGGGCGTGTTCAACTTCCAGCCCGACCCGACGGTGCTTCAGGTCACGGTGTGGCTGCTGTACTTGGTCCCGACGCTCACCTTCTTCTTCGCCCCGGTAGGGTTCGCCTCCGGGAAGAGGAAGGTGACGGTGGCTGATGAGCAGGGTTCGCGGCCCTCGCAGGCTTCGCAGGCTTGAGCGCTGGGCGACGGCGACGGTCACGGCGGCCGCGCTGACGCTGACGGCGAGCGGGTGCGTGGTGGTGCACGGTGAGCGCGAGGTGCTTCCGGCCACCACCCCCGCGGAGGCCGCGAAGGCGCTGAATCGGTTCACCGAGGCGTACAACGCGGCCGACAAGGCCTACGACCGCACCCTGGACGCGGGCTTCGTGGTGGGCGCGCTCGGCGCCATCGACGGGGCACGGCTGAAGGCCGGGCGTGCCAACCACCCGGAGGGCAACCCCGCGCACACACCGCTGACGCTGACGGACGCCAGGTTCACGATCCCCCAGAAGGCGGGCTGGCCGCGCTGGTTCCTCGCCGACGCCAAGGGCAACAAGGGCGGGAACCAGCGCTGGCTGATGGTGTTCCTGCGCTACGGCGTCACCGAGGAGTGGCGGGTGGCGTATCTGACGCTGGTGGCCCCCGGGGACATACCGGAGTTCCGGAAGGACGAGGACGGCCTGGCCGAGGCCCTGCCCGAGAGCAGTGGCGAACTGGCTGTCGTGCCCGGTGACTTGAGCCAGGGCTACGCGACGTACCTGAGCAACGGCGGGGACACCTTCGCCGACGGCCCGCACACCACCGGCTGGCGCGAGCTGCGCGACAGGGCCGCGAGCCGTCCGGGGCTGGCGCGGCAGTACATCGACCAGCCCAGAACGGACGGCGCCTTCGCCCCGCTGGCGCTGCGCACCGCGGACGGCGGGGCGCTGGTGTTCTTCACCACCCGCCACTACGAGAAGCAGACCGCCGCCGAGGGCGCCTCCGTGCCCACCCCCAACAAGGACGTCCAGGCCCTCACCACGGGCGAGGTCAGGCAGTCCCTGACGATGGAGTTCTTCTCCAACGAAGTGGCCCTCGACCCACCGAAGGGCGCGGCCGGACAGCAGGTGTCGATACTGGCCCGCGTCCAGGGCCTGACCTCGGCCCAGGGCGGGTAGGAGCCGGGTTCCCCCGGGGTTCAGCGGTGCAGGGGCCAGGTCGAGGAGTGGGGGTCCGATGCCCCGGCGGCGTGGCGGGCGCAGGCGTCGGTGAGGGGTTCCAGCAGGCTCAGGGGGTCCGGGAGGGCGTACTCGGGGCCGCGCAGCCAGCGCACCTGCTGGTCGTCGTCGCCGGGCAGGCGGGCCGGCGGGACCAGGACGTAGGAGCCGCGGCAGTGCCAGCGCAGGCCCGGATGCTCGTCCATGGTCTCCGGGTGGCAGTCCAGCTCGCAGGGCCACCACTCGTCCTCGTCCTCGGGCGTGCCGCGGGTGAGGGTGAAGAACAGCATGCGGCCGTCGTCGCTCTCCGCGACCGGACCGACCTCGACGCCCTCGGCGAGCAGCCGCTCCAGGGCCTCGTCGCCGGCCTCCACGGGCACGTCGAGGACGTCGTGCACCATTCCGGTCGCAGTGATGAAGTTGGCCTGCGGCTGGTGCCGGGCCCAGCGCTCGATCTGGGCGCGGTCGGTGGTCGACTGCGTCTGCCAGGCGAACGACACCGGGTGCCGGGCAGGGGTGGGACAGCCGACGCGGTCGCAGGAGCAGCCGTATCCGGTGCCCGGGTGCGCGGCGGGCGCGAGGGGCAGTCCCGCGGTGGCGGCGGCGAGCAGCAGGTCCTCACGGCCGCCGTCTCCGGCGGTCTCCTTGGGGCGACGTCCGCGCAGCCACCTGGTGAGTTTGCCCTCCCGGCCGGTACGACCGCCGAACTCCGCGCTCATTTATCCCCTGACCTCGCTGGTGTGGACAGCATGTCCCATGGTCCCACCATCCTGCGCCTCGGGGGGCCGGAGCCCGCAACCGGGGTGGCCGGGGCGGTGCTCAGCGGGGCGCGAGCCCGTGCAGCGCGTAGTCGACGAGGGTGTCGGTGTACTCGTAGGAGACGGGCGCGGTGCGCTGGAGCCAGCGCTGGGCCAGCGGGGAGACGAAGAGTTCCAGGGCGATGCGCGGATCGATGTCGGGGCGTACGGCGCCGGTGTCCTGGGCCGAGCGGAGCCTGTGGACGTACAGCTCGAGCTGCGGCTGGAGCAGCTTGGCCACGTACTGCCGGCCGACCTGGTCGTTCACCAGGCCCTCGGCGGCCAGGGCCCGGGCGGGCGCCTCGAACGCCGGGTCGAAGAGTGCGTCGACGGTGGCGCGCAGGACGGTCTTGAGGTCGGCGGCGAGGTCGCCGGTGTCGGGGATCCCGTCGGGCTGCCGGTCTGCCCGCGCGTCCTCCTGCCGGGCCGCCGCCTGTTCGCCGAGGTCGAAGAACGCCTCCATGAGGACGTCCGCCTTCGAGGGCCACCAGCGGTAGATCGTCTGCTTGCCCACCCCGGCCCGCGCGGCGATCGCCTCGATCGTGGTCTTCGGATACCCGGTCTCGGCGACGAGCGCGAGGGCGGCGGCGTAGATCGCGCGGCGGGACTTCTCGCTGCGGCGGCTGGCGTCGGGGGCGGGCTTGTCGGGCATGCGCCGACGGTAGCAGGGCGGGGAGACGGTGCGTCTCGCCGCTCCCAGCGGGCCGGGTCCGGTCGCCTAGCGCGTCGGGTCGGGGGGCGGCCAGGGGTCGCCCCAGTCCGTGTCGCGGGCCGCCTTGTACAGATCGCCGTGGCGTTTGGTGACCGTCTCGCGGCTCAGGCCCTCGTCCGGCGTGCACAGGTTGAGCAGGACCTGGCCCTTGCGGATCTGGGGGCGGCGGACGACGCGTGCGGGGGCGGGGGTGACCGGGAAGCGGGTGGCGGCGACGTAGCTGAACTTCTCGTCCTCGTAGGCGAGGGAGCCGCCCTTGACCTGCCGATGCAGGGAGGACCGGCTGACCCGGGCCGAGAAGTGGCACCAGTCGGTGCCGGGCACGATCGGGCAGGCGGCGCTGTGCGGGCAGGGCGCGGCGATGTGGAAGCCGGCCGCTGTCAGGCGGTCCCGGGCCTCGATGACGCGGGCGTACCCGTCGGGTGTGCCGGGTTCGACGACCACGACGGCGCGGGCGGCGGCCGCGGCGGCGTCCACGACGGCCGCGCGGTCGGGCGCGGTCAGCTCGCCCAGGACGTAGGAGACGGTGACGAGGTCGGTGTGGTCGAGGGTGAGCGCCGCGCCGATCCGGGCGCGCTGCCAGCGGGCGTCCCGCAGGGCCGGGTCGGCCTCGGCGATCTCCCGGCCGAGGGCGAGCGCGGGCTCGGCCCAGTCGAGCACGGTCACCGGGCGGATGCCGTCCCAGGTGGCGGCGGTGGCCCAGGCGGCGGCGCCGGTGCCGCCGCCGACGTCGGTGTGGCCGGCGGGCGTCCACTCCGGGGCGGCCTCGGCGAACGCGGCCAGCGCCGAGCGCACCGCCTCGAAGGTGGCCGGCATCCGGTACGCGGCGTACGCGACCACGTCGGCGCGGTCGCGCAGGATCGGCGCGTCGGTCGGGGTGCTCCCCCGGTAGTTGGCGATCAGCCGCTCCACGGCGCCCGCGGCCTGCCGGGGCGGCAGCCCGTCGAGCAACCCGGAAAGCGCGGCACGGAGAGTCTCCGACGGCGGTACAACGTCGTTCACCGTCCGATTCTCTCAGGTCCGACGAACCACCGGAACCGCCGACGCCGCCCGCGACAGCGGGGCCGGCACGCTGGACGGGGTGGGCGTCGCGCCCCCTCGCCTACGTCGGCCGCGGGCCGCCGCCGCGTGCAGGGGCCTCGCGTCTCTCAGGCCCGGCCGGCTGCCCTGACCCGCCGAGCCCGGCAGGCCGCCTGGAGCATTCGCCCCCTCAAGCCCGGCGGACGCCGCGGACCGCCTGCGACAGCAGGGTCGGTGCGCTGGACGGGCTGGCCACCGCCGCCCCCTCGCCTCCACCGGCCGGGTCGCCCCCAGCCGCGCGGTGGCCCGCTCACCCCTCCCGAGCCCGGCACGAGCCCCCGACTGCTTACGCCGGCCGGGCCGCCACCGCGCGTAGTGGTCTCGCGTCTGTAAGGCCCGGCCTGCTGCCGCAGCCCGCCGAGCCCGGCAGGCTGCCGGGAGCGTTCGCCGCCTCAGGCGCGGCGGGTGCCGCGGACCGCTCGTGACAGGCGTGTCGCCGCTGTCGCGCGGGGGGTGCTCGATGATGGGCGGCGGCGGGGGTGGACCGTGTTGGCCAGGAGGATCAGGAAAGTGTCCGTGGCCCGGTCGAGGGTCAGGGACGTGCCGGTGAAGCCCGTGTGGCCCGCTGCTCCGTGGCCCGCCAGTTCGCCCATGAACCAGGGCTGGTCCACGGCGAAGCCCAGGCCCGGTGGGGCGAGGAGCAGGTCGACGAGGTCGGGGCCGAGGATCCGGGCGGGGCCGTAGGAGCCGCCCGCGAGCAGCGCGCGGCAGAACACCGCGAGGTCGGGGCCCGTCGAGAACAGGCCCGCGTGACCGGCCACACCGCCCAGCGCCCAGGCGTTCTCGTCGTGGACCTCGCCACGCAGCATCCCCCGGTCCGCCTTGGCCCACGGCCGCCGCTGGTCCTCGGTCGCCGCCGCGCCGGGGCACGGGCCGAAGCGGGTGGACGCCATGCCCAGCGGGCGGGTGATCCCGTCGCGGACCAGGACGTCCAGGGTGCGGCCGGTGATCCGCTCCAGGACGTGCTGGAGCAGCAGCGGGTTGAGGTCCGAGTAGGTGTACGTGCCGGGCACGCCCACCGGGGCCTCGGCGCGCAGCATCGCCGACCGGGAGGCGGCGTCGGGGCAGTCGTACAGCGGGAGTTCGGGGCGCAGCCCGGAGGTGTGGGTGAGCAACTGCCGTACGGTGACGCCGTGTGCGGCGGCGGCCCGGAACTCCGGCAGGTACGCCCCCACCCGCGCGTCGATGCCCAGCGTGCCCCGCTCGATCTGCTGCACGGCGGCGACCGCGGTGAACAGCTTGGTCAGGGAGGCCAGATCGAACGGCGTGTCCACGGTCATCGGCACCCGCCGGTCGGCCGGGAGTTCGACGCCCCGGTCGGTGGCGGGGTCGTAGGACGCGTACCGCACCGCCCAGCCCGCCGCCTCGGCGACGGCGACCACCGGGCCGCGTCCGGCGAGCACGACGGCACCTGCCGCCCAGGGGTGCTCCCCGGTGGTGAGGTCGTGGACCTCACGGACGAGGTGACGCAGCTCGGCGGGGTCGAGTCCGGCCCTCTCCGGTGTGTCCCCGCGCAGTCTCGGTGCGCTCAGCTCTCCTCCTGCATGCTCTCGGCCGCATGTGGCCTCCAGGGACGGCACATTCCCATGAAGCAGGCCAGCGCCACCAGCGCGGCCGCCAGTTGGACCAGCGCCATGGGCACGGCGGTGTGCTCCCCGGCGATCCCGACCAGCGGGGAGGCGATCGCGCCGATGAGGAAGGAGGACGTGCCGAGCAGGGCGGACGCGGAACCGGCGTGCTCGCGGGTGCGCATCAGTGCGAGCGCCTGGGTGTTGGGCAGGGTGACGCCCATCGCGGACATGAGCACGAACAGCCCGGCGGCCACGGGCACGAGGCCCACCTCGCCGAACACCCCCTGGGCCATCAGCAGCAGGGCGGCCGCGGCCAGGTTGATCACCACGAGGCCGACGGCCAGCACCCGGTCGAGGCGGACCCGGCCGACGAGCACCCGGCCGTTGACCTGGCCCACGATGACCAGCCCGACAGAGTTGAGCCCGAACAGCAGGCTGTACGTCTGCGGGGAGGCGCCGTAGATCTCCTGGATCACGAACGGCGAGGCGGCGATGTACGCGAACAGCGCCGCGAAGGCGAAGCCGCCCGCGAGCAGGTATCCGGTGAAGGCGCGGTCGGCGAGCAGCCGGCGCATCGAGCCGAGCGTCTCGCCCACCCCGCCGCCGTGCCGGCGGTCGGGCGGCAGGGTCTCCGGCAGCCGGGTCCAGACGACCACGGCCAGCAGCGCCCCGACCACCGTGAGGACGACGAACACGCCGCGCCAGTCAGTCACCCGCAGGATCTGCCCGCCGATCAGCGGGGCCACGATCGGGGCGACGCCGGATATCAGCATCAGGGTGGAGAAGAAGCGGGCCATGGCCACGCCGTCGTACAGGTCCCGCACGACCGCACGGGCGATCACGATGCCGGCCGCGCCCGACAGGCCCTGGGCCAGCCGGAAGGCGACCAGCGTCTCGACGTTCGGGGCGAACGCGCACAGCGCGGTGGCGAGGACGTAGACGGCGAGCCCCGTCAGCAGCGGGCGGCGGCGCCCCCACCGGTCGCTCATCGGGCCGACCACCATCTGCCCGAGCGCCATGCCGGCCAGGCAGGCGGTCAGTGTGAGCTGGACGGTCGCGGCCGGGGCGTGCAGGGACCGGGTGACCTCCGGCAGGGAGGGGAGGTACATGTCCATCGCGAGCGGAGGCGTCGCGGTGAGCCCGCCGAGAATCAGGGTCACCAGCAGTCCGGCGCGGCGGGCCGAGCGCGCCGGTGGTCCGGCGAGTCCCCGTTCCGGTACGGCCGTCCGCGGCGCGTGCGGTGCGGGCGCCCCACCCTCCGACATGTGTGTCCCTTCCTCTCCCGGCCCTCTCGTGGCCTTCTTCGGCCCTCTCCGGGCCTCCCCGGCTGATCCGCCGCCTATGCTCTCAGCTCGTACACCGTGCCGAGGAACGCGCGAGCGAGGGTGAGGTCCGGGATGTCGGAAGTGTCCGGGGTGGCGGAACAGACGGTGCGCTGGGGTGTTCTGGCGACCGGCCAGATCGCGGCCGCGTTCACCGCGGACCTGGTGGACCTGCCGGACGCCGAGGTCGTGGCGGTGGCCTCGCGCACCGAGGAGTCCGCGAATGCGTTCGCGGAACGGTTCGGGATCCCGCGGGCGTACGGCGACTGGGAGTCGCTCGCCCGGGACCCGGACGTCGACGTCGTCTACGTCGCCGCCCCGCACACGGCCCACCGGGCGGCCGCCGGCCTGTGCCTGGAGGCCGGTCGGAACGTGCTGTGCGAGAAGCCGTTCACGCTGAACCTGCGGCAGGCGGGGGAACTCGTCGCGCTCGCCCGTGAGCACGACCGGTTCCTGATGGAGGCCATGTGGATGTACTGCAATCCACTGATACGGCGCCTGAAGGCACTGGTCGACGACGGCGCGATCGGCGAAGTACGCACCGTTCAGGCCGACTTCGGGCTCGCCGGTCCCTTCCCGCCCTCGCACCGGCTGCGCGACCCGCACCTGGGCGGCGGGGCGCTGCTCGATCTCGGCGTCTACCCGGTTTCGTTCGCCCAGTTGCTGCTCGGCGAGCCGTCGGACGTGACGGCCAGGGCGGTGCTCTCCGCGGAGGGCGTCGACCTCCAGACCGGCGCGCTGCTCTCCTGGGACGGGGGCGCGCTGGCCCAACTGCACTGCTCCATCACGGGATCCACGGCCACCTGCGCCTCGGTCACCGGGTCCAAGGGCCGGATCGACGTGCCCTCCGGCTTCTTCCACCCCGACCGTTTCGTGCTGCGCCGGCACGGCCGTGACCCGGAGGAGTTCACCGCGGCCCCGGCCGACGGTCCGCGCACCACCCTGCGGCACGAGGCGCGGGAGGTGATGCGGGCCCTGCGCGCGGGCGAGACGGAGTCCCCGCTCGTGCCGCTGGAGGGCACCCTGGCGGTGATGCGGACGCTGGACGCGGTGCGGGAGCGGATCGGCGTGCGCTATCCCGGAGAGGCGGACGGACCGGACGCCGGGCGGGCCCGGGAGGCCGCGCTCGCCTGAGCCCCGCGACACCGGCGAGCTTCCGGAGGCCTCCGCGGCCCTCGCCGGCATCCGTATGGCGGACAGTGGATTCCGCTTGGCGGACCGTCCTCGTACGCTCCGGTGCCATGACCGACAGGCAATCGAAGATCGCGGTGGTGACCGGAGCCGGCTCGGGCATCGGGCGGGCCGTCGCCGTGGAACTGCTGCGCGCGGGCTGGTCCGTGGCCCTGGCGGGGCGCCGCCCCGAGACGCTGGAGGAGACGGCGGCGCTCGCCCCGGGGGCCGCCTCCCTCGCCGTGCGCACCGACGTGGCCCGGCCGGACGACGTGGCAGCGCTGTTCGCCGCCACCGTCGACCGGTTCGGACGGGTCGACCTGCTGTTCAACAACGCGGGCACCTTCGGGCCGGGCGGCGTACCGGTGGAGGAGCTGTCCTACGAGGCGTGGCGGCACGTGGTGGACACCAACCTCAACGGGGCCTTCCTGTGCGCCCAGGCGGCGTACCGGCGGATGAAGGAGCAGGACCCGCAGGGCGGCCGGATCATCAACAACGGCTCGATCTCGGCGCACACGCCCCGGCCCCACTCGGCGCCCTACACCGCCACCAAGCATGCTCTGACCGGCCTGACCAAGGCGCTGTCCCTGGACGGCCGGCCGTACCGGATCGCGGTCGGGCAGATCGACATCGGCAACGCGGCCACCGACATGACGGCCCGGATGGAATCGGGCGTCCTCCAGGCCAACGGGGAGGTGGTCCCGGAAGCCGTGATGGACGTGGCCGACGTGGCGCGCACCGTGCGGCACATGGCGGAGCTGCCGCTGGAGGCGAACGTGCAGTTCGCGACGGTGCTGGCGACGACGATGCCGTACGTGGGGCGGGGCTGAGCCGCCCGGAACGGGCCCGAACGGCCCGGGACGGACGCCGACCCGGGCCGCGGGCGGGCGATCCTCACCAACGGATGCGCGCCGGTGCGTGGAACGCCTGCCGCGCGGGCGGCTCAGCGCCGGTGGCGCCCCCCGGACTCGGCGGACGCGGCCCGGCGCCGGCGCAGCGCCCACACGCCGCCGGTCAGCAGCGCGACCGTACCGCCCGCGCCTTCCAGCAGCCGCCAGGCCGAGGGCCCGCCGTCCGCCGCCGCGCCCGGCGGTCCGGCGGCGGCCGGTGCCGCCTGCTTCACGGGCGGGGTGTCCGCGTCCGCCTTCTTCCCGCCCTCGCTCAGCGGCTCGACCAGCGTGCCGACGGGCCGCGCGGAACTGCCCTTCCCGAAGCCCCAGTCGAGCAGGGCGGCGGTCTCCTCGTAGACGGCGTTGCTGCCGGCCGCGGGGTTCAGCACCGTGGCCAGCAGGGTGCGGCCGCCGCGTACGGCCGCGCCGGTGAAGGTGTTGCCGGCGTCGCTGGTGTAGCCGTTCTTCACCCCGATCAGGCCGTGGTACGCCTTCAGGCCCCACGCTCCGGTCAGCAGGCGGTCGGTGTTCTGGATCTGGAACGTCTTGCTCCGGCCAGCCGGAAAGTCGGCGGCGTGCGTGCCGCAGTAGCCGCGGAAGTCGGCGTTGCGCAGTCCGTGCCGGGCGATCAGCGTCAGGTCGTACGCCGAGGACAGCTGACCGGGGTGGTCGAAACCGTCCGGGCTGACCACGTGGGTGTCCAGGGCCTGGAGGTCCTGGGCCCTGGCCTGCATCTCGGCGACCGTCTTCGCCACCCCGCCGTTCATGTGCGCGAGCACGTGCACGGCGTCGTTGCCCGAGCGCAGGAACACGCCCTGCCACAACTGCTCCACCGTGTAGGTGGTCCCGGCCTGGATCCCGACGAGGCTTGAGCCGCCGGGGATGTCGGCCAGCTCGGCCTCGGTGACGGTGTGCCGCTCGGCGCGGTGGAACTTCCTCAGCACCGTGTCCGCGAACAGCATCTTCAGCGTCGAGGCGGGCGCGAGGGGCTGGTGCGCGCGGTACGCGGCGAGCACGTGCCCCGTCTCCCCGTCGGCGAGGAGCCAGGCACGGGCGGTGAGCCCGCCTGGCAGGCCGGTGGCGCCGCTCACCTGCACTTTCGTATGGGCCAGCCGCTCGCCGCCGATCACGGTGGCGGCGCGGGCGGGGGCGGCGGCCGCGACCGGGCCGGCGGCGGTCACGGCTGCCAGCGGGGCGGCCGTGGCGAGGGTGAGCAGGGAACGCCGGGACGGGCCGTGGGGGGACCGAGAGGAAACACGCACCCCGGGACCGTACAGAGCGAGCCTGAGCCCGTGCGCGACATGTCCTCAAAGTCTGATCAAAAGATCACCAAAGGACGAGTCGCCGAATGCCCCGCCGAATCGCGCCCCGGCCCGCGCCGCGCCCACGCCCCGCCCCTCGGCCCCGGCCCGCGCGAGGCCCACGCCCCCCGGCCCGCTCGACGCCCGCGCCCCTCCGTCCCCGGCCCGCGGCTCCTCAGCGCCCCAGGATGCGGTCGGTCTCGGCCAGGTGGGCGGCGGTCAGCGGGCCCTTGGCGAGGGCGCCCGCGTTCTCCTCGGCCTGGGCGACCGAGCGGAAGCCGGGGATGGGAACCGTCCGCCCGCTGCGCGCCCACAGCCAGGCCAGGGCGCCCTGGGCGAGCGTACGGCCGCCGCTGGTCAGGACCTCGCGCAGCGCCTCGGTGCGGGCCAGCCACTCCGGGTCGGCGCCGGAGCCGTCGCCGAAGCCCTTCAGCCAGGCGGGCGGCCGGCTGCGGATGTCCCCCGCCTCCAGGGGCGCGCGCCCGGCGTGCTTGCCGGTGAGCAGTCCCATGGCCAGCGGGCTGCGGTTCACGCTCGCGAGGCCCCGCTCCTCGCACAGCGCGAGCATCCCGGGCGCGTCCTGGAGCACGTTCAGCGCGTGCTGCACCGCCGTGCAGTGCTCGCCCTCGGCGAAGACGGCCGCGCGGGCGGGGTCGTCCGTGCTCCAGGCGTAGGCCCTGATCAGCCCCTCGGCCACGAAGTCCTCGCAGGCGTCCCGCAGGGCGGCCGCGTCGCCGGGCCGTGCGTCGGAGATGTGCAGCTGGTAGAGGTCGACGTGGTCGGTGCCGAGGCGGGCGAGGGACGCGGTGAGGGCGCGGCGCGCGTGCTCGGGGGTGGCGTCCTGGCCGTCGGCGGTGCGGGTGCGCTCGTCGAACAGGTTGCCCCACTTGGTGGCGACGACGACCTCGTCCCGCCGCTTGCCCAGGGCCCGCCCGAGCACCCGCTCGCTGTGCCCGCAGCCGTAGACATCAGCGGTGTCGAAGAAGGTGACGCCGAGATCGAGAGCGCGCCGGATCGCCCGTACGGACTCCTCGTCGTCCACCCTGCCCCAGCCGAGCGGCTGCCCGTCCGCCGACCGCCACTCCCCGCCGATCGCCCAGCACCCGAAGCCGAGTGCGCTGACCTCGATCCCGCCGTGTCCCAGTGTCCTTGCGAAGGTGGTGGTCTCCATGCCCTGGGACGCTACGAGTTGGAGCGCACGCGAGGGCAAGGCCCGGTACGGGGCCTGTGTCGGTGGGCTATGCCTGGCCGGTCTCGAACCGGGAGATCCGGCCGTCGTCGGTGATGGTGAACGACCACCGGGTGCGCATCTCGCCCCAGGTGTCGTTGCGGTAGCGGGCGAGGAGGGCGCGGCCGCCGGCGGACTCGTTGTCGACGTCCATGTGGCCGTGCGTGGAGAAGATCTCCTCCTCGATCCACTCCGCGAGGTCGCGGTCGGCCCCGTCGTCCGCCATGGTCGCGCCGGGCGCGAGCAGTTGCATGAAGCCCTCGCGGTCGTGGGCGTTGACGGCGGTGACGAAGGCACGGACGGCCGGGTCGCTCAGTCTGGCGGTCTGAATCGTCATGTCGGCAGCGTCACACCGGTCCCGGGGACCCCGCCACCCGGACGGCGCCCAGGACGGGCCGGTGGAGTGTGGGCGGTGCGACGGTGGAGACCCGGAAGCGGTCCGAAGCCGCTGATCCTCCGCCGTCCGCCTGGGAGTCACCGTGACCTGTTACGACCGACGCGATCTTGGCCTGCTGCTGCTCCGGCTGGGTACCGGCGGCGTGCTGGCAGCGCACGGAGCGCAGAAGCTGCTGGGCTGGTTCGGCGGGGGCGGGATCGAGGGGACCGGCCGGTTCATGGAGTCCGTGGGCTACCGGCCCGGGAAGGCGAGCGCGATGGCGGCCGGGCTGTCGGAGGCCGGCGGCGGCCTGCTCCTCGCCATGGGCCTGGCGACCCCGGCGGCGGGCGCGGCGGCGGCCGGCGCGATGGCGGGGGCGGCGGCGGTGCACGCGCCCAGCGGCTTCTTCGCCCAGAGCGGCGGCTACGAGTACGCGGCCTCGCTGGGCCTGACCTCCGCAGGCCTGGCGATCACGGGCCCCGGCCGGCTCTCCGTGGACCACGCCCTCGGGCACGCCGTCAACCGCGGCTGGATGGTCCCCGCGGCGTTCGCGACGGTGGCCGCGGCGACGTCCCTGGTCCTCGGCGCCCGCGTCCGGCGGCTGCGCCAGGAGAAGGAGGGCGAGCAGGAGGCTCTCTTCGAGGAGTAGCGAGGAACAGCGAGGAGCGGCGGGAGCCGCTTTCGCGGAGTGGCGAGGACCGGCGGGAGGCGCTTTCCGCGGAGCCGGACGGGCGGCTCGTGGCAGGCTGCGCCGCATGAGCGATCAGCACCCCGGCTCCGCGCCGGCACCGCCCGAGGATCTCTGGTCCGCCGTCGACGACCTGTGGGCCTGGCTGGACGGGCACCGCCCCCTCGGCGAGAGCCGGGAGGCGACGGTGCTGCCGCGGGTTCTGAAACTGTCGGAGGAGGTCGGCGAGGTCGCCCAGGCGGTGATCGGCGCGACCGGCCAGAACCCGCGCAAGGGCACCACCCACACCTGGGACGACGTCGAGGCGGAACTGTGCGACGTGGTGATCACCGCCCTGGTGGCCCTGCGCACCCTGACCCCTCAGGCCCGGGAGGTCTTCGCCCGGCATCTGGACCGGGTCAGGCAGCGGTCACTGGGGCCGGGCGGGGAGACCTGACCGAGGCCCCGCCCGCGCACCGGCGGGGCGTGACGTTCCGGCGGCTGAATCCGCTTGCTGATCAGGGGCCCGTCAAGGCCCTCTGGCAAGCGAAGGGTGGAAGTTCCATGGCCGAGGCCGACGAGATCAATCCGTGCGCGGAAGGGATGCCCCGGCGCGCGGCCGTCCTGGTCGCCCGTCTCACGGAGCGCAGCCGGCTGCCCCTGGACTACTCCGTGGCGAGTCTGCGGATCGTCGACTTCCTGATCGACGGCATGCGCAAGAGCGGCGCGTCGCGCGAGCGCGTACGGGGGCCGCTGCTCGGCCTCGGGGCGTACGTGGGTGAGGTGCTGGTGCGCCACGCCGGTGCGAGCTGGGTGGACTTCGACGCCGGCCAGCGGGCCCGTTTCTCCCAGCCGGCCGGCGTCCTCATGCCGGACGGGCGGCTGCGGAACCCGTTGGGCAAGGTCGTCGACCGCTTCGACACGGGTGGAGCACGCCATTCGCTCCAGGCCTTCCACCTGCCCCTGGACGGCCAGTCGCGGCGGGCGGTCCTGGCGCACGCCAGGACCGGTGGCGTACGCGCGGAGGAGGTCCGGCCTGTCGGAAGGGCCCGCTGAGCGTCACGCGGTGTGAGCTCTCGCTCTGCGACGGTGGCACGTTTGGGCTTAACTGCAAGAGCGTGGTTCTTCCTCTCACCCCGTGGAGGCGGCCGATGCTTCTGACGTTGCACGAGCGTGAGCGCCTGATGATCTACACGGCGGCGAAGCTGGCCCTGGAGCGCAAGGAGCGGGGCCTGAAGCTGAATCTGCCGGAGGCCACCGCGGTGATCACGTCGTTCCTGCTGGAGGGTGCGCGCGACGGCCGTACGGTCACCGAGCTCATGGAGTCCGGACGGGCCGTGCTTGGTCGCGACGACGTGATGGAGGGGGTGCCGGAGATGCTGGGACAGGTGCAGGTCGAGGCGACCTTCCCCGACGGCACGAATCTGATCACGGTGACGGGGCCGATCTCATGATCATGAGGAGCGACGAGCATCCCAGCGACGACCCCGGCCGGCAGGACCAGCACGGCTCGGTGCTGCACCCGTCCAGCGGCGTCGGCAGCCCCAGCCTGCCACGGCGGGGCGGAACCGGGTCGCGGCAGGCGGCCCGGCGGCACTACACGGGGGGACATCCGGAGGCCGACGAGCCCCTGATCCCGGGCGAAGTGCTCTACGGCGACGACCCGGTCGTGATCAACGCAGGCAAGGAGGTCACCCGGCTGCGGGTGGAGAACACCGGCGACCGTCCCGTCCAGGTCGGTTCGCACTTCCATTTCGCGGAGGTCAACGCCGCGCTGGAGTTCGACCGCGAGGCCGCGTGGGGGCGGCGGCTCAACGTGCTCTCGGGCGGCTCGGTGCGTTTCGAGCCCGGGGCCGTGGAGGAGGTGGAGCTGGTCCCGATCGGGGGGCGGCGGATCGTGGCCGGACTGCGCGGTCTGTGCGGAGGTGAACTCGATGGCTGAGATCAGCCGGCGCGAGTACGAGGCATCGTTCGGCCCGACCACCGGGGACCGGGTCCGCCTGGCCGACACCAACCTGTTCATCGAGGTCGAGCGGGATCTCTGCGGCGGCGGAGACGAGGCCGTCTTCGGCGGTGGCAAATCCATCCGGGAGTCCATGGGCCAGTCGCGGGCCACCCGCGGCGAGGGAACACCGGACCTGGTCATCACCGGCGCGGTGGTCCTGGACCACTGGGGAGTGGTCAAGGCCGACGTCGGCGTGCGGGACGGCAGGATCGTGGCGCTGGGCAAGGCGGGCAACCCCGAGACCATGGACGGGGTCCACCCCGGCCTCGTCATCGGCCCCTCCACGGAGATCGCGGCCGGCAACGGGCTGATCCTGACGGCGGGCACGATCGACACCCATGTGCACTTCGTCGGCCCGGCCATGTTCGAGGAGGCCCTCGCGGCGGGCACCACCACGTTCGTCGGCGGCGGGACCGGACCCACCGAGGGCTCGAAGGCGACCCTGGCCACGCCGGGCGCCTGGTGGCTGCGGCGGATGCTGGAGGCCTGCGAGCCCTGGCCGCTCAACGTGCTGTTCCTGGCCCGCGGCAACACCGTGTCCCCCGAGGCGCTGTGGGAGCAACTGCGCGGCGGGGCGGGCGGGTTCAAGGTGCACGAGGACTGGGGCGCCACCCCGGCCGCGATCGACGCCGCGCTGACCGTCGCCGACCGGGCCGGAGTTCAGGTCGCGATCCACAGCGACACCCTCAACGAGGCGGGTTTCGTGGAGGATCTGCTCGCCGCCGTGGGCGGCCGGACGTTCCACGCGTACCACACCGAGGGCGCGGGCGGCGGCCACGCACCGGACATCATCCGCATCGCCGGTGAGCCGAACGTGCTGCCCGCGTCGACCAATCCGACCCGCCCGTTCACCGTCAACACGGTGGCCGAGGCGCTGGACATGGTCATGGTGGCCCACCACCTCAACGCGCAGGTGCCCAACGACCTCGCCTTCGCCGAGAGCCGGGTACGGCCCACGACCATCGCCACCGAGGACGTGCTGCACGACCTCGGAGCGCTCTCGATCATGTCCTCGGACGCTCAGGCGATGGGCCGGGTCGCGGAGGTCGTGACGCGGACGTGGCAGACCGCCCACCGGATGAAGGAGTTGCGCGGTTCACTGCCCGGCGACAGCGGGGCCGACAACCACCGGGCCCGCCGCTACGTCGCCAAGTACACGATCTGCCCGGCGGTGGCGCACGGCCTGGAACGCGAGATCGGTTCCGTCGAGCCCGGGAAGCTGGCCGACCTGGTGCTGTGGCAGCCCGCCCTGTTCGGGGTGCGGCCCACGGTCGTGTTCAAGGCCGGGATGGCCGCGAGCGCCGCCCTCGGCGACCCGAACGCGTCGATTCCCACGCCCCAGCCGGTGCTGAACCGGATGGGCTACAACGTGGGCAGCCCGGCCGCCGCCGCGAGCGGCGTCGCCTTCGTCGCACCGGCGGCCGTCGAGGACGGCCTCGCGGACCGCCTGGGGCTGCGGCGGCGGCTCGTCGCCGTGGAGAACGTACGCGGCCGCGGCAAGCGGGACCTTCCGGAGAACACGGCCACTCCGCGCATCGAGGTCGACGCCGACACGTACGCCGTGCGGGTCGACGGGGAGCTGATCGAGCACGAACCCGCGGCCGAAGTGCCCATGGCACAGCGCTACTTCCTCTTCTGACCCGACGACATCGACGCGCCTCGATGAACGCCCAGGACGCCAATCAGCCGCAGCCGACGCCGCCGGCGCTGCTGCTGCTCGCCGACGGGCGCTTCCCCTCCGGCGGGCACGCGCATTCCGGCGGTCTGGAAGCGGCGGCGGCCCTGGACGGCGTGGACGACCTGGCCGCGCTGGAGGAGTTCCTGCAAGGACGGCTGGCGACGACCGGCGCGGTGAGCGCCGCGTTCACGGCCGCGGCGTGCGCCGCCTTCGGCGGTACGGGCCGCCGAGGGGAGTCCAGCACCGAGCAACTTGAGCTGCTGGACCGCGAGTTCGCCGCCAGGACCCCGTCACCGGCGTTGCGCACCGCCTCCCGCCGTCTGGGACGGCAACTGCTGCGGGCGGGCCGTACGGTCTGGCCCCACCCCCGCCTGGACGAGCTGGGCGCGGCGCCCCGGCACGGCCCCCATCAGCCGGTCGCCCTCGGCGCGGTGGCCGCGGCGGCCGGCCTGGGTACGGACGCCGCGGCGCTGGCCGCCGCCCATGAAGCGGTGCTCACCCCGGCGACGGCCGCCGTGCGGCTGCTCGGACTCGACCCGTTCGCGGTCCACGCCGTCCTCGCCCGGCTGGGCCTGCGGATCGCCGCCGTCGCCGCCGGGGCCGCGCGCCACGCGGACACCGCGCCCGCGGATCTCCCGTCCCGTGCGGGCCCCCTGCTCGACATCCGTGCCGAACACCACTCCGTCTGGGAGGTGCGTCTCTTTGCGTCCTGACCCCACCCCGCGTCCCGACCGAGCCCATGTCCACGCGCACGCCGAGGCGCGAGGGACTCTGCCCCGCCGCCCCGGCCGGGCCCTGCGCATCGGCATCGGCGGCCCGGTCGGATCCGGCAAGACCGCGCTGGTCGCGGCGCTGTGCCGCACGCTGGCCCCGGAACTCTCCCTGGCCGTGGTCACCAACGACATCTACACCACCGAGGACGCCGACTTCCTGCTGCGCAACGGCGTACTGGCCGCCGAACGGGTCCGGGCGGTCGAGACCGGAGCCTGCCCGCACACCGCGATCCGCGACGACATCTCCGCCAACCTCGAAGCGGTGGAGGAGCTGGAGGCGACGCTGCCGCCGCTCGACCTCGTCCTTCTGGAGAGCGGCGGGGACAACCTCACCGCCACGTTCAGCCGCGGACTGGTCCACCACCAGATCTTCGTCATCGACGTGGCCGGCGGGGACAAGGTGCCCCGCAAGGGCGGGCCAGGGGTCACCTCGGCCGACCTGCTGGTCGTCAACAAGACCGATCTGGCGCCGCAGGTCGGCGCGGACCTCGCCGTCATGGACCGTGACGCCCGCGCCAAGCGCGGCGACCTGCCGGTGCTGTTCACCTCGCTGGTCCGGGACCCGTCCGCGGCCGACGTCGCCGCGTGGGTACGGCAGTGCCTCGCCGTCCCCGCCGGGTGACCCGGTGATGCGTGCCCACGCCCGCCTGGCGGTGACGGCCGACCGGGACGGGTCCGGCGGGACCAGGACCCGGATCAGCCGCCTCCGCTCCGAGGCGCCGCTGATCTGGCGGCCCACCATCCCCTCCGCCGTCGAGCCGACGGGCCGGTGGAACCCGCCCGGCGCCGCCCACGTGGCGCTGGCCGCCGCGGCCGCGGGCCCGGTCGGCGGCGACCACCTGCGGCTGGACGTCGAGGTCGCGGCGGGTGCGGCGCTCGTCGTACGCGGTGTGGCGGCGACCCTGGTGCTGCCGGGGCCGCACAGCCGCCCCTCGCACACCGAGACCCGCCTGCGGGTCGCGCCGGCCGGCACCCTGGTCTGGCTGCCCGAACCCGTGATCGCCGCCGGCCGCTGCGACCACCACGCCACGACGCGCATCGAGTTGGAGCCGGGCGCCCGCCTGCTCGTCCGCGAGGAACTGCTCCTGGGACGCCACGGCGAGACGCCGGGTACGGTCCGACAGCGCCTGCGGGTGACCCTCGCCGGCCGCCCCCTGCACGACCAGGAGTTCGCCGTCGGCCCGGACGTCCCGGGCTGGCGCGGCCCGGCCGTGACCGGCGGCCGGCGGGCCCTGGGCACCCTGCTCGTCGTCGCCCCCGGCAGTCCCGCGCTCCCACCCGCGCCCCCCACCGCCGACGCGGCCGTCATGCCCCTGTCCCCCGGCGTCACCCTGCTCACCGCCCTGGCCGACGACGCCCTCACCCTGCGCCGGTACCTCGACCGTGGCCTGACCGGCCTGCCGACGCCGGGGTCGCGGACGGTCACGGGCTGACACGGCGGACCGACCTGGCTGCCCCGGCCAGGCGCAAGAGGCGGTTTTCGGCCAAGGGATGCTGGTGGGGCGGCTGGGGAGGGGCTGGGGCTGTCTTGGTTGACTGTTGATCAATTACCTTGTGTCGTAAGCCAGTCACTCACTTTGAGGGAGCCCCATGTCCACCGCGCAGCAGGTGCCCGACATCCTCTCGCCCGAGTTCGCCGCGGACCCGTACCCGGCGTACCGTCTGATGCGCGACACCGCGCCCCTCATCTGGCACGAGGCCACTCAGAGTTACATCGTCTCGCGCTACGAGGACGTCGAGCGCGTCTTCAAGGACAAGAAGGGCGAGTTCACCACCGACAACTACGACTGGCAGATCGAGCCGGTGCACGGCAAGACGATCCTCCAGCTCAGCGGCCGTGAGCACGCCGTGCGCCGCGCCCTGGTGGCCCCCGCCTTCCGCGGCGCCGACCTCCAGGAGAAGTTCCTGCCCGTCATCGAGCGCAATTCGCGCGAACTGATCGACGGCTTCCGGAAGTCCGGCTCCGCCGACCTGGTGGGCGACTACGCCACCCGCTTCCCGGTCAACGTGATCGCCGACATGCTGGGCCTCGACAAGGCCGACCACGCACGCTTCCACCGTTGGTACACGTCCGTGATCGCCTTCCTCGGCAACCTGTCGGGCGACCCCGAGGTGGCCGCGGCGGGCGAGCGGACCCGCGTCGAGTTCGCCGAGTACATCCTGCCGATCATCCGCGAGCGCCGCGACAACCTGGGCGACGACCTGCTGTCGACGCTGTGCGCCGCGGAGGTCGACGGCGTCCGGATGAGCGACGAGGACATCAAGGCGTTCTGCAGCCTGCTGCTCGCCGCCGGCGGCGAGACCACCGACAAGGCGATCGCCAGCATCTTCGCGAACCTGCTGCTCCACCCCGACCAGCTCGCCGCCGTCCGCGCGGACCGGGACCTGATCCCGCGCGCCTTCGCCGAGACCCTGCGGTACACCCCGCCCGTCCACATGATCATGCGGCAGTCCGCGACCGAGGTGGAGCTCAGCGGCGGCACCATACCCGCGGGCGTCACCGTCACCTGTCTGATCGGCGCCGCCAACCGCGACGAGAGCCGCTACCGCGACCCCGACCGTTTCGACATCTTCCGCGACGACCTCACCGCCACGACGGCCTTCTCGGCCGCCGCCGACCACCTGGCCTTCGCGCTCGGCCGGCACTTCTGCGTGGGCGCGCTGCTCGCCAAGGCGGAGGTCGAGATCGGGGTCAGCCAACTGCTGCACGCCATGCCTGACTTGCGCCTCGCCGACGGCTTCGACCCGGTCGAGCAGGGTGTCTTCACCCGCGGACCGGAGCGTCTGCCGGTGCAGTTCACACCCGTGACCGCCTGATCATCCGACCCGCACCGCCGCCGAGGCAATGGGCCCCTTCCAGGAACAGGGGCCCATCCGCCCGCTTACTGCACCACCGGCGTGAACCGCACCGGGAGCGACGTCAGCCCCCGCATCCAGATCGACGGACGCCAGGTCAGCGTCTCCGGCTCCACCGAGAGGACCAGGTCGGGCAGCCGCTCCAGCAGCGTCTCGACCGCCGTCCGCGCCATCACGTCCGCCAGCAGCGGTGCCGGATAGGGGCAGCGGTGCTCGCCGTTGCTGAACGACAGGTGCGCGGCGTTCTCCGCGCCCACGTTCGACTCGGGCCAGATCTGCGGATCGGTGTTGGCCGCGGCGAGCCCCAGCACCAGGCAGTCGCCGGCCCGGATCTGCCGCCCGCCCAGCTGGATGTCCCGGACGGCCCAGCGGCCGATGAAGTTCTGCGTCGGCGTGTCCAGCCACAGCGCCTCGTTGAGCGCCTCACCCACGCTGAGCCGGCCGCCCGACACGTTCACGGCGAACCGCTCGTCCGTCAGCAGCAGTCGCAGCGTGTTGCAGATCCAGTTCGCCGTCGGCTGCTGCGCCGCGGCGATCACCGAGATCAGGTCCTGGACGATCTCCTCGTCCGTCAGCCCCGCCGGATGCTGCAGCATGCGCGAGGTGACGTCGGGGCCCGGGCTGACCCGCTTGTCCTTCACGAGCTGCTGCAGCCGCTCGCCCACACGCCCGTACGCGGCCACCGGGTCGTCGCCCTCGGCGGCGTCCAGCGAGATCCGCAGGTCCTCGACGAGCTGCTGGGTGTCCTCGCCCGAGGTCGGCATGCCGCACATCTGCACCACCGCCCGCATCGGCAGGGCGTGCACGTAACCGGACATCAGCTCCGCGTGGCCGCTGCCCGCGAAGTCGGCGATGAGCCGGTCGGCGATCGACTGGCAGTTGCGGGCCAGCTCGAACTGGTCGACGCCCTCCAGCGCCTGGGTGATCACCCCGGCCCGCCGTCGGTGCTCGTCGCCCTCGGTGAACAGCACCGATGGCTGGTAACCGACGTACGGCATCAGCGGCCAGTCCGCCGGGATGTTCTCCCACTGGTTCCAGCGCCGCGAGTCCCGCGCGAACAGCTCGTCGTGGCTGGTCACGTAGGTGACCTCGGAGTAGCCGAGCACCAGCCAGGCCGGTATGTCCCCGTCGAGCAGCACCGGCGCGACCGGGCCGTGCTCCCAGCGCAGCGCGCGGTAGAGCTGCGACGGCGTCTGCTGGTACTCCAGCCCCGCCAGGCGCACCGCGTCGGGCTGGTGGGCGGGGTAGCCCGGCGGGGCCGGTCGCGCGGAAGAGGGGTCGGTCACGTTGTCGCCTCCTGGGCCATGGCCAGTTCGTACAGGTGGTCCACGAGGGTGATCAGCACGTCCTTGCCGGACTGCCGGACCCGCGCGTCGCAGTCGAGCATCGGCACGTGCTCGGGCAGTGCGAGCGCCTGGCGGATCTCATCGAGGGAGTACCGGTTGGTGTCGTCGTCGAACCGGTTGACGGCCACCACGAACGGCGTCTTGTGGTGCTCGAGCCGGTCGATCGCGTACCAGGAGTCGTCCATCCGGCGGGTGTCCACGAGCACCACGGCGCCCAGGGTTCCGGAGAACAGCCTGTCCCACAGGAACCAGAAGCGCTCCTGGCCCGGCGCGCCGAACAGGTACAGCACCATGCGCTCGTTGAGGCTGATCCGCCCGAAGTCGAACGCCACCGTGGTGGTCGTCTTCGTCGCGACCGCGCTGGTCTCGTCGACGCCGACGCCGGCCTGCGTCATCACCTCCTCGGTGTTCAGCGGCCGGATCTCGCTCACCGAGCGCACCAGGGTGGTCTTGCCGACACCGAAACCGCCCACGATGACGATCTTCAGGCCGGTCTCCGCGGCGTCGTCCAGGGGCGTGCGGTGGGAGGGCAGCTCAGAGGTTGCGGAGCCCATGGAGCACCTCCTTGAGAAGGGCGGAATCGGGGAGCGAGGCGACGGACTGCGCCGCGCGCGGGTGGCGGGCGGTGATACGGCCCATGTCGAGCAGGTCGCCGAGCAGGATCCGCACCACCGTGATGGGCAGTTTCAGCTCCGCCGCGATCTCCACGACGGCCGTGGGGTGTTCGCACAGCTCCAGGATCCGGGTGTGCTCCGACTGCATTCCCGCGGTGGGCCGGGACTCACTGACGATGAGGGTGACCAGGTCGAAGGATTCGTCGGCGCGGCTCCGGCCGGCCGTGACCGTGTAGAGCCGGTCGGGGTCACCGGTGTCCACGGGTTTGCGCATCACGACGCGGCACTCCCCGGAACGGGCTCTCGGGGCAGGGCGCGCAGGTGCTCGCCGATCTGCTCGACCAGTTCCGTCATCTGATGGCCGACGACGCCGGGGTCGGCGTCCTCGTCGGCGAGGACGGCCAGGTGCGCTCCCTCGCCGGCCTCCATGATGAACAGCAGGCCGCCGTGGAACTCGGTCATGGACTGCCGCACGCCGCCGCTGCCGTCGCCGAACTCCATGGACGCGCCCTGGGCGAGGGCCTGGATGCCGGAGCAGATCGCGGCCAGTTGGTCGGCCTGGTCCAGGGCCAGGTTTTCGGTCCAGCACAGCTTGAGGCCGTCCCGGGACAGGGCCAGGGCGTGGCGGGTGCCGCGGGTGCGCTCCAGGAGGCTCTGGAGAAGCCAGGTGAGGCTGTTGTCTGTGGTCTGCATGATGGGTGATGGGACGGTGGTGCCCGGTTCGACCGGTCACCGGCCCGTTCCTCCAATCTCAGGAAATCGAGCGGGACGTGGGCGCCGACGCCCCTGCGCCGTACGGGAAGGGGGCGGCGGCCAGTGCTGTGGCCGGAAAGGTTTGCCGGGAAGCTCGCGGCGTCCGGTGCTGGGGGCACCTCCCACGCCCTTCGGGCAGTGGGGGAGCATCGCAAGGCGGAGCATCGCCCGTGTACTGGATGTACTCGGGTGATGCGACAACGCGGCGAGGTGCCGTGCCGGGCGTCGCGAGCCGGTGAACCTTTCCGGTCACAGCGCTAGGGGGCGGCCGGCGGCTCGGACTCGGGCCGGGGGTCCGGTCCCTCGGTGCCGCCCGCGGCCCGGCGCCCGCGGTGGAAGGCGCCGAAGCGTGAACCGGCGTCGCGTGCCGGGCGGTCTCCGTCGGGCGCCTCGGACTTCGTGCCGGACGCCGCCTCGGCCGCCGACCGGCGCTGCTCGCGCTCCCGTTCCGCCTCGGCCATGGTGCGGCCGGGGGCGCGGACGGGCAGGCCGTTCAGCGTGGCGCCGGTGGCACGCTGTCCCTGTTCGGGCGGCTCCGGCCGGGTGGCGGGCCGCTCCGGGGCTCGTGGACGCGCGGGGGCCTCGGGCGCCGGGGCCGGGGCGGGCGACGCGGCGGGGGCCGGCGACGTGGCGGCGGGACCGGGCGTGGGCGCGGTTCCCGCGGCGGGGCGGCCGGTCGCCTCCCGCGGGATCGACTCGCGCTGCTGGGCGAGCAGTTGCGGGGGCAGCAGGACGACGACGCCGGTGCCGCCGCGCGAGGAGGGGCGGTAGTTGACGCTGATGCCGTACTTGCCCGCGAGCCGTCCGACCACGGCGAGTCCGAGCCGGGTGCCCTGGAGCGAGGCGAGGTCGTTCACGCGGCCGGACACCGCCTCCTCGGCGCGGCGCATCGCCGCGTCGGCCATCTTCAGGCCGCTGTCCTCGATGGTGACGACCATGCCGGCGGCGCGGTCCTCGACGTAGACGTGCACCTCGTCGATGGGCGGGGAGAAGTTCGCGGCGTTGTCCATCAGTTCGGCGAGCAGATGCATGACGCCCTCGGCGGCGAAGCCGGAGACCGCGGCGGTGGTGGAGCAGTGCAGGCGCACCCGCTGGTAGGCGGCGATACGGCCGACGGCGCCGCGCAGGATGCTCTCCATCACGATCGGCTTGTTCCACGCGCGGCTGGACCGGCCGCCCATGAGGAGTGCCAGCCGGTCGGTCATCAGGCCGAGCTGGGAGGTGCTGTGGTCCAGCTTGAGCAGGTCGCCGAAGACCTCCTCGCCGTGGCGTTCCTGCATCTCCCGCAGGTCGGCGAGCATGCTGACGGACTTGGCCTGGACGCGGCTGAGCGCCTTGGCGGAGGCGGCCTGGGCGGCGGCGGCGCGCCGCTCGCTGTGGGCGAGTTCGCGGACGAACGACTCGGTCGGGGTGCGCACCACGGCCGGCCGCGGCAGGTCGAGTTCGGCGAGCACCGTGTCGGCGGACTGGCCGTCGCGCAGCCGGGCGATCGCGGCGGGCAGCGTCTCCTGCTCCAGCCGCTCCAGCGCGGCGGTGGCCTCCGCCAGCTCCTGGCGGGCCTGCCTGCGCTCGTCGTCCAGGGCGGCCGCGCGCCGCACGTCCTCCTCGACGGCGGCGGCGAAGGTGTGCACGATCCGGCCGAGTTGCGGGTCGGACGGCGGCGGCACGCTGCCCACCGCGTCCTCCGCGCTGGTGTCGTCCCGGAGCTGCTTGGCCACGGCGGGCAGGGTCACGTTGACCAGGTGCGCGGTCTCCGCCGAAAGCTGCGCGGCCTGCGCCTTGAGACGGCCGGTCTCGGAGGCCTGCGCCGCGGCCGTACGCCGGGCCCGGTGGATGAGCCGGCGACTGACGAGGACGGTCACGGCCAGGCACACCCAGGCGACCGCCGCGAAGGTCAGCGCCCAGGTTCGGGCGCCGGACGGCGCCAGGGCGACGGCCGCACCGCCGGCCGCGGCGGCCACCACCAGTACGGCGAGGGGCGCGGTCGGCGAGGTGTGCGGCGCCTTCGCCGGCCGGTGCTGACTGGGCGGTGCAGGCACTGACATTCCGCGGTCCCTCGGTCCATGAGATCAGAAGAAACGGGGCAGCCGGCTCACGGCGGCCGCGGGCCGGAAAGGGGGTCGCCAAGAGGACGACGATCTTCCGACCGGGTACCCGCTCATGCTAGCCACACCGCCGCGCGAGAAGATCTGGCTGACCGCCCAGTCAGCCGGTGACGCAAGTTCGTCGCGAACCGACCGCCTGAACGCCCGCCCGTGATAGGGGAGATGACGCTCCCTCACCCGCGCTGACAACGAGGACAGGCTGCCAAATGTGCTGACGGAGTGTCAAAATCGCAAAGAAAATCGCCACCAGCACGTCAACTCCGAACGCCAGCAGCCACTTTCCAGCCAACCATACGCCGCCGGAAGCCGAACTCACGTAGATTGGAAGGCTTTTGAGCAGAGCGACGGATCACGATCCGAAGCGCCGACGTTGGCGTGATCCTGTCACTCAGAACCGGGTTCGGCCACACCCTTCCACGCAGCCCTCCGCGCCTTACTCGACGCGCACGCCACCGCGCTCCGCGAAGTTGGTCGGACAGTGCGGCAGAGAGGACTCCGAGATTCGCCCCGCCCCACGGCCCGTACACATGCCAAAGGCAGACGAGTCGGGCTGTACGCCGGGTTCTGTTCCCCGGGTTCCTCGCGGAGCCCGGGGCGACGGCCATCCATCTAGGGCCGGCGTTGCCGCCGGCCTCGTGCGGTCCACCCGCGGACTCGGGCGGGCAGCCCTCGAACGTCCGCGCAGAAACACCGGGGTGTTTCCTTTTGACCTTGCTCCAGGTGGGGTTTACCTAGCTGCCCAGGTCACCCTGGGCACTGGTGGTCTCTTACACCACCGTTTCACCCTTACCGAGGACCGAGATCCCCGGCGGTCTGCTTTCTGTGGCACTGTCCCGCGGGTCACCCCGGGTGGCCGTTAGCCACCACCCTGCCCTGTGGAGCCCGGACGTTCCTCGGGAAGCCCCCTTGAGGGGACTCCACGCGGCCGCCCGCCCGGCTCGTCTGCCGTGTGGACCATCGTACCCGGCGCGTCGGACGGCGCTGCCCGAGCACCGTCACCGTCAGAGGAAGTCCGCGGTGTCCAGTTCGAAGGCGAAGGGCTCGGGAACCGTGAGGGGCTTGCCGAAGGGGCGGGTGCAGAGCTCCCGGTAGTCGTCGTTCTCCGGCTCGCTGAAGAGGGTGACCGATGAGGCTTCCCGGTCGACGAGCAGATACAGAGGGATGCCGCCGCGTGCGTAGCAGCGGCGTTTGGCCTCGCGGTCGGCCTGGGGCTTGGTCGACGTCACCTCGAGCACCATGGCCACACCGTCACAGGGCATCCAGGAGTCGGCGCCCCGGTAGAGGCGCAGCTTCGTCGGCGCGAACGTGCCGTCCGGAATCGCGTGGTCCTTCGGGCAGGCGCCCCCGCGCCTCAGCTTCAGGCCCTTGTTCCCGGAGAGTCCATGTCGGTCCGGGACCGGCGGATCACCTGCTTCATGATCAGGCTGATGCAGTCCTCATGGTCCCCGTCCGGCGGCGGTGTCACGACGATCTCCCCCTCGATCAGTTCGGCCCGGAAGCCCTCCGGGGTGTCGAGGGACAGGAAGATCTCCAGCAGGCCCTCAGCCGGCGTGATGGGCTCATGAGCCACGGCAGGCATGTCACGCCCCTCCTTCGGTCGCTCGCCGGACTCGGACATCCCAGGACCACCTGTCCGTAAGATCGGGAACCGTTCTCTCGATCGTGGCACACAAGCACGGCCCCCGTCAGGGACGTACGCGCTCGTACGCGGGCGCGAAGCGCACCTTCGGCGTGGCTGGATCGGGGGATGGATCGGCCCGCGTGAGCCGGACTCTCAGCCGCTCGCCCAGCGGCAGCGGGGCGGTGCCGCCCTCAAGCCGCCGGGCACGTCGAGTGCGGTGCGCACCGCGGCGAGGGCGGCCCTCAGGGGTGCCTCGGAGGCGCCGGTCACGCGGAGCGGGCGGCGGGGCATACAGCGAGCGTGGGGCGGGGGCCGCGGGCGGCACGCCGTACGCTGGCGCGGAGCGCTATCCGAAGGAGTAACCCCCGTGCTTGTGCTGCTGCCCCCGTCCGAAGGCAAGGCCGCCGCCGGCCGTGGCGCCCCGCTGAGGCCCGAGTCGCTGTCGCTGCCGGGGCTGGCCGCCGCCCGCGAGTCGGTGCTGACGGAGCTGGTCGAGCTGTGCGCCGGGGATGAGGACAAGGCCAGCGAGGTGCTCGGGCTGAGCGAGGGCCTGCGCGGCGAGGTCGCCAAGAACGCCGGGCTGCGCACGGCGGGGACGCGGCCCGCCGGGGAGATCTACACGGGGGTGCTCTACGACGCCCTGGACCTGGCCTCCCTCGACCCGTCGGCCAAGCAGCGCGCCGCGCGGTCGCTGCTGGTCTTCTCGGGGCTGTGGGGCGCGGTACGGGTGAGCGACCGGATCCCGTCCTACCGCTGCTCGATGGGGGTGAAGCTGCCCGGCCTCGGCGCGCTGGCCGCGTACTGGCGTACGCCGATGGCCTCGGTGCTGCCCGAGGCGGCCGGTGACGGACTGGTCCTTGACCTGCGGTCCTCGGCGTACGCGGCGGCGTGGAAGCCGAAGGGGGAGGTCGCGGACCGGACGGCGACCGTGCGGGTGCTGCACTCCCAGGTCGTGGACGGGGTGGAGAAGCGGTCCGTGGTCAGCCACTTCAACAAGGCGACCAAGGGCCGGATCGTACGCGCCCTGCTGACCGGGGCGGCCGCTCCGAAGGACCCGGCGGGGCTGGTCGAGGCGCTGCGGGACCTCGGGTACGTGGTGGAGGCGGAGCCGCCGGCGAAGGCGGGGCGGCCGTGGTCGCTGGACGTGGTGGTGACGGAGATCCACTGACGCCGGGATCCACTGATGCCGGGATCGACTGACGCCGGGACCCACTGACGCGGAGGTCCCCTCGCGGGTGCATCCGCCTGCCCGCGCGGCGGGACGGTCAGCGCAGGTGGGACGTGTCGTTGAACAGGCGGACGCTCGCGTTGCCGTCCGCGTAGTACGCCACCGCCGACAGGGACGCCGCCGACAGCTCCATGCGGAACAGGGACTCCGGCGGGGCGCCGAGCGCCAGTTGGACGAACGTCTTGATCGGGGTGACGTGCGTGACGAGCAGCACCGTGCGGCCCGCGTGCGCGGCGACCAGCTTGTCCCTGGTGGCGGCGATCCGTACCGCGGTGGTCGCGAAGCTCTCGCCGCCGCCGGTGGGCGCGGCCTCCGGGGAGGCCAGCCAGGCGTTCAGGTCGTCCGGGTAGCGCTCGCTCACCTCGCCGAACGTGAGGCCCTCCCAGGCGCCGAAGTCGGTCTCGCGCAGCCCTTCCTCCACGGTCACGCCGAGGCCGAGGCGGGCGGCGACGATGCCGGCGGTCTCGCGGGTGCGGGCGAGCGGCGAGGACACGACGGCCTGGACGGTGCCGCGCCGGGCGAGCGCCGCCGCGACCTTCTCGGCCTGCTCGCGGCCCACGCCGGACAGCGACGGATCGGTGCCGCCGCTGCCCGAGAAACGCTTCTGCGGCGTCAGCGGCGTCTCCCCGTGCCGCAGCAGCACGAAGGTGGCGGGCGCGCCGAGATCGGCGGGCGCCCAGCCGGGGGTGGCCACGGCCCCCTCGGGCCCCGCGCCGGAAGCCGTCCGGCCGGCCGTGGCGGTGGCACGCGCCGCCCGGACGTCGGCGCCCGCACCGGTGTCGGCGGGCCCGCCCGAGGCGGACGAGGCACAGGCCGTACGGTCACCCGCACCGGCATCGGCAGCCCCGCCGGAGACGGGCGGGGCACCCTCCGCGCGGACGCCCGCGCCGGCAGCACCGCCAGGGGCAGGCGGAGCACCCGCCTCGTGGGTGGCCGGGCCGGGTTCGGGGGCCGGGGCGGCGTTCGGCCTGGCCCTGGTGTCCGGAGCCGACGCGGCGGACCACTGTTCGCCGCGGGCGCCCGCGTCCATCGCCTCGTTGGCCAGGCGGTCGGCGTGCTTGTTGCGCTCGCGCGGGATCCACTCGTAGGTGACCCGGTCGGCCGGGAACACCCGGCCCGCCGCCGCCGCGAGCGGCTTCAGATCGGGGTGCTTGATCTTCCAGCGGCCCGACATCTGCTCGATGACGAGCTTGGAGTCCATGCGCACGTGCACGGCCGCCGCGGGGTCCAGCGCGTGCGCGGCGCGCAGTCCGGCCAGCAGGCCCCGGTACTCGGCCACGTTGTTCGTGGCCACGCCGAGGTACTCCGCGTGCTCCGCCAGGGTCTCGCCCGTCGCCGCGTCGAGCACCGCCGCCCCGTAGCCCGCGGGCCCCGGATTGCCCCGTGACCCGCCGTCGGCCTCGACGATGAACTCCCGCACGCCGCCTGCTCCTTACAAACCGGACTACGGACTACGAACCCGGCTACAGACCGGACTCGGCGGTGCGCACCAGGATGCGGCCGCAGTTCTCGCAGCGGACGACCGTGTCGGGGGCGGCCGCGCGGATCTCGCTCAGCTCGGTGATGGCGAGCTCCTGCCGGCAGCCCTGGCAGGTGCGCTGGTACAGCTTGGCCGCGCCGATGCCGCCCTGCTGCCCGCGCAGCTTGTCGTAGAGCTTCATCAGGTCCGCGGGCACGGCGGCGGCGATGACCTCGCGATCCTTCGTCACGGAGGCCACCTCGCCGTCGATCTCCTCGAAGGCCGCGTCCCGGCGCACGGTCGCGTCGTCGACCTTGGCCTGGACTGAGGCGACGCGCCCGGTCAGCTCGGTGACCCGCTCCTGCGCGGACTCGCGGCGCTCCATGACCTCAAGGACGACGTCCTCGAGGTCGCCCTGCCGCTTGGCGAGGGACACGATCTCGTGCTGGAGGTTCGACAGATCCTTGGGCGAGGTGATCGCACCGGAGTCCAGGCGCTGCTGGTCGCGGGCGGCACGCTTGCGCACCTGGTCCACGTCCTGCTCGGCCTTGGTCTGCTCGCGGGCGCAGTCGCTCTCCTCGGTCTGCGCGGCCACCAGGAGGTCGCGCAGCTGCGCGAGGTCCCGGTTCAGCGACTCGATCTCGGCGTGCTCGGGCAGCGACTTCCGCTTGTGGGCGAGCTGCTGGAGGCGGACGTCCAGGGCCTGGACGTCGAGGAGTCGGATCTGGTCGGCGGGCGCGGCGTTCAGTTGGGGGCTCCCAGGTCGCTAGAAGTGGCGGTGGTGGACGCCGCGTGGGCGGTCCAGGGGTCGGTGACCGTCGTGGAGACGTGGACGCGCAGGCCCCATCCGTGCCGGTCGGAGATCTCGTCGAGCTGGGCGGCGGCCAGCTCGCACCAGGGCCACTCGGTGGCCCAGTGCGCCGCGTCGAGCAGCGCGAGGGGACTGTGGGCGCGGTCCGCGATGAACTCGGAGGCCGGGTGATGGCGCAGGTCCGCGGTGAGGAAGGCGTCGACGCCCGCGGCCCGTACGTCGTCGAAGAGGCTGTCGCCCGAGCCGCCGCTGACGGCGACCGTGCGGACGACCGCCTCCGGGTCGCCGGCCACGCGGATGCCCTGCGCGGTGGCGGGCAGCCGCTCGGCGGCGCGGGCCGCGAGTTCACGCACGGTCAGCGGGTGGTCCAGCTCGCAGACCCGGCCGAGGCCCCGGCGGCCCTCCGGGTCGGTGGCGTCCGAAACCAGGGGGCGTACGACCCTGAGGTCGAGGGCGCCGGCCAGCGCGTCGGAGACGCCCGGGTCGGCGGTGTCCGCGTTGGTGTGGGCCACGTGCAGGGCGATGTCGTTCTTGATCAGGGTGTGCACCACGCGGCCCTTGAAGGTCGAGGCCGCCACGGTCGTCGTACCGCGCAGGTAGAGCGGGTGGTGGGTGACCAGCAGGTCGGCGCCCAGCTTCACCGCCTCGTCGACGGTCTCCTGGACCGGGTCGACGGCGAACAGGACCCGGCCGACCTCCTGCTCGGGGTCGCCCACGACGGTGCCGACCGCGTCCCAGGACTCGGCCCGCTCGGCGGGCCACAGGTTCTCCAGCGCGGCGATGACTTCAGACAGACGGGGCACGGGTGCAAGGCTACCTGGGTGTTCGCCGCGGCTGAACCGGTGCCGTCGCCCCCGGCCGGACCGGGGCCGTCCAGCACATCGGTCGCGGTTTCCTCAGGCGAATCGTTTTTCGGCCACCCGTATGTGTGAAGCAGCCGCCCGCCGGTCCGTCCGGTGTGCGTAGGAAAACTACCGTCCTGGCAGGAGGTGACCGAACGATGACAGCCTGCATTGTCGAGACTTCGGCGGCCGGTGAGAAGGCCGGTGAGGAGAAGGACGGTACCCCGTGGGCGGGCTGCACGATCACGGTGGACGGTGCCTACGCCGCCCGGCTCGCGGGCAGCGGCGACTCCCTGTACCCGGAGCGCTGGACACTGGACGGCCCCGAGCCGTACGCGGTGCCGCTGCCGGCCAACCAGCCCGAGGAGCCCGGCACGGAGGTGCTGCCGATGGGCGACGGCCGGGTGCTGATCCGGCGGTTGGTGGACGGCCGGCACACCTTCTCACTGCTGTACCCGACCGGCCCGGGCACCGGTGAGCTGCCGCTCGGCGCCATCGAGTGCCCCGAAGGCACCGGGCTGCGGCTGCTGCCCCCAGCCCCTGGCGGCGAGCGGGCCTACGCGCTCGCCGTGGGCCAGCGGTCCTCGGCGGTGTGGCTGGTGGTGGGCGGCGCCTTCGGGCCCGAGCACCTGGCCGAGGTGCCGGGCCGCTGCTCGGGCGGGGTCTGGCTGGACCGCGCCGGGCGGATGCTGGCCCTGGACCGGGAGACCGGCGGGCGCACGAAGGCGGTCGTGGTGGACCTGGAGCGCGGCGGCGAGACGTCGCCTCTGCTCCAGATCGCCGCGGGAAGCGACGACCGGCTGCTGCTCGCCGACCTCGACAGCGGACTGCTGCTGATCCGCTCGGACGCCCCCTCGCCCGGGCGGCAGCGGCTGGGCTGGGGCGTGCTGGGCAGCACGCAGCCGGTCCGCTTCCCGGAGTGCCTGCGGCTGCCGGACTGCGTGGTGACGCCGTTCGCGATCCAGCCGGGGCAGGTGCTCACCCCCGAGCAGTGCGGGGTGGCGCTGCGGTGCGACGGCGCGTCCGGCAGTTGGGTGGCCGTGTGGCGGCCCGCCGAGCGCCAGGTACGTCATCTTCCGGCACCCGAGGGGTGGCTGGCCGGGTCCGGCCTGTGGACCGACGACGGCGTGCTCCGTCTCCCCTACGCCACGAGCACCGTGCCGTGCGGTGTGGCCCGGTGGACCTCTCCGACGAGCCAGTCGGCACCGGCACCGCGACCGGAACCGGCACCGACAGCGGGGCCGACGGCGGCGCGCATCCCTCTCCCCGCGCCACCTGAAGCGCCGGACCGGGGCACGTCACGGGGACCGCGCCCCGGAACCGAACCCGGACCGCCCGCCACCCCCGAACCAGCCGCCGGCCCCGGTCCGCGGGCCGAGTTCGGCCCACCCGCCGTACCGGGGCTCCAGGTCCCACCCGGAACCGGACCGCACGCCGGCCCCGAAGCGGAACGCCACGCCGGACTCGGAGCCGGGCACCACACCGGCCCCGGAGCCGCACCCCAGGCGGAACCGGACCTCACCCCCGGGGCCAGTCCCGGAGCCGGACCCGATACCGGACTCCACCTCACAACCGAGGCCGGGCCCGGCGCCAAGCCCCCCTTCGGGCCCGAGAGCGGGCCCGACGCCCCAGGCGAAGCCACCCCGCACCAGTGCCTCATCCCCAGAGCCAGAACCCACGCCACCCTTGGAACCGGGCTCCTCATCCGTACCGAATCCTGCCCCCTCCCCGCCCCCGAAGCCGGCCCGCACGACCCTGGTCACCTCCGCCTGCGCCCCGGCCCGGACCACGGCCTGCACCCCGGCCCTCGCCCCGCCCCCGGCCTTGAAGACGGATCCGTATCCGGCCCCCACCCCACCTTCGGCCCCACCCTCGGCTTCTCCCCCGCCCCGGAATCCAGCCCTCCGGTCTCCTTCGTGCCCCGCCCCGCCTCCCGTCCCGTTCCCCTTCAACAGGCGCCGCTGGGACGGCTTGTAACGAACTAGTGCCAACTGGTGCCGGTTGGCGTGGTCGCCTGGGTACGACCTGAGGTGCGCCGGTTAGACTCGCTGGGCTGTACGAAAGATCATTGTTGACGGGGTGAATTTCTTCCGATGAGCGACGCCAGCACGACCCAGCCGTCCGCCGCCGACGTCGAAGAGTCCGCGGCTCACGGCAAGCACCGGGGTCCGGTTTCGGTGGGCGACGGAGAGGCCGCACCCAGCGGCCGCCACCGCAGGCCTGCCGAGCAGAACGAATCGGCGGCCTGACCGCACGTCGAACGCCGCGGCCCCGCCCGTCAGCAGACAGGCGGGGCCGTTTCGCGCTCCGGGGCGTCGCAGACGACCGTGCCGGTCAGCACCGGCGCGTCCTCCCGCTCGACGGCGCTCACCGCCACCCGCACCTCGGCGTCCCGCCGCCACATGCGGACGCGCAGGGTCTCGCCCGGGTACACCACCCCGGCGAAACGCGTGGACCAGGACCGTACGCGGGTCACGTCCCCGCCGAACAGTGTGTCGACGACCGCCTTGAGGGTCATGCCGTAGGTGCACAACCCATGCAGGATGGGCCGGTCGAAGCCGGCGCGTTCGGCGAACTCCGGGTCGGCGTGCAGCGGGTTGTAGTCGCCGCTGAGGCGGTAGAGAAGGGCCTGGTCCTCGCGGACCGCCCGCTCGACCGTGCGGTCCGGCTCACCGCCCCGCTCGCCGGCCGTCGCCGCGGTGCGGGCGGAGGGCCCGC
Organism: Streptomyces sp. CB01373; assembly: GCF_002803075.1. Taxonomy (GTDB): domain Bacteria; phylum Actinomycetota; class Actinomycetes; order Streptomycetales; family Streptomycetaceae; genus Streptomyces. The sequence continues at coordinate 381,730 of NZ_NNBK01000002.1, read as the reverse complement.
GGTCGCCGCCCCAACCGCCCTCGCCCCGGACGAAGATCTCCGCGTCACCGGTCCACAGAGGGCCGTGCCCGTCGGCGACCTCCGTGCGCATGACCAGGACGGCCGCCGTGCCCTTGTCGTACACGGCGGCGATGCGGCTGGTGGCGGTCGCGGTGCCCGCCACGGGCAGGGGACGGTGCACGGTCAGCGACTGGCCGCCGTGCAGGACACGGGCGAGGTCTACGTCGACGCCGGGCATGGACAGTCCGCCGATCACACCGGGCGGGCCGCCGCCGGCGACGGTGGCGAAGCTCGGCAGGACGTGCAGCCGCGTCTCCAGGGTGTAACGCAGCTCGCCGGGGTCGGTGGCGGGCAGGCCCGCGCCGATGCCCAGGTGGTAGAGCAGGACGTCCCGGGGACTCCAGGAGATCTCACCGCTACGGGGTCCGGCCGCGAGGGCCTCGGCTGCGTCGATGGGCATGGGCTTCCAGAATCTAGCCCAGCGCTGCACGGCTGGGAAGGATCCTGTCGCCCCGCCGGACGCGCACACCGGAACCGCCGGCCGTGACATTTGTCCTGCCGGAGTCCGTACAAGCGCATCTGCCGTGCGCGGCACGGGAGTTCGTAGCGTCGTAGACATGACACAGGTCGTAGACATGACGCAGACGGAACGTGCCGTGTCCCTCACACGGGCGGTCAGGACCTTCGGCGCCGTACGCGCGGTGGACGGCGTCGACCTCACCATCGAGCGGGGCGAGACGGTCGCCCTGCTCGGCCTCAACGGAGCCGGGAAGTCGACGGCGATCTCGCTGCTGCTCGGACTGCACGCGCCCGACGAGGGCGGCGTCGAACTGTTCGGCGGGCCGCCCGAGCGGGCGGTGCGCGCCGGTCTGGTCGGGGCCATGCTCCAGGACGCGCGGGCGGTGCCCCGGGTCACCGTCCGCGAGCTGGTCACCTTCGTGGCCGGACGGTACCCGGCGCCGCTGTCCGCCGCGCGCGCCCTGGAGCTGGCCGGGATCCCCCACCTGGCCGGACGGCGGGTGGACCGGCTCTCCGGCGGCCAGACCCAGCGGGTGCGGTTCGCGGTCGCGGTGTCCGGCAACCCCGCGCTGCTGGTGCTGGACGAGCCGACGGCGGCCCTGGACGTGGAGGCGCGCCACGCCTTCTGGGACGCGATGGGTACCTACGCGCGCGGCGGTCGCACGGTGCTGTTCTCCACGCACTACCTGGAGGAGGCCGACACCCACGCCGACCGCATCCTCGTCCTGGACCACGGCCGGCTCGTCGCCGACGGCACCGGTGAGGAACTGCGGCGCGCGGCGGGCGGCGGCCTGGTCGCCTTCGACCTGGCCGGGCGGGGCACCGAGGGCCTGGAACTCCTGCCCGGCGTGCGATCGCTCGAGGTGCGCGGGGACCGGGCGCGGCTGCGCACCGACGACCCGGACGCGACCGTGATCGCGCTGGCCGAGCTGGGTGCCGTACGCGGCATTGAGGTCACCCCGGCCTCGCTGGACGACGCCTTCCTGGCCCTGACGGGCGCGCGGGCGGCCATGGAGCGCGAACGGGAGGCGGCGTGATGCGCGACATACTCGACTACCTGCGTCTCGAGGTGCGGCGCACCCTGCGCGACACGGGCTTCGTGATCGGCGGGATCGCGATGCCGGTGATGATGTACCTGCTGTTCACCAACCTCGGCGACGGCGCCGACCGGGGCTGGCGGACCGCGTCCATGGTCGGCATGGCCGCCTACGGCGCGGTCGGCTCGGCCCTCAACACCGGCGGCGGGGTCGCCGAGGACCGTACGGTCGGCTGGCTGCGGCAGCTCAGGGTGACCCCGATGACCCCGCGCCAGGTGGTCGCCGGGCGGGCGCTGACCGCCTCGGTGACCGTGCTGCCCGCGATCTGCGCGGTGCTCCTTGCGGGCGGTCTGATCAACGGCGTACGGCTGGCGGCGTGGCAGTGGGCGGCGACGGCGCTGCTGCTGTGGCTCGGCTCGGTCCCGTTCACACTGCTCGGACTGGGCAACGGCTACGGGCTCACCGCGCAGACCACCGGCGTGGTCAACATGGTGTGCAACCTGGGGCTCGCCGTGCTCGGCGGCCTGTGGTTCCCGGTCGAGCTGTTCCCGCACTGGATGGCCACCCTGTCCACGTACACGCCCACACACGGGATCGCCGACCTCGGGGTCTCGGTCGCGGAGGGCCACGTCCCGGCGGCGGGTGCCATCCTCGTACTGGCGGGCTGGCTGACGCTGTTCGGTTCGTACGCTGTCCTGTCCTACCGCCGCCATGCCGGCAAGGTCTGATCGGGGGAACGGAACATGCGCTGGTCACGCAGGAGCTCCTGCCGCACGGAGCAGGGCACGAGGTGCGAGGGCGGGCAGGAGCATCCGGGGCCGCCGCCCACCGGCTTCTCCCTGCTGCCCTGGCTGCTGATGGGGATGGGCGCCTACTCCAACCTCTTCCAGGGCAAGACCCCCAACCCGTGGATCGGCGGCCTGGGCCTGCTGGCCTTCAACTCGCTCTACATCTATGTGGTGTTCCGCGCCTTCGACCAGCGGGCGCGGACGGCCCGCTCCACCCGCCTCGCGCTGCTGCTGCTGTTCCTGGTGACGTGCGGACTGGCCATCGGGTACGGCGGTACGTGGCTGCTGTTCCTGCCGCTGTTCGGCCTGGCGGCGGGCGCGTCCCTGCGCGGGCCGCTGCTCGGCCGGATCAGTGTGGGCCTCGGCCTGTTCGCGGGGGCCGTCGGCGGGCTGCGCGAGGGCTGGAACGGCATCAACGTCGGCTACGGCACGTTCCTGTCGACGGTCGTGACGGCGGTGATCCTCAGCCTGTCCGACGCCGTACGGGAACTGCGCACCGCCCGTGAGGAGCTGGCCCGCCGCGCGGTGGAGGAGGAGCGGCTGCGCTTCTCCCGGGACCTGCACGACCTGCTCGGCCACACGCTGTCGGTGATCGTGGTGAAGTCGGAGGCGGCCCGGCGGCTGGCGCCCCGCGACATGGGGGCGGCGCTGACGCAGATCACCGACATCGAGTCCGTCGGACGGCAGGCGCTCACCGAGATCCGCGAGGCGGTCACCGGCTACCGCGAGGGCGGCCTCGGCGCGGAGCTGGACCGGGCCCGTTCGGCGCTGACCGCCGCCGGCATCGAGCCCGTGGTGCGCCGGTCGGGCCCGCCGCTGACGCCGGGCGCCGAGGCGCTGCTGGGCTGGGTGGTGCGCGAGGCGGTCACCAACGCCGTACGGCACAGCGGCGCGCGGCGCTGCGAGATCACCGTCACCGGCACGGCCGAGCGCGCCCGTCTGACGGTCACCGACGACGGGGACGGCACGTCGGCCGGGCGGTCGGGGGATCCGGACCCGGTGGACCGGGTGGGCGGCACCGGCCTGCGGGGCCTGACCGAACGCCTCGCGGCGGCGGGCGGTTCGCTGCGGGCCGGTTCCTCGCCCCGCGGCGGCTTCACGGTGACCGCCGAAGTCCCTCTGGAGGCGGGAGAGACGGTGGAGAGCAGCGGTGCCCGGCTCGGCTCCTCGGTGAGGTGACCGGCCCACGCGCCCACGCCCGCGGGGCGCGAGTCAATACCCTTGGTCCATGGACGACATGACCGGGGACGGCCGACCCGCCAAGTGCATCCGCCTCCTCCTCGCGGAGGACCAGCAGATGATGCGCGGCGCGCTCGCCCTGCTGCTCGGCATGGAGGACGACATGGAGGTCGTCGCCCAGGTCTCGGCGGGCGACGCCGTCGTGGACGCCGCGCTGGCCCACCGTCCCGACGTGGCGCTGCTGGACATCGAACTGCCGGGGATGAGCGGTCTGGACGCCGCCGCCGAGCTGCGCGAGCGCGTTCCCCACTGCCGGGTGCTGATCCTGACCACCTTCGGCCGGCCCGGTTATCTGCGCCGGGCCATGGAGGCCGGGGCCGGGGGCTTCCTGGTCAAGGACGGGCCGGTGGAGGAACTGGCGGCGGCGGTCCGCCGGGTGCTCGCCGGGGAGACGGTGGTCGACCCGGTACTCGCCGCGGCCGCCCTCAGCGCCGGCCCCAGCCCGCTCACCGCCCGCGAGTGCGACGTGCTGAGGGCCTCCGCCGACGGGGCGACGGTCGCCGACGTCGCCGCGAAGCTGCACCTGTCGGAGTCCACCGTCCGCAACTACCTGTCCGCCGCGATCGGCAAAACCGGCACCCGCAACCGCACGGAGGCCGTACGGGAGGCCCGCCGCCAGGGCTGGCTGTGACCGCCGAGGGCCGCGACCGCCGGGACGGTCACGGATCCCGCCGCCAGGAACGACCGCCACCGCCGGACGGTGTGACCGCTGCGACGGTCACGCCCCTGGCCGCCGGACGGCGGGACCGCCGGACGGCGCGACCACAGGCCGCCCGCGCGGCCCCCGCGCACCCTCACTCCCGCCGTCCGCAAGCGCGTTGACCGTTCGCTACGCCGCCTCCCGCCGGAACAGCCCCGCCCACAGGAACGTCTCCCCGAAGTGTGGTGAGTCCTCCGGCTCGTCGCGCATCCGGCGTAGTTCGACCTCCGTCAGGTCCGCGAAGATGCGCCGCAGCGAGTCGGGCGTGTAGGCGAGGCCGCCGTGCAGGCGTGAGGTGCGGTACAGCTCCGCGTCCGACAGCTCGCAGCCCATGGCTCCGGCCGCGAAACAGGTCAGGGCCAGATGGCCGCCGGGGGCCAGGACCCGGTCGAGCAGGGCCAGGTGGCTGATCCGACGGTGCGGCGGCAGATGGTGGAAGCAACCGGAGTCGTACACCAGGTCGTACGGGCCGGTGAGCGGCGACCCGGCGGACCCGAAGGCGTCCTGGCACAGGAACCGCACCCCGGCCCCTGTCCCCTCGACCCCCGCCTCCTCGGACCCCGCCCCCTCGGACCCCGTCTCGCCGAGTCCCATCTCCCGGGCCCGCTCCCTGGCCCAGGCAATCGCCTGCGGCGACAGGTCGACCGCGTCCACCGCGAAGCCCCGCTCCGCGAGGTACAGCGCGTTGCGTCCCGGGCCGCATCCGAGGTCCAGTGCCCGGCGCCCGCCGATCAGCCCCCGCTCCAGCCACTCGACGAGGTTCTCGTCCGGTTTGTCCGCGAAGAACGGCACCGGCCGGTTCCGGTCCGCGTAGAACCCGTCCCACCAGCCGGCCGCGTCCCCGGTCCACCGGTCGGCGTCCGGCGCGAACAGCCCGTCCAGCAGCTCCAGTACGTCCTCGACCGTGCGAACGTCCCGCTCCATACGGCCCCCTTCCGTATCCGTGTCGAAGTGGGTCAAGTCTAGGGTTGATCACCACGAAAGCCCAGGTCAGCAGGGGTGAGAGGGGTCCTTCGGGACCGCTGTGCGGGCGGGTGCGGGACCACGGCGCGCACTGGAAGGACACGCCCCCGGCCCGGCACGAAACTCCGCCCACGCCCCCGCCCAGAACCGTGAGAAGGGCTTCCAACGCCGGGCCGGCCCCGCTTTTTCCGCCTCCACTCCCCCGGCCCACCGCCCGTCTGACCGGCGTTCAGAACCTCACGGAACGGTCAAGAATTCGTTAGTACGCCAAAGCATCGGAATAGTTGCCTCGGTCGACGGGGTTGACCCTGCGCTCGATCCGCACGGATGACCGCACGCTTCACCTCTCACGGCCCGGAGGCCCCACTCGATGACGCTCACGACGACCGGACGGACCGAGCGGAGCGGGAGCGGGGCCGTCGTCCCGGTGCTCGCCTTCGCGGGGATCGTCGTCGCGGTGATGCAGACCCTGCTCGTCCCGGTCATCAAGGACCTGCCGCAACTCCTCGACACCTCGCCCAGCGACGCCACCTGGGTCCTGACCTCCACACTCCTGTCCGGCGCGGTGGCCACGCCGATCATGGGCCGCCTCGGCGACCTGTACGGCAAGCGCCGCATGCTGATCGCCAGCCTCTCCGTGATGGTGGTCGGCGCGCTGGTCAGCGCGTTCACCTCCGCCCTGCTGCCCATGATCGCGGGCCGTACGCTCCAGGGCTTCGCGATGGGGGCGATCCCGCTCGGCATCGGCCTGATGCGGGACATGCTGCCGCGCGAGCGGCTCGGCTCCGCCATGGCGCTGATGAGCTCCTCGATCGGCGTCGGCGGCGGACTCGCCCTGCCCGCCGCGGCCATGGTCGCCCAGCACGCCGACTGGCACACCCTCTTCTACGGCGCCGCCGGCCTCGGCGTCCTCTCCATCGGCCTCACCCTCCTCGTCGTACCGGAGTCCCCGGCGCGCGCCGAGGGCTCCTTCGACCTGCCGGGCGCGCTGGGCCTGGCCGGCGGCCTGGTCCTGCTCCTGCTGCCCGTCACCAAGGGCAGCGACTGGGGCTGGTCGTCGCCCACCACGCTCGGCCTGTTCGCCGCGGCCGTCGCCGTCCTGCTGCTGTGGGGCCTGATGGAGCTGCGCGTCGCGGCCCCGCTGGTCGACCTGCGCACCACCGCCCGCCGCGAGGTACTGCTGACCAACCTCGCCTCGATCATGGTCGGCGTCAGTTTCTACGTCGTCTCCCTCGTCCTGCCCCAGCTGCTCCAGCTCCCCACCGCCACCGGCTACGGGCTCGGGCAGTCGATGGTGGTCGCCGGTCTGTGCGTGGCGCCGCTGGGCCTGACCATGATGTTCACCGCGCCGGTCTACGCCCGCCTCTCCGCCCGCTACGGCCCGAAGGTCACCCTGATCATCGGCCTGCTGATCATCGCGGTCGGCTACGCCGCCGGCCTCGGCCTGATGAACGCGGCCTGGCAGACCGTCGTCGTCTCGGTGGTCCTGGGCGCCGGCATCGGACTGGCGTACTCCTCGCTGCCCGCGCTGATCGTCGGCGCGGTCCCGGCGTCCGAGACGGGCGCGGCCAACGGCCTCAACACCCTGATGCGGTCCATCGGCACCTCGGTGTCCAGCGCCGTGATCGGCATGGTGCTGGCCAACACCGCGCATCACACAGGCGGTCTCGCGGTCCCGTCCATGCACGGCTTCCGCGTCTCCTTCCTGATCGCCACGGCCGCCGTCGTCGTGGGCCTGACGCTGGCCCTGTGCCTGCCCCGGCCGAACCTCTCGACGGGCCCGCGACTGCGGGCGAGCAGCGAGGAGGACGCCAACCTTGCGCGGGCCGAGGCGGTCCTGCGCGGTTTCCGCGGCCGGGTCCTGGACGCGGGCGGCGCCCCGGTCGCCCGCGCCAAGGTCACGCTGATCGACCGCCGCGGCCGCCAGGCGGGCGCCACGCTCTCCGCCGAGGACGGCGGTTACACCCTCGCGGTCCCGGCCCGGGGCCCGTACGTCCTGGCCGCCCGCGCCGCCGGGCACGGCCCGCTCGCCAGCGCGGCGAACCACACCGGCGAGGACCACCCGGTCGACCTGGACCTGTCCCTGCCGAGCGAGTCGGTCACCGCCTGAGACGAGACGCACGCCCGTGAGACGCATCCCCGCGCCCCCCGGTCGCCCGCGCGGCCGGAAGTGCGGCAGCATGGCGGCCTGCAAGGACGCACGACCAGGACGACCACCAGGACAACCGACCAGGATGACCGACCAGGACGAGCGACCGAGACGACCCTGACGACCGACCGGAAGGACCCCCATGCCCGTGGCACCCGAACCCCCGATCCTCGCCGCGTTCGAGGCGGCGAAGGGGTTCATGCCCACCGACGAGGGGCTGGCGCTGTACGCGGCGGCCGTGACGGCCGGGCGGCTCGGGCTGCCGCTCCTCGAGGTCGGCACGTACTGCGGGCGCTCGACGATCCTGCTCGCCGACGCGGCCCGGCGGGCCGGGGTCACCGCGCTCACCGTGGACCACCACCGCGGCAGCGAGGAGCAGCAGCCCGGCTGGGAGTACCACGACCCGGGGACGGTCGACCCCGAGATCGGGCTGATGGACACGCTCCCCACGTTCCGCAGGACCCTGCACCGGGCGGGCCTGGAGGACCACGTGGTGGCGCTCGTCGGCCGCTCGCCGCAGATCGCCGCACTGTGGAACACCCCGCTCGGCCTGGTCTTCGTCGACGGCGGCCACACCGACGAGCACGCCGGCGCCGACTACGAGGGGTGGGCGCCGCACCTGGCCGAGGGCGGGCTGCTGGTGATCCACGACGTGTTCCCGGACCCGGCGGACGAGTTCACCGGGCAGGCCCCGTACCGCGTGTACCTCCGCGCCCTGGAGTCGGGCGGGTTCACCGAGGTGTCGGCGACCGGATCGCTGCGCGTACTGCGGCGTTCGGAAGCAGCCGCCCGCGACCGCCGTTAGAGTCGCAGACGTGTCGTACCAAGGCCCCGACTTCGATGTCCCGCAGCCCGAGCGCCCCGGCCGCCTGCGCCGGGGGCTGCTGACCGTCTCCCTCGCGGCACTGGTGCCCGGCGCCCTGCTGGGCTGGCTGGTGTACGAGGCGGTGGGCGACCCCGGAGGCTCGGACACGGCGGCCCCGCCGTCGGCGTCCGGCTCCGCCTCCGCGTCCGGCTCCCCCTCGGGGTCCGAGGGGCCGCTCCTGCCCTCGTACCCCGGACAGGACGACAAGGGGGGCGGCTCCTCCCCCACGCGGAAGCCCTCGGCGCCCGCCGCCTCCGGCCCGCTCAAGGGCAAGGTCGTGGTCGTCGACCCGGGCCACAACCCGGGCAACTTCCGGCACACGGCGGAGATCAACCGCCAGGTGGACATCGGCACCAACCGCAAGGAGTGCGACACCACCGGCACGTCCACGAACGCCGGTTACTCCGAGGCCCGGTTCACGCTGGACGTGGCCCACCGGCTGCGCGCGCTGCTCGAGGCGCAGGGCGCCACCGTGAAGCTGACCCACGACGGCGATTCACCGGCCTGGGGCCCGTGTGTCGACGAGCGCGCCCGGATCGGCAACGACGCGCACGCGGATGCCGCCGTCTCGATCCACGCCGACGGCGCGGCGTCCGGCGACCGCGGCTTCCACGTCATCCTGCCGGGGGCCGTGCACTCCGGCTCCGCCGACACCCGCCCGATCGTCTCCGCCTCCCGCGACCTGGGCGAGCGCATCGCGGGCAACTTCGTGCGGGTCACGGGCGAGGCGCCGTCCAACTACCTCGGCGGCGGCACCGGACTCGTCACGCGGAAGGACCTGGGCGGCCTCAATCTGTCGACGGTTCCCAAGGTGTTCATCGAATGCGGCAACATGCGCGACAGCAAGGACGCCGCCTCGCTCACCAGCGGCGCCTGGCGGCAGAAGGCGGCCCAGGGGATCTCTGAGGGAATCGTGAGTTTCCTGCGCGGGTCGTGATCAGGGCCCTCATCCCGGCGGACATCGCGGCCGTACGGGCGATAGTGTCACCCGTACGATGAGGTGCCACCCCCGCGCTTTCGCACCCCCGCCCGACGGCGGGACGGCGACAGCGACGCCTCCACCGACGAGACGACGAACCAGAAGGACCTGACGTGAATATCCGCTCCCTCACTCGGGGCGACGGCGTGGTGATCGGAGCAGCGGTGTTGCTGTTCATCGCGTCGTTCCTCCACACCGGCTCGGGCTACACCCTCAATGCCTGGGACAACCTCGGTCTGGGCTTCGGCGTCTACATGGGCGGGGTGATCGGCGCCGCGCTGATCGTCGTCAACCGGAGTCTGCCGCAGCCCCGCAAGGTGGCGGGCCTGGACCTGGGCGCGGTGGGAGTGGCGTTCACGGTCCTGGTGGCCTGGATCATGTTCTGGAGCCTGGTGAACGCCTACAGCGCGGGCGCCGGCCTGATCCTCGGCTTCATCGCGGCCCTCGTCCTGGCCGTCGGCGCCGTCGCCACCCCGCTGGTCCCGGCTCTCCAGGCCGCCCTGGTGGCCGCCCCCGGACCGGCCGCGCCGCAGCCCTACGGCGCGCAGCCGCCGAACGGGTACGGCTACCCGGGCGCGCAGCAGCCGTTCGGCGGTCAGCCGCAGCAGGGTCAGCCCCAGCAGGGCGGGCCGTTCGGCGGTCAGCCGCAGCAGAGCCCGCAGCCCGCGGCCGGCTTCTCGCCGTTCTGGTTCGCCGTGCCGGCGCCGCGTCCGCTGTTCGCGGAGGACGGCTCCCCCGCGCCGATCGCCGAACTGGCGCCGGGCGTTTGGTACCTGGCCGTGGAGCAGCGCGGTCCGGGCCTGCTGGCCGAGATGCAGGACGGCCGCCGCGGTGTCCTCCAGGACACCTCCAACATCCAGCGCGGCTGACCCGGCCCGCCGGACCAGCCCGACGGCCCCTCGCCCTCACGGGCGGGGGGCCGTTGCCGTGCCGCGCGCGAGGCCTGCCCCGGCAGGCCGTCGGTGAACAAGCGCGGGACGGCTCCTAGGAGCCCTGGAGGAGCTGCTTGTGGGACGGGATCTGGTTGTGGACCGGCGCGCCCGCGCTGCTCCCGGCGCCCTTCACCTTGTTGATGACGTTGCTGTAGTCACCGACCGCCGAGGTGTCGCCGTGGCGCAGCTTGGCGGGCAGGCCCTTCAGGTCGTTGATGGCCGAGTTGATCGGGGCGAGTGCCTTGGACAGCAGGGGGTCGCCCTTGGCGTTGCGCACGGCGGCCTTCAGCCGGTTGTAGGTGAAGGCGCCCGCGAGGGCCGCCTTGACGAAGGTGCCCTTGCGGTGGGGGGCGCCCTTCTTGAACTTGCCCTGCTTGTACGGTTTCACGATCCACTCGTAGGTGGCCCCGGCCGCGAGCGCCGCGTTCGCCACGAACCGCGTCTTGGCGAAGTGCTGCCTCTGCGCGGGTGTGGTGGGGCGGGGCGTGGCCGCCGCCACGGCGACCGTCGGACTGTGTTGCGGAGTGCTCTGGGCGCCCGCCCACCCGGTGGAACCGGCGAGCAGGGCGCAGCAGAGCGTCAGCGCCAGAGCGAGGCGCCGTATCGGTACGGGCACGGTGTCCTCCCGGAACATGTTGCCGCGGTGCTTAGGGGGTCCGTGTGATCCCGGGTGGCCGCGCCGAAACAGTGCACCGGAGGTACCCTCCGGGTCACTCCCCGTGTGCGGACCGGGTTTCCGGCGTGATTCGGGGGCAGACGCAGAGCATGTCCCCTCGATATCGCACGGGTCCCAACTCCGCTGGTACGGTCATCGCGGTGGTCGCCGACGTCATGGCCGTCATCCTCGGACTGTGGATACTGATGTACCTGCTGGACGCCAACCGGGCCAACGAACTGGTCCGGTTCGTGCACGGCGCGGCCGACTGGCTGGCCGGCTGGTCCCGGGACCTCTTCACCTTCGACAGGCCCTGGGCCCGCGTGATCGCCGGCTACGGACTGGCCGCCGTGGTCTACCTCTTCGTCGGCCACGCCGTCGCCAACCGGATGCACCGGCACTGACGACGGCGGACCGGGCCGAGCCGGCACGCGGGCAGGACCGCGTCAGCCGCAGCAGTCCGTCTCCAGGCCGCGCGGCAGGCGGTCGCCCGCCGCGAAGACCGTGCAGGTGGCCTCGTGGCCGCCGAGCGCGGCCACGGCGAGGAGGAGGGAGCCGGCGGTCCACGTGGTCAGTTCGCGGGGCCAGACGGCCTCGTCCTCGAAGACGTAGCCCGTCCAGTACAGGCCGGTGTCCGCGTCGCGCAGGTGCTGGATGGACTGGAGCAAGGACAGGGCGTGGTCGGACTCGCCCACCGCCCAGAGCGTCAGGGCGAGTTCGGCCGATTCCCCGCCGGTCACCCACGGGTTGGGGACGACGCAGCGCACCCCGAGTCCGGGCACCACGAAGCGGTCCCAGCCCGCCGCGATGCGCGCCTTGGCCTCCGTGCCGGTCAACGCGCCGCCCAGTACCGGGTAGTACCAGTCCATGGAGTAGCGGTCCTTGTCGAGAAACCGCTCCGGGTGCGCGCGGATCGCGTGGCGGAGCGCGCCGACCGCCAACTCCCAGTCGGGTTGGGGTTCTTCACGCTGCTCGGCGATGGCCAGCGCGCAGCACAGCGCGTGGTGGACCGAGGAGCACCCGGTCAGCAGCGCGTCCGCGGTGTCCGTGCCGTCGTCCTCCCGCTTCCAGCCGATCTGCCCCCCGGGCTGCTGGAGGCGCAGCACGAACTCGATCGCGGCGTACACGACGGGCCACATGCGGTCCAGGAAGGTGTCGTCGCCGGTCGAGAGGTAGTGGTGCCAGACCCCTACGGCCGTGTAGGCGACGAAGTTGGTCTCCCGGCGGCGGTCGGTGACGTCGTCGTGCGCCCCGTCCGCGTAGGCCGCGTACCAGGAGCCGTCGTCGAGCTGGTGGCGGGCGAGCCAGGCGTAGGCGCGCTCGGCGGCCTCGTGCTCGCCGGCCGCGTCCAGGGCCATCGCCGCTTCGACGTGGTCCCACGGGTCGAGGTGGTGCCCGCGGAACCAGGGGATCGCGCCGTCCGGCCGCTGGGCGGCGAGTATGCCGCGTACGGTCGCGGCGGCCTGCCCGGCGGTGAGGACCCCGGGCAGGACGAGGTGTTCTGTCCGGGGAGTCGTCACGTGGCGTCCGCCTCGGCGCGCCCGGCCGTGGCGGGCAGGTGCGGCTTGGTCGCGTACGCCACGAAGCTCTTGCCGATGAGCGGGTTCAGCGCCTGCTCTGCCATCCGGGTGGCCAGCGGCTTCTTCATGATGTCCCAGACCAGCAGCTTGTGGTAGGCGCGCACCGGCAGGACCTGGTCGTTGTCGACGCCGAAGGCGCACTTCAGCCACCAGTACGGCGAGTGCAGCGCGTGCGCGTGGTGGGTGCCGTAGGGCTTGAGGCCCGCCTCGCGCATTCTGGCGAGGAGTTCGTGGGCCCGGTAGATGCGGATGTGGCCGCCCTCCACCTCGTGGTAGGCGTCGGACAGGGCCCAGCAGACCTTCTCGGGGCCGTAGCGCGGCACGGTGACCGCGATCCGCCCGCCGGGCCGGAGCACCCGGACCATCTCGGCGAGGACGCCCTTGTCGTCGGGGATGTGCTCCATCACCTCGGAGATGATGACGACGTCGAAGGAATCGTCGGGGAAGGGCAGCGCCAGCGCGTCGCCCTCCATGGCGGTCGCGGTCGCCCCTTCCGGCGCCTCCCCGGCCTCCTTCATCGCCGCGAACCACTTGGCGACCTCGCGGATCTCCTCGCCGTTGCGGTCCAGCGCCACGACCCGGGCCCCGCGCCGGTAGCACTCGAACGCGTGCCGGCCGGCGCCGCAGCCGAGGTCCAGCACGCGGTCGCCCGGGGCGAGCGGGAACCGGGAGAAGTCGACGGTCAGCACGTGGCCCTGCTTTCGCGGTTGAGGTCGGCGTCGGTCGTGGTGGGGCCGGTTCCCGCGGGGGCGGCGGCCGCTGCGGGGCTGTCCGCGCGGGAGCGGGCGAGGGCCTCGCGGTACCGGGCCACGGTCCCCTCGGCGGCGCGGGCCCAGGTGAAGTGCCGCAGGACCCGCTCGCGCCCGGCCCGGCCCAGCCGGAGACGCAGCTCCGGGTCTCCCAGCAGCCGGCCGAGCGCCACGGCCAGCGCCCCGGCGTCGCCCGGCGGCACCGCGAGACACGTCTCGCCGTCGCGTCCCGCGACCTCGGGGACGGCGCCCCCGGTCGTGGCGACCAGCGGGGTGCCCGTGGCCATGGCCTCGGCGGCCGGCAGGGAGAAGCCCTCGTACAGCGACGGCACGCACGCGACCTCGGCGGAGCGGACCAGGTCGACCAGTTCGGCGTCCGAGATGCCCTTGACGAACTCGACGGCGTCTTCGAGGCCGTGGCGTGCGACGGCCTGCGCGACCGGGCCCCGCTCGGGCCGTTTGCCGACGACGACGAGGTGCGCGGCGGGGTGTTCGGTGCGCGCCTTCGCCAGCGCCTCGATGAGGAACACCAGCCCCTTGAGGGGCACGTCCGCGCTGGAGGTGGTCACGATCCGGCCGGGCACCTGCCGCACGGCCGGATCGGGTGAGAACAGGTCGGTGTCGGCGCCGATGTGCACGACGTGGACGCGGTCCTGGCGCACCCCGAGGTGGTCGACGATCTCCTGGCGGGAGGTGCCGGAGACGGTGAGCACGGAGGGCAGCCTGCGCGCGACGCGCTTCTGCATGCGGGTGAAGGCGTACCAGCGCCGCAGGGACCAGCGCCGCTGCCATCCCTCGGCGGCGTCCAGCTCCAACCGCCGGTCCACGGTGATGGGGTGGTGGATGGTGGTGACCAGAGGCGCGCCGATGTCCCCCAACAGCCCGTATCCCAGGGTCTGGTTGTCGTGGACGATGTCGAACTCGCCGCGCCGGGCGCGCAGATGGCGGCGGGCGCGCAGCGAGAAGGTCAGCGGCTCGGGGAAGCCGCCGGTCCACATGGTGGCGACCTCCAGCGCGTCGATCCAGTCGCGGTACTCGTCGCGCGCGGGGGTGCGGAAGGGGTCCGGCTGGCGGTAGAGGTCCAGGCTCGGCAGTTCGGTCAGGCGCAGCCGGTCGTCGTGGCCGTCGCCCGCGATGTCGGCGAGCGTGTCGAGGACGGGGTACGGCTGGGCGGCGATCACCTCGACCCGGTGGCCGAGTCGGGCCAGTTCGCGCGAGAGGTGGCGTACGTAGACGCCCTGGCCGCCGCAGAACGGGTTTCCCTTGTAGGTGAGGAGCGCTATACCGAGCGGTCGCTCGCCGTCCGCGGCCAGGTCCGCCGGGGACCCCGCCTGACTGGGCTCAGCGGTCACTCCGGGCCCCCTTCTGGCTGCACTGTCCCGCGACATTACGCCGGGACGCTAATCTAGAACAAGTTTCAGACTTGATCGTTCAGGAGGTTCCGAATCTACCGGCAGGTAGCCACGCGGTGAGCAGCGGATCGGGTGATTCGTGCCACGGCCCGCGCCACTGCCCGCGGTCCGCCCCCTTGCCCCCACCGACCGTCACGGAACGGGACCCATGCCTGCGCGAGCCAGTACCTCCCGGCCGGCCTCACCGCCCCTCACCGAGCGGCAGGAGGCCCGCCGCCGCCGCATCCTGCGCGCGAGCGCCCAACTGGCCGCCCGGGGCGGCTTCGACGCCGTGCAGATGCGGGAGGTCGCGGAGTCCTCGCAGGTGGCGCTGGGCACGCTGTACCGGTACTTCCCGTCCAAGGTGCACCTGCTGGTCGCCACGATGCAGGACCAGTTGGAGCGGCTGCACGGCACGCTGCGCAAGAAGCCGCCGGCCGGGGAGAGCGCCGGTGAGCGGGTGGCGGAGACCCTGATGCGCGCCTTCGGCGCCCTCCAGCGCGATCCCCACCTCGCGGACGCGATGGTCCGCGCGCTGACCTTCGCGGACCGCAGCGTGAGCCCGGAGGTCGACCAGGTCTCCCGGCAGACCACGGCGATCATCCTGGACGCCATGGGACTTCGGGAGCCCACCGCCGAGCAGCTCTCGGCGATCCGCGTGATCGAGCACACCTGGCTGTCGGCCCTGATCACCTGGCTCTCGGGCCGCGCCTCCCTCGCCCAGGCGAAGACCGACATAGAGACGGCGTGCCGGCTGATCGACCTGACCACGCCTGACGCGGGGCATGAATAGAACCTACGAGACGGGTTCCCTTCGCCGGTATTGCCCGGATCAGGTAATGGGGGTCGCCTTCGGGTCCGACTGCTACCCTCCGGCCTCTCAGCCCGACCGTCGACGTCGGCCCCAGCGGATGCCGTAGCGTCTCGCCAAAGTCGGCTACTCCGGTCGAACTCCCTCACTCGCCTCGTAGGCCACCTCCAGGATAAATCCGTATGCACCGGATGGAACCCCCCAATTCGAAGATTTTTTAGGTTCCTCGCGGGCCGGGCGAAGACCGGTTTCGGCCACCCCTCGGGGCCTTTTCGGTCGGCCGGTAGAGTGACCGGGTCGTCATCACACCCGTTCGGGGGGAAGCCGGTGGAAATCCGGCGCTGACCCGCAGCCGTGAACCGCCCGCGAGGGCGGCGAGCCGGAATGCCCCGGGCGGAATGTGACCGGCTCATGTGCTCGGCGGATCCGCCGGCGCATCGCACCGTCGAGGTATACGGAGCCGAGCCGCCGGGGTGTCCCGTGCTGTCCGGCTCCCCACAGGGAGAGGCACCCGCCGATCATGAACTTCCGCCGCAGCGCCGCGGCCCTGGCCGCCGCCGTCGTGATCGGCAGCGCGGCCCCCGCCGTCGCTGACACGTCCGCCGCCCCGTCCTCGCCGGCCCTTCCGGCAGGGCTCTACGGCACGACCGACCCCCAGTACGACGGCGTGTGGCGGCAGTCCCTCGCGCTGCTCGCACAGCACACCGTCGGCGTGCGGCCCGCCGCCAAGGGCGTGGACTGGCTGGCCGGACAGCAGTGCGCCGACGGCTCCTTCGCGGCCTACCGCGCCGAGCCGGGCAAGGCCTGCGACGCCAAGGTGATGGCCGACACCAACAGCACCGCCGCCGCCGTGCAGGCCCTCGCCGCGCTCGGCGGCCACGACACGGCGGCCGGCAAGGCGGTGTCCTGGCTGAAGTCCGTGCAGAACAAGGACGGCGGCTGGGGATACATGCCCGGCGGGTCCAGCGACGCCAACTCGACCTCGGTCGTGATCGGCGCGCTCGCCGCGGCCGGACAGAAGCCGGAGAGCGTCGTCAAGGACGGCAAGTCCCCCTACGACGCTCTGCTCGCCTTGGCCCTGCCGTGCTCGGGTGACGGAGCCGGCGCCTTCGCCTTCCAGCCTGACAAGAAGGGCAAGCTCGACGCCAACGCCGACGCCACGGCGGCCGCCGTCGTCGCCGCGCTCGGGCAGGGCCTGGCCCCCGAGGCCGGCGGCAAGGGCAAGGACGCGGGCGGCGCGGCCCGTTGCGAGGACTCCGGCAAGCCCAGCCCCGACCGGGCCGCGGCCAACGGCGCCTCGTACCTCGCGCAGGCCGTCGCCAAGGACGGTCACCTCACCTCCTCCTTCCCCGGCGCCACCGACCAGCCCGACTTCGGCAACACCGCCGACACGGTCGTCGCCCTCGCCGTGCAGGGCGGATCCGCGCAGGCGCAGAAGCCGTTGAAGTGGCTGGAGAAGAACTCCGAGGCGTGGGCGAAGCAGAGCGGTCCCGCCGCCTACGCCCAGCTGGTCTTCGCGGCCCGCGCGGCCGGCACCGACCCGCGTGACTTCGGCGGTGTCGACCTGATCCAGCGGCTCAACGCAACCGGACCGGCTCCCCAGGCCGCCGAGGGCAAGGACGCCACGGACTCCGCGAAGAGCGACTCCCCCTTCGGCCTCTGGTGGACCATCGGCGTCTTCGCCGTCGCGGGCGTCGGCATCGGGTTCCTGCTGAGCGGCCGGAAGAAGCAGGGACAGTCGTGACCCGCCGGCTCCGGGCGCTGTGCGCACCGCTGCTCGCCGCCGCGCTCCTGCTGGTGGCCGGCGCCGGCCAGGCCCAGGCCACCGGCTACCGGTACTGGTCCTTCTGGGACCGCGACGGCGGGAAGTGGGTGTACGCCACCGAGGGCCCGTCGACGGCGCGTCCCTCCGACGGCGACGTGCAGGGCCTGCGCTTCGCGGTGAGCGAGGACTCCCAGGACGCGAGCAAGCCGCGCGCGACGGCCGACTTCGCGGCCATCTGCGCGAAGACGCCCGCCGAGAAGGGCAGCAAGCGGGTGGCGCTCGTCCTCGACTTCGGCGTCCAGGCGGACGCCCCGGCGGGCGAGACCCCGCCGGCGCCGCGCACGGAGTGCGCCCGGGTGCCGTCCGACGCGACCACCGCCGAGGCCCTCGCGGCCGTCGCGAAACCGCTGCGGTACGACACCAACGCCCTGCTGTGTGCCATCGCCGGCTACCCGCAGAAGGGCTGCGGCGAGCAGGTGGCGGCCGGCAAGACGGAGCAGCCGGCCAAGGACGAGCCGCACGAGGGCCCCTCGGTGGGCCTCCTCGCGGGCGGTGCCGCGGTGGTCGTACTGGCCGCGGCAGGCATCTGGCAGGCGCGGCGGCGCAGGGATGCGTGACGCCGTGCGGAGCCGCGGACGGGCGGGCCGCGCCGGCGGCGCACCCGCCCGCGGCTCCGCCGGTGTCCACGCGGGCGCCTGGTGGCTGTGGGCCCTGGCCCTGGGCACCGCGGCCACCCGCACCACCAACCCCCTGCTGCTCGGCCTGCTGCTGGCTGTCTCCGGCTACGTCGTCGTGAGCTGCCGCCCCAACACGCCCTCCGCGCGGTCCTACACCGCATTCGTCAGGCTCGCCCTCGCCGTCCTCGTCATCCGCCTGGTCTTCGCCGTCGTGCTCGGCTCGCCCATCCCCGGCTCGCACGTGCTCGTCTCCCTGCCCGAAGTCCCGCTGCCGCACTGGGCGCAGGGCATCCGCCTGGGCGGCCGGGTCACGGCCGAGGCGGTCGTCTTCGCCCTGTACGACGGGCTGAAGCTGGCCACGCTGCTGGTCTGCGTGGGCGCCGCGAACGCCCTCGCCGCGCCCGCCCGGCTGCTCAAGTCCCTGCCCGGCGCCCTGTACGAGACCGGGGTCGCCGTCGTCGTCGCGCTCACCTTCGCCCCGCACCTGGTCGCCGACGGCCGGCGTCTGCGGGCCGCGCGCCGGCTGCGGGGCCGTCCCGACCGGGGCGTCCGCGGCCTGGTGCAGGTCGGACTGCCGGTCCTTGAGGGTGCGTTGGAGCGTTCCGTCGCGCTCGCCGCCGCGATGGACGCCCGCGGCTACGGCCGTACGGCCGAGGTCGCGCCCGCGGTCCGCCGTACCACCGCCGTGCTCACGCTCGGCGGCCTGCTCGGCGTCTGCGCCGGGACGTACGGGCTGCTCACCGCCGAGGGCGGCACCTACGGACTGCCGGTGCTGCTCACCGGGGTCGCCGCCGCCCTGGCCGGACTGTGGCTCGGCGGGCGCCGCTCCCCGCGCACCCGCTACCGCCCGGACTCCTGGAACCCGCGCTCCTGCCTGGTCGCGGGGTCGGGCGCGCTGGTCGCGGCCCTGCTGGCGCTCGCCGCCGCCCGCGATCCCCAGGCCCTGCACCCGGGCGTGGTCCCGCTCGTCGCGCCCACTCTTCCCCTGTGGCCCGCCGCCGCCGTACTCCTCGGTCTGGCCCCCGCGTTCGCCGCACCCGCGAGTCCCGCCCCCAAGGAGCCGTCGTGATCCGCTTCGAGGATGTCTCCGTCACCTACGACGGAGCGGCGGAACCCACGGTCCGCGGCGTCGACTTCGAGGTGCCCGAGGGTGAACTCGTCCTCCTCGTCGGCCCGTCGGGCGTCGGCAAGTCCACCGTGCTGGGCGCGGTCAGCGGACTGGTGCCGCACTTCACCGGCGGCACCCTGCGCGGCCGGGTCACCGTGGCCGGCCGGGACACCCGCACCCACAAGCCGCGCGAACTCGCCGACGTCGTCGGCACCGTCGGGCAGGACCCGCTGTCGCACTTCGTCACGGACACCGTGGAGGACGAACTCGCCTACGGCATGGAGTCGCTGGGCCTGGCCCCGGACGTGATGCGGCGGCGCGTGGAGGAGACCCTGGACCTGCTGGGCCTGGCCGGCCTGCGCGACCGCGCCATCGCCACCCTGTCCGGCGGCCAGCAGCAGCGGGTCGCGATCGGCTCGGTCCTCACCCCGCACCCGAAGGTCCTCGTCCTGGACGAGCCGACCTCGGCGCTCGACCCGGCCGCCGCCGAGGAGGTCCTCGCCGTCCTCCAGCGGCTCGTGCACGACCTCGGCACGACGGTCCTCATGGCCGAGCACCGCCTGGAGCGGGTCGTCCAGTACGCCGACCAGGTCGTCCTGCTGCCCGCCCCGGGCGCCGCCCCGCTGCTCGGGCCCCCCGCGGACGTCATGGCCGTCTCCCCGGTGTATCCGCCGGTGGTGGACCTGGGCCGCCTCGCGGGCTGGTCCCCGCTGCCGCTCACCGTCCGCGACGCCCGCCGCCGGGCCACGGACCTGCGGCAACGCCTTGACGGCCGGGAGCCCGCACGCTCCGGGACGGCACCGGCGGCAGCGCTCCCGTTCCGCGCACCCCGTCCGGACCCCCGTCCGGCGCCCCGGTGGCGGCTGCGCCGCGCCCCCGCCGCCGAGCCCGTCCCGGCGGGCGCGCCCGTGGCCGAGGTCCACTCCCTCGGCGTCCGGCGCGCGGGTGTCCAGGCCCTGCGGAACGTCGACCTGTCCTTCGCACCCGGCGAGACCGTCGCCCTCATGGGCCGCAACGGCGCCGGGAAGTCCACGCTGCTCGGCTCGCTCGTCGGCCTGGTCCAGCCGTCCGCCGGGCGGGTACGGGTCGGCGGCGCCGTCCCGCACCGCACCACGCCCCGCGAACTGGTGCGCCGGGTCGGGCTCGTCCCGCAGGAGCCGCGCGACCTGCTGTACGCCGACACGGTCGCCGCCGAGTGCGCGGCCGCCGACCAGGACGCGCAGGCCGCGCCCGGCACCTGCCGGGACCTGGTCCGCGAACTGCTGCCGGGCGTCGGCGACGACACCCACCCCCGCGACCTGTCGGAGGGCCAGCGCCTCGCGCTCGCGCTCGCCGTCGTGCTCGCCGCCCGCCCGCCCCTGCTGCTGCTCGACGAGCCGACCCGCGGCCTCGACTACGGTGCCAAGACCCGACTGGTCGCCCTGCTGCGCGCGCTCGCCGCCGAGGGACACGCCATCGTGCTCGCCACGCACGACGTCGAACTGGCCGCCGAACTCGCCCACCGGGTCGTGCTGCTCGCCGAGGGCGAGGTGATCGCCGACGGTCCGACGGCCGAAGTGGTGGTGTCCTCACCCTCCTTCGCCCCGCAGGTCACCAAGATCCTCGCCCCGCAGCGGTGGCTCACCGCCACCCAGGTCCGCGAGGCGCTGGCATGACGGCCCGCCCTGCCGACGCGAAGACCCGTCCCGCCGAGGAGAAGGTACGCCCGGCCGGCGCGACGTCCCGTCCCCGGGTGCGGGCCGTCCGGCTCGGCCCCCGGTCCCTCGCCGCGCTCGCCCTGGTCAGCGCGGTCGGTGTGGCCGCGTTCGGCTGGCCGTTCCTCGCCCCGCCCGCCTCACAGCTCAGCGCGCACGCGCAGGACGCGCCCTGGCTGTTCGCGGGCCTGCTCGTGCTGCTCGTCGCCGTCGTCACCGCGACCATCTCCGAGTCCGGCCTCGGCCCGAAGGCCGTCGCCATGCTCGGCGTGCTGGCCGCGACCGGGGCCGCGCTGCGCCCGATCGGGGCCGGGACGGCCGGAATCGAGCCCATGTTCTTCCTCATGGTGCTGAGCGGGCGGGTGCTCGGGCCGGGCTTCGGGTTCGTCCTCGGCTCGGTGACGATGTTCGCCTCCGCGCTGCTCACCGGCGGGGTGGGCCCGTGGATGCCGTTCCAGATGCTCGCCATGGGCTGGTTCACCATGGGCGCGGGTCTGCTGCCGGGCCCCGACCGGCTGCGCGGACGCGCGGAACTGCTGCTGCTCGCGCTCTACGGCTTTCTGGCCGCCTTCGCCTACGGCACCGTCATGAACCTCGCGGGCTGGCCCTTCATGGGCACCCTCGCCTCCTCCATCGCATTCGACCCGCACGCGGACATCGCCGCCAACCTGGCCCGGTTCGTGGCGTACTGCCTGGCCACCTCGCTCGGCTGGGACCTGGGCCGGGCCTCGGTCACCGTGGTCCTGACCCTCGTCCTCGGCCACGCCGTCCTGCGGGCGCTGCGCCGGGCCACCCGCCGGGCCGCCTTCGAGGCCCCGGTCACCTTCGACGCACCCTCGCCGTGACACGCCCGGCGGGACCGCCCGCATGAGCTGGGTCGCCCACGAGTCCGGGCCGTTGCCCGCCCGGTCTGGCACATATGCGCGTTCACGGCCCTGACCTGCGCGTTGAGGGCCCGCTCACACCCATACGGAGCACCATAAAAGCGGCGGAAACCAGCAAAAGGGGGTGTTTGCGGGCGGAGTTCCCGCCTGCTTTTCTGTACGGCGTCGCCAGGCTCCGCCCGGCCCGCACCGGGCGGGCTGAGCCGAGGGCACGCCCCGCCCCACACTCCGTGGTGCGCGGCAGCCCGCGATTCCCTGTCCCCGACGTGAGAGGTGATCCATGACCGTCTCCGCCCTCCGCGCCACCGCCACCCCGACGAAGGCCCTCACCACCACCGCCGTGGCCGCCGCCACCGCCGCCGCCCTGGCCCTCACCTCGGCCCCCGCCCACGCGGCCCCGCGGCACTCCGCCGCCTACGCCAAGGCGGCCGCGCGCCAGATGATCCCGGACGCCGCGCAGTTCCACGCGTTCAGCAAGATCGTCGAGCGGGAGAGCGGCTGGAACCCGCACGCCACCAACGCCTCCTCCGGTGCCTACGGCCTGGTCCAGGCGCTGCCCGCGTCCAAGATGTCCTCGGCGGGCGCCGACTGGCGGACCAACCCCAAGACGCAGATCAAGTGGGGCCTGAAGTACATGAAGTCCCGCTACGGCAGCCCGGCCGGCGCCTGGAAATTCTGGCGGGCCCACGGCTGGTACTGAGCCGGCCCCGAGCCGTCTCACGGCACCCATGGAGGGGGCGGCCCCCGATCCCCCGGGCCGCCGCCTCCGCCGTGTCCGGCCGCAACCTCCCCCTCCGTTCTGCTTTCCTGACCCCATGACGACGGACCCGCCCCCGGACGACCCCGAGGCACGCGGGCTGCGCCTGGTGGCGGTGCTGCTGGGACTGACCGTGGTCAGCGGACTGATCGACGCGGTCAGCTACCTCGGGCTCGGGCACGTCTTCACCGCCAACATGACCGGCAACGTGGTCGTGCTCGGCTTCGCCGCCGCCGGGGCACCGGGCTTCTCGGTGCCGCACACCGCCACCTCCCTGGTGTGCTTCCTGGTGGGCGCCGCGGTCGGCGGCCGGGTCGCAGTGCGCTACGGCAGCGGCTCGCGCCGCACCTGGGCCAGGGTGACCCTCGCCGCAGAGGCCGTCCTGGTCGCGGCGTCGGCCGTGGTGGCCTTCGCCTCGCCGGGCACGGAGGCCATGGTGTACTCCGTCATCGCCCTGACCGCCTTCGCGATGGGCCTGCGCAACGCGACGGTCATCAAGCTGAACGTGCCCGACCTGACGACCACCGTCCTGACCAGGACCCTGACGGGTCTCGCCGCCGACTCCAGGGCCGGCGGCGGCACCGGCCGCCGCTCCCCGCGCCGCACGGCCTCCGTGATCGCGATGCTGGCCGGCGCCGTCCTCGGCGCCTGGCTGGTCGTCCACCACGACCTGGGCATCCCCCTGCTGATCGCGGCGGCCATGGCAGGCATCCTGGCCGCGGTGACGTCGGGACGCGAATGACGCCCCCAGTGCCCTACCGGCGGCCGGGTCACCGGCTGACGTGGCTGGAGCCCGTCGGATAGTCGGGCAGGGCCACGCTGCTGACCTTCTGCCCAAGCCTGAGCATTACGTTCAGGAACAAGGGGCGGGACAACACGGCGTTGCGCAGCCGTATGCCGGCGGCGGTGCCGGGCGCGAGGAACTTCCCGGTGCGCTCACCGCCTGACTGGCAACCCCTGGCGTACTTGTGGAGCCTGCTCTCGTACCGGGCGAA
Source organism: Streptomyces sp. CB01373 (assembly GCF_002803075.1). Taxonomy (GTDB): domain Bacteria; phylum Actinomycetota; class Actinomycetes; order Streptomycetales; family Streptomycetaceae; genus Streptomyces. The sequence continues at coordinate 358,493 of NZ_NNBK01000002.1, read as the reverse complement.
GGCCACCCGGTGGTCGCCCTGGGCTCGCGCGAGTTCGCCGGCCAGCACGTAGGCGGCGACCACCGCGGTTCCCGTGCCCATGCCGCCGATGGTGGCCCCGCAGGCGGCGTCCCCGACGAGGCACACTCGCCCTGTGGACCAAGTGCCCACGTCCGCCCGGCTGATCGAGTCGAAATACAGGTCGGGAGCCTGGTCCAGGGTGCCGAGAAGACGGGGCACCTCCCAGCCCAGGCCGGAGAACGCGTCGGCGATCAGACGCTTCTGCTGTTCGGGGTCGCGGCGGTGGTACGACAACTCGGGTGCGGCGAACACGAAGAACGCTCCTGCCCGGGCCGGGTCCCGGGGGTCGGCGCCGACCGAGGCGAACCGGCCCGGGACGTTGTAGCCGATCGATCCCTTCCCCAGCCCCAGCACGTTGGGCAGCGGCCAGGTGGCGGCGTAGTAGCCGAGGTGACTCACATGGTTCTCCTCCGGGCCGAAGGCGAGGCGCCGGACGTTGGAGTGCAGTCCGTCCGCGCCGATGACCAGGTCGAAGTCACGCGAGGCGCCGTGCTGGAAGTCGACTCGCACACCGGAGGACGTCTCGGTGAGACCGGTGATCGAGTCGCCGAAGATGTACTCGGCGCAGGGGAGGCTGCGTTCGTACAGCACTCGGGCCAGGTCCCCGCGGAGTACCTCGATCTCGCCGCCCGCGAACTCGGCCGGCAGACGCAGCAGTGTCCGGCCGAGTTCGTCGACGAATCGCATCGGGCTGCCGCCGGTCTGGACACCCCGTAGTTCGGTGATCAGGCCCATGCGCTCCAGCACGGTCAGGTGCGTTTCACCACGGAAGTCGACGGCATGGCCGCCCTGGCGCAGGGCCGGGGCCAGTTCGACGACGGTGGGCCTGAAGCCGTGGTGCCCCAGCCAGTAGGCCAGCGCCGGGCCGGCGATGCTCGCGCCGGAGACAAGGACGTTCCTGTTCATGGATTCCTCCACCCCCAAAACTGTGTCCAATGGACACTAATAATTACTGTGTACCTTGGACACAGTTGGATCGGCAAGGCTGGAGCAGAAGGGGCGGCGGACATGGGTGGCGAACAGGCCGAGATGGTGCGGCTGCTGTGGGGTCCGCACCCCAAGCCCGCGCGGGGCCCCCGACCGAAACTCGACCTTGACCGCATCGCGCGGGCCGGGACCGAGATCGCCGGCTCGGAGGGGCTGGCCGAGGTGTCCATGCAGCGGGTCGCCGCACAACTGGGCGTGACCAAGATGGCGTTGTACCGCTACGTGCCCGGCAAGGCGGAGCTGGTCGCCCTGATGGTCGAGACCGCGATCGGTCCTTGCCCGCCGGCGAAGGCGCGACCCGACGGCTGGCGAGAGCAGCTGGAGGAATGGGCCCGCCAGCTGCTCACCGCCTTCAGCCGGCACCCCTGGGTACTGGACACCACCGTCGGGCCGCGGATCCCGGGACCCGCGGAGCTGTCCTGGCTGGAGCACGCCGTTTCGGCCCTGGAGGACACGGGGCTGAGCGGCGCCGAGCGGATGGACGCGGCCGTCCTGCTGGTGGGTCACGTACGCGGCATCTCCCAGCAGGCCCGTGCGGCAGGCCCCGCAGGCGGCCCCGAGGCCCAACTGGGCACGTTTCTCGGCTATTTGATGCAGTCCCACGGCGAGCGATTTCCCGCGCTCACCGGGGCACTCGCGTCAGCGGCCCAGTCCGACGAGCAGGATCAGGCGTGGGAATTCGGCCTGCAGCGCATCCTGGACGGCCTGGCCGCCCTGATCGACGAGCGCGCACGCTGACCGCGGATCGGATCGCAGAGAGCGCACACAGCGCCCCCGAGAGAAGCTGCCAGTCAGTGCTCACTCAGTCCGAGGCGCCGCACCGCATAGCTGTGATGCTCCCGCCCATGCGGTGAGCGAACCGTCGACACGAGGACCTCGGCGGTGATCTGACGGTTCGCATAGGCGCTCAGCAAGCTGGTGACCTCATGGTCCACGCGAGCCGTGATCACACCCCGGTCCACCGTTTCGATCTCGACGGTCCCGCGCAGCTTGCTGCCACCGACGAGCCTGCCCGTCAACTGTTCCTCACTCTCCTCGGGCTGGACTGCCCGCAGCGCGTCCCTGCACTGCTGGGCACTCCTCGCCCCGAGTCGCGACGCGCGCACGCCACTGTAGGGCGAACTCCAGGTCAGGCTGATGTCCACACCGGAGTCCGCCAGTACCTCCGTCAGGTCGGCAAGCCGGCTGAAGACGCGGCTGCCCAACGGAAGAGCGGCGGCAATCACCGCGTCGACGGCGCCCGGACCCGCTCCCGCCCTGTCGGTGAGATCAAGAACAGTCCACATCGCGCGGTCCAGCAAGGACTCCGCCGAGGCCACGTCAGGCAGGGGCAACTCACTCTCGTCGGCCGGCGCTTCCTCCAGGACCAAGCCGTACGAGGAGGGGAAAGTCGCCGTCGCATAGAGGCGCGTAGCCTTGCGGACCGCGTTAGGGATCGGGCCGTACTCGTGCGTCGGGCGGCTCTCGTCCAGGGCGTGGGCGACAGTCGACACAGTGTCCTGAAAGGAGACCAGCCACTGGCCAAGCACGGACGACTCGACGCTGTGCTCCTTGACTGGTGTCCCGGTCAGCGCCAGCCGAAGTGAACGCCGCTCGTGACCTGCCTCGGTGTCACCTGTCCCGAGACCCACAGCCTTCAGCAGCTTGAGCCGCTGGGCCGATGCCAGCTCGTCGGGAGACCGCACCGGGTCATGGCCGGGGGCCTTGCCCCGGTTGGCTCGCAGCCAGGCCCTCAGAGCATCCTTGTCCGAAGGGTCGGGCAGGTTCTGCGGCGCGTTCACAGCAGTACCTCCACATAGCCTCGTCGCCGGACTCCATAAGGAATGCCGCTCTGTCCGCTCCGGCAGCGCTGCCAGATCTCGTCCCAGACCCCGAGCCCCTCGAACACCTTATGGTCGCCCGGCGCCATGGCGCCGGTCAGCCCGAGGGCGTGGAAGTCGGTCGTCTCAGGGAGGCGCAGCACATACGCGTCCACACGCATACCATGCCGCACACACCAGTCCTTCGTACCCAGATTGTCCAGGTCGTCAACGACCTCAGGATCCTCGGTCGCCCGAACGTACGCCTCTGACGGTATGAGGTACGTGACATCGATGTCCTCGGGGTCCAGTTTGCCGCTGGCGAAGCTTCCGGCAAGCCAGAGCCGACCCACCGTCGCGGCGGCGATCTCGACCAGGGCGAAGTGATGTCGCAGCTCCTGGATGAGGCCGTGACGGGTCACGGAGTCCGAGAAACGCTCCGCCTTCACCAGCTCCGTTTCCACCTCGTCCCACGTCAGCGGAAACCTGCCCGGGGGAGGGCAATCCGTGAAGGGGTCGAAGGCAGGTAGCGGGGGCATAAAACTTCCTCGACTAGAGCAGGGTACGCAGTGTTACGTTACTGGATCTCTCTGTGACCGGTGGGTCGGATGCGAAAGTGCGAACTCGGGGGCTGTACTCGCCAACCAGCGAATGTGCCAGGATGCCGCCCATGGTGAACGTGCACCGTCATCTGGCCGATGACGAGGAACTGATACATGCGACCCGCCAGCACTGGACGCAGATGGTGGGCGAGTTCGTCGTGCTCGTCCTCGTCTGGGCCGTGGCGGGCGCGCTGGCGTGGGTGATTCCGTCCGACAAGGACTGGGGCACCGTCGTCCGTTACGTGGTGCTGGGCGTGGCGGTGGTCATCTCCGTCTGGTTCTGGCTGCGGCCGCTGCTGATCTGGCGCAGCACCGTCTACATCGTCACGACGAAGCGGGTCTCCGTGCGCACCGGCTTCCTGACGAAGACCGGGCACAGCATCCCGCTGGCCCGCGTCAACGACGTCGAGTTCCGCGCCACGCTGTGGGAGCGCATCCTGCACGAGGGGACGCTGACCGTCCAGTCCGCCTCGGAGCACGGAATGCTCGAACTGAAGCACGTCTCGGACCCGGAGGGCCTCCAGGGCCTGATCTACGAGGCCGTGGAGAACGAGCAGCGCAGCCACCAGTGGAACGGGCAGGTCCCGCCGGTCGCCGGCTGACGATCAGCCGGCATCCGCAGCCGCCCACGACACGAAGTCGGTGAAGGCGGCGGACGCGAGGGTGAGCACCGGGCCGGCGGGAGTCTTGGAGTCCCGTACGGCCACGGTTGCCTCCGGCGTTTCGGCGATCTCGAGGCAATCTCCGCCCTGATCTCCGCTGTACGACGACTTGCGCCAGGCCAGGGCGCCGAGCGGCGCACATTCGACGCAGGATCCGCCCTGGTCGCCGCTGTAGCTGGACTTACGCCACTGGATCTTCGTCGGCACCACGTTGCTCCCCATAACGCTCCTGCATCACGTGCCGGATCAGCTCCGCCGAATCCCTGAGCGAAAGCGCGGCGGCCTGGAGGTGATCGTAACGGAGCGAACAGTCCGTGACGGTTTCCGGATTGGCGCTCGGATGCCCGCTGCCGTAGCCCTCCGTATAGTCGCCAACGTCGTACGGCATGTCCCGGACCGGCGCTGCACGCTGCTGGTGCTGCGGCAGACGGGCGGAGTCCGTGTGGAGGTGACGGACGGGTCGCCGCAACTGCCCGCCGTGCCCTTGGACTTGTCGCCGGAGGCGGAGGGCGGACGGGGACTGCTGCTGGTCGACGCGGTGACCGACAAGTGGGGCGTGGAGCCGCGCGGAGGGGCCGGAAAGACCGTGTGGTTCGAGTGCGTGGGCGCTGGGACACTCCCGCCGTGAGGAGCTTCACCGGGTCCGCCCGGGCAGGGCTCGGCAGGCGACCAGGGCGCACACCGCCGCCAGCGGCAGCTCCGCGCAGAAGGCCATCGCCAGGGCGGCTGCCGCCTCGCCCGCCGAGGCCGTGGTCGTGTCGAACCAGGCGTCCGCCACCAGCAGCGTCGCGGTCGCCGCGGCGGTGACGCAGCGGCGGGCGTCCCTCCGGGCCAGGAGCAGCCCCGTCACCACCAGCCCCAGTGACTCCAGCGCGTCCAGCCCCACCCACGCCGTGGTCCACCGCACCGGCCCGGAACCGCCGGGCAGGCACCCCGCCAGCACCAGCAGCCACGGGAGCAGCGCCAGGCCGGCCACCACCAGGGCCGCGCTCGCCCACCGCTGGCGCCGGCCGGGCTCCCCCGGCCCGTGGTCCACCCCGCCGCGCAGCTCCATGGAGGCCACCGTCCTGTTCCCCTCTCCGCTCCGGCCCGGCGCCGGATCCCGCCACCAACCCTGTCCGCTCCGGGCACCGCCGTCGGTAGCGTCTCTTTCCGAACCGGGGGTGAAGCCAGGTTCACCTCCGGCCCTCCCACAGGCTCCATGGCCCCTGGAACCACCGGCCGCATACCGTGTGGCCATGCCTCTCACCGCCGCACCGCGGCCTTCGCCCGGCCGGGCCGCCGTCGCCCGGCGGGCCGCCGAGCTGCGGGCGAACACCGCGTTCGCTGTGGCCGGGATACCGCTGCACCTCGTCGGTCTGCTGGTGCTGGCGGAGCCGTGGCTGCTGTTCGTGCCGGTCAGCCTCGTCGAGATCCAGGCCGCCCTCTTCGTCCCGGTGCTCGTGGTGGCGCTGATGAGCGGCGCACTGTCCAGGGCGCAGCGGAAGAGATTCCGGACGCGGCTGGGGATACGGATCTCCGCGCCGCCCGCCGTGCGGCGCCGCAGTCCGCAGGCGGTCATGGCCTGGCTGCGGTCCGCGGCGACGTGGCGGATGGTCGGTTACCACCTGCTGGCGGGCCCTTGGGCCTCCGTGGGCACCGTGCTGGCCCTGCTCTGCTGGATTGTGGGCACCGGGCTCGGCACGGTCATGCTGTGGATATGGCTGGTGCCGCCGGAGGCACGCATCAAGGGGGGCACCCTGTTCGAGATCGCCCTCTTCTCCCTGGTGGGCGCTCTGCTGCTGCTCCTCGCCTGCTGGCTCACCGGGGCCGCCGTACGCACGGACACGCGGGCCGCGCTGTGGTTGCTCGGCCCCAGCCGTGCCGAACGGCTGCAACTGCGGGTCGACGACCTCACCGAGAAGCGGGCCGGGGTGGTGGACGCCGCCGACGCCGAGCGCCGCCGCATCGAGCGCGACCTGCACGACGGCGCCCAGCAGCGGCTGGTCTCCCTCGCCCTCAACCTGGGCCTGGCCCGGGCCACTCTCCCCGACCTGCCCGAGGAGGCCCGCCAGGTCATCGACGAGGCCCACCGGGAGGCCAAGGAGGCCATCTCCGAGCTGCGCACCCTGGTCCGCGGTCTGCACCCCGCCGTCCTCGAGGACCGCGGTCTTGACGCCGCGCTCTCGGGCATCGCGGCCCGCTCCCCGGTGTCGGTGCGGCTCACGGTCGACCTGCCGGAACGCCCCTCGCCGACCGTGGAGGCCGTGGCCTACTTCGTCGTCTCGGAGGCGCTGGCCAATGTCGCCAGGCACGCGGAGGGCGCCACCGGGGCCGAGGTCCGCGTCCACCGGCGGGACGACGTGCTGCGGGTGGTCGTCGTGGACGACGGTCCCGGCGGCGCCGACAGCGGGCGGGGCACGGGTCTGAGCGGACTGGCCAAGCGGGCCGGGTCGGTGGACGGTACCTTCTCGGTCGACAGCCCTGTCGGGGGGCCCACCACCGTCACCGTGGAGTTGCCGTGCGCGCCGTGATCGCCGAGGACTCGGTCCTGCTCCGGATCGGCCTGGTCAAGGTGGTGGAGGCAGCCGGCTTCGAAGTGACGGCGGCGGTGGGCGATGCCGAGGCGCTGCTGGCGGCGGTGGAGGAGCACCGGCCCGGCATGGTGGTCGTCGATGTCCGGATGCCGCCCGGCTTCACCGACGAGGGTGTACGGGCGGCGCTGGTGATCCGCCGGCAGTGGCCCGACGTGGCGGTGCTGCTGCTCTCCCAGTACGTGGAGGAGCGCTACGCGGCGGACCTGATCGCCGACCACAACCGCGGGATCGGCTACCTGCTCAAGGAGCGGGTCTCCGACGTCGAGGAGTTCGTCGCGGCGCTGCGTCGGGTGGCTGCCGGGGGCACCGCGCTCGACCCGGAGGTGGTCTCCCAGCTTCTGCTGCGCCGCCGCAGCGACCCGCTCGACCGGCTCACGCCCAGGGAGCGCGAGGTCCTCGGTCTGATGGCGGAGGGCCGATCCAACGCGGGTATCGCCGAGGCCCTGGTGGTCGGGGACAGCGCGGTGGCCAAGCACATCAACAGCATCTTCACCAAGCTCGACCTGTCCCCGGCCGACGGCGACCACCGCCGGGTGCTGGCGGTACTGCGCTTCCTGGCCTCGGCGTGAGCGATCGCCCTCAGCCCAGCTTCCGGCAGTAGAGGGCGTCCGGGGTCCGGCTGGAGCCCAGCCGGCCCGTGCAGGCGATTCCGGCCAGGTACTCGTCGTTCGCGCACTGTCCCTTGTAGTGGCCGTAGGCGAAGTCGCCGCCCTGGGGGGACGCGCCCCTGTTGTCGCTCCGGTCGAACCAGACGGTCCGGCCGCCCGTGCCGAGTGCTCCGGCCGGGGCCGCGGTGCACAGGGCGGCGGAGACGGCGGCGCCGCGGACGCTGTAGCCGGTGAGGAACTGGCCGTCGGCGCACTGGAGTTTGGTGTAGCCACTGGCCCAGTCCTGGCCCGGGGCGACATGGCGCTCGTCGGCGACGACCTCGTGGGCGCCGGCCGGGTTCGCCAGGGGGCCGGTGGACACGTCCGCGCACAGGCCGCGGTTGCCGGTGTGGCTGAGGCCGAGGAGGCGCTGCCCGTCGGGGCAGGCCGCCTTGCGGGCGCCGGGGTTCCAGTCGGGCAGGGCCCGCATCCGCCGGGAGGCGACGAAGTCGCCGTGGTCGGGGCTGAGCATCGACCAGTCGGCCACGGGGGCGACGGGGCCGGTGCGTCCCTGGGCCCGGACGAGCCGGGTCCAGGCGCCGGCCCGCCAGTCGTCGCCGTCGTAGACGCCCATGCGGTGGCCGGCCGAGTCCCAGTGCAGCAGGGCCCAGCCGTTGCCCTTGCGGTTCTCGTGCCAGCCGACGAGCGGCCAGTACGCGAAGTCGGCGTCGGCGCGGATGAGGTCGTCGACGAAGTTCTCGAACCAGGCGCGCGGTGCGGCGCCGGTCTCCTCGCGGCCGCCGACGCCGAACTCGCTGATCCAGACCGGGGCGGTGAAGTGCTGGTCCTGCTCGGCGGCCACGTAGAGCGCCTGGCGGCTCACCACGTCGGTCAGTTCGGCGGGGCCGAGGTCGCGGTAGCGGGGGTCACTGGTCTCGCCGAGCCCGGTGGCGCCGCTGTGGTTCGGGCCCGTGTAGTCGTAGAAGTGGGCCGAGTAGACGAGCTTGCCGGAGTCGACGAGCGTGTGGGAGAGGCGGCGTACGGGTTCCAGGGTGGGGCGCCCGTGCGCGAAGCCGTCGACGGGGATGCCGGTCCAGTTGATGCCCTCGACGATGATCAGGAGGTCGGGGTCGGCCTCCGTGAGGATGCGGTCGGCGACGTGCTGCGAGGCGGCGAACCAGTCGTGGTCGTCGCCGAGGCCCCAGTTGGGGTCGTCCCAGACGCTGCGGCGCACCTCGTTGTAGAGGTCGGCGCCGACGACGCGTTTGTTGTCCTGGTAGCGGCGGGCCATGAACAGCCAGTCGTTCTCCCAGGCCTCGGTGGACCGGCTCGCGTTCCAGCGTTCGTTTCCGTCGACTCCACAGCACCAACGCGTCGTGTTGGTGTGGTTGTTGAGGATCACGGCGAGTCCGGCGTCGGTGAGTCCGCGCACCACCGCGTCGTACACCTGGAGCGGTGTCCTTCCGCGCAGCGAGGGGTTGGCCGCGACGGCGCGGTCCGTGACGGGTCGGTCGTCGTGGATCATCTCGTTGGAGAAGGGCAGCCGGATGCTGTTGATCCCGATCTCCCGGAAGCCGGAGACGATCTCGGCCATGGGGGCCCGGTCCAGTCCCAGCGGGACGCGGCCGGAGTTCTCGCCCGCGTGGTGGTTGGCGTCGTCCTCGGTGCTCCCGGAGCCGTTCCATGTGCCGCTGGCTCCGTGCCAGTTGCCCGACCGCAGCTTGAAGCGGTTCCCGTTCGCGTCGACGATCCAGCGGCCTCGCGTGCTGAGCGGCGGCGTCCAGTCCGCGGCGGTTGCGGAGGCCGCCGCGGCCTCCTTCCCCACGGCGGCCGCGGAAGCGACGGGCGCCAGGGGCGCCAGCAGGAGCACGGCGGTCAGGCCGGCCCGGCCCAGGAATCGACGCATGGTTGACCGTCCCGAGTGACCGCGGCTGTCATGTATGCGTCAGCATGGTGGACGTTCCGGCATCAGTCCAGACCTGCCCGCCGAACCCGGGTCAGCGGGTGGCGAGTTCGGGTGCCGGTCGTGTCTCCGGTGCGGCGGGCTCGGCGGCCGCGCGCGGGCCGGACAGCAGGTACGTCAGTCCGAAGCCCGCGCCGACGACGATGGCGCCGCCCACCGCGTCCAGCACCCAGTGGTTGCCGGTGGCGACGATGGCCGAGACCGTGAAGAAGGGGTGGAGGAGGCCCAGGGCCTTCATCCACCACTTCGGGGCGACGACCGCGATGACCACGCCGCACCACAGCGACCAGCCGAAGTGCAGGGACGGCATCGCCGCGTACTGGTTGGTCAGGGCCGTCAGGGTGCCGTAGTCCGGCTGGGAGAAGTCCTGGACGCCGTGGACCGTGTCGATGATGCCGAGGTCCGGCATCAGGCGGGGCGGGGCCAGGGGGTAGAGCCAGAAGCCGACGAGGGCGAGGAGCGTGGCGAATCCGAGGGCCGCGCGGGCCCAGCGGTAGTCGACCGGGCGGCGCCAGTACAGGACGCCGAGGACCGTCAGCGGGACGACGAAGTGGAAGGACTCGTAGTAGAAGTCGAAGAAGTTCCGCAGCCAGTCGATCTTCACCACGGCGTGGTTGACCGCGTGCTCGATGTCGATGTGCAGGAAGCGCTCGATGGAGAGGATCTCGTCGCCGTGCCGCTCGGCGCGGGCCCGGCCGCCGGAGATGGTGCCGCCGGTCGCCGCGAGGCGGACCTGCTGGTAGGCGGCGTAGGTGACGCGTATGAGGAGCAGTTCGAGGAGCAGGTTCGGGCGGCTGAGGACCCGGCGCAGGAAGGGCAGCAGGGGGACCCGCCGGAAGCGGGCCGCAACCGGCGGCGCGTACTGCGTGGGGACGGGTGAGGCGTAGTGCTCCGAGGCGCGGGAGAGGAACGGCACGGCCGTCGCGGTGGCGAGGGCGGCCAGCAGGACGATGTTGTCCCGCAGTGGGTACAGGACCGCCATGTGCGGCAGCATCATCGTCGCCGGCAGGGTCATGACGAGGATGACCGCGACCGGCCAGACGTACCGGTCCGAGGCGCGGCGGCCGACCCGGCCGACGATCGCGAGCAGCACCCACAGCAGCTGGTGCTGCCAGGTGGTGGGCGACACCGCTATCGCCGCGCAGCCGGTGATCGCGACGGCGAGCAGGAGCTGGCCGTCGCGGGCGTAGCGCACGGCCCGGCGCAGGCCGAGCACGGCGACCGACGCGCCCAGCAGCAGGAACAGGCCCACCTCCAGCGGGCCGGTCAGGCCGAGCCGGAGCAGGGCGCCGTGCAGGGACTGGTTGGCGGGGGCGTCGGCGCGGCCGCCGAGACCCACGCCCGCCATGTGGTGCACCCAGTAGGTGTAGGAGTCGTGCGCCATCGCGGCCCAGGCGAGCGCGGTGCACGCGGCGAACGTGACGGCGGTGGAGACGGCGGCCTGCCGGCGCCGGGTGAACCACAGCAGGGGCGCGAAGAGGAGCACGGCGGGCTGGAGCGCGGCCGCGAGGCCGATCAGCGCGCCGCCGGCCCGCTGTCCGCGTACGACGAAGCAGCCGAGCAGGACGAGCAGGACGGGGATGATGCTGGTCTGGCCGAGCCAGAGCGTGTTGCGCACCGGCAGCGACAGCATGAGCAGGCTGATCGCGACGGGGGCGGCCAGCAGGGAGGTGCGGCGGCCGACCGGCTCGGGCAGGGCGCGGGCGGCGACCAGCCCGAGGGCGGCCACGAGCAGCAGCGTGCCGAAGGTCCACCCCCAGCCGAGGGCCTGCTCGGCGGCCCTGGTCAGCGGCTTGAGCACCAGGCCGCCGAAGGGGGTGCCGGTGAACTGCGTCGACTCGTACAGCGACCCCTTGACGTGCAGGACGCCGTTCGGTCCGGCCCAGGTCTCCAGGTCGGTGAGCCGGCTGCCGCGCGGGGTGGTGAGGACGGCGGCCACCTGACGTATCGCGAGGATCGCGGCGATCAGCCACAGACCCAGGCGGGTCGCGTGCAGGCGCGCCGCGGCCGGGTCCGCCGCCGCTCCGAACGCCGCCGCCGGTCCCCCACCGTGCTCCGCATTCGCCACGCCCCCTCGGCCTCCCGCCCCGTACGTCCCGCGCTCTTCCCGCGCCGGGAACTCCTTCTCGCCGTCTCCGAGAGGCTCGCACCTCCCCCGGAGAGGGACGCGGCTACCCCCGATTCACCTGTCGTCCGCTCGCCTTTTGTCAGGATGACGATAGTCCGCGGGGGGTTCGGTTCCCCCGGCCGGGCGCGACAAGGATCACAGTGCGGAGCGGCCGATCACGGTCCGTGCGGGGACCAAGTGCCTGGACAGCCCACATTTAGGTGCACTATGCACCGACGTGCGTACGGTGTGTAACGGACATCAACAGCCGTATGGTCGATTTTCGGCCTGCCCAGGTGGGCCGCATCCGGCCCTCGCGTCAGCGCCGCCGCACGGGCCGGGTCCCTGTCCCCGTCGAAAGGCAGGCGAGCGAAGCCTTGTCAGCTGTCACCGTCACCGCACCCCGGTCCGTCTCTCTCACCAAGAGCCGCCACACCACCGTCACCGACCCGGTACTCGTCCGGCGCGCTGTGAGGGCCGCCGCGCTGGGCAACGCCATGGAGTGGTTCGACTTCGGTGTCTACAGCTACATCGCGGTGACGCTGGGCAAGGTCTTCTTCCCCTCGGGCAACCCGACGACGCAGTTGCTCTCCACGTTCGGCGCCTTCGCCGCGGCCTTCCTGGTACGCCCGCTCGGCGGCATGGTCTTCGGCCCGCTGGGCGACCGGATCGGCCGCCAGAAGGTGCTGGCCTTCACCATGATCATGATGGCCGTGGGCACCTTCGCCATCGGGCTGATCCCGTCCTACGCGACGATCGGCGTCGGGGCGCCGCTGCTGCTGCTCGCGGCCCGGCTGGTGCAGGGTTTCTCCACCGGCGGCGAGTACGCGGGGGCGTCCACCTTCATCGCCGAGTTCGCCCCGGACAAGCGGCGCGGCTTCCTCGGCAGCTGGCTGGAGTTCGGCACCCTGGCCGGTTACATCGGCGGCGCGGGCCTGGTCACCCTGATGACGGCCCTGCTGTCCTCGGACCAGATGACCTCCTGGGGCTGGCGGATCCCGTTCCTGATCGCGGGCCCCATGGGCATCATCGGCCTCTATCTGCGGATGCGCCTGGAGGAGACCCCGGCGTTCGCGGCGGAGGCCGAGAAGTGCGAGTCACGCCCGAAGGTGCCGCTGCGCGAGATGATCGCCGGCCAGTGGAAGGCGCTGCTGCTGTGCGTGGGCCTGGTGCTGGTCTTCAACGTCACCGACTACATGCTGCTGTCGTACATGCCGAGCTATCTGACCAGCGTGCTCAAGTACGACGAGACGCACGGACTGCTCGTCGTCCTCTGCGTGATGGCCCTGATGATGATCGTCCAGCCGTTCGCCGGAGCGCTGACCGACCGCGTCGGACGCCGCCCGGTGATCGCCGCCGGCTGCGCGGGCTTCCTGTTCCTGTCGGTCCCGGCGCTGCTGCTGATCCGCCAGGGCAGCCTGGCGACGGTGGGCCTCGGCATGGCCGCCCTGGGCCTGCTCCTGGTCTGCTTCACGGCCGCGATGCCGTCCGCCCTGCCGGCGCTGTTCCCGACCCGGGTCCGCTACGGCTCGCTGTCGATCGGCTTCAACATCTCCGTCTCACTGTTCGGCGGGACGACCCCGCTGGTGGTCACCGCCCTGATCGGCGCGACCGGCAACCTGATGATGCCCGCCTACTACATGATGGCGGCCTCGCTGATCGGCGGCGCGGCGGTCTGGTTCATGGCGGAGTCGGCAGGCCGTCCGCTGCCGGGCTCGGCGCCGTCGGTGGAGGCGTGAACACCCCTGCTCGTCATTGCCTGACAGCGCCTCCGCACCCGGCTATATTCGTTAGCGCAGCTACTTAGAGAATCTAACTAGACATACGAAAGGCCCGGTGCATGAGCCACTCGCAGCTGTGGGACGACGTGGACGACTACTTCACCACTCTGCTGTCCCCGGAGGACGAAACCCTTCAGGCCACGGTGCGCGACAGCGACGCGGAGGGCCTGCCGCACATCAACGTCACCGCGAACCAGGGCAAGCTGCTGCACCTCCTCGCCCAGGTCCAGGGCGCCCGCGCCATCCTGGAGATCGGCACGCTCGGCGGCTACAGCACCATCTGGCTGGCCCGCGCGCTGCCCGCCGACGGACGGCTGATCTCCCTGGAGTACGACCCCCGCCACGCCGACGTGGCCCGCCGCAACATCGCGCGCGCCGGCCTGGACCGGGTCGCCGAGGTGCGGGTGGGTCCCGCCCTGGAGTCGCTGCCCCAGCTCGCCGACGAGAACCCTCCGCCCTTCGACCTGGTCTTCGTCGACGCCGACAAGGCCAACAACCGGCACTACGTGGAGTGGGCCCTGCGCCTGACCCGCACCGGCAGCCTGATCGTCCTGGACAACGTCGTACGCGGCGGCCACGTCACCGACCCCACCAGCACCGACCCGAGCGTGCTCGGCACCCGGGCCGCCCTCGAACTCATCGCCGAGCATCCCAGGCTGGACGGCACGGCGATCCAGACGGTCGGCAGCAAGGGCCACGACGGCTTCGCGCTGGCGCGAGTGCTGGAGTAGCGGGAGCGAACGGCCGGGGCCGCCGCTCCGCCGCCGTCACCCGGGCGGTGCTCATACCTCGTGGAAGAACCCGACGTTGACGCTGCGCGGACTCGTGCGGTCCTGCACGACGATCTCGCCGGAGCCGCCCCGGGGCAGCGCGACGGTCCCGCCGTAGGCGAGCGGCTGGGTGGACTCACCGAGGGTCAGCCGGACCTCGGAGGAGGGGTCCGGCTGGGAGCCGCGCAGCCAGGTGACCTGCCAGGTCCCGTCGGCCGCACACAGGAACTCCAGATGGACGCGGGATACGAACAGCCAGTCGTCGGGCGTCACGAGGCGGCAGACGGCCGGGTCCCGGCCCACCCGCAGCGCGGCACCCGGCTCGCTGGGAGCGTCGGCCATGAGCATCCCGGCCGTGGCACCCGCGTCCGTCCCGGAGACGGAGGCCATGGTCAGTTCGAGCACGTCGGTTCTCCCTGTGGCGTCTTTCGCGCGGTGGCCGGATTGCCTGACCGCCGCCGAATGATAAAACGCCAGGCGGGGCCACGTCCGGCACAATGGGCTCATGACCGAGCGAAAGCCACCCGGTGTTCCGTTCGAGTCCTGGGTCGACAAGCAGATCCGTGACGCGCAGCGGCGCGGCGAGTTCGACCGCTTGCCGGGCGCGGGCGAGCCGCTGCCGGACGACATGACGTACGACGAGCTGTGGTGGGTCAAGCGGAAGATGGCCCGCGAGGGCCTGTCCTGCCTGCCACCGACGCTCGCGCTGCGCAAGCAGGCCGAGGACGCGCTCGCGGCGGCGCTCGCGGCACCCTCGGAGCGGATCGTCCGCGCCGTCATCGCGGACATCAACACCAAGATCCTCGACATGATGCTGAAGCCGCCGCCGGGCCCGCCGCTGGGCCTGAAGCGGTACGACGTCGAGGAGGTCGTCCAGGAGTGGCGGACGCGGCGCGCGGCGGCCGGGTAGACCCTGGCGGCGAAGTGGGCCCGGACGGCTGGGTGGGCCCGGGTGGCCGAGTGGGCCCGAACGGCCGAGTTCTCTGTCCGGTGCGTGCTTAACCGGTTGCGCCCGTCCCCCGCCGCGTCCCCACAATGTCGGTCGTGACCTGGACCATCGCCCCGGAACCCGTCGACTCCCCCGCGGCCGCCGCACTGTGGCGTGCGTACTACACGGAGGTCAGCGACCGCTGGTACCTGCTGCACGAGGGACACCGCACCGACCCCGCCGAGCTGGAACGGGAGATCGCCGCCCACGCGGGTGCGGAACTCTCCCCGCCCACCGGTCAGTTGATCCTCGCACGGTACGACGGCAGCCCGGCCGGCACCGCGGGCGTACGGCTGCTGGACGCGGAACGGGCCGAACTCACCCGGGTGTTCCTGCGCCAGGAGATGCGCGGCAGGGGCGGCGCCGCCCTCCTGGTCACCGCCGCCGAGGACGCCGCCCGCGCGCTGGGCGCCCGCCGGATGATCCTCGACACCCGCAGCGACCTCGTGGAGGCCCGCGCCCTGTACACCCGGCTCGGCTACACGGAGACCGCCCCGCACAACGAGGACCCGTACGCGGAGCACTGGTTCGGCAAGTCCCTCGTCTGAGGCTCAGGCCGGACGCGTCGCCGGGCGTCCCTCGTGCGGCCGTTCGGAGTCGGACCCGCACAGCTCCCCCGTGAGCTCCTTCACCAGTTGCACCAGATCGGTCGGCCGGTCCGGGCCCCACCAGTCGCCGAGCAGTTCGGCGAGTGACTCCTCCCGGGCGTGCGCCAGACGCTCGGCGGCCTCAAGGCCCGCGCCGGTCAGTACGAGGTCCACAGCGCGGCGCTCGCCCAGGTGCCGCTCCTCGACCTCACGGACGGCCACGATGATGGCGCTCAGCGGCAGGGTGCTGCGCTCGGCCAGCAGCGCGGGCTCCACCCAGCCGTACTTCTTGATCCGCAGCACCAGCCAGCTCGTCGCGGGGTCGAGGTCGTAGCCCGCCCGCGCGGTGATCTCCCGGTAGATCTCGCGCCGCCCCTCGCGGGTGCCCAGCTCGGACAACGCC
The DNA here is from genome assembly GCF_002803075.1 of Streptomyces sp. CB01373. Taxonomy (GTDB): domain Bacteria; phylum Actinomycetota; class Actinomycetes; order Streptomycetales; family Streptomycetaceae; genus Streptomyces. The sequence continues at coordinate 342,621 of NZ_NNBK01000002.1, read as the reverse complement.
CGGCACACCTCGTCGTACGAGGACCGCTCGACCGGGTTGGTCGCGTACGTCTCCGTGACGTCGGGGGCCGTGACCGAGCCGCGCAGCCGGTCCTCCTTCAGGAACCAGGCCAGTACGAAGCCGACGAGGGCGACCGGGGCGGCGTAGAGGAAGACATCGGTGATCGCGGACGCGTACGCCTGCAGCGCCGCCGGGCGCAGCGCGGCCGGCAGGGCGGCGATACCGCGCGGATCGGACTTCAGCGTGTTCGCCGACACTCCGGGCGGCAGCGGCACGCCGTTGAAGGCGGCGGTCAGTTTGTCGCCGAGGCGGCTCGCGAAGACCGTACCGAAGATGGCCACGCCGAAGGAGGCGCCGATGGAGCGGAAGAAGGTGGCGCCCGAGGTGGCGACACCCAGGTCCTCGTAGCCGACGGAGTTCTGCACGATGAGGACGAGCACCTGCATGACCAGGCCGAGGCCGACGCCGAAGACGAAGAAGCAGACGCTCATCACGAGCATCGCGCTGTGCTCGTCGAGCTGGTGCAGCAGGAGCAGCCCGATCGCGGTGACGGCGGTGCCCACGACGGGGAACACCTTCCATCGGCCTGTGCGGCTGACGATCTGCCCGGAGCCGGTGGAGGCCGACAGCATGCCCACCACCATGGGCAGCATGTGCACACCGGACACCGTCGGCGAGATGCCCCGCACGACCTGGAGGAACGTCGGCAGGTAGGTCATCGCGCCGAACATGGCGAAGCCGACGATGAAGCTGATGACCGCGGAGAGGGAGAACGTGCGGATGCCGAACAGCTTCAGCGGCAGCACCGGCTCGGCCGCCCTCCGCTCCACGGCCAGGAACGCGAGGACGAGCACGACGCCGACCACCATCAGGCCGATGATCTGCGGCGAGCCCCAGCCCCAGGTGGTGCCCCCGAGCGAGGCGACCAGTACCAGGCAGGTGGCGACCGAGGCGATGAGGAGGGTGCCGAGGTAGTCGATGACGTGCCGCTGCGATCGGGGGGAGATGCGCAGGGCGGCGGCGATCACGGCGAGGGCGACCATGCCGACGGGGATGTTGACGTAGAACACCCACCGCCAGCTCAGATGCTGGGTGAACAGGCCGCCGAGCAGCGGGCCGAGCACACTGGTCGTGCCGAACACCGCGCCGAACAGGCCCTGGTAACGGCCGCGTTCGCGGGGCGAGACGACATCGCCGACGATCGCCATCGACAGCACCATCAGCCCGCCGCCGCCCAGGCCCTGCAGGGCCCGGAACCCGATCAGCTCGGGCATGTTCCGCGCCATGCCGCAGAGCGCGGAACCGATCAGGAAGATCACGATCGCGGTCTGGAAGAGCTTCTTGCGCCCGTACTGGTCACCGAGCTTGCCCCACAGCGGAGTCGCGGCGGTCGACGCCAGCAGATACGCCGTGACGACCCAGGACAGGTGCTCCAGGCCGCCGAGGTCGCTGACGATGGTGGGCAGCGCGGTCGACACGATGGTCTGGTCGAGCGCGGCCAGAAGCATGCCGAGGAGCAGCGCGCCGATCGAGACGAGGACGTTGCCGGGCACCTGCTCGGGCGGAGCCGCGGCACCACCGGGCGGCGCCTGCGCACCCGGCGGACCCGGCGGACCCTGCTCGGCCTGGATGCCCTGTTCGACCTGGGGGCCCTGCTGGGCTCGGGGACGCTGCTCGGCCTGGATGCCCTGCTCGGCTTGGCGACCCTGCTCGGCTTGGCGACCCTGCTCGGTCTGCGGGACGCGCTCGGTCTGCGGGACGCGCGGGGACGCGGCGACGGCCGACGACGGCCGGTCGCCGCCCGGGACCTCGCCCGGGACGTCGCCCGTCGTCCCCGTCATGCCGGTCCTGCCGTGCCCATCGCCGGCCATGGAGTCCTCCCGACGCTCTCGTGACATCTTCCATCGTCATCGGTGTGTCCGGTTATGGCCTGTTGAGTCCTCCCGGACGCCGCCATTCCGGGGGCCCTTGGGGGAGAAGGTGTGTGGAGGATCTGCATAATCCTTGGAGTTCGTACGGGAGGGGACCGACGCGTGGAAGAGCGGAAGGGGCATGCCTGCCCCGAGTGCGGGGTGCCTCGGGGCTTGGACAACACCCCGTCATGCGCCTGCGGAAGCCGGGCGGCCGACGCTCTCCGCAACACCCGGACGGCCGAGGCCGCGGCGGCGGAGGACTTCAATCCACTACGGATACGGCCGTACGTGGACATCGGGGAGCCACCGGCGCCGAAGGGCACGGCGGGGGATGTCCTGACAGGGGTTACTCCGGCGGGGGGCGGTACTTCACCGGACGCTTCCGCGGGGAGCGATGCTTCGGCCGAGGGCGGCTCGGCGGAGGGCGCCGGGCATGGCGGGGTCGCCGGAGCCGCCGGGGTCGCTGAAGCCCTTGGCGCCGCGGGCGCCGCCGCAACCGCAGGAGCAGGCGGGGCCGCCGGAGACAACGGAGACGGCAGGGCCGCCCAAGCGCTCGCAGCCACCAGGCCCGCCGAAGCCGACGGGACTTCCGGGGCCACCGAAGGCACCATGACCTCCGGAGCCGCCGGTACGGCCGACGCCGCCGGGGCCGCCGGGCAGGAGCCGCAGCCCTCCTCCCCCAACACCGACTCCACGATGGTGCTGCGCACCCTCCCCGCCGAGGCGGCGTCGGCACGAGGGGCCGCTCCCGCTGATGCGCGGACGGCGCAGAAGGGCGACCCCACCGGGTCCGCTCCGGGCCGGCAGGGCACTTCGGCTCAGTCCTCGACGGGACAACAGGGCACCCTCGCGGAGTCCACGATGGCGATACGGGCCATCCCCGCACAGCCGCCGGCCCGCACCACCCCACCCGCGACCGGCCTGTTCGCACCGCCGCCGGGTGAACCGAGCGCGGCCGACGTGAGCATGTTCGACACGGCCACGGCGGAGGACCGGGCTGCCACATGGAACTCGGCCGCCGGCGCTGAGGGCTCCGGAGACCCAGCGGGCCGGCCGGGCCGGGCGGGCACCCGCCGTGGCGGCCGGCGCACCCGCCCCGCCGTCGTGGTCGCCGCAGGCGCGGCTGTGGTCACCGTCGTGGCGGGGGCGGGGTTCACGAGCGGGCTGTTCTCCTACGAGTCACCGGAACGGGACCACGCCTCCCGTCAGGTACGGGAGAGCGTCCCGGACGCGTGGGTGGAGACGCCCACGGCGTCCGCGTCGACGGCCGCCGTGCCGTCGTACACGCCGTCCGTCGACGCGTCGACGGGCGAGTCGCCGACGCCCGGCGCGGACGTCTCGCCGTCCGCGTCCGCCTCGGCGCCGGGGACGGCGGAGCCGTCGCCGTCCGGATCGGAGGCGGAGAACGCTCCCGCCCCGGATCCGGAGCCGGGCGGGCCGACGGAGACGGCGACGGCCTTGCGCGAAAGCGCCCCGGCGGCCCCGGCCCCGGTGCTGCGCCGCGGCGACCAGGGCGCCGGTGTGACCGAACTCCAGCTACGACTGGGCCAGTTGTTCCTGTTCCCGGGGAAGGCCGACGGTTTCTTCGGCCACAGGCTGGAGAAGTCCGTACGCACGTACCAGTGGACCCGCGGCATCAGCGGCGACGAACCCGGGGTGTACGGACCGGCGACGAGGGCGCGCCTGGAGTCGGAGACGAAGGCCCCCTGAGCCGAGGGAGGGGCGCCCCGGCGGCGGCGCGGCTAGTGCTGTGACCGGAAAGGTTTGCCGGAAAGCTCGCGGCGTCCGGTGCGGTACATCGCAAGGCGGAGCATCGCCCGCGTACTGGATGTACTCGGGTGATGCGACAACGCCGCGAGGTGCCGTGCCGGACGCCGCGAGCCGGTGAACCTTTCCGGTCGCAGCACTAGGCGACGTGCAGCCGGACGCCCCCGTCGCCGAGGGCCTCGACCCGCACCTGGGTCAGGTCCCGCACGACGGCGTCCGGCCGGTGGAACCCGGCGCGTGGACCGACACCGATCACCCGCATGCCCGCGGCGCGGCCGGCCGCGATCCCGGCTCCGGAGTCCTCGAAGACCACGCAGTCGGCGGGCGCGACTCCCAGTTCGGCGGCGCCCTTGAGGAAGCCCTCGGGGTCCGGCTTGCTCGCCCCGACGGACTCGGCGGTGACACGGACGTCGGGCAGGGACAGGCCCGCGGCGGCCATCCGGGCCGTGGAAAGGGCCACGTCGGCGGAGGTGACGAGGGCGTGCGGCACGCCCCGCAGCCCCGCGAGGAATTCCGCCGCCCCGGGGATCGGGATCACGCCGTCCATGTCCGAGGTCTCCTCGGCGAGCATGCGCGCGTTCTCGGCGAGGTTCCGCTCCACGGGCCGGTCCGGCAGCAGCAGCGCCATCGAGGCGTGCCCCTGACGACCGTGGACGACCTTCATCACCTCGTCGCCGTCCAGCCCGTGCCGGTCGGCCCAGCGACGCCAGATCCGCTCGACGACGGCATCGGAATTGACGAGGGTGCCGTCCATGTCCAGCAGGAGGGCGCGGGCGGTGAACACGGCGGTGGCCGTCATCGGCAAACTCCAAGACACAGCGAAGGGGGGCGTGGGAGCACGCCCCCGAAGAACAAGGCGGCCCCGTCCACCGGTCAGGGAAAGCGGACGGGAGCCACTTTGTTTCCCCACGGTACAAAACATCCCGGCATCCCGCCACCACGCCTCCGACGCGGAGCGGGGCCGAAGCCCCGGGGCCGGGACCCCTCATCCCACCGAGACGGGCGGGTGGGCGGGCGAGGCCGGGACGCGAACCCAACCGCTCACGCCACCGCTTCCCACAGGCCCCACACGCCCAACCCCACCATCAGCAACGCCGCCACCTTGGTGATCAAGGCAAGCGGGACCCTCCGCATCAACGCCTTGCCCCCCACGATCCCCAGGCCCGCCACCCCCCACAGCGCCAGCACCGCCCCCACTCCGACCGACAGCGGATCGTCGTAACGAGCCGCGAGGTTCGCCGTCATGATCTGCGTGAGGTCACCGAACTCCGCGACCAGGATCAGCATGAATCCCGTCCCCGCGACCTTCCAGAAGGACTGGTCCTCGGGCCGCCGGACCTCCTCCTCGCCGTCCCCCTTCTTCAGCAGCAGCATGGCCGCGCCGCCGAGGAACAGCACACCCGTCAGCGCGTGCACGATCCGCTGCGGCAGCAGCGTCAGCACGCTGCCGGCCGCCACGGCCAGCACCACGTGCAGCAGAAACGCGGCGGCGACACCGGCGAAGACGTACGAGGCCCGGTAGCGCGTACCGAGGACGAGCCCCGCGAGTGCCGTCTTGTCCGGCAGCTCCGCGAGGAAGACGACGCCGAAGACGAGCGCCAGGACGCTGAAGGTGATCACTGTTCCTCAATCGGTCGGGGCCACCCCGCCGAGAGTGCTGTGACTGATGCGACAAGACGCCTCGGCAGGGCAGCACACGGGTTCACCCCTGCCGTACGGCACGGGCGTGCACTGCTCACCGAAGGTCTCGCTGGCCGGCCTCGCTCACGAGGCCCGCCTCCGGGCGCCGGCTCAGCAGAGCTGAGCAGTATGTCGACGGTCCGGCGAAGAGCTACTCCCCTTCCGCGTCACCCATCGTACGCGACCACCCGTGCGCCCCGGCCCGCACCGAGATCCACATCACAGCGGACAGCAAGTCCCGTCACACCCCTTGCTGTGTCATGCACGCGTCACTAACTTCTCACCGCACACTCACCTGCTCGCAACACTGCGCGGCGAGCATTCCCTCGCCCCCCTGCTCGAACCCAACGCCCCTCACCCCCAAGGGAGTCAGCATGTCCCGCAGGTTCAAGCTCTACGCGCGTCAACGGCTCAGCATAGTCGCGGCGATCACCGGACTCATCGCCTCCATAGGCCTGTTGAACGGCCCGACCGCCTCCGCGGCCCTCCCCACCCCGATCAGCGCGGCCACCGCCCGCACCTACCTCGCCTCGCTCACCGTCGCGACACCGAACCACACCGGCTACGACCGCGCCCTCTTCCCGCACTGGATCACCATCAGCGGAAAGTGCGACACCCGCGAGACGGTCCTCGTGCGGGACGGCTCGAACGTCGTCACCGACGCCAACTGCGCCTCCACCAGCGGCTCCTGGTACTCCGCGTACGACGGCGTCACCTTCACCGTCTCCTCCAGCCTCGACATCGACCACCTGGTGCCGCTCTCCGAGGCCTGGGACTCCGGCGCGAGCAAGTGGACCACCGCCCAGCGCCAGGCGTTCGCCAACGACCTGACCCGCCCCCAGCTGATCGCGGTGTCGGCCAGCTCCAACCGGTCCAAGGGCGACAAGGACCCGGCGCAGTGGATGCCGACCCAGACGTCGTACCGCTGCACCTACGTCCGCGCCTGGGTGCAGGTGAAGTACTACTACGACCTCTCCGTCGACACGGCCGAGAAGACCGCGCTCCAGAACTACCTCGCCGCCTGCTGACCCTCGGCTCTCCCCACCCGCCTCCGTCGCCGCGCACTGCGCTCGGCGGCGGAGGCCGTGAAACCAACCCCGCAACCACATACACCCCCAGTGAAACTTCTGTCACACTTCCGGCGTACGCTGTATAGGTTTCACAGGCCGCTCCTTGCCGCTCCCGCGCGACACCGCGGCACGGTCCGCGGTTCACGGGGGTGACGGGGGGAGTTCTCGGTGCTGGAGAGTGTGGCGAGGGTGGGGGCGCTCACCGGCACTCCATGGATCTACGTCATGGTGGCCGCGTCCGTACTGCTGGACGTGTTTTTGCCGGTCCTGCCCAGCGGCGTGCTGATAGTGACGGCCGCCACGGCGGCGGCCGCGGGCACGGGAGCAGCGACCGGTCACGTCCCGCAGAACGTGCCCGACATCCTGGCCCTGACCCTCTGCGCGGCTACGGCGTCCGTACTGGGTGACCTCGTCGCCTACCGTCTGGCCCGGCACGGCGGCGAGCGCCTGGACCGTGCGATCTCCCGCTCCCGGCGGCTGAGCAGGGCCCAGGAACGACTCGGCACGGCCCTGTCCCGCGGCGGCGGCGCACTGGTGATCCTCGCCCGCTTCGCCCCGGCCGGCCGCTCGGTGGTCTCCTTCAGCGCCGGCGCCGCACACCGCCGGGTCCGGGAGTTCCTGCCCTGGTCGGCGCTGGCCGGCCTGTCCTGGGCGACCTACAGCGTGGCCCTCGGCTACTTCGGCACCCGCTGGCTCGGCGCAGCCTGGCTCGCGACCTGCGTATCGGTGGCGGCACTCTTCGCGGCGGGCGCGGGAGCGGTCTACCTGATGCGCCGCGCCCCGAAACCGGCCGAGGCACCGTAAAAAGTCCCCCACCAGGCACCACCCCCGACACCCGCCGCCCAACCCCACCTGGGCGCGGCACGCGGCACGCGGCACGCGGCAGCAGCCGACCTCTCCCGACCGCACCCAGCGGCCGCCCTACCAGCCCCCCGCCAACCGGCCGCCGTCCAACCGCCGCCCCAGCGTCCCCGGCCACCCGCAGGCGCCACGGATCCGCAGCCGCCCCCGGCCACCCCGGCCCGTCACCCGGCCCCACGCGCCACCCGCCCCCGCACTTCCAGGCCCGCCAGCAACTCCTCCGTGGCCTGCGCGATCGCGTCGACCGCCTGGTCGAAGACCTCCTGGTTGTGCGCGGCCGGGGCCCGGAACCCCGAGACCTTCCGCACGAACTGCAACGCGGCCGCCCGGATCTCCTCCTCGGTCGCCTCCTCGGGCAACGCGGGCGGGCGCAATGTCTTGATACTCCGGCACATGCCCCCAGTGTCAGCACGCCCCGCGCACGCCGCGCAAGCGCCCCGGCACCCCCGAGGCGCCCTCGAACGCATGAACCCACCCGATTGCACTCGCGCCCCAAATTCGAACAGGCGTACCATTGCAACCGTGGGTACGCGCTACGACTTTCCGAGTGACCTCCTCGCCGGTCAGGAGGAACTGCACCAGGTCCGGGCCGAGCTGGCCGCCCTGCTCAAGCGGCTGCCCTGGTCGGTCGAGCCGCTGGACGGGTTCAGCGACGACGGCGGCTGGCGCAAGGTGGAGCGCCCGGCCTCACCGGGCTGGACGCCCGACGAACAGGCCGCGGTCGAAAAGCTCCGCCGCCGCGAGCACGAACTCGCGGTGTTCGTCAGCACCCATCGCTACTGGTCGGACCTGCCCGGCCCGGACGGCGTCACCGCCCGAAGCCACCTGAAACACACCCACGAGCCCCCGGAGCCCGACGGCGAGGCCCCTCCCTCCACCGCCTGAAAACGGGTTTGCGGGACAGGTCCCCCGGCAAGGTAGGCTGTCGACTCGTCCGGGTGCGTAGCTCAGTGGTAGAGCGCCTGCCTTACAAGCAGGATGTCGGCGGTTCGAAACCGTCCGCGCCCACCGTTTGCGGCACATGGCCGTAATGCACTGACAGGGCCCAGGTCCACGGGTGACACCCGGGGAGGCTGGGCCCTCGTCGTGTCAACGGACCCGGTGGCTGCGGGGGTTTACCCCACCCCCCATCCGGTAGCGCGCCGGATTCTCCGGGGCGGGGGTTCTTTCTACGATCTCCTCAGAGCCGTTCGGGTTCGCCGTACGTCATCAGGGGGAGACCGTCATGTCCCGTTCCATACCCGCCCGTGTCGCCGCAGCCGCCGGTGCCGTCGTCGTGCTCGTCGCCACGGCCACGGCCTGCGGGGGCTCCGCCGAGGACGACAGCAGTCCCGAGCGGCGCTCGTTCGCCCTGCGCGGAGACACCCTGACCGTCGACTCGGACGACTCGGCGCTGGAGATCGTCTCCGGCGGTCAGGCGAAGGCGGGGGCCGTGGAGGTGACCCGCTGGTTCAGCGGGTCCGTGCTGATCGGGGACGATCCGAGGGTGACGTGGTCCATGAAGGACGACCGGCTGGTGCTGCGGCTGAAATGCTCGGGGTTCGTCGCCGACTGCTCGGCCAAGCACCGGATCGAGGTCCCGCGCGGGATCGCCGTGAAGGTCGAGGACCGTGACGGCAGTGTGCGGGCGCGCGGGTTCGAGGACGCCCTGAGCATCCGTACCGGCGACGGCTCCGTGCACGTCACCGACTCCACCGGGCCCCTGGAGCTGCGCTCCGGCGACGGATCCGTACGGGCGGAGGTCTCCTCGCTCCGGGTACGGGCCACCACCGGCGACGGCGAGGTCCACCTGGAGCTGGGCACCGTACCGGACCTGGTGGACACCAGGTCCGGTGACGGCTCCGTCAGCATCACGGTCCCGCGCGCCCCATACCGGGTGACGACGAAGACCGGCGACGGCTCGGTGAACGTCGACGTGCCCCGGGACGACGCCAGTTCCCACGTGGTGTCCGCGACCACCGGCGACGGAAGCATCACAGTTCGTACGGCCGGCTGACCGGCCCGTGTGTTCGTCCGCCGCGAATGGGAGAATGACCACACGTATGGCGGACCACAGCACGGGAGAGGGATGTGACGGCGACACCGGCGACACCCGCACAGCCGCACTCGCCGTATGCACGGCCCCGGCCCAGGAGCGCGTGCCCGAGCCCGGCGCGCCCCACGGCCGCCCGTGACGTCCTCGTGCTGATGGGCCTGCCCGTGCTCGCCCTGCTCGCGCTGCCGGCCGCCTTCGCGGGCGGCGGCACCCGGCGCTGGTTCGGCGGGCGGGCCGAGACCCAGCGTGCCGAGGCGCAGGCCGCCAAGGACGCCGCTGCGGCCGCCTTCTACGAGCTGGACACCGCCCAGCGCGATCTGCGGATCTCGATCGAGACGATCACGGCGGTCGACGACTCCCCGGACGCCCGGCGCGCGGTCGGCGAGTTCGAGGCGCTCGGCCGGCGCATCGACGAGGTCAGTCAGCGTTACATCCAGGCCGTCGACGCCCAGGACCTGGACCGCGACGATCTGGAGGCCTCCGTCGCCTCCCGGGCGCGTGTCGATCTGACCGCGGCCAAGGACGAACTGCTGGGCGTCAAGAGGGAGCTGGACCGTTTCGGCAGTGGCCTCGGGCCGCTGCTCGGCAAGGCCGAGACCCAACTGGCCCGGGTCGCACCCGCGGTGGAGCGCGCCCGGCAGGCCCTGAGCGCCGCCGCCGGCGCGCTGGACGACGCCCGTGGGTCCGGGCTCGGGGCGGACGACCTGGCCGCCCGGCTCGCCGCGCTCTCCCCCGAGCTGACGAGGCTCAACCAGGGCGCGGGACAGCACGGTGTGCAGCCGACGCTGGAGCGCGCCGAGCGGGTGGCGCGGGAGGCGGAGGCGATCCGGGCGGAGGCGGTGCGGCTGCCGGAGCAGGCCGCCGAGATCGATCACCGGCTGGTGTCGCTGCGCACCCGGGCGCAGGCACTGGGCACGCGCGCCGGTCAGGTGGAGCCGGTGCTCAGCGAGCTGCGGCGGCGGTTCACCGTCGCCTGCTGGCAGGACCTTCAGCAGGTGCCGGAGCAGGCCGCCGGGAGCGTGCGGGAGGCGGAGGCGAAGCTCCGGGAGGCGCGGGCCGCGCGGGACGCCCAGCGCTGGCCGGACGCGACGGCGCTGCTGTCGACGGTACGGGCGTTGCTGAACACCACGGACGAGGCGGTGTCGGCCGCCGGGGAGCGGCTGCGGCGGCTGAACGAGGTGCAGAAGGATCCGCAGGCGGAGATCGAGCGGACCCGGTTCGCGATCCGGGACGCGCAGCGGCTGGCCATGTCGGGCCGTACGACGCCGGATCCGCGGCACGCCGGGCCGCTGGACGACTCGGTGGGCCGGCTGGAGCGGGCGGTGGCGACGCTGGAGGGCCGCCATCCCGACTACTGGCACTTCCTGACGGAGACCGAGGCGGTGCGGCAGACGGTGGCCGCGGTGGTGGCCCGGATCCGCGAGGAGCGGGGAGCCGGCCGCTGACGGCCCGCTCCCCGCTCCCGGGATTCACCGATCAGGTGCGGTAGGCGTAGTAGTACGCGTCCGGGTAGGAGGCGATGATGCTCGCCACCGACCTGTTGTAGGTGTTGGTGGAGTGGTACGACAGATACGGCACGCCCTGCGCGGTGCGCGACGTGACGATCATGGTGTGGTCCTTGGACCCGTCCCGGTTGAAGTCCATCTGGAGCACGTCGCCGACGTCCATCTGGTAGACGTTGGCGAGGCTGGTGACCCGCTTGGAGGACAGGGCGTACCAGGAGAACTCGTTGACGCCGACGAACGAGTCGGACTGGATCTCGGCGTTGCCGAACCACTTGTGGAAGTCGTACGTGTAGCCGGGTTCGTGCTTCCAGCCGCCCGCCTTGAGGGACTGGCTGACGAAGTTGGTGCAGTCGCCGCCGGCCCCCGCCCCGTTGAAGTCGGGATACTCGGGGTTGTAGTTGTTCCAGTACTTCGTCGCGTACGCCGCCATGGCCTTGTAGTCGTAGGCCCCGCCGGTGAGGTTCTTCGCTGCGGCGGGCGGGTTCGCGGTGATGGCCGCGCGGGGTGCCGCGGGCGGGTTGCCGTCGGCGGCGACGCTCGGGGCCGTGGTGGAGGGCGCCGGGGCCGCGGTGGTCGGGGCCGGGGTCGCCGGCGCCGTGGTGGGCGGCTTGGTCGACGCCTTCGCGGTCGGAGCCGGGGTCGACGGCTTCGCGGTGGGCGGCGTGACGACGGACGGTTCGGCGATCTGGTTGACGGCGACGCCGTCGTCCGTGTCGCGGATGCCGGTGAGCTGCCAGTTGCCCTTCTGGTCCGCCTTGAACGTCAGTTCGTGGCGGGCCTGGAAGCCGGTGGTCTTCGGCTCGTTGCCGCGGACCTTCCGGTACGTCAGGGTCGTGGTCTCGGTGACGGCGACCTTGGCGTCGCGGCCCTGCACCCGGGTGGCGTCCAGCGACACGCTGGTCTTGCCGGCGCTGTACTTCTCGCCCAGCTTCGCGAGCCGTGCCTTGCGGCCGCGCAGTTGGTCCAGGGCGGAGCTCTCCTGGCGCGTCTGCGTGCTGGACAGGCGGACCTTGCCGGAGAAGCCGGAGGTCTTCCGGTGGTGGCGGCCCTTGCTGCCCGCGCCGTCGTCCACCAGGGCCTGGGTGCGGTCGGTGAAGACCGCGTCGGCCAGCTTCTGGAAGGTGGCCTTGGTGGCCGCGTCCACCGTCGGGTCGTTGGTGACGGCCGCGCCCGCGCTCCAGTTGGGCACCAGCGCGACGCCGGCGACCACGGAGGCGGCCGCCGCCGAGATTATGGTGGCGCGACGCCGCTTACGGCTAAGTTTCCTTGATTTCAATGGTGTTCCCCTCTATGCCGGTAGACCTACCGGGCGACGGCATCTTCGCATGCGGTGTGGAGAGGCTGTGTAGCGGGGGCCACAAGCGGAACTCTCCCGTCACGCGGTTCAGTTGACCACGGACGACCAGTCGGGCGACTGGGCAGGGTCCAGGGAGCGCAGCCGCTGCAGCGTTTCCGGTTTCTGCACGTCCAGCCAGTCGGCGAGCTCCCTGAACGACACGCACTTGACGTCCTTCTTGACGCAGGTGTTCTTGACGACCTGGTCGATGGCCTTCATGTAGATGCCGCCGTTCCAGTCCTCGAAGTGGTTGCCGATGAACAGGGGCGCCCGGCTGCCGTAGTAGACGCGGTTGAATCCCGCCATGTAGGCGTCGACGGTCTGCTGCTCCCACTGCGGGAAGCTGGCCGGGTTGCCCTGGGTCTCGCCGTCGGACTGGTTGTAGAGGAAGTTGAAGTCCATCGACAGGCCCTGGTACTTGCCGTCCTCGTAGGGGAGCATCTGGAGCGGGAAGTCCCAGATGCCGTCCTTCTTCGCCGGCCAGATCTGGAAGTCGCCGGGCGAGCTGGCGTCGTAGCGCCAGCCGTAGTCCTTGATGGCCTTGAGCAGGTTGGGCTGTCCCTCCAGGCAGGGCGCGCGTCCGCCGGTGATCTCCTTGCGGAAGTCGAAGGGCAGCGGCGGAAGGTCGGTGAGGCCGGAGTTGGTCTTCCACTTCTCCGCGAAGTCGTAGAACTGGTCGATCTCGCTCTTCCACTCCTCGACGCTCCAGTCGCCGCCGCCCTTCGCGCCGCAGAAGTGGCCGTTGAAGTGGGTGCCGATCTCGTTGCCCTCCTCGTAGGCCTTGCCGAGCTGCTCCACGGTGGTGCGGATGTGGTCGACGGTGGCGTAGTCGATGGCGGCGGACCCCGGCGAGTGCTGCGGCGGGTGGTAGATGTCCTTCTTGGCCTTGGGCAGCAGGTAGATGCCCGTGAGGAAGAAGGTCATGTGGGCGTCGTACTCCTTGGCCAGCTCCCGGTAGTGCGAGAACAGGTGGTCGTCGCCCTCCAGGCCGCCGTCCCAGGAGAAGACCACGAACTGCGGCGGCTTCTCGCCGGGTTCGAGCGGCTTCGGCTTCCACTCGGCCTTCTGCGGGCCGGTGTAGGAGGTGGAGCCGTCACCGAGCACCCGCACCTTGCCGTCCCACTCGGGCTCCGCGGCCGCGCCGGACGGCGAACCGGCTTTCTTGGGGCCGCGCCCGGCCTCTTCCCCCTTGGACCCGGCGGACGCGGTCGGCGCGGTCGAGTCGGCACGGGTGAGCGTCAGAAAGCCCGCCACCACGGAGGCGACCACCAGCAGGGCGGCCAGGGTCAGGAACTCGGGACGGGTGGTGCGGCGAGGTGCACGTGCCTTGCGCCGACGGCCGTTTGACTTCATGCGGGGGGCTCAATCTGCGAGGGGGGTGGTGGGAGCGGGTGCGGCCGGGCCGCCGGGCTCAGACGGGTGGGTTCACGGCACCCGCCCAGATCCCGTAGGGAACGCTGTCGGCCCGGGTGCCGGCGACTCCTTCCAGTGGCAGCGGTTCGAGACTCTTGGCCAGATCCATGCGGTAGACGACGACCGCCGTGGACACCGACTTGACGGTGCCCACGTACCAGGCGGCGGTGTCGTCCTCGGTGGCGCCGGCCTTGCCCGCCACCGAGGCCGTGGCCGCCTCCCCCGCCGTGCCGGACGCCGGCCCCGTGCCCGCGGCCGGGTGGGCGGTGCGGAAGGACTCGCCGAGCGCCTCGGTGACCGCCTCGGCCACGTCCCGGCCGACCGCGCGCTTCGCGGCCGGGGTGTCCAGCCGGACGGAGGAGCCGTTGCGGGTGATCCGCCGCACCGAGTACGGCTCGGTGTGCGTGCCCTTGGCGGCGAAGGTGGCGTAGCCGCCGGCCATCCGGATCGCGCTCGGGGTGGAGCTGCCGAGGGACAGCGCGGGCACCTGCGGGCCCATGCTGGCGGGCAGCAGTCCGGCCGCCTGGGCGGTCTGCTTGACCTTGTCCAGGCCGGTGTCCATGCCGAGTTGCATGAAGGGCGTGTTCACGGAGTTCGCGAGCGCCTGGTGCAGGCTGATCCGCCCCCAGGACTTCCGGTCGTCGTTGTGGGCGGACACCTTCTTACCGCTGCGGTCCCAGTAGGGGCCCTCGGGGGTGGTGACAGGCACGTCGTCGTCGCCGTCGTAAAGGGTCTGCGGGGTGACCTGCTCCCTGGGTTCGTCGCGCTGCTTGATGACGCCGTGTTCGAGTCCGGCCGCGTAGACGAACGGCAGGAAGGCCGAACCGGCCGGGACGGTGGTGGCGTTGGACTCGTTGTAGCCCTGGGTGCGGTGGTCGGGGCCGCCGTAGACGGCGAGGATGCGGCCGTCGGCGGCCACGGAGGCGGCACCGTAATGCACGGTCTTCGCCGGACCCGGGGTGGTCTTGCCCGCGTTCTTGCGGGCCTTGGTGACCTCGTCGGTCAGGGCGCCTTCCCGCTTGCGGTCGAAGGTGGTGTAGATCTGATAGCCGCCCAGGTCGAAATCCTGGTCGGTGATGTGCGCGGCCTTCTTGGCGTACTGCGAGGCCAGTTCGACCAGGTAGTCGGTCTGCTGGCCGGTGTCGTAGAGCGGGTTGCGCTTCAGCGGCTCGGGGAACGTGCGGAACGTGGCGCGTTCGGCCTTCGACAGCTTGCCGATCTTGACCATGCGGTCGAGGGTCCAGGTCCAGCGCTCCACGGCACGGCGGTGGTTGGCCTCGTTCAGGGTGGGGTCGTAGAGCCCGGCGCCCTTGAGCAGGGAGGCGAGGAAGGCGGCCTCGCTGGCGTTGAGGTCGCCGACGTCCTTGCCGTAGTAGGCCTGGGCGGCGCGCTGGATGCCGTAGGTGCCGCGGCCGAACCAGCTCGTGTTGAGGTAGCCCTCCAGGATCTTGTCCTTGCTCATCTGGTTGTCGAGCTTGAGCGAGATCATCGCCTCGGTGAACTTGCGGCTGACGGACTGGTCCTGGGAGAGGTAGACGTTCTTGACGTACTGCTGGGTGATGGTGGAGCCGCCCTGGGTGTCGCCCTTGCCGACGGTGCGCCACGCGGCCCGGCCGAGGCCGGTGAAGGAGATGCCGGGGTCGCTGTAGAAGCTCTCGTTCTCGGCCGCGAGGACGGCCCAGCGCACGTCCTCGGGTATGTCCTTCAGCGGCATCGCCTGGCGCTGCACCCAGCCGGTACGGGCCATGGGGGTGCCGTCGGACCAGAAGTAGACGTTGTCCTGCTGGGTGGCGTAGGTGTTCAGGTTCTGCGGGATGTCGGTCGCGGCGTAGGCGATGGCCAGCAGGAAGGCGCTCAGGCCCGTGGCCGCGACGGTGGCGCCGGCCCATTGCCTCCAGGAGGGGAGCCAGCGGCGCCAGCCGGTGCGGCCGGGGCGCGGGTAGACGGGTTTGAGTCTGCGGGCGTACGGCGCGGCCACCGCGACGAGGGGGGCGAGGCGCCGGGTCAGGGCCGGGGGAATCGCGGGGCGGGTGCGCGTGCGCGGCTTGCGGCGGTCGGCGCGCCGCCGGGGCGGGCCGTCGGACGGTTCGGACGGGCCGGACCCATCGGGCTGGTCGGACTGCTCCGACGTGTCGGAGGGGTCGGACGGGTCCGGGGGCGTGGGCTGGAAGGCGCGCAACTGCATCGTCTCGTGCGGTTGCGCGCTCGTATGCCGCTCGCGGAGGCTGTCGACCTTCAGCTGCATGGTCTCGTCCGCCCGGCGCAGGTCGTCGACCTTGAGCTGGATCGTTTCCTCCGCACGCACCGGCCGGTCGGTCTTCGACTGCTCCGGCTGTCCGGCCTCGACGCGGCGCCCGTCGGACCGGCGGTCTTCCTCCGGAAGACCTTCCCCCCGCCCTGCCTCCGTCACAACTGTGTCCTCCTCCGCACTTTCGTGGTGCTCGCGCGGGTCGACACCTTCACCGCAACTGCGGCTGCTCTCCCCTTTGTTCGCAGCCACCACGCGGCCCTCGCGGCGCTACAAAATTATCAGCCGTCTTTTCCAATTCTCCGCACAAGAACTGGACAGAAACCAAGACATAAGAAACACGGAGGGCTGTGTGTCCGGTCACGCCCGTTAATCTGGGCGCATGCCTCGCTACGAGTACCGCTGCCGGAGCTGCGGCGACACCTTCGAACTGAGTCGTCCCATGGCGGAGTCGTCCGCCCCGGCCAGCTGCCCCGCCGGACACGACGACACGGTCAAGCTGCTGTCCACGGTCGCGGTGGGCGGCTCCGCGGCCGCCCCGGCACCCGCGCCGCGGTCCGGCTCGGGCGGCGGCGGGTGCTGCGGCGGAGGCTGCTGCGGCTGACGCACCAACCGGCTGGCATCCCGACCGGCTGACGGCCGGCCGGCTGACATCGACGGCGGCTCGCGTCCCTAACGGGGTGCCCGGGCCGCCTTGAGGAACTCCCGCACGATCCGCTCCCCGGCGAGCACTCCGCGCTCGGGCAGTGCGGCGATGCCGGGTGCCGTCCAGCCGGAGTCGGCCAGTTCACCGTGTCCGGGCCGCCAGCCGCGGTCCACGGCGTGCAGCAGGTCGGCGTCCAGCAGCGAGTCGCCGGCGCCGAGGACGAGGTCGGCGCCGGTGCGGCGGGCGACCTCGCGGACGGCGGCGCTCTTGGTCAGCGGCTTGGGGACGGCGTAGAGCTTGCGGCCCTGCAGGGAGACCGTCCAGCCGCGCCCGGCCGCCCACACGGTCAGTTCCCTCACCCAGTCGTCGGGCAGGAGTTCGCGCTCCACCACGAGGTAGGCGAACAGGTCCTCGGCGACGCGCTGCTTGCGCACCCAGACGGGGTCGGCGGTGCGCAGCAGATGCTCCTGGACCTCCGCGAGCGACGCGCACTCGTCGGCCAGCCGCGTGGTCACCCGCCGGTGCCAGTCGCCGTCCGAGACGCCGTCCACCAGCAGGTGGCCGCCGTTGGCGCAGACGGCGTACGTCGGCGCCGGGCCGGGCAGGTTGATGCGCAGGTACTGCTTGCGGGTGCGGGTCGTGGCGGGCACGAACACCGCCGAGTCGGCGAGATCGGTGAGCAGCCCGGCTGCCGTCTCGGTCAGGTACGACAGCGGCTTGCTCTCGTGCACCTCCACGCACAGCAGCCGCGGGGCCCGTGCGTCCGGCATGGTGAGCGCCAGGGCGGCGGCGGAGTAGATGAGCGTACGGTCGAGATCGCTCGCCACGAGGACCGGCATCAGCGGGTCACCGTCCTGCCGTCGGCGCCGGTCGCCCCGCGCGTGTACCGGGGGTGGATCAAACCCACGCAGCTGTACGGAAGTTCGTCGACCTCCTCGACCGGGACGCCGCGCTGCCCGGCGAGCAGCCGCACGTGGTCCAGGTCGGCGCCGGCTCCGGCCCGCGCCAGGATCCTCCACGGCACCCGGCGCAGCAGTACCCGGGTGGTCTCCCCGACGCCGGGCTTGACCAGGTTCACGTCGTGGATGCCGTACTCCTCACTGATGCGCTCGACCGCCGCCCAGCCCTCCCAGGTGGGTGCGCGGTCGGTGGTCAGCAGTTCCTTGGCGGCGACGTCGACGCCGTCCGCGACCTCGTGGAAGCACTGGGAGACGGCGTCGAGGAAGCCGTTCGAGACGTCGGCGCCGGCCAGTTCACGGTAGAACTTCGCGCCGTGGAAGTCGTGCCGGCCGACCAGGTCGGCGCGCAGCACGGTCCGCGAGATCAGGCCGGAGACGGTGGAGTTGAGGCAGGCGGAGGGTATGAGGAAGTCCTCCCGGGTGCCGTACGTCCGCACGCACGAGCCGGGGTCGGCGAGCACGGCGATCTCCGGGTCGAAGCCGGTGATCCCTTCGCGCTCCTCGAACTCCTCGATCGCCTGGGCCAGTTCGCGGGTGATGGCGCCCTTCCCGGTCCAGCCGTCGACGAAGACGACGTCGCGGGGGTCGTGGCGGGCGGCGAGCCAGCGCAGCGCGTTGGTGTCGATGCCGCGGCCGCGCACGATCGACACGGCGTAGTGCGGCAGGTCCCGGCCGTGCCGGAACCGGGCCCAGCGACGCATCAGTACGCCGACGGGGGTACCGGCGCGGGCGAGCGAGACGAGCACGGGGCCGGCGCCGGGGGTCTCGTCCGTCCCGGCCGGGCTCTTCCGGCGCAGGGGGACTTCGGCGAGGATCGTCTCGGTGACCACGCCGACGGCCCGGGCGATGCGCGCGGCGGAGGCCGTCAGGGCCGTGTGGAACAGCTCCTGGTACTGCTCGCTGGGCTGGTACTCCACCGGCAGCGACTCGGCGTAGTGCGCGCCGCCGCTCTGGATGGCCTCCTCGCGCTCCTCCGTCGGTGCCTCCAGCGTCACGTCCGAGAGGTCCTGGAGCAGCCAGCCGACCTCGTCCGGCGCGTACGAGGAGAAGGCGGGGCCGCGGAGGGGCTCGGGCAGCATCGGGGACCTTTCGGGGGCGTGCGGGGGCACGGGGAGGTACGAGGGCACGACCGCGAACAGGACGTGCGGGGTGTGCTCCGCGAGCCGGGCCAGCAGGCCGTCGGGCGCGTGCAGTTCGGGGGTGTCGGCAGCGGAGTCGACGACGGCGACCACGGCGTCGAAGCCGCCGCCGGCGACGTTGTAGGCGTAGCGCTCGCCGGGACCGTCGGCCGGGTCGTCGTGGGCCGGGAAGACCAGCCGGGTGCGGATCGCGTAACCGGGGTCGTCGACGGCCAGTACGGGCGAGCGGGTGGTGGTGGAGTACCGCACCTCGGCCTCCACGACCTGCTCCAGCTCCCGCGCCAGCCGCAGCGGCGCGTACATCAGTTCTTCGCAGCCGAGCACCAGTACCTGCCGCGCGTTCCGCGGCAGTGCCTCGGCGATCCGTGCGGCCATGGCGGGCAGTGCCCGCTCAAGCCGCTCCCGATGCGCCGGCGTGAACCCGTGCCGCCCGCCGTCCGGCACCCTTCGCGGCCACCGCAGCTCGACCCGCCGCACCCGCCCGGCCGGCCACTGCCGCTGGCCGCCCGGCACCTCACCGGGCCCGCGCTCCGGCACGGCAGACCCCTCCGCCCCCTCCGAGGCGTCGGACGCGACCGAGTGCGGCGTGTGCTGCTCGGTCTGCTGGGCCCGTTCGTGCTCGGCGACGAGGGCCTGGCCTCTCTCCAGGACGTCCGCCGGGAGGCGCAGTGTGCCGGAGGCCGTGGTGATCAGGGAGACCTGGGTGTCCATCCGGTCGGCGAACTGCCGTAGGCGGTCCACGTCGGCGGGGGCCCGCATGTCGATCAGGGCGACCACGACGTAGCGCTTTCGCGGGTGGCGGGTGTGGAGGGCGCGGATGGTGTTCAGGACCGTGTTGCCGGTGGAGAACTCGTCGTCCACCAGGACCAGCGGGCCGTCGGAGGCCAGCAGGGCGGGGTCCTCGGGCAGCAGGAGGTGGGACGTGGCGTGCGAGTGGGACTCCTCGAAGCCGCCGGCGGGGTCGATGCCGGGCACCGGGCGGCGCGTGGAGTGCAGATACGGCGCGGCGCCCAGGCCGTCCGCGACCGCGTGCCCGAGGCCCGTCGCGGTCTCCGCGTAGCCGAGGACGACCGCCCGGTCGGACTGGTCGGTGCCCAGCAGGTTCCGGACCCGGCGGCCCAGGGCGAACCCGTGGCCGTACACGACCGAGGGCGACTGCGGCACGTGCTTCCCGAGCACGTTGGACACGAGCAGGTGCGCCCGCTTGGGATTGCGGCGCAGCGCGAGACCCAGGAGGCCCGTCAGCCGGTGGTCGCCCACGAGTTCGACACCGAGCCGCTCGGCGACCCAGGTGCCGGACCAGAGCCCGTCGTTCACTGGCTTGTTCATGCCTTCCTTGTGTGCCCTCGGCGGTGATGCGGTGCGGTCAGTCGGAGACCGCGGCAGCCAGCAGCTCCACGAAGCCGACGTCCTCCCGCGCCACGCCGAAGACCTCGGCGCGCAGCAGGGTCCGCTCGGCCCACGCGCGGTGCGGCTTCACCTCGTTCATCTTGTTCGTGTACGCCGACCTCAGCACGCCCCCGCCGCCCCGCTCGGGCCGCAGGATGTCCGCCGCGTCGCTGAACTCCTCGTGGCTGACCACGGACAGCGCGTGCACGGGCAGGACGTGGGAGGGGTGGATGCAGGTCTTGCCGAGCAGTCCGTTGGCCTGGTCCAGGGAGATCTCCCGCAGCAGTCCGTCCATCGCGTGCTCGATCAGCTTCGCGCGCAGTTCGACCGCCTGCACCTCCATGAAGGGGCTCTGCCGCAACTGTGGCTTGAACATGCGCTCCTGCACCCGGAAGTACTCCCACACCGGTCCGGTCACCGTGAACCCGGTGCCGTCGGCGCGTCCCAGCATGTTCACCACGTCGGCGATCACGGAGGCGACGACCTGGAGGTCGTAGGCCGTCATGTCGGGGGCCCTGCGCAGCCCGTACGACGAGCAGAAGTCCGTCACGCCGAGGCGCAGCGCGAGCACTCGGTCGCGGTGCTTGTCGACCGCGCGGAAGATCCCCTCCAGGGTCTCCACCCGCGACTCGCGGTAGAGCAGTTCGGGCGATTCGAGGACCGGCATGGCGAACAGGCGCCGTCCGCTCTCCGTCTCGGCGGCCTCCACCGCCTCCAGGAACGGGATGCCCCGCTCCCCGGTGAACTTCGGCAGCACGAACCCGGACAGCAGCCGCACCGCGGGCCCGAGGCGCCGTACCAGGTCGGGTATCTGCTGGGGGGCGCGCACCCGGATGAACAGCAGCGGGGGCTCCACGGCGCCGGGCGTCCGCGTCAGCGAGGCCAGTTCGGTGAACTGCCGGACCAGGTTCTCCTCGCCGTCCTCCACCTCGGCGTCGTCGATCGAGTCCTCCAGGCACAGCACCATCGAGACCACGCCGCGGCCCGCCTGCTTGACGATGTCGGCGGCGAGGCTCGGCCGGGTGGCCGGGCTGTACAGCGTGGCGCCGAGGGCGGCGGAGAGCGTCCGGGCCGGGGAGTCGGCGGTGAACTCGCACGGCTCCCGGTGGAACAGGCGCTGCCGCAACTCGGTGGCGAGATGCCCGAAATGACGCATGAAACTCCCCCCGTGGCGCATCGAGCGGCCTGCGAAGACTGGCAAAAGGTGGCCGGTAATAGTACGTACGAATCCATGTCCGAGGTTCCCGCGGGGCATGAATTTCAGGTAACCCCGCCGCGTCGACGCCCCGCGTTGTCGTGATCAGGACGGAGAAGGCAGGATGACCGCATGACGCACGCGATGCTGAAGGGGTCGAACGTCCCGCTGGACGCCGCCACAGTACGGGCCGTGGTGCGCTGGACACCCGGGCAGGGGATCCCGGACGTCGACGCCTCGGCGCTGCTCCTGGGGCCCGGCGGCCGTGTGCGCTCCGACGAGGACTTCGTCTTCTACAACCAGCCGCGGCATCCGTCCGGGACGGTCTGGCGGCTGGGCAAGAAGCGGGTCGCCGACGGTCTGACGGACACGGTCCAGGCGGATCTCGCCGGGCTCGATCCCGAGGTGGGCCGGATCCTGCTGGTCGCCTCGGCGGACGGCGTCGCCTTCGACGCCGTACAGGGGCTGCGCATCCTGCTGTACGACGCGGCGGCCACCGGGCAGGAGGCGCTTGCCTACTTCGACATCACACCCGAGACCGGCCAGGAGACCGCGCTGATCTGCGGTGAGCTGTACCGGCGGGGCGAGGGCTGGAAGTTCCGCGCGCTCGGCGAAGGCTACTCCAACGGTCTGAAGGGCCTCGCCACGGACTTCGGCATCTCGGTGGACGAGTCGGAGGAGGCGCAGGGCGCGACTCCCGCCGCCGCGCAGCCGCTGCCGCCGGAGCAGCCCGCGCCGGTGCCGGCTCAGCCGGCGTACGGGTATCCGCAGCCGGCCTACGGCTATCCGCAGCCCGCGTACGGCTACCCGCAGCAGCCGCCGGCGGTCACGGCCCCGTCGGGGTACGGGTATCCCCCGCCGGTGGCGGCCGCACCCGACCCGGAGTTCCGGCTGCCGCCGCAGGGGCCGCAGTTCATCGGGCAGTAGGGCGGCCCGGGGCGGGGTGCGCTACCGGTCGGCCTTGGACTTGTAGCCACGGCCCCACTGAAGGCCCCAGCCGTACAGGCGGTCCAGTTCCGACTGGAAGCCGTAGACGAACTTGACCTCGCGGCGGACGATCAGTTCGTCCTTGACGTTCTCGATCAGGACCACCGCGCACGAGCGTGCCTGCGGGTGGCGTTCGTCGAGGCCGATCTCGATGCGCGGGCCGTTGCTCGGGTACATCGTGACGATCGCGTGGGTGCGGTCGAAGGCCGGAGTCTGGTCGTAGATGTACACGAAGACCAGCAGCCGTTTGATCTGGTCCCGGTGGTCGAGGTTGATGTACATGGTCTCGCCGGACGCGGACCCGAACCGGTCGTCGCCGCTGAGTTTGACGTACGGCGGTGCGTTGACGTCGCCGAGGAAGCCGCCGAGGGGCTGTACGACGCCCTTGGTGCCGTCGGACAGCTCGTACATGCAGCCGAGGTCGAGGTCGACGTTGACCATGCTCTGGCTGTGCCCGATCACCTGCGGCGGCTTGAGCGCCCTGAGCGGGTGCCGCAGCAGGCTGTCCCGGGTCGGACCGCCGAGGTCGGAGGTGCGCATCCGCCAGGCCAGGTTGACGCGCAGATGGCCGGTGGCCGCGCCCTGCTTGGTCAGCGACACATGGTGGTGCCGTTTGGTCAGTTCGATCGCGTTGGTCGAGGCGCTGCCCGAGTCGAAGTCGGCCGCGCGCCCTCCCAGCAGACCGTCGAAGAAGCCCATGTCCCTTTCCGCCCCCAGTTCACACACACCGGACCCACGCGACGGGGCGGCCCCGGAGGACCGGTTCGACCCGGTTCCCGGCGGCCGCCCCGCACAGAAGCGTTCCCTCCCCCGGAGGGGTGTCACACCCCTGAGGAGACCTCGCTCTGGGTGTCCGCCGTGCCCGCCGGGCTTCCCTCGGCCGCCGCCAGGGCGCGGTTGCGGCGCACCGAGGACCAGAAGGACCAGGCGATGAGGACCACGCCGACCAGGCCGGTGATCACCTCGTTGATCTGGTACTGGATGGTGACCATGAGGATCACGGCCAGCGCGCCGATCGCGTAGTGCGCGCCGTGCTCCAGGTAGACGTAGTCGTCGAGGGTGCCCTGGCGGACCAGGTAGACCGTGAGTGAACGGACGTACATGGCGCCGATGCCGAGGCCGAGGGCCATCAGGACGATGTCGTTGGTGATGGCGAAGGCGCCGATCACGCCGTCGAAGGAGAAGGACGCGTCGAGCACCTCGAGGTAGAGGAACATGAAGAACGCGGCCTTGCCGGCCAGGGCGACGGCCGAACGCTTCCTGCCGGTGCGCGCGGCCTCTTCCTCCTCCTCGTGCTCGCGTTCCTCGTCCTCCTCGAGCTTGTCCTCGAAGTAGCCGGAGAGTCCGCCGACGACCATGTAGGTGATCAGACCGGCGATGCCGGAGATCAGTACCGTCTGCGCCTTGTCGACGTGCGCGCCGCCGTGCTGGTGGGCGTGGGTGGCGAAGGTGAAGGCGGTGATGAGCAGCACGGCCAGGGCGATGCAGACCGACAGCATGTCGATCCTGCCGAGCTTGGCGAGCGGCCGCTCGATCCAGGGCAGCCACTTGATGTCCCGGTCCTCGAAGATGAAGTCGAGGAAGATCATCAGCAGGAACATGCCACCGAACGCGGCGATCGCGGGGTGGGCGTCCGTGACCAGCTGCTGGTAGTGGTCCTTGTTGTTGAGCGCGAGGTCGACGGCCTCGACAGGGCCCATCTTGGCGCTGATGGCGACGATGACGACGGGGAAGACCAGCCGCATGCCGAAGACCGCGACGAGTACGCCGACCGTGAGGAAGATCTTCTGCCAGAAGGCATTCATCTTCTTCAGGATTCCGGCGTTGACCACCGCGTTGTCGAAGGACAGCGAGATCTCGAGGATCGACAGGATCGCCACGATTCCGAAGGCGGTCCACCCCCCGTACAAGACCGCCGCGGCAAGGCCGACCGCGGTCACCGCGAACGACCAGCCGAAGGTTTTCAGGAGCACTGGCTACCCAATCCGTATCCGGTACGGGTCTCCCCCGCGCCGCACTTGGCTTTACGAAACGTTGACCCCGAAGTCTAGGGCGATTCCGCGCAGCCCGGACGCGTACCCCTGGCCCACCGCGCGGAACTTCCATTCGCCCCGGTAGCGGTAGAGCTCGCCGAAGATCATCGCGGTTTCCGTGCTGGCGTCCTCGCTCAGGTCGTAACGGGCGAGTTCCGTGCCGTCGGCCTGGTTGAGCACGCGGATGTAGGCGTCCGAGACCTGCCCGAAGGTCTGTCCGCGCTCGTCGGCCATGTGGATGGAGACCGGGAAGACGATCTTCTCGCACTGCGAGGGCACTCGGGTGAGGTCCACCAGGATCGTCTCGTCGTCGCCCTCGCCCTCGCCGGTGAGGTTGTCGCCGGTGTGCTCCACGGAGCCGTCCGGGCTCGTGAGCTGGTTGTAGAACACGAACCACTCGTCGCCCAGCACCCGGTTGGCGCCGGTGCACAGCAGCGCGCTGGCGTCGAGGTCGAAGGGGGCTCCGGTGGTGGAGCGCTCCTCCCAGCCGAGTCCGACCATGACGTTGGTCAGGTTCGGTGCGGCCTTCGAGAGGGAGACGTTGCCTCCCTTGGCGAGCGTGACGCCCATGATGCTGGTCCTCCCCGAGGTGGTGCCTGTCTGGTTGTCCTGCGCGTCCGGCGCCGCGCTGAAACGCGCGGCGCCGGACGGGTCGGGATTGGTCGAAGCCGGGCGGACCTTGGCTCAGACGTTCACGCCGAAGTCCTGCGCGATGCCGCGCAGGCCCGAGGCGTAGCCCTGGCCGATGGCGCGGAACTTCCACTCGGCGCCGTGCCGGTACAGCTCGCCGAAGACCATGGCCGTCTCGGTCGAGGCGTCCTCGCTGAGGTCGTACCGCGCGATCTCCTGGCCGCCGGCCTGGTTCACCACGCGGATGTACGCGTTGCGCACCTGACCGAAGGACTGCTGACGGTTCTCGGCGTCGTAGATCGAGACCGGGAAGACGATCTTGTCGACGTCGGCCGGGACGCCGGCCAGGTTGACCTTGATCGTCTCGTCGTCGCCCTCGCCCTCGCCGGTGAGGTTGTCACCGGTGTGCTCCACCGAGCCGTCGGGGCTCTTGAGGTTGTTGAAGAAGACGAAGTGCTGGTCGCTGACCACCTTGCCGGAGTTGTTCAGCAGCAGCGCGCTGGCGTCGAGGTCGAAGTCGCTGCCGGTCGTGGTGCGGGCGTCCCAGCCCAGGCCGACGAGGACCGCGGTCAGGCCCGGGGCCTCCTTCGTCAGCGATACGTTGCCGCCCTTGCTGAGGCTGACTCCCACGAGTCCTCCATTGGTGTCCTGGGGCGGGGAGCCCCGTCGTGCATCGGATATGGGATCAACGACTCGATCCTAGTGACGGGTTCCCGCGCCACGCAGGCCCTGGAGCCGAAGAATCACCGGTGTCGGGGGCACCGGGTCACAGGGTGTCGAGCGCCTTCACGTAGTCGTTCAGGTCGCGCGCGTCCGGCAGGCCGTTGACGACCGTCCAGCGCACGACGCCCTCCTTGTCGATGATGAAGGTGCCGCGCACCGCGCAGCCCTTGCCCTCGTCGAAGACGCCGTAGGCGCGCGAAGTGTTGCCGTGCGGCCAGAAATCGCTCAGCAGCGGGTACTCCAGGCCCTCCTGCTCGCCGA
This sequence comes from Streptomyces sp. CB01373, assembly GCF_002803075.1. Lineage (GTDB taxonomy): Bacteria > Actinomycetota > Actinomycetes > Streptomycetales > Streptomycetaceae > Streptomyces. The sequence continues at coordinate 316,831 of NZ_NNBK01000002.1, read as the reverse complement.
AGACGCGCAGGGTGGGGATGGAGTCGTTGGAGACGGCGAGCAGCTGGGTGTCGTCGTTGACGAACTTCGGCAGGTTGTCGCGCAGGGCGCACAGCTCGCCGGTGCACACACCGGTGAAGGCGAACGGGTAGAAGAGCAGCACCACGTTCTTCTCGCCACGGAAGTCGGACAGCCGCACGGTCCGGCCGTGGTTGTCCTTGAGTTCGAAGTCGGGCGCCTTGTCGCCGACCTGGATCGCCATCGTCCTGCTTCCCTTCGGTGGGCCTGTTCGGGTGATGCCACCCTACGCAGTGATCACCGCAGGCCGACGGACGGGCCGACACAAGTCGGCCCGTCCGTCGGTCCGGGGACGAAGTGGAGCTACTTCTTCGGCTTGGCTGCCTTGGGCGTCGCGAGGCGGCTGCCGCTCCAGTCCTTGCCGACACTGACGCTCTTGCTCGCCGACAGCCCCGCCGTGGTCGCGGCTTCCGAGATGTCACTCGGCTCCACGTACCCGGCACGGCCCGTCTTCGGCGTGAAGAGCAGGATCGCGCCACCCTCCTCGATGTACGTGGTGGCGTCCACCAGCACATCCGTAAGGTCGCCGTCGTCGTCGCGGAACCACAGCACCACGGCGTCGGCCACGTCGTCGTAGTCCTCGTCCACGAGTTCGCTGCCGATCGCTTCCTCGATGGCCTCGCGGAGGTCCTGGTCTACGTCGTCGTCGTAGCCGATCTCCTGGACCACCTGCCCGGGCTGGAATCCCAACCTGGCGGCTGGGCTGGTCCGCTCCTCCGCGTGGTCCGCGGTCGCGCTCACGGGTTGCCTCCTGATGATGTTGCGATTTAGGTCTTCAGCCACGCGCATGCGCGAAGCATTGGCCGTAGTCCACACGGGCGGGCCGGATCGCGCAAGTACCCGGCGGTTCAGACCGCCGAAACGGTGACGATCCCGGCTGTGTCGCCGCAACTTCTGACACGGTATCGCGATCAGCGGTGACACACACCACACCGTTCTGTCCGGTTCGCGTGTTCGGGAGCACACCTCCGGGCAGGGGTTGCCGGAGAGAGCCGTCGGTTACCCCGCGGTAGAGATGACGTGCGGCTCGTGCGAGGTACACGATGGGGAACGGCGCAGACACAGTCAGACAAACCTACAGGAACACAGGAAACCAACAGAACGAACCCAGATTCGCCGCAGACATGTCAGCCCTCTGACAGGTAAGGAACAGCGTGGCTTCCGGATCCGATCGAAACCCGATCATCATTGGCGGCCTCCCGAGTCAGGTTCCTGACTTCGATCCCGAGGAGACCCAGGAGTGGCTCGACTCGCTCGACGCCGCGGTCGACGAGCGGGGCCGTGAGCGCGCCCGCTACCTCATGCTCCGGCTGATCGAGCGCGCCCGCGAGAAGCGCGTGGCCGTGCCCGAGATGCGCAGCACGGACTACGTCAACACCATCCCCACCAAGAGCGAGCCGTTCTTCCCCGGCAACGAGGAGATCGAGCGCAGGATCCTCAACGCCACGCGCTGGAACGCCGCGGTGATGGTCTCCCGCGCCCAGCGGCCGGGCATCGGCGTCGGCGGCCACATCGCCACCTTCGCCTCCTCCGCCTCCCTCTACGACGTCGGCTTCAACCACTTCTTCCGCGGCAAGGACGACGGCAGGGGCGGCGACCAGGTCTTCTTCCAGGGGCACGCCTCACCGGGCATCTACGCGCGCGCGTACCTGCTGGACCGTCTCTCCGAGGAGCACCTGGACGGCTTCCGCCAGGAGAAGTCCAAGGCGCCCTACGGACTGTCCAGCTATCCGCACCCGCGCTCGATGCCGGACTTCTGGGAGTTCCCGACGGTCTCCATGGGCCTCGGTCCGATCGGCGCGATCTTCCAGGCCCGGATGAACCGGTACATGCAGGCGCGCGGGATCGCGGACACCTCCGACTCGCACGTGTGGGCGTTCCTCGGCGACGGCGAGATGGACGAGCCGGAGTCGCTCGGCCAGTTGTCGATCGCCGCCCGTGAGGGCCTGGACAACCTGACCTTCGTGGTCAACTGCAACCTCCAGCGCCTGGACGGCCCGGTGCGCGGCAACGGCAAGATCATCCAGGAGCTGGAGTCGGTCTTCCGCGGCGCCGGCTGGAACGTGATCAAGCTCATCTGGGACCGCACCTGGGACCCGCTGCTGGCCCAGGACCGCGACGGCGTGCTGGTCAACAGGATGAACACCACGCCGGACGGCCAGTTCCAGACCTACGCCACCGAGTCCGGCGCCTACATCCGCCGGCACTTCTTCGGCGACGACCACCGGCTGCGCAAGATGGTCGAGCACATGACCGACCAGCAGATCCTGCACCTGGGCCGCGGCGGCCACGACCACCGCAAGATCTACGCGGCGTACAAGGCGGCCCTGGACCACAAGGGGCAGCCGACGGTCATCCTGGCCAAGACGGTCAAGGGCTGGACGCTCGGCCCGAACTTCGAGGGCCGCAACGCCACCCACCAGATGAAGAAGCTGACGGTCGACGACCTCAAGCACTTCCGCGACCGTCTGCACCTGCCGATCTCCGACCGGGAGCTGGAGTCCGGCCCGCCGCCGTACTACCACCCGGGCCGGGAGACCGAGGAGATCCAGTACATGCACGACCGCCGCAAGGGCTGCGGCGGCTACGTGCCGACCCGGATCGTGCGCTCCAAGCCGCTCCGCCTTCCGGGCGACCGGACGTACGCGTCCGTGAAGAAGGGCTCGGGCCAACAGTCCATCGCGACCACCATGGCCTTCGTCCGGCTGCTGAAGGACCTCATGCGGGACAAGGAGATCGGCGGGCGGTTCGTGCTGATCGCGCCGGACGAGTACCGCACGTTCGGCATGGACTCCTTCTTCCCGAGTGCGAAGATCTACAATCCGCTCGGCCAGCAGTACGAGTCCGTCGACCGCGATCTGCTGCTCGCCTACAAGGAGTCGCCGACCGGGCAGATGCTGCACGACGGCATCTCCGAGGCGGGCTGCACGGCCTCGCTGATCGCGGCGGGCTCGGCCTACGCCACCCACGGCGAGCCGCTGATCCCGGTGTACGTCTTCTACTCGATGTTCGGTTTCCAGCGCACCGGCGACCAGTTCTGGCAGATGGCCGACCAGTTGGCGCGCGGTTTCGTCCTGGGCGCGACCGCCGGCCGCACGACCCTGACCGGTGAGGGGCTCCAGCACGCCGACGGGCACTCCCAGCTGCTGGCCTCCACCAACCCGGCGTGCGTGGCCTACGACCCGGCGTACGGGTACGAGATCGCGCACATCGTGCAGGACGGACTGCGCCGCATGTACGGCGGCGACGAACGGCATCCGCACGGTGAGGACGTCTTCTACTACCTCACCGTCTACAACGAGCCGATCCAGCAGCCGGCCGAGCCGGCGGACGTGGACACCGAGGGCATCCTCAAGGGCCTGCACCGGCTCGGCGAGGGCACGGCGGGCGACATCCCGGCGCAGATCATGGCGTCGGGTGTGGCGGTCCCGTGGGCCCTGGAGGCGCAGCGGATCCTCGCCGAGGACTGGAACGTCCGGGCCGGTGTCTGGTCGGCGACCTCCTGGAACGAGCTGCGGCGCGAGGCCGTGGCGTGCGAGGAGTACAACCTGCTGCACCCGGAGGAGGAGCAGCGGGTGCCGTGGGTGACGCGGAGGCTGAGCGCGGCCGAGGGGCCGTTCGTGGCCGTCTCCGACTGGATGCGCTCGGTGCCGGACCAGATCGCGCGGTGGGTGCCGGGTACGTACCAGTCGCTGGGTGCCGACGGCTTCGGCTTCGCCGACACCCGCGGGGCGGCGCGGCGGTTCTTCCACATCGACGCCCAGTCGATCGTGCTGGCGGTGCTGACGGAGCTGGCCCGGGAGGGCAGGGTCGACCGGTCGGTGCTGAAGCAGGCTCTGGACCGCTACCGGATCCTGGAGGTGTCGGCGGCCGACCCGGGCACGGCGGGCGGCGACGCCTAGGGAGACGCTCCTGAAGCCGCGAGAGGGCGGCGGACCATCGGTCCGCCGCCCTCTTGTCCGGTGCCAGAACTCTTGTCCGGTGTCAGAACAGGCCGCCGCCCGGCGTTGCCGCTCCGGCCAGCCAGACGACGGCCAGGAGGGTGTCGATGGCGCCCAGGACCACGGCGACCAGGGCCGGGAGCGAGCGGTCGCCCGCCCAGGTGCGGCCCATCGCGAGCCAGCCGCAGACGACCGCCGCCGGGCCGAGGACGATCCCCAGCGCGAAGAAACCGGCGACCGCGCAGATGGTCCCGATGATCCCGAGTGTCGCGCGGTCCGGCCGTCCCCCAAGCTCCCGGCTTCGCTTGAGCAGGGGGGACCCCCATCGCTGCCCCGTCCGGCCGCGTGAACGGGGGTACCCGCGCGTTCCGCCTCCGAAGCCCGCCATCATCAACTCCCTTGGAAATCTGTCGAGTTGGAGTTCCTCTGGGTTTCGTAGGTGCGGGTACCCCGGTTCCGGCCGCCGAAGCCGCCCGCGCGCTGCCCCCCTCCGGCAGCGCGCGCCGGCCGCTTCTCCCCCGTCCCCTGCGGAGGACTTGACCCACTGTCACCCGCGGTATGCACCGGAGGCGAGGGATCTTCGGCGGAGTCACCCTGACGGGCGAACTCCGCCGATTTGGGGCGCCGTCAGATGTGGCCGACGCCCGCGCCCGCTTCCGCGTTCTCCCCGCGCTTGGTGAACAGAGCCACCAGGACGGCCACGGCCGCGATCCCGGCGGCCACGAGGGAGGCGAGGCTCATCCCGGAGATGAACGTCTCGTGCGCGACGGAGGTGATCTTCGTGGCGATCGCCTCGGGCGTACCCTCCGGCACCGGCGCCGCGCCGAACTGGACCGCCTCGGAGGCCTGGTCGAGCTGGGTGTGGGTGAGCGGCGGGAGCCCCGCGTCCTTCCAGTTGCCGGCCAGGTCGCTGTTGACCTTGGAGGCCATCACCGCGCCCAGCACGGCCGTACCGAGGCTGCCGCCGATCTGCATGGCGGACTGCTGGAGACCGCCGGCCACACCGGACAGCTCCAGGGGCGCGTTGCCGACGATGACCTCGGTGGCGCCGACCATGACCGGGGCGAGGCCGAGGCCCAGCAGGGCGAACCAGAGTGACATGGTGAGGCCGCTCGTGCCCGTCTCAAGCGTGGACATGCCGTACATGGCGAGCGCGGTGGCCGCCATGCCGCCCGCCAGCGGAATGCGCGGGCCCACCTTGGTGATCATGAATCCCGCGAGCGGGGAGCCGACGATCATCATGCCGGTGAGCGGGAGGAGGTGCGTGCCCGCCTCGATCGGGCTCATCCCATGGACGTTCTGGAGGTAGAAGGTCACGAAGAACAGGCCGCCCATGAACGCGATGGCCATCAGGACCATGAGCACCACGCCCGCGGACAGCGGGACCGAGCGGAACAGCGCCAGCGGGATCAGCGGCTCCTTCACCCTGGTCTCCCAGAAGGCGAAGGCGGCGAAGCCGAGCACGGACGCGGCGATGAACGTCCACGTCGTGCCGTCGCCCCAGCCCCAGGCCGGAGCCTTGATCAGGGCCCACACCAGGCAGAACATCGCTCCGGAGAGCAGGACGATGCCGAGGATGTCGAAGGAGCGCGGCGCGTTCTCGGCGCGGTGGTCGAGCAGGATCAGCAGGCCCAGGACCAGGGCGAGGGCGCCGACGGGCACGTTGATGAAGAACACCGACTGCCAGTTGACGTGCTCGACGAGCACACCGCCGAGGATCGGGCCGCCTGCGGTGGAGGCACCGATGACCATGCCCCAGATGCCGATGGCCATGTTGAGCTTCTCGGCCGGGAAGGTGGCCCGCAGCAGGCCGAGCGCGGCCGGCATCAGCAGCGCGCCGAACAGGCCCTGGAAGACCCGGAAGATGATGACCATGGCGATGGTGTCCGACAGGCCGATGGCGCCCGAGGCGGCGGCGAAGCCGGTCACACCGATGAGGAAGGTCTGCCGGTGCCCGAAGCGGTCACCCAGCTTGCCCGCGGTGATCAGGGAGACCGCGAGGGCGAGGAAGTAGGCGTTGGTGATCCACTGCACATCGGCGAGGGTCGCGTGCAGCTCCCTGCCGATCACGGGGTTGGCGATGGCCACGATGGTGCCGTCGAGGGCCACCATCATGACCCCTACGGCGACGGTGATCAGGGTGACCCACGGGTGCCCTCGCAGCCCCTTGGCGGGCATGGGGTCCGGCAGGCCCGCAGAGGCGCCGTCCCCCGGCCCCGTCGTGTCGATGGTGGTCTGACTAGTCATACATTCGAGGCTAATGACAGTCACTGACAAACGACAAACCAATTCACAAGTCGGTAACTGACGTGTCACTCCCCTATAGTCTGATCAGGGGAAACGGTTCGCGTTCGGGGAAGCGGTGCGGGAAAGAGGTCCGGAGAGGTCCATGGAGACGGCGGGGACCGCCGGGACGGCGCCACGGACGCTGTCACGGACGGCGGCACGGCCGGGACTGCGCGAACGCAAGAAGCGGCGCACCCGCGACGCACTGCTGCGGGCGGCGCTGGAACTGTTCACCGCCCAGGGGTACGAACGGACGACGGTCGACGAGATCGCCGAGGCCGTCGACGTCTCCCAGCGCACCTTCTTCCGCTACTTCCCGGGCAAGGAGGAGGCCGCCTTCGCCGTGCAGGAGATGGTGGAGGCGCACTTCGTCGACTCGCTGCGCGCCCGGCCGCCCGGGGAGGCTCCGCTGGAGGCGCTGCGCCGGAGCCTGCTGGAGGGCTGGGACACGATCAGCGACGCCGTGGGGAGCGTCGTGCCCGTGGAGCTGTATCTGCGCATGTTCCGGGTGATCGAGTCGACGCCGGCCCTGCTCGCCGAGCATCTGCGGCGCTCGGCGGAGACCGAGGAGCAGATCGCGCGGCTGCTCGCCGAGCGCGAGGGCCTCGACGTGGACACCGACCCGCGGCCGCGGCTGGCGGTGGCCGTGTTCGGCGCGGTGATGCGCGTGACGAGCTGCCAGTGGAGCACGCGTGAAAACGCCGGCGCGGAGGCCATGCGCGAACTCACCGCCGCGTACCTCGATCAGGTGGGACCCGCGCTCACCGGGAACTGGCGCACGAGCCCGCAGCGTTGAACCGGCACATTCCGCCGATCTTGAACTGCCGTACGCCCGCCGGACCTTGGACACGCTCACCGGCTGAGGTCACCGTCACACCGCTCGAAACGTGATACCTGTCACTCGGTTAACGCGAGACCGTCTCGTTCTCCTAGTGTGTCCTTCCAGTGACTTCCTTCGACGCCTCCCCACAACTCAACGTCTGGCGCGCACTGCTCGCGCTGGCCGTGGTCTTCGTGATGCTGGCCACCACCGGCTGGACCGCGGTGCGCGGCCATCGCGGGACCACCGCCCTCCAGGCGTCGCAGACCGCCTGGGACCACGGCCACCTGCACGGGCACCGGCTGCCGGACGCGGACGCCTCCCCCGATCTGCTGCGGCGCTTCTTCGGCTCGCTCGGCGCACAGGACCGCGCCCGGCTCGCCCGTCGCTATCCGCTCGCGGTCGGCAACATGGACGGCGCCCCGGTCGGGCTGCGCTACCAGGCCAACCGCATCGCGCTGCGCCAGGCGTGCAGAGCCGAGCAGGCCCGCACGCACGACAGCCGGCTCTCGCCGGCCGGGCAGCAGGACGCGGGCCGCCGCATGCAGCGCTACACCTCGCTGATGGCGAAGGACCGGCAGATCCTGGCCTTCGACCCCGAGGGCTCGGGCCGGGTCGCCGAGGTCTTCGGCGACCTGCGCAGGGCCGAACGGGTCTCCGTCGTCGTCCCCGGCGTCGACACCGACCTGATCACCTTCCGGAAGACCTACCGCCCGTACTCGGCGCCGTTCGGCATGGCGAAGTCGCTGTACGCGGCGGAGCGCGAGGCGGACCCGTCGACCCGTACGGCCGTGATCGCCTGGGCCGACTACACCTCGCCGAGCGGACTCGGCGTGGACGCGGCCACGGCGATGCGCGCCACGGAGGGCGCGGTGCGGCTGAACAAGCTGCTGCGGGGGCTGCCCGGCGACTCCTCCGTCTCGCTGTTCTGCCACAGCTACGGGTCGGTGGTGTGCGGCGTGGCCGCGCGTGCCCTGCCGCGGCGGGTCTCCGACATAGCGGTGGCCGCCAGCCCGGGCATGCGCGTGCAGAGCGCCTCCCACCTGCACACCTCCGCCCGGGTGTGGGCGATGCGGGACGCCACCGACTGGATCCAGGACGTGCCCTACCTCGAACTCGGCGGCCTCGGCCACGGCGCCGACCCGGTCTCCCCGGCGTTCGGGGCACGGGTTCTCTCGGCACAGGGCGCCAAGGGCCACGCCGGCTACTTCGAGCCGGGCACCGACAGCCTGGCCAACTTCGCCGAGATCGGGGTCGGCGCGTACGGCTCGGTGCGGTGCGCACATGACGACGACGGATGCCGGGCGGATTTGTCCGGTGCGACTCCGGCCGGACGCGCGTAGAGACAGCAGGAACTGCGGTCCGCCCGGGGAGGGACGAAGGAGCCCCGGCCCCCTACGATGAGCCGCATGGGTGATGTACTGGCCGGATTTCATGCTGCCTGGGAGTTCGAGTCCGATTCCGTGCTCATCCGCTACGAACGGGGGATTCGAACACCCAAGCTCTTCCAGGTCCTCGGAACCCGCAGGATCCCGCTGGCGGCCCTCGCGGGCGTGACGCTCGGCGCGGGGCGCCGCGGCACCATGGTCCTGCGTGCCGAGCCCAGACCGGGCGCCGACCCGCTGATGGACGCGGCCGACGGGCAGCTCAAGGAGAGCTGCGACCCGTACCGCCTGGTGCTGCCCGCCGAACAGGAGACACCGGCCGAGCGCTACGCCGAGCGACTGCGCGCCCGGCTCTTCGCGAGCGGACCGGCCGACCGCCACCTGGTGGCGGCACCGGAGGCCCCGCTCCAGTTCAAGGCGTACGACGGGAAGGCGTCCTTCGACGGTACGGCGGTGCGGTTCCGGTGGTCCCGGACGGGAGCGTCCTCGGCCAAGTGGAAGGCCGGGGACCAGAGCTTCCCCGTCGCCGACATGGGAGGGGTGGAGTGGCGCTCGCCCGAGGCCTTCGAGGGGCATCTGCGGCTGCTGCCGCGCGATCCGGCCGCCGCCGCGCCGCTGTCGCAGCCGGACCAGGATCCGGCCTCGGTGGTGTTCGGGCTCGGATACGGGCCGGTGCACGAGTCACTGCCGTTCGCCGCAGCCGTCCTGGCGGCGGTGCGGGAGAGGGGTCCGGCGACGCCGGTACCGGTGCCGGCCCCGCACCGGAACCCGGCCGGCATCGCGGAACGGATCCGGCACCTCGGGGAGCTTCATCGGGCGGGGCTGGTCACCGACGAGGAGTTCTCGCTGAAGAAGGCGGAACTCCTCTCCGAGCTGTAGGAGTTACCGCTCGGCCGAGCCGCGGGGCTACCGCTCCTCCCGGCTTCGCGACGTGAACGACATGTCGGCGTAACGCGGCCCCGACACCTTCGCGGCGATCGGCTCAAGCAGCGCCAGTTCCTCGTCCGTCAGGGCGATCCGGGTCGCCGCCGCGTTCTCCTCCACCCGGCTCGCCCTGCGGGTGCCGGGGATCTGGACGACCGGGAGGCCGTGCACGGACGACTGCTGCTGCACCCAGGCCAGCGCGATCTGCGCGAGCGAGGCTCCGTGGGCCTCTGCGACCGTGCGGACCGGCTCCAGCAGGGCGGCGTTGGCCACCGCGTTCTCCCCCTGGAAGCGGGGCATGGTGCGGCGGAGGTCGTCGCCGGTCAGATCCTTCTCGGCGTCGACGAACCGGCCGGTCAGGAAGCCCCGGCCGAGCGGCGAGTACGGCACCAGCGCCACGCCGAGATCGCGCGCCGCGGGCACCACATGTGCCTCGATGTCGCGGCTGAACAGCGACCACTCCGACTGCACCGCGGCGATCGGGTGCACGGCCCGCGCGGCCCGCAGCTCGCCGGCCGTGACCTCGCTCAGGCCCAGGTGCCTCACCTTGCCCTCGCGCACCAGGTCGGCCATGGTCCCGACGCTCTCCTCGATCGGGACGTTCACGTCGCGGCGGTGCATGTAGTAGAGGTCGATCACGTCGACGTCCAGGCGCCGCAGGCTCGCCTCGACGGCCTGCCGGATGTACGGCGGGTCGTTGCGGATGATCCGCCTGTTCGGCTCGTCCGGCGGGATCGACAGGGCGAACTTGGTGGCGATCACGACCTCGTCCCGGTGCGCCTTGAGGAAGGGCGCGAGGAACCGCTCGTTCTCGCCCCGTCCGTAGGCGTCGGCCGTGTCGTAGAGGGTCACGCCCAGTTCCAGGGCGCGTTCCAGGGCGGCGCGGGACTCCTCCGCGTCCGCGGGGCCGTAGGCGAAGCTCATGCCCATGCAGCCGAGGCCCTGTACGCCGACCTCCGGTCCCTCCTCACCCAGCCGTACGGTCGGGATCCTGCTTTCGGTCATCGCGTTGTCTCCGTTTCTCAGGAGCGTGCGTCTTCTCAGGAATTCGCGGCGTCTCGGGGGCGCTTCCGCCGCTCAGTGTCGTCCGGCGTCCGCGTAGAAGCTGATCTTGCGGTCCAGTACCGCCAGCGTGTCGCGGAGTTCGCCGATCCGGGCCAGGACGTCCCGGCGGGTCGCCTCCAGCAGCGCGCACCGCTCGCCGTAGGTGCCCTCGCCCTCGCGCACCAGCTCCGCGTACCGGACCATGTCGGCGACCGGCATCCCGGTCAGCCGGAGCTTGCCGACCAGGTCGAGCCAGTCGAGGTCGCTGTTGGTGTACCGGCGCTGGCCGGTGTGCGAGCGGTCGACGTGGGGCATCAGGCCGATCCGCTCGTACCAGCGCAGGGTGTGGGCCGTCAGCCCGGTGAAGGCGACGACCTCGCTGATCGTGTATCCGTCCTGCCCGTCGGGGCGTGGGTGCCGCCGGGGCGGGGCGGAACAGAGGTCGGCGCCGGTGGGGGCTTCCTCCGTCTTCTCGATGGTCACGGCCGTGGTCTGCGTCACCGTCATGACCTCAACGCTATGACTTTCGAGTGCGCTCCAGGCAAGCCGGGCCCGGCACCGGGGCGGAAAATGCGCGCGACGCGGGACGTGCGGGGTCGTTAGCGTGCCGGTCATGAGTCTCGTACGACGTGCCGAGCCCGAGGACGCCGCGGAAGTGCTGCGACTGCGCCAGGTGATGATCGACTCGGTCCACGGCACCGATCCTTCCACCGACTGGCACGCGGAGTCCCTGCCGGTACTGAAGGTCCGGCTCGCCGAGCAGGACGGCGACTTCGCGGCGTTCGTCGTGGATCACCCGGAGCAGCCGGGGGCGCTGGCCTCGCTCGCGGCCGGGACGCTGGAGTACCGGATCGGGCGGGCGGACAATCCGCGCGGGCGGGTCGGATACGTCTTCAGCGTCGCGACCGATCCGGACGCCCGACGCCACGGATACGCGCGCGCGTGCATGGAGTCGCTGCTGGACTGGTTCCGGGAGCGGGGCGCGGCACACGTCGACCTCAACGCGTCCGCCGAGGCCGCGCCGCTCTACGCCGATCTGGGCTTCGTGCGCAAGCCCGACCCCTCGATGCGGCTGCGCCTGTGAGCGGCATAGGCTCGACGTCATGTCGTTGAACTCCCTGGCGTCGATCGAGAACTGGCCGGTCCCCACCGCGGCGGCGGGCGTGGTCCGCGCGGACGGCACGGTCCTGGGCACCCACGGCCCGACCGCGCGGCCCTTCCCGCTGGCCTCGGTCACCAAGCCGCTGGCGGCCTACGCGGTGCTCGTCGCCTACGAGGAGGGCGCGATCGAGCTGGACGAGCCGGCCGGCCCGCCCGGCGCGACCGTCCGGCATCTGCTCGCCCACACCTCGGGGCTGGCCTTCGACGAACACCGGGTGATGGCCCCGCCCGGCGAGCGGCGGCTGTACTCCAACGCGGGCTTCGAGCAGCTCGGCGACCATGTGGCGAAGGTCACGGACATCCCGTTCGCGGAGTACCTGCGCCAGGCGGTCCTGGCCCCGCTGGGCATGACGCGGACGACCCTGGACGGCTCCCCGGCGAAGGACGCGGTCTCGACGGTCGACGACCTGCTCCTCTTCGCCGCCGAGATACAGGCCCCGCGCCTGCTGGACCCGCGCACGGTCGCCGAGGCGATGACGGTCCAGTACCCCGGCACCAAGGGCGTCCTGCCGGGCTACGGCCACCAGAACCCCAACGACTGGGGCCTCGGCTTCGAGATCCGCGACTCCAAGTCCCCCCACTGGACGGGCGCTTCCTCCTCCCCCCGCACCTTCGGCCACTTCGGCCAGTCCGGCACGTTCCTGTGGACCGACCCCGCCGCGGGCGCGGCCTGCGTCGCCCTGACGGACCGCGCCTTCGGCCCGTGGGCGACCGAGGCCTGGCCGCCGTTCACGGACGCGGTCCTGTCCGAACTGCGCGCCGCCTGAACCCCAGCCGGCTGCCATGGACATCGCTTTCCGGCGCCTGCTCCCCTACGACACCGAGCCCCTGGTCCGCTTCCTGACCGGTGAGAGCTGGCCGCTGCACAGCGTCAGCGAGGTGGACGGCGACACGGCCCGCCAGTGGATCGCCGAGGGACGCTTCGAGAGCGAGGAGAACAGGAGCTTCTGGATCCTCGCCCCCGAGGAGCCCGTCGGCCTGGTCCGGCTCATGGACCTGGCCGACGACACGCCCCTGTTCGACCTTCGCCTGCGGGCCGGGCACCGGGGGCGCGGCATCGGCCGCGAGGCCGTGACCTGGCTGACGCGGTATCTGTTCGAGGAGTTCCCGCACATCCGTCGCATCGAGGGAACCACGCGCCAGGACAACCACCCGATGCGCCGCGTCTTCCTGCGCTGCGGCTACGCCAAGGAAGCCCACTACCGGGACGCCTGGCCGGACCGGGACGGCACGCTCCACGACACGGTCGGCTACGCGATCCTGCGCCGTGACTGGCTGAGTGGGCGCGTCACGCTCCCGCGGTGGGACGACGAGCCCGACGGCCGGGGGCCGGGGAGGTAACGGGGCATCGCCCCCGTTCACGGGGTCAGCCGGCCGCCATCTCCCACATCAGCAGCTCCGCGTCCGTCAGGGCCACCGCCTCGGCATCCCTGGCCGACGTGAGGCGGGCCGCGTCCCCCGGGCCCAACTCATCCTCGCCCAGGCGCACTTCGCCCCGCGCCACATGGACGTACACGTACGCCGCGTCCGGGACCGCCGTCCGCTCCCCCGCCGCCAGGCGGCGGACGTGGAGCATGGCGCCGGCCTCCGGGACGGCGTACGGGGTGGAGTCGGCGATGCCGTGGACGAGTTCGTAGCAGGGGGTGCCGCCGGGCTCCAGGGGGGCCAGCCAGGTCTGGACGAACGTCAGGGGGGTGGGGCCTGCGTTGCGTTCCACGTGGTGGACGCCGCCCGCCGAGCTCAGGCGCTGGACGTCGCCGGGGCGGACCACCGTCTCGCGGCCCGTGGAGTCGCGGTGGGTCAGTTCGCCCTCGACGACCCAGGTGACGATCTCGGTGTGGCTGTGCCGGTGCTCGTCGAAACCGGCGCCGGGTGCCAGGTGTTCCTCGTTGCAGGCGATCATCGCGCCGAAGCGGAGGTTGTCCGGGTCGTAGTGCGGGCCGAAGGAGAAGGCGTGCCGGGAGGTGATTCCGGCGGCCGGCTCGCCGCCCTCGTAGCGCTCTGCCGCGCGCCGTACTTCCGTCGTCACGCGGACCACCGTAACGCCCGGCCGTGAGGGGCCCCGGCAGCCCAGGCCAGACCCGGCCACACGCACGCACGTCCGGATGAGGCAGTCTTGTCCCCGTGCCCGAACCCGAAACCCGCCAGGCCGATGCCGCAGTCCACTCCGTCCATCCCCATGCCGCGACCCTGAAAAGACTGGAGAAGTCCTCCGGGTCGCTGGCCGCGCAGGCGATCGCGCGGATGGACGAGACGCTGCCGTGGTACCGGGCGATGCCCCCGGAGAACCGTTCCTGGATCGGGCTGGTCGCCCAGGCGGGCATCGCCGCCTTCACCGAGTGGTTCCGGCACCCGGACGCGCCCCAGGCGATCTCCACCGATGTGTTCGGGACCGCGCCGCGCGAGCTGACGCGGGCGATCACGCTGCGGCAGACCGTGGAGATGGTGCGCACCACGATCGAGGTCATGGAGTCGGCCATCGACGAGGTGGCGGCGCCGGGCGACGAGTCCGCGCTCCGGGAGGCGCTGCTCGTCTACGCCCGTGAGATCGCCTTCGCCACCGCCCAGGTCTACGCGCAGGCCGCCGAGGCACGCGGTGCCTGGGACGCCCGGCTGGAGTCCCTGGTCGTCAACGCGGTGCTGAGCGGGGAGGCCGACGAGGGGGCCGTGTCGCGGGCCGCCGCCCTGGGCTGGAACTCTCCCGAGCACGTGTGCGTGGTGCTCGGGACCGCGCCCGACGGGGACTCCGAGCTGACCGTGGAGGCCATCCGGCGGGCCGCCCGGCACGCCAAGCTCCAGGTGCTCACCGGGGTCCTCGGGAACCGGCTGGTCGTGATCGCGGGCGGCAGCGACAATCCGCTGGCGGTGGCCAAGTCGTTGATCGGGCCGTATGCCCCGGGCCCCGTCGTCGCCGGGCCCGTCGTGCCCGATCTGCTCGCCGCGACCCGGTCCGCGCAGGCCGCCGCGGCCGGACTGAAGGCCTGCTCGGCCTGGCAGGACGCGCCGCGGCCGGTACTGGCGGACGATCTCCTGCCGGAGCGCGCCATCGCCGGTGACCCTGGCGCGCGGGAGCAGTTGGTAGAGGAGATCTACAGACCGCTGGAGGAAGCCGGCTCCGCTCTTCTCGAAACGCTCAGCGTCTATCTGGAGCAGGCGAGCAGTCTGGAAGGCGCGGCCAGGATGCTCTTCGTTCACCCGAACACCGTGCGCTACCGGCTCCGACGTGTGACTGACGTCACCGGTTGGTCACCCTCCGATGTACGATCCGCGTTCACCCTGCGGATCGCACTGATCCTTGGGCGTCTGGCCGACGGAGATCCCCAGGCCTAGGCTTTTGTCGGGGGCCCACAAAACCCCTTCCTGTTCTTCGTCCCTGTCCCCACGGGCGGTCGCGGCCGTCCCCAAGAGAGAGTGTGAGAGTGCTCGTACTCGTCGCTCCCGGCCAAGGCGCCCAGACGCCCGGCTTCCTGACTCCCTGGCTCGAACTGCCCGGCGCCGCCGACCGTGTGGCCGCCTGGTCCGACGCCATCGGCCTGGACCTCGTCCACTACGGCACGCAGGCCGACGCGGACGCGATCCGCGACACCGCGGTGGCCCAGCCTCTGCTGGTCGCCGCCGGGCTGCTGTCGGCAGCGGCACTGGGTGACACCGGCGCGGACGTGGTCGCGGGCCACAGCGTCGGCGAGATCACCGCCGCCGCGTTCGCGGGCGTCCTGGACGACACCGCGGCGCTGACCCTGGTCCGCCGCCGCGGCCTGGCCATGGCCGAGGCCGCCGCGATCACCGAGACGGGCATGTCGGCGCTGCTCGGCGGCGACCCGGACGTGTCCACGGCGCACCTGGGCAAGCTGGGCCTGACCCCGGCGAACGTCAACGGGGCCGGCCAGATCGTGGCCGCCGGCACCATGGAGCAGCTCGCCGCCCTGAGCGAGGACATGCCGGAGGGCGTGCGCAAGGTCGTCCCGCTGAAGGTGGCCGGCGCCTTCCACACGCACCACATGGCGTCCGCGGTCGAGAAGCTGGCGGAGGCCGCCAAGGCGCTCTCGCCCGCCGACCCGAAGGTCACCTACGTCTCCAACAAGGACGGCCGGGCCGTGCACAGCGGCGCCGAGGTCGTCGAGCGGCTGGTCGGCCAGGTCGCCAACCCGGTCCGCTGGGACCTGTGCATGGAGACCTTCAAGGAGCTGGGCGCCACCGCCCTCGTCGAGGTGTGCCCCGGCGGCACCCTGACCGGCCTGGCCAAGCGCGCGCTGCCCGGCGTGAAGACGCTGGCGCTGAAGACCCCCGACGACCTCGACGCGGCCCGCGAGCTCATCGCCGAGCACGCGAGCGCCTGACGCCTTAAGGAGCCGACGAGCATGTCGAAGATCAAGCCCAGCAAGGGTGCCCCGTACGCGCGCATCCTCGGTGTGGGCGGCTACCGGCCCACACGCGTGGTGCCCAACGAGGTGATCCTCGAGACGATCGACTCGTCCGACGAGTGGATCCGCTCGCGCTCGGGCATCGAGACCCGGCACTGGGCGTCGCCCGAGGAGACGGTCGCGGTGATGTCGATCGAGGCCTCCGGCAAGGCGATCGCGGACGCCGGGATCGACGCCTCGCAGATCGGCGCCGTGGTCGTCTCGACGGTCTCGCACTTCAGCCAGACCCCGGCCATCGCCACCGAGATCGCGGACAAGCTGGGCACGGACAAGGCGGCCGCCTTCGACATCTCGGCGGGCTGCGCCGGCTTCGGCTACGGCCTCACCCTGGCCAAGGGCCTGGTCGTCGAGGGCTCGGCGGAGTACGTGCTGGTCATCGGCGTGGAGCGGCTCTCCGACCTGACCGACCTGGAGGACCGGGCCACGGCCTTCCTGTTCGGTGACGGCGCAGGCGCGGTCGTGGTCGGCCCCTCGCAGGAGCCCGCGATCGGCCCGACCGTGTGGGGCTCGGAGGGCGACAAGGCCGAGACCATCAAGCAGACCGTCCCGTGGGACCGCTTCCGGATCGGCGACGTCTCCGAACTCCCTGTCGACAGCGAGGGCAACGTCAAGTTCCCCGCGATCACGCAGGAGGGCCAGGCGGTCTTCCGCTGGGCCGTGTTCGAGATGGCGAAGGTCGCCCAGCAGGCGCTGGACGCGGCCGGGATCACCCCGGACGAACTGGACGTCTTCATCCCGCACCAGGCCAACGTGCGGATCATCGACTCGATGGTGAAGACGCTCAAGCTGCCGGAGCACGTCACGGTCGCCCGTGACATCCGCACCACCGGCAACACCTCGGCCGCCTCGATCCCGCTCGCGATGGAGCGGCTCCTGGCGACCGGCGAGGCGAAGAGCGGCGACACCGCGCTCGTCATCGGCTTCGGGGCGGGTCTCGTGTACGCCGCGACGGTCGTTACCCTCCCCTAGGCACTCCGTGCCGGATCATGCTTCCGGTGCGGGACCGCACACCCCTGCCGCTGACGCGGTGGGCGCCACACCCTCTGGAAATCTACGAAGGAGCGCCGACATGGCCGCCACTCAGGAAGAGATCGTCGCCGGTCTCGCGGAGATCGTGAACGAGATCGCCGGGATCCCGGTCGAGGACGTCCAGCTGGACAAGTCCTTCACCGACGACCTGGACGTCGACTCGCTGTCCATGGTCGAGGTCGTCGTCGCCGCCGAAGAGCGTTTCGACGTCAAGATCCCCGACGAGGACGTCAAGAACCTCAAGACGGTCGGCGACGCGACCGACTACATCCTCAAGCACCAGGGCTGATCGACCGATCACAGCCTTGGGCTGACTGCCCCGCCACCCGGCGGTGGCGCCGTACGAATCCTCGTTCCGTTGGAGAAAGAATTCCCGTGAGCTCGACCAATCGCACCGTGGTCGTCACCGGTATCGGCGCAACCACACCGCTGGGTGGCGACGTAGCTTCCACCTGGGAGGGCCTGGTCGCCGGCAAGTCCGGTGTGAAGCCCCTGACCCAGGAGTGGGCGGCCGACCAGGCCGTCCGTATCGCGGCCCCGGTGGCCGTGGAGCCGACCGAGGTCATCCCGCGGCCGCAGGCGCGCCGGCTGGACCGCTCCGCGCAGTTCGCGCTGATCGCGGCCCAGGAGGCCTGGAAGGACGCCGGTTTCACCGGCAAGGCCGGTGAGGACGGTTCCGTCGACCCGGACCGGCTCGGCACGGTCGTCGCCTCCGGCATCGGCGGTGTCACCACCCTGCTGGACCAGTACGACGTGCTGAAGGAGAAGGGCGTCCGCCGCGTCTCCCCGCACACCGTCCCGATGCTGATGCCGAACGGCCCGTCGGCCAACGTGGGCCTGCTCGTGGGCGCCCGCGCGGGTGTGCACACGCCGGTCTCCGCGTGTGCGTCCGGCGCCGAGGCCATCGGCTACGCCATCGAGATGATCCGCACCGGCCGGGCCGACGTCGTCGTCGCCGGCGGTACGGAGGCGGCGATCCACCCGCTGCCCATCGCCGCGTTCGGCAACATGATGGCGATGTCGAAGAACAACGAGGACCCCGAGGGCGCCTCGCGCCCCTACGACGTCGACCGGGACGGCTTCGTCCTCGGTGAGGGCGCGGGTGTGCTCGTCCTGGAGTCCGCCGAGCACGCCGCCAAGCGCGGTGCCCGCGTCTACGCGGAGGCGGTCGGCCAGGGCATCTCCGCCGACTCCCACGACATCGTCCAGCCGGAGCCGGAGGGCCGGGGCATCTCGCACGCCCTGCAGCACCTGCTCGAGAACACCGACCTGGACCCGGCGGAGATCGTGCACGTCAACGCGCACGCCACCTCGACGCCTGCGGGTGACGTCGCGGAGCTGAAGGCGCTGCGCAAGGTCTTCGGCGACGACGCCGACCACATGGCGGTCTCCGCGACCAAGTCGATGACCGGTCACCTGCTCGGTGGCGCGGGCGGCGTGGAGTCGGTG
This sequence comes from Streptomyces sp. CB01373, assembly GCF_002803075.1. Classification (GTDB taxonomy): domain Bacteria; phylum Actinomycetota; class Actinomycetes; order Streptomycetales; family Streptomycetaceae; genus Streptomyces. Next base: position 298,314 of record NZ_NNBK01000002.1, on the reverse strand, counting down.
GCGACGGTGCTGGCGCTGTACCACCGGGTGGCTCCGCCGACCATCAACGTCGAGAACCTCGACCCCGAGGCCGAGGCGAACGCGGACGTGGTCCGCGGGGAGGCGCGCAAGCTGCCCGCCGAGGGCCGTATCGCCGCGCTGAACGACTCGTTCGGCTTCGGCGGGCACAACGTCGTGCTGGCGTTCCGGTCGGTCTGAGACCCCGGCAGCGGATGTCAGAAGGGCCCCCACCGACCGGTGGGGGCCCTTCTGTTGTGCGAGCGGTCGTCAGACCACCTGGTGCAGCCAGCGCACGGGGGCGCCTTCACCCGCGTAGCGGAACGGCTCCAGCTCGTCGTCCCAGGGCTTGCCCAGGAGCTTGGCGAGTTCGGCCTCCAGGTCGGTCTCGCCGCGCTGGGAGCGCAGCAGGGCGGCGCGCAGCCGGTCCTCGGGGATGAGGATGTCGCCGTGGATGCCGGTGACGGCGTGGAAGATGCCGAGGCCGGGGGTGCAGCTGTAGCGCTCGCCCTCGGCGGTGGGGCAGGGCTCGGCGGTGACCTCGAAGCGGAGCAGCTGCCAGCCGCGCAGCGCGGAGGCGAGCTTGGATGCGGTGCCGGGCTGGCCCTGCCAGGAGAACTCCGAGCGCCAGGTGCCGGGAGCGGCGGGCTGCCGGATCCAGTCCAGGCTGACGCGCGTACCGAGCACCCCGGCGACGGCCCACTCGACGTGCGGGCACAGCGCGCGCGGCGCGGAGTGCACGTACAGAACTCCACGTGTCGTCACCGGGACCTCCGGGCAGAGCGGGACATGGTGCGGGCGGGCGGACAGCGGTGGCGTGTGAGGCCACGTTGATGGCGAGGCTACCGTGCGACGGGGCAAGGAGTGTGACGTACCGTCGGTCCCGGTGCCAGGAAACGCCCTCCATTCACCCAGGGGGACGCTTGTACGGGTGCGCGCAGCCCACTCGAGTGGGGGCGGGAACCCTCGCGCGTTCTCATGGGGGGGAGCACTTCACGACGACCGAGGGGATCACGGCATGCGGAAAAGACGTCACCGTACCCGGGCCGCCCGCGCCGTCGTGGCGGCGGCCGTACTGGCCACCGCGGGCTGCAACGCCGCCGGTCTCGGCGCGGGGGCCGGGGCCTCCCGCCCGTCCGCGGCACCGCCCGTCTGGAACACGAGCCCGGCCTCGATCGCCGCGGTCGGCGACTCCATCACCCGCGGCTTCGACACCTGCCTGGTGCTGACGGACTGCCCGGAGGCGTCCTGGGCGACGGGCAGCGACGCGTCGGTCAACAGCCTGGCGGTGCGGCTGCTCGGGGCGACCGGGGCGGCCCGGAGCAGCTGGAACTTCGCGGTGACCGGGTCCCGGATGTCCGATCTGCACAGCCAGATGGCGCAGGCCGTGAAGAAGAAGCCGCAGCTGGTGACGGTGATGGCCGGAGCCAACGACGCCTGCCGCGACTCCCTGGACTCGATGACGCCGGTGGCGGTCTTCCGGACCGAGTTCGAGGTCGCGATGGACACACTGCGTCAGGCCCTGCCCAAGACACAGGTGTACGTCTCCAGCGTGCCGGACCTGAAGCGGCTGTGGTCCGAGGGCCGTACGAACGCGCTGGGCAAGCAGATCTGGAAGCTCGGCATCTGCCCGTCCATGCTGGGCGACGCCGACGCGCTGGACGCGGCGGCCACCAAGCGGCGCGACACGGTGCAGGCCCGGGTGCGGGCGTACAACGGGGTGCTGAAGGAGGTCTGCGCGAAGGACAGCCGCTGCCGCTTCGACAACAACGCCGTCTTCGACTACCGCTTCGGCACCGACCAGCTCAGCCACTGGGACTGGTTCCACCCGAGCCGCGACGGCCAGGCGCGGATCGCCGAGATCGCCTATCGGACCGTCACCGCGAAGACACCCTGACGCTGCCCCTGAACAGCCCCCCGGACGGCCCTTGAAGCGCCCCTGAAGGCCCCCGGACGACAGGACTTAGGGTTTCCCCATGAGTGAACTCTTCGGCACGCTGGCCGACGGCACCGAGGTGCACCGCTGGACGCTGGAGCGGGCCGGGGTGCGGGTACGGGTGCTGTCGTACGGCGGGATCGTGCAGTCGGTCGAGGTGCCGGACCGGGACGGGCACACGGCGGACGTGGTGCTGGGCTTTCCCGGCCTCGACGGCTACCTGGCCCACCCCGAGCCGTTCCTCGGCGCGCTGATCGGGCGGTACGCCAACCGGATCGCCGGGGGCCGCTTCCCGCTGGACGGGCGGACGTACGCGCTGGAGCAGAACGAGGGCGGCAACTCGCTGCACGGCGGGGACGGCGGCTTCGACAAGCGGATGTGGGAGGTGGAGCCGGTCGAGCACGGGGTGCGGCTCAGCCGGGTCAGCCCGCACGGCGAGGAGGGCTTCCCGGGCCGCCTGGAGGTCTCGGTGACGTACACCCTGGACATGGCGGGCGCCCTGCACATCGCCTACGAGGCGGTCTCGGACGCGCCGACCGTCGTCAACCTCACCAGCCACTCGTACTGGAACCTCGGCGGCCGCGGCGACACGGGCGGCCATGAACTGCGGCTCGCCGCCTCCCGGTACACCCCGGTGGACGCGGAGCTGATCCCGACCGGCGCCCTCGACGAGGTGGCGGGCACCCGCTTCGACTTCCGGCAGCCGCGCAAGGCGGGCTCCGGATACGACCACAACCTGGTCCTCGACAAGGGCGTCACCAGCGAGCCGGTGGAGGTCGCCGAGCTGCACGATCCGGCGTCCGGCCGGGTCCTGACGGTGGCGACGACCGAGCCGGGCCTCCAGCTCTACACCGGCGACCACCTTTCCGCCCCCTTCGCCCCCGGCGACGGGATCGCCCTGGAGACCCAGCACTTCCCGGACTCCCCCAACCGCCCCGGCTTCCCGAGCACCGAGCTGCGGCCGGGCGAGGTCTTCCGCTCCCGGACGGTGTACGGCTTCTCGGCGCGCTGAACGCGCCGGCCCCGGCCCGGGGGTCAGGTCCCGGGCCGGGGCTGCCGGTGGGCGGACTCGGCCCGGACCAGACGTTAGCCGCCGGGAGGAGAAGGGGGCAGGTCATCGGGCACGGGCCCGCGATCTCGTACGAACCCTTCACAATCACCGGCGGCTTCGCCGCTGTGCCACTGCCCCCGGGTCAGGCGGGTGCCGGAGACTCCGACGGAGGGGGCGTCCGCGGTGCCGGAACGACCGCGTCGCCGGTCTCCTCGTCCAGCAGCTCACGGGCGAGCAGGGTGGCGCCCGCGACCGCGCCCGGCATGAGGAACACCGCCACGAACGGCACCAGGAAGGCCAGGCCGAGCGGGGCGCCGAAGCCCCAGACCAGCAGCTTGCGGGAGCGCAGCAGGGCCAGCCGGCCGCCGAGTCCGACACCCCGGCGCTGTAGGGCGACGGCGGTGAGCTCCTCGGTCAGGAAGAAGCCGGTGACGAAGACGCCGAGCACCGGCACGACCGTCTGCCCGACGAACGGCAGGAAGCCCAGCGCGAAGAGCAGCACGCCCCACAGCGCGGCCCGTACGACGATCCGCAGGCTGTCACGGGCCGAGAGCCACAGCTCGCGCCAGAACGGCAGGCCGGACCCGGGTGCCGTGCCGTCGGGCGACACGTCCCGGTCCACCTGCTCGGACAGGCTCTCGTAGAAGGGCTGGCCGATCAGGAGGGTGACCGCCGTGAAGGTGACCACGGCGAGGAGCAGTCCCAGGGCGAACAGCACGGCGGTGAGCAGGCCGCGGAAGAGACCGGACCACGGGCCCGGCCAGTCGTCGGCGAAGGGGGTGGCCCACGTGACCGCGTCGTCGCCCCACAGCGCGAGCGCGGTGAGAGCCGCCGCGTACAGCACGAGGGTGATCAGACCGGGGAGCAGTCCGAAGCGGTACGACTGCCCGTGCCGGGCCATCCAGCGCTGGCCTTTGAGGAGATGGGCGAAACCGGCCCCGAGGTCACGCATGGGAAGACTGTAGGCGGGGCCCGCGCCCGCTCACCCTCCGGGTGCGCGGGCGCGGGCGACCGAGCCGTACGGCTCAGCCCAGTGTCACGGTGATGTCGCCTCGGGTCGCCTTCGAGTAGGGGCAGACCTGGTGGGCCTTCTCCAACAGGCTCTTCGCCGTGGCGGCGTCGACGTTCGGGATGTCCGCGGAGATCTCCACGATGATCCCGAACCCGTCCTCGTTCTTGCCGATGCCGACCTTCGCGGTGACGGTGGAGCCGGAGATGTCGGCGCCCTCCTGGCGGGCGACGACGCCGAGGGCGCCCTGGAAGCAGGCGCTGTAGCCGGCGGCGAACAGCTGCTCGGGGTTGGTGCCGGCGCCGCTGCCGCCCATCTCCTTGGGCGGGTTGACGACGACGTCGAGCTTGCCGTCGTCGGTGGCGACACGGCCGTCGCGGCCGTTCTCGGCGGTGGCGACGGCGGTGTACAGAACGTCGGAGTGCTGGATGGCCATGGGGTTGCGTTCCTTCCTACGTCCGCCGCGACTCGCGCCCACGGTCGCACCTGGCGGTTTCAGGTTCCGGAATGAAGTTACCGCATGTCGGAACTTCGGGGAACGGCTGCCAGAGCGCGGTCACAGCTTGACGATCATCTTCCCGGTGTTGTCTCCGCGCAGCACGCCGAGGAAGGCCTCCAGGGTGTGCTCGACGCCCTCGACGACGGTCTCGCGGTACTTCAGCTCGCCCGAGCGCACCCAGGCGCCGACCTCCCGCACGAACTCGGGCTGGAGGTCGTAGTGGTCGCCGACGAGGAAGCCCTGGATACGGCCGCGGGTCTGGATCAGCCGGGCGAGGTTCCTCGGGCCAGGGGCGGGCTCGGTGTTGTTGTACCCCGAGATCATGCCGCAGACGGCGATGCGTCCGCCCAGGTTGAGGGAGCCGATGGCGGCCTCCAGATGCTCGCCGCCGACGTTGTCGAAGTAGACGTCGACACCGTCCGGGGCGGCGGCCTTCAACTGCTCGGCCACCGGGCCGTTCCTGTAGTTGAAGGCGGCGTCGAAGCCGTACTCCTCGGTCAGCAGCCGGACCTTCTCGTCGGAGCCCGCGGAGCCGATCACCCGCGACGCGCCCTTGAGCCTGGCGATCTGCCCGGCCTGGCCGCCGACCGCGCCGGCCGCGCCGGAGACGAAGACGGCGTCGCCCTCCTTGAAGGAGGCGATGCGCAGCAGACCGGCGTAGGCGGTCAGCCCCGTCATGCCCAGCACGCCGAGGTACGCCGGCAGGGGTGCGGCTGCGGGGTCGACCTTGACGGCGCCGCGGGCGTTGACGGCGGCGTACTCGCGCCAGCCGCCGAAGTGCAGGACGTGGTCGCCGACCGCGATCCCCTCGGCCTCGGAGGCGACGACCTCGCCGACGGCGCCGCCCTGCATGGGCCTGCCGAGTTCGTACGGCTCGGCGTACGACTTGGCCGCGTTCATTCTTCCCCGCATATAGGGGTCGACGGAGAGGTACTCGTTGCGCACGAGGACCTGGCCCTCGCCCGGCTGCGGGACCTCGGCCTCGACCAGGGCGAAGTCTTCCGGTTTCGGCCAGCCGACCGGGCGGCTGAGCAGGTGCCATTCTCGGTTGATCACGACAGGCGCCTTTCAGTTACTTCAGTTACTGAAACAACCATGCACCTGAATATTTCATCAAGTCAAGTACGCCGGTACCCTGGTCGCATGGCCGCCGCACCGAACACCCGCCGCCCCGACGCGCTGACCCTGGAGGTCGTCGAGCTGATCGGGGACGTCGTGGCCCGCTTCTACGAGGACTACGAGGAGGCGGCCGGTGAGCACGCGCTGACCGGGGCGCAGGCGCGGCTGCTGAGTCTGCTGTCGCTGGAGCCGCTGCCGATGCGGAGGCTGGCGCAGAAGCTGAAGTGCGAGCCGTCGAACGTCACCGGGATCGTGGACCGGCTGGAGACACGGGGACTGGTGGAGCGGCGGCCGGATCCGGGCGACCGGCGCGTGAAGCTGGCGGCGGCGACGGAGGAGGGGCGGCGCGTGGCCCGCGAACTGCGGGAAGGGCTGCGCTTCGCCCGGGAGCCACTGGCGAGCCTCTCCGAGGAAGAACGGCTGGCACTGCGTGACCTGCTGCGGCGGATGACGAACGAGGGGGAGCCGGGCTGACGAGCCCGGGCGACGAACTCGACTGAGGGGCTCGGGCCGAGGGGCTCGGACCCCGCGGCTCGGGCTGAGCGGTCCGACTGAGGGGGCTCGCGTCGAGGGGCTCAGGCCCCCGGGACCCGGGCTGAGCGGTTCGGCTGACGGGCTCGGCCGACGAACTCGGCTGAGCGGTCCGGCTGAGGGGCTCGCCTCGAGGGGCTCAGGCCCCCGGGACCCGGGCTGACCGGTTCGGCCGAGAAGCTCACGCCGAGGGGCTCGGGCTGAGCGGTTCGGCTGACGGGCTCGGCCGACGAACTCGGCTGAGCGGTCCGGCTGAGGGGCTCGCGTCGAGGGGCTCAGGCCCCCGGGACCCGGGCTGACCGGTTCGGCCGAAAAGCTCACGCCGAGGGGCTCGGGCTGAGCGGTTCGGCTGACGGGCTCGGCCGACGAACTCGGCTGAGCGGTCCGGCTGAGGGGCTCGCGTCGAGGGGCTCAGGCCCCCGGGACCCGGGCTGAGCGGTTCGGCCGAAAAGCTCGCGCCGAGGGGCTCGGGTTGAGCAGCTCGGCCGAAAAGCTCGCGCCGAGGGGCTCGGGTTGAGCAGCTCGACTGAACGGCTCGGGTCGAGGGGCTCGGACTGAGCGGTCCGGCTGAGGGGCTCGCATCGAGGGGATCGCGTCGAGGGGCTCAGGTCCCCGGGACCCGGGCTGAGCGGTTCGGCCGAAGGGCTCGGGCCGAAGGGCTCCGCCCTGGCCGGCGGGCCGAAGGGCTCGGGCCGAAGGGCTCGGGGCGACGAGTTCCACTGAGGGCCGGTTGAACGGCGCGGCTCGGCTGAGCGCGGCCGCCGCCATGGGGGCGCGCGGCCCGGCGCCGGTAGTGCGGCGGCTACGGGTGCGCCAATCACCCGTGGTCGCCGCCCTGTTCAGCGTCGAGCCGCCGTGCGCCCTCAGGCCCGCGCATCGCGCCCTACGTGCACCACCACAGGAAGCGGTCGCAGGTGTGGGTCGGGGTGGGTGTGGGGTCCGGCTGAGGGGGCGGCGGGGCGGGATCACTTGCCGGGGGGTCCGCGGGCTGGGGCGCCTCCGGGGTCGCGGAGTCCGGTGCGCCCGGCCGGTCCGCGCTCCGGCCCGTGTCGCTCTGCGCCGGCGCCTCGGCCGACTGCCTGGGGCTGCTCGTGTCGCTCGCGTCCGGTTCCGGTTTGTCGTCCTTCGCGGAGGCGGAGGGAGAGGCCGACTTCGAGGCGTCCGGCGTGGCCGTGTCCGTGGCGGTCCCCGGCGCGTCGCCAGCCGGCCCGGCCGTCCCGCCGGCGTCCGAGGGGGACGCGTCGTCCTCGGACACGTCGTCGCCGACCGCGGCCGGCTCCTGGCTGGACAAGCCCGGCAGGCCCGGCGCGTCGACGCCGAGTTCGGCCAGGCTCAGACCGCCGCCCGCCAGGACGAAGCCGACGACTGTCAGCAGGATGCGGCGGCGGCGCCTGCGGTGGACCGCCGCCTTGCGGTCCCGCCGGCTCGCGCTCCCGCCCCCCGCACTCTCCGCGTCCTCGGTGTCGTCCTCGTCAGCCTCGACGTCCTCGGCGCCCTCGGCCGCTCCGCCCCGGCCGCGCGAGCGGCGCCGACCGGACCGCCCCTCGGGCTCGGCATGGCCGTCGTCACCGTCGTCACCGTCACCCCCGTCGGCCCGATCGCGCTCCTCGTCGGGGTGGAACTCCCCGCTCTCCTGCGGGACTTGGGTGGCAGTGGGTTCCGCACTCACCCCGGGGTCCTCCGCGTTCGCGGGAGGTGACTCCACTGGGGTGCCGCACCCCGGGCAGGCGAGGGCGCCGTTCAGGTGCCGTCGGCACGGGTGGCAGTAGTTCATGACGCGGGAAGACTAAGTTCCGGATGGGCGCGGTTCCTAGCCACCCCTGTGAAGGTTCTGTGCGGGATCGAAAAAGTGACCGACAGGCCCGCCAAAACCGTTATCTGTCGGACCCATTGACACCCTCACCACCCCATCCCTACTGTCGCGCCAGCATTTCGAACGTCTGACGAAATCTCGAACACCGACGACAACCACGACAACGACGACAACGATGTCGAGCAGCCGAGGGGCGGGCACCGTGCGCATCACCGGAATCAGCACCCATGTGGTCGGGACGCCATGGCGCAACCTGACCTACGTCCAGGTGCACACCGACGAGGGCATCACCGGGGTCGGCGAGACCCGGATGCTGGGCCACACCGACGCTCTGATCGGCTACTTGAGGGAGGCCGAGGCCAACCACATCCTCGGCTCGGACCCGTTCGCCGCCGAGGACCTCGTCCGCCGTATGAAGTACGGCGACTTCGGCCGCGCGGGTGAGATCGTGATGTCCGGCATCGCGGTCGTGGAGATGGCCTGCTGGGACATCAAGGGCAAGGCGCTCGGCGTCCCCGTGTGGCAGCTGCTCGGCGGCAAGGTCACCGACCGGGTGAAGGCGTACGCCAACGGCTGGTACACCACCGAGCGCACCCCGGAGGCGTACCACAAGGCCGCGCAGGGGGTCGTGGAGCGCGGTTACCGGGCGCTCAAGATCGACCCCTTCGGCACCGGGCACTTCGAACTCGACCACGAGGGGACCCTGTACGCCGTCTCGCTCATCGAGGCCGTACGGGACGCCATCGGCCCCGGCACCGAGCTGATGCTGGAGATGCACGGCCGCTTCTCCCCCGCCACCGCCGTCCGGCTGGCCAGGGAGATGGCGCCCTTCGCCCCGGCCTGGCTGGAGGAGCCGGTGCCGCCGGAGAACCTGAAGGCGCTGCGGAAGGTCGCTGCCAAGGTCGACATCCCGGTCGCCACCGGCGAGCGCATCCACGACCGGATCGAGTTCCGCGAGCTCTTCGACGACCAGTCCGCCGACATCATCCAGCCGGACGTCGGCCACATCGGCGGCATCTGGGAGACCCGGAAGCTGGCCGCGACCGCCGAGACGCACTACATGCTCGTCGCCCCGCACAACGTCGGCGGGTCCGTACTCACCGCCGCCTCGCTCCAAGTGGGCTTCACCACACCGAATTTCAAGGTCCTGGAGCACTTCAACGACTTCGCCGACGCGGAGATCAAGAAGGTGGTCAGGGGCGCGCCCCGGGTGGACCCGGAGGACGGCTGCTTCCACCTCTCCGACGCGCCCGGTCTCGGCGTCGAGCTGGATGTCGACGCCGCGGCCGAATTCCCCCAGCAGCAGGCCCGGTTCGACCTGTGGGCCGAGGGCTGGGAGCAGCGCAGGCCGAAGGGGACGAAGTGAGCACCGAGGTCGTCGTCGAGGCCCCGGGCACGCACCGGATCGCCGGGCACACGCCGCGCGACCCGGGACCGGGCGAGGCGCTGGTCGCCGTGCACGCCGTGGGGATCTGCGGCAGCGACCGCGAGGTGTACCAGGGCAACCGGCCCGACGGGTACGTGCGTTACCCGCTGACGCCGGGCCACGAGTGGTCCGGGACGGTCCGGCGGGTGGGCGCCGGGGTGCCCGGCCCTCTCGTGGGCCGCAAGGTGGTCGGCGAGGGTTTCCGCAACTGCCAGGTGTGCGACCACTGTCACGCGGGCGAGACGACCCTGTGCACGGCGGGGTACGAGGAGACCGGCTTCACCCGGCCCGGCGCGATGGCCACCACGCTGACGCTGCCGGCCCGGCTGCTGCACGTGCTGCCCGAGGACGCCGACCTCACCGCCGCCGCGCTGCTGGAGCCGGCCGCCTGTGTCGCGGCGGCCGCGCTGAAGGCGGACGCCCGGCCGGGCGAGCGGGTCGCCGTGGTCGGCACCGGCACGCTCGGGATGTTCGCCGTGCAGTTCCTCAAGGCGCTCTCCCCGGCCGAGCTGCTGGTCGTCGGCACGCGCGACGACCGCGAGGCCCTGGCCCGGCGGTTCGGCGCCACCGGCTTCTCCACCAAGGACCGGCGGCTGCCCGGCGGCTTCGACGTGGTGATCGAGACGGCCGGGTCGGCGGACGCGGCGCGTACCGCCGCCGGGCTGCTCAGACGCGGTGGGCGGCTGGTCCTGACGGGCATCCCGGCACCGGGCGCCGAGGGACTGGACCCGACCGACCTCGTCGTACGGCAGCTGGAGGTGCACACCGTCTTCGGGGCGCCGCCGCACGCCTGGGCGCACACAGTGCGGATGTTCGCGGCCGGGCTGCTCGATCCGCTCCCGCTCGTCACCCACGAGCTCCCGCTCGCCGAGTTCTCGCACGCCATCGACCTGGTGGGGGCGGGCGATCCGAAGGTGGGCAAGGTGCTGCTCCGCCCGTGACCCGAGTGCCGCTCACGGCGCGATCCGAGGACGCCGCGAGCGGCACACCGGGCCCGGGTCACCGCCGGCCCCGTGCACGGCCCGCCATACCCGGAGCCACGAACCTTGTCCGAGACACCGAACACGAAGGACAGCCTGTGACCGACGCTTCCGCCACGGCCGCCCGCAGACCCGCTGAGCAGACGCTCACCGCACTGGGCCTCGGCGCCCCCGCCCTCGACCCCGCCGACACCTCGCCGCACGCCTTCCCCGGCGGCGGCCGCTGGCGCACGGAGATCCCCTCGTGCGAGGGCCCGGAGGCGCTGGCGGTGGTCCTCGACGAGGCCGCACGGCTCGATGTGCCGATCCACCGGATCAGCCAGGGCAGCGGCGTGTGGATGCTGACCGACGCCGAGATCGGCGAGATGGTCGACGCGAGTACCGCGCACGGCGTCGAACTGTGCCTGTTCACCGGCCCGCGCGGCACCTGGGACACCGGGGGCTCGGTGCGCTCCGACTCGCGCGGGGCGGGGCTGCGGGCCCGCGGCCACGACGCGGTCGCCGGGTGCGTCGAGGACGCCGTCCGGGCCACGGAGCTGGGCGTGCGCTGTCTGCTGGTCGCCGACGAGGGGGTGCTGTGGACGCTGCACCGGGCGCGTACGACGGGCCTGATCCCGGCCGACACCACCCTGAAGGTGTCCGCGCTGATCGGCCCCGTGAACCCGGCGTCGTACGCCGTCTTCGAGCGTCTGGGCGCCGACTCCGTGAACGTGCCCAGCGATCTGACGCTCGATCACCTCACCGAGATCCGGCGGGTGTCGGGCGCCCCCATGGACATGTACATCGAGGCGCCCGACGACCTCGGCGGCTATGTCCGGATGTACGAGGTCGCCGAGCTGATCCGGCGCGGCGCACCGCTCTACCTGAAGTTCGGCCTGTCCAAGGCGCCCGGCATCTACCCGTACGGACACCACCTGCGGGAGCTCACCCTGGCCACGGCCCGGGAACGGGTGCGGCGCGGCCGGCTCGCCCTGGACCTGCTCGCCCGCCACGGCGCCGCCGGTGACATGGCGCCACTCGGCTCCCGGCTCCCGGGCCCGCTCCACCGCTTCCCCACCGGCGCCTGACGAACGCCGCGAGCACCTCCCCACGCCCCACACCGACCAGACGGACAAGGACTGATCACCATGCGCAACCGCAGAGCCGCCCTCGCCGCCACGGCCGCAGCCGCGTCCCTCGCCCTGACCCTGTCCGCCTGCGGGCAGAACAGCGAGGGCGGCAGCAAGGAGAAGCCGGGCAGCACCAAGGGCGCCACCATCGGCATCGCGATGCCGACGAAGTCCTCCGAGCGGTGGATCTCCGACGGCGACAACGTCGTCAAGGATCTCCAGGCCAAGGGCTACCGGACCAAGCTGGTCTTCGGCGAGGACAACCCCGACACCCAGGTCTCGCAGATCGAGAACCTGATCACCCAGGGCGTCAAGGGCCTGATCGTCGCCGCCATCGACAACAAGTCGCTGAACAACGTCCTGCAGGAGGCGGCCGACGCCGGCATCCCGGTCATCGCCTACGACCGGCTGATCCTCGGCACGGAGCACGTCGACTACTACGCCTCCTTCGACAACGAGAAGGTCGGCCGGCTCCAGGCCGGCTACATCGTCGACAAGCTCGGCCTCAAGGACGGCAAGGGCCCGTTCAACATCGAGCTGTTCGCCGGCTCCAACGACGACAACAACACCAAGTACTTCTTCAACGGCGCGATGAGCGTCCTGAAGCCTTACCTGGACAGCGGCAAGCTGAAGGTGAGGTCCGGCCAGACGCAGCTCACCAAGGTCACCACCCTGCGCTGGGACGGCGCGACCGCGCAGCGGCGCATGGACGACATCCTCACCTCCTCCTACAAGAGCGGCCGGGTCGACGCGGTGCTCTCGCCCTACGACGGCATCTCGATCGGCATCCTGTCGGCGCTGAAGTCGGACGGCTACGGCTCGGGGAGCAAGCCGCTGCCCGTCGTCACCGGTCAGGACGCCGAGCTGGCCTCGGTCAAGTCGATCATCGCGGGCGAGCAGACGCAGACCGTCTACAAGGACACCCGCAAGCTCGCCGAGATCGCCTCGGCGATGGTCGACGACTCACTGAAGGGCAAGAAGCCGCAGGTCAATGACGACAAGACGTATGACAACGGCTCGAAGGTGGTGCCCGCCTACCTGCTGCAACCGGTGAGCGTCGACAAGAGCAACTACGAGGAGGTCCTGGTCAAGGGCGGCTACTACAGCGACGCCGAGCTGAACAAGTAGCCGGGGAAGCGACCGCCGCATCCACCGACCCCAACCGACTGGAAGGCACGACCATGGCGGGACCCGTCCTGGAAATGCGCTCGATCGGCAAGACCTTTCCCGGTGTCAAAGCGCTGTCGGACGTCACGCTGACGGTTCGCCAGGGCGAGGTGCACGCCATCTGCGGGGAGAACGGCGCCGGCAAGTCCACCCTGATGAAGGTGCTCTCCGGCGTCCATCCGCACGGGAGTTACGAGGGCGAGATCCTCTTCGAGCAGGAGGTGTGCCGTTTCAAGGACATCCGGGCCAGCGAACGGCGCGGCATCGTCATCATCCACCAGGAGCTGACGCTGGTGCCGTACCTGTCCATCGCGGAGAACATCTTCCTCGGCAACGAACACGCCACGCGCGGGTTCATCAACTGGAACGACACCCTCCGGCACGCCACCGCGCTGCTGCGCCGCGTCGGTCTCGACGAGCACCCCGAGACCCGGGTCGCCGACATCGGCGTCGGCAAGCAGCAGCTGGTGGAGATCGCCAAGGCGCTGTCGAAGTCCGTGAAGCTGCTCATCCTGGACGAGCCGACGGCGGCCCTGAACGACGAGGACAGCGGCAAACTCCTGCGACTGATCCTTGAGTTGAAGGAGCAGGGCATCACCTCGATCATCATCTCCCACAAGCTCAACGAGATTCGCCAGGTCGCCGACTCGGTGACGATCCTGCGCGACGGCCACACCATCGAGACCCTGGATGTGAAGGCGGCCGGCACCACCGAGGAGCGGATCATCGCGGGCATGGTCGGCCGCGACCTCGACCACCGCTTCCCCGAACGCACCCCGCACCAGCCCCAGGAGGGCGCGGCCCCGGCCCTGGAGATCCGGGGCTGGACCGTGTTCCATCCGATCGACCGGCAGCGCCGGGTCGTCGACGACGTGTCGGTCCGGGTGCGGCGCGGCGAGATCGTCGGCATCGCGGGCCTGATGGGCGCCGGCCGTACCGAACTGGCGATGAGCGTCTTCGGCCGCGCCTACGGCCGGTACGCGGCCGGCACGGTCCTCAAGGACGGCCGGGAGATCCGCACCAGGACCGTCGCGGAGGCGGTCGGGCACGGCATCGCCTACGTCACCGAGGACCGCAAGCACTACGGCCTGAACCTCATGGACACCGTCCACCGGAACATCTCGCTGACCGCGCTGCGCAAGGTGGCCCGGCGGGGTGTGGTGGACGAGCACGAGGAGCAGCGGGTCGCCGAGGCGTTCCGCACGTCCATGAACATCAAGGCGCCGACCGTCTTCGAGCCGGTGGGCAGACTGTCCGGCGGCAACCAGCAGAAGGTCGTCCTCAGCAAGTGGATCTTCGCCGGTCCGGAGGTGCTGATCCTGGACGAGCCCACGCGCGGCATCGACGTGGGCGCCAAGTACGAGATCTACACGGTCATCAACCAGTTGGCCGCCCAGGGCAAGGCGGTCGTCTTCATCTCCTCCGAACTGCCGGAACTGCTCGGCATGTGCGACCGCATCTACACGATGGCCGCGGGGCGGCTGACCGGTGAGGTGCCGCGGGCGGAGGCCACCCAGGAAGTGCTGATGCGCCACATGACGAAGAACACGAAGGACGAAGAGGTGACGCGATGAGCACGGACGTGACCGCGCAACCCCCGGCCCCCGCACCACCGGACCGCGGCGCGGCGGCCACCGGCCGCGGTCTGCTGGGGCTGGTGCTGAACGGCCTGCGCCGCAACATGCGGCAGTACGGCATGCTGATCGCGCTCGGGCTGATCGTCGTCCTGTTCGAGATCTGGACCGGAGGGGACCTGCTGCTGCCGCGCAACGTCTCCAACCTGGTGCTCCAGAACAGCTACATCCTGATCCTGGCCATCGGCATGATGATGGTGATCATCGCGGGACACATCGACCTGTCGGTCGGCTCGCTGACCGCGTTCGTCGGCGCGGTGGCGGCGGCCCTGACGGTCAGCCACCAGGTGCCGTGGCCCGTCGCGGTGGGCCTGTGCCTGCTGGTGGGGGCGGCCGCGGGCTCGCTGCAAGGGTTCATGATCGCGTATCTGGGCATACCGTCGTTCATCGTCACCCTCGCCGGGATGCTGCTCTTCCGCGGGCTGACGGAGATCCTGCTCAAGGGCCAGACCCTCGGCCCGTTCCCGGGCGGGCTGCAGAAGATGGGCAACGGGTTCCTGCCCGAGGTCGGGCCGAGCACCAACTACCACAACCTCACCCTGCTCCTCGGCCTCGTCCTGATCGCCTCCGTGGTGTGGCAGGAGGTGCGCGACCGGCGCCGGCAGCAGGAGTTCTCCCTCGACGTGCTGCCCGCGCGGCTGTTCGCGCTCAAGCTCGTCGCCCTCGTCGCCGCCGTCCTGGTCGTCACGCTGCTGCTCGCCAGCTACAAGGGCGCGCCGATCGTGCTGATCGTCCTAGGCGTGCTGGTGGTCGGCTACGGCTATGTGATGCGCAACGCCGTCTTCGGCCGCCACATCTACGCCATCGGTGGCAACCTGCCCGCCGCGAAGCTGTCCGGCGTCAAGGACAGGAGGGTCACCTTCCAGGTGTTCCTGAACATGGGCGTGCTCGCGGCCCTGGCGGGACTGGTGGTGGCCGCCCGCCTGAACGCGGCCTCTCCGAAGGCCGGCGTGAACTACGAACTGGAGGCCATCGCCTCGTCGTTCATCGGTGGCGCGTCCATGAGCGGCGGCGTCGGAACCGTGCTCGGCGCGATCATCGGCGGGCTCGTCCTCGGCGTGCTGAACAACGGCATGAACCTGCTCAGCGTCGGCACCGACTGGCAGCAGGTCATCAAGGGGCTGGCGCTGCTGGCCGCGGTCGGGTTCGACGTGTGGAACAAGCGCAGGTCCGGTTCGTAGGCCGGCTCGCGCCGTACCCGAGCGGGGCCCACGGCTACCCGGAAACCACACTTCTCACACATGAGTTGAACAACGCCGCCTCCGTCTCCGTATCCATGAACGGCCCGCGCTCCCCCGCGCGGGCCACCCCAGAACGACGGACCCGGCCGCCCCCACCGGGCCCGCCCCATATGGAGGTTCCATGGCCGACAACGTCACCTCGCTGTTCCGCAGCACCTCGGCGCACAGTCCGTCGATGGCGGCGCTGACGCGGGAGGGCGGCGACGGGGCCGGGCCGGTGGACTTCTGCATTCCGTGCAACCCCTACTTCCCCACGCCCGACATGTTCCAGGACATGGCGACACGGCTGCGCGAGATCGTCACGTACTACCCGTCCAGCGCCGACACGATCACGGCCGAGCTGTGCAACCTGCTCCAACTGCCGCCGCAGTGCGTGGCGATGGGCAACGGCTCGACCGAACTGATCACCTGGATCGACCACCTGCTGGTGCGCGAGTCCCTGGCCGTCCCCGTCCCCACCTTCGGCCGCTGGACCGATCAGCCCATGGAGACCGGCAAGCGGGTCGACATGTTCCCGCTCCAGGAGTCCAGCGGCTTCGCCCTGGACCTGGCGCAGTACACCGAGTTCATCCGGGCGCGGGGGACCAGGGTCGCCGTCGTCTGCAACCCCAACAACCCCGACGGCGGCTTCGTGCCCAAGCACGCCATGGTGCAGTTCATGGACTCCCTGGCCGACCTGGACCTGGTGGTGATCGACGAGTCGTTCCTGGAGTTCGCCGACGCCGAGGCCGAGCCGAGCGTGGTGCAGGAGGCCATGCTGCGCCCGAACGTGGTCGTGCTGCGCAGCCTGGGCAAGAACTTCGGCCTGCACGGGATCCGCTTCGGATACCTGGTCGCCAACCCGGCGCTGGCGGGCAAGATCCGCTCGATGCTGCCGAAGTGGAACCTCAACTCCTTCGCCGAGCACGTGGTGTTCATGCTCAAGGAGCACGGCACGGAGTACCGGCAGAGCCTTCAGCAGGTGCGCCGCGACCGGATGGAGATGGCCGCCCATCTCTCGGCGCTGCCCGGTCTGACGGTCTACCCGTCCCAGGGCAACTTCCTCTTCGTGCGCCTTCCCGTGGGCGCCGAGGGCACCGTGGTACGGGACCGGCTGCTCACCGAGCACCGGATCCTGGTCCGCGAGTGCGGCAACAAGATCGGCTCCTCCAGCCGCTTCCTGCGGCTCGTGGTGCGCCCCGAGGTGGACGTGCGTCGTCTCGTGTCCGCCTTGGAACAGGTGCTCTACGGCAGCAGGAAGGGAGCCGCCGTACCCGAGTTGGGGACAGGGACCAACTACAGCTCGGGTATGGCGGCGGTGGACCGGCTGGTCAGCGAGACCAACGGAGGCGGCATGCGAATACCGGCCGCCGTGACCGCCGCCATGGCGGGCCCCGCCCCGGCGCTGGCCGCCCCGGGAATGGCCGTCGCCCCGGGAATGGCCGCCCCGGCCCCCGGCATGGCGATGCCGCTCCCCGCCACGGCGTCGGCGGCCCCGGCCCCGCAGCCGCCCGTCCCCGCCGCGCCCCTGCCGCCGGTCCCCGCACCGGCCCCGATGCAGCCCCTGGCACCGCCGGCGCAGCAGGCCCCGCCCCCCGTCCCTGGGCCCACCCCGCCGGGCGTCCCGGCCCGCGGTGGCCTCACCGCCGCCCAGGTGCGCGGCATGACCGCCCCGCCCCCCGAGGGCCCCGGCCTCACCCCGGCCCCGGCAGCCGGCTGGCCCAGCCCCCAGAACTGGCCCAACGCGGCAGGCATGAACCAGGCCGGATGACAGCCGGGGCCGGGAACGGCATCCCCCGGCCCCGGCCACCGCACCCTGACCTGCCGGACACCCCGGCCCGCGGTGGGCCTCCGCGGCCCCTGACCCCGGCCACCGGGGTGCCCACTCCCCAGAACTGGCCCACCGCAGCGGGCAAGAACCAGGCCGGATGACAGCCGGGGCCGGGAACGGCATCCCCCGGCCACCGCACCCGCCGGACATCCCAGCGCGCGGTGGCCTCGGCGGCCCCCGCCCCCGGCCACCGGCCGACCCACCCCCCAGAACCGGCCCAACGCGGGAGGCACGAACCAGGCCGGATGACGACCGGGCCGGGAACGACGTCCCCCGACCCGGCCACCGCACCCGGACCCGCACCCGCCGGGCATCCCGGCTCGCGGTCGCCTCCGCGACCCTGACCCCAGCCACCGGCCGACCCACCCCCCAGAACCGGCCCAACGCGGGAGGCACGAACCAGGCCGGATGACGACCGACCCGGCCACCGCACCCGGACCCGCACCCGCACCCGCACCCGCCGGGCATCCCGGCTCGCGGTCGCCTCCGCGACCCTGACCCCGGCCACCGGCCGACCCACCCCCCAGAACCGGCCCAACGCGGGAGGCACGAACCAGGCCGCCAAGCGGCAGAGCCGGGGAGGGGCGGCGCCTCCGCGGCCCCCGGCCCACCCACCGCACCCGGGCCCACCGGAAGTCCCCGCACGCGACCGCCTCACCGCCCCGCCTCCCGACAGTCCGGCCTCACTCCAGCCCTGGCCACCGGCCGGCCCACCGCAGCAGACATGAGCCATGCCGCCAAGCGGCGCAGCCGGGGCGGCGCCTCCGCGGCCCCGGCCCAGCCACCGCACCCGGACCCGCCGGGAGTCCCCGCACGCGGCCGCCTCACCGCCCCGCCTCGCGGCGGCCCCGGCCACCGGCCGGGCCGGGGACGGCGCCCCGCAGCCCCGGACCGGCCCCGCTCCGGGTCCGTAGCCCGCCGGGTGTCCCCTCTCCCTGCGGTCCCGGTCGCTCGGCTGGTCCGGCCCAAGAACTGGCCGAGCGCGACGCGGCTGAACCGGGGGCGGCGGCTCCGGCTCGACTTGGCCGGTCGGTTCCGGGGTGCCCCCGCGGCCGCGCCAAGTCGTGTGCGCGTGCGTGGGGCGGGTGGGTTCCGTGGAGAATGACGGGATCCGCGCCCGTAAGATCGCCCCCGGAGGCACACCCTTGGCGCTCAGCAGACGTTCATTCAGCGCCCTCGCGAGCACCGCCGCGCTCGGACTGGCTCTGGGCGGCAGCGGCGGCCCGGGAGCGCCGTCGGCCTTCGCCGCGCGCTCCGTGCCCACGGGCCCGCCACCGCCCCCGCCGAGCGCCGACGGACGGCGGCACAGCGTCGGTTTCGACTCCTACTCGCTGCTGGTCGACGGCCGGCGGCTGGTGCTGTGGTCGGGCGAGATGCACCCCTTCCGGCTGCCGAGCCCGGCCCTGTGGCGGGACGTGCTCCAGAAGATGCGCGCGTACGGCTTCAACGCCGTCAGCGTCTACGTGGCCTGGAACTACCACTCCCCCGCCCCGGGACGGTACGACTTCACCGGGGTGCGGGACCTGGACCTGTTCCTGCGCATGGCCGCCGAGACCGGCCTCTACGTCATCCTGCGCCCCGGCCCCTACATCAACGCCGAGGTCGACGGCGGCGGCTTCCCCGGCTGGCTGACCGCCACCGAGGGCACCGCGCGGACCGCCGACCCGACGTACCTGAAGCACGTCGACGAGTGGCTGGGCCACGTCGACGCCATCGCCGCCCGGCACCTGTTCACCCGGGGCAGGGGCACCGTCCTGCTCTACCAGATCGAGAACGAGTACGACGCCCACGTGGACGAGCCGACCGGGCGCGCCTACATGTCCCACCTGTACAAGAAGGTGCGCGCCGACGGCATCGACGTGCCCCTCTTCCACAACGACAAGGGCAGGAACGGCCACTGGACCCCCGGCTCGTTCGACACCGGCGGTGAGAAGCGGGGATGGCTGTACGGGTTCGACGGGTACCCCTCGCCGTCCCAGACCCCGCCCGACTGGGGGTACTTCGGGAGCGGCGGGAAGACCGGCGGGGCGAGCGCCAGTCCCCGTACGCCCGGGTTCATGCCCGAGTCCGGCGGCGGCTGGTTCGATCCGTGGGGCGGTGCCTGGTCCAAGGGCAAGGGGTACGCGGAGTCGCGGCGCACCCGGGACGCGGCGTACGAGCGGCGCTTCTACCTGACCCACCTCGCCAACGGCATCACCGTCCACAACGTGTACATGGCCTTCGGCGGCACCTCCTGGGGCTGGCTGCCCGCGCCGGTCGTCTACACGTCGTACGACTACGGGGCGGCCCTGGACGAGGGCCGCCTGCCCACCGAGAAGCTGGTGCCGATGCACCAGATCGGGCACATGCTCCAGCGCGTTCCCGACTTCGCCCGGCTGGACCGCGCGGCCGACGTGAAGGTGCGCGGGCTGACGACGTACCACCTGAAGAACCCGGACACCGGCGCCCACGTCTACGTCCTGCGCAACGACGGCGGCCAGGAGGTCTCCTCGACGCTGCGCGCGGCCGGCGCCGACCTGCCGGTGACCGTGCCGGCCCGGGACGCCCGGCTGATGGTCACCGGGCTGACGCTGGGGCAGCGGAAGGTGCGGTACTCCACCGCGCAGCCGATGCTGTTCCTCAACGCGGGACGGCAGGACGTCGCCGTGTTCTGCGGGCCGCAGGGCGAAATGGCGCGCGTGGTCCTGGAGGCCGCCGAGGAGCCGCTGGTGACCCGGATGAGCCAGCAGGCCGCGTACGCCTACGACCGGGGTCTGCTGCGGCTGACCGTCCCGCTCGGCGCCGGCGGGCTGATCGGCGTCCGGGTGGAGGGCGACGGGAACGGCCGCCCGCTGCTGCTGCTGTTCGCCGACGAGGCGACCTCGACGCGCCTGTGGCCGTACGACACCCCGTCGGGTTCCCTGCTGGTCCACGGCCCCGCGCTGCTGCGCACCGCCACCGTGCGCGGTTCCACGGTGCACCTCACCGGTGACACCGTCGGGGAGACCGGTCTGGAGATGTGGGGGCCGCGCGGCATCGACGGCGTGACGTGGAACGGCCGCGCGGTGCCGGTGTCGGCCACCGGCTCGGAGAGCGTGCGGGCGGCCGCCCCGCTGCCGGGCGTGCCCGAGGTGGCGCTGCCCGCGCTCGGCGGCTGGCGGATGCGCGCCGAGAACCCCGAGTCCGGGCCGGGCTTCGACGACTCGGCGTGGAAGGCCGCCGACCGGACGTCCTCGTACAGCACGACTCCCGTGCCGAAGGGGCAGCCGGTGCTGTTCGCCGACGACTACGGCTTCCACTACGGGGACGTCTGGTACCGCGGCACGTTCACGGACGCCACCGGCATCGAATCGGTCTCCCTCTCCTACGCCGCCGGCACGCAGGGGCTGCTGATGGCCTGGCTGGACGGTGAGCCGCTGGGCACCCACCGGCTGCCGGTGCCCGACAACAGCACGATCCGGCAGGGCAGTTGGTCGGACACGGCGGTCTTTCCGGTGCGCGAGGCGCAGCGCGGGCCCGGCCGGCACGTGCTGTCGGTCCTGGTGCGGCGGATGCAGCACGACCAGGACGGCTCCGCGCGCGACACGCACAAGGCGGCGCGAGGTCTGACGGCGGTCGCCTTCAAGGGGGGCGCGCCGAAGGTGCGGTGGC
The DNA here is from genome assembly GCF_002803075.1 of Streptomyces sp. CB01373. Taxonomy (GTDB): domain Bacteria; phylum Actinomycetota; class Actinomycetes; order Streptomycetales; family Streptomycetaceae; genus Streptomyces. The sequence goes on along the minus strand of NZ_NNBK01000002.1, from coordinate 277,362 downwards.
GGATCCAGGGCGAGACCGCGCCGGACCCGGTGCGCGGGCCGCTGAACAACGGCGGGCTGTACGGGGAGCGGGAGGGCTGGCATCTGCCGGGCTTCGCGGACCGCGACTGGGAGCCGGTCGCGTTCCCGCGCGCGGCGCGGCGGCAGGGGGTGACCTGGTACCGGACCACGTTCCGGCTGGCCGTGGAGCAGGGCGTGGACGCCTCGATCGGGCTCACCCTGGACGACGACCGGTACCGCTCCTACCGCGCGCAGATCTTCCTCAACGGCTGGAACATGGGCCAGTACATCAACGATGTGGGTCCGCAGCACACGTTCATCCTGCCGAACGGGATCCTGCGCACGCGGGGCACCAACACCCTTGCTCTGGCGGTGCTGTCGGAGTTCACCACACTGTCGGGTCCGGGGCAGGTGCGGCTGACGCTGCTGGGCGCGGCGGCCGGCGGGGTGCCGGTGACGCCGCTGCCCTCGCCGGGGCGGTGACCGGACGGGTTCCCACCCCGTCCCCGGCGGGTGCGCGTCGCGCGGACGGCGGCGGTCGTTTCCGGTCGCACGACGGTCGTCGGATCGCATGACGCGGGCAACTCCGGCCGCGTAGGCTCGGACGGCCCCCGTGACGGGGGCCGGAAGGGGTGTGGCGATGGACTCCGCGGGCGGCCCGGCCCGCCTCGCCCGATGATGTGGGCAGGCCTGGGAGATGCGCGGGGGAACATGGTGCGTAGGAAGAGGGAGATGCGCCGGCTCGCCGACGCGCTCATCGACCCGATCCAGGTGCCCGTGCCCGCCGACCCGGAGGTGCTGCTGGCCGCGCTCGTCGACTCCGTCAGCGCCTGGCGGGGCCGCCGGGTCGTCGTCCGGCGGGAGGTGTTCCCGCCGCACACCGCCAGCGGGCTGTGGCTGGAGGGCGAGACGCAGGACGTGGTCGTCGTCGACCAGCGGGCCGCCGTGTGGCACCAGATCGTGATCTTCTGCCACGAGGTGTGGCACATGAGCCGACGCCAGAGCGACGCGGACGCCGCCCCGGCCGCGGGACCGCCTCGGCCGGTCGCGGCGCGCACCGACTTCAGCCTCGCCGACGAGCAGGAGGCCGACCGGTTCGGCATGTTGATGGGCCGTCGGCTGCGGACCTGGCTGGAGGCGCCGGCGGACCCGGTCGGCGCGGAGGGCCCCGAGCACGGCCAGGACCTCGCCGGACGCATCGGGGCGGCCCTCAACTACCGGGGGATTCAGGGCGGATGAGTGGCCTGATCAACTACGTGAGCTGCGGTGTGCTGTGGCTGGGCCTGGCGGTGAAGGCGCCCGATCTGGCCCGTCACCGCAGCGATCCGTATCTGCGCGCGATCTGCGCGGTGCTGGGTCTGGCCGGCTTCTGCTTCCTGCTCGGGGCCCCGCCGACGGTCGGCGCGATCAACCGGCTCAGCGGTGTGCCCAACCTCGCCGCACCGCTGACGTACGCGTCGATCACCGCCTACAGCGCGGCCTCCCAGGTCCTCGTCGTCCACTGGCGGGGCGGCGAGCGCGTGCACCGGGTGGCCCGGTGCTGGATCGTGGCCTACACGCTGGTGCTCGTCGGCATCGCCGCCATGTTCGCGCTCGGTGAGGCGCCGGTGGAGCGGCGTACCGACCTGGACACCTACTACGCGACGACGCCGTTCCTCGCCGAGATGATCGTGCTGTACCTGGTGGGGCACCTCTGCGCCGTCAGCGTCACCGCGGTGTCCGCGCTGCGCTGGGCCCGCGAGGTGACCGGCTGGCTGCGGGCGGGTCTTGTGGTCCTGGGGGTGGGGTCGCTGTGCGGCGGCGGGTACAGCGTCACCAAGCTTGTCGCCGTGGTCGCCCGCTGGTGCGGGCGGGACTGGTCGGGGCTCAGCACGAACGTCTCTCCGGCCGCCGCCGGGCTGGGCGCGCTGCTGACGTCGGCGGGCATCCTGGTGCCGCTGGCGGGGCCCCGCCTCACCGAGTGGCGGCGGTCCCGGCTGGCGTTCGCGCGGCTGGAACCGCTGGAGCGCGAGCTGGACGACCTGCTCACCCGCCGCTGCCTGCGGCTGCCGCGGCCGCGCTGGGCCACGCCCACCACGCGGCTGATATGGCGCCAGACCAGCATCCACAACGCGCTGAGCTATCTGGACGCGTCCTTCGACCGGTCCCTGTACGAACGGACCCAGGAGGCGGTGCTGGGAGCGACCGGGGACGCCGAGCGCGCCGAGGCCGCCGCGTGGGCGGCGGTCATCGCCGCCGCCGTACGCGAACCCGGAGCGCCGCTGCCCGGCGAGGCGGACCGCCTGACCGTCCGGGTGCCGGGCCCGGCCGCCCTGGTCCGCGTCGCGGACGCCCTGTCCGCCCCTCCCCCCGCGACAACCCCCCGCATCCCCACCGGCCCAACCCCCACGAGCACCCCATGACAGCCGCGCCGGCGGCACAACCGCCGCCACAGGAACCCCCCACAACCGCGCCCATGTCCACGGCAGGGCGCTCGACGCCCCACCCTTCCGCCGCACCACGCACAGCCACCCGTACGGCCGCCGCCACGCGCCGTGGGCGGAGGTGGCCGGTGTGAGTCTTGTCGTCTATCTGGCGGCCGGGATCTTCGGGCTCTCCGCCACCGTGTTGTTGCGCCGGCCGCGGACCGCGGTACGGAATCCGCTGACCATGTCCACCTGCGCGGCGATCGTGCTCGGCTCGCTGGTGTTCGTCTGTTCGGCGCCGCTGACACTGGCCACCGTCAACGAGCTCACCGGCATCCCCAACTTCGGTGCCCCGCTGACCTACGGAATGCTCTCCGCGTACAGCTGCTCGCTGCTCATCCTGCTGATCAACTGGCGGGGCGGCCCGCGCGAGCGGGTGCGGCGGACGGTGCTGCGCAGCATCGCCGTCTACGCCCCGCTGATCGTCGCCATCGTCGTGCTGTTCGCGCTCGGCGACGCCCGCACCGAGCGGCTCACCGACCTGGACACCTACTACGCCAACACTCCGTATCTGCGCGAGATGATCCTGCTCTACCTGCTCGGGCACAGCGCCGCGACCCTGGCGGCGTGCGCGCTGTGCGTCAAGTGGAGCCGCGAGGTCACCGGGCTGCTGCGGGCGGGACTGCGGCTGATCCTGGCCGGCTCGGCGCTGGACGTTGCGGGCTTCCAGCTGACCAAGTACACGGCGGTCGCGGCCCGTTGGACAGGACACGACCTGGACGTGCTGTCCACGAAGGTCGCCCCGCCGATGGCCTCCCTCGCCGCACTCCTGTGCTCGGCGGGCTTCGTGCTGCCCAGGCTGCTCCCGGCGGCCCTCGCGCAGGCGCGCGGCCTGCGCGACCACCGGCGGCTGGGCCCGCTGTGGTCGAGGGTGCGGTTCGTGTCCACCGCGCCCAAGCCGCCGAGTTCGTGGTGGCAGTTGCCGCTGGCCCGCCTGCAGTGGCGCGAGGTGTCCATCCACGACGCGCTGCTGGGCCTCGCCCCGTACTTCGACGACGCGGTCCGCGAGCGGGCGCTGGCCGCCGCCCGGCGCGCGGGCCGCGACGCGCACCAGGCGCGGATCGCGGCGGAGGCGGCGATGCTCGCCGACGCCGCGCGCCGCGCCGCCGCCCGCGAGGAGCCGCTTCCGGCGCCGAGCGGCTACCGCCTCCACGCCACGGAGGTGTCCGGAACCAGCGGTCTGGTGGAACTGGCGCAGGCGCTGGTCCGTACACCCTCCGAAACCGCCTTGCGCGCGGGAACGGTGAGGACCACCCATGGCTGAGGCCATGGCCGACTCCGAGGAGCCCCATGCCCCGTAGAGCTGTCGTCATCGGTGCCGGACTGGCCGGCATGCTGGCCGCGGCGGTGCTGTCCGACATCGTGGACGACGTGGTCGTGGTGGACCGCGACGACCTGCCCGAGGGCCCGGAGCACCGCAGAGGCCTGCCGCAGGGGCGCCACGCCCATCTGCTCATGGCCGGCGGCCTGGCCGCCATGGAGGAGCTGATGCCGGGCGGGAGCATCCGGCGGCGTCTGCTGGCCGCGGGCGCCCGGGAGATACCGCTGGGCCACGGCATGGTGGCCCTGACCCCCGAGGGCTGGCTGCGGCGCTGGCGGCACGACGGCCCGCGAATGCTGAGCTGCACCCGCGCCCTGCTGGACTTCACGGTCCGCTCCACCGTCCTCGCCCACACCGGGACGGTGATCCGCAAGGCGCAGGCGGTCGGCCTGGTGGGCGACGCGCGGCGCGTACGCGGTGTGCGCGTCGCCACCCCCGCGGCGGAGGAGGTGCTGCCCGCGGACTTCGTGGTCGACGCGAGCGGGCGCGGGACCCGGGTGGTGACCTGGCTCGGGGAGCTCGGGATCTCCGGGGTGCGCGAACGCGGCGTGGACGCCGGGCTGGTCAACGCCACCCGCGTGTACCGCACGCCCGCCGGGGCCGAGCAGTTCCCGCTGACGATGGTGCAGGCCGACCCGTACGCGGGCCGCCCCGGCCGCAGCGGCATGGTCCTGCCGATCGAGGGCGACCGCTGGATGGTCAGCCTCGCCGGCTCGCGGGGCGGCGAACCGCCGGCGGACCCCGACGGGTTCCTGCGCTACGCCCTCGATCTGCCGTCCCCCGTCGTCGGCCGGCTCGTCTCCGGCGCCGAGCCCCTCACCGACGTGTACATCAGCCGCAGCACCAGCAACGCGCGCCGCTACCTGGAGAAGCTGCCGCGGTGGCCGGAGGGCTTCGTGGCGCTGGGCGACGCGGTGGCCACCTACAACCCGGCCTACGGGCAGGGCATGTCGGTGGCCGCGCTCGGCGCCCGGTTGCTGCGCGACGAACTGCGCCGCTCCGGCCCGGACGCGCCCGGTCTCGCGCGCCGGGTGCAGCGCGGCGCCGCCCGGCCGGTCGACGCGGCCTGGGCGGCCGCGGTCGGCCAGGACGTCTGGTACCCGGACAGCCGCGGCGCCCGGCCCAAAGCCGCCGACCGCCTGGTCACCGCCTACAGCCGCCGTCTGACGCGGGCGGCCACCGGCTCCTACCGCGCGGCGGCCGCCCTCTGGGAGGTCACCAGCCTCCGCAGCGGCCCGGAGCGCCTCCTCCGCCCCGACACCCTCCTCGACGTCCTGAACGGCCCTCTGCTCCCGCCGTTGTCGGGCCCGCCGCTGACCCCGGCCGAACGCAAGATCCTTCAGGAGCTGGACCGGACGAACGCCTGACCCGGCCCCCGGGGCACGCAGGAGTCAGCCCGCGAAGGCGGGCTGGGGCAGGCCCCGCCCCGCGTCGGGGACGACGAGGAGTGAGCCCGCCAGGGGGTGGGGGGCGGCCAGGCCCGTACGGGCCGTGGTGACGTAGAGGTCGGTCAGGCCGGGGCCGGCGAAGGCGCAGGCGGTGGGGCGGGAGATGGGGAGGGCGAGCACGCGGTCCAGAGTGCCGTCGGGGGTGTAGCGGCGGATCGCGCCGCCGTCCCACAGGGCCACCCAGACACAGCCGTCGGCGTCGACCGCGAGGCCGTCCGGGAAGCCGGCGCCCTGCTCCACCTGGGCCAACGGCCGCCTGCCCGTGATCCGTCGGCCGTCGAAGTCGAAGACGTCGACACGGCGGGTCGGCGAGTCGACGTAGTACATCAGGCGGCCGTCGGGGCTCCAGGCGGTGCCGTTGCTCACCGCCACGGCGGGCAGCACCACCTCGGCCGTGCCGTCGCCGGTGAGGCGGGACAGGGTGCCGCCTCCCGGCGCCTCGTCGTAGCGCATGGTGCCGGCCCACAGGGAGCCGTCGGGTGCCACGGCGGCGTCGTTGGCGCGCCGGCCGGGAGCCGGGTCGTGGTGCAGCCAGCGGAAGGCGTCGTCGGGGTCCAGCAGACCCACACCGTCCCGGAGGTTGAGCACGAGCCCGCCGCCCGCGCGGGGTTTCGCCGCGCCCACGTGCTGCTCGGTCGTACGGACCGTGCACCGGCCCGAGGAGGGGTCGTAGGCGTGCACACGGGAGGAGAGGATGTCGACCCAGAGCAGCCGCCCGGCCGCCGGGTCCCAGGTCGGGCCCTCGCCCAGCTCCGCCCGCGCGTGGACGGCGACCTCGTACCCCGTCATGCCGCGCCCCGGTGGCCGAGCCGCTCGGACAGCCCGGCAGCGCCCTGCGCGACGAGCCGCTCCAGCTCCGCCCGCCGCTCCTCGCTCCAGCGGATCATGGGCACCGAGATGGACAGGGCCGCGACCACCTGCCCGGTACGGTCGCGCACCGGCGCGGCCACACAACTGACGTCCGGGTTGGACTCGCGGCTCTCCACCGCCACGCCCCGCCGCCGGACCTCGCCCAGGGTCTCGCGCAGCGTGGCCGGGTCGGTGATGCTGTGCGGCGTCATCGCGACCAGTTCGGCGTCGTCCGGGATGCGCGCGCCGAGCTCCGCCTCGGGCAGGGAGGCGAGCAGCATCTTGCCGACCGAGGTGCAGTGCGCCGGGAGGCGGCGGCCGGCCGCGGAGACCATGCGCACCGCGTGCGTGGAGTCCACCTTGGCGATGTAGATGACGTCGGTGTCCTCCAGGATCGCCACGTGCACGGTCTCGTCGCAGGTCTCCGCGACCGAGCGGGCGACCGACTGGCCCTCGGCGGCGAGATCCAGCTGCTCCGCGTAGCGGCTGCCGAGCTGATACGGGCGTACGCCCAGCCGGTAGCGTCCGGGCTGCCCGGTCACGGGGACGATGTACTGGCGGGCTGCGAGCGTGGTGACCAGCTCGTGCACCGTGGTGCGTGGCAGTCCCAGCCCGCGCACGATGTCGGGGGCGGAGAGCGTCCCGTCCCCGTCGAGGAAGAGCTCGAGTATGTCCAGAGCCCGGGTCACGGCAGGTACGAGGCGTCCCACGACCGGCCCCCTCCCTTGATATGCGCCTGATATGCGCCTGTGCGATCCATGCCTGTTCGAAATTTCAACAGGCGGTCGGCATGACGAACACAGGCTAGTCAGAGCGGAATGCGCAGGCAATGGGCGGAAGGGCCGGGCGAGGCCGGGTGGGCGACGATGGACCGCATGACCACGCCCTCCGGACAGCGCCCCGCCTTCACCCCGCTGGACTTCCAGCTCGTGCTGCTGCGCCGCATGGCCGACCACAACCCGGAGCTGGTGGAGGACGCCCGCCGTACGCTGGGCGTCTCCCGCGAACAGATGCGCGAGGCCAACAAGCACTGGCAGGCGATGGCCCGCTCGCCACGGGCCCGCTCGGCCGCGTCCCGCTACCGCTCGGTCCTCGGCGAGCCCGAGTCGACGACCGCCCGCCGCATCGGCGATCTGGACTGCGAGGCGCGTACGTGGCCCGTCCCGCTCTGGCCCGACCTGCGCCTGGAGGTACTGGTCGCCCCGGACGGCCGGGTCTGGAACGAGTGGCTGGTGCGCGCCCCGGGCGCCGAGGGGCCCGGCCTGCGGACCGTGGCCGATCTGACCCCCTGGTCCTGCACGGTCGACGAGGCCGCCCGCGCCTTCGCCCCGGCCCGGCCCCTGGAGGGCACCGCCCCGACCCGCTGGGGCCTGGCGTTCCGGGCCCCGGACGGGGAGGGCGTCCCCCGGGAGGTCGAGGCCGAGTTCACCTGGGGCCTGCTGCAGCGCACGCGCGTGAGCGAATAGCGGCTCAGCCCGCCGCGGCGGCCAGGATCGCCTCCGTCACCGCCGCCACCGACTTTGGGTGCAGCCGGAGGAACAGGTTCGGCTCTACCAGCTCCAGCTCCATGAGCCGGGGTTCGCCGTCCTCCCCGTCCACCAGGTCGACCCGGGCGAAGAGAAGCTCGGGAGCGCCGGGCACGGCTGCCAACGCGCTTTCGGCGACGGCGAGTTCGGCAGGGGTCGGGATCCAGGGCGCGATGCCCGGGTGGGCCACCTTGCGCTCGTCGTAGGCGATGCCGGGGGCGAGGACGGCACCCTTGCGGCCCGCGTGCAGCAGGCGTCCGCCGAGGAACTGGAGCGCACGCTCCCCGCCCGCGTCGATGCGCCGCATGTACGGCTGCACCATGGCCGTGAGCCCCTCGGCGTGCATCCGCGCGAGCTGCCGTACGGCGGTGTCACGCTCGTCGGGCGTGTACCGGGCGGCGAACCGCGCGCCGGCCCCGGACGCCGGCTTGATCACGAATTCGTGGTCGACGGGCAGGTCGACCGGGTCTCCGGGAGCCACGTACCGGGTCGGCACGACGGGCACCCCGGCCGCCCCGAGCTGCCCGAGGTACCGCTTGTCGACGTTCCACCGCACGACCTCGACGGGATTGGCCAGCCGTGTGGCCTTCGCGCACCGCTCGGCCCATTCCGTGAACTCCGCCACCCGCCAGCTGTAGTCCCAGGTCGACCGGATCACGGCGAGATCGAACCCGCCCCAGTCGGCCCCCGGGTCGTCCCACGCCACGGCCCGGGCCTCGGCCCCGGCCTGCTCCAGCGCCTCCACCAGCACCGGAAGGTCCCGGTCGGCGCTGATACCGGGCGCGGGCCGGCAGGTGACGAGCGCGATGCGGGGCACGGCTGCCTCCATCCTGGTGGATCCTCGTGGATCCCCGTACAGGGCTGCGAACAGTGACGGGCCACGCAGGCTAACAACCGCCCGCGCCGGCGCGTACGGTCGCCCCTGGTGCAGGAACCTCAGTCGCCGGCCCCCGGCCGGCCCGTACGAGAGTCGCAAGGAGTCCCCCACGTGTCCTCCCTCTTCCCCGCCCTGACGAAGGATCCCGGTGAGCGGCCCGCGCTGCGGTTCGGTGACCGGTCGCTGACGTACGCGGAACTCGCGGCGGCGGCCGGGGCCGTGGCCGCCCGGGTGCGTGGCAGGTCGCGGGTCGCGGTGTGGGCGACTCCGGGGCTGGAGACGGCCGTCGGGGTCGTGGGCACGCTGCTGGCCGGGGTCGCCGCCGTACCGCTCAACCCGAGGTCGGGCGAGAAGGAGCTCGGGCACATCCTCACCGACAGCGCGCCGCCCGTGGTGATCGCCGCGCCGGGGGACGAACTGCCCGCCGCGCTCGCGGGGTTGGAGCGGCTCGATGTGGATGTGCGGGACGTGGGGCGCGTTCCCGAGGACGGGGCCGGCGAGGGCGACCCGGCCCTCGTCGTCTACACCTCCGGTACGACCGGTCCGCCCAAGGGCGCCGTCCTGCCCCGCCGGGCGCTCGCCGCCACCCTGGACGCGCTGGCCGACGCGTGGCAGTGGACGGGTGACGACGTGCTGGTGCACGGGCTGCCGCTGTTCCATGTGCACGGACTGGTGCTGGGCGTCCTCGGGCCGCTGCGGCGCGGCGGGGAGGTACGGCACCTGGGGCGGTTCACGACGGACGGCGTGGCACGCGAGCTGAACGGCGGGGCGACCATGCTGTTCGGCGTGCCGACGATGCACCACCGGATCGCCGAGGCGCTGCCCGGCGACCCGGAGCTGGCGAAGGCCCTCGGCGGGGCCCGGCTGCTGGTCTCCGGGTCGGCCGCCCTGCCCGTGCACGACCACGAGCGGATCACGGCCGCGACCGGACGGCGGGTGATCGAGCGGTACGGGATGACCGAGACGCTGATGCTGTGCTCGCCCCGGTGGACACCCCCGGACCCCCGGCCCAGCGTGCGGGCCGACGGCGAGTCCCGCGCCGGGACGGTCGGGGTGCCGCTGCCCGGCGTCGAGTTGCGGCTCGTGGAGGAGGACGGTACGGAGATCGCGGCGTACGACGGGGAGACGGTCGGCGAGATCCAGGTGCGCGGGCCGAACCTGTTCACCGAGTACCTCAACCGGCCCGACGCGACGGCCGCCGCGTTCACCGCCGACGGCTTCTTCCGCACCGGCGACATGGCGGTGCGCGACCCCGACGGGCAGGTCCGCATCGTCGGCCGCAAGGCCACCGACCTGATCAAGAGCGGCGGTTACAAGATCGGCGCGGGCGAGATCGAGAACGCGCTCCTGGAGCACCCGGAGGTACGCGAGGCCGCCGTCACCGGGGAGCCCGACGACGATCTCGGTGAGCGGATCGTCGCCTGGATCGTCCCGGCCGATCCGCACCTCCCGCCGGGTTCCGAGGAGTTGGCCGATCACGTGGCCCGGCGCCTCGCCCCGCACAAGCGGCCCCGCATCGTCCGGTTCCTCGACGCCCTGCCCCGCAACGACATGGGGAAGATCATGAAGCGGGCGCTGCCCCGGGGCTGAACGGCGGCCCGCGAAGGCCCAGTCCCCCGCCGACCCCTCGCGGGCCCAACCCGCGGCGGGGGCCGGTCATCTGTCCTGGTGCGCCGCTCCTTACGCGCGGCGCGCCGGAATGCACCCGTCCAGCGGCGACCCGCCCGGCCCCCTTGAACAGGCGCCCGCCGTGCCGCCCGAGCACGATGCCAGGGAGGCCTCCTTCCGGTGGCCGCCACGGTCCGCGCTCTCAGGAGGCTCCGCCATGCCCGCCACTCTGGAGCAGTTGCGCCGCTGCCACTTCGCCGTCGATTTGGGAGCGGCCCGGACCCGTGTCTACGTCAAGGGCCCGGGGCTCGTCGTCGACCAGCCCTCCGTCGCGGCCGTGAACACCCGTAACGGGGCCCTGATCGCGGTCGGGGAGTTCGCGGAGAGGATGACGGGCCGCACCCCCGCGTACATCAGGGTCGTCCGCCCGGTCTCCGGCGGTACGGTCGTCGACATCGAGATGGCGCAGCGCATGCTGCGGCACCTGCTCGGCGACGGGATGCGCCGTACCCTGCGCCGCAAGGCGGCCCGGCTGCGGGCCGCCGCCTGCACCCCGCACGACGCCGATCCGCTCGCCCAGCGGGCCACGATCGAGACGCTCGTCGGGCTCGGCGCGCGCCGGGTGGAACTCGTCGACACGCTCATCGCCGCCGCCGTCGGCTGCGGGCTGCCCGTGGAGCGGGCCGAGGCCACCATGATCATGGTGTGCGGGGCCGCGGCCACCCAGGTGGCCGTCCTCTCGCTCGGCTCGATCGTCACCGCCGAGCGCATTCCCGTCGGCGGGGAGGCCGTTGACCAGGCGATCGTGCAACACCTGCGCCTGACTCACGCGTTGACGCTGCCCAGCCAGTCCCTGCGGCCGCTCCAGATCGCCCTGTCCGGCAACGGGATCACCCCGTCGGGCCCGGCGTCCACCGAGATCCACGGACGGGACGTGGCCACCGGGCTGGCCCGGTCCGTGCGGATCGACACCGCCGCCGTACGGGAGGCAATCCGGACGCCGCTGACCGCCGTCCTCGACGGCATCTACAGGGTGCTGCGCGTGTGCCCGCCGGATCTGGTGGCCGACCTCGCCGACCGCGGGATCATGATGGTCGGCGGTTCCGCGCTGCTGCCGGGCCTGGACCTGATGCTGCGCGAGGCGACCGGCATGCCGGTCCACATCGCCGAACGCCCCGACATGTGCGCGATCCAGGGCCTGGGCGCGATGCTGGAGGGCGAGATCGAGCCGATGGTCCTCAACCCACTGGGCGCGTAACCGCGTTGTCCGCCCGACGCGCCGGCACCCGGACGCCGTCAGCCCACGCGGCCGTCAACCCGCCTCATTCGCGGGCGCGCTGAGACACCGCGTGGTCAGTTGGCGAACCAGCAGCGGACGGTGGTGCCCTCCTCGCCCGTGTGCACACGGACCAGGTCGGCGACGAGGTTGACCAGCAGCAGTCCGCGGCCGCCGCGCTGCTCGCGGGGGGCGGGGCGGCGGCCGGCCAGCGGATCGTCGAGGCGGCCCTTGTCCCGCACCTCGCACAGCACGCACCCGTCCTGCGCCCACACCCGCAGCTCGCCCGAACCGCCCGCGTGCACCACGCTGTTGGTGGTCAGCTCGGCCACGGCCAGGGCCAGGTCCTCGAGCCGGGTGGCGGCGGGCCCCAGCCGTGCGCCCTCGGCGACGGCGACGTGCCGGACCTGCGACAGCGTGCCCGCCGTGAAGAAGAACGACAACGCGTCCGGCACCGGCGGCAGGGGCTCGTTGTACCGGGCGACGATCTGCTCGGGGGCGTAGGCGGCGCTCTCCCGCTGCGCGGCGGCACCGGAGGGAATGACTTCGGGGTGGGTGGCGTACGCGTCGGCGAGGGCCCGCCCGTCGAGCCGGGCGGCGTCGTACGGGCACAGGATGGTGACCTCCCGCCCCTCGAAGGCCGGGTTGATCAGCGCCTCGTGCTGGGCGCAGGCCGGGTACTCGACGGGCGTACGGCCGGCCCAGACCGGCTCGCCGACGATCCGCACCCGGCGCCCGGGCGGCTGGGCGTCGGCGAAGGCACGCAGCACCGCCGGGATGATCCGGCCGGGGTTGCGCCCGACCTCGCGCATGTCGAGCAGCCGTACGGACCCGGCGTCGGCGCCGAGGCCGGCCTCGATCAGCCGGAGGTTGTCACCGGGGACGGCCACCGCGACCGGCTCACCGGCCTCGAGTCCCTCACGTACGAAGGGCACGGTGCCCCTGAGGTACTCCCGCTCGTCCCTGTAGAACAGGGCGGGGTGGCCGAAGGGTTCCGCGGTCGCGGTCATGACGTCGACACCTCCGTCCCCGGCAGCGCGGGCCAGGACATCTCCGTTGCCGCCGGACGCGAGGCCCGTTGTCCTCCGTCCGTCCGGCACCTACGCCTTACGCGTACCCACTGCTCTCCCGGCAAGGCCCGTCGATCCGTGGGCGCGGCTCGTGACGCGGTCCGGCTCCGGCGGCGCGGGCCGCTCCCGTCCTCCCGGCGCCCGGGCCCGTCCCTCCGTGCACCCGGGAAGGCCCGTTCCCGGCCGTGTGTGGTCCCGCGGTGAGCGGGCAGGCGCAGGACAGCACCGCCGGGGTTCCGTGGCGCCGCGGCGCCGCGGCGCGCGTCCGGGCGCGGACCGGCGGGGACGGGGAGACGCGACGTCGCGAGGACGCGTGAGGACTGCCGAGGACGGACGAGAACGGACGAGGCGGGAGATGGCCGCAGCGGCACCACGAGCCCATGTACGACGGCGGAGCACCCCGGCCGGCACGCTCACCGTCGACGTCCGCACGGACCCGGTGGCCGACCGGGCGTCGCTCACCGCGCGCGGTGAACTGGTCCACGGCTGCGCGGAGGCCCTGGCCCAGGCGCCGGCCGAGCTGCCGCCGGACATCGGCCGGGTCGACCTGGACGTGTCCGGGGTGACGTTCATGGACACCGCCGGGCTGGAACTCCTGCACACCCTCGGCGACCGCGGCCGGCGCCCGCCGCTCCGGGTGACCGCGTCCGGCTGCACGGGACAGCCGCGCCGCGTCCTGGAGCTGACCGGCCTGGACACCGCGGACGCGCCGCGGCCGTCGGCCGGCGTGGATCCGGAGGCGCCCGCGGCGCAGGGCACCTCCGCGGTGGCCCTGGAACGGACGGAGCGGCTGCGCCGGCTTCAGACGGAGGTCGACCAGCTCCGCCGGGCCATGTCGTCCCGCCCGGTGATCGACCAGGCCCGCGGCGTCCTGATGGCCACCCACGCGTGCACCGCGGAGCAGGCCTGGGACATCCTCCGGGAGGCCTCCCAGCGGTCCAACACCAAGCTGCACACGGTGGCCGCCGCGATCATCGCCGGTGCCCGCTACGACGGCCCCGCACCGCCCCAGGAGATCCGCACGGCCCTGCGCACGGCGCTCGCCCGGCACACCGGCCCCGGCCCGGACACCCCGCGGCGCGAAGACGGCCCGGACACTCCGCCGCACGAAGACGGTCCGGACACCCCGCGGGCACGGTGTCGGACCGGCCACCGGGGTACCCGAAAGGCGGACGAGTCACCTGCCCCGTCCACAGGAGTCACCCCTCCGCAGGAGCCACCACCATGAGAGAGCACACCCCTTCCCAGGCCGAGGGCGAACGCGACGACGAGGGCACGCAGCGCGCCGCAGGACCGCCGGATACGCCGTACCCGACCCCTTCCCAGGCCGAGGGCGACCGCGACGATCTGCCGGAGACCGCCGACCCCGCCGACGACCGTTCCTGAGCGGCGCGTCAGTAGCCCGTCCGCGCGAGCCGTTGCTCCGGCCGAGTGCAAAACGGGCCAACACGCGCCGATGGCCCCCGGATCCACTTCCGGGGGCCACAGACTGGCTGGGAATGACCGGCGTAACCGCTGGTCACATCGATTCTGCGCGGGTAGCGCCTGGTGGGGCGGGTGGGACTCGAACCCACGGCCGACGGATTATGAGTCCGCTGCTCTAACCGGCTGAGCTACCGCCCCGTTGCGGCGCGTCGCGTACATGTGTGCGCGCCGTCTGCCGCAGCATAGCCGCTCATACGATCTCCTGCTTCGGATGGTCGTCTTCCGCGGCCGTTCACGACCTCAAGGACTTCACCGCGGCCGCGGCGGTTCCCCAAGGGCATGAAACCGGACATGAAAAAGGACCCCGGAGGGTCCTCGTTCAACATGCTCCCCCGACTGGACTCGAACCAGTAACCTGCCGGTTAACAGCCGGCTGCTCTGCCAATTGAGCTACGGAGGACCGAGCTCCCCCGACTGGACTCGAACCAGTAACCTGCCGGTTAACAGCCGGCTGCTCTGCCAATTGAGCTACGGAGGAATGCCTCGTTGCATCGAACGCACCTACCCGGGTATTCGCCAGGGGGCGCGCGCTCGCTGCGACACATACATTAGCGCAAGCAGGGGGGTGCTCCGCCAATCGGTTCCCCCGGCTGTGACCTCTAGGCAAGGGAAGGGTGGCCGCCATGCGTTACCGGCTCACGTTCATCGCAGGGATCGCCGTGGGTTACGTGCTGGGCACGAGGGCCGGACGTGAACGCTACGAGCAGCTGAAGAAGTCCGCGGGCCGGATCGCCCAGAACCCCGCCGTGCGCAACACCGCCGAGACCGCGGCGCAGCAGGGCCGGCAGTTCGCGGACCGGGCCTACCACACGGTCAGCGAGAAGGTCGGCGACCGCATTCCCGAGTCGGTCGCCCAGCGGGTGCGCTCCCTGCGCGCCCACTCCAACGGCAGCGGCGAGGACGACTGGGGCACCAGCAACACGTGACCGGCCCGCCCCGGCGGCACCGGGCGTGTCCCTTGCGGCGCCGGGGCGGCCGCGGCCCGAGCAAGGGCGGCGGTACGGCAGAATTTTGGCCATGGGGATAGTCGCCGGGTTGGACAGTTCGCCCGATTTCACTCGTATCGTCGTTTGTGACGCGGACACGGGGTCCGTACTCAGGCAGGGATATGCGCCGCATCCGGTGGAGACGCCGGAGGGCGGCGGGCGTTCCGCCGACGTCGATCCGCAGGCCTGGCTGCTGTCCCTCGGGGAGGCCGCGGGCGGCGGGCTCCTGGAGGGTGTGCAGGCGATCGGCGTCTCCGCGCAGCAGAACGCGCTGGTTCCGATCGACGCCCAGGGTGCCACCGTGCGGCCCGCGATGGTCGGCGGCGACCGGCGGGCGCAGGTCGCGGCGGCCGACCTGATCGACGCGCTGGGCGGCCGCGAGGTCTGGGCGCAGTCGGTCGGCTGCGTGCCGCAGGCCCCGCTGCCGGTGACCAAGCTGCGCTGGTTCGCCAAGAGCGAGCCCGAGGCCGCCCAGCGCACCGCGCTCCTGCTCCAGGCGCACGACTGGCTGGTGTGGCAGTTGCTGGGACGGCCGATGCGCCGCACCACCGACCGCGGCGGCGCCTCCGGCACCGGCTACTGGTCCGCCGCCACCGGCACCTACCGGCCCGACCTGGTCGAGCTGGCACTCGGCCGGCAGGCCGCGCTGCCCGAGGTGATCGGTCCCGCCGAGGCGGCCGGCACCACCCCGGAGGGGCTGCTGATCTCGGCCGGGACCGGGGAGACCATGGCCGCCGCCTTCGGCCTGGGGCTGGGTCTGGGCGACGCGGTCGTCTCCCTCGGCGCCTCCGGTTCGGTGATGGCCGTTCACCGTGAGGCGCTCGTCGACCCGACGGGGATGATCACCTCGCTCGCCGACGCCACCGGCATGCACCTGCCGGTCGTGACCACGCTGAACGCGGTGCGGGCGCTGCGCGGCACCGCCGAACTGCTGGGCATGCCCGACCTGGAGGGTCTGTCGGACCTGGCGATGAAGTCGACGCCGGGCTCGCACGGACTCGTGATGCTGCCCTATCTGGAGGGCGAGCGGACACCCAATCTGCCGCACACCGCCGGGATGCTCGCCGGGCTCCGGCGGGAGTCGATGAAGCCGGAGCATGTGGCGCGGGCCGCGTTCGAGGGGATGCTGTGCGGGCTCGCGGACGCGCTCGACGTGCTGCGCGGCCGGGGTGTGGAGGTGCGCCGGGTCTTCCTGCTCGGCCCCGCCGCCGAGCTGCCCGCCGTACAGGCCGTCGCACCGGCGGTGTTCGGCGCGCAGGTCGTCGTACCGCAGCCGGCCGACTACGCCGCGATCGGCGCCGCCCGGCAGGCCGCCTGGGCGCTCGGCGCCTCTCAGGGCACCCTCGATCCGCGCACCCCGCCGGCCTGGCAGGGCGCGGTGGCCCAGGTCCTGGAGCCCGGCGAGGATCTGGCGGTGGGCCAGGCGGTGCGCCAGCAGTACGTGTCGGTACGTGAGCAGGTTCACCCGGGGGCCTTCGCGGGGTGACACCCCGTCCCCCGATCCCTTTCACTCCACAGGCCCTTTCGGGCTTATCGGACATAAGGGTTCATTCCGAGGGCCGCAACGACCACCCACACGGGGGCGTTCAGGACATAACGGTTCACTCGTGCGATGGATCGCGGACGCGAGGTCAAGGGCCGACCAGGGCTCGGCCCTTGACCCGCGGGCGGATTAATCGGTTGAGGTAACGCGGGTGGAGTGTTCGACGATAGGTGCCAGGGGACATCGACCGCCCCCACCGCCGACTGCGAGAGACCCAGCGTGCTCATACGACTCCTGCGGACCTATCTGAGGCCCTACAAGAAACCCATAACCCTGCTGGTGCTGCTGCAGTTCCTGCAGACCTGCGCCACGCTCTACCTGCCCACGCTGAACGCCCACATCATCGACAACGGTGTGGTGAAGGGTGACACCGGTTACATCCTGACGTTCGGCGCCGTGATGATCGGCATCTCCCTTGCACAGGTCGTGTGCAACATCGGTGCCGTCTACTTCGGCGCCCGCACCGCCTCGGCGCTCGGCCGGGACGTACGGGCGGCCGTCTTCGACCGCGTGCAGTCCTTCTCGGCCCGGGAGGTCGGCAACTTCGGGGCGCCCTCCCTCATCACGCGGACGACGAACGACGTGCAGCAGGTCCAGATGCTGGTCCTGATGACGTTCACCCTGATGGTGTCGGCGCCCATCATGTGCGTGGGCGGCGTCGTCCTGGCCCTCGGCCTGGACGTGCCGCTGTCCGCGGTGCTGGTCGCCGTCGTCCCCGTGCTCGGCATCTGCGTGACGCTGATCGTGCGCCGGCTGCGTCCGCTGTTCCGGTCCATGCAGAAGCGCCTGGACGTGGTGAACCGGGTGCTGCGCGAGCAGATCACCGGCAACCGCGTGATCCGCGCCTTCGTCCGCGACGAGTACGAGAAGGACCGCTTCCGCAGGGCCAACACCGACCTGACGGAGATGTCGCTGGCCACCGGCCGGCTGCTCGCGCTGATGTTCCCGATGGTGATGACGGTGGTGAACGTGTCGTCCATCGCCGTGGTGTGGTTCGGCGCCCACCGCATCGACAGCGGCGGGATGCAGATCGGCGACCTGACCGCGTTCCTCGCCTATCTGATGCAGATCGTGATGTCCGTGATGATGGCGACCTTCATGTTCATGATGGTGCCGCGCGCGGAGGTGTGCGCCGAGCGCATCCAGGAGGTCCTGGACACCGAGTCCAGCGTCGTGCCGCCCGTCGCGCCCGTGACCGAGCTGCGCCGCCACGGCCATCTGGAGATCCGCGGCGCGGGCTTCCGCTATCCGGGGGCCGAGGAGCCCGTCCTGAGGGCCATCGACCTGGTCGCCCGCCCCGGCGAGGTGACCGCCGTCATCGGCTCGACCGGCAGCGGCAAGTCCACCCTGCTCGGTCTGGTGCCCCGGCTGTTCGACGCGACCGACGGAGAGGTCCTCGTCGACGGCGTGGACGTGCGCACCGTGGGTCCGGAGCTGCTCGCCAGAACGGTCGGCCTGGTCCCGCAGAAGCCGTACCTGTTCGCCGGCACCGTCGCGACCAACCTGCGCTACGGCAACCCGGACGCCACCGACGAGGAGCTCTGGCAGGCGCTGAAGGTGGCACAGGCCAGGGACTTCGTCACCGGTCTCGAGGGAGGCCTGGACGCGCCGATCTCGCAGGGCGGCACGAACGTCTCCGGCGGCCAGCGCCAGCGCCTGGCCATCGCCCGCACCCTGGTGCAGCGCCCGGAGATCTACCTCTTCGACGACTCCTTCTCGGCCCTCGACTACGCCACCGACGCGGCCCTGCGGGCGGCGCTGGGGCGCGAGACCGCCGAGGCGACCGTCGTCATCGTCGCCCAGCGCGTGGCCACCATCCGCGACGCCGACCGGATCGTCGTCCTGGACGAGGGACGGGTCGTCGGCACCGGCCGCCACCACGAGCTGATGGCCGACAACGAGACCTACCGGGAGATCGTGCTCTCCCAGCTCACGGAAGCGGAGGCAGCCTGATGGCCGGGCCGATGGGGCGCATGATGGGCGGGTCCGGGCCCGACAACCGCTCGCTGAACTTCAAGGAGTCGGGCAAACGGCTCATCGCCCAGTTCAAGCCCGAACGGGTCACCGTCGCCGCCCTGGTGCTGTGCGTGGTGGTGAGCGTCATGCTCAGCGTGATCGGGCCGAAGATCCTCGGCAAGGCCACCGACCTGGTCTTCGCGGGGATCGTCGGCCGGCAGATGCCGGCCGGGGCGACCAAGGGCGAGGTCCTCGCCTCCATGCGGGAGCGCGGCCAGGGCGCGATCGCCGACATGCTGAGGAGCACCGACTTCACCCCCGGCAAGGGCATCGACTTCGGTGCCGTCGGCAATGTGCTGCTGCTCGCGCTGAGCACGTTCCTGGTGGCCGGCCTGCTGATGGGCGTGGCGACGCGGCTGGTGAACCGGGCGGTGAACCGGACCGTGTTCCGGATGCGCGAGGACGTGCAGACGAAGCTGTCGCGGCTGCCGCTGTCGTACTTCGACAAGCGCCAGCGCGGCGAGGTGCTCTCCCGCGCCACCAACGACATCGACAACATCGGGCAGACGCTCAACCAGTCGATGGGCCAGCTCATCAACTCGCTGCTGACCATCATCGGCGTGCTCGTCATGATGTTCTACGTCTCCTGGATCCTGGCGCTGGTCGCGCTGGTGACCGTGCCGCTGTCGTTCGTCGTCGCCACGCGCGTGGGCAAGCGGTCGCAGCCGCACTTCGTGCAGCAGTGGCGCTCGACGGGCCAGCTCAACGCGCACATCGAGGAGATGTACACCGGGCACACCCTGGTGAAGGTGTTCGGGCGGCAGGAGGAGTCGGCGAAGCAGTTCGCCGAGCAGAACGACGCGCTGTACGAGGCCGGGTTCAAGGCGCAGTTCAACAGCGGCGTCATGCAGCCGCTGATGATGTTCGTGTCGAACATCAACTACGTGCTGGTGGCCGTCGTCGGCGGTCTCCGGGTCGCCTCGGGCACGCTGTCCATCGGTGACGTGCAGGCCTTCATCCAGTACTCGCGGCAGTTCTCGATGCCGCTGACCCAGGTGGCCTCGATGGCCAACCTGGTGCAGTCCGGCGTCGCCTCGGCCGAGCGCGTCTTCGAACTGCTGGACGCCGAGGAGCAGACCGCGGACCCGGTGCCGGGCGTGCGGCCGGAGGAGCTGCGCGGAAAGGTCGCGCTGGAGCACGTGTCGTTCCGCTACGACCCCGAGAAGCCGCTCATCGAGGACCTGTCCCTGACGGTGGAGCCCGGCCACACGGTCGCGATCGTCGGCCCGACCGGCGCGGGCAAGACCACACTGGTCAACCTGCTCATGCGGTTCTACGACGTCACCGGCGGGCGCATCACGCTCGACGGGATCGACATCGGGAAGATGTCGCGGGACGAACTGCGGTCCGGGATCGGCATGGTGCTCCAGGACACCTGGCTGTTCGGGGGCACCATCGCGGAGAACATCGCCTACGGCGCCTCCCGCGAGGTCACCCGCGGGGAGATCGAGGAGGCGGCGCGGGCCGCGCACGCCGACCGGTTCGTGCGTACGCTGCCCGACGGCTACGACACCGTGATCGACGACGAGGGCTCCGGGGTGAGCGCCGGTGAGAAGCAGCTCATCACCATCGCGCGGGCGTTCCTGTCCGACCC
The DNA here is from genome assembly GCF_002803075.1 of Streptomyces sp. CB01373. Classification (GTDB taxonomy): domain Bacteria; phylum Actinomycetota; class Actinomycetes; order Streptomycetales; family Streptomycetaceae; genus Streptomyces. The sequence goes on along the minus strand of NZ_NNBK01000002.1, from coordinate 257,299 downwards.
GGTGATCCTCGTCCTGGACGAGGCGACCAGCTCGGTCGACACCCGTACCGAGGTGCTGATCCAGAAGGCGATGGCCAAACTCCAGCACGGCAGGACGTCGTTCGTCATCGCCCACCGGCTCTCCACGATCCGGGACGCGGACACGATCCTCGTCATGGAGAACGGCTCCATCGTCGAACAGGGCGCCCACGACGAGCTGCTGGGTGCCGACGGGGCGTACGCCCGCCTGTACAAGGCGCAGTTCGCGCAGGCGGTCGCCGAGGTGGACTGACCGCCGGTGCTGTGTGACGGGGGCCGCTCACCGGGGTGAGCGGCGCTGGGGCCTGTCCGGCGGATCAGGTCGCAGAAAACCCACGGTCTCTGATCGACTCGGGTGAGCGGGGACTGGTGCGTCCGACTGCAAGGCGGAGGAGGGCGTCGACGCGGAGCGTCGGCAACCGACGACAACGCCGCAGACGGGCGTGCCAGCCCCCGCGTCTGCGACAGGATCCGCCGGACGGGCCCCAGGTCAGTCCAGGTAGCCGCGGAGTTGGTCGGCGAAGGCGTGGTCGCGCAGCTTGTTGAGGGTCTTGGACTCGATCTGGCGGATCCGCTCGCGCGTCACGCCGAAGATGCGCCCTATCTCCTCCAGCGTGCGCGGGCGCCCGTCGACGAGCCCGTACCTCAACTGCACGACCTTGCGCTCGCGTTCCCCCAGCGTGGACAGCACGGCCTCCAGGTGCTCGCGCAGCAGCAGGAACGCCGCCGACTCCACCGGCGAGGCGGCGTCGCCGTCCTCGATCAGGTCACCGAGGGCGACCTCGTCCTCCTCGCCGACCGGGGCGTGCAGGGAGACCGGCTCCTGGGCGAGCCGCAGGACCTCGCTCACCCGCTCGGGCGGCAGGTCGAGGAGGGCGGCGACCTCCTCGGTGGCCGGCTCGTAGCCCCGCTCCTGGAGCATCCTCCGCTGCACCCGTACGACCCGGTTGATGAGTTCGACGACGTGCACGGGTACGCGGATGGTGCGGGCCTGGTCGGCCAGGGCGCGGGACATGGCCTGGCGGATCCACCAGGTGGCGTAGGTGGAGAACTTGAAGCCGCGGGCGTAGTCGAACTTCTCCACGGCCCGGATGAGCCCGAGGTTGCCCTCCTGCACGAGGTCGAGCATGGTGAGCCCCCGGCCGACGTACCGCTTCGCCACGGACACCACGAGCCGCAGATTGGCCTCGATGAGCCGGCGCTTGGCCATCCGGCCCAGCACGACGATCCGGTCCAGGTCCAGGGCGAGCCGGCTGTCCAGGTCCGGAGTGGTGGTCAGCTTCTCCTCCGCGAACAGGCCGGCCTCCACGCGCCGGGCCAGCTCGACCTCCTCCGCGGCGGTGAGCAGCGGGATCCGGCCGATCTCCCGGAGGTACTGGCGGAACAGGTCGGAGGAGGGGCCGCTGCTCTCGGTACGGGCGGGAACCGGATCGGGAAGCTCGGGCGGGGCCTCCGCGTCCGCCTCCGGGACCGGCCCGGCGCTGCCCGGTCCGGCGGGGATGTCGGTCTGGGTGAGGGTCTGGGTCTGCACGGGGGCGACCTCCAGGATGATCGCTGCTGAGGCGTGCGGCAGCGGTACGAGAGGGGGCGGAGTCGGCGGCGGCCCCGCCACCGTCCGTCCCGTACGCGAGAAGCACAGCCGCGGGGATGCGTCACCCGTGAGGGGCGGAGCGGCCGCGCTCCGAGGACTCAGGCAACCGGACCCAGTGTGGGGTACGACACATCACCGCCACGAGGGGCGTGCGAAGACTTTTTGAGTCCGGTGCGTGACCGGCCGGTTACTCAGACCGCCCGACGGCCCGGCGCACGCTCACAGCGCTGCCACACCGCGTTCGCGCAGTGCCTGGTCGTACTGCTGGAGGATCCACAACTCGTTCTGCGCCGAGGCCAGTTGAGCGGGGTCGCCGCCGGTGCCCAGGCGGGCGACCGTGCTCTGCAGGTCGCGGATGCGGCGTTCGACCGCGCGGCGGCGGACCGTCACCAGCTGGGCACCCGCGTAGGCCTCGTCGACGTCCCGGTGGAGCAGGATCGCCTCCACCGCCAGCTCGGTGACCATCGCGCGGACCGTGTCGTCCGGGGCGGCCTCACGGACCCGTGCCAGGTACTCGTGCGGGTCGCCGACGCCGTACTCGGCGCCGCCCGCGTCCAGGACCGCCTGACGTACGGCGGCGTACGGCGAGGCGGTGAACTCGTCCACGCCGTAGGCGTCGAAGGCCGGGGAGACCAGCTCCGGGCGCTGCAGGGCGAGTTTGAGCAGTTCGCGTTCGGTGGCGAAGACCGGGTTGCGCAGGTTGAGCGCCGGGCCCCGGGGCGCGGGACGCGCCGGCGCGTACTCCTGCTGCGGGCCCCGCTGCCGCTGGTCGGGTGAGGGGCCGCGGCCACCGCGTTCGCGGGCCCAGCGGGCCAGCTGGGCCACCCGCTTGACCACGAACTGGGTGTCGAGGATGCCGAGCAGTCCGGCGAGCTGCACCGCGACCTCGTGCTGGGCGCCGCTGTTCTTGATCCGGGCGACGACCGGCGCGGCCTCGTCCAGGGCGGAGGCACGGCCGGCCGGAGTGTCGAGGTCGTAGCGGGCCACGATCTGGCGCAGCGCGAACTCGAACAGCGGGGTGCGCGGTTCGACCAGGTCGGCGACCGCCTCGTCGCCCTTGGCCAGGCGCAGGTCGCAGGGGTCCATGCCGTCCGGGGCGACGGCGATGTAGGTCTCGGCGGCGAACTTCTGGTCGTCCTCGAAGGCCCGCAGGGCCGCCTTCTGCCCGGCCGCGTCACCGTCGAAGGTGAAGATCACACGCGCCGATCCGTTGTCCATCAGCAGCCGGCGCAGGATCTTGATGTGGTCGCCTCCGAACGCCGTGCCGCAGGTGGCGATGGCGATCGGCACGCCGGCCAGGTGGCAGGCCATGACGTCGGTGTAGCCCTCGACCACCACCGCACGGGAGGTCTTCGCGATCTCCTTCTTCGCCAGGTCGATCCCGTAGAGCACCTGGGACTTCCTGTAGATCGCGGTGTCGGGGGTGTTGAGGTACTTCGGTCCGTTGTCCGCCTCGTACAGCTTGCGCGCGCCGAAGCCGACCACGTCGCCGCCGATGTCGCGGATCGGCCACATCAGCCGGCCCCGGAAGCGGTCGATGGGACCGCGGCGGCCCTCCTGGGCGAGACCGGAGAGGATCAGCTCCTTGTCGGTGAAGCCCTTGCCGCGCAGAAAGCGGGTGAGGTGGTCCCAGCCCTGGGGGCTGTAGCCGACGCCGAAGTGGAGGGCGGCGCCCTGGTCGAAGCCGCGTTCGGCGAGGAAGACCCGGCCGGTCTCGGCCTCGGCGGAGTTCGCGAGCTGTTCGGCGTACCAGTCGGCGGCCAGCTTGTGCGCCTCCACCAGGCGGATGCGCTCGCCGCGCTGGTGGGCGGGGTTGTACCCGCCCTCCTCGTAGCGCAGGGTGATGCCGGCCTGGGCGGCCAGCCGCTCGACCGTCTCCGAGAAGGAGAGGTGGTCGATCTTCATCACGAACGCGATGGTGTCGCCACCCTCCTGGCAGCCGAAGCAGTGGAAGAGTCCCTTGCTCGGGCTGACCTGGAAGGACGGCGACTTCTCGTCGTGGAACGGGCACAGGCCCTTGAGGTTGCCCCCGCCCGCGTTCCGCAGCTGGAGGTACTCGGACACCACGGCGTCGATCGGGACCGCGTCCCGTACCGCCTTCACGTCCTCGTCGTTGATCCGTCCTGCCACGCCAGAAGTCTACGGTGGTCCGGCGAGGCTCCCGCCCGGCTACGGGGTCAGGCTCTCCAGCGGCACGTGCGGGTCCGCGAGCGCCTCCGTGTCCACCTGCGCCCTGGTACGGATCAGGTGCTGGATCGGGTCCGTGACGTCCCACACGTTGACGTTCATCCCGGCCAGGACGCGGCCCTCCTTCACCCAGAACGCGATGAACTCGCGCTTTCCGGCGTCCCCGCGGATCACCACCTCGTCGTAGGAGCCGGGGGGCGCCCAGCCGCTGTACTCCATGCCCAGGTCGTACTGGTCGGTGAAGAAGTAGGGCACGCGGTCGTAGAGGACCTCCTGGCCGAGCATCGCGCGGGCCGCGGCCGGGCCGCCGTTCAGCGCGTTGGCCCAGTGCTCCACCCGCAGCCGGGTGTCGAACAGCCCGTGCGGGAAGGCGGCCACGTCGCCGGCCGCGTAGATGTCCGGGTCGGACGTGCGCAGCCGCTCGTCCACCTTGATGCCGCCGCCGTGGGCGCGGTCGGCCAGCTCCAGGCCCGCCGACTCCGCCAGGGCGACACGCGGCGCGGCGCCGATCGCGGCGAGCACGTCGTGGCAGGGGTGCTCCTCGCCGTCGTCGGTCCGCACGGCGAGCACCATGCCGTCCTGCCCGACGATCTCGGTGAGCCGGGCGCCGAAGCGGAAGCGGACGCCGCGCTCGCGGTGCAGCTCGGCGAAGAGCGCGCCGAGCTCGGGGCCGAGCGCGCTGTGCAGCGGGGTGGCGGCCGTCTGGACGACGGTGACCTCCGCGCCGTACTCGCGGGCCGCCGCCGCGACCTCCAGACCGATCCAGCCGCCTCCCGCGATCACGAGGTGGCCGTTGTCCCGGCCGAGGTGGGTCAGGACGTGCTTCAGGCGCTCGGCGTGGGCAAGGCGGCGCAGGTGGTGGACGCCGGCGAGGTCGGTGCCGGGGATGTCCAGGCGGCGCGGCTCGGCGCCGGTGGCCAGCAGCAGCTTGTCGTAGCGCACGTGGGTGCCGTCGTCCCCGTAGTGGACGGTTTTCGCGGCGCGGTCGATCGCGACGACCGTCTGGCCGAGGTGCAGCTCGATGTCGTTCTGCGCGTACCAGGCGGGCTCGTGCACGAAGACGCTGTCGCGCTCCTCCTTGCCGAGCAGGTAGCCCTTGGACAGCGGCGGCCGCTCGTAGGGGTGGTCGCGCTCGTCGCACACGAGGATCACGCGGCCGTTGAAGCCCTCCGCGCGCAGGGTCTCGGCCGCCTTCGCGCCGGCCAGCCCTCCTCCGACGATGACGAATGTCTGATCCGCGTCGACCACTTGATGCCTCCTGCCGGGGGTCTGGGGGTGTCCCCCAGAGAACACTGTGGGTGCCGCCACATGGGAGCGTCCCGCACGGAGCGTGGTGCGGGAAGAGGGAGTGGCCCGATCAGGCCACGGAGGGTCACCTCGGGACCCGGTCGGGGTCACTGCGTTCACTCCGGTCCCAGCGGTACCACGGCTGTCCGTAAACGCGCTGTCAATGCCATGCGTGCGCTCTTCCCGTCATACGTGTCCTCTCAGACGCGCGTGAAGCGAACGGGCCGAGGCGTCGGTGAGGGATGCGATCTGGTCGACGAGCACGCGCTTACGGGCACGGTCGTCGGCGGCCTGGTCGAACAGGGCGCGGAACTGGGGGTCCAGGCCGTACGGGGCGCGGGCCGTCAGCGCCTCGGCCAGCTCGGCGACCACGATCCGCTGGTCGGCGCGCAGCCGCTCCTGCTCGGCACGCTGCATGACGTAACGGTCGGCGACGGCCTTGAGGACCGCGCACTCCATTCGGGTGGTCCGGGGGACGACCAGCTCGGCGCCGTAGCGCGTGAGGCGCCCGCTTCCGTACCTCTCCCGGGTGGCGCCCTCGGCGGCCAGGCAGAAGCGGCCGATGAGCTGGCTGGTGGCGTCCTTCAGGCGGGCCTGGGCGACGGCCGAGCCGTCGTAGCCGTGCGGCCACCACTCCTGGTCCAGGAGCCGGTCGAGGGCCTCGGCGAGTTCCCCGGGGTCGGTGTCCGCCGGCACGTAGCGGCCGACGGCGACCGCGAAGACCGCCTGCCGTTCGGGTTCGGCGTACAGGCAGCCGGGGTCGATGTGGCCGGCGTGCAGTCCGTCCTCCACGTCGTGCACCGAGTACGCCACGTCGTCCGCCCAGTCCATGACCTGGGCCTCGAAGCAGGTGCGGGTGCCGGGTGCGTCCTTGCGCACCCAGCCGAAGACCGGCCGGTCGTCCTCGTAGACGCCGAACTTGGGCGAGGCCGGGTCGGTGGGGTGCGCGTCGCGTGGCCAGGGGTACTTGGTGGCGGCGTCGAGGGCGGCGCGGGTGAGGTTGAGGCCGACGCTGACGAGTTCGCCCGTCTCGTCGTCCACGACGAACCGCTTGGGTTCGATGCGGGTGAGCAGGCGCAGGGACTGGGCGTTGCCCTCGAAGCCGCCGCAGTCCCGCGCGAACTCGTTCAGCGCCTGTTCGCCGTTGTGCCCGAAGGGCGGGTGGCCCAGGTCGTGGGAGAGGCAGGCCGCCTCCACCAGGTCGGGGTCGCAACCGAGGGCGGCGCCCAGTTCCCGGCCGACCTGGGCGCATTCGAGCGAGTGGGTGAGCCGGGTGCGGGGGCTGGCGTCCCAGGCCTGGCTGTATGTGCCCGGCGTGACCACCTGGGTCTTGCCGGCCAGCCGTCTGAGGGCGGCGGAGTGCAGCACACGCGCGCGGTCGCGCTGGAAGGCGGTGCGCCCCGGCCGCTTGTCCGGCTCGGCGTCCCACCGCTCGACGGCCGACGCCTCATAACCGGCCGGCGGCACATGGTTCCCGGACGACCGGTGGGCGTGCCCGCGCGGCCGCGCTGCCTCGGATGCGATCCCTTCCATGCTTCGACAGTAAGCGCACCCACGGACATTGGGGATGTCGCCGTCCACGTCCCCCTCGCCACGGCACGCGCGTCTGGCGTCGGGGGATGGCGGACGCGGGTCCCTCCCGGACTCCGTGGCTCCCCACCGGACCGGGCCGGACCAAGCCCCCGCCCCGCACCCCGGTGCCGCCCGCCGGGCCGGGACGGGCATGCGCCCCACTCCAGGCCCCGACGCCCCCGCCGGGCCGTGACCTACCGGGGGCCCGCCCCGCACCCGGTCCCACCCGCCAGGCCACGATGAGCGCGGCCCTCGCCCCGGACCCCGGTCCCGCCCGCCGGGCCGTGACGGGCGGGGGTGTCTCCTTGGACTCCTGACTGTCCGCCGGGCCGTGGCAAGCGGCCCGTGTGGTGAGACGCCCGCGCGCCTGCGGGCCGGGCGGCCGGTCCGTGACGGGAGCCGGCGCCATCCGGGCTCCGACCGGACTCCGGTCCCGCCGCCGGGCTGGGACGGACATGCACCCACCCCCGGTCCCGGTTCCGCGTCCGCCGGCGCGAGAATGGGCTGCCGGGAGTGAACCGGGACGGTGTGGGGTGCGTCCTTGCTGTTCGGGGGGCCGTGGGGGCGCCTGGGGAGGGAATCGAACGATGCGCCTGACGCATGAGCCACGCTCGCCGCGCCGAGTGCCGTGGATCCGTCCGCGCCTGCCGCGCACCCGTGCCGGGCGGCGGCTGCTGACGCAGGTGGTGATGGCCGGGTGCGTACTGGCACTGCTCCCGGCGACCTGGACCTACGTCACGGCCGGCGACCGGCTGCGCACCACGGCGGACGCGCCGCGCACCGACGTCGCCGTCGTCTTCGGCGCGGGCCTGTGGCAGGGGAAGCCGTCGCCGTACCTGGCGCACCGGCTGGACGCGGCGGCGAAGCTGTACCACGAGGGCCGGGTCAAGGTGCTCCTGGTGACCGGCGACAACAGCCGCGAGGACTACGACGAGCCGGACGCGATGCGCGCCTACCTGACCGAGCGGGGCGTGCCCGGCACGCGGATCGTGAGCGACTACGCCGGCTTCGACACCTGGAGCTCCTGCGTCCGCGCGAAGAAGATCTTCGGCGTGGACCGGGCGGTCCTGGTCACCCAGGGTTTCCACGTCCGCCGTGCGGTCGCGCTGTGCGACGCGGCGGGCATCGACTCCTACGGTGTCGGCGTCGATGCCAAGCACGACGCCACCTGGTACTACGGCGGCACCCGCGAGGTGTTCGCGGCCGGCAAGGCGGCCCTGGAGGCGGTGTTCCAGCCGGACCCGAAGTTCCTGGGCCGCACGGAGCACGGCGTGACCCGGGCCCTGGCCGACGCCCAGCTGCGCCCGTCGCCTGAGGCCCGCTGAGATCTCCTGACGCTCGCCCGCGGCGGGCTCCCAGCCGGGCCGGGCAGGTGTCAGCCCGTCCCGAACAGGCCTGCCGCCAGACGTGCCGCCCCCGCTCGCGTCACCGCCCGTCAGACCGGGTTCCGTGTGCGCCAGTCGCCGCCCTGGATGCGCGTGCCCTCGGCGCGCAGCCGTCGGGTGACGGACGGCCCGGCGACGTAGACCCAGGCGCGCACGACCGCTCCGTCGCTCTCGCGGACCACTTCGCGCTCGATGCGCTCGTAGAGGCTGTGCGGGTCGCCGGCGACGTACTCCTCCAGCCGGTCCAGCGCGGTGAGCACCTCGCCGTACTCCTCCGGCCGGGCGGCGACCAGGTCGCCCCGCACCAGCCCGCCCGGCTCCTCCACGGCGTACGGGTAGCCGGGTCCGTCGTAGAGCACCGCGCCGGACAGCCGGGCGGGTTCCTCGGAGCGGGTGCGGCCGCGCAGGAGCAGGCCGTGGTTGCCCTCGCCCGGGCGCAGGGTGCCGTAGACGAAGAACGGGAGCGGTGCGGGCGGCGGCGTCGGAGTGGTCGAAGTCGTCACGGAAACGATTCTCTCCCCTCACGCCCACCCGGAGGCGCTATGGACATGACATGTCATGAGCACTTAAATCTCAGGGACGCCAGCGCACCCCCGCGCGCCCCCAGGGCGCCCGCGCTCAAGGAGACCGATGAGTCGGACACGGCACATCCGAGGTTCCCGCCTTGCCACGGCCGGTGTGGCCGCCACCACCGCCACCCTGCTGGCCGCCGCCCTCTCCCCCGCCGCGCACGCGGAGGGCAGACCCACCCGGGCCACCGCCATCCACAACGCCGAGTCGGCGCTCGCCCACCACTCCACGGCCCTGGGCCTCACTTCCGCCGAGGCGACCACCGTACGGGACGTGGTCGTCGACAAGAACGGCGCACAGCACGTCCGCTACGACCGCTCGTATCGCCAACTGCCCGTGCTGGGCGGTGACTTCATCGTCCATCTCACTCCGGACGGCACCTACCGCGGCGCCGACCGGGCCTCGAAGGGCACGGTGTCCCTGCCGAGCACCACGCCCGAGCTCACCGCCCCGAAGGCGGCCGACCTCGCGGTGAACGCGCTGCGCGCGGAGAACCTGGGCACGAAGCTGCAACAGGTCAAGGCCAAGCCCGAGTTGATCGTCGACGCCCTGCACGGCGCCCCGCGCCTGGCCTGGCGCACCAACGCGGTCGGGCTGGACTCGCTCGGCAACCCGGTGGCCCGTACGGTGCTCACCGACGCCCGCACGGGCGCGCAGATCGACGCCTGGGACAGCATCGAGACGGCGGCGGGCGACGGGCAGTCGCTCTACAGCGGAACGGTGCCGCTGGAGACCACGCTCTCGGGCTCGACGTACCAGCTCAAGGACCCGACACGGGGCAACACGTACACGGGCGACGCGGAGAACAAGACCGACCTGTGCATCTTCGGCATCTGCTTCCAGCGCGCCCCCGCCACGTTGTTCACGGACGCCGACAACCACTGGGGCACGGGCACGACCGCGGACCGCGCGTCGGCGGCGGTCGACGCGCAGTACGGCACCAACGAGACCTGGGACTACTACAGATACGTCCACGGCCGCAACGGCATCGCGGGCGACGGCAAGGGCTCGTACAACCGCGTCCACTACGGAAGCAACTACAACAACGCCTTCTGGGACGACAGTTGCTTCTGCATGACGTACGGCGACGGTGACGGCACCACTTTCGGCCCGCTGGTCGCCCTCGACGTGGCCGGGCACGAGATGAGCCACGGCGTGACGTCGAAGACGGCGGCACTGACGTACTCGGGCGAGTCCGGCGGCCTGAACGAGGCCACCTCCGACATCCTGGGCACGCTGGTGGAGTGGTACGCGAACAATCCCGCCGACCCCGGTGACTACCTGATCGGCGAGAAGATCGTCCGCTCCGGCTTCGGCAAGTCGGCCCTGCGCTACATGGACAAGCCCTCCAAGGACGGCAGTTCGGCCGACTGCTGGAGCAGTTCGGTGGGCAACCTCGACGTCCACTACTCCTCGGGCGTCGCCAACCACTTCGCCTACCTGCTCGCCGAGGGCAGCGGTGCCAGGACCGTGAACGGCGTCGCCTACGACTCCCCCACCTGCAACAACTCCTCGGTGACGGGCATCGGCCGCGACAAGCTCGGCCAGATCTGGTACCGGGCCCTGACGGTCTACATGACGTCCTCCACGAAGTACGCGGGCGCGAGGACGGCGACCCTGAACGCCGCCAAGGACCTCTACGGCGCCGGCAGCGCGGAGTACAACGCGGTGGCGGCCGCCTGGTCCGCGGTAAACGTGAGCTGAGGCGGACCGGCACCTGGGCAGAGCGGGCGTCCTCGACACGAGGGCGCCCGCTCCGCCGTGCGGGTCAGGCCGACGCCCTGACCGCCGAGCCCGCCCGGGCCGGCTCCTGCACGGCGCGGCGGCGCCGGGACGGCAGCCCCGTCATCGGGTTGGCGACGGCCCAGGCCGCGCCTTTGCAGACCAATTCCTTGTAGACGGCGGCGAGCCGTCCCGTCAGGACCGCCCGGACGGCACGGTCGTCGGCGGTGACGTACTGGATCAGGCCTTCCCCGCGGCCCAGCGAGACGCACTGGTTGAAGTACCGGAGCGGCACGTTCGGGAGCTTCCCGCCGGTCAGGCGGGCCGCGATGGCGTCGGCCGCCTGCCACGCGGTGGGGATGCCCGAGGCGCACGACATCCGCAGCGGCTTGTCGCCGGGGCCCATCGCCATGGCCGCGTCGCCGACGGCGTACACGTCCGGATGCGAGACCGAGCGCATCGTCCCGTCGACCACGATCCGGCCCGTACCGGTGACCTCCAGGGTGGTGGCCTTCGCGACCGGGTGAATGGCGAAGCCGGCGGTCCACACGGTGATCGCCGCCGGGAGGGACCTGCCGTCCGCCGTGGCGACGCGGTCGGCCTCGACGCCGGTCACAGCGGTGTCCTCGTGCACGGTGATGCGGAGCTTGCCGAAGACCTTTCGCAGGTGCCGGCGGCCTGCGGGCGAGAGCCAGTCGCCGAGGCCGCCGCGGGCGGCGAGGACGACGTCGAGGTCCGGGCGGGCCCCGGCGATCTCGGTCACGGCCTCCACGCCGGTGAGGCCGCCGCCGACCACGACCACGGACTGTCCGGCGTCCAGGCGGGCCAGGCGCTCGCGCAGCCGGAGCGCTCCGGGGCGACTGGCGATCTCGTGGGCGTGCTCGGCGGCGCCGGGGACGCCCTGGTCGTTCCAGCCGCTGCCGAGGGCGTACACGAGGGTGTCGTACTCCAGTTCCCCGGCAGCACCGTTCGCTTCGACGACGGCGACGGTCCTGCGGTCGACGTCGACGCCGGTGACTCTTGCGAGCTTCAACTCGACGCCGGTGCCCGCGAACATCTCGCTGAAGGGCCGGGGCCGGAGGCTCCGGCCGACCGCGAGCTGGTGCATCCGCACGCGCTCGACGAAGTCGGGCTCGGCGTTGACGAGGGTGATGGAGACGTCGTCGCGGTGCAGCCGCCTGGCGAGACGGCCGGCCGCGATGGCTCCGGTGTATCCGGCTCCGAGAACGATGATGCGGTGCTGCATGTCGTTGCTCCTGTCCGATCGGGGTCGCCACTTGAACCGGGCGGCCCGCCGTTTCCTGACAGCAACACGATGTGAAGCACCTCACAACGGTTCAGAAGGCGTTGAGCAGCGGTTCGCCGTGGTCGGTGGCCGCCCACCGCCGGGTCGCGCGTGCGAGCTTGTCGGGGTTGACCTGGTTGCGGAACGCGGCGATGCCCTCGGCGGTGACCTCCAGGCACATCACGCCGACGATCCGGCCGTCGACGACCGCCACGACGGCGGGACCGCCGTTGGCGGTCGTGGCGTACACCTCGGGTGAACCGCCGACCAGGGCGCGCTTGGCCTCGCCGGGCTTGAACAGGCCCCGCATGAACTTCGCGACCGCCAGGGCGCCCTCGAACGCCTTGGCGCGGGCCGGGACCTTGCCGCCACCGTCGCCGATCGAGACGGCGTCCTGGGTGAGCAGCCGCACGAGCGGCTCGGTCCGGCCGCTGGTGGCGGCCGCGAGGAACTCGTCGACGATCCTCCGGGCGGCGGCCTCGTCGATCTCGGCGCGGGCCCTGCCGTCCGCGATGTGCTTCTTGGCGCGGTGGAGGATCTGCTGGCCGGCGGCCTCGGTGATGTCGAGGATCTGGGCGATCTCCCGGTGCGGGTATCCGAAGGCCTCCCTCAGCACGTACACCGCCCGCTCGCTCGGGGTGAGGCGCTCCAGGAGGGTCAGGACCGCGTACGAGACCGATTCGCGCTGCTCGGCGGTTTCGGCCGGGCCGAGCATGGGGTCCCCGGCCAGCAGCGGCTCCGGGAGCCACTGGCCCACGTAGGTCTCGCGCCGCGCCCGGGCCGAGGTGAGCTGGTTGAGGCACAGGTTGGTGAGAACCTTCGTCAGCCACGCCGCGGGAACCTCGATGCGGCCGACGTCGGCGGCCTGCCAGCGAAGGAACGTGTCCTGCACGGCGTCCTCCGCCTCGCTCGCGGAGCCGAGGAGGCGATAGGCGAGGGCCTCCAGACGCGGCCTGGATGCCTCGAACCGGTCCACGTCACTCGCAGTCAGGGCCATGGCCCCGGATCCTAGCCCTCACGGGGTGCGAGGCCCTGCAGTTCTGGATCGCGGAGCAGCCGGACCAGGCCGGACGTGTCGAGCAAGCAGATCACTGGCTGTTCTTCTCCGCCCGGTGCAGGCACTCGGCGTCCTCGACGGCACCCCACTCACGCGCACGCTCGAAGTGACGGCTGATGCGCGCCGCACGCTCCTGCTGCTCGCGGCAGACCGCGTCGGCGACCGCGCACGGACCGCTCCCTCGAACGTCCAGGCCGCGACCGGACCGATCAGCCGCCTGGTGGTTCACGGCGCAGAACTCGGCCCGCTGGGGCGAACGGCACGGCGAGCGACGTCCAGTTCGCACCACACGGACTTTCCGACGGTGAGCCGCTCCACGCCCCACCGGTCGGCGACCTCCCGGACGATGAGCAGCCCGCGCCCGAACATGTCGTCCGGTGAGGCGTCACGCGGGGCCGGGAGCGCCTCGCCCTTCGGGTCGGAGACGGAGACGCGTACGGCCCTTTCGGTGAGGGTGAGTTCGACGCGGAAGAGCCTGTCCCGCAGGCATCCGTGCAGGACGGCGTTGCCACCGAGCTCGGAGACCAGAAGGGCGACGTCGTCCGCGAGTCCGGGATGACCCCACTCCGTTACGAGCCGGTGGACCCGTCGCCGGGCGACGGTGACGCTCCTCGGCAGCGGCGTGCAGTCGAGCCGGTCGTACTGGAGCGGGTTGCAGGGGGCGACCAAGTCGCTCACCTCCGGGCAGGGGTGGAGGCGCCCAAAAGGGCGCCACTCTGCGAGCAGTTCGCGACAGAACGTAACGAGTCGAGGGAGATTCATTCAATCTCTACCCGGAAGATATCCACCGATCGTGTTGCGACAGTCGCCCGCGCCGAGCAAACTTGCTCCGCGCGGCCCCGAAGGAGAAACCAAGTGACGGTCAGTCAGGCACGGCAGGGGAACAGCACGTCCAGCGTCCTTGGACGCAGACTGGGAGCTGAACTCATCAGACTCCGCAACATGGCCGGACTCACTCAACCGGCGGCCGCGAAGGTGCTCTCCGCTTCCACAGCAAAGGTCGCAAAGCTGGAGGGCGGCTGGGTTCCCGTACGTGACCCCGACATCCGCGCCCTGTGCGAGCTGTACGGAGTCCGCGATCCCGGCATCGTAGGCGGGCTCCTGGAGTTGGCGCGGGTTGACCGCGAGCGCCGCAAGGCCAAGGGCTGGTGGGACGACTACCCGATCCACGGCGTCTTGCAGGAATACGTCGCACTGGAGAACGCTTCGACAGCAATCAAGGTCTGGCAACCCGCGTTCATTCCGGGTCTGCTTCAGACTCCGCAGTACGTACTCGCCTTGAGGAAGAGCCCCATCACCACCCCGGCCATGAGGGAGCAGTCCGACGAGGACTTCGTCACAGCTCGCATCACACGACAACAGCGCCTCTCCTGCGACGCCCCGCTGCTCCTCCACACCGTGATCTACGAAGCGGTACTGAGGAACATGCCCGGCGGCGCAGAAACAGCTCGCGGCCAGCTCGACCACCTGACAGCAGCGGCCGGCCTCCCGAACGTCAGCATTCGAGTCTTCCCCTTCGGCGCGGGCACCCACTTCGGCTTGAACGGCTCGTTCAACATCATTTCGTTCGCAGAACCTGGAGCCATGGACATCGTGTATGTAGAGGCCCCTTTCGCTCAGCGATGGGTAGAGGGTGGCGAGGGCGCCGCCGCCTACGATGAACTGTTCACCATGGTTGCCGAACAGTCCCTCGACGAGCGGGAATCCGTCTCGTTCCTCCACAAGCTGCGGAAGGAACTTTGAAGCATGCCCGCCTTCAGATACCGCAAGTCCAGCTACAGCGATCCCGAAGCCGAGTGCGTCGAGGTGGCCACCAACATCCCCACCACCATCGCCATACGGGACTCCAAGCACCGCACCGGCCCCTCGCTCCACGTCACCCCGGCCGCCTGGACGGCCTTCGAGCGGACCGTGCGAGAAGGCACCTGTGACCAGCCAGGCGGCTGACGACCCCGTCCGCGAGCTCGTCCTCGTCGGCGGCTTGAGCCCTGCGGATGTCGCGACGCTTCACCGCGAGGCGCTTCGCGTGCTGCGGCCCCACGGCCGGGGTCCGCGTCTGTGGGGCGAACGCGAAGGCCGAACCGGCTCGCCACCGCCCGCACGTCCCCGTTCGACCAGCGGCGCAGCCACAGACCCGTCGGTACATCCAGATGATCACGCACCGTCGAAGTCTGGCGCCTACCGGTCGTGGAGCACCAGGGGACGGGTGACAGGGACGATGGTGAGCAGATCGTCCAGGCCCTTGAAGTCATCCGGGTGGGTGGTGAAGAGGGGCAGGTTCTCGGCGATGGCGATCGAGGCGATCATCAGGTCCGCGATGCGGCGCCGGGGCCTGCGACCCGAACTGACGACGGCCGCGCAGACCCGGCCGTAGACGCGGGCCGCCTCCACGTCGAAGGGAATGGGATCGAACTCGTTCTCGGCGCGCTGGAGGACATCCGTCCTGCCGGGCGCGCGCGGCGTGCTCGGCGGTGCGGCCCTCACCAGCCATAGGGGTCGTGCGGCTCCTGCTCGACGGTGGCGTCCTGGTCGACACGGAAGGCGTCCACGGAGATGTCGGGGGCGCTCCGGGACATGGCGGCGAACTCGTCGCGCGGAACGAACCGTCGGCGGCGCCGCAGCGGGATCAGCTCTCCGATGCGGTGCCCGTCCCGGGTGACGGTGAAGGACTGACCACCCTGGACGGCATCCATGATCTCTTCGGATCTCGTGCGCAGGTCGCACTCAGTGATCTCGGGCTGGGTCGTCATGGGTCCACGGTAGGCGCCGCGCGCCAGCGGGTGCCACGTCATGGCACACGCACACGGGACCTTCCCCGAACCCCGCGCACCCGGTCACACGCAGTCTCCCCGGGCTTCGCAGTGACGGGCAACCCGTTCACCCCCGCGCCGCGCCCCCTTCCGGGTGGTCTCCGACGTGTCGTCAGCAGGTTGGGCTTGACCTGGCCAAACGCCCGCTCCTGGGGGCGGTCCGGGGCGGGTGACCGGCACCCGTTCACCGTATTTCTGACGTGCCCTCAGGGAGCGGCGGCGCCCGCGTGCGCTTTATCTCGGAAGGGCAAGGGCACGACCGATGCCGGCACATACAGGTCTCGGGTCGTGCCGCCGTGGAGCGAGCCCGGAGGAGCACCGATGCGACGTACCGCCGCCCGTCCGCCGGCCAGGGCCGTGGCCGGGGCTGTGCTCGCCGTGGCCGCCGTGGCCGCCGTGGGCGGTCTGGCCGCGCCCGTGTACGGCGCGGCCAGCGGCAGTCTGGAGGTGTCCCCGTACTCGGTCGAGCCGGGCGGTCAGGTCACCGTGAACACCAAGGGGTGCGGCAAGAAGGCGGCCGCGGCGGGCGACGCCAGCGCGGTCGGCGCGGGGCCCTTCACTCTGGCGCCCGGCTCGCACGAGGGCGAGGCGGTCGGGCGGTTCCGCGTGCCGGACAGTGCACAGCCGGGGACGTACGAGATCGTCGCGCAGTGCGCCGACGGCGACCGGGAGGTCAAGGGCGACCTGATCGTCACGCTGATGGCCGCGCAGGGGCAGGTGGAGCCCCGGGGAAGTGTGAAGACGGGGGTCGGCGGCGGGCTGGGCCGCGACCCCGTGCGGACCGCGGCCGGTGTGGCGGCTCTCGCCGTCGCCGCCGCGGGCGGTACCTGGCTCCTGCATCGCCGGGCGAGAGGCGACGGGATCTGACGGACACCCTCCGCTGTCCGTCCGCCAGTACCGCACGTCCCCTCCCCCCTCCGGGTGCGACGCCCCTCGCGCCCCGGAGGGGGGTGCGGGGCACCGAGTCCGGGAGGGGCCCCGGAAGGGGCCTGAAGGGGGCCGGAAGGAAGCCCGCGGGGTTCCGAGAAGGGTCGTCCCCATGCGCATAGGCAACACCGCGATAGCGACCGTCACCGTGGTCGCCTTCTGCTCCGGCGTGTGGCTGCTGTACAGCGGCGCCGAGACGCACGCCCCGCCCCAGCCCGGTGCGGCTCAGGGCGTGTTCGACCCCGGTGAGGAAGCGCGCGCCGCCCCCGCGCTGCCGCCGTCCCCGCCCATGCGAATCCGCATCCCGTCCATCCGGATCGACGCCCCGCTGACCGGCCTCGGTCTGACGAAGTCCGGCAGCCTCGACGTCCCGCCCGCCGGCGACAAGAACCTGGCCGGCTGGTACGAGGCGGGCACCACCCCCGGCGAGCGGGGCACCGCGATCGTCGCCGGCCATGTCGACAACGCCCAGGGACCCGCCGTCTTCTACAACCTCGGCGCCCTGAAGAAGGGCAGCACCATCGAGGTGGACCGCCGCGACGGCGGGATCGCCGTCTTCACCGTGGACGCCATCGAGGTCTACGAGGCCAGGGACTTCCCCGACGAGAAGGTCTACGGCGTCGCCAAGCGCCCGGAACTGCGCGTCATCACCTGCGGCGGCGGCTATTCGAGGACCACGGGGTACAAGGGCAACGTGGTCGTCTTCGCCCACCTGACCGGCAGCCACTGAACCGTCGCCCTCAGGACGGTTTCCGGACACGACCCGGTACGGGTGGCCGCGTACTGGGCCACGCCTCGGCCCCTGACCGCCGAAGACCGCTCAGGCATCGTCGGGCAGCAGCTTGAACGCCTTGAACTTGCCGAGCGGCCGCACTGCGCGGAAGTCCCTCCGATCCGTGGTCAGGATCATCTCGGTGGAGTAGACATCGGCGAGGACGACGTTCACCGCGTCGGCGAGATCGAGGTCGAGATCGCAGTAGCGGTCCCGGATTACCTCCGCCCGGTCGAGGACTTCCGGCCCGACCTCGGGGACCACGGCACGCAGGATCCTGGCTCGGCTGCGCAGATCGGCGAGGATGCTGCGCGCGGCGGCTCTGCCGAAGAGGCGGGTCCCCATGTGGTCGAGTTCGGCCACGACGAGTGGTGACACCACAACGAGGCCCGCCGCGCCCAGTGCGTGCGCACAGCCGTCCGAGTCCGGGTTGTCCTCGTCGTAGGCGGCGAGAACAGCGCAGGTGTCAGCGACGACGATCACGCTTCAGCGTCCCTTTCCCGCCTGCGCACAACTCCCTCGGCGACAGCGTCCCGAACCGCCTGCTTGTCGATCGGCGCGCCGCCACTTCGGAACTTGCGCGTCACGAACGGCTCGTCCCAGGTGCGCTCCGACAGCGCGGCGAGATGGATCGCCCGACGGATTATCTCCGCCTCGGAGATCCCTTTCCGCTCCGCGGCTTCCTTGATGATCGCCAGATCCTCGGCGTCGGCATACACATTGGTCCGCTTGAGAGTCATGTACCGAGCGTAGTACACATCGACTCCAGCGCCCGCCGCTGCGGCGCCGCCTACGCCACCCATTGCTGGTAGGCCATGTTCGCCACCAGGGCGAACACCACCGTCAGCAGCACGATCCGGACGAAGCCGCTGCCCTTCTTCAACGCGGTGTGGGCGCCCAGCGCGCCACCCGCCAGGTTGAACACGGCCAGCACCGCCGCCAGTTGCCACAGGATGGCGCCCTGCCAGGCGAAGGTGGCCAGGGCTCCCGCGTTGGTGCAGCAGTTGACGATCTTCGCGGTGGCGGAGGCGGTCACCAGATCCAGGTGGAGCACGGCGGTCAGGGCCAGGACGAGGAACGTGCCGGTGCCGGGGCCGATGAGTCCGTCGTAGAAGCCGATACCGAGGCCCGCGAGGCCGATCGCCGCGAGGATCCGGCGGCGAGTGGCCGGACCGGACGACGGGGCGGTGCCGAACGAGGGGCGCAGGATCACGAAGGTTCCCACGCCGAGCAGCACCACCATGATCACTGGCTTGAGCACCTCGGTGCTCATCCCGGCCGCGAAGAACGCCCCGGCGGAGGACCCGGCGAGCGCGGCCAGCCCGATGCGGACGGCGGTGCGGACGTCCACGGGTGCCCGGCGGACGTAGGTGACGGCCGCGCCGGTCGTGCCGACGATGGCGACCGCCTTGTTGGTGCCGAGCGCGGCGGCGGCCGGGGTGCCGCCGGGCAGTCCCAGCAGCAGCGCCGGCAGCAGCAGGAGACCACCCCCGCCGACCACGGCGTCGATCCACCCGGCCGCGAAGGCGGCGAGGCACAGGAGGACGACCACGGTCAGCGATATGTCGGGCATGATCGCGACCCTAGGCAGGGATGCGTGGGCAGTCCACGTATCTGAGGGACTTTTGAGGTCCACGGGCCGTGCGCGCTGCCGTGTGCTGTGACGTGGGAAAGGGGCGGCGTCCCCGCACGGGACGCCGCCCCTCCTCTTTATGGACCGGAGTCCTCGTCGTAATCGGTAGTGAGGGTCGGGGACCACGACGAGGACTCCGGGGTCTGTTACCGGTGGTCGCTGCCCTCCGCCTCGACCGAGGCCCGGCCGGCCTCCAGGCGTGCCACCGGGATGCGGAAGGGGGAGCAGGAGACGTAGTCCAGGCCCACCTCGTGGAAGAAGTGCACGGACTCGGGGTCGCCGCCGTGCTCGCCGCAGACGCCGAGCTTGAGGTCCGGGCGGGTGGCCCGGCCGGCCTGGACGGCGGACTTCACCAGGGAGCCGACGCCGTCCCGGTCGATCGTCTCGAACGGCGACACCCCGAAGATGCCCTTCTCCAGGTAGGCGGTGAAGAACGACGCCTCGACGTCGTCGCGGCTGAAGCCCCACACCGTCTGGGTCAGGTCGTTCGTGCCGAAGGAGAAGAACTGGGCGGCCTCGGCGATCTGGCCGGCGGTCAGCGCGGCCCGCGGCAGCTCGATCATCGTGCCGATCGCGAGCTTGAGCCGTGTGCCGGTCGCCTCCTCGACCTCGGCGATGACCTGGTCGGCCTCCTCGCGGACGATCTCCAGCTCCTGGACGGTGCCCACCAGCGGGATCATGATCTCGGCGCGCGGGTCGCCCTTGGCGGCCCTGCGCTCGGCGGCGGCCTCGGCGATGGCGCGGACCTGCATGGTGAACAGGCCGGGGATGACCAGTCCGAGGCGTACGCCGCGCAGTCCGAGCATCGGGTTCTGCTCGTGCAGGCGGTGCACGGCCTGGAGCAGGCGCAGCTCGTTCTCGTGCGGCTCCTGCCGGGACTCGGCGAGAGCCACGCGCACCGACAGCTCGGTGATGTCGGGCAGGAACTCGTGCAGCGGCGGGTCGAGCAGGCGGACCGTGACCGGCAGGCCGTCCATGGCCTCGAACAGCTCCACGAAGTCCTGCTTCTGGAGCGGCAGGAGCTGCTTGAGGGACTCCTCGCGCTCGGCCTGGGTGTCCGCCAGGATCAGCCGCTCCACCAGCTCGCGGCGGTCGCCGAGGAACATGTGCTCGGTGCGGCACAGACCGATGCCCTGGGCGCCGAAGCGGCGGGCACGCAGCGCGTCCTCGGCGTTGTCGGCGTTGGCGCGCACCCGCAGGCGGCGCTTGCGGTCGGCGAAGGCCATCATCCGGTGGACCGCCTCGACGAGTTCGTCCGCGTCGTCGGCGCCCGGGTGCATCCGGCCCTCGAAGTACTCGACGACCGGGGGCGGGACGACCGGG
Organism: Streptomyces sp. CB01373; assembly: GCF_002803075.1. GTDB lineage: Bacteria > Actinomycetota > Actinomycetes > Streptomycetales > Streptomycetaceae > Streptomyces. The sequence goes on along the minus strand of NZ_NNBK01000002.1, from coordinate 237,160 downwards.
ACCTCGCCCAGGTACACCTTGCCCGTGGAGCCGTCGATGGAGATCACGTCGCCCTCCTCGACGACGTGCCCGCCGGGGACCGTCATCCGGCGGCGCTTGGTGTCGACCTCCAGGTCCTCCGCGCCGCAGACGCACGTCTTGCCCATGCCCCGGGCGACGACGGCCGCGTGGGAGGTCTTGCCGCCGCGGGAGGTCAGGATGCCCTCGGCCGCGATCATGCCGTCCAGGTCGTCGGGGTTGGTCTCCCGGCGGACCAGGATGACCTTCTCGCCCGAGCGGGACCACTTGACGGCGGTGTACGAGTCGAAGACCGCCTTGCCGACCGCCGCGCCCGGGGAGGCGGCGATGCCGCGGGCGACCTGCTCGACCTTGGCCTCCTCGTCGAACCGCGGGAACATCAGCTGCGCGAGCTGGGCCCCGTTGACCCGCTTCAGGGCCTCGGCCTCGTCGATCAGGCCCTGGTCGACGAGCTGGGTGGCGATGCGGAACGCGGCACCGGCGGTGCGCTTGCCGACGCGGGTCTGCAGCATCCAGAGCCGGCCGCGCTCGATGGTGAACTCGATGTCGCAGAGATCCTTGTAGTGGTTCTCCAGCGTCTCCATGATCTGCATCAGCCGGTCGTACGACTTCTTGTCGATCCGTTCCAGCTCCGCCAGCGGGACGGTGTTGCGGATGCCCGCGACCACGTCCTCGCCCTGCGCGTTCTGCAGGTAGTCGCCGTAGACGCCCTGCTGCCCGGAGGCGGGGTCACGGGTGAAGGCGACGCCGGTGCCCGAGTCGGGGCCGAGGTTGCCGAACACCATGGAGCAGATGTTGACGGCCGTGCCGAGGTCGTGCGGGATGCGCTCCTGACGGCGGTAGAGCTTGGCGCGCTCGCCGTTCCAGGAGTCGAAGACCGCCTTGATGGCGAGGTCCATCTGCTCGCGCGGGTCCTGCGGGAAGTCGCGGCCGGCCTCCTTCTTGACGATCTTCTTGAAGGTGGTGACCAGCTTCTTCAGGTCGGCGGCCTCGAGCTCGGTGTCGACGGTGACCTTCTTGGTCTCCTTGGCCTTGTCGAGGGCGTCCTCGAAGAGGTCGCCCTCCACGCCGAGCACGGTCTTGCCGAACATCTGGATGAGGCGGCGGTAGGAGTCCCAGGCGAACCGCTCGTCGCCGGCCTGCTTGGCCAGGCCCTGCACGGACTTGTCGGAGAGGCCGATGTTCAGGACGGTGTCCATCATGCCGGGCATGGAGAACTTCGCGCCGGAGCGGACGGAGACCAGCAGGGGGTCGTCGAGCTGGCCGAGCTTCTTGCCCATCTTCTGCTCGAGCGCGTCGAGGTGCGCGCTCACCTCGTCACGGAGTGCCGCGGGCTCCTCGCCGCTGTCGAGGTAGACCTTGCAGGCCTCGGTGGTGATCGTGAAGCCCGGAGGGACCGGAAGGCCCAGGTTCGTCATCTCGGCCAGGTTCGCGCCCTTGCCGCCGAGCAGGTCCTTGAGGTCCTTGTTGCCCTCGGTGAAGTCGTAGACAAACTTCACGCCGTCAACACTGGTGCCGCGATCGGCTACCTGGAGATCTTTGTTTTCCGACACGGGTCTCGACTCCTCGAGGACGCGGTGGCTGCCCTGACGGCCAGGAACATACCCAGATCAAAGGCCGATGGGTACGTCCACTTGTGGGTCATGCGCCCGTAACCAGTCGTCCGCCAGCGGATCGAAAGTCAAGGCTTGGCAAGCCGTCGGGTGCAGATGTTTTCACTTCTTGAACGAATCAACGCGCGCAGACCCGTCCAGCCGCTCACATGAGCGGCTCTCGTCACGTCTGTTTTCGATCGATGAACGATCAATGGATGGCACTGAGTGCCACCCATTGGAGAAGTGCAGCCGCTCAAGATCCGCTCATCTGAGCACAACCCTTATCAAGGGTGGCGAGAATCACGCTGCCACAAGCGCTCGAATATCACCATGCGGACGACCTCCGGCCCCGTGGCCGGGGAGCCGTTTGCCGGGTGTTTGCCGGCGCCTGTGAACACGGATGAGGGCCTGGCCGTACGGGTGTGCGGCGGGCCCCCGCGTGGCCCGCCTCCTCAGCGACGCCGCGCACGGAAGGACCTTCGGGTGCCTCAGCACACGGATACACGCCAGTCATCGGGTGCACCATCGGACTCGGGCACACCATCGGACCCGGCCGGAGAACCGGCGTCGCAGGGGGGCGGGAGCGAGGCCGCCGCTTCGCACCCGGCGGAGCCCGGCGTGGGCGCGGAGTCCGAGGGCGCTGGCGAGCCGGACGCGGGCGCCGAGCCGGGCTCAGGCGCGCCCGCCGGCAGGGGGACTCCCGGGGACGACGAGCCCCCGGCGGCGTCCGAGACCGAGGAGGGGAAACCCGCTGCCGACGGGGCCGCCACCGCCGACGCCGAAGCCTCCAGCGAGGCCGCCGCCGAGACCGACGAGCGCGCCGCCAAGGGCGACCAGGCCGCCGAACGCGACGAGGGCGCCGAGCCCGCCTCCAAGACCAACGAGGCCGCCGCCGAGCCTGCCGAGACCGCCGCCAAACCCGCCGCCGAACCCGACGCCAAGACCGACGACACCGGCGAGCGCGCCGCCAAGAGCGACCAGCCCACCGAGCCCCCCGCCGAGCACGACCAGGCCGACGAGCCCGCCAAGGCCGCCGCCGAACCCGACGAGCCCACCGCCCAGGGCGCCCAGCCCACCGAGCCCCCCGCCGAGCGCGACCAGGCCGACGAGCCCGCCAAGGCCACGGCGATACGGCCCTGGCAGCTTCGCAAGGGCTGGCGCAGTTGGCGGGGGGCGCATCCCGTGGCCGCGCGCCGGGTGTCCCACGGGGTCACCCTGCTCGCGCTCCTGCTCGTCGCCGCCGCGCTTCTGCTGCCGAACAAGGAGGCGCAGTTCCAGGTCGCGGCGTTCACGCGGCTGCCGGTGGAGGCGCTGCTCCTGGGGGCCGTGCTGCTCGTGCTGCCGCGTCGGCCGCGGGTGGCCGTGGCGGTGCTCGGCGGGCTGGCGCTCGGCGTGCTGACCGTGCTGAACCTGACGGACATCGAGTTCAACCAGTACCTGGGCCGCAGCTTCAACGTGGTCCTCGACTGGGAGCTGCTGGACGACGCGCAGTCGTACCTCGCGGACACCCTCGGCGGGACCGCGGCGCTGCTCGCCGCCGCCGGGGTCGTCCTCCTCGTCCTGGCGGTGCTCGCCGTGATGGCCCTCGCGGTCGTGCGCCTCGGTGACCTCCTGGCCCGCGACAAGGCCCGCTCGACGCGCGGACTGCTGTTCGCCAGCGTGGTGTGGATGACGTGCATGGCCCTGGACATCCAGATCTCCGGCGTCCCGGTGGCCTCCCAGCACACGGTCGCCATGGTCAAGTACCACGACCAGGCGCTGCGCACCACGATCCGGGACGAGCGGGACTTCGCGAGGACGGCGGAGGCCGACCAGTTCGGCGGGACCCCGGCCGGCGAGCTCGTACCGGACCTGCGCGGCAAGGACATGATCTTCACGTTCATCGAGAGCTACGGCCGCAGCGCGATCGAGGACCCGATCCCGGCGCCGGGCGTCAACAAGACCCTCGAAACCAGCACGCGGGCCCTCGCCGACGCGGGCTTCCATGCCAGGACCGGCTGGCTGACGTCGGCGACGTACGGCGGTGGCAGCTGGCTCGGCCACTCCACGTTCATGTCGGGCCTGTGGGTCGACAACCAGAACCGCTACCGCACGGTGACCTCCGGCGACCACCTGACCCTGACCGAGGCGTTCAAGAAGACCGGGGCCTGGGACACGGTCGGCGTCATGCCGGGCGTGCAGAAGGGCTGGCCGGAATCGAAGTGGTACGGCCTGGACAAGGTCTACAACGCCTTCCAGATGGGCTACGAGGGGCCCAAGTTCAGCTGGTCGACCATGCCCGACCAGTACGCGCTGGAGGCCTTCCAGCGTCTGGAGCACGGCAAGAAGCGCGACAAGCCGCTGACCTCGTTCGTCATCCTGACCTCCAGCCACCAGCCCTGGGCGCCGGTGCCGGAGATGGTCGACTGGGACCAGCTCGGCGACGGCTCGGTCTACAAGGGCATCGAGGCGGCCGGCAACAGGCCGGCCGACGTCCTCACCAGCTCCACCCGCTCCAGCGAGGAATACGGGAAGTCGGTCGAGTACTCGCTGACCGCGCTCACCCAGTGGATGGAGCGCTACGGCAAGGACGACACCGTGCTCGTGGTCCTCGGCGACCACCAGCCCAACGCCCGGGTCAGCGGCGACCACGCCAGCCGTGACGTGCCCTGCTCGATCATCGCGAAGGACCCGAAGGTCCTGGACAAGATCGCCGACTGGGGCTGGACGGAGGGCCTGCGCCCCGACCACGACGCCCCGGTGTGGAAGATGAGCGACTTCCGCGACCGCTTCCTGACGGCGTACGGCTCCACACCGCACCCGTCGAAGGGCTGACCGTCGGGCCGACGGCGGGCGGGGTCCGTTCCCGGCCCGCCGTCGGCGCGGGAGCCGGAACGCCTCAGCCGCCCGAGGTGTCCAGTTCGGCGTCCTCGCCGACGCCCGCGCAGTCGTAGGGGTCCTTCAGCCAGCCGTCCGGCAGTACCACCCGGTTGTTGCCGGAGGTACGGCCGCGGGGCCCGTCGGCGCCGGCCGGCCAGGGCTGGTCGAGGTCCAGCTCGTCGAGGCCGGCGCGCAGTGCCTCCAGCGAGGAGGTGACCGCCAGCCGCTTGCGCATCTCGGAGCCGACCGCGAAGCCCTTCAGGTACCAGGCGACGTGCTTGCGGAAGTCGATCACACCGCGCGACTCGTCGCCGATCCACTCGCCGAGCAGCGTGGCGTGCCGGACCATGACGTCGGCGACCTCGCGCAGGGACGGCCGGGCCAGGTCCTGGACCCGCCCCTCGAACGCCGCCACCAGGTCGGCGAACAGCCACGGCCGGCCCAGGCAGCCGCGGCCCACGACCACACCGTCGCAGCCGGTCTCCCGCACCATCCGCAGCGCGTCCTCGGCCGACCAGATGTCGCCGTTTCCGAGCACCGGGATCTCGGGCACGTGCTCCTTCAGGCGCGCGATGGCGTCCCAGTCCGCCGTGCCGCCGTAGTGCTGGGCGGCCGTGCGGCCGTGCAGCGCGATCGCCGTCACGCCCTCCTCGACCGCGATCCTTCCGGCGTCCAGGTAGGTGATGTGGTCGTCGTCGATGCCCTTGCGCATCTTCATCGTGACCGGCAGGTCGCCGGCCCCGCTGACCGCCTCGCGCAGGATCGCCCGGAGCAGGTTGCGCTTGTAGGGGAGGGCCGAGCCGCCGCCCTTGCGGGTCACCTTGGGCACCGGGCAGCCGAAGTTGAGGTCGATGTGGTCGGCGAGGTCCTCCTCCGCGATCATGCGGACGGCCTTGCCGACGGTGGCCGGGTCCACGCCGTACAGCTGGATCGAGCGCGGGCGCTCGCTCGCGTCGAACCTGATGAGCTGCATGGTCTTGTCGTTGCGCTCGACCAGCGCCCGGGTCGTGATCATCTCGCTGACGTACAGGCCCTTGCCCTGGCTGAACTCCCGGCACAGGGTGCGGAAGGGCGCGTTGGTGATACCGGCCATGGGGGCCAGCACCACGGGCGGCTGGACGGTGTGCGGGCCGATCTGGAGGGGGGACTCGGGCGTGGGCATTCCCCCATTGTCGCGTATCGGCCGCCACGCGTCGGCACAGATCATGTAGCGGTCATTAGTTAACCGCACTATCGAAGTCGTACCATGGAGCACATGCCCGAGCTCACCCATCGACGACGGCTCCTGGTTCTCGCGATCTGCTGCATGAGCCTGCTGATCGTGAGCCTGGACAACACCGTTCTGAACGTCGCCCTGCCCTCGATGCAGCGCGAGCTGCACGCGAGCACGTCCGGCCTCCAGTGGACCATCGACGCGTACACGCTGGTGCTCGCCTCACTGCTGATGCTCGCCGGTTCCACGGCCGACCGGATCGGCCGCAGACGCGTCTTCATGGCGGGGCTGGTCGTCTTCGGCATCGGCTCGCTGCTGTGCTCCCTCGCGCCCGACCTGGAACTGCTGATCGTGTTCCGCATGCTGCAGGCGGTCGGCGGCTCGATGCTCAACCCGGTCGCCATGTCGATCATCACCAACACCTTCACCGACCCGCGCGAGCGCGCCCGCGCGATCGGGGCCTGGGGCGCGGTGGTCGGCATATCCATGGCCGCCGGCCCGCTCGTCGGCGGTCTGCTGGTGGAGTCGGTGGGCTGGCGCTCGATCTTCTGGATCAACCTGCCGGTGGCCCTGGCCGCCCTGCTGCTCACCGCGCGTTTCGTCCCCGAGTCCCGCGCACCGAAGGCCCGAAGGCCCGATCCGGTCGGCCAGATCCTGGTCATCGCCCTGTTCGGCGCACTGACGTACGCGATCATCGAGGCCCCGGTCTCCGGACTCGCCGCGATCCTGCCCTTCGCCGTCGTCGCGCTCGCGGCCCTGCTCGGCCTCCTGTGGTACGAGCCGCGCCGCGCCGAACCCCTCGTCGACCTGCGCTTCTTCCGTTCGGCGCCGTTCAGCGGGGCCACCGTCATCGCGATCAGCGCGTTCGCGGCACTCGGCGGCTTCCTGTTCCTGTCCACGCTCTACCTCCAGAACGTGCGGGGCCTCGACGCCCTGCACGCCGGCCTGTGGATGCTGCCGATGGCGGCACCGACCTTCCTGTGCGCGCCACTGTCCGGGCGGCTGCTCGGCACCCGGGGGCCGCGGCTGCCCCTGCTGATCGCCGGAACGGCCATGACGGTGAGCGCGGTGCTGTTCGCCGCGTTCGAGGCGGAGACCTCCGACCTCACCCTCGTCATCGGGTACGTCCTGTTCGGCGTCGGCTTCGGCTTCGTCAACGCGCCGATCACCAACACGGCCGTCTCCGGGATGCCGCGCGCCCAGGCCGGGGTGGCCGCCGCGGTCGCCTCCACCAGCCGCCAGCTCGGGCAGACCCTCGGGGTCGCGGTGGTCGGCGCGCTGCTGGCAGCCGGGGTCGGCTCCTCGTCCTACCGGGACGCGTTCGTTCCGGCGGCCAGGTACGGATGGTGGGTGCTGGTGGTGTGCGGTGCCGCGGTGCTGGCACTGGGCGCGGTCACCAGCGGCCGGTGGGCCAGGGGGACCGCCGAGCGCACGGCCGAGCGGCTCCAGGAGCACGAGGTACGGCAGGCGGCGGGCATCGGCGCCTGAGCGCCCGGGGATCCCCGACCCACAGAGGGAAGTCCGGCGACCGGGCCCGGGCAGCGCGGAAGGAGTCCGGCGACCGGTGTCCCGGGCCGCACACGAAGCCCTCCTGGCGGCCGGCCGAGGCCTCGCGGAACGGAGTCGGGCAGCCACGCAGAGGAATCCGGGGCTGCTCACCGATCGCGTACGAGTGATTCCGTCCGGTGAGCACCGGTTTCGGACGGGATGCCGCCGGGGCACTTGGTAAGAAAGAGGTAAGCGAGATCATGGCCGCTGAGCTGCGGCTTCTCATCAAAGTGCCGCTCGCTCACAGCCCGCGTTACTCCTCCCGAGTCGCCGCGCGGGCGATCCGCGGCAAATCTGGATGAGCGCGATGAGCCCTTCGGATCATGCGCGACGCAGGGGGGAACCATCAACGGGAGACCACCATGCATCTCACACTGCGCAGCCGCTGTGTCCGTGGAGTCGCCGTGGGCGCTCTGTCCGCCGCGCTGGTGTCGGCCGGCTCCGCCGGAGCCTTCGCAGCGCCCCGTCCGAGCCCGATGCCCACCCGGACGCACACCGCCATGCCCACCAGGGCGGCCGAGTCGATCACGGTCAGGGCCAGCCACCGCTCGGTCAGGGCCGGGGAGAGCATCACGCTCACCGGCCGCACCGCGCACCTGGCGGCCGGCACCAGGCTGACCGTCCAGCACCTGAGCAACGGCAGGTGGACCACGCTGCGCGCGACCACCGTGGTCAAGAAGGGCGACACCTACACGGTGTCCACGAAGCTCGCGGTCAAGGGCAAGCAGGAACTGCGGGTGGTGCACGGCAACACGCGCTCCGCGACGGTCACCGTTGACGTGACCTGACCCGGGAGGTGACAGGGTGCTGACGGGCTCGTAGCCCGCCCAGCACCAGTTCGAGCACCGCCTCGAACTCCTCCTCGATCGCCGGCCGCTTCCACTCCTGGGCATGACCCGGGTCGTGGAAGCGGCCGGTGGCATGAAACAGGGCCCGGGCCCCGACGGCCGGGTCGGCGGCCGTGAAGACACCGGCCGTGACGCCGTCCCGGACGATCCGGGTGAGCTGGGCGGTCAGGTCGTCGATGTGCTCGCCGACCGCCGCGCCGTTCTCGTCGGTGAGCACCGAGTACGTGGCGAACAGCTCGGGGTCGTCGCCCGCCTTGCGGCGCTTGGCCTCGAACAGTTCCCGCAGCCAGTCGCGCAGCCGGTCCTCCGGGTCCCGCTGATCGGCGGCGATGCCAGCGAGGGCCTCGGACGTGCGGTCCAGCCACCGCTTGGTCACCGCCTCGCGCAGCGCGGCCTTCGTACGGAAGTGCCGGTAGACGCTGCCGTGGCTGACACCGAGCGCGCGGGCCACGTCCACCACGGTGGCCTTGGCCGGCCCGTGGCGGCGCAGCACCTCCTCGGTGGCCTCGAGGATGCGCTCGGCGGTCAGGGTCTCGGTGCTGGGTGGCATGCCCTAGACCGTACCCGGCGCCCGGGTCAGCGTTCGCTGTCCAGGTGGGCCATCTGCGCCTCGGGGTAGCGCGCGCCCACGACGGCGTCCGCCGGGACGGCCTCCTCGATGGCCGCCAGGTCGGCCTCGTCCAGCGTGACGGCCGTCGCGCCCAGTGCCTCCGCCAGCCGCTCCCGGGTGCGGGCGCCGATCAGCGGAACGATGTCCTCACCGCGGGACAGCACCCAGGCGATGGCGGTCTGCGCGACCGTGACGCCCTTGCCCTCGGCGATCTTGCGCAGGGCCTCGACGAGGTCCAGGTTGTGCTGGAGGTTCTCGCCCTGGAAGCGCGGCGAGTGGGCCCGGAAGTCGTTCGCGGCGAGCTTGCGGTCGCGGCCGAAGTGCCCGGAGATCAGACCGCGCGAGAGCACCCCGTAGGCCGTGACGGCGATGCCGAGTTCGCGGGTGGTGGGCAGGATCCGGTCCTCGATGCCGCGGGAGACGAGCGAGTACTCGATCTGGAGGTCCGAGATCGGCGCGGTGGCGGCGGCCCGGCGGATCGTCTCGGCGCCGACCTCGCTGAGGCCGATGTGCCGGACGTGTCCCTTCTCGACGAGTTCTGCGATGGCGCCGACCGTCTCCTCGATCGGCACGTCCGGGTCGACCCGGGCGATCCGGTAGACGCCGATGTGGTCGACGCCGAGACGCTGGAGGGAGTAGGCGGCGAAGTTCTTCACGGCGGCCGGCCGGCCGTCGTAGCCGGACCAGTTGCCGTCCGGGTCGCGCAGGGCGCCGAACTTCACGCTGAGCAGGGCCTGTTCGCGGCGGGCCGCGGGAGCGGTGCGCAGGGCCTCGCCGACCAGCATCTCATTGTGGCCCATGGCGTAGAAGTCGCCGGTGTCGAGCAGGGTCACGCCCGCTTCGAGGGCGGCGTGCACGGTGGCGATCGACTCGGTCCGGTCCGCCTCGCCGTACAGCGCGGACATGCCCATGCAGCCGAGGCCGAGGGCGGAGACCTGGGGGCCGGTGGTTCCGAGGTGGCGGGTGTCCATGAGGGCTCCTTGGGAGGCTCGGAGGGCGGATTGAACGGGTACCCACGACCAGCCTGGCATGACAACTGACAGATTTCAATATCTGTCAGTTGTCACTCCAAACCCCCAGGTCGGCGCACAGCCACCGACCGTGCGATTTGGTCCAGACCTATTGACGAAAGGTCTGGACCACGAGCACTGTCATGCCTACGACACCTCACCGCACCCCCACCGGGAGGCTCCGCATGATCCGCCGCAGACTGCGTCTGCTCGCCGCCGCCCTCGCGGCCGCCTGCCTCACCCAGCTCTCCGTCGCCCTGGCCCCCACCGCCTCGGCCGCCCCCACCGCCGACACGTGCGCCGTGAAGTCCAGGCCCGCCGGCAAGGTGCTCCAGGGCTACTGGGAGAACTGGGACGGCTCCGCCAACGGCGTCCACCCGCCCTTCGGCTGGACGCCGATCACCGACTCGCGCATCGCCGCGCACGGCTACAACGTGATCAACGCGGCCTTCCCGGTCATCCGCTCCGACGGAACGGCCCTGTGGCAGGACGGCATGGACGCGGGCGTGAAGGTGGCGACGCCGGCGGAGATGTGCGCGGCCAAGGCGTCCGGGCAGACGATCCTGCTGTCCATCGGCGGCGCGACGGCCGGTATCGACCTCAACTCGTCCACCGTGGCGGACCGGTTCGTCGCGACGATCGTGCCCATCCTGAAGAAGTACAACTTCGACGGCATCGACATCGACATCGAGACGGGCCTGACGGGCAGCGGAAACATCAACCAGCTCTCCCCGTCCCAGGCCAACCTGGTCCGGATCATCGACGGAGTGCTCGCGCAGATGCCGTCGAACTTCGGCCTGACCATGGCCCCGGAGACCGCCTACGTCACCGGCGGCAGCGTCGCCTACGGCTCGATCTGGGGCGCGTACCTGCCGATCATCAAGAAGTACGCCGACAACGGCCGCCTGTGGTGGCTGAACATGCAGTACTACAACGGCAGCATGTACGGCTGCTCCGGCGACTCCTACCAGGCGGGCACCGTGGCCGGCTTCACCGCCCAGACCGACTGCCTCGCCAAGGGCCTGGTGATCCAGGGCACGACGATCAAGGTCCCCTACGACAAGCAGGTCCCGGGCCTGCCCGCCCAGCCCGGCGCCGGCGGCGGCCACATGGCGCCCGCGCTGGTCTCCGAGGCCTGGCGCCACTACGGCACGAGCCTGAAGGGCCTGATGACCTGGTCGATCAACTGGGACGGGTCGAAGAACTGGACCTTCGGTGACAACGTGAAGGCCCTGCAAGGCCGTTGAGGAACGGCGAACGCCGGACGGCCGCCGAGTGAGGACTCGGCGGCCGTCCGGCGCTCTGAGGTACTGCCGGGGGTTACCGGGTCAGCAGCCGACGAGGCGGCCGGCCAGGTAGCCCTCGATCTGGTCGAGGGAGACGCGCTCCTGCTTCATGGTGTCGCGCTCGCGGACGGTGACCGCGTTGTCCTCGAGGGTGTCGAAGTCGACCGTGACGCAGTACGGCGTGCCGATCTCGTCCTGGCGGCGGTAGCGGCGGCCGATGGCGCCGGCGTCGTCGAACTCGATGTTCCAGTTCTGGCGCAGGGCCTGGGCCAGGCCCTTGGCCTTGGGCGACAGCTCCGGGTTGCGCGACAGGGGCAGCACCGCGACCTTCACCGGGGCCAGGCGGTGGTCCAGGCGCAGCACCGTGCGCTTCTCCATCTTGCCCTTGGCGTTGGGCGCCTCGTCCTCGACGTAGGCGTCGAGCAGGAAGGCGAGCATCGCCCGGCCGACACCGGCCGCCGGCTCGATGACGTACGGCGTCCAGCGCTCGCCGGCCTCCTGGTCGAAGTACGACAGGTCCTGGCCGGAGGCCTTGGCGTGGGAGGAGAGGTCGTAGTCGGTGCGGTTGGCGACACCTTCCAGCTCGCCCCACTCGCTGCCGCCGAACTGGAAACGGTACTCGATGTCCGCGGTGCGCTTGGAGTAGTGGGAGAGCTTCTCCTGCGGGTGGTCGTACCAGCGCATGTTCTCCTCACGCAGGCCGAGTCCCGTGTACCAGTTCCAGCGCTGCTCCATCCAGTACTCCTGCCACTTCTCGTCCTCACCCGGCTTGACGAAGAACTCCATCTCCATCTGCTCGAACTCGCGGGTGCGGAAGATGAAGTTGCCCGGCGTGATCTCGTTGCGGAACGACTTGCCCATCTGGGCGATGCCGAACGGCGGCTTGCGGCGCGAGGTGGTCTGCACCTGGGCGAAGTTGGTGAAGATGCCCTGCGCGGTCTCGGGGCGCAGGTAGGCGACGGAGCCGGAGTCCTGGGTGGGGCCGAGGTGGGTGGAGAGCAGGCCCGAGAACTGCTTGGGCTCGGTGAACTGGCCCTTGTTACCGCAGTTGGGGCAGTTGACGTCCGCGAGGCCGTTCTCCGGGGCGCGGCCCTTCTTCTCCTCGTAGGCCTCTTCCAGGTGGTCGGCGCGGAACCGCTTGTGGCAGGAGGTGCACTCCGTCAGCGGGTCCGTGAAGGTGGCGACGTGACCGGAGGCGACCCAGACCTCGGGCGCCAGGATCACGGACGAGTCGATGCCGACCACGTCCTCGCGGGACGTCACCATGTAGCGCCACCACTGGCGCTTGAGGTTCTCCTTGAGCTCGACACCCAGGGGCCCGTAGTCCCAGGCGGCACGCTGGCCGCCGTAGATCTCACTGCAGGGGAATACGAAGCCACGGCGCTTGCTCAGGCTGACGATGGTGTCGATCTTGTCGGCGGCCACGGTGCTCTCTTCATTACGACGACGGGCGACGAAGCGAGACGCTTCACGAGCGAATGCTTCAGGGTACCGGCGGTGGCTCCCCCTCGACCAAATCGGTGCCGGGTAACGGCCCTTTTCGGGCCCGCCACAGTGCTTGTTGACAACCGTTTCCATTTTAGTTGAAAATGACTGTCATGAACGTACGACGACGCCTCATATCCGGCTCCACGGTCCTGACGATCACCGCGCTCGGCCTCGGAGCACTCTCCGCGTGTTCCTCCGCCGGCGCGAGCGGCACCGGCGGCAAGTACGGCGTCGTCGCGTCCTTCTACCCGATGGCCTTCCTCGCCGAGCGGATCGGCGGGAGCCACGTCCACGTCACCAGTCTCACCCGGCCGGGCCAGGAACCGCACGACCTGGAGATCAGCGCCCAGCAGACCGTGCAGCTCGAGAAGTCCGACGCGGTGCTCTACCTCAAGGGCCTCCAGCCCAACGTCGACAAGGCCGTCGCGCAGTCCGGGATCAGGACGAAGGTCGACGCCGCGTCCCTGACCACGCTGGAGGAGCACGGCACCGACGTCGACGGCCACGCCGACGAGCACGACGCCCACCACGACGAGGAGCACGGCGGCAAGGACCCGCACGTCTGGCTCGACCCGGTGCGCTACGCGCAGATCGCCGAGGGCGTCGGCAAGGCCTTCGAGAAGGGCGACCCGGACCACGCGGCCGACTACCGCAAGAACACCGCGGCCCTGGTGAAGGAGCTCGGCGAGCTCAACACCCAGTACGAGACCGGCCTGAAGGACACCCGGAACAAGGTCTTCATCACCACCCACGCCGCCTTCGGCTACCTCGCCGAGCGCTACGGCCTGACCCAGGAGGCCATCAACGGACTCGACCCGGAGTCCGAGCCCAGTGCGGCCCGGGTGAAGGACCTCCAGGAGACGGCGAAGGCCGACGGGGTCACGACCGTCTTCTACGAGACGCTGGTCAGCGACAAGACCGCGAAGACGCTCGCCAAGGACGCGCATCTGAGGACGGACGTCCTCGACCCGCTGGAGGGCATCACCGACAGGTCCCGCGGCACCGACTACTTCCAGGTCATGGAAGCCAACCTCAAGGCGCTGCGAGAGGCACTGGGCGCCAAGTGAGCATTACGGAGGGCGTCATGGACGTCGGCAGCGACACCGCCGAACCCGTCATATCCCTGCGCGGAGTCCGCGCCGACCTGGGCTCGCGCCCCGTCCTGCGGGGCATCGACCTCACCGTGCGCCGTGGCGAGGTCGTCGCGCTGCTCGGCGCCAACGGCTCCGGCAAGTCGACGGCCGTGCGCAGCGTCATCGGCCAGGTGCCGGTGAGCGCCGGTGAGATCGAGCTGTTCGGCACCCCGCGGCACCGCTTCCGCGACTGGGCGCGGGTCGGCTACGTGCCGCAGCGCACGACCGCCGCGGGCGGCGTCCCGGCGACGGTCACCGAGATCGTCTCCTCGGGCCGGCTCTCCCGCACCCGCTTCGGGATCTTCCGCAAGGCCGACCACGCGGCCGTACGGCGGGCCCTGGAGCTGGTCGGCATGGCGGACCGCGCGAAGGACTCGGTGAACGCCCTCTCCGGCGGTCAGCACCAGCGCGTGCTGATCGCCCGCGCCCTCGCCGCCGCACCCGAGCTGCTGATCATGGACGAGCCGATGGCGGGCGTCGACCTGGCCAGCCAGGAGGTGCTGGCGAGCACGCTCGGGGAGCAGGTGGCGGCCGGGGTGACGGTGCTGCTCGTACTGCACGAGCTGGGCCCCCTTGAGCCCCTGATCGACCGGGCGGTGGTGCTGCGCGACGGCTGCGTCGTGCACGACGGACCGCCCCCGAAGGCCGTCGGCCAGCACGCCCTGCCCGGCCACGACCACGTCCACCCCCACGACGCCTCGGGCGCCGATCCGATCCGCACGGGACTGCTGAGCTGATGGACCTGTTGAACTACGCCTTCATGCAGCGGGCCCTGCTCGCCGCCGTCCTGGTCGGCATCACCGCGCCCGCCGTCGGCATCTACCTCGTCCAGCGCCGCCAGGCCCTGATGGGCGACGGCATCGGGCACGTGGCCATGACCGGCGTCGGCCTGGGCTTCCTGCTGTCCACCTCCCCGGTGTGGATGGCCACGGCCGTCTCCGTCCTGGGCGCGGTCCTCATGGAACTGATCCGCTGGTACGGCCGCACCCGCGGCGACATCGCCCTCGCGATGCTCTTCTACGGCGGCATGGCGGGCGGCGTCATGTTCATCAACCTCGCCCCCGGCGGCTCCAACGCGAACCTGACGTCGTACCTGTTCGGCTCGCTCTCCACGGTCTCGCAGTCCGACGTCACCGCGATCTGCCTGCTGGCCGCCTTCGTCGTGCTGGTCACCCTGGGCCTGCGCCGCCAGCTGTTCGCGGTCAGCCAGGACGAGGAGTTCGCCCGGGTGACCGGGCTGCCGGTGCGTGCCCTGAACCTGCTGACGGCGGTCACGGCGGCGGTGACGGTGACGGTCGCGATGCGCGTGGTCGGGCTGCTGCTGGTCAGCGCGCTGATGGTGGTCCCGGTGGCCGCCGCCCAGCAGCTCAGCCGCAGCTTCGCCACGACCTTCGCGATCGCCGTCGCCATCGGGGTGAGCGTGACGATCGGCGGCACGGTCACGTCGTACTACCAGGACGTGCCGCCCGGCGCGACGATCGTCCTGCTCACCATCGCGATGTTCATCGCGCTCACCGCGCTGGCCACGCCGCTGGCCCGGCGACGCGCGCGGGCCCTCGCCGCGTCACTGCCCGCCGGGGACCCGGCGGAGTGCGCGATTCCGGCCACCCGGGCCGCCGGCGACGGGGCCGGCGCCTGACCGCGCCCGGCCCGGGCTGGCACAATGGCCCGCAGGCGAGACGTGAGGAGGCCGACCGGTGACCACCGCTGGACCGCCCGTGAAGGGCCGCGCCACCCGGCAGCGTGCCGCTGTCGCGGCGGCCCTCGACGAGGTCGACGAGTTCCGCAGCGCGCAGGAGCTCCACGACATGCTCAAGCACAGGGGCGACTCGGTGGGCCTGACCACGGTCTACCGCACCCTTCAGTCCCTCGCCGACGCGGGCGAGGTCGACGTCCTGCGCACCTCCGACGGAGAGTCGGTCTACCGCCGCTGCTCCACCGGCGAGCACCACCACCATCTCGTCTGCCGCGTCTGCGGCAAGGCGGTCGAGGTGGAGGGGCCGATGGTGGAGAAGTGGGCGGAGGCGATCGCCGCGGAGCACGGCTACGTCAACGTCGCCCACACGGTGGAGATCTTCGGCACCTGCGCGGAGTGCTCCGCGGGGTGAGCCTGTGTCTTGTGCGGGTGGTCTGGGGTGACCGGCCCTGAGGGCTGCCGCCCCCAGACCCCCGCTTTCGGCCTTACGGCCTCGTCCTCAATCGCCGGACGGGCTGGTTCTACTCGCCCTCGCCCTGCATCGCGAGGAGGGCCTCGTTCGGGATGGCGCCGCCGAAGCGGCGGTCGCGGGAGGCGAACTCGATGCAGGCCCGCCACAGGTCACGGCGGTCGAAGTCGGGCCACAGAACGTCCTGGAAGACCATCTCCGCGTACGCGCTCTGCCAGAGCAGGTAGTTGGACGTGCGCTGCTCGCCGCTCGGGCGCAGGAACAGGTCGACGTCCGGCATGTCCGGGTAGTACAGGTATTTCTGGATGGTCTTCTCGGAGACCTTGGCCGGGTCGAGCCGGCCCGCCTTGACGTCCTCCGCGAGCGCCTTGGCCGCGTCCGCGAGTTCGGCCCGGCCGCCGTAGTTCATGCAGAAGTACAGCGTGAGCCGGTCGTTGTCCTTGGTCTGCTCCTGGGCGATCTGGAGCTCCTGGGCGACCGACTTCCACAGCTTGGGCATGCGGCCCACCCAGCGCACCCGGATGCCGAGTTCATCGAGCTGGTCGCGGGTCTTGCGGATGAAGTCGCGGTTGAAGTTCATCAGGAAGCGCACCTCGTCGGGCGAGCGCTTCCAGTTCTCGGTGGAGAAGGCGTAGAGGGAGATGTTGCCGACGCCGATCTCGATCGCGCCCTGCAACACGTCCAGCACCCGCTCGGCGCCGACCTTGTGCCCCTCGGTGCGGGGCAGCCCGCGCTCCTTGGCCCAGCGTCCGTTCCCGTCCATGACGATCGCGACATGCTCGGGGACCAGCTCGCCGGGGAGCTTCGGCGCGCGGGCGCCGGACGGATGCGGCTCGGGCGCCCTGTACTCCGGGCGCCGGCGCCCCAGGATCCCGCGTACGGCCATGTGCTTCTCGTCTCCCTTGTCTTGGACTTGTCTTGGACTTGCCTTGGACTTGTCTCGGGCTACTTTTCCACGTACCGAAGTGAGCGCAGCCCGCGCTCCAGATGCCAGTGCAGGTAGGCGGAGACCAGCCCGCTGCCCTCCCTGACGTACCGCGGCTCGCACGCGTCCGCGGTCTCCCAGTCCCCCGTGAGCAGCGCGCCGAGCAGCGCGAGCGTCTGCGGCGAGGGTACGACGCTGCCGGGCACCCGGCAGTCGGCGCAGACCGAGCCGCCGGAGGCCACCGAGAAGAACCGGTTCGGACCGGGCATCCCGCACCGGGCGCAGTCGCCGAAGCTGGGCGCGTAGCCGTTGACGGCCAGCGAGCGCAGCAGGAAGGCGTCCAGCACGAGGTGCGGGGCGTGCTCGCCCCGGGCGAGGGTGCGCAGGGCACCCACCAGCAGCAGGTACTGCTGGACGGACGGCTCGCCCTCGTGGTCGGTGAACCGTTCGGCGGTCTCCAGCATGGCCGTCCCGGCGGTGTAGCGGGCGTAGTCGGCCACGATCCCGCCGCCGTAGGGGGCGATGGTCTCGCTCTGCGTGCACAGCGGCAGCCCCCGGCCCACCAGCTCGCTGCCCCGGGCGAAGAACTGCACGTCCACGTGCGAGAACGGCTCCAGCCTGGCCCCGAACTTCGACTTCGTCCGCCGCACCCCCCGCGCCACGGCACGAACACGCCCGTGCCCGCGGGTGAGCAGCGTGATGATGCGGTCCGCCTCACCCAGCTTCTGGGTGCGCAGCACGACACCGTCGTCGCGGAACAGACTCACCGCGCACCTCCACGGCCGTCCGGCCGGAGGCCCGTGGGTCGTCCCCCGGGAAGCCGCAGCATGATCCGGTCCGCCTCACCCGGCTTCTGGGCGCGCGGCACTGTGCCGTCGTCGCGGAACAGACTCATGGGGTCCATTCTCGCTCACGGCGAACGTGGGCGTGGCCGCGCCCGCGACCCGGTCCGGCTCCCGGCGCGGCGCAACCGCGATTCGCCCCGCGGCGTCGGTCAGTGTGGAGATCGTTCTGTCCGCGCCGACCGGAGGAGAGCACCATTCGAACCCCGGGAGAGTTCAACCCGACCCGACGTACCTTACTGACCACCGCCGGCTGCGCCCTCGTCACGGCGACGGCGGCCCTCACCACGGCCGCGCCCGCGCACGCCCTGCCGGACGACGGCACCACCGCGCGTCTGCGCGCCCTGGAGCAGGAGCACGGCGCCCGGCTGGGCGTGTTCGCCCACAACCCCGGTACCGGCAGGACCGTCCGGTACCGGGCCGAAGAACGCTTCCCGATGTGCTCGGTCTTCAAGACCCTGGCGGCGGCCGCGGTCCTGCGGGACCTTGACCGCCACGGCGAGGTCCTCTCGCGCCGCGTCCACTACACCGAGGCCGACCTGGTGCCGGAAGGCTCCGACCAGACCCGCGCGCACCTGGCCACGGGCATGACCGTCGCCGAACTCGCCGACGTCGCCATCCGCTTCAGCGACAACACCGCGGGCAACCTGCTCCTGCGGGAACTCGGCGGCCCCACGGCCATCACCCGTTTCGCGCGCACGCTCGGCGACCCGGTGACCCGCCTGGACCGCTGGGAGCCGGACCTGAACACCGCCGAGCCCTGGCGGCTCACGGACACCACGAGCCCGCGTGCGATCGGCCGCACCTACGCCCGTCTCGTTCTCGGGGACGCGCTGAACCGTCGTGACCGCCGGACGCTGAGGCACTGGCTGCTGAACAACACCACCAGCACCCACCGCTTCCGCGCGGGCCTGCCACCGACCTGGACGGTCGCGGACAAGACGGGCACCGGTGCCCACGGCACCGCCAACGACGTGGGCGTCGCGTGGACCGAGTCCTCCTCGCCCGTGGTCCTGGCCGTGCTGTCGACCAAACCGGCCCAGGACGCCCCGTACGACGACGCTCTCGTGGCCCGGGCGGCCGCCGTGGTCGCGGAGGCGCTGGGATAGACACGGAGGCCGGGGCGCCCCGCCTCACCGCGACGGCGGGAATCTCCGTACGTACCGCCGCTGCCACGGTGTCTCCACCGCGTGCCGGTCGTAGTGGGTTCTGACGTAGGCGACGGCCTCGTGGGCCGGGACGCCGTCCAGTACGGCCAGGCAGGCCAGGGCCGTGCCGGTGCGGCCTCGGCCGCCGGCGCAGGCGAGTTCGACGCGTTCGGTGGCGGCGCGCGCCCAGGCGCCGGTGAGCGCCGCGTGTGCCGCCTCCCGGTCCGCCGGGAGGCGGAAGTCGGGCCAGCGCAGCCAGTGGGACGCCCAGGGGGTCGGGGGCGGCGGTGCGCCGAGGAGGTAGACGCCGTACGTCGGGGTCCGCGCCGACGGGTCGAGGGGGCGGCGCAGGCCCCTGCCCCGCACCAGCCGTCCGGACGGCAGCCGCAGGACGCCCGGGGTCCCCTCGTCCCAGGGCTGCTCGCGCCCGGTGGCGTGTTCCTCGTTCACGGCGCCTCGTCCCCCCTTCCGGCCCGTCCCGGGCGGCGCGGCGACCGTACCAGGCGGAGGCTGTCTCACGACGGGGTGCGGGCCTCCGTCAGGAGGCGGGTCACGTCGCTGGTGCAGATCGTCAGGGCCGCGCCGACGGTGCCGAGGGTGTCGTGCTCGGCGGGGGTGTAGGGGCCGTCGGCCAGGGCGATGCGAGCGGCCTGGAGGAGGATCGACTCCCGGCCCGCGGGGGCCAGGTGCGGGGCGAGCGGGTCCAGCGCCTCGTGCAGCTCTATGGCCAGGCCCGCGCCGCACGGCCGGTCCTCGTAGGCGCGCCCGGTGTCCGCGGCCAGCGCCTCCACCAGGGCGGCCAGCTGCTCCTCGGTGCAGTCGGCCAGGCCGGCCGCGCGGACCGTGGCCGCGGCGGTTTCCAGGGCCGTACGTGAGCCCGTCCCGCCCGCGGACAGCACCGCCAGGGCGACGGTGTGCACGGCGTCGCGGAGCATCGCGGAGAAGCGGTTGGTCGTCGGATGGTCCAGGACGTCCGTGCCGAAGTGCCCGCCGCAGGCGGCGCATTCGACCACGGGCCCCGCGGTGCCGCGCGGCAGCAGCGGGACACCGAGGACGGTGAAGCGCCGACGCCCGGTCAGCCGTTGGTAGTTGCGGTCCCCGCCGCAGCCGGGGCAGAAGAACTCGCCGTCGCCGACCGGCGTCCACGCGGTGCGGGTGCCCAGCAGTCTGGCAAGCGTGGTGACACGGCCGTTTCGTCCCCGTACTGGCAGCACGTCCCACCTCCGTAACGGCACGGCAACATCGCCGCGCTGGCGTGATGTTAGCCACATTGTCGAGGTGTCGTCAGCACCCTGGACGAGACCTTTCCGTGACCTGGGTCGCCGACTGGCCGATACTGACCGGGCACACGACGGGGCCCCGGCCGCCTCAGCAGGCGGCCGGGGCCTCGAAAGCACCGGTCAGAGCGGTCAGCGCGGTCAGCGCGCCGCGCGGTTGACGGCCGAGACGACGGCCTTCAGCGACGCACGTGTCGTGTTCGCGTCGATGCCGATCCCCCAGAGGACCTTGTCGTCAATCGCGCATTCGATGTACGAGGCGGCCTGGGCGGAGGCGCCCTCGCTCATCGTGTGCTCCTGGTAGTCGAGCAGGCGCACGTCGACGCCGATGGACTGCAGGGCGTCGAAGAAGGCAGAGATCGGACCGTTGCCGGAGCCGGTGAGGACGGTGTCCTCGCCGTCGACGGTGGCCTCGACGGTGAGGGTGTCGACCCCGTCGGTGTCCGTAGTCGACTGGCCGGTCCTGACCTGGATGCGGCCCCAGGCGTTGTCCGGGTTCGGCAGGTACTCGTCCTGGAAGGCCGCCCAGATGTCCTTCGGCGTGACCTCGCCGCCCTCGGCGTCCGTCTTGGCCTGGATGATCTTCGAGAACTCGATCTGCATCCGGCGCGGCAGGTCCAGCTTGTGGTCGTTCTTCAGGACGTAGGCGACACCGCCCTTGCCGGACTGCGAGTTGACGCGGATGACAGCCTCGTAGGAGCGGCCGACGTCCTTGGGGTCGATGGGCAGGTACGGCACCGCCCACTCGATGTCGTCGACCGTGACGCCCTTGGCCTTCGCGTCGGTCTCCATGGCGTCGAAGCCCTTCTTGATGGCGTCCTGGTGGGAGCCGGAGAAGGACGTGTAGACCAGGTCGCCCACGTACGGGTGGCGCGGGTGGACCTCCATCTGGTTGCAGTACTCCCACGTACGGCGGATCTCGTCGATGTCGGAGAAGTCGATCTGCGGGTCGACGCCCTGCGAGAACAGGTTCATGCCCAGGGTGACCAGGTCGACGTTGCCGGTGCGCTCGCCCTGGCCGAACAGGCAGCCCTCGACGCGGTCGGCGCCGGCCATCAGCGCCAGCTCGGCGGCGGCGACGGCCGTGCCGCGGTCGTTGTGCGGGTGGACGGACAGGCAGACGTACTCGCGGCGGGACAGGTTGCGGTGCATCCACTCGAAGCGGTCCGCGTGCGTCGAGGGCGTCGAACGCTCCACCGTGGCGGGCAGGTTGAGGATGATCTCGCGGCCCGGGCCCGGCTGGTACACGTCCATGACCGCCTCGCAGACCTCCAGGGCGAAGTCCAGCTCGGTGTCGGTGAAGATCTCGGGGCTGTACTGGTAGCCGAACTCCGTCTCCGGGCCCAGCAGTTTCTCGGCGTACTCCATCACCAGGCGGGTGCCGTCGACGGCGATCTGCTTGATGTCGTCCCTGGAGCCGCGGAAGACGACCCGGCGGAAGACCGGGGCGGTGGCGTTGTAGAGGTGGACGGTGGCGCGCCGGGCGCCCTTCAGGGACTCCACGGTCCGCTCGATCAGGTCCTCGCGGGCCTGGGTCAGTACGGAGATCGTGACGTCCTCGGGGATCGCGCCCTCCTCCTCGATGATCGAGCGCACGAAGTCGAAGTCGGTCTGGCCGGAGGCCGGGAAGCCGACCTCGATCTCCTTGTAGCCCAGCGCGACCAGCTGGTCGAACATCCGGCGCTTGCGCTCGGGCGACATCGGGTCGATCAGGGCCTGGTTGCCGTCGCGCAGGTCGGTGGAGAGCCAGCGGGGGGCGGCGGTGATCCGGCGGCCGGGCCAGGTGCGGTCGGGGATGTCGACCTGCTCGTAGCGGCCGTACTTGTGGATCGGCATGGAACTGGGCTGCTGACGGTTGACCATGGTGGCGTGGGCTCCTCGTGAGATCCGCGGGTCCGCGGGTGCCGGAGAACGGCCGACGGCGCAACGCCGAACTCCGCGGGGAGGGGGTCGGCCTCGACTACAGGCCCTCGCCGCGGCAGCTAAGGAGAAGCAGCCCGAAACGCATGATGGTCCGCAGCCTAGCCGAGCCGCACCGGATGCGCGGGCCTGTCCCAGTATGCGAAACCGAAGGGACAAACAGGGCAAAAAGTGCGCGATGTCACGCGCGGCCGACCTTCCTCCACCTATCACTCCGTGACGGACAGGCGGACCCCTTGCCCCGATATTTCACCAATCACGGTTGCGGGTAGTGACATTGCCGCCACGCAGTGCAATGGTTCCGGACATGACGACCACCGGGGGCTTCGAGCCCGTCTTCTGCACCATCGTGCCGCCGCACGTCCTCGACCGCCTGGCCCGCAACGAGGACCCCGCGCTCTCCGGACCCGCCCGCCGGACCCTGGAACGCGACGCCTTCGAGCGCACCCGGCGGCGGCTGACCACCGTCATCGGCGCACCCGCCGTCACCGCGCCCGCCGGCAGACAGGACGGGCATCCGCACCGCACCGTCTACGACGCCCGGCACGGCACCGGACTGCCCGGCAGAAAGGTGCGCGGCGAGGGCCAGGGCCCCGGCGGGGACGCCACGGTCAACCGCGCCTACGCCGGCCTCGGCGCCACCTTCGAGCTGTACCTCACGGCCTACCGGCGCGACTCGATCGACGGCAGCGGACTGCCGCTGGACGCGACCGTGCACTACGACAAGCACTACAACAACGCCTTCTGGAACGGCGAGCAGATGGTGTTCGGCGACGGTGACGGCGAGATCTTCCTGGACTTCACCATCCCGGTGGACGTCATCGGCCACGAGCTGACCCACGGCGTCACCCAGCACACCGCCAACCTGGCCTACTTCGGGCAGTCCGGCGCGCTCAACGAGTCGCTCTCCGACGTCTTCGGCTCGCTGATCAAGCAGTACACGCTCGGCCAGACCGCCACCGAGGCCGACTGGCTGATCGGCGCGGGGCTGCTGGCCCCGGGCGTCAGCGGCACCGCGCTGCGCTCCATGAAGGCACCGGGCACGGCGTACGACGACGACGTGCTCGGCAAGGACCCGCAGCCGGCCACCATGGACCACTACGTCCACACCGGCAGCGACAACGGCGGCGTCCACATCAACTCCGGCATCCCCAACCACGCCTTCTACCTGGTCGCCACGGCGCTCGGCGGCCACGCCTGGGAGAAGGCAGGGCAGCTCTGGTACGACGTGCTGACCGGCGGCGAGCTGCACGAGGACGCGCAGTTCGCGGACTTCGCCACGCTCACCGTGCGGGCCGCGCGGGAACGGTACGGCTCCGACGGCGGCGAACTCGAGGCCGTGCGCAAGGCCTGGGAGCAGGTGGGGGTGCGGACGCTGTAGTTCCGTACTAGACACGGACCATGCTGATTCGAGTGAGGCGCACAGGAGGGTTCGCGGGCATCGAGCGCCGCGCCGAGGTGGACGTCTCGGGGCGGCCCGACGCCCCGCAGTGGCGGGACCTGGCCGAGCGGGCGCTGGCGGGCGGCAAGGCCGCGCCGCCTGCCGGGGTGCCCGACGGCTTCAGCTACGAGATCACCGTGGACGGCCGGACGGTGTACGCGGCCGACCCCCGGCTGACCGGGGAGCAGCGCGAGCTCATCTCCCGCGTGCTCAAGGAGGGCGCGTGAGGTCCTTTTCCCTTCCCGGGCGTTGACTTCCGTTACCGACGGTAAGGATGATCCGCCCATGGCGACGAAACCGATGCCCCGGTTCCCGGCCGGCTTCCTGTGGGGCGTGTCCACCTCGGCCCACCAGATCGAGGGGGCGGCCGACCGGCGCGAGCCGTCCGTGTGGGACACGTTCTCGGCCGGGCGGGGACGGATCAAGGACGGCTCGACGGCGGCGGTGGCCTGCGACCACTACCACCGCCACCGCGAGGACGTGGCACTGCTGGCCGGCCTCGGCGTCGACGCGTACCGCTTCTCCGTCTCCTGGCCCCGGGTGGACTCCCCCGGCGGCCTCGACTTCTACGACCGCCTGGTCGACGACCTGTGCGCGGCCGGCGTCCGCCCGGTCCCCACCCTCTTCCACTGGGACCTGCCGGCCCGCCTCGACTGGCTGGAGCGGGACACGGCCGCGCGGTTCGCCGGCCATGTGTCGGTGGTCGCCGAGCGCCTGGGCGACCGCGTGCCGAAGTGGATCACGCTCAACGAGCCCGCCGAGCACACCCTGCTCGGCCATGCCCTGGGTGTGCACGCGCCGGGGAAGCGGCTGCTGTTCGACGCGCTCCCGGCTGCCCACCACCAACTGCTCGCCCACGGCCTGGCCGTCCGGGCGCTGCGCGCTGCCGGGGCAGCGGACATCGGCATCGCCAACTCGCACAGTCCCGTCCGGCCGGCCTCCGGGGAACAGGCGGACGTCGAGGCGGCCGGCCTCTACGACCTGCTGCTGCACCGCCTGTTCGCCGAACCGCTGCTGCTCGGCCGCTACCCCGAGGGACTGGGCGAGCTGATGCCGGGCACCCCGGCGGAACTGGCCTCGGATCTGGAGATCATCGCCGAGCCCCTGGACTGGTACGGCGTCAACTACTACGCCCCGACCCGGGTGGGCGCCCCTCGCGGCGAGGAGATCGAGTTCGGCGGTCTCACCCTGCCCGCCGAACTGCCCTTCTCGGTAAGGGAGATCGAGGGCCACCCGGTCACGGACTTCGGCTGGCCCGTGGTCCCGGAGGGGCTGACCGAGCTGCTGACCGGCCTGAGCGACCAGTACGGCGACCGGCTCCCGCCCGTCGTCATCACCGAGAACGGGTGCTCCTACGAGGGCCTGGACGACCAGGACCGCATCGCCTACCTGGACGGACACCTCCGTGCCCTGCACCGGGCCGTGGAGGCGGGCGTGGACGTGCGCGGCTACTTCGTGTGGTCGCTGCTGGACAACTGGGAGTGGGCGGAGGGCTACGCCCGCCGGTTCGGCCTGGTGCACGTCGACTACAAGACCCTTGAGCGCACCCCGAAGGCGTCCTACCGCTGGTTCCGGGACCTGCTGCGGGCCCAGCGGGAGACGGGGACGGCGGCCGCCGCGTCGCCCGTCCCGGACTGATGCCGCTCCGGGTCCGCCGGCGTCGCCGGTCCCCTCAGGGTCACCGGGGTCGCGCAGGTCGCCGAAAAGCCCTACGGCGTCGGCACTCCCCCGTCGTACCCTGGGAAGCGCGAGGCCGCCCTGACTTGTGCGGCCGTGACGAGGAGGAACCGCAGGCCTTCAGCGCCGGCCCATGACTCAGACACCCGCAGCCAAGACCCCCGCGCAGGGGCAGGCCAGAGCACAGTTCACCGTCCCCGCCCAGCACCCCATGGTGACCGTCCTGGGGTCAGGCGACTCTCTCCTGCGCGTGATCGAGAAGGCCTTCCCGGGGGCCGACATCCATGTCCGGGGCAATGAGATCAGCGCGGTCGGCGATCCCGCGGACGTCGCCCTGGTCCAGCGCGTGTTCGACGAGATGATGCTGGTGCTCCGCACCGGGCAGCCGATGACGGAGGACGCAGTGGAACGCTCCATCGCCATGCTCAAGGCCAGCGAGAACGGCGAGAGCGACGGCCAGGAGACCCCGGCCGAGGTTTTGACGCAGAACATCCTGTCCTCCCGCGGCCGCACGATCCGTCCCAAGACGCTCAACCAGAAGCGGTACGTCGACGCGATCGACAAGCACACGGTGGTCTTCGGCATCGGCCCCGCCGGTACCGGCAAGACCTACCTGGCCATGGCCAAGGCGGTGCAGGCCCTGCAGTCCAAGCAGGTCAACCGCATCATTCTGACCCGCCCCGCGGTCGAGGCCGGCGAGCGCCTCGGCTTCCTGCCCGGCACGCTCTACGAGAAGATCGACCCGTACCTGCGCCCGCTGTACGACGCGCTGCACGACATGCTCGACCCGGACTCCATCCCGCGTCTGATGGCGGCGGGCACGATCGAGGTCGCACCGCTCGCCTACATGCGCGGCCGCGCGCAACCGCGCTTCACGAACGTGCTGACGCCGGACGGCTGGCGCCCGATCGGCGATCTTCAGGTCGGTGACCTCGTCATCGGCTCCAACGGCGAGCCGACCCCTGTCCTGGGCGTCTATCCACAGGGCGAGAAGGACATCTACCGCGTCACGGCCCAGGACGGCTCCTGGACGCTGTGCTGCGGCGAGCACCTGTGGACGGTCAGGACGCGCGACGACAAGCGCCGCGACAAGCCGTGGCGGGTCCTGGAGACCCAGGAGATGATCGGCAACCTGCGTGCCGCGCACGCGCGTCGATACGAGCTGCCGATGCTCACGGCACCGGTGTGCTTCCCCGAGCGCGAAGTACCGATGGACCCCTACGCGCTGGGACTCCTGCTGGGCGACGGATGTCTGACCGGCTCCACCACCCCGTCGTTCGCCACCACGGACCCGGAACTGGCGTCGGCCCTGCAATCGGCCCTTCCCGGAGTCTCGGTACGGCATCGCGGCGGGCCCGACTACGTCCTCAACCGGGACAAGGCCGCTGGCGACGTGGTCACCCTGGAGAACCCGGTCACCGGCGTTCTGCGCCGGCTGGACCTGCTGCGGACGCGCTCGTACAGCAAGTTCGTCCCCGACGACTACCTCTTCAACTCGGCCGAGGTACGGCTGGCGGTCCTGCAGGGGCTGCTCGACTCCGACGGCGGCCCCGTCGTCCAGAAGAACCGCACCTGCCGCGTCCAGTACACGACGACATCCATCCCGCTCCGGGACGATGTGATCGCTCTGGTGCAGTCACTGGGCGGCGTCGCACACAGCCGTCGCAGGGCCGCCGAGGGGCGCGGTCCGGGCCGCGCGGAGGGGCGGGACGTCGCCCACCGCCGCGACGCCCACGTCATCGACATCCGTCTCCCCGAGGGCATCGAGCCCTTCCGCATGGCCCGTAAGCGGGACCGGTACCAGGCGGCCGGTGGCGGCGGACGTCCGATGCGGTTCGTCGACAGCATCGAGCCGGCGGGCCGGGAGGAGTGCGTCTGCATCCAGGTGGCGGCCGAGGACTCCCTGTACGTCACGCAGGACCATCTGCTGACGCACAACACCCTCAACGACGCCTTCATCATCCTGGACGAGGCCCAGAACACCAGCCCCGAGCAGATGAAGATGTTCCTCACCCGGCTCGGCTTCGACTCGAAGATCGTCATCACGGGAGACGTCACGCAGGTGGACCTGCCCAACAACCAGAAGTCCGGGCTGCGGCAGGTGCAGGAGATCCTGGAGGGAGTCGAGGACGTCCACTTCTCCCGGCTGTCGTCGCACGACGTCGTACGGCACAAGCTCGTGGGCCGTATCGTCGACGCGTACGAGAAGTACGACAGCAAGCACGTCACCGAGAACGGCGCACCCAACAAGTCCGGCGGCCACGGCAGGGCCGGGCACGCGCACGGACACGGGCACAAGGGGAAGTAGACCAGCACCACCATGTCGATCGACGTCAACAACGAGTCGGGAACCGAGGTCGACGAGCGGGCGATCCTCGACATCGCCCGCTACGCACTCACCCGCATGCGCATCCACCCGCTCTCCGAGCTCTCGGTGATCGTCGTGGACGCCGACGCCATGGAGCAGCTGCACGTCCAGTGGATGGACCTGCCGGGCCCCACGGACGTCATGTCCTTCCCGATGGACGAGCTGCGGCCGCCGGCGAAGGACGACGACGAGCCCCCGCAGGGCCTCCTCGGCGACATCGTGCTCTGTCCCGAGGTCGCCGCGAAGCAGGGCGCCGAGGCCCCGACCCAGCACTCCATGAACGAGGAGCTCCATCTGCTCACCGTCCACGGCGTGCTGCACCTGCTCGGCTACGACCACGAGGAGCCGGACGAGAAGGCCGAGATGTTCGGTCTTCAGGCAGCGATCGTGGACGGCTGGCGCGCCGAGCAGGGCCTGCACGGCCCGTCCCCGGCGCCCACCGTCTCGTAACCCGCCCATGAGCCCTCAGATCGTCGTCGGCGCGATCGCGCTCGTCGTCGTCGCCTGGCTCGCCGCCTGCGCGGAGGCGGGCCTGGCACGGGTGTCCAGCTTCCGTGCCGAGGAGGCCGTGAAGGCGGGCCGCCGCGGCAGCGCCAAGCTGGCCCAGATCGCCGCCGACCCGACCCGCTATCTCAACCTGGCGCTGCTGGTGCGCGTGACCTGCGAGATGGCGGCCGCCGCGCTGGTCACCTACGCGTGCCTGGAGGCGTTCTCCGGCACGGCGCAGGCGCTGGTCGTCGCCATCGCGGTCATGGTGCTCGTCTCGTACGTGGCCGTCGGGGTCTCCCCGCGCACCATCGGCCGCCAGCACCCGCTGAACACGGCGACCGTGGCGGCGTACCTGCTGGTGCCGCTCGCGCGGGTGCTCGGCCCGATCCCGTCGCTGCTGATCCTCATCGGCAACGCGCTGACCCCCGGCAAGGGGTTCCGGCGCGGCCCGTTCGCCTCCGAGGCGGAGCTGCGCGCCATGGTCGACCTGGCCGAGCAGGAGTCGCTGATCGAGGACGACGAGCGACGCATGGTGCACTCGGTCTTCGAGCTGGGCGACACCCTCGTGCGCGAGGTCATGGTGCCGCGCACCGACCTGGTGGTGATCGAGCGGTACAAGACCATCCGCCAGGCCCTCACGCTGGCGCTGCGCTCCGGCTTCTCGCGGATTCCGGTCACCGGCGAGAGCGAGGACGACATCGTCGGGATCGTCTATCTGAAGGACCTGGTCCGCAGGACGCACATCAACCGGTACGCCGAGAGCGAGCTGGTGTCGACGGCGATGCGTCCGGCCGTCTTCGTGCCGGACACGAAGAACGCCGACGACCTGCTGCGCGAGATGCAGAAGGAACGCAACCACGTCGCCGTCGTCATCGACGAGTACGGCGGCACGGCCGGCATCGTCACCATCGAGGACATCCTCGAGGAGATCGTCGGCGAGATCGCGGACGAGTACGACCGCGAGCTGCCGCCGGTGGAACCGCTCGGCGACGACCGCTACCGCGTCACCGCGCGCCTGGACATCACGGACCTGGGCGAGCTGTACGGCCTGGACGAGTACGACGACGAGGACGTGGAGACGGTCGGCGGGCTGCTCGCCAAGGCCCTGGGCCGGGTGCCCATCGCGGGCGCGTCGTCGGTCGTGGAGCTGCCCGACGGCCGCGAGCTGCGGCTGACCGCGGAGGCGGCGGCCGGACGGCGGAACAAGATCGTGACGGTGCTCGCGGAGCCGGTGGACCCGGCGGCGCCCACCGGGGACGGGGAGGGGAAGCCGGAGTGAGCCCCGAGGAGCTGCGCGCCCTCTGCCTGTCGTTCGACGCGGTGGTGGAGGACTTCCCCTTCGACCCGCAGACCTCGGTCTTCAAGGTCCGGGGCAAGCTGTTCGCGCTGTCGGCCCTGGACTCCCGGCCGCTGAAGGTCAACCTCAAGTGCGACCCGGAGGACGCGGTCCGGCTGCGCGCGGAGCACGAGGGCCTGATCGTCCCCGGCTGGCACATGCACAAGCGCCACTGGAACACGGTCACGGTCGACGCCGGGCTCCCGGACCGGCTGGTCCGCGAACTCGTCGAGGACTCCTACGACCTGGTGGTGGCGGGGCTGCCGCGCGCGGAGCGGCTGCGGCTCGACCGCGCGTGAGCGCCGGGGACGCCGTGGCTGCCGGGGTGATCTTCGCGGCTGCCGGGGCTGCTCCTATGCTCGGGGCATGACCGAGACCAACGCGCTTGACCCCGAGGACCTCAAGATCGTCACTCTGGCCCGTTCGGCACGGGCCCGCAACGGTGTGCCGGAGGGCGCGGCCGTACGGGACGAGACGGGGCGTACGTATGTCGCCGGGTCGGTGAGCCTCGCCTCACTGCGGCTGAGCGCCCTGCGGACGGCGGTGGCGATGGCCGTCGCGTCCGGGGCGACGTCCCTGGAGGCGGCGGCGGTGGTCGGCGAGGCGGAGGAGATCGCCCCGGAGGACCTGGCCGCCGTACGCGACCTGGGCGGTGCGAAGACGCCGGTTCTGCTGGCTGGACCCGACGGCACCGTACGGCTCACCCGGCCGGCGGGCGAGGACGGCTGAGGCCCGCCGGGCCAGGACGGCTGAGGCCCGCCGGGCGGGGTCCGGTGGCGGTCCCCGTGTGGTCCTGCGGCACGGGTCAGTCGGTGGAGGCGGCCCCGGAGGCCTCCTGGACGGTGCGGTAGGCCGTCAGACCGCCGTCCACGCGGATGTCGGTGCCGTTGATCCAGGCCGCGGAGTCGCTCAGGAGGAAGGCCACGACACCGGCGATGTCCGCCGGTTCCCCGAACCGTCCGAGCAGGGCGCCGGCTCCCTCGACCTTGGCGACGCCGTGGTCCCGCTTGAAGTCGTCGAGGATCGGCGTGGCCACGGGTCCCGGGCTGACGGAGGTCACCCGGACCCTGCGGGGCAGGTACTCGGCCGCGAGGTGTTCGGTGAGGTACCGCACGCACTCCTTGGAGAACCGGTACGAGTGACCGGTGACGCTCTCGTCACGGGCCACGGCGTCGAGCGCCGCCTCGGTGTCGGCGGCGAGGGCGAAGGCCCGTACCACAGGCAGGTTCCGCTCCCAGGCGGTGGCCACGGCCGAGGAGAGGTTGACGACGCAGCCTCCTTCCCGGATCGCCGGTGCGAGAGCGGCGGTCAGTTCCCGCAGGCCGAAGACGTTGACGCCGAGCACCGTCCGCCAGGGCGCCGTTCCCGGCACCCCGGCGATGTTGGCGAGCCCCGCGAGCCCGTCCGGCGCGGCGGCCAGTACGCTCCGCGCGGCCATGTGCGCGCCGGCGGGCGTGGACAGGTCGGCCCGGACGAAGGTCCCCGCGAAGGACTCGGGCACCGACCGGTCGATTCCGACGACGGGCAGGCCCCTGCCGGCGAGCAGGTCGGCGGCCGCCGCTCCGATACCGGAGGCGACCCCGGTCACGACCACGGGCAACTGCGTGTTGTTCGTCATGGCTCTCACTTGTTCGTCGGCGGAATGTACGGATGACGAATGACCAGGGGTCCGCGGGCCGAGCCTCCGGGTGAAGCGGCGTCCGTGACAAGCCCACTTTCCACCCTGTGGAAAACTCCGCGGCGCCCAGGGGGAGCCGGCGGCCGTGGCACGGTCCGCTTTCCACTGAGTGGATGACCTGCTTGCCCAAGGTGTGACCTGCGGGGATGGTGACATCCCGTCCCCCTCCCCCGACCAGGAGCACGCCGATGGCCCAAGAGACGTACGCCGTACACGACCCGGCCACGCTGGAGCCGGTCGGCCGGGCCCCGGTGCACGGCGAGGACGAGGTACGGCAGGCGATCGCCGCCGCGCGGGCCGCCGCACCCGCGTGGGCCGCGGACCGCGCGGCCCGGCGGGCCGCGCTGCACGCCTGTGCGGACCTCGTCCGCGCCCACGAGGACGAACTCGGACGGCTGCTGTCCCTGGAACAGGGCAAGGTCCTGGCCGAGGCCGTCGGCGAGTTCCGGGTCGGCGCCGGGCTGCTGGACCACTACGCCACGCTCGCCTGGGACGAGGTGGAGAGGCTGCCCGACCGGGCCGACCGCACGGTCGAGGTGCACTACCGGCCCGTGGGCGTGGTCGGCACCATCACGCCGTGGAACTTCCCCATCTCCCTGCTGTGCGTGAAACTCGCCCCCGCGCTGACCGCCGGGTGCACCGTCATCGCCAAGCCCTCCGCCACGACACCGCTGTCCACCATGGCGCTGGTCGACCTCATGAACCGGGTCCTGCCCGCCGGTGTGCTGCAGTACCGCACCAGCCCCGGCCGCGCGGTCAACGTGTCGCTGAGCGCCCTGCCCGGCGTCCGGAAGATCTCCTTCACCGGATCGACGGAGGTCGGCACCGCGGTGGCCGCGCAGGCGGCCGCCACGGTCAAGCGCGTCACCCTGGAACTCGGCGGGAACGACCCCGCGATCGTCCTGCCGGACGCGGACATCGAGACGACCGCGTCCGGCATCGTCGGTTCGGCCTTCCGCAACGCCGGGCAGGTGTGCATGGCCGTCAAGCGGGTCTTCGTGCCGCGCGGCCTGCGGGACGAACTGGTCGAGGCCATGGCCGAGGCCGTCGCCCGGCATCGGCTCGGCCACGGGGTGGCGGCCGGGTCCACCATGGGCCCGATGCACTCGGCCGCCCAGCACGGCATCGTCCGCGGCCTGGTCGACGGCGCCGTCGCCGCCGGGGCGCGGGTCGCAGCGGGCGGCGGACGTGGCTGCGACCTGCCCGGTCACTTCCTCGAACCGACGATCGTCACGGACGCCGAGGTCGGCATGGACCTCGTCGACGCCGAGCAGTTCGGCAACGCCCTCCCGGTCGTGGCCTACGACGACCTCCGGACGACGGTCGACAGCCTGAACGCACAGGACTTCGGGCTCGGCGCCTCGGTGTGGTCGCCGGACCTGGACCGCGCCCACGCGGTGGCGGCTGACATCGAGGCCGGCACGGTCTGGATCAACCAGCACACCCAGGTGGAGCCGGACGCCCCGTTCGGCGGCTGGAAGGCCTCCGGCCTCGGGCGTGAGCGCGGCCGCTGGGGACTGGAGGAGTATCTCGAACCCCGGACCGTCAACGCCCGTCCCCACCACACCCCGGCACCGCACGAGGCGGCCCCCGTACCGGAAGGACAGCGTCGGTGACCGACACCACGTCCGCACAGCGCGGCATGGACCTCATCACGCTCGGCGTCGCCGCCGGGCCCGCCATCCGAGGCCCCGAGCACGGCATCGCCAGCGCGGTCGTCGTCGACGACGTCTTCTACCTGGTCGACTTCGGCATCGGCTGCACCCGCGCCGCGGGCGAGGCCGGTCTGCGGGGGCAGCGGTTCCGGGCGGGATTCATCACGCACCTGCACTCCGACCACGTGATCGAGCTCCCCGGGTTCCTGCTGTGGAACTGGGGGCGGCCGGTGAACGGCTTCTCCACCCCGGTCGACATCATCGGTCCCGGCCCCGACCCGGACGACGGCACCCGGCACCTCGCCGGTACGGACCGCCTCGTGGCCTCCGTTCTGGACGCGTTCTCCTACGACATCGCCATCCGGGCGGGCGACGAGGACCGGCCGCCGCTGGCGGACCTGGTGCGCGCCTCGGAGGTGGCCGCCCCGGCCAGGGGCTCGGCTGCCGCCGGGGAGCCGTTCGAGGTGTACGCCGACGAGCGGATCACGATGACCGCCGTCCTGGTGGACCACCCGCCGGTGCACCCGGCCCTCGCCTACCGGATCGACTCCGCGTACGGGTCGATCACGTTCTCCGGAGACACGGCCGAGTCGGCGAACCTCGCCCGGCTGGCCGAGGGCACAGACATCCTCGTCCACGAGGCCGTCAACCTCGGCTTCTACCGCAGCCGTGGCTTCTCCGCGGCCTTCCTGGCCCACCAGGAGAACTCGCACACCCCGCCGGCCGGGGCGGGCCGGATCGCCAAGGCCGCCGGAGCGCGGCGCCTGGTGCTGTCCCACTTCGCGGGGTTGGCGGACGCCGAGTACTGGCGTGCCGAGGCCGCGTCGACGTACGACGGCCCGATCGACGTCGCCACGAGCGGCGCGCGGTTCTCCGTCGCCACGGATCCCGCGGTCCGCGCGGGGATTTGAACGGGCATACGTGGGTGTCGGCGGGTGCCGACAGGTGTGGAACGGCGCGGGAAGGAAGCGGGAGAACGGCATGGGCTCGGACAGTGGCCGGGGACGCGAATACGGAGACGGCGGGGACGGCGGGGACGGCGGGGAGAAGGAACCCGACTACCGGTTCACGCTCGCCAACGAGCGCACGTTCCTGGCCTGGATCCGCACCGGTGTCAGCCTGCTCGCGGCGGCGGTGGCGGTGCGGCAGCTCGTACCGGCCTTCACGATCCCGCACGCGAGGGAACTCCTCGCGGTCGTGTGCGCGCTGCTGGCCGTCGTGATCACGGGCGGGGCCTATCCGCACTGGCGGCGCGTCCAGCGAGCGATCCGGCGTGACGCGCCGCTGCCCGGCTCCTGGCTGCTGCCCGTGCTGGCGACCGTGATCACGGCCATCGCGTCGTTCACCACGGTGCTGGTCTGGGCCGGCGGGCCCGCGTGAGGCGGCGGGACCCGGGACTGCAACCCGAGCGCACCCGCCTCGCCTGGCGGCGGACGACCATGTCCCAGACGGTGGGTGCGCTGCTGCTCGTGCACACGGCGGCGAGCGGCTCCTCTCCGCTGGGCTGGGCGTGCGCGGTCTGCGCGGCCACGGCCACGGCCGTGACCTTCCTCGTCGGCGGCATGCGCCGGGAGACCGCGCCTCCGCCGCCCGCGGCGATGGCCCTGACCGCGGCGACGACGGCCGCCACGGCCCTGATCAGCCTGCCCTTGCTGCTGACCGGCGGGGCGTGAGCCGCAGGCTCCGCCGCCCTACGACGCCTGCCGCGCGCGATGTGCGGGCCCGCGAGCTCCTACCGGGGTCCTTACGGCGAATCGCCGACCTCGCGCGGCACCCGCGGCGCACGCGCCCTTGCGCCATGACGCCCGTCCGGCGGACACCCGCACCGCAAGCGCCCGTCCCGCGAACACCGGCGCCGCGCGAGCGCCCTTCCGCGAACACTGCGCACCGCCGACGCTCGACCCGCGCGTATGCCCGCTCACGCGAACTCCCGTACCGCCAACGCCCGCGTCCTAGGCGGTTGCCCGCACCACCAACCCCCGCACCGCCAACGCCCGCGTCCCGCGCGTATGCCCGCACCGCAAGAACTCCCGCACCACCGAGGCCCCGCGTCCCGGGCGTATGCCTGCCCCGCGCGAACTCCCGTACCGCCAACGCCCGCGTCCCAGGCGTATGCCCCCACCGCCGACGCCCGGCCGCGCACCCCCGTCCCCGTGAAGCGCCCATCCCACGCGAACGCCGGCGCCCGACCTGGGCGAACCGCCGCACCGCCGACGCCCCACCGCGAACGCGGGCCTGCCTGCGCCCGGGCAGGGCGCGGCCCCCGCCTTGCTCGGCCGCGCCGGCGCTACGCGGCCAGGCGGCCAGCCTCCCGGGCGATGCTTCGGGCGGCGATCTGCAGGACCGGGACGATCCCGGCCGGTCGGGGGCGCGTTCCGACGGTGACCACGCCGAGAGCCGCGATGACACCGCCGCCGACGGCGGTGACCGGCACCGCGATGCCGTGCGCCCCCTCGACCGCCTCCTCCAGGGTCATGGCGTACCCCTTGCGGCGGACCTGTTCGAGTTCACGGCGCAGCCGGGTCGGGTCGATCACGGTGTGCGGGGTGAGCCGCTGCGGGTTGGCCAGGGCGGCCCGCGCGAGTTCCGGCGGGCCGTAGGCGAGGAACGCCTTCCCTCCGGCACTGGCGTGCAGGGCGAGGCGGTCGCCCACCCGGTGCAGGGCCGGACCTGGCTGGCTCCCGGAGATCCGTTCGAGCAACAGGGCGTGGGCGCCGTCGAGGACGAAGAGGTTGACCACGTGCTTGGTCAGGAACAGCACGTCGTGCATGTAGGGCGCGGCCAGTTCGGCGAGGCCGTGGTGGCTCTCGGACAGCAGCCCCAGGGACCACAGCTTGTGGCCGATGCGGTACCGGCCACCGGTCCGCAGCAGGCCGCCCCACTCGACGAGCTCACGGACGAGCCGGTGGCAGGTGGCCACCGGCAGCCCGCTGCGGCGGGAGATGTCGCTCAGGGACAGCTCGTAGTGGTCCGAGTCGAAGGTGTCCAGGATCCTCAGCGCACGGGCGGCGACGGATTTCGGCGCCGCCCCCGCGGATCCCGCCGGCGACGCCTCCCGCTCGGTGGGCCGCTTGTCCTGAGAGCTCATGAAACCGCACAGTACGACCCGTGGTCGGCGAAGGAAAGCCCTCGGGAAATTCCGGGAAGCCGCAGGTCGGGGTAGCGGTGAGCAGGGACACGTCGACCAGGGCGCCCATACTCGTTTCTACTGAGTGGAAAGCCCCGGGGAAAGGCGCTCCGCGCTACCTAACATTCCCGCACCGGTGCGACACGGTTCGCCCGGCCCCCGAGGACCACGTGAGAAAGCAGGCTTCAGATGGGCGGACTCAGTGCGCGCGCGGACCGCCGCGGCGTCGGGCCCAGCACCCGCGAGGTGATCGCGGAACGCGTGGACCGGATCGCCGACGGTGTCGTCTCCCTGGTCCTCGTGACGCCGGACGGGTCGCCCTTCCAGCCGTGGGAGCCCGGCGCCCACATCGACGTCCACCTCGGCGGCCAGTACGTGCGGCAGTACTCCCTGTGCTCCTCCCCCGACAACCTGTCGCACCTGCGTGTCGCCGTCCTCGACGTCCCCGGCTCGCGGGGCGGCTCCCGCTGGATCCACGGGAACGTACGCCCCGGCGACACGCTGGAGATCTCCGAGCCGCGCAACAACTTCCCGGTGAGGGACTCCCGGAAGTACCTCTTCCTGGCCGGTGGCATCGGCATCACCCCGATCATCCCGATGATCGAGCGGGCGGCGGAGGCGGGCAAGGACTGGCACCTGGTCTACGGCGGACGGTCGCGCGGCAGCATGGCCTTCGCCGAGCGTCTGGTCGGCACGTACGGCGACCGGGTCGACATCGTCGCCGAGGACGAGCGCGGCCGCATGGACCTGGCAGGCGTGCTGGCCCTGCCCCGCGCCCACATGCTGGTGTACGCCTGCGGGCCGGGCGGGATGCTCCGCGCGGTCGAGGACCTGTGCATGGGATGGCCGCCCGGCTCGCTGCACACCGAGCGGTTCGCGGCGACCGCGCTGGGCCCCGGGTCCGTGGCCGAACCGTTCGAGGTCGAACTCGCACGCAGCGGGAAGACCGTCTCGGTGCCCACCGACCGCACGATCCTGGAGGCGGTCGAGGACGTCGGTGTCCGCGTGCTGTCCTCGTGCCGGCAGGGCCTGTGCGGCACCTGCGAGACCACCGTCGTCTCGGGCGAGCCGGAGCACCGGGACGCGGTGCTCACCCAGGACGACCAGGACGGGGGCGCGACCATGATGATCTGCGTCTCCCGTGCGGCGGCGGGCTGCGGCCGACTCGTCCTCGATCTGTGACAGACCGGCACCGAAAGAGGTTCCCTTCATGACCATCGCACCTGCCGAGGGCGTCGTCACGCTCCCGGACGACCCCTTCTCCCCGGCGAACATCGCGGCCCCCTATCCGATGCTGACCCGGCTGCGCGAGGCCGGCCCCGTGACCTGGCTGGAGAAGTGCGGCGCGTACGCGGTCGCCGGCTTCGAGGAGGTCTACGAGGTCCTCACCGACTTCGAGACGTACTGCTCCTCCGGCGGTCTCGGCCCGCGCGACATCCGCGAGGACGCGGGATGGCGCCCGCCGAGCATCCTGGAGTCCGACCCGCCGATCCACACGGTCATGCGGCGCGCGCTGACCGGAGTCATCAACCCGGCGACGGTACGGCCGCTGCGGGAACGTTTCACCGGACCTGCCGAGGAGATCGCCGACGAGCTCGTCGCCCGCCGCGAGTTCGACGTGGTCAAGGACCTGGCGGAAAAGTACCCGCTGCGGGTCTTCCCCGACGCGGTCGGCATCCCCCAGGAGGGCCGGGAGAATCTGCTGCCCTACGGCAACATGGTCTTCAACGCGTTCGGCCCGCAGAACGAGATCTTCGACCTGGCCTTCGCCCACGCCGACGAGCACAGCGCCGCGATCCTGCGCAACTGCGCCCGGGAGAACCTCGACGACACCGGCTTCGGCGCGCGCATCTGGGACCGCGTGCAGGACGGTCTGATCACCGCCGAACAGGCCGCGCTCCTGGTGCGTGCCCTGCTGTCCGCGGGGGTCGACACCACCGTCTTCGGGATCGGCAACACCCTCGCCTGCCTGGCTCGTTCGCCCCGGGCGTGGGCGGCACTGCGTGAGGACCCGTCCCTCGCCAAGTTCGCCGTGGACGAGGCGCTGCGCCTGGAGTCCCCGTTCCAGAAGTTCCACCGGACGACCACGGCGCCCGGCGTGCTGGGCGGCGTCCACATCCCGGCGGGCGCCAAGGTGCTGCTCTTCATCGGCGCCGCCAACCGCGACCCGCGCAAGTGGGGCGCGAACGCCGACACGTACGACCTGGACCGGCAGGCGTCCGGCCACGTCGCGTTCGGCATGGGGCTCCACCAGTGTGTCGGGCAGCCCATCGCCCGGCTCGAGATCGAACTCGTACTCAAAGCCCTCGCCGCCCGCGTCGACACGATCGAACTCACCGGCGAGCCGGTCCCGCTGACCCACAACGTCCTGCGCGGATTCGCCTCCCTGCCCGTCCGGGTCACACCGCGGTCCTGACCACCGCGCCGCCCCCTTCTCCACCCGTCCGGCCCTCTGCCCCGGCCGGCCTTCTCGCCCCGTCCGGCCCTCTCCCGGCCGCGCGGCCTTCTCCGTCCCGTCCGGCCGCGACAAGGCTCAGGCCTCGCGCTCCCGTACCGGCCCCGCGCCCGACGACGGGTACGGGTCACGGCTTCCAGGAGCCGTCGGCAGCCCGCCGACGGCTCCGCCCCTCCCTCTTCGCTCCCAGCGGTCCGTTCGCGACCGTCTCCGCTCCGGAGGCTTCCATGACGCAACACCTCGCCACGCCGCCATCGGCCCCATCGGTTCCGGACCCCGCGGATCCCCGCCACTGGACCCCCAGGAAGCGCACGTCCTACGGCTGGCTGACGGCCGTCCTGCTGCTGGTCCTGATGATGATCAGCTGGGCGGACAAGGCCATCCTCGGCATCGTCGCCGTACCGGTGATGCGGGATCTGCACATCACCCCCGAGCAGTTCGGTCTGCTCGGCAGCGCGGTGTTCTTCCTGTTCGGTGTCGCCCAGCTGGTCGCCGCGCCGATCGCCAACCGTGTGAAGTCGAAGTGGATCCTGCTGGCCCTGTGCCTCATCTGGGCCTTCGCCCAGGTGCCGGTCTTCGTCTTCGCGTCGCTGCCCGCACTGTGGTTCAGCCGGGTCCTGCTGGGCGCCGGCGAGGGCCCGCTGGCCCCGATGATGATGCACTCCGTCTACCAGTGGTTCCCGAAGAAGAAGGGGGCCACGCCCGCGGCTCTCGCCGCCTCCGGCGTGACGCTCGGCATCGTCTGCTTCGCGCCCGTGCTCTCCTGGATCGCGGCCGACTTCGGCTGGCAGGCGACCTTCGTCTTCCTCGCGTTCATCGGCGTGGTGTGGGCGGCGCTGTGGCTGGTGCTGGGGAAGGAGGGGCCCTACACCTCGGAGCGGGCCGAGCACGAGATGGAGGGGACGGCGCCCGTCGAACCCGGTCGCACCGCTCTCGTCGCGCAGCCCGTGAAGTACCGGCGCTCCTTCCTCACCCCGTCGTGGCTCCTCGCCGTGCTCTGCTCCTTCCTCGGCTACTGGACCTTCGCCCTGGCCACGTCGTGGCTGCCCACGTACTACGAGAAGGTCATGGGGTACGGCACCCAGCAGGCCGGATCGATGATCGTGTTCCCCGCGCTCTGGGGCACCGTCGCCACGGTCGGGCTCAGCTGGATCACCCAGGTCCTCGACGGCCGCGGTGTCCCGACCCGGGTCTCGCGCGGGGTCGTCCTCTCCTCCGCCACCGTCTTCAGTGGTCTCACCCTGCTCCTCGGCGCCCTCGTCGCCGACGACACCGTGCGCATCGTCGCCTTCACCTTCGGATTCGGCACCGCTCCGGCCCTGTTCGCGGTGACCTACCTGGTCGCGGCCGAGATGACCACGGTCGGCCAGCGCGGCGCCGTCCTGCAGGTGACCAACGCCCTGCTCAGCACCGGCGGCCTGTTCGCTCCCGCCATCACCGGATTCCTGGTCGGCTCGGCGGCGACGAGCGCGCTGGGCTTCACCCACGCCTTCGTGCTCACCGCCGTGCTGCTGCTGGCCGTGGGCGCCCTGTCGATGGTCTTCATCAACCAGCAGCGGGATCGTGCCCGGCTGGGCCTCGCCGACTGAGTGCGGGCCGCCCCGGCCGGGGCTCCGGCCGGGGCGGCCCGTACCACCGTGGTA
The DNA here is from genome assembly GCF_002803075.1 of Streptomyces sp. CB01373. Classification (GTDB taxonomy): domain Bacteria; phylum Actinomycetota; class Actinomycetes; order Streptomycetales; family Streptomycetaceae; genus Streptomyces. Next base: position 197,406 of record NZ_NNBK01000002.1, on the reverse strand, counting down.
CAGACAGGGCTTGTCGATCAGGGACAATGGGCGCCATGAGCGTTCGCAACCAGTCATCCGAGCAGTCCGTCGCGGCTTCCCACCGGGCCGGCTTCGCCTGCTTCGTGGGCCGCCCCAACGCGGGCAAGTCCACCCTCACGAACGCTCTGGTCGGGCAGAAGGTGGCGATCACCTCGAACCGGCCGCAGACGACGCGGCACACCGTGCGGGGCATCGTCCACCGCCCGGAGGCACAGCTGATCCTGGTGGACACACCGGGCCTCCACAAGCCGCGCACCCTGCTGGGAGAGCGGCTGAACGACGTCGTACGGACCACCTGGGCCGAGGTCGACGTGATCGGCTTCTGCCTGCCGGCCGACCAGAAGATCGGCCCCGGTGACCGGTTCATCGCCAAGGAACTGGCCGGCATCAAGAAGACGCCCAAGGTCGCGATCGTCACGAAGACGGACCTGGTGGACTCCAAGGCGCTCGCCGAGCAGCTGATCGCGATCGACCAGCTGGGCAAGGAGCTGGGGATCACCTGGGCGGAGATCGTGCCCGTGTCGGCGACGGCGAACAAGCAGGTGGACCTGCTGGCCGACCTGCTCGTCCCGCTGCTGCCCGAGGGGCCCGCGCTCTACCCCGAGGGCGACCTCACGGACGAGCCCGAGCAGGTCATGGTGGCCGAGCTGATCCGGGAGGCGGCGCTGGAGGGTGTGCGGGACGAACTTCCGCACTCCATCGCGGTGGTGGTGGAGGAGATGCTGCCCCGTGAGGACCGGCCCGCGGACAAGCCCCTGCTCGACATCCACGCCAACGTGTTCATCGAGCGGCCGAGCCAGAAGGGCATCATCATCGGCCCCAAGGGGAAGCGGCTGAAGGAAGTCGGGATCAAGTCCCGCAAGCACATCGAGGCGTTGCTGGGGACACCGGTGTTCCTCGACCTTCACGTGAAGGTCGCGAAGGACTGGCAGCGGGACCCCAAGCAGCTGCGCCGCCTCGGCTTCTGAGAGTCCCGGTCAGGGCACCCAGGGCCTTCTTCGCATCCTTCGCGTTCAGGTCGATGAAGACCGGGGTCGTGTTCAGGGGGGTCGTGTAGGCCGGGAGGGTGCGGGGGCCCTGCAGGGTTCGGGCGTGGGTCACGTCGTACCAGGTGCCCGGGGGCAGGTGGACCGGGCGGCTGGGGGCGTCGGTCAGTTGGGGGGCCGCCAGGATCGCGGGGCCCAGCATCCACTCGTCGGTGATCGTGTACGCCCGCTCGTCGTGCGGGAAGTCGAAGAAGAGCGGGCGCATGATCGGGTCGCCGGTGCGCAGTGTGTTCCTGACCTGGTCGCGGATGTAGGGGGCGAGGCGGCCGTGGCGGGCGATGGCCTCGCGGTAGAGGCTTGCGGTCCGCGCGTCGTACACCACCTTCCGGCCGGTCGTCACATCGACGGTGTCGACGGGTGACGTGGAGGAGTACATGAGCGGCATCAGCGACGCGGCCTGGGCCCAGCGGACCAGGACCTGACCGGTGGGGGCGGGCTGACCGCTGGAGCCGCCGATCATGTCGGTGGTCACGAAGGGGTAGCCGATGGTGGAGATGGCGAGGTTCTGCGTCACGGCGGCCCGCAGGGAGTTCCACCCGGTGCCCTTGTCGAGCTGACGGGTGACGAACCCGGCCCGGTGCGCGGTGGTGTCCCAGTGGACGCGGATGCCGACGCCCTGGAGGTCGAACTCGTCGGCGAGCTGAGCGCCGAGGCGCTGGTAGTCGGTGGGCTGGTGACCGGCGTGGGGAACGCACCGCTCGTCGAAGAAGCGCGTGTCGAACTTCAGCCCGTCGACGCCGTAGGTGCTCATCAGGCCGCGGAGCCGGCCCTCGTACCAGGCCCTGGCCTCCGGGTTGGCGAGGTCGACGATCCCGGCGGTGCCGTTCCACCAGGTGACCCGGCACGGCTCGGCGGGATCGGCGGCGGTGCCCAGGAGATAGCCGTGGTCGGCCGCGTACCGGTACTGGTCGGAGTCCAGGTTGATCCACAGCGTCACCCAGAGGCCGAAGTCGAAGCCGAGGCCGTGGATCCGGCGGGACATCGCCCCGGGGTCCGGGTAGGCCTTCGGGTCGAAGGTCATGTTCCCGTAGTCGGACTCCCACTTGTCGTCGAGCTGGAGCGTGTGCCCGGTGATCCCGTGGTCATGCAGGTCCTGCGCGTAGCCGAGGAGCCTCGCCTGGTCGACGTGGGTGTAGAACTGCGCCCAGGAGTTCCACACCGGCTCGGCGTACTGCCGCGGGGTGGCGTCGCTCTTGTCCGGCTTGCCGACGACGCCGACGTAGTCGCGGTAGACCTCCAGCGGCGTGGACTCGACGAAGACCGTGGCCCGGTAGGGGTCCGCGGACTCGATGTCGAAGCGGCCGAGGCCGTCCTCGTCCTGGTTGATGGCCACGTTCATGACGTGCCCGGTGTCCACGTGCAGTCCGGCCGCGGAGGACGTGTACCAGAACGGGTCGACCATGTAGTAGGAGGCGGGCCCGAAGGCCGGGTCGGCGACCTGCCCGCTGTCGAGCGGCCAGGGCTGGTCGGTGGCGGGGCCGCCGTGCGGGGTCCGGGTCTCGCCGTGGCCGTACCAGTGGCCGGCGGAGGACAAGTCGTAGGCGAGGCCGAGGCGTTCGGGGGCGGCGCCGACGACCTGCCAGTCGAGCCGGTAGCGGTCGGCGGACGGGGTGACGCGGGCCCGTACGGTGGCGCCGGGCGCCGTCGTGGCGGCGATGAGGCTGAGCGTGCCGTTCTTCCAGGTCCAGTCGGTGACGCGGGTGGCGTGCCGCCATGTGCCGGCGGTCCGGAAGCGCAGTGCTCCGGTGCCGCCGCCCGCGGTGGCCAGAACCGTGCCGCCCGAACGGGTGGTCTTCAGGGCGAGTTGATTCCTCGTCACCCGTAATGCGTAACCGGGGGTGGTGCGGTCGGCCGGTACGGTCAGGGTGAGCTGGTCCGGGGAGTGGGTGAGCCGGGGCGCGTGCGGGTCGGCGGCGGTCCCGGTCAGCGTCCGCGCCCGGGCCGGTTCCGGCGCGGTCAACGCAACGGGCAGCGCGAGGACAAGGCCGAGGACGGCGAGGAGCACTCCGGGGCTGCGTGATGGTCTGCGCACGACGCGTGTCCTTCGACGGTGGGAGTCAGGAGGCCGGAGCTGCTTGCCTCACCGTGCTCGGTCGCGCCGATGATCGGACGGCGGACGTCGCCTGTCAACGACCTTCCCGGCCAGGTCGCGGGCGGCTCGGCACGCGACCGCGCCGGTCACGCCGGCCTGCGGAACCCGATCGTCGGCACGGCCCGGCGCCGCGGCCACGGCTCGACGCTCGCCTCGGGAATCAGGGCCTCCAGGAACGCGTACCGCCGCAGTGCCGCCGGGTCCTGGCCCTCGACCGACTGCACCCGGCGCCACCAGGCGGCGATCTCGGACCAGCCGGGGGCCGACAGGGAGCCGCCGAACTCCTGCACGGACAGGGCGGCGGTGAGACCGGCGAAGGCGAGCCGGTCGGCCAGCGGCCAGCCGGCCAGGGTGCCGGTGACGAAGCCGGCCACGAAGACGTCGCCCGCGCCGGTCGGGTCCAGGGCCTCCACCGCGATGGCGGGCACCTCGGCGCTCTCCCCCGTGCGCCGGTCGACCGCGTAGGCGCCCTCGGAACCGAGGGTGACCACCGCGAGCGGTACGTACGCGGTGAGCGCGTGCGCGGCGGCGCGCGGACAGCCGGTGCCCGTGTAGCGCATGGCCTCCTCGGCGTTGGGCAGGAACGCCTCGCAGTGCTCCAGGTCGGACAGGGAGGCCAGGTCCCAGGCGCCGGTGTCGTCCCAGCCGACGTCGCCGAAGATGCGCGTGCCCTCGGCCGCGGCCTGGGCGATCCACGGGGAACGCCGGCCCGGCGTCAGGGAGGAGACCGCGGCCCGCGCTCGGGGCCGGCACGCCGGGGCGCCCTCCTGGAGGAACACGGCCTCCGGGGGCGGCTCGTGGCCGTGCGAGACCATGGTGCGCTCGCCCTCGTACGCCATGGAGACGGTGACCGGCGAGTGCCAGCCGGGCACGGTGCCGGACGGGGACAGGTCGATGCCCTCGCCCTGTTCCAGCGCGTCCCAGCAGTAGTCGCCGTAGTGGTCGTCGCCGAAGGCCGCCGCCAGGGACGTGCGCAGTCCCAGGCGGGCCAGCGCGGTCGCCATGTTGGCGACCCCGCCGGGGCTCGAACCCATCCCGCGCGCCCAGGACTCGGTCCCGCGCACCGGGGCGGATTCGAGCCCGGTGAAGACGATGTCGAGGAAGACGGTGCCCGTGAGGTACACGTCCCAGGGCGGATCGTCCTCCGAGCGCAGTCCGGCCAGCGGGTCGACCGGGTGATCGACGTGGGTGTGCGGCGCCCCGACGATGTACTCCCGGCCGCCCCGGTCCTCCGGGTACTCCGGTCCCGCTCCGGCGGAGATTCCGGCGGACGTGTTGGACGCGGTCACGGTGCGCTCCCTGGCGTGGTGCTGGTCCGGCCAGTGTGCACCAGAGCGCCGACGACACGTCGGCGCTCGCGCCGGGGAGCGCCGACGTGCCTACCAGCGGGGGGTCGCCGGGGCGGTCCAGCCCGGTTCGGCGACGCGCATCGCCGCCGCGTCGTCGCGGTCGCGCAGCCGGCCGTCGTCCTCGGCCCAGCGGCGGTGCAGGAAGGCCAGCCTGTCCCGGTCGAGTTCGACTCCGAGGCCGGGGCCGTCGGGGACGGCGACCCGTCCGCCGTCGAAGGTGAGCCGCTCGGTCAGGACGTCCTCCGACTGCCAGGGGTAGTGGGTGTCGCAGGCGTGGTGGAGGCCGGGCACGGTGGACGCCACGTGGGTCATGGCGGCGAGGCTGATCCCCAGGTGGGTGTTGGAGTGCATCGACACGCCGACGCCGAAGGCGGCGCACAGGGCCGCGAGCTGCTGGGTGTTGCGCAGGCCGCCCCAGTAGTGGTGGTCGGAGAGCAGCACCTGCACCGCGTTCGAGGTGAAAGCCTCCTTGATCTCGGCGAAGGTCGTCACGCACATGTTGGTGGCCAGCGGCACGCCGGTCCGGGCGGCCACCTCGGCCATGGCGGGCGTGCCGAGGGCGGGGTCCTCCAGGTACTCCAGGACGTCCCCGAGCTGCCGGGCCACCTCCACGGAGGTCTCCACCGACCAGGCCCCGTTGGGGTCCAGCCGCAGCGGGTGTCCCGGGAAGGCCTCCGCCAGGGCCCGTACGGCGGCGATCTCCTCCTCGGGCGGGAACACGCCGCCCTTGAGCTTGAAGGAGGTGAAGCCGTGGCGTTCGGTGAACGCGCGCGCCTGCTCGACCACCCCCGCCGGGTCGAGCGCGGCGCCCCAGTCGTCCTTCTCGCAGGCGACGCCCTCCGGATGCCCGGCCCACTTGTAGAAGAGGTAGGCGCTGTACTCGACGGAGTCGCGCACCTTGCCGCCGAGCAGCTCGTGCACGGGCAGGCCGAGCGCCTTGCCGAGGGCGTCCAGGCAGGCGACCTCGAAGCCGGACAGGACGGACAGGCGCAGTTTGTCGGCGGTCTGGACGCCGCGCAGCCCGCCCACGTCGACGGCGTTCTCCACCCGGGAGGCGTCCACGGCGACATCGAGGCCGAACAGGCCGTTCAGGTCGGTGATCCGGCGTCCCGTCAGCCGGTCGGCGAGCGGGCGGGCCAGTTCCAGGTACTTGGTGTCGCCGTAGGTCTCGCCGTATCCGGTGATGCCGTCCGCCGTCACCACTTCCACGATCAGGCGGGGTGTGTACGGCTGGTGGACGCCCTGGGTGTTCAGCAGCGGCGGGTCGGCGATCAGGATCGGGGTCAGCCGTACCTCGCTGACGGTCAGGTCGCCGGTCACAGGGCGGCTCCCACGATGTCGAGTCCCGCGGAGAGCAGTTCCCGCAGGTCGGCCAGGTCGGCGGGCGAGGGTTCGGTGAGCGGGGCCCTCACGGGTCCGACGGGGCGGCCGCGCAGCCGGGCGGCCGCCTTCACCAGGGACACGGAGTATCCGGGCACCCGGTCGCGCAGTTCGACGAAGGGGACGTAGAAGTCGCGCAGCAGTTTGTCCGCGGAGCCGGCGTCGCCGGATCGCAGCGCGGCGAAGAAGGCGTTCGCGATCTCGGGGGCGAAGGCGTGCACGGCGGAGGAGTAGGCGGCCACGCCGACGGTGGCGTAGGCGCGGGCCTGCATCTCGGCGGTGGGGGCGCCGTTGAAGAACAGGAAGCCCTCGGGGGCGGCGAGGGTGAGCCGCTGGAGGGCGTCGAGGTCGCAGCGGCCGTCCTTGAGGCCGATGACCGAGGGGATCCGCGCGATGCGCCGGAAGGTCTCCAGGCCGTACGCCACCTGTCCGCGCTGGTAGGCGATGAGCGGCAGCCGGGTGCGGGCGGCGAGCTGTCCGAGCTGGGCGGCCAGTCCGTCCTGCGGGGCGGCGACGAGGTAGTGCGGCAGGACGAGGAGCGCGTCGGCGCCGGCCTCCTCGGCGATGCGCGCGAACCGCGCGGCCTGCGCCCAGCCGTAGCCGGTGCCCGCCACCACGGGCACCCGGCCGGCCGCCTCCTCGACGGCGATCGAGACGACCCGGCGGTACTCGTCCTCGTCCAGGGAGAAGAACTCGCCGGTGCCGCAGGCCGGGAAGAGGGCGCCGGGTGCGGTGGCGAGCTGGGCGGCCAGGTAGGCGCGGCAGCCGTCGGGGTCGAGCGAGCCGTCGTCGTGGAACGCCGTCAGCGGGAAGGACAGCACGCCGTGCGCCATCCCGTCCCGCAGTCTGCGCACCACATCGGACGGACCCGCGGTGTTCGTCTCCGGACTCACCCTGGCCATCTCCCCACATAGACGCCATCCACGTATGGGAACGGAGTTTAGAAACGCGAACACGCTCCGTCAACGGGCGTGCGGGGAACGGTCGTTGGCGAGAGGCCCTACGGGAACTCGTACGCCTCGACCTCGGCGAGGTACCGGCGGCGCCGCTCCTCGTCGTGGTCCAGGAAGGAGGCGAGGAAGGAGTTGCGGGCCAGTTCGCGCAGCCGGTCCTTGCCCAGGGCCAGGGTGTCGCGCACGGCGTGGAAGTTGTCGCCGACGTAGCCGCCGAAGTAGGCCGGGTCGTCGGAGTTGAGCGTGCACAGCAGGCCGGCGTCCAGCATGGCGGGCAGCGGGTGGTCGGCCAGCGTGTCGACCGCGCGGAGACGGACGTTCGACAGGGGGCACACGGTCAGCGGGATCCGGTCGCGCACCAGGCGGGCGACCAGCTCCGGGTCCTCCATGCAGCGCAGCCCGTGGTCGACGCGCTCGACGCCGAGCACGTCGAGGGCCTGCGCGATGTACTCCGGCGGGCCCTCCTCGCCGGCGTGCGCCACGCGGCGCAGCCCGAGGGCGGCGGCGGCCTCGTACACCTCGCGGAACTTCGCCGGCGGGTGACCCGCCTCGGCCGAGTCGAGGCCGATCCCGGTGATCCGGTCGAGGTACGGCTTGGCGGCGTCCAGGGTCTCCATGGCCGACTCGGCGGACTCGTCGCGCAGGAAGCACATGATCAGCTGGGTGGAGACACCGTGCCGCTCCTCTCCCCCACTCTCGGCTTCGCTCGAGCGGGGGGACCCCCACCGGCCCAGCGCCCGCCACAGCCCGTCGACGACCGTGTCCATGCCGACACCGCGGGAGAGGTGGGCCTGCGGGTCGAAGAAGATCTCCGCGTGCCGGACGCCCTGCGCGGCGGCCCGGGCGAGATAGGCGTCGGCCAGGTCATCGAAGTCCCGCTCGGTGCGCAGGACGGCCATGAGCTCGTAGTACAGGTTCAGGAAGGACTGGAGGTCCTCGAACCGGTAGGCCTCGCGGAGCGCTTCGGTGTCCGCGTACGGCAGTTCGACGCCGTTGCGCGCGGCCAGCTCGAACGCGAGCTCCGGCTCCAGGGTGCCTTCGATGTGCAGGTGCAGTTCGGCTTTCGGCAGAGGCATCGGAACATCGTACGTCCCTGGTCAGCGCCGTTTCGGGACCGGCACTCTGAGCAGGTCGTACGCCACGGTCAGCTCGCCGTCGAACCCGGCCGCCCGTGCCTGCCGCTCGAACTCCTCGGGCCCGGTGTACCGCTGGCTGAAGTGGGTGAGGACCAGATGCCGCACACCGGCGTCCCGCGCCACCCGCGCCGCCTGTCCGGCCGTCAGGTGGCCGTGCTCGACGGCCAGCGGCTCGTCCTCGTCGAGGAAGGTCGACTCGATGACCAGCAGGTCGCAGCCCTCGGCGAGCGCGTGCACGCCCTCGCACAGCCGGGTGTCCATGACGAACGCGAAGCGCTGTCCCGGCCGCACCTCGCTGACGGCCTCCAGCGGGACCCCGCCCAGGGAGCCGTCGCGCTGGATGCGGCCCACGTCCGGGCCCTTGATCCCGTGCGCGGCGAGCCGCTCGGGCAGCATGCGCCGCCCGTCCGGCTCGACCAGCCGGTAGCCGAAGGACTCCACCGGGTGGGAGAGCAGCCGGGCCTCGAAGGTGTACGCAGGGGTGGTCGCGAGGACGCCGTCGGCGTCGACCGGGACCTCGGTGAGCGCGACCGTCTCGCGGTAGGCGGTGGCGTAGCGCAGGCGGTCGAAGAAGCGCTTGCCCGAACGCGGGTAGTGCGCGGTGATCTCGTGCGGCACCCGGTCGAGGTTGATCCGCTGGATCACCCCGGCCAGGCCGAGGCTGTGGTCGCCGTGGAAGTGGGTGACGCAGATCCGGTTCAGGTCGTGCGCCGCGACCCCGGCGCGCAGCATCTGGCGCTGGGTGCCCTCGCCGGGGTCGAACAGGATGCCCTCGCCGTCCCAGCGCAGCAGGTAGCCGTTGTGGTTGCGGTGCCGGGTGGGCACCTGGCTCGCGGTGCCGAGGACGACCAGTTCACGTACGGACACGACGGCCTACCCGGGGGGCCACTGAAGGCCGCGGCCTCCGAGGACGTGGGCGTGGGCGTGCCAGACGGTCTGGCCCGCGCCGGAGCCGGTGTTGAACACGACGCGGTAGCTGTCCAGCTTGTCCTCGTCGGCGATCGTCTGCGTCTCGCGCAGGACGTCCGCGGCGAGGGCGGGGGCCCCGGCGGCGAGGGCCGCGGCGTCCTTGTAGTGCGCCTTGGGGATCACCAGGACGTGGGTGGGCGCCTGGGGGTTGATGTCGCGGAAGGCGATGGTCGTCTCCGTCTCGCGGACGATCGTGGCCGGGACGTGTCCCGCGACGATCTTGCAGAACAGGCAGTCGTCCTGGGGTTCCCCTGCCATGCGGTGCCTCCTCGGTTTGATCCAGTACGGGCATGTTACCGAGCGCTGATTTCCAGGTTGCCCGGTGTTTCCCGGCGGGGGCGGGCGCGCAGCCCGGCGCTTGCGGAGTGCCGCCCGCGCCCACCCGTGCCGCCCTGGGGTCCCCCCTGCTCGAAGAGCTTGGGGGAGGCACGTATGCCCGCGGCTTATGGCAGACCGGGCGGAGTCTTCGCCGGTGTTGTCTCCAGGGCCTCCAGGGCGAGGCGGATCGCCTCGTCCAGGGGGGCGTCGAGGGCCGCCGCGTGGTCCTGCGGGCGCTGGGCCACCTCGATGTCCGGGTCCACGCCGTAATTCTCCACGCCCCACCCCTGACCCTCCAGCCAGAAGGCGTACTTGGGCTGGGTGATCAGCGTGCCGTCCACCAGGCGGTAACGGCTGTCGATGCCGATCACGCCGCCCCAGGTGCGGGTGCCGACGACCGGTCCGATGCCGAGCGCCTTGATCGCCGCGTTGACGATGTCGCCGTCGGAGCCGGAGAACTCGTTGGCGACGGCGACGACCGGACCGCGGGGCGCGTCCTGCGGGTAGCTCTCCGGCCGCATGCCGCGCGGCAGGTCCCAGCCGACGATCCGCCGGGCCAGCTTCTCCACCACCAGCTGTGAGGTGTGGCCGCCGCGGTTCTCGCGGACGTCGACGACGAGTCCCTCGCGGGCCACCTCCACGCGCAGATCGCGGTGGATCTGCGCCCAGCCGAGGGCCTGCATGTCCGGTACGTGCAGATAGCCGAGGCGGCCGCCGGACCGCTCGTGGACATGGGCCCGGCGGTCGGCCACCCACGCGTGGTAGCGCAGGGGCTCCTCGTCGGCGACGGGGACCACGACCGCGTGCCGCGGATCGCCCCCGCCGGCCGGCAGGACGGTCAGTTCGACCGGCTTGTCCGCCGTGCCGACCAGCAGCGGGCCGGGTCCGGCCACCGGGTCGACCGGCCGGCCGCCGACCGCGACGATCCTGTCCCCGGCGCGCACCGCGACGCCGGGCGCGGAGAGCGGGCTGCGCGCATGCGGGTCGGAGGTCTCCGAGGGCAGGATCCGGTCGATGCGCCAACTGCCGTCCTCATGCCGGGAGATGTCCGCGCCGAGCAGTCCCTGCCGGGTGCCGTGCCCGTAGCCGCCGGCCGGTATGACGTAGGCGTGCGAGGTGCCCAGCTCGCCGTGCACCTCCCACAGCAGGTCGACCAGGTCGTCGTGGGTGGCGATCCGGTCCAGGACGGGCCGGTAGCGGTCGAGGACGCCGTCCCAGTCGACGCCGCCCATGTCCGGCCGCCAGAAGTGGTCCCGCATGACGCGGCCGGTCTCCTCGTACATCTGCCGCCACTCGGCGGCCGGGTCGACGGTCTGCCGGACGCGGCCGAGGTCGACGGTGATGTTGGAGTCGCTGTCCTCGTCGCCGGAGGCGCGCCGGTCGCTGGGCACGACCTTCAGCTTGCCGTCCGTCCACAGCAGGACCCGCTTGCCGTCGCCGCTGACCGCGAAGTGGTCGGCGTCGGCGGCGAGGTGCTCGATGCGCTGCTGGAGGAGGTCGTAGCGCTCCAGCTCGGTCTTCGGGTCGGGGTCGTCCGGCGTGGCGCGGGAGGCACCGAGGACTCCGCGCACCGGGTGCCTGAGCCAGAGCACACCGTCCTTGGCGGCGCGCAGGTTCGAGTAGCGGGCGGCCTCGACCGGGAAGGGCACGATGCGGTCGGCCAGGCCCTCCAGGTCGATCCGGGTCGCCGGGACGCCCTCGCTGTCCGGGGTCTCCTCCTTGTCGGGCGTCTCGAAGGGCCGGCCGTGCCGCTGCGGGCCGAACGGCGAGGGGGTCGCTGCGGCGAGCGTGATCAGGTGCGGGCGGGAGCTCTCGACGAACGCCAGGTCGAAGACGTGCTCGTCGTAGACCGGGTCGAAGGAGCGGTGGGAGAGGAACGCGAGGTGATTGCCGTCGAGGGTGAACGCGGGCGCGTGGTCCCGGAAGCGCAGCGGGGTCGCGTCGGTGACCGACAGGTCGGTGGTGTTGGCGAGGCGGAGCTGGCTGAGGGGGCGCGGGCCGGGGTGCGACCAGGCCAGCCAGGCGGAGTCGGGGGAGAAGGCGAGGTCGCACACGTCCCCGTGCTCGCTGCGGTCGACCTCGCGCACCTCGCCGCTCTCGCGTTCGACGAGCAGCAGCCGGCCGTCGTGGGAGGCGACGGCGACGCGGCTGCCGTCGGGAGCGGTGACGAGTTCCAGGACCCGGCCCAGGTGCCCGGCGCCCAGCCGGCGCGGGGTCGCGCCGGGCGCGAGTCCGGTGGCGGGCGCGAACTCCAGGGCGTCGTCGCCCTCCGCGTCCGTCACCCACACCACCCACTCCTCGCCCTCGGCGCGGAAGGTGCGCGGCAGCCGGGTGCGTACGCCGGGCTCGGCGGCGAGCGCGCGGGTGGGACCGGAGCGGTGGGTGACCCAGTGGACGGCGCCGCGCACGGCGACCGCGCTGCCGCGCGCGGTGTGGTCGGGGGACGCCGAGCCGAACCAGTGGGAGGCGCTCAGCGGATAGGGCTGGAGGTCGACGCGCGGCCCGCCGAGCCGGACGTCGATCCGGCGCGGCTCGGCGCCGTCCAGGTCGTCGAGGAGCCACAGTTCACCGGCGCTGGAGTAGACGACCCGGGTGCCGTCGGTGGCCGCGTGCCGCGCGTAGAACCCCTCCAGGGGGGTGTGCCTGCGCAGGTCGGAGCCGTCGGCGAGGGAGGAGTACAGCGCTCCGGTGCCCTCGTGGTCGGAGAGGAACGCGATCCTCCCCCAAGCTCTCGAATCCGCTCGACCAGGGGGTACCCCCATCCCCACCCACAGCGGGTATTCGAGGTTGCCGTCCAGTGCCTCGTGCAGCCGGACGAACTCCCCCGTGTCCTCACGGTCGATCCACAGCTTGCCCGCCGCGCCGCCCCGGTACCTCTTCCACCAGGCCGCCTCGCGGCCCATCGGCGCGGACAGCAGCACGGTGTGCGGGCCGTGGGCGACGTCGCCCACGGGCCCGTACGGCAGGGTGGTGGCCGGTCCGCCGTCGAGCGGGACGGCGCGTGCCCAGGTGCGGCGGAGGCTGGCCTGGCCCTGGGTGCTGAGCGCGAGGACCTCGCCGTCCGGGGTCCAGCCGCGCACCTGCGTCCTCGTACTCCCCCAGTACGTCAGGCGTCTGGCGGGGCCGCCGTCGACCGGGGCGATGTGCGCCTCGGGTGCGCCGTCGCGGGTGGAGGTCCAGGCGACGAAGGCGCCGTCGGGCGAGATACGGGGGTGGTTCACCGGCACGTTGTCCGCGCTGACCCGCCATGCCCTGCCGCCGTCCAGCGGCGCGAGCCACACGTCGTCCTCGGCGGTGAAGGCGACCAACTCGCCCCGCAGATGGGGGAACCGAAGATACGAGGACGAGGCGGACGAGGCGGAGAACACAGACGACGCGGACGACACGGACGCGGACGACGATGTGGGCTGAGTCACGTGATCACCCTACGCAGGGGCGGCGGCCACGGACAGGGGGCGAACGGCCTCCCCGCGCGCGAACCGGCGGCGGTGCGGTCTCACTTGCCGCGCACGGGCCAGCAGGTGGGATCGCCCTGGCACCAGATCGTCCGCGTGACCGTCACCGTGACCCCCGGCTGCGGCTGCCCCTGGGTGGGCCGGTAGGTGACGGGCGGCCGGTAAGTCGGCCCGGTCGTGGCGTCGCAGTCGCCGAGGCCGCGCACGTGGAACCACTCCTTGCCGCCCACCGTGGCGGTCAGGTCCCCGCGCACGCAGGCTCCGTCGACGGCCCGGGTGACCTCCCCGGTGACGGTGATCCTCCGGCCGTCCTTCGTCTCGCCCTTGCAGTCCACGGAGACCACGGTGATCTCGGACGCCGAAGGCGCCGGACTTCCCGCCGCGCGTGTCCGGCCTCCGTCGCCGTCCCTGCCCGTGCAGTTGAGCCAACTCACGGAAGCGTGCCGCCGGTTCAGTTCCGCCGTCGCCGTCCTGTCGGTCGTGTACGCCGCCGAACCCGCGTTGAGCCCGCCGGGATCGCATGCGACGGCGCCGCCCGCGGCGACCACCGCGAGCACCGTCACGGCCCTCACCCGCCGCCCGTGCGGCAGGTGCCGAATCCGTCTCAATGCCCCCATGTACGGCAGCCTGCCACCGCCGCGCCCGGGACGGTAGAGCGCATACGGCCACGCGCGCGCCCCGCACGCCCGCGCTCGTCCGGCCGGCCTCGGGGCGTGCCCGGCCGGTCAGGACAGGCGGCTGATCAGGACCAGCGGCCGGTACGGCCCAGCAGCAGGGCGGTCGCCGCGGTACCGGCGGTCGAGGTGCGCAGCACGGTGGGCCCGAGCACGTACGGCTTCGCGCCCGCGTCCCGGAACTGCGCCAACTCCTCGGGGGACACCCCGCCTTCGGGGCCGATGACCAGCACGATCTCGCCCCGGGCGGGGAGTTCGGCGGTGGCCAGGCGTTCCTCGCCGCTCTCGTGGAGCACGGCGGCGAAGTCGGCTCCGGCCAGAAGTGCGGCAACCTGTTTGGTCGTCGCCGCGTCCGCGACCTCGGGGAAGCGCACCCGGCGGGACTGCTTGCCGGCCTCGCGGGCGGTGGCGCGCCATTTGCCGAGCGCCTTCAGACCCCGGTCGCCCTTCCACTGCGTGATGCAGCGGGAGGCGGACCACGGCACGATCGCGTCCACGCCGACCTCGGTCATGGTCTCCACGGCGAGTTCACCGCGGTCGCCCTTGGGCAGCGCCTGGACGACGGTGATGCGGGGGGACTCCGGCGGTTCCTCGACGAGGGCCGCCAAGTCCGCGATCACCAGCCGGTCCTTGCCCTCGGCTGCCTTGACCACGCCCTCGGTCCAGCGCCCGCGGCCGTCGGTGAGCACCACGTCCTCGCCCGGCCGCAGCCGCTTGACCGAGACCGCGTGCCGCCCCTCGGGGCCGTCCAGCACGAACTCCGTGCCGATCAGCTTCAGTTCGTCGACGACGAACACCGGCGCGGTCATCGCGCGTCACCTCCTGCCGCCGGGCCTGCCGCCAACGCCGCGCGCGCCGCGTCGAGTTCGGCGAGCAGTACCTCCACGAGCTGCCCGGCGGGCAGTACGCGGGCCATCCGGTGGCCCTGGCCCGCCCACAGCGCCATGCCCTGCGCGTCCTTCGCCTTGGCGGCCGCCTTCCGCAGCGGCGCGGTGAGGTGGTGGACCTCCGGGTAGGCGGCGGGCGCGTAGGGGCCGTGCTCCCGCATGAAGCGGTTGACCAGTCCGCGGGCCGGCCGCCCGGAGAACGCCCGGGTCAGCTCCGTACGCGGGAACACCGGGTCGGTGAGAGCTTCCTTGTGCAGCTTGTGCGCGCCGGACTCGGGGGTGGCGAGGAAGGCCGTGCCGAGCTGGGCGGCGCTGGCGCCCGCCGCGAGCACGGCGGCGATCTGGCTGCCGCGCATGATGCCGCCCGTGGCGATGATCGGCAGGGCGACCGTCTCACGGATCTGCGCGACGAGCGAGAGCACGCCGATCCCGGCGCCGTCCTGTTCCTGCAGGTCGCGGTGGGTGCCCTGGTGGCCGCCGGCCTCCACGCCCTGGGCGATCACCGCGTCCGCGCCCGACCGGTCCACGGCGAGCGCCTCCTCGGTGGTGGTGGCGGTGGCGAGGACGAAGGTGCCGACCCGGTGCAGGGAGTCCACGACCTCGCCGGCGGGCACGCCGAAGTGGAAGGAGACCACCGGCACCGGGTCCTCGAGGAGCACGGCGAGCTTGGCGTCGTAGCCGTCGTCGCGTCCGGACTCCGGGTCGCCGAGTTCGGTCTCGTACCAGCCGGGCTCGCCGGCGAGCTGGTGGGCGTAGAGGTCGACGGCGCCGGTCTCGGCGCTCTCCGGCTGCGGCATGAACACGTTGACGCCGAAGGCGCGGCCGGTCAGTCCGCGAAGCTGCTTGATCTCCTGGTACATGCCGTCGGCGGTCTTGTATCCGGCCGCGAGGAATCCCAGCCCGCCGGCGTCGGACACCGCCGCGGCGAGCGGCGGCACCGCGGGACCGCCCGCCATCGGCGCCTGCACGATCGGGTGCGGGAAGAGATCGGTCAGTGCGGAGGACATGACGGCATGTTGTCACGTCCTCCGGACGAGTCCGAATCCGGGCGACCTCCGGCATATGCCGGAGGAATCCCCTTACAACCCCAGTCCCGCGTCAGCGACCGTTGAAGGCATCCTTCAACCGCGAGAACAAGCCCTGCTGCCCAGGCTGACCGCGCCTGCCCGGGGGACAACCCCCGGCCCCCCGGCCGGCCCCAGCCCCGCCTCAGCGACCGTTGAAGGCATCCTTCAACCGCGAGAACAAGCCTTGCTGCCCAGGCTGGAACTGCCCCTGGGCGCGTTCCTCGCCGCGCAGCTTGGACAGTTCGCGCAGCAGGCGCTCCTGCTCGGGGTCGAGCTTGGTCGGGGTCTGGACCTCGACGTGGACGATGAGGTCGCCCCGGCCGCCGCCGCGCAGATGCGTGACGCCCCGGCCGTGCAGCGGGATCGACTGGCCGGACTGGGTGCCCGGGCGGATGTCGACCTCCTCCAGGCCGTCCAGGGTCTCCAGCGGCACCTTGGTGCCGAGGGCCGCCGCGGTCATCGGGATGGTGACCGTGCAGTGCAGGTCGTCGCCGCGCCGCTGGAACGTCGAGTGCGGCAGCTCGTGGATCTCGACGTACAGGTCGCCGGCCGGACCGCCGCCGGGGCCGACCTCGCCCTCGCCCGCGAGCTGGATGCGCGTGCCGTTGTCGACACCGGCCGGGATCTTCACGGTCAGGGTGCGGCGGGCGCGGATGCGGCCGTCGCCGGCGCACTCCGGGCACGGGGTGGGCACCACCGTGCCGAAGCCCTGGCACTGGGGGCACGGACGCGAGGTCATGACCTGGCCCAGGAAGGACCGGGTGACCTGCGAGACCTCACCCCGGCCGCGGCACATGTCACACGTCTGCGCCGTGGTGCCCGGGGCCGCTCCCTCGCCGCTGCACGTGTTGCAGACGACGGCCGTGTCGACCTGGATGTCCTTCGTGGTGCCGAAGGCCGCCTCGTCCAGCTCGACCTCGAGCCGGATCATCGCGTCCTGGCCCCGGCGCGTGCGCGAGCGCGGTCCGCGCTGCGACGCCGTGCCGAAGAAGGCGTCCATGATGTCGGAGAAGTTCCCGAAGGAACCGCCGGCCCCGAAGCCGCTCGCGCCGGCCCCGCCGGACTGCGAGAGGGGATCGCCGCCGAGATCGTAGACCTGCTTCTTCTGCGGGTCGGAGAGCACCTCGTAGGCGGCGTTGATCTCCTTGAACCGCTCCTGGGTCTTCGGATCCGGGTTGACGTCCGGGTGCAGCTCGCGTGCGAGCCGCCGGAAGGCCTTCTTGATCTCTTCCTGCGACGCGTCACGGCGCACGCCGAGAACGGCGTAGTAGTCCGTGGCCACCTACGACTCCGCCAGGATCTGTCCGACGTACCGTGCCACTGCGCGTACCGCTCCCATCGTTCCCGGGTAATCCATGCGGGTCGGTCCGACCACGCCGAGCTTGGCCACTGCCTCGCCGCCCGAACCGTAGCCGACCGACACGATGGACGTGGAGTTGAGTCCTTCGTGGGCGTTCTCGTGACCGATGCGCACGGTCATGCCCGCATTCTGCGTCTCACCGAGCAGCCTCAGCAGTACGACCTGCTCCTCCAGCGCCTCCAGAACGGGACGGATGGTGAGCGGGAAGTCGTGCGGGAAGCGGGTGAGGTTGGCGGTGCCGCCGATGACCAGCCGCTCCTCGTTCTCCTCGACGAGCGTCTCCAGCAGAGTGGACAGCACGGTCGAGACCGTACCCCGGTCCTCGACGTCGAAGGCGTCGGGCAGGTCCTCCACGAGCTGGGGGACGTCCGTGAAGCGGCGGCCCGCGACCCGGCTGTTCAGCCGCGCCCTCAGATCGGCCAGGGAGGTCTCCCCGAAGGGCACCGGACAGTCGATCATCCGCTGCTCGACCCGGCCGGTGTCCGTGATCAGCACGAGCATCACGCGCGCGGGCGCGAGAGACAGCAGCTCCACGTGCCGCACGGTCGAACGGGTCAGCGACGGATACTGCACCACGGCGACCTGCCGGGTCAGCTGGGCGAGCAGCCGCACCGTGCGGGCCACCACGTCGTCGAGGTCGACGGCGCCGTCGAGGAAGTGGTGGATGGCGCGCCGTTCGGGCGCGGTCATCGGCTTGACCTCGGCGAGCTTGTCGACGAACAGGCGGTAGCCCTTGTCGGTGGGGATGCGGCCGGCACTGGTGTGCGGCTGGGCGATGAAGCCCTCGTCCTCCAGGGCCGCCATGTCGTTGCGGACCGTGGCCGGTGAGACGCCCAGGCTGTGCCGCTCGGTGAGTGCCTTGGAGCCGACCGGCTCCTCGGTGCCGACGTAGTCCTGGACGATGGCGCGCAGCACCTGAAGCCGCCGCTCGCTGAGCATCGCGCACACCTCCAGGGTCGTTCCTCGGCCACCCGCCTGGCACTCTGCGCATAGGAGTGCCAGCTCTACCCGGCCCAGTGTACGGCCGCCGGGTACGCCCCCGGCAAGGCCGGGCCACGACTGCCTGCGAGGTCGGGACCGGGATCACCCGGGATCGGCCGGGATGTCGTACCCGGCGGGCATCACCGCTAGCGTCGCCCCATGACGGATGCGCGGGAAACCCCTCGGGACGAAGCCCGGGAAGAACTGGAATGGGAACGGCTGGCGGACGGGGTGGGGCGGTGCCGCCTGCCCGGATGGGACTGCACGACCGGGCTGGTCGTCGGGGAGGGCGCCGCGCTGATGGTCGACGCGGGTTCGAGCCACGCGGAGGGCGCGCGGTTGCGTGCCTGGGCGCGGGCGCGCGCCGGTGGTGATGTGACACATCTCGCGCTCACCCACCCCCACTTCGACCACATCTTCGGGGCGGCGGTGTTCGACGGCGCGGAGATCTTCGCCGCCGAGGGCGCGGACGCGGTGTTCGGTGACAGCGGTGAGCGCGCGGAGCTGCGCGGGGACGCGGTGCGCCAGGGCCTGGACGCCAAGGCGGCCGAGGAGGCGGCGGACACCCTGGTACGGCCCGGCCGCGAGGTCCGCGACCTGCTCACCCTCCGGCTCGGAGGCGGGCGGGAGGTGCTGCTGGTGAACATGGGCCCGGCGCACTCCACGCACGATCTCGCGGTGGTGGTGCCGGGCGACCCGGCCGTGGTGTTCTGCGGGGACCTGGTCGAGGAGTCCGGCGAACCCCAGGCGGGCCCGGACGCCGTGCCGTCCCGGTGGCCCGCCGCGCTCGACCGGCTGCTGGCGCTCGGCGGCGAGGACGCGCTGTACGTCCCCGGTCACGGAGCGGTGGTGGACGCCGCCTTCGTCCGCGCCCAGCGGGACGCCCTGGCCACGCGCTTCGGCGTGTCGCGCTGAGGGGACACGGCCCCGTCCCTATCGTCACTCGAATGCGCCAGTATTCGCCCGACCTCGACCCCCCGTGGAAGAAGCCGCGGACCGTGCCGGAGGTTCCCGCCGAGCCGGGTCTGGTGGTGGAGGAGCCCGGGACCGGCTTCTGCGGGGCGGTGATCCGCTGCGAGGCGGGCGCGGTGACGCTGGAGGACCGCTTCGGCAAACACAGGGTGTTCCCGCTGACGCCCGGCGGGTTCCTGCTGGAGGGGCGGGCGGTCACCCTGGTGAAGCCGTCGTCCGGTCCGCTACGGCCCACCCGTACGGCATCCGGTTCGGTCGCCGTGCCCGGGGCACGCGCGCGTGTGGCCCGCGCCGGGCGTATCTACGTCGAGGGCCGGCACGACGCCGAACTGGTCGAGAAGGTGTGGGGCGACGACCTGCGCGTCGAGGGTGTGGTCGTGGAGTACCTGGAGGGCGTCGACGACCTGCCGTCGATCGTCGAGGCGTTCGCGCCCGGCCCGGACGCCCGTCTCGGCGTCCTCGTGGACCATCTGGTGCCCGGCAGCAAGGAGTGGCGCATCGCCGAGTCGGTGACCGGCGAGCACGCGCTGGTGGCCGGCCACCCGTACATCGACGTCTGGGAGGCCGTGAAGCCCTCCTCGCTCGGGATCGAGGCCTGGCCCCGCGTCCCCCGCGGCCAGGACTGGAAGACGGGCGTGTGCCGCGCCCTGGGCTGGCCGGAGAACACGGGCGCGGCCTGGCAGCGGATCCTGTCCCACGTGCGGTCCTACAAGGACCTGCAACCGGAGCTGCTGGGCCGGGTCGAGCAACTGATCGATTTCGTCACAGTCCAGCCCGGGTAGCCGAGCCGGGACCGCGCCCCCAGGGGACCGCCTGCTCCGGGTGGCTCAGTCCACCAGGTCCCGCACCACCGCGTCCGCCAGCAGCCGGCCCCGCAGGGTGAGCACGGCCCGCCCCGCCTCGTACGGCCCCTCCTGGAGCAGCCCGTCGGACAGCGCCCGCCGGGACGCGGCCAGGCCGTCCGGGCGCAGCAGGTCCAGCGGGACGCCCTCGCGCAGCCGCAGCTCCAGCAGGATCCGCTCCACCCGGCGGTCCTCCTCCGTGAGGAGTTCTCGCCCGGCTCCCGGTGAGCGGCCGGCCGCGAGGGCCGCCGCATACGCGCCCGGATGCTTCACGTTCCACCAGCGCACGCCCCCGACATGGCTGTGCGCGCCGGGTCCGGCGCCCCACCAGTCGGCGCCGCGCCAGTACAGCTCGTTGTGCAGGCAGCGGCCGGCTTCCGAGGTGGCCCAGTTGGACACCTCGTACCACTCGAAGCCCGCCGCGGACAGCGTCTCCTCGGCGATCAGATAGCGGTCGGCGTGCACGTCGTCGTCCGTCATCGGGATCTCCCCGCGCCGGATCCGGCGGGCGAGCTGCGTGCCCTCCTCCACGATCAGGGCGTATGCCGAGACGTGGTCGGGGCCGGCGCCGAGGGCCGCGTCCAGCGAGGCGCGCCAGTCGTCGTCGGACTCGCCGGGGGTGCCGTAGATCAGGTCGAGGTTGACGTGCTCGAAGCCGGCGGCGCGGGCCTCGGCCACACAGGCCTCGGGGCGGCCGGGCGTGTGGGTGCGGTCGAGGATCTTCAGGACGTGCTGCCGGGCGCTCTGCATGCCGAAGGAGATCCGGTTGAAGCCGCCCTCGCGGAGCGCGGCCAGGTAGGCCGGGTCGACCGACTCCGGGTTGGCCTCCGTCGTGATCTCCGCGTCGGCCGCGAGACCGAACTCGTCGCGGATCGCCGCCAGCATCCGCACCAGGTCCTCGGCGGGCAGCAGCGTGGGCGTGCCGCCGCCGACGAAGACCGTGCGGACCTCGCGCGGGTCGTCGCCGAGCACCTTGCGGGCGAGGCGCACCTCGTCGGTCAGCGTCCCGGCGTAGTTGTCCCGCGAGGCGAGCACCCCGCCGGTGCCGCGCAGCTCGGTGGCGGTGTAGGTGTTGAAGTCGCAGTACCCGCAGCGGGTCGCGCAGTAGGGAACGTGCAGATAGAACCCGAGGGCCCGCTCGGCCTCCCCGGCAAGGGCCTGCGTGGGCAGCGCACCGTCATCGGGAACGGACTCACCATCGGGAAGTGCGGAAGGCATGTCTTCCATTGTCCAGCACACGCGGGCTGGTCCCGGCCGGGTGTTTCGTCAGTCGCGTTCGGCCTGGAGCACCAGGAGGGCCAGGTCGTCCTCCGGGGGGCCGGTGCCGAAGTCGTGGACGAGGTGGCGGATCCGCTCGGCGATCGGTTCGGCGTCGAGGCCGGTGCAGTCGGCGAGGGCCGTGGCGAGGCCGTCGCCGTCGTCGAACTGGCGGGAGCCGGAGCGTCGCTCGGTGACGCCGTCGGTGACGCACAGCAGCGTGTCGCCCGGCCCCAGCTCGAAGGTCTCGCAGTCGTACGTCTCGTCCTCGATCACGCCGAGCAGCGCCTGCGGCCGGGCCACCGTGCGGACGCCGCCCTCGCGTCCGAGGACCAGCGGCAGCGGGTGCCCGGCGGAGGCGAGGGTGCAGTGCACCCCGCCGTCGAAGGGGACCAGCTCGCCGTACAGCAGGGACAGGAAGCGGGTCTGGGTGTCGCCGGGGAGCGGGGTGCGCCCGCCGGCCGCCACGAGGACGCGCGCGGCGGCGTCGGCGGCCTCGGTGGCGTCGTCGAGGAGGAGCTGGTTCAGGCGGTCCAGGACGTCGGCGACGCCGTAGCCCTCGCGGGCCAGCAGCCGCAGCCAGGGGCGGGCGAGCCCGATGACGACGGCGGCCTCGGGGCCCTTGCCCTGCACGTCCCCGACGGCGAAGCACCAGCGGCCGTCACCGGCCGGGAAGAGGTCGTAGAAGTCGCCGCTCGGGCCGCCCTTGTCGCACGGCTCGTACACCAGCGCGCTGCGCAGTCCTGGGATCTCGGCGACCGCGCCGGGCAGCAGGCCGCGCTGGAGCACCGCGCTGATGGTGGCCTGGCGCGCGTACTGACGGGCCGCGCCGATGGCGAGGGCGACCCGGCGGCTGAGGTCCTCGACAAGGCCGGTGACCTCGTCGGGGAAGCGGAGCAGCCCGGTCCGCCCGATGACCAGCGTGCCCAGCGGACGGCCGCCCGCGATCAGGCGGTACGCCAGCGCCGCGCCGTGGGCCGCGTGCGGGCCGAGGGCCTCCCCGGGCCAGGGGTAGGGGGCGGGCCCGGACCGCAGGCCGTCGGTGGGGCGCGGCGGGTCCTTCTCCAGGGCCCGGCGCAGTTCCTCGACGTGGCTCTCGCTGCCGTGCCAGACCCGGGCGAGCCGCGGCCCGGCCGCGCCGGTGACGTCGCTCCAGCCCGCGCCGCCCTCGCTCCAGCGGGAGGACCCCCACCGGCCGGTGGACTCGTCCTCCAGCCACACCGCGCACCAGTCGGCCAGCCGAGGCACGAGCAACTGCCCGGTGAGCGAGGCGACCATGTCCTCGTCGAGCTGTCCGGCGAGCAGGTCGGAGGCCTCGGCGAGGAAGGACAGGGCGCCGCGCCCCAGCCAGTCGCGGTCCCGTCCGGACCGCTGCGGCTCGGGCGCGAGGACCTCGGCGATGCCGAGGCCACGTTCCGCCCCGTACGCCTCCTCGTCCTCCTCCGCCGGTCCGGGCTCGGCGGGCAGCCGCGCCCACACCGTCTTGGCGCCGGTCCGGTAGGTGACGCCCCAGGCCTCGCAGAGCGTCGCGACCAGCCGCAGGCCGCGGCCGTACTCCGGGGTCTCGTGCGGTGCCCCGGAACCGTGGTCGCGGGGAGCGCGCGAAGGGTGGTGGTCGCACACCTCGACCACGCAGGCGCCGGTCTCCGGCTCCAGCCGGCAGGTCAGCTCGACGTCGGTGCCCGCGTGCACGACGGCATTGGTGACCAGTTCGCTGGCCACGATCAGGGTGTCGTCGGCCAGCCGCTCGCCGATCTCGAATCCGAGGTCCGTCCACTCGGCCAGCGCCGCACGCAGCAGCGCGCGGGCGGCGCCCGGTGCCAGGGAGCCCTGGGGCAGCGTCGCGCGCGCCTGAGGGCACGCCGTCGTGCCGTGCGCGGGCACATCGGAGGCACGGGAGACGGTCTCCCGCTGCGTGGGAATGGCCCCCATCTGCGGCTCCCCGGGCGGTGCGGACGAATCAGGTCGGTCGATGAAGACAGGGTGACAGACCGGCGGCGTTCATAAGCAAGGAGTTACCGAATTGACTGCTCACCCGCCTGAAGGCGGGGGATTCCTGGCTCAGGCTGCCTCCCGGACCAGCGGTCCGGGAGGTCTTGCGCCCTCGACACCAGCCGGGTCCAGACCTGCCCGGACGAGCATCACGCGGGCGGAGTTCTTGTCCCGGGAGGTGACGGCTCCACACGCGGTGCAGGTGTAGGTGCGTTCGGACAGCGGCAATGCGTGCTTGGTTCTCGCTCCGCACGATCCGCAGTCCATGGTGGTGTGCGCGGGGTGCACCAGGTGCACATCCCGGCCGTGCTTGCGGCCCATCTCGATCAGGGCCTGCTTGGTGGCGCCGATCGCGGCATCGGCCGCCTTGCGAGCCATCGACGTCCGGGCGAGGAACTTCGGCTTGAAGTCCTCCACCGCGATGGCGTCGTGGTCGCGCACGACCTTCTTCGCCCACTTGCGCCCGGTGTCCTGCCGCTGCCGGGCGATCTTCGCATAGGTCTTCGCCCGCCACTTCTGCGCCTCCCGGTAGCCCTTCGAGGCGGCCTGTCCCTTCTCGGGTCTGCGGCGGGCCATCATCCGGTCGTAGCGGGACAGCCTCTCCTTGGCCTTCCGGCCATGCTGGGGGTGGGGGAGGTCGTGGGCGTCGGAGGTGGTGGTGACGGTCTCCTTGACGCCCCAGTCGATGCCGATCACCGCACCGGTGGCGGGCAGCGGCTGGATCGGGGCGGGGACGACGAACGAGGCGTACCAGTGGCCGAGATGGTCGCGATACACCCGCACCGAGGACGGATCGGCCGGCAGGGGGCGGGACCACACCACGGTCAGGACGATTCCGCCCGCCAGATGCAGACGCCCGTCCTTGAGCCGGAAGCCGCGCCGGGTGTAGTTCAGCGTCGGGCCGGCACCGTGTTTTCTCTTGTGCCGGGGCATCCCGGCCCGCCGCCTCACGGGCAGCCGGTCCTTGATGTCCTTCAGGGCTTTCGTGCGGGATGCGGCGAAGTCACGGACGGTCTGCTGCTGCGGCACCGAGGCACCCGCGGCCAGCCACGGCGTCACTGCACGAGCCTGAGTGAGCATCCGGTCCAGCCGGGCCGGACCGCACTCCTCCCCGTCCCAGTGGGCCTTCCCGGAGCGGGCTACGCACTCGTTCCACACCCACCGGCACCGGCCCCACTCCGCCTCCAGCCTGGTACGGGCCGTGGCCGACACCCGCAACCGGTAGGTGTACCGAGCATGTCCGCCCCCGTCGACCTTCCGCGCCACCGCCACACTCACCGCCCCCACGTGTTCCGATCAGCCGACTCCGGCCAACTGAGCGTACGTGCGGCCCTCGCACGCCCGCACGCCCCTTCAGTCACTGTCACCCCGATCAGCGAATGCCGGTACACGCGTTCGCGTTCGCCAGGCTCCGCCGAGCACGGCCAGAGCGCTCCGCGCCACTGTCACAGGATGCGATTCTTCCCGGGCGTGAAGCCGGGGCCTCCTCTCAAGAGACCAAGTGAGCCGCCGGGAGTGGATCGTGGTACGCACGCGTGCAAGACCGAACAAGAAGTGGGCTGGTTTCGAGCACCGTCGAAACCTGAGACAGAAGCCTGTGACATAGAGGCGCCGAGCAGGCCTCGAGCCCCGCTCTCTGGAAAAGCCGCACGTTCCACGGACCTGTGGACGCCGAACAGGTCCGCCACCCTGTCACTTTCGACCCACAGCGCGCGGTAGCCGATACCAACGCCCGCATAGAATAGGCTATTTGGCAGGAATCCAATCGCTCGGCGTGTCTAGACTGACAGCTTGGTCGAGGCCTCGATGCTGGGGGACGCATGGCACAGGGCGGGCAGCACATGCCGCTGGAGGTTCAGCACATCAGGAAGGCGCTGCTGCGGGAGTTCGAGCACCGGATCTCCATGGACGATTTCGTGAAGAAGGACCCCAAGGAGCGCGAGACGGCGCTGCTGTCACGGGCCGTCTCCGCGAAGGCGGCCCGGATTCTCACGGACTGCACCTCGGACGAGGCGGCGGCCGGGGTCATCGACGGCCGTGACGACTTCGGCATCGACTGCGTGGCGTTCTCCGCGTCGGGTTCCGAGATCTACCTGATCCAGGCCAAGTGGAAGGACAAGGGGACGGCCGGCTTCGACACGGAGGCCGCCCTCAAGCTGGTGCACGGGCTGAAGAAGCTCGACAACCGCGACCTCGACCACTTCAACGAGCGGCTGCAGTTGCTCTCGGACCGTGTCCACGGGGTCCTTCAGCTCCCCACCTGCAAGGTGAACCTGGTCATCGCGCTCATGGGAGACGGCCGCCTCTCCCAGGAGACCCGCGACATCCTGGACGAGGCGGCCCGTGAGTTCGGCGGACTCGGACGGACCGTCGCGTACCGGGTGGTGAGCCAGGCCGACTTCCACCGGGCCGTCCGGGAGGACCTGGAGCCGCAGCCGATCACGCTCAAGGCGACCATGAACCGGGAGTGGTACACCCGCGAGACCCCGTTCAAGGCGGTGATCGGCGAGGTGAGCGCCGATCAACTGGCGCGCTGGTACGGAGGTAAGGGCGAGGGCGAGGGGCACGGTGAGCGTCTCTACGACCGCAACGTCCGCCGCTCGCTCGGACTGACCGGAGTCAACCAGACCATGGTCGACTCGATGCTGGAGGACCCGGAAGGCTTCCTCTACCGCCACAACGGCATCACGGTGCAGTGCGACGAGATCGAGCAGGAGTACCCCTTCAAGAGAGCGGTGGGGCAGCCGACCATCCTCACCCTGACCAACGCCAGCGTCGTCAACGGCGCGCAGACAGTGACCTCCGCGTTCCGGGCGTACGAGAAGAACGCGGACGCCGTCGCGGAGGCCTACGTGATGGTGCGCATCATCTCCCTGGACGGGACCCCGGAGGGATTCGGCCGTTCCATCACCAAGGCCACGAACACGCAGAACCACATGGAGCGGCGGGACTTCATCGCCATCGACCCTGTTCAGGGCGAGATCCAGAAGGACTTCCGCATCTCGCTCGACAAGGAGTACGTCTTCCGGCGGGGCGAGCTGGACCCCGCGCCCGAGTCGGGCTGTTCGGTCACGGAGGCGGCCACGGCCCTGGCCTGCATGCACCGGGACTCCTCGCTCGCCGTCCGGGTCAAGGGCTCGACCAACGCGCTGTGGAGCGAAGGGCCGAGCGGCGCCTACACCCGCCTCTTCGGACAGCAGCCGAGTGCCCAGCAGATCTGGCGCGCGGTCCAGGTGTTCCGGCTGGTGCGCGACGAGCTGACGACGACACGGGCGAAGCTCGCCGGGCGCCCGGCCGCGGTCGCGGACAGCGGGGCCCTCCTCGTCGCCCACCTGGTCTTCCAGCGCATCGGGCGGGAACGGTTCGACGAGGCCGACGGCGACTGGGAAGGCGTGCTCGCGGAGATCCCGGACCAGGTGCGTGCCGTGCTGGCCTGCCTCATCAGCATGGTCGACGCCCTCTTCACCCCCAAGAGCTTCGTCACCAGTACGTTCGCGAACGAGGAACGCTGCGCGCGCCTGGCGGCGGCAGTGCTCGGCACGCTCGAACGTGGTGCCGGACCGGACTCCCCCATGAACCTGGCGGCGCTCCTGAAGACCTCCGGACGGACGCGGCAGCGCAGGCCCCAGACCGTACGCCTGCTGGTCGACCACGACGCGGTCGAGGAGGGCACGCGCCTGGAGTATGCCCCTAGCGCCGTGGAGGAACTCGCCATCGGCGCCTGGCTCAACGCCGACCCCCGGCGCCGTCGCGCCAGTTGGGTGAACGACCGCAAGACCCCGCTGCTCTGGGAGGCCGACGGCCGGCGCTACTCGCCGACCGGCCTGGTCTCCCAGATGTGGAACGAGGCCGACTGGAAGGACCAGTGGAGCGCGGTCCAGGGCCCCAAGCAGTGGCGGGTACCGGGAGAGGGAACGCTGGTGGAGATCGCCGAGCGGCTCTGGCAGCGGATCGCGGCCGGGGAGGAGCCGGAGGAGGACCACCTGTCGTAGCCGGACGCCTCGGATCGGCCCCGGGGTGAGCGGCGTCGACGTTCCTGTGCGCCTACCCCGGAGGGCCGGGAAGTTCGGCCCAGACGGTCTTGCCCGAGGGAAAGCGGGGCGTGACACCCCACCGGGTGGCGAGCGCGCTCACGAGGAGCAGTCCCCGCCCGTGCTCGCTGGTCGGGGACGGAGCCGCTTCCGGTGCGGGCAGACGCTCGCCCCGGCAGTCGGCGACCTCGACCCGGAGGGTGCTGGAACCCCCCTTCGGGAGGGGGAGGAACGTCATCGTGAGCAGGAAGTCCCGCCCGGGTACGAGACCGTGCGTGACCGCGTTCGCGGCGAGTTCACCGACGACCAGATCGGCGGAGTCCAGGGGTTCGCTGCCCCTGACCCACCCCCAGTCCGCCAACTGCTGGGTCGCGAGCAGGCGTGCGAGGCGTGCTCCACGCCGCGTCGAGCTCAACCGCTGACTGAAGGACGCGGGAGGAGGGACGCGAGGGGACGCAAGGGGGGACGCAAGGCGATGGTTACCGATTTCGGGCTTCATGTGACAGAGAGTGTCCGGATGGCCGTACGCTGACCAGAGGAACCATCGGTACGGCACGCGCCTGTACCGCCGCTGACGGTTGTGTGTCCGTGCTGACGGGAGTAACCGGGCGGTGGGCGAGCGGGTTGGGGGATGAGTGATGACATCAGGACCCCGTCAGAGCGCCGCAGGATCCCGCCCCGACACCCCGGAGAACGGAGACGGTCTCGTCGACCTCAACCGGGCCGTGGGCAAGCAGGTCAAGCTGCTGCGGGAGCGAGCGGGCATGACCCAGAAGGAGTTGGGTGACCGGCTGGGGTACGGCGAGGACCTCATCTCGTCCCTGGAGCGGGGCCGCAGAACACCTCAATCCGAGTTCCTCGATGCAGCGGACGACCTGCTCGACGCGGGAGGGCTACTGAAGGCGACGAAGGAGGACGTGGCTCGGGCCAAGGCACGCACACGGGTCCGGCACCCGGCGTGGTTCCGGGACTACGCGCGTCTGGAGGCGGAGGCGGTCGAGGTCAACTTCTACAACAACCATGACATCCCTGGCCTATTCCAGACCGAGCAGCGTACTCGCGCCCTGTACGAGATGCGCAAGCCTCTGCTTGGTGAAGAGACGATTGAACAGCGTGTGGCCTCAAGAATGGACCGTCAGGGAATCCTGACCCGGTGGCCCCCTCCCATGGTGACCGCGGTGATCGAAGAAGTAGTGGTTCGTCGGCCGATCGGAGGGCCCGATGTCCACAAGGAGCAGTTGAACCGACTGCTTGAACTCGGGCGGCTTCGTACAGTCGAGTTGCAGGTGATGCCTACGGACCGGACCGAGCACGCAGGCATGGGCGGCCCGTTCACTTTGCTGACCCCAAAGGGAAAGCCGCAAGTGGGATATACGGAGGTACAGACCGTCGCACGCCTGGTCACGGACATGGATGAGGTCCGTATCCTGGCCGCACGCTACGGCAGCATCAGGGCCCAGGCGCTCACTCCGCGAGAGTCTCTGGCCCTGATTGAGAGGATGCAGACGGAAGATGAGTGCTGAGAGCTCCCGGCAGCTTGTCTGGCGAAAGAGCAGCTACAGCGGCAACGAGGGGGGCGAGTGTGTGGAGGTGGCCGTCGCCCCAGGCAGCGTCCATGTCCGAGATTCCAAGGACGTGTGCCGACCGCACCTCTCCGTGAACGCGGAGGGCTGGGCGGCGTTCGTGGACTTCGCAGCGGCGGGCTGAAGCGGGGGCTCGATCGCTCCGCGTGGGGAGGCGCTGTCGGCGCGCCTCCCCACGTCGGACGGGACTACGGCAAGGTCGCCGCAGCCTCACGGAAGTGCGTGGCTGCGGTGTCGAGCAGATCCGCGATCTCGGAGGCGATCTCCTTCGGGGAACCGAAGTCATCCACCTCTGCCGCAAGGTTGGCCTTCAAGGCGAATGTCGCGGTCGGATGCTCCAGCAGGTCGCCCACCAGGTACCGGCGGAAGCGGTCCGTCTCGGCGCGCTCAGTGATGTCCCCACCCGCCAGACACGCGGCGACGAAGTCGTCGAAGTCAGCCTCCGTGACGGGGTTTCCGGTGTCCGTACGGTGGTTGCCCGTGCGGGCGTCGTAGACCCACAGATACCGCGTGACGGACTGATGGTTCGGCTTGGGGGTGGCCTTCGTGAAGAAGAGAATATTCGACCTCACGCCCTTACGGTGGAACATCCCGGTGGGCAGCCGCAGGAGTGTGTGCACATCGCAGTTCTTCAGCAGCGCCCGTCGTACGGTGGCCGCGGCGCCACCACCGAACAGAACTCCGTCGGGTACGAACACCGCTGCTCGGGCACCCGGTTTCAAGGTGACCATCAGGTGCTGGAGGAAGTTGGTGGGGAAGTCGCCGTAGGCCAGGAAGTCGTCCCGCATGATGGCGTTGGGCACCACGCCGTCGCTCCTGAAGGGCGGGTTGCAGATGGCTACGGTGGGGAGGACTCCGGGCTCCGCCCGTACCACCGGGACCTTCTGCGTGAGGGTGTCCGCAAGCCTCACCGGTGCTGGATCGGAGAACGGCCGACCTGTGTTGAGCAGGATGTTCATGGTGGCGAGTCGGCACATCTGGGCGTCCAGGTCGGCCCCGGCGATGGCGGCCGGATCGGTGGACTGCATCGCCTGGTAGGCCGCGATGAGCGTGGAGCCGGTTCCGCAGGCCGGGTCGATGACGATGTCGTCGGGTCCCACGTCGAGCACCTTGACGACAGCGCTCAGCACGGGAAACGGCGTCAGGGTCTGACCGGTCTCGATCTTTCGGTCGATGTCCTCCCGGCAGGCGCGCAGCATGATGGTAAATGCGCGCCCCAGTTCGGTCTGGGGTATGAGCCGCCACTGGTAGGGGTCGATCTGCTCCGTGATCAGCTTGGCGAGCTCGGCCATACGGCCGAGGTCCCAAGGCTGGGCGTCACGGAAGACCATGCCGGCTGTCCGTCGGTCGGAACGGGTGGGTGCCTGGTCACCGAGTTCCCTCATGAGCTCGGTGAGTCCGCCGTGCAGGGCGTCTCCGCTAAGGTCCGTCAGCTTCGGCCAAGTTCCCTCGGGAGCAACGGACCTCCGGGCGAACCGGCCCGGCCTCTGTGCGCGCTCGTGGTCCAGCTTGAGGAAGAGTAGGTAACCGACGTGCTCCACGAACTGAAGGCGCGTGATGGCACGGGTGCTGGTCTTCTCGTCGTAGAACCTCAGGAGCCGTGCGGCGATGTCCTCTCCGGTCCAGAGCCTCTCCGGCACACCCCCCGCTGCCGCTCCTGCCACTTCGTTGCCGAGCCCGTAGACCATGCTTCACCCAGTCCCTGTGTCTGTCCCGGAACGGCATGTGGGCCCGTACGTGCGTACGGGCCCACATGCCGTTCCGTCCCGTTTGACGGAGTGGCCGCCGACGGGACCTCCGGGCCGGGTGGCCAAAGGACGGAGAGCCGGGCTACCGCTCCTGGTCTGTCTCTTCGGTGGTGCCAGTGGTGGTGCTGTTGTTCGCACGGTCGCCGATGGCCGGATCTGCTTCAGCGCCGGTGTGCGTGCCGACGGCCTTCTTCAGAGCCTGGGCAACGGCGGTGAACTCGGCCAGGGCGCTTTCCAGTTCGTCCACGATCTCCTGGGCGATCACGTCCGGGGGCGCGAGCGGGGCGGAGGAGGCGGAAGCGGACTGAAGAACCGTCAGGTCGAGATTGACCTTGTCGCGTGCGATCAACTCATCGTACTCATAAGGCCGGAAACACTCACTGGGCTTTCGGGCCGAGTAGTCCGTGCCTCCGGAATGGAAGGCGGCGACGAAGTCGTCGAGGTGCTCGCGGCGCAGGGCACGCTGCTTGAGGGTGAAGCGCTGGTCGGTGCGGAAGTCGTAGACCCAGAGCTGCTTGGTGGCGGGCTTGCCACCGGGCCGAGGCGGGACCTTGTCGAAGAACAGCACGTTCGCCTTGACCCCGTTGGCGTAGAAGATGCCGGTGGGCAGCCGCAGCAGCGTGTGGACGTTGGTGAGGTCCAGCAGACGGCGGCGGATCTCGGCGCCGGCGCCGCCCTCGAACAGGACGTTGTCGGGCAGGACGAGCGCAGCCCGGCCGTTCGTCTTCAGCAGGGTGTAGATGTGCTGGACGAAGTTGAGCTGCTTGTTGGTGGTCTGCGTCCAGAAGTCCTTGCGGGCGGTGTAGGCCTCACCGGTGACGGAGCCCACGCCGAAGGGCGGGTTGGCGAGCACGATGTCGTAGAACTTGTGCGGCGACTTCGCAAGGGAGTCCTGGACCGTGACCAGGGGGCGGCCCTCGGAGGTGCCGATGCCGTGCAGGAGCATGTTCATCAGCGCGAGCCGGGCGGTCTCCCGCACCAGTTCGTAACCGGTGATGGCGCCCGTCTGGAGCTTGCGGGCCTGGTCGCCGTAGAGCTGGTCCTCGTAGCGCTCGGCGATGTGGGCGTGGGCGGCGATGAGGAAGCCGCCAGTGCCGCAGGCGGGATCGGTGATCGACTCGCCGGGCTTGGGCTGCACGCAGTCGACCATGGCGTCGATGAGCGGCCGGGGGGTGAAGTACTGGCCCGCGCCGGTCTTGCGGTCCTCGGCGCCTCGCTGGAGGAGGCCCTCGTAGGCGTCGCCCTTGAGGTCCTGGTTCTCGCGGGTCCAGGTGTAGGGGTCGATCAGGTCCTTGATGAGCCGCTCCAGAACGGCGGGCTCGTGGATCTTGTTCTGTGCCTTGGTGAAGACCTCGCCGAGCATCGTGCCGCCCTTGCGGCCCAGCTCCCGCAGGATGTGCTCGTAGTGCTCCACCAGGTCCTCGGCCGACCGGCTGGTGAGGCTCGGCCAGTCGAGTCCCTCGGGGACGAGCGCTTCCTCGGGCTCGTTCCTGTGGAACCGCGCCGGGCGCTTGGCACGCTCGTCGGCCATCTTCAGGAAGAGGAGGTAGGTCAGCTGTTCGACGTAGTCGAGGGTGGAGACCCCGGAGTGCCTGAGCAGCTCGCAGTACGACCAGAGACGGTTGACGAGCGTCGAGGTCGTCTCTCCTGCGGACCGGCGGGGGGCCGGGGGAATGGTGGCGCTGTTCGCCAGGGCGGGGGCGGTGCTCATGAGGGCAGTTCTTCCTGACCGGGCTGTGCGGGGCGGGGCTTACGGGTGGCGCGCTGACGAGGAGCCCTGAGACTCTGCTCGGCCCGGATCCGGTCGAGCAGTACCGATGCCGGTTCATCGGCGGGGTCTTGAGGGACGAGGGCGCCGGTGAAGGCGGCGTAAAAGAAAGAAGCGCGGAGGTTGCGGGCCCGTTCGCCGTGCTCTGCGAGGGGAACACGGAACCCTTCAACCAACTCGATACGAGCGTTTATTTCCTGGGCAATCGCTTTGCGGGCATCATTGCTTCGGGGAACTGGGATTTTTGCGCTCCGAACGACTTTCTGCGAGATGTTCCGCATCGAGTCACTCGTCCCAGTCGCCGATTCGGAGTAGTAAGCCCTGACTGGCGGCGAGGAAAGAACGTGGATGAGCCAATCCGGGTCCACGTTTGACTTCGGAACAAGGCGCAGACTCTTGTCACTGAGGAGCAATTTCCCACGCGTGGGGCCAACCAGTACAGGCGCACCCACGTAGTCAACTGTATTAGCTCGACTCACCAGGATATCGCCACTCTGAATTTCATGTCTGGGATCAGGATTCCTTTCGGGCGGAAGTGCCTTGTTCTCTTCCGGCCGAAATTCCCCCCAGGTCATGGCACTGACCTTGATGATGCCCCACTCTCCGTCTCCAGCGGGGCGAGGAAGGCAGGTGAACGACTTACCTGCCTCAATATCATCTAGAACGTCGTCGACAATTCCCCATTCCCAGTCGTCAGGGAGCTGTCCATTAATCGCTGGCCACAGTGCCTGAGTCCGGATCGCCTGGATCAGGTCTGCGATCCGCTTTTTCGCTACATCGACCGAGTTTTCCCCGGCCTCAATACGGGCGATCTGCTGATCGATCTCTGCAACAATCCGGAGCTGCTCAGCGATCGGCGGTACAGGAATCTCAAGCGATTCAAGATAGGGACGAGGCACACGCCTCTGACCCACTGCGCCAGACATGTGCTGTTCGGCAGTGATCCGCACCGTGCGCTGCAACAGGTAACGCGCCAAATACTCAGGAAGGACAGCCCCTCGACTGCGAAGCACGTGGAACTCAGTGCTGCCGAGAGCTCGGCCACCGACCAGTCCCTGAGCCTCCGCGATCTTCCCGTTCTCCATACACGGCGTGATTTTCGCGAAGAGAACGTCGTTCTCCTGGAAGCGGGTCAGGGACTTCTTCTTGAAATCGCCATACCGCACCTGCGCCGAAGCGTCCATACGCCCCGACTCGGCCTCGACTGCGGCCATGGGGACCTGAGAGATGAAGTCGTCATCTTCGGGCTCCTCGTCAAAGCCACGAGGATTCACCTCGCACAGCTCGGAGATTGTCGCCCGCGCCCACCCCGCCGGAAGCTCCCCGGGAGTCCTCTCGGGCCCATCCCCCGCCGCCGCATTCAGCCCCAGCGTCACGCGCCCAGCTCCCTGTCCAGTTCGTCGAGGATTTCTTCCGCCCTCGTCTCGCCGAACTCCGCGAGGAAGCCGTCCGTGCCGTTTCGCATGGTGAACGGGGCGTAGTCGAGGTCGGCGGTGTCGAAGCGTACACGCTTGACCGTGGCACCGGCGATGTGGTCCAGCCACCAGCGCTCGGTCGGGGTGAAGTTCGCGTCGGCCTGTTCCTGCTTCACCAGCCAGGCCGCGTACCGCTCCTGGACCGCCTCCTGGTGGGGGCGGGGCGGCTCGGCGCCGTTCTCCGCGCCGCCCGCCAGTTCGTACCGCAGCAGCGCGAGCAGGTCGGCCGCGGTCCGGGCGGCGGAACGGTCCGCTGTCACGGCCTCGCCCACCTGTTCGTAGGAGCGCCACAGCCGGTCCGGTGTCCAGGCGCGCGGCGGGCGGGCCACGGAGCGCGTCAGGTCCTTGAGGCGCCGGAGGGCCTCGCGCGGCGGGACCTGTGAACCGGCGGCGAAGGCGAGGGAGAGTGCCGCCATCTCGTCCCGGTGGTCGTCCACGTACGCCCGCCAGTCACGAACCGTGTCGCGCGCCGTCGACTCGTCCTCCGCGACGGCGCCGGCGGACACGAGGGCGTCGCGGCTGGTCTCGTCGTACAGGATGTCCTTCGCGCGGCGCATCTCCAGCAGCCGGCTCCGCAGTGCGGGGTTGGATGCCAGCGGCTGCAGGGCACGCTCGACGGAGGCTCTGACAGCCTTGTCCGGGTCGAGGCCGAGTTGTTCCGCGGCCTCCCTGGTCCTGGCCTGTTCGTCGACGGCGACGGCTTCGACCATGTTGTGCACGATGGTCTTCAGGGGCACGCCATTGCTGAGGGTCTCGATCTCGGCCCGTTCCTCGTCCGTCATCTGGAGGTCGAGCTTGGCGAGGCGTGAGGCCAGGGTGGAGACATGCTCGTCCTCCGCGACACCCCGGGCGGTCAGGCGGAGGAGTTTCTCCAGGTTGAGGTCCTTCTCCGTGTGCCGCTCCAGCGGGCCCGCGTCCACCTTGTCCTTGCGGGTCACCCCCACCGCGTCGACGATCACGAAGTGCGTCTTGGGGCCGACGCCCGGCGTGACACGCTCGAACTCGGTCAACGACAGGGTCCGGGCACCCCGGCCCTTCATTTGCTCGAAGTAGGCCCAGCTGTTGACGTCGCGCAGGAACAGCAGGCACTCCAGCGGCTTGACATCCGTCCCGGTCGCGATCATGTCCACGGTGACCGCGATGCGCAGCTGCGGCAGGTTGCGGAAGTCGGAAAGGCGTTCGGCAGGCTTCCTCGCCGCGTGTGTGATCTTCGCGCAGAAGTCGTCACCCTTGCCAAAGACGTCCCGGACGACCTCGACGATCTCCTCGGCGTGGTTGTCGTTCTTGGCGAAGATGAGGGTCTTGGGGACGTACATCTCGTCCCACAGCAGCTCGCCGGTCTCCTGGTCGCGCTTGGCCCGGTCGGGAAAGATCTCGGTGAACAGGCGCTCACGGAAGGTGCGGATCACCGTGCGCAGCTGATCCTTGCTGATCACGCCGACGCCGACTTCCCTGGCGCCGTAGGTGACGTCCTCGTCGAAGTCCTCGTAGCGCTGCCGGCGGGTGCGACGGTCGCGGACGGGGATGGTGCCCTGGGCGATGACTCCGCCCTCGCCCGTTATCCGGGTCAGGATCTCGTACACCTGGAAGTCGACGTTGACGCCGTCGGCGACGGCCTCCTGGTAGGTGTACTCGCTGACCAGATTTCCGTTGAAGTAGCCGAAGGTCTGCGCGACCGGCGTCGCGGTCAGGCCGACGATCGGCGCGTCGAAGTACTCCAGGACGGAGCGCCACTTGCCGTAGATGGAGCGGTGGCACTCGTCGACGACGATCAGGTCGAAGGACTCCGGCGGGATGTTCCGGCTGTAGCCGACGGCGATCTCACCCGGCGCCTCGTAGGAATACTCCTCCTCGCCGTCAGCGTCCGTCCGCGCGGGCACGCTGGCCCCGGTCAGCTCCATGTACAGACGCTGCACCGTGGAGACGACGACCTTCGCCGACGGGTTCATGCCCTCGACGCCCAGGCGCTGCACGTTGAACAGTTCGGCGAAGGTGCGGTTGGTGTCGGGGGTGGTGAAGTTCTCGAACTCGGTCTGTGCCTGGGCGCCCAGGTTGTTGCGGTCCACCAGGAACAGGACGCGCTCGGCCTGGGCGTACTTGAGCATCCGGTAGGCGAACGTGACCGCCGTGTAGGTCTTGCCGGCGCCGGTCGCCATCTGCACCAGGGAGCGGGACTGGCCGGTGCCCTGCTGCCCCTTGCCGAGCGCGACGGACTCCTCGACCCCGCGCACCGCCTTGATCTGGGCGGGACGGAGCGGGCGTTCGTCGAGTTCGGGCATCCGGTGGCGCAGCCGGGCGCGGTACGAGGGGGCTTGCGGGTCCTGCTCGGCCTGACGGATCCACCGGGCCAGGGTGCGGGGCTGGTGGAAGGAGAAGATGCGTCGGGTCCGCGAGTCCGGGTCGAGGGTGTTGCGAAACCGGGTCTCGCCGCCGTCCGAGACGTAGCGGAACGGCAGTGGCGTGCGCCAGGCGATCAGGCGCTGCTGTGCGTCGGTGGGGTGGTCCGCGTACCGGTCGGCCTGGGCCTGGGCGGCGGTCAGGTCCGCGCCCTCCCGCTTGGCCTCGATCACGCCGACGAGCTTGCGCTCCACGTACAGGGCGTAGTCGGCGCGGCCCGTCGCGGTGGTCACCTCGCGGACGGCGACGCCGCTGCCGCGCCGGTCGCCCTGCACATGGAGGTTGAGGTCGGCGCCCGCGTCCTGGACGCTCCAGCCCGCCTCGGTGAGCATCTCGTCCAGGCGCGTGCGCACCTGGGCCTCGGTGAGGGGTTCGCGGGCGGCCTGCTCGGCGTTGTCCAGCAGCCGGGCACGTTCGGCCACGGACTCGGAGGCGGCGGCCGGGTCGGTGGCCTGCCGGCGCAGCAGACGGTTGTCGTCGGCGGACTGCGCCTGCTGAAGGGCCGCAAGCTGGTCGCGCATGGCCTCGACCTGGCGGGCCAGCTCCTCACGCTCGGCGGTGGCGGCGGCCAACTCCTGTTCAGCGGCCGCACGGGCGGCCTGTTCGGCCTGTGCGTGGGTCGTCTGACCCTCGTAGCTGAGGCGCGCCTCTTCCAAGGCCTGGCGTGCCTCAGCCACCTGCGTGCGCAGGGCACGGTTCTCGGCGGCCGGGGTGCGGT
This sequence comes from Streptomyces sp. CB01373, assembly GCF_002803075.1. Lineage (GTDB taxonomy): Bacteria > Actinomycetota > Actinomycetes > Streptomycetales > Streptomycetaceae > Streptomyces. Next base: position 160,935 of record NZ_NNBK01000002.1, on the reverse strand, counting down.
CAGGGTCTGGCGGCACGAAGGTGCGCTGGTCCCGGGAGGCGGTGAGCAGGCGGTAGTACCAGACGCCCAGGCGGTGACAGGTCCGCAGCGCCCGGAACGCGTCGTCGGGGTTGTCGTAGCCGTCGTGGCTGGCCTTGTTGCCCAGAACCCGGACCTCGTGGAAGGCGTCCTTCACGTTGCCGTGCAGATAGCCCTCACGGTCCAGGACCGCAAGGCGCTCGATCTGCTTGCTGCCGGAGTACGGGACACGGCCCCGGAGGACAAGGTCGGAGGCGAGGGCCTCGCCGAACTGGCGGGACTTGAGCAGCGAGGTGTTCGGATCGGTGAAGACGTGGGCTTCGGCTGCGGCGCCATAGGCGACGAGCAATGGCAGGGGATCGTACAGGAAGCCGAAGTTCCGTGAGGTGCGGGCTAGTTCCGCAAGCCTGGGGTCCGGCGTGCGCGCCGCGCCACCTGCGCTCATCAGATGAGTACGCTTTCTCTGCCTAGCCGTGTGCACCGAGGCCGCTTCTGGCTGGCCGGGCGCCCTGAGGATCATTCAGCCTAGCGGCCGTTCGCGTGATCGACCACGACTTTCACAAGCATCTCCTCCGGCCGTGTCCGCCCATAGCGCCATCGCGGCACGCGGTAGGGCGGCCATCACACTCATCCAAGGCCTCTTCGCCGAATTCCCGCTGTCCGCAAGATCAGTGAAAGGCGGACAGGCGAAATCGACTGCAGGGCGGGAGCCCCGGACCGGCCAGGTCCGGTGGTCTCGCCCCCTACGGTCACACCGTGCGGCTACGCTTCACGCGCGCCCGCGTACATCTCGTCGATCAGATGCTTGTACTCCCGCTCCACCACGGGCCGCTTCAGCTTCAGGCTCGGGGTGACCTCGCCGTGCTCGACGTCGAGATCGCGCGGCAGCAGGCGGAACTTCCTGATCGTCTGCCAGCGCTGCAGGCCCTCGTTGAGCTGCCTGACGTAGCCGTCGACCATCTCGACGGTCCGGGGCGCGGCGACGACCTCGGCGTACGGCTTGCCCTCCAGGCCGTTCTCCTTGGCCCACTCCAGGATCGCGGGCTCGTCGAGGGCGATCAGCGCGGTGCAGAAGTTCCGGTCGGCGCCGTGCACGAGGATGTTGGAGACGTACGGGCAGACCGCCTTGAACTGGCCCTCGACCTCGGCGGGCGCGATGTACTTGCCGCCGGAGGTCTTGATCAGGTCCTTCTTGCGGTCGGTGATGCGCAGATAGCCGTCCGGGGAGAGCTCGCCGATGTCGCCGGTGTGGAACCAGCCGTCGGCCTCCAGCACCTCGGCGGTCTTCTCGGGCAGCTTGTGGTAGCCCTCCATGATGCCGGGGCTGCGCAGCAGGATCTCGCCGTCGTCCGCGATGCGCACCTCGGTGCCGGGCAGCGGCTTGCCGACCGTGCCGGTGCGGTAGGCCTCACCCGGGTTGACGAAGGAGGCGGCGGAGGACTCGGTGAGGCCGTAGCCCTCCAGGATGTGGATGCCGGCGCCGGCGAAGAAGTAGCCGATCTCCGGGGCGAGGGCGGCGCTGCCCGAGACGCAGGCGCGCAGCCGGCCGCCGAAGGCCTCGCGGATCTTGGCGTAGACGAGCGCGTCGGCGACCTTGTGCTTGGCGGCCAGAGCGAAGGGCGCGGACCGGGTGCCGGTGCGCTTGAAGTTGTCCTGGGTGACCTTGGCGTACTCGCGGGCGACCTCGGCGGCCCACTGGAAGATCTTGTACTTGGCCGGGCCGCCGGCGCGGGCCTTGGCGGCGACGCCGTTGTAGACCTTCTCGAAGATGCGCGGGACGGCCGCCATGTAGGTGGGCCGTACGACCGGCAGGTTCTCGATGATCCTGTCCACACGGCCGTCCACGGCGGTGACGTGCCCGACCTCGATCTGGCCGGAGGTGAGGACCTTGCCGAACACGTGCGCGAGCGGCAGCCACAGGTACTGCACGTCGTCGGGGCCGACCAGGCCGGTGGCGGCGATGGCCTTGGCCATGTACGACCAGTTGTCGTGCGGCAGCCGGACGCCCTTGGGGCGGCCGGTGGTGCCGGAGGTGTAGATGAGGGTGGCGAGCTGGTCCTTGGTGATCGCGCCGACCCGCTCCTTGATCAGCTCGGGGTGCTCCGCCAGGTACGCGGCGCCCCGCCGCTCCAGCTCGGCCAGGCCGATCACCCGGTCGCCGGTCTCGACGCCGTCCGGGTCGATGACGACGACATGGTGCAGTTCGGGCAGCTCGGCGCGCTTCTCCTCGACCTTGGCCACCTGCTCGGCGTTCTCCGCGATGAGCACCCTGCTCTGGGAGTCGGACAGGATGAAGGCCGCCTCGTCGGCGTTGGTCTGCGGATAGACCGTCGTCGTGGCCGCGCCCGCGCACATGATGCCGAGGTCGGCCAGCGGCCACTCCACACGGGTGGAGGAGGCGAGCGCGACCCGCTCCTCCGGCCGCACGCCCAGATCGATGAGTCCGGCCGCGATCGCGTAGACCCGCTCGGCGGACTGCGCCCAGCTCAGCGACCTCCACTCGTCCGGGCCCTCGCCGGAGGCCGCGGGTACGGGGTAGCGGTAGGCCTCGGCGCCCGGTGTGGCCGCCACGCGCTCCAGGAAGAGGGCCGCCACGGAGGGCGGACGGTTCTCGATCAGGTTCTGTGCGTCGCTCACGACATCCTCCGGGGCCCGCGGCGGTGCGGCTGGCTCTTTGCGGCTGGGTGACTCACGGATGGTGGTTCGGACTCTTGTTTAACTCACGAGTAACTAACAGGCAGGATCAGACTAAGGCGCGACCGGCCACCGCGTAAGGGGCCGCGCCCGGGCACTTCCACGGAGAGCTACCGGGCGGATGCGGAGAGGCCCGCCGCGCTTTCGCACGACGGGCCCCTTTTTCACCCGGTTCACCGGGTCGCGTCCGCCCGCTCCGGGCTAGCGGACGGTCACTTCTTGCCCTTGGCCGACCCCGCGCTGTCGTCGCTGGAGAGCACCGCGATGAAGGCCTCCTGCGGAACCTCCACGGAACCCACCATCTTCATGCGCTTCTTGCCTTCCTTCTGCTTCTCGAGCAGCTTCCGCTTGCGGGAGATGTCACCGCCGTAGCACTTGGCGAGGACGTCCTTGCGGATGGCGCGGATGGTCTCGCGGGCGATCACCCGGGAGCCGATGGCGGCCTGGACGGGCACCTCGAAGCTCTGCCGCGGGATGAGCTCCCTGAGCTTGGCCACGAGCCGCACGCCGTACGCGTACGCCTGGTCCTTGTGGGTGATCGCCGAGAAGGCGTCCACCTTGTCGCCGTGCAGCAGGATGTCGACCTTGACCAGGGAACTGCTCTGCTCGCCGGTGGGCTCGTAGTCGAGGGAGGCGTAGCCGCGGGTCTTGGACTTGAGCTGGTCGAAGAAGTCGAAGACGATCTCGGCGAGCGGGAGGGTGTAGCGGATCTCGACGCGGTCCTCGGAGAGGTAGTCCATGCCGAGGAGGGTGCCGCGGCGGGTCTGGCACAGCTCCATGATCGAGCCGATGAACTCGGTCGGTGCGAGGATCGTGGCCCGTACGACCGGCTCGTGCACCTCGTCGATCTTCCCCTCGGGGAACTCGCTGGGGTTGGTCACCGTGTGCTCGGTGCCGTCCTCCATCAGCACGCGGTAGACCACGTTGGGGGCGGTGGCGATCAGGTCGAGACCGAACTCGCGCTCGAGCCGCTCACGGATCACGTCCAGGTGGAGCAGGCCGAGGAAGCCGACGCGGAAGCCGAAGCCGAGGGCGGCGGAGGTCTCCGGCTCGTAGACCAGGGCGGCGTCGTTGAGCTGGAGCTTGTCCAGCGCCTCGCGCAGCTCGGGGTAGTCGGAGCCGTCCAGCGGATACAGGCCGGAGAAGACCATCGGCTTCGGGTCCTTGTAGCCGCCGAGCGCCTCCTCGGCGCCCTTGTGCTGGCTGGTGACGGTGTCACCGACCTTGGACTGCCGGACGTCCTTCACACCGGTGATCAGATAGCCCACCTCGCCCACGCCGAGGCCGTCGGCCGGCAGCATCTCCGGGGAGTTGGTGCCGATCTCCAGCAGCTCGTGGGTGGCGCCCGTGGACATCATCCGGATCCGCTCGCGCTTGCCGAGCTGGCCGTCGATGACACGGACGTAGGTCACGACGCCGCGGTAGGAGTCGTAGACGGAGTCGAAGATCATCGCGCGGGCGGGGGCGTCGGCGACGCCGACCGGGGCCGGGATCTCCTTGACCACCCGGTCGAGCAGCGCGTCGACGCCGAGGCCGGTCTTGGCGGAGACCTTCAGCACGTCGTCGGGGTCGCAGCCGACGAGGTTGGCCAGCTCCTCGGCGAACTTCTCCGGCTGGGCGGCCGGCAGGTCGATCTTGTTGAGGACCGGGATGATCGTGAGGTCGTTCTCCATCGCCAGGTAGAGGTTGGCGAGGGTCTGGGCCTCGATGCCCTGGGCCGCGTCGACGAGCAGGACGGTCCCCTCGCAGGCGGCGAGCGACCGCGAGACCTCGTAGGTGAAGTCGACGTGCCCCGGGGTGTCGATCATGTTGAGGATGTGCGTGTTGCCGGGGTCGTGGGTGGGGGCCCACGGCAGGCGCACCGCCTGGGACTTGATCGTGATGCCGCGCTCGCGCTCGATGTCCATGCGGTCGAGGTACTGGGCGCGCATCTGCCGCTGCTCGACCACCCCGGTCAGCTGGAGCATCCGGTCGGCGAGGGTGGACTTGCCGTGGTCGATGTGCGCGATGATGCAGAAATTGCGGATCAGAGCCGGGGCGGTACGGCTCGGCTCGGGCACGTTGTCAGGGGTCGCGGGCACGCAGGGTCCTGTTTCTTGAGGCGCCTTGTGCCTCGGGTCGGAACGATACGTAGCTTCCATGGTCCCACGGGCGCGGACCGGGGACCGGTTTGGGCCACCCAGCGGGCCGCTGGTAGCCTGGGCGACTGTGTCTCATGCACTCTTCGCGCGAGGCACATCTCAAGAAATCAGCGGTACGGGACCCGTGCGGCCCCGTGCCAGAACCTGAAAAGGCTCATTCGTGGCGAACATCAAGTCCCAGATCAAGCGGAACAAGACCAACGAGAAGGCCCGGCTGCGCAACAAGGCCGTCAAGTCCTCTCTGAAGACCGCGATCCGCAAGGCCCGCGAGGCCGTTGCCGCGGGTGACACCGAGAAGGCCACCGAGCTGCAGCGCGCTGCCGCGCGTCAGCTCGACAAGGCCGTCTCGAAGGGCGTCATCCACAAGAACGCGGCCGCCAACAAGAAGTCGGCGCTGGCCACCAAGGTGACGACCCTCAAGGGCTGATCTCCTTCCCTGATCTGAACGGATCCTCAGGGATCCGAGTGGCCGGAAGGACCCAGGGCGGGCCCTCTCTCATCCGCCCCCGACCGGCCCCCCGGCTCCGCGCGCGGCCTGCGTTCGCCACGCGGGCGCGGAACCGAACGGCGTGACCCGAGGACCCCGTCGCACTCCCTTTCCCCAGGGAGAGCGACGGGGTCCTCGGCGTGTCGGGGGAGCGTGAGGGGCGCGGATGCGCGAGGAACGCGAAGGCGTGAGGCCGCGGGGGCCTGAAGGTCTCGGAAGCGTGAAGGGGGCCTTTGCCGCGGGTTGACGTGGGGCGCCACGTCATGGGTTGCGCGGGGCGAGACGCCGGCGGCATGTCATGGGATCGCGCCGAGCGGGGCGAGGCGGGCCGCCACACCATGAGCGACGCGAGACGGGGCGGCGCGGGCCGCCACACCATGAGCGACCCGAAACGGGGCGGCGCGGGGCGGCACGTCATGGGTGACCCGAGACGGGCGGCGCGGGCCGCCACACCATGAGCAACCCGAGACGGGGCGGCGCGGGGCGGCACGTCATGGGTGACCCGAAACGGGGCGGCGCCGGGCGTCTGAGCCGGTGGTGCAGGGCAGCTCAGCCGGTGGTGCGGGGCATGTCAGGCGCGTCCTCTGGAGCGGGCCGCCCGGGCGATGGCGACGACCGCCTTCTCCAGGGCGTACTCGGGGTCGTCGCCGCCGCCCTTGACACCCGCGTCGGCCTCGGCGACGGCGCGCAGGGCGACGGCCACGCCGTCCGGGGTCCAGCCGCGCATCTGCTGCCGGACGCGGTCGATCTTCCAGGGCGGCATGCCCAGTTCCCGCGCCAGGTCGGCCGGACGGCCGCCGCGCGCGGACGAAAGCTTCCCGATCGCCCGCACGCCCTGGGCGAGCGCGCTGGTGATCATCACCGGGGCCACGCCGGTGGCCAGGGACCACCGCAGCGCCTCCAGCGCCTCCGCAGCCCGTCCCTCGACGGCCCGGTCGGCGACCGTGAAGCTGGACGCCTCGGCCCGCCCGGTGTAGTAGCGGCCGACGACGGCCTCGTCGATCGTTCCCTCGACGTCGGCGGCCAACTGCGCCACCGCGGACGCCAGCTCCCGCAGATCGCTGCCGATCGCGTCGACCAGCGCCTGGCACGCCTCTGGTGTGGCCGAGCGCCCGAGCCCGCGGAACTCGCCCCGCACGAAGGCGAGACGGTCGGCCGGCTTGGTCATCTTCGGGCAGGCCACCTCGCGCGCGCCGATCTTGCGCGCGGCGTCGAGCAGACCCTTGCCCTTGGCGCCGCCCGCGTGCAGCAGCACCAGCGTGATCTCCTCGGCGGGCGACCCCAGGTACGCCTTGACGTCCTTGACGGTGTCGGCCGACAGGTCCTGCGCGTTGCGCACGACCACGACCTTGCGCTCGGCGAAGAGCGACGGACTGGTCAGCTCGGCGAGCGTGCCGGGCTGCAACTGGTCCGGGGTGAGGTCCCGTACGTCCGTGTCGGCGTCGGCGGCCCTGGCGGCGGCCACCACCTCCCGCACGGCACGGTCGAGCAGGAGGTCCTCCTGCCCCACGGCTAGCGTCACCGGGGCGAGAAGGTCGTCGTTCGCAGTCTTCCTGGCCATCGCGACAAGCATCCCACGGACCACCGACAACGCCCCCGGCGCGGGACGCGAGGAGGGTCGCGGGACGGCTAGGGCTCCTCCCGCCAGCCCTCCCACTCCCCGGCGAACGCGTCCAGCTCCGCCGGATCGAGCCGTTCCCCCTCGTCCCGGAGGAGGACAAGCCACTGCGCGTCCTCGGCGTCGTCCTCACCGGCCAGCGCGTCGCGGACGATCCGCGGTTCCTCGTCGACCGCGAACCGCTCCGCGAGCGCCTGCGCCGCCTCCTCCGCGGCATCGCGGTCGGGCAGCACCAGTACGTGTCTCACATCGCTCACGGGGCCATTGTCCGGCACCCCGACGTGAGGCGGTCGGCGGCGTCCGGGACGGCCGCCGTGCCCGGCCGGCTGTCAGGCCTTGGGGACGAGCTGCACGTCGAGGGTGACCTGGATGGTCGGCCCGACCACGGCGATCCCCCGTGCCAGCATCGTCTGCCAGCTCACCGTGTAGTCGTCCCGGTGCAGTTCGGTGGTGGCCCGGCAGGCCGCCCGCACCTCGCCCTCGATGCCGTTGCCGAGCCCGAGGTACTCCACGTCGAGGGTGACCGTACGCGTCACGCCGTGCAGCGACAGCGCGCCGGTGACGGCCCATCGGCTGCCGCCCCTGTGCACGCACCGCTCGCTGTAGAACTCGAGCGTCGGGAAGTTCGCCGCGTCCAGGAAGTCCGCCGAGCGCAGATGGTCGTCGCGCATCCGTACGTTCGTGTCGATGGACGAGGCGTCGATCACCACGTGCATCGCGGACCGCTCCACGGGGTCGGCGATCCGCACCGCCCCGGCGAAGGAGTTGAACCGCCCGTGGATCCGGGCCAGCCCGATGTGCCGGGCGGTGAAGCCGATCGAGGAGTGCGCCGCCTCCATCTCCCAGTCGCCCGGCGCCGGCAGGTCCGGCGGCTGGGCGGCCTGGAGGGTCACATCGCCCAACGGGGCCAGGGTGTTCTCACGGACGAACACGGTCGCGCGGTGCGGCCTGTACCCCTCCGCGGAGATGGCGAGCCGGTACTCTCCCGCCGGGACCGTCGCCAGGAACAATCCGTACGGATCCGTGCCGCCGGCGACCACCGTGCGCCCCATCGCGTCGCTCACGGTGAACTCCGCGTGCCCCAGCGGTTCGTTGATCGGATCGAGCACCCGGCAGCTCAGCACCCCGGCGTCGGGCGGGGTCTGCACCGCCGCGAGCGGACTTGCCTGTTGCACCCGGTTCGTCCGGTTTCCCAGCCAGCGGCCGAACATCTGCGCCACCCCATGCATGCCTCGACATTTCCATTGCCGAAGAAGTATTCGATCACCAACAGGGCATTCCAGGCAACACGAGGCCACATCACGAGAATCCGACACATGCCGTGGGACAGCACGCAAGGAGAAGCAACTGGCCTCTCATTGACAGAAAACAAACAATTTCACCTCACTTTCCCCACAGTCGGCGCACAGCCCGGCGCTCAGTCCCGCGCCACCCGCATTCCCGCACCCGCCCCGGTCACCGCGAGCGCCCCGTCCCGGTCCGTGCGCAGCACCACCGCGCCCAGCGCCCGCAGCGCCGCGACGGTGGGAGCAGCCGGGTGCCCGTAGGGGTTGTCCGCGCCGCAGGAGATCAGGGCCAGGCGCGGGGCCGCCACACGTATCAGGTCCGGGCTCTGGAACGCCGAGCCGTGATGGGCGACCTTGAGCACGTCCACGCCCGCCAGTCGCGCGCTCACCGGTGAGTCCAACAGCGCCTGCTGGGCCGGGGGTTCGAGGTCGCCCAGGAGCAGCAGCCGCAGTCCGCCGGAGCGGACGAGCAGTGTGACGCTGGCGTCGTTGGGTCCGTCCGGGTCCGGGGCGGGGGACGGTGGCGGCCACAGGAACTGCCAGGTCAGGTCGCCGGTGCCGCGCTGCTCACCGGCACCGGCGTGGGTGAGCGGAATGCCGCGGCGGGCCGCCTCCCGCCGTACGAACTCGGCCTGCTGCGCGGGTTCTTCGTACCCGGTCGTCTCGATCGCGCCCACCGCACGTCCGCGCAGTACGCCCGGCAGGCCGGCCACGTGGTCGGCGTGGAAGTGGGTCAGCACGACCAGCGGGACCCTGGTGACGCCGAGCTTGCGCAGGCAGTGGTCCACCAGCGTCGGGTCGGGTCCGGCGTCCACGACCACACCGGCGCCGTGACCCGCGGCGAGCACCGTCGCGTCGCCCTGCCCCACGTCGCACATCGCGAACCGCCAGCCCGGCGGCGGCCAGCCGGTGATCACCCGGGTCAGCGGCGGCGGCTGTACGACCACCAGCAGGAGCAGCACCCCGCAGACCGCACAGACCCAGGGGTGTCTCAGCAGCCGCCGGCCCACGAGCACGGCTACCGCCGTGACGAGGGCCAGCAGCAGCGCACCGGTCCAGCTGTCCGGCCAGTCCACTCCCCCGCCGGGCTGGGCCGCCCCGGTCCTGGCCACGTCCGCGATCCATCCGGCCGGCCAACTCGCGCACCAGGCGAGCGCCTTCGCCACCGGCATCGCGAGCGTCGCCGTCGCCAGCGCCGCGAAACCCAGCACCGTGGCGGGCGCGACGGCGGCCTCCGCGAGCAGGTTGCACGGCACCGCCACCAGGCTCACCCGGGCCGACAACAGGACGACGACGGGCGCGCACAGCGCCTGCGCCGCTGCCGCCGCGGCCAGCGCCTCGGCCGCCCGGGCGGGCACCCGGCGCCGGCGCAGCGCCGCGCTCCAGCGGGGCGCGAGGGTGAGCAGGGCCCCGGTGGCCAGCACCGACAGCAGGAAGCCGTAACTGCGCGACAGCCATGGGTCGTAGAGCACCAGCAGCAGAACGGCCGTCGCCAGGGCGGCAAGCAGAGATCTGCGGCGCCCGGTCGCGAGGGCGAGCAGTGCCACCGCTCCGCAGGCCGCGGCCCGCAGCACACTCGGGTCGGGCCGGCACACGACGACGAACCCCAGAGTGAGCGCGGCTCCGAGCAGCGCGGTGCCGCGCAGGGTGAGGCCGAGCCGCGGCGCCAGGCCACGGCGCTCCACCCGCTGGGCCAGGCCCGGTGGCCCCAGGAGCAGGACGAGGAGGATGGTGAGGTTGCTCTCGGAGACGGCCAGGAGGTGGGTGAGGTCCGTCGCCTTGAACGCCTCGTCGAGTTCGAGGCTGATCCGCGAGGTGTCTCCGACGACCAGTCCCGGCAGCAGGGCCCGCGCGTCCGGCGGCAGGCCGTCGGTCGCCTCCCGCAGCCCGGCGCGCAGCCGGCCCGCCAGCCGCTGCGGCGCGGACGGCTCGGCCACCACCTCGGGCGCCGCCCGGTCCCGGACCCGGAGGACCGCCGCGATCCGGTCGCCGCCCGTCATCGGGGGCTCCAGCCGCGCGGTCACTCTCAGCCGCGTGGACGGCAGCAGCCCGAGCCAGGGTGAGCGCTGCGCCTCTTCCGCGGGGCGTCCGCCGTGCCCGCCCGGCACATGGCCCCCTGACGGGCTCTCGGCGCGGGCCGCCGCCTGTGAACCGGTGTTGACGAGGATCAGTACCGGAGTCCGGGTCGCCACGGCCGCCGCCGAACCTGGACGGTCGACGCGCAGCACCTCGGCGTCCATCCGTACGGAGGCGGGTGCCTGGCGGTCGCCGCGGATCCGGGGGCGGGTGAGCCGGGGGTCGGAGGTCAGTTCCACCTCGGCGGTCACCGTGGCGAACTGCCGTGCCAGAGCGGGCACCGGACCCCGGCGCACATCCGCCCCGTGAAGCCCTGCGGACACGGCTGCCGCGGCGGCGGCGAGCAGCACTGCGGCAGCGGAGGTACGCGTCCACGAGGCATGCGACCGGGGCCGCCCTGCGGCTGGGGCGGGCGACTGCCCCGTCGCGGGTGTTCTCCGTCTTCCGCCGCGCCGGCAGAGCAGGATTACGGCGGTGGCGAGGCAGACGACCACGAAGCCGGTCACCCGGCCCGTGGAGGCGTCCAGCGCCACCGCCGCCGTCGCCCAGGCCGCGAGGGCGGGTGGGACGAGCCGGAGGTCCACCGGTCCTTCCTGCCGGGGGTGGGCGGCTCCCAGTCGCTTGCCGGAGGCGGCATGCACCTCCGGGCGGGTGTGGGACGGGTCGGGCGCGGGCTCGGCCGGGGTCGTGCGGCCGGGAAGCGCGGGCTCTCGCCCGGCATCGGTGTCGGGGGCGGTGTGCGGGCTCATGGGCTGACCAGGTCGCGCAGATCGGCGAAGCGGCGGGTGCCGATGCCACTGACCTGACGCAGTTGGTCCACCGAGCGGAAGCCGCCGTGCTGCGTGCGGTAGTCGATGATGCGCCGGGCCAGCACCGGACCGACGCCGGGCAGGGTCTGCAACTGTTCCGCGGTGGCCGTGCTGAGGGCGACCGGCGCGGTGGACGTGCCCGCGCTATCCGTACCGGACGCTCCGGCTGGTCCCGGCCCGGGGGCATCCGGTGCGGCGGCGGGGGCCGGGCCGCCGACGACGACGTGTTCGCCGTCCACGAGGAAGCGGGCCCGGTTGAGGCCGTCGGTGTTGGTGCCAGGGCGCACCCCACCGGCCGCCTGGAGCGCGTCGGCGACCCGCGAACCGGCCGGCAGGTGCTGGATCCCGGGGCTCCGGACCTTGCCACTGACGTCCACCACGATCTCCGTGCCGGGGGACGCCGCGGGGCCCCGCGCGGTGACCGGGGCCCCGGCCTGGGCGGCCTTGTCCCGTCCCTGCTCCTCGTGGGGAGCCACGGCACGCATCACCTCGGGTGCCTGGACCGTCTGCGTACGGCCGCTCCAGAAGTGCTGCACGGCGAAGAGCGCGGCGACGGCGAACAGTACGGTGAGCGCGACCACGTTCCTGCGCTCCAGCCCGCACCGCGTCTGCAACCACAACGGCATCCGCTCGCGCACCGCGGCCCCGGCCCGCTCCCGCCAGTCCGGCGCCACGGCAGGACCCACGAGCGCCACCTCGGCGCCGCCGTCCGCCCCCGAGGCACCCCGCAGGCCCGTCTCCGGGGCACTCCGTGCGCCCGCCTCCACGGTGCCCCGCACAGCCACGCCCGCCGCGCTCGCCCGGCCCGCCGCCACCGGGCCCACCCCAACCGCCATGGCTGAGCAGGGCACTTCCCTCACCGCGCCGGAGTTCGCGCGGCCCGGGACGGCCGGACCCACGTCTGCCAAACCCCCGTCGGCCACCACAGCCGAGCGGGCGCCGATCACACCGGCCGCCCCTCTGCCAATCGCAACCGAGCCCGCACCGGCCATGCCGGTGGCCCAACCGCCGACCGCCGCCGCACCGGCGGCTCGGGCCGCGACTGCCCTGCTCGCGCGGACCAGCCCGCCATCGGCCACCGCAGCCGGACCCACCTCTCGCACGGCGAGAAAGCCCGCCTCACCCAAGCCAGTCGAATCCGCACCACCCATCACGGGCGGACCCGCAGCCGCCGCACTCGGCTCACTCACGGCAGTACCAACGTCGGCCGGAACAGTCGGGGCCGTATCGCCCACCGCGAGCGGGCCCGCGGCAGCCGGGCCCACCTCACGCACGGCGGCAAATCCCCCGTGGTCCAAGGCACTCGAAGCCTTGTCACCCACGGCAAGCGGACCCGCGCCCGCCGCGCCTGACTTCCGCACCACGCCAAGGCCCGCATCCGCCATGCCGGCCGACTCGTTGCCGCCCACCGCAAGCCGTCCCGCGGCCGCCCGGCTCGGCGGCCAGAGTGCCTCCGGCGGCGCGCACGCCTCCGTACGGCGGCGGCTCGGTGGCGGGTGTGGCTCGTCCGGTGGGCGGGCGTTCCGGTTCGGAGGCGCAGCGGCCCAGGACGGCCTGGGTCGCAGCGGCCGCGTCGGCGGCATCAGGTCAACGCCGTCAGAACTCTCAGGGCCGCCAGGACCATCAGGGCCCTCAGAACCGTCACAGCCGGTCCCGTACCTGTGCTCCGCTCCCGGGAAGCCGCTACCCGGCTCCCCGGTCCGCGCGGCGCGTTCGGCGAACAGCGTCCGCGCGCGCCGGTGCAGGTCCTCCGCAGAGGCCTGAGAGCCCAGGCGGGCCGGTGGGCGGCGGTGGCGGGTGCGGCCGTCCGAATCGGGGGCGCGGCCCGGGCCGCTGGTCGCCGCCGCTGTGCGTGAGCGTGATCGAAGTGCCATGCCAGGAGCATCCGGCAACCCGGCACACACGCGATGATCTTGCTCAATTTCCGGGGACTACCCCCCAGTTGTGGACAACTCACTCACCCGTACGGGTCAGCGGGGCGAGACCACGACCGCCAGCAGCCCCGGTCCGGTGTGCGCGCCGATCACCGCCCCGACCTCGCTGACATGCAGGTCGGCCAGGCCGGACACCCGGGTGCGCAGCCGGTCCGCGAGGGCCGACGCCCGTTCGGGGGCGGCGAGATGGTGGACGGCGACATCGACGTCCGCCCCACCCGCGCGCTCGGCCACGATCTCCTCGAGCCGGGCGATCGCCCTCGAGGCGGTACGCACCTTCTCCAGGAGCTCGATACGGCCGTCCTGCAACTGGAGCAGCGGTTTCACGGCGAGCGCGGAACCCAGCAGCGCCTGCGCCGCGCCGATACGGCCGCCGCGGCGCAGATAGTCGAGGGTGTCGACGTAGAAGAAGGCGGAGGTGCCCGCGGCACGCTTCTCGGCGGCCGCGACCGCCTCGTCCACCGTGCCGCCGGCCTCCGCGGTCTCGGCCGCGGCCAGGGCGCAGAAGCCGAGCGCCATCGCGACCATCCCGGTGTCCACCACCCGTACCGGCACCGGCGCCTCACGCGCGGCCAGCACCGCGGCGTCGTACGTGCCGGAGAGTTCCGCGGACAGATGCAGGGAGACGATGCCGCTCGCGCCGGACTCCGCGACTGTGCGGTAGGTCTCGGCGAACTGCTGGGGGCTGGGGCGCGAGGTGGTGACGAACCGCCGCTTCTGCAGCGCCTGCGCGAGGGAGCGCGTCGAGATCTCGGTGCCCTCTTCGAGCGCCTGGTCGCCGAGGACCACGGTCAGCGGAACCGCGGTGATGCCGTGGCGCTCCATCGTCCACGGCGGCAGGTAGGCCGTTGAATCGGTGACGATCGCGACATGGCGGGACATGAGCTGGAGGTTACCTGCCGTAGTGCCCCGACGGCAGCCCAGCCCCTCTCACCGGGTCAGGTGTGGCCGGATCGGGGCCGTGAATCAAGTCGTGCTCTCGGGGCGGGGCTTCTTCTGCCACGGGTAGGCGGGGCGACGGCCCGACGGGGTGATGGCCGGCCGGGCCGGCTCCTCGGCGGAGGCCTGCCGCCGGGCCCCGGACCAGGTGGGCGAATCCGCCCCGGGGGCCGGGGACGCGGCCGTCCGCCCGGCCGCCGGTCCGGCCGCCCCGGTCGTGTGCTCGGTCGTCGGCTCGGCCGTGGTCCAGTGGCGCAGCGCGCCGGCCTCCATGTCGATCTGGGCGCTCAGTGTGTCCAGGTCGTCGTCGGCGAAGCGGCGGGCGCGGTCGCGGGCCGCCCAGCGCAGCGACTCGGCCGACTCCGTGATGCGCCGGGTGCGTTCACGCAGAACCGGAAGCCGCTCGCTGAGCGTCGCCCGGTCCGGGTCGGCCTCCAGTCGCTTGAGGTCCGTGTCCAGTTCGCGCCCGTGCGCGCTGAGCCGCTCGAACAGGGCGATGGACTCCTTGAGGGACTCGTCCTCGCGCACGCCCGCGTACAGGGCGTCCTGGGTGGCGCGCATCGAGGTGCGCAGGGTGAGCCGGAGCTGGGCCAGTTCGCCCGCCGGGCCGGGCTGGGCGAAGGACTTGGCCCGCAGTGTGTGGTCCTCGACCGTGCGGCGGGCCTGGGTGATGGTGCGGTCCACACTGCGCTTGGCGGCCCCGACCACCTTCACCGCGGCGAAGACGCCGAGCGCCACGAAGACCACGAAGAGGAGGACGAGGACGGTGACGACTGTTTCCACGGCGCTCCTCCTCCGGCTGGCGCGGCACAGGTCGCGCCGCCCTTCAACGGTAAACGCAACGGGCAGGTCCCGGGTTCCGCAAGAACCCCGAACCTGCCCGTAGGGGACTACCCCGAGGCACTCACGCCCCGGCCGTCACGCGCCCGCCACGGACGAACGCTCACGCCGGAACGATGTTGACCAGCTTCGGCGCCCGCACGATCACCTTGCGGATGCCCGCGCCCTCCAGCGCCGCGACCACCTTCTCGTCGGCCAGCGCCACCTTCTCCAGCTCCTCCTCGGAGATGGCCGGCGAGACCTCCAGACGCGCCTTGACCTTGCCCTTGACCTGGACCACGCAGGTCACCGTCTCGTCGACCACGTACGCCGGGTCGGCGACGGGGAAGTCCTGGTGGACGACCGAGCCGGCGCGGCCCAGCTTGTGCCAGAGCTCCTCGGCGATGTGCGGGGCCAGCGGGGCGACCATCAGCACCAGTGCCTCGGCGACCGGGCGCGGCACGGGCCGGCCCGTCTTGGTCAGGTGGTTGTTCAGCTCCGTCACCTTGGCGATGGCGGTGTTGAAGCGCAGGCCCTCCAGGTCCTGGCGGACACCGTCGATCGCCTTGTGCAGGGCGCGCAGCGTCTCCTCGTCCGGCTCTGCGTCGACGACGGTGACCTCGCCGGTCGACTCGTCGACGACGTTGCGCCACAGCCGCTGCAGCAGCCGGAACTGGCCCACCACCGCGCGCGTGTCCCACGGCCGGGAGACGTCCAGCGGGCCCATCGCCATCTCGTACAGGCGCAGCGTGTCGGCCCCGTACTCGGCGCAGATCTCGTCCGGAGTGACCGCGTTCTTCAGGGACTTGCCCATCTTGCCCAGCAGCCGGGAGACCTTCTCGCCCTGGTAGTAGTAGGCGCCGTCGCGCTCCTCCACCTCGGCGGCCGGCACCGCGATGCCGCGGGCGTCCCGGTAGACGTAGGCCTGGATCATGCCCTGGTTGAACAGCTTGTGGAACGGCTCCACGGAGGAGACGTGCCCCAGGTCGTACAGGACCTTGGACCAGAAGCGCGCGTACAGCAGGTGCAGCACGGCGTGCTCGGCGCCGCCGACGTACAGGTCGACGCCGCCGTGCGGCATGCCCTCGCGCGGGCCCATCCAGTAGCGCTCGATCTCCGGGTCGACCAGCTGCTGATCGTTGTGCGGGTCCAGGTAGCGGAACTCGTACCAGCAGGAACCGGCCCAGTTGGGCATGGTGTTGGTCTCGCGGCGGTACTTCTTCGGCCCGTCGCCCAGGTCCAGGGTGACGTGGACCCAGTCCTCGTTGCGTGACAGCGGCGTCTCGGGCTGGGTGTCGGCGTCGTCCGGGTCGAAGGTGCGCGGCGAATAGTCCTCGACCTCGGGCAGCTCCAGCGGCAGCATCGACTCGGGCAGCGCGTGGGCCACGCCGTCCTCGTCGTAGACGATCGGGAAGGGCTCGCCCCAGTAGCGCTGGCGGCTGAACAGCCAGTCGCGCAGGCGGAAGTTGACGGTGCCCTCACCGATGCCCTTGCGCTCCAGCCACTCGGTGATGCGCGCCTTGGCGTCGACGACGCCCAGGCCGTCCAGCTTCACGTCGTCGCCGACGGAGTTCACGATCTTCGCGTCGTACGAGGCGAAGGCGTCGTCCCAGGTCGTGGTGTCCGTGCCGCGGTCGTCGGCCGGCTCCACGACGCAGCGCATCGGCAGTTCGAAGGCGCGCGCGAAGGCGAAGTCGCGGCTGTCGTGGGCGGGGACGGCCATGATCGCGCCGGTGCCGTAGCCCATCAGGACGTAGTCGGCGATGAAGACCGGGATCTTCTCGCCGTTGACCGGGTTGACGGCGAACGCGCCGGTGAAGACGCCGGTCTTGTCCTTGGCCTCGGCCTGGCGCTCGACGTCCGACTTCGAGGCGGCCTGGGCGCGGTAGGCGGCGACGGCCTCGGCCGGGGTTGCGTGGCCGCCGGTCCACACCTCGTGGGTGCCCTCCGGCCAGGCGGCCGGGGTGAACTTCTCCACCAGCGGGTGCTCGGGCGCCAGCACCATGTAGGTGGCGCCGAACAGGGTGTCCTGGCGGGTGGTGAAGATCGTGATCTTCTCGCCGTCGATCGGGAAGTCGACGCGGGCGCCCTCGGAGCGGCCGATCCAGTTGCGCTGCTGGAGCTTGATGGCCTCGGGCCAGTCCAGCTCCTCCAGGTCGTCCAGCAGCCGGTCGGCGTAGGCGGTGATGCGCATGTTCCACTGGCGCAGCTTGGCCTTGAAGACCGGGAAGTTGCCGCGCTCGGAGCGGCCGTCGGCGGTGACCTCCTCGTTGGCCAGCACGGTGCCCAGGCCGGGGCACCAGTTGACGGGCGCGTCGGAGGCGTAGGCCAGGCGGAACCCGCCCAGGACCTCGGCGCGCTCCGTGGCGCTCAGCTCGGGCCACGCGCGCGTGTGCCCCGGCACGGTCCGCTCACCGGACTCGAACTGGGCGATCAGCTGCGAGATGGGGCGGGCCTTGCCGGCCTCGTCGTCGTACCAGGAGTTGAAGATCTGCAGGAAGATCCACTGGGTCCACTTGTAGTAGTCCGGGTCGATCGTGGCGAACGACCGGCGCTTGTCGTGGCCCAGGCCCAGCCGGCGCAGCTGCGCCTTCATGTTCTCGATGTTGGCCTCGGTGGACACCCGCGGGTGCGTGCCGGTCTGCACGGCGTACTGCTCGGCGGGCAGGCCGAAGGCGTCGAAGCCCAGGGTGTGCAGGACGTTGTGGCCGGTCATCCGCTGGAAGCGGGCGTGCACGTCGGTGGCGATGTACCCGAGCGGGTGGCCGACGTGCAGACCCGCACCGGACGGGTACGGGAACATGTCCATGATGAACTTCTTGGGCCGGGCGGCCAGGTCGGGGTCTCCCGCCAGGTCACCCTTGGGGTTCGGCGCCGCGTAGGTGCCCTCGGCGTCCCAGAAGTCCTGCCAGCGTGCCTCGATGTCGGCCGCCACGGCGGCCGTGTAGCGGTGCGGCGCTGCCACCTCGGAGGGGGCAGCGGGGTTCGTCTCGCTCATGGTCCTCAAAGCTCCATCGATCGTCTCTGCCCACGGCTGCGACTTTCCAGAAACGAAAAATCCCCTCGCACAGGAGGGGACGCCGCGCCGATGCCGACCGTCCTGTTGGTCCGGCGGTCGGGACTGATCAGCGCGGCTCGCTAAGCAGAAGGCGTACGGCACGCATGGCGTCAGGGTACCGCAGGCGTCGAGCCCGGGGCGACGAGCGTCCACGGGACGGGACGCGGCCCTGGGCGAGCCGTGAGGGACCGGGGGTCCGTCGGTGAAGGTTCAGAAAAACTGAACATCGTTCAAAGTTAACCCGGCGTAACGGAGCCTATGGGGACAACATGAGCCTCAGCTGTGGCGTTGATAACAACGCAATAACTCAAACGGCGTACTGCTCGGTTTGGGGCCACTTAGAGTTCGTGCTCGGGACCGCTTTCCCGAACCGCTCGGAGTCGCCCCCATGAACCCTCGTCGCAGTAACAGCTCGCTCCCCAAACCCGGTCGCTCGGCCTATGGGGTGGCGTCGGCTGTCGTCCTGCTCCTCATACCCGTGGTCGTGCTGGCCGGAGGCAGCCAGTTCCGCGAGTTCCTGAACTTCGGCGCGGGCGTGCTCTCCCTCGTCTCGCTCAGCTGCTCGGTGATCTGGGGCCTGGTCGCCCAGGACCGGATCATCCTCAACACGCGCCAGCGGATCGTGGGGCAGGCGGTGCACCGGACCACCGCGGTCGCCTCGATCGCGTTCCTCCTGGTGCACATCACCACCAAGATCGTGCTGGGGCACACCCAGCTGATCGCCGCGGTCGTCCCGTTCTCGCTCGGTCTCACCGGGATCGAGGGCCTGGTGGGCCTCGGCTCCCTGGCCGGCCTGCTGATGATCTTCGTCGGCATCACCGGCGCGCTGCGCAGCAACTTCGCCACCCCCGCCCCGGTCGCGGCGCGCTGGCGGGCGATGCACATGCTGGCCTACCCGGCCTGGTGCGCGGCGCTGATCCACGGCCTGTACGCGGGCCGCGAGGCCAAGCCGATCTTCTTCATCCTCTACGGCCTGTCCCTGCTGGGCGTCATCGTGGCCCTGGCCGTGCGCGCGGCGCCGCGCCCGGTCAAGCGCAGGCTCGCCGACCAGCTGATGGCGGTGCTGGGCGGCGGCGAGCGGCCGGAGCTGGACGACCTGGACGCGAGCCGGGCCAGGGTCTCGGAGTCCGGACTGGCGGGCTATGAGAACGCACGCGGCGCGACGCCCCCGCGCGCCGACGCGACGAGGACCGCGCCGCGCGGACCGCGCCCCGCCTCCCCGCTGTACGACACCCCCGCGGAGCCCCAGCCCGGCTTCGCGGCCGCCTACCGGACCGTCGCGACGCCGCCGCCCGGGCAGTCCTTCGCGGCCGACCAGACCGCGCGCATGAACGTTCCGTTCGACCCGCAGGCCGCGGGTGCGGCGCCGCGCGTGGACGGCCCCGGCAGCACCTCGGGCAGCTGGCCGATCCCCTCGCCGCCGCCGGTCGGTGAGGCGCCCCCGTCGGCCTACGACCCGCTGAACGACACGGGGTACAACATCCCGGCCTACAACAATCCGGGCGCCGCCGCGGGCACTCCCGCGTACGGCGGACGTGATGTGTACAACACCGGTGAGACGAACGCCCCCTACGGCACGTACAACCCCAACGACACGTACAACAGCGGTCCCGCCAATGAAACACCCCCCGGCGCCTCCTACGACGCGCCGGGTTCGGGCGAAGCTTGGAACACGCCTTCCGGAGGCTACAGGTGAACGAGGCCCTGCCCGACGTTCCGGAAGTCCGCGTGGTCGGGCTTCCCCAGCTCACGTCGGGCTTCGACCTTGTCGAACGACTCGATCTGCCCATGCACCTGAAGGTGCACGGGCCGCTCGAACCCTTGGGCGGCGAGCAGCTCGCGAAGCTCTCCGAGGCCATCAACCTGAAGGGCCGCGGCGGCGCGGGTTTCCCCTTCCACAAGAAGCTGCGCTCGGTCGCCGAGGCCGCGATCAAACGCGGCGTACGGCCGGTCGTCGTCGTCAACGGCAGTGAGGACGAGCCGGCCTGCCGCAAGGACACCGTCCTGATCAACCGTGCCCCGCACCTCATCCTGGACGGGGCCCTGCTGGTCGCCGAGGCCCTCGGTGCCCGCACGCTCGTGGTGGGCGTCACCCGGGAGTCCACCCAGCGCTCCATGGAGGCGGCGCTCGCCGAGCGCGGACTGAGCAACAGCCGCAGGTCGGCGCTGCGCGCGAGCGTCCAGCGCAACCCGGTGCGCATGGTCACGGGCGCGGCCGCCTCGCTGATCCGTTCCATCGACGGCGGTCCGGCGATCCCGCCGGGCCGCAAGACCAGCGCCTCGCAGAACGGCGTGGGCGGCGTTCCCACCCTGCTGTCCAACGCGGAGACCTTCGCCCAGCTGGCGATCGCCGCCCGCATCGGCCCGGAGCGCTACGGCAACACCGGCCTGTACGACGAGCCGGGCACCGTGATGCTGACCATCTCCGGCGCCGTCGCCCGCCCCATGGTGGTCGAGGCGCCCACCGGCGTGCCGCTGCGCTACGTCCTCCAGCTCGCGGGCGCGCCGCCGGTGCCGCAGGGCGTGCTGACCGGCGGCTACCACGGCAAGTGGATCGACGCGGCGACCGTCAACGAGGCGATCGTCTCGCGCAACTCCCTGGACGCGGTGGGCGGTGCGATGGGCGCCGGGGCGATCCTGCCGATCAGTCAGGAGACCTGCCCGCTGGGCGAGTCGCTCCAGGTCGCCAAGTGGCTGGCGGAGGAGAGCGCGGGCCAGTGCGGTCCCTGCTATCTCGGTCTGCCGGCCGCCGCGCGCGGCATGGAGGACATCATGAACGGCGGCGGCCCGGCCGCCCTCGAGGCCCTCAAGCAGGTCGCCAAGAACGTCAAGCGGCGCGGCGCGTGCTCGCACCCCGACGGCTCGGCGATGTTCCTCGAGTCGACCATCAAGGCGTTCACGGACGACCTGGCCGCGCACGTCCTCGGCAACGGCTGCGGACGCCCCGTGGAGGGCGTCCTGCCGCTCTTCGAGGGCGGCAAGGCCCCCACCGGCATCCCCGGCGGCGCCGAGGCCGAGGAGTCCGGCTCCAGCCGTCAGAAGATCTACGTCGACTGGACGCTGTGCCGGGGGCACGGCCTGTGCGCGGACATCCTCCCGGAGGTCTTCGAACTGGGCGCCGACGGCTTCCCGACCGTCGCCCAGGCGAAGGTCCCGCGCTACGCGGAGGCCAAGGCCCTGCGCGCCGTGCGCCGCTGTCCCGCGCTGGCCCTGCGCCTCGAGGAGGACACCCGCTCGCAGGCCCCGGCCCGCAACCTGCCGGTCCTCTCCCAGGGCCGCGGCCGCCGCGCCCTGGGCCGCTGAACGCACGCGACGGCGGGCCGCCCCTGAGGGGGCGGCCCGCCGTCGCATTGCCACCGTGTACGCGTCCGGGCATACGTCGAGGGCGAGCCATCCTATGGATGACTCGCCCTCATTTCCTGTGGAGCTAAGGAGAATTGAACTCCTGACCTCCTGCATGCCATGCAGGCGCTCTACCAACTGAGCTATAGCCCCTCGCGGCCACGCGGACCAGCCGCGTTCTTGACCGTGTCGCCCGGTTTCCCCGGCGGCGACGCCAACATTACACGGTCCAGGGGGTGGAACACCAAATCGGTTTCGCTGCGCCCCGCACGCCCGCCGGACGGCGGGCCGGCGTCACGCCGTCACGAACGAATAGAACCGCTTCAGCGTGCAGTGCTCCTCCAGGAGCCGGCCGTAGATCGGCTCGCCCTCCAGCTCGCGGTAGGTCTCGATCGGGTCGCCTTTTATGATCAGCGCCCGTGCGCACTCCTCGCACCAGTACTGGTAGTCGGGGTTGATCGGCTCCATGTCGCGGACGATCGGGGTGCCGCCGCCGCACCAGTCGCACTTCCGCCTGTGTGCACCCATGGGTCAGCTCCAGCTGTGGCCGCAGGCCGTGCACACGTACGAGATCCCCCCGTTGTCGCCGAGTACTTGGGCCACATGGAGGGAGCCGCAGGAGGGGCAGACGAGGCGAGTGCCCGTGTCTCGTATCAACGCCGCACCGAGGAGGTGGACCTCCTCGAGGATGCAGGCAGGCATCGCTACTCCCTCCCGTCGGGCCGCGCCCCCTTCGGCCGTTTGATTCTGCCACGGCCGGGCCGATACGGTCAGCGACGCCTCGGTACCAGTACGGCCACGACCTGCGTCGCGGGCCACACCCGAGAGCACGCTCGCACAGATATACGCCCCCGGGGCCCGAGTGACTCAAGCCGGTGCGCGGGAACACAGAAAATCCCGCCCCTGAGAGGGACGGGATCCTTCCGAACAATCTTCGGCTACTCGACGGAGTACCGGTTTGTGGAGCTAAGGAGAATTGAACTCCTGACCTCCTGCATGCCATGCAGGCGCTCTACCAACTGAGCTATAGCCCCTTGCCGCCACGCGAACCTGCCGCGTGGTGTTCCGCTCCGCTCGGCGGGGCGAACAAGAAGAACTTTAGCCTGCGACCTGCCGGAAAGTGAAATCCGGGTCGCGCGGGGCCGCGGGCGGCTCAGTCGTCGTCGCCGAGGACGGGCTCGGGCAGGGTGCCGGCGTTGTGCTCCATCAGCCGCCAGCCCCGGGCGCCCTCGCCGAGGACCGACCAGCAGCAGTTGGACAGGCCGCCCAGGCTCTCCCAGTGGCGGGGCTCCAGGCCGAGGAGGCGGCCGAGGGTGGTGCGGATGGTGCCGCCGTGGCTGACCACCACGAGCGTGCCGTCCTCGGGGACCTTCTCCAGGTACCGCAGCACGACGGGGGCGGCGCGGTCGGCAACCTCCGTCTCCAGTTCGCCGCCGCCGCGGCGCACCGGCTCACCGCGCTTCCACGCGGTGTACTCCTCGCTGTGCCGGTCGATGATCTCCTCGTGCGTCAGGCCCTGCCAGACGCCCGCGTAGGTCTCGCGCAGGCCCTCGTCCCGGGCGACCTCCAGGCCGGTCAGCTCGGCCAGCTCGGCGGCCGTGCGGGTGGCCCGCACGAGATCGGAGGAGACGATCGCGTCGGGCCGCAGGGAGGCCAGCAGACGGGCGGCACGGCGGGCCTGGCCGACCCCGGTCCCGGTCAGCTCGACGTCGGTGCTGCCCTGGAAGCGGCGCTCCACGTTCCAGGAGGTCTGGCCGTGCCGCCACAGGATGATGCGGCGGCCCCGGCCCGTGGTGCGGCCGGGCGCCTCGGCGGCGCCGCTCACCGCCACTCACCGCGGGGCTCGTCCGCCTCCTCGTCGGCCTGCTGCTTGGCGTGCTCCTCTGCCCGGCCACGGGTGGCCTTGGCGTCGGCGGGCAGTTCGAGCTCGGGGCAGTCCTTCCACAGCCGCTCCAGGGCGTAGAAGACCCGCTCCTCGCTGTGCTGGACGTGCACGACGATGTCGACGTAGTCGAGCAGGACCCAGCGGGCCTCGCGGTCGCCTTCGCGGCGCACCGGCTTGGCGCCGAGTTCCTTCAGCAGCCGCTCCTCGATCTCGTCGACGATCGACTTGACCTGGCGGTCGTTGGGCGCGGACGCCAGCAGGAAGGCGTCCGTGATCGACAGCACGTCGCTGACGTCATACGCGATGACGTCGTGCGCGAGCTTGTCGGCGGCCGCCTGGGCGGCGGAGTTGATGAGTTCGAGAGAGCGGTCGGTCGCGGTCACTACGAGGCTTTCCTTCGGCGGTCACTTGACACCAAGGGTCTCACGGACCGCCGAGGACGCCTCACGCGTTTCGGGGGATCACTGCGCCGACGGGCCCCGGTAGTCCTGGCCGAGGACGACCGAGACGTCGGCGTTCGAGGTGACCTTGCCCTTCGTCACCGCCGTGTCGGGCAGTCCCAGGGTTCTGGCGACGTCGGTGGCCTTCTGCTTGTTGGCGGCGTCGGCGTAGACGACTTCGGACGCCGAGCGGACGGCGGACGAGGTGCCGCCTTCCAGGAAGGTGAAGCCGCCGCCCAGGAGGGCGACCCGGGCCTTCTCGGTGTCGGCCTTGGCGCCGGTGGCGTTCTGCACGGAGACCCGGACGGCGGACGACTGGTCGGGGCTCTTCGCGGTGCCGCCGAGGACGTCCTTGACCACGCTCTGGCTGGTCTCGGCGCTCAGCGTGCCGTCCGTCTGCACGGGCAGCAGCGCCGTCTTGTAGTCGCCGCCCTTGGCGAACGCGGCCAGCTTGGCGAGGAACGTGCCGAGGTCCTCGTCGGTGAGCGAGGGATCGAGGATCTGCTGGAGCGTCTGCACCGTCGTCGTGGCGCCCTGGGCGTCGGAGGAGAGCTTGCGCAGCACGCTCTGCATCACCTGCCCGAACCGTTCGAGCTGGGCGCTCTCCTCCTCGCCCGGGGCGCGGTAGGTGGCGTAGGCGACGGCCATCTTGCCGCTGAGGGTCTGCGACTTGCCCTTGCGGACCAGGGGCGAGGTGTCCTTCTTCTTGCTGTCCGGGTCGGGTACGTCGGCGTTGGTGTCGACGTCGACGTTGCCGACCGAGTCGACGAGGTTCTGGAGGTAGGGGGTGTCCAGGCGCCAGGTGCCCTCGATGTCGGTGCCGAGGACCGTGTCGAGCTGGTCGCGGGTTCCCGAGGAGCCGTCGCCCTTGACCGACTTGGCGAGGGTCGTGACGCTGCCGTCGTCGCCCGTCAGGGCGAGGGTGTTGGGCAGCAGGACGGTGGTGCCCTGCTTGGTGGTGGTGTTGCCGACGAGCAGGGCCGTGGACGTGCCGCCCCGCGCGGTGTCGTGCAGGTGGACGACGATCACGTCGCGCTTCTGGGCGCCGGACGCGGTCGTGGTGCCGCTCTCCGAGCCGGGGGACGACAGGCCGGGCAGCTTCCCGGCGTACCAGAGGTAGCCGACGCCGCCCACGGCGACCAGGGCCAGCACGACGGTCAGGGCGATGATGCGGCTGCGGGCGCGGCGGCGGGCCTCCTCGCGGCGCTCCGTGCGGTTCTCGGTGAACTTCAGCCAGTCGATGACGTCCTCGGAGTCGTCGCTCGGCTCCTCGACGAAGGCGAACTGCTCGGTCCGGTAGTCGCGTTCGTCCGCGCCGTCCTGGTCCGGTCCCCGCTCCGCCCGGTCGGCGTCCGCCGGGCCGGTCTGCTGCGGGATGTGGGCGGTCTGCTCGGCGACCCGGGGCTGCTGTCCGCTGGTCACGGCCGCGCCGTACGGGTCGTGGGGCGCCGCGGCCGGGCCGGAGCCGTACGGGTCGTAGGAGCCGTGGGTGCCCTGGGCGGCGGGGCCGGGCGCCTGCCGGCCCTGGTCGTGACCGCCGTCGTAGCCGGTGCCGTAGCCGCCCTGGTAGGCGCCGTCCTGGCCGGACTGGTAGGCGCCGCCCTGGTAGGCCGTCGGATCGAGCTGCTGCTGGCCGCCGGTCGCGTACGGGTCGTAGCCGTAGCCCTGCTGCCCGTACGCGTCGTAGGTCTGCTGCGGAGTCTGCTGGGCGGGGATCGGCCGGTACACAGGCCGGCCGTACTCGTCGTAGCCGACGAGTTCGTACTGGTCGCCCCCGTGACCAGCGTCGTATCGGTCGTTCACCGGTGCCCCTCTCGGCTTACTCGCCTCGGTACAGCTGGCGTTTGGCGATGTAGCGCACGACTCCGTCAGGCACCAGATACCAGACCGGGTCGCCCTTGGCGACTCTTGCCCGGCAGTCCGTGGAGGAGATGGCGAGGGCGGGGACCTCGACGAGCGAGACACCGCCTTCCGGCAGGCCGGGGTCGGTCAGATGGTGGCCGGGCCGGGTGACGCCGATGAAGTGCGCGAGGGAGAACAGTTCCTCGGAGTCCCGCCAGGTGATGATCTGGCCGAGCGCGTCGGCGCCGGTGATGAAGAACAGGTCCGTGTCCGGGTTGAGCGCGCGCAGGTCGCGCAGGGTGTCCACGGTGTAGGTGGGACCGCCGCGGTCGATGTCGATGCGGCTCACGGAGAACTGCGGGTTCTCGGCGGTCGCGATGACCGTCATCAGATAGCGGTCCTCCGCCGGGGAGACATGGCGGTGGGACTTCTGCCAGGGCTGTCCCGTGGGTACGAACACCACCTCGTCCAGGTGGAACTGCGCGGCGACCTCGCTGGCCGCCACGAGGTGCCCGTGGTGGATCGGGTCGAACGTCCCGCCCATGACGCCGAGGCGCCGCTTGCCCGACGCCGAAGTCCCGCCGCCGGGCCCGTGTTCGAGGGGTTTCACCGTGTCACTCGCCGGACCGGTAGGCATGTCCTGCTCTCCCATGCGTGCAGACCCTACCGGCCCGGCCTGAGGACTCCATGATCCAGATCCCGGTAACGGGCCGGACGGGGCTCAGCGGTCGCGGTTGAAACGCGTGGTGATCCACAGCAGGAGCAGCAGGATGAACAGCGCGCCGCCGCCGGTGAGGAAGGGGCTGAGGCTCTCGTGGTTGCCGCCCTCGGCCTCGGCGAGGGTGGCCAACTGGGCAGCGGTGCTGGGGAAGCTCATCTTTGGCGGGACCTATCCGGGAGTGGGCGGGACAAGGATGTCGGCCCATCGTAAGCAACCCTCGACGCAGCGCTCACCCCGACTCCACTCTTGGCGCCGCGGGCGCTCCCGCCCCGTCGGCACCCGCGAGGGCGGGCGCCACGGCCGCGGGAGCCCCCGGGAACCTTTCCGCCGTGTCAGTCGTCGTTCCGCTTGTAGCCGCGGAGGAGGAACCAGCCGGTGAGTACGCAGCCCACGATCATCACGATCAGGACGACCCGGAGCAGGTAACCCGCCCCCTGGTGCTGGGCGGCGGCGCTCGCGGCCTCGGTGAGCCAGGCGGCTGCGGGGTGGTGCTCCATGACGTGGACTCCTTCGTCGTACTGCCCGTCCACGGTATCTCCGCCTAGGCTGGGCCCTGCCTCGGGGGCACATTGGGACACTGACAGACATGGGGGACCACATGTCCGACGACGGCCGCGCACAGGACGGGCGGGAGCAGGTGCCTAGCCGGCAGCGCAGGCGCTTCCCCGAGATCTCCTCGCGCGCGTACGAGCACCCGGCCGACCGCTCCGCCCTGGTCGCGCTGCGCAAGCTGAGCGGCTTCGACACGGTGTTCAAGGCCCTCAGCGGCCTGCTGCCCGAGCGCAGCCTCCGGCTGCTGTTCCTGTCCGACTCCGTACGCGTCTCCGACCAGCAGTTCTCCCACCTGAACGACATGCTGCGGGACGCCTGCTACATCCTGGACCTGGAGAAGGTCCCGCCGATGTACGTGACCCAGGACCCCCAGCCCAACGCGATGTGCATCGGCCTGGACGAGCCGATCATCGTCGTCACCACGGGCCTGGTCGAGCTGCTCGACGAGGAGGAGATGCGGGCGGTCGTCGGCCACGAGGTCGGCCACGCCCTGTCCGGGCACGCCGTGTACCGCACGATCCTGCTGTTCCTGACGAGTCTGGCCGTCCGGGTCGCCTGGATCCCGCTGGGCAACCTCGCGATCATGGCGATCGTCACCGGGCTGCGCGAGTGGTTCCGGAAGTCGGAGCTGTCCGCGGACCGGGCGGGTCTGCTCGTCGGCCAGGACCTGAAGGCCTCCATGCGGGGTCTGATGAAGATCGCGGGCGGCAACCACCTGCACCAGATGAACGTGGACGCGTTCCTCCAGCAGGCCGAGGAGTACGAGGCCGGGGGCGACCTGCGCGACTCCGTGCTGAAGATCCTCAACGTGCTGCCGCGTTCGCACCCCTTCACCACCGTGCGGGCGGCCGAGCTGAAGAAGTGGGCGGAGTCCCGCGACTACCAGCGGATCATGGACGGCCACTACCCGCGCCGCTCCGAGGACAAGGACACCTCGGTCAGCGACTCCTTCCGCGAGTCGGCGGCCCACTACGCCAGCCACGTCAAGAGCTCGAAGGACCCGCTGATGAAGCTGGTCAGCGATCTGGCGGGCGGCGCCGGCGATCTGGGCGACCGGGTGCGGCGCGGCTTCGGCGGCTTCACGGGGTCGGCCCCGCCCAAGGACGGGGGCAAGGACCAGCCGTCCACCGACACCACCCCGCCCCGCGACGAGGACTGACCTACCCCACCGTCGGCTCCGCGCTGTGCGCCAGGGAGCCGCAGACGGCCGCCGCGGTGTCCGTGGCGTACGGGTCCGTGCCTGGTGGGCTGCCCGCCTTGGCGGTCTGGCCGGCCAGCAGCGGCTCGAACTGCCGTGCGGAGTCCCCGGCGCAGGAGAGCGGGCCGGCCTCCGTGTAGGAGACGAGGATCTGCACCTGGTGCAGCCGCAGGTCGTCCGGGGTGAAGCGGAACTGCAGCTCGCGCCGGACGGTGAACAGCGAGGACGGCGCGTGCGCCCCGGAGCCGGCCGGCTTCAGGGCGTAGACGAAGGTGTGGTCCGCGCCCACCTCCAGGGTGGAGGAGTCGGTCTCGGCGGCCTGGAGGCTGCCCTGGACCCGGATCTCGCGGCCGGCCAGCTCGACGCGGGCCGGGTCGAAGCGGACGAGCCAGCCGGTGGCCGCGTGCCGCCCGTCGGCGGCAGGCCGGTCGAAGCTCTGGTCGAACTGGTCGAGCTGACCGGCGTCGAGCAGCGCCCGCACGGGGTCGGTCCGACCGCCGGTGAGCACCTCCGGGTAGAGGGAGGACGCGACGATGTACTCCTTCGCGATGGTCAGCGCGGCGACGACCTGACTGTCGGAGAAATGCGCGGTGCTCCGTACGGTGGGCAGCGGTACACCCTCCGCGCCGACGGAGAACTGGGCGGCCGGGCTGTGCGCGTACAGGTACGCGGGGTCGGCCGCGCCGGGCACCTTGCCCTGCGGGGCGAGCGGGACGACGGTCATCCGCAGCGGCTCCACGGGCCGCTGGGCCTGTGCGCTCTGGTAGGGGTGCCGTACGCCCATGTAGATCGCGGTGCCGAAGGCGACGATGATCAGCAGGACCAGCAGCAGTGCCTGCCGTGACAGCCCGCGGCGCATCGGCGGGCGGCTGCGCACGGCGGGGGTGTGGTCGGTCAACCGTTCGAGTGCGGAGTATTCCTGGAGGCGGGCAGCCCGGACGAACGACTCGTCGAAGACGACGGACCGGTATTCGTCCTCCGCACCTCCAGGGACGCCCTCGGGTGTCCCCTCAGGTGGCTCTCCAGGCCCTCCCATATCTTCAGGGTAGGTCTCCGCAAGCCCTGGTAAACGCCCTGATGTGCGACAAGTTCTGACAGGTTCTCACCAGAACCGCCGCGCCGCCGTCAGGGCGTGCGCGGGACCGCGGGGACGGCGGGCTGGGAGTATTCGGCGGACGCGGAGGGCGCCGCCGCGCTGCCCTGTTCCAGGCCGGTCGAGGCGGGCGGCGGGACCTGGTCCCGGCTGCCCGAGGAGCCGCCCCGGTAGACCGCCGCGAAGGCGAGGGCGACCATGCCGATGCCCATGACGAGGGCGAGCACCCAGGCGACGGGGCGGTGCCAGCGGACGTGCTTGCCGAAGGTCCCCGGGGCGCCGGGACGGCCTTCGAGGACGTCGGCGTCGGGGTCGTCCGGGTCGCCGTAGGGGTCGGGGCCGAGGCCGTACCCCTCCTCGTGGCGCTCGCCTCTGGCGTGGGCGCGGCGGGCCTCCGCCTCGGAGGCCTCTGCTCTGGCCTGCGCGGCGGCCAGGAGGCGTTCGACCGCGGTCGGCTCGTGGATCACGGCCGCGCGTACGAAGGCCTCGTCGAAGACCACGGAGGCGAACTCTTCGTCCGACACCCCGTGGTCGTGGTCGTCGTCGGGCTCCCAGCCGTCAGGGAACGGCGTGCCCCCCACGTCCTCCGGCACGGATCCAGAGTAGACCTGAGGGGTCAATTTGGGCAGACGGTATGGAAATTCATCCGTCTGCTGAGACGCCCCGCCACGGGCCGGCCCGCGTCAGCGCCGGGTGTGCCCGTCCCCCGTGAGGATGTACTTGGTGCTGGTCAGCTCGGGCAGGCCCATCGGGCCGCGGGCGTGCAGCTTCTGCGTGGAGATGCCGATCTCGGCGCCGAAGCCGAACTGGCCGCCGTCGGTGAAGCGGGTGGAGGCGTTGACGGCGACGGTCGTGGAGTCGACCAGTTGGGTGAACCGGCGGGCGGCCTGCTGCGAGGTGGTGACGATCGCCTCGGTGTGCCCGGAACTCCACAGCCGGATGTGCGCGACGGCCCGGTCGAGGGAGTCGACCACGGCGGCTGCGATGTCGTACGACAGGTACTCGGTCTCCCAGTCCTCCGCGGTGGCCTCGACGACCGTGGCCCGGGAGTCCTTGGCGTGGGCCATGACCCGCTCGTCGGCGTGGACGGTGACCCCGGCCTCGGCGAGCGCGTCCAGGGCACGGGGCAGGAACTCGGCGGCGATGTCCTGGTGGACCAGCAGCGTCTCGGCGGCGTTGCAGACGCTGGGCCGCTGTGCCTTGGAGTTGATCAGGATGTCGACGGCGGTGTCGACGTCGGCCTGCGCGTCGACGTAGACGTGGCAGTTGCCGGTGCCGGTCTCGATCACCGGGACGGTGGACTCGTTCACCACGGCCCAGATCAGCGAGGCGCCGCCGCGCGGGATCAGCACGTCGACCAGGCCGCGCGCGCGCATCAGCTCGCGCACGCTCTCGCGGCTCTCGCCGGGCACCAGCTGCACGGCGTCGGCGGGCAGCCCCGACCCGCCCACGGCGTCGCGGACGACCCGGACCAGGGCGGTGTTCGACTCGTAGGCGGAGGCCGAGCCGCGCAGCAGCACCGCGTTGCCCGACTTCAGACAGAGGGCGGCGGCGTCCACGGTGACGTTCGGGCGGGCCTCGTAGATGATCCCGACCACGCCGAGCGGGACGCGGACCTGGCGCAGGTCGAGCCCGTTCGGCAGCGTGTTGCCGCGGACGACCTCGCCGACCGGGTCGGGCAGCCCCGCCACGTCCCGCACGTCGGCGGCGATGGCGCGCACCCGCTCGGGGGTGAGCGTGAGCCGGTCGACGATGGCGTCGCTGGTACCGGCCTCGCGGGCCTTGGCGACGTCCTTGGCGTTCGCCTCGAGGATCTCGCCGGTACGGACCTCCAGGGCGTCCGCGATGGCCAGCAGGGCGTCGTCCTTCGCCACCCGCGGCAGCGGCGCGAGGTCGGCGGCGGCGGCCTTGGCGCGGTACGCGGCCTGGGTGACCGGGGACATCGAGTCGTACGGCGAGAGCATGGTCATGAAGGAAGGGTAGTGCGGCGTGCGGGGCGGCCACCGGTCGTCCCACACCGCGAGACGGGTCAAAAGGGATGGACCCCGACCGGTGTCGCCGGCGGCGCCCCGTACCCCTCGGCGAGGCGCTGGTGGTAGGTCTCGCGGTCGACGACCTCGAGTCCGACGATCTCCCAGGGCGGCAGCTGGGCGCTCTGCCGGTGCTCGCCCCACAGCCGCAGGGCGACGGCGGCCGCGTCGTGGAGGTCGCGGGCCTCCTCCCAGTAGCGGATCTCGGCGTGGTCGCCCGCGTACCGGCTGGTCAGCAGGAAGGGGTGGTCGTGGGCGAGCTGCTCGAGGCCGCGCCGTACCTCCTTCAGCGGGGCCTGGGCGCCGGAGACGCTGAGCGTGACGTGCCACAGCCGGGGCAGGTCCTGCGGCGCGGCACAGCCGTCTCCGGTCACCACGCTCGTCAGGCCACCGCGGGACGCCGCCGCCCCGGGGCGCACTCGTCTCACGACGTCCTCCTTCACGCAGCGCTCGCTCGCATCGCTGGCATCGCTCCACCGCTGGTCCCGCTCATGCGGAATGCGTCCCTGCCTCAAAGTGGAGCAGGCCGCACGGCTCCGCGGGGCGGTTTTACGGAACGTCCCCCACCTTCGGCACCCGGGCGGCCGGACGTTTCGGACCATTACGGCTGCAGGAGCACCAGATCGTCCCTGTGTACGACCTCGCGTTCGTACGCCGGTCCCAGCTCGCGGGCGAGTTCGCGGGTGGAGTGGCCGATCAGCCGGGGGATCTCCTTGGCGTCGAAGTTGACGAGCCCGCGGGCCACCGCGCGCCCGGTGCCGTCGCGCAGTTCGACCGGGTCGCCGGCGGTGAACTCGCCCTCCACGGCTGCGATACCGGCGGGCAGCAGCGACTTGCGGCCCTCGACGACAGCCCGGACCGCGCCGTCGTCGAGGGTGAGCGAGCCCTGCGGGGCGGAGGCGTGCTGCAGCCACAGCAGCCGGTCGGCGGAGCGCTTTCCGGTGGGGTGGAAGTAGGTGCCGGTGTCGCCGCCGGACAGGGCGTCGGCGGCGTGGACGGCGCTGGTCAGCACCACGGGGATGCCGGCGGCGGCCGCGATCCGGGCCGCCTCCACCTTGGTCACCATGCCGCCGGTGCCGACGCCGGCCTTGCCGGCGCTGCCGATCTCGATGCCCGCCAGGTCGTCCGGGCCCCGCACCTCCGCCAGCCGGGACGTGCCCGGCCTGCTCGGGTCGCCGTCGTAGAGGCCGTCCACGTCGGACAGCAGCACCAGCAGGTCGGCGCGGACCAGGTGGGCGACGAGCGCGGCGAGCCGGTCGTTGTCGCCGAAGCGGATCTCGTCGGTGGCGACGGTGTCGTTCTCGTTCACCACCGGGAGGGCCCCCATCGCGAGGAGCTTGTCGAGGGTGCGGGAGGCGTTGCGGTGGTGGGCACGGCGGCTGGTGTCGTCGCCGGTCAGCAGGACCTGGCCGACGCGGATGCCGTAGCGGGCGAAGGAGGCGGTGTAGCGGGCCACGAGGAGGCCCTGGCCGACGCTGGCCGCCGCCTGCTGGCGGGCGAGGTCGCGGGGGCGGCGGCGCAGACCCAGCGGGGCGAGGCCGGCGGCGATGGCGCCGGAGGACACGAGGACGATCTCCTTGCCTCCCCCACCCGCCCGTCCCCCGCCGCCCTCGGCCGGGGCCCCTCGGGCGGCGCCGTCCTTGAGGCTCTTGCCGAGCACGTCCACGAGCGCGTCCACGCGGTCGGCGTCCAGGCCGCCCGACGCGGTGGTCAGCGACGAGGAACCCACCTTGACGACGATCCTGCGGGCCTCGCGCACGGCCTGCCTTGCCCCTGTCACCTTGCCGTCTGTCCTCTCGCATAGGTCGGGCTGCCCCGCCTGGCAATCTACGCGAATGGGATCGCGGGCCGCTCGCCGGTCCACTGACCGGACAGAAGCGCTCACGCACGGCAGCGGCACCGCGCCGTGGACGCGATGCCGCTGCCGGGGAGGTGCGAGGGGTTCGTCAGGCTTTGCTCAGCCGCTGTGCCGAGCCGGCTGAACCGCCGGGCAGCTCTTCCGAGTCCGTCCGCTGCGTCGGGATCCCGGCACCCTTGCTGCTCTCGGCGAGATCCTCCTCCCGCTCCGCCCTGGCCCGCTCGGCCAGGACGTTGACGGCGGTGTTGAACCGCTCCATGGAGGTGGGGTGGTCGGGGCCGAGGACGTACTCCTTGAGGGTGCGGCGCTGCGACGCCATCGGGTCGTGGCGCGGTTCGCGGACCGACCGCAGGATCTCCGGCAGCCGGGCACACTCGCTGTCCAACAGGTAGGCGCCGCCGGCCGTGGTGTAGGCGGCCCGGAACTCCTCGTCGGGCAGGTCGAGGGCGTTGGTCAGCACGTACGGCTTGAGGCTGGCCACGAAGTCGGCGACCACCGAGGAGACGTCGCTGATGAGCATGTCCGCCTGGTTGAAGCACTCGTACAGCGTCGGCAGCGACTCGATGATCACGTTGTGCCGCTCCGGTCCCTGGTTCTCCCAGAAGATCCGGTGCCACTCGGCGTGCAGCTCGCGCCACTCGTCGCCCGCGCCGTCGCTCTCGGGCACCCGCGCCTCGCGGACCTGCTGGGCGTCGTCGCCTTCCGCCCGGCCGGCCAGCTCGTCGAGCCGGTCCCTGATCTCCTTCAGGCGCTGCGCGGTGCCCGTGCTCTGTACCCGGGCACCCTGGCGCCGCTCGTTGTCGGCGCGCAGCATCTCCTGGATCGCCTGGTCGGCGGCGGCCGCCTCGGCCGAGCGCCTGCCGGTCAGCGGGTGCGGCTTGTAGATGACCCGGACGTTCTCCGCGAGGAGCTTCTCGATCAGTGCCACGCCCATCGGGATCAGCGAGGTGTGGCAGTCGTCGTCGCTCCAGCCCTCCCAGGTGGGGGCGTACAGGACGACGGGCAGCGAGCCCGGGGTGTGGTCGGCGTGCAGCCGGATCGGCGCCAGCTGCGGGCGGCCCACCTCGACGATGGAGCTGTCGCTGATGGCGTGGCGCACACGCTGGTAGCGGTCGCGGCCCGCCCGGCCGGCCACCCAGATCTCGTCGTAGACCTTGCTGACGCGGTTGCTGCTGGCGAGCTTGTCGCTGTCACCGTGGCCGATGAAGACGTGCTTGGCCTCGGCGATGCGCAGCATGTGCACGTTCTTGCCGGCGTTGCCCGGGTACAGCACGACCTGCACGGTGGACAGGTCCAGCTCGGCCAGGTCGTCGGCCTTGGGCACGCAGAGCACCGGGACGCGGGTGCGGCTCAGGAAGCGGAACGAGGCCCGCTCACGCAGGACGATCAGCGGGCGCAGGTCGAGCTGCTCCAGCGTCTCGATCCACATGTTGACCTGGTACATGAAGTCCTGGGACACCGCGGCGAAGCTGAAGTAGAGCGCCACCTCGGGCCGGTACCCGGCGAGCCGGCGGTTGACCTCCTCGATGACCTCCTCCCGCTCCGGCATCCGGCGGGACTTGCGCAGCTGTACCGCCAGCGCGAGCACGGCCACCGCGGACAGCGCGGCGGTCAGCGCGTACCCGACGGCCGCCGGGTACCAGGTACCGGCCGCCAGCCCGGCGATCAGTCCGAGGTGCGCCAGCAGGTCGAGGTGAAGCAGCTTGCGGAGGTAACGCCGGTAGAGGAAGGCGGGCGGCTGCCCCGGTATGTGCGCCCCGCTCATGTCGAGATTGCGGACGATCACAGGCAGCGCCCGGCGCGCGCGGATGGCGTGGTGCAGCCAGGTGAAGGACATGATCGACAGCAGGTGCGCGCAGAAGGCGGCCAGACCGGCGATCAGCACCGGCTCCGGAGCCTTCATCCAGATGGCGAGCATGAGCAGCATCGTCGACCTGATGGCGAAGCGCATGGTGCGGTTGAGGTGCACCCCCGACAGTCGCCGGATGAATCCGGGGGTCCGCGAGTGCAGCAGCTCGTCCACGATGTACGTGACGGCCCACGCCGCGGCGAATCCCCACAGTGACGGCAGCAGAGCGAACACGGGCAGTGCCGCGAAGCCGGCGCCGAACAGGATGACGAGGAGCAGGTCGGCCTTCCCAGGCACTTGGAGTGCGCCACACAACCGACGGAACATCATGGGCAGGGTTTCCTATTCAGGGAGCGCGTACGAACCGGCGAACACCGAGGTCGGGCGGCGGAGTTCGCCGGTTCGGCGGAGGAGGGGGCGAGGAGCCGCGCGCCGACCGGTTGCCGAGAACGCCGGTCGCGCGGATGTGGAGCGTCGTCTCCGTGGACGTGGTCACCGAGGCCGGGGCGGGCGTACCCGCTCGGGACGAGCGCGGACACCGTGACGCCACGACAGCCCGGCACCCCGCGGGCCGCGCGGCCGGTCCGGCCGTACTGCCCGCCCCGGGCGAGGCGTGTAGTGGTGAATGTCACGGAGGAAACCTGCTCTGAAAAGGTGCCGGTTCTCGTCACTGCGGGTCTTGAAGCGCCGGAATGCCGGAAGAACGGTGCGGACTGCCGAACCCGCCGGAAAAGACCATGCGACGCACTGCGTAATTTTGGAGACGATATGGTCACAATGTGGAGACTCACGGACTCAGGCCCCTGTGAATGCTCGGTGAACGGGCAGCCACAGAGGCCTGAAGGGCGTAAGTATGTTTAGTACTTGATTATGCCACGCCGTCCTGGCGGTCAAGCACCCCGGCCAGCGCCTGCTCGAATCCGGAGGCCCTGGCCGCGCCCGCCGTCGGGTCCTGCTGGCGGACGTCGATGACGTGTCCGGTCAGCTCCGACAGCAGAACGTCGAGCGAGGTGCGGGCCACTGCCTCGGAGGACAGCAGCGTGCCGGCCGGCTCCTGGCCGAAGGCCTTGGTACGCATCGGCGTGGCCGTGCGCTCGGGGTTGATGCAGTTCACACGGATGCGGTCGCCGGCCCACTCGTCGGACAGCGCCTGAGTGAGATTCACCATGGCGGCCTTGGTCGAGGAGTACAGGCTGTACTCGGCGCGGCCGCGGGTGTAGCTGCTGGAGGTGTACAGCAGCAGCTGGCCCTGCGTCTCCGCCAGGTACTTGTAGGAGGAGCGCGCGATCTGCACCGGGGCCAGGTAGTTGACCTTCAGCGCCTCCTCGATGGTGGCGTTGTCGGTCTCGGCGAGCCTGCCGATGCGCAGCACGCCCGCGGTGTTGACGACGTAGTCGATGCGCCCGGTCTCGGCGTACGCCTTGGACAGCGCGTCGTCGACCTCCTCCGGGTTCTCGACATGGGTGCCGGTGGTGGAGCGGCCGAGCGCGTAGACGTTCGCGCCGTAGGAGCCGGCGAGTTCCGCGATGTCCTTGCCGATGCCGTAGGAGCCGCCGAAGATGACCACGGTCTTGCCGGTGAGCAGGTCCCGGTAGGCCTCCTCACCGTTCTGCTCCGGGGCTGCGGTGGAGGCGAGCTGGAAGAGCTTGTCGGCGATGAAGACGTCGACCGGCTGCGTCACCTTCATGTTGTACTCGTCGCCCGCCACGACGTGGATCGGCACGTCCGGCAGGTACTTGAGCACGACCGAGCAGTCGTCGGTGGCCTGGAAGTTGGGGTCGCCGGAGGCGACCTCGTAGGCGCGGCGGATGGTGGAGAGCCTGAATGCCTGCGGAGTCTGGCCGCGGCGCAGCCGGGAGCGGTCCGGGATCTCGGTGATGAACTCGCCGTCCTGGCCGTGGGTGCGGGTCACGATGATGGTGTCCGCGGACGGGATGGCCACGTCGACCGCCTCGTAGCGCTCCAGCGCGGCCACGCAGTCGTCGATGACGCGCCGCGAGAGCAGGGGGCGTACGGCGTCGTGGAACAGGACGTTGAGGTCCTCGCCCTCGGCCAGGCCCTCGCGCAGGGCGGCGATGGCACGCTCGGTGGTCTCGTTCCGCGTGGCGCCGCCCTCGATGACGCGGGAGACCTTGCTGAAGCCGGCCTTGGCGACGATCTTCTCGACGTCCGGCACATAGCCCGGTGCCATCAGCACGATGATGTCGTCGATGGAGTCGGCCTGGTCGAAAGTGGTCAGGGTGTGTTCGATGACTGCCTTGCCGGCGATCTTCAGTAGTTGCTTGGGGATCGACAGACCCACCCGCTGACCGGTACCACCGGCCAGGATCACTGCGGTGGTACGGGGCTTGGCTATGTGCTCGGACACAGGTGACCTACCTCAGGGCGACAGGGAACGTTCGAAATGGTCCCACTTGCGGTTACCGCGATGCAAGGTGAGTGCCTACTGGTGCAAATCTGAGCGCAACCTGTCATTCACCTTGCACCATCGGTGATTTGAAATGGGATGTACCAGACAAACTGCCGGAGGTGGCTACTGTGAGTAACTCCACAGCGATCGCCGGTGTCGCACCTGGCGCCCACCGGCACACATCTGACGGGCCGTTGACTCCGTACCCGTACGACCCTCAGGATGACGGGAACGACCGTGCGTCGTAAGTTGGCCCGATGCTCAAGGTCAGCGTGATCGTTCCGCTCTACAACACCGGCCGCTACATCGAAGAATGCGCGCCCTCACTGCTCGAACAGAGCCTTCCGGCGGACGAGTACGAGGTGATCTACGTCGACGACGGCTCGACGGACGACACTCTCGCACGGGTGCAGAAGCTCGCCGACGAGCACCCGAACGTGCGGGTCTTCAGCCAGCCCAACTCCGGCTGGCCCGGACGGCCGCGCAACGTCGGCATGCAGCACGCCCGCGGCGAGTACATCCAGTTCGTCGACCACGACGACACGCTCGGCCCCGAGGCGCTGGAGCGGCTGTACGAACACGCCAGCCGGAACCGGGCGGACGTGGTGCTGGGCAAGATGTCGACCAACATGGCCCGGCCCCGCCGTCTGTTCCGGCACACCGTGGACACGTGCACCATCGAGCACGACGAACTGATGAAGAGCATGTCGCCGCACAAGATGCTGCGCCGCGCCTTCGTCGAGGAGCACGGGCTGCGCTTCCCGGAAGGCCCGTGGATCCTGGAGGACCTGCTCTTCATCAGTGCCGCCTACCTGGCCGCCGAGCGGATCTCGATCCTGGCCGACTACCCCTGCTACTACTGGATGAAGCGGGACGACGGCGGCAACAACACCCGCCACCGCTTCGGCGGAAACCAGGACTTCTTCGGCAATCTGCGCACTGTCATCCGGCAGATCAAGGAGGGCACCGAGCCCGGCGACCTCCAGGACCGGCTGCTGCACCGGAACTACCACGTCGAGATCCTCTCCCGCGCCCGCGAGCCCGAGATCCTCAACGTCGACGCGCAGGAGCAGCGGCCCCGCTTCGAGGAAGCCCGGCGCGTGGCGCTCGAGGAGTTCCCTCCCGGCGTGCGCGACGCTCTTCCCGCCGTGTCGCGGCTTCGGGCCGAACTCCTTGAGCGCGGCGACTTCGACGCCGCGCACGCCCTGGCGCAGCGCACCAAGGAGGTCCAGGTCCGCACCCAGGTGTCCGGCCTGTGCTGGGAGCAGGGCCTGCTCGTCGCCGACGTCCGGCTGGATCTGCTGCGCGGCGACGGCGAGCCGCTGGAACTGGTCGAGCGGGACGGCGACCGGCTGCTCGACCCGTGGCTGCTGGAGGGCGTGCCCGGAGTAGAAGAGTGGCAGGTCCCGGATCCCTTCCGGCACGCCTACGCGGAACTCGTCGTCAAGGACCGCGACCGCGAGGACTGGTGGTACCCCGAGGGCGACCTGGAGGTGCGCGTCGAGCCGCTGGCCGAGGGGCGCTCCCAGGTCGTGGCCGTCGGCAAGCTGCGGCTGGACCCGCAGGCCCTGGCCGGCGGTCGTCCCCTGGAGCGCGGCGCGCACGACGTCTGGGCCTACGTCCAGCTCCTGGGCGTCGACCGGCTGGTGCGGCTGAGCGGCGACGGGACCCCGGGCGAGACCACCGCCGCCGGACCTGCGCTGGTACGGGCCACCGAGGACTCCGCCCGCCTCGCCGTTCCGTACTGGACCAAGAGGGGCCAGCTCGCCCTGGACCTGGACGAGCGGCTGCGGCGGCTCACCGACGACCTGGCACAGGCAGGCAACCCGTGGCGCAGCTCCGGCCAAGGCGTCCCCGGGGATCCGATGGACCTGCCGCTGCCCTTCACGGCGACCGGCACCACGCCGGACGGTGCGCCCGGCTCACCCGCCGTCCTGCCGGTGCGGGTCCGGATCGGTGACGGCGCCAAGCCGCCGGTGCTGGCCGCCGAGCTGGTGACCGGCGCGGCGCAGCCCGTGCTGCGGCTGACCGCGGTGCGGACGAAGGCGAAGGTGGAACCGGGCCGGCACGCCGTCCGGCTGCTGACGCCGCAGGGCGCCAAGAAGCCGGGCGAGCCGATCGCATATGCCGTGGTCCTGGACGGCAGGATCGTCCGGCTGGAGGGGCCCGCCTACGTCGCACCGGCCGGCCGGCGCCTGCTCGACGCCGTCAACGACAACTCCGGCGTCCGCAAGGCCCGGCGTGTCCTGGGCAAGGCCGTCCGCCGGGCCGGGAGGAAGTAGCACAGGCATGCCGCCTGTCCCGGCACGGCCGTCGGCGGCCGTACCCGGACAGGCGACGGGGCGTCGCGCTGTGTCCCTGCCGGGCCTGAGACTAGAACGGCTCGAAGTCGTCGTACTCGTCCTGGGCGTCGTCGCGTTCCGCCTGGCGGTCGCGGCGGCGCTGGGCGGCCGGACGCGGCGCCTCGAACCGGTGGTCCTCGCCGCGGCGGCCGAGCATCTCCGCGCCCGCCGTGACCGACGGCTCCCAGTCGAAGACGACGGCGTTCTCCTCGGGTCCGATGGCGACACCGTCACCGGACCGGGCGCCGGCCTTCATCAACTGCTCCTCGACACCGAGGCGGTTGAGGCGGTCGGCGAGGTAACCGACGGCCTCGTCGTTGTTGAAGTCGGTCTGCCGCACCCAGCGTTCGGGCTTCTCGCCCCGCACGCGGAAGAGGCCGTCGTCCTCGCGGACGACGGTGAAGCCCGCGTCGTCGACCGCCTTCGGCCGGATGACGATACGGGTCGCCTCCTCCTTCGGGCGGGCGGCGCGCGCCGTGGCGACCAGGTCGGCCAGCGCGTACGACAGCTCCTTGAGCCCGATGTGCGCGACCGCCGACACCTCGAAGACGCGGTAACCGCGTGCCTGGAGGTCGGGGCGGACCATCTCGGCGAGGTCCTTGCCGTCGGGGACGTCGGTTTTGTTCAGGACGACGATGCGGGGACGGTTGCCGAGGCCGCCGTACTGCCGCAGCTCCTCCTCGATGACGTCGAGGTCGGAGACCGGGTCGCGGTCGGACTCCAGGGTGGCCGTGTCCAGTACGTGCACCAGCACGCTGCACCGCTCCACATGGCGCAGGAACTCCAGGCCGAGCCCCTTGCCCTGGCTGGCGCCGGGGATGAGACCCGGCACGTCGGCGATGGTGTAGACGGTCGAACCGGCCGTCACCACGCCCAGGTTGGGCACGAGGGTGGTGAACGGATAGTCCGCGATCTTCGGCTTGGCCGCGGAGAGGACGGAGATGAGGGAGGACTTGCCGGCGCTCGGATACCCGACCAGCGCCACATCGGCGACGGTCTTCAGCTCCAGGACGATGTCCTGCAGGTCACCCGGCACGCCCAGCAGCGCGAAGCCGGGCGCCTTGCGCCGGGCGGAGGCCAGCGCCGCGTTGCCGAGGCCGCCCCGGCCGCCCTGCGCGGCGATGTACGAGGTCCCGTTTCCGACGAGGTCGGCGAGGACGTTGCCGGCCTTGTCGAGCACGACGGTGCCGTCGGGCACGGCGAGGACGAGGTCCTGCCCGTCCTTGCCGCTGCGGTTGCCGCCCTCGCCGGGCTTGCCGTTGGTGGCCTTGCGGTGCGGCGAGTGGTGGTACTCGAGCAGCGTGGTGACGGACTGGTCGACGGTGAGGATCACGTCCCCGCCGCGACCGCCGTTGCCGCCGTCCGGGCCGCCAAGCGGCTTGAACTTCTCACGATGCACGGAGGCACAGCCGTGGCCTCCGTTACCCGCGGCGACATGGAGTTCGACGCGGTCCACGAAGGTGGTCATGGTGGTGCCTCCAGCACTGTGAAACTTACGGATGTGGTGACTGCGTAACACGCGAAAGGCGGACCCGCCTTCCCGCCGGGGAAGTGAGGTCCGCCTCGCGAAAGCTTCCGATCAGGCGACCGGAACGATGTTCACGACCTTGCGGCCACGGCTGGTGCCGAACTCCACCGCACCGGCCTGCAGCGCGAACAGCGTGTCGTCGCCGCCACGGCCGACACCGGCGCCCGGGTGGAAGTGGGTGCCGCGCTGGCGGACCAGGATCTCACCCGCGTTGACGACCTGACCGCCGAAGCGCTTCACGCCGAGCCGCTGGGCATTGGAGTCGCGACCGTTCCGGGTGGACGATGCGCCCTTCTTGTGTGCCATGTCTCCTCAGTCCCTTACTTCGCAGCCGCGGGGATCGACGTGACCTTGATCGCCGTGTACTGCTGGCGGTGGCCCTGCCGACGACGGTAGCCGGTCTTGTTCTTGTAGCGCAGAATGTCGATCTTCTGGCCCTTGTGGTGGTCCACGACCTCAGCCTGGACCTTGATGCCGGCCAGCACCCACGGGTCGCTGGTCACGGCGTCACCGTCGACGACGAGCAGGGTCGAAAGCTCGACCGTGTCGCCAACCTTGGCGGTGGAAATCTTGTCAACCTCAACGATGTCGCCGACAGCAACCTTGTGCTGGCGACCACCGCTGCGCACGATGGCGTACACGCGGATCTCACTCTCTCGCTCGGGACGGCACCCCCGCAGGCCAGCCAACCGGCACAGCGGACGACCTCTCCCGGTCACGGCCTGTGTCCGGGAGGATGAGGTTTACGGGGATGTGGCAGGCACAGAGGCCACGCCGACGGTCAAGGTTACGGTGCCTCCACCGGCCGGTCAAACCGGGCCGGGACGGCTCAGCCGCCGAGGCTCTCCCGGTAGGCCACGCACTCCTCGTAGGAGGGCAGCAGGCCCTGCTCCCGGGCCTGGGCCAGGGTGGGCGCCTGGTCGTCCTTGTCGGAGAGCAGCGGGGTGATGTCCGCGGGCCAGTCGATGCCGAGGGCCGGGTCCAGCGGGTGGATGCCGTGCTCGCGCTCGGGGGCGTAGCCCTCGGAGCAGAGGTAGATGACGGTGGCGTCCTCGGTGAGTGCCATGAACCCGTGGCCGAGGCCCTCGGAGAGGTGGACCGCGTGGTGGTCGCGGTCGTCGAGGCGCACCGCCTCCCACTGGCCGAAGGTGGGCGAGCCGGTCCGGATGTCCACGATCACGTCGAGGACCGCGCCGCGCACGCACTTGACGTACTTGGCCTGGCCGGGCGGCACGTCCGCGAAGTGGATTCCGCGCAGGG
The DNA here is from genome assembly GCF_002803075.1 of Streptomyces sp. CB01373. GTDB lineage: Bacteria > Actinomycetota > Actinomycetes > Streptomycetales > Streptomycetaceae > Streptomyces. The sequence continues at coordinate 118,706 of NZ_NNBK01000002.1, read as the reverse complement.
TGCCCCGGCTGGAGACCGACATGTTGGCCTGGGCCAGGGTGAGCGGGTGGCCTGCCGCCTCGGTGAAGAGGGGCGCCTTGAACCACTCGTGGAAGTTGCCCCGGCTGTCGGGGAAGACCTTCGGCTCGTGCACCCAGGCGCCGGAAATCGAAAGGGGTCGCATCACACAGTCCTCGGTTCTTGCCTCGGCTCTACTTCTGTCGGTCCCTCGGGGCTCGCCCGGTGCGCCCGGCCGCCCGGTGCGCCGGCGGACGCGGCGGGTCCGGCGGAGTGTGCCGGCCGATCGCGGTGGATGTCCGGGAAGGCCCGGGTGAGCGCCGCGCGCCAGTCGCGCAGCGGCTCGACCCCGGCCGGGCGGAGGCGGTCGTGGCTGAGGACGCTGTAGGCCGGGCGCGGGGCGGGGCGGGTGAACGCCTCGCTAGTCGTGGGGCGGACCCGGTCCGGGTCGGCCCCGAGCAGGCGGAAGATCTCGCGGGTGAAGCCGTACCAGGTGGTCTCGCCGGAGCTGGTGCCGTGGTAGACCCCGGCCGGGGCGGTGCCGGCCAGGGCTCCGCGCCCCAGGGCGAACAGCAGACCGGCCAGGTCGGCGCTCCAGGTGGGCTGGCCGCGCTGGTCGTCCACCACGTCCAGCGTCTCGCGCTCGCCCGCCAGGCGGATCATGGTGCGGACGAAGTTGGACCCGCCGGCGCCGTACAGCCAGGCGGTGCGGATCACATAGCCGCGGTCCGGGAGGGTCTTCAGAACGGCCTGCTCACCGGCGAGCTTGGTACGCCCGTAGGCGCTGCGCGGAGCGGTGGGGGCGTCCTCGGCGTACGGGGTGGTGGCGTCGCCGGCGAAGACGTAGTCGGTGGAGACGTGGAGCAGGACGGCGCCGGTACGGGCACAGGCGGCGGCGAGGTGGGCCGGGCCGTCACCGTTGACGCGGAGCGCCTCGGCCTCGTGGGTCTCCGCGTCGTCCACGGCCGTCCAGGCCGCGCAGTTGACGACCACGGCGGGGCGGTGACGCTCCAGCTCCCGCCGCACGGCCGCGGGATCGGTGAGGTCCAGGGCCGCGCGGTCCAGCGCGACGGACCGCTCGCCCTCGGCGGCCAGTCTGGCCAGCACGTCCTGACCGAGCATGCCGCCCGCTCCGGTGACCAGCCAGCCGGCCGGGACGCTTGCCTCTTCGTGTTTCGGGTTCATGCCTCTTCTCGTCCTCGTGCGGGGGTGGGGCGGCCCATCGCCGGTGCCCCGGGCGCACCCGGAATGCCTGAACGGTCCCGGCGAGACGGGCGGCGCGTCAGTTCAGGGCCGCGCGTTCCTTCAGCGGCTCCCACCAGGCGCGGTTGTCGCGGTACCACCGCACCGTCTCGGCGAGGCCCGTGCGGAAGTCCTTGCGGGGCTCGTAGCCGAGCTCCTCACGAATCTTCGTGCAGTCGACGGAGTAGCGGCGGTCGTGGCCCTTGCGGTCCTCGACGTACTCCACGCTGGTCTCCCAGTCGGCTCCGCACGCCTCGAGCAGCAGCGCCGTGAGCTCCTTGTTGGAGAGCTCCGTGCCGCCGCCGATGTTGTAGACCTCCCCCGCGCGCCCCTTGGTGCGGACCAGGTCGATGCCCTGGACGTGGTCGTCGATGTGCAGCCAGTCGCGGACGTTGCCGCCGTCGCCGTACAGCGGGACCTTCCTGCCGTCGAGAAGGTTGGTGACGAAGAGCGGAATGACCTTCTCGGGGAAGTGGTGGTGCCCGTAGTTGTTGGAGCACCGGGTGACCCGGACGTCCAGGCCGTGGGTGCGGTGGTAGGACAGCGCGATCAGGTCGCTGGAGGCCTTTGCCGAGGAGTAGGGCGAGTTGGGCGCCAGCGGGTGGGTCTCGGGCCAGGAGCCCTCGTCGATCGAGCCGTAGACCTCGTCGGTGGAGATGTGCACGAAGGTCTTGATGCCGGCCCGGTACGCCGCGTCGACGAGCGTGTGCGTGCCGACGACGTTCGTGCGGACGAACTCCGCGCCGCCGTCGATGGAGCGGTCGACATGCGACTCGGCGGCGAAGTGCACGACCTCGTCGTGCTCGGCCATCAGCTTGCCCACGAGTCCGGGGTCGCAGATGTCGCCCTGCACGAAGGCGAACCCCGGGTGCGCGCGCACCTCGTCGAGGTTGGCCGGGTTGCCCGCGTACGTCAGCTTGTCCAGGACGGTGATCGCGACATCACCGGGGCCCTGCGGACCGAGCAGCGTACGGACGTAGTGCGAGCCGATGAAGCCGGCGCCGCCTGTCACCAGGATCCTGGTCGTCATGAGGAGATCTGCACCTTGCTGTGATCACCGAGCACGAGCCGGTGGGCCGAGGGGTTCCGGGGTGCGGGCGTCACTTCGACGTCGCGCCCGATGAGCGAGGCCTCCACCCGGCGCACGCCGGTCACGGACGAACCGCGCAGCAGAATGGAGTACTCGATTTCGCTGTCGACGATCCGGCAGTCCTCGGAGACCGAGGTGAAGGGGCCGATGTACGCGTCGTCGACCACCGAACCGGCACCTATGATCGCGGGTCCGACGATCCGGCTGCCGCTGACCCGGGCGCCCGCCTCTATGCGCACCCGGCCGATGATCTCGCTCTTCTCGTCCACCGTGCCCGCGTTCAGCGGCTCCACGGCCTCCAGCACGGACCGGTTGACCTCCAGCATGTCGGTGACGTTGCCGGTGTCCTTCCAGTAACCGGAGATCGTGGTGGAACGGACGTCGCACTTGTTGTCGATCAACCACTGGATGGCATGGGTGATCTCCAACTCCCCGCGCCAGGAAGGCTCGATGGAGCGGACGGCCTCATGCACGGCCGGGGTGAACAGATAGACGCCGACCAGTGCCAGGTCACTCTTCGGCTCCTCCGGTTTCTCCTCCAGGCCCACCACCTGCCCGTCGCCGCCGAGTTCGGCGACACCGAAGGAGGTGGGGTCGGGAACCCTGGTCAGCAGGATCTGCGCGTCGGGCCGCTCGGCCCGGAACTCCTCGACGAGGCCGGTGATGCCACCGACGATGAAGTTGTCACCGAGGTACATGACGAAGTCCTCGTCGCCGAGGAAGTCCTGCGCGATGAGCACCGCGTGGGCGAGCCCCAGCGGCGTCTCCTGCGGGATGTAGGTCACCTCGATCCCGAAACGGGAGCCGTCGCCCACCGCCTCGCGGATCTCGTCCGCGGTGTCGCCGACGACGATCCCGACCTCGTCGATGCCGGCTTCGGCGATCGCTTCCAGACCGTAGAAGAGCACAGGCTTGTTGGCGACCGGCACCAACTGCTTGGCCGAGGTGTGGGTGATCGGCCGGAGACGGGTGCCCGCTCCCCCGGAAAGCACGAGAGCCTTCACGTCTTGCGCCCCAATACTGTGCACGAATTGGGAACAGAATCCCAGTGTTTGCCATTCTTGAAGTCAATCTCGGCTCATACCTTAGCCTTTTCGGTCCGCCTTTCCCTTCATGTCCTTCCTCACCCGGCGAAGTGGCGGCGTCGCACACGAACGCGGGGCGGCGACGGACCATCGGTCCGTCGCCGCCCCGCGCGGTGCGATCCGGTCAGTCCTCCGTCGAGGCCGAGACGGACGGCGACGACGACTGCTCGGCCGCCGCGGTCTTCTTCGACGCGGACTTCTTCGCGGCCGTGGCCGACTTGACGGTCTTCGCCGCCTTCTTGGCCGTGGCCTTCTTCGCGGCGGTCTTCTTGGCCGTCGTCTTCTTGGCCACCGCCTTCTTCGTGGCGGCCTTCGTCGCCGTGGCCTTCTTGGCGACCTTGCGGGCCGTCTTCTTGGCCGGGACGGTCTCCTCTGCGGCGGTCTCGGCCGACTCGGAGTCGGCGGCGGCCTGTTCGGCGGGCTCGGCCGGCGCACCGGACTCGGTGGCGGCCTCCTCCGCCGTGCCCGACGGGACGACCACGACGGCCGTGTCCTCGGGCGCGGTCGGCGCGGTGGCCTTGCGCACGGCACGGCGGCGCGGACGGGCCGGGGCGGCGGACTCGGCCGGAGCCTCCGGCTGCTCCGCCGGAACCTCGGCAGCGTCGGTGTCCCGCGACTCGGCGGACACCGCCGGCGCGGCCTCCGCCACCGTCACCACGGACGCCTCGGCACCCGCCGGGGACCCGGCCGGCGCCGACACCTTGCGGGTCGCGCGACGACGCGTACGGCCCTTGGGGGCGGCCTCCTCGGCCACGGCCGGGACCGTCGGATCCTCCACGGCCACGGGCTCGGCCTGAGCCTGCTCGGCCGGCTCCGGGACCACCGGCCGCGCGGCCTCCTCGGCCGCCCTGACGTCCTGCGCCGTGGGAACCGGAGCGCCACCGTCGACGTGGGCCTTCGGCGCGCCCGCGGGCGCGGACACCCGCCGGCTCGCGCGGCGCCGCGTACGGCCACGGCTCGCCGCGGCCTCCGCCTCGGCGACGCTGCTGTACAGCTCCTCGTCCGGGGCCATCTCCAGCGCGGGCAGCGCGATGGGCCCGGCGGCCTCCGCCTCTGCCTCCGCCTCCTCCTCGGCGGTCGGGGCGACCGCCTCGACGGCCACGGCCTCGTGCTCGTGCTCGTGCGGCTGCTCGGCACCGGCGCGGGCACGCTTGCGGCGCTTGCTCCCGCCGCCGCCACCGGCGACGCTCGCCTGCTCCAGGTGGACGATGACACCGCGGCCGTTGCAGTGCACGCAGGTCTCGGAGAAGGACTCGAGGAGGCCCTGACCCACCCGCTTGCGGGTCATCTGCACCAGGCCCAGCGAGGTCACCTCGGCCACCTGGTGCTTCGTACGGTCGCGGCCCAGGCACTCCAGCAGGCGGCGCAGCACCAGGTCGCGGTTGGACTCCAGGACCATGTCGATGAAGTCGATCACGATGATGCCGCCGAGGTCGCGCAGCCGCAGCTGGCGCACGATCTCCTCGGCCGCCTCCAGGTTGTTCCTGGTGACCGTCTCCTCCAGGTTGCCGCCCTGGCCGGTGAACTTGCCGGTGTTGACGTCGATGACGACCATCGCCTCGGTCCGGTCGATCACCAGCGAACCGCCGCTGGGCAGCCAGACCTTGCGGTCCAGCGCCTTGGCGAGCTGCTCGTCGATCCGGTACGTGGCGAAGACGTCGACCTCGCTGGTCCAGCGCTGCAGACGCGGCGCGAGGTCCGGGGCGACGTGCGAGACGTAGCCGTGGATCGTCGCCCACGCCTCGTCACCGCTGACGATGACCTTGGAGAAGTCCTCGTTGAAGATGTCGCGCACGACCCGGACGGTCATGTCCGGCTCGCCGTACAGCAGGGACGGTGCGCTTGAGCTGCCGCCCTTGGCCTTCTTCTTGATGTCCTCCCACTGCGCCTGGAGCCGCTCGACGTCGCGGCGCAGCTCGTCCTCGCTCGCGCCCTCGGCGGCGGTGCGCACGATGACGCCCGCGTCCTCGGGGACGATCTTCTTGAGGATCGTCTTCAGCCGGGCCCGCTCGGTGTCGGGCAGCTTGCGGCTGATGCCGGTCATCGAGCCCTCGGGCACGTACACGAGGTAGCGGCCCGGGAGGGAGACCTGGCTGGTCAGGCGGGCGCCCTTGTGCCCGATGGGGTCCTTGGTGACCTGCACGAGGACGGACTGCCCGGACTTCAGCGCGGACTCGATACGGCGGGGGCCGTTGGCCATCCCGAGCGCCTCGAAGTTGACCTCGCCCGCGTACAGGACGGCGTTGCGGCCCTTGCCGATGTCGATGAAGGCCGCCTCCATCGAGGGCAGCACGTTCTGCACCTTGCCCAGGTAGACGTTGCCGACGTACGACGTCGACTGCTCCTTGTTGACGTAGTGCTCGACGAGCACGCCGTCCTCCAGGACGCCGATCTGCGTACGGTCGCCGTGCTGCCGGACGGCCATCACGCGCTCGACGGCCTCACGGCGGGCCAGGAACTCGGCCTCGGTGATGATCGGCACCCGGCGGCGGCCCTGCTCGCGGCCCTCGCGGCGGCGCTGCTTCTTGGCCTCCAGACGGGTCGAGCCCTTGATGGACTGCACCTCGTCGGACGGCTCGGCCGCCTTGCGGGGCTCGCGCACCTTGACCACGGTGCGCTCGGGGTCGTCGGCGGACGGCTCGCCCTCCCCGGCGCCGTCACCGGCCCGGCGACGGCGACGGCGGCGACGGCGGCTGCTGCTGGAGCCACCGCCTCCCTGCCGGCCCTCGTCCTCCTCGTCCGAGTCCTCGGCGCCGGCCGCGTCCTCGTCGTCCTCGTCGAGCTGCTCGGCGGTGTCCTCGGCGTCCTGCGCGGCCTGCTCGGCGGCGAGCTCGTCGCTCTCCTCCGCGTCCTCGCCGGCCTCGCCCCGGCGACGACGGCGGCCACCGCGGCGACGGCGACGGCGGGAACCGAACTCCTCGCCGTCCTCGCCCTCGGCGGCTTCCTCGGCCGACTCGGCGGACTCCACGTCGTCCTCGGCGGACTCGGCGGATTCGTCGGCGGTCACGGCCGTCCGGGTCTCGGACTCCTCACCACCGGAGCCCCTGCGGCGACGGCGACGGCGCGAGCCGCCCTGGTCGGAGTGCTCGGCCTGCTCGACCGGCTCGGCCTGCTCCTCCGGGAGCTCCTCGCTGTCCGCGGCCTCGGCCGCCGCCGCGGCGGCGGCACGCTCCGGGGTCTGGAACATCGGCTGGGTGAAGACGGGCGCCTGGAACACGGCGACGGCGGGCCGCGCGGGCCTGCGCGTCGACTCGCCGTCACCGGCGGTGGACTCGGCGGCGGGCTCGGAGAACCCGGTCGCGGCACGCCGGACGACCCGACGGCGGCTGCGCCGCGTCCCGGACTCCTCGGCGGCGGGAGCCGCGTCGGAGGGGGCCTCGCTCTCGCGGGGTGCCTCGGCGGGCTGGGCCGCGGGGGCTTCCGCGGCGGGGGCCTCGGCGGCGGTCTGAGCGGCAGGCTCGGAAACGCGACGCGTGGCACGTCGACGGGTACGCCGCGGAGCCGCGTCCTCCGCGACCTCGGCGGCGGGCACGTCGGTGGTGACGGCCTCGGCGGCGGGGGTGACTTCGGCGGGAACCTCGGCGGGCTGGGCCGCGGGGGCCTCGCTGACGGCGGCGGGCTCGGAGACACGGCGCGTGGCACGCCGACGGGTACGCCGCGGAGCCGCGTCCTCCGCGACCTGCGACGCCGTCTCCTCGGCGGAGCCGGCACTGACGGACTCGGCCTCGGTCTCGGGAGCGGAACTCACCGCGGGGGTCTCGGCGGCCTCGTCCGGCGCGGGGGCACCGGCGGGCGCGGACGCGCGCCGGGTGGCGCGGCGGCGCGTACGAGCGGCGGGGGCGGGCGCCTCCGCGGCCGAATCGGCGACAGCCTCGGAACCCTCGGCGACCGTGGCGGCGGCCGTCTCGACCGCTTCCGTGGACGCGGCGGGCGTGGACACGCTGCGCGTGGCACGCCGGCGGGTACGCCGCGGAGCGGCGGCCTCGCCGACCTCCACGGACCCGGCGGACGTCTCGGCGGCACCGGACTCGGTGGTCGGCGTCTCGGCGACGGCCGCCGCCGGAACGACGGTCTCGGCCTCGCCCTCCGTGGCCTTGGGCGTCCCGGCGGGCGCGGAGGCACGACGGCGCGTACGGCGCGCGGGCGCCGCCTCTTCGGCCGCTTCCTCCGTCTCCTCGCCAGTGACCAGGGCCGTCGCGGCCTCGGCGGCCTCCTCGGCCCCGGGAGTCTCCTGCTCCTCCACCAGCTCCGCGAGTTCCGCGGACGCGGCGGCCGGTACGGCCGGAGCGGTGATCTCGGCCGCGGCCTCGGAGGACGCGGCGGCGGGCGGACCCGCCGGGCGGGACGCGGCACGGCGCCGACGACGCGGCGGCAGGGTGTCGCTGGGGGTGTTCAGTTCTTCGGAACCCTCGATGGGTTCGGTCGGTTCGAGCATGCGGGCGTATCTCCCGTCAGGCTCCCGGGCGCCGCGCCCGGTCCGGCGCCGATCACGTCGATCGGCACCGTTGACGTCCGCGGCCGCGCGGTGCGCGTCGGCCGCCGTCCGGGGCGCATGCGCCGCACGGGAGCTCTCTGTGTCCTGTCTCGCCGGTTCCGTACGCCTTGTTGTGCACGGCCTGGCGAAAGTCTTCTGGTCGGTGCGCTGCCCGACCCAGGTGGCTCCCGAGTACGAGGGCGGCGCTTTCGACGTCCGTCCCGGTGCGGAACCGTCCCTACGCGGGCGCCTTCGCGGCGGCAGGAACGGCGGCCCCCACTGAATCGGCCGGGGCGGCCAGGTCTGCCTCGCGGTCGGGCGCGAGCGGGTCGGTCACCGTGCCGGTCTCTTCATCGAGCAGCCCCTGCGCCAGCCTGGTCACCGCAGCGGGGACCGGCGGCGCCAGGTCGGCCACGGCGCGGAGACCGGACAGGACGTCGTCGGGTCGTACGGCAGGCGTCACGTGCCGAACAACCAGCCGCAGTATCGCACAAGGCTGGCCGGTCGGCCCATCAGCCGCCGAACCGTGCGTTTCCATACTCTCCAGGTCCACCACGGCGGACCGGGTGTCGAAGGTGCGCATGCCGTTCTTGGCCAGGCGCTGCACTTCCACGGTCTCGGCCCCGTTGAAGGCCGCGACCGCGTTCTCGGCCTCGGCCGGGTCCACGCCGTCCAGCCGCAGCTCCCACACGGAAGCGGTCAGCCGGTCGGCGAGCCCCGACGTACGGGCCTCGACCGCCTCGACGACGTCCAGCCCGGCGGGCAACGACTCGTCGAGAAGCTCACGCAGACGCTCCGGGTCGCAGTGCGCGGTGAGCGCGATCTCCAGGTACTCCGCCTCACTGCCCGTGCCGGTGGGTGCGGCATTGGCATAGGAGACCTTCGGGTGCGGCGTGAACCCCGCCGAGTACGCCATCGGCACCTCGGCACGGCGCAGCGCACGCTCGAAGGCGCGCTGGAAGTCACGGTGGCTGGTGAACCGGAGGCGGCCTCGCTTGGTGTAGCGCAGTCGGATGCGCTGCACCGCGGGTGCGGGCGGTGGGCCTTCGGGCTGTCGCTTGCCCAGTGGAACTTCTCCTCGTGTACGGCGGGCGGTCCGTGGCGCCGACCCTCGTCGTGGAGAGCGTCCGGTCCGGCACCCCTACGGTGCCGTCCCGTCCGGATCACCCCCGCCTCGGCGGGGAGACTTCGCGCCCGGTCCTTCCCTCTAGAGTACGCGTTTCGGCCACGCCGGGTTCCCAGCGGGCCACCGGCCGCGAATCCCCGCGGAGTGCACGGCGCAGGGGCCGCGCGAGCCCGCCGGCGGTGTCGCACTCTGCGGCGAACGCCTGCCGGGTGCCGCGCCTGCGCTGGACGCGTGGCCCGCGCCGCGGATCACCTGCGTCGTTCCCGGTCGACGTCGATCTCACTGATCGAGTGGTTGCGCCAGGGCGTGCTTGATCTGCCTGGTCCGCTCGTCGGCGAGGACCTCGACCCGGTCGTTCGCCAGGGCGTCCATGGTCTGCTCCGCCACGTCCGCCGCGCTGATCTTCGGTGCGTCGGTGAAGGAGCTGAGATCCGTCTCCACGAAGCCGGCGTGGACGCCGATCACCAGCGTTCCCTGCTCGCGCAGGCCTTCCCGCAACGCCCCCGTCAACGACCACTCGGCCGCCTTGGAAGCCGCGTATCCGGGATACTCCGGCCGGGAGATCCAGGAGGCAGCCGACAGCATGTTCACCAGTGCGCCGCCGCCATTGCGCGCCAGGACCGGGGCAAAGGCACGGGAAACGGCCCAGGTGCCGAAGTAGTTGATCTCCATCGCCTCGCGCGCACCGTCGAGGGAGCCCGTCAGCAGCTTGGTCCCGAACCCTCCGACGCCCGCGTTGTTGACGACGATGCTGACGTCACCGGCGACCTCGGCCGCCGCGGCGACGTCCTCCGGCTTGGTGACGTCCAGACGCAACGCGGAGAGCTGCTCGTCATCGACGCTCGCCGGATCGCGGACACCGGCGTAGACCTTGGCGGCTCCCCGCTCGATCAGCGCGCGGGCGAATGCGTGCCCGATGCCACGATTGGCCCCCGTCACCAGGGCAATCGACCCTTCGATCTCCATCGCGCCTCCTTCCCGTGGCCGCCCGCCGAGCACGGCAGACACCTCGAACCGGACCGCTTCGTGGCACGCCCACGTCCCCCATCAGCCTGCACCGGATGCCGCAACGACGCATTCGAGAGGGCGCGCAGCCGGACGAGACCCTCGACTCCGTCCGCGACCTGGACGAAGACGCCGAAGGGAGAGGGGATCTTCCCCTTGCTGAGGCCGTAGGCGCGAAGCCGCATCCCTGCCTAAACGCAATTGCAACCTGTGGACGCGGAGGCCGGTTCGGTGGTCCGGGTGGTGCAGCAGCCGTCGCCGGTCGCGTTGACGCTCTTGCCGAGGGTGTCGGCGTCGGCCTTGACGACGTAGACCTCCCAGGGCTCCTTGCCGGGGCCGTGCACCCAGACCTTGTCCTGGAGGGCGTAGCAGCAGGAAGTGTCGTTCTCCTCGAAGGTGGCCAGGCCGGCGTCCTTGAGTCGGGTGGTGGCGGCGTCGACCTGGTCGGTGGACTCGACCTCGACGCCGAGGTGGTCGAGGCGGGTCTCCTTGCCCGGCTCGCCCTCGATCAGGACGAGCTTGAGCGGGGGCTCGGTGATGGCGAAGCTGGCGTAACCCTCGCGTCGCTTGGCCGGTTCGGTGCCGAACAGCTTCGAGTAGAAGGCGATCGACGCCTCCAGGTCGCTGACACGCAGGGCGAGCTGAGCACGGGACATGGCAGGGCTCCCATCGGCTTGCATTGATGTCTGTCGATGCAAGCTTGCGACTTGGATCGAAGGCTGTCAACATAGACGCATGTCGAAGCAGGAGCTTGTGGTGCTCGGAGAGAGCGACGAGAACGGCGCGTGCTGCCCCGGGCTGGTGACCGCTCCCCTGAGCGAGGACCATGCGGCGGAGCTGGCGAAGCTGTTCAAGGCGCTGGGCGACCCGGTACGCCTGCGCCTGCTGTCGATGATCGCCTCACGGGCGGGCGGTGAGGTCTGCGTCTGTGACCTGACGCCGGCTTTCGACCTGTCCCAGCCGACGATCTCGCATCACCTCAAGCTGCTGCGGCAGGCCGGTCTGATCGACTGCGAGCGGCGCGGCACGTGGGTCTACTACTGGGCGCTGCCCGCCACCCTCGAGCGGCTCGCCGCCTTCCTGAAGACATCGCAGACGGCCGAGTCAACCGCGTGAGCGCCCCGCTGGGCCGCCGGGCCGCCGCCGAAGCTGTGGGGTCGGCCGCCCTGGTCGCGGTGGTCGTCGGCTCCGGCATCCAGGCCACCGAGCTGACCAGGGATGTCGGCGTGCAACTGCTGGCCAACTCGCTGGCCACGGTCTTCGGCCTGGGCGTGCTCATCGCGCTTCTGGGGCCGGTCTCCGGTGCACACTTCAACCCCGTCGTCACCCTTGCCGCCTGGCTCACCGGCCGCCGCAGCGAGGATGCACCGACCGCGCGGGACGTCGCCGCCTACATCCCGGCCCAGATCATGGGAGCCATCGCCGGTGCCGTCGTGGCCGACGCCATGTTCGGCAAACCGCTCGTCCAGTGGTCCACCCATGACCGCTCCGCCGGTCACCTGTGGCTGGGCGAGGTGGTCGCGACCGCCGGACTCGTCCTGCTGATCTTCGGCTTGGCCCGCTCCGACCGCGCCCAGTTCGGCCCGGTGGCCGTGGCGTCGTACATCGGAGCGGCGTACTGGTTCACGTCCTCCACCTCTTTCGCGAACCCGGCGGTCACCATCGGCCGGGCCTTCACCGACACCTTCGCCGGCATCGCCCCCGGCTCGCTCGGCCCGTTCATCGTGGCCCAACTGGTGGGTGCCGCGCTGGGGCTGGGGCTGGTGCTTGCGGTCTTCGGACGCCCAGCACCCGCGCAGACCGCAGCCATTCCTCTCCAAGGCGAACCCGAACTCGCCGCTCCCAAGCTCCCCTGACCGGCCTCCGCCCAGAAAGACACACTGACCATGAACACCTCCGCTGAACGTCCCTCCGTGCTGTTCGTCTGCGTCCACAACGCCGGGCGCTCCCAAATGGCCGCAGCGTTCCTCACCCACCTCGCGGGCGACCGCGTACAGGTCCGCTCCGCCGGGTCCGCGCCCGCCGACACGGTCAACCCGGCCGTCGTCGAAGCGATGTCGGAGGCGGGCATCGACATCTCCGCCGAGGTGCCCAAGGTGCTCACGGTCGAAGCCGTCCAGGCCTCCGACGTGGTCATCACCATGGGCTGCGGCGACACCTGCCCCGTCTTTCCCGGCAAGCGCTACCTCGACTGGGAGCTCCCCGACCCGGCCGGACAGGGCGTCGACGCCGTCCGCCCCATCCGCGACGAGATCCAGAAGCGCATCCGCGGCCTGATCGACGAGATCGCCCCGGCGGAGCAAGCGTGAGTGCCGCGACCGAGGTTCGCATCGTGGCCATGGGCCCCGAGCACGCCGCCGAGGTTCTGAGGATCTACCGACGCGGCATCGACGAGGGCGACGCCACCTTCGAGACCGCCGCACCCACCTGGGAACGATTCAACGCCACCAAGCTGTCCGACCACCGGCACGTCGCCGTGGACCAGGGCGGCAAGGTGCTGGGCTGGGTCGCGGCGGTGCCGGTGTCCGACCGGTGCGTCTATGCCGGCGTGGTCGAGCACTCGCTGTACGTCCACCCTGACGCCCGCGGCCGAGGAGTCGGCACGGCGTTGCTGAACGCGTTGATCGCCTCGACCGAAGCAGCGGGCATCTGGACCATCCAGTCAGGCATCTTCCCCGAGAACACCAGCAGCCTCGCCCTGCACCAGAAGGCGGGCTTCCGCATCATCGGCACGCGCGAACGCATCGGCCGGCATCACGGCGTATGGCGCGACGTCGTGCTCATCGAACGCCGCAGCCCTGCGGTCGCATAGGGCGCACACCGAGGTGCTGCCCGTACTCCGAAGCCAGGTACGGCCGGCCCATGTCGGCACATCGCGCAGGGATTGTGATCGGGGTCGCTTGCCGTTACATCAGTCGGCCTCATTGGGCCGGGCCAAGTACCTCGTCGGCGCTGCGGGGCTCTGTGCGCGGCTGGTGGTTGAGCTTGTGGCGCGCGATGGAGGACCGCCGGTAGACCTCTTTGCGGGCTCGCATGATGTTGCCCAGGGGGGCGTGTTCGGCGGTGACCCGCCAGGGGGTGAAGGACAGTGAGTCCATCTTCTCCAGGTTCTCCGGGTCGGAGATGTCCTGTTGCGGCAGTCGCAGTTTCGCCACGGTGACGGACGGCGAGAGCTGTTCGGGCCATTCCACGGTGGTGTCCTCCACCGGCATGCGCTGTAGGTCGGTGCAGAGCTGGACCTGGATGTCGAAGGCGTAGGGCCGCTCTTGGAGTTCGGCCTGCAGGGCCGGTCGGAAGACCTCCGACGCGGAAGTCGGGTCGATGGTGCGCCGGACCACCGCGGAGGCGAAGGACGGGTCCGGGGTGATGCGCACCTTGGCGATGTAGTCCCCGTGCCGGACTGCGCCCATCGTCCAGTAGCTCGACAGCAGTACGTTGACCGGGGAGATCTTTGTCAGGCGCAGGAAGGCCAGGAATTCATCCCATGCCCAGTTGTCGTGGTCCAGCGTTCCCTTTCCGGTCACGAACTCGGTGAAGAAACGATGTGCGCCGGGTCGGCCCTGGGAGAAGTAGGCCGGCGCGTTCAGGAACAGTTCCTGGATGAACAGGTAGTGCTCGACCGTGTTGCAGAAGAAGATCGGTCCGTTGATGTTGGCGTAGTCGAATGTGCCAGTGTCCGGTTCGTCTTCCAGCAGGGTCGGGCCGGGGATGTTGAACATCTTCAGCGCCAGTCCGGTGGCGGCGCCCAGTCGCGCGTCGGCTCCGGCGTGGGGCGAGCCGTTGGAGAAGCGGATGAGCGCGTCGTGGGTTCCCGGAGTCGCGTAGATGCCCTGGGCGTACTCGGGGGGCAGCCCGTCCAGGATCTCCACTTCCCCTCGGACCAGCCCGTAGCCCTTGGCATGGGCGTCGCGCAGGGCCCGTCCGGTGCCGCCGGCCTCGACCGACTCGGCGATGTAGCTCTCGGTCTTCTCGATCACCATCTGCACGTTGCGGTCGAAGTCCGGGTCGTCGTCTTCGACATCAGGCGTGTAGCGGACGAACTGTGCTGCCATGACTTCGACCTCTCCTCGGAGAGCGTGATCGGACCTCAGGGAATGGGAATCGCCGTCAGTCCTCCAGTTCGGCGAGCCAGCGCAAGGCGCGCAGCCCCGGCACAAAGCAGTACTCGCCGCCCCGGGTGACCACGAAGCTGGGCAGGTTCTGCAGACGGCGCCGAACCGGCTTCTCCGGGATGGTGACGCTGCCGGTTCCGCCGTGATGCCCGGCTACCGGGTCCTTCTCGCCGGGGTAGCCGATGAAATTGCCGTCGTTGACCCATTCGGCCTTGATGAACTCAAACTGCCGTTCCAGATGGGCCCCGAGGAAGACTCCGACCAGGCCCCGGTCGGCGCCGTCGTCCTCCAGCACGCCCTCTGGCAGCGGCGGGCCGTAGGTGGTGCCACGGCGGATGAGGCGGTGCATCCGCGCATCGCCGATGATGGTGGAATCACGGGGGTTGGTGCGCCGGATGTGCGCACCGGCGGGGCACCGGTACCCCCGGTCGTCGTTCTCCCGGTACAGGAAGTTGTTGACGCGGTGCGCATCGGCCGCCAGCTCCGGATCATCGTGCTCCGGGGTCAGCGTCAACGGCGCTCCGCTCGGCCAGCGCCCGACCATCTTGGCCGCCAGGAGTGCCTCCTCCTCGGCGCTGGAGCTGTTCGCGCGCAGGTACCGGCGCCAGGCCGCCACGTTGGTGTGGATCTTGCGGACGGCCGCGTAGGTCCCGTTGTGCCCCAGCACATCGGGGCTGGGCATGGGCGGCAGACTGCCGGTTTCATCGGGGTAGCCGAGGATGAACTCGCCGGCCTTGATGGGGGCTTCCCGCGGGTTGGAGCCGGGTAGTCCGACGCCCTCGATGTTCGGATGGCTGATGCCGTCACGGAACCCGAAGGTGGTGCGCCCGGTCGGGAGCTGGTGGACGTCCTGCTGCCAGATCACCTGGACACCGGGGGCCTCCTCGTAAGCGACACGGGCCCGCTTCAGTTCCTTGTCCAGCTGCGCCGTATCTGAGGAGAGGACACTCAAGGCGATGTGGACATCGCCCGTTCCGAACGGTGCCTCCCAGTGGGCCGGTGCACTCTCGCCCACGTCGCCGATCAGCTCCGCCCGAGCGGCCATGCCCTCACGAAACGCCCGCGGAAAGCTGTCCAGCGACTCCTGGGGTACCCCCAGGGCCCTCAGCCCCTCATAGGTGAACGCCACAGCGACCCAGGCATCCTGGCTCCGGTCCGCGCTGGGCAGACCGCCCGAGGTCACCGGGAGCAGCCGCCGCAGCAGGGCACGCCCGGCATGACGGTCATCGACGCGCAGGAAGACGAACTTTCCCTCGTACGGCACGGGCCTCGGACGCAACGCCCCGCTCTGGACATCGTCGATCTCGACGCTGACGCCGGCAGCGCTGCTGCTGTCCGCAGTGTTCATGATCGCTCGTGCCTCCACATCGGTCTCTGCCTGGGCAGCCCCGCAGCGGCCGCACCCACCGACGCGGTCCAACGTTGGGTCGGTTCCGAGGATTGGTTGTGTCCGGGTTCTAGGCCGAGGCTTCCTCCAACAGCTTCTGGAAGGCAGGCGTGGCCACCAACTCCGCGTTGGCCGGGTTCTCCAGGGCCGACCGGAACTCGGGGGTGTCCAGCACCTCCTGGAACGCGTCGTCCACGCGGTGGTCCTTGAAGATCTGCTGAACGGTCAGGTCGGGATAGGCGCTGACGAAGACCCCCGCGGGCGCCTGGTGGGCGATGAACCAGTCCTTCACCCCTGGATCCTTGACGCCGGGGAACCCCTCGCTGTGCGAGAAGACCTTGTCGAAGCGTTCCCCGACCACCGTCTTGGCGAAGTCGTCGATGTAGGTGTCCCAGGAGCCGTCGAAGACGCTGGCGAACATGAAGCGGGTGTCGTTGTCGAAGATCACGTGCCGTGCGTCATGCAGGGTGCCGATCTGGCGCAGCGCCGCATGGACCCTCTCGTCATCCGCCACGTCGGCCATCGCGGCGAGATCCTCACGCAACGCATCCGCATGGCCCGGCTTGATCTCGGTGAAGACGGTGAACTCGCTGCAGACCCCATCCGACCTGCCTGGCCGCTCGGGGTGAGCTGACTGGGTTGCACCTGTCGTCGCAGTCATCGTGTGATTCTCCTGCCACGGATCGGTGCGAGGGCCGCCAAGCACCCGGACATGAGGCGCCATCGCCCCCACACATCAATCCTCACTACGGATGCAATGCCTCGCATCCCGGGCCCTCGGCACTGTGGTCACCTGAGGTGGATCCCCGGGAGAGTCCGGCACTGCGGCGTCCAGCCTGATCCCTCCCGCCCCGAAAAGCTCCCGAGGACAGATCCGGCCAGGCGCAGGAAGATGAAATGGATGGGACGTGCCGAGTACGTCGTCGTCGCCATTCGGGCAGCCACTTCTTCCGCACGGCCGTGGAGACAGTGCTCAGCCGATCGCACACCAACCCGTTGCGCCGCCGAGGCGGTCGGGGCACCCTCTCGCGCCAAGCCCTACTCAACCGGATCGCCACCCTGACCTCATGCGGAGGCAACCATGGGCGCAGTTCTCGGTGACGTGCTGGGTTTCGCGGCGGCCGTCGCGGTCAGTCCCCTCCCGATCATCGCCGTCATCCTCATACTCGCCACGCCCCGAGGACGTCTCAACGGCGTCCTCTTCACCGTCGGCTGGATCCTGGGACTCGCGGCACTGGGCGCGGTGATGCTGGCGATCGCGTCCCCGGCAGGTGCCTCCGCCCGCAACCACCCGGCCACCTGGGTAGGAGCCCTCAAGCTCGCCCTGGGCCTGTTCCTCGTCCTCTTCGGCGCCCGGCAATGGCACCGGCGCCCAAGGGATCCCTCGCAAGCTCAGCTGCCGAAGTGGATGAGCGCGATCGACCGCCTCACGCCGGTCAAGGTCTTCGCACTCGGGCTGGCCCTGGCCGCGCTCAACGCCAAGAACGCCCCGCTGACCATCGCCGCGGGGGCCGCGATCGGCTCAGCCGGCCTGCCGGTAGGGCAGCAGATCGCATCTCTGGCGATCTTCGTCCTGATCGCCACCCTCGGCCTGCTGGCCCCACTGGGAGTTTTCCTGCTCGGGGGAGAGCAAGCCAAGACCACACTCGGCAGCTGGAAAAACTGGGCAGCTCAGCACAATGTCGTCGTGATGGCGGTCTTGTTCTTCGTCCTCGGGCTGAAGCTGCTCGGGGACGGCATCTCCATCCTCGTCTCCTGACCTGACAGGCATACCCAGGCATGAGGATGTGGTCGCCCACAGACATGCAACAGACCGACGAGCCCCCTCCCCATCAGACCCGATCGAGTGCCTCGCTCACCTCAGTGCGCGTGACCACTCGCAGCCGGCGTCGGAGCCGCGTTCTTGACGGTCAGAGGCAGCAACTTCTTGCCGGTCGGGCCGATTTGGATGGATGTGTCCATCTGCGGGCACACCCCGCAGTCGAAGCACGGGGTCCAGCGGCAGTCGTCGACCTCTGTTTCGTCGAGGGCGTCCTGCCAGTCCTCCCAGAGCCAGTCCTTGTCGAGGCCGGAGTCGAGGTGGTCCCAGGGGAGGACCTCCTCGTAGGTGCGCTCGCGGGTGGTGTACCAGTCGACGTCCACGCCGAAGGGGACCAGGGCCTTGTCCGCGCACGCCATCCAGCGGTCGTAGGAGAAGTGCTCGCGCCAGCCGTCGAAGCGGCCGCCGTCGTCGTAGACGGCGCGGATGACGGCGCCGATACGGCGGTCGCCGCGGGAGAGCAGGCCCTCGACGATGCCGGGCTTGCCGTCGTGGTAGCGGAAGCCGATCGAGCGGCCGTACTTCTTGTCGCCGCGGATCTTGTCGCGGAGCCGCTGCAGGCGGGCGTCCGTCTCCTCGGCGGAGAGCTGGGGTGCCCACTGGAACGGGGTGTGCGGCTTGGGGACGAAGCCGCCGATCGAGACCGTGCAGCGGATGTCGTTGGAGCCGGAGACCTCGCGGCCCTTCTGGATCACACGGGTCGCCATGTCGGCGATCTGGAGGACGTCCTCGTCCGTCTCCGTGGGCAGACCGCACATGAAGTACAGCTTCACCTGGCGCCAGCCGTTGCCGTAGGCCGTGGCGACGGTGCGGATCAGGTCGTCCTCCGAGACCATCTTGTTGATGACCTTGCGGATGCGCTCGGAGCCGCCCTCGGGGGCGAAGGTGAGGCCCGAGCGGCGGCCGTTGCGGGTCAGCTCGTTCGCCAGGTCGATGTTGAAGGCGTCCACGCGGGTGGACGGCAGCGAGAGGCCGATCTTGTCGGCCTCGTAGCGGTCGGCGAGGCCCTTGGCGACGTCGCCGATCTCCGTGTGGTCGGCCGAGGACAGGGAGAGCAGGCCCACCTCCTCGAAGCCCGTCGCCTTCAGACCGGCCTCCACCATGTCGCCGATACCCGTGATGGAGCGCTCGCGCACCGGGCGGGTGATCATGCCGGCCTGGCAGAAGCGGCAGCCGCGCGTGCAGCCGCGGAAGATCTCGACCGACATGCGCTCGTGGACCGTCTCCGCCAGCGGCACCAGCGGCTGCTTCGGGTAAGGCCACTCGTCCAGGTCCATCACCGTGTGCTTCGACACGCGCCACGGGACGCCCGACTTGTTGGGCACCACGCGGCCGATGCGGCCGTCGGGCAGGTATTCGACGTCGTAGAAGCCGGGCACGTACACCCCGCCCGTCCGCGCCAGTCGGAAGAGGAGTTCCTCGCGCCCGCCCGGGCGGCCCTCCGCCTTCCAGGCGCGGATGATCTCCGTGACCTCCAGCACCGCCTGCTCGCCGTCGCCGATGACCGCGCAGTCGATGAAGTCGGCGATCGGCTCGGGGTTGAAGGCCGCGTGGCCGCCCGCCATCACGATCGGGTCGTCGATCGTGCGGTCCCTGGCCTCCAGGGGGATCCCGGCCAGGTCCAGGGCGGTCAGCATGTTGGTGTAGCCCAGCTCCGTGGAGAAGGACAGGCCGAAGACGTCGAAGGCCTTCACCGGGCGGTGGCCGTCCACCGTGAACTGCGGGACGCCGTGCTCCCGCATCAGCGCCTCCAGGTCGGGCCACACGCTGTAGGTGCGCTCCGCCAGGACGCCCTCGCGCTCGTTGAGGACCTCGTAGAGGATCATGACGCCCTGGTTGGGCAGGCCGACCTCGTAGGCGTCCGGGTACATGAGCGCCCAGCGGACGTCACAGGACTCCCAGGGCTTGACCGTGGAGTTGAGTTCTCCGCCGACGTACTGGATCGGCTTCTGCACATGCGGGAGCAGAGCTTCGAGCTGCGGGAACACGGACTCGACGGTCTCGGCGGCTTCGGCAGGCATCTCGACGGACCTTCGTGAGCTGACAGGGGTGACCACCAAGCGTAACCCGGTCCCGGGACTGCCCCGAACGCCCGGAAGGCCGTCGCGGGGAACGCTCAGAGGGCCGTCCTCCCCTTCTTCCCCTTCCTGGCCTGCTTCCTGGCCTTCCTGATCGCCCTCCAGATGTCCGGCAGCCGCGCCTCCAGCTCGGCGGCTCGCTGCTCCTCGCGGCCGTGGAGCACCCCGTACGTGAAGGCGCTCTCCCCCGCCGCGTGCGCCTGTCCGGCCAGTTCACGCAGGGTACGGCGGGCCATGACGCTGTCCTGGTGGTCGCCGAGCAGGCTCTGCAGCGACTTCGCCGCCTTCACCAGACCGGAGGCCGGATCGCCGAGGGCGGGCACGGCCGCCTCGGCCGCGTACCGGGTGGCCTTGGCCCTCTTGCGGGCCTCGTGCAGGGCGAGGTCGCGATCGTGGCCCGGCGGCTGGTCGAGAGCGTGCTGGAGCAGGGCGGAGAGCGCCGCGAGGTCCTTGCGTACGGCCTTGGCGATCACCTTGGCCGGTTTGCCGGCGGCCGCCGGGCGCAGCGGCGGGTCGGCGAGCAGGGCGTCCAGTGCGTCGAGGAGGGCCAGATGGCGGTCGCTGTCGAGGTCGGCGACGAGCCGCCGGCGCGCGTCGCCGTGGGCGGTCCCCGACCAGGTGCGCAGCCGGGTGCGGACGGGGCCGGTGACCAGGGTGTAGGGCAGGTCGTCGAGGGCGGCGGTGAGGCGTTCGGTGAGGACTTCCTGGTCGCGGTCGCGGCCGAGTTCGGTGGCGAGCCGTTTCAGTTCCGCGCGGAGCGGGTCGGTGGCGGTCCGGTCCAGGACCGTGCGGTAGGTGCGCAGGGCGCTGCGCAGGCGGCGGGTGGCGACGCGCATGCGGTGGACGGAGTCGTACTCGTCGCGGCGTACGGCGGGGTCGAGTGCGACGAGGGCGTCGCGCTGGGCGCGCAGGTAGGCGAGGACGTGGTCGCCGGCCGTCTTCGGGGCCTTGTGCCGGGCCGGTGCGGGGCCGGGGTGGTCCGGCGTGGCGGTCTCGGTCAGGGCGCGGGCCAGTTTGGAGGGGGCCCGGGAGGGCCGTACGCCCGCTTCGCGCAGGCAGGCGTCGACGGCGTCGAGGAGGGCCGGGTCGCCGTCGTCGGCGAGTTCCACCTCGATCTCGGTCCACTGGGCCGCGCCGCCGTGGCCGGTCAGCCGTTCGGCGCGTACGGCGTCGACGGCGACCTCGGCGAGCGGGGTGCCGTCGGCGTCGACGAGGTGGCGGGTGCCGCGCCGGGTGCGGAGGCGGACCAGTGGGAGCAGTTCGCCGTCGCGGACGCGGGAGCGGACGAGCGCGGCGAGGGCGGGTGGCACGGTGTCGGAGAGGGGGGCGTGGATCTCGTCGCGTACGCCGGTGGTGACCGGGAGCTTGAGGTGCCAGCCCGCGTCGTGGCCGCCGGTGCGGCGGCGCAGGGTGAGTCCGTCGGCGGTGAGTCGTTCGTCGGGGGTGTCGTAGTAGACGGCGTCGAGTTCGGCGGCGCCCCGGTCGACGACGGCCGCGACCGGTCCGACGCCGGTCAGGACGCCGGTCAGGACGCCGGTCAGGTCGGGCGGCCCGCCGTCGCCGGTCTCGTACTTCCGCTCGATCTCCCTTTTCGCCTTCATGTCCGCCACGACCTTCATGTCCGCCATGACCCGAATCTAGTGCGGGTACGGGTCCGGCGGCAGGTGTCCGGGTCGCGGGTCGCCGCTAGGCCGACATGGGCCGCTGCACTCTGATCGACTGGAGCAGTCCGATCGCCACCCAGACCGCGAACATCGACGAGCCGCCGTAGGAGACGAAGGGCAGGGGCAGGCCGGTGACCGGCATGATGCCCAGGGTCATGCCGACGTTCTCGAAGGACTGGAAGGCGAACCAGGCGACGATTCCGGCGGCGACGATGGTGCCGTAGAGCTCGGTCGTCTCGCGGGCGATGCGGCAGGCGCGCCAGAGCACGACGCCGAGCAGCACGATGATCAGTCCGGCGCCGGCGAAGCCGAGTTCCTCGCCCGCGACCGTGAAGACGAAGTCGGTCTGCTGTTCGGGGACGAATTGGCCGGTGGTCTGGGAGCCGTGGAAGAGGCCCGCGCCGGTCAGACCGCCGGAGCCGATGGCGATGCGGGCCTGGTTGGTGTTGTAGCCGACTCCGGCCGGGTCGAGGCTGGGGTTGGCGAAGGCGGCGAACCGGTTGATCTGGTACTCGTCCAGGATGTGCAGCTGCCAGACGGCGATGCAGCCGACGACGCCCGCGGTGAGCAGGCCGAAGATCCAGCGGTTGGAGGCGCCGGAGGCGAGCAGCGCGCCCAGGATGATGGTGAGCAGGACCAGGACCGTGCCGAGGTCGGGCATGAGCAGCACGACCATGATCGGTACGGCGGCCAGTCCGAGCGACTGGATGACCGTGCGGTGGTCGGGGTACATCTTGTCGCCCGCGTCGACCCGGGCCGCGAGCAGCATCGCCATGCCGAGGATGATCGTGACCTTGACGAACTCGGAGGGCTGGAGCGAGAAGCCGCCGCCGAGGACGATCCAGTTGCGGTTGCCGTTGATGGTGGCGCCGAGCGGGGTGAGCACCAGCAGCACGCCGGCGACCGAGAGCCCGTACAGGATCGGTACGACGTTGCGCAGGGTGCGGTGGCCGAGCCAGACGGTGCCGATCATCAGGGCGAACCCGATGCCGGTGTTCGTCAGGTGCCGGATCAGGAAGTAGTACGGGTCGCCCTGGTTGATGCCGGTGCGGTTGCGGGTGGCGGAGTAGATCAGGGCGGCGCCGATCGCGGACAGCGCGAGCGCGCAGAACAGCATCGGCCAGTCGAGCCGGCGGGCGGCCGAGTCGCGGGCGAAGACCCGTGTCCAGCCGCCCCGTTGGGGGCCGTATCCGGAGATGGAGAAGCTGTTCGCGCCGGTCATGCGGTGGTCCTCCGGCTTCCGCTTCGGCGCTGGCGCCTACGGGTCTGGCGGTTGCCTGTGGTGGGCGAGGCGGTGGTCGCCGGCGGCAGCTGGTCGTTGGGCGAGGTGCCGCCCTGCTGGTCGCCTGCCGTGGTACCGCCCTGCTGGTCGTTCGGCGCGGCACCACCCTGCTCGGCGGCCTGCTTGGCGTTCTCCTCCTGGTCCTTGGCCGGGTCGGCGGGGACCTTCGGGGCGGCGATCGAGCCGTCGGACCGGATCTGCGGCAGGCTCTTCTGCGGGGTGGGCAGCAGGGCCTTCTTGTTGTCGATGGAGCCGTCGCCCTGGACGCCGTACATGGCGCTGTAGATGTTGCGGACCGCCTCACCGGAGGCGCCGGAGCCGGTACCGGCCTGGGCGATGGTCATGATGACCGAGTAGTCCTTGGTGTAGGTGGCCAGCCAGGAGGTGGTCTGCTTGCCGTAGACCTCGGCGGTACCGGTCTTGGCGTGCAGCGGGATCTTGTCCTGCGGCCAGCCGGCGAACTTCCAGGCGGCGGTACCGCGGATGGCCACACCGGCCAGGGCCTGGTCCATCATGTTGCGGGTGGCCTGGGTGACGGGCAGCTTGCCGTGGGACTTGGGCTTGATCTCGGTGACGTTCCTGCCGTCGGGGCTCACGACCGCCTTGCCGATGGTCGGCGTGTACATGGTGCCGCCGTTGGAGATCGCGCCGTAGATCACGGCCTCCTGGATCGGGGTGACGAGGGTGTCGCCCTGGCCGATGGAGTAGTTGATCGAGTCGCCCTCGCGCAGCCTGTTGCCCTCCAGGCAGTTCTCGTACGCGATCTTCTCGACGTAGCTGCCGTCCTTCTTGCCGGTCTTGCACCAGCCGTCCTTGTTGGCCTCCCAGTACCGCTGCTTCCACTCGCGGTCGGGGACACGGCCGGTGACCTCGTTGGGCAGGTCGACGCCGGTCTCCTTGCCGAGGCCGAACTGGTGGGCGGCCTTGTAGAAGTAGTCCTTGGGCTTGCCCTTCTTGGGGTTGATGCCGCCGTCCTTCTTCCACTCGTTGTCCGAGAGGTAGTAGAAGACGGTGTCGCAGGAGACCTCCAGGGCCCGGCCGAGCGAGATCGGGCCGAAGTTCTCCCCCTCGAAGTTCTTGAAGACCTGGTTGCCGACCGAGTAGGAGCTGACGCAGGGGTAGTTGCCGTTGAAGTCGTAGCCGGCCTCGACCGCGGCGGCCGTGGAGACCACCTTGAAGGTGGAGCCGGGCGCGGACTGCCCCTGGATGGCCCGGTTGAGCAGCGGGTAGTTGGAGTTCTTGCCGGTGAGCGCCTTGTAGTCCTTGGAGGAGATGCCGCCGACCCAGGCGTTCGGGTCGTACGTGGGCGCGGACGCCATGGCGACGATGCGGCCGGTCTTGGCCTCCATCACGACGACGGCCCCGGAGTCGGCCTTGTAGTTCCTGTTGGTGTTCTTGTCCCACTGGGTCCGGGCGGTCTTCATCGCCTTGTCCAGCTCGTACTCGGCGATCCGCTGGACGCGGGAGTCGATGCTGGTGACCAGGCTGGAGCCGGTCTCGGCCGGGTCCGACTTGGACTTGCCGATGACGCGGCCGAGGTTGTCGACCTCGTAGCGGGTGACGCCGGCCTTGCCGCGCAGTTCCCGGTCGTACTGCCGTTCAAGGCCGGAGCGGCCGACCATGTCGGAGCGCAGGTAGGGGGAGTCGGTGTCCTTGGCCCGCTGGATCTCGTCGTCGGTGACCGGTGAGAGGTAGCCGAGGACCTGCGCGGAGTTGGACTTGCCGGGCCCGGGGTAGCGGCGCACGGCCTCGGGTTCGGCGGTGATGCCGGGGAAGTCCTCGGCGCGTTCGCGGATCTGCAGGGCCTGGCGCGGGGTGGCCTCGTCGGTGATGGGGATGGGCTGGTACGGCGAGCCGTTCCAGCAGGGCTGCGGGGTCTTGGCGTCGCACAGCCGGACCTTCAGCATGACCTCGTCGACGTCCATGCCGAGGACGCCGGCGAGCTTGGTCAGGACCGCCTTGCCGTCGTCCTTCTGCTTGAGCAGGTCGGTGCGGGAGGCGGAGACCACCAGCCGGGTCTCGTTGTCGGCGAGCGGCACACCGCGGGCGTCCAGGATGGAGCCGCGAACGGCGGGCTGGACGACCTGCTGGACGTGGTTGCCGGAGGCCTCCTTCTGGTAGTGGGCGCCCTCGCGGATCTGGAGGTACCACAGCCGGCCGCCGAGCGTGCCGAGCAGGGAGAGGACGAGGATCTGGATGACGACGAGCCGGGTCTGGACGCGTGGGGTCCTGCCGGTCTCGGGAATATTTGTCATGGGTGCTGCCTCCCCCTCTCAGTGCGTGTAACGGACCGGTGCGGCCGGTGAAGCGGCCGACTGCCGTGCTCTCACAGGCGCTTGACCCCCTTGATGCGGCCGACCCGGGTGGTGCGGGTGCGGGCCTTGGCCTTCAGGCTGCCGAGCGCGCCGCGCCGCCCGCCGATGCTCAGCCCGGTGCCGGAGGAGAGCCAGCCGGATGAGATGTCGGCCTTCTTGCCGGCGGAGCCGGTGTCGGCGAGCGGATCGTTCTCCGCGCGCCTGGCCAGCCACATGATGCCGGGGACGACGAAGGGCGCGAGCAGCAGGTCGTACACGGC
This sequence comes from Streptomyces sp. CB01373, assembly GCF_002803075.1. Taxonomy (GTDB): domain Bacteria; phylum Actinomycetota; class Actinomycetes; order Streptomycetales; family Streptomycetaceae; genus Streptomyces. The sequence goes on along the minus strand of NZ_NNBK01000002.1, from coordinate 93,770 downwards.
GGCCGTCAGCAGCAGTCCGCCCAGGCCGACATGGCGGGCGGCGGTGTCGCCGACGAGGGCGCCGACGCCCGCGTACAGCAGGGTGGAGCCGAGGGCGGCGCCCACCACCACGGCCATGGGTCCGGTGGCCGACTTGACCTGGCCGTTCTCAGGCTTGATGAGTCCGGCGAGGTAGCCGATGACGCACAGCACGAGCGCGTAGCGGCCGGCGGCGTGGTCGGCGGGCGGGGCGATGTCGGCGAGCAGTCCGGCGCCGAAGCCCACGAGGGCGCCGCCGACATGGCCGTAGACCATGGCCAGGCCGAGCACGGTGAGCAGCAGCAGGTCGGGGACGGCGCCGGGCAGGTGCAGCCGGGACAGGACGCTCACCTGGATCACCAGGGCGACGACGACCAGCGCGGTGGAGAGCAGGATCCGGTTGATGCGCATGGGACGTGAGGCTCCTACTGCTGCGGCCGGTCGGGGGCGTAGGCGTCGGCGGAGGGAGTGACCGTCACGGTCACCGTGGGCGTCGGGGTGGGCTTGGGCTTCGGCGGCAGGACCTCGTCGCGCGGGTCCTTCTTCGGGGCCTGGACGACCACGCCGACGACGTCGAGTTTGGAGAAGCCGACGAACGGCGTGACGTACACCGTGCGGGTCAGGTCGCCGCCGGAGGGGTCGACGCGGGAGACGACACCGACCGGGACGCCCGGCACGAAGGGCTTGTCGGCCTGGGAGCCGAAGGTGACCATGCGGTCGCCCTTCTTCACGTCCGACTTGCCGTTGAGGAGTTGCACGCGCAGCGGCCGGTCGCCCTGGCCGGAGGCGAAGCCGAGTTCGTCGCTGCCCTCCATCCGGGTGCCGACGGTGAAGTCGGGGTCGTTGGCGAGCAGCACGGTGGAGGTGCTGGGGCCCACGGTGGTGACGCGGCCGACCAGTCCGTCGGCGTTGAGGACGGTCATGTCGCGCTGGATGCCGTCGGAGGCGCCCGCGTCGATGGTGACGGTCCAGGAGAAGCCCTGGGTCGCCCCTATGGCGATGACCTGGGCGCCCTTGATGCCGTACTGGCCCTCGCCGGCCAGCTTCAGCATCCTGTTCAGCTGGGTGAGGCGGCTGCGCTTGCGGTCGTCGCTGCCGAGTTCGGCCTTGAGAGCGGCGTTCTCCTTCTCCAGCGCGGCGAGCCGGTCGTGGCGTTCGCCGGAGTCGCGGACCGCGGAGACCGCGTTGCCGACCGGGTTCACCGCGGCCGACACGCCGTTCTCGATCGGACCGAAGACGGTGGCGGCGGCCTGCCGGGCACCGTCCACCGGGGAGTTCTCCCCGCCGCGGATGTCCACCGTGATCAGCGCGAACGCGATGGCGATCAGCAGCACCAGGAGCAGCCGGCTCTCTTTCGTGTCCCTCACGTGCGGCGGCCGTGCCTTCCTCATAGGAACTGGGTGGCCCCGGCGAAGCGCGGTCTGCGCGCGCCATCCCAAGGGGCCCGCTTGCGGGAGCTTAAGCCTCTATATCAACGATCCGCCGTACGAGAAAAGATCATCTCGTACGGCGGAGTCGAAGAGTTGTGTCATCTGCGGGGCTGGGCGTCAAGTACCTGCTGGAGCGCCTCGAACTCCTCCACGCACTTGCCCGAGCCGAGCGCCACGCTGTCCAGCGGGTCCTCGGCGATGTGGATCGGCATGCCCGTCTCACTGCGCAGCCGCTCGTCCAGTCCGCGCAGCAGTGCGCCGCCGCCGGTCAGAACGATTCCGCGGTCCATGATGTCGCCGGACAGCTCCGGCGGGCACTTGTCGAGCGTCGTCTTGACCGCGTCGACGATCGCGTTGACCGGTTCCTCGATCGCCCTGCGCACTTCGGCGGCCGAGATGACGACGGTCTTCGGCAGGCCGGAGACCAGGTCCCGGCCGCGGATTTCGGTGTGCTCGTCGGAGTCGAGGTCGTACGCCGAACCGATCGTGAGCTTGATCTGTTCGGCCGTGCGCTCACCCAGCAGAAGGGAGTACTCCTTCTTGACGTGCTGGATGATGGCGTTGTCCAGTTCGTCGCCCGCGACGCGGATGGACTGGGCGGTGACGATGCCGCCGAGCGAGATGACCGCGACCTCCGTGGTGCCGCCGCCGATGTCCACCACCATGTTGCCCGTGGCCTCGTGGACCGGCAGGCCGGAGCCGATGGCCGCGGCCATCGGTTCCTCGATGATGTGCACCTGGCGCGCGCCGGCCTGGGACGAGGCCTCGATGACGGCGCGGCGCTCGACACCGGTGATTCCGGAGGGCACGCAGACGACGACGCGCGGACGAGCCAGATACCGCCGCTTGTGGATCTTCAGGATGAAGTAGCGGAGCATCCGCTCGGTGATCTCGAAGTCCGCGATCACGCCGTCCTTGAGCGGACGGACGGCGACGATGTTGCCCGGCGTGCGCCCGATCATCTTCTTCGCCTCGGCGCCGACCGCGAGGATCCCACCGGTGTTGGTGTTGATCGCGACGACGGACGGCTCGTTGAGTACGATCCCGCGACCCCTGACGTACACCAGCGTGTTGGCGGTCCCGAGGTCGACAGCCATGTCACGGCCGATGAACGACATTGAGTTCCCCATCAGGATTCGTCTGGCCTTCCCTGGGAGCTTTTGACGGCGGTTCAGGTACGGCGAGGTGGGTGCTGTGGCGTGAAGGCTTCCATCGTAGACGCGCCTGCACGAACACTGCGCGAGGGTCTTCGCCATTGTCAGCAGATGGCGTACCGGCCCGCTTGTGGAGACGGTCCATCGGGGGCACTCGTTCCCCCGATCGGCACCGCGTATGCCACTGGGCGGCCGGGTTCGCGCGGCCGCCCAGGTCAGGCGGACTGCCGAGCTGACGGGTCGTCAGCCCGGCGGGGCCGGGGAGGGCTCTCGGGGGTCAGCCGCGGCCCGGGAAGAAGATCTTCACCTCGCGCTCGGCGGACTCCTCGGAGTCGGAGGCGTGGATCAGGTTCTCCCGGACGATCACGCCGTAGTCGCCGCGGATCGAGCCGGGGGCGGCGGCGATCGGGTCGGTCGGGCCGGCCAGCGCGCGCACGCCCTCGATGACCCGCTCGCCCTCGACGATCATGACGACGACCGGGCCGGAGGCCATGAACACCATCAGCGGCTCGTAGAAGGGCTTGCCCTTGTGCTCGCCGTAGTGCTGCTCCAGGGTCTCCGAGTCCAGGGTGCGCAGGTCCAGCGCGGTGATCTGCCAGCCGGCCTTGCGCTCGATACGGCTGATGATCTCGCCGGTCAGGCCACGACGGACGGCGTCGGGCTTGAGGATGACGAGGGTGCGCTGGGTCACGGGTGGCTCCTTCACCTGGCAGATGTGCGGTGGGACGAGGTTACAGGGCGTGTCGCCGTTCCTGTCACGCAGCGTCAGCCGGAGGGCCGGCCTCGGCGGCCTGCGCCGCGAATCTGGCCTTGGCCTCCTCGATCTTCCGCCCGAAGTGCACCGAGGCCCACCACAGGGCCGCGAAGATCACGCCCAGGAAGTACATCGTCGGCACGACCAGACCGGACGCGATCAGCGCGGCCTGGAGCACCCAGCCGAGGACCACACCGCTGGGCCGGGTCACCACGCCGCACAGCAGCAGGCACAGCAGCATCGCGATGCCGCTGACCGTCCACACCGTCGCCATGGACAGGCCGGGGTCCTTCATCGCGACCAGCGCGGCGAAGCCGATGACGAAGAACTCGCCGATCAGGGTCGAGGAACACAGCGTACGCACGAGAAGTCAGCCTCTCCCCAGGAGCAGTCGGGCCTCACCGACGGTGATGACGGAGCCGGTGACGAGCACACCGCCGCCGGAGAACTCGCCCTCCTCCTCGGCGAGCGTGATCGCGGCCTCCAGCGCGTCCGGCAGCCGCGGCTCGACCTGGACCCGGTCCTCGCCGAACACCTCGACGGCGAGCGCGGCCAGTTCGTCGGCGTCCATCGCGCGGTGGCTGGAGTTCTGCGTCACCACGATCTCCGCGAAGATCGGTTCGAAGGCCTCCAGCAGACCGCGCACGTTCTTGTCGCCGCTGGCCCCGACCACTCCGATCAGGCGGCTGAAGTCGAACGCCTCCTGGACCGCCTCGGCGGTCACCCGCGCGCCCGCCGGGTTGTGCGCGGCGTCCAGCACCACGGTCGGCGAGCGCCGTACGACCTCCATGCGGCCCGGCGAGGCGACGGACGCGAACGCCTTGCGCACGGTCTCCGGGTCCAGCGACTCGGCGCGCTGCGCGCCGACGCCGAAGAACGCCTCGACGGCGGCGAGCGCCACGGCGGCGTTGTGCGCCTGGTGGGCGCCGTGCAGCGGCAGGTACACCTCGGGGTACTCGCCGCCCAGGCCGCGCAGGGTCAGCAGCTGCCCGCCCACGGCCACCCGGCGGGCCACGACACCGAACTCCAGCCCCTCGCGGGCGACTGTCGCGTCGACGTCCACGGCCTTCTTCAGCAGCACCTGGGCGGCGTCCACCGGCTGCTGGGCCATGATCACGGTGGCGCCCTGCTTGATGATGCCGGCCTTCTCGCCCGCGATCTCGCCGGGCGTGGAGCCCAGGCGGTCGGTGTGGTCCAGGTCGATGGGGGTCACCACGGCGACGTCACCGTCGATGACGTTCGTGGCGTCCCAGCTGCCGCCCATCCCGACCTCGACGACGGCCACGTCGACCGGCGCGTCGGCGAAGGCGGCGTACGCCATGCCGGTCAGCACCTCGAAGAAGGACAGCCGGTACTCCTGCGAGGCGTCGACCATCTCCACGTACGGCTTGATGTCCTGGTACGTCTCGACGAACCGCTCGGCGGAGACCGGGGCGCCGTCCAGGCTGATCCGCTCGGTGATCGACTGCACGTGCGGGGAGGTGTACCGGCCGGTGCGCAGGTCGAAGGCGCCGAGCAGGGCCTCGATCATGCGGGCGGTGGAGGTCTTGCCGTTGGTGCCGGTGATGTGGATCGACGGGTACGACCGTTGCGGCTCGCCCAGCACGTCCATCAGCGCGGCGATCCGGCTGACCGAGGGCTCCAGCTTGGTCTCGCCCCAGCGGGTGGCGAGCTCCCCCTCGACCTCGCGCAGCGCCTGGTCGACCTCGGGGTCCTCCGGGCGCCCGGGTACGTCTGCCTGCGGCGGCCCGCCCTGCGTGCGCAGGGTGCGGCTGCCGGCCTCGATCACCGCGAGATCGGGGTCACGGGTGGTCTCGGCCTCGATGATCTCGTCGAAGGAGTCGAGGGGGTCGGGCTGACCGCTGCTGTCCGGGGGGAGCTCACTCACGAGGCCAGTGTACGGAGGGCTGCTGACATACATGGGCGAAGGCCCCCGGAGTCAAGTGGCTCCGGGGGCCTTCGCCGCCCTGCTCCCCATGTTTGCGGGGTACTGCTTGTGCGTTACGCCTGCGGCAGCCGCTCCAGCTGCGCGGCGATCCGTGCGATGTCCTCCTCGGCCTTGGCCAGGCGGCCCCGGATCTTCTCCACCACGTTGTCCGGAGCCTTGGCCAGGAAGGCTTCGTTGCCGAGCTTCGCCGTCGCCTGGGCCTTCTCCTTCTCGGCGCCCGCCAGATCCTTGGCGAGGCGCTTGCGCTCCGCCGCCACGTCGATCGTCCCGGAGAGGTCGAGGGCCACCTCGGCGCCGGAGACCGGCAGCGTCGCCGTCGCGGTGAAGGCATCGCCCTCCGGCTGGAGGCGCAGCAGCTGGCGGATGGCGGCCTCGTGCGGCGCCAGCGCCGTGCCGTCGAGGGTCAGCCGGGCCGGGACACGCTGACCGGGCTGGAGGCCTTGGTCGGCACGGAAACGGCGGACCTCGGTGATGACCGACTGGAGGGACTCGATCTCCTTCTCGGCGCCCGCGTCCCGGAAGCCGCTGTCGGCCGGCCACTCGGCGACGACGACGGACTCGCCGCCCGTCAGCGTCGTCCACAACGTCTCCGTGACGAACGGGACCACCGGGTGCAGCAGCTTCAGCGTGACGTCCAGGACCTCGCCCAGGACACGCTTGGAGACCTCGGCCGGCTCGCCGCCCGCCTGGAACGTCGTCTTGGACAGCTCGACGTACCAGTCGAAGACCTCGTCCCAGGCGAAGTGGAACAGCGTGTCCGACAGCTTGGCGAACTGGAAGTCCTCGTAGTACGCGTCCACTTCGGCGACGACCGAGTTCAGCCGGGACAGGATCCAGCGGTCGGTCGCCGACATCTTCGAGGCGTCCGGCAGCGGTCCGTCCACCGTCGCGCCGTTCATCAGCGCGAAGCGGGTGGCGTTCCAGATCTTGTTGGCGAAGTTGCGCGAGCCCTGGACCCAGTCCTCGCCGATCGGCACGTCGACGCCGGGGTTGGCGCCGCGGGCGAGGGTGAACCGGAGGGCGTCGGAGCCGTACTTGTCCATCCAGTCCAGCGGGTTGACCGCGTTGCCGAAGGACTTCGACATCTTCTTGCCGAACTGGTCGCGGACCATGCCGTGCAGGGCGATGGTGTGGAACGGCGGGGTGCCGTCCATCGCGTAGAGGCCGAACATCATCATCCGGGCGACCCAGAAGAAGAGGATGTCGTAGCCGGTGACCAGGACGGAGTTCGGGTAGAACTTCGCGAGGCTCTCGGTCTGTTCGGGCCAGCCGAGGGTGGAGAACGGCCACAGGCCGGAGGAGAACCAGGTGTCGAGGACGTCGGTGTCCTGCTTCCAGCCCTCGGCCTCGGTACCGGGCGGCTGCTCGTCGGGTCCGACGCAGACGACCTCGCCGCTGGGCCCGTACCAGACGGGGATCCGGTGGCCCCACCACAACTGCCGCGAGATGCACCAGTCGTGGAGGTTGTCGACCCAGTCGAAGTACCGCTTCTCCATCTCCTGCGGGTGGATCTTGACGCGGCCGTCCCGGACGGCGTCGCCGGCGGCCTGCGCCAGCGGGCCGACCTTGACCCACCACTGCATGGACAGGCGCGGCTCGACGGTGGTCTTGCATCGCGAGCAGTGGCCGACGGAGTGGACGTACGGGCGCTTCTCGGCGACGATCCGGCCCTCGGCGCGCAGCGCGCCGACGATGGCGGAGCGGGCCTCGAAGCGGTCCAGGCCCTGGAAGGGGCCGTGGACGGTGATGACGGCGTGCTCGTCCATCACGGTGATGGCGGGCAGGTCGTGGCGCCGGCCGATCTCGAAGTCGTTCGGGTCGTGGGCCGGGGTGACCTTGACGGCGCCGGTGCCGAACTCGGGGTCGACGTGCTCGTCCGCGACGACCGGGATGGAACGGTCGGTCAGCGGCAGCTTGATGAGCTTGCCGACGAGGTGGCGGTAGCGCTCGTCGTCGGGGTGCACGGCGACGGCCGTGTCACCGAGCATGGTCTCGGCACGGGTGGTGGCGACGACGATGGTGTCGTCCCCCTCGCCGTACGTCATCGAGACGAGCTCGCCGTCGTCGTCCTGGTACTCGACCTCGATGTCGGAGATGGCGGTCAGGCACCGGGGGCACCAGTTGATGATGCGCTCGGCGCGGTAGATCAGCTCGTCGTCGTAGAGCCGCTTGAAGATGGTCTGAACGGCCTGCGAAAGACCCTCGTCCATGGTGAAGCGCTCACGGGACCAGGCGACGCCGTCGCCGAGGCGGCGCATCTGGCCGGAGATCTGTCCTCCGGACTCGTTCTTCCACTGCCAGACGCGCTCGACGAAGGCCTCGCGGCCGAGGTCGTGCCGGGACTTGCCCTCCTTGCCGAGTTCACGCTCGACGACGTTCTGGGTGGCGATGCCGGCGTGGTCCATGCCGGGCTGCCATAGCGTCTCGTGACCCTGCATGCGCTTGCGGCGCGTGAGGGCGTCGATGAGCGTGTGCTCGAAGGCGTGCCCCAGGTGCAGCGAGCCCGTGACGTTCGGCGGCGGGATGACGACGGTGAACGGCGGCTTGTCGCTCTTCGCGTCCGTCTCGAAGTAACCCCGCTCCACCCAGCGCTCGTACAGCGGCCCCTCTACGTCGGCCGGCGCGTACTGGGTCGGCAGTTCGGTGTCGGGCGCTGGTGGCTGCTGCTGAGCGTTCTCGGTCACGGGGTCAGTTTAGATGCGTCACCGCGCTGTCCCGAACCGCATTTGTTTCGTAACGGTGGCAACCCCGATGACATGGTGTGGCCGTACCTGGGCCAGGATGTCAGGGACACATAAGCATCTGGAGGGGAACCCAGGAAATGAGCGAGAACCAGCCGGGCCCGTACGGCGGGCAGCCCCAGCAGCCCGGGCCGTACGGTCAGCCTGGTCCCTACGGCCAGCAGCCGCCGCAGGGACCGCCGCAGCCCGGCTACGGCTACCCCCAGCAGGCCCCTCCTCCCCAGCCGCAGCCCGGCTACGGCTATCCGCAGCAGCCCGCCGCCCCGGGCGTCCCGCCCCAGCCGAACCCCTACGGCCAGCAGCCCCCGTACGGCCAGCCTCCCTACGGCGGCGCCCCGCAGCCCCCGGCCCCCGGTGGCGGCGGCAAGAAGACGGGCCTGATCATCGGCGCGGTGGCGGTCGTCGCGGCGATCGCGGTGGGCGCGTACTTCGTGATCGGCGGGGGCTCGGCGGGCGACGGCCCGCACAAGCTGACGACGCCGGCGACGGTGCTGACGGAGTACAAGAAGTCCGACAGCGACAGCGGCACCATGTCGAAGAACGACATGAAGGACGCCGAGAAGTGGGGTGTGCACAGCCCCAAGGACGTCAGCGCCGCCTACCAGGCCGGGGACAAGGACAACCCCCTGAGCCAGAAGATGATCCAGTTCGGCGGCGTCTACGGCACGATCGACAATCCCGAGAAGACCGTCGACGCGATGTTCGCGCACATGAAGGACGAGGCCAAGAAGAGCAACAGCGACGAGAAGTTCACGTTGACCGGCGAGCCGAAGGCCTACAGCCCCGCCTCGCTGGGCGACGCCGTTCTCAAGTGCCAGCAGGCCAAGGTCGACAACTCCACCGGCGGCGCGGGTGAGCCGAAGGAGATGAACATGACGATCTGCATCTGGGGCGACCACAGCACGCTCGGCGTCATCATGCCGATGGACATCGCCAACCTCGCGGCGGGCAAGAGCGGCGACCCGGCGGCCGACGCCGAACTCACCGCCAAGTTCCGCAACGAGGTCCGCGTCAAGGCCTGACACATACGGAAAGGGGCCCCGGTCGGTCGACCGGGGCCCCTTTCTGGTTCGTGCGGCGGCGGTTACGCCGTCTTCTGCTCGCCCGGACCGCGGCCGCGCGCGTCGCGCGGGATCAGGGTCGGGTTGACGTTGGAGAGGACGACGTCGGCCGTGATGACCACGCGGGCCACGTCCTTGCGGGACGGGACCTCGTACATCACGCCCTGGAGCACCTCCTCCATGATGGCGCGCAGGCCGCGGGCGCCGGTCTGGCGGAGGATGGCCTGGTCGGCGATCGCCTCCAGGGCCTCGCGCTCGAAGTCCAGCTCCACGCCGTCGAGTTCGAACAGGCGCTGGTACTGCTTGACCAGGGCGTTGCGCGGTTCGACGAGGATCTTCAGGAGCGCCTCGCGGTCCAGGTTGTGGACCGAGGTGATCACCGGCAGACGGCCGATGAACTCCGGGATCATGCCGAACTTGACCAGGTCCTCGGGCATGACGTCCTCGAACTGGTCCTTGGTCTCCAGCTCCCGCTTGGAGCGGATCGTCGCGCCGAAGCCGATGCCCTTCGCACCCGCCCGGCCCTCGATGATCTTCTCCAGGCCCGCGAAGGCACCGCCCACGATGAACAGGACGTTCGTCGTGTCGATCTGGATGAACTCCTGGTGGGGGTGCTTGCGGCCGCCCTGCGGCGGGACCGAGGCCGTGGTCCCCTCCAGGATCTTCAGCAGGGCCTGCTGGACACCCTCGCCCGAGACATCGCGTGTGATGGAGGGGTTTTCACTCTTCCGCGCGACCTTGTCGATCTCGTCGATGTAGATGATCCCGGTCTCGGCCTTCTTGACGTCGTAGTCGGCCGCCTGGATCAGCTTCAGCAGGATGTTCTCGACGTCCTCGCCGACGTAGCCGGCCTCCGTCAGCGCCGTGGCGTCGGCGATGGCGAACGGGACGTTCAGCATGCGGGCCAGTGTCTGGGCCAGCAGGGTCTTGCCCGAGCCCGTGGGGCCCAGCAGAAGGATGTTGGACTTGGCGAGTTCGATGCCGTCGTCCCGGCCCTGCGCGCCGCCGTTCTCGCCGGCCTGGACGCGCTTGTAGTGGTTGTACACCGCGACGGACAGGGCTTTCTTCGCGGCCTCCTGGCCGACGACGTACCCGTCCAGGAACTCGTAGATCTCGCGGGGCTTGGGCAGTTCCTCCCAACGCACCTCGCTGGTCTCCGCGAGTTCCTCCTCGATGATCTCGTTGCAGAGATCGATGCACTCGTCGCAGATGTACACACCGGGCCCTGCGATGAGCTTCTTGACCTGCTTCTGGCTCTTGCCGCAGAACGAGCACTTGAGCAGATCGCCGCCGTCACCGATGCGTGCCACGGTGTGCTTCCCCTTCGCCTGGGAGACGCCTAGGTCCAGCGGCTCCTGGTGCTGCCTTATGTCGACGGTACCTTGCCGGGCCCCTCGTTCGGGCCCCCCTTGGCACGGTTCGCTTTGACGTGCACCGTGCCAAGGAGTGGCAGACGATACTGCCTCCCGTCAGCGGACGGACGCGTTGTTCATCTTGCGGGTGGAGATGATCTGGTCGACGAGCCCGTACGACAGGGCCTCCTCGGCCGTGAGGATCTTGTCGCGCTCGATGTCCTCGCGGATCTTCTCGATCGGCGTGGTGGAGTGCTTGGCCAGCATCTCCTCCAGCTGCGCACGCATCCGGAGGATCTCGTTGGCGGCGATCTCCAGGTCGGAGACCTGACCGCGGCCGGTCTCGCTGTACGGCTGGTGGATCAGCACCCGGGCGTTGGGCAGGGCCATGCGCTTGCCCGGCGTGCCGGCGGCCAGCAGGATGGCGGCCGCGGAGGCGGCCTGGCCCATGCAGACGGTCTGGATGTCGGGCTTCACGAACTGCATCGTGTCGTAGATCGCGGTGAGCGCCGTGAAGGAGCCGCCGGGGCTGTTGATGTAGACCGAGATGTCCCGGTCGGGGTCCATCGACTCCAGGCACAGGAGCTGCGCCATGACGTCGTTGGCGGAGGCGTCGTCGATCTGGACGCCGAGGAAGATCACCCGCTCCTCGAAGAGCTTCGCGTACGGGTCGTACTCGCGGATGCCCTGGGAGGTGCGCTCCACGAAGCGCGGGATCACATAGCGGGATTCGGCCGTGGGGCCGGTGTACTCGGCACGCGTACGGTCGTAGAGGCCGCTGCCGGGGATGTCGTTCACGGTGTCTCCTGAAAAAGGGCTGGGCGGTCGGCTGGGGCTGGCTGGGCTGCGCGGAGGTCTCGGACGCCCGCACGGGGCCGGGACTCCGCGGGAGCGGCTCAGGGGGCCGTGTGGGCCCCGTGAGCGGCTCAGGCCCCGGTGCCGCCGCCGCCCGGCATGCCGGCGGCCGTGGGGATGACGTCGTCGATGAGGCCGTACTCCTTGGCCTCGTGGGCGTCGAACCAGCGGTCGCGGTCGGAGTCGCGGGTGATCTGCTCGACCGACTGGCCCGTGTGGAAGGAGGTCAGCTCGGCCATGCGCTTCTTGGTGTGCAGCAGCCGCTCGGCGTGGATCTTGATGTCCGAGGCCGAGCCCGCGAGGCCGGCGGAGGGCTGGTGGATCAGGATCTCGGCGTTCGGCAGCGCGAAGCGCTTGCCGGGGGTGCCCGCGCTGAGCAGGAACTGCCCCATCGAGGCCGCGAGACCCATGGCGATGGTCACCACGTCGTTCTTGATGAACTGCATGGTGTCGTAGATCGCCATGCCGGCCGTGATCGAGCCGCCGGGGCTGTTGATGTACAGGTAGATGTCCTTGTCCGGGTCCGCGGCAAGGAGCAGCAGCTGTGCGGTGATCTTGTTGGCGATGTCGTCGTCGACCGGCTGGCCGAGGAAGATGATCCGCTCGCCCAGCAGCCGGTTGTAGACCTGGTCGCCGAGGCCACCACCGATGGAAGGCTCGCCGGCGGCGGAGGGCATCAGATTCGTCACGTATCCACCTGCTCGTCTTACGACGGCGCCGGGCCGTCTCACGTGTTCCTGCCAGGGGCTGGGGACTCCCCTGCCCCCGTACTCATGGACCCTAACGCGCGGCCCCCTTCGGCGAATCCCGCTGAGGGGAGTGTTCGCCGGGGGCGTAGCGCGCGGGCTTCCGGAAAAGCGAACGGGCCCCAGGTCACCAACGTACCTGGGGCCCGCCCTCCGTGCGCATCCGTATGGCGTACGGATCAGGCCTCGGCCTTCTCCTCGCCCTCGCCCTCGGCGGCGGTCTCGGCCTCGGTGGCCTCGTCCTCCTCGTCGTCCAGGTCGACGATCTCGCCGTTGGTGTCCTTCACGGTCGCGGCCTCGACCACGACGGCCAGTGCCTTGCCGCGGGCGACCTCGCCGACCAGCAGCGGAACCTGGTTCTGCTCGACGACCGCCTGGGCGAACTGGTCGGGGGACATGCCGGAGGAGGCGGCGCGGCGCATGAGGTGCTCGGTGAGCTCCTCCTGGTTGACGTTGAGCTTCTCCGTCTTGACCAGCTCGTCGAGGACGAACTGGGTCTTGATGCCCTTGACCGCGGCCTCGCGGGTCTCGGTCTCGAACTCCTCGGCGGTCTTGCCCTGGATCTCCAGGTACTTGTCGAGGGTGAGGCCCATCTGGCCGAGCTGGTGGTGCTCGAGGTTGTGCTTGCGGGTGTTGATCTCGTCCTCGAGCAGCTTCTCGGGGACCGGGACCTCGACCAGCTCGAGCAGCTTGTCCAGGACGCGCTCCTGGGCCTGCGTGGCCTGGTCGAACTGCTTCATGTTCTCGAGGCGCTTGCGGCTGTCCGCGCGCATCTCCTCGAGGGTGTCGAACTCGGAGGCGAGCTGAGCGAAGTCGTCGTCCAGCTCGGGCAGTTCACGCGCGGCGACCTGGGAGACCTTGACGGTGACCTCGGCCTCCTTGCCGGCCGCGGAGCCACCCTTGAGCTCGGAGGTGAAGGTGGCCTCGCCACCGGCCTCCTGGCCCTTCACGGCGTCGTCGATGCCGTCCAGCAGCTCGCCGGAGCCGATGGTGTAGGAGACGCCGTTGGCCACGCCGTCCTCGAGGACCTCGCCGTCGACCTTGGCCTCCAGGTCGATGGTGACCACGTCGCCGTCCTCGGCGGCGCGCTCGACCGGGCTCGTCGAGGCGAAGCGCTCACGGAGCTGCTCGACGGCCTTGTCGACGTCCTCGTCGGTGACCTCGACGGCGTCGACCTCGACCTCGATGCCGGAGTAGTCCGGGATCTCGACGGTCGGGCGGACGTCCACCTCGGCGGTGAAGTTCAGCGTCTCGCCGTCCTTCAGCTCGGTGATGTCGACCTCGGGCTGGCCCAGCGGGTTCAGCTCCGCCTCGTTGACCGCCTCGGTGTAGAACTTCGGCAGCGCGTCGTTGACGGCCTCCTCCAGAACCGCACCGCGGCCGAACCGCTGGTCGATGACGCGGGCCGGGATCTTGCCCTTGCGGAAGCCCTTCACCGTGACCTGCTGGTTGATCTTCTTGTACGCCGCGTCGAGGCTGTCCTTGAGCTCCTCGAAGGGCACCTCGACAGTGAGCCGAACCCGGGTCGGGTTCAGGGTCTCCACGGCGCTCTTCACGGTTCGGTCTCCTTGTGGCTGACTGCTTGGATTCTGCCGGGGCCAGACGGGCCCGGCGGATTTCGCCCCGCCCGGAGGAGTTCGCAGGCCCAAGCAGGACCGGACACACGGGCGCGCAGTTTGCATAGTAACCGCAGCCACTCCGCGCCCCCAAAGGCGATCACGCGTGGTGACGCCGACCGGTGGCCGGCGGATGGTCGGGGTGGCGGGATTTGAACCCACGGCCTTCCGCTCCCAAAGCGGACGCGCTACCAAGCTGCGCCACACCCCGTCTGGTGCGACACGTAGGGTACATGCCCGCAGCCAGTGGGGACGTCGCATTCCGCGACCACCGGGATCGCGCCGCCCGGCACGGGGGCGCACGCGGCGCGAACGGCGCACGAAGGCGGCTCGCGGGAACCTCGCGGGAGTGGAGTCACGGGAACGGAGTGTGCGCCGACGCCACACGACCCGCTACGATGCCTTGTGTGCCGCGGTCGGCAGACCGGCGGCGTCTTGTGTGCGGGCGTAGCTCAATGGTAGAGCCCCAGTCTTCCAAACTGGCTACGCGGGTTCGATTCCCGTCGCCCGCTCTGTACGGCTCAGGGCCAGGTCGGAGGATGTTTCCCCGACCTGGCCCTGATCGTTTCCGGGGGGCGAGATCAGTCCGCCGTGTCCCCCGCGTGCCCCTTGCGGTTCCGCCGGCCCTTGTCGACGAGGCCGCTCAGCGCGTCAGCGATCAACCGGTCACGGTCGGCGCTGGCGTGCTGGTAGATCAACGCGGCCCGCGCGGTGCTGTGGCCCATGCGCGCCATCAGCTCTCGCGTGCTGGCCCCGGTCGAGGCCGCGAGGGTGTTGCCAGTGTGCCGAAGATCATGGAAGTGCAGGCCCTTGATCCCGACTTGACTGCACGTCTTGCGCCACACGCGGTTGAAGTGGTTCCGGCGAGGAGTCGCGCCCTTGGCACCGACGAACACTCGCCCGTCCGAGCCCGATTCCGCGTACCGCGCGAGGTGATCGCGGATGTCCGGGACGATCGCGGCGGGAATGGACACCGTCCGCTTGCCCGCAGCACTCTTGGGCGCCTTGATCTCGCGTTGCCCGTCGTTGAGTTCGGCAACGGCACGACGGACGCGCACGGCGCCGTGGTCGAGGTCGAGATCACGGCGGTGCAGGCCGACCAGTTCACCCCAGCGCAACCCGAGGAAGCCGGCCATGAGGATCAGCGCCCGGTAACGGGGCTGGATGGCGTCGGCGAGGTCGTAGACCTCCTGCACGCTGGCGGTGGATCGCTCCGGGGTGTGCACGGTGCTGGCGCCCTTGATCTGGCAGGGGTTGCGCCTGATCATCTGGTCGGACACGGCCGTTGCCAGGATGGCGCGCAGCAGGGCGTACGCCTTTGCAACCGTGGTGGGACCGGTATCCGCGGTCAACTTGTCGGCACGCCGGCGCCGCACGAACGGTGGCGAGATTTCAGCGACATTGACGCCGCCAAAAGTCGGTTCGAGGTGGAGGTGCAGTAGCGATTCGTAGAGCTGCTGCGTTCGGGCCGTCAACTCCCGCTCTTGGACCCATGCAGCGGCGTACACGCCGAACGGCACCTTCCCGGCGTCCGGGTCGTGCCAGTCACCACGCCGCATCTCGGTTTGCTTGTCGGCAAGCCACTCATCCGCATCCCGCTTGGTGCGGAACGTGTCCGGGGCCGGGCGCAGCAGCCCGTCAGGGCCGACATATCGAGCCTGGTATCGACCGGACGGCAGCTTGCGGACCCTGCCGAACTGTCGACGCTTCCCAGCCATCAGGCCGCCACCCCCGGAGGCGCGGAGCGCACCGGCGCGGTTCCACGGTGTTTGCGGAGATGAACTCCCGTACGGCACTCTCCGGGATCCGGACGTGACGCCCAAGCTTGACGTACGTGATCCGACGCTCCTCGATCAAGCGCCGGGGGAAGCGCACGGTCGTACCAAGGATCTCGGCGACCTGGTCAACGCTGAGGTATCGCTCATTCATGGTCGTCCCCTCCCTGACGCGGGTCTGCAAGTTCTTCGCGGGCGATCTCGCGGCTGAGTTGAACGTCCCGGCGAATGTTGGCGGCGAGCCAGGATTCGCCGGGGGTGTGGCCGTGGCCGGCGTAGGCCCAGTGGGCGAGGGTGAGGGTGGTCGCTGCGTCCTCGTCGTCGGGGTCGGACAGGCCGAGGGCTTGGCGTTGTTGGGCGGCGCGGTAGTCGGCGCGGGTCTGGCGGAGGGCGCCGAGGGTGGTGGAGTAGCGGCGGGACTTGGTGGGGAACCCGCCCCCGGACACCGCCCCCCGCGGCCCCGGCTCCGGCCCCGGCGCCCGTGACCGACACCCCGGCCACCACCACGCCGTCGCTTGCGGCAACCGCCGCGCCTCGCGCTGCCCCTCGTGCGCCTGGACCTACGCCGACGACACCTACCACCTCATCCGCGCCGGCCTCGTCGGCGACCCCACCAAGGGCACCCCGGAGACGATCCGCGACCACCCCTGGGGTCGAAGCCGGGCGGGAAGACGCCGGGCGGCGGCTCGGGCAGCGAGGCCGACAGGGCGGGGCCCACGGCGTCGATGAACTCCGGGTCGGCGCCGGGGACGTGGGTGTACACGGCCAGGGCCACGAGCAGGGACACGGTGCGGTGGAAGTCGTCGACAGGCTCACACATGGCGGTGGATCTCCCTTCTTCAGGCATGGCAGGGGTAGGGACATAGCGCGAAGCGGTCGCGCCGGCCGGAGAGCAGGCGGGGACTACGTGGTGACGGGCAGGGCCGGTACGGTCTCCGCATCCGATGCGAGCTGGGAGACGGGCCGGAACGGGGCGAGGAAGCGCAGTTCCGGTGTCAGGTCGGCGAAGTCGCGGCAGACGGCCGCTGCTTCGTCGGGGCTGATCCCGGGGGTGCGGATGCGGGACCAACGGCCAGACGAGTCACCGGCGACCGCGATGCCGGGGCGGTCCGGGCGGATCGTGGTGACCGCAGCCACCGCGTCCGGGGCGATGTCGCCCAAGCCCATCTCGGCGGTCTGCTTGTCGTTGACCCGATGCACAACCCGGCCGGTGAGCTGAGCCCGCAAAGCGGTCGCACCCTTGCCGAGATCGGACCCGAAACGCTGACCGCAGAGCCGAGCAGACGCGGCCCAGGGCGTCAAGGTCGTTCGTACAGTCGCGCGCTCCACCTTGACGCCCTGAACCACGCCCGCTCCACGGTGTGTGGGTCGACGGCGGACGGGATGGGAGCTGGGGTGAGTGGTGGGTTTGGGTCTGCGTGGGTGATGTACAAAAGCCCTGGTGAGCACAGGTCACTCGGCAGACAATGGCGGCATGACGTTGACGATTTGGGTCGATGACTGGCAGATCCAGTGCTGTGGCGAGAGCTTCACGCCGGGGGATGTTGTCTCGTGGAGGCTGCTGGAGGTCGATTCGGAGGATTACGCCGACGTCGTCGGTACCGACCGTGCGGCTGAGATCGACTTCCGCGAGGAGCATCACGACCAGGAGGAGCAGGCGCCGACCTGGTTGAAGGTGCTGACAGTCGCCGAGGTGCACTGCCGTTACGAGGTGTCCCCAGGCGGCACGGCCAACGTGCACCAGCCGGTTCGGGGCACAACCGTGTTGGTTCCAGTCGAGGAAGCGGATGGGTGGGCAGAGGCTCGACCAGACGTCCGATTCGCGGGGTACTTGGTGACCGCCCAGCGTGCCACAGACGTCCCAGAAGGCGCGGCGACTCCTGGTCAATGAGGGGGTTGGTGGGGCGGTCGCCAAACCGTTGCCCCTGCTGAACGAGACAGGCACTTGTCAAGACCACCTGCGGCGGCTGACACCAACGGCTGACACCAACAAGCGCGTACGGCAGCGGTCGAGACCGGCCCCCAGCGAACGATCGGCCGAGGCGCAGGGGCGGTTGGTCGACGTTGGCAAACCCCTGTGATCGACCTGATAAGGATGATCACAGACCTCAAAGCCTTGGCCTCGTTCGGGCGCCGTCCTCTTGTCGGCCGGCGCCCGTCGCCTTGACTCGGTCACTGAAATCCCTCGCGCCCCGCCAAACTCCTACGAGCCCACCCAGCGCAGGGCCGCACCACATGCCAACCCAGACAGGGAGCGGCACACCGATGCCCCCGCCGACCACCACAGCCACTACCACCCACAGCAGCAGGGCTTGCGAGACCAGATAGACCGCAACCTTCTGCCGCACGCTCCAGTTCCACGTGCGCTCAGTGAGCCGATGCCGCATAGTTCCCCCTGCCCGAGGATCAGCCGACCCGGAGTCTACGGCTCCCGACTACAGGCATGGCTCGCTGAGCTGAGGAGTGGGCTGACCCTAAGCTGATGGCATGGCAGCGTCAGAGTGGGAACAACTCACCCGCGCCCGCGGACGCCAGCGCTTGAAGATCATGGCGCGGCACATCATCCGACATCCCGTGCTCATCGCCGCCCTGGTCGGCTGGGCTGTCCTGGTCAACCTGGTGAAAGACAGCCCGCTGGCCCCGCTGGCCTTTGGACTCGCAGCTCCGGTCGGAGGCGTTCTGATCGCGGCGAGCATGGGCCGCTACCGCGCCCCAGCCGAAGACCCAGCGCACGAAGACGCTTCACTTCCCGCTGACACCGACGGGAAGTGAAGCAAGACCTTTTAGCCAGCCACACACCACGACCAACGTGTTGCAACGACTGCTAGTGCCGCATCAGCCAACGTTCGCCCTGTCAACTACCTGATGCGGTCCTAGCTATCGGCTGCGCGAGTCCTGTGCTCGCGGACCGTCGCCAACTTCGCCTCGAACTTGGGATCGTGCATGCGAGCAGTGAAGGCCCCCGGAACCGTGAGCGCCCTTCCGCGAACTCGGACGACACGCACATCCGACCACGTACCACTCCGTCCTGTGCGGCAACGCTCCTCAATCCCCGCAACCTCGCTCCAAGGCACTGATCTGCGACTGAAGAAGGTGTGGAACTCCAGGCCCTCGGACGTGAGGAGCGTCGCACCGGTCCCTTGGTTGACCATCGAGAGGAGTATGAGCGAGTAAAACACGACGCCGCCGCCGATCCACCACCACCGCTCAGCGGCCGGTTCAGAGAACCCAGCCACCACCGTCCAGCCGACGAAAACCAACGTCACGAATCCGGTCCGCCACCAGTACCTACACCGCTCAGCGGCATCGAGACGGATCCATGTCTGAGGCGGCACAGCCCGGGTGCTACCGGCGACCGATGCTTCTGCCGCACCTGTGGCAGGGAAGGCGGGGCCGGACGGTCGACCGTCTCGCTCACTCATGCGCCATATGACTCCTACGGTGACAACCACACCCACAAGCCCGCTGACGAGGCGGAGCACCCACCTACGTGTCGCACGGGCGTTCGAGGACATCGTCCCTCTATCACCCTTGCCGCTCTCGTCAACCGACATAGGCCGATCTTGGCAGCCGCTAGAGACTCCAGTCTCTGATGTACTGAGATCGTGACCACGGAGCCGCTGCGGGCATCGCGGCCTCTTCCCTCGCACCTGAGGCCATGGTGACCTCTGTGCCCCTCACGTGCCCGAAGGAGCGGCACGTAACGGGACGCCGGAGGGAGCCACGGGGAATGACACACGAAGCCGCAGGTGAGCGCCTTGCCAGGTCAGACGCCATCCGGTTACGCGATCTTCCAAACTGGCTACGCGGGTTCGATTCCCGTCGCCCGCTCCAGATGATTCAGGGCCAGGTCGGAGGATGTTTCCTCCGACCTGGCCCTGATCGTTTCCAGGGATCGCGAGCGGTGGCTCTTCCGGCCGGCCCGACGGGTCAGGGCCGGACCGGGAACGCCGACTGGAAGGCCAGGCGACGGCCGGCGTCCGCCCCGAGCCGGACGGGCGAATCGTCGAGTGCGAGGTACTCCTCCCACGGCTCCCGCCCCGTCGCCGAGGCGAGTTCCCGGACGAGCCTGTCCTCCAGGTGCGGGACGCGCTTGTCCTTCCAGACCTTGTCGGCCGTGCTGACCAGGAGTTCCTCGATCGTCGCGGCGGGGCCGTCCCAGCTCGCGTGGGTGGCGGCGAACCGGGCCAGGGCCGACTGGAAGCCACGTTCCAGAAGCAGGTCGCGGCCGGCCTCCTCGTGCATCGAGCCGGGCCCGACGAGTTCCTCGGGGTGCAGGGCCTTGCCGACGGGAGCGCAGGAGTTCCGCGGCGACCGGCGGCAGCGGCCGCAGCGGCGGCTCCCCCGGAGCTTCGAGGGCACGGGACAGGTGGCCCGAGAGCGGCGCGGTCATCCCGGAGACGCCAGCGGTGCCGAACGGCAGCAGCCAGGGCAATCGCACGACTCAGGGCCGGGCATGCTCTCGTCAGAAACTGATCGAGTTGATCGTGTGCGCTATCGAGTTCAGGAAGCGCTCGATCGACGGCGCCATTCCGGTGGAGGCGAGGAAGAAGCCGAAGAGGATGGCGACGATGGCCGGCCCGGCCTTGATGGTTCCGCCTCGGAGCAGCACCACCAGGATGATCGCCAACAGCAGCACCACTGACAGTGAAATGGCCACAACTGATCACACCCTCGGTCGGTCGCTCTCCCGGCCCGCGGACGCCACCCCGCGCACCCCGCTGGAACCATCGTGCCACCAACCGGGCCGCCGTATGCGGCGGCTGACACATCATCGGCCCCCGGCGGCGCCGCGGACGCCGGGTCCGCATGCGGCCTCGCCCTTCATCCCCCCTGCCGCACGCGGCAATTCGACACTGTCGCGGCGCCTTCCGTGCGGGAATTCGGAGAGATCGTTTCCGGACGCACACATCGTGTTCGCAGGGAATTCGAATAACCATGGAAGGCGGGACCGCTTGCCCCAACTCATGGGGACGAATACTGACATTGGGGGCGCTCGAGGCGAGGTGAGCGCACGTGCGATGTGTCGACCGTCACTCCGGCAGTCATGCCGGCTCGGCCCATTCCGGGGTAGCCGAAGCCAATAGCCAGGAATAGGACCAGGGGGTTTCGCTGATCTCCATGGACAACGCTAGGGTGCCTGACATGTTTCGCGCTGACCCCTCCCCCGGCCAGAACAGCACGTCGCCACCCCCGGCACCGTCGTCGGCCTCCGGAGTGCCGAGTCCGCGCGCGTCCGCCGAGTCGGGCGGAAGCCAGGTCAAGCGGCGCGACGCATTCTTCGACAACGCCAAGTACCTGGCGATTCTGCTGGTCGCGATGGGGCACTCCTGGGAGCCTCTGAAGGGCGACAGCCGCGTACTGGAAGGCCTGTACATGGTCGTGTACGCCTTCCACATGCCGGCGTTCATCATCATTTCCGGGTTCTTCTCCCGCAGTTTCGACACCCGGCCCGACCGGCTCCGGCGGCTGATCACCGGCGTCGTCGTGCCGTACATCGTCTTCGAGACCGCGTACCCCCTTTACCAGCGCTATGTCGGCGGCGACGCGGATCAGCAGATCAGCCTGCTCTCGCCGGGATACCTGACCTGGTTCCTGTGCGCCCTGTTCGTCTGGCGGCTGACCACCCCGCTGTGGAAGCAGGTCCGCTGGCCGCTGCCGGTCGCGCTCGGCGTCGCGATGCTGGCGTCGCTCAGCCCGAGCATCGGAAACGACCTGGACCTCCAGCGGGTTCTTCAGTTCCTGCCGTTCTTCGTGCTGGGTCTGGTGATGAAGCCCGAGCACTTCCAGCTGGTGCGGCGCCGCTCGGTGCGGATCGCGTCGGTGCCGGTGGTGGCGATGGCGCTGTGCGTCGGCTGGTGGGCGGTGCCGCGGATGAACTCCGACTGGTTCTACCACCGTGACGCGGCACAGTCGTTGGCCGCTCCCTGGTGGGTCGGCCCGGTGATGACGCTGGCGCTGTTCGGCTGCTCGCTGGTTCTGACCGCCTGCTTCTTCGCCTGGGTGCCGGGCCGCCGGACGTGGTTCACGGCGCTCGGCGCGGGCACGCTGTACGGCTATCTGCTGCACGGTTTCGTACTGAAGGGCGCCGACTACCAGGGCTGGTTCGACCATGCCTGGCTGCACGGCCCGCTCGGCGAGATCCTCGTCGCCGTCCTGGCGGCGTCGGTCGTCACCCTGCTGTGCACGGGACCCGTGCGGCGGGTCTTCCGCTGCGTGATGGAACCGGAGATGAAGTGGGCCTTCCGGCAGGACGCGGGCGAGCAGGCCCGCGAGCGCCGGGAGGCACAGCGGCCGCAGCCGGCAAAGGCCGGCTCGGTCAGCGCCTGAGGGGACCGTCCGGGAGACCGAGGAGTGCACGCATCCGCGCGTACTTCCCGGTCAGCCGGGTGCGGGTGGCCTCGTCGAGGACCGCGAGGCGGGCCGGGTCGGCGTTGTGCGCCAGGTCCGCCTCCTTCACCAGCAACGCCCCGGGCGTGGCGAGGATCCGCCGCGCGTACGCCTCCGGCTCCTCCCCCGCCCGCTTGGTGACCGCGCGCACGATGTCCTTCGTACGGCGGCTCAGCGCGGCCTCGCACAGCCACCGTTCGGACAGGACGCCGTCCTCCACGGAGTCGTGCAGCCAGGCCGCCGCGATCTGTTCGCCGTCACCGCCCCGGGAGCGCACGCCTTCGGCGACGGCCCTCAGGTGCTCGGCGTAGGGCCGGCCCGCCTTGTCGGTCTGCCCCTCGTGAGCGGCCCTGGCCACGGTCTCGACCTCGGCCAGGGACAGGGTGCGCGGGGTGCGGGGTGTGCCGGTCACATGCCCAGTGTGTCAGCGTGCCACGAGCGCCGTGGGGCCCTCGCGGCAGATCAGGAGCAGGGCGCGGTCGTCGTTGACGTCCTTCGCCACCGCCTCGATCAGGTGCCAGGCGGCACCGTGGAAGCCGCCGGCGACATAGCGGTCGGCCTCGCCCGTGAGGCGGTCGATGCCCTCGACGATGTCCCGGTCCGACGTCTCCACCAGGCCGTCCGTGAACAGCATCAGGACGTCCCCGGCGCGCAGGGAGCCCTTGACCGGGTCGAACTGGGCGCCGCCGTACACGCCGAGGAGCGGGCCCTCGGCGGCCTTCTCCTCCCAGCGGCCGCTGCCCGCGCTGAGCTGGAGGCCCGGCGGGTGCCCCGCGGAGTACAGCTCGTAGTCGCCGGAGTCCAGGTCCAGCACCAGATGGATGGAGGTCGCGAAGCCCTCGTCCCAGTCCTGGCGCAGCAGATAGCCGTTGGCGGCGGGCAGGAACGCGTGCGGGGGCAGGCTGCCGAGCAGACCGCCGAACGCGCCCGACAGCAGCAGCGCCCGCGAGCCCGCGTCCATGCCCTTGCCGGACACGTCCGTGAGCACGACCTCCAGGGTGCGGCCGCCGTTCGTACGGGCGGCGACCACGAAGTCGCCGGAGAAGGACTGGCCGCCGGCCGGGCGCAGCGCCATCTCGTGGTGCCAGCCGCCGGGCAGTTGCGGCAGCTTGCTCTGGACGCGGATGCGCTCACGCAGGTCGAACAGCATGGTGCCGCCGCGCCGCCAGGGCACGCCGACCCGGCTGCGGAACTGGGCGATGATCAGCCCGAAGAAGCCGCAGGCGGCGACCACGAGCACCACGCCCGGGGTCACCCGGGACGGTCCCTCGGTGTACGGCCCGAGCCGCACCGACTCCACGATCAGCGCCGTGGCCGCGGCGGCGTACAGGCCGAGCAGGCTCGCCGGGCGCAGCAGCAGCCCGCCGGCGACGATGGGCAGCACCAGCGCGACCGGCGAGAACCACACCGAGTTGGCGAGCGTCAGCGCCAGGATCAGCGGGATGGTCAGCAGCAGACCGCCGAGCGCGATCCAGTCCGAGCCGTCCCCGCGGAAGTAGTCGACGGCGGCTCTGCGCACGCCGACTCGGGCCCGGTGCCACTGCATCTTCAACCGGGCCGTGAACGTCTCGGCTTCCGCGCGCCGCTGTCGTCCTGCTGCCATTAGTTGGGGACCCTATCCATCCGACCTGACGCTTGGCACGGGAGGTCCCACTTGTCCCCCGTCCGAGGCTCGGATTCACAGTGAACTTCACCGGCGGCCGTCGCGCTGCCACCTGGACGAAATTCGTTCGCCCGTTCCGTTGCGCGCTGGTAGGCATGGCGCATGGCGACTGAGCATGCGACCGGGCCGAGGGTGCTGCGACGCGACGAGTGGAGCCCCTGGTACGACAACCTGATCCGCGCCTTCGGAGGGATGCCGGAGCTGGACGAGGAGCGGGAGGTCTGGAACGCCCTGACCGAGCTCGACCGTTCGCTGGGTGTCTGGGACGGGGACACGTGCGTGGGCACGGCGGGGGCGTTCAGCTTCCGGATCACCGTGCCGGGCGGCGACCTGCTGCCGGCGGCCGGCGTCACGATGGTGAGCGTGGCCGCCACGCACCGGAGGCGCGGTGTGCTGACGTCCATGATGCGGCGGCAGTTGGACGACGTGCGCTCCTGGGGCGAGCCGCTGGCGGTGCTGACCGCCTCCGAGCCCGCGATCTACGGCCGCTTCGGGTACGGCGCGGCGACCTTCCAGCTCGCCGCCGAGATCGACACCGGCCGGGCCGGTCTGACGGTCCCGGCCGGCACGGACGACGTACGCCTGCGGTTCGCGGCGCCCGCCGACGCGCTGGACGACTGCGAGGCGGTCTACGCGCGGCTGGTGCCCGGGCGGCCCGGCATGCTGGCCCGGCAGCCCGGCTGGGAGCGGGTGGCGCTGCTCGATCCGGAGAGCGCCCGGGACGGTGCCTCGCCGCTGCAGTGCGTGGTCGCCGAGCGGGCCGGCGAGATCACGGGGTACGCCCGCTATCGCGTCAAGTCCGGCTGGGGCGTCGGCGGGCCGGAGGGCACGGTGCAGCTCAGGGACCTGGCCGCGCTGGACCCGGCGAGCGACGCGGCGCTGTGGCGCTTCCTGTTCGGCATCGACCTGACCTCGACGCTGACCGTGCGGGGGCAGCCGGTCGACGACGCCTGGCAGTACCTGGTGTCCGACATCCGGCGGTGCCGGCCGCGGCTGAAGGACTCGCTGTACGTACGGCTCGTGGACGTGGGGGCGGCGCTCGCCGCGCGGACCTACCAGACGCCGGTGGACGTGGTGCTGGAGGTGGCGGACGACTTCTGCCCCTGGAACGCAGGGCGGTGGCGGCTGACCGGGGACCCGAAGGGTGCCTCCTGCGAACGCACCTCGGACGCGGCGGAACTCTCCCTGTCTGTACGGGAGTTGGGAACGGCCTATCTCGGCGGCGTGCCGCTGGCCGGGCTGGCGGCGGCCGGGCGGGTACGGGAGCTGCGGCCCGGGATGCTGGCCCCGGTGTCGGTGGCGTTCGGCTCGGCGGTGGCGCCGTGGCTGCCGCACGGGTTCTGAGACGGCCGTCTCATCCGGCCCTCGCGGGCTGCTGGCAGGTGGGGCACCAGAACAGGTTGCGGGCGGCCAGGCCGGCGGTGCGGATGTCCGCGCCGCAGATGTGGCAGGGCAGGGCGGTGCGGCGGTAGACGTAGACCTCGCCGCCGTGGTCGTCGACGCGGGGCGGGCGGCCCATGGCCTCGGGGGTGTGCTCCGGGCGGACGGTGTCGATGCGGTTGTTGCGGACGCCCTCGCGCATGAGGGCGACAAGGTCGGCCCAGATGGCGTCCCACTCGGCCGGGGTCACGTCGCTGCCGGGGCGGTAGGGGTCGACACGGTGCCGGAAGAGGACCTCGGCGCGGTAGACGTTGCCGACGCCCGCGACGATCTTCTGGTCCATCAGCAGGGCGGCGATGGTCGTACGGCTGCGGCGTATGCGGGCGTAGGCCAGGTCCGGGTCGGCGTCGGGGCGCAGGGGGTCGGGGCCGAGGCGGTCGTGCACGGCCTGCTTCTCGGCGTCGTTGATCAGGGCGCAGGTGGTGGGGCCGCGCAGGTCGACGTACGAGGCCGTGTTGGCGAGGCGGAGGCGGACGGTGTCCGTGGGCGGGGGCGCGGGGGCGTCGCCGAAGGCGACCTTGCCGAAGAGGCCGAGGTGGATGTGGATCCAGTCGCTCTCGCGGAAGCGCAGGAAGAGGTGTTTGCCGTGGGCTTCCGTGCGGGTGAGCTCCGCGCCGGTGAGGAGGGGGGCGGCGGTGAACTTGCCCTGGGGGCTGGTGACGGTGGTCCGCCGGCCTCGGAAGCGGGCGGCGTAGTCCTGCGCCAGGCGGTGGATGGTGTGCCCCTCCGGCACGGGTGTCCTCTCTTGTGGTTTTTTGCCCGCCCACCCGCCGGTCTCGGTGGGTGGAGGCGCGCCGGACCCGGGGCTTTGCCCCGGACCCCGTTTCCCACCCATCCGCCCGACTCGGTGGGTGGAAGGGGGGACCCGGGGGCGGGGCTGCGTCCCGGAGTTCTACTGCTGGGGGTGGTGGGGCGGGATCGGGGGGAGGTCGCCGGTCGACTCGTAGGCCTCGAGCATCTCGATGCGGCGGATGTGGCGCTCGTCGCCGGAGAAGGGCGTGCCGAGGAAGGTCTCGACGAACTTCGTCGCCTCCTCCTCGGTGTGCATGCGCGCGCCCACCGCGACGACGTTCGCGTTGTTGTGCTGGCGGCCGAGGGAGGCCGTCTCCTCGCTCCAGGCGAGGGCCGCACGCACGCCCTTGACCTTGTTCGCGGCGATCTGCTCACCGTTGCCGGAGCCGCCGATCACGATGCCGAGGGAGTCCGGGTCCGCGGCCGTGCGCTCCGCGGCGCGCAGGCAGAAGGGCGGGTAGTCGTCCTGGGCGTCGTAGATGTGGGGCCCGCAGTCGACGGGGTCGTGGCCCGCCGCCTTGAGCCACTCGACGAGGTGGTTCTTGAGTTCGAAGCCCGCATGGTCGGAGCCGAGATACACGCGCATGGTCCGAGTGTGACACGGCGGAATGCGGGCGGCAGAGTCGGGTCAGCGCACTATCACACCCGCGAGAAAGAAATACCTATACCTTTGAAACCTCAAAAAAACCTCAAGTAACAATTACATTTCGAAGGTTCACGGATTCCAATGCCTCCGATTCACTGGACCATCCCGTACACCGCTCGTGCGGGGGACCGCTCCACCAGAGCAAAGGAATTTCCGTCCATGACTAGTTCGGGGCTCCAGGCCGGGCTCAAGAACCGCCATCTGTCGATGATCGCGATCGGCGGCGTCATCGGCGCCGGCCTCTTCGTCGGTTCCAGCTCCGCCATCGCCACCGCCGGACCGGGCATCCTCCTGTCCTACGCCCTCGTCGGCACGCTCGTCGTCCTCGTGATGCGCATGCTCGGCGAGATGTCCGCCGCCAACCCCACCTCGGGCTCCTTCTCCGCGCACGCCGACCGGGCGCTCGGCCGCTGGGCCGGGTTCTCCATCGGCTGGCTGTACTGGTTCTTCTGGGTCGTCGTGCTGGCCGTGGAGGCGACCGCGGGCGCCAAGATCCTCTCCGAATGGGTGCCGGCCGTGCCCCAGTGGGGCTGGGCCCTCATCGTCATGGTGGTGCTGACCGCCACCAACCTCGTCTCCGTCGGCTCCTACGGGGAGTTCGAGTTCTGGTTCGCCGGGATCAAGGTCGTGGCGATCGGCGCGTTCATCGTCATCGGCGGACTGGCCGTGTTCGGCCTGCTGCCCGGCGCGCACAGCGACAAGGCGGGGCTCGGCAACCTCACCGACCACGGCGGATTCCTGCCGAACGGGCCCGGCGCCATCCTCACCGGTGTCCTGCTCGTCGTCTTCTCCTTCATGGGCAGCGAGATCGCCACCCTCGCGGCGGGCGAGTCGGAGGACCCGCAGCGCGCCGTCACCAAGTCGACCAACAGCATCATCTGGCGTATCGGCGTCTTCTACCTCGGCTCCGTGTTCGTCGTGGTCGCCCTGCTGCCCTGGAACGACAAGTCGATCAGCGAGAAGGGCTCCTACGTCGCCGCCCTCGACTCCCTCGGTATCGCGCACGCCGGTCAGATCATGAACTTCATCGTGCTGACCTCGGTGCTCTCCTGTCTCAACTCCGGCCTCTACACGGCCTCCCGGATGGCCTTCTCGCTCGGCGAGCGCGGGGACGCGCCGAAGGCGTTCGCACGGACCACCCGCCGCGGTGTGCCGATGGCCGCGATCGTCTCCTCGGTCGTGTTCGGCTTCGTGGCCGTGTTCTTCAACTACAGGTTCCCGGACTCGGTGTTCCTGTTCCTCGTCAACTCCTCCGGCGCGGTCGCCCTGTTCGTCTGGCTGGTGATCTGCTTCTCGCAGCTGCGGATGCGGAAGATCATCCAGCGGGAGGCGCCGGAGAAGCTGGTCGTGAGGATGTGGCTGTACCCGTATCTGACGTGGGCGGCGGCCGCGCTGATCGTCTTCGTCTTCGGCTACATGCTCACCGACACCGAGCACGACGGCCGCGAGACCGTACTGCTGTCGATGCTGGTCGCGGCCATCGTGCTGGCGATCTCCTTCGTCAAGCAGAGGCTCGACAAGGGCCGTGCTGCGGCCGCGACCCCGGCCGCAGAGGAAGCCGACGAGGAGACCGAGAAGGTCGCCACCGGCTGACGACGGCCGGGACGGGAAACGACGAAGAGGCCGGCCGGTGGACGTCACGGAGCGACGTCCACCGGCCGGCCTCTTGCGCAGGCTTCCGCGGATCGGCGGAGAACTACGGCACCGGGAAGGGTGCGGTCACTTCCCGGCCAGCTTCCAGGCGGTGGGCAGCAGGCCCATCGCCAGGGCGGCCTTGAGGGCGTCGCCGATCAGGAACGGGGTGAGGCCGGCGGCGACCGCGGCGGACGCGGACATGCCGGTGGCCAGGGCCAGGTAGGGCACTCCGACCGCGTAGATGATCGCCGTGCCCAGCACCATCGTGCCGGCCGTGCGCCAGACGTTGCGGTCGCCGCCGCGGCGGGCCAGGGCGCCCACGACGGTGGCGGCGAGCAGCATGCCGAGGACGTAGCCGAAGGAGACGGAGCCCGCGCCCGAGGCACCGCCCGCGAACCACGGCACGCCCGCCGCGCCGGCGAGCACGTAGAGCGCGAGGGCGACGAGACCGCGGCCGGCGCCCAGCGAGGTGCCCACGAGCAGCGCCGCGAAGGTCTGGCCGGTCACCGGCACCGGGGAGTGCGGCACGGGCAGCGAGATCTGGGCGGCCAGTCCGGTGAGCGCGGCGCCGCCCACCACGAGGGCCACGTCCCGGACACGGGACGCCGGCAGCAGGTCGGCGAGGACGACCCCGGTACGGGTGGGGGTGGCGGCAGCGGTGCTCATGGGGACTCCGCGAGTTGAGGGCAGTTCGGGACAGCGTGACGCTATCCCAGCGGTGGCGCGGCGATCACCGTCAGCGGTCGACAAGGGGGGAGCGGACGCTTGGTCCGTTTCACACAAAGAAAGGTCCGCACACCCGGTGGGACGTGATGCCGGTCACTGAGGTGGCGCGGTTTCCGCCACGTGCGAGGAGGGGACGGCGACTGTAGGGTCCCGCCAAACGCCCGAGTCGCCCGCTCCGGTAGTCGGCACCTCACTCCCCGCACACGGCGCGTCCGGATCGTGAGCGGCCGCTCCGGCGCGCTGGGGCGGCCGCCCAGACTGTGGGAGTTTTCGCACCTCCCCCCAACCGGACGAGCCGCCCCCATGCCAAGCAGCACCACGGTCGAAACGCCCCCGCAGGCGGACGACGTCTCCCTGTCCCACGGCCTGAAGCAGCGCCATCTGTCGATGATCGCCCTGGGCGGTGTGATCGGCGCCGGCCTCTTCGTCGGCTCTGGCGCGGGCATCGCCGCGGCCGGCCCCTCGATCGTCGTCGCCTACGCCCTGTCCGGCGCGCTCGTGATGCTGGTCATGCGGATGCTCGGCGAGATGTCGGCGGCGTATCCGTCGTCGGGCTCGTTCTCCGCGCACGCCGAGCGGGCGTTCGGTCCATGGGCCGGTTTCACCGCGGGCTGGTCGTTCTGGGTGCTGCTGTGCACCGCGGTCGGTCTGGAGGGCATGGGCGCCGCGAAGATCGTCACCGGTTGGCTGCCGGGCACACCGGAGTGGGTGTGGGTGGCGCTGTTCATGGTGGTGTTCTGCGGCACGAACCTGGCCGCGGTGAAGAACTTCGGCGAGTTCGAGTTCTGGTTCGCCGCGCTGAAGGTCGGCGCGATCACCCTGTTCCTGGTCCTCGGTGTGCTGGCCGTCGCGGGCGTGCTGCCCGGCACCGACTCCCCGGGCGCCTCGAACCTCACCGACTTCCTGCCGCACGGCGGCCACGGACTGGTCGTCGGCCTGCTCGCCTCGGTCTTCGCCTACGGCGGCCTGGAGACGGTCACCATCGCGGCCGCCGAGTCGGAGAACCCGGTGCGCGGCGTGGCGAGTGCCGTGCGCACGGCGATGTGGCGCATCGCGCTGTTCTACGTCGGCTCCATGGCGGTGATCGTCACGCTCGTCCCCTGGGACTCGGGGGAGGTCGTCGGGAAGGGCCCGTACGTCGCCGCGCTGGACCACCTGGGCATCCCGGGCGCCGGTCAGCTGATGAACGTGGTGGTGCTGGTCGCGCTGCTGAGCGCGATGAACGCCAACATCTACGGCTCCTCGCGCATCGCGTACTCGCTGGTCGAGCGCGGTCAGGGGCCGAAGGCGCTGGCCAGGGTCACCGGCGGGGTGCCGCGGCGCGCGGTGCTGGCCAGCTCCGTCTTCGGTTTCGTCTGCGTGCTGCTGAGCCACTGGCGCCCCAACGACGTCTTCCCCTGGCTGCTGAACATGATCGGCGCGGTGATCCTCGTCGTCTGGATCTTCATCGCCGTCTCGCAGCTGCGGCTGCGCCGCAGGCTGGAGCAGGAGGCGCCGGAGAGGCTGACGGTCCGGATGTGGGCGTTCCCGTGGCTCACCTGGGTGGCCCTGGCCGGCATGGCGGCGGTCTTCGCCCTGATGGCCGTGGAGTCCGGCACCCGGGTGCAGCTGTACTCGACGGGCGGCATGACGCTGGTCCTGGCGGCTGCCGGGTACCTCCGGCAGCGCCGGCGCGCCCGGAGCTGACACGGCGCGGAACACCGCCGGCCGGAGAGGGAGAGGCCCCCGCGAGTACGCGACCCGCGGGGGCTTCCGCCTGCCGGACGGGTCACAGGTTGCTGAAGTCAGGCCCCACCGTGCGGGTGCGCTTGATCTCGTAGAAGCCCGGGACGGAGGCGACCGCGAGGGTGCCGTCCCAGAGGCGGGCGGCCTGCTCGCCCTTGGGGGTGGGGGTGACGACCGGGCCGAAGAAGGCGATCTGCTCGCCGTCGGGACCGGGAACCGCGATGACCGGGGTGCCGACGTCCTGGCCGACCTTCTCGATGCCCT
Organism: Streptomyces sp. CB01373; assembly: GCF_002803075.1. Taxonomy (GTDB): domain Bacteria; phylum Actinomycetota; class Actinomycetes; order Streptomycetales; family Streptomycetaceae; genus Streptomyces. The sequence goes on along the minus strand of NZ_NNBK01000002.1, from coordinate 63,039 downwards.
CCTTGTGCGAGGCGCGCAGTTCGGCGTCGAACTCGAAGTTCTCCTGGTCGGCGTAGTCGATCAGGTCGGCGGGCAGGCCCACCTCCTCGAGCGCGGCGACGAGGGCCTCGCGGGTGGGCCCCTCGCCGCGGTTGTGGAAGCGGGTGCCGAGCGCGGTGTAGAGCGGGCCGAGGACGTCCTGGCCGTGCTTCTGCCAGGCCGCGGTGACCACGCGCACCGGCGCCCACGCCTTGGTGGTCAGCAGCTCCCGGTACTCCTCGGGCAGTTCGTCCAGCTTCGGCTCGTTGAGCACCGCGAGGCTCATGATGTGCCAGCGGACCTCGATGTCCCGCACCTTCTCCACTTCCAGCACCCACCGGGACGTCATCCAGGCCCAGGGGCACAGCGGGTCGAACCAGAAGTCGACGGGAGTCTTGCCGGACGACGGGGTCGCGGCGGAGGCGGTCTCGGACATGGCTCTCCTCGGTAAAGGGTCGTTGAACTGCCAACATCGACGGTCGGGCACGGCATTCCCGGCTGCCGCGCCGCATATCCGCATGGCAGGATCGATGCTGTCCACATCGTGAAAACATCCGAGGGAGTGCCGCCTGTGCCCGGTGAGAATCTGTCCCGCGACGAGGCCCGGGAGCGGGCCGCCCTGCTGTCCGTCGACGGGTACGAGGTGTCCCTGGACGTGCGGTCCGCGGTGGGCGAGGACACCGGGGACGGTCCGCGGACGTTCCGGTCCGTGACGGCCATCCGGTTCCGCTGCAACGAGCCGGGCGCGTCGAGCTTCGCCGACCTGCTCGCGCCGAGCGTCACCGCCGTCTCGCTCAACGGCAGGGACCTCGACCCCAGCGAGGTCTTCGACGGCTCCCGGATCCTCCTGGAGGATCTGGCCGCCGACAACGAGCTGGTCGTGGACGCGCAGTGCGCCTACTCGCGCACCGGCGAGGGCCTGCACCGCTTCGTCGACCCGGAGGACGGCGAGGTCTACCTCTACACGCAGTACGAGCCCGCCGACTCCCGCCGGGTCTTCGCCAACTTCGAGCAGCCCGACCTCAAGGCGCCGTTCCGCTTCGAGGTGCGGGCGCCCGAGGACTGGACGGTGTGGAGCAACGGGGCCGGCGAGCGGCACGACCAGGTGTGGCGGTTCGCCGAGACCAAGCCGATCTCGACGTACATCACCTGCGTGGTCGCGGGTCCGTACCACCACGTGACGGACTCCTACGAGCGGGTGTTCGAGGACGGTACGAGGCTGGAGATCCCGCTGGGCGCGCTGTGCCGCAAGGGACTCGCCAAGCACTTCGACGCCGACGACGTCTTCCTGGTCACCAAGCAGGGCCTGGACTTCTTCCACGACCACTTCGACTACCCGTACCCGTTCGGCAAGTACGACCAGGCGTTCGTGCCCGAGTACAACCTCGGCGCGATGGAGAACCCGGGCCTGGTCACCTTCCGGGAGGAGTACATCTTCCGCGGGAAGGTCACGCAGGCCTCCTACGAGGCCCGGGCCAATGTGATCCTGCACGAGATGGCGCACATGTGGTTCGGCGACCTGGTCACCATGGAGTGGTGGGACGACCTGTGGCTGAAGGAGTCCTTCGCCGACTTCATGGGCTCGTTCTCGCTGGTCGGCGCGACCCGCTTCACCGACGGCTGGATCACCTTCGCCAACCGCCGCAAGGCGTGGGCGTACCGCGCCGACCAGCTGCCCTCCACGCACCCGGTCACCGCGGACATCCGCGACCTGCAGGACGCCAAGCTGAACTTCGACGGCATCACCTACGCCAAGGGCGCCTCGGTGCTCAAGCAACTGGTGGCGTACGTCGGCCAGGACGCCTTCCTGGAGGGCGCGCGGCGCTACTTCAAGCGGCACGCCTACGGCAACACCCGGCTGGGCGACCTGCTCGCGGTGCTGGAGGAGACCAGCGGCCGGGACATGGGCGCGTGGGCGCGGTCGTGGCTCCAGACGGCCGGGGTCAACTCGCTGACCCCGCAGGTGGTGCTGGGCGCCGACGGCCGGATCGAGGAGCTGGCCGTGCTCCAGGAGGCCTCTGTCATTGCCCCGGCGGACCACCCGGAGCTGCGCCCGCACCGGGTGGCGGTGGGCCTGTACCAGCGCTCCCAGGTGGGTGCGCTGGAGCGGTACGCGCGCGCCGAGACCGACGTGGCCGGCGCCCGTACGGTGGTGTCCGAGCTGGCGGGTGCGGACGCGCCCGATCTGGTGCTGGTCAACGACGACGACCTGACCTACTGCAAGATCCGCTTCGACGAGACCTCGCTGGCGACGCTGCGGGAGCACCTGGGTGGCCTGACCGATCCGCTGGCCCGCGCGCTGTGCTGGTCGGCGCTGTGGAACCTGACCCGGGACGCGCTGCTGCCGGCGCGGGACTTCGTCGGCCTGGTGCTGCGCTTCGCCGGCCGGGAGACCGACATCGGCGTGCTCCAGATGCTGCACGCCTGGGCGGAGTCCGCGCTGGTGAACTACGCGGCGCCGCAGTGGCGGGAGACGGGCGGGCGGGCGCTGGCCGAGGGTGCGCTGGCCGAGCTGCGGCAGGCCGAGCCGGGCAGCGAGCACCAGCTCGCGTGGGCGCGTTTCTTCGCCACGGCGGCCTCGGCGCCGAACGACCTGGAGCTGCTGAAGGGTCTGCTGGACGGCGCGGAGGAGATCGCCGGCCTGGAGGTGGACCAGGAGCTGCGCTGGGCGTTCCTGGAGCCGCTGGCGGCGCACGGGGTGGCGGACGAGAAGGCGCTCGCCGCCGAACTCGCCCGGGACGACACCGCCTCCGGCAAGCGGCACCAGGTGCGCTGCCTGGCCGCGCGGCCCTCGGCCGCCGTCAAGGCGCGGGCCTGGGAGCAGGTGGTGGACTCGGACGCGCTGTCGAACGCGCTGGTGGAGGCGACGATCGCGGGCTTCGGGCAGTCCTCCCAGCGGGAGCTGCTCGCGCCGTACGCGCCGAGGTACTTCGAGGCGATCGAGCGGGTGTGGACCGAGCGGTCCATCCAGATCGGCATGGACGTCGTGCGGGGGCTGTTCCCGGCGCTGCAGGACTCGCCGGAGACCCTGCGGGCGGCCGACACGTGGCTCACCGCGCACGAGGGGGCCGCTCCCGCGCTGCGCCGCCTGGTGCTGGAGGCCCGGGACGACCTGGCCCGTGCGCTGCGCGGACAGGAGTGCGACGCGGCGGCCGGAACGTCCTCCGACTGACACGTGGTTCTGGCCAAGGGTCGGGCGTGCGGTAACTGTTACAAGATGCGTGCCCGGCCTGCCGTAACCCCTGGTCCACCCGCGAGGGGACCAGGGGTTTTCGGCATCCGAACAACCGTCCTTTAGGGCGAACTTGTCCAGATTTGCCAACGGGCGTGTAACAGCGGTTAACGGCCGCACACGGTGCGGGAAACGTGCCGGACATGAACCACGAAACCCCGCTCTCCCCCCGCCCCCTGCACCACCTCGCCGAGGCCCCGCGCCGGGTCCTGACCACCGCTCAGCTGCGCGAGCACGGAGTGTCGGCGGCCGAGGCCGCCGCACGGTGCCACGCCGGCGGGCCCTGGCAGGAGTTCCTGCCGGGGGTGTTCCTGCTCCATCCGGGCCCACCGACCAGTGAGGAACGGCTGCACGCGGTGCTCCTGTACGCGGCGCGCGGACCGCTCCCTCGCGCGGCCGCCGGGGTGCCGGCGCAGCCGACCGCCCAGGGCCCGCACCGGCCGGTGTACGCGGAGGCGATGGTCACCGGTCTCGCGGCGCTCACCCTGCACGGACTGGACGCGTCGCCCGGTCTGCCGGCGCTGGAGAAGATCGACGTCCTGGTGGAACGCGGCCGGCGGCTGCGCTCGGCCGGCTGCGCACGGATCGTCCGCACGGCCGGCCTGCCCGCCGCCGAGGCGGTCACGGGCCTGCCGGTGGCCCCGGTGCCGCGCGCCCTGGCGGACGCGGTGGCCGGTCTGTCCGACGCGGGCACGGTACGGCGGCTGCTGACCGAGGCGGTGCGCGGAGGGTACTGCGAGCCGTCCGCCGTGGTCCGCGAGCTGGCCGGGGCCGGGCTGCTGAGCCGGCCGCACGTGGTGGACGCGGTGGACCTGCTGCTGGCCGAGGGGCGGGCGCTCGCGGAGGACCGGCTGTACCGGATGGTGCGTGAGCACGGCCTGCCGGACCCGGTCTGGAACGTCGACCTGCGGCTGCCGGGCGGCCCGCTGCTCGGCGGCGTGGACGCGTACTGGCCGGAGCAGGCGGTCGCGCTGGAGCTGGACACCCGCGCCCACCGCCAAGGGGGCCGGCCGGACGACGAGGCTGTGGTCTCCGAGTACACCGGCAAGCGCGAGCACCTGGAACGACTGGGCATCACGGTCGTCCACCTGACCCCCAGAAAGCTGCGCGAGTCCCTGGAGCAGCAGGCGACGGTCGTCCGCACCGCCCTGATGGCGGCCACCGACCGCGACCCGGCCGCATACGTGGTCGCGCTCCCCCGGTAGTGACCGGACGTCCACCGGGGACGCACCAGGAGGGGAGAGGAGGGGCCGCCGGATTCCGATCCGGCGGCCCCTCCTCGTCCGTCAGGCGGGGTTTCCCGCCGGCGGGCGGGCGTGCCACAGGTGGAGGCCCACGTCGACCAGGCCCACCCGGGGGAGGGCGGACACCGCGGGCAGGGGGTGCCAGGCCGCCCGGTCGGTGGAGCCGGCCGTCTCGTGGCGCAGTTCGCCGCCGGTGACACGGGCCTCGTAGAGGATGCGCAGGCCGTGGAAGTCGGCCTGGGCGCCCTGGGGGCGCGGGTAGTGGCGGCGGACGGAGTCCAGGCCCAGAAGGGCGACCGGTTCGACGGTGTAGCCGGTCTCCTCCTCGGCCTCGCGCACGACGGTGTCGTAGGGGTTCTCGCCGTGCTCCATGCCACCGCCGGGCAGGGTCCACCGCCGGGTGCCGTCGCCCGCCACCCAGCGGGCCAGCAGCAGCCGTCCGTCCCGTACACACACGGCGTAGGCCGCCACCCTCAACTCCTGATTCATGGGGGGACGTTACGGCAGGAAGGGGGCTGTCCGTAGCGAATCGGCGAGGTCCGCGGGCCCGGTGCGACGCAGGGTGAACGCCCGTGAACACAGGGGCGGTTGCACGCCCGCGCCACCGGGAGAAGCGCCACGGTTTGGGCCCCTATGCCCCTCGTGGCGCATGGCGGAAGTACGCCATGCGTCCATCCTGTCAGGACCAACTCTCGTCAAACATCTTTCCTTTAGGTAAAGCTGAGCGATCATCCGACTCCGAAATTCGGACGATCGCGATCGACCCCGATCGCACCTCGCTTGGTTCCTTTACCTGCAAGGGATGCCGATGACCCCCGACCCCCAGCGCGCACCGCTCACGAGCGCGAGACGCCTGGCCCGTATCGCCATGGCCGCCGGCGTGGTGGCCGCGCTCTCCGTGGCCGGCCCGATACCTCTGGCCGTCGCCCAGGACGGCCCCGCGTCCACCGACCCGGCCGTCAAGCCGGCGGGCGACAAACTCGGTTCGGCCGGTGCCGAACTGCTCGCCGAGGCCAAGGCCGAGGGCGCCAAGAACGTCACCATGATGATCGCGACCGAGCCCGGCCAGACCGCGCAGGTCGCCAAGCAGCTGAACGCGGTCGACGGCGGCGCCGTGGGCCGCACTTACGACAAGCTCGGCTACGTCCGCGCCACCGTGCCGACGGGCAAGGCGGACTCGGCGATCGCCGCCGCCGCGAAGCTGTCCTCAGTGCAGGCCATCGACCTCAAGCAGGACATCCCGCTCGACGACCCGCGGCCCGAGGCGGACTCCCCCGAGGGCAAGGACAAGGGCAAGGGCAAGGACAAGGGAACTTACCCGGCGCCGGACAAGAACACCCCTGCCGAGAACCCGTACAACCCGTCCTTCGAGACGGGCGCCGTCGACTTCGTGAAGAAGAACCCGAAGGCGGACGGCCGCGGCGTGACCATCGGCGTCCTCGACTCGGGTGTCGACCTGGGCCACCCCGCCCTCCAGAAGACCACCACCGGCGAGCGCAAGATCGTCGACTGGGTCACCGCCACCGACCCGATCGTCGACAGCGACGGCACCTGGCGCCCGATGACCACCGGCGTCACGGGCCCCCAGTTCACCGCGGGCGGCAAGACCTGGAAGGCGCCTGCGGGCAACTTCCTGTTCAACACCTTCAGCGAGTCCGCCACCAAGGGCGGCGACGCCGACGGCGACCTGGACCGCGACGGCAGGACCACCAGCGTCTGGGGCGTCCTGTACGACCCGGCGAACGGCACCGTCCGCGTCGACCTGAACAACAACAACGACTTCACGGACGACGTTCCGATGAAGCCGTACAAGGACGGCTACCAGGTCGGCTACTTCGGCCAGGACAAGAAGGACCCCGCGACCGGCGCGGACATGCGCATCCCGTTCGTCGTGGAGATCCGCAAGGACGTGGCGATGGACCCCTACGGCGGGTCCTGGGTCGGCAAGAAGGCCGACTTCGTCAACATCGGCGTGATCGAGTCCGAGCACGGCACGCACGTCGCCGGCATCACCGCCGCCAACAGCCTGTTCGGCGGCAAGATGAACGGCGCCGCCCCGGGCGCGAAGATCGTCTCCTCCCGGGCCTGCAACTGGAACGGCGGCTGCACCAACGTCGCGCTCACCGAGGGCATGATCGACCTCGTCGTCAACCGCGGCGTGGACATCGTCAACATGTCGATCGGCGGCCTGCCGGCGCTCAACGACGGCAACAACGCCCGCGCGCAGCTCTACACGCGGCTCATCGACACCTACGGCGTGCAGCTCGTCATCTCGGCGGGCAACAGCGGTCCGGGTCTGAACACCATCGGCGACCCCGGCCTGGCCGACAAGGTCATCTCGGTCGGCGCGACCATCTCCAAGGAGACCTGGGCCGCCAACTACGGCTCCGTGGTGAACAAGTCGTACTCGATGATGCCGTTCTCCTCGCGCGGTCCGCGTGAGGACGGCGGCTTCGCGCCGATCATCTCGGCGCCCGGTGCGGCCATCAACACCACCCAGACCTGGCTGCCCGGCGGCCCGGTCGCCGAGGCCGGCTACTCGCTGCCGGCCGGCTACTCGATGCTCCAGGGCACCTCGATGGCCTCCCCGCAGGCGGCCGGCGCGTCCGCGCTGCTGCTGTCGGCGGCCAAGCAGAAGCACATCGACCTGCCCCCGGCGAAGCTCCGCACCGCGCTGACCTCGACCGCCCAGCACATCAAGGGCGAGCAGCCGCACAGCGAGGGCGCCGGCCTGATGGACATCGTCAAGGCCTGGAAGTCGATCGAGAAGGGCGCCTCGGCGCACGAGTACACGGTCAAGGCCCCGGTCAGCACCTCGCTGTCCTGGGCGCTTGCCACGCCGGACTTCGGCACCGGTCTGTACGACCGCGAGGGCGGTCTGAAGAAGGGCCAGAAGAAGACCTACGACGTCCAGGTCACCCGGACGACGGGCGCGGCCGGTTCGGTCAAGCACCACCTGAGCCTGAAGAACGACGACGGCACCTTCAAGATCGTCGGCTCGCACGAGGTCTCGCTGCCGCTGAACAAGCCGGTGACGGTCAAGATCGAGGCGCGTCCCGGTTCGGCCGGCGTGCACAGCGCGATCCTCGAGGTCGACGACAACCGCACCGAGGGTGTGGACAAGCAGATCATGCTGACCGTGGTCGTCGCCACGGACATCGCCAAGCCGTCCTACACCTACTCGGTGTCGGGTGTGGCGCAGCGCAACAGCACCGAGTCGTACTTCGTGACGGTCCCCGAGGGCGCGAAGACCCTCGAGGTCTCGATGAGCGGCCTCAAGGACGGCAGCCAGACCCGCTTCATCGCGATCCACCCGTACGGCACCCCGGTGGACAACACCTCGACCCCGTACTGCTACCCGAACTACAACAACCCGGCCAACACCTGCCGTCCGGACGTTCGTTCGTACGCCAAGCCGATGCCGGGCGTCTGGGAGATCGAGGTCGAGGCGCGTCGTACCTCGCCGCTCCTTGACAACCCGTACAAGCTGAACGCGGCCGTGTACGGCCTGGACTTCAGCCCCGCGGTGCAGACGGTCGACGAGGCGAAGGCCGGTACGCCGACCCCCGTGTCCTGGACGCTGACGAACAAGCTCGCCGGTCTTGACGCCCAGCTCAAGGGCGGCTCGCTGGGCTCGTCGAAGTCGGACCGTCCCGGCATCCGTGACGGCGAGGAGCAGACGATGACCATCGTCGTGCCGGCCGGTGCGGAGCGCCTGGACGTCGCCATCGGCAACGTCTCGGACGCCGGTGCCGACCTGGACCTGTACGTGTACAACGCCGCCGGCACGCGCGTCGCCTACTCGGCCGCGGGCGGCTCGGAGGAGTCCGTCTCCATCGCCAAGCCCGCCGCGGGCACGTACACCGTCCTGATCGACGCCTACTCGGTGCCGGCCGGCACCACGGCCTACGACTACCGGGACGTGTACTACTCGGCGGCGCTCGGCTCGGTCAAGGTCGACGAGTCGAAGGTGTACACCCTCGCCCCGAACGGCACTGCGCAGATCTCCGCCGACGTCGTCGCGAACCAGCCGGCCCCCGCGGGCCGCGAGTTCTTCGGCGAGGTGCAGGTGCTGAACACCCGTGGCACCGCCGCGGGCCTCGGCAGCGTGAAGATCGGCAAGGTCGTCCAGTAACGGCGGTCTCCACCTCCGGAACGTGACGGCGGGGCGGGCTCCATACGGAGCCCGCCCCCTTGCGTTTCCGGTGCGGCCCGTCCACCGGGCCGTCCCACTCCGTGGGCAATGATTGGACAGACGGACCCAGGACAGACGCATGATGGAACCGTCCTGCGCGTACCGCGTACGCAGAGTGAATGAGCAGAAGGAGTCACCGTGAGGATCGGAATCGTCGGAGCCACCGGTCAGGTCGGCACGGTCATGCGCGGGATCCTCACGGAGCGCGACTTCCCGGTCACCGAGCTGCGCCTGTTCGCCTCGGCCCGATCGGCGGGTTCGGTCCTCGACGGGGTCACGGTGGAGGACGCCGCCACCGCGGACTACACCGGCCTGGACATCGTGCTGTTCTCGGCGGGCGGCGCGACTTCCAGGGCGCTGGCGGAGAAGGTCGCCGCGCAGGGCGCCGTGGTGATCGACAACTCCTCGGCGTGGCGCAAGGACCCGGATGTACCGCTGGTGGTGTCCGAGGTGAATCCGCACGCGATCACCGACCGCCCCAAGGGCATCATCGCCAACCCGAACTGCACGACGATGGCCGCGATGCCGGTTCTCAAGCCGCTGCACGCGGAGGCGGGCCTCACGGCGCTGGTCGTCGCCACCTACCAGGCGGTGTCCGGATCGGGCCTCACGGGCGTCGCCGAGCTGCACGGCCAGACCATGAAGGTCGTCGCGGAGGCCGACCGGCTGACCCACGACGGCGCGGCCGTGGACTTCCCCGAGCCGTCCGTCTACAAGCGCCCGATCGCCTTCAACGTGCTCCCCCTCGCGGGCAACCTCGTCGACGACGGCCTGAACGAGACCGACGAGGAGCAGAAGCTCCGCAACGAGTCCCGCAAGATCCTGGAGATCCCGGAGCTGAAGGTGTCCGGCACCTGCGTGCGCGTGCCCGTCTTCACCGGCCACTCCCTCCAGGTCAACGCCCGCTTCGCCCGCCCGCTCGGCGTGGAGCGCGCGACCGAGCTGCTGGGCGGTGCCCCCGGCGTCGCCCTCTCCGACATCCCGACGCCGCTCCAGGCGGCCGGACAGGACCCGTCCTACGTCGGCCGGATCCGCCGCGACGAAACGGTGGACAACGGCCTGGCCCTGTTCATCTCCAACGACAACCTCCGCAAGGGCGCGGCCCTGAACGCGGTGCAGATCGCGGAGCTGGTGGCGGCGGAGCTGAAGGGCTAGTCACTGGCCCCTGCGCACCTCGTAGAGGAAGCAGCCGTACTCGACGGCCCGGACGTGGACGAGCGCCACGGCCGGGTCGTCGAACGCTTCCGCGAAGGCCGCGTCGAACCGGGCGGCGCCCTCACCGACCAGCCGCCCGCCCAGGATGCGCCCGTCGGCGCCGTAGCGCCGGACCACACGGTGGGCGTTGCTGAACGGACGGCTCTCGCCGGCCGGCCCCGCGCACTCCCGCGCGTGGATGAAGACCGGCCCCTGCTCGTCGTACGCGCCCGGGGCGGCGCCCGTCTCCGCCGCCCAGCGCCGCAGCGGGGCGTAGGAGACCAGCGCGATCCGCTCCCCCGGCTCGCTCCTGCGCAGGCAGCAGCGCAGAGGCGCGCCGCCCTCCTCGTCGGTGTACGGGGCCGCCGGGCGTCCGGCGTCGTCCCGCTCCCGCAGCCGCGCCAGCACCGCCGGGGCGATGGCACGTGCGCTGTATCCCGTCGTTCCGCTCACTGTCGTCATGCCCCCAGACTCGCGCTCCACCGCCCCGGTCACCGGCGGGTTCCGGTCGTCGCCTTCCGCCCGGGTCACGTGGAAAGATGGCGCAATCCACACATCACGAGGAGATGACCGCGTGCCTGGCACAAACCTGACTCGCGAAGAGGCGCAGCAGCGGGCGAAGCTGCTCACCGTTGACTCGTACGAGATCGATCTCGACCTCTCCGGCGCGCAGGGTGGGGGTCCCACCCGCTCGAACGGAGCTGAGAGTGGGGGAGGCACCTACAGGTCCGTGACCACGGTGCGCTTCGACGTCGCCGAGGAAGGCGCCGCATCCTTCATCGACCTGGTGGCCCCGGCCGTCCACGAGGTGACCCTCAACGGCGACTCCCTGGACCCCGCCGAGGTCTTCGCGGACTCCCGGATCGCCCTGCCGGGCCTGCTCGCGGGCCGCAACATCCTGCGGGTCGTCGCGGACTGCGCGTACACCAACACCGGTGAGGGTCTGCACCGTTTCGTCGACCCGGTCGACGACCAGGCCTACCTCTACACCCAGTTCGAGGTACCGGACGCCCGACGGGTCTTCGCCTCCTTCGAGCAGCCGGACCTGAAGGCCACCTTCCAGTTCACCGTGAAGGCGCCCGAGGGCTGGACGGTGGTGTCCAACTCGCCGACGCCCGAGCCGCAGGAAGACGTCTGGGTGTTCGAGCCGACGCCGCGCATCTCGACGTACATCACCGCGCTGATCGCCGGCCCGTACCACAGCGTCCACAGCGTGTACGAGAAGGACGGCCAGTCGGTCCCGCTCGGCATCTACTGCCGGCCCTCCCTCGCCGAGTTCCTCGACGCGGACGCGATCTTCGAGGTCACCCGGCAGGGCTTCGACTGGTTCCAGGAGAAGTTCGACTACGCCTACCCGTTCGAGAAGTACGACCAGCTCTTCGTGCCGGAGTTCAACGCGGGCGCGATGGAGAACGCGGGCGCGGTCACCATTCGCGACCAGTACGTCTTCCGGTCCAAGGTGACCGACGCGGCGTACGAGATGCGCGCCGAGACCATCCTGCACGAGCTGGCCCACATGTGGTTCGGCGACCTGGTCACCATGGAGTGGTGGAACGACCTGTGGCTGAACGAGTCGTTCGCCACGTACACCTCCATCGCCTGCCAGGCGTACGCCCCCGGCTCGCGCTGGCCGCACTCGTGGACCACGTTCGCCAACTCCATGAAGACCTGGGCGTACCGGCAGGACCAGCTGCCGTCCACCCACCCGATCATGGCGGACATCCGTGACCTGGACGACGTCCTCGTCAACTTCGACGGCATCACCTACGCCAAGGGCGCGAGCGTCCTCAAGCAGCTCGTCGCCTACGTCGGCATGGACGAGTTCTTCCGGGGCGTGCAGGCGTACTTCAAGCGGCACGCCTACGGCAACACGCGCCTGTCCGACCTGCTCGGCGCGCTGGAGGAGACCTCCGGGCGCGATCTGAAGACCTGGTCGAAGAAGTGGCTGGAGACGGCCGGCATCAACATCCTGCGCCCGGAGATCGAGACGGACGAGGCGGGGGTCATCACCTCCTTCGCCGTCCGCCAGGAGGCCCCCGCCCTGCCGGCCGGCGCCAAGGGCGAGCCCACCCTGCGCCCGCACCGGATCGCGATCGGCCTGTACGACCTCGACGAGGCGAGCGGCAAGCTGGTGCGCGCCGCGGACGGCCGGATCGAGCTGGACGTGGACGGCGAGCTGACCGCCGTGCCGCAGCTGGCCGGCCGGCGCCGCCCCGCGGTGATCCTGCTCAACGACGACGACCTGTCGTACGCCAAGGTCCGCCTGGACGAGGGATCGCTGGCCGTCGTCACCGAGCACCTGGGCGACTTCGAGTCCTCGCTGCCGCGGGCCCTGTGCTGGGCGTCGGCCTGGGACATGACCCGGGACGGGGAGCTGCCGACCCGCGACTACCTGTCCCTGGTGCTGTCCGGGATCGGCAAGGAGTCCGACATCGGTGTGGTGCAGTCGCTGCACCGCCAGGTGAAGCTGGCCGTCGACCTGTACGCCGACCCGGCCACCCGCGAGGCCCTGCTCACCCGCTGGACGGACGCCACGCTGGCGCACCTGCGGGCGGCGGACGCGGGCAGCGACCACCAGCTCGCGTGGGCGCGCGCCTTCGCAGCGACCGCGCGTACGCCGGAGCAGCTCGACCTGCTCGAGTCGCTGCTGGACGGCTCGCAGACCATCGAGGGCCTGGTCGTGGACACGGAGCTGCGCTGGGCGTTCGTGGAGCGGCTGGCGGCCGTCGGCCGGTTCGAGGAGGCGGAGATCGCGGGCGAGTACGAGCGCGACAGGACGGCGGCCGGTGAGCGGCACGCGGCCACCGCCCGCGCCGCCCGCCCGACCGAGGAGGCCAAGGCCGAGGCCTGGGCGTCGGTCGTCGAGTCCGACAAGCTCCCGAACGCCGTCCAGGAGGCGGTCATCGGGGGCTTCGTGCAGACCGACCAGCGCGAGCTGCTCGCGCCGTACACCGACCGGTACTTCGAGATGGTCAAGGACGTCTGGGACGCCCGTTCCCACGAGATGGCCCAGCAGATCGCGGTCGGCCTCTACCCGTCGATCCAGGTGTCCGAGGACACCCTGCGCAAGACCGACGAGTGGCTGGCCTCGGCCGAGCCGAACGCGGCGCTGCGCCGGCTGGTCTCGGAGTCGCGGGCGGGCGTCGAGCGCGCCCTGAAGGCCCAGGCGGCGGACACGGCGGCCCAGCCGTAACACGGCCCGACGACGACTAAGGTCCTTCGTTTGGATCAGGCCGGATCAGGGAGCGGGGTCTGGTGCCGTGCCTCGCAAGGCGGAGGAGGGCGGCAGGGCGGAGCCCTGCCAACCGACGACAACACCGCGAGGCACGGTGCCAGGGCCCGCGAGCCCGGCATGATCCAAACGAGAGGCCCTAGGGGCGCCCGGTGCTCGACCGGGCGCCCCTTCCTCTTTCCCTCTGCGCCCTCCGTCCCGTCACTCCTGGCGGACGCATGCCTCCCGCACCGGACCGGCGAGCCGTACCCGACGGGTCCTGCGCGGCGACGGTGGAGCGGCCCCCGCTCGCTGCCCCGCGAGGGAACCCGCGTGGCCGACGTCCGCCCCCGGACCGCCGCACCGCGCCCGCACACCGGAAGCCGCACCACCGCGCGCGCCGCCGCCGCGTCCGGGACCGAGCTGTCCCGCCACCGTCGCGCCGAACGCCAGTGCCATGCCGGCCAGTTGGACCGGGGTGAGCGCCTGTCCGAGGGCGGCCCAGCCGACCACGGCGGCGGTGAGCGGCGACAGCGGGCCGAGGAAGGTGACCCGGGTGGCGGAGAGCCGGCCGATGCCGCGGAACCAGAGCCAGTAGGCGAGCGCCGTGTTGGCCAGGGCGAGGTAGGCGTAGCCGCCGAGGGCGCGGGCGTCCAGCGCGGGCGGAGGCCTCTCGGCCAGCAGGGCGAGGGGTGCGATCAGCAGGCCGCCCGCGGTGAGCTGCCAGCCGGTCAGCGCGAGCGGACCGACACCGGCCGGGCGGCCCCATCTCTTGGCCAGCACGGTGCCGGTGGACATCGAGGCGGTGGAGGCGAGGGCGGCGGCGACCCCTGCGCCGTCCAGCGCGCCGGCCGCCCTCAGCACGACGAGGCTGACCCCGAACGCGGCCACGATCCCGGTGAGCAGCGCCCGCCCCGTCGGCCGCTGCCCCAGCAGCGGCGCGGAGAGTCCCACGACGAACAGCGGCCCGACCGAGCCGACGACCGCCGCCATCCCGCCCGGCAGCCGGTACGCGGACAGGAACAGCAGCGGGAAGAAGGCGCCGATGTTCAGCGCGCCGAGGACCGCCGCCTTCCACCACCAGGCGCCCTTCGGCAGCACCCGGGCCATCGCCAGCAGCAGGAGCCCGGCGGGCAGCGCCCGGGCCAGCGCCGTGAAGAGGGGCCGCCCGGGCGGCAGGAACTCGGTGGTGACGGCGTAGGTGGTGCCCCAGGACACCGGGGCGAGGGCGGTGAGGGCGGCCAGGGACCAGGTGGCGGCGGGACGCCGGGAGTCAGCCATGCAATTAGCTTAGCTGCAAGTTACTTACCGTCAAGCTACTTTCTTGCGGTCGACCGTAGGGCGGCGGATACTCGGTCCATGACTGAACGCCCCCGACCGCGCGCGGACGCCGTCGACGCGATCATCGACCAGTGGGCGGCCGTGCGGCCCGATCTCGACACCGCGGGGATGGAGGTCTTCGGGCGGATCTTCCGGCTCTCGCGGACGATGGGAGACCGGATGGAGAAGGCGTACGCGCCGTTCGGGATCTCGCGGGGCGAGTTCGACGTGCTGGCCACGCTGCGCCGGGCCGGCGAGCCCTACACGCTCTCGCCCCGGCAGCTCTCGGCGACCCTCATGCTCACCACGGGCGGGATGACCGGGCGGCTGGACAAGCTGGAGGCCGCGGGGCTGCTGCGCCGCTCGCCGGATCCGCACGACCGGCGGGGCCTCAGGGTCACGCTGACCGGCAAGGGGCTGCGGCTCATCGACGAGGCGGTGGGAGCGGGACTGGCCGCGCAGACGCAGGCGCTGTCCGGCCTGGACGCCGAACGAGCGGGCGAGCTGGCCGGCCTGCTCAGGGAGCTGCTGGCCGGGGCGTCGGAGTCACCGGGGGCACCGGCGTAGGGCCCTCGCGGCCGCCCGGAACTCCGGTCCCGCAACGCACCCAGGGCGCCCACCTCGCCCACGTACGGCGGCTGTGCGCGTACGTACGGCGAGGTCGGCGCCCTCGGAGGGATCGTGCTGCGGACGGACCGCGGCGGGAGAGGACCCCGTCAGGCCTTGGCCTTGACGTCCACGTCCCGGCTCACGCGCGGCTGCCGGTCCTTGGACTTGTCCAGGACCATGACCAGGCCGGTGATGACCAGGAACAGCAGGAGCGGGAGACCGACGAACAGACCCAGCGTCTGGATGACGCTCAGGCCCTTGCCGGGGTCGTCGCCGTCGTCGCGCGTCAGCGCGAGCGCGGGAGACGACATGAGCAGCATCATCAGCGTCGTACCGGCGGCCAGAGCGCCGGCGCGCAGGGCGTTCTTCTTGTCCACGGTGCAAACGTAGCGAACCCCGGAACGGGTCGCGCGCCCGGGGTGCCGTATTCGCACCGGACAGCCGCGGAAAAAACCGCACGGGTCGCACCCTCGCGGGCCCCGGCGCTTCCCGGCGGTCAGCCCGTGTCGTCCGGCGCGGTCCGTGCGTCCGTCCGCAGCACGTCCGTCAGGGCGCGCAGCCGGGGCGACGCGGCGAGTTCCTCCAGGGTGACCGGGCGGCCCTCGGCGTCGGCGACGGGCAGGCGCCAGTTCGGATACTGGTTCCAGGTGCCGGGCAGGTTCTGCGGACGACGGTCGCCGACCGTGTCCGGCAGCCACAGGCCGATCATGCGGGCCGGGGTGCGCAGCAGGAAGCGGTGGACCGCCTGGATCCCGGCCTCCTCCGCCGCCGCGCCGCCGGCGCCGTCCGTGCGTCGCAGCAGGCCCAGCTCCGTCAGCAGCGCCAGCCACTCGTCCGTGTCCGCGGCGGCCTCCGCGCGCTCCTCCTCCAGGGGGCGGGTGAGCAGGCCGAGGCGGTGGCGCAGGGCGACGTGTTCGCCGGTGAGGCGGGCCGCCGTGGACGGCAGGTCGTGGGTGGTGGCGGTGGCCAGGCAGTCCGCGCGCCAGCGTTCCGGGGGCAGCGGGCGGCCCGACCCCTCCCAGTCCCGTTCGAACCACAGCACCGAGGTGCCGAGCACCCCGCGCCGGTCCAGGGTCTCGCGCACCCCGGGCTCCACCGTCCCGAGGTCCTCGCCGATCACCACGGCCCCGGCCCGCGAGGCCTCCAGCACCAGCACGGCGAGCATGGCCTCGGCGTCGTAGCGGACGTACGTACCCTCGGTGGGCGGCAGGCCCTGCGGGATCCACCACAGCCGGAACAGGCCCATGACGTGGTCGATGCGCAGGGCACCGGCGTAGCGGAACAGGGCGCGCAGCAGCCGGCGGAAGGGCGCGTAGCCGGAGGCGGCGAGCCGGTCGGGGCGCCAGGGCGGCAGGCCCCAGTCCTGGCCGCGCGCGTTGAAGGCGTCCGGCGGTGCGCCGACGGACATGCCGGCCGCGAAGTGGTCCCGCTGCGCCCAGGCGTCGGCCCCGCCGGGGTGCACGCCCACGGCGAGGTCGTGCACGATCCCGATCCCCATGCCCGCCTCCCGGGCGGTGCGCTGGGCGTCGGTGAGCTGGGCGTCGGTGAGCCAGGTGAGCCAGGAGTGGAAGTCGACGCGGTCCCGCAGCGCGGCGCGGGCGCGGGCGGTCTCCGTCGAGCGCGGGTCGCGCAGCCCCTCGGGCCACCGGCTCCAGTCCGAGCCGTGCACCTCGGCGAGCGCGTACCAGGTGGCGTGGTCCTCCAGGGCCTGCCCCTGTTCGGCGAGGAAGTCGGCGTGGGCGGCGCGGCGGCCGGGTCCGAGCGGCACCCGCCGCACCAGCTCCAGCGCCTCGCGCTTGAGCTCCCACACCGCGTCCCGGTCGATCAGCGCGCCCTCGTCCAGTACGGCGGCGCGCAGCCGGCCGGCCCGCTCCAGCAGGGGCCGCAGCCGCTCGCGGTCCTCGGCGTACGCGAACTCCGGGACGTCCTCGACGCGCAGGTGCACCGGGTCGGGGAAGCGGCGCGAGGAGGGGCGGTAGGGGGACGGGTCGGCGGGCGGTCCGGGCACGGCCGCGTGCAGCGGGTTGACCTGCACGAACCCTGCTCCCAGCGTCCGTCCGGCCCAGCCGCTCAGCTCGGCCAGGTCACCGAGGTCGCCCATGCCCCAGGAGCGGTGGGAGAGGAGGGAGTAGAGCTGGACGAGCAGGCCGTACGAGCGTGCCGCCGGGGTGGGCAGCCGGGGCGGGGCGGCGATCAGGTGCGCCTGCCCGGTGCGGCCGTCGGGGGCGGTGGCGGTCAGCCGGTGGACGCCGGGTGGCAGGGGGGCCACGGGGGCCGTCGGGTCCACGCGGTCGCCGGTCCGGTCCACACCGTGCACCCATGTGCGGGTCTCGCCCTGCTCGGTCTCGACGTCCAGCCGGGTGCCGGGGGGCAGTCCGGCGAGGGCGGCCGGCGGCAGCCCGGCGTCCGCGTCCGCCGCGGGGCCTCCGCCCGTGGGGGCGTCCGCCGCGGGGCCCAGCCAGTGCACCACCGTCGGTGGCAGCAGCCGTTCGTCCCTTCCTCGTTCGCGGGCGGTGAGCGCGGCACGGGCGGCCGCCGGGGTGCTCGCGTCGATGTCCAGGGCGGCCAGGGCCGCGACGACCGCGGTGGCGGAGGCGGTGACCGTACGGCCCGGGGAGGGGCTGTAGGAGGTGGCGACGCCGTGCAGCGCGGCGAGCCGGGCCAACTCGTCACCGAGAGGCCCGGGAGGCTCGGAGGACCCGGCAGGCCCGGCAGGCCCGGCGGGTTCGGGAGACCCGGTGGATCCGGGAGGTTCGGCCGGCCGCGGTTGTGTCATCTACAACTCCGCGCGGCAGGGGTCTTGTTCGGCCGACTCGGCGACCGACTCGCTGGTCAGGGGGGCGGCCTCGGCGAGCGGCGGCTCACTGGTGAGCGGCTCGGCGTCGGGCAGCGGCGGCTCGCTGGTGAGCGGGACGTCGGCGTAGGCGCCCTCCGCGCTGAACACGCTCGGGCCGGATTCGGCGGGCAGCCGGGGCTCGGGCATCCGGCCGGCCGGGGTCGGCAGTCCGTCGTCGGGCAGCAGGTGGTCGGCGGGCGGCTCCGCCACATGTTTGGACAGGGCCGAGAGCAGAAGGTGTGCCGGTGCGGCCACGGGGGCCTCCTTGTCGAGTACGGCGTCAAGGGGATTACCGCAGCCCTACCCAGTGCGCGCCGGGGCAGACGTAGGAGAACGGCCTACGTGCCGCTGGTCACATTCCCTTCCACCAGGTTGGGGCAATCGCGGCACAACGGCCACTCTCGTTGACACCTACCCCTGGGGATGGTGTGGTCAGGACTCTTCGACACCGCCTTCGGCTCCGCCCGGCGAAGGCCGATCGACGAGGAGGGGCCGTGCGGCTTCGGCGCGGTATGGGGCAGGGAAAGAGCGCGGCCGTACTCGCGCTCGCCGTCCTGGCCGGAACACTGGGAGCCGCACCCGCGGCCGTCGCGGCGCCGTCCGCCCCCGATCCCGGCACCGGCCTCCCGGCCGCGAACCCGGAGCACCCCGCCACGGCCTCCTCCGACCTCGCGGTGTGGCCACGTCCGCAGTCCCTGCAGGAGACCGGCGGCGCGGTGAAGGTCGCCGACCGGGTCGTCTCCCTGGTCGCCGACGCGGACGCGGACCCGTACGCCCTGAGCGCGCTGCGCTCGCTGCTGTACGAGGCCGGGGCCCGGGCCGTCACGGACCTCCGGGGAACGGACGCGGTTCCGGTGGGCACCCTGGCGGTGCGCGCGTACACCGATCGGGCGCACAGCGACCCGCGGCACGCGCTGCCCTCCGGCGGCTACCTCCTCACCACGGGCAAGGACGCCGTGACGCTCACCGGCGCCGGCGAAGACGGCCTCTTCCACGCCGTGCAGACGCTGCGGCAGCTTCTGCGCCCCGACGGGACCGTTCCCGGTGTGAACGTCCGGGACTGGCCGGGCACCGCCGTGCGCGGCACCACGGAGGGCTTCTACGGCACCGCGTGGACACAGCAGCAGCGGCTCGGCCAACTGGACTTCATGGGCCGTACCAAGCAGAACCGGTACCTGTACGCCCCGGGCGACGACCTCTACCGCCAGGAGCGCTGGCGCGAGGCGTACCCGGCCCCGCAGCGGTCCGCCTTCCGTGAGCTGGCCGACCGGGCGCGCGCCAACCACGTCACGCTCGGCTGGGCGGTGGCCCCGGGCCAGTCGCTGTGCTTCGCCTCGGACGACGACGTACGGGCGCTGAACCGCAAGCTGGAGGCGATGTGGGCGCTCGGCTTCCAGGCGTTCCAGCTCCAGTTCCAGAACGTCAGCTACAGCGAGTGGCACTGCGGCGCGGACCCGGCCCGTTTCGGCTCCGGTCCGGACGCGGCGGCACGGGCGCAGGCCCGGGTGGCGAACGAGGTCGCCCGCTA
Organism: Streptomyces sp. CB01373; assembly: GCF_002803075.1. Taxonomy (GTDB): domain Bacteria; phylum Actinomycetota; class Actinomycetes; order Streptomycetales; family Streptomycetaceae; genus Streptomyces. Next base: position 43,652 of record NZ_NNBK01000002.1, on the reverse strand, counting down.
TCTCGCGGAGCGGCACCCGGACGCGGCGCCGCTGTCGTTGATGCCGACGGAGTTCTACGAGGACGGCTCGACGCCCTACCGGCAGGCGCTGGCGTCCGCCCTGGACGCCTCGGTCCAGGTCGCCTGGACCGGGGTGGGTGTGGTGCCGCGGACCATCACGGGCGACGAACTGGCCGACGCCCGGGCGGCGTTCGCGCATCCGCTGGTCACCATGGACAACTACCCGGTCAACGACTACGCCGAGGACCGCATCTTCCTCGGCCCGTACACCGGGCGCGACCCGGCCGTCGCCAGCGGCTCGTCCGCCCTGCTGGCCAACGCGATGGAGCAGGCGGAAGCCTCCCGCATCCCGCTGTTCACGGCGGCCGACTATGCCTGGAATCCCCGCGACTACCGCCCCGAGGAGTCCTGGAAGGCGGCGGTCGCCGACCTCGCGGGAGGCGACGAACAGCGCCACGAGGCGCTGTCGGCGCTGGCCGGCAACGACGCGTCCTCGGTGCTCGGCGGCACCGAGTCGGCGTATCTGCGCCCGCTGATCGCGGCCGTCTGGCAGGCCCGTACGACGACGGACCGGGCCGCGAACGAGCAGGCCGAGCAGCGGCTGCGTGCCGCCTTCAAGGTGCTGCGCGAGCTGCCGCAGAACCTGTCGGGCGACGGCACCCTTGCAGCCGAAGTCGCGCCGTGGTCCGCGCAGTTGGCGCGCTACGGCAAGGCGGGCGAGGCGGCGCTCGACATGCTCGGCGCCCAGCGCGCGGGCGACGCGGCGGGCGCCTGGACCGCGTACCGGACGCTGGACCGGCTGCGGGCCGGCGTCAGGAGCGCCGACGTGACGGTCGGCAAGGGGGTTCTGGACCCCTTCCTGGACCGGGCGCGGCAGGAGTACGAGACCTGGGCCGGCCTGACCCACGAGCCGGCCGTGGACCCGGGTGGGGCGCCGGACGGCCGCACGGTCCGTTTCCCGAGCGCCCGCGCCCTCACCGCCGTGACGGTCCTCAGCGACCCCGGAACGACCGGTGCCGTCGAGGTCCACATCCCCGGACAGGGCTGGCGCCGGGTGGGGACGCTGACGGAGCAGGGGGCCACGGAGATCGTCACCGCGCAGTCCCCGTCCGCGGACAGCGCGGTGACGCACCCGCCGGCCCTCTGGCCGCCGGTCTCCCCGGCTCCCGACCTCTGGACGCGCCCGCCGGCCCTCGTGCAGCCCACTCCCCCGCCGGCCGGCACCCGTGTCGACGCCGTCCGCGTGACCGACGCCTACCCCTTGCGGGTGCGCCACCTGGTCCCCTGGTTCGCCGACACCCCGGTGGCGGACCTGGAGCTGCCGCGGGCCGAGGCCGACGCGGAGATCGGCGGCACGGAGCGGCTGAGCGCCCGGCTGTCCTCCGGCCGTCCCACCGACGTGCGGGGAAAGGTCACCGTCGAGGCCCCCGAGGGCATCGAGGTCCGCGTCCCCACCAAGCCGGTCACCGTGCCCCGCGGCACCACGGTGAACGTCCCCGTCGAGGTGATCGTGCCGCCGGCCTCGCCCTCCCGCTCGTACGACATCCGCGTCACCTTCGCCGGAGTGACCCGCACCGTCACGGTCCGCACCTTCCCGCGCACCGCGGGCCCCGACCTGGCGCGCACCGGCACGGCGAGCTCCTCCGCCGACGAGACCGCCGACTTCCCGGCCTCCGCCGCGATCGACGGCAACCCGGACACCCGCTGGTCCTCCCCCGTCGACGACGGCGCCTGGTGGCAGGTGGAACTCCCGCAGCAGGTGCGCCTGGGCAAGGTCGCCCTCCACTGGCAGGACGCCCACCCCTCCGCCTACCGCATCCAGGTCTCCGCCGACGGCCGGCGCTGGCGCACCGCCACGACCGTCCGCGGCAGCGACGGCGGCCGCGAGACCCTGCGCATGGACGCACGGGACGTCCGCTACATCCGCGTGCAGGGCGACAAGCGGGCCACCCAGTACGGCTATTCGCTGTGGTCGGTGGAGGCGTACGCGGTCGCTGACTGAGCCCGCCGGGGGAACGGGACCCTCCGTTCCCCCGTACCGCGATCCTCGGTTTCTTCCGGACTGCGATCCTCGGTTTTCCCGGCCTTCTCGGCGCTTCACTATTCACTCAGTACATGTACTCAGTGCATACTGAGTACATGAGCACCCGCCACATCCTGCTGGGCCTGCTCGCCGGAGGGCCGAGCCATGGCTACGACCTGAAGCGACGCCACGACGAACACTTCCCACAGGCCCGCCCGCTGGCCTACGGGCAGGTCTACACGACCCTGCAACGGCTGGTCCGCGACGGACTGGCCCTGGTGGAGGGCACCGACTCCGACGGAGGACCGGAGCGCACGCTGTACCGCCTCACGGCCGAGGGCTCCCGCGAAGTCGCAGACTGGGCCGGGCAGGTCACGCCTCCCGCACCCTTCGTGGCGAACGAGATCTTCGCGAAGGTCGTCACGGCGATCCTCACCGGCGGCGACCCCGCCGCCCACCTGCTCGCGCAACGCGCCGCGCACATGGAGCGGATGCGGGAGCTGACGGCGGTCAAGACCGCCCCGGGTGCCGATCTGGCGACCGTGCTCTCGGCGGACTACGCCCTCAACCACCTCGACGCCGACCTGCGCTGGATGACCACCACCCAGGCCCGGCTCACCACTCTGACCGCTCTGACCGTGGAGGTCGACCGAGCATGAGCAACCCTCCGGTGCCCCTTCTGGAGGCCCGAGACCTCGTCAAGTCCCATGGCAGGACCCCGGCGCTGCGCGGGGCGAGCCTGGAGCTGCGCGAGGGCGAGATCGTCGCCGTGACCGGCGCCAGCGGCAGCGGGAAGTCCACGCTGCTGCACTGCCTGGCGGGCATCGTCCGGCCGGACGAGGGCTCGGTGACGTACCGCGAGGAACGCGTCGACAGGCTGCCGGAGCAGCGCCTGAGCGAACTGCGCCGCACCGACTTCGGGGTGGTGTTCCAGTTCGGGCAGCTGATACCCGAGCTGACCGCCGTGGACAACGTCGCGCTGCCGCTGATGCTGGCCGGGACCGCGCGGGGGACGGCCCAGGAGCAGGCGGGGGCGTGGCTCGAACGGTTCGGGGTGCGGGAGCAGAAGGCAGCACGGCCCGGGGAGTTGAGCGGAGGCCAGGCGCAACGCGTGGCGCTGGCAAGGGCGTTGGTGACCGGTCCGAGGGTGGTGTTCGCGGACGAGCCGACGGGCGCACTGGACTCGCTGGCGAGCGAACAGGTGATGACGGCCCTGGTGGGAGCCGCCCGGGAGGCGGGCACGGCGGTCCTGCTGATCACGCACGACGCCCAGACGGCGGCGTACGCCGACCGCGAGGTGCGGCTGCAGGACGGCATGACGGTCGCGTCGGAGGTGCTCGCGTGAGGACCGATCTGCGGCTGGCCTGGCTGCTCGTGCGGGGTTCGGACCGGCGGGAGTGGTGGCGGATCGCGCTGACGGCGGTGGGGGCGATGTGCGCGACGGGGCTGGGCCTGGCGGCCGCCGTCCTGGCCACGGTGCGCGGGCAGTACAGCTTCTCCGTCGGAAACGGCCTGCTCGACCAGCCCGGCGAGCGCTCCGGGGTGATCGTCACGCTGCTGCTCCTGCTGGTGCCCGTGCTCGGGTTCCTCGGGCAGTGCGCCCGGATCGGCGCGGTGCACCGCGACCGGCGGACGGCCGTGCTGCGGCTGGCGGGCGCGGAGCCGGGGCGGGTGCGGCGGATCGCGGCGCTGGAGACCGGGCCCGCCTGTCTGCTGGGCTCCGCGCTCGCCACGGCCGGAGCCGGGGCGGCGCTGGTGGCCGTGTGGGAGCGGCCCACCGCGTCGGCCTGGGCCGGGATGGCGCTGGTCGCGGTCGTGGTGCCGGTGCTGGGCACGGCGGCCGGGGTGCTGGCGCTGCGCCGCGTGGTGGCCTCACCGCTGGGGTGGGTGCGGCGGAGCCATGAGCGGCGGGAGAGTCGTGGTCCGGCGCTGATATTCGTGGGCGGCCTGCTGGTCGTGGGCGTGGTGGCGCTGGGGGCGGTGGCCGGTACGTCCGCCGACTCCCGGAATTCGGGCCTGGCACGGGGTCCGGTCATCGTCCTGGCGGCGGTTCTCGCCGTCGGCGCGGGCGCGGTGTGGCTCACGGGCGCCCTGTCCCGGCTGACCGGCCGGCTGCTCGCGGCCCGGACGGGCTCCCCTGCGGTGCTGATCGCGGCGGAACGGCTGCGGGACGACCCGTGGGCGGCGGCCCGCACCCATGCGGCGGTGCTGCTGGTGACGGTGGTCGGGACCGGGTACATGGGGGTGCGGCAGGGCATGCTCACCGAACTGGAGGACATGCGCCGGCGGCAGACGCTCGGGATGAACATGTCCTTCTACACGACCGGGCTGAACCTCACGGCCACGGCCATCGCCGTCGCCCTCGCGATCGTCCTCACGGCGCTCGCCGTCGGTACCGCCGAGTCCGTCGCCACCCGGCGCCGGGCCCTGGCCGCGCAGGTGGCCGCCGGAGTACCCCGACGGGTGCTCGCCCGGGCCCTCCTGCTGGAAACCGCGCTGCCCCTGGCCCCTGCCGTGCTCGTGGCAGGCATCGGCGGCCTGGCCATCGGCGTCTGGTACGGGCTCCTCATCTCCGGGACCGTGCCGTACACGGCGCTCCTGGTCCCGGCCGGCGTGTACGCCACCTGCCTGCTGGCCACGGCCGCGTCCCTGCCACTGCTCCACCGCTCGGCCCGCCCGGCGGAGCTGCGGTACGCGTGATCGTGCGGTCCCGTGGGCACGGGGCCGCGCTGCCCCATGCCGAAGGGCCGCCGGGCGGCCTCCCGCGCCGGCACCTCCCGCGCGCCGGTTCCGGCGGGCCGGGCGGGTGCCCCGGGCCCGTGGGCGGGACCCGGGCCCAGGGCACCCGCCCCTCGGCAATGCGAAGGCCCGGAATCGTCAGGCGGAGATGCCGTCGATCCGGGCCAGGGCGTCGTCCGCGCCGTACGGCTGCAGGTAGGGCAGCCAGCGCGGGTCTCTATGCCCGGTGCCGATGATGCGCCAGGCCAGACCCGTGGGCGGGGCCGGCTTATGGCGCAGGCGCCAGCCGAGCTCGACCAGGTGTCGGTCGGCCTTGACGTGGTTGCAGCGGCGGCAGGAGGCCACCACGTTGTCCCAGACGTGCTTGCCCCCGCGTGAACGCGGGATGACGTGGTCGACGCTGGTTGCGATGCCACCGCAGTACATGCACCGGCCCCCGTCGCGCGCGAACAGCGCCCTTCGGGTGAGAGGAACGGGCCCCCGGTAGGGAACCCGCACGAAACGCTTGAGCCGGACCACGCTGGGTGCGGGGACGGTGACGGTTGCGCTGTGCAGATAGGCGCCGGACTCCTCGAGGCAGACTGCCTTGTTCTCCAGGACGAGGATGAGCGCGCGGCGGAGCGGTACGACGCCGAGCGGCTCGTACGACGCGTTGAGGACCAGGACATGCGGCACGGATGCCTCCTTGTACGCCGGCGGCGCGTGGCTCGCGCCGGGGCTGTCTGCAGTCAGTTTCCCCTCATGCCTGGTGAACGCGCCACCATGTCCCGGTAACGGGCTGGGAGTGTTTTCGACCACACCTCATTCATCCCCCGGACCACGGCCCCTTCACACAGCCTGTTCAGAGGCCGGTGGTCACCGTCCCCCCACGCGCCCTTCCTGGAACTTCCCGGGAACCCACACACCCTGCCCCGTTAGTGTGGTGGTTCTGCCCGTCCGGTGATCTGTTCGTGACCCAGTCGATATTGACCCCGTGCCGGAGGGCGGATGCACCTGGAGGTACCTGCCGTGTCCTTGCCCGTCGTCCTGCCGGCCGCCGGCCCGTCGCCGTCGCCCTCCGAGTCGCCGGCCCTGACGGTCCCCACGTTCCAGGACGCCCACGAGACCGCGACGAACGCGGCCGGCTGGGTCGAGCAGAACTGGTCCACATGGCTGGCCATCGGCTTGAAGATCCTGCTGATCCTGGTGATCGCGGCGGTACTGCGCGGGGTGGTCCGGCGGACGATCACCAAGATCATCGACCGTATGGCCCGTACCGCGCAGGCGGTGGACGGCACGGCGCTGGGCGGACTGCTGGTCAACGCCGAGCGCCGCCGGCAGCGCTCGCAGGCGATCGGTTCGGTGCTGCGCTCGGTGACGAGCTTCCTGATCCTGGGCACGGCGGCGCTGATGGTGCTGTCCGCCTTCGAGATCAACCTGGCGCCCCTGCTGGCCTCGGCCGGTGTGGCCGGTGTGGCGATCGGTTTCGGCGCCCGCAACCTGGTCACCGACTTCCTCTCCGGCGTGTTCATGATCATGGAGGACCAGTACGGCGTCGGCGACTCGATCGACGCGGGCGTCGCCGCGGGCGAGGTGATCGAGGTCGGGCTGCGGGTGACCAAGCTGCGCGGGGCGAACGGCGAGATCTGGTACGTCCGCAACGGAGAGATCAAGCGGATCGGCAACCTCTCCCAGGGCTGGGCGACGGCCGGTGTCGACGTCACCGTCAAGGCGGACGAGGACCTCGACAAGGTGAAGGCCACCCTCGACGAGGTCGCCGAGCGGATGAGCAAGGAGGAGCCCTGGAACGAGCTCCTGTGGAGCCCGATCGAGGTGCTCGGCCTGGACAGCGTGCTGATCGACTCCATGGTCGTCCGTGTCACGGCCAAGACCATGCCGGGCAAGTCGGTGACCGTCGAGCGGGAACTGCGCTGGCGCGTCAAGCGCGCCTTCGACGCGGCCCACATCCGCATCGTGGGCGACGCGACGGCCCCGGCCGACACCTCGGCAGTCGACCCGACGGCGACCATGTCGGCCCCCTCGGCGTTCGCCAACGCCACCTCACCCCAGTCCCTGGCAGCCTCCCCGATCCCCCCGCAGTCGCTGTCGAAGTAGGGCCCGGAAGCCGACGAGGAGACGAGCGGAACGGTTCAGCACACTCGTTCGAGTGAAGGGGCGCGGATTCCACCGTGCGACGCGCCCCGCACGCCCCATCGTTCTGCCGGGGCACCCGGCGCGGGCGTAGCCTGACACCAGCGCGACAAGGAGATCAGCGATGAGCGCCGAACCGATCATGGAGCCGGTGATGACGCAGGTGGACCCCATCGACCTGTTGAACGCGATCGAAAAGGCGTCGCCGATGCCGATTCGGCCGGAGTACATCGAGGGGACGGTCATCGTGCCGCCGCAGCCGAACGACAACCACAATGACGGCGCCTTCGAGCTGAGCTATCAGTTCCGTACGGCCGGCTTCCGTCTTGTGGGCATGGGCAACGGCTATCGCGCCGCTCACAAGGACGGCAGCACCATGGCCCTGTTCATTCCGGACTTCTACGTTCGGCGCCGCAAGGCCTCGGAGCTCGACGAGTCGTACCGCAAGGTCCACAAGGGCTGGTACCCCAGCGACATGATCGCCCTGATCGGCGAGGTCACCTCGACCAATCACGAAACGGACACCGGCCCCAAGCTCCGCACCTACGCCGCCGCGGGCGTCTCCGTCTATGTCCTGATCAACCGAAACACCGGCACAGCCCACTGCTACACCACCCCTGTCCTCCACGGCGAGGACCCCACCAAGGCGTACTACGACGACGAGACCAAGGTCGACCTCGGCGATCCGCTCCCCCTTCCCGCGCCGTACCCCACGCTGGACACGGCACCGTTCCTCAAGGACTGACCGGACCGGGGCTCCCGACCGCACGCTCTGCTCGCCGTCTCCCTGGGTAACGACTCCGTTGCCGCGGGGACGTACTCTTGACGACCACTTCACCACGGGCATACCTTCCTGCCACTCGAACAGGAAACTTTCCTAACAGTGACCGCAGGGGAGGGCCGACGTATGGCAGGTACCACCGGCACGCCCGGCACTCCACGGGTCCTGCGCGCCATGAACGACCGCGCCGCCCTGGACCTCCTCCTGGAGCACGGGCCGCTGTCGCGTACCCGGATCGGGAAGCTGACCGGCCTGTCCAAGCCGACCGCCTCCCAGCTCCTGGCCCGCCTGGAGGCCGCCGGGCTGGTCCGCGCCACGGGGACCAGCGAGGGACGACCGGGCCCCAGCGCCCAGCTCTACGCCGTGAATCCGGCCGCCGCCCACGCCGCCGGGCTGGACGTCAATCCCCTCCGCATCCGCGCCGCCGTCGCCGACATCACCGGCCGCACCGTCGGCGAGTACGAGCTGCCGACCCCCGGCCGGCGCCCGTCCGGGCCCGTCGTGAAGCAGGTCACCGACGCCCTCGACGGCGCGGTGAAGGCGGCGGGGCTGGCCCGCGGCGACGTGCACCGGCTGGTCATCGGCACCCCCGGCGCCTTCGACCCCGGCACCGGCCGTCTGCGCTACGCCTCCCACCTGCCCGGCTGGCACTCCCCCACCCTGCTCGACGAACTCGCCGCCGCCCTGCCGATGCCGGTGGAGTACGAGAACGACGTCAACCTCGTGGCCCTGGCCGAGCAGCGGCTCGGCGCGGCCCGCGGCCACCGGGACTTCGTGTTGCTGTGGAACCAGGAGGGCCTCGGCGCCGCCCTGGTGCTCGGCGGCCGCCTGCACCGCGGCTGGACCGGCGGTGCCGGCGAGGTCGGCTTCCTGCCGGTCCCCGGCACCCCGCTGGTCCGCCAGGTGACCCGGGCCAACAGTGGCGGCTACCAGGAGCTGGCCGGCTCGCAGGCGCTGCCGGCACTGGCCAGGGAGCTGGGCATCGAGGACCCGCCCGCGGGACCCCCCGCCGCGGCCGCCGCCGAGCTCGTCGCCCGCGCCGCCGACCACGCCACCGGTCCCCACCGCACGTTCCTGGCGGCGTACGCGACCCGGCTCGCGACCGGTCTCGCCGCCCTCGTCTCCGTCCTCGACCCCGAACTCGTCGTCCTCAGCGGCACCTCGCTCACCGCCGGCGGCGAGGTGCTGCGCGCCCTGGTCCAGGCCGAGCTGGAGGAACTGGCCGCCTCCCGGCCGCGCCTGGTGGTCGGCGACGTGCATGAACACCCCGTACTGCGGGGCGCGTTGGAGAGCGCGCTCGCGTCCACCCGCGACGAGGTCTTCGACACCTCGCGCTGAACCGCCGTACCCGCTCCGCCCCTTCCCTCACCGCCCCCCGTCCCAGGGAGATCCAGCCATGCCCGAAGTGTCCCGGAAAGCGGCCCTCGCCCTCGCTGCCTCCGCCGCCATGGCACTGCTCGCCACCGCCTGTACCGGTCAGCCCGACGCCGGCGCGAACGACGACGCGTCGAAGGACACGACCATCAACTTCTGGCACGCCTGGAGCGATCCGAGCGAGGTGAAGGCCGTCACGTCGCTGATCGACGGCTTCCGGAAGGCGCACCCGAACATCCGCGTCAACGTCGTCGGCAACATGACCGACGACAAGATCAACCAGGCGCTGCGCACCGGCGGCGCCAAGGCGCCCGACGTGATCTCCTCCTTCACCACCAACAACGTCGGCAAGTTCTGCTCCTCGGGCGCGCTGGTCGATCTCAACCCGTTCTTCGAGAAGACGGGCACGGACCCGGAGAAGACCTTCCCGAAGGCGATGAACGAGTACACCCAGTTCGACGGCAAGCGCTGCACGGTGCCGCTGCTGGGCGACGCCTACGGCCTCTACTACAACAAGGACGCCTTCGCCGCGGCCGGCATCAAGAACCCCCCGAGGACCTGGTCCGAGTTCGAAGCCGACGCCAAGAAGCTGACGATCCCCCAGGGCGACGGCTACCGGCAGCTCGGTTTCATGCCGGACTACCACGGCTGGGAGTCGACGACCGAGCACTACTTCGCGCAGTTCTCCCCGGCGTACTTCGACTCCAGTGGCAAGTCGAGCCTGGCCACGGACCCCGCGTTCGAGAAGGGCTTCACCCTTCAGAAGCGGCTCGTGGACGAACTCGGCGGCTACCGGAAGCTCGAGAAGTACCGCGCCGGCCTCGGCGACGAGTGGGGCCCCAAGCACCCCTTCCACACCGGCCAGGTGGCCATGCAGCTCGACGGCGAGTGGCGGCTTGGCATGGCCGAGGAGGCCAAGCCGAAGTTCGAGATCGGCGTCGCCCCGCTGCCCGTCCCCGACGACCAGGCCGGCCAGTACGGCAAGGGCTACATCACCGGCACCATCGCCGGCATCGCCGCCACCAGCAAGAAGCAGAACGCCGCCTGGGAGCTGGTGAAGTACATGACCACGGACACCGACGCGGTGGTCGGCTTCGCCAACGACATCCACAACGTGCCCTCCACGCTGGCGGCGCTGAAGTCCCCGAAGCTGAAGTACGACCCGCGCTTCAAGACGTTCCTGGACATCGCCGCCAACCCGGACTCGACCACGACGCCCGCCTCCATCAACGGCGGCCAGTATCTGGTGACGATCCAGCAGTTCGGCTACGACTACGAGAGCGGCAGGGCCAAGGACCTCAAGGCCGGCCTGCTCAGGACGGCCCAGCAGATCGACACGGACATCGCGCAGGCGAAGTAGGCGCGCATGACCACCATCACCCTGGCGTCCAAGCGCCGCCGCTCGGCGCTGAAGACCCTCGCCTTCATGTCTCCGTGGCTGATCGGCTTCGCGGTCTTCTTCGCCTATCCGCTGATCTCCACCGTCTACTTCTCGTTCATGCACTACGACGGCTTCGGGCCGCCGACGTGGCGCGGCACCAGGAACTGGACGTACGTCTTCCAGAACTACCCGCTGTTCTGGCCGGCCCTGCGCAACACGCTCTGGCTGGTCCTGGTGATGGTGACCCTGCGGGTGGTCTTCGGGCTCGGCGTGGGTCTGCTGATCACCAGGATCAGAACGGGCACGGGTGTCTTCCGCACCCTGTTCTATCTGCCCTACCTGGCCCCGCCCGTGGCGGCGACCATGGCCTTCGCCTTCCTCCTCAACCCCGGCACGGGCCCGGTCAACTCCCTCCTGGAGCGGGTCGGGATCCCCGCGCCCGGCTGGTTCGGCGACCCCACCTGGTCCAAACCGGCGCTGACGATGCTCGCCCTGTGGGGAGTGGGCGACCTGATGGTCATCTTCATGGCCGCGCTGCTCGACGTGCCCACGGAGCAGTACGAGGCCGCGGAGCTGGACGGCGCTTCGCCCTGGCAGCGCTTCCGGTACGTCACGCTGCCGAACATCTCGCCGATCGTGATGTTCGCGGTGGTCACGGGTGTGATCCAGACGATGCAGTACTACACCCAGCCGCTGATCGCCGGAAAGGTCGCCTCGGGCGTGATCCAGGGCGCGGGCACCCAGTTCGAGCCCGGCTATCCGGACAGGTCCACGCTCACCCTCCCCCAGCTCGTCTACAACCTCGGCTTCCAGCGCTTCGAGTACGGCCCGGCCTGCGTGGTGGCGCTGGTGCTGTTCGCCCTGTCGATGGTGTTCACCGCGTTCCTGATGCGGCGCCGGGGCGGTCTCATCCAGGCAGGTGACTGACGATGACCCAACTACTGGACAGACCGGCGGGGTTGAAGACCCGGCCCTCCCCCGCCGAGCGCACGGCCCGCCGCAGGGCGGCGCTGGAGTGGATCGCGGTCCACTCGCTCGGCGTGGCGGCCGCCCTGTTCTTCGTCCTGCCCTTCGTGTTCGTCCTGCTGACCTCGCTGATGAGCGACAGCCAGGCCCTCAGCCGCGATCTGGTCCCGCACACCTGGGAGTGGGGCAACTACAAGAAGGTCCTCGACACCCCGGGCTTCCTCACCTGGTGGCGGAACACGCTGGTCTACGCCGGTCTCGGCACGGTCCTCACTGTGGCGTCCTCGCTGCCCGTGGCGTACGCGCTGGCGAAGTTCCGCTTCCGGGGCCGCAACCTGTCGCTCATGCTGGTGATCTCGATGATGATGCTGCCCCCGCAGGTGGTCATCATCCCGATGTACCTGTTCTGGGCCAAGCAGCTGGACCTGTCCGGCACGTTGTGGCCGCTGATCATCCCGATGGCGTTCGGCGACGCGTTCTCCGTCTTCCTGCTGCGGCAGTTCCTGACGACCATTCCGAACGAGTACCTGGACGCGGCGAGGGTCGACGGCTGCGGCGAGCTGCGCACGCTGCTGAAGGTCGTCGTCCCCATGGCCAGACCCGGTCTCGCGGCCGTCGCCCTCTTCCAGTTCTTCTACGCCTGGAACGACTACTTCGGCCCGCAGATCTACGCCTCGGAGAACCCGGGCGCGTGGACCCTGTCCTACGGCCTTGAGTCCTTCAAGGGGGCCCACCACACCGACTGGAACCTCACCATGGCCGCGACCGTTCTGGTCATGGCCCCCGTGATCCTCGTGTTCTTCTTCGCGCAGAAGGCGTTCGTCGAGGGCGTCACACTCACCGGAGTGAAGGGCTGAACAGCATGAAACTCACCGTGGTCGGCGGCGGCTCGACCTACACCCCCGAACTCGTGGACGGTTTCGCGCGTCTGCGGGACACCCTGCCCGTCGAGGAACTCGTGCTGGTGGACCCGGCGGCGGACCGCCTGGAGCTGGTGGGCGGGCTGGCCCGCCGCATCTTCGCCCACCAGGGCCACCCGGGCCGCGTCGTCACCACCTCCGACCTGGACGCGGCCGTCGACGGCGCCGACGCGGTACTGCTCCAGTTGCGCGTCGGCGGCCAGGCGGCCCGGCAGCAGGACGAGACATGGCCCCTGGAGTGCGGCTGCGTCGGCCAGGAGACCACCGGCGCGGGCGGGCTGGCCAAGGCGCTGCGCACGGTCCCGGTGGTCCTGGACATCGCCGACCGGGTCCGCCGCGCGAACCCGGACGCCTGGATCATCGACTTCACCAACCCGGTCGGCATCGTCACTCGCGCCCTGCTGCAGGCAGGACACCGGGCGGTCGGCCTGTGCAACGTGGCGATCGGCCTCCAGCGCAAGTTCGCGGGAATGCTCGGCCTCGCGCCCGCCGACATCCACCTGGACCACGTGGGCCTGAACCACCTCACCTGGGAGACGGCGGTGCGCCTGGGCGGCCCGGAGGGCGAGGACGTACTGCCCCGGCTCCTGGCCGAGCACGGCGGGACGATCGCCGGCGACCTGCGCCTGCCCCGCCCGCTCCTGGACCGTCTGGGCGTGGTCCCCTCCTACTACCTGCGCTACTACTACGCGCACGACGAGGTCGTGGACGAACTGCGCACCAAGCCGTCCCGCGCGGCCGAAGTGGCCGCGATGGAGCGGGAGCTGCTGACGATGTACGGCGATCCGACCCTGGTGGAGAAGCCCGCCCTGCTCGCCCGGCGCGGCGGCGCCTACTACTCGGAGGCGGCCGTGGACCTGGCGGCGGCCCTGCTCGGCGGAGGGGGCAACCCGTACCAGGTGGTGAACACGTACAACAAGGGCACCCTGCCCTTCCTCCCGGACGACGCGGTGATCGAGGTGCAGGCGGCCGTGGACTCCAAGGGCGCGGCCCCCCTGCCCGTCCCCGCCGTGGACCCGCTGTACGCGGGCCTGATGGCCGATGTGACGGCGTACGAGCACCTGGCCCTGGAGGCGGCCCTGCGCGGCGGCCGGGACCGCGTCTTCCGCGCCCTCCTCGCACACCCCCTGATCGGCCAGTACGCCTACGCCGAGACCCTCACCGACCAACTCGTCGCGCACAACCGGGAGTACCTCGCGTGGGCCTGACCGCAAGCGTCCTCGCGATCGACGCGGGCAACAGCAAGACCGACGTCGCGGTGGTGGCGGCCGACGGGCACGTCCTCGCCACGGCCCGCGGCGGCGGGTTCCGGCCGCCCGCCGTGGGCGTCCGAACCGCGGTGGACGCCCTGGAGGAAGCGGTCCGACGGGCGTACGCGCAGGCCGGCGTCACCGGCGCCGGCCATGTCTCGGCCTGCCTGGCCAACGCCGACCTGCCCGTGGAGGAGGAACAGTTGGCGTCGGCGCTGCACGCGCGCGCGTGGGGCACGACGGTGGAGGTCCGCAACGACACGTTCGCGATCCTGCGCGCGGGCGTGGCCGAACCGCGCGGGGTCGCGGTGGTCTGCGGCGCCGGCATCAACTGCGTCGGCATGCTCCCGGACGGCCGCACCGCCCGCTTCCCCGCGCTCGGCCGGGTCTCCGGCGACTGGGGCGGCGGCTGGGGCCTGGCGGAGGAGGCCCTGTGGTACGCGGCCCGCGCGGAGGACGGCCGCGGCGCGCCCACCGCCCTGTCCCGCACCCTCCCCGCCCACTTCGGCCTCGACTCCATGTACGCCCTCATCGAGGCGCTGCACCTGGGGCACGTCGACCACCTCCGCCGCCACGAGCTGGCCCCGGTCCTGTTCGCCACGGCCGACCAGGGCGATCCGGTCGCCCGCACCATCGTCGACCGCCAGGCCGAGGAGGTGGTGGCCATGGCCACGGTCGCGCTGACCCGCCTCGGCCTGCTCGACGAGGAGACGCCCGTCGTCCTCGGCGGCAGTGTCCTCGCCGCCCGCCACCCCCGGCTCGACGACGCCGTCCGCGGCCTGCTCGCCGACCGCGCCCCCAAGGCGGTCCCGCGGGTCGTCACGGCCCGTCCGGTCCTGGGCGCGGCCCTGCTGGGCCTGGACCACGTGGGAGCACCGGCGGCGGCCCTGGAAAAGGTGCGGGCCCACTTCGAACAGTGAGGTGCCGGTGGTTCCCCGCGAAGACCCGGGAGGCGTAGGAGGCGCGGGAGGCGCGGGGAACCGAACTGATTCTCCCGGCGTATACATGGGCAAGGGGTGGTACGGGGCGAGCGCACACGGTTCGGCCGAGATCGGGTGAAGACCGGTGCGAATGCCGGTCACGGCAGCGATACTTGCGGCGACGGATGACCATGGGGGAGGTCAGCAGTGACACAACCGCCGACGAGCAGACCGGCACCGCCGGGCCCGGGCCTGCCCACGCTCCCGGCGGTCCCGCCGCAGCGCGCTGCCCCCGTCGTCGCCGCCCAGCCCCCGTCGCCCCCGCGCCGCACCGCCTTCGCCGAGGGCGCCGAGCGCCTGCGCACCGCCGCCACCACCGAGCCCGGCCGGCTCCGCGTCATCGGCGCCGTCCTCGCCCTCCTCGTCGTGGCCTTCGGCGCCGTCACCGCCCTCCAGACCAGCGACCGTGCCACGGCAGCCGACGACGTCCTCCATCGCAGCCAGCCGCTCAGCTCCGACGCGGCCGACATCTACCGCTCGCTCGCCGACGCCAACACCATGGCCACCAGCGGCTATCTGGCCGGTCTCCAGGAGACGGCGGCCACCCGCGAGCGCTACGAGTCCGACATCCGCACGGCCGCCGCCAAGCTGGTCACCGCCGCCGCCAACTCCGCTCCCGGCAGCCCCTCCGCGGCCACCATCACCAAGCTCAACCAGCTCCTGCCGCGCTACAAGGGCCTGGTCGAGTCCGCCCGTGCCAACAACCGCCAGGGCTTCCCGGTCGGCGGCGCGTACCTGCGCGCCGCCAACGACACCATGCAGAACGAGATGCTCCCGGCGGCCGAGGACCTGTACCAGAAGGAGAACCAGCGGCTGCGCTCCGACTACGGGGACGCGACACCGTACCCGTGGGCCGCGATCGCCCTCGGCGTCGTCGCCCTGGCCGCCCTCGCCTGGGCCCAGCGGCGCAACTACCGGCGGACGAACCGGGTGCTGAACCACGGCCTGGTCGCCGCGAGCGCCGCCACCGCCGTCGTCCTGCTGTGGCTGGTGATAGGCCACAGCGTCGCGCGCGTGGGACTCAACGGCTCCTACACGCACGGCGTGCGCTCGCTGAACGTGCTGCACGACGCCCGTATCGCCTCCCTCAAGGCCCGCAGCGACGAGAACCTCACCCTGGTCAGCCGCGGCGCGGAGACCAGAACGCTGAAGGACGGCACGGTCATGGACGCCTACGACTGGGCGTACGACCAGGAGCTCGGCACCCTCGCCAGGACGCTGAACCGGGCCGGCACCCTCGCGGAGGACCCCGGCGGCAGGAAGCCGGTGGACACGGCGAACGAGTCGATGAAGGTGTGGAAGCAACGGCACGAACTGGCCCGCCAGGCCAACGACTCGGGCGACTACCAGAAGGCACGCGACCGGGTCATCGGCAACACCGCCGAGGACCGGGCGCAGTCCACGGGTGACTGCTTCGACAACGTCGACGCCTCCCTCGCGTCGGCGCTCACCCATGAGACGGGCAGGTTCCGGCAGGCTGCGCAGGACGGCCGGGCCGCCATGACGGGCCTGCCCGCCGGCTCCGCCGTGCTCGCGGTGCTCGGCGCGGCCGGCGCGGTCCTGGGCATCGGACGCAGGCTTTCGGAGTACCGGTGAAAGGGGGCGTGGCGATGCGAGCACGACGACTGCGGGCCGGCCTGAAGGGCTGGGGCGGTGTCGGCGCGATGGCTGCCGTCTGCGTCCTGGCGCTGACGTTCGTCCTCCTGCTGCCCCGCACCCAGCCGCACGGCGCCGGCGGTCCCGTCCTGGGCGGCCAACACGCCGTGCGGGGCACGCAGTCCAAGGCGGACAACTGCCAGGACAGCCAGGCCCACGACCTGAGCCCGTCCCCGTCCCGCGCGGGCGGCCGCACGGTGAGCGCCATCCGCTCGCGCGGCCACCTGACGGTCGGCGTCGACCAGAACAGCTACCGCTGGGGCTACCGCAACCCGAACAACGGCTCCGGCGCGCTGGAGGGTTTCGACATCGACCTCGTGCACCGCATCGCCGAGGACATCCTCGGCGACCCGGACAAGGTCCAGTTCAAGGCCATCCCCACCAACGAGCGGATACCCGCGATCCGCAGCGGCCGGGTGGACATGGTGGTGCGCACCATGACCATCACCTGCGACCGGCTGAAGCAGGTGGCGTTCTCCGCCCCCTACTTCCTGACCGGCCAGCAGGTCCTGGCCCCCAAGACCTCGGACATCACCGGCTACGACGGCTCACTCGCCGGGAAGAAGGTCTGCTCGGCCACCGGCTCCACGGCCTACGACCACCTGGCCGCCGACACCAAGGACGGCACGCTTCCCGCGACCACCGACATCACCACCACCGTCCCCAACCAGCTGGACTGCCTGGTGCGGCTCCAGCTCGGCGAGGTGGACGCGGTGGTGACGGACGGCGCACTCGCCGCCAGCCAGGCCGCGCAGGACCCCACCGTGGCCTTGAAGGGGGCCTCCTTCACCAAGGAGTTCTACGGTGTGGCCATGAACCTCGGCGCCGAGGACCTGGTCCGCCAGGTCAACCGGACACTGGAGAACTACCGCAAGGACGGGGGCTGGAAGACGTCGTACGGGAGGTGGCTGTCCGCCACGCTGGGTAAGGACTCACCGTCGGCCACCGCGCCGACGCCGGCCTACCGGTGACCTGTCACCGGCCGGTGCGGCACCGACGGACCGGCACAACCCGACAGCACACAGGCGACACACGGCAGCGAGAGGTGATCGATGGGCGTCACGGACCCCGCCGGGCCGGTGATGGACCGGGACGAGGTGGACCGTGCGCTGGCGCGGCTCGGCGCGGAGCACGAGGCCATCGAGACCTCGCTGCTCGCCCTCCAGGACCACGCGGGCCGCAGACTCCTGGAGGGCGCCGAGCTGACCGGCGTCACCAAGGAGCGCTGGGCGGCCACAGAGGCGTCGATCACGCTGCTGTGGGCGTACTTCGACGCCTACAGCGGCGCCCTGCGCACCGCCCGTGAGATCCGCGCCCGCCGCCGCTGGTCCAGCCGCGACGACCTGGTGGAGCTGACCGAGCTGCTGCGCGGCGAGTCCGTCACCGTCCCCGGCGCGGCCGTCGCGGGCGCGCCCGGTCCCGGCCGACTCAGCCAGAGCTTCTCCCTGGTCACGCTGGTGGACCGGATGAACGAGCTGTACGCGGCCGGTCTTGACATGGTGGTCGCCGCCGACGCGGTGTGGTCGGCGCTGCCCGCGCGGATCGATCTGCTGGCCGCGGAGCTCCAGCGCACCCGCCGGCTCGCGCACTCGGTCGGCGTCCGCCCCGGCGAGCACCCGGCGGGCGACGACCTGGACCGCGTCACGCGCACGCTGACCGGGCTGCGCGCGGAGGTGATCTCCGATCCGCTCGCCTTCTGGGTGCCCGCGCAGGGCAGTTCGGCGCCGGGCGGCGGACGGCCGGACACCACGGTGTACGACCGTCAGGCGCGGGCCCTCGACGAGGTGCGCCGGGAGATCGAGGCCGTGCTCGGCGTGCGGCAGGACGCCGAGCAGCGGCTGATCAGGCTGCGGGACGTGCTCTCGCGCGCGGACCGCACCCTCGCCGAGGCGCGCACCGCGCGCGGCGAGGTGCTGGCGAAGATCGCCGCCACGGAGGTGCCGGTGGTCAGCGGTCCGCCGACCGCCCTCCAGGAGCAGCTGGCGACGGCCGCCGAGTACCGCAGGCAGGCCCGCTGGCACCGGCTGTCGCCGCTCCTGGAGTCTCTGGAGGAGAAGGCCGAGGACGAACTCCTGCGCGCCCGCGAGTCGTTGACGGCGGTCACCGCGCCGCTGGCGGTCCGTGCCGAGCTGCGCGGGCGGCTGGACGCGTACAAGGCGAAGGTGGCCCGGCACGGTCTGGCGGAGGACCCGCTGCTGGTCGAGCGGTACGACGCGGCGCGGCGCATGCTGTGGAGCGCGCCCTGCGACCTGCGGGTGGCCGAACAGGCCGTGCTGCGCTATCAGCAGGCGGCGGCCGAGCTGCTCGGCGGCTCCCGGGTGCCGGAGCCGGGCGGGCGCGAGGGACGGTAGGGGGAGTCATGAGTCAGGCGGGGCAGACCTGTCAGCGGCCGGACTGCGGCGGCACGTACGAGGACGTCGGCGGCGGTGAGCTGTACTGCGACACGTGCGGTCTCGCGCCGGTGGTTTCGCCGACCGGCATGGTGGGTTCGCCGCCCACCGGGGTCACCGGCGGCGGGGACTCGCGGGGTTCGGCGGGCAGCCGGGGTTCGGCGGGCAGTTCCCGTACGTCGTCGCAGTCGACGGGTTCCTCACGGTCCCGCCGCTCGGTGTCGGGGCGGCTGTCGCGGTCGCTGTCGGGCAGGGCGACCGGCCGCTCGGTTTCGGTGCGCAGCTCCGGCTCCACGACGGGCTCCTCGGGCCGCGGCCGGCTGGGCGCGGGACTGGTGCAGGTGCCGCAGGTGCCGCGGCCCGACCCGCGTTCGATGGTGCTGGAGAACCCCGAGGTGCCGGAGCGCAAGCGGTTCTGCTCGCGCTCGGACTGCGGGGCGCCGGTCGGTCGCGCGCGAGGTGACCGGCCGGGCCGTACGGAGGGCTTCTGCACCAAGTGCGGGCACCCGTACTCCTTCGTGCCCAAACTGAGGGCCGGGGACATCGTCCACGGCCAGTACGAAGTCGTGGGCTGTCTGGCGCACGGCGGCCTGGGCTGGATCTACCTCGCCGTGGACCGGGCCGTCTCCGACCGCTGGGTGGTGCTCAAGGGCCTGCTGGACACCGGCGACCAGGACGCCATGGCGGCGGCGATCTCGGAGCGGCGGTTCCTGGCGGAGATCGAGCACGCCAACATCGTGCGGATCTACAACTTCGTCGAGCACCTCGACCAGCGCACCGGCTCCCTCGACGGCTACATCGTGATGGAGTACGTCGGCGGCAAGTCGCTGAAGGAGATCGCCAACTCCCGCCGCACCTCGCAGGGCAGACGCGACCCGTTGCCGGTGGAGCAGGCCTGCGCGTACGGCATCGAGGCCCTGGAGGCGCTCGGCCATCTGCACAGCCGCAACCTGCTGTACTGCGACTTCAAGGTCGACAACGCGATCCAGACCGAGGACCAGCTCAAGCTGATCGACATGGGCGCGGTGCGCCGGATGGACGACGACGAGTCGGCCATCTACGGCACGGTCGGCTACCAGGCGCCCGAGGTCGCCGAGGTCGGCCCGTCGGTGGCCAGCGACCTGTACACGGTGGGCCGTACGCTCGCCGTCCTCACCTTCGACTTCCAGGGCTACACGAACGTCTTCGCGGACTCCCTGCCCGATCCGGACAACATCGAGGTCTTCCGCCAGTACGAGTCCTTCTACCGGCTCCTGGTCCGCGCGACCGATCCCGACCCGGCCCGCCGGTTCGCCTCGGCGCAGGAGATGGCCGAGCAGCTCACGGGCGTGCTGCGGGAGGTCGTGTCCTTGCAGACCGGCCGGGCGCGGCCGGCCCTTTCGACGCTGTTCGGCCCGGAACTGCGCGTGACGGACACGGAGTTGTTCCCGAAGCTGGACGGGGACGTGTCCCGGCTGGGGGCGCGGGTGACGCGCCCGCGCGGGTACGCCCCGGCCCTCACGGCCGGTGCCGGGAACGGCCATGGTGCCCCGGGCGCGCCGAACGCGCCGGCCCATCCGGCCCTCGTCAAGCCCGCGGACGCGCCCGCCGCCGCGCTCGCCCTGCCGGTCCCCCACGTCGATCCGGGTGACCCGAACGCGGGTTTTCTCGCTGGCCTGTTGACGTCCGCGCCCGGCGAACTGGCACACGCCCTCGCCGCGGTGCCCACCCAGTCGGCCGAAACCCGGCTGCGCCAGGTCCGCGCCCGGCTGGAGACCGGCGAGGCGGCCACGGCGCTGGAGGTCCTGCGCCGACTGGAGCAGAGCCACCCGGACGACTGGCGGGTCGTCTGGTACCGGGGCATGGCCTCCCTGGTCACCGGTGACCACGAGGAGGCGGCCCTCGCCTTCGACGCGGTCTACGACGCCTTCCCGGGCGAGGTCGCGCCGAAGCTCGCGCTCGGCCTGTGCGCCGAGGTGCTCGGCCAGCTCGACAACGCCGCCGAGTACTACCGCCTGGTGTGGTCGACCGACCCGAGCCAGGTCAGCGCCGCATTCGGGCTGGCCCGCGTGCAGCTCGCCGGCGGCGACCGGAACGGCGCGGTGCGGACGCTGGAGTCCGTGCCGGGGTCCTCCATCCACTACACGGCGGCGCGTGTGGCGGCCGTGCGGGCACGGCTGCGGCACCGTACGGCGGCGGCCTCCGACACGCCGTTCCTGGACGATCTGACGGCCGCCTCCGGGCAGGTCGAGGCACTTCAGACCTACGGTCTCGACCCGGCGCGGCGCGAGCTGTTGTCGGCGGAAGTCCTCGGCTGCGCCCTGGACTGGGTACTCTCCGGGGGCCGGGCCACCGACCCGGCCGCCCGGCGGGTGCTGCTCGGCAGCGACCTGGACGAGCGGGGACTCCGGTTCGGCCTGGAGCGTTCGTACCGCACGCTGGCCCGGCTGGCCCCCGGTGGCGAGGAGAGGATCGACCTGGTGGAACGTGCCAACCGTTACCGCCCCCGGACGTGGGTGTAGTTGATGTCGCAGATGCACCAGCAGGCCGCGCTGCCGAAGTGCCCGAGCTGTGCGGAGCCGCTCGAATCGGGTGACCGCTTCTGCGGTGCGTGCGGGTACGCCCTGTCCGCGGCCGCCGCGGGACCGGACGACACGCCGACGCTCACCATGGACCGCGGCGGTGTGCCGCGCCCGGCCGGACCCGGCGAGCGTGCCGACGACGCCGTATGGCCGCGCGCCCCGCACCCGGACGCCTCCGAGGCCCCACCGCGGCTGCATCTGCCGACGGACCTGCCGGGCACTGACTCCAACGGCTCCCCGCTGCCGGCACCGGCACAACAGGCACAGCCGCAACCGGCCGCCCTGCCCCAACCGCAGGCTCCAGCACAGGCTTCAGCCCAGGGGCAGCCTCAAGCACAGGCCGCAGCTCAGGGGCAACCGCAGCCCCAGGGACAGGCGCAGCCGCAGGCTCATGCCCAGGCCCGGGCGGCGGTTCAGCCGCAGCCGCAGCCCCACCCCGAGCCTCGGACACAGCCCACGGCCCAGGCGCAGGCGGCGGGCGGACCGCAGCCGCAACCGGCAGCCCAGCCTCCGCGACAGCCGCAGCCACCGGCCCCAGCACAGGCCGCAGTTCAGGGACAGCCGCAGCAGCCGCAAGGACACGCGCAGCCGCAGCCCGCCTCCGGTGTGCGGCTGGACCGGCCCGCGGAGCCCGACGAGTACCCCTTGCAGGCGCCGGACCCGCGCGTGCCCGCCGACGCCGACGACGCCGCCGCGGGCGAGGGCACCGCCGTGTGCGTGGCCTGCCGGGCCGGCCGGGTCGACAGCGACGGCTACTGCGAGAACTGCGGGCACGCCCAGCCGCGCGAACGCGACCACATGGAACAGGAGTCGGGCCCGATCGCCGCCGTCAGCGACCGCGGTCTGCGCCACCACCGCAACGAGGACGCCTTCGCCCTCGGCCGCACCGCGCTGCCCGACGGCTCACCCGCCCTCGCGGCGGTCGTCTGCGACGGCGTTTCCTCCGCGACCCGCCCCGACGAAGCGTCCCTGGCCGCCTCACGAGCGGCGAGCGAGTCGCTGCTGGCCGCGCTGCCCCGGGGCACGCACCCGCAGCAGGCCATGCACGACGCGATCGTCGCCGCCGCGCAGGCGGTCGACGCGATCGCCGGGGAGCCCGCGCCGGAAGGCCGGCACTCCGTCCATCAGAACGCGCCGGCCTGCACGTTCGTCGGCGCGGTGGTCACCCCCGGACTGCTGGTCGTCGGCTGGGTCGGCGACAGCCGCGCCTACTGGGTGCCGGTGGACCGCGGCGCGCCCGCGGCCCGGCTCACCGAGGACGACTCGTGGGCCGCGCAGATGGTCTCGGCGGGCCTGATGTCCGAGGCGGAGGCGTACGCCGACGAGCGCGCCCACGCGATCACCGGCTGGCTCGGCGCGGACGCCTACGAACTGGAGCCGCACACGGCGTCGTTCAAGCCGGACCGGCCGGGAGTCGTCGTGGTGTGCACGGACGGACTGTGGAACTACGCGGAAACGGCACGGGAGATGGCCGACGCCGTCCCCCTCGACGCCGCCGTGCGCCCGCTGCACAGCGCCCGGGTCCTGGTCGGCCACGCCCTCGACGGCGGGGGCCACGACAACGTAACAGTGGCCGTCCTGCCGTTCCCGGCCGCGCCGCAGGGGGCAGGATCGGCCTGAGGGACGTACGCCGGGACGCGTGACGGAAACCCCCGGCCGGCCCCTCAGCGCGGCGAAACTCCGAGGGCCGGCGGGGGCCGGTCCGTTCACAGTCGTCGTCCCCGTTCACGGGGTCCAGAGGGGGATCTGGGACAGCATGGCGAATTTCTCGAAGTCCAGCGTGCCGCAGTTCTCGGTGGACGTGTACCAGAACGAGTACCTGCCGGAGGGCGGCCGGGAGGTCAACGCGATCGTCACGGTCACCGCGACCGGCGGCGGCACGATCGGCGGCGCGGTCGCGGCACCGCATCTGTACACGCCCGGGCAGGGGCCGTCCGCCGCGGTGGCGATCATGGTCGACTGCTCGGGTTCGATGGACTACCCGCCGACCAAGATGCGCAACGCCCGGGACGCCACGGCGGCGGCGATCGACACCCTGCGCGACGGTGTGCACTTCGCGGTGGTCGGCGGCACGCACGTGGCCAAGGAGGTGTATCCGGGCGGCGGCCGGCTCGCGGTCGCCGACGCGACCACCCGCGACCAGGCCAAGCAGGCGCTGCGCAGGCTCAGCGCGGGCGGCGGCACGGCCATCGGCACCTGGCTGCGGCTGGCCGACCGGCTGCTGTCCTCGGCCGACGTCGCCATCCGGCACGGCATCCTGCTCACCGACGGCCGAAACGAGCACGAGTCCCCGGAGGACCTGAAGCGGACGCTCGACGAGTGCGCGGGACGCTTCACGTGCGACGCGCGAGGCGTGGGCACCGACTGGGAAGTGAAAGAAGTCACACAGATCGCCTCCGCGCTGCTCGGCACCGCCGACATCGTCGCCGACCCGGCGGGCCTCGCCGCCGACTTCACGCGGATGATGGAGACGGCGATGGGCAAGGAGGTCGCGGACGTCCGGCTGCGGGTGTGGACGCCGGTGGGCACGACCATCAAGTTCGTCAAACAAGTCGCTCCGGCCGTGGAGGAGTTGACCGACCGCCGGGCCGAGGCGGGCCCACGCGCCGGGGACTATCCCACCGGCTCCTGGGGCGACGAGTCCCGCGACTACCACCTCTGTGTGGAGGTGCCCGCGGCCGGCATCGGCCGGGAGATGCTCGCCGCCCGTGTCTCCCTGGTGGTGCCCGCGCCGGACGGGACGGCGCACAACCTCGGGGCCCAGGGCCTGGTACGGGCCGTGTGGACCGACGACATGACCGCCTCCACCTCGATCAACCCGCAGGTGGCCCACTACACCGGGCAGGCCGAACTGGCCCAGGTCATCCAGCAGGGACTGGACCTTCGCAAGGCGGGCGATTTCGATGGAGCAACGGCCAAACTGGGCCGGGCCGTTCAGCTCGCCGGTGTTTCGGGGAACGCGGATACTGCGAAACTCCTTGCGAAGGTGGTGGACGTGGTCGACGTCGCGACGGGTACTGTGCGACTGAAAGCGAAGGTCGAAGAGGCCGACGAGATGACACTCGAAACCCGGTCCACCAAGACCGTTCGTGTGAAGAAGTGACGCGGGAACACCGCACAGGACAGCGAGCCCGGCCCCTCGGGGTGGGAGGAATCCGGCCGCAGCGGCCGGAGAAGGAGAAGGGGAAGCGCCGACATGCCGACCTGCCCGAACGGACACCAGTCGGGTTCCGACGACTGGTGCGAGGTGTGCGGTCACCGCATGGCCGGTGCCGTGCCTCCGCCTCCCCCGCCGCCCCCGGCCGGGGGCTACGGCTTCCCGCCCGCGCCGGGGCCCGGCGGCCACGGCCACCCGGGTGCGCCCGGTGGGCACTCGCACCTGTCCGGCGTACCGGACTCCGAGCCGCAGCTCTGCCCGCAGTGCCGTACGCCCCGCGAGGGCGGGGCGCCGTTCTGCGAGGAGTGCCGGTGGAACTTCCTGACGAACACGGCGACCTCGTACACGCCGGCCGCGCCGCCCGGTGCCGCCCCTCGTTTCCCGCAGCCGCCCGGCCCGGGCTTCGGCGGCGACACCTTCGAGTACCAGGGCTCCCGGCCGTCCCAGATGAACCGGCCCGCCGAGCCGATCCCGCACGCCCCGCCCTACGGCACCGAGCCGCCGGGCCGTCCGGGCCCGCCGAACTTCGGCACCGAGCCTCCCGGCCGCCCCGGCCCGCCCAACTTCGGCACCGAACCCCCCGGCCGCCCCGGCCCGCCCAACTTCGGCACGGACCCGTCACGGCCGGTTCCGCCGCCGCCCGGTGCCCCCGGAGCGCCCGGTGGTGGCCCGCAGATGTACCAGCAGTCCGGCCCGCCGGCTCCGCCCGTGTTCCCGCAGGAGACGGGCCGGCCGCAGCGCGGCGCCGACGACGACTGGGTGATCTCCCCGCCGTCCGGCGGCCCGTCCGGTCCGGGCGTCCCGGGCCGTCCCGGCCAGACGGGCGGCTACGGCTACCCGCAGCCGGGTGCCACCCAGGCCCCGCCGGGACCGGCCTTCCCGCAGCACCCGCAGCAGCCCGCGACCTGGACGGCGACGATCGGTCCGGACCGCGACTACTTCATGGCGATGATGCACCGCTCGGGTCCCGAGGCCGCGGGCCTGAACCTGCCCGCGTACTCGCCCGAGCAGCAGCGCACGCTCTCCGGCAACCAGGTCACCATCGGCCGCCGCCGGCACTCCACCGGTGACACCCCCGACATCGACCTGGCGGTCCCGCCGGAGGACCCGGGCGTCTCCCACCAGCACGCGGTCCTGGTCCAGCAGCCCGACGGCAGCTGGGCGGTGGTCGACCAGAACTCGACCAACGGCACCACGGTCAACGGCTCGGAGGACCCGATCCAGCCCTTCGTGCCGGTCCCCCTCCAGGACGGCGACCGCGTCCACGTGGGCGCGTGGACGACGATCACGATCAGGCGCGGCTAGCCGCGCCTGCCTCGGGCCGATCACGCCGTGACCGGCGGTCCCAGGTGCTGCCTCAGGGCAGGGACCTGGGCCTCCGGTCCTCGTCCGGCCGTCTGAGAGCATGGACGGGTGAATGAGATTCGGCGTGGCACGCTTCAGGAGCAGACCTTCTACGAGCAGGTCGGCGGCGAGGAGACCTTCCGCCGGCTGGTCCACCGTTTCTACGAGGGGGTGGCCCAGGACCCCGAGCTGCGGGCGATGTATCCCGAGGAGGACCTGGAACCGGCCGAGGAGCGGCTGCGGCTGTTCCTGATCCAGTACTGGGGCGGTCCGACGACGTACGGGGAGCGGCGCGGCCACCCGCGGCTGCGGATGCGGCACGCGCCCTTCCGGGTCGACCGGGCGGCGCACGACGCCTGGCTGCGGCACATGCGAGTGGCCGTCGACGAGCTCGGCCTGTCGCAGGAGCACGAGCAGACGCTGTGGAACTACCTCACGTACGCGGCGGCGTCGATGGTGAACACGCCCGACTGAGCCACCGCACAGGAACCTGAGTACCGGATTCCGGTCGTTCGGCGCCGGAATCCGATCACGATCCGGTCAAACTCGGCCGACCACCGCTTACCCGCGCCGTGTCCCCTCTGACAACATCAGCGCAAAGATCTGGACAACGGCAGGGGGAGCCGGGTGGCGGGGTTCACGGGATTCGTCCTGCTGCGGGCACGGGCGCACCGGCTGCCGCTGGCCGCCGCTCTGCTCACGGTCCTGCTGACCACGGCGGTGCTGGCGACGCTCACCGCCTACTCGGGCGCGATCGGCGACGCGGCGCTGCGCCACTCCCTGCGGGACCCGCGCAACGCCGCCGACACCACCCTGGTGGTCCGCGGCGAAACGCAGTCCGAGGGGCGCACGGCCGCCGACGCCGAAGTACGCGAGCAGGCCCGTGAGGCCTTCGACGGACTGCCGGTCACCGTGCGCCCCCTGGTGCGCTCCGGCCCCTACGGTCTGCCGCTGTCCCTGCGGCCCCCGGCAACTCTCCCGCAGGCTCCCGACTCCGCCGAAGCGAGGGACGCCTCCGCCGACGAGCCGGACCTGACCTACTTCGCGGCCCTGGACCCCACGCAGGTGCGGCTCGTCTCCGGACGCCTGCCCAGCGCGACGGCGACGGGTGACGTCGAGGTCGCGCTGCCGCAGACCGCCGCGCAGCGCCTCGGTCTGAAGGCCGGTGCCCGGTTCGCCCTCACCGACCGCCTCGGCGGCGGGAAGGTCCACGCACGGATCACCGGGATCTACCGCCCCACTCACGCCGACGCGCCGTACTGGCGGCTGGACGAGATGGACGGCCGGGGCGTCCGCAAGATCGGCTTCACGATGTACGGGCCGCTGCTGACCGATCCCGGCGTCGTCGACGGCGACAGGCTGAGCGCGGGGCAGAGCGCGTGGCAGGCGTCGGCGGACTTCTCCACGCTGACGACCGGACGGATCGGGGCGCTGCGCGACGCGGTGCGCGAGAGCGCGGCGTCACTGCGGGAGTCCACCGTGGTGAGCGGCACACCGGAGGTCACGAGCTCGCTGCCCGACGTCCTCGACCGGATCGACCGCTCGCTGCTCGTGGCCCGCTCGACCCTCCTGATCGCCGCGGTCCAACTGGCGCTGCTGGCCGGCTACGCGCTGCTGCTGGTGGCCCGGCTGCTGAGCACCGAGCGCGGCGCGGAGACACGCCTGCTGCGGGCCCGCGGCGGCTCCCGTGCCCGGCTCGCGGGCCTGGCCGCGACGGAGGCGCTGCTGCTCGCCGTGCCCGCCGTGGCCTGCGCGCCGCTGCTGGCGGGGCCGCTGACCGGGCTGCTGGCCGGGCAGGGCGCCCTGGCCCGGATCGGACTGCACCCGGACATCTCCACGACCGGGCGTCCCGCGGTCTGGCTGGTGGCGGCTGCCGTGGCCCTCGGCTGTGCGATGGCGGTGACGCTGCCCGCGCTGACCTCGTCGTTCGCGGCAGGACCGCGGTCCCGTCCGCTGCCCGCGCCGCTGCGCGCCGGCGCGGACCTGGGTCTGCTGGCGGTGGCCGGTGTGGCGTACTGGCAGTTGAGCCGGCACTCCTCCGGCGCGGTCGGCGGCGACCTCACGGGCACGCTCGGCATCGACCCGCTGCTGGTCGTCGCGCCCGCGCTGGCCCTGCTGGCCGGAACGGTACTGACGCTGCGACTGCTGCCGCCGGTGGCCCGGCTGGCCGAGCGCCGTGCGACCGGGGGCCGCGGGCTGCCGGCCGCACTGGCGGGCTGGCAGTTCAGCCGCCGCCCGATGCGCGGCGCCGGGCCGGTGCTGCTGCTCGTGCTCGCCGTCGCGCTGGGCATGCTGGCGATCGGTCAGGACGCCTCCTGGAACCGTTCGCAGGACGACCAGGCCGACTTCCGTGCGGGTGCGCCGGTGCGCGTGCTGGCCGCCGGCGAGGGGGAACTCGGCCGCACCGAGCAGTACGCGGCCGTCCCGCACGTGCGCTCCGCCGCCCCCGCCGTCCGCGCCCCGCTGCCGCTGGCCGGCGACCGCACCGCGACCCTGATCGCGCTGGACACCGCGAACGCGTCGGACACGCTGCTGATGCGCTCCGACCTGGCGTCGCAGCCGGTGCGGTCGCTGCCGTCGGGGCTCGCCCCGAAGAACCCGACGGCAGGCCTGAAGGTGCCCGCCGGGACGGCCCGCCTGCGGCTGACGGCCGGCATCCGCGGCTCCGCTACGAGGATGACGGTGGACCTGGCGGTCACCGTCGAGGACGACCGCGGGGCGCTGTACCGCGTGCCGATGGGCACCCTGCCCGCCGACGGCCGCTCCCACCCCCTGGACCTGGACCTCCCCGCGGGCATCGGGCCTCTCACCCTCGTCGGCCTCGACCTGTCCCTGAGCCAGCCCTTCGACGTCGCCGAGCGGCACCACCTCACCGTCTCCGGGGCGACCGCCACCGGCACCGACGGGACGGTACGGCGCCTGAGCGCGCCGACGGCCTGGATGGCGACCTCGGCCGTCAGCACCAACGCCTCGCCTCCCGCCGACGCCGCCCCGGCCAAGGCAGCCGTGACGTCCGCCCGCCCGCTGACCGTCACCTACGGCACCGGATACGTGCCGCACGACCAGGTCCGGGCCTCGGGCACGGTGACGGTGCAGCTCCAGGTGGCGCAGCCCGCGCAGCCGGAGATCGCGGCCGTGGCGACCGACCGCTTCCTGGAGTCCACGAGCGCCCACGAGGGGCAGCGGGTGGACGTGACCGTCGCCGGCCAGAGCGTTCCGGTCCGGATCGTGCGTGCGGTACGGGCGCTGCCGACCACGGGCGCCGGCGAACAAGGCGGTTCCCCGGACGCCGTGCACGACGGCGGAGGTCTGCTGTTGGACCTGCGTTCGTACAACCGGCTGCTCCAGTCGGGCTCCGGCGGCCGGGCCGCGCCCACCGAATGGTGGCTGCGCACCGACCCCCACCGGTCGGCGGACGTGGCCGCGGTCCTGCGGGCCCTGCCCGACGTCGACCCGGAGCAGGTGATCGTGCGGGACGAGATCGCCGACCAGTTGCGCGACGACCCGTTCGGTGCCGGGCCGGCGGCCGCCTTCACCGCGGCCGCCGTGGTCGCGGCGGCACTGGCCGCCGTCGGCTTCGTGGTCGGCGCGGTCGGGACCAGGAGGGAGCGCGACGCCGAGTTCGCCGTCCTGCGCGCGCTCGGCACCCCGCGCCGCCAACTGGCCCGGACGCTCGCCGCCGAGCAGGGCGTGCTGGTGGCCCTGGCGGTGGCGGTCGGCGCGGCCCTGGGGGCCGTGCTGGCCCGCGCCGTGATCCCGCTGATCGTGCTGACCGGGCAGGCCACGAAACCGCTGCCGGCCGTCCTGGTCGAACTGCCGGCCGCCCGGGTGGCCCTGCTGCTCGCGGCCGTCGCCGCCGCGCCGCTCGTCGTCACGGCGGTGCTGATCCTGCGCCGGCCCGACCCGGCGCTGTCCCTTCGAGACCGCGGAGGTGAGTGAGCTGAACGCCGTCACTCCCGCCTGGGTCCGGGTACGCCTGCGCACCTCGCCGGGTGCCGCGGCCGCCCTCGCCCTGCTGGTCGCACTGACCGCGTGCCTGGCGGCCGCGTTCCCCCGCGCGCTCGACCGGTACGAGAACGCCGGTCTGGCGCAGGCCGTCGACCGGGCGACCCCGCCGCGCACCAGCTTCACGATGTACGCCCCGTTGCCCGACGCCGAGGCCTCGGACCGGCAGCGTGAGCAGGCACTGCTGCCGCCCACCCTGGGCCGGCAGCAGGCCAAGGTCCTCGACACCGTCCCGCGCCCGCTGGTCGCCGACCCCGGCCAGTCGTCGTACGGGGTCACGAACGTCACCGCCCTCGCCGTCCACGACCCCTGGATCCCCCAGCCCAGCGGGCTGCCCGCGAAGGTGCGCCTGGTCGCGCCCGGCGGGCTGGCCGAGCACTCCTCGGTGCGCGAGGGCCGGCTGCCGCGGGCGACCGGGCGGGTGACGGCCTCGACCCTGGACGTGGAGGCCGCCGTGAGCGCCGCGACGGCCAGGAGCCTGCACATCAAGGTGGGTTCGGTCATCCACGTACCCGCCATGTCCGGCCCGCCGCTCGTGGTCCGCGTCACCGGCATCCTCACCCCGCGCGAGCCCGACGGCGCCTACTGGTCGACCGTGCCGCTGCTGCGCACGCCGGCCCTGATGGAGGTGCTCTCGGACAGTCCGGAACCACCGAAGTACTGGCTCGGCGCCCTGCTCCTGCCGTCCGAGGCCGCCCCCGCCCTGACGGGCACCGCGGGGAACCCCCTGCGCTACTGGCAGGTGGCCCCCGACCCCCGCTCCCTGCACGCCCACGACCTGGAGGGCCTGAAGTCCGCGGTCGCGAGCCTGAAGTCCGGGCCGGGCCTGGTGCGCATGCGTGCGGCCACCGATCCCGCCGCACAGGTGGACACCGGCCTCGACGACGTCCTCCTGTCCTACAGCCGGCTGAGCTCCGGCATCACGCCGCTGGTCGCGGTCGCCGCGTTCGGCAGCGCGACGGTCGCCGCCGTGGTCCTGCTGATGGCCGGCGGCCTGGCCGCCGACCGCCGCCGCCTCGAACTCACCCTGCTGCGCGCCCGCGGCGCCTCCCTGCCCGGTCTGGCGGGCCGGCTGCTCGCCGAGACGGCGGTGGTCGCCGTGCCCGCCGGGGCGCTCGGACTGGGTGCGGCCCTGCTCGCCGTCCCCGGGGGCCGTCCGGGTTACGCCGTACTCGCGGCCGCCGTGGTCACCGTCGTCGCCTGTGCCGCGCTGCCCGTACGCGCCGTGATCGCGCACCGCGCGGTCCGCGTCCACGGACCGCGCGAGGACACGGTGTCCGTACGTCCCTCCCAGCGCCGTACGGTCGCCGAGCTGACGCTGCTGGTGATCGCGGCGGCAGCGGTGGAGGCACTGCGGCGGTACGGGGTCGCGGGTTCCGCCGAGGACGCCGGCGCCTCGGACGGTTCGGGAGGCCAACTGGTGTCCCTGGCACCGGTGCTGGTGGCTGTGATCGCGGCCCTGGTGCTGGTCCGCCTGTACCCGTGGCCGCTGCGCTGGCTGATGCGTCCGGCCGGCCGGCTGCGCGGGGTGGTGGGCCATCTGTCCCTGGCCCGCGCGGGCCGCACGTCCGTCCCGTCGGTGCTGCCCCTGCTGGCACTGCTGACCGCGCTCACCACCGCCGCCTTCGGCGGCTCCGTACTGGCCGGGGTGGCCGGGGCCCGCGACCAGGCGGCGCTGCTCGCCGTCGGCGCCGACGCCCGCGTCGAGGGCACCGAACCGCTGCCGGACGGGCTGTCCGACCGGATCCGCCGGACACCGGGCGTGCGGACACTCACCGAAGTGAGCATGGACTACCAGGCCAAGACCGGGACGAACGCGCGGACATCCGTGGCGGGCGTCGACCCGGCGGCCTACGCGTCCCTGGCCGAACGCACCGGGCTCGGCGCCTTCCCCGAGGAGCAGTTGCGGCGGCCCGCCGACTCCGGGGCTCCGCTGCCGGCACTGTCCTCCCCATCGGTCGCCGAGAAGTACGGCACCCAGCCGTTGTCGCTGCAGCTCGGCGACGGGACCGAGGTGAGCATCCGGATCGCCGTCGTCCGGGACCGGACTCCGGCCGTCATCGGCACCGACTTCCTGGTCGTGGACCGGGCCGGGCTGAGCCGCGAGAAGGCCCGTACGAGCGCGCTGCTGCTGACCGGCGACCACCTCGAGGCGGGCGCCCTGCGCCGGGCGGCAGGCACGAAGACGTCCGTGACGACGCGGGCCGGGGAACGCGGTGAGTACGTCGACTCGCCCCTCCAGTCCGGCGCCGAGCGCATCTACACGGTGGCAGTGGCCGCCGGTGCCGGCTACGCCGTCCTGGCGCTGCTCCTCGCACTGCTGCGGGCCGCCCCCGAGCGGGCCGCGCTCCTCGCCCGCCTGCGCACCATGGGCCTCACCCGCGCGCAGGGCCGCCGCCTGCTCGTCCTGGAGTCGCTGCCCCAGGCGCTGCTCGCCGCGGCGGGCGGAGCGCTGACGGGCTGGGCGACCGTCCTGCTGCTCTCCCCCGGCATCGACCTGACGGCCGTCGCGCTGCCGTCGTCGGCGCTGTCCGCCGACGGGAACGAGCTGCGGACCGACCCGCTCTCGCTGGCCCTGCCGGCCGTGGCCGTGCTGCTGCTGACGGTGGGCATCGCCGTGGGCCAGGCGTGGTGGACGGGACGCAGGGGATCGGTGCGGGAGCTGAGAGCGGGAGACGCGAGATGAACCGACCGGACGACCGCCACAGCCGCAGTAGCCGCCGCGCAGGAGAGCCCCGATGACGACGAACCCCACGCTGGCCGACCTGGCCGAGCGCGCCACCGCGAGCCGCACACGCCCGGCCTACGGCCACGACGCGGTGATCAGCTGCGACCGCCTGGTCCGCATCTTCACCGCCGACGGCGTGGAGGTCCAGGCCCTCCAAGGCCTGGACCTGCTGGTCCGCGAGGGCGAGCTGATGGCCCTCGTCGGCGCCTCCGGCAGCGGCAAGTCCACCCTGATGAACATCCTCGCCGGGCTGGACACGCCCACAGCGGGCGCGGCCCGGGTCGGGGACCACGACCTGCTCGCCATGACCGCGAAGGACCGTCTGCGCTACCGCCGCGAGGTCGTCGGCTTCGTCTGGCAGCAGACCGCCCGCAACCTGCTGCCGTACCTGACGGCGACACAGAACGTCGAACTACCCATGCAGTTGTCCGGCGACCGCGGGCGAAGCCGCCGCGCCAAGGCCGAACGCGCCGTGGAACTACTGGAGTTGCTGGGGGTGGGCGACTGCCGGGACCGCCGCCCGCACCAGATGTCGGGCGGGCAGCAGCAGCGGGTGGCGATCGCGGTGGCCCTCGCCAACAACCCGGCGGTGCTGCTCGCCGACGAGCCCACCGGCGAACTGGACTCCCACACCGGCGAGCAGATCTTCGCCGCCTTCCGCACCGCCAACGAGCGTCTGGGCACGACCGTCGTCATCGTCACCCACGACCAGACGGTCGCCGGCGAGGTCCGTCGCACGGTCGCCATCCGCGACGGCCGCACCTCCACCGAGGTGCTGCGCCGCAGCGAGGTGGACGCGGCGACCGGCGACGAGACGCTGGTGAGCCGCGAGTACGCCATGCTCGACCGGGCCGGCCGTCTGCAGCTGCCCGCCGAGTACACGCGGGCCCTGGGGATGCGTGACCGGGTGGCGCTGGAGCTGGAACCCGACCACATCGCGGTGCGGCCGGACGACAGCGAGGGAAACTGAGTGCCGCTCGCGGTCAGCGGACGCTGACACCCAGGCTGCCGAGTCCGGCCTCCGCGCGCCGTACCGCGATCGACCCATAAGGGGTCCGCAGCCGCAGCCACGTCCCCGACGACAGCAGCGCGAGGTCCTCCTCGCCGGAGGCCGCCGGGGGCTTCGCGGTCTCCCCCTCACCGGCAGCGGTGGGGGGCCTGAGGAACCGCAGCGACTGCGCCGCGTGCACGGCTCGCACGGGCAGTTGGGTCCCGCCGACCAGCCGGGACCAGATCTCCCGCCCGATCCGGTCGAGTTCGGCGCGCGTGCGGCGCTCCTGCGCCAGCTCCCCCGTACGGGTGCGGAATTCGGTGACCGCGGCGGCCACCGTCGCACCCAGGGCGCCGACCGGGGGCAGACCCGGCTCGGTCCGCCAGCCGCCGCGCGGGGGCAGGACGCCCGCCCACGGCGGCCCGGTCACCGCCGCCGGGACGGCGGCCGTGGCCGCCGACTCGTCGACGGACTCAAGCAGTTCACCCGCGGAGACGGTCACGTCGAGGGTGGTGTCGGGGTCGTTCCGGTACGGCTCGGCGAGCCGCACCGCGCGCACCGCCAGCACCTCGAAGGACGCCGGCCGTCCGAAGACGGCGAGCGCGGTTCCCGCCGCCTGAAGCCGCACCGCGGCGGAACGGTCGTAGTGCAGCAGCCGGGAGAGGAAGGCGGCGAGGTCCGCCGCCTCCGTCCCGTCGGCGAGGTGGAGGGCCGTCATGCGGCGACGGCCTCCTCCTTGTCGCCCGCGTCGGTGTACTCCTCGAGGAACTCGCGCTCCTCCGCGGTGATCCGGCGCGGACGCTGCGCCTCGAAGTCGAACGGCACGATCACCGTCGAGGCGCGGACATAGATCTGCTCGCCGTCCTTGACCTCGTAGGTGAGGGTGAAGGACGCCGCCTTGATCTCGGTGACCCACAGCTCGATGTCCACCGGCGCGTGCCGGTGGACGAGCTGGCGCTTGTAGTCGATCTCGTGACGCGCCACCACGGACCCCTGCTTGAACTCCTTGTCCGGGCGGAACAGGAAATCGATGCGTGCCTCCTCCAGGTAGCGGAGGAACACCACGTTGTTGACGTGGCCGTACGCGTCCATGTCCGCCCAGCGCAGCGGGCAGCGGTAGATGTGGCGCATCTGCTTCGATCAGCCCCGGGTCAGCTTCTTGTAGGTGGCGCGGTGCGGCCGTGCGGCGTCCGGACCGAGCCGCTCGATCTTGTTCTTCTCGTACGACTCGAAGTTGCCCTCGAACCAGAACCACTTGGACTCGCCCTCGTAGGCGAGGATGTGCGTCGCCACGCGGTCCAGGAACCACCGGTCGTGGGAGACGACGACGGCGCAGCCGGGGAACTCGAGGAGCGCGTTCTCCAGGCTGGACAGGGTCTCGACGTCGAGGTCGTTGGTCGGCTCGTCGAGGAGCAGCAGGTTGCCGCCCTGCTTCAGGGTGAGCGCCAGGTTGAGGCGGTTGCGCTCACCGCCGGAGAGCACACCGGCGGGCTTCTGCTGGTCCGGGCCCTTGAAGCCGAACGCGGACACGTACGCCCGGGACGGCATCTCGACCTGGCCGACGTTGATGTAGTCCAGCTCGTCGGAGACGACGGCCCACAGCGTCTTCTTCGGGTCGATGTTCGCCCGGCTCTGGTCGACGTACGAGATCTTGACGGTCTCGCCGACCTTGATGCTGCCGGAGTCCGGCTCCTCGAAGCCCTGGATCATCTTGAACAGCGTGGTCTTGCCCGCGCCGTTCGGACCGATGACGCCGACGATGCCGTTGCGGGGCAGCGTGAAGGAGAGGTCGTCGATGAGGACCTTCTCGCCGAAGGCCTTGTTGAGGTTGTTGACCTCGACGACGATGCTGCCCAGGCGCGGGCCCGGCGGGATCTGGATCTCCTCGAAGTCCAGCTTCCGCATCTTCTCGGCCTCGGCGGCCATCTCCTCGTAGCGGGCCAGACGCGCCTTGGACTTGGCCTGCCGCCCCTTGGCGTTGGACCGCACCCACTCCAGCTCGTCCTTGAGCCGCTTCTGCCGCTTGGCGTCCTTCTGGCCCTCGACCTTGAGGCGGGTGGCCTTGGTCTCCAGGTACTTGGAGTAGTTGCCCTCGTAGCCGTGGAGGCGGCCGCGGTCCACTTCGCAGATCCAGCCGGCGACGTTGTCCAGGAAGTACCGGTCGTGGGTGACGGCCACGACGGTGCCCTCGTACTTGGCCAGGTGCTGCTCGAGCCAGTTCACCGACTCTGCGTCGAGGTGGTTGGTGGGCTCGTCGAGCAGCAGCAGATCGGGCTGCTCGAGGAGCAGCTTGCACAGCGCGACGCGGCGGCGCTCACCACCGGAGAGCTTGGTGACGGCCCAGTCGCCGGGCGGGCAGCCCAGGGCGTCCATGGCCTGCTCCAGCTGGGCGTCGAGGTCCCAGGCGTTGGCGTGGTCGAGCTCCTCCTGGAGCTTGCCCATCTCGTCGAGCAGCGCGTCGGAGTAGTCAGTGGCCATGAGCTCGGCGATCTCGTTGAACCGGTCGAGCTTGCCCTTGATCTCGGCGACGCCCTCCTGGACGTTCTCCAGGACCGTCTTGTCCTCGGTCAGCGGGGGCTCCTGCAGCAGGATGCCGACGCTGTAGCCGGGCGACAGGTACGCGTCACCGTTGGACGGCTGCTCCAGCCCCGCCATGATCTTCAGCACGGTCGACTTGCCGGCACCGTTCGGACCGACGACGCCGATCTTGGCACCCGGAAGGAAGTTCAGGGTGACGTCGTCGAGAATCACCTTGTCGCCGTGCGCCTTGCGCGCCTTGCGCATGGTGTAAATGAACTCAGCCAAGAGAAACCGTCCGGCAGCTTGAAATCAGGCAGTGGGCAGATACACCCCATCTTGCCGTACCGCCACCCCTGGGAGGAAACGCGTGCGGCCGGGGGGCTCTGACCTGCGGCTTCGCTGCCGGCGACTGAGGCCCGTCCGTCACCGCGGGTTGCCGTCGAGGTCCGTGCCTCAGGTCTGACAGACGTCTCACACGCTGCTTGGGGGCCCACGAATAGCTGCCGACCGCCGAGCCTGTCGGCGCCGCCGACACCCGGGGCTTCGAGAAGGACCTGGCCCGGCTGTGCGCGGTGCGGCACCGTTACACGGGCAGCGTCCGCCCGCAGCTCCGGGCGTCCCTGCCGGGCACGCGAAGAGCCCGCGGGCCCGGTGGGGACGAGTGGCTCATGCCTGTTCCAGGGCGTCGCCGAACTCGCGGAGGGTTTTGCCGCGGTGGGTGCGGGCCAGTTCGTGTCCGACGGCGATGGCGAGCGCGACCGGCCATTCGATGAGGTCGAACGCCGTGAGGAGACCGAGGCCCGCGAGGTAGGCGAGCTGGTCACGCGGCGGCAGTTCGAAGCGGAGACCGCCCAGGGAGACGGTCACCGTGTCACCCTCGACGACCTGTTCGGCCGCGGCGCGGGCGCCGTGGGGCTTGGTGATCGGAACCGGCGCGCCGGCAGGCGCTGTGTCGGAGTCTGTCCTGCTCGCGCGCACGGTCATGTCACATCCCGTTCAACGGCCGGTGCCGGGCATCCGCTCGATGTCCCACCACCACGCTAGGTCAGTTCCCGGCGCTCTTCCTCTTGTGGACGATGCTCAGGGCCGTGGCGCCCAGAACCAGCAGGCTGAGGCCGATGGCGGCGATCAGCGGAGTGGTGCTGGTACCGCCGGTCTCGGCGAGGTTGGGGTTGGGCGAGATGTCGCCTCCCGCCATGACGGGGGTGGGTTCGCCGACGGTCTGGGTCACGGTGCCGCTCGGGCTGCCGTGGGTGCGGCAGTCGAGGACGCCGGCGAAGCGCTGCGCGTTGCCGCCGGGGTCCCTGATCGTGAAGTCGTACGCCTGGTCCTCCTGGAGCGGGATCATGATCGTCTCGGACCCGCCCGCGGCGATGGTGTACCGGGTGTCCATCAGCTCGAAGGTGAACGGCTCGTCGCCCTTGTTGGCCGCGCTGATCTCCAGAGCGCCCTCGGCGCAGTTCTTCACCGCGGACAGGGCGGGTATCGCGCCCCCGGCGGCCCAGGTCGCGCCGCTGGTGGCGGAGACCGTGGACTCGCTGGAGCCGGCCAGGATCTGGGTCTGGCTGCGGCTGTCGGAGGTGAAGGCGCGGCCGACCGGCACCGTGGTGGAGGCCTGCGCGGTCAGCGTCGCCGAGCCGTCCCCGGCGTCCTCGGGCACGTCGAAGAACACCTGGCTGCCGTCCTGGGCGGACGTGATCTCCTCGCCCTTCTTGCCGACGATCCGCACACCGCTGGTGGCGGCGCCCGCCGGAGGTGTCAGGGTCACGCTGCTCGCGTTGGTGTGCACCGTCACCGGGCCGAGCCGCTCGCCCGGGTGACCGGAGACCGCGGGCGGGTCGATGGTGAGCGAGGCGCGAGGCTCGGGCAGGTCACCGGCGCTCTTCTCCAGGTAGTCCGCGAGCTTCTCGGCCCGCGGGTCGACGGCGTCGACGTCCGCGCCGTCGGAGTAGCGCCAGATGGCCACCTGGGTGCCGGCCGCCGCGTCCTGCTCGGTGAGGTTCCTGACGCCGGCCTTCTCGGCGAGCGCCGCGAGATCGTTGACCTGCGGGTAGGAGTTCTGCAGGATCCAGCGGATCTTCCCGGCGTTCTTGTTAGTGGCCAGCGAGGTGCCGCTCCACGGCGTCTCGCGGTACTTGGCGTCCCGCTGCGTGGGGTTGTGCACGTCTATGCAGTACGTCTGCAGGGTCCCGCCGCCGTCGACGGACATCTCGAACAGGCCCGCGGAGACCTGGTGGTCATCGCCGCCGTCATGGATGACGGCGGTGCCGTAGGTCTTCAGACTGCCGATGGTGGCGGTCGCGCCGCCCGGACTCTGCGGCATGCCGTCGGCGGCGGCCGGGCCGGCGGCGGTCATCAGACCGGCGGCGACGAAACCGGAGACCAGGGTGGCGGCGGCGAGCCGAGCCGCCCCCCGCCTGCGCGCGGACGGCGCAGAGTAAGCAAACACAGAAATCCCCTTCGAGCAGGACCCGTTGACGTGGG
Source organism: Streptomyces sp. CB01373 (assembly GCF_002803075.1). Lineage (GTDB taxonomy): Bacteria > Actinomycetota > Actinomycetes > Streptomycetales > Streptomycetaceae > Streptomyces. The sequence goes on along the minus strand of NZ_NNBK01000002.1, from coordinate 5,272 downwards.
GGTGCGGTCCCACCGGCAGAATCTTCAAGCCCAGTGACAAGCCCAGAGAGCTGTGTCCGGCATCCTATGGAGCCCGCACACCAGGACTTCGCTGTCGTATCGTCAGATCACTGATCCGAATCGCAATCGTTATCACCAAGATCACCTCAGCAGGCAGCAACGGCAGGTTCCGGCTCCTGCGAAGACCCGGTGTCCGAGGGAGCCGTCTCCCACGTGGGCTCCGGTTGTGGAGGCGGACTCGCCGTCTGCGGCTCCGCCCTGACGGTGCGACGGAAGGCCGACGTGCCCCGCGTCAGGTCGTGGCCGATCGCCAGGGCGTCGATGTCCGCCGAGGTCCGGCTGGTGCCGTCGCGGGTCTCGGTGCGCACCTTCAGCCGGCCCTGCACGATGACCGGGTCGCCCACGGTCAGTGACGCCACCGCGTTGGCGGCGAGCTGGCGGTTGGCCCACACCGTGAAGAAGTTGGTGTGGCCGTCCGTCCAGGCAGCTTTCTCCCGGTCCCAGTAGCGCGAGGTCACCGCCAGCCGGAACCGCGCCGAGGCGCCCGAGGGCAGCTCCCGGTGCACCGGCTGCGTCGCCACGTTGCCCACGGTGCAGACGATCGTCTCGTTCATCGTCGAAACCCCTCCCTCGCCCGGACGCCCGGCCCGGGCGGACATGCGTACGGGCTCGTCCCGTACGGCTGCGTCTGTCGTGACGACCGCGTTCGTCGCGATCGCCGCGGGACCAGACTGCCTCCGTACGGGCCGAGCCCGCCGAGCGCTGTGGACCGCCGCCTGCCTGTGGAAAACTCCCCCACCCTTGCGGGTGAAGCCCGCCCCTCGCCCGCCTCACGGGTGAAGCCGCCTCACGGGTGAAGCCCGCCCCTCGCCCCACCTACCGGCGAAGACCGCCCCTCATCCGACCCCAGCTCCCTTCACCAGCGCGTACTGCTCCCGCACCTCCCGATATCGCAGGAGTTCCGCCGCCACCGAATCCAGCACCCGGGCCCGGCCGCACCCCGACGCCGCCTCCCGTAGTCGGCGCTCGGCCTCCTGGCCGTACCGCCGTGCGGGCCCGCGCGCCGCGATCCGGCAGCTCCACTCCACGAGCGGCCCGCCCACGATGCCGGCCAGCATGAGCAGCACCGGAACCCCCAGGTTCGGCGCCATCACCCCCGCGATCTGCCCGACCAGCCACAGACCGCCGGCCACCTGAAGGATCGTCATCGCCGCCTGCGCGAGGACCGCGACGGGCCACCAGCCCGGGCGCGGGGGCCGCCCCGGGGGCAGCCCGGCCCGCGCCGCCAACTGGTCCAGCGCCTCGGGCAGCCCCTGCGCACCGCGTACGGCGGCCTCGCGCACGGCCTGCGCCCACGGCCCCGGCATACCGGCCGAGGCCTGGTCGGCCACCGTGCGCACCGCGTGTTCGACACGCTGACGCGCGGTGGCCTCCTCGTCCTGCTGTGTACTCAGCATGAGGCGTCCGGTGGGTGCCTCGCGCCGGCTCCGGCACCACCGCCACAGCCGCAGCCAGGGCGTGCCGCAGGCCTTGTTGGCGTTGCGCAGCCAGGCCCGCTCGGCCGCGTCGCCCGCGGCGGTGGCGCCCACCGCGTCGGCGAGCCGGGCCGAGAACTCCTCGCGCGCCTCCTCGCTGAGCCCGGTGCTCGACCGGGTGGCGTAGACGGGCCGCAGGCGCTGGGCCGCGGCGTCCACGTCGGCCGAGATCCGCCGCACCGCGGCTCCGCGCTCGGCCACGAACTGACCCAGCGCCTCGCGCAGCTCACCGACGCCGTGCCCGGTGAGCGCGGACAGCGCGAGCACGGTCGCGCCCGGCTCGCCGTACTCGCCGAGGGCGATCCCGTCCTCGTCGAGCAGCCGTCGCAGATCGTCGAGGACCTGGTCGGCGGCCTCGCCGGGCAGCCGGTCGACCTGGTTGAGGACGACGAACATGACCTCCGCGTGGCCGGACATGGGCCGCAGGTAGCGCTCGTGGAGGACGGCGTCCCCGTACTTCTCCGGATCGACGACCCAGATGACGGCGTCGACGAGCCGCAGGATCCGGTCCACGTGCTCGCGGTGCTGCACGGCCGCCGAGTCGTGGTCGGGCAGGTCCACCAGGACCAGGCCGCGCAGCTGCGGGTCGGCGTCCTGGGCCTGTACCGGGCGCCTGCGCAGCCGTCCCGGGATGCCGAGCCGGTCGATGAGACCGGCCGCGCCGTCGCTCCAACTGCACGCGATGGGAGCCGCGGTGGTCGGCCGCCGTACGCCGGTCTCCGAGATGGCGACGCCGGCGAGAGCGTTGAACAGCTGGGACTTGCCGCTGCCGGTGGCGCCCGCGATGGCGACGACGGTGTGCTGCCCGGAGAGCCGGCGCCGCGCCGCGGCCTCGTCGAGGACCCGGCCCGCCTCCGCGAGGGTGGCGCTGTCGAGCCGGGTGCGGGACAGGCCGACCAGTTCGCGCAGCGCGTCGAGCCGGGAGCGCAGCGGTCCGTCGTACGCCAGCGGGGGCACGGCCGAGTGCCGGGAGGGCCGGGGCTCCACGGGTACGAGTTCGGCGGCGGCCGTCTCGCTGACGCGGCGCGCGATCAGCCCGTCGTCCCAGGCGTCCTCGGCCTCCGTACGGCTCTGTGCGTCGTCGTCCGCCCCGAGCGCGTCGTTGTCGTCGTGCTCCACGCGCGCGTGGGCGACGTCGGCCTCCTTGACCATGCTGACCTGCCCCGTCACCTGGTGGTCGCGGGCCGCCGCCCCGGGGACCCGGCGTCCCCCGGCGTCCCCGGGCGTCTCGGCGTCCTCGGCCTCCGGGACGCCTTCGGCGCCGTGGCCGTCCTCGGACCTGGCGTCCGGCGCCCTGTCCCGGATCCAGTTGTCTCCGCGCGCGTGCTCCCCGCCGGCCCTTCCGTCCGCCCTTCCGTCCGTCTCCTGGTCCGTGAGGACGGTGCCCTGCTTCTGATCGGTGTGTTCCGTTCGGTCCTGGTCAGTGACGGCGGTCACCGGTCACCTCTCCTTCAGCAGTACGGACAGCGCGGCGATGAGTTCGGCCTGGGGCTCGGCGTGCACGTCGAGGGCGTCGAGCGGGGCCAGACGGCGCTCTCGTTCGACGTGGATCACCCGGTCCAGGTGTTCGGTCAGCAGCCGCCCGGCGCGGTCGCGCAGCCGCAGCGCTCCGTGCGCGCCGATCCGCTCGGCGAGCCTCTCTCCCGCGGACCGCGCCCGGCGTCCTCCCAGCAGTCCGGTCGCGGCCAGGGCGGCGACGGCCTCGGCGTCCGGCGCGAGGCTCCGGTCCAGCCTGCGCACCTCGTCGTCGGCGTACTCCTCCAGCTCCCGCCGCCAGCGCCGTACGGCAAGGCCGATGCGGTGCTCGGCGCTCTCCGACACGCGGTCGCGGTCGGCGAGCTCCGGTGCCGTGGCGGCCTGCTCGTGCCGCCAGGCGTCGTCCACGCGCTCGTCGGCGGCGGTGACGGCACACAGCAGCAGGGCGGCCAGGCTCTCCACGAGCGCGTCGAGCAGTTCCCCTGCGGTGCAGTCCAGGGGGAAGGCGCGCCACCTCTTCAGGGCGTCCCCGGCGAGCACCGCCCCCGCCTGGAGCCGTCCTCGTACGCGCGTGTGCTCACTGTCGTAGGCGGTCTCGACGGCCGAGGTGAGCCGCAGCGCGGCGGCGTACTGGGAGGCGGTGGCGCTGGCCAGCTCGGGCATCCGGGATTTCAGCGAGTCGAGGAGGCCCTGGGCCGTGCGGGCCATGGCGTACTCCCGGGCCCCGGGTTCCTGGGTCTGGTGCACCAGCCAGGTGCGCAGCTGTGCGACGGCGGAGGCGGGCAGCAGGCCCCCGCCCCAGGCCGACTCGGGCAGCTCCGGCACGGTGAACCGCGGTACCTCGCCGAGTCCTGCCTTGGTGAGCAGCGCCCCGTACTGGCGGGAGACCTCCGCGGCGACCTGGTGCGGCACCCGGTCCAGGACGGTCACCAGCGTGGCGTCGTACTCCTTGGCCGTGCGGAGCAGGTGCCACGGGATCGCGTCGGCGTAGCGGGCGGCCGTGGTGACCATGACCCAGATGTCGGCGGCGCAGATCAGCTCGGCGGCCAGGACACGGTTGTCGGAGATCAGGGAGTCGATGTCGGGCGCGTCGAGGAGAGCGAGTCCGGGGGGCAGGGTGTCGACGGTCTCCACGCGCAGCACCCGGGTGGGGGTGCTCTCCTGCATCAGCAGGTCGTCGCCGGCTCCGGGATCCCCCCTGGGCACCCACACGCGTGTGAGGTCCGGCAGTACGCGCATGCCACTGAACCAGTGGTGGTCCTCCGGATGGCAGACCAGCACCGGTGTCCTGGTGGTCGGCCGCAGCACGCCCGCCTCGCTGACCCGCCGTCCGACGAGCGAGTTGACGAGAGTGGACTTCCCGGCGCCTGTCGACCCGCCGACGACCGCCAGCAACGGTGCTTGGGGCCTTCGCAACCGCGGCACCAAGTAGTCGTCTAGCTGAGCGAGCAGTTCGTCGCGGTTGGCACGCGCGCGTGGAGCCCCCGCCAGGGGCAGCGGGAAGCGTGCGGCGGCGACACGGTCGCGCAGGGCGGATAGTGCGTCGAGCAGCTGAGGCCTTACGTCCAAGGTCACCACATGTGAAGAATGCCCAATTTTAGGGGAATTCTGAAGCATATGAGCATGTCTGCGCGCCGATTGGACACAACGGACGGATGGGATGACTGGGACGCGGGCGCAGTCGAGGCATAACGAGTGCACAACACCAGGTGCGCCGGACGTCAAAAGCGATGCACGATTCGTACCCGCCTGCGATTATCAGGACCGCTTCACTGAACCTCCACATTGAGCCACGGAGGCGAAGCAACCGGGACATGGATCCGGGAGCCCTATCCTTGTCCCCGGCGATGTCACGGATCAGCCCCCACCAGGGCACCGCGACAGAGGCCACCACACCTGGCCCCCGTAGCTCAGTGGATAGAGCAGGCGCCTTCTAAGCGCTTGGCCGCAGGTTCGAGTCCTGCCGGGGGCGCCAGTCTCCGCCCTCCCTCTGGGGAGGGCTTTTCGCTGGTCAGGCCGGGTTTCATCGCACACGACGAAGCCCCGGGCACTCCCTCGACCCCCGTATCGGTCCACTGCTTGCCGACCTCCGGCGTCGCCGTGTGGGGCCGAAGTTCACTCCACTGGCCCTCGGCACCAGGAGCGGGCAACGTCACATTTTTCACCTGAATGGCCACTGGGGGCAGAGGCCGAGCCGGAGGGGTCACGTCCGCTGGAGTGGTGTATCGACGGCCACTCGGTGATCTCGTTTGAGGCTATGC
>NZ_NNBK01000019.1:140080-179525 GCF_002803075.1 Streptomyces sp. CB01373 | reverse complement strand
GCGTCCGCGTCGTCCTGCGTCGGACACGCCACCCGCACAATCTGACAACCCGACGCCGTCAACTCCGCGATCTGCTGCAGCGTCGCACCGATGTCCGACGTACGCGTCGTCGTCATCGACTGCACCGACACCGGCGCCCCGCCCCCGACCGCCACCGGCCCGACGTCGATCCGCCGCGACACTCGCCGCTCGCCGATCGGCCGGGCCGGTACCTCGGGGACACCCAGAGGAATGGCGGCCATGCCGTCAGTCCCGGTTCCCGGAGACCGTCTCGCGCATGGCGCGCAGGGACTCCTTCAGCGATCCCATGGTGGCCAGCACGGCGGTGGGCTCGTAGCCGCAGTGCGCCATGCAGTTGGCGCAGCGCGGGTCCTTGCCCCGGCCGTACTTGTCCCAGTCGGTGTCCTCGATAAGTTCCCGGTACGTCGGCACGTACCCGTCGCTCATCAGGTAGCAGGGGCGCTGCCAGCCGAAGAGGGAGTAGTTCGGGATCGCCCAGGCGGTGCACGGGAAGTCGACCTTGCCCTCGAGGAAGTCGAGGAACAGCGGGGAGTGGTTCAGCCGCCAGCGGCCCCTGTTGCCGCCCGCGAAGGCCTTCCTGAACAGCTCGCGGGTCTGCTCCACGCCCAGGAAGTGCTCCTGGTCGGGCGCCTTCTCGTAGGCGTAGGCCGGCGAGATCATCATCTCGTCGACCTTGAGGTCGTCGTTGAGGAAGTTGAGCACCTCGACGACGGTCTGCGGGGTGTCGGTGTTGAAGAACGTGGAGTTGGTGGTCACCCGGAAGCCGCGCCGCTTGGCCTCCTTGATGGCCTCCACCGCCTCGTCGAACACGCCCTCCTTCGCCACCGACTCGTCGTGCCGATCCCGCAGCCCGTCGATGTGCACCGCGAAGGCGAAGTAGGGGGACGGCTTGAACTTGTCCATCTTCTTGCGCATCAGCAGCGCGTTGGTGCACAGGAAGACGTACTTGCGCTTGGCCACCAGCTGCCGGACGATCTCGTCGATCTGCGGGTGCATCAGGGGCTCACCGCCCGCGATGGACACCATCGGCGCACCGGACTCCAGTACCGCTCCCACCGCCTGGGCGACGGGCATGCGCTGCTTGAGCACTCCGGCCGGATGCTGGATCTTGCCGCAGCCCTCGCACTTGAGGTTGCAGGCGAAAAGCGGTTCGAGTTCGACGATCAGCGGGAACTTGTCCCGCTTGCGCAGCTTCTGTTCGGCCAGGTATGTGGCGACTTTGACGGACTGGCGCAGCGGCATGGCCATCTGGCTCACCTCCGGGGGAGCAGCACATTACGGTGCCATTCGAAAAAAGTCGGCAGGACGGAACGAAGAACACGGAAGGCTGATATTCCACCGCGCACCGTACCGATACGGACGAGTTCATGTTCTGGAGCGTCCACGACCACCCGCACGGCCGCAACGGGGCGCACGCCCGTGCGCACGGCGCTCAGAAGCGTGGCCGCCGACTCCATGTCGACCGCGATCGCGCCGGTGGCGAGCAGATCGGACCGCTCGGTGCCGCGCACGACGTGATCGGAGCCGGTGAGCGGCCCGGTGTGCACGGTGCGCCCGGGCAGGGTGCGGGTGAGTTCCTTGACGAGCAGTTCGGTGCCCACACAGGGGACGGTGCCGTGCGGGTCCCGGGTCTCCTCGGCGACGACGAGGTCGCCGGGGTGCATGCCCGGGGCGAGCCCCGCGCAGAAGCCGGTGGCGAGCACCGCGGCCCGGTCCAGCGGCGGGCCGGCGAGGACCCGGGTGACGGAGCGTTCCGCCGCCTTGGGCCCCATGCCCGTCCGCAGGACGGTGACCGGCCCGCCGGCTCCGCCGCGGTCGCCTGCGCGCAGGGCGAGACGCTCGATGCCGAGCGCGCAGGCGATCAGCAGCGGGGCCGGTCCGGGCTGTGTGCGCATCAGCTCCCCTTGGCCTCGGCGCCGGGCCGGCCGACGAGGGCACCGGCGGGGGGTCGCCGGCCGGTGAGGGGTTCGCCGTGCACGTACCGGCCGAGCGCGGTGAGCGGGAAGACCTGCCGGTACAGGTGGTAGTTGATGGAGAAGTCCCAGGGGAAGCCGGTGCCGGTGAAGTACGGCTCGTCCCAGGAGCCGTCGTCCCGCTGGGTGGCCGCGAGCCACTCGACGCCGCGCTCGACGGCCTTGGAGTCCTGCTCCCCCGCGGCCAGCAGGGCCATCAGGGCCCAGGCGGTCTGCGAGGCGGTGGAGGCGCCCCTGCCTCTCCACTCCCCGACGTCCTTGTAGGAGCGCAGGTCCTCGCCCCAGCCGCCGTCGTCGTTCTGCACGCTCTCCAGCCAGTTCACCGCGCGGCGGACGGCCGGATGGGAGCCGGGCAGGCCCGCGGCGGTCAGCGCGGGCACGACCGACCCTGTGCCGTAGAGGTAGTTGACGCCCCAGCGACCGAACCACGAGCCGTCCGGCTCCTGTTCGGCCAGCAGCCATTCGATGCCGCGCCGGGTGCGCGGATCGTGGGTCAGGCCCTCGGCGGCGAGCATCTCCACGACGTGCGCGGTGACGTCCGCCGAGGGCGGGTCGATCACCTCGCCGAAGTCGCAGAACGGCAGCCGGTTGGGGAACGGGCTGGTGTTGTCGGCGTCGAAGGCTCCCCAGGCGCCGTCCTTCGACTGCATCCCGAGGTTCCAGCGCACCCCGCGCCCGATGGCCTTGTCCAGCCGCTCCGGGTCGTGGTGCCTGACCCGGCGCAGGGCGAGGACGACCTCGGCGGTGTCGTCGATGTCGGGGTAGTTGTCGTTGTGGAACTCGAACGCCCAGCCGCCCGGCGGCAGTCCGGGGCGGCGCACCGACCAGTCGCCGGGGCGGACGATCTGCTCGCCCAGCATCCAGTCGGCGGCCTTGACCAACTGCGGGTGGTCGGCGGGCAGTCCGGCGTCGGCGAGGGCGATGGTGGCCAGGCAGGTGTCCCACACCGGCGACTGGCAGGCCTCGATCATGCGGGCGCCGTCCTCGCGCCACACGGCGTAGCGGTCCAGCGACTGGAGGCCCGCCCGCATCACCGGATGTTCGAGGTCGTAGCCGAGCAGGTACAGGGCGATGACCGAGTACACGGCCGGCGGCTGGATGCCGCCCCAGCAGCCGTCGTTCTCCTGCCGCTCGATGATCCAGCGGGCGGCCGAGTTCATGGCGGCCTCGCGCACCTTGCGCACGGCGACGCCGCGGTAGCCGCGCACGACCATGTCGAGCCGCTGGAACAGTCCGTCCCAGGTGCGCGCCGGGGCGAGCGGCCGCGGCGGACGGGGGCTGCCGGGGTCGGTGTGCAGCTCGTCGAGCGGGAACGGGGCCGGACGCACCGGGCGCTTGGCCGAGACGACGGTCAGGGGCACGATCGTCTGCCGCGCCCAGCACCCGAAGTTGTAGATGTTGAGCGGGAACCACTTGGGGAACCAGATCAGCTCGGGCGGCAGCTCCGGCAGGTCCTCCCACTTCCACCAGCCGAACAGGGCGAGCCAGACCCGGGTGAAGACACGGGAGGCCGCGATGCCGCCCTGCTCGCGCACCCAGGCGGAGGCCCGGGCCATGTGGGGTTCGTCCGGCGCGTCGCCGGCCAGCCGGAGGGCGACGTAGGCCTCGATGGTGGTGGAGAGTTCGCCCGGGCCGCCGTAGAAGGTGGCCCAGGTGCCGTCCTCGCGCTGCTCCCCGCGGATGAACAGCGCGGCGGCCCGGGTGGTGTCCTCCTCCAGGATGCCCAGGAACTGGCGCAGGAGGAGGTCCTCGGCGTCCATGGTGACGTTCGTCTCGAGGTCGCCCTTCCACCAGCCCTCGGCGTCCTGCTGGGCGAGCAGGAAGTCGGTGGCCCTCCGGACGGCGGCCGCGGCGGCTTCTTGTACCCCGGCCGCCTCGGGGGTGCTGAGTACGGTTTCACTGGCCGCGGCAGCGCGGGTCGGCAGTGTCGCCCCGGTGCTTCCGTCGGTCGTCGCTGTCATGGCTTCCCCTTCGTGCAGTCGTGCAAGTCGTGCTGCTGTGGGTCCGCCGTCGGCCGGTGCCTGAAACCACCTTGCAGCACCGGCCGGCGACTACGCGAGGCTGGTTCGACCGATAGTGATCATCTCTTTCGTACGACGACGAAGTCGGCGAGCGCCGTGAACGCGGCCCGTACCCGCTCGGGCATGTCGACGGCGTCGAGGGCTTCGATGGCGATGGTGTGCTGACGGCGCGCCTCCTCGGCCGTCCACTCCCGGCCGCCCGCCTCCTCGATGAGGGCGGCGCGGGCCGCGAACTCCTCCTCGGAGAAGTTCGCGAAGTCGCTGCTCTTGGCGTCGGCGGCGAGGATCTCGCCGAGCCGCTCGGAGGCCGGGCCGCCCGCCGCGAGCGCGGCGACGACCGGCAGGGACTTCTTGCGCTGGCGCAGATCGCTCCAGGTCTGCTTGCCGGTGGCCCCCGGGTCGCCCCAGATGCCGAGGAGGTCGTCGACGGCCTGGAAGGCCAGGCCGAGGTGGTACCCGTACGTCTCCAGGGTGTCGGCGGTGCGGTCGTCCGCGCCGCCGAGGACCGCGCCGACGGAGGAGGCGCAGGCGAGCAGGGCGCCGGTCTTGTTGCCCTCCATCTCCAGGCACTCGGCGACGCTGACCCGGTCTCGGTGCTCGTAGGAGATGTCCTGCGCCTGACCGTCGATCAGGGCGCGGGTGGCGCTGGTCAGGCGGCGGGCGGCGCGCCCGGCCTCGGCGGTGCCCGGTTCGAGGAGCACCTCGTTGGCCAGCGCGAACAGCGCGTCGCCGACCAGGATGGCCTGGGCGGGGCCGTGCACCTTCCAGACCGTGTCGCGGTGGCGGCGCTGCTCGTCGCCGTCCATCAGGTCGTCGTGCAGCAGGGAGAAGTTGTGGACGAGCTCCACGGCGACCGCGCCGGGCACACCGGCCTCGGGCGCGGCCCCGGCGACCTCGGCGGAGAGCACGGCCAGCGCCGGGCGCACGGCCTTGCCGCCGTCCCCGGCCGCCGGGTTGCCCTGAGCGTCGATCCAGCCGAAGTGGTAGGCGGCGACAGTGTCCATGGGGGGCGCCAGGCGGTCGACAGCCGCCCGCAGTACCGGCGTGGCCAGGGTCCGGCCGCGCTCCAACAGCGCGGTCACGTCCACCGCGGTCCTCCGAGCGGCCATCGAGGCCGGGGGCACAGTGGGCACAGTCTCTCCTCTTGTTGCGGTGCCGGAGGTGCGGGGGCCTGCCACGGGCTGCTGACCGAACGTCATGCCGCCGCCTCCTCGATGGCGAAGAGACGGCTCGGGCGGGGCCGGCCCAGGGCGCTCAGCGCGGCCTCGGCCGCCTTCACACCGCTGCGGACCGCACTCTCCATGGTCGCGGGCCACCCTGTGGCGGTCCACGCTCCGGCCAGGTACAGGCCGGGTGCCTTGGTGCGGGCGCCGGGCCGCAGCCGTCCGACGCCGGGGGCCGGGGCGAACGTCGCCGTGCGCTCCCGGGTCACGAAGAAGTCCTTCACCTCGGCCCGGCGGGCGCGGGGCAGCAGCCGCCTCAGTTCGGGCAGATAGCGCTCGCGCAGTACGGCGACCGGCGCGTCGATCTCGTCCTGCGCCACCGACTGGGACACCGCGAGGTACTGACCGTGCTTCAGGCCGGCCGCCTCGGTGCGGTCGAAGACCCACTGCACAGGGGTGCCGATGGCCGCGAAGAAGGGCGCGTTGAGCACCGTGCGGTCGTAGACGACGTGGGCGTTCAGGATCGGCGCGGTGCCGATCCGGAGCAGCCGGTCGGGCGCGTCCAGGGCGCCGGACGGCAGCAGGCCGTGGGCCTCGCGCTGCGGTACGGCGAGGACGACCGCGTCGGCGAGCAGGTTCTCACCGGGAACCTGAACGTTCCAGCTGCCGTCCGCGTTGAGGGAGACGGAGGTGACGCGTGTTCGGACCTCGGTACGCACGCCCGTGGAGTCGAGCGCCCTGCGGGCCAGCCGGTCGTGCAGTTCGCCCAGCGGGACGCGGGCCCAGCCGACGTCGGCCGCTCCCGGGTCGGACAGCAGTCCGGTCTTGAACACCATCGCGGCGAGCCCCAGCGAGGCGTCGGCGGCGACCGCGTTGAGGGTGGCGACCCCGACCAGGTCCCACAGCGCCTCCACCGCACGCGCCGACTGGCCGTGCTCGGCCAGCCAGGTGCCGAAGTTCTTTGCGTCCAGGGTCGGGTCGGACAGGTCGAGGCCCTTGAGCGCGAGCGCGGCGCGGCCCACCCGGGCCCGCTCGGCGAGCGAGAGGTGCGGGTAGGTGGCGAGGCTGCGTCCCAGGTGCAGGGGCACGGGCAGCGCGTCGCGCCGCAGCGTGCCCAGCCGCCGGCCCTCGGGTCGCGCCACGTCGACGACGGGCACCTCGAGGCGGTCCTGCAGCGGGGCGAGCTCGGCGCCGCCGATCCGGTCGAGGAACCAGCGGTAGGCGGTGCAGCAGCGCAGGTACACGTGCTGTCCGTTGTCGATGGTGAGGTCGCCGCGCTGGAAGGAGAAGGCGAGCCCGCCCAGGCGGGGTCTGCCCTCGAGGAGCGTGACGCGCATTCCGGCGTCGGCGAGCGCGAGCGCGGAGGTGAGGCCGGCAAGGCCGCCGCCGACCACGACGGCGTGCCGTCCGGCCGCTCCCGTGACGTCGTCGAGCGGTCCGTCGCGCCGTGTGCCGTCGGTCATCGTGCACCCTCCCCTGTGCGTCCGCCGCGATGGGCGGGGACCTCGCGGGCGACCGTTGCCGTCAGGGACGCCGCCCGGCACCTGACGGTTGCCCGCCTCTTCTCGCCGGAGGCCCCACCGTGCGGTGACTTCGCCATCAGGCACGCCTCCTGACGGTCTGCCGGGACACGTACCGGGCGTCGAGGCCGGACAGGCCGCGCACGGCGACGTACGCCTTCTCGTGCCCGGGCAGCGAGACCCGGCCGCGCAGCACGGCCTCCGGCTCGCGCTCGATGCGGTCGAGCAGGCGGCGGTAGATGCCGGCCATGGCGGCGACGCAGGCGCCGCTGCGCCGGTCCAGCAGGGGCAGCAGCCGGTAGCCCTCGGCGAACAGGGCGCGGGCCCGTCGCACCTCGAAGTGCACCAGGCCCGCGAAGTCGGAGCCCTCCGGCGGCGTCGGGCCGTCGAACCCGGCCGAGCAGCCGAACTTGGCGAGGTCGTCGGCGGGCAGGTAGGTGCGGCCGCCCTCGGCGTCCTCGCGGACGTCTCTGAGAATGTTGGTCAGTTGCAGCGCGAGCCCCAGCGTGTCGGCGTACTCGGAGGCGCGTTCGGCGCCGCGCGCGCCCGGTTCGGTGCCGAACACGCCGAGGGAGAGACGTCCGATGGCCCCGGCCACGCAGCGGCAGTAGACCTTCAGGTCCTCCCAGGTCTCGTAGCTCTCGCCGCGGACGTCCTTCAGGACGCCGTCGATGAGTTCGTCCAGGCCGCCGAGCGGGACGGGGAAGACCCGGGCGGCGTGGGCGAGGGCGACGGCCACGGGGTCGGTGTCGTCTTCCTCGACGGCGCCGTCGCGGACCCGGCCGAGCAGGGCCCGTGTGTCCTCCAGACGGGTGATCTTCACGTCGTCGGGCAGCGCTCCGTCGCCGATGTCGTCGACGCGCCGGGAGAACGCGTACAGCGCCGACATCGCCCGCCGCTTGGCCGCCGGCAGCAGTCTGATGCCGTAGGCGAAGTTGCGGGCCTGCTGCCCTGTGACCGCCTCGCAGTAGCTGTAGGCGGCGAGCACCGGCGCGGACACGTGTTCCGACTCCACGGTCCGGATCACCCCTCTCCTCGCAGAGTCACGCCCACCTCGCGCAGCAACCGGGTCCTCCCGGGCTTGGGTGGGCCGGGAAGTACGTCGTATTCGGCGGCGGCGATCGCGTGGATCGCCGCCCTTCCCCCCGCCACGAACCCCGCGAGCAGCAGCTTCAGCCTGCCGTGGACGCTACCCACCAGGGGGGCGCCTTCATTCAGCAGACCGCGGGCGCGTTCCGCCTCGTACGCGACCAGTGCGCGCACCGACGCGCCCGCGGTGGCCGCGGCGAGATCGGACTCCTGCACGTGGAAACGTTTCATGTCGGCGGCGGGCAGGTAGATGCGGTCCCGTCCGAGGTCCTCCCGGACGTCCTGGAGGTGCTCGACGATCTGGAGGGCGGTGCAGACGTCGTCGGAGCGGCGGATCCGCTCGGGGGTCGAGGTGCCGGTGACGGCGAGGACGAGGCGGCCCACGGGGTTGGCGGACAGTTCGCAGTAGGCGAGGAGGTCGTCGTAGGTCTCGTACCGGGTGACGAGCTGGTCCTGGCGGTTGGCGGCGATCAGCCCGAGGAACGGCTCGGGGGTCAGCGAGCGGCGGCGGGCGGTGGGCTGGAGCCGGCGCAGCAGGGGATGGCGCGGGGTGCCGTCGAAGACGCGGCGCAGATCGGCCTCGAAGGCGTCGAGGAGGACCAGGCGGTCCTCGGCCTCGTCGGGCGACACGCCGAGCAGCCGGGCGTCCGCGCCGCCGGGGGCCAGGTCGCCGTCGCCGATGTCGTCGACGAGGCGGGCGAAGCCGTAGACGGCCATCAGGTCGGCACGCCAGGCTCTGGGCAGGAAGAACGGTGCCACGGGGAAGTTCTCACCCGCGGCCTTGTCGAGAGTGGCGCGCTCGAGGTCGCGCGCCGTCGGTGTCCACGTCATCGTCCACTGCCCGGCACGGTGGCGGCACCTGCTGCGTTGAGCTGGGGAGTTTCCGTAGCCATTGCCGTCACATCTCCCGTTCTACACTGCCGACCCAACACACACTATTTCGGACACGCCGCCCGGCCGTCCGCCCGGCGGCGTCGGCGGAGGGTGTCGCGCATTATCTCCCCACTTGCCGCTTTCCGGGACCGGTACAGCTTACGTTGTACAACGCAGCGAGCCGCGCGGGGGGTGTCCGCACATCACAACAACACACCGATTGCCGTCAAGATTCCTCAGGACAGCGCGAGTTGACACATCCTTTGCGGACGAGGGGCCCCGCCGGACACGTTCCGGCGGGGCCCTGGCGCCTGCGGGCTACTTGCCCGTGAACTTCTCGTACTCCTTGAGCACCTCGTCGGTGGGGCCGTCCATGCGCAGTTCCCCGCGCTCCAGCCACAGCGCCCGGTCGCAGGTGTCGCGGATCGACTTGTTGTTGTGGCTGACCAGGAAGACGGTGCCGGCCTCCTTGCGCAGCTCCCGGATGCGCGCCTCGGAGCGCTTCTGGAACTTGCGGTCGCCCGTGGCCAGGGCCTCGTCGATCATGAGGACGTCGTGGTCCTTGGCGGCGGCGATGGAGAAGCGGAGCCGGGCGGCCATGCCGGAGGAGTAGGTGCGCATCGGGAGCGTGATGAAGTCGCCCTTCTCGTTGATGCCGGAGAAGTCGACGATCCCCTCGTAGCGCTCCCTGATCTGCTCGCGCGACATGCCCATGGCGAGCCCGCCCAGGATGACGTTGCGCTCGCCCGTGAGGTCGTTCATCAGCGCCGCGTTCACACCGAGCAGCGAGGGCTGGCCGTCGGTGTAGACCTTGCCCTTCTCGGCGGGCAGCAGGCCGGCGATGGCACGCAGCAGCGTGGACTTGCCGGAGCCGTTGGAGCCGATCAGGCCGATCGCCTCGCCGCGGTGGGCGACGAAGGAGACGCCCCTGACGGCGTGCACCTTGCGCACGCCCCGCGCCTCGTTGTCGGAGCCCCGCTTGAGGATGCGGCTGAGTGCGGCGGTGGCACTGCCCTTGCCGGTCCTGGTGCCGTTGACGCGGTAGACGATGTGCAGGTCGTCCGCGATCACGGTGGGCACCCGCGGCGCGCTGTCGCGCGTGTCGTGGTAGTGGTCCTGGTCAGCCACGGCCGTACCTCTCCTCCGCCTTCCAGAAGTACACGAAGCCGCCGACGAAGGCGAGCACGGCCCAGCCGAGGGCACCGGCCCAGACGTGCGGCGGCAGGTGCGAGGAGTCGTAGCGGTCGATCAGCGCGAAGCGGATCAGATCCATGTAGATGGCGGCGGGGTTGACCTGCATCAGCCGGATGACCCACTCGGGCTTCCCCGCGAGCATGCCGCTGAGGGAGAACATCACGCCCGACGCGTACATCCAGGTCCGCGTGACGAACGGCATGAGCTGGGCGAGGTCGGGGGTCTTGGCACCCAGCCGGGCCATGATCAGCGCCAGTCCGGTGTTGAACAGGACCTGCAGCGCCAGCGCCGGCACGATCAGCAGCCAGGACAGGGACGGGTAGCTGCCGAAGGCGATGACCACGAGGAACAGCACGATCATCGAGTACAGCAGTTGCTGGAGCTGCTGGAGCGCGAACGAGATCGGCAGGGAGGCGCGCGGGAAGTGCAGCGCGCGCACCAGCCCGAGGTTGCCGGAGATGGCGCGCACGCCGGCCATGACCGAGGTCTGGGTGAAGGTGAACACGAACACCCCGGTCACCAGGAACGGGATGTACGTGCGCCGGTCGAGTCCCCTGGTGGCGTGGATGAGGACGCCGAAGATGAAGTAGTAGACGGCGGCGTTCAGCAGCGGGGTCGCCACTTGCCAGAGCTGGCCGAGCTTGGCCTGGCTGTACTGGGCGGTCAGCTTCGCCTGGGAGAAGGCCAGGATGAAGTGGCGCCGCCCCCAGAGCTGCCGGACGTACTCCCTCAGCGAGGGCCGGGCGCCGCTGACGGACAGCCCGTACTTGTCGGCAAGCTGGGCCGGGGTGAGGCCCTCGTCGGGCGACCGAGCCGCGCCGAGGGCGACGCCGCCGTCATGCGTTGTCTCACTCACAAGTGGAAACTTTCGTCTTCGAAATGCGCTGCCAGTGCGGGTGTACGGGCGTGGCTGCAGCAGCGGCCAGGAGGGGCCGGGTACCCGCGGGGAACGAGCTTGTCAGATGACCGGCGGCCGGCCCAGTCGGGTGAGTCGCCACACCGTACGCCACTTCATGGGCCGCCGCGGACCGCAGGCTGTGGTCCAGCCCTCCCGAAAACCGCCGAACCAGGCCTTCAGGGCCGGACGCGAGGGGCGGCGGGCGAGGGTGAGCAGCAGCCAGACCCCCAGATAGACCGGGACGAGCAGCACTGGGAGGTTGCGGCGGGCCAGCCACACCCGGTTGCGGGCGACCATGCGGTGGTACACCGCGTGCCGCGACGGCGCGGTCGTCGGGTGGTACAGCACCATGTCGGACCGGTAGTCGATCATCCAGCCCGCGTCGAGGGCCCGCCATGCCAGGTCGGTTTCCTCGTGGGCGTAGAAGAACTCGTCCGGCAGGCCGCCGACTTCCGCGAAGACCCGGGTGCGTACGGCGTTGGCGCCGCCGAGGAAGGTGGTCACCCGGGAGGAGCGCATCGGGTCGGAGGCGCGCAGCCGCGGCACGTGGCGGCGCTGGGTGACGCCGGTGTCGGGGTCGGCGATGCGGAAGCTGACGATGCCGAGCCGGCCGTCGGCGGCGAAGGCCCGGCGGCACAGCTCGGCGGTGTCGTTCCGGGCGAGCAGGCCGTCGTCGTCGAGGAAGAGCAGGATGTCGACGTCCCCGCCGGCCGGGCCGAAGGCCTCGATGCCGACGTTGCGGCCGCCGGGGATGCCGAGGTTCTCCTCCAGCTCGATGGTCCGGACGCCCTCGGGGAGGTCCGGGACGGGCGAGCCGTTGCCGACGACGACCACCTCGACACGGTCGCCGTCCTGCTTGGCGACCGAGTCGAGCAGGGCCCGCAGTTCGTCGGGCCGGTTGCCCATGGTGATGACGACGGCGCCGACCTTGAGCGCGGTGTTCGAAGAGGTCATGCCGCTCACCTCAGCCTGCTGGAGACGAGGACAGACACCAGGTGCAGCAGGGTCTGCAGCAGCGCGATACCGGCGAGCACGGCCGTGCCGAGCCGGGTGAAGAACAGGTCGCCCCTGACCGCGTCGGCGATGGCGAGGGCCAGGATCAGCAGGGACGCCTCGATCCCGAGGATCAGCCGGTGGAACTTGAGGGCCGCGGCGGCCCGGCGGGCCAGCGCCATGCCGGAGGAGCGCGGTTCGGCGGCGCTCTCCTTGACCGGCGGCAGGCCGGCCTGGTGGCGGGCCACGCCGACGAGGTCGGTCTCGGCCTTGATCAGGATCGCGCCGAGGGCGGCCAGGGTCCCGAGGAAGGCCCACAGCCAGTCGATCCGCCCGGAGCCCCACAGGTCGGCGGCGCGCAGCCCGAGGCCGACCAGGACCGCGGCGTCGGTGAGATAGGCCCCGACCCGGTCCAGGTAGACCCCGCCCAGCGAGAACTGCTGCTTCCAGCGGGCGATCTCGCCGTCGACGCAGTCCAGCAGCAGGTACAGCTGGACCATCAGCACACCGAGCACGGCGCCCGCGATCCCCGGCACCAGCAGGGCGGGGGCCGCGAGGACGCCGAAGACGGTCATCAGGTACGTGAGCTGGTTGGGCGTGACCCTGGTGCCCACCAGGTAGCGGTCCACCCGCAGGGACACCTCGCGCATGTAGAGGCGTCCCGCCCAGTGTTCTCCGCTGCGCCGGTCCTTCACCCCTGCCGGGTGGACGACCGGTCTCAGTTCAGCTACCGATGGCCTTGACATAGTCGGCGTAGACGTCCTTGATCTGTTCGGTCTTGAGGTCGAGGTGTTCGAGGATCGTGTAGCGGCCGGGCCGGGTCTCCGGGGCGAACTCGACGACCCGGACGAACTCGTCCACCGTGAAGCCGATGTCCTGCGGCAGCACCGGCAGCTCGTGGCGGCGCAGCACCTCGGCCATGCCGGCCGACTCCTCGTGGGCCCCGCGCAGGTACATCGCGAAGGCCGCGCCCAGCCCGCACTGCTCCCCGTGGCTCGCGGCCCGCTTCGGGAACAGCAGGTCGAAGCCGTGGTTGATCTCGTGGCAGGCGCCCGAGGCGGGCCGCGAGTCGCCCGAGATCGACATGGCGATCCCGGTGAGCACCAGGGCCTCGGCGAGCACCTGGAGGAAGTCCTTGTCGCCGACGCCGCCCGGGTGCCGCAGCACGGCCTCGCCCGCCTGGCGGGCCATGGCCGCGGCCAGGCCGTCGATCTTCTCCCCGGTGACGCGGTGGGACAACTCCCAGTCCGCGACGGCGGAGATGTTGGAGATGGCGTCTCCGATGCCGGAGCGCACGAAACGCGGCGGGGCCTCGCGGATCACGTCCAGGTCGATGAGGACGGCGATCGGGTTCGGCACGCCGTACGAGCCGCGCCCCGCGTCGTTGTCGAGGGTGGCGACCGGGGAGCACAGGCCGTCGTGCGAGAGGTTCGTGGGCACGGCGACCAGGGGCAGGCCGACGCGTGCCGCGGCGAACTTGGCGCAGTCGATGATCTTGCCGCCGCCCAGGCCCACGACCGCGTCGTAGTGGCCGGCCTTCATCTCGCCGGCCAGCCGGACGGCGTCGTCGAGGGTGCCGCCGCCGACCTCGTACCAGGTGGCGCCGGGCAGCGAGGGGGCGATCCGCTCGCGCAGCCGGGCGCCGGAGCCGCCGCTGACGGCGACGGCGAGCCTGCCGGAGTGCGAGATGCGCTCGTCGGCGAGCACGCAGGCCAGGTCGTCGAGGGCGCCGGAGCGGATCTCCACCGCCACCGGCGAGGGGATGAGCCGGGTCAGTACAGGCACGCGATCTCACGTCCCCGGGCGAGATCCTCGTGGTTGTCGATCTCGACCCACTTGACGTCGCCGATCGGCGCCACGTCGATGGTGAAGCCGCGGTCGACGAGCTCCTGGTAGCCGTCCTCGTAGTAGAGCTGCGGGTCCCGCTCGAAGGTGGTCTTCAGGGCGTCGGCCAGCTCGGGGGCGGCGTCGCCCTCGATGAGGGTGACGCCGATGTACTCGCCGGTGGCCTCGGCCGGGTCCATGAGCTTGGTGATCCGCCGCACGCCCCGGTCGGCGTCGGCGACGACCTTCATCTCCTCGTCGGCCAGCGACTTCACCGTGTCCAGGGCGAGGATGATCTTCTTGCCGTCGCCACGGGCGGCGAGCAGGGTCTTCTCGACGGAGACCGGGTGCACGGTGTCGCCGTTGGCCAGGATCACGCCGTCCTTGAGAGCGTCACGGCCGCACCACAGGGAGTAGGCGTTGTTCCACTCCTCGGCCTTGTCGTTGTCGATCAGGGTGAGCTTCAGGCCGTACTTCCGCTCCAGGGCCGCCTTGCGCTCGTACACGGCCTCCTTGCGGTAGCCGACGATGATCCCGGCCTCGGTCAGACCGATCTCGGCGAAGTTGCCGAGGGTGAGGTCCAGGACCGTCGGCCCGTCCTCTATGCCCGCGGGCCCCACCGGCACCAGCGCCTTGGGCAGGGTGTCGGTGTAGGGGCGCAGACGCCGTCCGGCGCCGGCCGCCAGCACGAGGCCGATCATGCGGGTTCTCCTTCGTCGTGTACGGCGGGCGCGCCCCTCAGGTGAGAGGCCACCCAGAAGCGGATGCTCTCGACGAGCACCAGCAGGGCGACGGCCACGGCGAGAACCGTGAGCGCGACCTTGAACTGCGCGGCGGTGAGCAGCGCGGCGAACACGGTGACGAGCAGCGTCCGCCCCTCCTGCCCCCCGAGTGCGCGCACCAGCCAGGCCGGCGGCGCTCCGGCGTTGCCGCGGATGCGGTACACCGTGTCGTAGTGATGGTAGGCGACGGCCGCCACCAGGCCGAAAGCCGCGGGAAGTGCTCCGTTCACGTCCGCTCGTGCCGCCAGCACCAGCACGGTGCCGTACTCGGCGGCACGGAACAGCGGGGGAACGAGCCAGTCGAGGGGGCCCTTGAGCGGCTGGGAGAGTGCCAGGCCCGAGGAGACGACGTAGAAGCAGGCGCCCACGAAGGGCATCCAGCGGTCGCCGTCGTACAGGCTCCCGGCGAGGATCGCCACGCCGACCAGGGCCTGCAGCAGCGGGTAGTCGAGGTACCAGCGCGCGTTGGGATCACGCAGTCGGGCCACGAAGGCCGCGATCGGCCCGTTGTCCGCGAGGTCCGCCAGCGCCTGCGCCGCCCGGTCGGTGCGGCGTGCCTTGCGGGTCACGGACCGCAGGACGCGGCCCGCCGTGGTGTACGTCGCCGCCAGGGCGCAGCCGACGAGCAGGACGTAGAAGGTGATCCGCGGGGTCGTCAGCGCCGTCAGGACCGCGATCATCGCCCAGCGCTCGCCGATGGGCAGGACGATCATCCGGCGCAGCCAGACCGTCCAGCCGACGCTGTCGAGCCTGTCGGAGAGGGCGGCGGTGGGGCTGGTGTTGACGGTGGCGTCGGTGTCTCCGGCGTTCGCCTCGTTGAAGGAGAAGTCGACCACGTGCCGGCAGGTCTGGAGGACCATGGCGGCCAGGGCCAGGGCCCAGACGTCGTCGCCGCCGCGGGCGGCGCCCAGCGCGAGGCCGGCGTAGTAGGCGTACTCCTTGGCCCGGTCGAAGGTGGCGTCCAGCCAGGCGCCGAGGGTGGAGTACTGGAGCGAGTAGCGGGCCAGCTGGCCGTCGGCGCAGTCCAGCACGAACGAGGCGATCAGCAGCACGCCGGCGGCGACGAAGCCGGCGCGGGTGCCGGTGGCGGCGCAGCTCGCGGCTATGAGCGCGGTGAGCAGGGAGGCCGTGGTGACCTGGTTGGGGGTCAGGCCGCGACGGGCGCACCAGCGGGCGACGTAGCGGGAGTACGGGCTGATGAAGAAGGTGGTGAAGAAGCCGTCGCGGGCCTTGACCGCCGACTTCAGGCGGACGGCCTCGTCGTCGACGGTGGCGACGGCCTGCCGCGCCTCGTTGCGGGTCTGGGGGTCTTCGGGCACGGCGGCGACGAGACTGCCGAGCACGGGGCGGTGCACCTCGCAGTCGTCGGCGTCCAGGGCCGTGGAGATCCGGTCGGCGAGGCCGGCGACGGCGACCGCGGTGTGGCCGCCGTCGGAGTTCTCGCGGGCCATCGCGCGGGTCAGCGCCTGGCGGCCGGCCGGGCGGGCGGTCACCGCGCCGGGGACTGCGGCGAGCGGGAAGCGGGGGTCGGTCAGGCCCAGGCGCAGCGCGTGCGGATGGCCGACGAACCGGGCGTCGACGATGGCGACCCGCTGGTCACCGGGCACCTGGGCGAGCAGTGTCTCGGCGTCGGTGCCGTCCGAGGCGACCCGCACGTCGAATCCGAGGGACCGCAGATCGCCTTCGATCGACGATCCGGGGACCGGCTGACCGGTCAGGATGGCGGTCGACAACCGAACTCACTCCCTGGGTGCCGACGTCTGCGCGCCGGTCGTGTGCATATGGGTGCGCCGCCTGCCTGTGGCGCCCGGGCGGCATGTCGGCAGAGGCTATCGGATGGCGGGAAGCCCTCGTTCACCGCCCGTTCACCGGCCCGACCGGCCCGGTCCGCGGCAGCCTGCGCCGCGATCATCATGGGTGATCCGGCCGCCGGGCCACAAACTCCGCACCAGATCGGACATTCGTCACATCCGGCTCCGTGCGACGCCGAGGAGACCGTCCCGGGCCCCCGCTCCGGGCCCGTCGGACCAGCCCCTCCGCGGTGCGCCGCGGCGCCGTCGCGCACGCTGACCTGCGGTTCGTTTGCGCAGGTCAGGGGACATGACAACGGTGTTCAGTGCCGCGTTGCCCCATACCCCCGGCCCGTAGTTCACTGTGATCCCGGACGCAATACGGAAAGGGCGGTCATCCCATGGGGGCCGGTCACGACCACGGGCACGCGCACGGCGCCGGAGCGGGCGGCACGGCCGGCGCAGCGCACCGCGGCACGCTGCGCATCGCGCTGTCGATCACGCTCACCGTGATGGTGGTGGAGATCGTCGGCGGCCTGCTCGCGGACTCGCTGGCGCTGATCGCGGACGCCGCCCACATGGCCACGGACGCGCTCGGCCTCGGCATGGCGCTGCTGGCCATCCACTTCGCCAACCGCCCGCCGAGCGGGAACCGCACCTTCGGCTACGCCCGCGCGGAGATCCTCGCCGCGCTCGCGAACTGCCTGCTGCTGCTCGGCGTCGGCAGCTATGTCCTCTACGAGGCGGTCGAGCGGTTCCTCACCCCGGCTCCCACCCACGGCGGGCTGATGCTCGTGTTCGGCGCGATCGGCCTGGTGGCGAACTCGGTCTCCCTGATGCTGCTGATGCGCGGCCAGAAGGAGAGCCTGAACGTGCGCGGTGCCTTCCTGGAGGTGGCCGCGGACGCGCTCGGCTCGGTGGCCGTCATGATCTCGGCGGCCGTGATCCTGCTCACCGGCTGGCAGGCCGCCGACCCCGTCGCCTCCCTCGCCATCGGCCTGCTGATCGTGCCGCGCACCCTCCGGCTGCTGCGCGAGACCCTCGACGTGCTGCTGGAGGCGGCCCCGAAGAACGTCGACATGGACGAGGTGCGGGCGCACATCCTGGCGCTCGACGGCGTGGAGGACGTGCACGACCTGCACGCCTGGACGATCACCTCGGGTCTGCCGGTGCTCTCCGCGCACGTGGTCGTCCGCTCCGACGCGCTCAGCGCCACCGGCCACGAGAAGCTGCTGCACGAGCTCCAGGGCTGCCTCGGGGACCACTTCGACGTGGAGCACTGCACCTTCCAGCTGGAGCCGAGCGGGCACGCGGAGCACGAGGCGCGCCTGTGTCACTGACGGGCCCCTCCCCCGCGGCGCCGACCGGCCTGGGGAGCCCGGCGCGCACGGCGCCCGCGCCGTATCGCGGGGCTCGGCGTGCGCCCAGGGACTCGTCACAGGGAGTGTCCGGACGGTTCCGGGTGTGACCGGCCGGGCACGATGCCCAACGGTGCCCGGCGGCTGTCGAGCCGCGGACCACGGCGTCCCGCAGGACATGCGGAGTGCCGGGAAGTGCCGGGAGTGCCGGTTTCGTACGGCAGACTTGTGACTCGAGGACCGAAGTGAAGGATGGGTATGCCGACCACACCTGCCACCGCGAAGCACAGCTCGTCGAACGGCGCCGCGGAAGCGATCTTGCTGGAACTGGTCGACGAGGACGGCGTGACGATCGGCACCGCGGAGAAGCTGTCCGCCCACCAGCCACCGGGACGACTGCACCGCGCCTTCTCCGTGTTCCTGTTCGACAACCGCGGCCGGCTGCTGCTGCAGCAGCGGGCCCTGGGCAAGTACCACTCCCCCGGCGTGTGGTCCAACAGCTGCTGCGGCCACCCCTACCCCGGTGAGGCGCCCATGGCGGCGGCGGCCCGGCGCACGTACGAGGAGCTGGGGATCTCCCCGTCGCTGCTCGCCGAGGCGGGCACGGTCCGCTACCACCACCCGGACCCGGAGTCGGGCCTGGTGGAGCAGGAGTACAACCACCTCTTCGTCGGCCTGGTGCAGTCCCCGCTGCGGCCGGACCCGGAGGAGATCGCCGCCACGGCGTTCGTTACGCCCGCCGAGCTGGCGGAGCGGCAGGCGCGGGACACCTTCTCGGTCTGGTTCCCGACCGTGCTGGACGCGGCCCGCCCCGCGGTCAGGGAGCTGACGGGTCCCGCCGGCTGGTGAGCTCCGGGGACGGCGCCGGGGGCACTGTCAGACCTGGTGTGCGGGCTTGAGCGGCAGGGCGGCCCAGATCACCTTGCCGCCGCTCGCGGTGTGCTCGACGTCGCAGACACCGCCGGCCTCCCGCGCGATCTCGCGGACCAGCAGCAGCCCGCGCCCGCCGGTGCGCGCGTGGTCGGTCTCCAGGGCGGTGGGGCGGTAGGGGTGGTTGTCCTCCACGGACA
This sequence comes from Streptomyces sp. CB01373, assembly GCF_002803075.1. Taxonomy (GTDB): domain Bacteria; phylum Actinomycetota; class Actinomycetes; order Streptomycetales; family Streptomycetaceae; genus Streptomyces. The sequence goes on along the minus strand of NZ_NNBK01000019.1, from coordinate 160,956 downwards.
CCCGCACCCACTCCGCGCCGACCGCGACCTCCACGGCGAGCGTCGGCGAGAGCAGCGCCGCGTGCCGTACGGCGTTCGTGACCAGTTCGGACACGATCAGCAGCAGCCCGTGGACCAGGTCGTCCGAGACCGGGACGCCCTGGCGCAGCAGCAGGTCCCGGACCGCGTGCCGGGCCTGCGGGACGGAGGCGTCGACGGCGGGCGCGGTGAACCGCCAGACGCCCTCGTACGGCAGCGGATCCGGCGGTACGTCGCCCAGGGGTGCCCCCGCGCCGTCCTCCGGGCGTGAGCCGTACCCGCGCCCGTGGTTGTCCATCGTCCGGTCGCCACCCTCGCGCTCGATTGTCACCACACGTCGAGTGTTGGTAACGCACCGCGCCCAGCCCAAGGACTGAACACAAGTCAGCGTGTTTCAAGCGCCTTGTGACCGTTGCCGCACGAATCCGTCAGGGACGGGACCGGTACTGTCCCGTCCACGCCGACATCGCGAACTTTTCGGGTTGTACGGTCCATGTGTCCCCGCGCCCGGTCCGGCCGGGACGGCACCGCTAGGCGGTGCCGTCGGAGACCATGCCGACGATGCGGCGGCCGCCGAAGCCGGTCGCGATCAGGCCGAGGCCGTCGAAGAGCAGGGCGAGGGAGAAGAAGGCGCCGATGACGTACTGGCTGCTGCTCGGCCAGGAGCCCAGGACCAGGACGCCCAGCAGCAGGTAGAAGGCGCCCAGCAGCAGCGTCCAGCCGAACTGGGGCCCGCGCACCACGACGCTGCCGACCACCCGGAACAGGCCGCCGGTCAGGAACAGCAGGGCGGCGAACATGGTGAGCGCGGCGGCGGTCGCGTGCGGATGGCCGATGACCACCACGCCCGCCGCGATGTTCAGGGCGGCCACGATGACACCGAGCCAGAAGAAGCTCGAACCGCGCGCCTGGACCGCGTGCAGCAGCCCGACAAGACCGCCGATCAGCAGCAGCCAGCCGAACAGGAGCATGGAGGTCAGCGTGACGGCGGCCGTGTAGACGAGCCCGACCAGACCGGCCAGCACCAGGAGCACCCCGAGTCCGGCGAGCCAGCCGAAACCTCGGCGCATCTTCGCCGTCTCACTGCGGGGCTTGGTCAACCTGGCCATCGGCGCCTCCTCGAAGCCGCGCGGGCCCCCCGTTTCCACGTTTTGTTCCCTTTGCCACCGTGTCGTAACTGTCCCCCGACCCTTCTTGATCAAACGCTCGGCCGGGCGGATAGCATCCGGCGCATGGAGCCGCAGTTGCTGCACGACGTCACCGGCGCGGTGGCCACCGTCGTGGTCCACCACCCGGCCAAGCGCAACGCGATGACCGCCGCGATGTGGCGGGCGCTGCCGCCGCTCCTGGACGACCTCGCGGCCGATCCGGGCGTGCGGGCGCTGGTGCTCACGGGGTCGGGCGAGACGTTCTGCTCCGGCGCCGACATCTCCACGCTGCGCGGCTCACCGCGGGAGGCGCAGCGACTCGCCGGAGAGGCCGAGGAGGCGCTCGCCGCCTTCCCCAAGCCGACGCTGGCGGCGGTGCGCGGGCACTGCGTGGGCGGCGGCGCCCAGCTCGCGGCGGCCTGCGACCTGCGGTTCGCCGAGGCGGGCGCGCTGTTCGGGGTGACGCCGGCCAGACTGGGCATCGTCTACCCCTCCTCCGCCACCCGCCGGCTGGTCTCCCTGGTGGGCCCGGCGACCGCCAAGTACCTGCTCTTCTCGGGCGAGTTGATCGACACGGAGCGCGCGCTGCGCACCGGCCTGGTCGACGAGGTGCTGCCGGAGGGCGAACTCGCCAAGCGGGTCACGGAGTTCACCGAAATCCTCGCCGCTCGCTCGCAGCTGACGCAGGCCGCGGCGAAGGAGTTCGCGGACGGCCGCACGGACCGCGACGCCCACTGGGCCGAGCAGGCGTGCGCGAGCGGCGACACCGCGGAGGGCGTCACCGCGTTCCTGGAGTGCCGGACCGCCCGGTTCACCTGGAGCGTGCGGTAGCCGGCCGTCTACGTCAGCACGAAGCGGCTCTTGGCCCGGAACTCCTCGACGAGGTGCGCGGGCGCCTTCTCGGGTGATCCGGCGTCGTAGGGCGGCTGCGGGTCGTACTCGGTCAGCAGCTGGACGGCCTGGGCGTGTTCGTCGCCCGCGATCCGGCCGAGCAGCGTGAGGCCCATGTCGATGCCCGAGGAGACGCCGGCGGCCGTGACGTACTTGCCGTCGAAGACGACCCGCTCTCCCGTGGGCTCGGCTCCGAAACGCCTCAACTGGTCGAGGGCCAGCCAGTGCGAGGTCGCGCGGCGGCCGTCGAGCAGCCCGGCGGCGGCGAGCAGCAGCGAGCCGGTGCACACGGAGGTGGTCCAGGTGCTGGTGGCGTCGGCGGTGCGCAGCCAGTCCAGCAGGGTCTCGTTCTCCATCTGCGACGCCTGGCCGGGGCCGCCCGGGACGACGACTATGCCAGGGTCGGGAACGTCGCCCAGGGTCCGGTCGGCGGTGAGCGCGAGGTGCCCGGTCTCGGTGCGGACGGGTCCGGTCCGTTCGGCGACGAAGACGGTCTCGGCGCCCGGGAGCCGGCCGAGGGTCTCGTACGGGCCCACGGCGTCCAGGGCGGTGAAGCGGTCGAACAGGACGATGGCGATCCGCATGGATTTCCCTCCGTGTGGGTGTCAGGTGGTGGCGGGAGCGGGGCGGAACCGTCTCCGGTACTCGGCCGGGGCGGCGCCCAGCGCCTTGACGAACGCGCGCCGCATGGCCTCCGGGGTGCCGTAGCCGCTGGCGCGGGAGATCTCCTCGACGCCGTCGGCGGTGTCCTCGAGGAGCCGGCGGGCGTGTTCCAGTCGGACCCGGTCGACGTAGCGGCCGGGGGTGGTGCCGGTCTCCGCCCGGAACGCGCGGGCGAAGTGGCGCGGCGAGAGGCGGGCACGGGCGGCGAGCGCCTCGACGGACAGGTCGTCCGCCGGATGCTCGGTGATCCACTGCTGTACGTCCCGCAGGGGTTCCCGCCGGGCCGTCTGTGCGGCGAGCTGGGCGCTGAACTGGGCCTGGTTGCCGGGCCGGCGCAGGAAGACCACCAGGTGGCGGGCGACACTCAGCGCGACGTCGCGGCCGAGGTCCTCCTCGACGAGCGCGAGGGTCAGGTCGATGCCGCAGGTCACGCCGGCCGAGGTCGCCACCTCCCCGTCGCGCACGTAGACCGGCTCCGCGTGCACCTCGACGGAGGGGTGGTCGCGGGCGAGCTTGTCGCAGTACGCCCAGTGGGTCGTGGCCCGGCGGCCGTCCAGCAGGCCCGCCTCGGCCAGCAGGATCGCGCCGGTGCACACCGAGACCAGGCGCGCGGCGCCCGGCCCGTGCCCGCGGACCCAGTCGACCAGCCGCGGGTCCGCCCGGCGGGTGCCCTCACCGCCGGGCACCAGCAGCGTGTGCGGCGCGGGAGCGCCGGCGAGCGGGGAGTCCGGTACCAGGGTCAGGCCGCTGGAGCTGCGGACGGGACCGCCGTCCAAGGAGGCCGTATGGATGCGGTACGACCCCGGTACATGCCGTTCGGCACCGGCGAAGACCTCCACGGGGCCGGTGACGTCGAGGCTCTGGACGGCGTCGAAGAGGACGACGAGAACGGTTCGCTGCGCCATGCGACCGATTCTTCGCGGGCCGGAGGGCGGCCGCAATGACGGGTTTCCCACCTTTCCCGCCATGCCGTCGCCCGTTCCCGCCGGGGCGCGGGGGGCGGGAACGCGCCTCGCCGGGCGGCGCCCTGCGGCCCGGTTGACGGTGGGGCCTGCCACAATTGCGGCGCACACCGGAGTGGAGAAGGCGGTACGGGAACGTGACGACACCCCTCACAGGGTCCATCGAAGGCAGGATCGCCGAGGAGCTCGGCGTACGGGAGCGGCAGGTCAAGGCCGCCGTGGAGCTGCTGGACGGCGGTTCGACGGTGCCCTTCATCGCCCGCTACCGCAAGGAAGCGACCGAGATGCTCGACGACGCGCAGCTGCGCACCCTCGAGGAGCGGTTGCGCTATCTGCGGGAGCTGGAGGAGCGGCGGACGGCGATCCTGGAGTCGGTGCGCGAGCAGGGCAAGCTCACCGAGGAACTGGAGGCGCGGATCCGCGGCGCCGAGACCAAGGCGCGGCTGGAGGACGTCTACCTGCCGTACAAGCCGAAGCGGCGGACCAAGGCGCAGATCGCGCGGGAGGCGGGTCTGGAGCCACTGGCCGAGGGCCTGCTCGACGATCCGTCCGTGGAGCCGCTCGCGGCGGCGGCCGCCTTCGTCGACGCGGACAAGGGCGTCGCCGATCCGCAGGCGGCGCTGGACGGCGCGCGGGCGATCCTCACCGAGCGGTTCTCGGAGGACGCCGACCTGATCGGCGAGCTGCGCGAGCGCATGTGGGTGCGCGGGCGGCTGGCCGCCAAGGTGCGGGAGGGCAAGGAGGAGGCGGGCGCCAAGTTCGCCGACTACTTCGACTTCGCCGAACCGTTCACCGAGCTGCCCTCGCACCGGATCCTCGCGATGCTGCGCGGGGAGAAGGAGGAGGTCCTGGACCTCGTCCTGGAGCCGGAGGAGCAGATGGACGGCCCCTCGTCGTACGAGGGGATCGTGGCCCACCGGTTCGGGATCACCGACCGCGGCCGTCCCGCCGACAAGTGGCTCCAGGACACGGTCCGCTGGGCCTGGCGCACCCGGATCCTCGTCCACCTGGGCATCGACCTGCGGTTGCGGCTGCGCACGGCCGCGGAGGACGAGGCGGTGAACGTGTTCGCGGCCAACCTGCGCGACCTGCTGCTCGCCGCCCCGGCCGGCACGCGCGCGACCCTCGGTCTCGACCCCGGGTTCCGTACGGGCGTGAAGGTCGCCGTGGTCGACGCGACCGGCAAGGTCGTCGCCACCGACGTCGTCCACCCGCACGTTCCGGCCAACCGGTGGGACGAGGCCGTCGCCAAGCTGGCCCGGCTGGCCAAGGAGCACGCGGTCGACCTGATCGCGATCGGCAACGGCACCGCTTCCCGGGAGACCGACAAGCTGGCCGCCGACGTCATCACCCGGCACCCGGAGCTGAAGCTCACCAAGGTGATGGTGTCGGAGGCGGGCGCGTCGGTGTACTCGGCCTCGGCGTACGCCTCGCGGGAACTGCCCGACATGGACGTCTCCCTGCGCGGCGCGGTCTCCATCGCCCGCCGGCTCCAGGACCCGCTGGCCGAACTGGTCAAGATCGACCCCAAGTCGATCGGGGTCGGCCAGTACCAGCACGACCTGTCCGAGGTGAAGCTGTCCCGCTCGCTGGACGCGGTGGTCGAGGACTGTGTGAACGGCGTCGGCGTGGACGTGAACACCGCGTCCGTACCGCTGCTCGCGCGCGTCTCCGGGGTCACCTCGGGACTCGCGGAGAACATCGTGGCGCACCGGGACGCCAACGGGCCGTTCACCTCGCGGGCGCAGCTCAAGAACGTCTCGCGGCTCGGTCCGAAGGCCTACGAGCAGTGCGCGGGCTTCCTGCGGATCCGCGGCGGCGACGACCCGCTGGACTCCTCCAGCGTGCACCCCGAGTCCTACCCCGTGGTCCGCCGGATGGTGAAGACCGCGGGCCAGGAGGTGGCCTCGCTGGTCGGCAACACCGGGGTGCTGCGCTCGCTCAGGGCGGCCGACTTCGTGGACGACACGTTCGGTCTGCCGACGGTGAGCGACATCCTGAAGGAGCTGGAGAAGCCGGGGCGCGACCCGCGGCCCGCGTTCAAGACGGCCACCTTCAAGGAGGGCGTCGAGAAGATCTCCGACCTGGCGTCCGGGATGGTCCTGGAGGGCGTGGTGACGAACGTGGCGGCCTTCGGCGCGTTCGTCGACGTCGGCGTCCACCAGGACGGTCTGGTGCACGTCTCGGCGATGTCGAAGCAGTTCGTGAAGGATCCGCGCGATGTCGTCAAGCCCGGTGACATCGTCAAGGTGAAGGTGCTGGAGGTCGACATCCCGCGCAAGCGGATCTCGCTGACGCTGCGTCTGGACGACGAGGCGGCGCCGCAGGACCGCCAGGCTCAGGGCGACGGCGGCGACCGGCGCCGCCGCGGTGGCCGGCCTCCGCAGCAGCGCCAGGGCCGCGGCGGCGGTGGCGGCGGTGGCGGCGGTGGCGGCGGTGGCGGCGGCGGTTCCCGCCAGGCGCCCCCGCCCGCCAACAGCGCGATGGCGGACGCCCTCCGGCGCGCCGGCCTCCTCGACCGGAAGTAACGCCCGCCGCTGACGACGCGGCCCGGACCCGCCTTCGGGCGGGTCCGGGCCGTTTCTCGTCGACGTGACCGGCGGCCGCGCGGCTCCGTCGGGGCGGGGTCATCGCGGTGGGTGCTGGCCCGGGGGAAGTTCGGCGTGGGGGCGTGGGGTCGCGCCCGGGGGCGGCGGACCCGGGGTGAAGGCGGCGTTGGGATGCCCCGTTCGCATCACGTCTTCGAGCTGCCGCTGTATGGCCGTGGCCGCGTCACGCACGCGCGCGGGCACGTCGCCTCGCTCGGCTACGAGTTGGTGATAAATGGGGGCGTCTTGGAACATGGGTGACCATGCCTTCCGATCTGCGGTTTCGTTCCGCTGGGCAACGGTGACCGAGTGTAAGACCCCGTGCCCGACCGTTCACCGCGGGTCCCCGCAAGCCGGGGAAAGCGTTAATGCTCCGTCACCTTGCCCTCGGCCACCTCCAGTCGGCGGGTGACGTGCACCGCGTCGAGCATGCGGCGGTCGTGGGTGACCAGCAGCAGGGTGCCCTGGTAGGAGTCCAGCGCCGACTCCAGTTGCTCGATGGCCGGCAGATCCAGGTGGTTCGTGGGCTCGTCCAGGACCAGGAGGTTCACGCCCCTGCCCTGGAGGAGGGCGAGCGCGGCCCGGGTCCGCTCACCCGGGGAGAGTGTCCCGGCCGGACGCGTCACATGGTCCGCCTTGAGACCGAACTTGGCGAGCAGCGTCCGCGCCTCCACCGGCTCGGTGTCCGGCACCGCCGCGCAGAAGGCGTCCAGCAGGGCTTCGGAGCCGTGGAAGATGCGGCGGGCCTGGTCGACCTCGCCGACCAGCACGCCGGAGCCCAGCGCCGCGTGCCCGGCGTCCACCGGGATCCGCCCCAGCAGCGCGGCCAGCAGCGTCGACTTGCCCGCGCCGTTGGCCCCGGTGACCGCCACCCGGTCCGCCCAGTCGATCTGGAGGTTCACCGGGCCCAGCACGAAACCGCCCCGCCGCACCTCCGCGTCCCGGAGCGTGGCGACGACCGCGCCCGACCGCGGGGCCGACGCGATCTCCATGCGCAGCTCCCACTCCTTGCGGGGCTCCTCGACGACCTCGAGCCGTTCGATCATGCGCTGGGTCTGGCGGGCCTTCGCGGCCTGCTTCTCACTGGCCTCGCTGCGGAACTTGCGGCCGATCTTGTCGTTGTCGCCGCCCGCCTTGCGCCGGGCGTTCTTCACGCCCTTGTCCATCCAGGACCGCTGCGTCTGGGCCCGGTCCTGGAGGGCGGCCCTCTTGTCGGCGTACTCCTCGTAGTCCTCGCGGGCGTGCCTGCGGGCGACGTCCCGCTCCTCCAGATAGGCCGCGTATCCGCCGCCGAAGAGGTTGATCCGCCGCTGGGCGAGGTCGAGTTCGAGGACCTTGGTGACGGTGCGGGTGAGGAACTCGCGGTCGTGGCTGACGACGACCGTCCCGGCGCGCAGGCCGGTCACGAACCGCTCCAGGCGCTCCAGCCCGGCCAGGTCGAGGTCGTTGGTCGGCTCGTCGAGCAGGAAGACGTCGTAGCGGGACAGCAGCAGCGAGGCGAGTCCGGCGCGGGCCGCCTGGCCGCCCGACAGGGATGTCATGGGCTGGTCGAGGCCGACGGCCAGGCCGAGCGAGTCGGCGACCTCGTCGGCGCGTTCGTCGAGATCGGCGCCGCCGAGGCCGAGCCACTGCTCCAGGCTGCTCGCGTACGCGTCGTCCGCGCCCGGCGCCCCGTCGACGAGGGCCTGCGTGGCCTCGTCCATGGCCCGCTGGGCCGCGGCCACCCCGGTGCGCCGGGCGAGGAACTCCCGTACGGTCTCCCCCGCGCGCCGCTCCGGCTCCTGGGGCAGGTGCCCGACTCTCGCCCCCGGTGGGGACAGGGCGACCTCGCCCTCTTCCGGGGTGCTCAGCCCGGCGAGCATCCTGAGCAGGGTGGACTTGCCCGCGCCGTTGGCGCCGACCAGTCCGATCACGTCCCCGGGCGCGACGACGAGGTCCAGTCCGGCGAACAGCGCGCGGTCGCCGTGCCCGGCGGCGAGGTTCTTGGCAACGAGGGTGGCAGTCATCAGAGGACCGATCCTAATGGCGGTGCCCCGGCGGCTCTCCTTGCGCCACCGCCGCCACCAGCACGCCCCCGGCCGTCCGCGCCACCACGAAGGACTCCCCCTTCACCGCCCGGGCGTCCAGCGCGAGCCGGTGCCGGCCCGGTTCCAGGACGCCGTCGAAGAGTTCCTGGGTGCGGGTGTGGTGGAGCCGGTCCAGTCGGTGGGCGGTGAGCCGGACCCGGCAGGCGGAGGTGACCTCGACGTCCGCCGCGCCGCCGGCGGCCGTCAGCCGGGTCAGCCGACGCCGCTCGACGGGACCGGGGTCCAGGGCCTGTTCGATCCGGGCGACCAGGAGCGGCACGATCGGAGGGGTCCCGTCGACGCGGGCCACGTCGGCGCCCGCGCGCTCGAAGGCGTCCCGGACGGCGGCGCGTTCGGCCGGGCCGACGCCCGTACCGAAGACGACGGCACCGTATTGGCGCAGTTCGCCGGCGTGGATGTGGACCGTGTCGCCGCTGATGTCGGCGCCGATGCCGAGGGCGCGCAGGGCGGCGGCGAGCCGGGCGAGGGCGGCGGCCCGGGCCCCGACGAGCAGCACCCGGCGGCGGGGCGCGTGGCCGCCGCCGTCGCCGTCCAGCAGCGACCGCAGTGCCGCGCGGTACTCGGCGCCGGCGAAGCGGAACGGGCCGATGCCGTGGTAGCCGTCCCGTTCCAGGTCGGCGTGCGCGTCCGTCTGCCAGGCGAAGTCCCGCCAGACGTAGTCCGTCCCGTCCGCCCCGTCGGCGGCGTCCGTACCGGTGCCGCGCGCGTGGGCCCGCTCGATGACGGCGGTGACCGCGCCGCAGGCCAGGTCCTCGCACTCGGGGCAGCCGTAGATGAGGTACCGGCCGCCCGGCAGCGGCGCCTCGCTCTCCAGCAGCAGGCCGCGTACCTGGGCGGCGAGGATCGCGGGCGGCACGTCGGAGGCGAGCGGGGAGACCGCGTCCAGGTCGGCGAGCCGGAACAGCAGGGGCCGTCCGTCCACGACGAAGTCCACGAAGTCACGGTGGAGCCGGTGGCCGCCGTCGGCGGCGATCTCCCCGGGACGCGTCGCCGGGGCCAGACCGAAGGTCGTGTACTCGGCAGGCATGCCGTGAGTATTCCCGCCCCGGGGCCGAGATGAGCACGGTGTGCGCCTTCCGCTACCGTGCGCTGCGTGGACAGTGAGCCGGGTGTCGAGGTGGTGGTGGTCGGCGGCGGCGTCATCGGGCTGACGACGGCCGTCGTGCTGGCCGAGCGCGGCCGGCGGGTGCGGGTGTGGACGCGTGAGCCCGCCGAACGCACGACGTCGGCGGTCGCCGGGGCGCTGTGGTGGCCGTACCGGATCGAGCCGGAGTCGCTCGTCGGCGAGTGGTCGCTCGAATCCCTGGCGGTGTACGAGGAGTTGGCCGCGCTTCCCGACGAGACGGGCGTACGCCTCGTCGAGGGGGTGCACGCCGGGACGCGGCTGGACTCGCTGGGGCCGTGGGCGGCGCGGGTGCCCTCTCTGCGCCCGGCGCACGCCGGGGAGTGGGCGGCGGGAACAGCGCTGTGGGCGCGGCTACCGCTGATCGACATGTCGGCTCATCTGCCGTGGCTGCGCGATCGGTTGATCGAGGCGGGCGTGGTCGTCGAGGTGCGGGCGGTCACGGATCTGGCGGCGGTCGACGCGCCGGTCGTCGTGAACTGCACCGGCCTCGGCGCCCGTGAGCTCGTCCCCGATCCCGCGGTGCGTCCCGTGCGCGGTCAGCTCGTCGTCGTGGAGAACCCAGGGATCACGACGTGGCTGACGGCGGTCGACCCCGTCTCGGAGTCCTCCACCTACGTCTTCCCGCAGCCGGGCGGGCTCGTCCTCGGTGGCACGGCCGAGGAGGACGACTGGTCGCAGGCGCCCGATCCGACGGTGGCCGAGCGGATCGTCGAGCGGTGCGCGGCCCTCCGGCCGGAGATCGCCGGGGCGGGGGTGCTGGGGCACCGGGTGGGGCTGCGGCCGGTCCGGCACGCGGTGCGGCTGGAGCGCGAGGAGCTGCCGGGCGGGCGGGTGCTGGTGCACAACTACGGACACGGCGGGGCCGGGGTCACGGTGGCCTGGGGTTGTGCGCGCCGGGCGGCCGGGCTGGCGTACCCGGCCGCCTGAGCGGGCGCGCTCCTGGCGGCGCGTTCACTCCACGGGCGTGGCTCGAAAGGTCCCTGAGCGTGTTTCGTTCATGACGGCCGAATGGCGATCGTGTGACAGGGGTGGGCATGGACACGTCTGTGGCCACCGGGACTCAATAGGCTCCGAACCAACCTCGTGCACCTACGACTTGGAGCTGACGTGCACCGCAGAATGATCGCGCCGGGCGCACTGGCGGCGGCCACCCTGCTGCTGGCGATCCCGGCATCGGCCGCGAGCCACTCCCCCGGCGCACCGGGCATCGGCGACCCCTACTACCCGTACTACGGCAACGGCGGATACGACGTCTCGCACTACGACCTCAGACTGAAGTACCAGCCGGCCACGGACGAGCTGGAGGGCACGGCGACGATCGAGGCACGGACCACGCAGGACCTGTCCAGCTTCGACCTGGACTTCCTGCTGGACGTCAGCGAGGTGCGGGTCAACGGCGCCACGGCCGCCTACGCCTCCTCCGGTCAGCACGAGCTGGTGATCACCCCGAAGAAGCCGCTGGCCAAGGACACGCCGATCACGGTGGTGGTCCGCTACAGCGGTGTGCCGTCCACGAAGAGCGCGTACGGCTTCACCACCTGGCACCGCACCCCGGACGGCGGGATCGCGGCGGACGAGCCGGAGGCGGCCTGGTGGTGGTTCCCGAGCAACGACCACCCGAGCGACAAGGCCACCTACGACGTGTCGGTGGCCGTGCCGGACGGCACGCAGGCGATCTCCAACGGCACTCTGCAGTCGACCGGTTCGCAGCTCGGCTGGACCCGCTACAACTGGCGCCAGAACAAGCCGCAGGCCACGTATCTGGCGACGCTCGCGATCGGGAAGTTCGACATCACGACGGGCACCTCCGAGGGCGGCGTCCCCGTCCTCAACGCCTACAGCAGGGACCTCGGCGACAACGCCGGGGCGGCCCGTGCGAGCGTGGAGCGCACCGGTGAGATCGTCGACTGGCTGAGCGGCTATTTCGGGCCGTATCCGTTCGGCTCGGCGGGCGGCTATGTGCCGAACACGACGACCGGTTACGCGCTGGAGACGCAGACCAGGGTGTACTACAGCCCGAAGCAGTTCGCAGGCGGCTCCAACACGTCCGTCGTCGTGCACGAGCTGGCCCACCAGTGGTACGGCGACAGCGTGTCACTGAAGGGCTGGAAGGACATCTGGATCAACGAGGGCTTCGCGCGCTACGCCCAGTGGCTGTGGTCCGAGCACGAGGGCGAGGGCACCGCGCAGGAGCTGGCGGACTGGGTGTACGCCTCGCACCCCGCCGGCGACCCCTTCTGGACGGTCGCACCGGGCGATCCCGGTCCGGACGACCAGTTCGACATCGCGGTCTACGACCGGGGCGCGCTCGCCGTGCAGGCGCTGCGCAACGAGATCGGCGACAAGGCGTTCTTCGCCCTGCTGAAGGGCTGGCCGCAGAAGCACGCCTACGGCAACGCCTCCGTGGCCGACTTCCAGAAGTACGCCGAGCAGGTCTCCGGCAAGCCGCTCGCGGCCCTCTTCGACACCTGGCTGTTCCAGCCGGCCAAGCCGGCCGCCCCCGCGGCACGCGCGGCGTCCCTGACGAGGACGGCGGCTCCCACCGCTCCGCCGAGGTCCTGGAAGAAGATCGAAGCGACGAACGACGTCCACACGAGGTGACCCACGGCCGGGCGACCCACGCGGCCGCCCGGCCTCACCCCTCGAACGCGTACACCGTCACCACGATCCCCGCCGCACCAGCCGCTCCTCGATCAGCGGCTCGACCCGCTCCCAGATGCCACCGGCCAGGCCGCAGCCTATTCGGGGCATGTGGACGGACGCCTCGACAGCGGGGTGGGGCCCTTACTCCGTGATTTCGGAGAGCTCCCGGTCGGCAGTCCGGGAGACGCGGCCGCGGACGCCGTACCAGCCGGCGACCAGGAGGACGGCGATCACCGGGACCAGCAGGAGGGTCTTGCGGCCCACCTCGGGGTCGTTCCACATCATGCCGAGGCAGCCGACGAAGAAGGCGATCGTGATGATCTCGGTGAACGGACTCCAGGGAAGGCGGAAGTGCGGGCGGGTGAGCAGGCCGGCCTTGGCACGGCGGACGAAGACCACGTGGCAGATCATGATGGTCACCCAGGTGCTGACGATGCCGAGGGCGGCGATGTTCAGCACGATCTCGAAGGCCTGGGCGGGCATGACGTAGTTCAGGCCGACGCCGAGTACGCAGACCGCGCAGGTCAGGAGGATGCCGCCGTAGGGGACCCGGCTGCGGCTCATCACCCCGGTGAACCTGGGAGCGGAGCCCGCCGCGGCCATGGAGCGCAGGATGCGGCCGGTGGTGTACAGGCCGGAGTTCAGCGACGACATGGCGGCCGTGAGGACGACGAGGTTCATGACGTCGCCGGCCGCCGGGACGCCGATCCTCGACAGGACGGTGACGAAGGGGCTCTCCCCGGCCGAGTAGACCGAACCGGGCAGCAGCAGGGCGAGCAGGATGACCGAGCCGACGTAGAACAGGCCCACGCGCCACATGATCGAGTTCACCGCGCGCGGGATGATCTTCTCCGGCTCGGCGGTCTCGCCGGCGGCGACACCGATCATCTCCAGGGCGGAGTAGGCGAAGATCACGCCCTGCATGACGAGGACGACCGGCATCACGCCGTGCGGGAAGAACCCGCCGTGGTCGGTGATCGAGCTCAGGCCCGGGGTCCGGCCGCCGACGTCGTGCTGCGTGGCCAGCAGGAAGATGCCGATCAGCATGAAGCCGACCAGGGTGGCGACCTTGACGATCGCGAACCAGAACTCCATCTCGCCGAAGATCTTCACGGAGATCAGGTTGATGGCGAGGACCACGGCGAGGGCGATCAGCGCGAGCACCCACTGCGGGATGGACGTGAACATGCTCCAGTAGTGCGTGTAGAGCGCGATCGCCGTGATGTCGGCGATACCGGTCGTCGACCAGTTCAGGAAGTACATCCAGCCGGCGACGTAGGCGCCCTTCTCGCCGAGGAACTCGCGCGCGTACGACACGAAGGAGCCGGACGAGGGCCGGTAAAGGACCAGTTCGCCGAGGGCCCGGACGACGAAGAACGCGAAGATGCCGCACACGAGGTAGGCCAGCGCGAGGGCGGGGCCCGCGTTGTGCAGGCGACCGCCCGCTCCTAGAAAGAGTCCGGTTCCGATCGCCCCACCAATGGCGATCATGTTGACGTGGCGGTGCTTGAGGTCCTTGCTGTATCCGGCGTCGCCCGCGTCGGCGGGCGTCCCGGTCGCCTGGTGGGAGGCGACCTGTGCCGTGGGCACGGCGTCCTTGCTCAAGGGTGGTTCCACTTTCTGGTGCCCGGGCGCCTGCGCCCGGGTGTCCGTACGTGACCCGGCCCGCACCACCCATGTCGCGGCACAGACCAGAACAGCAGCTTCCCCGGCGTCTGCTTCCCCGGCGATGGCGTACGTCACAGAGCGGGACTTCTCACACACGGCGTTCACTCACCGGTCACCGGCCGTACACCAGCAGGTCAGGGCTTTCACAGCATTGGTGGGACAGCGATACTGCTGCGATGACGACCGACTCCGACGAGCCGACCCTCACGATCGACGAGCTGGCCGCGCGGGCCGGCGTCACGGTGCGCACGGTCCGCTTCTACAGCGGCCGGGGCCTGCTGCCGCCGCCGGTGCTCGGCCCGCGCCGCGTGGGCCGCTACGGCCAGGAGCACCTGGCGCGGCTGGCGCTGATCGAGGAGATGCAGCTGAGGGGCATGACGCTCGCCGCGATCGAGCGCCATCTGCGGCAGCTTCCGCCGGACCTCACCCCGCACGACCTCGCCATCCACCGTGCGGTGGTCGCGTCCTGGGCACCGGACACCGTGGAGTCGCTGTCCCGGCGGGAGCTGGAGCGCCGGGCGGGCCGGCCGCTCGCCGAGGAGGACGTCCGGCGGCTTGCCGCGATGAATGTCGTCGAGGCCGACGGGGACTGCTTCCGCGTCGACTCCGGTCTGCTGCGGCTCGGCGTGGAGCTCCTCGACGTGCCGCTGTCCCAGGAGACGATCATCGCCGCCCGCGCGGTGCTGGCCGAGCACGCGCGTACGGCCGCCCACGAGCTGTCGAAGCTGCTGCGCGACGCCGTCGCCGAGCGCGACACCCGGGACGTGAGGTCCCTGTCCGCCCTGATGCACCCCCTGGTGGTGCAGGCCTTGCTCACCACCTTCCAGCGCTCGCTGAAGGAGGAGCTGCGGGAGTGGCTGGACACGGCCGGACGGGAGGGCCCCCGGGGAGCGGATCCCCGGGGGACGCAGGAGCCGCCGTCCGGCTGAACGGCTTCTCAGCGCGCGTCGGTGAAGGGCTCCCCCTTCTCCGCCTTCGCCACCAGCAGCGCCGGCGGGGCGAACCGCTCGCCGTAGCGCCCGGCGAGTTCCCGCGCGCGTGCCACGAACCCGGGCAGACCTCCCTCGTAGCCATTGACGTACTGCAGCACCCCGCCGGTCCAGCCGGGGAAGCCGATGCCGAGCACCGAGCCGATGTTGGCATCGGCGACGGAGGTCAGGACGCCCTCCTCCAGGAGCCTGACGGTGTCGAGCGCCTCGGCGAAGAGCATGCGCTCCTGCATGTCCCGGAACGGGATCTCGTATCCGGGCTTCGAGAAATGTTCGCGCAGGCCCGGCCAGATGCCGGTGCGGGAGCCGTCCTCCGCGTAGTCGTAGAAGCCGGCGCCGCCACTGCGGCCCGTGCGGCCGAACTCGTCCACCATCCGGTCGACCACCGCGTCCGCGGGGTGCGGGGTCCAGGCGCCGCCCGCCTCCTCCACCGCCCGCCGCGACTCGGCCCGGATCTTCCGGGGCAGGGTGAGGGTCAGCTCGTCCATCAGGGACAGCACCTTGGCCGGGTAGCCCGCCTGGGCCGCCGCCTGCTCGACCGACGCGGGCTCGATGCCCTCGCCGACCATGGCCACGCCCTCGTTGATGAACTGGCCGATGACCCGGGAGGTGAAGAAGCCGCGCGAGTCGTTGACGACGATCGGGGTCTTGTTGATCTGCCGGACCAGGTCGAAGGCGCGGGCCAGGGCCTCGTCGCCGGTGCACTCACCCCTGATGATCTCGACCAGGGGCATCTTGTCCACGGGTGAGAAGAAGTGCAGTCCGATGAAGTCGGCCTGGCGCTCCACGCCTTCGGCGAGGAGGGTGATCGGCAGGGTGGAGGTGTTGGAGCACAGCAGCGCGTCCGGCGCGACGACCTGCTCGATCTCCTGGAACACCTTGTGCTTGAGCGCCGGGTCCTCGAAGACGGCCTCGATCACCGCGTCGCAGCCGGCGAGGTCGGCCACCTCCGCGGTGGGCGTGATCCGGGCGAGCACCGCGTCCGCCTTCTCCTGGCTGGTACGGCCCTTGGCGACGGCCTTGGCGCACAGCTTCTCGGAGTAGCCCCTGCCCTTGGCGGCGGCCTCCGCGGACACGTCCTTCAGGACGACCTCGATACCGGCGCGGGCGCAGGCGTAGGCGATGCCCGCGCCCATCATCCCGGCCCCGAGAACGGCCACCTTGCGCACCTGGCGGGGTTCGACGCCCTGGGGCCGGCTGGCGCCGGAGTTGACGGCCTGGAGATCGAAGAAGAAGGCCTGGATCATGTTCTTCGAGGTCTGCCCCGCGGCCAGTTCCACGAAGTAGCGGGCCTCGATGACCTGGGCGGTCTCGAAGTCGACCTGGGCGCCCTCGACGGCGGCGGCCAGGATGTTGCGTGGGGCCGGGTAGGGGGCGCCGTTCGTCTGCTTGCGCAGACTGGCCGGGAAGGCGGGCAGGTTGGCGGCGAACTTCGGGTTCGCCGGGGTGCCGCCGGGGATGCGGTATCCGGGCTTGTCCCACGGCTGCCCCGACTCGGGGTTGGCGTCGATGAAGGCGCGCGCCTTGGCCAGCAACTCATCCTGGGAAGTGGCCACTTCGTCGACCAGCCCGTTCTCCTGGGCGCGCCGCGCGTTGTACTGGGTGCCCTGGAGCAGCACCTTGAGCAGGGCGTCGGTGATGCCCAGCAGCCGTACGCTGCGGACGACCCCGCCGCCGCCGGGGAGCAGGCCGAGGGTCACCTCGGGGCAGCCGATCTTCATGCCGGGGGTGTCGAGCGCGATCCGGTGGTGGCAGGCCAGGGCGAGTTCGTAACCGCCGCCCAGGGCCGCGCCGTTGACGGCGGCGACGACCGGCTTGCCCAGGGTCTCGATGCGGCGCAGGTTCCGCTTGAGCGCGAGGCCGCCGTCGAACAGGTCCTGTGCGGTGTCCGGGGTGACCCGGATCAGGTCGCGCAGGTCGCCGCCCGCGAAGAAGGTCTTCTTCGCGGAGGTGAGGATGACGCCGCGGACGGATTCCCGCTCCGCCTCCAGCCGGTCGGCGACGGCGGCGAGGGAGTCGCGGAACGCCTGGTTCATGGTGTTCGCGGACTGGTCCGGGTCGTCGAGGACGAGGGTGACGACGCCGGTGTCGTCCTGCTCCCAGCGGATGGTGGTGCTCTCGGTCATGTCGTGGTCTCCGTTGAGGTCCGGGTTCTGAGGACGCCGCTGGGGGCGGGTCAGACGCGTTCGACGATCGTGGCGATGCCCATGCCGCCGCCGACGCAGAGGGTCGCGAGGCCGTAGCGCCTGTCCTGGCGCTCCAGTTCGTCCACGAGGGTGCCGAGGATCATCGCGCCGGTGGCGCCGAGCGGGTGGCCCAGCGCGATGGCGCCGCCGTTGACGTTGACCTTGTCCAGGGACAGGCCCATGTCCTTCGCGAAGCGCAGCACGACCGCCGCGAACGCCTCGTTGATCTCGACGAGGTCGATGTCGTCGATGGTCAGGCCGGCCCTGGCGAGCGCCTTGCGGGTGGCGGGGGCGGGTCCGGTGAGCATGATGGTGGGCTCGGAGCCGGAAACGGCGGCGGAGACGATCCGCGCGCGCGGGGTGAGTCCGTACCGCTCGCCGATCTCGCGGGAGCCGATCGCGACGAGCGAGGCGCCGTCGACGATGCCCGAGGAGTTGCCCGCGTGGTGGACGTGGTCGATCTTCTCCACCCAGTGGTACTTCTGCAGGGCGACGGCGTCGAAGCCGCCCAGGTCGCCGATGTCCGCGAAGGACGGCTTGAGCGCCGCCAGCGAGTCGGCGGTGGTGCCGGGGCGGGGGTGCTCGTCGTGGTCGAGGACGACGAGCCCGTTGCGGTCCCTGACCGGGACGACGGAGCGATCGAAGCGGCCCTCCTTCCAGGCGGTGACCGCGCGCTCCTGGGACAGGGCGGCGTACTCGTCGACGTCCCGCCGGGAGAAGCCCTCGATGGTGGCGATCAGGTCGGCGCCGATGCCCTGGGGCACGAAGTTGACGGCGAGGTTGGTCATCGGGTCGTTGAACCAGGCGCCCCCGTCGGAGGCCATCGGCACCCGGGACATCGACTCGACGCCGCCCGCGAGGACCAGGTCCTCCCAGCCGGAGCGCACCTTGGCGGCGGCCAGGTTGACGGCTTCGAGGCCGGAGGCGCAGAAGCGGTTCTCCTGCACACCGGCCACCGTGTCCGGCAGTCCCGCGGCGATGGCGGCGATCCGGGCGATGTCGGAGCCCTGGTCGCCGATGGGGCCGACGACGCCGAGCACGATGTCGTCGACGGCGGCCGGGTCGAGTCCGGGGAAGCGGTCGCGGATCTCGTGGATGAGTCCGACGACCAGGTCGATGGGCTTCGTGCCGTGCAGGGCGCCGTTGGCCTTGCCGCGTCCGCGTGGGGTGCGGATCGCGTCGTACACGTACGCTTCGGTGCTCACTGACAAGCCTTTCGACGAGGGTGGTGTCCGGGGGGCCGGGGCGGGTGTGGGGGGGGCCGGGGATCGGGTCGCGGTCGTGGGTCCGTCAGGAGCCGGCCTCCCCGGTCCCGTTCTTCCCTTCGTTCCCGTCCTCCGGGTGGGCGGGCAGGTCCCAGTCGCGGGCCACGGCCGCCGCGCCGTCGCCGGGCCGGGCGGGGGCGGTGCGCACGGCGGTGGGCGTGGCAGAGAAGCGGGGCGCGGGGGCGGGCTGGACGAGGCCGGCGTGCTCCGTGAAGGTGCCGCGGGCGGCGAGGTGCGGGTGGTGCGGGGCCTCGCCCAGCGACAGTACGGGGGCCACGCAGGCGTCGGAGCCCTCGAAGACCTCGGTCCACTCCCGCCGCGTGCGGGACTTGAAGCGGGCGGCGACCGCCTCGCGCAGTTCCCCCCAGCGGGTGCGGTCGGCACGGGCCCCGGCGTGCTCGTCCAGGCCGAGCAGTCCGGCGAACTCGTCGTAGAACCGCTGCTCCAGGGCCCCGACCGCCATGTACCGGCCGTCCGCGGTCTCGTAGGTGCCGTAGTACGGGCAGCCGCCGTCCAGGAGGTTGGCTCCGCGGCGGTCCTGCCAGACGCCGGCGGCGAGCATGCCGTGGATCATCGCGGAGAGATGGGCGGTGCCGTCGACGATCGCGGCGTCCACGACCTGGCCGGTGCCGGTCGCGCGCGCGTGGTGCAGGGCGGCGAGGACACCGACCGCGAGATAGAGGGAGCCGCCCGCGTAGTCGCCGAGGAGGTTGGCGGGGACGGCCGGGGGCGTGTCCGGTTCGCCGATCATGCCGAGGGTGCCGGTCACCGCGATGTAGGCGATGTCGTGTCCCGCGCGCGGGGCGAGCGGTCCGTCCTGGCCCCATCCGGTCATACGGGCGTAGACCAGCCGCGGGTTGCGGGCGTGGCAGGCCTCGGGGCCGACGCCCAGGCGCTCGGCGACGCCGGGGCGGTAGCCCTCGACGAGGACGTCGGCGCGGGCGGCGAGATCGAGGACGCGGGCGGGGCCGTCCGGCGACTTCAGGTCGACGACCACCGAGCGCTTGTTGCGGTTGGTGAGGTCGTGGGCGGGGTCGATGCCGAGTCCGGCGCCGCCGGGGCGGTCCACCCGTACGACGTCGGCGCCCAGGTCGGCCAGCAGCATCGCGGCGAACGGGCCGGGGCCGATGCCGGCCAGCTCGACCACCCGCACGCCGGTCAGCGGGCCGTGCCGTCCCGCCGCCTCCGCCGTTGTCATCAGGTCCCCTCACTGTGACACAACCGATGTAACACCGATGATGCTAAGAACGGGTTCCAGCGGATACAAGCCCTCGGCGAGCAAGCGCTTGGCCAAGGCGTACCGAAGACGTACCCGCCGGCCCCGTGGCCGTACCCGGTGGCTTCGTGGCCGTACCCGCCGGCCGTCGTGGCCGTACCCGCACCGCCGGACGGTCGCCGCCGGGCCCTCGCCGCCGTGCACCGCACTCCTCACGCTAGCCTCGGCCACCGACAGCGGCGCGGGCTGCGAGAGCGAGGAGTGTCATGAGCAGGCTGAGGAACTCCGACCGTCCGTACGACATCGTCCTCTTCGGGGCCACCGGCTTCGTGGGGGCGCTCACCGCGGAGTACCTCGCCGCACACGCCCCCGAGGGGCTGCGCTGGGCGATCGCCGGCCGCAGCGGGGAGCGGTTGCGGGAACTGCGTGAGCGGCTGCCCTCGGGTGCGTCCGTCGGAGTGCTGCGCGCGGACGCGGCCGACCCGGACTCCCTGCGCGACCTCGCCCGGCACGCGCGCGTGCTGGCCACCACCGTGGGCCCGTACACGGCCGTGGGCGAGGAACTCGTCGCCGCCTGCGCCGACAGCGGCACGGACTACCTGGACCTGTGCGGCGAGCCCGAGTTCGTGGACCTGGTGTACGTACGGCACGACGCACGCGCGCGCGAGACCGGGGCGCGCCTGGTGCACGCCTGCGGCTTCGACTCCGTCCCGGCCGACCTGGGCGTGTACTTCACCGTCCGCCAGCTGCCGGAGGGCGTACCGCTGACCGTGGACGGATTCGTCCGGGTGGACGCCGCCTTCTCGGGCGGGACCCTCGCGTCGGCGCTCAGCCAGTTCGCGCGTCCCCTGCGGGTGCGGGCCGCCGCGCGGGACCGGGCGCGGCACGAGCCGCGGCTGCTGGGGCGACGGGCGGTCACGCCGACGGGCGCGCCGCGGTTCGCCGGGGAGGTGGGCGCGTGGGCGGTGCCGCTGCCGGTCATCGACCCGCAGATCGTGCGGCGCTCGGCGCGCGTGCTGGAACGTTACGGTCCGGCCTTCCGCTACCGCCACTACGCGGCCGTACGGCGTCTGCCGGTCGCTGTGGGCGGTGCCGCCGCCCTCGGCGCGGTCATGGCCGCCGCGCAACTGCCGCCCGCCCGGAGCTGGTTGTCCGGGCGGCTGCAGCCCGGTGCGGGACCGGGCGAGGAGCGGCGGGCCAGGAGCTGGTTCTCGCTGCGGTTCGTGGGCGAGGGCGGCGGACGGCAGGTGTTCACCGAGGTCGCGGGCGGCGACCCGGGGTACGGCGAGACGGCGAAGATGTTCGCCGAGTCGGCGCTCGCCCTGGCCCTGGACGACCTCCCGCCGACGGCGGGTCAGGTCACCACGGCGACGGCCATGGGTGACGCCCTCATCGGCCGTCTGCGCCGCGCGGGCCTCACCTTCCG
>NZ_NNBK01000019.1:0-140050 GCF_002803075.1 Streptomyces sp. CB01373 | reverse complement strand
ATCGCGAAGAGCCGCTGAACCCGGCCGCCCCGGCCTCGCGCAGGGCGCGGCGGCACAGGGCGTCGGCGCTGCGGGTCGTTTCCGGGAGGCGGTGGGCCGGGGTGAGGGCGAGGGTGTGCGCGCAGGCGTTGTCCAGGCTCACCCGGTGGCCGACGGAGACGAAGACCGGCTTGACGCCGTCCCTGGTGCGCAGGGCCCGGCCGACCTCGTCCGGGCCGGCGAGCAGCGGGGAGGCGCTGCCGCGCGGGGTTTCCGGATCTTCGTGGGTGAAGGTGAACGGGTTCTTGGCGACGCCGATCGTCGGCAGTCCGGTCAGCACGCCGAGGTGGCTCGCCAGGCCGAAGCGCCGGGGGTGGGCGAGGCCGTAACCGTCGCAGACGACCAAGCCGGGCGGGCAGGGCAGGGCGTCCAGCGCGGCGAGCACGGTGGGGATCTCGCGGAAGGCCAGCAGCCCGGGCACGTACGGGAAGGAGACGCACCCGACGGCGGTGGTCCCGGCGACGACGCGCAGGGTGGCCGCGTCCAGGACGACGGCCGCCGCCGCGACGAGGTCCCGCTCGTCGTCGTAGGCGACGTCCACCCCCGTGACGTGGCCCGTCCCGGGCGGCGGTCCCGGCTCGTCCCGCACCACTCGTCCGCGCAACTCGTCCTGGACGGCGCGGGCCTGCTCCTCGGTGGCGGGCCAGCCCGCCGGAATGCGTACGGTCCTCGTCATGACGGCCGAGCGTACGGCCCCGCGGGCACCGCGCGGCCGGGCGGGCCCGCGTCCTGACCGGAGGCGGGCCCGCCGGGCTCGGTGCGGGGGTCAGCCTTTACCCAGGGCCTGCCGCAACTGCTGCTTGTTCATGTCCGAGCGGCCGTGGATGTTGCGCCGCTTGGCCTCCTCGTAGAGCTGGTCGTAGGTGGGCCCCTCGGAGCCCCGGCCCGAGCGCTGCCCACCCCGCCGGCCGGAGGACATGTCCTGGGTGGAGGTGCGGCTGGCGGTCTTCGACTCGCCGGTGCGGGCGCGCTCCTTGTTCACCGTGCGCGCGGCGATCTCCTTCGCGCGTTCGGTGCTCTCCCCCCGGTCCTGCGCGCTCTCCTTGATGTGCTCGTACTGGCGCTCGCGCTTGGAACTGGAACCGCGTGGCATGCCGTTCACTTCCTCTCTGTGCAAGGAACGGATACCCGCAATTCTGGATCGATTCGCCATATCGGGCGATCTCCAGTCCTCCAGTCGAGCGACACGGGAGTCGCGTCACTTGCGCGCATGAAGGCGGTGACGGAGGTCACTCGCTCCTCGTGTGCACGGATCGACGGCTTCCGTCGTCTTTTCCAGTGCCCGGCCTCATCCGACCGGAGGTTCGTCCAGCCGTCACAAGGGAGCAAGGCCTTGTCCACCGACATCGAGCAGTTCGTGGAGGCGCGCCTGGTCTCCGCCACGCCACGGATGCACAGCATTCCCGCCACGCTGCACTACGACCGGCGCGACCCGTTCGCCGTCCGTATGACCTTCCCGGCCCCGGCCACCCTCGACGGCGTGGAGGTCTGCTGGATCTTCGCCCGTGAGCTGCTGGCGGCCGGTCTGCGGGAGCCCGAGGGCGACGGCGACGTACGGGTGCGCCCGTACGGCTACGACCGTACGGTCCTGGAGTTCCACGCCCCCGAGGGCACGGCCGTGGTGCACATCCGCAGCGGTGAGATACGGCGCTTCCTGGAGTCCACGAGCGAACTGGTGCCGCTGGGCCTGGAACACCTCCAGCTCGACCTGGACCACGACCTGGCGGAACTGATGCGCGACGCCTGCTGACGCTCCCGACCGCCCCGCGGCGGGCAGGCCCCCGCCCGGTCGCGTTCAGCCGGCCGCCGTGGCGGCTGCCGTGGCTGCCACGATCACCGCCGCGTTCACCTCGCGTACCACCCGGCGCAGCGCCGGGGCCGCGGCTCCGCTGCGGTCGGTCAGCTCGTCGATGCGTGCCTTGTGGCGCCTGCGGTCCTTGGCGGGTACCAGGGTGCGCAGTTCGGCGGCGGCCGCGAGGGCGACGACGGCCGCGTCGCGTTCGGGGACCTCCGCGGCCGGCAGCGGGCCCTCCAGCACCCGGCGTGCTCCCTCCCGCAGCGCGTCCACGGCGGCGACGCGCTCCAAGGCGTAGTCCAGGGACGGGAGGACACCGAGGACCCGGCGCCGCTCGGCGCTCAGGAACCCCTCGGCGGCCAACTGCTCCCGTACGGCGTCGAGGGTGGTCCGTGCGTGCAGCGTCACCCAGGTCTTCCAGCGGCGGGGCCGGGACTCCTGGACGAGTTCGAGCAGCCCGTCGAGCACGGGGTCACCGGTGCTCTCGTCCAGTCCGACGGGGACGGCGATGCCGTCGTCGTCGACGAGCAGTCCGCGCTGGGCCAGCTCGGTGAGGGCGCCGGCCCGGACCAGGAGGTGCAGCCGAGCGGTGCCGGTGATCTTCAGCCGCCCGGTGTCCCAGGCCAGCAGGTAGAGCCGGGCGGGCAGCGAGAGCGAACCGTCGGGCACGGGTGCCTCCTTCCGGGAGGGCTCGGGCCACCCGTTATTCCGTTGACAGGTGTCCCGGCCCCTCCTACCTTTTGCAACGGTTCTGTTGCCGTCGATTGGAGAGGGACGTTGCTCGTCTGAGGTCCTGAGGCAC
Source organism: Streptomyces sp. CB01373 (assembly GCF_002803075.1). GTDB lineage: Bacteria > Actinomycetota > Actinomycetes > Streptomycetales > Streptomycetaceae > Streptomyces. Next base: position 137,414 of record NZ_NNBK01000019.1, on the reverse strand, counting down.
CGCGTCACACCGGTCAGGTGTGTACGTGGCGTGCGACCTCGGCGTCCGAGCCGTCCCGAAGGAATTCCGGCCCAGGGCTCTTCTCCTGCCCCGTGGCTCCCCTCCTACACGGTGACCTCGCCCCGCGGTGTCTCACACGCGTCCGACACTGACCGCACCCAGCCACCGCGAGGCGCCCATGTCCGCATCCATCACCTGCACCTCCCTCTCCTTCGCCTGGCCCGACGGCAGCCCCGTCCTGCCCGGCCTCGACCTCGCCTTCGGTCCCGGCAGGACCGGCCTGGTCGGCGTCAACGGCTCAGGGAAGTCGACCCTGCTGAAACTGATCGCCGGCGAGCTCGGGCCGACCGGCGGTTCCGTCCACGTCACCGGCGAGGTCGGACACCTCCCGCAGAACGTCACGCTCGACACCGCGCTGCGGGTCGACGAGGCGCTCGGCATCGCCGCGCGGCGGGCCGCGCTGCACGCCATCGAGGCCGGTGACGTCGCCGAGGAGCACTTCGAGACGGTCGGCGACGACTGGGACGTGGAGGAACGCGCCCTGGCCACCCTCGGCGAGCTCGGGCTCGGCCGCATCGGCCTGGACCGCACCGTCGGCGAGGTCTCGGGCGGCGAGTCGGTGCTGCTGCGGCTGGCCGCACTGCTGCTGCGCCGGCCGGACGTGCTGCTGCTCGACGAGCCGACCAACAACCTGGACCTGTACGCGCGCCGCCGGCTGTACGCGGCCGTCGAGTCCTGGCCGGGCGTGATGGTCGTGGTCAGCCACGACCGGGAACTCCTGGAGCTGGTCGACCAGATCGCCGACCTCAGCTCCGGCCGGGTCACCTGGTACGGCGGGAACTTCTCGGCGTACGAGGAGGCCCTCGCCCTGGAGCAGGAGGCGGCCGAGCGCATGGTGCGCGTCGCCGAGGCCGATCTGCGCAGGCAGCGGCGCGAACTGGCCGACGCCCAGATCAAACTGGCCCGGCGCAAGCGGTACGGCCAGAAGATGTGGGACCAGAAGCGCGAGCCGAAGATCGTCATGGGGGCCCGCAAGCGCGCGGCGCAGGAGTCCGCGGGCAAGCACCGCATCATGCACGAGGAGCGGCTCGCCGAGGCCAGGGAGCGGCTGGACGAGGCGGTGGAGGCGGTGCGGGACGAGGACGAGATCCGCGTCGAACTGCCGTACACGGCCGTACCGCCGGGCCGGACCGTGCTCACCGTGCGGGATCTGGAACTGGCGTACGGCGCACGCCTGGGCGCGGGAATCGACCTGCGCGGTCCGGAGCGGGTCGCGCTGATCGGGCGCAACGGGGCGGGCAAGACGACGCTGCTGCGCACCATCGCCGGGGAGCTGCCGCCGGTGTCGGGCGAGGTGGCCGCGCACGTGCCGGTGCGGTTCCTGCCGCAGCGGCTGGACCTCCTCGACGACGAGCTGAGCGTCGCCGGGAACGTGGCCCGCCTCGCACCGGGCGCCACCAACAACCGGATCCGGGCCCAGCTGGCCCGCTTCCTGTTCCGGGGCGCCCGCGCCGACCAGGTGGCGGCGACGCTGTCCGGCGGGGAACGCTTCCGGGCCGCGCTGGCCGCGCTGCTGCTGGCGGAGCCCGCGCCGCAGTTGCTCCTGCTCGACGAGCCGACCAACAACCTCGACATGGCGAGTGTGCGCCGGCTGACGACCGCCCTGGAGTCCTACGAGGGTGCCCTGATCGTGGCCAGTCACGACCTGCCGTTCCTGGAATCGATCGGCATCACCCGGTGGCTGCTGCTGGAGGAAGGAGAACTGCGGGAATCCACCTGGGAGTCCGTCACCGATCCCGATTAGCGTCCGGTGGGCTTTTGTCCGGGCGGGCGCTTGGCGCATGATGGCGGCCCGGCGCGGTTTCGGCCGTGCCGGGAACCGCACGCACGCAGCCACGAAAGGCCCCTCGTGCCCAGCAAGAAGGCCCTCGTCCGCCGTCCCGGCCCGCGTCTCGCCGAAGGGCTGGTGACCCATGTCGAACGGCAGACGGTCGATGTCGGGCTCGCGGTGCGGCAGTGGGAGGCGTACGTCGAGGCGCTGCGCGAGCACGGCTGGGAGACGGTCGAGGTCGAGCCGGCCGACGACTGCCCCGACGCGGTGTTCGTGGAGGACACCGTCGTCGCGTACCGGAACGTCGCCCTGATCACCCGCCCGGGCGCCGAGACCCGGCGCGCCGAGACCGCCGGGGTGGAGCAGGCCGTGGCGCGTCTGGGCTGCTCGGTGAACTGGGTCCGGGAGCCGGGCACGCTGGACGGCGGGGACGTGCTGAAGGTCGGCGACACGGTCTACGCCGGCCGCGGGGGGCGCACCAACGCGGCCGGTGTGCGGCAGTTGCGGGCCGTGTTCGAACCACTCGGGGCGCGGGTCGTGACCGTACCGGTGAGCAAGGTGCTGCACCTGAAGTCGGCGGTGACGGCGCTGCCCGACGGGACGGTCGTCGGGTACGTCCCGAAAGTGGACACGCCGTCACTGTTCCCGCGTTTCCTGCCGGTACCGGAGGAGTCCGGCGGGCATGTGGTGCTGCTCGGCGGCGACCGGCTGCTGATGGCGGCGAGCGCGCCGAAGACGGCGGAACTCTTCGGCGATCTCGGCTTCGAGCCGGTCGTGGTGGACATCGGCGAGTTCGAGAAACTCGAAGGCTGTGTGACGTGCCTCTCGGTGCGGCTGCGGGAGTTGTACGCCTGACGAGGTGGGCGGTGCCGGTGCCGGCCCCCGGACCTGCGATGCTGGGCTGGTTCTGGGGACCCGTCAACTCCGGCGCGCACCCCTCTGATCAGCCACCTTTACAGCGAACTTAACCTACGGATTCGTAACCTACGGATTCGTAGCCTACGATCCCGTAGGTTCCCGTGCACCGCTCGCCGGGCCCGTTGCGTTCCGCCCTTGCCAGCTCCCGCTTCTTCACGCGTCCCCCTGGAGTTTCCGTGACCCTTACGTCTCCTCACCTCGGCAGCCCGTCCGCATGGACCGACGCGCGGCTGCTGTACGCGCTGGAGGAAGTGGTCGAGAAGGAGCTGAACCGGCATCTGACGGTCGCCAAGGACTGGATGCCGCACGAGTACGTGCCCTGGAGCGACGGCCGTAACTTCCCTGGGCTCTTCGAGGACGGCGAGGCCTGGGACAAGGAGCAGTCCAAGGTCACGGAGGTCGGCCGGATCGCCCTGGTGGTCAACCTGCTGACCGAGGACAACCTCCCCAGCTACCACCACGAGATCGCCACCCTGTTCGGCCGGGACGGCGCCTGGGGCACCTGGGTGCACCGCTGGACGGCCGAGGAGGGCCGGCACGGCATCGTGATGCGCGACTACCTGCTCGCCTCGCGCGCGGTGGACCCGGACAAGCTGGAGCAGTTCCGGATGTCGCACATGAGCGAGGGCTTCGAGTCCGACAACCGGCACTCGATGCTGCACTCGGTCGCGTACGTCGCCTTCCAGGAGCTCGCCACCCGCATCTCGCACCGCAACACCGGGCACCAGTCCGGCGATCCGGTCTGCGACCGCATGCTGTCGCGCATCGCGACGGACGAGAACCTGCACATGGTCTTCTACCGCAACCTGCTCAAGTCGGCGTTCGAGATCGCGCCCGACCTGACGATGCAGGCGGTGCGGGACGTGGTGGTCGACTTCCGCATGCCCGGCCACGGCATCCCCGGCTTCGAGCGGGCGGCGGCGCAGATGGCCATCGGCGGCGTCTACAACCTGCGCATCCACCACGACGACGTGCTCCAGCCGGTGCTCCGCTTCCTGAAGGTCCTGGAGATCGACGGGCTCGGCCCCGAGGGCCTGCAGGCGCAGGAGGAGCTGGGGATGTTCATGGGCGGCCTGGACGCGGAGGCGGCGAAGTTCGACGAGCGGCTCGCCGCGCGGCGGGCCAGGATGGCGGCGCGGGCCGGCGCCTGATCAGCCGCCGGCGCACGGGGCGGTCCGTCCGGTCCGCCCGAGGGCCTGCCGTTCCTTCTCGGACAGTCCGCCCCAGACGCCGAAGCGCTCGTCGTTGGCGAGGGCGTACTCCAGGCAGGCCGGGCGCATCTCGCACATCCCGCAGATGCGTTTGGCCTCACGCACGGAACTGCCCGGCTCGGGAAAGAAGAAGTCGGCCCCGGTCTGCGCGCACAGGGCCAGGTCCTGCCAGGCGATGTCGTCCGGGGCGGTCGTCTCGAAGTGCATGCACGACATCGTGCCGACCGCCGCGAAACATCCGCTCAACGCCGGATCAACGCGGACACCCACGCCCGCGCACCGCCCCGATGATGGCCGCACACCCACCGCGAACGCACGACGGCGCGCGGAACACCCCGAGGGATGTCGAGACCGGCACCGGCCCCCTGGGACCCAGCGGGGTCCCAGGGGGCCGGTGGCGTGGGGGCGGGTCGTGTTGCGGCGGCGGTTGTCAGTGGGGGGTGACAGACTCGGCAGTGCATGGATCCGGGCACCTTCGAAGGAGGGCAAGGATGCTCACCACCCGTTTCGTCAACGGCGCTCCGAACTGGATCGATGTCGGTGCGCCCGACATCGACGGCGCCCGCTCCTTCTACGGCGCTCTCTTCGGCTGGGAGTTCCAGTCGGCCGGCCCGCAGGCCGGCGGGTACGGGTTCTTCCAGCTCGGCGGGAGGACGGTGGCCGGCGGGATGCAGACCTCGCCGGAGCACGGGCCGCCCTCCTGGACCGTGTACTTCCAGAGCGCCGACGCGGCGGCGACCGCCAAGGCCGCCGAGGAGGCGCACGGCACCGTGCTGGTCCAGCCCATGGACGTGATGGGCGAGGGCCACATGGCGGTCCTCGCCGACAAGGCGGGCGTGCCGTTCGGCCTCTGGCAGCCTGGGCGGATCAAGGGCGTGGACGTGGCCGGCGAGGCGGGCTCGCTGTGCTGGGTCGAGCTGTACACGGCGGACATCGCCGCGGCGGCCGCGTTCTACAACAAGGTGCTGGGCCTGGAGACCTCCGGCGTGCCCTTCCCCGGCGGTACCTACACCTGTGTGAACCCCGCCGAGGGCGGCGAGGACGCCATGTTCGGCGGCATCGTGGCCCTGTCCGACGACCCGACCGAGGCGAAGACGGGCGCGTACTGGCTGCCGTACTTCGAGGTCCCGGACACGGACGCGACGGTGGCCAGGGCCGAGGAGCTCGGCGGCACGATCCGGGTGCCGGCCACCGACGTCACGGGAGTCGGCCGCATCGCCAGGCTCGCCGACCCCTACGGCGCCCGCTTCGCGGTGATCAAGAGCGCCCCGTCACAGAAGTGAGGCCACCCCGGCGGCCTGGAAAAGGCTCTCACGCGGAGGCGCGCCGTACGAGTGTGGTCGGCAGGACGACACTGCGCGGCGCGCCGCCCACCCCGGCCTCGGCGCCGTGCCCGTCGAGGCCGCGCAGCAGGAGGCGGGCCATCAGCCGGCCCATCCCCTCTATGTCCTGACGCACGGTCGTCAGCGGCGGCTCGGTCTGCTCGGCCACGGGCAGCATGTCGTCGAAGCCGACCACGGCGACGTCGTCGGGGACCCGCAGCCCGCGCTCGCGCAGCACGCGCAGGGCACCGGAGGCGGTGAGGTCGTTGGCGGCGAACACCGCGTCCAGGTCCGGGCAGCGGTCGAGGAGTTCGCGCATGGCGCGCTCGCCGCCGGCCGGGGTGAAGTCGCTCTCCACGATCAGCCGCGGGTCGGCGTCGACCATCACGTCCCGGAAGCCGTCGAGCCGGTCCGCCGCCGAGGTCTGGTCGAGGGCGCCGGTGATGTGCCCGATCCTGGTCCGGCCGAGGCCGACCAGATGCCGTACGGCCTCCCGCGCCCCGCCCCGGTTGTCGCAGTCGACGTAGACGACCGCGGGGTTCCCTGCCGTCCGCGCGGAGTCCGCGGCGCCGGGGGCGGTGTCGTCGCTCCAGCCGGGCCGCCCGCCGAACACGGTCGGCACCCCGGCGCGCCGGATCAGCCCCGGCAGCGGGTCGTCGAGGTGCAGCGAGAACACGAGCGCGCCGTCCACATGGCCGCCGGCGAGATAGCGCCCGACCCTGGCGTGGTCGTCGCGCCCCTCCGTCAGCAGCAGCACGAGCTGCGAGTCGTGGGCCGTCAGCTCCTTGCTGATGCCCCTCAGTTGCAGGGCGAAGAACGGGTCGGCGAAGACCCGGGTCTCCGGTTCGGCGATGACGACGGCGACGGCGTCGTGCCGCTTGGTCACCAGGCTGCGGGCGGCCTGGTTCGGCACGTACCCGAGTTCCTCCACGGCCCGCCGCACCCGCTCGGCCAGCGGCTCCCTCACCCCGTCCCCGCCGTTCACCACCCGGGACACGGTGGCCCGCGACACCCCCGCACGCGCGGCCACGGCCTCCAACGTGGGACGCGACGCTGTCTCGGTCACTTCTGGGCTCCTCACCGGCGGTTGTGGATCAGGATAACCGCGCACGGGCCCCGTCGTGAGAGCGCTCTCGTCCGGCGGCGGGCCTCCCACCGGGGGTGCCGGCGGACTCAGCCGGTGGCCGGACCCTGCTTCCTCGCCCGGCTCGGCTGGACCCGTTTCGGCTCGCCGGGCATCTTGGGGTACTCGGGCGGGTAGGGCAGATCACCGAGACCGTGGTCGCGTTCGTCCTGGGAGGCCAGTTCCAGCAGGGCCTCCAGGGAAAAGGCGTGGCCGTCCATGTCGGCGTGCACGTCGCCGACTTCGGCGAACCGGGCCGGCATGGTGGCCACGTCGAAGTCCTCGGGCCGGGCGACGCCGACCTCCTCCCAGCGCAGGGGCGCCGAGACGGGGGCGTGGGGGCGGGGGCGCACGGAGTAGGCGGAGGCGATGGTGCGGTCGCGGGCCGTCTGGTTGTAGTCCAGGAAGATCCGGGCGCCGCGCTCCTCCTTCCACCACTTGATCGTCACATGCTCGGGCATCCGGCGTTCCATCTCCCGGCCCACGGCGATCGCGGCGCGCCGCACCTGGGTGAAGGTCCAGCGCGGCTCGATCGGCACGAACACGTGCAGACCGCGGCCGCCGGAGGTCTTCGGCCAGCCACGCAGGCCCCCGAACTCCTCCAGCACGGACCGCAGTTCGTGGGCGGCGCGCACGGCGTCGGTGAAGTCGGTGCCGGGCTGCGGGTCGAGGTCGATGCGCAGTTCGTCGGGGTGGTCGACGTCGTCGCGGCGCACCGGCCAGGGGTGGAAGGTGAGCGTGCCGTACTGGGCGGCCCACACCACGGCTGCCTCCTCGGTGGGGCACATCTCGTCGGCGCTGCGTCCGCTGGGGAAGGTGATGTGGGCGGTGGGAATCCATGAGGGCATCCCCTTGGGCGCCCGCTTCTGGAAGAACCACTCGCCGGTGATGCCGTCCGGGTAGCGCTCCAGGGTGGTGGGGCGGTCGCGCAGGGCGCGCAGGATGCCGGGGGCGACGGACCGGTAGTACCGGGCGACGTCCAGCTTGGTGAATCCGCGCTCGGGAAAGAACACCTTGTCCGGGCTGGACAGCCGTACGGTCCGGCCGCCGACCTCCAGTTCCACCGCATCGCCCATGCGAGCCACGGTAGGGGCAGCGCGCGCGCCTCGCACACCGGGCGGGCATGCGCGCGGGCGCGCAGAATGCCAGACATGGACCTGCCGGTGATGCCGCCCGTGAAGCCGATGCTCGCCAAGTCGGTGGCGAGGATCCCGCCGGACATGCAGTACGAGGCGAAGTGGGACGGGTTCCGGGCGATCGTGTTCCGCGACGGCGCCGAGGTCGAGCTCGGCAGCCGCACCGGAAAGCCGCTGACCAGGTACTTTCCCGAGCTGGTCGAGGCGCTCAAGGAGCGGCTGCCCGAGCGGTGCGTGCTGGACGGGGAGATCGTGATCGCGCGGGAGGGCCGGCTGGACTTCGACGCGCTGACCGAGCGGATCCACCCGGCGGACTCGCGGGTGCGGATGCTGGCCGAGCGGACCCCGTCCTCCTTCGTGGCCTTCGACCTGCTCGCCCTGGACGGCGAGTCCCTGCTCGACGTGCCGCTGTCCGACCGGCGCGCGCTGCTGGTACGGGCACTGGCGGAGGTCACCGCCCCGGTGCACGTGGCACCCGCGACGACGGACATCGAGGTGGCCCGGCGCTGGTTCGAGCAGTACGAGGGCGCGGGCCTGGACGGTGTCGTCGCCAAGCCGCTGGGGCTGCGCTATCTCCAGGACGAGCGGGCCATGTTCAAGGTCAAGCACGAGCGCACGGCGGACGTGGTGGTCGCCGGGTTCCGTCACCACAAGAGCGGCCCCGTCGTCGGCTCGCTGCTGCTCGGCCTGTACGACGACCGGGGCACCCTCCAGCACGTCGGCGTGTGCGCCGCGTTCCCGATGAAGCGGCGCGCCGAGCTGATCGAGGAGCTGGAGCCGCTGCGGATGGACGACGTGGGCGGGCACCCGTGGGCGGCCTGGTCGGACGAGGCGGCCCACGAGGCGGCCCGGCTGCCGGGCGCGCCCAGCCGCTGGTCGGGGAAGAAGGACCTGTCCTGGGTGCCGTTGCGGCCGGAGTGGGTGGCCGAGGTGGCCTACGACCACATGGAGAACGGGGCGCGGTTCCGGCACACGGCCCGCTTCCGCCGCTGGCGCCCGGACCGCGCGCCGGAGAGCTGCACCTACGCCCAGTTGGAGGAGCCGGTCCGCTACGACCTGGCGGAGGTCTTCGGCTCCCGCGCCTGAGCCGGTGCGCGTGTGGGGGCGGCGGGCCTCACGGCCGCATGACGACCTTCACGGCGCCTTCCTGCTTGCGCTGGAACATCTCGTACGCGTGGGGGGCGTCGGACAGCGGCAGCCGGTGCGTGGCGAAGTCGTCGACGCCCAGTGGATCCTCGTCCGTGAGGTAGGGCATGATCTCGTCGGTCCAGCGGCGGACGTTGGCCTGGCCCATGCGCATCTGTATCTGCTTGTCGAAGAGCGTGAGCATCGGCATGGGGTCGGCCGTGCCGCCGTAGACGCCGCTCAGGGAGAGCGTGCCGCCGCGGCGCACCAGTTCGATGGCGGTGTGCAGGGCTGCGAGCCGGTCCACGCTGAAGCGTTCGGCGAGCGGTCCGCTCAGCGCGTGCGGCAGCACCGTCGCGGCCTGCTGGATGAGCCGGGCGGCCGCGCTGCCGTGCGCCTCGGTGCCGACCGCGTCGATCACGGCGTCGGGCCCGCGTCCCTGTGTCTCGTCGCGGATCGCCGCGATCAGTTCCTTCTCGTTGTCGAAGCCCCGCAGGTCGTACGTCTCCACGCCCCGCCTGCGCGCCCGGGCCAGCCGTTCGGGGACCAGGTCCACGCCGAACACCCGCTCGGCGCCGCGCGCCTTGGCGATCCGGCACGCCATGTCGCCGATGGGACCGAGACCGAGTACGGCCACGCTGCCACCGCGCGGCACATCGGCGTAGGCGACCGCCTGCCAGGCGGTCGGCAGCACGTCCGAGAGGTAGAGGAACCGGTCGTCGGGCGGGCCCTCGGGAAGCTTGATCGGGCCGAACTGCGCCTGTGGGACGCGCAGATACTCGGCCTGGGCGCCCGGCACGGCGCCGTACAGGCGGGTGTAGCCGAACAGGGCGGCGCCCATGCCCTCGCTGGTGACCTGGGTGGTCTCGCACTGGGTCGTCAGGCCCGCGGAGCACATGAAGCAGTGGCCGCAGGAGATCTGGAACGGTACGGCCACCCGGTCGCCGGGCTTGAGGTTCGTCACCCCGGCGCCGACCTCCTCCACGATGCCCATGGGCTCGTGACCGAGGATGTCGCCCGGTGTCATGAACGGCGTGAGCACCTCGTAGAGGTGCAGGTCGGAGCCGCACAGGCCGGTCGACGTGATCCGGATGACGGCGTCCGTCGGCTCCTGGATCTTCGGGTCGGGGACCTCGTCCACCCGAACGTCGCGTTTGCCCTGCCACGTCACTGCCTTCATCGCGGCGCGCTCCCTCCGTCGTTCTGCGTCTCCCGTGCCGCGCCCGGGTACCCGGGGCCCGACCCGCCGAACCGCCGGTCGCCTCATTGGGCCGTTCGGCGCACTGGGTCGCGCTCGAAGGGCCGGTCGCCCCAGCGAGTCACGCCCGATCAGAAACGTGCGGGTATGGCCACCGATGAACGGATAAACAGACAGTCAAGGGACAGCGGCACGGAGACGGGGGCTGACGGTGGGCATGGGAGGAAGCACGCGCATGCGGTGCGCCGCCTCGGCGGTGGCGCTGATGGCCGCCGTGACGACGGCCGCTCTGACGACGGGCTGCACCGCACGGCACGGCTCCGCCGGGGACCAGCAGGACGGAAAGGGACACACTCCCGCGCCCGCGCGGGAAGTGCCGCAGAGCCCGGCACCGAGTCCGGAGCACGCCGGCCCCGTCCTCGCCGTCAAGATCGACAACGTGCAGGCGGCACGCCCGCAGACCGGCCTCGACGCCGCCGACATCGTGTACGCGGAGCAGGTCGAGGGCGGGCTCACCCGGCTGATGGCGGTCTACGCCACCCGCCTGCCCCCGGTCGTCGGACCGGTGCGCAGCGCGCGCGAGTCCGATCTCGAACTGCTGCGTCAGTTCGACCACCCCACGCTCGCCTTCTCCGGCGCCCAGCACAAACTGCTGCCGCTGATCGACGCCGCGCCCCTGACCGCCAGGACACCCGACGACAAGCCCGACGCGTATTTCCGGGGCACCGCCAAGCCGTCACCGCACAACCTGTACCTGCGCCCCGGCAAGCTGCTCGGCCCGGCCCCGGGAGCGGACGCGCTGGCCACCGGCTTCCACTACGGCCCGGCGCCCGCGGGCGGCCGCGCCGAGATCTCGCGCACGGTCCACTACCCGGCGGCCCGGTTCACCTTCACCTGGTCGGCGGCGCGGCACGGCTGGCGGGTGGCGATGGACGGCCGGCAGACGGTCACGACCGACGGCCAGAAGGTGGTGCCCGCGACGGTGGTGGTGCAGCACGTGAAGGTGCGCAGATCGGACCTGCACGACGTGCTCGGCAACTACACCCCGTACACCGAGACCGTCGGTTCGGGGAAGGCGGAGGTGCTGCGCGGCGGGCGGGTGTACGACGCCACCTGGAAGCGCCCGAGCGCGGCGGACGGCACACGGTTCACGGCCGCCGACGGCACGGACGTGAACTTCGCCCGGGGCCAGGTCTGGGTGGTCCTGACCCCGGAACCGTGATCCTCGGACGTGACCGGGAACGGTGACGGGCGCGATCAGGGCTGCGCCGCGACGGGTTCCGCCGGATGGCGCAGTCCCTCGGCCGCGTCCGCGACCCGCCGGATGAGATCGAAGAAGAGGGCCTGTTCCTCGGCGCTGAGCGGCCCCAGGAATACCTGGTTCATCCGGGCCGTCCGTACGGTGAGCTTCCGGTGAGTGCGCTCCCCCTCACCGGTCAGCCGCAGCAGGAAGCGGCGGCCGTCCTGCGGGTCGCGCACCTTGTCGAGCAGTCCGCGGCGGCCGAGGCGGCTGATCACCTCGGCGATCGTGGACCGGTCGAGGCCCACCCTCTCCCCCACCGTGCGCTGGTCGAGACCCGGCTCGGCGACGAGCACGTTCAGGACCGCGAACTGCGGCGAGGTGATCTCCTCGGAGACCATCGTGTTCCACAGCAGGTAGTGCGCCTGCTGCAACCGCCGGGCCAGATGCCCTGGGTGGGTCGAGAGGTCCACCGCGCCCATGTGCGCTCCTCGCATCGATCCGTCGTATCGGCTGTGACTTTTGTAGGTGCACTGAACGATACAGCCGACGAGCCACCTCTCCACCATGAATTCCCGGGCACCTCGGACGCCCCGCTCATCCTGGTCAGGCGGGTATTGACTGGGCGTGCGTCAAGTGGCAGCGTGAGGGAACCGCCAGATAGTCAGTGCGCTGACTATCTGCGTTGCTGGATGCTCGGCAGAGATGAGGCTTGATTCGATGGACAAGGTGGTCGCCACAGCCGCTGAGGCCGTGGCCGATGTGCCGGACGGCGCGTCGCTCGCGGTCGGTGGTTTCGGGTTGAGCGGGGTGCCGAATGTGCTGATCGGTGCGTTGTACGACCGCGGGGTGGGCGGGCTGTCGGTCGTCTCCAACAACTGCGGTGCGATGGAGTCGGGCCTGGCGGTACTGCTGGCCGCGGGCCGGATCGGTCGCGTGACCGGCTCCTACATCGGGGCGAACAAGGAGTTCGCGCGGCAGTATCTGGCCGGCGAGCTGGAGGTGGAGCTGATTCCGCAGGGCACGCTGGCCGAGCGGCTGCGCGCGGGCGGGGCGGGGATTCCCGCCTTCTACACGCCCGCGGGTGTGGGTACGCAGGTGGCCGAGGGCGGGCTGCCGTGGCGGTACGACGGGCAGGGCGGGGTGGCGCTGGCGTCCCCGCCGAAGGAGGTGCGGGAGTTCGACGGCACCGAATACGTGCTGGAGCGCGGGATCCGGACCGATTTCGCGCTGGTGCGCGCCGCGAAGGGCGACCGGCACGGCAACCTGGTCTTCAACAAGTCCACCCGGAACTTCAACCCGCTCGCCGCGATGGCCGGCAAGGTCACCGTCGCCGAGGTGGAGGAACTGGTCGAGCCGGGTGAGATCGACCCGGACGCGGTGCACCTGCCGGGCATCTTCGTCCAGCGCGTGGTGGCCCTCACCCCGGAGCAGGCGGCGGACAAGAAGATCGAGCAGCGGACGGTGAGCAACTGATGGCGTGGACACGCGAGGAGATGGCCGCCCGTGCCGCGCGGGAACTCCGCGACGGCCAGTACGTCAATCTGGGCATCGGTCTGCCCACCCTGATTCCGAACCATCTGCCGGAGGGCGTGGAGGTGGTCCTGGAGTCGGAGAACGGCATCCTGGGCACCGGCCCCTACCCCACCGAGGACGCCGTCGACCCGGACCTGATCAACGCGGGCAAGGAGACGGTGACGGTCCTGCCCGGCGCCTCCTTCTTCGACTCGGCGCTGTCGTTCTCGATGATCCGCGGCGGGCACATCGACGTCGCCGTACTGGGCGCGATGCAGGTGTCCGCGGGCGGTGACCTGGCGAACTGGGCGGTCCCGGGCAGGATGGTCACGGGGATCGGCGGGGCGATGGACCTGGTCCACGGTGCCCGCACGGTGATCGTGGTGATGACCCACACCGCCAAGGACGGCAGCCCCAAGATCGTCGAAGAGTGCGTTCTGCCGCTGACCGGCAGGGCGTGTGTGGACCGGATCATCACCGACCTCGGCGTCCTCGACGTCACCGGCGACGGACTCGTCCTCGTCGAGACCGCACCCGGCGTCGGCGTCGAGGAGATCGCCGCCAGGACCGGCGCCGAGCTGACTGTCGCAAAGGACCTGCTGTGAAGACCGTCTACCTCGTCGACGCGGTCCGCACCCCGATCGGCCGCTACAACGGCGCCCTCGCGAGCGTCCGCCCGGACGACCTCGCCGCCCACGCTATCCGTGAACTCCTCGCCCGCACCCCCGGCCTGGACCCGGCCCGGATCGACGACGTCCACCTCGGCAACGCCAACGGCGCCGGGGAGGAGAACCGCGACGTCGCCCGCATGGCCGCGCTGCTGGCGGGCCTGCCGACCTCGGTGCCGGGCGTCACGGTGAACCGGCTGTGCGCCTCCGGCCTGGAGGCGGTGATCCAGGCCGCCCGCGCCATCGCCGTCGGCGACGCCTCCATCGCCGTCGCCGGCGGTGTGGAGTCCATGACCCGCGCCCCCTACGTGCTGCCCAAATCCGACCGGCCCTTCCCTGCCGGGCACGCGGAGCTGTACTCGACCACCCTGGGCTGGCGCATGGTCAACCCGAGGATGGACCCGCAGTGGACCGTCCCGCTGGGCGAGAGCGCGGAGTTGATCGCCGAGAAGCACGGGATCAGCCGCGAGCGGCAGGACGAGTTCGCGCTCGCCTCCCACCGGAAGGCGGCGGCCGCGCAGGAAGAGGGCCTGTTCGACCCCGAGTTGGCACCGGTCGCCGTCCCGCGGCGCAAGGGCGACCCGGTGGTGTTCGCCGCCGACGAGTCCGTACGCCCGGACGCGTCCCTGGAAGCCATGGCCAGGCTCAAGCCGTCGTTCCGCACGGAGAACGGGACGGTGACCGCCGGGAACGCCTCCCCGCTGAACGACGGTGCCGCGGCCCTGCTCCTCACCGACGAGGAGGGGCTGAAGGCCACCGGCCGCGAGCCGTTGGCCCGGATCTCCGCCAGCGGGCTGTCCGCCGTCGACCCGCACTGGTTCGGACTGGCCCCCGTCGAAGCCGTCAACCGGGCGCTGGCGAAGGCCGGAAGGACCTTCGCCGACCTCGACACCCTGGAACTCAACGAGGCGTTCGCCGCCCAGGTCCTCGGATGCGTCGCGGAGTGGCCCGAGTTCGACCCGGCCGTCCTCAACCCCCAGGGCGGTGCCATCGCCCTCGGTCACCCGCTCGGCGCCTCCGGCGCCCGGCTCGCCGGCACCGTCGCCCACCAACTCGCCCGCAAGGGCACAGGAGTCGGCGTCGCCGCCCTCTGCATCGGCGTCGGCCAGGGCCTCGCCCTCGTCCTCGAACGCTAAGGAAGGGTTAGGAAACCCCCATGGCTCTCACTCAGCACGACATCGACCAGGAGATCACGGCCGAGCACGCCGCGTACGAGAAGCGTGTCGCCGAAGGCGCCCCGGTCGAGCACCACCCGCGCCGCGACTACGCGCCGTACCGCTCCTCGGTGCTGCGCCACCCCGAGCAGCCGCTGGTCGCCATCGACGTCAGCAAGGACCCGGAGCTGGTCGAGCTGTCCTCGCCCGCGTTCGGCGAGCGGGACATCACCGGGATCGACAACGACCTCACCCGGCAGCACACGGGTGAGCCGATCGGTGAGCGGATCACCGTCTCCGGGCGGCTGCTCGACCGTGACGGGCGGCCCGTGCGCGACCAGCTCGTCGAGATCTGGCAGGCCAACTCCGCGGGCCGCTACGCCCATCAGCGCGAGCAGCACGACGCGCCGCTCGACCCCAACTTCACCGGCGTCGGCCGTACGCTGACCGACGCGGACGGCTTCTACCGGTTCACCACGATCCAGCCGGGCCCGTACCCGTGGCGCAACCACGTCAACGCCTGGCGTCCGGCGCACATCCACTTCTCGGTCTTCGGCGCGGCGTTCACGCAGCGGCTGGTGACGCAGATGTACTTCCCGAACGACCCGCTGTTCCCGTACGACCCGATCCTCCAGTCCGTGACGGACGACGCTGCCCGGCAGCGGCTGGTCGCCACCTACGACCACAGCCTGTCGGTGCCGGAGTTCTCACTCGGCTACCAGTGGGACATCGTGCTGGACGGCCCGCACGCCACCTGGCTCGAAGAAGGGCGCTGACCTGCCATGACGAAGATCGACACGAGCAGCCCCGAGAACGTGCTGCCCACTCCGTCGCACACGGTGGGCCCCTTCTACGGGTACGCGCTCCCCTTCCGCGGCGGCGAGGAGATCGCGCCCCTGGGGCACCCGGACACCGTCACCGTGCACGGGTACGTGTACGACGGCGAGGGCCGGCCCCTGCCGGACGCCCTGGTGGAGGTGTGGGGGCCCGACCCCGACGGCAACCTGCCGGCCGTCGACGGCTCGATGCGGCGCGACCCGGCCTCCGGCGACCACCTCGGCCGCAACGGCGTGGAGTTCACCGGCTTCGGCCGCATCCAGACCGACGTCGACGGCCACTGGTACGCGCGGACTCTGCGGCCCGGCGCGCGCGGGCGGAACGCCCCCTATCTCAGCGTGTGCGTGTTCGCGCGCGGGCTGCTCGTGCACCTGTTCACCCGGATCTACCTGCCCGGTGACGAGACCGCGCTGGCCGCCGATCCGCTGCTCGCCCAGTTGGACGGGGAGCGGCGCGCCACGCTGATCGCCGCGCGGGAGGACAGTGGGGCCTACCGTTTCGACATCCGCCTTCAGGGCGAGGGCGAGACGGTCTTCCTGGAGTTCCGGTGACACCATCCGCCGCTGATCCCGCCGCCGTGGGTCTCGACGCCGGCCTGCTCGCTCCGGGCTGGGCCGGCTCCCCCGCCGCGTCCGCGACGAGCGACTCCGCCTATTTGCGGGCCCTGCTCGACGCGGAGGCGGCCCTCACCCGCGCCCAGGCCGCTCTCGGCCTCGCCCCGGACCGGGCGGCCGAGGCGGTGACCCGGGCGGCCGATCCGGACCGCTTCGACCTGCGCGCGCTCGCGGAACGCGCCCGCGGCGGCGGCAACCCGGTCATCCCGCTGGTCGCCGACCTCACCCGCGCCGTGGGTGAGGAGTACGGCTCCTACGTCCACCGGGGCGCGACCAGCCAGGACATCATGGACACGGCGACGATGCTGGTCGCGGTGCGCACCCTGGGCCTGGTCCTCGCCGATCTGGCCCGCACCGAGCAGGCGCTGGCCCGGACGGCCGCCGCGCACCGCGACACGGCGATGCCGGGCCGGACGCTGACCCAGCATGCCGTGCCGACGACGTTCGGCCTGAAGGCGGCAGGCTGGCGGTCGCTGGTGCTGGACGCCAGGGACCGGATCATCCGGGTGCGGGACTCCCTGCCCGCCCAACTCGGCGGCGCTGCGGGGACGCTGGCGGCCTTCTCCGCGTACGGCGCCGAGGACCCGACCGCGCTCGTCGCCGCGTACGCCCGTGAACTGGGCCTGTGCGAGCCGCTGTTGCCCTGGCACACACTGCGCACCCCGATCGCCGATCTCGCCGGATGCCTCGCCTTCGCCGCCGGGGCGCTGGGCAAGATCGCCGCGGACGTGCTGGTGCTGACCCGTACGGAGACCGCGGAACTCGCCGAGGGCAGTGGCGGCGGTTCCTCCGCCATGCCGCACAAGGCGAACCCCGTGCGGTCCACCCTGATCGCGGCCGCCGCCCAGCGCGCGCCGCACCTCGCGGCCGGCCTCCACGGGTCGCTGGTGGCGCCGGACGAACGGCCGCCCGGCGCCTGGCACGCGGAGTGGGAGCCGCTGCGGGAGCTGCTGCGGCTCGTCGGCGGCGCGGCCCGCGACGCCGCGGAGCTGACCGAGGGCCTGCGAGTGGACGCGGACGCGATGCGCGCCC
This sequence comes from Streptomyces sp. CB01373, assembly GCF_002803075.1. GTDB lineage: Bacteria > Actinomycetota > Actinomycetes > Streptomycetales > Streptomycetaceae > Streptomyces. Next base: position 120,490 of record NZ_NNBK01000019.1, on the reverse strand, counting down.
ATCTCGGGCTGACCCATGGGCTGATCGTCTCCGAGCGGCTGTCGGCCGAGCTGGCCCCCGTGCTCGGCCGGGCCCGTGCCAAGGAGCTGCTCACCGAACTCGCCCGGCGCGCCTACGCGGAGAACCGAAGCCTCCGTGACCTCCTCGCCGAACAGCCCGAGTTGAAGGACGTGGACGTGGATCTGGGCGAACTCACCGACCCGGCCCGTTACACCGGCTCCGCCGGAACCCTCACCGACCGTGCCCTGGAGCGACGTTGACTCTGCACCACCTCCTCGAAGGCCCCGCCTCCGCTCCCCCGCTGCTGCTCGGGCCGTCCCTCGGCACGTCGTACGCGCTGTGGGACAAGGTCGCCCCCGAGCTGGCGATCTCCCACCGGGTGGTCCGCTGGGACCTGCCAGGGCACGGGGGTTCACCGGCCGGGCTGATCGGGCCGGGCGCGACCGTCGGCGACCTCGCCGGCCTGGTGCTGGCGCTCGCCGACTCGCTCGGCATCGAACGGTTCGCGTACGCCGGGGTGTCGCTGGGCGGCGCCGTGGGTCTGCACCTCGCCGTGCACCACCCCGAGCGCGTCGACTCGCTCGCCGTGATCTGCTCGTCGGCCCACTTCAACGGCGCCAAGGCATGGCAGGAGCGGGCGGAGCGGGTCCGGCGGGACGGTCTTGAGTGGCTGGTCGAGAGCGCCGGCGCCCGGTGGTTCGCCGGTGACTTCACCGTGCCGGAACTGGTCCGGGACCACCGGGAGGCCGACCCGGAGGCGTACGCCGCCTGCTGCGACGCGCTGGCCGCCTTCGACCTCAGGGACCGGCTGCCGGAGATCGGCGCACCGACGCTGCTGGTCGCGGGCCGTGAGGACCCGGCCACCCCGCCCGCGCATCTGCGGCAGATCGCCGACGCGGTGCCCGGCTCCGCGCTGGCCGAGATCCCCGGCGCCTCGCACCTGGCGCCCGCGCAGTGCCCCGAGGCGGTCCTGGCGGTGCTGCGCACCCACCTCGACGGTGCTCCCCGGCGGGGCATGGAGGTGCGCCGCGAGGTGCTCGGCGACGCGCACGTCGACCGGGCGCAGACCCGGCAGACCCCGTTCACGGCCCGCTTCCAGGACTTCATCTCCCGCTACGCCTGGGGCGAGATCTGGACCGACCCGACGCTGAGCCGCCGCGAGCGCAGCCTGATCACCCTGACGGCGCTGATCGCGCACGGCCACTACGACGAACTGGCCATGCACGTACGGGCGGCCCGCCGCAACGGGCTCACCCCCGACGAGATCGGCGCGGCGCTGCTCCAGAGCGCCGTGTACTGCGGGGTCCCGGCGGCCAACTCGGCTTTCGCGGTGGCCCAGCGGGTGCTGGCGGAGGAGCCGGACGAGGACTGACGGGGGCCGCGGGCGACGGCTCTTCCTGTCACCGCGGCCCAGGTGGGCGTCCCCCGGCCGTGGACAGGCGTACCGAACCCGCGCCCACCGCACGGTCCCCCGTACCGGCCCTACGCCGGGGCCTGGCTCAGCCCGTGTTCCGACTCAAGGAGTCGTGCCGCCCGCTGCGCCAGGCCGTCCGCGCCGCACGAGCGTGCCAGGGCCAGGCCACGGCCCAGTTCGGCGGCCGAGCGCGAGACGATGCCGAACTCGACGCGGGCGACGGCGTGTTCGTACTGGCAGGGGGAGGCCTCCAGGTAGGTGACGGCCTGGGCGGCCAGCCGGACCGCCCGCTGGCCGGTCTCCAGGGCCGCGGCGCAGCGCAGGGCCTCTCCTATGGCGGTGTCGGTGCCGAACCGCTCGGCCTGGCGGCGGAGGTCGGCGACGAGCCGCCCGGCCCGCTCGGGGTCCTCGGTGGCGAGCGCCCGGGCCAGGTCGGCCGCCCAGGGCACCGTCACCGGGTTCTGGTGGCCGCGGGCGGCCGCCGCCTTCTCGGCCGCATCCAGTTCGCCCAGGCCGTCCTCGGTGCGGCCGAGGGCCAGCAGCAGCCGGCCGCGCACGCTGTGCGGATCGGGCAGCACGATGGTGGACGGGTAGGGCGGGGCGAAGTCGTGCTGCTCGGCCACCTCCCAGGCCCGCTCGACATGGCCGCGGGCGAGCAGGGTGTCGACGAGGTTGCAGGTCGCGGTCCAGTACAGGGGCAGTCCGCGGCCGACCCGCTCGGCCAGGCGCAGCGATGCCCGCAGGGCCTCCTCCGCCTCCCGCAGCCGGCCGCGCCTGCGGTGCCCGAGGCCGACGTAGGCGTGGGCGAGGGCGAGGTGGCCGCCGCTCCAACCAGCAATCTCGTAGGCGCGCAGGGCCTCGGTGTAGAGCGTCTCGGCGCGGTCGAGGCGGTCGCAGTAGGCGTAGGCGGTGGCGAGCATCAGCAGCAGTTCGATGCCCCACTCGGTGTCGGTCCAGCCGAGTCCGGGTGCGAGGCGGCCGTTGACGAGGGCCCGGTCGCACAGCTCCACGACCTCCTCGGCGCTCTCGCCGCGGGTCATGGCGTCGAAACCGCGCAGGATCAGCAGGGCGCGCTCGGAGTTGTCGCGTCCGGTGCAGCCGGAGGCGAGCGCGGCGAGGCGCTCGGAGCGGTCCGGGGAGCTGGTCCCGCTCGTGTACAGGCCCTCCCACATGTACTGCACGGCCTGCAACCGCATCCGGGTCGGCCCCGGTTCGTGGCGGGCGGCCTCCGCCTCGACCGTGCGGACGGCCTCCTCCAGCTGGTCGTTGTGGAGCAGGGCCTGGGAGAGCCGCCGCACGGCGTCCACACGGGTGGGACCGTCGAGGCCGGGCATGGCGAGCGCCCGCTGGAGGTGCTCGATGGTGGTGGCGGGCGCGGTCAGCCGCGTGGCGCAGCCCAGCTCGTAGAGCACACGCGCGTGCGTGCCGGGCGTCGGCGGCTCCAGCAGGGCCCGCTCCAGGCACTGGCGGGCCGCGTCGGACGCGCCGACGGCGAGGTGTTCGCGGGCCGCCTCGCGCAGCTCCTCGACGAGTTCCTGGTCGTCGTCCGGGTGGACCTGGAGCAGATGCCGGGAGGCCGCCGCGGCGCCGAGCCCGGAGTCGGTGACCACCTGGGCGGCGATGCCGTGCATGGCGGTGCGCAGGGCGTCCGGGATGGAGTTGTAGACATCGGTGGCGATCAACGGGTGCAAGAATTCCAGCTCCCCGCCGCCGCCCCGGCCGGTCCCCGGGTCCGGCTCGGTGAGGATGCGGGCGCGGCGCAGCAGTTCGGCGCAGCGCTCGGCGTCGTCGCGGGTCATGGTGGCCAGCCGGGCGACGAGCTCCACGGAGATGCCGGTGCCGAGGACCGCGGCGGCCCAGGCGAACCGGGTGGCGTCTATGCCGAGTTCCTCCAGGCGGGCGACGAGGCCGCCGCCGCGGGCGGAGCGGTTCAGGGCGCGCAGTTCGGCGGCCCGGGCCTCGACCGGTTCGAGTTCGCTGTCGCGCACCTTGGCGAGCAGTTCGACGGTCTCGTACGGGTTGCCGCCGGTGACCGCCCACACCTCGCGGCAGAACGGGGCGTCGGCGTGCGGGCCGAGGGTGGTGCGGGTGAGCCCGGCGGTCGCCTCGGGGGTCAGGGCGTTCAGGGCGTGCACGCCCGCGGCGGCGACGGCCGCGTCCAGGCACTGTGCGCCCTCGCCGCCGATCTCGCCCGGCCGGCGGGTGACCACGAGCAGTACGGGCAGGTCGTCGAGGCGCTCGGCGAACGCGGCGAGCCAGCGCAGGGTCTCCGCGTCGGCCCAGTGGGCGTCGTCGATCAGCAGCACCAGCGGCCACTCGCGCTCGGCGAGCCGGCGCACGGCGGCGACCAGGCCGTCGCACACGCCCTGCGGGTCGGCGTGCCCGTCCCGGGGTTCGGCGATGCCGAGGGCGGGGCCGGCGATGTGGTACCAGTCGCCGAGGTACTCACGGGCCTCCTCGGGCATCAGCGAAAGCAGCGCGGGCTGCAGCAACTGCCGTACCACGTTGAAGGGAACGGAGCGCAGGGTCTCGCCGCCGCGCGCCGACCACACGGCGCAGCCGCGGTCCTGGGCGATGCGGCGGGTCTCGGTCAGCAGGGCGGTCTTGCCCAGACCGGCCTCGCCCTCCAGGACCAGCAGTCCTCCCGCGGACGCGCGGTCGGCGCACAGGACGTCGATCGCGCGTACGACGGCGGTGAGTTCCTCGTCACGCTCCCACAGCGAGTCCGAGGCGGCCGTGCCCGGCCGTACCTCCGTCATCCCGCTACCTCCCCAAGTCACCCGACGGCATGCAGACTTCGAGCGTAGCCCCCGAGCGCCCGATGCGGCGGCCCGTCCCGGCAGCTGTTGCCGTTGCCGGGTGACCTGCGGTAGAGGGGCGCCGCGGTGAGCGGGAACGGGGTCCTCTCATCGGGCTTTCACCGACGCCTCATACGGTAGGCACATGACGCAGGTGACTCCTCCCGGGTGGTACCCCGACCCCGGGCAGACAAGTGACGGCCCCGCCACCGAGCGCTGGTGGGACGGCAGGGCATGGACGGACCAGACCCGGCCCGTCGGATCGGCGGCCGTGTGGGGTCCCCCGGCGCAGCAGGCGGCCCCGGGGCCGTACCCGGCCTCTCCAGGGTATCCGGCCTCTCCGGGGTATCCCGGACACCCGGGCTATCCGGGGCACCCCGGATACCCCGGCCGGCCTCCCGCCCCCGCGCGGCGCGGGCTGCGGATCGGCATCGCCGTCGGAGTGGCGGCCGCGGTGCTCGCGAGCATCGGCGTCGGCGTGCTCGCGCTGGTCCACGGCGAGGGCGGCAAGGACGGCCGTGCCGGGTCCCGGCAGGGGCAGGAGGGCCGGGGCGGCAGCGGCGAGGAACGCGGCCCGTTCGGCGGCCCGGGCGGATCCGGAGGCTCGGACGGGTCCGGCGGGTCCGGCGGGTCCGGTGGGTCCGGTGGGTCCGGTGGCGGGCCGTCCGAGGCGCCGAAGATCAAGAGCGGCTCGGTGACCGACGCGGTCAGCGGCATCAGCCTGCCCATACCCGACGGCTGGTACGGCCAGGAGCTGGGGGTGGGCGCCCAGGTCACGTCGAACGACGCCTACAAGTGCCCCGGCGACACCTCCAAGAACTGCACCAAGGGCGGCGCCTACTCGGCTCCCGCGCTCGTGCTGGGCCTGCGCGGAACCACGCCCGAGGAGGTCGCCAAGGCCGACATCGCGGCGAACGCCGAGGACTCCTACGGGGGCGAGGCCTACGGCAGGATCACCTCTCACGAGGTGCTGGCCTCCAAGGCGGTGACCGTGGCCGGGCAGGAGGGCTACCTGGTCCGCTGGAAGGCCGTCACCAGCAAGGGCGCCGACGGGTACGTGGAGTCGCTGGCCTTCACCTCGCCCGGCGCCTCACGGCAGCTGATCGTCGTCCGCTTCGGCGTCGACGTCGGGGAGCCGCAGTCCGTGATCGACGACATCACCCGGGGCATCGAGGCGGCCTCGGGCGGCGGCAGCGGCCAGAGCGTCTGAGCCGTCGTCCGGGTCGTACCCGGGCATACGCGGACCCGGCGGCCCATGACGGACGGGCGGGCTACCTCTCCGCTCCAGAGGTAGCCCGCCCGTCCGGGGTGCGCGCCGCCCCCGTCCGGGCAGGTCACCGCCCGGTCATCCCGGTGACGGTGGCCTGAGTCGTGAACCGAGGCCCAGCGCCGGCAGCACCGCGGCCTCCAGAAACCGGACCACGTAGTCCGGGTCGGCGTACTCCCCCTCGAGGACGGGCCGGATGCGCAGGACGCCGAACAGCTGCGCGGGTACGAACTCCAGCGCGGGATTGTCCGCGAGGACCTCGCCGCGCTCCACCCCGCGCCGCAGGATCTCCCGCAGCGCGGCGATCTCCGGCTCGACCAGCGTCTCGCGCAGCGCCCGCTGCAGCTCGGGGTCCAGCGTGATCGCGTGTCCGAGCGCCTGGAGGAGGCGGGTGTCCCGGCCCGACCACTCGCCCGCGGACCGCGCCACCCGCCGCAGGTCCTCGGCGAGCGAGCCGGTGTCGATGCCGGCGAAGCGGCAGCGGCCGCTGGACCGCAGGGCGGCCGCCACGAACTGAGGCTTGGTCCGCCACTGCCGGTAGAGCGTCGACTTGCTGCACCGTGTGCTGGCGGCGACGCCCTCCATGGTGACGGCGTCGTAGCCGTGCTCGCGGATCTGTTCGAGCACGGCATCGAAGAACTCCTGCTCACGCTCCGGCGTGAGCTTGGAGCGGCGCGAGGCGACAACCGTCTCCGGCTCGTCCGCGGCCTGCGATGTCATCGCTGCGCTCCTCACTCGTGTCCGGGAGTTCAGGCCTGGCTCGGGGCCCGCTCTCCAGTGTGGCGAAGGTCCATCGATACGACAGTGTACCGGTACGCCTGCGTATCGGTACACTGTCGTATCGGTACGCTGTCGTGTCGATGTATGGTACATCCGCACCGGTGTCGAAGCGGGCATCGGCACAGGTGACGACGCGGGTGCGGACAGCACCACCGGCATCACCCCACGCACCACCGTCACGAGAGGTCCGGGCATGACATCCCGAAGCGAGGCCGCCGAAGCGGAGCCCGCCGGACCGGCGGGGCGACCGCTCGCCGCCGCGTCCCGGCCGGCCGGGGGACACGCCCCGGCGGGGGCGGCCCGGTGAACGCCGCCCTGACGGCCGTGGTCCTGTCGCTGTTCTCGGCTGTCGCCTACGCGACCGCCGCGGTCGCCCAGGAGCGGCTCGCCGCACGCAACCGCGGAACGGGGTTGCGCGGACTGCTCCGGGCCGGCGCCTGGTGGTGGGCCGTCGCGCTGAACGGATCGGCGGCCCTGCTGCACGTGGCGGCCCTGAAGTACGGCCCGCTCACCGTGGTCCAGCCGCTCGGCGCGCTCACTCTGGTGGCCGCCGTGCCGCTGGGGGCGCGGATGGCCGGGCGGCGGGTCGTGGCAGCCGAGTGGCGGGGAACCGCGTGCACGCTGCTCGGCCTGGCCGCCCTGCTCCTCGCGGCCTCCGGACCGGCCCCGGTACACGTGCTGAGCCCCCTGGAGGCACTGTCGGTCGCGGGCGCCACGGCCGTCCTGATCGGCGCGCTGTCACGGCCGGGGGCGCGGCCGGGACTGCGGCACGCGACCGCGTCGGGGGTCGCCTCGGGCGTGGCCTCCGCGCTCACCCAGACGGTGACGGTGGCCGCCACGGACCACTCCGGACCCCTGCTCAGCGCCCGCGTGATCCTGGTGGCGCTGCTCGTCGCGGCCTTCGCCACCGGTGGCCTGCTGCTGTCGCAGACCGCCTACCGGGACGGGCTCGGCGCCCCGCTCGCGGTGCTGACGCTGACCAATCCGGCGGCGGCCGCGCTGATCGGGCTCACCCTGCTCGGCCAGGGACTGAAGGGCGGCGTGACGGGCGTGCTGCTGGCCTCGGCGGGCGCGGCCCTCGCCTCCTGGGGGGTCGTGACGCTCTCGCGGGCCGCCCCGAGGCCCGCGGACGCGCACCCCGGACCGGGTCCCGAGCGCACCGCGCGGGGCGACGACCCGGACCACCCGGTGGCCGCCGTACTCGCCCTGGAGACGGAACCGCCCGCCCAGGAACCGGCGCTGCCGTCCCGGCCGTTGGGGCCGGGACACCTCACCCCGCTGTAACCGCCGGTCAGTTCCAGCCGCGCGAGTCCTGCTTGAGCGCCGTGTCGACGGTGAGCGCGGTGGCGACCACCAGGCTCAGCAGCGGCTCGGGCAGCTGGTAGTGGATCTGGAGCACGTAGTTGTCGGCGGTCGTGAACATCGCCTTCGCCAGGCCCTCCCAGGTCTTGGTGATCCGGGCGACCTCGTTGTCGGCGTGGTCGACGATGGCGAAGTTCCAGGCGCGCCAGTTCTCCGCCTTGATGGCGCCGACCTGCTGCCCGTTCGCGTTCATCGCGAAGTTGATCTTGCCGAAGACGTTCTGCTGGACGATCTCGCCGACCTCGGAGCCGTCCGGACGGGACACCACCACGCGCGACTTGAAGACCTTCGCCGGCCGGGTGAGCACCAACTGGGGCGTGCCGTAGGCGTCGCGGATCTCCAGCCTGTGCGTCATGAACTGGTCGAGGCTGGAGACGAACCGCATCGCCTTCTTCAGCGCGCTCTGCCCGATCTCGGTGACCGCGCCGACCCGGTTGCCGTGCTGGTCGAAGACGGCGTACTCGTTGGTCAGCTCGATGAGCTTGACCTTCTGGTTCACCACGAGCACCGGCTCACTGAACAGGGAGCCACCCCCCTGCGCGCCCGGAGCGACTCCGGCCTGGTGCTGGACCTGGCGCTGCACACGCTGATCCGGGGCGGCCTGCTGCTGCGGCATCTGCGGCGCGGCCTGGGCCTGCGGGTCGGCGTGGGTGTGCTCCGTCCACTGGGAACCGTCCCAGTAACGCAGCGTCTGGGCCGCTCCATGCGGGTCCGGGTACCAACCTGCCGGTGTGTTCGCGTACGTACTCACCGGCGCACACTACCGCCGGGCAGACCGGCCCCACGCCCGCGAGTGAGGCACGTCACACATTGACTTCGCGATTGTCGGGCAACCCTTCACCGCCCCCGGCGATCTCCTTTGCGCACACATCGACCACTTCTGTTTTTCGAGGTTCGCATGAAGATTCGCCGCTCCTTGGCTCTCGCAGCAGCCACGGCAGCCATCGCACCGGCCGTGCTTCTTGCGGCCCCCGCCGCCTTCGCGACGGGCAACGACCCGGTCACCTCGTCCGAGTCGACTCCCACGGACGACACGGAGTCGACCCCGTCCGAGTCGACTCCCACGGACGACACGGAGTCGACCCCGTCCGAGTCGACTCCCACGGAGGACGCGGAGTCGACCCCGTCCGAGTCGACTCCCTCGGAGGACGAGTCCGCCACCGACTCACCCAAGCCCACCCCGTCGGCGACCGTGACCTCCTCTCCGTCGGCCTCCCCCACGCCGGACCCGGAGCTGTGCAAGGACACCGACGACCTGAAGTTCGACAAGAACCTGCACACCAGCCTGTCCGGCCTGCCCTCGAAGATCGTCGCGGGCAGCGGCTTCCACAACTTCAAGCTGAACGTCAAGAACTCCGGTAAGAACGCCTACAAGCGCGTCGACCTCGGCGTGTTCGCCGCTCAGATCGACGAGAAGAACTTCGAGTTCAACACCAGCTACCTCACGCTGCAGTTCAAGGACCCGGCCACCGGCAAGTGGGTGGACATCTCCCTGGACGAGCGCGACGAAGGCGCCGGCTACCTCGGCTACACCGACGTCCAGGCCAAGGAGTCCTTCTCCATCGACCTGCGACTGAGCATTGGCAACAAGGCCCCGGCCGGCATGGGCTTCGCCATCTCCATCGGCATGTACGCCGACGACAAGGGCAACTGCGTCTACTCCAGCGACAACGACTCCTACCAGTTCGACGTCCTCGCCGCCGGCTCCAAGCAGGGCAACCCGGGCGACGCCAAGCCGCAGGGCGGCAAGAAGCCGCTGCCGGTCAAGCCGGCCGGCGACAACCAGATCGTCCCGGAGGGCCACCTCGCCGAGACCGGCTCCAGCTCGGCGCTGCCGATGATCGCGCTCGCGGGCGGTGCCGCGGTCGCCGTCGGCGCGGGCGCCGTGTTCGTGGTGCGCCGCCGCAAGGCCGGCAGCGGAGCCGCCACCGCCTGATCCGCGTCCCTGACGCACTGAGGCAAGGCACAAGGGCCGCACCCGCAGCAGCGGGTGCGGCCCTTCGCCGTCGGCGGGCCGGGCGGACAGGGCGCCGCGCCGGCGTGTCCGCCTACCCGTAGGACAGGTTGGTGCACAGGTCGTCGTCGGCCGAGCGGGCTTCCGCCGCCACCGAGGTGGGCATGGAGGTCGGCTCGGCCGAGGCCGCGTCCGGGGCGGCCGCGAAGTCCTCGCCCAGTACCACGTTGATGCCCGGTCCGGTCAGTGCCTGGAGCTCGGCCCCGGGGAAGAGCTTGGCGACCGTCTCGGCCTGGTCCTGCCGGCCGGGCCCGTACTGGATGACGGTGGTGGCGTGGTTCTGGCTGCCCGCGTTCCCCGTGGAGGTGACGGTGAAGCCGCGGCCGGTGAGGGTGGCGGCGCCCCGCGTGGCGAGGCCGAGGGTGGTGGTGCCGTTGTAGACGCTGACGTCGATGCCCTTCCCCAGGCCGGTGTCGGGAGACGGGGAGGCGCCCGCCTTGCCCTTCTTGCCCTTCTTGCCTCCGGCGTCCTTGCCGTCGATGGTGCGGTCGGCCCTGAGCGCGGCCCACAGCTCCGAGGCGTCCGGCTCCACGATGGCCACCCGCGCGCCCTGATAGCGCCACGGGATGGTGACGAACTTGGTGTTGTGCAGGTCCACGTTCTTCAACGACAGCGCGAACGACAGCAGCTTGTCGGCCGAGCCGAGACCGGGGTCCACGGTGAGCGACTTGGTCGCGGCGTCGGCGAGGGGCAGCAGCTTGCCCGGGGTGAGCCCGTCGGCCTTGACCTGCTTGATGAGACTGGCGACGAACGCCTGCTGGCGCTTGATCCGGCCTATGTCGGAGCCGTCGCCGATGCCGTGCCGGATGCGGACCCAGTCCAGCGCCTTCTGCCCGGCGACAGTCTGCTCGCCCTTGGTGAACAGCACGGAGCCGCGCGTGGCCCGGTTGGGGTTGAGGTCCTTCTGGTACACGTCCTGCGGCACGCACACCGGCACCCCGCCCACCACGTCGGTCAGCGCGGCGAATCCCTTGAAGTCGACGACGACGGTGTGGTCCACGCGCAGCCCGGTGAGCTGCTCCACGGTGTTCTGACTGCACGCGGGGTTGCCCTCGGCGGTGCCGCCCACGGAGTACGCGGCGTTGAACATCGTGTTCGGCTGCGCCTCGGTCCAGCTGCCGTCGGGGAGCTTGCAGGGCGGGATGGTGACCAGGGTGTCCCGGGGGATGGACACGGCGAGGGCGTGCTGGTGGTCGGCGTAGACGTGCAGCAGGAACGCGGTGTCGGAGCGGCCTATGTCGTCCTTGCTGCCGCCGCCGAGGGCGTCGTTGCCGCCGACGCGCGCGTCGGAACCGATGACCAGGACGTTCTCGCCCTTGGACGAGCCGGCGTCGGGCCGGTCGTCGGACAGGCCGTCGGCGCCGAAGGTGTTGATGTTGCCGTTGAGCTTCAGATACAGCCAGCCAACCCCCGCCGTGCCGAGCACCAGCAGGGACAGCGCCACGATCAGGGCGGTGCGTGCGCGGGTGCGTCCACCGCTGCCGCGGGAGGCGCGGCGCGAACCGCCCCGGCGCTGGGGCGGGACTCCCCTGCTCCGGCGGCGCGAAGGAGCGGTCTTGTGGCTGGTCGTCATGCGCGCACCCTCATCCGTCGTACTCATACAGAGGGGACGACTGACCCCACCCAATGGTTGTACAGTTGCGCAATGTAGCAACAGTCGATGAGGGGCCTTCGCGACGGGGTACGCGACCGGCCCGCACCCCGGCCGAGCGGGAGCGGTCAGGGGCTGGCCGCGTCGAATCCGTACCGCAGGGGCTCGCCCTTCGCGCGCGCGTCGCGGCGGTAGATGTAGACCGCCTCCACGCGCGCGTCGCCCCGCGGCGCCTCCGCCTGGCAGGGGAGCGCCACCTGGAGCACCCACGGCCGCCCGGCGACCTTGACCCGCATCCCGTCCGCCGGCCCGCCCACCAGGACCGCGGCATCCTGCCCCATCACGCCACCACCAGGTTCCATGGGGACAGTTTACGGGTTGCGCAATCGTTGACCCGAGCAGATCTCCCGCCCGCCCGGACCCCGGGCCGAAGTGCCCCCGGACCCATGATTTCGCCATCCCCCTTGCCCGGCTGGCGAATTGGGGACCCGACCGGGGAGGATGGGCACGTGAACCATCCTGCCGACCTCGTCCTGGTCTTCGACCGGGACGAGGAACTTGCCGTCTTCCCCTCGCTTCCGGCCGCGGAGGCCGGCCTCGAGGCCATCGACGTGGCGGACGGGGAGTTCGCGGCCTTCACCGCCGAGGGGCGCATCGTCGACCTGCGCGCCCCGGAGGGCGCGGAGGGCCCGGTCCTGGTCGCGCGCACCGAGGAGGACGGCCGGGAGGATCTGGAACGCCACCTGGCCCGCTTCTGGTCGCGCCGTCCCGGCCACGCTCCCCTGGGCCCCGAGGGCACCGCCCGCCTCCTCCTGGACGGCGGGTCACGGGCCGCGCGTCGTGGACCGCGGCGCTTCCGGAACCCGTTCCGGCGCCGTCGCGCGCCGCGCTCCTGACGGGACGGCGGCCGATCACCATGGCGACTCGTCCCGCGCGGCCGGGGCCGCGCGCCCACATACGCGTCCCGCGAAGCGGCGATGCGCCACCGGCGTCGGAGCGCCGGACTCATGGGGAGCACTCCCGTACCTCTACGGTTGCGCACATGCGCAATTCACAGAGTGTCCGCGCGGAGAAGCGCGCGCCGGGCGCGCAGGGCGCCAAGGCGGCACCCGAACGCCGGCCGGCCCCGCCGCGGGCCCCGGAGAAGGCGTCCCCGCGGCGGGCCCCCAAGGCGGCGGGCCGGCCGCGCGGCGGGCGTGCGGGACGTACGCCCGGACACAGCGCGCTCGACCGCGCCCGCGTGCGGCTGCGGCGGGCCTGGGACCGGCCGCTCACCGGCTACTACCTGGTGGCGGGCAGTGCCGCGCTGATCGCCGGCCTGGGGCTGGTGATGGTGTTCTCCTCCTCGCAGATCCAGGCGCTGCGCTCCGGTCTGCCGCCGACCTACTATCTGCGCCGGCAGATCATGGCCGCGGTGATCGGCGCGGCGCTGGCGCTGCCGGCCGCCCGTATGCCGGTGAAGGCGCACCGGTTACTGGCCTTCCCGCTGCTGGCCGGGTCCGTGCTGCTGCTGGCGCTGGTGCAGGTGCCGGGGCTGGGTCGGACCGTCAACGGCAACACCAACTGGCTCGACCTGGGCGGGCCGTTCGTGCTCCAGCCCAGCGAGTTCGCCAAGGTCGCGTTCGTGGTGTGGGGCGCGGACCTGCTGGCCCGCAAGCAGCAGCACAAGCTGCTGGACCAGTGGAAGCATCTGCTCGTGCCGCTGGTACCCGGTGCGCTGCTGCTGCTGGGACTGATGATGCTCGGCGGGGACATGGGTACCGCCGTCATCCTGTGCGCCGTGCTGTTCGGTCTGCTGTGGCTGGCCGGTGCGCCGCCGCGGCTCTTCGGGGCCGCCCTGACGGGCGCGGCACTCCTGGCCACCTTGCTGATCATGACCGCGCCGCACCGGGTGTCCCGGTTCGCCTGCCTCGGTGCGAGCGACCCGGGCCCGAACGACCAGTGCTGGCAGGTGGTGCACGGCCTCTACGCGCTGTCGACGGGCGGCCTGTTCGGCAACGGCATCGGCGCCAGCGTGGAGAAGTGGGGCCAACTGCCCGAGCCGCACACCGACTTCATCTTCGCCATCACCGGCGAGGAGCTGGGTCTGGTCGGCACCCTGTCCGTACTGGCCCTGTTCGCCGCGCTGTTCGCGGGCGGCCTGCGCATCGCCGCCCGCCACAAGGACCCGTTCGTCCGTCTGGCGGCCGGCGGCATCATCACCTGGCTCGGGGCGCAGAGCTTCATCAACCTCGGCGGCGTCCTGGGCCTGGTGCCCGTGGCGGGCGTACCCCTGCCGCTGTTCTCCTACGGCGGCAGCTCACTGATCGCCACCCTGTACGCGGTGGGGATCCTGCTCGCCGCCACCCGCAGCGAACCGGCGGTCCGCGCGGCGCTGGACGGCCGCGGACGCCGGATGCGCACGGCCCTGCTGCGCCGGCCCGGTCGCCGGCGCTGAGGCGCCGGGGTCAGGCGGACAACGGGCGTTGCAGACGGATGCCCTGGAGGATGCCGACGGCGACCCAGCCGGCGAACATCGACGAGCCGCCGTAGCTGACGAAGGGCAGCGGCAGTCCGGTGACCGGCATGATGCCGAGGTTCATGCCGATGTTCTCGAACGCCTGGAAGGCCAGCCAGGCCACGATGCCGGCCGCGACCACCGTTCCGTACAGGTCGGGGCAGGCGCGGGCGATGCGCAGCGCGCGCCACAGCACCACGCCGAGCAGGGCGATCAGCGCCCCGGCGCCCAGGAAGCCCAACTCCTCCCCCGCCACGCTGAAGACGAAGTCGGTCTGCTGCTCGGGCACGAACTGCCCAGTGGTCTGCGCTCCGTGGAACAGCCCCTGGCCCAGCAGGCCGCCGGCCCCGATGGCGATCCTGGCCTGGCTGGTGTTGTAGCCGACCCCGGACGGGTCGAGGGCGGGATCGGCGAACGCGGCGAACCGGTTGAGCTGGTACTGGTCCAGCAGATGCAGCTGCCACACCGCCAGGGCACCGAGGACGCCGACCGCGAGCAGTCCGGTGACCCAGCGCGCCGAGGCACCCGAGGCGAGCAGCACCCCGAGCACGATCACCCCGATGCCCATGAACTGCCCGAGGTCCGGCGTGAGGAGGACCAGCAGGGCGGGCACACCGGCCACCGCCAGGGACTCCAGGACGCTGCGGCTGTCCGGGCTCCGCCGGTCGCCCGTGTCCACCTTGGTGGCCAGCAGCACGGCCATGGCCAGCACGATGGCGACCTTGACGAACTCCGCGGGCTGGATGGACATCCCGCCGATCATGATCCAGCGGCGCGACCCGTTGATCGTGGCGCCCATCGGAGTCAGTACCGCGAGGACCAGCAGGAGCGTCACGCCGTAAAGGACGGGGACGAGGTCCCGCAGTCTGCGCGGGCCGAGCCACATGGTGCCGACGGCCAGGGCGATCCCGATGGCGAGGTTGACCAGATGGCGGGTCAGGAAGGCGTACGGGTCGCCTCCCGTCAACTGGGTACGGCCGCGGGTGGCGGAGTACACCAGCAGCGCGCCGAGCACGGACAGCGCCAGCGCGGCACCCAGCAGCGGCCAGTCCAGCCGCCGCAGGACCGTACCGAACGCCGTGCGCGGCCGCGGTCCCGCGCGCAGGACCGCCGCCCGCGTGGCGCCCGGCTCCCTGAGCCTGCTCCCGACCTCCATCGCGACTCTCCTTCGCTCTGGCTCGCCCGGTTCGTCCCGTTTCGTCCCGGCAGGCCGTCCCGGGTCCCGCACGGCGCGGGACGTCATCATCACCCACTTGCGCAATCCGTTGATTGAAGCACGCCGGGGAAAGATGTGATCACCAGCCCCGCCCGTGGTCACACCCGCTCAGCAGGCTCTACGCTGGCCCCTCGTGAAGGACTCCGTGACCACCGACGAAGGCGCCTCGCGGAACCGTCTTCGCGCCGCCTACCACCGTGTGCCCGCCGTGGCCGGTTACCTGTGCCTGCTCGTGGGCGTGCTCGACGTCGCGGGGGCGATCTCCCCTCGTATGCGGCACGGACGGGTGCAGACCCTGGCCGGGGCCCTGCCCGGGGCCGTGTCGTCCCTGGCGACCGCCGCCTCGCTGATCGTGGGCGTGCTGATGGTGATGCTCGCCCACGCCCTGCGGCGCCGCAAACGGCGGGCCTGGCGGGCGGTGATGATCCTGCTGCCCACGGGAGCGGCCCTGCAACTGCTGCGCTGGCACCAGCACGTGCCCGGCGCCGTCACCGTGCTGCTGCTCGTGCTGCTGCTCGTCGCCCGCCGGGAGTTCTACGCGCTGTCCGACCCACGCACCCGGTGGCGGGCGGTGTGGAACTTCCTCCTGCTGAGCGCCTTCAGCTTCGGCGCCGGACTGCTGATCGTCGGCGCGCACCCCAGGAAGGTCGTCGCGTCCCCGCTGTCCGACCGGATCCAGCACGTCGCCTACGGTCTGATCGGCATCGAGGGACCCGTGCACTACTCCAGTGCGCGCACCGCCGACCTCGTGTACTTCTCGCTCGCCGGGCTCGGCCTGCTGACCGCGGCCACCACCCTCTACCTCGCGCTGCGCCCCTTCACACCCGTACCCGTGCTGGGCGACGACGAGGAGCGGCGGCTGCGCGCCCTGCTGGAACGGCACGGTGAGCGGGACTCGCTCGGCTACTTCGCGCTGCGCCGCGACAAGAACGTGCTCTTCTCCCCCACCGGCAAGGCGGCGATCGCCTACCGGGTGGTGTCCGGTGTGATGCTCGCCGGCGGCGACCCGATCGGTGACGTGGAGGCCTGGCCGGGCGCCATCAAGGAGTTCATGGACACCGCCGCCCGTCACGCCTGGGTTCCCGCGGTGATGGGGTGCAGCGAGACCGGCGGCGAGGTGTGGACCCGCGAAGCCGGTCTGAACGCGCTGGAGATCGGCGACGAGGCCGTCGTCGACACCGAGGCCTTCACCCTGTCCGGGCGGCCGATGCGCAATGTCCGGCAGATGGTCAACCGCATCGAACGGGGCGGCTACAGCTGCCGCATCCGCCGTGTGCGGGACCTGTCCGAGCAGGAGACGGAGCAGATCCGCGCGGCGGCGGCTGCCTGGCGCGGCACCGAGGTGGAGCGCGGCTTCTCCATGGCCCTCGGCCGCTTCGGCGAGGCCGGCGACGGCGACTGCGTGGTCGTCACCGCCCACAAGGAGCCGGACGCCGGCGCCTCCGCCCCGGGCGGGGACATCCGCGCGGTCCTGCACTTCGTGCCCTGGGGCCCGGACGGGATCTCCCTGGAGCTGATGCGCCGCGACCGCACCGCCGACCCCGGACTGAACGAACTCCTCATCGTCAAGGCCCTCCAGCAGGCCCCCGGCCTCGGCATCAGCCGGGTCTCGCTGAACTTCGCGATGTTCCGCGCCGCCCTCGCCCGCGGTGAACGCCTGGGCGCGGGACCGGCGCTGCGCGCCTGGCGCGGCCTGCTGCTGTTCCTCTCCCGCTGGTTCCAGATCGAGTCGCTGTACAAGTTCAACGCCAAGTTCCAGCCCCGGTGGGAGCCGAGGTTCCTGATCTACCCCACGGCCCGGGACCTGCTCCGCATCAGCCTGGCCGCCCTCCAGGCCGAGGCGTTCCTCAACCTGTCCTGGCCCGTCCCGTGGCGGCGCGGGCCCCGGCGTCCGGAGACCGTGCCCGCCGGGGCGAGGCCCGCCGCGTTGGAGCCGCCCGGGGAACCGCCGGTACCCTAGTTGCATGGATACGCAAGCACAGGGGTGGGACGCCGAGGCGGCGGACCGGGCGGTGGCGGTGCTCAAGGCGGTGGCGGACCCCTCCCGCTACCGGCTGCTGTGGGCGCTCAGCCACGGCGAGCAGCCGGTGAGCGAGCTGGCACGGATGCTGGGTGCCCATGTGGCCGCGACCTCCCAGCACTTGGCCAGACTCCGGTCGGCCGGTCTGGTGACCACACGCCGAGAGGGCACGCGCATCTACTACCAGGCCGCGGGGGTACGCCCCCTGCTGGAGGCCGCCCACCTCGCGGTCACCGAGGGCGACGGACCGAAGGGCGGCGGCCCCGGCGGCGAGGAAAGCGCGCCCGCACCCCGGCGGGCCACCGCCACCAGCCCGGCCCTCTCGCGCCGTCCGGCCCTGGGCGGCACCCCCTGAGGCGGCTGACCCGCGGTGCTCGGGCGGTCTACAGGGTGCCCGTGGCTCCGGCCGCGTCACCGGTGTCGTCGCGGCGGTACTCCTCGGGCCCGGCGTCGTAGGCGTACAACTCGCCGTAGCGGCCCCAGTCGGTGGCCGTCTCCAACTGCTGGTCGACCTGCTCGCTGGTGTAGTGATGGGCCAGCAGATCGCGGAAGAACCCGGCCCGCGCGGTGCCGTCGGCCTTGCCGCGCACGCTGCTGGTGATCACCTTGACCAGCGGCAGCTGGATCGCCGCCCGGCCGAAGATGGTCTTCGACTCCTGGACGTCGGCCCCGGCGAACGCGGTGCCGGTGTCGGTGAGCAGCAGGTCGTCACCGCTGAACCCGGCGAAACCGAGCAGGTCCAGGGCGTCGACCTGGGGCATGAGGTCGTCGACCTCCAGGCCGAGGTCGTCGGCGAGGTCGGCGAGGTCGCACCGTCCGCCGCGGTGCAGCACCAGCTCCGCCAGACCCGACAGCCCGTCCACGCTCGCCTGCGGCAGCGGGGTGTTGGCCACCGTCCGCCTCTCCAGGTCGGCCGGCTCCTGCCGGCCGGGGGTGCGGCCCTCCTTCTGCCGGCCTGTCATGGTGCGGTAGACGCGGTCGATCATGTCCTCGAAGGCGGCGGAGTTGCGGTCGCGGGGCCGGTCGAGCCCGACCTCGAAGACCTCCCGGATGGTGCCGTAGGGACGGGAGCCGAGCACCACGATCCGGTCCGCCATCAGGACGGCTTCCTCGATGTTGTGGGTGACCAGCACGATGGCCCGGGTGGGGAACTGGCCGGACTCCCACAGCTCCATCAGCTCGCCGCGCAGGTTCTCCGCGGTGAGCACATCCAGCGCGGAGAAGGGCTCGTCCATCATCAGCACGTCCGGCTCGACCACCAGCGCGCGGGCGAAGCCGACGCGCTGGCGCATGCCGCCCGACAGCTCCTTGGGGTAGGCGGACTCGAATCCGTCCAGGCCGATCAGGTCGATGGCCAGACGGGCGGCCTCGGTGCGCTCCACGGGGTGTACGCCCTTGGCCTCCAGGCCGAGTTCGACGTTCTGCTGCACGGTCAGCCAGGGCAGCAGCGCGAAGGTCTGGAACACCATCGCCGTACCGGGGTTGGCGCCGGTCAGCACTGCGCCCTTGTAGCTGACGGTGCCGGAACTGGCCGGGACGAGTCCGGCCATGCAGCGCAGCAGCGTCGACTTGCCCGAGCCGGACTTGCCCAGCAGCGCGACGACCTCACCGGCGCGGACCTGGAGGTCGATGCCGGAGAGCACGGGCAGTTCACCGTCGGCGCCGGCGTAGGACTTCGTCAGGCCGACGGTCTCCAGCAGCAGCTCGCCGTCGGCCGGGCGGTCGTTCTTCGTGACCTGGAGGGTGTTCATCGCCATGGCATGTCCAAGCTGTGGGGTGCGGAGTGCGGGGTACGGATGGGGCCCGGGGTGCGGACGGAACGGGATCACAGGGAGTACCGGGCCTCGGCCAGCCGGTACAGGCGGCGCCAGAGGAAGCGGTTGAGGCAGACGACGTAGGCGCTCATCACGACGACGCCGGCGATCAGCTGGGGATGGTTGCCCTCCTCCGTGGCGCGGGCGATGTAGGCGCCCAGGCCCGTGGCGGTGAGCGTGACCCCACCGAAGGTGACGACCTCGGCGACGATGGAGGCGTTCCAGGCGCCGCCGGAGGCGGTGATGCCGCCGGTGACGTAGGCGGGGAAGATGCCGGGGATGATCAGCCGCCGCCAGCGCTGCCAGCCGCTCACCCCGAGGTCGTCCATGGCCTCGCGCAGGTCGGTGGGGATGGCCATGGCTCCGGCGATGGTGTTGAACAGGATGTACCACTGGGCGCCCAGGGCCATCAGGAAGATGCCGCCGATGTCTATGCTCAGACCGGTCCGGAGGAAGAACCACACCGCGAGCGGGAAGAGGAAGTTCGCCGGAAAGGACGCCAGCACCTGCACCACCGGCTGGGCGATCCTCGTCAGCCGGGGCGAGAAACCGATCTTCACGCCGATCGGCACCCACACCACCGTGGCCACGGCGACCAGGACGACGACGCGGGCGAGGGTGGCGAGCCCGAGCAGCAGCGGCTCGCCGAACACGCCCAGGCCGGTGCGGTCGTACAGGTAGAGGCAGAGGTCGACCAGGCCCCAGACGATCAGGCCGCCCGCCACCAGGCCGAAGGCGACGTCCCCCGCGCGCCGCCTGCCGTGCTGCACCACGAGCGGCCGGTCGTCGGTGCCGAATACGCTCCCGGCCCGGCTGAGCGCCCGGCCGGCCGGGCGCAGCAGGCGGCCGGCGAGCCGGGGCCAGTCGGAGCGGCGCAGGAAGTCCAGGACGACCGACCGCTGCACCTCGCTGGCCTCGGACTGCTCGATCTTGAACTTCTCCGCCCAGGCGGTCAGCGGCCGCCAGAAGAGGAAGTTCACCCCGATCACCATGACCGCCATGGTGAGGATCGCGCAGCCGACCTTGGCCAGGTCGCCGTCGGCGATCGCGGCCCCGGCGTAGGAGCCGACGCCGGGCAGGGCGTAGTCGGTGTGGCCGAGGGTGACCGCCTCGGAGGCGACGAGGAAGAACCAGCCGCCGCCGAAGCTCATCATGCCGTTCCAGACCAGGCCGATCATCCCGGCGGGCAGTTCCACCTTCCAGAACCGCATCCACCGGGTGAAGCCGAACGACCGTGACAGCTCGTCCAGTTCGCGGGGCAGCGAGGTGAGGGAGTGGTAGAAGCCGAACGTCATGTTCCACGCCTGGGAGGTGAAGATCGCGAAGATCGCGGCGCACTCGAGGCCGAGCATCGAGCCCGGGAACAGGGCGACGAACCCGGTCACCGCCACGGTCAGGAACGCCAGCACCGGTACGGACTGGAGGATGTCCAGCGCCGGGATCAGGATCCGTTCCAGACGGCGGCTCTTGGCGGCGGCGTAGGCGTAGACGAAGGTGAACGCCGTGGACAGGACCAGGGCGACGCACATGCGCAGCAGCGAGCGGGCCGCGTCGTAGGGCAGCTGACCGATGCCGGTGTCCACCTTCGCCGACTGGCTGGTGGAGAACGAGAGCGTGACCCCTTTCCCCACCCGCAGGGTGACGTACAGCAGCACCACCACCGCGGCGGCGACGACCAGGTCCACCCAGGTCATGCGGGTGAGGCCGCCGGCGAACCGGGCGGGGAGCGAGGTCCGCGACCGCGAGGCGGGCACACTCGTCCGGAACGACATCACAGGCACCTCCAACCGCGCTCCACCCGGACTTCGGCACATGGACGCCCTGGTGCGAGCACACCGCGACGCGGCGGCGCTCGGACCAGGGCCGGCATGACAGGGTACGGCGAGAAAGCGGCGAAAAGAGAAGGAAGAAAAGAAGAGGGAAGAAAGAGAATAAAAAGAAGAAAGCGGACGACCGGGGTGGCGGTCAGAGACTGCCGGAGAGGCCGCTCGGACTGGGTGGGTCGATGTCCACGAGTGCCTCCGTTCAGCCATGCGTTCCGTCGGGGAGCACGGGCCTCGCGCACGGCGCGACAGGCGGGTGCCGACAGGTAGTGTGCCGGTCATTGCGTCGATACGCAAATAAAGCCGCCCGGGGGCGGGTCAGGCGCCGGGCCGCCCCGCGGACTCCCAGGCGGCGTATTCCTGACGGACGTAGGGGCGGCGACTTGTGCCGCGCGCGATCGCGTCGGGCTGGTGCGGCCCGACCACCAGGCCGGGCCGGCGGCGGTCGTGCAGCACGAGCTCCGCGGCGGTCTGTGCGGCGGCACCGACCGGGCCGGGGCAGGGGCCGGGGCTTTCCAGAGCCATACGGTCCATGAGGGCTGCCCGCCGCAGCAGCCAGGCGCGCTCGGCGACGGCGGCGTCGACCGGCGGGCCGGTGACGGTCCTGGCCTGCCGGCCGTCGCGCTCGGCCCCGAGGGCGAGTACCTGGTGCATTTCGCGGCGCAGGTCGGGCGCGTTCGCGTACGCCTCATGCGGGGACGGAGCGTCGATCTCCTCGCCGGTGTCCGGGGTGACGCCTTCCCCCGGCACGCCGAGGCGGACGCCACACCGTGTGCGCAGCACCGTGTCGTGGTCCAGGCCGCCGCGATCGAGGACCAGTGGGGCCGCCGGGGACCGCACGGGCACCCGGGCCGGACCCGGACAGCCGTCGACGGGGCACGGATTGTGGGGCGCGAAGGCCCACTCAGGGGCGTCGTCGGTGGACCCTGCGTCGAGACGGCCCCCGGTGACCGGCAGCCGCCGCGTCGCCGTCGCGCAGGGCCCGGCCTGGGGCGGCGGCTCGCACGGGAATCCGGGGCCGATCACGCCGAGCACCTCAGGCAGGCGCGGACTTCGCGGCCGCTGCGCGTCTGGTGGACCTCGGTCGACTGTGCGAGGTACCGGACGATGCCTGTGCCGCGGCCGTGCTCGTCCGGGGCGATGTCGGGGCGGGGGCGCTCCACGGCCGTTCCGGAGTCACTGACCACGATGTTCAGGGTGCCGTGATCGAGGACGAGCAGCAGGGTCATGCGCTCGCGGCCGTACTGGGCCGCGTTGGCCGCGAGTTCGTCGACGATGAGAACGGCGGAGTCCCGCTCGCTCTCGGGAACTCGCCAGGTCTCCAGCAGATCGGCCGCGAAGTGGCGAGCGGAGGAGACGTGCTCCTCCCGCGCGGGCAGAGTGAGCAGCGCCTCGTGGCGGCAGCGCCGGGAGAGCAGTGAGCTCGGGCGGGGGGAATCGGTTACGAACATGGCCTTCTGACTCTTCTGTGGATGTACGGAGACCGGAACGTGGGTGACCGCCAACACATTCGAAGAGCGGTCGCTATGCCGGATCCTGCAGGGGAGCCTTCATTCATTTCCACGGACGGCACACGCCGAACGGTTCGAGCAATCCGCGCCTTTTGCTCCACTTCTTGTGGGTCAGGTCAAGGCCCGCGGAGGGCTGAGCTCGCTCGCCGTGACCAGGAGAGCCGAGGGCGCCGGCCGTTGGCGACCGGCCACCGGGAGCGTGCACGCCCGGCTGCCCGCTCACGCGTCAAGTCGGCCGACCGAGGACCGGCCCCCTCGCGACAACCGACGGCGAGGGCGACCGGTCCCACTGCCGTGGCAGCCGCAGAAGGAGAGCGGGCGGAAGTCCCGTGAACGACCGTGGTCCGGTACGCCAGGAGTCCGCCCGACGCAGGGTCGGGCGGACTCCTGGCGATCTCACGCCCGGACCGTGACCAGCTTCTGACCGTTGCCGGCGACGATCTCGAAGTGCTCGATGGCACCCGGAGACATGGGGACCGCCCCCGGGACCGTGGTGCCGGAAGGGTACTCGCCCGCCCGCCAGGTGGCGCCGTCCGCCCTGACGCCGCCCGGCCCGACCGCCTGCAGCCGGCAGGTGATCCCGGCGGGCGCCCCCTTGGCGGAGACCTGCAGGGCGCTGCCCCAGGCCGAGGGCGAGACCTTCACCGAGGCGGTGACGCCGGTGGCGGGATCATGTCCGGAGAAGGTGCGCGACGGAGCCGGCGTGGTCGGTCCGGGCGGCGTCGCCTCACTGCCCACGGACCCGATGGTCGCCAGCCAGGTGCCGCCGACCGCTCCCGCGGTGAGCATCAGGGAGGCGGCGGCGCCGGCCCATTGCAGCCTCCAGGTCCTGCGGCGCCTGGCCGCGGCCCGCTGGAGCATCCGGTCGAGGAGACCGGCCTCGGGCGCCTGAGGGGCCGCGGGCACGTCGGAAGGCGCCGGAGGCGAGGCCGGTGTGCTCTCGACGGCCCGCCGCACCAGCCGATCGGTCAGGTCCCTGCTGGCCGCGGGCACCGCCTGGTCCGCGGCCTCGGCTTCGGTGACCGTCGCGAGCAGCGCCGGCAGGCCCGCCAGCTCGGCGTGCTCCTCCCGGCACTCGTCGCACACCGCGAGGTGGGCGCGCACCTGCTCCCTTTCCGTCGGGGACTGCGTGCCCAGGACGTATCCTCCCAGCGCCAGCCGGAGTGCGTCGTGTTCCGCGCTCATGGTCACCACCTCCTCCATGCCACCGTCATGGCTCGACGCCCCGCTCCCGCAGCGCCAGTCGCAGGGCGTGCAGGGCGTAGTACGTCCGCGACTTCACGGTGCCCAGCGGAATTCCCAGCACCTGTGCGGCCTCCGCCATGGTCCGGCCCCGGTAGTACGTCTCCAGCAGGACCGCGCGGTGATCCGGGGACAGCGTCCGGACGGCGTCGGCCATCGCCCAGCTCTGCAGCGCCTGCTCGATCTCGTCCTCTCCCGGTGTCTGCTCGGCGGCCCGCTCCAGCGCGTCGCCGCCGGCCTCGGCCGGCCTGGCCTGCCGGGCCCGGTGGGCGTCGATGACCAGGCGCCGGGCGACCGTAAACAGCCATGCCCGGGCCGGGCCTCGTGCGGGGTCGAACGCGGCGGGATGCTGCCACGCCCGCAGCAACGTCTCCTGCACGACATCCTCCGCCCATTGCCGGTCTCCTGAGGTCAGCCGAAGCGCGTAGTGGAACAGGGGGCCCGCGTGCTCGGCATACAGGGTGCGCAGCAGTTCCTCGTCCGTGGTCGAAAGGGTCCCTCTACCAGAGACACGGTCCGCGGAGCGATCCGGATCGACCCTCGGGCCACGTTTTCGGGAACTCCAGGGCATAAGATGATCATTGCGCATATTTACTACTTTGTCTTGTGATGCACCACCTAGAAGCGGTAACTCTCCGTGAGTATCGTCAGGGCCGCGCGTGCGGAACGCCCTGAGGGTCGGCCAGTCCGCGGCGACCCAAAGGAAATGTCACAAAAGGTGCGCATCGACCGAACCGCACTACCCCCGCCGCCCGTGGAGTCAGACAAGAGCCGACATACGCGGCACATCTCGCCCACACCCCGAGCCACCCTCGGCTCGCGGACGCGGAACTGCCGTATGCCGCCGGTGACTTCACTTCGTTTGCGTGCACTCGGCCGACACATTCCCCATCTCAACCTGACCGTGAGGAACGAACAGCATGCACCCGCACCTTCGTACACCAGGCCGGCGATCACGCGTTGCGGCTGGGCTCGCCGTCGCCACCATCGCCACCGCCGGCACGCTGGGGCTCCTGAGCGCATGCGGCCAGTCGCCGCACCCCTCATCCACCGGTTCCGGCGCCATCACACCGGGACAGGGGCAGCACCGGACGGCCGGCATGCCCGGCGCCTCCAAACCGGGAAACGCGACGGGCGCCGCTCCCGGCGCCTCACCCACGCCCAGTATGAGCATGCCCATGAACCCCCCGAGCACCGGCACGTCGGCCGCGCCGGTGTCGGGGAACGCCGTGGCGATCAAGAACTTCGCGTTCTCCCCAGCCACGCTGAAGGTCAAAGCGGGCACGACGGTGACCTGGACCAATCAGGACACTGAAGCCCATACCGTCACCAGCTCCGGAACGGGTGGTCCGTTGCATTCGGCCGGCCTCGCCACCCATGCCACCTACCGCTACAAGTTCACCAAATCCGGCACCTACCACTACCTCTGCACCATCCATCCCTTCATGACCGCCACCGTGGAGGTGACCTGATGACCGAGTACCACGAACCTCACCAAGGAGCGTCGGCCGGTGGCACCGAGCAGCCCGCCCGCGAACACGGCATGTCCCGGCGTCAACTCATCCGGCACGCGGGGTGGTTCGGCGGAGCCGTGGCGCTGACCGTGGCCGGTGGAGAGGTGATCAGCCACATCGCCGGCTCCCGGGACACCGCCGCCGAGGCCGCGGCTGCGGGAAGCGGCACGACCGCGAACGGCGTGCTGCGGTTCGTGCAGGTCTCCGACAGCCACATCGGCTTCCAGGGGCCCGCGAACATGGACGTGGCCGGGTCATTCACCGAGGCGATCCGCCAGGTCAACTCGCTCGGTTTCCGGCCCGACTTCGTGATGCACAGCGGGGATCTGACCCATCTCTCCACGTCCTCGCAGTTCGACCAGGTCAGGCAGATGATGACGGGGATGCGGACCGACCGTGTCTTCACGGTGCCCGGCGAGCACGACTCCATCGGGGACGCAGGACGCGCCTACCGGCAGACCTTCGGCAAGGGCACGCTCGGCGAAGGCTGGTACAGCTTCGACACGCACGGCGTGCACTTCGTCGCCCTGGTCAACACCCTGAGCCTGGAGAAGCTCGGCCATCTCGGCGAGGAGCAGATCGAGTTCGTCCGCAGGGACCTCAGGGGACTGTCCTCGGACACGCCCATCGTGGTCTTCAGTCACATCCCGCTGTTCGCCATGTACCCGCGGTGGGGCTGGAGTACGGACGACGCGCTCCGTGTCATCGCGCTGCTGCGCCGCTTCTCCTCCGTCACCTGTCTCAACGGGCATGTCCACCAGCTGTTCGCCAAGACGGAGGGCAACATCACCTTCCACTCCGCCACCACCACGGCCTATCCGCTGCCGAAGCCGGGACGGGCCCCCGCCCCGACTCCGCAGGTCGTGCCCGCCCGGCAGCTCAAGGACGCACTGGGCATCCGCAGCGTGGGCTACCGGCAGGGTGACCGGGAGCTGGCGATCAAGGATGAGAGGCTGGCATGACCGTCGGAGGACTCCTCGCGCCGGCCACCCGTGTGGGGACCGCCGCCACGCTCGCCGGGAGCGGATACATCCACGCCCGGCTCTACGCCGACGAATACCGCTTCGTCCACGTCGTAGGTCCCCTGTTCCTGCTCCAGGCCAGCGTCTCCTTCGCGGTCGCCGCGCTGCTGCTGATCGGGATGCCGCCGCTGCTGAGGGTGGCCGCCGCCGGTGTGGCGCTGGGCGCCCTCGGCGGCTTCGCCGCCTCACGCACCGTGGGCGTGTTCGGATTCACCGAACACGGTCTGCAGCCTGCCCCACAGGCGTTGCTCAGCATCCTGGCCGAAGCAGGCACCCTGCTGCTCCTCGCCATCTGGCAAGCGACCGTGACCAGACAAGACCGCGCTGCCCGGCCTCCCCTCAGGGCACCCGTCTGGGACCAGGCCATCACCCGCACACCACCAGAGTGACGGAACCAGGGAGTATCCCCATGCCACCGCAACCGCACCCAGCAACCTCCGGGCTGTGCCCGCACCTCCGCGAGCTGAGGGACGGCGTGCGCGCCCTGCTCAGCCTGGATGACGACACCGCCGTCATCATCCGCCAATTCACGTACACCGAACCCGGCCATCCACCGCTGGAAACCGTCGTCACCGTGCTGGCCATGGACGGCGAGGCCCACCGCTGGACACTCCACCGCCCCGCCGACCAGATCACCGAGCACGACCTACGGGCCGCCCTGGCTCCACCACCGGCCGAACTGACGCCCACCTCCAGGACCGGCCTGGATGCCACGTAGGACGACAGTGCCCCGTGACCGGGATGAACGGTCGCGGGGCACTGCTGCGTTCTGAGTGGCCCGGCGGTCGAGGACCCCGGGCCAGGGTGTCAGGCGTCGCGCCGGCGCACCGCCCACCAGCCGGCCAGCAGCGCCGACGCCGCCCACAGCGCCGTCACCGCGAGGCCCGTCCAGGGTCCGAGGCCGCCCGCCGCCTCCTGGTGCAGGATCTGCTGTCCGGCCCGGTCCGGCAGATAGCGGGAGGCACCGTCGGCGACGTCCCCGACCACGAAGGACACGATCAGGATGAACGGGATGAGCAGGCTGATCACCGCGACGGCGCTGCGCAGCAGAAAGGTGAGTCCTGCGGCGAGGAGGGCCATCAGCGCGAGGTAGATCCCGGCGCCGACGCAGGCCCGCAGCGCTTCCGGTGAGCCGAGGCCGATGGCGTACTCCCCCAGGAACGCCTGGCCCACAAGGAAGGTGGCGAACCCGGTCACGAGCCCCACGGCGAGGGCGGCGGCACCCACGACCGCCGTCTTGGCCACGCAGAACAGGCCCCGCCGCGGCACGGCCGACAGGGAGACCCGCAGGGCCCCGCTCGCGTACTCGGACGAGACGGCGGTGGCCCCGAAGGCGATGGCGGCGATCTGCGCGAAGTTGATCGCGTAGAAAGCGCCGAAGAGTGGGTCCTCGCCGCCCTTCGCCTCCGCCTGGCCCACGGTGGAGTAGACGAGCAGGGTGATGGCCAGGGTGGCGGCGAAGACCGCGACGAGCGAGCCGAAGCTCGCCCGGACCGACCGGATCTTGATCCACTCGGAGTGGAGAACGGCTGTGACGGACATGGTCACACCTCCTGCGCGGTGGTCGGGGAGACGGCGGCCGCGGCGGCGAACTCGGCCTCGCCGGTCGTGAGGGCGAGATAGGCCTGCTCCAGGGAGGCCCGTTCGTCGGAGAGTTCGAGGACCGGAATGCCTTCGCGGGCGGCGACGGCTCCGACCTGCTCGGCTCTGGCGCCTTCGACCACCAGCGGGCCCCCGTCTCCCTCCGCCACCGTGTATCCCTCGGCCAGCAGCGCGGCCCGCAGCCGGGCGGGAGCGCCGGCCCGCACCCGGACGCGCGGGTGGCTGCGCTGTTCGATGAAGTCCTCCATGGGGGTGTCGGCGAGGAGCCGGCCCCGGCCGAGCACGACGAGATGGTCGGCGAAGGCCGCGGTCTCGTTCATCAGGTGGCTGGAGACCAGGACCGTGCGGCCTTCCCCAGCCAGCCGTCGCAGCAACTCGCGGATCCAGACGATCCCTTCCGGGTCGAGGCCGTTGGCGGGTTCGTCCAGCATGAGCACGGGCGGGTCCCCGAGGAGCGCGGCGGCGACGCCGAGGCGCTGGCGCATGCCGAGGGAGAAGGTGCGGATGCGGCGGCCGGCCACGGAGGCGAGACCGGTCTCCTGGAGCACCTCGTCCACGCGGCGGGCCGGGATGCGGTTGCTGACGGCGAGGAAACGCAGCTGGTCGCGGGCGGTACGGGAACCGTGGGCCGCCTGCGCGTCCAGCAGCGCGCCGACGGTGCGCAGGGGCTCGCCCAGGGCCGTGTAGGGGCGGCCGCCCACGGTGGCGGAGCCGGCGGTGGGACGGTCGAGGCCGAGGACGAGCCGCATGGTGGTGGACTTGCCGGCGCCGTTGGGGCCGAGGAACCCGGTGACCCGGCCCGGTTCGATGGTGCACGTCAGACGGTCGAGGGCCCGGGTGCCGCCGTACTCCTTGGTGAGGCCTCGCACTTGGATGCTGTTCATGGCTTCAGCGTGGCCGCGCGGGCGGGTGCCTGGCCTCCCCCGCGGGAGGAGACCGCCTCCCCCGTGCGGGGGAGCCGACGGTTCCGCCCGCTCTGCCAGGATGGCGGCATGCCTGGCCTGCTGTCGCCGCTGACCCGTGCGGTCACCTACACCCGTTGGCTCCATCTGGTGGTGGGGGCGATCGTGCCGATCGTCTGCGCGATGGTCTATCCAGGCCTGGTCAAGCCGACGCCCGGCGACTGGGCACTGATCGCGGTGCTTCCCGTCCCGCTGGTCCTGGCAGCGGCCATGGTGCCCTCGATGCGCCGCGCGGAGGGGCTCCAGGCACGGCTGATGCTGTTCCCCGGACCGCACGCGCGAGTGCGGAGCGAGGAGGATCCGGGGGTTTCCGCGGCGCCGTCCGCCTCATGGAGCGACCGGGCCAGAACGGGTGCCTGGATGGTGCTGCGCATGGAGGCGGGACTCGCGCTCGGGCTGGTGTCGGACCAGTTGCCGGCGCTCTCGCTGTCGCTGGCCGGGGCGGCCGCCGGGAGCCCCGGCGTCACCGACTCGCTCCTGACGCTTCCCGGGTCCCATTGGTGGTACGCCCTCCTCGTCCCGGTACCCGTGCTGGTGCTGCTCGCGGTGGCCGCCGCGGCGGGCGCCCTCATGGCCCAGGCCGCCCGCCGCCTGCTCGGGCCGTCGGTCAGGGAGCGTCTGTCGGAGTTGGAGCAGCGCACCGAGCGGCTGCTGGAACGCAACCGGATCGCACAGGAGTTGCACGACTCCCTCGGCCACGCGCTGACCCTGGCCGTGGTCCAGGCGGGTGCCGCACGGGCAGCCGCCGACCCGGAGTTCACCGGCCGGGCGCTGGAGGCCATCGAGGAGACCGGCCGGGCCGCGCTGGAGGACCTGGAACAGGTGCTGCTCATGCTGCGGGACACGGGACGGCCCGCCGGCCCCCGTCCCGCGCTCGGCGAGGCGGACCGCTTGCTGGAATCCGCGCGGTCCTCGGGTGCGCGGGTCGACGCCGAGGTGACCGGGCCGCTGGAGGACGTGCCCGGGCCCATCTCCCGCGAGGGCTACCGGATGCTCCAGGAGGCGCTCACCAACGTCCTGCGGCACGCGGGGCCGGTCGACGTCCGGGTACGCATCGCCGTGGAGCAGGCACGGTTGCGGCTGGAGGTGCGCAACCAATTGGGCGGCGGGGCGGCGGCCCCGGCGGCCGGCGCGGGTGGCGGCCGCGGGCTGCGCGGGATCCGGGAGCGGGCGGCGCTGCTCGGCGGCGAGGCACGGGCGGGGCAGGACGGCGGCGGGTGGCTGGTACGCGTCGACCTGCCACTGCGCTGATCTACGCTGACCGGATGCCGATCACCGTTCTCCTCGTCGACGACGAACCGCTCGTACGGGCGGGCCTGCGCGCCGTGCTGGAGGCGCAGCCGGACATCGAGGTGGTGGGCGAGGCGGCCGACGGGGCCGCCGTGATCCCCCTGGTGCGGCAACTGCGCCCCGACGTCGTCGCGATGGACGTACGGATGCCCCTGATGGACGGCATCGAGGCCACCCGCGCCGTGCTGCGCACCGTGCCGGACCCGCCGAAGATCGTGGTGGTGACGACCTTCGAGAACGACGAGTACGTGTACGGGGCGCTGCGCGCGGGCGCCGACGGCTTCCTGCTGAAGCGGGCGCGGCCGGCGGAGATCGTGCACGCGGTACGGCTGGTGGCCGCGGGCGACTCGCTGCTGTTCCCTTCGGCGCTGCGGGAGTTGGCCGCCCGGTACGGCGAGGAACACGGCAACGCCGCGGCCCGGACGGCCATGGAGCGCGCCGCGCTGACCGAACGGGAGCAACAGGTGCTGCGCCTCATGGCCCGCGGCCTGTCGAACGCGGAGATCGCCACGCGCCTGGTGGTGGGCACCGAGACCGTCAAGTCCCACGTCAGCTCGGTCCTGACGAAACTGGGCACCCGCGACCGCACCCAGGCGGTCATCGCGGCGTACGAGTCCGGGTTCGTCGCCCCGGGCTGAGGCCGGCAGTGGCCGTACTCGACCCGTCCCTTCCCGTCACGGCGTTCGTCAAGGTGCCGCCATCGTCCCGGCGTCAGTCGGCGAACATTCCGGCAAACGGGTCCGACTCCCCCGTCCACGGGTCCAGCCCCTCCTTCCACAGGCGTTGCTCCTCCCGCCGGTTCAGGAAGGTCGCCGACTCCCGCCCCCAGAGGGAGAGATCACCGAGAGGACACTCGTCGAACTCCGCCCGCAACACACGCAAGAGGAAGTGCACCATCCCGCAGTCATCGACTCCGCCCCCTTCAGTTCGGGCTTCAGGACCGCTACTGAACTTGAACTCGTGATGCCTGGTGTTGGCAAGGCTGACCGCGAAGTGCCCCGTAACC
Source organism: Streptomyces sp. CB01373 (assembly GCF_002803075.1). Taxonomy (GTDB): domain Bacteria; phylum Actinomycetota; class Actinomycetes; order Streptomycetales; family Streptomycetaceae; genus Streptomyces. The sequence continues at coordinate 89,745 of NZ_NNBK01000019.1, read as the reverse complement.
CAGAACGGGGCCTGCTGGTGGATCCGACAGACCGTGCGGCTACTCTCAGCCCACCGCGGCCTCGGTCGTGGCCAAGCCAACGCTTTGGTCTGTGAGGAGCACGTCCGATGGCTCGCACCACCCCGCCACGTCCGCTCGATGTCGAGACGCTGTTCCCGGAGGTGGCCGACTATCGGAAGACGGCCGTTCGCCTGCATCCGCGCCTCGGCGATCCGAGCGCGCGGGAAAGCTCGCTCGGCGGACCCGTGCTCTGGCCGCTCTCGGAGCCCTGGCCCCACTGCGAGGACGACCACCCGCGCACGGCGTTCTCCCCTCCCGCCCAGGGACTGATCCCGCTCGTCCCGGTCCTCCAGCTATTCGCAACCGACGTGCCTGACCTGGCCTTCCCCAGCGCCGCCGATCTACTGCAGGTCCTCTGGTGCCCCTTCGACCACGAGGACGGCTACGTTCCCCGCCCCGAGATGTACTGGCGGGACAGCTCCCTGAGCGACCTACAGCCGGCCAATCCACCCTGCCCGACTGGCCCTGACAACGACTACCTACCGGACCCGTGCGTCCTGCACCCTGAGCGCGTCACCGACTACCCGAACTGGGACCTCCCGAACGAGGTCGCCGACGCGCTCGAAGTCCGGTTCGAACAGCTGGAGGAGGAAACCGGCTGGTCCTACTGGTCCCACCTCTCCGTGTCGGACGGCGTCAAGGTCGGCGGGTACCCGACGTGGACGCAAGAGCCTGACTGGCCGACGTGCCCTACATGCAGTGTGCGCATGGAGCATCTCCTGACGATCAACAGCTCCGAGTTCGACGGCGAGAGCTGGCGCACGTGGCTGCCCATCGAGGACACCCCGGCCACGGGAACCGTCTGGGACCTTCCTTACGAACAACGCACCGAGATCCAATGCCCCCCTGGGCTCATGCTCGGTGACATGGGCGGCATCTACCTGTTCGAATGCACCAGCTGCCCCGACAGGCCCTTCGCCTACCGCTCAGACTGTTCTTGACCGCGCGCGGCTTGAATCAAAGGGCCATACCGGTGCCCACGAGTCAGCGTCGATCACTTCGGGGCGGTACTGCAGCATCTTGAGCTTGCGCTTCACGGCTCGGGCAACCAGATGCCCTCCTGAGGGTTGAGGTCTGGGGCGTAGATGGGTAACTGGAACACGGTGAGCCAGTCGGCGTTCGCGGCGATGAAGTCCTTCATGCCAGTGGTCAGGTGGAGGCGGACGTTGTCCCAGACGGGCACGATCAGGCCGCCGAGCTGAATGCGGGCGCGGACGATCAGGTCGCGGAAGTCGCGCCAGCCGAAGCCCCGGTGCCCTCACCGCAGCCGGCGCCAGGTTGGATGATGTGTGTATCGATCAATGCTCGTTGGGCCGCCACAGCCAGCGCAGAGCGTCCGGCAGCAGGACGCCGCCGTGATTGGGGCTGTGTCCGCCGTCTCCCAGGACAAGGCGGAAGTCGTAGCCTGCCTCAGCGAGAGCGGCTGCCACGCGCAGGTTTTCGGCGAGCCAGTTCCACTGTGGCTCATTCCAGTGCAGGTCGCGGTGGCCGCCTTGCATGAAGATGCGCAGCGGCAGTCACAGACTGGACGGCACACATGACGGTCCGTAACCATGGTCGTGCTCGATGTCTGCGGCGGGGCAAGTGCGCGGGAGGTTGCCGATGGTGGCGGACAGCACGGTGGGGGCGGGGACGGGCAACGAGCCCGAGTGCTCGGACAGTCTGCGGACGTTCGGCGCGGTCGTCCAGGCGCTACGCGAGCACGCCGGCCTGAGCCGGGCGGAGCGGGGCGAGCGGGTCAGCTTCTCCAAGCACACAGTGAGCCCTTTCCATCTTCACTCTGAGCTGGTCAGATGAAGGGTGAGGACGGCCTGGACGAGGCTGGTGATCCGGGTGGTCGAGCACCGCAGTTTGCGGAGGAGCCGCCAGGACTTGAGGGTGGCGACGGCCTGCTCGACGAGGGCCCGGATCTTTGCGTGGGATCGGTTCACAGCCTTCTGGCCTGCGGAGAGGGTCTCCCACCGGCCCCAGCACGGGATGCGGACCGTGCCGCCGGCACCCCGGTAACCCTTGTCGGCCCAGCACTTGATGCCGGCCTCGACGAGGGCGTCGACGATGCCGTGTTCGCGGGCCGCGCGGACGTCGTGGACGGCGCCGGGCAGGGCCGGTGAGGCCCACAGCAGTCGACCGAAGGGGTCGGCGATGACCTGCACGTTCATCCCGTGCTTCTTATGTTTGCCGGAGTAGAACGGCCGGTCCGCGGCAATGCGGTCGATCGGCAGCACCGTGCCGTCCAGGATCACGAACGCCTTCACCGACGCGGTCCGCACAGCGTCGGTGAGGCTGGGGGCGAGGGCGGCCAGGAGTTGGACGGCCTCGGTGACATAGCGGTAGGCCGTGGTGGTTCCGACGCCGAACCCGGCCGCGAGTTGGGCATACGTGTGTCCCACCGCAGATGGGCGAGTGTCAGCAGGGCCTGACGGCCGGCGCTCAGGCGCCGCCAACGAGAACCGATCGCACGGCGGTGCCGCCGCAACTGCTGGGTGAGGAAGCGGAGGGCAGAGCTGGACACGTCGACGCCCGACGGGTAAACAAGCACGTGAAGCCTCTGGTGGAGACGGTTCTCTTGGTCGAAAACCCATCTACCAGGGGCTTCACCACGTTGTCGTCCCAACTGCGGTACGTCAGAGGCAGGTTGGAAAGGGCGTGGCTCACTGCATCATTTCGAAGCACGGCGGGTCAACGGTGCCGGTGACCGTCACGACTGCAGCGTGCCGACCGGCTCGAACATCGCCTCGCCCTCGATCACCGGGAAATCGAGTTCTCCACTAAGCGCCACCCACAGAAAGTCCGTAAACGACATTTCCAACTGGATCCACTCGCCCATGTCCAAGACCACGGACCAATCCTCCGCTCCGACACCTGGAGGGGCCAGGAAAACATGATTTCCGGAGGAAGATCGGGCGATTGGGACACAACCATCAGGCGCCGGATAAACGGGGAACGGATACATTTCCGGCGCATTCCGAGCCAGCTCAGAGTATGCATAGGATGCCTGTTCCCACAGTGACTCGAGACGCAATCCCTCGCCGCCAATCACCGCCCTTGGATGAAACAGATACAACTGGCCATTGACGCAGCCGGGACCGTATGCCGTCACGAACCGCTTGTAATCGCCCGGAAGGTTCAGTCCGGAGTGCGCCTCCAGCGCTTGCCAGTCCTGCCCCACATCACCGTTGACCGTCGGTTGTCCCAGAAGTTCACGGAATCGAGAGATTTCCACCGGATGACCTTTCGGAGCAGTCGTAACCACCAGATGGTCGATTATAAACGGTGCAGTTCAGACGATAACCACGATCTCCAACCGCACGCATTCGTATCTCCGTTGGGATGGCCGGGTCTTGCCCGTACACAGGGACGACACCGAGCGCCACACGCTCCTGCGATTTCACGGCACGTGTGACGTCGTCCTCCAGCGACCGCATATGGGGGGAGTTGGCCGGAGTCTGGTAGCCAGCCACGAAATTACGCAGAGTGTCGTTGGCGCCTCCCATCTGATTGCCGATCAAATGGAGGGCCGCCCGGTTTCCGACCGGCAACCGATCATATCCAGCAGGTTTCCACTTCGGGTCCAGGCGCCACGGTCGCAGATCGTACGAGTCAATATACGCAATCGCTCCAGTGGCGCGGCATTCCTCGGGGCCGGGGCCGATTGCTGCCGTTGGGGTCCCAGTCCGGCTTGGGGGCGGGCCGGGTGGGCGCGGGGACGGGATGGGGGCCCCTGTTGGGGTTGGGGTCGATGACCGGCCTGGGCGGGGTGATCACGCAGTTCCACACGCACCGGCCGCCACCGCTCCCCGCCGTGCCCGTCGGCACGTATCGAGGGTTCCGGCCAGGGGCGTTGGAGCCGCCGCAACTGCCCGTGCAGACAAGCCCTGACCGGCCGCCCGACGGTCCAGCGAATCGGCTGGCCTGCTTCGTCAGCGCGTTCGAGAGGCTGCCGGCGTAGTTGAGTGAAACGCCGGCCCCTCGGCGGTAAAGGTGACCGGTCGGCGGGCTGGGTGACAGCCAATCACCAACCACCAAACCCACCCCCGTCCCAAGCCCCAGGAGTGCGCCGAGCGCTGTGCCCTCCGGTCCCGCAACGCTGCCCACAGCGCCGCCGACGCAGGCCGGTGCCGTGACCGGAGTGGCACACGCCACGAGGTGCCCACTGGGGTCGGTTCCGTTGAGCGGGCTTCCGTTGATGTAGCCGTATCGGTTGGCCTGCGCTGAGGGTGTGGGATCGAGCTGCCAGGTGTCCCGTGCCGCGAAGGTGCCGGTGCCGGGCTGGTACCAGCGGGCGGCCATGTTGACGTCGCCGGAGTCCGGGTCGGTCCAGCCGGACTGGTAGCCGACAGCCGGGGTGGTGCCCTCGGTGGTGGTGACGGTGCCGAAGGGGTCGTAGGCGGTGGAGCCGGTGACCGTCCTCCCGTCGGTGGACAGGCCCGCGACGAGGTCGGTGTGCCGGTCGGTGACGGACCACTGGGTGGTGGTGCCGTCGGTGCTGGCCAGCAGGGAGCCGGCGGGGGTGCGGCTGTAGTCGGTCGTGCCGTCGCCGAGGAGGTTGTTGGACCCGCCGTCGTAGCGGAACGTGGTGGCGTTGTGCCTGGCGACGCGGTCCAGGGAGTCGTAGGTGAATGTTGCCGTGCCGTCGGTGACCTTGCGTTCGAAGGCGTCGAAGGCGAGGGTGCGGGTCTTCGTCCCGGCCGAGGTCCGGGCCAGGGTGCCGCGCGGGGTGTACGTGTACGTCGTCGAGCCGTCGGTCAGCTGCCGGTTGCGCGGGTCGTAGGTGGCGGTGACGGAGCCGGCCTTCGTGCGGTTGCCGGACGCGTCCCACGTGTAGTGGGTGGTCTGCTTGTCATGGGTCCAGTAGGTCAGGCGGCCTGCCTGGTCGTAGCCGTAGACGTGTTCGCCCGCGCCCGCCGTTCCGCTGGTCTGCTTCCAGGTCAGGCGGTCTTCCAGGTCGTAGGAGTAGGTGGTGGAGGCGAACTCGGTCCTCTCGTCCGGGCTGGTGATGATGTCGTCGGTGAGGCGGCCGAGGCTGTCGTAGCCGTAGCTGCGGCGTGCCGACTCCACCCACTGGGACGAGCCGGCCGGCTGGTTCGCGTACTGCTCCATCACGGGGCGTCCCGCGGCGTCCCACGCGTACCAGATGTCCGCGCCGGTCATCTCGTTCCACAGCCAGTCCAGCCGGCCCGCCGTGTCGTAGCCGTAGACGGTGGTGTTCTTCGCGTCCGTGCGTTCGGTCATGCGGCCGTCGGCGTCGTAGGCGTACTTCACCGTGCCGGCGGGGCCCGCAGCGGTAAGGAGCTCATCTCGGTCGTTGTAGGTGTAGGTGTTCGGAGTGAGCGGGGTGCCGGAACCGGCCGACGTGATCCGGCCCGCCAGGTCGTAGGACAGCGTGCGGTCCGTGGTCGGGGCCTCCGCGCCGCTGCCGGTCTCCTGGATGAGGCGGCCCAGGCCGTCGTAGACGCTCTCGCGCTTGACGCCGCCCGGCAGCAGTTCCGTCACCGCCTGGCCGGCCTTGTCGTAGACGGTGGTCCAGGTGCGGTCGGCCGCGTTCGGGTGCGCGGTCGTGGACGGTTCGGTCGTGGACTCGGGCAGGCCCCAGGCGTTGAAGGTGTGGAAGGTGGTGTTGCCACGGCCGTCGGTGAGACGCGTGCGGTTGCCGGTCTCGTCGTAGCCGAAGGTCGTCGTGATCGACTCGCTGCCGGAGACGGGCTCGACCTGCTTGGTCATCCGGCCGAGCGCGTCGTAGCCGTACGTGGTGCGGGCCTTGGTCTGCGCGGAGATCACCGCGGTCAGGTTGCCGTCGGCGTCGTATTCGGCGGCCGCCGTGCGCAGCGCGGTGGGGCCCTTGCCGTAGTCGGTGGTCGCGGTGACGTCGCCGAGGGCGTCGTAGGCGGTGGTCGTGCGGCGGTTGGTCGCGTCGATGGTCTCGGTCGGGCGGCCGAGGCCGTCGTAGTCGAATCTGGTGGTGCCGGCCGGGTCGGTCACGGACTTGGTCTCGCCCGCCGGGTTGTAGATACCGGTGGTGGTGATGCCGCCCGGTGTCGTCGAGGCGGTCTGGTTGCCCGCGTCGTCCCAGGTGTAGCGGGCGACCAGATTCTGCCGGTTCGGGTGGCGCTCGATCGTGGTGGCGGTCAGCTGCCGCCCGAGCTCGTCGTAGGTGGCTTCGGTGCGGGCGCCCGTCGGGTCCGTGGCGGAGAGCTGGAGGCCGGTCGGTGTCCAGGTGTAGCGGGACACGCCGCCGCCTTCGGCGTCCGTGGCAGGGCCCGCGAGCAGGCCGGAGCCGGGCTCGGCCCGCAGGGCGTCCGCCGGGCTCGCAACCGGGTCCGTCCTGCTGGTGAGCCGGCCGAACTGGTCGTACCCGTAGCGGGTCACGCGGCCGAGCGGGTCGGTGTCCGACTGCGGCAGGCCGAGTGCGTTGTACGCGACGCGGGTGGTCGCGGTGAGCGCGGCGGCGCCGCCCGGCGGGGTGTAGTCGGGCAGGGTCACGGCGGTCGTGCGGCCGAGGCGGTCGACCTCGGTACGGGTCACCTTCCCTCGGGCGTCCTTCGTCTCGGTCGCCTCGCCGAAGGTGTTGTAGCCGGTCAGCGTGGTCGGCTTGACCGTGGTCGCCGTGCCGCCGCTCTCCTCGGCCTGGACCGCTGGAGCGGTCTGCCGCACCGGGCGGCCGAGTTCGTCGTACCGGTAGGTGGCGGTGTACGCGGACGCGTCGGCGCCGGTGACGTTGCCGCGCGGGCTGACCGTGGTGAGCAGCAGGCCGCGCTGGTCGTAGGTTCCGGTCGTGGTGTGGGTGCTGGTGCCGTCGGTGACGGTCTGTCGCGTCAGGTTGCCCGCGGAGTCGTACTCCGCGGTCGTGGTGAGCTTCTTGCTCCCGGAGACGGTCTCCGTCTGTTCCTTCAGCCGGTCGTCGCCGTCGTAGGTGAAGGTGCTCGTCCGGTTCAGACCGCCCGGGTCGAGCACGCTGGTCCTGGTGCGGCCCAGCGCGTCCACGGTGTACGTCCGTGTGGTCCCGCCTCCGCCGATGACCTGCTGGGTCGGATTGCCCGCCGGGTCGTAGGTGTTGGACTCCAGGACGATGTCGCGCTTCTGGCCGTCGGCCTGGGTGACCTGCTTGGCCGTGGTGGTGGCGGGCAGCCCGTCGGCGAAGTAGGTGTAGGCCGTGGTGGCACCCATCGCGTCCGTGGTGGACGCCAGGCGGCCGGCCGGGTCGTAGGCGTTGGACACCACGGTCAGGTTCCGGATGATGCCGGACGGGTCTCCGGTCCAGTCGTTCACAACGGTGGTGGCGTGCTGTCCGCGTGCGGTGTAGGTGTACGCGAAGTGCGTTCCCGCCGTGTCGGTCGTCCCGGTGACGAGGCCCAGCGCGTCGTGCTCGTAGCGGGTGGTGTTCTGTTCGGCGTCGGTGGCGCTGTCGTTCAGACCGTGCGCGTCGTAGTGATAGGTGGCCGTGCGTACGGTGTCGCCGCCGGTGGTGTCCTTGGTCGTCTCCGAGAGGAGGTTGCCGTCCTCGTCGTAACCGCGTGTGATCACGGCGGTGTGGGTGGCGCCGGTGATCTCGTTCTTCGTCGCGGCGCCGCTCTCCGTGACGACGCGGGAGGCCGCGTCGTATGCGTAGCTCGTGGTCACGCCGTCGGGGAAGCTGTCGGAGATCTGCTTCTCGGACGTCTTCCGGCCCAGTCCGTCGTAGGTGTACTTGGTGACCAGCCCGGACGGTGAGGTGACCTCGGCCAGGTCGCCGCCCGCGTGGTAGCGGTACGACGTCTTCGCGCCGCCCGGTGTGGTCTGCGTCGACACCAGGCCGGCCGGGGTGGTGCCGCCGCCGACCGCGGTCTCGGTGCCGGCGGTGTACGTGGTGGAGGCCGTGCTGTTGTCCGGGCGGACGGCGGTGAGGGGCAGGCCGAGGGAGTTGTAGGTGTAGGCGGTGCGGTAGCGGTCGTCGCGGTAGTCGCTCGACCGCTGGTCGCGATGGGTCAGCGGCTTGTCGTTGCGCGGGTCGAGCGGGTCACTGCTGTTGAGGTGGTACGAGGAGAAACTCGTCCAGCAGGAGTCGGCGTCCCGGCAGGTCGTGGACGACACCACGTTGCCGCGCTCGTCGTGGCCTGTGACGGTGGCATGGCCGTTGGGGTCGGTGACCGTGTGCAGGAATCCGCCGTGGTCATAGGCGTACGACGTGACCGCGCCGGTGGCGTCGGTGCGGGAGACGACGCGCTGGCCGTGCAGGGCGTCGTACGCGGCCGTGCTGGTCCTCTGCTTCGGGTCGGTGAGGGTGATCGTGGACGTCAGGCCGGAGTCGGCGCCCTCGGCCTGTGCCCGGTAGTGGGCGGAGACCTGATCGGCGGTCAGCGGCTTGCGGTAGAGGGCGACCTCGTCGATGTCGCCGTTGAAGTAGTACGTGTTCGCCGGCAGGCCCATCCAGCCGGAGCTGCCGTAGCCACCGCCGACGTAGGAGTAGCGAAGCGACTGCTCCGCGATCGCGCCGTTCAGCGAGCCGACCTTGGCACCGTCCAGGTAGAGGGTCTGCGTGGTGCCCGAGGCCGACAGGACCACGTGGTGCCACGTCCCGTCCGTCACCTTCTGCGCCGAGACGATCGGAGTGGCTCCGGATACGTTGGCGAGATAGAACTCGCCCCGCAGTTTGCCCGCGCCGTCGATGTTCAGCACCGCGCGCCAGGAGGTCGGTACCTGGCCGATGGGCTGGTTCTGGTAGCCCAGCAGCACGGCCGACGGGGTCGAGGTGCGGAACCACATCTCCGCCGACAGGTCGGTCGTCCCCTTGGGGAGGGAGCCGGGCACTTCGACGAAACCGCCGCTGTCCAGGCGGACCGCCAAGTCGTCCCCGGGCCCGAACACGCCGGTCGTGCCGAGTGTGGACCGGTGCAGGATGGTCCCGTCCACATGGAAGGCGGCGTCCGTGTCCGGGCCGCCGACCTCACTGCGCAGCCTGGTGCCGTCGGTCTCGTTCAGCCGCCAGTACGCGGCCGGCGCGTCCGCGACGGCGACCCCCCGGTACTGGTCGCCTGTGCCGTTGATCAGGGCATTGCGGGCCTGAACGTGCAGGAGAGGCGTGTTGGTGGCGCCGGGGAAGGATATCGGCGCATACGTCCAGCTCTTGGTGCCGTCGGGCTTCATGGTCTGCGAGAAGCTGACCAACGCCTTGTCGTAGAAGGTGACTTCGTCGATCTCGCCGGTGAAGTTGCGGTAGCCGCCGGCCTGGCCGTCCCATCCGCTGGAGGCGTAGCCGCCGCCGATGAGCACGTGGGCATGGCGCAGTGTCTCGACGCCGCCGGCCGTCTGGCCCTGGTAGTCGCCGTCCACGAAGAGCACCTGGGCGCCTTCGTTTCCGGTGAGCAGGACGTGGTGCCACTTGTTGTCGTTGACCGCCTGCTTGGACAGGATGCTGCTCGCGCTGGGCGTGAACTTTCCGCGCAGCCTGCCGGCGGAGTCGATCACCAGCATGGGCCGATAGCCGGTCGGGGTGTCTCCGAACTCGGTGTTCTGGTTGGTGGCCAGCACGCCGGAATCGCCGGTTCTGAACCACAGCTCCACCGACATCGACGTGCCCTTGCCCAGGGACTCGGCGGGAACCTCGACCGCGCCGTCACCGGTGAACCCGGCGGCTGTGTCGTCGCCGTCGGCGAAGATGCCCGGACTGCCCAGGCGCACGCTGTCCACGTAGGCACCGGTCGAGTCGTCACCCAGGGGACTCGCGGCCTGTGCGCCGCTGCGCTCACCCAGTCGCCAGTAGCCGGTGGGACCGCTGCGCTGGATCGTCTCCGCGTACGAGGACGAGGCTGTCGAGTACGAGGGGGAGGAGACCTTCCAGATACCGCCGTTGGCGTCGGAGTGCTCGGTCAGCCGGCCGCTGACAGGGTCGTACCCGGCGGTGGCGTGCACTCGGCCGGACGGCAGGGTGACCTTGGTCATCTGGCCGATCGCGGCCCTGGCCGCGTAGTGCTCGGCAACCGTGACCGCGTCCAATGGGTGGTTGTAGAAGGCGACTTCGTCCATCTGCCCCTTGAAGTAGTAGTCGGCACCGGGCAGGTTCATCCAGCCGGAGGTGCCGTAGCCACCGCCGAGGTAGGCGTAGTCACCGGACTGGTCGATGATCGCCCCGTTCAGTGACCCGACCTTGGCACCGTCCAGGTACAGCGTCTGAGCGGCGGCGGACGCCGACAGCACCACGTGGTGCCACTGGCCGTCGGTGACGGTCCGCGACGACACGATGGGGGTCGCCCCGGAGGCACCGGACAGGTAGAACTCGCCGCGGAGCTTGCCCGCGGCGTCGATGTTCAGCACCGGACGCCATGAGTCCGGCTTCGTGCCGAGCTCGCCCTCCTGGAATCCGAGCAGCACCGCGATCGGCGTGCTGGTCCTGAACCACAGCTCGACGGCCGGGTACGCCGCCGCCTTCAGGGTGTCGGCGGGCAGTTCGATCACGGAGTCCGCGCCGTCGAAGGAGGCAGAGGTGTCCGCCGTGCCGGCGAGGGCGGAGCCGGTGCCGAGCTGAACGTCGCGGTAGACGGCCTCGTCGAGTCCGGTACGGGAGACGGCCTCGCTGGTCGCCGTTTCGCCTTCGCCCTCGCCCAGTCGCCAGTACGAGGTGGGGGCGGCGTCCAGGACGCTGCTGCGGTAGACGGAGCCGTCGCCGTACTCGTAGACCGTGCACTTGGTGGTGGACGACGGGCACACCTCGGTCAGCCGGTCGCCGTCATAACGGTAGTTCCAGGTGAGGCCGGGGCTGTTCGCGTCCACGGCGCTCGTCGTCACCGACTTGATGTGTCCCCCGGACCACGTGAAGGACAGCGAACGGCCCGAGAGGGCGTCGGTGACCTTCTTGACCGGGCCGCCGTCCTTCGTCTCGCGCGTGACATTCTGCGTGCGGCCCGCCACGTCGGCGATCTGGGCCAGTACACCGCTGGGCATGAAGTGGTAGGTGGTGCCGGAGCGTTCCCGCAGCGTCCAGCCTTCACCTCGGCGCGTGAGAGTGAGCGCACCGCCCGACGGCCCGGCGTAGGTGGCGTCGGGGTTGCGGCCGAACCGCACCTGGGAGCCGTCCGACAGTGTCACCAGCGCCGTCGACGTCTCCGGTTCCTCGCGGACCCGCATGTCCCAGCGGGTGGTCCAGCCGGAGCCGAACGCGCCGTCGGTGCGGGGGTCGAGGGAGTTGTAGGTGCGGGTGACCGACAGTTCCGGCCCGACGGTGGACACTGCCGCGTCCGTGGCCGCGGTGACGTAGTTGCCCGCCCGGACGCCGATCTCCTTGCCGTCGTCCGCGCCACCCAGGTGGCTGGTCACGGCCGGCTGGGGCAACCGCGTGGTCAGCAACGCGGGTCCGGGCTGAGCCGACGTGGCTGCGCCGTCGTAGACGTAGGCGTACCAGGCGTACGACTTGTCCCAGGACAGCCAGCCGGACGGCACCGCCCACTGCTGCGTGGCGCCGCGAGCGCCCTTCCTGCAGTTCTTGCGGAGGTTGCTGCCCTCGACCTCGCAGACCTCGAAGGTGTACTGGAGGGTCGCCTTCGGGGAGTGGTCGGCGTCCGTTCCCTTGGCCCACAACGTGGGGGTGAGCGAGTCGACCGTGACACCGCTGCCCGGCGACTCCGCCGTCAGCTGCGGCGGAATGTTCACCGCGGAGATCTTCACCGCGGGCCCGGGGACACCGGCCGAGGTGAAGCGGCTGACCCCGTAGTCGTCCATCGTCCACTGCACGGTGTACGTGGCAGGGGTCAACGGCGCGATCGTCGCGTCCAGCGTCACGCTGTCACCGGGCGCGACGTTCTTGGGCATGTCCGTCCAGGAGATCTTCGCCTTGTCGGTGATCTCCTTGCCGGACGCGTCGAACAGGTTGTACCGCAGCTTGAAGTTGCCGCCCTTGGGCCAGGTCTCCTGGCCCTGGTTGGTGACGGTGACCTTCTCGACGCCCTTCGCGGTGGCGGTGACCGGCGCGGTGAAGTCGCCGAGCTTGTACGTCGCGCCGTACTTGGTCCAGGTGATGTCCAGGCTGGGCTTGCCGTTCGGGTAGTCGTCCGAGCCGAACTGCTTCCAGCCCTTGGAGTCCGTCGTGGACGCCTTCACCGCCAGGCCATAGTTCTTCTTCCGGCCGTGTGTCCAGTCGTCCACCAGGGCGCGGCCGGCCGAGCCGAGCTTGATGGCCTCCCAGGCCGGACCGCACGACCACTTCTCCGTGTTCTCGGGACGCCAGCCGTGCGCGAAGCTCTTCGAGGCCAGTGACGAGCCGGTCGACGGTCCGGGCCACTTCGACGTCGTGGTCTCCGACCAGTTCGAGGTGATCGGGTGCACCGTCACCGGACGTGCCGTGCAGGACTGCGACCAGGTGTTGTAGAGAGCCAGGTCGGCTCCCAGCACCCAGGCGTTCTTCAGCGTGCTCTCCACACCGGAGAAGCGAAGGAACGCCGCGGCCTTGTGACCGCCACCGTCATAGGTGCCCACCTTCAGCACCGTGTCGGAGGCGAAGTTCTGATTGTACGGGTGCTCCACATACGTGCCGGAGGTCGCGGCGAAGGACTTCACGGACGGGTCGACCCGTACCGGGAACACCCGCTCCGGCGCGTTCAGCCAGTCCGCGTCCAGCCTCATCACGACGACCTGCCGACCGTCCTGCTCGACCAGGTCGTAGGCGACTCCCAAGGACACCGCGCCCTCGGCGGAGTCACCCGATGTCGCGGAGTCCTGCATCCACCCCGGCGGCATCCAGGCCCGCTGCATTCCGTCGACGTCGGTGAAGACAATGCCGCCGTGGCCGTCCGCGGCGGCCGTCAACCCCTCGAGCCGCAGCGGGAAACGCCACTCGGAGGGCGCGGTCCTGTCGTGAAGGACCAGGGTCTCCTTCACCGAGGAGCCGCCCGCCACGAACTCCAGATCAGCGGCGTCCCTCACCCCGGCATACGTGATCCGGCTGCCCTCGGCATGCCCGGTGGCCGCGGCGGAGCCCTCGACGGAATACCCGACCGACAGACCCTCGCCGGGCCCCATCCGCACCAGTGGGTCGGCGTCCGCCGACGCGGCGAAGGACACCGGTGACTCGGTCGCCTCCGTCTCCCAGCCCGGATCGCCGGCGTTCATCGTCCGCAGGCCGGCAAAGTCCTGGCGCACCAGCGTGGTGTCGATGGACGTCCAGCTTCCGTCCTTCGCAAGAAAGTTGACCGGTTCCGTGTAGAAGCGCGTGGTGTAGGTGCCATCCGTGTTCCGGAACGTGCGTTGCCGTTCCCTGCGTTCGCCCGTGAGCTCCGCACTGGACGTGGAATCGAAGCCCTCGACCGCGGGCGACTCGGGTGCCTGTGTCTCCTCGACCGGTCCCGGCTTCGGCAGCTTCGGAGTGCCGCCCAGCCGGGTCACCCCCGTCTGGCCCTCGGCGTCCAGCTCTCCACGGCCCTTGAGCGGCTCCGCGTGGCCGCCCGTCGCCGAAGCGTCCGTGGCATCCGCGGAGACCAAGTGGCCGCGCCCGGCGGCGGAACCCCACCGCTGGTCGGGAGCCTCCTCCCCGGGACCGCCTCCCGTCCGCTGGTCCACCGCGAACGCGGCGTGTTCGGTACCGGCCAGCACGGCCAGCACGAACGCAACAGCAACAACGTACGGACGTGCCGGACGCACGGAGGCCCACCTCGAAGATCAAGTTCTAAACGATCTTCGAATGGATCCCCTGGGCATCCACAAGAAATCCTCAATATGGCGTGACCATGATCACAGTGCACGCGGGCGGTCCCGGGCTGCGCCGCCTCGCGGAACCTGCTCCTGGCGGCGAAGCCCGGGACGCCTGCGGTCACGGGGTGAGGTAGGCCTCCACTTCACTGAACTGGCCCGCCGGCCAACCGGTGTTGGCGCTGACGGTCAGGCGGAGCCAGCGGAGGTTGGTGTTGCCCGGCAGGGACACGGTGACCGTGTTGCCGGTGGCCGGGTCGAAGCGGTAGCCCTGGGAGCCGACGACGGTGGAGTAGGACGAGCCGTCGGTGCTGCCCTGGACGGTGATGGTCTGGGTGCGGGCGCCCCAGGCCGACGACGGCGGCAGCTTCAGCACGAGCCGGCGTACGGCCTGGTTCGAGCCAAGGTCGACCGTCAGGGACTGCGGGAAGGCGTTGTTGGTGGACTCCCAGTAGGTACCGGCGTTCCCGTCGACCGCGTTGCCCGGGGTGTAGACGTCCTGGGAGCCGGTGGCCGTGGCCGGGCGGCCCTTGGCGAGGTTGCGGCCCGGGTCGGGGTCGGGGTTGCCCTGACCGGGCTTGGGCCAGGTCGAGCAGTCCGACCAGGTGGTGTTCCAGCCGGAGTTGCCGCCGCCGTCGGTCAGCGCGAAGCTGCCCGAGCCCGCCGGGTAGGGGCAGTTGTAGATGCCCGCAGCGCCCACGCCGGTGGCGGTGACGCCGCGGAAGGTCGCCGCGCCCTGCGCCTCGGCCTGGACGACGACCGTGCCGGTGTTCTTCACGGTCGCGCCGTCGACGGTGACGCCCTTGACCGGGTACCCGTAGCCTCCGCCCGACACGAACTCGAAGGCGCTGTACGGGCTGTCGGTGATCGTGGTGTTGGTGATGCGGACGGTGGCGTTGATGGCGCTGTCGTAGGAGTCGACGCGCAGCGCGCCCATCGGGTGGTTCCAGTTGGGGTTCATCGCGCCGGCCCGCACCAGCGTGTTGCCGTCGACCGTGATGGTGCCGGCCAGCGGGGAGAAGGGGTCGAGGAACTTCTGGTTGGAGATCGCGATGCCGCTGCCGAGGGCGTTGGTGTCGGAGATCAGGTTGTCCTTCACCGTGATGTCCGTACCGCCGTAGATCGCGATGCCGTTGGCGAGGTTCGGCTGCGAGATGGTGTTGTTCTCGAAGCTGCTGTTGGTGTCCGGACCGTACAGCGACCACATGGCGAGCGAGTCGTCGCCCTGGTTGCGCAGGAAGTTGTTGCGGACCTTCACGCCCTTGGCGGTGCCGTTGAGGTTGAGGCCGTCGGCGGTGGTGTCGAGGATGCGGCTGTTCTCGACGACGAGGTTGTCGTTGTTGCCGGTCAGCCACAGGCCGACCTTCAGGTGCTGGAGCCACATGCCGGAGACGGAGGAGTTCGGTCCGAGCGAGCCGTTGACGAAGTTGTCGGGGCTGGAGTCGACGCGCTCGGTGACCTCGCCGATGACCGCGAAGTCCTTGATGCGCACGTTCCCCGAGGAGCTGGACTGGTCGATGAACCGGGAGGCGTGCACGACCGAGTACCAGCTGCCCGCGCCCTGGAGGGTGACGTTCTGGACGCCGCTCAGGGAGGACGTGAGCCGGTAGTCGCCCGGCGGGATCCACACCACGCCGCCCTGCGCGGCGGAGATGGCGTCCCGGAAGGCCTGGGTGGAGTCGCCCTGGCCGCTGGGGTCGGCGCCCTTGGAGGTGACGGAGACCGATCCGGCGGGCTGTGAGGCGGCCCCGGCGACCTGCTCGAAGTCGGCGACGTCCACGGTGACCTGGACGTTCGCGGCCTCCACGGCGACCTTGTCGCCGGGCTGGACGTTCTGGCCCAGCAGCAGGCGCGTGTTGTCGAAGAAGTGGTGCGTTCTGGCGCCGGCGATCCAGCCGGTGTCGACATAGGAGTACTTCGAGGTGACCGCGAGCGTCCTGCTCAGCCTCGTGCCGTTGACGTACACGTTGAGCGTGCCGGACTGGCCGTCGGGGACGCTGTAGGAGACGTTCACGGCGTTGGCGGCGCGCGGCACCGTGAACTCCACGCGCTGCCCGGAGGACAGCCGGACGGCCTGGCGTCCTGAGGCCTCGGAGGCGATGGTGCCCTGGGTGTAGTCCGGCCCGATCCTGGTCCCGTTGGTGGTGGCGGACTCGGCCTCGACCGAGGTGAGGGGGAGGGTGGCGCCCGCCGCGGCGTGGGCGGCGGGTGCGCCGAGGGTGACGAGCATGCCGGCGGCGAGGGCGACACTCGCCCCGATGGCCGGCAGACGCCGGGCTGATCCGGCCCTGGTTGTCGCGTGCATGTGCTGATCCCTTCGTGGTGGGGGAACGGGGATAGCGCGGTGCGTCGCGGCGGCCGGGCTGCGCGGGCTCAGGCGCGCAGCCAGGCCGCCGTGTCCTGCGGGAGCCGGCCGGCCTCGTCCAACGGGCCGCTGCTCAGCAGGAGTTCTGTGTGGGCGGGAAGTTCGGCGGGCGTGGCGGCGAGGTTGACGACACAGGTCGCGCCGTCGGCCCGGGTGAAGGCGAGGACGCCTTCGGGGGCGGGCAGCCAGGTCAGGGGGGCGTCGCCGAAGGCCGGGCGGAGGCGGATCGCCTCGCGGTAGAGGGTGAGCATGGAGAAGGGGTCGCCTTGCTGCCGGTCGACGGCGTACGCGGGCCAGCCGGCCGGCTGCGGCAGCCACGGTTCGTCGCAGGAGCCGAAGCCGGCGTACGGCGCGTCGGCCGCCCAGGGCAGCGGGACCCGGCAGCCGTCGCGGCCGGGGTCGGTGCCGCCGGAGCGGAAGTGCATCGGGTCCTCGATGCGGTCGAGGGGGATGTCCGCCTCGGGCAGGCCGAGTTCCTCGCCCTGGTACACGTAGACCGCGCCGGGCAGGGCGAGGGACAGCAGGGCGGCGGCCCGGGCCCGGCGGGTGCCGACGGCCAGGTCGGTGGGGGTGCCGAAGGCCTTGGCGGCGAAGTCGAAGCCGGTGTCGGCACGGCCGTAGCGGGTGACCGTGCGGGTGACGTCGTGGTTGCACAGCACCCAGGTGGGCGGTGCCCCCACGGGGGCGTGCTCGGCGAGCGTCGTGTCGATCGACTCCCGCAGCCGTCCGGCGTCCCAGGGGCATGACAGGAAGGAGAAGTTGAAGGCGGTGTGGAGTTCGTCGGGGCGCAGGTAGCGGGCGAAACGCTCGGGGTCGGGAAGCCACACCTCGCCGACGAAGACGCCGTCGTGGACGTCGGCCACGGACCGCCAGGAGCGGTAGACGTCGTGGAGTTCGTCGCGGTCGACGAACGGGTGGGGGTCCTGGCCCTCGACGAGGTCCGGCAGCGCGGGGTCCTTGGCGAGCAGGGCGGCCGAGTCGATGCGGACGCCCGCGACACCCCGCTCGAACCAGAAGCGCAGGATGTCCTCGTGCTCCTGGCGGACCGCCGGGTGGTCCCAGTTGAGGTCGGGCTGCTCGGGTGTGAACAGGTGCAGGTACCAGTCGCCGTCGGGCAGCCGCGTCCACACCGGTTCGGTGGAGCCGACGAACTGGGACGGCCAGTCGTTGGGCGGCAGTTCGCCCCTTTCGCCGCGGCCGGAGCGGAAGTGGAACAGCTCGCGCTCGGGGCTGCCCGGCGGCGCGGCGAGCGCGGCGCGGAACCAGGGGTGCTGGTCGGAGACGTGGTTCGGTACGACGTCGACGATGGTGCGGATGCCCAGTTCCCGGGCCTCCGAGATCAGTTTCTCCGCCTCGGCGAGGGTTCCGAAGGCCGGGTCGATGGCCCGGTAGTCGGCGACGTCGTAGCCGCCGTCCTTCATCGGCGACAGGTACCACGGGGTGAACCAGAGGGCGTCCACGCCGAGTTCGGCGAGGTACGGGAGCTTCGCGCGGACTCCGGCGAGGTCACCGGTGCCGTCCCCGTCGCCGTCCGCGAAACTGCGCACATAGACCTGGTAGATGACGGCGGAGCGCCACCAGTCGGTCTGCTTCCGGGCATGGGTGGGCTGTCCCACAGTGCGTGCCTTTCTGTCGAGGGGGGCCGTGTCAGCCCTTGGTGCTGCCGGCGCTGATCCCGGCGATGATGTGCCGCTGGAAGACGAGGAACAGGGCGACCATCGGAATGCTGGCGATCACCATCGCGGCGACCAGCACGGTCAGTTGGATGTTCTGCGAAAGCTGGACGAGGGCCACGCTGATCGGCTGCTTGTCGGTGTCGGAGAAGACCATCAGCGGCCAGAGGAAGTCCTGCCACACGGCGACAAGCGCGAAGATCGAGACTACGCCGAGGACCGGCCGGGACATGGGCAGCACCACCGACCACAGGATGCGCAGCCGTCCGGCGCCGTCGATCTCGGCGGCCTCCAGAACGTCCCGCGGAAGCTGGTCGAAGAACCGTTTGAGGAGGTAGAGGTTGAAGGCGTTGGCGACGGCCGGCAGCCAGATCCCGAGGGGGTCGTTGAGCAGGCTCGTGTGGATCAGCGGCAGATCGGCGACCGTCAGGTACTTCGGTACGACGAGGGCCTGCGCCGGGACCATGAGGGTGGCGAGGATGCCGCCGAGGACCACCTTGCCGAAGGCGGGTCTCAGCTTGGACAGGGCGTAGGCGGCGGTGGTGCAGAACACCAGCTGGAACGCCCAGGCGCCGGCGGCCTGCACCACCGTGTTCCACAGGTGCTGCGGGAGCTGCATCAGGTCCCAGGCGTCGGTGAAGCCGCCGAGGTGCCAGCGCTCGGGCAGCGGGGTGGGCGGGGTGCGGGCGATCTCGTCGGGCGACTTCATCGCGCCGGTCGCCATCCAGTAGACCGGGAAGAGGAAGGCGAGCGCGAAGAGCAGGACGACACCGGTGAATACGGTCCAGTAGACGGCCTTGCCGCGCGGGCGGGCCAGGACGGCCGGGGAGATCAGGGTCCGGGTGCTCATGCGTCCCCCTCGGAGCGGGTGAGCCGCAGATAGACGGCGGAGAACGCGCCGAGCAGCACCAGGAGCATCACGCTGAGCGCGCAGGCCCCGCCGAAGTCGTTGTAGAGGAAGGCGTACTTGTAGATCAGGTAGAGCACGGTGACCGTGGCGTTCTCCGGGCCACCGCCCGTGATGACGAACGGTTCCGTGAACACCTGCATGGTGGCGATGATCTGGAGGAGCATCAGCATCAGGATGACGAACCTGGTCTGCGGGACCGTCACGTGCCGCACACGCTGGAGGAGGTTCGCGCCGTCCAGTTCCGCGGCCTCGTACAGCTCGCCGGGGATGGACTGGAGCGCGGCGAGGTAGATCAGGACGGTGCCGCCCATGTTGGCCCAGGTCGCCACGATCACCAGGGAGAGCAGGGCGGTGTCGGCGCCGTTGGTCCAGTTCGAGGTGGGCAGGTGCAGGAAGCGCAGCGCCTCGTTGGCGAGGCCGGCGCCGGGGTCGTAGAACCACTTCCAGAGCAGGGCGCTCACCACCGGCGGGATCATCACCGGCAGGTAGACCACGACCCGGAAGAAGGCCTTGGCGTGGCGGAGTTCGTTGAGGACCAGGGCGAGGACGAACGGGACGGCGAAGCCGATGAGCAGGGCCAGCAGCGTGAAGGTGAGCGTGTTGCGCCAGGCCGCCGTGAACTCCGGGTCGTGCAGGACGCGGGTGAAGTTGGCGGTGCCGACCCACTCGGGCTCGGCGCCAGGCGTGTACTTCTGGAAGGCGATCACGACCGCGCGGATCGCCGGGTACCAGGAGAACAGGGCGAAGCAGACGAGGCCGCCGAGGAGGAATCCGTAGGCATGGAGCTGGTCGCGCAGTCGCCGCCGCCTCCGGTCCCCTGCCGGGGGCGGCGCCGGGAGGGAGCGGACGGCGACCGCCGGGGCGGATCGCCGCGCTGCCGTCTTCGTCATCGCCGTCAGCTCCGGGACAGGATGCTGTCGATCTTGCCGGAGGCGTCCCCCAGGAGCTGGTCGATGTTCGCGTCCTTCTTGGTGAGGACGGCGGAGACGACCCCGTCGAGGACGGAGTAGATCTGCTGGGCGTTCGGCGGCTCTATCTTCAGCTGGAGGCTCTTGTTGCCGTCGAGGAAGGCCTGGTAGTTCTCCACCGGGACGTTCGCGTTGGCCTTCTTGACCTCCTGGTCCTTGGCGTCGGCGGCGCCGGTGAACAGCCGCGGCTCGGGCAGGCCGACCGGGCCGTCGTTCTTCTTGGCGCGGGCGTAGTCGCCGAGGAAGCCCTCGCCGGGGGTGAGGAACATGTGGTCGAGCCACTTGAGGCCGGCGCGGATCTGGTCGGGCGTGGCCTTCTTGTTGAACATGTAGCCGTCGCCGCCGATGAGCGTGCCCTTGCCGCCGGGCATCGGGGCGAGGGCCAGGTCCTTGTAGTTGCCGCCCTTCTCCTTGACCAGGATCGGGATGTTGTCGGGGGCGGAGAGGTACATGCCGAGCTTGCCCGAACCCATCATCTGCTGCACGTCGTTGATGACGAGGAGCTGTTTGCTGCCCATCGAGTCGTCGGTCCAGCGCATGTCGTACAGGTTCTGGAGCACGGCGTGGCCCTCGGGGGTGTCGACGGTGGCCTTCTTGCCGTCGGCGTCGACGACGTCGCCGCCCTGCGAGTACAGCTCGGCGGTGAAGTGCCAGCCGCCCTGGTTCTGGGCGCTGTAGTCGGCGTAGCCGACGGTTCCGCCGCCGAGCGCGGCGATCTTCTTGGCGGCGGCGCGGACCTCCTCCCAGGTGGCCGGCGGCTTGTCGGGGTCGAGGCCCGCCTTCTCGAAGAGCTTGCGGTTGTAGATCAGGCCCATCGAGTAGCCGGTGCGCGGGACGCCGTAGATCTTCCCGTCGACGGTGTAGATGTCGCGCAACTGCTGCTGGATGGTGTCGTAGCTCTTCAGCTCCTTGACGTACGGGGTGAGGTCGGCGGCCTGGTTGATGTCCACGACGTGCCTGGCGTCGGTGAAGTAGGTGTAGAAGACGTCCTCCATCTGGCCGCCGGCCAGCTTGGCGTCAAAGGTCTTCGGGTCCTGGCAGGGGAAGGCGTCGTGCGCGACGACGTCGATGTCCTGGTTCCGCTTCTCGAAGGAGGCGATGTCCTCCTCGAAGAACTTCCGGTCGACCTTGGCGCTCTTGGGCGGCTCGCAGTTGACGGTGATGCGGGTCTTGCCGCCGGACGACTCGTCGTCCGACGACCCGCAGGCCGTGGCGACGAGGGCAAGGGAGGAACAGACGCCGATCGCCGCAAGTGTGCGGCGGAAGCCGGTGCTTGACATCGGTGGACCCCTCTGGACAGGAGCTGTGGGCGCCGCACACTCAAGCACCGGCGACAGGGCTTCGCAAGATGTCGCGCAGAATCTGTAATTATTTGACAGTAGAGAGGATCTACTGGATCTCAGTCACGCGGTGCTTGCGCGGTGGAGCCACGGACCACCAGTTCCGGCTCGAACAGCAGCTCGTCGGCCGGTACGGAGGTGCCGCCGATCTGCGCGTTGAGCAGTTCGACCGCGGCCCTGCCCATCGACTCGATGGGCTGGCGCACGGTGGTGAGCGGCGGTTCCGTGCAGTTCATCAGCGCGGAGTCGTCGTAGCCCACGACGGAGATCCGACCGGGCACGTCGAGTCCCTTGCGCCGGGCGGCCCGTACGACACCCAGTGCGAGCGGGTCGCTGGCGCAGATGAGGCCGGTCACCCCGCGGTCGATCAGCTTGGCCCCGGCCGCGTGGCCGCCCTCGATGGAGAAGATCGCCCGCGCCACGAACTCGTCGGGCAGCTCGCCCGCGAGGGTGCGGGCCGCGGCCAGCTTCCGGGCCGACGGCATGTGGTCCTCCGGCCCGAGCACCAGGCCGATCCGCTCGTGCCCCAGGGAGGCGAGATGGCGCCAGGCCTGCTCCACGGCGACCGCGTCGTCGCAGGACACCGCGGGGAAACCGAGGTCCTCTATGGCCGCGTTGACCAGCACCACGGGGATGTTGCGCTCGGCGAGCCGCCGGTAGTGGTCGTGCGGCGCGTCCGCCTGGGCGTAGAGGCCGCCCGCGAACACGACGCCGGAGACCTGCTGTTGCAGCAGCAGCTCTACGTAGTCCGCCTCGGAGACCCCGCCCTTGGTCTGGGTGCACAGCACCGGGGTGAGCCCGAGCTGGGCCAGCGCGCCGCCGATGGCCTCCGCGAAGGCCGGGAAGATCGGGTTCTGCAGCTCGGGCAGGACCAGGCCCACCAGCCGGGCCCGCTCGCCGCGCAGTTGCGTCGGCCGCTCGTACCCGAGCACGTCCAGCGCGGAGAGCACCGCCTGCCGGGTGGCGTCGGACACTCCGGGCTTCCCGTTGAGCACCCGGCTGACCGTGGCCTGACTGACCCCGACCTTCTTCGCCACTTCCGCAAGTCGTCGCGTCATATGCGCAAGCCTAACGCAAGAGACGCAAACTGCTTGCGTAAAGGATGTCGGCCGTTGCCGTGCCCGTTGCCGTGCTAGATCCTGCTCTCCGTCGCCGTGTCCGAGGACAGGCGTTGGGCTACGTAGATCGGGATGACGGAGAGGAGGACCAGGACGGCTGCCACGACGTTGACCACGGGGGCCTGCTGGGGTCTGGTCATGTTGTTGAAGATCCAGATGGGCAGGGTCTCGACGCCGGGTCCCGCGGTGAAGGTGGTGACCACGATCTCGTCGAAGGACAGGGCGAAGGCGAGCAGGCCGCCGGCGAAGAGCGCCGAGCGCACCAGCGGGAAGGTGACGTCGACGAAGGCGCGGAAGGTGTTCGCGCCGAGGTCCATCGCCGCCTCCTCGTACGAGCCGGAGGTGCGGCGCAGCCGGGCCACGACGTTGTTGAAGACCACGACGATGCAGAACGTGGCGTGCCCGACGACCACGGTGAACAGGCCGAGGCCGACGCCGAGCGGCCGGAGCACCGTGGAGAAGGCGGAGTTCAGGGCGATGCCGGTGACGATGCCGGGCAGCGCGATCGGCAGCACGACCACGAAGGACAGGGTGTCGCGGCCGAAGAAGCGGTGCCGGGCCACCGCGAAGGCGATGAGCGTGCCGAGGACCAGGGCGATCGCGGTGGCTCCCAGACCCGCCTTCACCGAGACCCAGACGGCGCCGCGCGCCCCGGAGTTGTCCCAGGCCACCGACCACCAGTGCAGGGTCAGGCCGGGCGGCGGCCAGCCGGCGCTGCGGTCGGGGTTGAGGGAGTTGACGAGGACCAGCAGGAGCGGGACGTAGATCACCGCGAAGCCGAAGGCGGCGGCGACGCCCAGCGCGACGCGCGCGCCACGGGAGAGCTGCATGACGTGGTACACCCCCAGGGAAGGCTGCCGTGGACGGTCAGAGGCTGCTGAGGGCGCCCGTGCGCCGCATCGCCAGCAGGTAGAGCACGATGACGACGACGGGCACCGTGCCGAGTGCGGCGGCCATGGGCAGGTTGAGTTCGATGTTGGAGTAGACGAGGTTGCCGATCAGCTGGGTCTTGCCGCCGACGATCTGCACGGTGATGTAGTCGCCGAGGCTGAGCGAGAAGGTGAAGACGGACCCGGCGGCGACCGCGGGCAGCACCATGGGCAGCACCACCGACCGGAAGGTGCGCCAGGGACGCGCCCCGAGGTCGGCGGACGCGTCGAGCAGGTTGGCCGGCAACTGCTCGAGGGCGGTGTGGATCGGCAGGATCATGTACGGCAGCCAGAGGTAGGTCAGGGTGATGAGGGCGGCCGGCAGGCCGAATCCGGGGCCGCTCAGTCCGAACGGCCTCAGCATCCAGTCGGCGAGCCCGCCCTGGGACAGGATGAGCCGCCAGGCGTACACCTTGACCAGGTAACTCGCCCACAGGGGTGTGAGGATGGCGACGACGAGCAGGGGCCGCCACCGGGGCCGGGCTACGCGCGCGGTGCAGAAGGCGAGCGGGAAGGCGATCAGCGCGCACAGGGCGGTGACCGCGAGGGCCACGCCGACGCTGCGCAGGATCACCTGGTGGAAGACGGAAGTCGTCAGCAGCGCGCGGAAGTTGTCCAGCGACCAGAC
Source organism: Streptomyces sp. CB01373 (assembly GCF_002803075.1). GTDB lineage: Bacteria > Actinomycetota > Actinomycetes > Streptomycetales > Streptomycetaceae > Streptomyces. The sequence continues at coordinate 66,104 of NZ_NNBK01000019.1, read as the reverse complement.
CTTGACGACCTCGGAGGTGAAGGAGTTCGTCGTCCAGAAGGCGGAGAGGAACAGCACGGCCAGCGAGCCGAGGTACAGCACGGCCAGCCACAGCAGCGGGGCGGTCAGCAGCAGGGAGAGGCGCAGCCGGGGGCGGCGGTGCAGCATCCCGGCCAGCCGCCGGACGCCGGCCCGTGAGCCCTGTCGTCCGGCGGCCTGGGCGGTGACGGTCATGGTTCAGCCCTTGATCTCGGTCCAGGCCTGCACCCACTTGGCGTACGGGACGCATGTGACGTCCGTACGGCCGTCCAGGCACTGCGGGATCGGCGTGTTCCAGAAGGCGACCCGCTTCCAGTAGCCGGTGTCGGCGGCGTGGTAGGTGGCGCAGAAGTCCTTGTCGCTGGTCTGCTCGCAGGCCTTGGCGTTGGCGGGGGCCTCGCCGAAGTACTCGGCCACCTGGGCGTTGACCTTCGGGGAGACGATCCAGTCCAGCCACTTGTAGGCGCAGTTGGGGTGCTTGGACTTGGCGGAGATCATCCAGGTGTCGGACCAGCCGGTCGCGCCCTCCTTGGGCACGAACGCCTTGACCTTGGCGCCCTCGGAGGCGGCGAGGTTCACGATGACCTGCCAGGTGGTGCCGACCAGGGAGTCGCCGCTCTTGAACGCGGAGACCTCCTGCAGGTAGTCGCCCCAGTACTCGCCGACGTCGGCGTTCTGCTTCTTCAGCAGGGCGACGGCGGCGTCGAACTGCTTCTGGTCGAGCGCGTACGGGTCCTTGATCTTCAACTCCGGCCTGGTGGCCTTGAGATACAGGGCGGCGTCGGCGATGTAGATGGGCGAGTCGTAGGCCGTGACGTGGCCCTTGTACCGTGCCGCGTCGTCGAAGACGGCCGACCAGGAGTCGGGCGCGGGCCGTACCTTCTCGGTGTTGTACATGAGCAGGTTGGCCCCGCGGCCGTGCGGGATGCCGTAGGCCTTGCCCTTGACGGAGTTCCAGGCCTGCAGCTTCAGGTCGCCGAAGACGTCCTTGTAGTTCGGTACGAGGTCGGTGTTGACCGGGGCGGCGTCGCCGGAGGCGATCAGGCGCAGGGAGGCGTCGCCGGAGGCGGAGACGGTGTCGTACTCCCCCGTCTTCATGAGTTTGACCATCTCGTCGGAGCTGGCCGCGACCTTGGAGTGGACCTGGCAGCCGGTCTGCTTCTCGAAGCCGCTGACCCAGTCGGCCTTCGGGTCGTTGGAGCCGTCCTCGACGTAGCCGGCCCAGGCGATGACGTTGACCCGGCCCTCGGGCCTGCCGAGTTCGGCCTGCGCCTTGAGGTCGGGAGGGTTGAGGCCGGTGGCGGAGGTGCCGCTCCCCGAGCCGGAGGAGCCGCAGGCGGTGGCGGCGAGCAGCAGCGTGAGGGCGGCCGCCGTCTGGAGGGTTCGGGTCAGGCGCACGACGTACTCCATGGGTCGGGGGCGGTGGTGCTTGCTCAGCGGGCGTCGGGGACCTGGACGGCGTGGCGGCGGTGCCATGCCAGCCGTACCCGGGTGCCGCGGTAGGCGGCGACGTCCTCGGCGGAGGTCTCCAGGTTCTGCTGGAGCGCGGTCAGGCGGCCGCCGGTGTCGAGGTCGACCAGGAAGCGGGTGGAGTCGCCCAGGTAGACGACCTCGGCGACGATGCCGGTGACGGTCGCCTGCCCGGGTTCGTCGGCGTCGGCGGACTCCTTCAGGACGCGGATCTTCTCGGGCCGGACGCTGTGGGTTCCGGGGACGCCGAGGATCCGTTGGGCCGACTCGCCCTCCAGCAGGTTGGAGGTACCGACGAAGGAGGCGACGAACAGGGTCGCCGGGCGTTCGTAGATCTCGGCGGGGGTGCCGACCTGTTCGATGCGGCCCTGGTGGAAGACGGCGATGCGGTCGCTCATCGTCAGGGCCTCCTCCTGGTCGTGGGTGACGAACACGAAGGTGATGCCGACCTCGCGCTGGAGCGCCTTGAGTTCGACCTGCATCTGCTCGCGCAGCTTGAGGTCGAGGGCACCGAGCGGTTCGTCGAGCAGCAGGACGCGGGGGCGGCCGACCAGGGCGCGGGCGAGGGCGACGCGCTGGCGCTGGCCGCCGGAGAGTTCGGCCGGGCGCCGTCCGCCGTAGCCGTCGAGACGCACCTCGGCGAGGGCCTTGCGGGCGCGGACGAGGCGTTCCGCCTTGGGCACTTTGCGAATCTTCAGGGCGTAGGCGACGTTCTGCTCGACGGTCATGTGGGGAAAGAGGGCGTAGTCCTGGAAGACGGTGTGGACGTCCCGTTCGAAGGGGGCGAGGCCGGTGACCTCCTGCCCGGCGAGCTCCACGCGGCCCGCGTCGGGGGCCTCGAAGCCGGCGATCAGGCGCAGGACGGTGGTCTTGCCCGAGCCGGAGGGGCCGAGCATCGAGAAGAACTCCCCGTCCCGGATCTCCAGGTCGACCCCGGCCACGGCGGCCGTCTCCCCGAACGTCCTGCGCAGGCCCTGCAGTCGGACGGCAACTCCCTCCATGGGGAACCTTTCTGACGCTTCCGAACGTTGAGCTGAAACCTATGAAGTCATAGTTCAAAGCTCAAGACCGCCTCTAGGTAAAACTTGGGTCAACTGGCAAGGTGGTGGCCGTGAAGCAGGGACACGTCGAGAACGGGGCCGACAGCCCGCGCGCGACGGTGGACGCGGGTGAGGCCGGTGCCCGCAGAGTCGTCTTCGCGCCGGTGGAGAGCCGGGCGCGGGTGGACGCGGTGGTGCGCAGGATCGGCGACGCCATCGAACTCGGGCTGCTCGCGGAGGGGGAACAGCTGCCCGGTGAGAGCGAACTGGCCGGGCAGCTCGGCGTGTCCACGGTGACCCTGCGGGAGGCGCTGATGGCGCTGCGGCAGCAGGGCCTGGTCGTCACCCGGCGCGGGCGCGGCGGCGGCAGCTTCGTCTCCCTGCCCGAACTCCCTGACGAGGAACGGCTGAAGTCCCGGCTGCGCGGCTGGAGCACCGAGGAACTGCGCGACCTCAGCGACCACTGGGCCGCGCTGTCGGGGGCGGCGGCCGCACTCGCCGCCGATCGCACCGAACCCGGCGATCTCGGCGGACTGCTGTGCACCGCCGAGGAGTTGGCGGAGGCCGGGGACGCGGCGGCCCGCAGCCGGGTCTACGGCCGGTTCCATGTGGAGCTGGCGGCGGCCGCGCAGTCCGCCCGGCTCACCCGGGAGCAGATCGCGCTCCAGACGGAGGTCGGCGCGCTGCTGTGCCTGGTGCTCGGCGACGACGAATATCGTGAAGAAGTCGCAGATCGTCTTCGCGCCGTCGTCTCCGCCGTGCAGGATGGGGCCCGTGATCCGGCCCGTACGCTCGCCGAGCGATGCGTCCAGGAGTCGGCGGCGCGACTCATCGCCGTGCGGCTGGGCCTCTGACGACACGGCGCGCGGCCCCGTCCGCTGGAGGACGCCATGAGCACGAGCCGCGCAGGTGCCGGGGCGGCGACCGCGACGCGCGAGGTGTGCGCCGGGGAGCGCGTCGCCGCGCGGGTGGGCCGCACACTGGAGGCGGTCTTCGACGCCGTCTCCGGGATCCGCGCCGAGACGGCGGATCTGCTGGCGCGGGTGGCCGCCGAGGGCCGCGCGCCGGTGAGCGCCGACCTCGCCGCGCTGCGGCCGGGACTGCATCTGCGGCTGGGCCGCGAGGACCTTGTGTCGGGGGCCGGATTCGTGGCCGCGCCGGGGCTGCTGGCCGACGTGCCGGCCTGGCTGGAGTGGTGGCAGTGCACCGCGCGGGGGGACGTACGGCCGCTGCTGCTCGACCTGGATCCGCGGCAGTCGGCGTACTCGGACTACACCCACTGGGACTGGTTCGCCCTGCCCCGTGACACCGGGCTGCGAGCCGTGGCCGGGCCCTACGTGGACTACCTGTGCTCCGAGGAGTACAGCCTGACCCTGTCCGCGCCGGTCCAGGTGGCGGGCCGGTTCGCCGGGGTGGCCGCGGCGGACGTGTATCTACGGCACTTCGAGGCGGCCGTGCTGCCCCTGCTGCGCGAGCTGCCCGGTCCCGCCCATCTGGTGAACGCCCGCGGCCGCGTGGCGGCCTCCGCCGACCCGGCCCATCTGGCCGGCTCCCTGACCAGGGGGCCGGACTTCTCCGGGGCGCTGGACCGGGGCCGCCCCGTGACCCAGGCCGGGAAGCGGCTGATTCCGTGCCGGGGCGTACCGCTGGTCCTGGTGATCACGGCCTCGTGACCGCCAGGGGGCCGGGGCGGCCCGGCGCCGTCGGCGACCTGAACGCCGACGGTGCCGGGTCAGCCCTCCGGGGCCGTGACCACGCTCAGGTGGCCGGCCGGGCGGCGGGCCCGTCCCGTTGCGCGCCGGGCGGGCGCGGGACGGCGGGCCTCGCGAAGTACCAGTGTGAGGCGGGTGTAGCCGAGTTCCTGGAGGGTCGCCGGGGTCTCCTCGATGATGCGGCACTCGGTGGCGCCCCAGCGGGGGTCGGGGTGCAGCAGGGGACGCACCGCGCCGTCCGAGACGACCGCCGTCTCACCGACCGCGCGGATCCAGTGCGGCAGCCCCTGCCGGTAGGCGGCCTCCATGATGGGGTCCTCGGCGATGTCCTCGAGGATGGACTGGAGTCCGTGGTCGTGGCCGCTGCGCTCCACCGTGGCGGCGAAGTGCGCCAGCATCGGCAGGCACCAGCGCGACTCGTGCTCGCCGAGGACCGTGCCCGCGTCCGGGTGGAACAGGACGAACCGGAGGAAGTTGTCGTCCGGCATGGCCGTCGGATGCGGGCCGACGCCGCGGAAGAGTGACGTGAAAGCGCTGTTGGTCAGGACCACGTCCCACGCCTGGTCGACGACGAGGGACGGGAAGGGGACGGCCTCCAGGAACGTGGTGTAGTCCCGCAGGTAGGCCTGCGCCTGGGAACGAACGGGGACGGCCCGCGGCGCCGGCCGCGGCCCTCCTGCCTGATGTGCCATCGGGAGGTCACCCCTCTTGCCTCTGCGGCCTTCACGCGGCACCTTGATCCTGCTTCTCATCCATGAGGCGTGTCAACTATCGTGGCATTCCACGCCGCTTGACGGCTGAAATTGGCCACAATTGTGGCGAGACCTGGATGCGAGTTCGAACGACCGGTTACCCTCCGGGAAGTTCACGGCACCCCGCCTTTGTGAGAAGCCTGTGAGAGACGTAGGAGATCTGTCGGTGACGGATGGCATCGAGGATCCGGGCGCCACGGCCTCGGCCGCGCTGCCGGCCGTCGTCGCACGCGTCACCGCGCTGGCCGACCGGCTCGGCGTGCCCCAGGCGGAGGTCTTCGACGTCGGCCGCCTCTCCGCGGCCTCCGGTGTGCCGGAGCCCGTGGTCAGGACCCTGCTCAGCGGCCGGTCCGCGGGCGAGCCGGATGTGCAGGCCCGCTTCCTGCAGCGGCTCGACCTGCTGCGCCGCACCCGCCTGAAGCCCAACGGACGCCGTTACACCCAGCAGGAGATCGCCGACGGCGCGGGCATGTCCCGGCAGCAGGCGGGCGCCCTCATCAACGGCGACCGGCGCCCCACGATGGAGCACTGCGACGCCATCCAGCGCTTCTTCCGGGTGCACGCGGGCTTCCTCACCGCCGAGGACCCCGAGGCCCTCGCCGGGTCCCTCCAGCACACCGAGCAGGAACTCCTCCAGCGCCTAGCCGACCGCGAACGGGAGGCGGACACGGCTGCCGACGACCCGCTGGAGCGGCTGCTCCAGGACCACGGCGTGCGCGGGATCGCCTGGCGGGCCGCGCAACTGCCCACCGACCAGCACCGTGACAAGGTCGCCGAGTGGCTGGACATGCTTCTGGAGAGCGTCAAGCGCCCCGGGTCGTGACGCGGGAAGGGCGCGTGCTGCCCGGCAGGGGCGTGCGGCGTTGCCGGCTGGCCGCACACCGCGCCGTGCGCGGCCGGTTCGGCCTGGCGGAGAAGGAGGCGGTGGAGAGCTCCGGTCCGCTGCCGGCCGGCAAGTGCCGTACGTGATCTGCGGCTTCGTCCCCGCCCGGATCGTGGCATCCCTCGGCCATCCGGGGCGAGCCGAGTGGGCGTACCGGCGCGCAGCGCGAGGGCGTTGTCAGTGGTGGGCGGCAAGCTGGAGGACGCGTCACCGCCGTGCGGAGGCGCCGTGCGCCGTCCGGGCGACCGGGCGGGTGACCGTGTGACGCCGAAACCGGGGAGAGCCATCCATGCCCACCGCCGTACTGACCGACCACGAACGCACCGCCGTCCAGGCCTATCTCAGGCTCCTGTACACGGTGCGCGCCGCCTTCGACGACGGCCCGCCGGGCGGTGACCGCCCGGCGGTGGTCCCGCCCTCCGTGCTCGCCGAGGCGGAACAGGCGCTGACCCGGGCGGGCCTGACGGGCAACGAGGAGGAGTTCTTCCGGCTCCTGCACAGCTGGTGCCCCGGACCGTGACGCCGTGACCCTCAGGCGCGCGGGACCGCCACCGCGGTGACCACCAGACCCTGGGCAACGGCCCAGCGCCCCTCGAAGTGGCCGAGGCGCCGTCCGTCGACCACGGGCCCCGGGACGAGGAGCCGGGCGCGGAAGCCGCCGCGCGGGGCCGGGCCCGCGGCGGTACTCACCTCGATGTCCGCCTCCTCGAAGTCCAGCCACTTGCCGGTGAGCGGGAACCAGGCCTTGTAGACGGACTCCTTGGCGCTGAAGAGCATCCGGTCCCAGTGCACCCCGGGGTGCTGCGCGTCCAGCTGCGCCAGACGCCGCTGCTCGGCGGGCAGGGCGATGGTGGACAGCACGCCTTCGGGGAGCGGGGCGTGGGGTTCGGCGTCGATGCCGAGAGAGGCCAGGTCGGTGGCGCGGACCAGAGCGGCGGCGCGGTAGCCGTCGCAGTGGGTCATGCTGCCGGTCAGCCCGTCCGGCCAGCGCGGGGCGCCCCGCTCGCCGGGCAGTACGGGCTGCGGCGGCACGCCGAGCTTCTCCATGGCCTGGCGGGCGCAGGCACGCACACCGGCGAACTCGCGCCGGCGTTTGGCGACCGCCTGAGCCACCACCGCCTGCTCCTCGGGGTGCAACGGGGCCAGGTCGGTCCCGTCGTCGCCGTACGCCTCCACGGACACCACCGAGTCCGGCAGCAGGTCCTCGATCACCGGGTTCCGACCTCCAGGGGAAGTATGCGGCGCGGTCTGCCCGGCGGTGCCGAGCGCGTCCGCCATTCTCGGGGGTACCCGACCGACACCTCCTCGAAGCGGACGCCCTCGTGGTGGGTGGTCCGCGGGATGTGGAGGTGGCCGTAGACCATGGCGGCCACGCGGAACCTGCGGTGCCAGTCGGCGGTGCGCCGGGTACCGCACCACATGGCGAACTCCGGGTACCGCAGGACGTCCGTCGGGTGCCGGTGGAGCGGGTAGTGGTTGACGAGCACGGTCGGCAGATCGCCCGGGATCCGCTCGAGCCTGCGCTCGGTCTCGGCGACCCGGGCCGCGCACCAGGCCTCGCGGCTCGGATACGGGTCCGGGTGCAGCAGGAACTCGTCCGAGCAGACCACGCCGGTGTCGTGCGCGTAGGCCAGTCCCGCGTCCTTGGTCGCGCAGCCCGCCGGCAGGAAGGAGTAGTCGTACAGCAGGAACAGCGGTGCCACGGCCACCGGGCCGCCAGGCCCGTCCCAGACCGGATAGGGGTCCTCGGGCGTCGTCACGCCCAGTTCGCGGCACAGCTCGACCAGGTGCTCGTAGCGTGCGACGCCGCGCAGGGTGACGGTGTCGCTCGGATGGGTCCACAGCTCGTGGTTGCCCGGTGCCCAGATCACCTTGCGGAACCGGCTCGCCAGCGTCTTCAGGGCCCAGCGGATGTCCGCGACGGTCTCCGCGACGTCGCCGGCCACGATCAGCCAGTCGTCGTCCCGCTCGGGCGCCATCCGCTCGACCAGGGCCCGGTTCTCGCTGTAACCGATGTGCAGGTCGCTGATGGCGAGCAACCGCCCGGCCCCACCGGCCTCTTCCGTCACTTCTTGCCCCCTGTCACCCACCTCATGGGCACCACAAGAACACATCCGGCGGCACGGAGACAAGCGCGTGCCGGTCCGCCGCGGACGCCGGCCCGCGGCGGACCGGGACGCGCCCGCGGGTGGCACGACCCGCTCTGCGGAGGTCGTATGATCGCCCCAACACCGCCGCCCCAACTCCCTTTCGCGCAGGGCGGCTTGGTGTCCCTCCCTCCCCTCTGGCCGGGCTCGGCCGGCTTCGCCCTGCCCGCGTCCCCCCGAAAGGCGGCCCGCATGGTCTCCCGCGTACGCGTCTGGCTCAACCGCACGTACGCGGAGAACGTCTTCTTCATGGACCAGCTGCGGAGAAACCCCAGTGAACGGGCCGTCGAGATCCATGCCACGCACGGCGACGCCGACTCGCCCGTCCTGGCCGCCGCGGACACCGCCGAGCTCGAACCGGAGGGTCTTTCCCCGGCCGGCTACGTCGAGTACGCCCTCGACCAGTGTGCGCGGCGCGACATCGACGTGTTCGTGCCGCGGCTGAACCAGGCCGCGATCGTGGCGCACCGCGCCGACTTCGCGGCGGTGGGCACCGCGCTGCTCGCGCCGACGCCGGAGGCGGTGGCCGTCTTCGCGGACAAGGCGACGGCGTACGAGGCGGCCCGGTCGATCGGCGTTGCGGTGCCGCCGTGGTGGCGGGTCCGGACGGCCTGCGAACTCATAGCGGCGGTCACGGAGTTGGAGGAGTCCGGGCATCTGGCGTGCTTCAAGCCCGCGGCCGGCGCGGGCGGCGTGGGCTTCCGTGTCATCACGCGCGCGCCTTTCTCACTGCGGCAGTTGAGCGGCTTCCCCGGCCCGCACGTCCCGCTCGACCTGGTCCTGCGGGCCCTGGAACAGGCGGACGGTCCGGTGGACTGGCTGGTGATGCCCCGGCTGGAGCAGCCGGAGGTGTCGGTCGACTGCCTGACCGGGCCGGACAACCGGATCCGGCTGGCCGTGGGGCGCACCAAGAACGGCCGCCGCCGCGGTTTCACGCTGCACGAGCAGTGGCTGGAGCCCGCCCGGCGGATCGCGGAGGGTTTCGGGCTGCACTATCTGTCCAACATCCAGTTCCGGATGTACGGCGACCGTCCGGTGCTCCTCGACGTGAACCCGCGCCCGGCGGGCGGACTGCACCAGCTCGCGCAGTGCGGGGTCAACGCCCCCTGGGCCGCCGTGCGGCTGGCGCTCGGCGAGGATCCGGGGGTGGTGGCGCCGCCGTTCCTCGGACAGGACTACACGGTGGTGTCGGGACCGCGTCCGCTGCGGCCGGAGGCGATGGTCCGGCCGCGGACCGGGATGCCCGCACAGGCCGCGGCGGCCCCCACGGGCGCTCCGGCGTAGCGGCACGCACGGGGGATCCGGCATGGCGGCCCGCACGGGTGGCTCCGGGACAGCCGTCCGCGCCGAAGGCCCCGGCACAAGGTCCCGTCCCGGACTGGTAGGGACCAATCACGGCGTCATGTCTTGACACCCGGATTGGTCCATACCAACTTGGTTGCGCACCTCCCGCACGGCCCGCCGTGCGCCTCACTGCACCTCTGCACCTCCCGAACGCCCCCATATCTTCAGGGAGATAGCGTGCGCGACACACTGAGACGTCCCGGACGTCGGCTCCTCGCCCTGCTCGGCTCCGCGGCCCTGGCGCTCGCCGGAGCCATCGCGCTGCCCGGCACGGCATACGCGGCCAACATCCTGAACAACCCCGGCTTCGAGTCGGGCGGCCTCTCCCCCTGGACCTGCACCGGCAACCTCGGTTCAGTCGTCTCCTCCCCCGTGCACGGCGGTTCCAAGGCCCTGGCCGGCGCGGTGACGTCGAGCGACACCGCCCAGTGCAGCCAGACCGTCCCGGTCCAGCCGAACACGACGTACAAGCTCAGCGGCTGGGTGCGCGGCTCCTACGTCTACCTCGGCGTCGACGGCGGCGCCTCGACCTGGACCTCGTCCCCGTCGGCGTACAGCCAGCTGTCGGTCTCCTTCACCACCGGCGCCGGCCAGACCAGCGCGACCGTCTACGTCCACGGCTGGTACGCGCAAGGCACCTACTACGCCGACGACATCAGCCTGGACGGTCCCGGCGGCGGCGGTGGCGGCGACACCCAGGCGCCGACCGCGCCGACGGGTCTGACCTCCACCGGCAAGACGTCCTCCAGCGTGTCGCTCAAGTGGAACGCCGCCACGGACAACGTGGGCGTGACGGCGTACGACGTCTACAGCGGCGCCGGCCAGGTGCTGAGCGTCTCCGGTACGACCGCCACGGTGAACGGCCTGTCGCCCAGCACCTCCTACACCTTCACGGTCAAGGCGCGCGACGCCGCCGGGAACGTCTCGGGGGCCTCGAACGCCGTCACGGTCACCACGGACGCCGGCAGCGGCGGCGGCAGCAGCGGCTTCAAGCAGGCGGCTCCGTATCTGTACGAGGGCTGGGGCAGCCCGCCCAGCCCCACCTCGGTGATGAGCGCGACCGGCATCAAGTGGTTCACGATGGCGTTCGTGCTCGACTCGGGCGGCTGCACACCGTCCTGGGACAGCCAGCGGCCGCTGACCGGCGGCGTCGACCAGACCGCCATCAACCAGATCCGCTCGGCGGGCGGTGACATCGTCCCCTCGTTCGGCGGCTGGAGCGGCAGCAAGCTCGGCGCCAACTGCTCCTCCGCGAGCGCGCTCGCCGGGGCGATCCAGAAGGTGATCAGCGCCTACGGCCTGAAGGCCATCGACATGGACATCGAGAACTCGGACGAGTTCGAGAACGAGGCCGTGCAGGCCAAGATCCTCACCGCGTTGAAGACCGTCAAGGCCAACAACCCCGGTCTGAAGACGATCGTGACCTTCGGCACCTCGACGACCGGACCCACCTACTACGGCAACCGGCTCATCGAGCAGGCCAAGTCGCTGAACGCGGACATCGACGTCTTCACCATCATGCCGTTCGACTTCGGCGGCGGTGCGGACATGTACGGCAACACGGTGAACGCCGCCGAGGGCCTGAAGGCCAAGCTGAAGTCGACCTTCGGCTGGGACGACGCCACCGCCTACTCCCACATCGGCATCTCCGGCATGAACGGCCTGTCCGACCAGCAGGAGAACACGACCACGGCGATCTGGACGAATATCCGCGACTGGGCCAACAGCCACCACATCGCCCGGCTCGCCTTCTGGTCGGTCAACCGTGACCGGCCGTGCCCGGGCGGCGGTGTGGCGGAGAACTGCTCCGGCATCAGCCAGAACAACTGGCAGTTCACGTCCATCACCGCGGGCTTCAAGGGCTGAGCGCCCGTTCCTGACGCCCCGTGCGGGACTTCCTCCGGAACTTCTTCCGGAAATTTTCCGCCCGGGGTGTATCAGGGCCCCGACCAGCGACTCTCAAAGGTGGGGGGCAACGGGGAAGACGGGGGACCACGGGGGAACGGGGGACGGGACGGTCGGTCGCACTACGGGGGAGCGACCGACCGGCCCGGCAAGCCGGGCTCTCAGGCCCGGCTGAGAACGACCTCCAGTCGCCCCGTCCGCCACACGCACAGCAGCCACGCCGCCGGGAGTTGCAGCGTGAACAGCGAGTAGACCGCCATCATGGACGCGGTGTCCGCCGGGGCGTCCTCGCCGCCGGCCCAGGCCGACAGCCCCGAACAGGCCAGCAGCGTCGCCAGGTAGACGAACCCGTCGACCAGGACCGCGCGCACGCGCGGCAGCGCGGACAGCAGCCCCCTGGTCAGCGTCAGGGACGCGGTGGCGGCCACGACGAAGACCGCGTTCCACGGGTCCGTCGCCCAGAGGGAGACCCATCCCCCGAGGCCGCCGGCGAAAGCGGCTGTCCACGCCAGGTCCACGGCCGCCCCGGTCAGCCAGGACAGCACCACAACGACGAGCGCGTAGGACACGGCGCTTCGCCATGTGACGGTCACGTCATTCCCCCTTGGTCACGGGCCGCCGCGCGGCGGCCCGCTTCATCGCAGATACGCCAGGCCCGGGTGGACGGCGAGGTAGCCGTCGACGAGGCGGCGGGCCACGTTCACGGAGTCGATCAGCGGGTGCAGCGCGAAGGCCTTCACGGCCGTCGCGCGGGAGCCCGACCCGGCCGCGGCGAGCACCTCGCGCTCGACCGCCTTGACCGCGCAGACCAGCCCGGTCGCGTGCCCGGGCAGCGGGTCGACCGAGACCGGGTGCGCGCCGTTCGCGTCGACCAGGCAGGGCACCTCCACGACGGCCTCGGCGTCCAGCACCGAAAGGGTGCCCCGGTTGCGGACGTTGAGGATCAGCGTGGTGCGCTCGTCGCGTGCGATGGCCCGCATCAGGGCGAGGGCGACCTTCTCGTAGCCGCCGGAGAGGTCGTCGGCCTCCCGCTCCCCCGCCCCCGCCGCCTCGCGGTTCTCCGCCATGTAGGTGGCCTCGCGCTCGGCGCGGGTGCGGTTCCAGGCCGGGAGGGCGGCGGCCTTCGGGTCCCGCAACTCCTCGTAGAACCCGGCCTGCTGGTCGCGCAGGAAGGCGCCGCGGGTCTTCCCGGGCTCCTGGTGAGCCTGTACGGCCTCGCGGTTGAAGTAGTAGTAGTGCAGGTACTCGTTGGGGATCGCGCCCAGCGACCGGAGCCAGTCGGCGCCGAAGAGCCTGCCCTCCTCGAAGGAGCCGAGCAGTTCGGGGTCGGCGAGCAGGCGCGGGAGTTCGTCGCGGCCGGCCACGCGCAGTCCGCGCAGCCAGCCGAGGTGGTTGAGGCCGACGTAGTCGATCCACGCCCGTCCCGGGTCCGCGCCGAGCACGCGGGCGACGCGCCGGCCGAGACCGACGGGCGAGTCGCAGATGCCGATCACCCGGTCGCCGAGATGCCGTGACATGGCCTCGGTGACCAGTCCGGCCGGGTTGGTGAAGTTGATGACCCAGGCGTCGGGCGCCAGCCGGGCCACCCGACGGGCGATCCCGACGGCGACGGGCACGGTGCGCAGTCCGTAGGCGATGCCGCCCGCGCCCACCGTCTCCTGGCCGAGCACCCCCTCGGCGAGCGCCACCCGTTCGTCCTCCGCGCGCCCCTCCAGGCCGCCGACCCGGATGGCGGAGAACACGAAGTCCGCGCCGCGCAGGGCCTCGTCCAGGTCGGTGGTGGCCCGCACCACGGGCGCGTCGGGCACTCCGGCGGCCTGTTCGGTCAGCACCCTGCTGACCGCGGACAGCCGCCCGGCGTCCAGGTCGTGCAGGACGACCTCGGTGACCCGGCCCTCGGCGCGGTCGGCGAGCAGCGCCCCGTACACCAGCGGCACACGGAATCCGCCGCCGCCCAGAATCGTCAGCCTCACGCCTGCACCCTACGTCCACGCCCGCCCCCGGAGGCGGCGAGGCCGGGCGGGGACACGTCGGACGTCCCTTCTGTTGGGTGAAGCCTTGAACTCCCAATCCGCGCAAGGACTTTCTTCGTTTTAACTCTTGACGGTGGCGGAGCCCGGGGGCACATTGGCCGCGCACCACATGATGAGAGCGCTCTCAAGGCACTCCCCGCAAAGCGCTCTCAAGACCTCCCCGTACATGTTCGAGCACGGCATCGAGCACCCCCACTCCGTACCCGAGAGGCACCCCTCATGAGTGAACCCCCCGTCGCGCCCGCCGCCACGCGCCGCAGACGTTCCGTGCGGCGCGCGCTCGTCGCCGCCCTCGGCACGCTCGGCCTGGCGGCGGCCGCCGCCACCGCCGGCATCCTGCCCGCGAACGCCTCCGCCCCCACGCCCCCGTCGGGCTGGACCCAGGTCTTCCTCGACGAGTTCGACGGCCCGGCCGGCACCGGCGTCAACACGGCCAACTGGCAGTACGACACCGGTACTTCCTACCCGGGCGGCGCCGCCAACTGGGGAACCGGCGAGATCGAGACGATGACGTCCAGCACCAGCAACGTCTCCCTCGACGGCAACGGAAACCTGCTCATCACGCCGCGCCGGGACGCCGCCGGCAACTGGACCTCGGGCCGCATCGAGACCAAGCGCACCGACTTCCAGCCCCCGGCCGGCGGCAAGCTGCGCGTGCAGGCCCGCGTCCAGATGCCCAACGTCACCGGCGCCGCCGCCAAGGGGTACTGGCCCGCCTTCTGGATGCTGGGCGCGCCCTTCCGCGGCAACTACTGGAACTGGCCCGGCGTCGGCGAACTGGACATCATGGAGAACGTCCAGGGACTCAACACCAACTGGGCGACCATGCACTGCGGCACCAACCCGGACGGGCCGTGCAAGGAGACGACGGGCCTCGGCGGTTCGACCTCGTGCACGGGCAGCACCTGCCAGGCCGGCTTCCACACGTACGCCATGGAGTGGGACAGGTCGACCAGCCCCGAGCAGATCCGCTTCTACGTCGACGGCGTCAACTTCCACACCGTGCGGTCCAACGACGTGGACGCGGCGACGTGGGCCAACGCCACCAACCACGGGTACTTCGTCATCCTGAACGTGGCGATGGGCGGCGGCTTCCCCGGCGCGTTCGGCGGCGGCCCGGACGGCGGCACCGAACCCGGCCACCCGATGACCGTGGACTATGTGCAGGTGCTCCAGTCCTCCGGCGGTGGGAGCGGTACCACACCTCCTCCGACCGGCAACCGGGACGCCTACAGCCCCATCCAGGCCGAGTCCTACGACAGCCAGAGCGGCGTCATCACCGAGACGACCACCGACACGGGCGGCGGCCAGAACATCGGCGCCGTCTCGAACGGCGACTGGACCCTCTACAAGGGCGTGAACTTCGGCTCCACCGCGGCCCGGCAGTTCTACGCGCGGGTCGCCAGCGGCGCCGCGCCGGGAGTCAGCGGACTGGTCGAGGTACGCCTGGACAACCGCGGCAACGCGCCCGTCGGCAGCTTCGCGCTGGCCAACACCGGAGGCTGGCAGTCCTGGAGGACGGTCCCGGCGAACATCAGCCCGGTGACCGGCACCCACGACGTGTACCTCACCTTCAGCAGCGGCCAGCCGGCGGACTTCGTGAACGTCAACTGGTTCGACTTCGGTCACTGACCGGCACGCAGGTCCGGACACCGGGGCTCCACGCACACGCGTGGGGCCCCGGTGGCGTGTAGTGGCGGGGGCGCCGGCGTGGGGCGGGCCCGCATGTCGCGGGCCCGCATGTCGCGGGCCCGCATGTCGCGGGCCCGCATGTCGCGGGCCCGTGCGTCATCGGTGCCCGCACGTCGCGTGCATGATCCGAACGCTGCATGGAAGACGCTCACTGTGACCGAAGCAGCCCTGACCGTGACAGCCCCGGAGTGCCGGTCGGCCGCGGGCGCGGGCGGATCCGCGGATCGAGGTGAGGGATCCCCCGTACGAGGACACCCTGTATTACGAGGACACTCCGCAGACGCACGAACCGGTCACGCCCGGCACGGTGATCACCAGCCGCAGGGCAACCCGCCGGAGGCGGTGGCCAGGCCCCTCGACAGCAAGGGAGTTGACTCGGAATGAGCAAGAAGCCCACCGAGGCGGCGGCGCATGCCTCCCGGGCGGCGGCCTCCGGCCCACCGGCCGCCCGCGGCCGGGCACCGACCGCGGCCGCGAAGCCCACGACCCCGAGCGCCGGCCCCACGGACAGCAAGGCACCGACGGCGACGCACACCCGGGCGCAGGGGTCGGTGGCCGCAGCCCCCACTGGGACCGCGGCCTCCGGCCCGACCGCGGCCTCCGGCCCCAGGAAGGACCAGGCGTCCGACGTCCGGGTGCCGGTGGGGGCCGCGGCCGATTGGGGGAATCCACTGCGTGACACCAGGGACCGGCGGCTGCCGCGGATCGCGGGGCCGTCCGGGCTGGTGATCTTCGGCGTCACCGGGGACTTGTCCCGCAAGAAGCTGATGCCGGCCATCTACGACCTGGCCAACCGCGGACTGCTGCCCCCGGGCTTCTCCCTGGTCGGATTCTCCCGGCGGGACTGGGAGGACCAGGACTTCGCCGAGGTGGTGCACGAGGCCGTCAAGCAGCACGCGCGCACGCCGTTCCGCGAGGAGGTCTGGCAGCAGCTCTCCGAGGGCATGCGGTTCGTCCCCGGCGACTTCGACGACGACACGGCGTTCAAGCACCTGCGCGCGGCGGTGGAGGACCTGGACTCCTCCCGCGGCACGGGCGGCAACTTCGCCTTCTATCTCTCCGTACCGCCGAGGTTCTTCCCCAAGGTCGTCCAGCAGCTGAAGAAGCACGGGCTGGCGGAGGGTCCGAAGGGCTCCTGGCGGCGGGCGGTCATCGAAAAGCCGTTCGGTCACGATCTCGCCAGCGCCCGGGAGCTGAACCGGATCGTGCACGAGGTGTTCGATCCGGAGCAGGTCTTCCGCATCGACCACTACCTGGGCAAGGAGACCGTCCAGAACATCCTGGCCCTGCGCTTCGCCAACCAGATGTACGAGCCGGTCTGGAACCGGTCCTACGTCGACCATGTGCAGATCACCATGGCCGAGGACATAGGCATCGGCGGCCGCGCCGGCTACTACGACGGCATCGGCGCCGCCCGCGACGTCATCCAGAACCACCTGCTGCAGCTCATGGCGCTCACCGCGATGGAGGAACCCATCGCCTTCGACGCCGAGGCGCTGCTCACCGAGAAACTGAAGGTGCTGAAATCGGTGCGGCTGCCCGAGGACCTGGGCCACCACACCGTGCGCGCCCAGTACACGAACGGCTGGCAGGGCGGCGGGCAGGTCGTCGGCTACCTCCAGGAGGACGGCATCGACCCGCGGTCGAAGACCGACACGTACGCGGCGCTGCGCCTGGAGATCGCCAACCGCCGCTGGGCCGGAGTCCCGTTCTACCTGCGCGCCGGAAAGCGCCTGGGCCGCCGGGTGACCGAGATCGCGGTGGTCTTCCAGCGGGCCCCGCACTCCCCCTTCGACTCCACCGCCACCGAGGAGCTGGGCGAGAACGCGATCGTGATCCGCGTCCAGCCGGACGAGGGCATGACGGTCAGGTTCGGTTCGAAGGTGCCGGGCACCTCCATGGAGATCCGGGACGTGACGATGGACTTCGCCTACGGCGAGTCCTTCACGGAGTCCAGCCCGGAGGCCTACGAACGCCTCATCCTGGACGTACTGCTCGGCGACGCCAACCTGTTCCCGCGGCCCCAGGAGGTCGAGGAGTCGTGGAAGATCCTCGACCCGGTGGAGGCGTACTGGGACGACCACGGCAGGCCGGCGCAGTACCCGGCGGGCACATGGGGTCCGCCGCAAGCCGACGAGATGCTCGCACGAGACGGACGGAGCTGGCGCAGGCCATGAAGATCGACCTGACCGACACCACCGCAGGAGAGATCAACAACGCGCTGGTACGGGGCCGCCGAGCCATCGGCACACCCGCCGTGGGCATGGTCCTGACGATGGTCATCGTCACGGACGAGGAGAACGCCTACGACTCACTGAAGGCCGCCGAGGAGGCCTCGCGCGAGCACCCCTCGCGCACCCTGCTCGTCGTCAGGCGGCACGCCCGCACCCTGCGCGACCGCACGCACTCCCGGCTGGACGCGGAGGTACGGGTGGGCTCCGAGGCGGGCACGGGCGAGACGGCCGTGCTGCGCACCTACGGCGAGGTGTCCGAGCACGCCGACTCGGTGGTGCTGCCGCTGCTGCTGCCGGACGCGCCGGTCGTCGTCTGGTGGCCGGTGGACGCGCCCGAGAACCCGGCGCAGGATCCGCTGGGCAGGCTGGCGCAGCGCAGGATCACCGACCTGTATGCCGTGGAACGCCCGCTGGAGATTCTCCAGGCGCGCGTGCGCACCTACGCTCCCGGCGACACCGACCTCGCCTGGACCCGGCTCACCCCCTGGCGCTCGATGTTGGCCGCGGCCCTGGACCAGGCCCGGGTGCGGGTGACCTCGGCGGCCGTGGAGGCAGAGGCGGAGAACCCGAGCGCGGAGCTGCTGGCCCGCTGGCTGGAGGCCCGGCTGGGCGTGCGGACGGACCGTGTGGTGTCCGGCGGACCGGTCGTCACGGCCGTACGGCTGGGCACCGACAACGGGGAGATCGTCATCGACCGGCCCGAGGGCCCGCTGGCCACGCTGACCCTGCCGGGCCAGCCGCCGCGCACCCTCGCGCTGAAGGTCCGTCCTCTCTCCGAGCTCATCGCCGAGGAGCTGCGCCGCCTCGACGCCGACGAGATGTACGCCGTCGCGCTGCGCGGCGAGGGCGCCAAGGAGACCGTCTGAATGTCCGACATCCAGGAAGTGAGCTGAGATGGCATCGATGCAGTTGGGTCTCGTCGGCCTCGGCAAGATGGGCGGCAACATGCGGGAACGTCTCCGCAACGCCGGCCTCACCGTGGTGGGCTACGACCGCAATCCGGAGCTGTCCGACGTGGACGGCCTGGTCGATCTCGTGGACCGGCTGGAGGCACCGCGCGTGGTCTGGGTGATGGTGCCGGCCGGCGGGGCCACCCAGGGGGCCATCGACCAGCTGGCGACGCTGCTCAAACCCGGCGACATCGTCGTCGACGGCGGCAACTCCCGGTGGACGGACGACGAGAAGCACGCCAAGCAGTTGCACGCGCGGGGCGTCGGCTTCGTCGACGCGGGCGTCTCCGGGGGCGTGTGGGGCCTGAAGAACGGCTACGCGCTGATGGTGGGCGGCGACGAGGAGCACGTCCGGTGGCTGAAGCCGATCTTCGACGCGCTCAAGCCGGAGGGCCCGTACGGCTTCGTGCACGCGGGCAAGGTGGGCGCGGGGCACTTCGCGAAGATGGTCCACAACGGCATCGAGTACGCGATGATGCAGGCCTACGCCGAGGGCTGGGAGCTCCTTGAGACCGTGGACTCGGTCACCGACGTGCGCGAGGTGTTCCGCTCCTGGACGCAGGGCACCGTCATCCGCTCCTGGCTCCTGGACCTCGCCGTCGACGCCCTGGACGACGACGAGCACCTGAAGAAGCTGCGCGGCTACGCGGAGGACTCCGGCGAGGGCCGCTGGACGGTGGAGGCGGGCATCGACCACGCCGTGCCGATGCCGGCGATCACCGCCGCCCTCTTCGCCCGCTTCGCCTCCCGCCAGGACGACTCCCCCCAGATGAAGATGGTCGCGGCCCTGCGCAACCAGTTCGGCGGCCACGCGGTGGAGGCGACGCAGACGGACGAGCCGAAGAAGCCCTGACCCCGGCCCGCCGCCCAGGACGTGCCCGCGGCGAGCGAGGCGGCGGGGGCCGCGCTGCCGCACGCACGGGCGTGTCCGGGGCGCCTCCCCGCCGGGCGCGAGTACCACGGGAGTACCCCGCCGAACGCAGAACCGCGTCCGGGCCACCGCACCGCCGGGCGCGCAGGCGTGTTCGACGAAGACGCACCGCCGGGCGCAGGCACGGCCCTGCCGAGCGCAAGGCCACGTTCAGGCGCCACACCGTCGCGCGCGCAACGCGCAGGTGTCTTTCGGGGGTCCCGCCGAGCGCAGAGGCGCGTCCGGGGCGCTGTGGCGCCTCCCCACCGCCACCGGGCGCCGGGTTCTGGTTCCGCCGCCCGCGTTCGACTCGCCGGCCCAGGCGTCCGTGCGCCTGGCTCGGAGGCGACGCGCGGGCAGCGCTCGGAGCACCGCACCACCGGCCGCACGGGCACCGGCTACGCCGTACCACGGCACGGGCGGGAGCAGGCGCGGCTAGGGCACGGCCGCGTTCAGGAGCGGGGCCAGTTCGTGGGACACCGTTTTCAGGGGGTCCACGTTTCCTTCGGCGCGGGAGAGGATGATCGCGCCTTCCAGGGAGCTGATCATCAGGGTGGCCAGGGGCTCGGCCCGTTCGGGTGGTACGCCCATGCTCGTCAGGGCCTCGGCGACCGGCGACCGCCAGGCCGTGAACGCGGCGGCGGTCGCCTCCCGGGTGGACGCGCGGGTCGAGGCGCAGTCCACCGTCGCCGCGGCGACCGGGCACCCCGCGAGGGAGCCGGCCGTCTCGTACTCGTCGGTCCACTGCCCGACCATCGCGGCGAACAGCCCGCCCGGCGTCGGCTCGGCCATGCCCGCCATGAAGCGCGCGACGCGCCGGCCCGCGTACCGGCCGGCCCACGCCACCGCCTCGTTGACCAGCTGTTCCTTGCCGCCCGGGAAGTAGTGCTGGAGGGATCCGCGGGGCGCCCCGGCGTGGGCGGCCACCTCCCGCATCCCGGTCGCGCCCACACCGTCGCGCCGGATGAGCTGGGCCGCGCTGAACACCATCCGCTCACGCGGCCCCCGCTCGGTGCCCGTCATCGTCGGCCTCCCGGCTCCGTACGCGTCTCGCGCCCCACCCTATGACCGCCGTCATGAGCGGCGCTACTATGACCGCCGTCATAGAACGGTCCCGAACCTCAGGGCGGTCCTCGTGAACGTCGGCTTCATCGGTCTCGGAGTCATGGGGCAGCCCATGGCACTCCGGCTGGCCCGCTCCGGCAGTCCCCTCACCGTGTGGAACCGCACGGCCTCCCGTACCGCTCCGCTGCGCGCGGCCGGCGCCCAGGTCGCGGCGGACCCCGGCGAGCTGTTCGCCCGCTCGGACGTGGTGCTCCTGATGCTGGCGGACGACGCCGCCGTCGACGCGACCCTCGGCCGCGGCGCGCCGGACTTCGCCGCACGCGTCGCGGGACGGGTGGTCGTCCACATGGGCACCACCTCGCCCGCGTACTCACGCGCCCTGGAGGCCGACGTACGAGAAGCGGGCGGAAGCTATGTCGAGGCGCCCGTCTCCGGCTCCCGCGTACCGGCGGAGAACGGCGCGCTGGTGGCGATGCTGGCCGGTGACGAGCGAGCGGTACGGACCGTACGGCCGCTGCTCGCTCCGCTGTGCCGGGAGACGTTCGTGTGCGGCCCCGCACCGGGCGCGCTGCTGACGAAGCTGTCGGTGAACCTGTTCCTGATCACGCTGGTGACCGGACTCACCGAGGCGTTCCACTTCGCCGAGCGGCAGGGGCTCGACCCGCGCCTGTTCCTCGACGTCCTCGACGCGGGCCCGATGGCCAGCCCGGTCTCGCGGATGAAGGCGCCCAAGCTGCTGTCCGGGGACTTCGACGTCCAGGCCGCCGCCCTCGACGTGCTGAAGAACAACCGGCTGATCGCCGAGGCCGCACGCGCGTCCGGCACCGCCTCACCGCTGCTCGACGTGTGCCACGCCCTGTTCGAGGAGACCGTGTCGCTCGGCCACGGCGGCCAGGACATGGTGGCGGTCCTGCGGGCGATCGAGAGCCGTACGGGTACGGGTGCCGCCCCGGCCCCGCTCCCGTCTCACCCGTCGGCGGCGCGCTTGGGGATGCCGTAGGCCCGGTCCACCCGCAGGCGGAGCACCAGGCGGCGGTCGCGGACCATGGTGGCGCGGTAGTCGTCCCAGTCGGGGTGCTCGCCGAGGATCTCCCGGTAGAGGCGTACCAGTTCCTCGACGGTCTCGTCGTACGGGTCCGCGGCGACCGGTGACAGGTCCGCGGTGCCCTCGGCGACCGTGTAGGCCCACCGGTCCGGGCTGGTGACGTGGTAGGACGCCCGCGGGTCCCGGCGCAGATTGCGGGTCTTGGCGCGGTCGTCGGTGAGCGAGACGCGGATGACCCGCCCGTCCGGGTCGTAGGCGTGCGCGACGTTCGAAAGCTGGGGCCGGCCGTCCCGCTTGAGCGTGACCAGTACCCCGCCGCGGCTTTCCGAGAGCAGCGCGAGCAGGGCTTCCTGTGCGGCGTCGTACGGCGTGTCCTGAGTCATACTCCGGTCAACCAGCGGGGCCGGGCCGCGCATTCCCCGTGGCCGCTTCCCCACCCCCGGGTCCGGGGCGAAGTGGGCGGGGGATCCCGGCGGTCGCCCGCCGGGTTTCCCGCTTCGTCGCCGGCTGCCGGCCGGGTGCGTCCCGGCCCGGGTGGGGCCGTCGTGCGGTGCCGGGCCGCGCGGCTCAGGACAGGTGCGCCACCGCGTCCAGGTGGGGCAGGTGGTGGTCGAGCCGCTCCCGCTTGGTGCGCAGGTAGGTGATGTTGCTCTCGCACGGCGGGATCAGCAGCGGTACCGTCTCGGCGACTTGGATGCCGTGCTGGACCAACGCCTCACGCTTGCGCGGGTTGTTGGACATCAGGCGCACCGAGCGCACACCCAGGTCGTGCAGCATCCCGGCGGCCACGCCGTAGTCGCGGGCGTCGACGGGCAGGCCGAGCGCGAGGTTGGCCTCGACCGTGTCCAGGCCCTCCGCCTGCAGGGCCATCGCCCGCAGCTTGGCGAGCAGCCCGATGCCGCGGCCCTCGTGGCCTCGCAAGTAGACGACGATGCCGCTGCCTTCGGCGACGACGGCGCGCAGCGCGGCGGCGAGCTGGTCGCCGCACTCGCAGTGCTGGGAGCCGAACGCGTCCCCGGTGAGGCACTCCGAGTGCAGCCGCACCAGGACCCGGTCGGTTCCGATGTCACCGTGCACCAGGGCGACTTGTTCGTCGCCGCGGTCGTGGTCCAGGTAGCCGACCGCCTGGAATTGCCCGTACACGGTGGGCAGCGGGGCATTCACGACGCGCTCCACACCAGTGCGCCGGGACGACTTCTTGCCGAGTACGGCGAGGTCTTCTGTCATGATCTGATTCCTAAGCAGAGACGAAGGGCCGGAAAACAATGAGTGGTTCGGAAACGCGGCCGAGGCCGACGGCACATGGTCCGTTGCCGGCGGACACCACGCAAGACGCACGGGCGCGGGGGGCGGACCTCTCACGGCAGGTGGCCGTCCTGCCGGTGGGCAGTTTCGAACAGCACGGACCGTACCTCCCGTTGGCGACCGACACACTGGTCGCCTGCGCCATCGCACGCCGGATCGCCGACGCGTACCCGGTGCACCTCCTTCCACCGGTGACGATCTCCTGCTCGCACGAGCACGCCGCCTGGCCGGGAACCGTCAGCATCTCCTCCGTGACCCTTCATGCGGTGGTGCGGGACATCGCGGACTCACTGCGCCGCTCCGGCGTCGAGGCCCTGGTGGTCGTCAACGGTCACGGCGGAAACTACGTGCTGGGCAACGTCGTTCAGGAGGGCTCCGCGCGCGGTGAGCGCCTCGCGCTGTTCCCCGCGGCGGAGGACTGGCAGACGGCCCTCGACGCGGCCGGGGTGCGCACCTCGCCGCTCACCGACATGCACGCGGGGGAAATCGAGACCTCCATTCTTCTGCACGCTCATCCGGAAATGGTCCGGGCCGGTCACGAGTCCGCCGATTTCGTCGCGGACGACCGGCGGCATCTGCTCACCACCGGAATGTCCGCCTATACCGAATCGGGTGTCATCGGGCGTCCCTCCCTGGGTTCCGCGGAAAAGGGCGAGGAACTGCTGAACGGCCTTGCGGCCGCCTTCGGTCCGTATTTCTCGCTGCTCACTTCCGAGGACCCCGGATTGCCGGAGAGCGGACGCGGATAGTCCCCGTCGGACGCGCGGCCGGGTTCCGGGGCGGGTTCGGCGGGGCGGGACCCTGCGCGCATCGCGGTGTACCAGCGGACGACGAGGACGAGCGCCCCCGGCAGGCTGGCGACGAAGCTGAGCACCCCGTACACCACGGCCACGGTCACTCCGGTGCTCGCGCCGAGTCCGGCCGCGCCGAACGCCCAGGCGGCCACGCCCTCGCGGGGCCCGAACCCGCCGACGTTCAGCGGCAGTCCCATGGCGACCAGCGCGAGGACCGCCAGGGGCAGCAGCACGAGCACCGGGGCCGCGGGGCCGGCGACGTGCGCGGCGACCACGAACATCACGATGTGCCCGGCCAGGACGACGGCCGAGGACAGCGCGACGCCCGGCCCGTTGCGGCGGGACAGCAGCCCCTCGCGGGCCTCGGCGAGGGCGCGGCGCAGGGCCTGTCCACGCCGCGAGGGCGCGCGGTTCATCCGCAGGGCGAGGACGATGGCGAACGCGCCGGCGGCGGCGAACGCGAGCAGCGCCACGAAGTGCCGCGTCTGGTCGCGCACGGGGGACGGCAGGGCGAGCAGGACGGCCGCGCCGGTGACGGCGAGCGCGATCTGCCCGGCGACCCGTTCGAGGACGACGGCCCGCACGCCGCGCCCCAGGTCGCCGGCGCTCTGCCCGTGCCGCACCGCCCGGTGCACGTCGCCCAGGACACCGCCGGGCAGCGCCGCGTTCAGGAACAGCGCACGGTAGTAGTCCGCCACCGCAGGGCCGAGCGGCAGCCGGATGCGCAGTCCGCGGGCCACCAACTGCCAGCGCCAGGCGCTGAACACGGTGGTAACCAGCCCGATGCCGAGCGCCACGAGGAGCGTCGGCGTGTCGATCCGCCGCAGCCCGTCGAGGAAGACACCGGTGCCCAGCCGCCACAGCAGGACGGCGAGGATGGCGACTCCGGCGACGGTGCCGAAGTGGGTGCGCGCGGCCCGGGTGTTGAGGCGGGAGAGCGCGGCGGCGAGAGGGGTGCGAGCGCGGTCGTCGGCGGATGTGCCGTGCGCACGGGACGCGTTGGACGCCCCCTCCCCCGCACCCGCCTCCCTGTCGCGCACGCGAGGTGCGTCCACCGTCTGGGCGCTCATGCGGCACGGTCCGTCGGCCGGGACAGCGCCAGGAGGTCGTTGTGGTGCACGACCACCTGCAACTCCCCCGCCGCGCAGGCCTCCAGACGGTCGGCGAGGTAGCGGTCGGCGCGCGGCTTCAGCTCGGGACGCTGTTCGACGGCCGCGCCGACCCAGCCGCGCAGCCACTGCGCGGTCAGTTCGCGCTGGTCGGGTCCGAGCCGCCAGGGGCTCGGGTGCACCCGTACGGTGGCGCCGTGTGCGGCGAAGGCCTCGCAGGCCACCTCGACCGCGTCGGGACCGAGCAGTCCCGTACGCCGCTGGTGGGCGTTGAACGCCTCGGTGATCTCGGCGTCCAGCGGATCGGCCGGGGTCAGTTCGACCCGGCCGGCCACCGAGAGCGTCAGCAGCGCCGGGCAGCCCGCTCCGGCACAGGCCGCGGCGAGGGTGTCCATCTCCTCGCGGGTCAGGACGTCCAGCAGCGCCGAGGCCGTGACCAGGGACGCCCCGGACAGGGCGTCCGGGGTGAGCCGGGCCACGTCGCCGCGCCGAGTCTCCACGGTGACCCGGCTGCCGTCGGCGGCGGCGCGCGGGGAGGCCACGGCCGCGAAGTGCAGCAGGTAGGGGTCGCGGTCGTGCAGGACCCAGTGCTGGGCGCCGTCCAGCCGGGGGGCGAGCCAGCGGCCCATCGAGCCGGTGCCGCACCCCAGGTCGTGCACGACGAGCCCACCGTGCCGGATCGGCAGGTTCGCCAGCCGGATCCGCAGCGGATCGAGCAGCTCGGTGGCCCGCGCGGTGGCGTCCGCAGCCTCGCGGAGCTGCAGCCACTCGGGCGCGTACCGGGGCGGCTCCTCGTGCGCCTCGTCCTCCCGAAGCCTCACGGTGGCCCGCTCACCGGGCCGCTGAGCGGGCCCGGCCCCCGGAATCACCTCCGGGGACACGGTGTCCTGAGCCGCAAGTGGGGAGAGAGCGCCGGAATCCGCCATGTCCGAGAGTTCCTTTCCTGCGAGCCGCGCCGCGTCCGGGAGCGACCGCCCTGCCACGCCCGTGGCGGGGGCGGACCGCTCCCGCGGGCCGGGCTGGACCGGGATGGTGCCGGTGAGCCCGGCGGTCTCCGTGGACGTGTCCGGTGTGGTCATGCCGCCCTCCGGGGTTCCTTCGGCAGCCGGCCGAGCACTCCGGCCAGGCTGCGGGCGGTGTTGGCCCAGCCGTCGAGGGCGGCGCGCCGGCCGCGTGCGGCGGACTTCAGCCGGCGCCGCACGTCGGCCTCGCCGAACCAGCCGCGCAGTTCGGCGGCGAGGGCCGCGGGGTCCTCCGGCGGTACGAGGATGCCGGGCACCCCGCCGTCGGGGGCGCGGCCGACCGCCTCGCCCACCCCGCCGACGTCGGTGGCGAGCACCGGGATGCCCCGCGCGAGGGCCTCGGTGACGGCCATGCCGTACGTCTCCGCGTAGGAGGCGAGGACCATCAGGTCGGCGGCGGCGTAGCTGGCGTCGAGCTCGGCTCCGGCGCGAGGTCCGGCCAGGTGGAAACGGTCCTGCAGACCGTGCTCCGCGATCAGGCCGCGCAGCCGGTCGACGTAGGCGGGGTCCTGGGTGAGCGCGCCGACGCAGGTGCAGCTCCACGGCAGGTCGGTGACCGCGGCCAGTGCCTCCACCAGCCGGTGCTGCCCTTTGCGCGGGGTGACCGAGGCGACGCACAGCAGCTGCGAGACCCCGTCGGTGCCGGGGGCGAGGGGCGCGATGTCGGCGCCGGGGGCGGCGGCGTGGACCCGCTCGGGGGCGAGGCCGTGGTGGGAGACGAGGCGGCGTACCGCCCAGTCGCTGGTGGCGACGACGGCGGCCACCGCGCGCAGCACCTGGCGTTCCCTGGCGTCGAGTTCCGCGGCCACGGCCGGGTCGAGTCCCGTCTCGTCGCCGAGCGGCAGGTGGACGAGGACGGCCAGGCGCAGCCGCTCGGCCTCGGGCACGACGGTCTCGGGCACGCCGCAGGCGACCAGCCCGTCGAGGAGGACGACGGCGCCGTCCGGCAACTCGCGCAGGACGCGGGTAAGTTCCGCTCGGGCCTCGGCGTCGGGGCGGGGCCAGTCGCCGTTCACGGGATGGGCCTGGACCTGCCAGCCGAAGCCGGGCAGGTCCAGGCTCACCCGGCGGTCGTAGGCGTTGCCGCCGCTCGGGGTGGCCGGGTCGTCGACGCCGCCCGGCAGGACGAAGTGCACGGTGCGCAGGGACATGGGGATGATCCCGACGTTCTCCGAGCCGGCGCGCTGCGCGGGCAGGTAGGTCAGGGGCGAGGGGCGATGGACAGTCGTCTCGGTCACAGCGCACGCTCGTAACTCGCCCAGGCGACGTGCGACTCGTGGAGGGTGACGGTGAGGCCGGCCAGGCCCTTGGCACCCTCGCCCAGGGCGCCCTTGTGGATGCGTTCGGCGAGCCGGTCGGCGATGACCTTGGCCAGGAACTCCGTGGAGGTGTTGATGCCGGCGAAGTCGGGCTCGTGGTCGAGGTTGCGGTAGTTCAACTCCGCCACCACGGCGCCCAGTTCCTGCGTGGCCAGTCCGATGTCGACGACGATGTTGTCGTCGTCCAGCTGCTCGCGCCGGAAGGTGGCGTCCACGAGGAACGTGGCGCCGTGCAGACGCTGCGCGGGCCCGAAGACCTCGCCGCGGAAGCTGTGGGCGATCATGATGTGATCGCGGACGGTGATGCTGAACAACGGACGACCCTCCAGGTGCGGCGCGTCTGGTCCCCGGCCGGTGCCTGCCGGGGGATGCCGTGTAGTACGGCTGACCGCTTCCCGTTGTTCAGTGACTTCTCACTCTTTTCTCAAGGTCAGGCGCTCTTGCCGTCCCCGACCGGACGATCCGTCATGATCGGTCGCCGTACCTGACCCGGTGGCACAGCGCCGGGATCTCCCCGGAGGCGAGCCTCGGCATCACCTGAGGCAGTTCCTCGAACGCGCTCTCCCCGGTGACGAGGGCGTCGAGCGCCGGGTCGGCGAGCAGGTCGAGCGCGAGGGCCAGCCGGTCGGCGTACGTGCGGCTGGAGCGGCGGGCCGGGGAGACGGTGCCGACCTGGCTGCTGCGGATGACGAGCCGACGGGAGTGGAAGGCCTCGCCGAGCGGGAGGGCGACGCGCCGGTCTCCGTACCAGCTCAGTTCGAGGACGGTGCCCTCGGGGGTGAGCAGTTCCAGCGCGCGGGCGAGGCCCTGCTCGGTGGCGCTGGCGTGCACCACGAGGTCGCAGTCGCCGAGCGCGTCCCCGGGCGACGCGAAGCCCACGCCGAGGGCCTCGGCGACCTCGGCGCGGGCCGGGTCCGCGTCCACCAGTTGCACGCGCACGCCGGGGAACCGGGCCAGCAGGGCGGCCACCGAGCAGCCGACCATGCCGCCGCCGACGACGGCGATGCGGTCGCCCACCAGGGGCGCGGCGTCCCACAGCGCGTTCACGGCGGTCTCGATCGTGCCCGCGAGCACCGCCCGCCCGGCCGGCACGTTCTCCGGCACGCAGGTGACCGCGCTCGCCGGGACGACGTAGCGGCTCTGGTGCGGGTGGAGGCAGAAGACGGTACGCCCGGCCAGCTCCGGCGGGCCCTCCTCCACGACGCCCACGCTGAGGTAGCCGTACTTCACCGGACCCGGGAAGTCGCCCTCCTGGAACGGCGCCCGCATGGCGTCGTACTGGCTCTCGGGCACCTGGCCGCGGAACACGAGCGTCTCCGTGCCGCGGCTGATCCCGGAGTACAGCGCGCGGACGACCACCTCGCCCGGAGCGGGCTCCGGAAGGTCCGTCGGGCGTATCTCGCCGCGGCCGGGCGAGGTCAGCCAGAAGGAACGCGCGGAGCGGTTCATCAAGAATCCTCCTGAACGATCGGGAAGTTGTTCACGTACCGAGGTGTGCACAGGCCGCGGACAACGTACGCGGCGTTGATCGACTCTGTCACTCGCCGGAGGGTGTTCGGTGGCCCTGAACAACACTTACGACGCACGGCTGGTCCAGCAGGAGACCGTAGTGGGAGCGGGCGCTCAGATCCTGTTGCTGGCCCTGCTCGGCCCGGCGATCGGCATGGGTCCCGCGGGCTGGGTGACCGGCCTGGTCTTCGCGGTCGCCACCTGGGCGGTGCTCTCCCGGGCCCTGCACCGGTCACGGCCGCGCTCCTTCGGACCGGCCAACCGGGTGACCCTGGGCCGGGCCGTTCTCGTCGGTGGGGTGACGGCCCTGGTCGCGGACTCCTTCGAGAGCGCGCCGCCGGTGTCGCTGCTGGTCGCGCTGACAGCGGTGGCCCTGATCCTGGACGGCGTCGACGGCAAAGTGGCCCGCCGCACGGGCACCTCCACGGCGCTCGGCGCCCGCTTCGACATGGAGGTGGACGCGTTCCTGATCCTGGTGCTCAGCGTGTACGTCTCGACGATGCTCGGCCCGTGGGTGCTGCTGATCGGCGGTATGCGCTACGTCTTCGTCGCCGCCGCCCGCGTGCTGCCCTGGCTGAACGCGCCCCTGCCGCCGAGCACCGCCCGCAAGACGGTCGCCGCGCTCCAGGGCGTCTTCCTGCTGCTCGCCGGATCGGACCTGCTGCCCCTGCCGGCCACCGCCGGCGTGGTGCTGCTGGCGCTGGGCCTGCTGGTGTGGTCGTTCGGCCGGGACGTGCTGTGGCTGTGGCGGACGTCGCGGCTGCGGACGGCCGCCGAGGCCGGCGGGGTGCTGCGGGCCGCCACGGTCGAGGAGGTACTGGAGCCGGCGCGGGCCGCGTAGCGAACCGCACGACGCCGACGGGCCCGGATCACGGGGGATGTGATCCGGGCCCGTTACCGTGCCCGCCGCTGCCGGAAGCACGACCTCGGCGGCCGATCGACGGCGGAGCGAATCTCCCGCGCCCTCGACACCATCGGCCAGGACGAGTCGTGGGGCACCAAGCCCGTCCGCCGCACTCGCCCCCGTCCGGCCCCGTTACGCGGGCCGCGCCCCTCGCGGAGGATCACCTCCTCGCGAGGGGCCGCGCCCGTCAGTCGGCCGCGCTGAGGTCAGGCGGTCCCGTGTCCCAGCTCCCCGTGTGCGCGCACGATCTCCGCGTAGCTGTGGCCGCTGGTCTTGATGGTGCGGGCCTGGGTGGCGTAGTCGACGTGGACGAGGCCGAAGCGCTTGGCGTAGCCGTACGCCCACTCGAAGTTGTCCAGCAGCGACCAGGCGAAGTAACCGGCCAGCGGGGCGCCCTTGCGGGCGGCGGAGGCGCAGGCGGCCAGGTGTCCCACCAGGTAGTCCCGGCGCTCGGGGTCGTCGACCGTGCCGTCGGGGCCCACGGTGTCCGGGAAGGCGGAGCCGTTCTCTGTGACGTAGAGCTTGCGCGCGCCGTACTCCTGGGTGAGGCGCAGCAGCAGCGTCTCGATGCCGGACGCGTCGATCTCCCAGTCCATGCCGGTGCGGGGCACGTCCGGGCGGCGTACGGAACGGGCGTGGGGCACCGGCCCGTCGGGGTCGTCGGCCACCGTCGCCGGGAAGTAGTAGTTGAGGCCGAGCCAGTCCAGCGGGGCGGCGATGATGTCGAGGTCGCCGGGGCGTTCGGGGAGGTCGACGCCGTAGACCTCGCGCATGTCGGCGGGGAATCCGCGGCCGTGGACGGGGTCGAGCCACCAGCGGTTGACGTGGCCGTCGTGGCGGCGGGCGGCGGCCTGGTCCTCGGGGCTGTCGCTCGCGGGGAAGACGGTGGAGAGGTTGTTGACGATGCCCACCTCGGCGCCGGACGTCACGGCGCGGATCGCCTGGGCGGCCAGGCCGTGGCCGAGAAGAAGGTGGTAGGAGGCGCGGACCGCGGCGGTCAGATCGGTCAGGCCGGGGGCCATCTTGCCCTCGAGGTGGCCGATCCAGGCCGAGCACAGGGGCTCGTTGAGGGTGGTCCAGTGGGACACCCGGTCGCCGAGGCGCTCGGCGACGACGGAGGCGTAGGCGGCGAAGTGCTCGGCGGTCTCGCGCTCGGGCCAGCCGCCGCGGTCCTGGAGGGCCTGCGGCAGGTCCCAGTGGTAGAGGGTGACGGAGGGGGTGATGCCCGCTGCCAGCAGCCCGTCGATCAACTCGTCGTAGAAGTCGAGGCCCTTGGGGTTCACCGGACCGTCGCCGTCCGGCATCACGCGCGGCCAGGCGATCGACAACCGGTAGGAGTTCACGCCCAGTCGGCCCATCAGCGCGACGTCTTCTCGCCAGCGGTGGTAGTGGTCGCAGGCGGTGTCGCCGTGGTCGTCGTTGTCGATCTTGCCGGGGGTGTGGGAGAAGGTGTCCCAGATGGACGGCGAGCGGCCGTCCTCGGCGACGGCCCCCTCGATCTGGTACGCGGATGTGGCCGTGCCCCACCGGAAGTCCTGCGGGAGTGCGGCGAGGTCGATGGCGTGGGACACGGAAGTCCTTTCGAGACTGGGGAGGTTGGCGGTCACTTCACCGCTCCCGCGGTGAGCCCGGCGACGAGGTAGCGCTGGAGCAGCAGGAACCCGGCGACCACGGGCACGCTGACGACGAGCGAGGCGGCCATGATCTGGTTCCAGTACACGTCGTACTGCGTGGAGTAGCCCTGGAGGCCCACCGCGAGCGTGCGGGTGGTGTCGTTGGTCATGACGGACGCGAAGAGCACCTCGCCCCAGGCGGTCATGAAGGCGTACACGGCGACGGCGACGATGCCGGGGATCGCGGCCGGCACGACGACCCGGAACAGCGCGCCGAGCGGCCCGCAGCCGTCCACCAGCGCCGCCTCGTCCAGGTCACGCGGCACCGAGTCGAAGTACCCGATGAGCATCCAGATCGAGAACGGCAGCGAGAAGGTGAGGTACGTCAGGATGAGGCCGCCGCGCGAGCCGAACAGGGCGATGCCGGTGGCGTTGCCGATGTTGACGTAGAGCAGGAACAGCGGGAGGAGGAAGAGGATGCCCGGGAACATCTGCGTCGACAGGACGGTGACCGTGAAGACGCGCTTGCCGTGGAAGCTGTAGCGGCTGACGGCGTACGCCGAGAAGACCGCGATCACCACGGAGCAGACCGTCGCGGCGCCAGCCACGATCAGCGAGTTGACGAAGTACCTGGCGAGCGGGACCGTCGACCAGATGTCGATGTAGGGGCGGAAGGTCAGGCCGCTCGGCAGCCACCGGAACTTGCCGGTGACGTCCGCGAGCGGCTTCAGCGAGCTGGAGACCATCACGTAGACGGGCACCAGGACGAACCCGGTCAGCAGGGTGAGGAAGATCCGCCGGGTCCACATGAAGGTGCGCGGCGGCGCCATCGGGGACCGGTGGACCGTAGTGGTCGCGGACTTGAGGGTGGTGTCAGACATCGGCGGACCTCCGTCCGCGTGAGGTGAGCGCGAGGTAGCCGCCGGTGACGACCAGCAGGAAGAGAAGCAGCAGGACGGACATGGCGGAGCCGGTGCCGAAGTTCCAGGTGACGAACGAGGCCTGGTAGATGTGGACCGAGATGAGGTCCGCGGCCTCGGGGGCGGCCTTGCCGAACAGCACGTACGGCGTGTTGAAGTCGTTGAACGTCCACAGGAACAGCACCAGGACCAGCACCTGGTTGACGGGCCGCAGGGACGGCAGGGTGATGCGGCGGATCTGCTGCCAGACACCGGCGCCGTCCAGCGCGGCGGCCTCGTACAGTTCGCGCGGGATGTTCTGGAGTCCGGCCATGACGATGAGGAAGGCGAACGGCCAGCCCTTCCACACCGACACCGTCAGCAGCGCGACGAAGCTGTTGTCGCCGATGAGCCAGAACGAGGGCTTGTCGGTGAGGTGCAGCTGGTCGTGCAGCACGTGGTTCACGAGGCCGTTGTCGTGCTGGAACATGAACACCCAGGTGATGACGGCAGCGTAGACCGGCAGCGCGTACGGCACCAGGAACACGGCGCGCAGCAGGCCGCGTCCGCGGAAGGTGTCCTGCATGCAGATCGCGGCCGCGGTGCCGATGAGCCAGCACAGGCCGACCGACAGCAGGGTGAACGCGATGGTGACGAGGAAGGAGTGCAGCAGCGCCTCGCCGACGGGGGCGTTGAAGTCCACCGACATGCGGTAGTTGTCGAGGCCGGACCAGGGAGCCGTGCCCCAGTCGCGGATGTAGAACTGGGTGAGCTCCTTGAAGCTCATCACGATGCCGATCACCATCGGCACGATGTGGACCAGGAGTTCGAGCAGCAGAGCGGGCAGGAGCAGCAGGTACGGCAGCGAGACACGTCCGAGCCACCCGGGGCGGCGCGGTCCGCGCGCCGCCCCGGGTGACTTCACGGGCGCCGTCGTCCCGCCGGTGTGCGCGGGAGCGGTGGTCGTCATGTGGGTGTCCGCGCTCACTTCGCCGGCATCTGCTGCTGGGCCTTCAGCAGCTTGGCCTTCACCGACTCCGTGGTGATCGTGCGTCCGGCGGCCGCGTCGGCGAACAGCTCCTTGACGGCCGTGCCGACGGTCGTCTCGAACTGGGACTCGTCGGCGACCTGCGGCAGCGCGGCGGCGCTCGTGGCGAGGGTCTCCTTCAGGACGGCGTTGTCCGGGGTGTTGAAGGCGGGGTCCTCCTGGGCGGCCTTGACCGGCGGGATGGAGGTGTAGGCCGTGTTGAGGATCTTCTGCTCCTCGTCGCTGGTCATGAACTTCACGAACTTCGTGGCGCCGTCGAGGTTGTGGGTGTTCCTGAAGACGGCGAGGTTGATGCCGGCGACCATCGAGTTGACCTGGGCGTCGGTGCCGGGGGTGCCGGACCGCACGGGGACCGGGGCGATGCCGTAGGCGTCCGCGCTCATGCCCTGGGACTTGAGGTTGGAGGAGGCGGACTGCCACAGCAGCATCGCCGTCTTGCCCTTGGCGAAGTCGCTGACCGACTGGTTCTGCGCGTACTCGGCGTTGCCCTGCGGGATGGCCTTGTCCTTGGCCATCAGGTCGACGTACTGCTTGACCGCGGCGACCGTGCCGTCACTCGTGAAGTCGGGCTTGCCGTCGGCGGTGAAGAAGTCGGCACCGTGCTGCTTGGCGAAGACGAAGACGTGGTGGATGTTCTCCGAGACGTTCGCGCCCTCGGCGCCGAGGACCTGCTTGCCCTTGGCCCGGATCTTCTTGCCGTCGGCGACGAGTTCGTCCCAGGTGGCCGGGGGCTTGGAGATGCCCGCGTCGGCGAAGATCTGCTTGTTGTAGTAGAGCGCGTACGCCATCGAGTACAGCGGTACGGAGGACGGGTCCTTGCCCTCGGCGCCGGTGGAGCCGAGCGCGGAGTCGACGAAGCGGTCCTTGCCGCCGATCTTGTCGAAGTTCTTGGCGTCCCAGGGCAGCAGCCCCCCGGTGGCCTGGAGGGAGGCGCTCCAGGTGTTGCCGATGTTGAGGACGTCGGGGCCCTGGCCGGAGGTGGTCGCGGCGAGGATCCGGTTCAGCAGGTCGGACCAGGGCACGACCTCCAGCTTCACCTTGATGCCCGTCTGCTTCTGGAACTTGTCGAGTTCGGGCTGGAGGACCTTCTTGTCGATCTCGATGCTGGCGCCCTGGTTGGAGGCCCAGTAGGTGAGCGTCTTCGGCGAGTCGTTGGACCCGCCACCCGTCGACGAACCGCCTCCGCAGGCCGAGGCGGCAAGGGCGAGAGACATGGTGACGGCGCCTACGGCCGCGGCTCGGATGCTGCGCATGGCTCCGGGTGTCCCTTTCCGGGAGTCGAGAACCGCGAGGAGTCCTCCGGACGCCGACACCGCTCTCGCTTCCGTGTCCCGTCGCTCGTTCTCGTGCGATCGGGTCCGGTTCGCTCGGTTCGACTTCCGAAGGCGCCTCATGGCTTAATTTAGGACGTGAGTTAAACCTCCGGGCGAGGCGTCGTCAAGGGATCCGGCAAGGACGAATCGGCGGTCGGCGGCGACGGAGACGGCACCTTCGGCCCGATTCGGCCGGCACGCACCGCCTGACCTGCGACAGGAGGGCGGGGGCGGAGCAGGGAAGGAACAGTACAACGGTTGGGTCTCGACGCCCGGCGCGGACGGCCCAGCGGGGAGGGGATCATCTCGACTGCGAGCAACGGAATTTGACGTGATGTCACTTGAAGTTTGGCCGAACTCCGTCGCACCTCTCGGCGCTTCTCTCGAACCCACACCGTTCACCTCTTGAGGTTGCGAGTTCACGGTTCACGCGAGGGCAGGGCTCGCCGGACGGCGAGCCCTGCCCTCGGGACGGTTCTCGATGTGCTCAGCCCGCGAACCGGGCCATCCACGCCTCGACCTCGTCCGCCGACCGCGGCAGGCCGCCCGACAGATTCTCGTGACCATCGGCGGTGACGAGCAAGTCGTCCTCGATGCGTACGCCGATGCCGCGCCACTCCTGCGGCACGGTCAGATCGTCCGGCTGGAAGTACAGGCCGGGCTCGACAGTGAGCACCATGCCCGGCTCCAGTACGCCGCCGACGTACTCCTCGGTCCGGGCCTGCGCGCAGTCGTGGACGTCCAGGCCGAGCATGTGACCGGTACCGGCCATCGTGAAACGGCGCTGGAGACCCAGCTCGTACGCGCGGTCGGCAGGCCCCTCGATGAAACCCCACTCGACCAGCCGCGCCGCCAGGGAACGCTGGGCCGCCTCATGAAAGTCCCGGTACGCGGCGCCCGGCTTGACGGCCGCCATGCCCGCCTCCTGGGCCTCGTACACCGCGTCGTAGACCCTGCGCTGGACGGGGGTGAAGGTGCCGCTGATCGGCAGAGTGCGTGTGACGTCGGCGGTGTACAAGGTGCGCGACTCCACGCCCGCGTCGAGCAGGAGCAGCTCCCCGGGGCGCACCGGTCCGTCGTTGTCGGTCCAGTGCATGATCGTGGCGTGCTCGCCCGCGGCGCAGATCGTGCCATAGCCCACGGCGTTGCCCTCGAGGCGGGCGCGGCGGAAGAAGGTGCCCTCGATCCACCGCTCGGACGACGCGATCGCCCGCGACAGCTCACCGACGACGTCCGTGAACCCGCGCACCGTGGAGTCGACGGCCGAGCGGATCTCCTTGATCTCCCACTCGTCCTTCACGAGGCGCAGATCGCTGAGGGCCTCTTCCAGCACCGCGTCGCGCTCCGCCTCGGTGGCGACGGCGGCCTCCAGGGACGGGTCGACGCCGCGGACGATGCGGGTCGGTGTGCCGGAGTCGGCTGCCAGATCGTCGGCCGCCGTGCGGACGTCCCGGCACGGCAGGCCGAGCACGCGCTCCGCCTCGGCGAGAGAGCGGCGCCGGCCCATCCACAGTTCCGCTGTGGCACCGGTCCAGAACTCGTTGTTGTCCCTGCTGTCCCGCGGGAGTTGGTAGCAGTAGGCGTCATGGCCACCGTCCGCACGGGGTTCGAGGACAAGGGCACCGTCCCGGGCCTGGTCGCCGGTCATGTGCACATAGCCCGAGTACGGCCGGAACGGGTAGGTGTCGTCGTTCGAACGGACCTTGAGGTTCCCCGAGGGGATCACGAGCCGTTCACCCGGGAAGCGCGCGGAGAGCGCGGCCCGGCGCGCGGCCGCGTACGGGGCCTGTTCCTCGAGCGTCAGCTCGCGCCTCTCGGTGTCCGCCCACCCCGTCCGCATCAACGCGGACAGTTCCTCGGAGATCTCTGAGTACAAACCGTTCTTACGGCCTTTCGCCACTGCGTCCGCCTTCCTGGGAGTCGAGCGCCGCCACGTGCCGACGGCTCGGCGAGGTTATCCCCCGCCGCCCACGTGCGGCGCCCACTGGTGCCACTGGCACAGATCGGCCATGCCCGGCCGGCCGCGGCCGTCGATAATGCGACTCATGACGAACGCGAACCTCGGCGAGGCACTACGGCTCCTGGGCGTCGGTCGGGCGGCGGCCCAGGCGTACCTCACCCTGCTGGAGCTGGCCCCCGCGCCGCGGAGCGAGATCGCCGCCGCGGCCGGACTGGACGGCCCCGGCCTGGCCACGGCGTACGCCGAGCTCGTGGACGCAGGCCTGGCCGGTGCCGTCGACAGGGACGAGGACGTGGTGATGCCGGTGGCACCGGCGGCAGCTCTCGAGGTCCTCGCCCGGCACCGTGCGGCCGAGCTCGAGAAATCCCGCATCGCGGTCGCGGGCGCCTTCGACTCGTTCCGGCGCCGACGGCTCACAGCCCACGCCGACCCCGTCGTCGAGATCGTCACCGGCGACGCGATCGGCCCGAGGATGCGCCAGGCCTGGGCCGGCGCCCGCCACCAGATCCGGCAGTTCGAGTCACCCCCCTACTTCCCTGTGGCCAGTGCCACCGACGACGCACTGGCCACGCTGGCCCGCGGTGTCACGCAACGCGTCGTGTACTCCCGCGAGTCGCTGGAACGCCCGGGCCACCTCGAACAAATCATCGAACCGTGCGTCAACGCCGGTGAGCAGGCCAGAGTTCTGCCGTCCGTCCCCGTCAAACTCCTGATCATCGACGACGCGTACGCCTTGGTGTCACTGTCGATCAAGGAGGCCGACGTACACAACAGGATGCTGGTCGTACAGCCGTGCGGTCTGCTCTCCGCCCTCATCGCGCTGTTCGAGCAGTCGTGGCAGCA
Source organism: Streptomyces sp. CB01373 (assembly GCF_002803075.1). Taxonomy (GTDB): domain Bacteria; phylum Actinomycetota; class Actinomycetes; order Streptomycetales; family Streptomycetaceae; genus Streptomyces. The sequence continues at coordinate 29,266 of NZ_NNBK01000019.1, read as the reverse complement.
CGCTCTGCCCTTCCACGGCGGCACGGCCCTCCCAGGCGGTCTGCCCCCCGTCGACCGCCGTCTGCTGTGGCTCCTGGCCGGCGGCGCGAGCGACGACGTCATCGCCCGCGAACTGGGAATCAGCCGCCGCACATTGTTCCGCCGGCTGCAGGTCATGATGGCCCGGCTGGGCGCCGCGAACCGATTCCAGCTGGCCCTGCAGGCCCAGCGCAACGGATGGTTGTGACGGCCGGGCCCGGCCCGAGCCCACACGCACCATCGCGCGCGCCTTCACGCTGACCTGCAAGTTGCCACCACCGTGGAGCTCAGCGCAGGGCTGTTGGGCCCTGCGCTGAGGGACGCGGAGGGACTGTTCGGCCCTATCCGGACCCCGTACCGCTGCGGCGATCATGGGGCGGCGGCCGGGAGGTCCGGGTTCGATTTCTCGACCGGAGTACCTCCGGGGTCGTCGTTCCAGCGATGCAGAGAGCAGATCGGGAGGCACCGTCCGGTGGACGAGGTGCGCATACAACAGGCGGCGGCAGTGCGGCCGGAGGACAGGGACGAGACGCCGGCGCCCGCAAGCGCGGTCCCGAGGCGCGGCCTCAGCCGGCCCTCGTGGGTGGAGTGGCTGACCACCACCGACCACAAGAAGATCGGGACGCTGTACCTCGTCACCGCCTTCGCGTTCTTCGTGCTCGGTGGCGTGATGGCGCTGGCGATGCGGGCCGAACTCGCCCGGCCCGGACTGCAGATCATGTCGAACGAGCAGTTCAACCAGGCGTTCACGATGCACGGCTCGATCATGCTGCTGATGTTCGCGATGCCGCTCTTCACCGGCTTCGCGAACTGGATCATGCCGCTGCAGATCGGCGCCCCGGACGTCGCCTTCCCGCGGCTGAACATGCTCGCCTACTGGCTGTTCCTGTTCGGCTCCCTCATCGCCGCGGCCGGCTTCCTCACCCCGCAGGGCGCGGCCGACTTCGGCTGGTTCCTTTACGCGCCGTTGTCGGACGCGGTCCACTCACCGGGTATCGGCTCCGACATGTGGATCATGGGCGTGGCACTGTCCGGGTTCGGCAGCATCCTCGGCTCGGTCAACTTCATCACCACGATCATCTGCATGCGCGCGCCGGGCATGACCATGTTCCGCATGCCGATCTTCACCTGGAACGTGCTGCTGACCGCGCTCCTCGTCCTGATGGTCTTCCCGGTGCTCGCGGCGGCGCTGTTCGCGCTGGAGATGGACCGCAAGTTCGGCAGCCACGTCTTCGACTCGGCCAACGGCGGGGCACTGCTGTGGCAGCACCTGTTCTGGTTCTTCGGCCATCCCGAGGTGTACATCCTGGCGTTGCCGTTCTTCGGCATCGTCAGCGAGGTCATCCCGGTCTTCGCCCGCAAGCCGATGTTCGGCTACATGGGCCTGATCGGCGCGACCATCTCGATCGCGGGCCTGTCGCTGACCGTGTGGGCGCACCACATGTACGTCACCGGTGGTGTGCTGCTGCCGTTCTTCTCGTTCATGACCTTCCTGATCGCGGTCCCGACCGGTGTGAAGTTCTTCAACTGGATCGGCACGATGTGGAACGGTTCCCTGAGCTTCGAGACACCGATGCTGTGGACGGTGGGCTTCCTGGTCACATTCCTCTTCGGCGGTCTGACCGGAGTGATCCTGGCCTCCCCGCCGCTGGACTTCCATCTGTCCGACTCGTACTTCGTGGTGGCGCACTTCCACTACACGATCTTCGGCACGGTCGTGTACGCGATGTTCGCCGGATTCCACTTCTGGTGGCCGAAGTTCACGGGCAAGATGCTCGACGAACGGCTCGGCAAGATCACGTTCTGGACGCTCACGGTGGGCTTCCACCTCACGTTCCTGATCCAGCACTGGCTGGGCGTCGAGGGCATGCCGCGCCGGTACGCCGACTACCTGGCGGCCGACGGCTTCACCACGCTCAACACCCTTTCCACGATCGGGTCGTTCCTGCTCGGCCTGTCGATCCTGCCGTTCTTCTACAACGTCTGGAAGACGGCCAAGTACGGCAAGCCGGTCGGCGTCGACGACCCGTGGGGCTACGGCCGCTCCCTGGAATGGGCCACCTCCTGCCCACCGCCCCGGCACAACTTCGCCTCCCTGCCCCGCATCCGGACCGAGTCCCCGGCGTTCGACCTGCACCATCCGGAGATCTCGGGGGTCACGGGGGTCACGGGGGTTGCGGGTGTCGATGGGACCGCGGGGCGGGCCGCGGTGGGAGAGGCGGCGAGGTAGGCCGTGCCGCACGCCGTCGCCGCCCTGGGAGCCGCGGCGCTCACCACCGCGGGCTCCGTCTGGTACGTGCCGGCCCTCGCCGACCTGCGGGCCGGCGCGGACCGGCCGGAGTCCCGCCGCATCGCCGCCGCGGCCTGCGTGACCGGCTGGGCCGGCGCGGGCGCCCTCGCCGTGCTGCTACTCATCGCCGAGGCATGGTGGACGCCGGTCGCCGCGGTGGCGGCCGGCACCGCGGCCGCCACCGCCCTGCGCCTGCACGCAGCCGCCCGGCGCAGACACGAGGCCCGCGAAATGGTCCACCACTGGAGCCACTTGGGCCACGTCCCGTCCCCGACCGGCCCGTCACACCCCCGGAACGTCGTCGCCACCGTCCTCGTCTGCGGCCTGGTCGCGGCGGTGACCGTGGCGGCCTGGACTTGGCACTCCGCCTCGGACCCGGCCGACGACCCGCGCTGGGTAACGGTCGCCGCTTCCGCCGCGGTGATGGGGGTGTTCCTCACGGCGGCGGGGGTGTACGCCCGCGCGACTCGCCCCACCATGGCGGTCGTTCGGGCACGACAACGGCGCTAGCGGCGACTGACGGGCTCTGGTCGAGGCCCGTCAGGAGCGGTTCAACTCGGCGTCGATGGAAGTTTCTTACATCGAACACCAGCGATTTGGTAACAACTTTCACTCCGCTCGTTGACCAGGCACGGCCGCGCTGGGAACGGTGAGCCGATCAAGACGCTCCCGTCTCTCTTCAAGGAGTCCGCGTGACCGACACCGCGAACCACGACTCGGCCGCACGTCGCCCCACGCGCCGCGTGCTGCTGCGTGCCGCCGGACTGATGGCCGGGCTGGCCGCCACAGGGTTGCCCGTCCCCGCTGCCGCGGCGGCCGCCGCCGACAGAACCCCGACCGCGTACCGCGACCGCGAGCTGCGTGGCGAGTGGATCGCCACCGTCGCCAACATCGACTGGCCCTCGCGGACCGGACTGAGCCCCGCCGCACAGCAGGCGGAGTTCATCGCGCTGCTCGACCACGCCGTATCGATCGGGCTCAACGCGATCTTCGCGCAGATCCGTCCGGCGGCCGACGCCTTCTGGCCGTCACGCTACGAGCCGTGGTCCCAGTACCTGACCGGCGCTCAGGGCCAGGACCCCGGCTACGACCCGCTGGGCTTCATGGTCCAGGCAGCGCACGACCGAGGGCTGGCCCTGCACGCGTGGTTCAACCCGTACCGCGTCTCGCTGCAGTCCGACGTCACCAAGCTCGTGCCCGGCCACCCGGCGCGGCTGCACCCGGAATGGATCGTCTCCTACGGCGGCCAGCTGTACTACAACCCTGGCATCCCGGCCGCCCGCGCCTTCGTCGAGAACGCCATCATGGACGCGGTGGAGCGCTACGAGATCGACGGCGTCCACTTCGACGACTACTTCTACCCCTACCCGGTGGGCGGCCTGAACTTCCCGGACGACGACGCCTTCGCCGCGTACGGCGCGGACTTCACCGACCGGGCCGCCTGGCGCCGGCACAACGTGGACCTGCTGGTGCGGGAGGTGCGCGACCGGGTGCGCGAGGTCCGTCCCGAGGCGGCGTTCGGCATCAGCCCCTTCGGCATCTGGCGCAACAACTCGAGCGACCCACGGGGCTCGGCCACCAACGGCACCCAGTCCTACGACGCGCTCAACGCCGACAGCCTGGGCTGGGTGCGCAAGGGCTGGGTGGACTACATCGCCCCGCAGCTGTACTGGAACATCGGCTTGGCGGTGGCCGACTACGCCGTCCTCGCCCCGTGGTGGGCGCAGGCGGTCCGCGGCAGCGACGTGCAACTGTGGATCGGCGAGGCCGTGTACAAGGTCGGCGACCCCGCCCAGCCGGCCGCCTGGCAGGACCCGGCCGAACTCTCCCGGCACCTGACCATGGACAGGGGACTGCCGGAGATCAGCGGCGAGATCCTGTTCAGCGCCACGGATGTGACCGCCGACCCGATCGGCGCGATCACTCGGCTGACCGCCGACCACTGGCAGCGGCCCGCGCTGCCACCGGTCCTGCCGAGACTTGCCCGCGGGCCCGCGCCACTGCCCCCGCTCGCGTCGGCGGCCCGGACGGCCGACGGCGGGCTCCGGATCGAGGTACGCTCCCGCGGCAACCACGCCCCCGCGCTGTACGCACTGCGGCAGCACACCGCCGACGGCGACGGCCTCGTGGCGGTGCTCCCGGGTGCCCGCCACACCGAGTGGACCGTCCCGGCAGCCCCGGAGGGCGCCAAGTACACGGTCACGTCGGTGGACCGCGCCAACCGCGAAAGCTCGCCGATCACGGTTCGGGTGCCACTTCGCTGACACGGCATCACCACCTTCGGGCCCGGCCCTGGTTCCCGTCTGGGGCCGGGAGTCGTTACCCGGTCACCCTGAGTTGTACCCCCACCGGGCATTGCCGTCCTTGCCCATGAAGCACTTCGCAGGCCGCCCGTCGGTGGTCGTCGCGATGGCACCGACGGGAGAGCAGTACTGCCCGAACTGGATACCGGCCTGACTTCCGCCACCGGTGCCACCGCCCGAGCCGGTGGACGACCCACCACTGGTGGAACCACCCGAGCGGGTGGACGACCCGCCACTGGTGGAACCGCCGCCCGAGCTGGTGCCGTAGGAAGGCTGGGGGTGCGGCTGCGGCTTCCGCTTCGGTTTTGGTTCGGGCTTCGGCTTGGGCTTCGCCTTGGGGCTGGGTTTGACGCAGGGGTCGCCGGGGCCGATCAGCCACAGGTCGATCTGTGCCCCGGTCGTGACCTCGGTACCGGGTTCCGGCTGCTGCCTGCACACCCGCCAGTCGGCCAGCTCCTGCAGCCCGTCGTACATACGCTTGCCGGTATAGGCGTGGAAGTAGATCGTGGGCTCCAGGCCGAGGTCGCCGAGAGCGAGGGAAGCATCGTCGGCGCGATCGCCGATGAGGTCCGGCATGACGACCCGGCGGGGGCCGTGCAGCCGAGTCGGGCACTCCTCCTGCTCCGGGACCGCGTACAGGGTCAGCGTCCCGGCTGACGGACGGACCACCTCGTCGTGGGACGGGCTCTGGAAGCAGACCTGCCAGCCGGTCGTGGTGGTCTTCACCGGCCGGCGATCGGAGGAGGCGTCGGCTGCCGACACCATCTGCCACGGATGCAGGTCGGCCGACGCGGCCGCTATGGCGAGAGAGGTCCCTTTGAAGTCGGGTACGGCCAGAGCGGGCTCGGGCTTCTGGACCACGACCTCCTTCTCCTTCTCGTTGGAACCCGGGCCCAGGACGGCGAAGACGACTCCGATCACAGCCGCGGACACGAGAACAGGGTGTCGGCTCATCCAGGTGACGAACCGTATTCCGCCGCCGGGGCGCAAGGGGGAGCCGAGGGGCAGGATTTCGCCCATGGCCACGAGGCACTCGCCCTTCGGGTCGAGTTTTGACCCCCACAGCTTGTGCGGATGCCCGTGGACGAGGACATCGACGGAGCCGAACATGCCGTAGGTGCAGCGGAGGATCCGCAGGGGCGCCGGGACGCGGGTCGCTCTGGGCGTCAGCAGGTTCCGCAGGAGAATGAGACCGTTCCTCGTGAGCACGGCACAGCCCCAGCCATTGTGGTAGATGGCCCGGACGTCTTCCTCGGGCCCCAGTTCCCCCAGCAGCGCCTTCGCTTGTTCGTCGGACAGGGAGATGCTCTCACCAGCGGCGGCTCCGGCGGTGCGCCAGTCCTTGGCCAGCAGATCGGACAACGGTTCTCCAGCTCTTTCGATGAGTTATCCGGACATGTCGAGCTGTGAGCCCCGGGGGCCGGTACGCCGCCCCTTCGCAAAGACACATCCCACGCCGCCGGGCGCCGTGCAGGAGGCCCTGCGCGACAGTTACCGACATATGGAGATGTTAACGGCCGCCACTCCAGGCCCAACACCAGCAGGAGTCGCCGAACAGTGCGGTGACCTGCGGTGATTCTCGGCAGTCATCCTCCTCATCGTTGGCACGCGGCCTCGACCCGTGCCGTCGGACGGATGGTCGCGCAGCAGGGCCGTGTGTGAGCGAAGAGTTCGTCGAGCTCTCACGTCCAACCTCGACCGCAGCGCCCGCCCCTCCTCCTGGCGGATGATCGGCCAGGAGGAGGGGCTGGACGACCTGTGACACCGTTGGGGCCCGGGTGCGCACCCGGGCCCCAACCGTCGTACGTCCGTCAGCTCAGTGCGCGGCGGCCATCCGCACGAAGCCGACCCACGCTTCGGCTCCGAAAGCAACCTTGGCCGCTGTGGGCCGCTTTGAGTCCCGAACGAGGACAGCTCCGGTGGCTGCGGCAACTTCAACGCACTCCCCGCCCCCGCCGCTGCTGTAGCTGCTCTTGAACCAGGCCGACTCCGGCACAGTCGGCTGAGTGGGCTGAACGGTCATTTTTCTCCCGGCCCATCACCCGTCTGGAGGACGAGAACCGGAACGAGACCCTGCTGGGGTACCGCTCCGCGCTGCACGGCGACGGCCCGACCACGTACGCCGCGGAGACGGAGGAAGCGGAGCTGGACGCTTTGGTCGCTCAGGTGCGGGCATGGATGGAGGCGGGTGTCAGCGCCGCGGAGATAGGTGTCAGCGCCAGGTTCAACAAGACCTGCGCCAGGACGGTGGCCCACCTCAAGGCCGCCGGCATCCCCGCCGCATCGCTGCGGACCGCCGACGCCACGGGCGAGTCGGAGGCCGTGCGGGTCGGGACCATGCACTCGTTCAAGGGCCTGGAGTTCCGCTGCGTCGCCGTGATCGGCGCGGGCGACGGCGCACTCCCCTTCCCGAAGGCGATCACGCCACCCGAGGTCGATCCCCAGCAGCACGAGACCGACATGATGTCCGAGCGCTGCCTGCTGTTCGTCGCCTGCACGAGGCCGCGCGACAGCCTGTACGTCTCCTGGTCCGGCGAGCCGAGCCGGTTCCTGGTGGAGGCGGGGGCGTGACGGGACAGGCCGGGGTCACGGTGCGCGCACCCGGCTGCCGTACCGCCCCTTCGCGGCGTACCCGCATGGCCTGTTTCCGCAAGTGTTCCTCAGCACGGGCGACCCCCCTGGTCGCGCTGCGGCATGTCTTGCACCCGTAGAACGGCTCGAGGATCGACCGGGGTTACGTGAGCGGCTCGGTACCCAAGAAGGCGTGTACGGGCAGCACCCCGACATGGGACCCTGGTTGCGGCTCGTGCCTCACTCTGCTGATCCATGACCGCCGTCAGGGCGTCACCGGGCCACGCCAAATTCGGGGGTATGTCCATGGCGGAACAGATCCGTTCACGTCGCAACACGGTTCTCCTGGCCAGTACGACTTTCGGCGTCACTGTTCTGGGTACGGCCAGCGGCGTCATTTCGGACGTGCTCGACGGAACGACCGCCGTAGCGGCATCCCTTGGTATCGCTGCGGCGACTGGCGGAATCCTGGCCTATCAGGCGGTCAGTGAGCGACGAGAGGAGCCGGCAGGGGCGGCGGAGCGGCGCCTTCGGTATCGACTGCCAGATGTGGAGCCCCTGGTGGGGCGCGAGGCTCTCTTGGGCGTGCTTCTGACCTTACTCAAGGATGTTCCCACCCCGTCCCGTGGTGCTCTACCGGTAAACGTCTCGGAAAGCCAGTCGAAGATTGTCGTCGTGCACGGAGCAGCGGGCATCGGCAAGACCGCTCTCGCCCTCACCGCGGCACACCGAGTGAAGCACGCGTATCCCGACGGGCAGCTCTACATCAACCTCCGGGGCGACGGCGACGCCCCCAAGACGAGTGGTGAGGCGCTGGAGCAGCTCCTGGAGCGCCTGGGTATGGCCCGCGACGATCTTCCGGCCGACGTCGATGGCCGGTCCTCTCTCCTCCGCAGCCTCACCAACGACCAGAGGTTGCTGATCTTGCTGGACAACGCCCACAGCACGGAACAGCTGCGACCTCTCCTGCCGACGGGCGCGGGATGCTCGGTCCTGATCACCAGCCGAAAAGCGCTCTCCGCTGGTGTCACCCGACGTAAGCCAGTGCCGGTCGCACTGCCGGACGAGAGCGAGGCGTTGGACGTACTCGCCCACTACGCCGGCCGCGAGCGCATCGCCAGTGCCCCCGCGGTCGCTTTGGAGATCACCCGTTTCTGTGACAGGCTCCCGCTGGCCCTACGCATCGTCGGCTCGAAACTCAGGCAGCGCCCCGACCTGAGCCTGAGCCGCATGAGGGAACTCCTGGAGGACGAGAAGTTCCGCCTCAGGTTGCTTGAATTCGAGGACGAAAGTCTGCACGCGTGTTTGATGCTCACCCATCGGGACCTCAGAGAATCCACTCGGGCGGCGTTCGGGCTGATCACCTCGCTCCCGGTCGGGAGGGTTACCGACTGGCATTTCGAGCACGTTGTTCCCGCCCGCATGACAGCGTTTGCGACGTGCGACGAGCTGATCGAGGTCAGTCTGATGGAATCACAGGGCGGTGAGGGGGCGGGTCCCAGCTATCGCGTCCACGATCTGGTCCGTGTCTTCACAGCCGAGCAGTACGAGCAGTTGCCGCCGGCAGAGCAGCGCCAATACGAGGCCCGCCTGGTCAAGGCGTATCGTGACGCGGCGGTCAGTCTTGCCGCGCAGCGTGCGCCGGAACTCGGTGCGGAGGTGTCCGCTGAGAGCGACGGCGATCTGGGACAGGCATCAGCTGCCAGTTGGGTTTCGGCCGAGCAGGAGCGGCTTCGCTGGGCCATCGGCCGCGCCAGGAGCCTCGACATGAACGCCGAAGCGGCCGATATCGGTGAAGCGCTGTCCTATTTCCTCGACGATATCGACCTTCCTACCGGCTCTGCGGACTGGCTGTTCGATGCGTCGCCTTCCGAGACCCGGTCTCGCGTACTCGCGAGCCTACGGCGCGCCCGCGCTTCGGCCGCCGTGTCCGAAGGTGCGCCGGACACCGCGCTCATGCTGCTTGTCCGCAACGAACCGGACGTCAGCGCCGACCCGGTCGGGTGTGCCCGGGACGAGATGATCGTCGCCCGCGCGTACGCGGCGAAGAGGGACTTCAGAAAAGCCCTGGACCACATGGCCACGGCAGCAGACCGGCTGCGTGCTGGCGACGACTCATGGCATGTCCTCAACTCATTGGAGAAGCTCGGTGAGTTCCAGCGGTGGCGAGGAAGTCCTGAACTGGCGGAGCAGAGCCAGCGGGAGGCCCTCCGGCTGGCCGAAGGCACCGGTGACCGCAGGGCCCAGGCCCGTCTGCGGCGGACGCTGGCCGAGACTCTCGGCTACCTGCGCCGTCCGGAGGAGGCAGCTCCCCTCCTGGAGTCCGCCATCCGCGACTTCCGGGCGCTCAATGACCGTAGGTGGGAGGGCGCCAGCCTCTACGCCCTCGGCAAGATCTATCGCCTACTCGGCCGTCGGCAGGAGGCTCGTGAGCGTTACGACCGGGCCGAGGAGATCTTCGGGCCGATGGGCGAGCGGCACTGGATGGGGCGCGTCACCAACGCCAGGATTCGCGTCCTGGCCGGCATGGGATACCTCGACGAGGCCGCGGCCACGGCCGGGGCCGCGTTGCGCCTCTTCGAGGAGATCGGCGACGAGATGTGGCAAGCGCACACACAGCGAGACATCGGCTGGCTCCGCATCAAGGCCCGTCAGCCAGAAGCCGCCCTCGAACCGCTCACCCACGCCATCAACGTGGTTGAACGAGCAGGAGACGCCTACGCCGGATCCATGGCCCGACACCTCCGCGGCGTCGCCTACCGGGAACTTGGCCAGTACGTGGAGGCGCACTCCGATCTCGAAGCAGCCCTCGCCGTATACCTGTCGGGCTCCTACTCGTGGAACGAGGCCGCTGTCACCCACGACATGGTCCGCTTGCTCCGGGCCGAGGGAAGGACGGCCGAGGCCGACAGCCTGGAGCAAACCACAGCCGCAACCAACCCGATCTTCCTCCGTATGCGCGGGCGTGATGGAGTGGAGGCCGTGCCTGACGAGGACTGATGACAACGGAATCCATCTGTCCGGGCTTCGCTCCACGTCTGATCGCACCAGAGCTCGGCCATCAGACTGGCGGCCTCCGGTGACACCCCGCCCGCCAGCGCCCGCCCACTCCTGGACTTTTCGATGGTGCCCGTCCAGGGCGACGGCCTCCAGACGGGCCGGGTAATACGTGGGCTACCTGGACCCCCAACGGCGTAACACCCCGGCCGGAGGGAGGCGACGTCGGCGGCGGTGAAGTGGACGTATGCCAGGTAACTGCCGGACCCGCGGAAGGCCAGCGCGTAGGTCCGGCCGGGCAGCAGTGCCTGTCTACCGAAGGTCAGGCACCCTCACAGGACCTTGCCCCACGGTGAGCGCGTTCCTGCAGGCCAGAGCCGAGATGCAGCAGCGGAAGGCACCGTAGGCGGCGCCTTCCTCAGACGCCGCAGTCATCCGTCCCGGCGTCCCGCGTGCCGGTGTCCCGCGTGCCGGGGCCGTCCAGGCCATGGAGTTCGCGGGTAATGACGGTGACCGCGGCCGTCGGGAGCGTGTGCATCCTGTCCTGCACCGTGCGCATGCTCGTGCGGTGGAGCAGCTCCCGGTACTCCTGGGTCAGGGTTTCCAGCCATCGTGCGTGGCGCGCGTACTCGGCGTCCTTCAGCCTCACCGGTTCGTCCACTGCGAAGGTGGGTGCGAGGGCAGTGACCAGGCGGTCGACGAAGCCGGCCGCGTCCGTCCGGATGTCCGGGTACTCGGCGCGGAAGTGATTCCATTCCACGCGCGATCTGAGAGCCGAGATCTCGGCGGGTCCCACCGGGCGGCAGCCGTCGTACGGATCGGTCTGGAGGAGGAAGACCCGCCGCAGCAGGTCGTACCGCAGGGGCGTATGCTCCGCGAGCAGGACGGCGTCGTAGAGGTCCTTGCCCTGCGGATGCATGTCGGTCAGCAGCCACATGAGCTTCCAGGCCAGGGACAGCTCGGCCGTGGCCCCGTTCAGCATGGTGTCCGGGGCGCTAGAGGCGGACGGGAGAAGGGCTGGTTCCGGGGCGACGGGGAGGTGCTCGTTGAAGACGAAGTCCATCTGGACGACTCCGCCCGGCAGACCGTCACACCTCCAGGGCAGAACGACACGTCGGCCGGGAACCCGGTCGTACGTCCAGATGTCGTCGGCGGCGGCTTCCGCCGCGACGAACCGGACGTCGCCTCCCTGGCGGCGGGCGGCGTCCTCGGCAGCACGGGCCACGCCCGTCAGCATGGCCTCGGTCCGCGCCTCCTCGATCCGCCATGACGGAGGCACGACGACGAAGTCCAGGTCCCCCGGCTCCCGTGCCGCGTCGCCGAACCAGGCCCGGAGCAGGACACTGCCCCGCAGCACGAGCGAGTCCGCCCAGGGTGAGCCGGCGATCGCGCAGAGGACCAGGTCTGTCGCGGTTCGCCGAGCCGCATGCCAGGCACGTTCGGTGTCGGGGGCGGCGAACCGTGGGTCCGCGGCCCGGTAGGCGTTGGAGTACTGCTTGAGCGCCGGGTCGAAGACGGGACGCTGTACTGCGCCCTTGTCCGTGACCGGGCGCAGCGTCGACGGCAGGTCGAGGCGGGCCCGGGTCTCGTCGTCCAGCGGATCCCGGGGCACCGCGTCGCTGCGCCACCCGAACTTCTTCCAGGAACCGGACATCCTCGCATCTTCCCTTCCCTGACGCCTGTTTCGCGGCGGCCGACGCCACGGACGCGTGCGTGTGCCCGGTCATTCCAAGGATCCCATCCAGCCGTCGTCCACGGCCGGGTTGTCGTCGTGGACGACGAACTCCCTCTCCACCTCCACGGCCGCGTGTCCGGCGTCGTCCAGGGCACGGAGCAGTGCACGGAGGCGGCGGCCCGCCTCGTCCCTGCCGACGCCACGGCAACGCTGCGTGACGAAGCGCTCGTGCCGGCCCGCCGCGAGGTCCCGGCGGGCGTTGCGGGAGACGTGCGCCGCATACGGCACGGCCAGCGCCCGTACCGAGGCCACCTCCGCCTCCCCGGACAGGAGCAGTTTGACGTGATGCTCGAAATAGAGGCCCTCGGGGAGAGTGCCGGCCTCGGCGTCCGTCTTCGGGACGTCGGTGTTCCAGGGCGCGGCCTCGATCTTCACCCGGGCGACCCGGAATCCGTCGCCGCGCAGTCGTTCCACCCACTGTCGGGCCGTCGCCAGCTGTCCGGCCAGGTTCCCGCGTCCGTGACACGTCAGCATGGGCTGGTCCGGTGTGCGTCCCCGGTCGAGCACGATGTGCGTGTACTTGAAACCGTGGCGTTCCGCCCAGACGCGCAGCGGCACCTCCTCGCCCTCGCCGGTTTCCAGGCGGACCGTCAGATGGATCTCGAACTCTCCCGCGTACTGCCTCACCGGGCCGTCGCCGTGTCGCTCTGCGCTCACGGGACAGACCGTACCGATCACTACCGACAACGGCTCTGCCGGCCAGTCCCTTGGGGGAGGTGACGAACGCCGGGCAGGGGCGCGGAAGGCCGAGTCATGGGTCCGGTCTTGGAGAGCCGGCTTGGCGAAGACGACTCAGCGCGTGGGGTTACTACTTGCTCGCCATCACCCGCACCGGCCGACCGAACTCGTGCGAGGTCGCGGTCAGGACGGCGTGGAACCGCGGTCGGTCGCGCTGCGCTGACGCCGGTAGTGGCGAGCTGCTCGGGCGCGGTTTCCGCACGATGGCTTGCGCCAATCCCGCCGTCCGTGGCTCTTGAGGAAGTAGCGCACGCAGCGGGGTGCGGTGCAGGCGCGCAAGTGCTCGCGCTGCGGGCCGCTCAGGAAGTCGATGGCGGCGTGCGCCAGGGTCGCCACGAGGCGTACCTTCGGGTCGTTCTCCGCCGACAGCAGCCGGGCCGTGGGGGCACCTCCCGGCGTCCAATCCACTGAGGGACGACCGGTTCACGGGCGGCAGCCGTGTTGAGGCAGGCCAACGCCTGGTCCACCCGTACATCGTTCTCGGATTCCTGGTGGCGCTCCTTCCCCTGGTCGCCACCGCCGGACCCAGTCCGGCCCTTCTGAAGCGGCCCGCCGAGCCGCTCCTGGCAAGCGGCACCCCGGGACGCTCAGGAGCCCGCTCCGAACACCTCGATCTCGCAGCGTGCCGCACCGCTCCGGGCGATCCTGGCATCGCACGTCAGTAGCGGTACGCCCAGGGTTTCGGCCAGCGCGACGTACTGCGCGTCGTACGCGGACAGATTGTTCGAGAGGTCTTTGGCGCGCTCCCAGAGGATCAGCGTCTCGTGTCGGTCGATGGCGAGGTCACGGTAGGTGGCCAAGGCCTTGCTCAATTGCCTTTCGGTCAGCTTCGGCTCGCCGCCGCGCCGACCGCGCGCCAGGCCGAGCAGGGCGGACATGATCTCGTAGTCGATCAGGTGAGGGGCGGCGAGCCGGTCTTCCTTCGCCACGCGCTCCCGAACCTGGTGCCCGGTCGGCCCCGCATCGGTGAGGAAGAACACCAGCGCGGAGCAGTCGGTGACAATCAACGGCCGGACCTCGCGTCGTCGATCGCCCCGAGAACGTCCGAGGGGCTCAGAACGGCGCCTGCCTGTGCTTCGGCACGGGCGGCGGCTTCGGCCAGTGTGGGCCTCTCCGCCTCACCGACGAGCAGATCAAGCGCGTACGCCTGGAGGGACTTGCCCGTGCGGGCCGCGCGCGCCTTCAGTATGGCCAGCGTGTCGTCCGGAACGTCGCGGATCGTCAAAGCAGTCATGCAGGCATTTTAGCTGCGTTAGCTGCGTTGTGCAGCACGAACGTGACCCAGGTGGCCGTGCCACCGGGGCGGGTGGCACGGCCGTGGTGCGGAGGGTGCTGGGTGGGTGTCAGGCCCAGGGGGAGGCCACGGCCCAGCTGGTGTCGTCGGCCCAGAGTGCGGTGTTGTCCCAGGTGTGGGAGCCGCCGTGGCTCGCGATGTAGGCGTCCTGGTTGTAATGGCGTACGAAGTCGCTGGGGTAGTTGGCGGACCGGAGGGAGACGCCCTGGCCGTTGTGGCTTGCCTGGGGGCAGAACGTGGCGTCCGGCCGGAACAGTGCGCTGCCGTCGTCGCCGGCGATGCGCAGCCGGAAGTCGTAGTGCCGCAGGTACTGGCCCGGTTTGTCGGCGGACTCGAAGGAGACGCAGGAGGCGTCACCCAGGCCCGCGCGCACGATCCAGGTGGCGGCGGCCTTGTCGGCGGACGCGCTGGAGGAGGAGACCGTCGCGATGGAGGCGTTGCTGTCGGCGCTGTTGTGCCGGAGGTACTGGGTGGTGCAGCAGGAAGTGGTGGCCCGCAGCGAGACCCGCGAGCCCGCGGTCAGGCCGCCCGCCGTGGCGGACGTCGCGTAGCCGGCCGCGTTGATGTTGGCCTGTACGGCGTTCTCGGTGGCGTCCGAGGGGTAACCGGACGTCATCACACCCTCGTAGAAGGTTCCGGCGGAACTGTTGCTGTTGTCGCCGCCGATGCCGAGGATGATGGCCCCTTCCTTGTGCATCGGGTTGTAGCCCGAGACGTTGGGGCGCGGGCCGCTGTAGTAGGTGGACAGGCCGCCGGACTGCGCGTTGCCGCCCCGGATCGCCCACTGGTTCGGCCCGCCCTTGACGACGGCGGTGAGGAACCGGTGACTGACACTGGGGTCATTCGCGTTGTAGCCGCGGTTGACCCCGGAGAACAGGCCGTTCTCGAGGTCGGCCATGATCCAGGGGCCGTTTCCGGTGCCGTAGCCCCAGGACTTGCTGTTGCCGAAGTAGATGGTCTCCATGTGGCCGTTGCCCGTGTCCCGGCTGTTGGTCTCGGCGTTGCCGTAGTCGAAGCAGCAGCCGCCGTTGTAGTGACTGCCGTCGAGGATCGCGTACATGCCTTCCGGCTGGTCTCCGGTCGCGATGCCGTTGGTGTTGTTGTTGCGGTAGCCGGTGCCGGGGGCGATGAAGACGCCGTATGCCTTGTGGCCGCCCACGGTGACCGGTGCGGCGGATGCTTCCGCCAGGTTGTCGTACCCGCCCGCGGCCGGGCCCGAGAACCCTCCGGGCGGTGCTTGGGTGAGGTGGTTTCCGCGGCCGGACTGGTCCTGGATGACGGTGATGAGGCAGCTCGTTCCCGCGCAGAACGAGTCCTGCGCGGCGGTGTCGGCGTAACCGCCCGCGCTGAGCACACCGATGTCCCGGGTGGCGCCGTCGGAGGCGCGTTTGACCTGGTAGAGGCGGCCGTTGTACGCGGAGTACAGTGCGCGGGTCGTGCTGTGAGCGGCCACGCAGGGCGTGCCGCCGGAGGCGTACAGGTCACAGGGGAGCGTGCCGGCGGCTGCGGCGCTGCTGCCGGCGGAGGCCCGACCGCCGAGCATGGCCGTGGCCATGGCCAGCACGAGCGCCAGCAGAGCTAACGGTCTGACCCGCCTTGAGCGGGTCGGTGTCACAGACATGAGTGGCCTCCTGGGATGGGGGGTCGGCGGCGTCCCACCGCCGGGGCCGGACGGACTCAGATAAGTCATGGACATGACATCCTCGCGCCCTTCCGGAGTGGATCGAGGACTGCTGCTGTGCGCGTCCGGAGCTGTCAGAACGACGACCAGATTTGACGGTATTTCGAACAACGGTCGCAGTGACGGACAAGCATTGATGATAGGAAGCCGCCGAAGAGTGTCAACATCTCGCACATGTCCGATACTTCGACCACCGAAAACGAAGGTCGGAGACCTCGCTCTCCGCGCCCCGGCCGCCGTCCGGCCGCGTTGTCAGTGGTCGCCGATAGCTTCGATCATGTTCCGCCGAGATGGCGTGAGCGCCCCCTTTGGCATGCATGGGAGATGGTGCGTTGTCGGTCTGGGAGAAGTCGAGCTCGGCACGGGTGGTGCCGTCGGCGCGGCCGCGGAAGCTCGCGAAGGTGCCGTTCGTCGAGTTGGCCGACGGGCGGTTGCAGGGTGTGGTGTCCAGCGGGTCGGACATCGGGCGTGTGTACGTGTCCTCGGTCGAGGCGGGGACGTACGCGTTCGCGTGCAGCACCAACAACAACCGCCCCTGCGGCGGGGCCCGTGGCATGTTCTGCAACCACATACGCGCGCTCATCGGCGAGGCCGTGCTGCAGTACGGCGCCGAGCGCGTGGCCCGGTACCTGAAGGTCGAGGTGGACGCGGCGGAGCCGGACGCGCACGCCGTCACCGCCGTCATGACGGCCACGCGCCCCTCGGCGGCGGGCGGTTCGGCCGCGGCCCGGGTGTTCAGCCGGTTCCTGCGGAACCTGGCCTATCTCGAACTCGCGCCGAGCACCACGCCGGTGCCCGAGATGCAGTGGTTCCCCACGACGAGGGCGGTGGCCTGATGCACGCCGACCTGCTCTCCGACACCGTCGACGGCCTTGACGAGGCTCTCGCGGCCGTGGACGGGTTCGACGAGGCTCTCGTCGCCGGTCTGCTGCGTCCGCAGCCCGGCCAGGCCGGTGGGGTCACCGGGCTCGCCGACGCCGTCGCGGGGACGCCGCTGGCCGCGCGGGTGGCCGAGGCCGCCGACAAGACGGTCGCCGGAGCCGCCGGCGAGGACCACTTCGTCGCGCTCGCCGCGGCCCGCACCGCTCTGCTCGGGGCCGTGCACGACGCGTTGACCTCCCGGGTCGAGGAGGCCACCGGCCGGCCGCGGGCCAAGGAAGCCATCGCCCCTGCGGCCGGCAGCGACGAACAGGCGGCGAATCTGTCCGCGGCGGCCCGTAGTTGGCTGTGCGAGCTGGCGCGGGCCGGCTGGCAGGGCATCGGCCACGAACTCGTCGACGGGTCCGCGCCGGTCGTCTCCGCGATGCTGCCCGATCCGGCGCTGCGCCGCCTGGCCACGCTGCTCGACGGCTTCGCCGCCGAACTCGCCGCCTCCTGCCCGGGGGCCACCCTGGATCGCGTCCCGGTACGCCGCTGGGCCGACCTGTGGTCGCGTTCCCTGCTGCTCACACTGCCGGGTGCGGCGCGCGCTTCCGCCGTGGCCGAGGCGACCGGCCGGCTGCTGCCGCTCGGTGTCGACGTACACGAGCACGCCACCGCCGTACAGGCCCAGGTGCACGCGGTGTTCGAGCCCGCGGACGGTGGCACGCCCCGGCTGGTGCGGGCCTCGGTCTCCGCGCCCAAGCCCGACACGGTCGTCGGCGCCGGTCTGTGGCAACTGCTGCGGCCGCACATGTCCCTGCTGGGGGCCGTGAGCGAGGGCCGCGCCATGGACCTCGACGCGATGCCCGTCACCGCGGAGGGCGACCTGATATGGGACGACTCCCGTGCGCGCATGGGCGAGCCCGCCGAGGTCTTCACCACCGCCCGGGTGGCCCTGCCCACCGCCGCCGCCTTCGCCACCGCGCCGCTCGACCGGCATCCGGCCCGGATCGCGGTGCCCGTTCTGCTGGAGGGCTACGGCGTGGAGGAAGGCGACGACGGGACCGTCTTCCAGCTCGCCGGGTACCGCCTGGCCGTCGACACCGATCGCGTCCCGTCCGCCGGTCCGCTCGCGCCCGAGGCCGTCGCCGCGTCCGGCGCGTGTGTCGGGCTGCTGCGCTGGGACGCCGGACAGTTCCTGCTCCAGCCGCTCGCCGTCGAACGGACCGTGCGGAAGAAGGCCGTCGCCGTGCACGCGGGCGCCTGGGCCGGGGGTACGGCCGACAAGGCCGGGGTCCGGGCCGAGAAGGCCGCCACCGACGCCGTCACCGTGCTGCGCGAACGTGCCGGAAGGCTGCTGCGGAAATGACCCACCACACCAGCGGGGATGCGGATGCCCCCGACCCCGATCCTTACGACAACCGGCGGCAGATCCTCTACTGGCGTCTGCTGGCCCGTCTCTTCGACCCGGAGGAGCAGGCCTCCCTGGAGTCGGCGAGTCTCGCCGTGGTCGAGGACATCGGCCTGCCGTCCGCGCTGCTCGATCCCGGTGCGTCGGTCGACTCCGTCGTGCAGCGGCACCCGGAGCTGGCCGCCGAGTTCGACGGGCTGATGGCGCCGGCGCCGGACGAGGACGGCGTACGCGACCGGGCCGCCGAGGTGCGACGGGCGGCGCTCGCGTCGAAGGTGCTGCTGAACGTCTTCGCCTCCCGCCCCGGCAACGTCACCGCCGAGCAGTTGGCCCGCTGGCAGTCCGACGCCGACTGGCTGGAGCGGGCCCTGGGCTGCCGGCCCGGCGAACTGCGCGGCGGACGAGGCGGCAACCACCGTACGGGAGCCGGAGGGGGCGTCAGCCCGACCGGCACCGGCATCGGCGGCCCCACGCCCGACCTCAGCCGGCTGATCCCCGCGATCGGCCCTGAACTCGGCTCCATCGAGGGCGACCTCGTCAAGCGCATGCACCTGCGCGAGGTGCTGGCCGACCCGCGGCTGGCCTCGCGGCTGACGCCGAGCATGTCGCTGATCGAGCAGTTGCTGCGCGACAAGAACAACCTCTCCGGCGTGGCACTGGCCAACGCCAAGGCGCTGATCCGCCGTTACGTCGACGAGGTCACCGAGGTGCTGCGCACCCAGGTGGAGAAGGCCACGGTCGGCGAGCTCGACCGGTCCGTGCCGCCCAAGCGGGTGTTCCGCAACCTCGACCTCGACCGCACCATCTGGAAGAACCTGACCAACTGGAGCCCGGAGGAGGAGCGGCTCTACGTCGACCGCCTCTACTACCGGCACACCAGCCGCAAGACGACGCCCCAACGGCTCATCGTGGTCGTGGACCAGTCGGGTTCCATGGTCGACTCGATGGTCAACTGCACCATCCTGGCGTCCATTTTCGCCGGGCTGCCGAAGGTGGACGTCCACCTGATCGCCTACGACACCCAGGCCCTGGACCTCACTCCGTGGGCGCACGACCCGTTCGAGACACTGCTGCGCACCAAGCTGGGCGGCGGCACCGACGGCACCGTCGCCATGCGGCTCGCCCAGCCGAAGATCGCCGAACCGCGCAACACCGTGGTGGTGTGGATCTCCGACTTCTACGAGTGGCGCCAGCAGGAGCTGTTCGACAGCATGGCCGCCATTCACCGCTCGGGGGCGAAGTTCATCCCGGTCGGCTCGGTGACCAGCTCCGGTCGCGGCAGCGTCAACCCGTGGTACCGGGAGCGTTTCAAGGACCTCGGCACGCCGGTGATCTCCGGCCACATCAAGAAGCTCGTGCACGAACTCAAGACGTTTCTCACCTGATCACCGGACGTACGTCCACGTCGCGTTGTGTTTACCTCTTGGAAAGGCCCTTCCCCATGTCCGATCTGCTGCGCGCCCCCGCCGAGACCAAGTACGCCGAGGAGCTCGACTGGCTGGAGTCGATCGACGACAGTCCCAAGCCGTTCTCGTGGCGCCTGTCCCCGAAGATGGTCCGCCTGTTCATCCTGGGCTCCGAGCGCTCCGACGGCCTGGACCGGGAGATCTCGCAGAAGTGGTTCGGCGACCGCAGCTTCGTCGAGCGTTCCATCGTCACACTCGCCTCCGACCGCGGTCTGCTGCTCATCGGCGACCCCGGCACCGGCAAGAGCTGGCTGGCGGAGCTGCTCTCCGCCGCGATCAGCCGCAACTCCACGCTGGTGGTGCAGGGCACGGCGGGCACCACCGAGGACCACATCAAGTACTCGTGGAACGTGTCCATGGTCATCGCCAAGGGCCAGTCGCGTGAGTCGATGATCCCCTCGCCGATCATGACCGCGATGGAGGCCGGTGCCATCGGCCGCTTCGAGGAGCTGACCCGGTCCACGAGCGATGTCCAGGACGCGTTGATCTCGATCCTCTCCGAAAAGTACATCTCCGTTCCCGAACTGGAGAGCGGCGGCAGCGACAACATCGTCTTCGCCAA
This sequence comes from Streptomyces sp. CB01373, assembly GCF_002803075.1. Taxonomy (GTDB): domain Bacteria; phylum Actinomycetota; class Actinomycetes; order Streptomycetales; family Streptomycetaceae; genus Streptomyces. The sequence goes on along the minus strand of NZ_NNBK01000019.1, from coordinate 9,339 downwards.
GCCCGGTTTCTCCATCATCGCCACCGCCAACAGCCGCGACCGGGGCGTCAACGACCTGTCCTCCGCACTCAAGCGCCGCTTCAACTTCGTCCGCATCCCGGTCGTGACGAACAAGAGGAGCGAGGCGGAGATCGTCCGCTTCCGAACCGAGGAACTGCTGCGCCGGCACTCGATCGACCTCGACGTGCCGCCGACCCTGCTCGACGTACTCCTGCAGAGCTTCGCCGACCTGCGCGCGTCCGCCGCCGCGGCCGGCAGCGACGACGAGAAGCTGGAGTCGGCGCTGTCGACCGCCGAGCAGATCGGCGTGTTGGAGGACGCCGTCCTGCACAGCAACTTCTTCGGCGAACGCGCCCTCACCGCCCGCACGCTCGCCTCCTCCCTCGTCGGCTCCCTCACCCGCCGCGAGCCCGAGGACCTGGCCATCCTCAACAAGTACCTGCACGGTGTCGTCGAGCCCCGCAGCAAGGAAGAGGGCGGCTCCTGGCCGGAGTTCCTGGAGGGCGGCCGCGACGCGATCGCCACGCTGTCATGAGCGGGCCCCAGGAGAACGGCGCGTTCGCCGCGCTACGCGGTCAACTGCAGGACGCCGCAACCGCGTTCGCGGGCGGGCCCGACGCGCTGGAGGGCATCCTCCTCGGCATGGTCGGCGACGTCGACCGGGCGGTGCGCGAGCCGCTGGAGATCTTCCCCGTCTGCCATCACTCGCCCGCCTCGGCGACCGCCATGGCCCGCCGGCTGCGCGAGAAACAGCCCAAGGTGGTCTACCTGGAGCTGTGCGAGGACATGGCACCTCTGCTGACCGAGCTGCGCAACTGCCGGCTGCCGGTGGCGGTGCAGGCGTTCGCCGGTGACGTGGACGGCTTCCCCCAGGACTGGGCACCGCTCTCGGTCGTCGCGCCCATCACCGAGGCGTCCGCCGAGTACCAGGCCATCGCGTACGCCCTGGACACCCCAGGTGTGGAACTGGTCCTCGTGGACAGGTCCGCGGACCACGTCTTCCAGTGGGACACCGGTGGCGAACAGACGGAGGAGGCCGCTGCGCAGGACTCCGACGCTCCTGCCGAGGCCGCGCTGCACGGCGAGGCCGTGGGAGTCGAACTCGGCGACCTCCGGCCGCGCTTCGCCGAGCTGGAGGAACACCTGCTGCGCCACGGCAAGGTGCGGCACTGGTCGGAGTGGTGGCACCAGTACGTCGAGGTGCCGCTCGGCGACAGCGCCGCCGACCACGACACCTACCGCCAGGTGATGTTCCTCATCGGCAGCCTGTTCCGGCGCCTCGCTCCGGGCGACGGCGCCCGCCTCCGCGTGGACGAGGACCGCGAACGGTACATGTGGACCCGGATGCGCGAGCATCTCGCGTCGACCGGGACCGATCCGGCGGACTGCCTGTACGTGTGCGGGGCGTTCCACGCGGTCAGCCGCGTCGAGGAGTTCGGCGCGCACGGCACCGGCACGTTCGCGATCTCCCCCCGCACGGCCACCACTTGGCAGTACGGGCTGATCCCGTCCAGCCATGCGGCGATCGAGGCGCAGTTCGGTCTGGCCGCCGGCTCGGTGTCGATCGCCTCGACGGAGTGGGCGAAGAGCCTGAAGCGCACCCGTGTGCGGCCGTACCGGCTGGCGGGCCAGGCGGGTACGAAGAAGTCCTTGGCGAAGAAGGCCCCGGCGGCGAAGGCCCGGGGAGCGCAAGCCGTCGTCCCGGCGCCGGAGTCCGCCGCCGCGGACCGGCTGTCCGGCTTCCTGCGCAGGCCGCCCGTGCTCGACGGCCTGGACGAGGCCGAACTGCTCGGCTGGTCGGTGGACATCGTGCGCGCGGCCCGGCGCAACGGCTACCTCGCCTCCACGGCGGACGCCATCGCGGTGTTCGAGACGTCGGTCCTGCTCGCAGGGATGCGGGACCGGGCCAAGCCGACGCCGTACGACTTCCAGGACGCGGCGGTCACCTGCATCGAGAAGGACGCCGTTCCGGGGCGGCGGGACGTGCGGCGCCTCGTCGAGATCATGATGGGCGGCGACCGGATCGGCCAGGTCGGCTACGACGCGCTGCCACCGCTCGCCCGGGACGTGCACGACCGGTTGGCGCCGCTCGGGCTGAAGCTGCAGCAGCGTGGCGTGCAACGGGCCCTGCTGGACATGGCCTCCCGGCCGGAACTCCGGGCCTGCTCCGACGTTTTGTGGATGCTGCGGCGCCTGATGCCGCACGGCGCGGCCCGACCCATCATGGGCGAGCGGCGGCTCGGTGCGCGTTCCATCCAGGAGTCCTGGGACCTGGCGCTCGGCACGCACCAGCGGGCCCTCATCGAGCTCGGTTACGAGGGTGTCAGCATCGAGCAGGTCCTGGAGCAACGGCTGCGGCGCGACGCGTACGGCCCGCAGGCCACGACCGCCACCGTGCTGGCCGCGGTCGAGGACGCGGTCCTGTACCTGCGCAGCCGCCGCCTCGCCGACGAACTCGGCACGCAGGCACTGAAGTTGCTCGCCACCGAGCGCAGCGTCGACGGCGCGCCGGAGGTGCTGCGCCGGGTGCGCGGGCTGCTGGCGTACTACCGCACCAGCGAACCGGTGCTGCCGGCGTGGATCAAGTCGTTCGTCAAGACCGGTTACGCCCACTACTGCACGCTGCTGCCGGTGGCGTTCCGGGACGAGGACGCAACGGTCGGGCAGGTCGCGGCGATGCTCGGCTTCCTGTTCAGCATGGAGAGCCTCGCACTGTCACTGGGCTGCGACCGGGCCCAACTGGAGCTGGCGGTAGCCCAGTCGCATCCCGAGGAGCCGTCGAAGACGGCCCTGCTGTGGGCAGCGCAGGTACAACTCGGCACGCTGTCCCGGGCCGAGCTGCGGGACCGGTGCGACGCGCTGCTGGACAATCCGCTGGTGGTGCCCGCCTATCCCCGTTACCTCAATGGCTTCGTCCACGCGCTGGAGCCGGTGCCGGGGCTGGCGGACGTGGTCGTCGAGGCCGTGTCGAACGCGTTCGGCCGGTTGCCCGACGCGGTGCTGCTGCCGTGGCTGCCGCTGCTCATCACCACGTTGCGCTCCGGCGCCGCGGAGCTGGCCCCGCTGCTGATCCGCGAGGCCGGCCGCATCTTCCCGGGCCGACTGGCGGCCCTGGACGAGTGGATACCCCCGTGGCGGACACCCCCGGCCCCGCCCGCCACCCGCCGTTCGCTGCCCGGAGAGCCCCTCCGCCAGGGCGCCGCACTGCTCCCGGCCCACCCGGCGACCTGCGACGCGGTGGCGGAACTGCTGGGCTGCACGGAGGGGTGGACGCAGACCGACATCCCGCCTGCGTCGGGTGCCGGATTGCTCTCCGTCCACCCGGCGGCGTGCGACGCGGTGGCGGAACTGCTGGGCTGCGAGGGCGCTTGGGCGGCGTCCGGTCCCGCGCCTTCGGGCGCAGAGCTTACGACTCGGCATCCGGCTACGGCGGCGGTCTTGGAGTCTCTGCTCACGAGGTCATGACAGCGACGTCCGACGGCGCCGGCCGGGACCTGGGCCCACCAGGACCCGGCCGGCCTGACGCGCCGGTGGCAATCGTGGTCCGCAGCCTGAAGTGAGGGAGTGGCCCGTGAGGCGATGGAGCCGCCCGGCGACACGGCCTCCCGTTGTGGCTACTTCAGCTTCCACTCGCCCGTCTGGTCGGCGAAGCCGGAGTCCATGGTGAACTGGACGGCGTCGAGCTTGGAGCCCTTGGGGACTTCGAAGACGATCCAGCCGAGGCCCTTGGCACCGGGCTTAAGCCTCAGGCTGGAGGACATGGACGGGCCGGCCGTGATGTCCGCGAAGGTGGAGTCGAACTGCTGGCCCTCGCCGTCGGCGACCTGGGCACCGTTGGACGGGCTGTCGCTGTAGACCGCCTTACCGGTGTTGACGAGCTGGAACTGCACGCCGACGAAGCGCTTGCCGGCGTCGGGCTCGGTGAACTCGTCGGCCGGCTTGCCGGGGTCGGCGACCTTGACGACCGTGACGTCGAGCTGGCTGCCCTTCTCGAAGCCCTTCAGGGTGAGGGTGTCGCCGACCTTGGCGGCGTCGGAGGACTTCCCCTTCTTGGCGTCCTTGCCGCTGTCCGCCTTGGCCGCGGCGTGCTCCTTCGGCTTGTCGACGACGGTGTTGCCGGTGTCGCAGGCGGTGATGGTGAGCGCGCCGACGGCGACGGCGACGAGGGCGGCGGCGATTCTGGTACGGGCGTGCATGGTCCCCCCAAGGACAGAGCTGTGTGGATCACGGCGCGCCCCCGCCGGCTGTCAGCGAGCGGAGGCTCACGAATGACAGTACGAGTCATCCGTTGATTGTGTCAACACGTCGGCCAGTTGGGGTCAACGTGTACACGGGGCGCAGTCATGCTGGTGGTGAACGCCGTGAACACCGGCATGCGTACGATCGGCTCCGGGTCGTCAGCGACGGTGAGTGCGGAGCCGTTCTCGCGGCATGCCGAAGCACCGCTCCTGTCTGATGCGGGAGCGGTGCCTGCGCCGAGGGTGCTCAGCCGTTGGGTTCCAGGGCGCCGTTGGCGAGGCCGTCGCGGGCCAGGGCGGCGGCGTCGCGGCTCAGTTCGGCGATCCTTCTCGCCCGTTCCTCGAACTCCTGAAGGGCACGGAACGCGGCCCCGTACCGGCGCTGCTCCGCGATGTCCATCTGGGGGACGCGGGCACCCTTGCCGTCGAGGCGGAACGTTCCGCTGGCGCTGGTGGACCGGCGCGTGTTGGCCGCGCTGCGCAGGAACCCCTGGAGGAAGTCGGTGTCGAGCTGATCGCTGATCGACACAGGCTCGGCGCCGCCGTACTCGACGAGACCGGCCCGGGCGAGGTCGGTGACGCTGACGGAGGGGCCGTCAGGCGCGCTCAGGCGTCCCCCGGCGCCCAGGGCCGGGAGAAGTTCGGCGAGTATGCCGACCTGTTCCGCCAGCTCGCTCCGCAGTTGCTGGTACTCGGCCACGTAGTCGCGGTGGGACTCGCGCACATAGCGGCCGGGGGTCAGATCCACGACGTCGTCGAGCAGTTCGATGAGAGAGACGTCCGTCGTCTGGTCCGGCCGTGGGTCCAAGGGGCCGTCCGGATCGTTCCGGGCCAGGTCCACCATACGGACGCTGGTGGCCGCGTCGCCGAGGGAGAGCGGCCGGTGCAGTTGCCAGATGTGCACCGGGAGCGCGTGCGAGACGGCCGAGCCGGGCGGCAGGGCCGTGACCTGGGTGAGGATGCCTCGGCGTACGAGTTCGGCGCGGATGCGGCGGCCGGCCTTGCGGTAGGCCACCGAGGCAGGCATGACCATGATGACCCGGCCGCCCGGAGCGGTGTGCGCGTACGCGTGCTGCAGCCAGGCGAGCTCGCCTTCCGCCCGGGACGGGGTGCCGAGTTCCCACCTTGGGTCGAGCAGGAGTTCCTCACGCCCCCAGTCGGTGTCGCCCACCGGAGGGTCGCAGACGACCAGACCGGCTTTGATGTCGCTCCACCGGTCCTCGCGCAGGGAGTCCCCGGCGGTGATGTCGGCGCCCGTCCGTCCGGTGAGGTCGGCGCGCAGTTGCGCGAAACGGGCGCTGCGGGCGTCCACCTCCTGTCCGATCCGCCGCGGTCCCCGCTCGGGTCCGACGGCGAGCAGCAGGGTGCCGATGCCGCAGGCCGGATCGAGGACGGCCGTCTCGTCCGCCACGTCGCCGGCCAGGTGCCGTACGGCGCGGACGATGCGAGGCGAGGTGACCTGGTCCGAGCCGGCCCTGCGCACGGAGTCGGTGAAGCGTTCGGCGAGGGCGTCGATCACCTCGCCGGGCGAGCCGCTGTCCGCCAGGCGCCGGGCCAGGGTGACGGCGTCCTTCGGCAGGGCTTCCGGCCGCTCCGTACGGGCGCCGGCGAGCACCGTGGCGACGTCGGCGAGCGCGGTGACCATGTCGTCGCCGTACGCTCCGCGCAGCACCTGCCAGAGTTGCACTTCCTCCGAGAGGTCCTGGCCCTTGCGCTGCTTGTCCAGCCAGGTCTTGACCTCGGCGAGATCGAAGAGCGGACTGTTGACGCTTCCGCCCGTCGGTGCGGGGAAGTCGTCGTAGCGCCGACGCCAGTTGGAGACCGCTGCCCGGGTGACACCCGCGAGCCGCGCGATCTCGGAGCCGGTGACGAGAGGACCGGCTGGTGGGGCGGCGTTGTCCGTCATGCGGCCACCGTACACGGCGCCAGTTTTCGCATCAACGGAAAAGCGGTTGACATGGTACACATAGGGCAAAGATGTCCCCACGTGTACCTCAACCCCTCCCAACCGCTCCCTGCCGGGGCTGTCGTGCGGCAACCGTTTTCGCCTCGCACCGGGTGGGCCCGCACCGGAGTAGGTCGTCGCGGCTCCCGGCACCCGGCGGGGTCAACTCCTGCGGGGCAGGATCAGCAGGGCGTCTCCGACGGGGCGTTCGCCGGTCGCGTCGGACGGCTGGTTGAGCACCTTGCCGCCGATCACCATGGTGGTGGATCCGCCGCCGTCCAGGTTGATCGCGTCGCGCAGTCCGAGTGACTTGGCGATCTCGGCGCTCTCGGTGATGCTGAGCCCGAGCGCGCCGGTGCTGCGTCCGTCGGCGGTGACGAGCACGGTCCGTCCGGCGGTGTCCACTCCGGCCAGCGTGCGCGGGTTTCGCTTGTGCACCCAGCCGTAGTAGAAGCTCGGGTCGCCCGGGTGCACCATGCCGTCGGTGGCCGGTGTGACGTGGAGCCGTCCGTCGCGGACCAGTTCGGGGCCGCCGTTCACGACGTCGGTCCCGGGTGAGGGCGTGACCGGGTGTCCGCGTCCGTCCAGCAGTGTGGCCTTGATGTTCAGGTGGTCACCGACCCGTGCGAGGGCGGTCAGCTCGGCGACGCGCCTGCCGGTCGCCTGCACGGATCTGCCTCCGGCCGGCAGCGGTCCACCGCGTGGCGTACGCAGTTCCACGACCCGGTCGTGGGCGTCCAGGACGGCTTCGAGTCCCTCGCCCGCCGGGGAGCGCTGCCCGAAGTCGGAGGTGAAGGCGACGAGTTCGTCGGTGCTGGTGCAGGTCACATCGTGCAGCGGGAGCGCGGTCGGGATGTCGTGGGCGCCGCCGCCGCAGTTCCTGATGAGGCCTGGTACGCGGTTGACACCGCTCAGGCTCAGCGAGGTGCCCCGGCCGGTGACGCGTCCTTGCCAGGTGAAGCGGGTGATCTCGGTCCGGCGGCCGTTGGTGTGCGTGACGAGGCCGGGGCGTCCACTGACCGGTTCGCTCAGCAGGCGGCCGCCGTAGACACCGACGCCGGCCGGGTCGCCCGGTGCGCCCGCGAGGGGGTCGAGGACGAAGAACCCGGCGTTGACCCCCGCGGTCGCGCCGGCCGCGTTCGACAGCTCGCTGGTCGTCTCGCGGTTCTCCAGGTCGGGACCGTACGACGCCTCCAGGCTTCCGTGGAACCGGCGCGGGTCGACGGTGAGCACGTCGACGCGCCAGGGGCCCCGGTCCGTGCGGTCGCCGTCCCAGCCGGTGTACACCGCCGATCCCGCGTACCCGGCCGCCTTCAGCCGCGCTTGTTCGGAGGCCGCGCCGGGCTGCGCGTCGAACGAACCGACCCGGACCCGCCATCCGAGCGTGCCGCCGGCGTAGTCGGCGGTCCTCGACGTCGTCACCTGCTCGACCCGGGCCCGGAAGCCGTCGCGCTTCAGACCGGCGGCCAGTTCGTCGGCGCTCGCCCTGTCCTTGAGTGCGGTCGGCGGAGCGTCGGGGTCCGGTGAGGTCTCACCGCCTGGAATGGACACCTCGACCGTCCAGCGCAGTGCCGAGTCGGGGGCACCGCGCACGATGCGGGTGAGGGTGACACCCGGCTGGAGGATTGTCGTCGTACGGGTCTCGGAGAGGCCGGACGGTCCCAGTGGCAGGGCCTGGGCCTGCCGAACCGGCTGAGGGGCCGGGGACGCCTGCGCCGGGAGTGCCCCCATGGTGACGAGGACGCCGAGGGCAACACCCGCACCGCACAGTCTCTTCTTCATCCGCAACCGCCTGGAAGCCTGGGCCCCACCGAATCGAAGGACCGACTGACTCGAACATGACATTCGCACCCGTCGGCGGATCATGTTGCCAGCCGTGCGGGCGGCACGAAAGCCCTCCCGATTCCTTTCGGTTGGCAGGGCTCTCGCGTGTGCGTGCCTCAGTCAGTCGCCGGTCTCCTCCGGGAGAAGGCGGCCACCGTCACGGTGGTCGGTCACGCCGGGACCGACTGCCCCTGAAACATCCGGGGACCTGCGGGCCCGAAGTTCCCCGTGGGGCCCGGCAAGTCACGCGGGCCGGCCGGCAGCGGGTCGTGGCGGACGCGTTCGGCGGGCAGTCCGGCGCGGGTGAGCGCGGCCGTCACCGTCTGCACCATCGCAGGCGGCCCTGCGAGCAGGGCCCGGCCGGCCGCAGTGGGACGGCTCCGGGTCACCGCGCGGGCCAAGTGGTCGTACGCGCCCTCCCCCGGCGTCCCGCCCGTCACCGGCACCACGGTCAGCCACGGGCGGCTCCGTTCGAACCCCGTCAGGTACTCGGTGTCGTACAGGCTGGACAGCCCGTCGGCGCCAAGGAAGAGCCGCACCCGGCCCGCCCGGTGTTCGGACGCCGGGCGCAGGCGGCCTTCCAGCTCCTGGAGGAGTGCCTTCATCGCGGCCCAGCCGGTGTCCCAGGCCACCAGATGGAGTTCGCCCGCCGGCTCCTCGCCGAGTGCCAGGTTCCCCTTGGGGGGACCGAGCCGTATCCGGTCGCCGGCCGTGGTGTGGCGCACCAGGGCCTCACTCACGCCGCCGGGGCCGGTGCGGCGGACATGGAACTCCAGATCGCCGTCCCGGCCGGGCTCGCCTGCCAGGTAGTACGGACGCCAGGTGTGCGGCAGGCACGCGGACTCCAGTGCGGTGTACTGCCCGGCCCGGTACCGGAAGGTCTCGTGCGGCCTGACTCGGAGCACCGCGAGGTCCGGGCCGCACAGCCGGTGGGCCGTCACCGTGGCCTCCCAGCAGGGGGGCTCGTGCAATGCCGCCTCCGCGCCCCGCACCATGGCCGTAATCCCGAAGCGCACCATCCGGACCCAGGCCTGCTCGAGTTCCGCGGTCCAGTGTTCGCCGGCGCGTATGCGCAGCGCCTCGCAGAGCGCCGTTTCGAAGGCCGCGTACTGTGCCGGGCGCACGCCGAGCTTTCGGTGGTCACGGCCCAGTTGGGTGAACGTCGCGGTGATCTCCTCGGGCCTGTCCAGGTGTTCGAGCAGATACCAGAACGCACGTGCCAGGTGGGCCTGCTGGAACGCCATCTCGGCGGGGAAGAGCGATCGCAGCGAGGGGTTGCGAGCTGCTGTCGTTCGACAGTGGTTGGGCACGTTCTGGTGTGTGTAAGTGAGC
>NZ_NNBK01000018.1:113411-183856 GCF_002803075.1 Streptomyces sp. CB01373 | reverse complement strand
TGTACCTCGGCAACGGCAAAACCCTCACCACCACCCACACCCCCACCTACGGAACCGACCATGTCTGACACGGAGCAGGGCACCCGGTCCGGCCGGCTCGCGGACCCGGACGTCGAGGCGCGGCTCGCCCGGCTCGACGAACTCCTCGCGGGCCTCGAGGCCGCTCCGGGGCCGACCGTGCGGTCCGCCCTGGAGGCGGTGCGGCTGCTGACCGAGGTGTACGGCGAGGCGCTGGGCCGCGTGCTCGACCGCGCGGACGGTGAACTGACGGGGCGTCTGACCGACGACGAGCTGGTGGGCCATCTGCTGGTCCTGCACGAGATCCACCCCGAGCCGGCCGAGCGCCGGGCGGAGCGCGCCGTCGAACGGCTGCGCCCGGCCGTCCGGGAGCGCGGCGGCGACGTCGAGTGGGTGGGCGTGGAGGAGCAGGTGGCCCGGGTGCGGGTCACCACGGGCGGCGGCGGGTGCGGTGCCGGGTGCGGCGGCGGCACGGACGACGTGAGCGACGCCGTCCGTGCCGCCGTGCTCGCCGCCGCGCCCGAACTGGCGGCGGTGGAGGCGGTGGCCGCCGCGGCCGAGCGGCAGGCGGCCCCGGCGTTCGTCCCCCTGGACACGCTCATGCGCCGGAGTGCGCCACAGTCGCAGGAGCCGCGGTGAGCGGGGACGGGGCGCTGGCCCGTCTCATCCGTTCCTCGGCCGGCGGCAGCGCCGCGGCGGCGGGCGAGGTGTGCGATCTGTGCGCCGCGCCGGTGCCCGAGGACCACCGCCATCTCTACGACACCGCCGAGGCCGAGGTGCGGTGCGCCTGCGGCCCGTGCTCGGTGCTCTTCGCCGGAGACGGGGCGGGCGGCGGGCACCACCGGCTCGTCCCCCGGCGCCGGGTGCGGCTTCCGCACGTCGACACGGCGCCGCTCGGGGTGCCGGTCGGCCTGGTCTTCTTCGTGCCGCGCGCCGACGGCACGGTCACCGCCGAGGGCCCGAGCCCGGCAGGTTCCATGCGCTGGGAGGTGGACGCGGCGGCCTGGCGGCAGTTGGCCGGCCGGATCCCCGAACTCGGCGGCATGGAGCCCGAGGTGGAGGCGCTGCTCGTCAGCACCGTCCAGGGCATGGACCACCACTGGATCGTGCCCGTCGACGACTGCTTCCGGATGCTGGCCGTGGTCCGCCGCGAGTGGCGGGGCCTGTCCGGCGGGGGCCGGTTGTGGCCCGCCGTCGAGCAGTTCTTCGCGGAGCTGACCGAGCAGAACTGACCGAACGGAACCGGCCGGACGGAGCCGGCCGATCGCAGCTACCGGACGGAGCCGGCCGACATGCACGAGTTGTCGATCGCGACCGCGATCGTGGAACAGGCCGACGAGGTGGCCCGCGCCGAGGGCACGGGCCCCGTCTCGGTGGTGACGGTGCGGGTGGGCGAGTTGGCCGGGGTCGTGCCCGACGCGCTGAGCTTCGCCTTCGAGGTCGCCCGCGAGGGCACCGCCCTGGCCGGGGCCCGGCTCGTCGTCGAGCAGGTGACCGCGCACGCCCACTGCGTGCCGTGCGACGCGGAGTTCCCGGTCGGCATGCCCCCGTTCTTCTGGTGCCCGCACTGCGACCGTCCCTCGCGGGACCTGCGCAGCGGACGGGAGTTGGAGATCACCGCCATCGAGCCCGCGTCGTCGCCGGCGCCCTGACGGACCGTCCGGCGGCCGAACGGCCCCCACCGGTGCACGACGCACCGGCGAGGGCCGTTCGGTTCTGCGGGTCAGCAGATACGCGGCAGTTGCTCCCCCAGCGGCAGGTCGACGACCCGGGTGCCGCCGAGGCCGGTGGCGACGACCACCATGCCGGGGTGCTCGGCGACGCACTCGCCGATGAGCACGGCTCCGCCGCCCTGCGGGTGGGCACGCATCGCCTCCAGGACGGCCTCCGCCTCGGTGGGCGGCACGAAGGCGACGAGCCGGCCCTCGTTGGCCACGTACAGCGGGTCAAGGCCGAGGAATCCGCACGCGTTCGCGACCGCGTCGGGGACGGGGATGGCGCGTTCGCTCAGCCGGATCCCGGTGCCGGAGGCGCGGGCGATCTCGTTGAGGGAGGCGGCGAGACCGCCCCGGGTGGGGTCGCGCAGCACGTGGATGTCCGGGGTGACGGCCAGCATGGCGGCCACCAGGTCCCCCAGGGGCGCGGTGTCGCTGACGACCTCGACGCCGAACTCCAGGCCTTCCCGGACGCTCATGATCGCCACGCCGTGCAGGCCGATCGGGCCGCTGACGATGACGGCGTCGCCCGGCCGGGCGCGCTGTGGGCGGATGTCCACTCCTTCGGGGACGACACCGACACCGGCGGTGGTGACGTACACGCCGTCGCCGTGTCCGGCCTCCACCACCTTGGTGTCGCCGGTGGCCACGGTGACGCCCGCGGCCTCGGCGGCGGCGCCCATGGCGCGCGCGATCCGTTCGACCACGGTCAGCTCCACGCCCTCCTCCAGGACGAAGGCCGCGGAGAGGTAGGCGGGCCGGGCGCCGCTCATCGCCAGGTCGTTGACGGTGCCGTTGACCGCCAGGTCGCCGAGGCTGCCGCCGGGGAAGAACAACGGCCTGACGACGTAGGAGTCGGTGGAGAACGCCAGCCGGGTGCCGCCGAGGTGGAGGACGGCGGAGTCGCCCATGGCGGCGAGGACGGGGTTGCCGTAGGCCGGGGTGAAGACGTCCTGGATCAGTTCGGCGGACAGCGCGCCGCCTCCGCCGTGGCCCATCACCACGACCGGCTGGTCGCGCAGGGGGGCGGGGCAGGTCCAGTTCGCCGGGTCGACGGGGGCGTCGGCGGTCGCGGAAGCCAGTTCAGCCAACGGGGTTCATCTCCTCCTGCGGGATGCGGGAGCCCTGCGGCGCCGGGGCGCCCGGTGAGGCCTGTCCGGTCATCCGGCGGTACAGGTAGTAGGCGGCGCAGGCGCCCTCGCTGGAGACCATGGTGGCGCCGAGCGGGGTGCGCGGGGTGCAGGTGGTGCCGAACGCGGAGCACTCGGTGGGCTTGATCAGCCCTTGGAGCACCTCGCCCGCGCGGCACACGGCGGGTTCCTCGGTGCGGATGCCCGCGACGTCGAAGCGGTGCTCGGCGTCGTAGTCGCGGTAGGCCTCGGACAGCCGCCAGCCGCTGGCGGGGATGCGTCCGATGCCGCGCCAGGACCGGTCGGCGACCTCGAAGACCTCCTGGAGCATGGTCAGGGCGGCCGGGTTGCCCGCCTCCCGCACGGCGCGCGGGTAGGCGTTGTCCACCCGGTGCTCGCCGCGTTCGAGTTGGTGCACGGAACGGCGGATGCCTTCGAGGATGTCCAGCGGTTCGAACCCGGTGACCACGATCGGGACCCGGTGCCGCTCGGCGAGGTCCGGGTACTCGGCGGTGCCCATGACGCTGCACACGTGCCCGGCGGCGAGGAAGCCCTGCACCCGGCACGCCGGGGCCGACATGATCGCCTCGATGGCCGGTGGCACCCGCACATGCGAGACCAGCAGGCTGAAGTTGTCCAGGCCGAGGCGGCGGGCCTGGTGCACGGCCATGGCGTTGGCAGGAGCGGTCGTCTCGAAGCCGATGGCGAAGAAGACCACCTGCCGGTCCGGGTGCCGCTGGGCGAGCTGGAGGGCGTCGAGCGGCGAGTACACCACCCGTACGTCCCCGCCCCCGCCCTTGACCCGGAACAGGTCGCGGTCGGTGCCCGGCACCCGCAGCATGTCGCCGAACGAGCAGAAGATCACGTCGGGACGGGCGGCGATCTCCAGTGCCTTGTCGATGACCTCGAGGGGTGTCACGCACACCGGGCAGCCGGGGCCGTGGATCAACTCGACTTCCTCAGGCAGCAATTGGTCGATGCCGTGCCGGATGATCGAGTGGGTCTGACCGCCGCAGACCTCCATCAGCGCCCACGGCCGGGTGACCGTCGCGCGGATCTCGTCCAGCAGTCGCCGGGCCAGCTCGGGGTCGTTGAACTCGTCGATGTACTTCATCAGGCCTCACTCCCGCTCTTCTCGCGTTCTCCGGCTCCCGAGGCGTGCGGGGCCGGGTCGCCGGCCTGCTCGGCCGCCTGGGCCCAGGCGTCGCCGAACTCCTCCTCCAGCAGCCCCAGTTCCTTGAACAGCTCCAGGGACGCCCGGGCCGACTCCTCGTCCAGCCGCTGGAGGGCGAACCCGACGTGGACGATCACGTACTCCCCCACCCGCACATCGGGCAGGTACTCCAGACATGCCTTTTTCTGCACCCCGCCGAAGTCGATCAGACCGGTGAGCGGGTCGGCGTGGTGGTCGATGGCCACGACTTTGCCGGGCACTGCCAAACACATGGGTCACTCCGTCTCGTCGCTGTCGGTCGTCCGCCGGCTTCGCGGCCCTCGCGCGGGTCCCGGCCCGGTCGGCTCATCCGGCGGCTTCCTGGCGCCGCCGGTGGTGTGGCTCGCGTGCCGCGACCACGAGCTGTCCAAGGGCCAGTCCGCCGTCGTTCGGGGGGACTTCGCCGTGGCGCAGGACGGTGAAGCCATCCGTGGTGAGCAGCGCGGCGCACGCGTCCTCCAGCAGCCCGTTGGCGAAGACACCGCCGCTGAGGACGACGGTGGTCAGGCCGGTGGCGGCGCGGGCGCGGTGGCAGATCTCCGCGACGGCCCGCGCGAGGCCCCGGTGGAAGCGGGCCGCGAGGACCGGCGGCGGGGTGCCGCGCCGCCGGTCGTCGAGGAGCGCCCGCAGCATGGGCGCCGGGTCGCAGCCGAGGGGGCCTGGGCCGTCGGTGAAGCCGAAGGGGTACGCCGCGCTGTCGGCGTCGCGGGCCAGGGTCGCGGCCGCCTCCAACTCCAGCGCGGCCTGCGCCTCGTATCCCGCTCGGTGGCACACGCCCGCGAGGGAGGACACGGCGTCGAAGAGCCGGCCCGTGCTCGAGGTCGGCACACAGGCCAGGTCGCGCTCCAACTGCTTCCGCAGCAGCGCCCGTTCGTCCGGCGTGCAGGCGGCGACGCTGGGCAGGCGGGGGTCCCAGGGCAGTCCCGCGGCCCACAGCCGGGCCAGGGCGAGCCGGCAGGGGTTGGCCACGCCCGCGTCGCCGCCGGGCAGCGGGGCGGGGGTCAGCCGGGCGAAGCGGCGGTGGCCGGTGTAGTCGGAGAGCAGGAACTCGCCGCCCCAGACGGTGCCGTCGTCGCCGTATCCGGTGCCGTCGAAGGCGACGCCGATGACGGGCGTGGTGCCGTCGAGGCCGTGCTCGGCCATCGCCGAGGCGATGTGCGCGTGGTGGTGCTGGACCAGTACGGGCTCCGGCCGCGGAAGCCCGGCGGCGCGGCGGCGGGCCCAGCGGGCCGAGTGGTAGCCGGGGTGGCGGTCGGCGGCGACCAGGGCGGGGGTCACGCCGGTCAGGCGCAGCAGGTGCCGTTCCGCCCGGTGGGCGGCCTCCTGGGTGGCGAGGTCCCCCATGTCGCCGATGTGCGGCCCGAACCAGGCCTGCTCGCCGTCGCCGACGCACGGGGCGTTCTTCAGGTCGCCGCCCACCGCGAGGGCGGGGCGCACCGCGATCGGCAGGCGCAGGGGGCGGGGCGTGTAGCCGCGGGAGCGGCGCAGGACCTGTTCGGTGCCGTCGGGGCGCACCCGCAGCAGGGAGTCGTCGCAGGGGCAGGCGATGGGCCGGTCGTGGGCGAGCCAGGCGTCGGCCAGTCCGGCGAGCCGGGTCAGCGCCTCCTCGTCGTCGGTGACGATCGGTTCGCCGGAGCGGTTGCCGCTGGTCATCACCAGTGCGCGCGGGCCGGGGGGATCGCCGGGCAGCCCGAACAGCAGGGTGTGCACGGGGGTGTAGGGCAGCATCACGCCGACGTGGGGGCTGCCGGGGCAGACCTCGTCGGACAGGCGGAGCCCGTCCGGCCGTGGTCGCCGGCGCAGCAGGACGATGGGCCGCCTCGGGCCGGTGAGCGTGGCCCGTTCGCGGTCGGTGGGGCCGGCGATCCGCTCGACGGCGGCGAGGTCGGCGCACATCACGGCGAACGCCTTGCCGCCGCGTTCCTTGCGGGCCCGCAGGGTGGCGACGGCGCGGGTGTCGGTGGCGTCGCAGGCCAGGTGGTAGCCGCCGACGCCCTTGACGGCGACGATCCGTCCGGCGGCGAGCAGGGCCCGGGCGGCCGCCAGGGCGTCCGCGTCCCGGGCCGGGCGGAGCCCGCTGCCCGCTGCGGGGACCAGGCGCAGCCGGGGGCCGCAGTCGGGGCAGGCCACGGGCTGGGCGTGGAAGCGCCGGTCGGCGGGGTCGGTGTACTCCCGGGCGCAGGCGGGGCACATCGGGAAGCCGGCCATGGTCGTGACGGCGCGGTCGTACGGCATGGCGGTGGCGATGGTGAAGCGAGGGCCGCAGTGGGTGCAGGTGATGAAGGGGTGCCGGTGGCGGCGGTCGTCCGGGTCGGCCAGTTCGCGCAGGCAGTCGGCGCAGGTGGCGGTGTCGGGCGGGAGTTGGGTGCGGCCCGGGGAGTGTTCGGTGGCGCGGATGACGAACGGGCCGGTGGCGCCGTCGGCGGGAAGGTTCTCCAGGCCGACGCCGGTGACGGCGGCCAGCGGGGGCGGCTGCCGGGCCAGCCGGTCGCAGAACCGGGTGACGTCGTCGGGCGGCCCCTCGATCTCGATCAGCACGCCGGCGGCGGTGTTGCTGACGAAGCCGGCCAGCGCCAGGTCGGCGGCCAGGCGGTGCACGTACGGCCTGAAGCCCACGCCCTGCACGGTGCCGCGCACGGTGAGCCTGCGGCGTACCGGGCCGGTGACGGGTGCGGTCATGAGACGGGGGTGGTCGCCGGGTGCGGATGCGTGTGGTGGTCGTGGGCCTGCTCGCCGTCGGCGGCGTGGTCGTGGGTGTGGGGGTGCGGGGTGAGCGGCGGCCGGTGCTCCGGGGCGCCGTCACGGGCGGCCAGTGCGCGGTCCAGCACGGTTTCGACGCCGTCGCCGGTGCGCGCGCAGGTCCGTACGATCTCCACGCCGGGGTTGACCTGCTGCACATGGGCCCGGAAGGCGCTCTCGTCGAAGCCGGCGGCCTCGGCCAGGTCGGTCTTGGTGACCACGACCAGGTGGGCGGAGCCGAACGCGGTGGGGTACTTCAGTGGCTTGTCCTCGCCCTCGGTCACCGCCATCAGCACGATCCGCAGGGTCTCGCCGAGGTCGTACGACGCGGGGCAGACGAGGTTGCCGACGTTCTCCACGAACAGCACCGCCGTGTCCTCCGGCAGCCAGCCCTCCAGCCGGGAGCGGACCTGCCGGGCCTCCAGGTGGCAGAGTCCGTCGGTGAGCACCTGCTGCACCGGGGCGCCGGAGCGGGCCAGCCGGCGGGCGTCGTTCTCGGTCGCCAGGTCCGCGGTCAGCGCGGCCACCGGGACGCCCCGTTCGACGGCGCGGGCGAGTACCCGGCCGAGGAGTTCGGTCTTGCCGCTGCCGGGGCTGGACAGCAGGTTGACGGCGGCCACGCCCTGCCGGGCCAGGTCGCCGCGCAGGATGGCGGCGAGGTCGTCGTTCTTGGCGAGGACGGCCTGCTTGACGTCGACGGACCGGCACATGGCGCTGCTCCTGGGAGTCGGCTCGGGGCGGGGGCGGGGATGACGGGGAGGGCTGGGGCGGGAGAAACAGGGCGGGCTGGGGGGGAGAAACAGGGCGGGCGGGGGCGGGGCCCCTCACCGATCTTCGGCCGCGTCGGTGGCGAGGTGCGGGAGCGCAGCCGTGTGCGCGGGGGCGGATTCCTCCGTGCGGACCAACGGCGGGGTGGCCGTGGGGTCGGCGAGCAGCACCGGGATCATGGTGTGCAGGGCTTCGACGGCCGGGGCCACGGCGTCCCGTACCGGGTCGCTGAGCCCGGGCATGATGTCCTCGTCGCCGCGGGGCCGCACCTGGGGCTCGCAGGCGAGCACGAGGACGCGCGGGAGCGGCCCGTCGCCCAGGTGGGCGGCCAGGGCGAGCACCTTGGCCGGGTCCATGCCGTGGGCCTCCGGCGGGGCCGCGGCGCCGGTCTCCGAGTCGGGGAGTTCCGCCTCGATCAGGGACAGGGTGCCGGGCCGGTGTCCGCGCGGTGCCGCGTCGACGAGGACGGCCGTGTCGTAGCCGTCCAGCAGTTCGTAGGCGAGGTCGAGGCCGCGGATGCCGTAGTCCCGCACCCGGACCACGGCCGGCAGCGGACGGGTGCCGAGGGCCTGGATCACCTCGGGGCCGAAGGCGTCGTCGGCGAGGAAGATGTTGCCGACACCGGCGACCAGGATGCGGGCGGCGGGCGGCGGCGTCATCGGGTGCCTCCGGTGAGCGGGGCGGGGGCCTGGGTCAGGGGACGGGCGCAGGCGCCGGGGAGTTTGCGGACGAACGCCGAGCGCAGTGCGTGGTAGGGGGCGGCGGGGTCGAAGAAGATGTCGTGCATCCGGGCGAGTTCGGCGCGCCGGTGGTCCGCGAGCGGCCGTACGGCCTCGTCGCGTGCGCGGGCCGACGCCTTGGCGTCGATGCGCCGGCCGAGGTCGGGCGCGTCGGCGAGCGCGGCCGCCATAAGGTCCACCTCGGCGGTGAACTCCCCTGCTGGAACGGGCACGAGACGGTCCACCAGGCCGAGGCCGTGCGCGGTCGCGGCGCTCACCGGAAGGGCCTCGGTGGTCAGCCGCCCGGCCGTGCCGGTGCCGGTGCGCCGGGGCAGGCTGTACGTCCAGAACTCCGAGCCGTACAGGCCCATCCGGCGGTAGTGCGGGTTGAGCACGGCGCCGGTGCGGCACCACACCTCGTCGGCGGCGAGGGCGAGCATGACGCCGCCCGCGGCGGCGTTGCCGCCGAGCGCGGCGACGACCAGCCGGTCGGTGGTGCGCAGCACCGCCTCGACCAGGTCGTCCATGGCGTTGAGGTTGGCCCACGACTCGGCGGCCGGGTCCTCGGACGCCTCGATGACGTTCAGATGGATGCCGTTGGAGAAGAAGTCGCGGGCGCAGCCGAGGACGAGTACCGGGGTGGGGCGGGAGAGGGCGTGGCGGTAGGCGGCGAGCAGTCTGCGGCAGTGGTCGGTGCTCATCGCGCCGCCGGGAAAGGAGAAGGAGACGAAGCCGACCTCGCCGCGCTGCCGGTAGCGGATGTCGGTCCAGGTGCTCCGGTCCGGGGGCAGTTCGAGCGGGACGGCGGCCTCCGGGAGGCCGGTCGGGCCGAGGACCGAGGCGGCCGGGCGTTTGAAGGGGGCGGGGTCGCCGGAGTTCTTGCGCGGCCTGAGTTCCGGGATCCACACGGCGCCGTCCCGGGTGGCCCGGCACACCGCTCCCGCCCGGGTGGCGAGCAACTCTCCCGGACGGCCGCGCAGTTGGTCCTCCGGGTGGCCACCGTGCAGGAACAGTTCACGGCCGTGGAGTTCGTCGAGGACTCCGGGCTGCGAGTCGGCGCCCCTCAGCTTGCGCAGCACGGTCGCCGTGCTGTCGTTCTCCCAGTCGACGCGGCGCCGCTCCTGGCGCAGGAAGCCGCGCCGGACGACGCCGATGGAGGGGTCGCTCTGCGGCAGCGGTTTGAAGGAGCCCTCCGCGTAGCGCCGTACGGCCTGGAGTACGGCGGTCACGGCGGCGTCGGAGGCCTCGTTGCGGTACAGGTCGCTCTTGCCGACCGGCGCCGTGGGGAACGGCACGGCCGCCCAGATGTCGCCGGCGTCCATCGCCGCCTCGGCCTGGAGGACCGTGACGCCCCACTCGGGTGCCTGGTCGGCGATCGCCCAGTCCAGCGAGGAGGGACCGCGGTCCCCCGGTGGGCCGGGGTGCACGATGAGGCAGGGGTGCTCCCGCCACACGTCCTCGGGCAGCGCGGTCTTGAGCATCGGCGCGATGACGAGCTCCGGGTTCGTCCCGGTGACGGCGGCACGGACGGCGTCGGGACCGTGCGCGGCGAGCACGACGTCGACGCGGTGGCCGTGGTCCGTCAGTTCGGCGTAGACGCGCTGGGACAGGCTGTTGAACGCACTGGCGACGAGCAGAATGTCCATGACGCAGCATGGTGTCCGGTTCGTAACGCCTTGGGGAAGGACCCCGGCGGGGCGTTCGTCCGACTGCCTCAGGCGCACTCCGCCGTCCGCGTCAGGTCTTTCCCTCCATCCGGATCGCGTTGCGCGGATCGTCCAGGGCGCGGCTCGACGGGCAGGCGCCCAGCGCGTCGTTTCACTACTTTCTGATCATATGATGTAACAGTCTGCGCATGAATGATCGGCAGAACATCGACGGAGCCCCCGGCCGCCCCCGTCGCCGTCGCGCGCTGCGCGGGACCCTGCTGGCCGCGGCGACCACCGCGGCACTGGCCGGCGGTTCCCAGGCGACGGCGGGCCCGAACGTCGGCCTCGGCCCCGACTGGGACGCCATCGCCGCCTGCGAGTCCAGCGGCGACTGGAGGGCCAACACCGGCAACGGGTACTACGGCGGGCTCCAGTTCCGCCAGTCCAGCTGGGTGGCCGCGGGCGGCCTGAAGTACGCGCGCCGGGCGGACCTGGCCTCGCGCCGTGAGCAGATCGCCGTGGCCGGGCGGCTGGCCGTCCTCCAGGGGATGTCGGCCTGGGGCTGTTCCTGACGGCGCCTCGGGCGCTCAAGCACCGTTCGCTGCACGCCGGTCGGGACGGCGGACGGTCAGCACAGCACGGCGAGCGCGCCGGGCAGCACACGGGCCGTGACGGGCAGCACCGCCTCGACCTCGCCGTCGGCGCCGTAGGGCACCTCCCGGTCGGCGGCGATCCGGATCCGTTCGCCCCGCAGGATCCGCACCTCGGGGCGCTCGACGTGCGCGCCCGACTTCAGCTCGTTCATCAGCGTGAAGAAGAGCCGTCGTGGTGCCTCGCGGATCATCACCACGTCGAGCAGGCCGTCGTCGACGCGGGCGCCGGGCGCGATCATGCGACCGGAGCCGTAGAAGGCGGAGTTGGCGGCCACCACGGTGTAGCCGCGGTGGATGTGCTCCTCCCCGTCGACGGTCACGTGGTAGGTCGCCGCCCGCCAGGTGGCCACGGCGCGCAGCCCGCCGGCGTAGTAGGAGGCGGCGCCGCGCAGCAGCCGGGAGTTGTTCGCGTGCCGGTTGGCGAGCGCGTCGACGCCCGCGTACACGCTGCCGAGGACGACGGTGCGCGGGTGCGCGGCCGACTCCACCTCGACGGTGTCGACGCGGCGCGGGGCGCCGTGCAGCAGGATGCCGGCCAACGCGGCAGGATCGCCGGGCAGTTGGAGCGCGCGGGCGAAGTCGTTGCCGCGGCCCGCGGGGATCAGGCCCAGGAGGGTGGCGGTGCCGCTGAGGGCTCCGCCGATGCCGCCCGCGATGCCGTCGCCGCCCACGGCGAGCACCACGCGGTCGCGCTCGCCGGCCCGGCGGGCGAGGTCCTGGGCGTGGGTGAGGCTGCGGCTGTACTCGGTCTCCACCCCGGCGCCGGCCTCCCGGAGCAGCCTGGCGACCCGCAGCAGCGCCGCGGCCCCGGCGGATCCGCCCGCGGTGGGGTTGACGATGGCGGTGAACTGTCGCATCGGTGGGGCCTCCGGGACGGAAACGGGGTGGGGCGGGGGGGCAGCCGGGGTCAGTCGAGGGGCAGCAGGACGCCCGGGTTGAGCAGGCCGTCGGGGTCCAGTCGGTGCTTGACGGCCCGCAGGGCCGCTACGCCGAGCGGGCCGGCCTCCCGGACGTATCCGTCGCGGTGGTCGGTGCCCACGCCGTGGTGGTGGCTGATGGTGCCGCCCGCGGCGAGGATCGCCTCGTTCGCGGCCCGCTTGGCGGGCGCCCAGTGCGCCACCGGGTCGTCGCCCTGGGCGCTGACCACGGTGAAGTACAGCGAGGCGCCGTTCTCGTAGACGTGCGAGATGTGGCACATCACCAGGGGCGGGGTGCCCGACTCGGCGAGCGTGGTGGTCAGCGCCTCCCGGACAGCGGCGTACAGCCCGGGGATCCGGGACCAGAAGGCGGCGGTCTCCAGCGTCTCGGCGAACGCGCCCGCGTCCAGGAGGGAGTCGCGCAGGTAGGGCGCCGAGTAGCGGCCGTGGGCCCAGCGCTCCCCCGGTTCCTCGCCCAAACAGGTGCCGCCGCCCTCGCGCAGCACGGCCGCGGCCCGCCGCCTGCGGTGCGCGGTGTCCTCGGCGGTGCCCTCGTAGCCGGCGATCGCCTGGCAGCCGGCGGCCCGTTGGCCGTCCGGGGAGCCGATGGCGTCGGGCTGGGCGAGGCCGATCAGGGTCTCGGTCTCGTCGGACAGGCGCAGCACGGTCGGGCGCGGCCCGTCCTGGGCGAGCCGGCGCAGGGCCGCGGCACCCTGCTCGAAGGAGGCGAAGCGCCAGCCCTCGTACACGCGGGTCTGCGGGAGGGGACGCAGGCGCACGGTCACCGAGGTGATCACGCCGAACGCGCCCTCGGAGCCGAGGACGAGCTGGCGCAGGTCGGGTCCGGCCGCCGAGCGCGGGGCGCGGCCGGCCTCGACCGTGCCCTCGGGCGTGGCGAGGGTGAGGCCGAGCACCATCTCGTCGAAGCGCCCGTACCCGGCCGAGGCCTGCCCGCTGGAGCGGGCGGCGGCGAAACCGCCGAGGGTCGCCCACTCGTAGGACTGGGGGAAATGGCCGAGCGTGAAGCCGTGTTCGGCCAGCAGAGCCTCCGCGTCCGGGCCGCGCAGGCCGGCTTGCAGGGTGGCGGTACGGGAGACCGGGTCCAGGGCGAGCAGCCGGTTCATCCGGCGCAGGTCCAGGGCGACGAAGGGGCGCCGGCGTTCGGGGGCGAGACCGCCGACGACGGAGGTGCCGCCGCCGAACGGGACCAGCGCGAGGCCGTGGGCGGTGCAGGCGCGCAGCACGGCGAGTACGTCGTCGTGGTCCGCGGGGAGCACCACGGCGGCCGGGACGTCCGTGACGTCGCCGTCTCTGATGCGCAGCAGATCGGGGGTGGACCTGCCACGGGTGTGGCGGATCCGGGATTCGTCGTCGGTGCGGATGTGCGCCTCGCCGCCGACGGCCTCGCCCAGGGCACGGAGCGCGTCCGCGGTCAGCGGTGAGGCGGGGACGCGGATCGCCTCCAGGGCGACCGGCCCGGACTCGCGCGGCTTGACGCCGAGCAGATCGCGCAGGAGCCCGGTCACCGAGTCGGGCAGCGGTGTGGCCCTGGCCGGGTCGCCCCAGCCGCTCCACAGCATGTCCATGGGGTGTTCCTCACCGGTCGTGTCGAAGGAGACGTGCGCGCGTTACACTGTGACACATGACGCCTATTCGTCACAATGGCCCGGCCGGGCCGGACCGCGCAGACCGCCCCGGCCGCTCGGACGGTGATCCCGTGCTCGACGCCGTGCGCGACTGCGTCCTGGCCGTCGGCGTACGGCGTACGACGCTGACGGACGTGGCCCGCCGCGCGGGCGTGTCCCGGATGACGCTCTACCGCCGCTGGCCCGATGTGCGGTCCCTGGTCGGCGACCTGATGACGCGGGAGTGGATCGCCGTGGCCGTCGGGGCGATGCCGGAACGCGCGCCCGGGACGACCGCGCGCACGCTGATCGTCGACGGGCTGGTGGCCGGGGTGAGGGCGTTCCGCGCCCACCCGCTGTTCCGCAAGATCGTCGACGTGGACCCCGAGCTGCTGCTCCCCTATGTGCTGGATCGCCGGGGAGCCAGCCAGGAGGCCCTGCTGTCCCTGCTCGCCGACCACCTGCGCGACGGCCACGACGACGCGTCGGTGCGCACCGGCCATACCAAACGGCAGGCACGATCCCTGCTGCTGGTCGTGCAGTCCTTCACGCTGTCGCTGCGCACCATGACCGAGGAGGACGACCCCGGCCTGGACGGCGAGGCCTTCCTCGCGGAACTGCGGACCATCCTGGAGAGGACCCTGACGCCATGAGCCTCGGCACCGGCCCGGCCGCCCCCGCCCGCACGGCTCCGGGCACCTCGCTCACCGCCGCCCGCCGCGTCCGCGAACTGGCCAGGACCGTCGGCGGTCCGGCCGTGGACGTCCTGGTCGTCGGCCTGGGCGCGACCGGCGCCGGGGCCGCGCTGGACGCCGCGGCGCGCGGACTGACCGTCGCCGCGATCGACGCGCACGACCTGGCCTTCGGCACCTCACGCTGGAGTTCCAAACTCGTCCACGGCGGACTGCGCTACCTCGCCTCCGCCCAGTTCGACGTCGCCCACGAGAGCGCGGTCGAACGCGGTGTGCTGATGGAACGCACCGCCCCCCACCTGGTCGGCGCCCAGCCGTTCGTGCTGCCCCTCACTCCTCTGGTCTCGCGCGGGCAGGCCGCCCTGGCCCGGGCCGGCTTCCGGGCGGGCGACGGGCTGCGGCTGGCGGCGCGCACCGCCCGCGCCACCCTGCCGGTGCCGCGCAGGCTGTCCGTGGTGGAGACCCGCCACCTCGCGCCCGCCGTGCGCGGCGCCGGGCTGCGCGGCGGGCTGCTGTCCTGGGACGGGCGGCTGACCGACGACGCCCGTCTGGTGACCGCGCTCGCCCGGACGGCGGCGGGGCGCGGCGCCCGCGTCCTGACCCGGGTCCGGGCCCTGGAACTCACCGGCTCGGGGGCCCGGGTGCGGGACGAACTGACCGGCGAGGAGGGCGAGATCCGGGCCCGCGCCGTGATCAACGCCTCCGGGGTGTGGGCGGGCGGCCTGGTGGACGGCATCCGGGTCCGGCCCTCGCGCGGTACCCACCTCGTGCTGCGCCCCGGCGTGCTCGGTCCGCTGCCGGCCGGGCTGCACATCCCGGTCCCCGGGGAGACCAACCGCTTCGTCCTGGTCCTGCCGCAGGACGACGGCCGGGTCTACGTCGGGCTCACCGACGAGCCCGTCGAGGGCGGCGTCCCGGACGTACCGGAGGTCCCTGAGTCCGACATCGGCTTCCTGCTCGACGTGCTGGCCTCGGCCCTCGACGTGCCCGTACGCCGCGACGACGTGGCCGGGGCCTTCGCGGGTCTGCGGCCGCTGCTGGACACGACGCCGGCGAACGGATCCGACTCGGCGCCCCGGACCGCGGACATCTCCCGCAGGCACGCGGTGCTCACCTCGCCGGACGGCGTGGTCACCGTGGTGGGCGGCAAGCTCACCACGTACCGGCGCATGGCGGAGGACGCCGTCGACTCCGCCGTAGCCGCGCACGGACTCGGCGCGGGCCCCTCCCCCACGGCCTCCCTCCCCCTCGTCGGCGCCGCGTCACCACAGGCTCTGGCCGCGCTGCGGGCCCCGCGCCGCCTGGTCCGCCTCTATGGCACGGAGGCACCGGCCGTCCACGCCCTGGGCGCTCGGGACCCGCACCTGCGTGCCCCCGTACTGGAGGGCCACCCCGTCACCCGCGCCGAACTCCTCTGGGCCGCACACCACGAGGGCGCCCTCGACGAGTCCGACCTCCTGGACCGCCGCACCCGAATCGGCCTGATCCCCTCCGACCGGACAAGAGCGCTGGAGGCCGCCCGAGAGGTGCTGGGCGAGACTCTGGGCTCCCGGTGAAGAGGCACCTCACCAGGGCATCTCTCAGGCGGCGAAGGCCTGGCCCTGTTCCTCGAGGCGGTCGAGGAGCTGGAGGTGGTGGAGGGCGGAGACCGGGGCGAGGAGATCGGGGTGGCGGAGCAGGGCCGCTGCCTGCCGGTCGCCCTCGTCGGGAGTCACCAGGCGGCGGAACACGGGGGGCGTGGAGGTCGGTTCGGTCGCCTCGGCGAGCGCGTCCACCGCGCGCCAGGCCAGTTCGGGGTCGGTGAGCAGACAGGCGGCCCAGCTCAGTACGACCTCGTCCACCCAGGTGCGCCACGCGTGCGCGTCCGGGTCGTCGCCCTCGACGCCGTCCGCGCCGGCGATCCGGTCGAGGCGGGCCGAGCCCCCGGGGCCGGCCATCATCACCAGCGCGGCGTCCATCGGCGTCGGGTAGCGCAGACGGGCCGCGACCGTCACCGCCTGGCGTGCCTGCGCCTCGCACAGGGCGGAGGCCAGGGCGCCGCCGGACGCCGGGTAGGCGCTGGTCAGCCAGTGGGTGGTCGCTGCGATGAGCGGGGAGAGATCTTCGTGCACTGCCGGACCGTTCGAGCTATTCACGGACAAAAGGACTACCTGAAACGGTAGCCCGCGCCCCGGGCCGAGGAATATGACCCAGGCCGCCCCCAGGGCGTGGCTTCCGCCACATTCGCACGCGCCGACGACGATGAGCGGCGGCGCCCGCCCGGAAGGCGGCCCCGGTCAGGCCCCGGCGGGGAAGCGCTCCCAGACGCGGTGGGTGCCGAGGAGGGACCTGACCTCCTCCAGCGTGGCGGGACCACCGGCGCCGACGATCACGCCGGGCGCGTCGACCGGCACACCGGCTGCCCGGAGCGCATACCGGGGCAAGGCCGTTCAAGGCCTCCGGGCCGCAACCCTCCAGGTCACAGCGGTTAGAGTGACGCGCCGGCGAGGAGGGGAGAAAGCGATGCGGCTTCGGGCGGGGACGGCGTGGCGGGGTTCGGCCACTGTGGTGGCGCTGCTGCTGGGCGGCGCGCTGACGGCGTGCTCCGGGGCGCCGCACGAGGGCCCCTCCGCCGTGCGGGCGACGGACGCGACGGGCACAGCCGTCCGCAGCGGGGGCACGATCGGCGCCCGGGGTTCGGCGTGCGAGCTTCCCGTCACCTTCGACATCGCCGAGGACTGGAAGGCCGAGGCGGTGGATCCGACGGCGGCCGGCGACTCCCCCGCCGGCAAGGAGGTCGCAGACGCGCTGCTGCGCCAGGGCCCGGTGACCACCGTGTGCGAGGTCGACGCCAAGCCCGCGGGGAACATCGGTTTCCTCCGCGTGTTCACCGGCTCCCCGGACGCGGGGGACGCGAGCACGGTGCTTCGGGCCTTCGTGGCCGCGGAGAAGGACGTGAGCGAGGAGACGTACCGCTCGTTCACGACGGGCGGGCTCGAAGGCGTCGAAGTCGAGTACCTGCGCACGAGCGAGTTCCTGGACGAGTCGAAGAAGGAACGCGCCCTGGCCGTCAGCACGGACCAGGGCCCCGTGGTCCTGCACCTCGGCGGCCTGGACACCGAGGAACACGAACACATGCTCCCCGCCTACGAACTCGCCAGGCGGACTCTGCGCGGTGCCTGAGCCTCCCACGCGGGGCGACCGGCTCGGCCGGTGAGTCTCCGGACCACGGCGTCCCGTCAGCGGCTTCCGGAGGGCGCCCGTACTCTGGGGGCCGTGCACATCTGTTTCGTCTGCAGCGGGAACATCTGCCGGTCGCCGTCCGCGGCGCTGGTGTTCGCCGAGCGGTTGCGCCGGGCGGGGCTCACGGACGCGGTCCGGGTCAGCAGTGCCGGCATCGGTCCCTGGCACGTCGGCGAGGCCATCGACGAGCGGGCCGGTGAGGCGCTGACCCGGCACGGCTACCCGGTGCGGCACGTCGCCGCCCAGGTCGGGGCCGAGCACCTGGACGCCGATCTGCTCCTGGCCATGGACCGCGACCACGAGAAGGCGCTGCGGCGGCTCGTCGACGAACCGTCCCGCGTGCGGCTGCTGCGCTCGTTCGACCCGCGGGCGACCGGCGACCTGGACGTGCCCGACCCGTACTACGGCGGCCCGGAGGGCTTCGAAGCGGTACTGGCCATGATCGAGGCCGCGACCCCGGGCCTGCTCGACTGGGTGCGCGAGCGCCTGCCCGCGTGACCGCCGGCCCGCCGCGGGGCTCCGGTTCCGGTTCCGGTTCCGGTTCCGGTTCCGGTTCCGGTTCCGGCGAGGATCCCGCTGCCGCGGCCGCCCGGCTGACCGGACGTGCGGCGACCCGACGGGGCTCGTCGGCGGGGAACCCCGCCGAGGTGACCCTCGACGACGGCCGGGTGGTCGTGGTCAAGCGCGGTGAGGAGCCGGAGGCGGTGCGCGCCGAGGCCGCCGGGCTGTGCTGGCTCGCCGAGGCGGGCGCGGTGCGGGTCCCCGCCGTGCACGGCCACGACCGCCGGTGGCTGGTCACCGGCCGGGTTCCGTCCGGCCGGCCCGGTCCGGGAGCGGCGGAACGGTTCGGCCGTGACCTGGCCGCCCTGCACGCCGCCGGGGCACCCGCGTTCGGTGCCGCCCCGCCCGGCGGGCCGCGCGAGGCGTACATCGGGCTCGCACCGATGCGCAACGTGCCCGGCACCGACTGGCCGGGCTGGTACACCGAGCACCGGGTGCTCCCCTATCTGCGCCGCGCGGCCGACGACGGCGTCCTGCGCCCCGCCGAGGCCGCCGTGATCGAGCGCGCACTGGAACGGCTGCCCGAACGGGCCGGGCCCGCCGAGCCGCCCGCGCGACTCCACGGCGACCTGTGGAACGGCAACGTGCTGTGGGGTGCGGACGGCGAGGTGTGGCTGATCGACCCGGCCGCGCACGGCGGCCACCGGGAGACCGACCTGGCGATGCTCCAGCTCTTCGGCTGCCCGCACCTGGACCGGGTACTGGACGGATACCAGCAGGCCGCGCCGCTCGCCGACGGCTGGGCGGACCGTGTCGGACTGCACCAGCTCTTCCCGCTGCTGGTGCACACGGTGCTCTTCGGGCGCGGATACGCCGAACAGGCCGTCGCCGCGGCCCGTGGCGTCGGCGGCTGACCCTACGTGTCGTCCTGGACGTCGCTCTCCACCAGCCGGGCGAGGTTGTCCAGGGCCATCCGCGTCCCCAGCTCGTTGTCCGCGCGCGGCACCTCGTCGGGGATGCCCTCGTGCACGATCACGACCTCCGTCCCGCCGTCCGCCTCGGCCAGTGACGTGGTCATCGTCATCGTGCCGTGCAGGGAGTCCTCGTCGGTCTCGAACGCGAGCACCTCGACCACCAGCCGACCGGGCACGAGCCGGGCGAAGTGCCCCCGGTAGGTGTCCGTGCGGGCACCCGACTTGCCCCGGGCGCCCGGCTCGTCGTAGGAGAGGGACACCCGGAACGTGCCGCCCTCGCGGGCGTCGAACTCGTGGACGTGAGCGGTCATTCCGTCGGGGACGCGCCATCTCGCCACCGCGTCGGGGTCGGTGAGGGCCCGGTAGACGGCGGCGGGAGTGGCCCGCACCCGCCGTGAGACCCGTGTGGCATACATGGCGGCAACGTACACGCGCGACGGGCGCGGTGCCTCACGATTGTCCCGGTTTTGTCACCAAGTGGCCCTGGAGTCCCAGGGGTTGCTTCGGCGCTTTTCCGCCGTGCTATGAAATACGCCGTCACAGTGGCGCGCGGCGTCCCACGGGGACGCCGTACGCCATGTCGGTCCGGTCCGTGAGGGCCGTAGGGGGAAGGTGTCACCGCTGTGAACCGTAAGCGCACGACCGTCGCGGCACTGGCCGCGGCCGGGGTCCTCACCGCCGCTCAGCTGGGTCTCGCCGGGGCCGCTTCCGCGGCGACCGCCGCGCCGCAGAGCTCGGGCTGCCCGATCGACATCGTCTACCCGTCCCGTTTCTACGTGGACCACAACGGGTGGGTGACGAACGGCGGCCTGTACTTCGGCATCAAGAGCAAGACCACGAAGAAGATCAAGAACGTCACGTTCACGGTCACCAACGTCAAGAACGTCCGCTTCAGCACGGCGACACCGAAGGGCGGCAAGATCAGCCGCAGGACCTCGCAGGTCGTGACGGTCCGCACCACGACCTTCAAGGGCAAGGCGAGCCTCGGCTTCAAGGTCCGCACCCATCTGCTGAACACCAGGAGCTACAAGGTGAAGTTCGCCCTGCACGGCTCCGGCTGGAACTGCGCCGTCAACCAGGGCACGTGGGGCGCCTGACCCCGTGAACGGCGCCCCGGCCCGCGCGGGCCGGGGCACCGCCGTGCCGGGCCGGGGCACGGCGTGCGCGGACCATGATCGGCGCCGCCCGGGTACGCGGGTGACCGCGGGGTACGCTGCGAATACGGGCGCTTGAAAGCGCCGCCCTGTGCGCACCGGTGCCCGCGGCTGCGAGAAGGGCGGGTGCGGATGGACTGGCGTGGGTTCGCCGAGCAGATGGCCCAGCTCGCCCGGCGCCTGCTGGCCCAGGACTCCACACAGGAGACGCTCGACGAGATCGTCCGGGCGTCCGTCGAGCTGATCGACGGGTGCGAGGCCTCCGGGATCCTGGCGGTGCGCAAGGGGCGCGCCGTGACGCTGGCCGCCAGCGGGGACCTGGTCGTGGAGTCCGACCGGTTGCAGGGCGAGACGGGCGAGGGGCCCTGCTTCGACGCGGCCCGCCGCGTCGACGGCGACCGGCTGTTCCGCATCGCGGACCTCACCCGGCCGCAGCCGGCGTGGCCGCGGTACGCGCCGGCCGCCCGCGACCTGGGCATCGGCAGCATGATGGGTTTCCTGCTGTACACCCAGGACCAGGACTTCGGGGCACTCAACCTGTACTCCAGCCGCCCCGGCTCCTTCACCAAGGACAGCGAGACAGCGGGCTGGCTGCTCGCCTCGCACGCCGCCGTCGCCGTGGCGGGTGCCAGAACCGTCGACCAGCTCGAGCACGCGTTGGAGACCCGGCACGCCATCGGCGAGGCCATGGGCATCCTGCGGGAGCGGCACGGCCTCAGCGAGGAGGACGCCTTCGCCGTCCTGCGCCGCATCTCCCAGCACCACAACATCAAGATCCGCGACCTCGCCCAGACCATCCGTACCGACGCCCACAAGGAAACCTGACACGGCAGCGGACACGGCACGGCCGGGCACTGCCTCTCGCCTCACGGGGCGCGGCAGTGTAGACATGGCTCATGGTCCGACTCCCGGGTCGCACCGGCTCCCGGTCGGCCCGCCGTCCCCATCGACGGCGTCTCGAGCTCGCGTCCGGCCCGACCCGGCGGGCGCGCGGGCGGTCCGGGCATGGCCACACGGGCGGGAACAGACCGTCCGCGCTGCGCTCGGCCCTCGGCGGGCGCAGCGTCGCGGGACAGGTGTTCCTGCTCCAGGTCGCCATCGTGCTGCTGCTGGTCGCGGCCGCCGTGGTGGCGCTGGTGCTCCAGGTGCGGCACGACAGCGACGACGAGGCCCGCAACCGCTCGCTCGCCGTCGCCGAGACGTTCGCCAACGCGCCGGGAGTCCGGGAGGCGCTCGCCGCCCCCGACCCGACGGCGGTGCTGCAACCGCGGGCCGAGGCGGCCCGCAAGGACGCGCACGTCGACTTCGTCGTCGTGATGAACACCCACGGAGTCCGCTACACCCACCCCGAGCCGGACCGCATCGGCAAGAGGTTCGTCGGCACCTTCCAGCCCGCGCTGGCCGGCCGCACCGTCGTCGAGCAGGTCGACGGGACCCTCGGGCCGCTGGTGCAGGCCGTCGTGCCGATCCGGGCGCCGGACGGCAAGGTGGTGGGCCTGGTGTCGGCCGGCATCACCACCAGGAACGTCGGCGGCCTGGCGGACCGGCAGCTGCCGGTGGTACTGAGCGCCGCGGCCGCGGCCCTCGCCCTGGCCACGGCGGGCACCGCCCTGGTCACCCGCCGGCTGCTGCGCCAGACCCATGGGCTCGGCCCGCGGGAGATGACCCGGATGTACGAGCACCACGACGCGGTGCTGCACTCCGTCCGGGAAGGCGTGATCATCGTCGGCGACGACGGAAGACTGCTGCTGGCCAACGACGAGGCGCGGCACCTGCTCGGCCTGCCCGAGGACGCCGAGCGCCGCCCCGTGCTCGACCTCGGCCTCGACCCCGGGACCGCCGAGCTGCTGGCCTCCGGCCGGATCGCCACCGACGAGGTGCGCCTGGTCGGCGACCGGCTGCTGGCGATCAACCAGCGGCCCACGGACATGGCGGGCGGCCCGTCGGGCAGTGTGGCCACCCTGCGCGACTCCACGGAGCTGCGCGCCCTGTCCGGCCGGGCGGAGAAGGCACGGGAACGCCTCAGTCTGCTCTACGACGCCGGTGTGGGCGTCGGCACGTCCCTGGACGTGACCCGGACCGCCGAAGAACTCGTCCGGGTCGCCGTTCCCCGGTTCGCGGACTTCGCGACCCTGGACCTGTACGACGCCGTGCTGGCCGGCGAGGACCCGGATCCGGGGGCCGCGCTGCGCCGCACCGCCTTCGCCGGGATCCGTGAGAACACACCGCTGTACCCGCTGGGCCAGGAGATCCGCTTCATTCCCTCCACCCCGCAGGCGCTCAGTCTCAAGTCCCGCCGGCCGGTCCTCGAACCCCGTCTTGAGGCGGCCCCGGGCTGGCAGGCACAGGACGCCGAGCGCACCGAGCGGGTGCTGGCGTCCGGCATCCACTCGCTGATCGCCGTGCCCGTGCGGGCGGGCAACCTGCTCCTCGGGCTGGTCAGCTTCTGGCGGTCGGAGAAGGACGAGCCCTTCGACACCGAGGAGCTGGCCCTGGCCGAGGAGCTGGTGGCCCGGGCGGCGGTCTCCATCGACAACGCCCGCCGCTACACCCGCGAGCACGGGCTGGCGGTCACCCTCCAGCGCAGTCTGCTGCCGCGCAGCCTGCCCGAGCAGAACGCGCTGGACGTCGCCTCCCGCTATCTGCCCGCGCAGGCGGGCGTGGGCGGCGACTGGTTCGACGTGCTGCCGCTGTCCGGGGCGCGGGTCGCGCTCGTCGTCGGGGACGTGGTCGGGCACGGGCTGCACGCCGCGGCCACGATGGGGCGGCTGCGGACCGCGGTCAGCAACTTCTCCGCCCTGGACCTGCCGCCCGACGAGCTGCTCGGGCTGCTGGACGAGCTGGTCTGCCGTATCGACCAGGACGAGACGGCAGACAGTTCCGGTGCGCCCGTCGCCGGCGCGACCTGCCTGTACGCGATCTACGATCCTGTCTCGCGCCGCTGCGCGGTCGCCCGCGCCGGCCATCCGCCGCCCGCCGTGGTCGGGCCCGACGGGGACGTGACGTTCCCCGACCTGCCCGCCGGTCCTCCGCTCGGGCTGGGCGGGCTGCCGTTCGAGACGGCGGAGCTGGAGCTGGCCGAGGGCAGCCGGCTGGTCCTGTACACCGACGGGCTCGTGATGGACCGGGAGCGGGACATCGACACCGGGCTGGCGGAGCTGCGCGCCGCTCTCGCCTCCGCCGGCGAGTCCCCGGAGGACACGTGCCGGGCCGTCCTGGACGTCCGGCCGTCCCGGCCGGTGGACGACATCGCGGTGCTCGTGGCCCGCACCCGGGCACTGGGTCCCGGGCAGGTGGCCGAGTGGGACGTGCCCGGGGAGGCGTCGGCGGTCGGGGACGTGCGCGCGGCGGTGAGCCGGCGGCTGGTGGAGTGGGGTCTCGAGGAGCTGACGTTCGCCACCGAGCTGATCCTCAGCGAGCTGGTCACCAACGCGATCCGTTACGGAGCCGAGCCCATCCGCGTCCGGGTGCTGTGCGACCGCTCCCTGATCTGCGAGGTCTTCGACAGCAGCAGCACCTCCCCGCATCTGCGCTATGCGGCGAGCACGGACGAGGGGGGCCGCGGGCTGTTCCTAGTGGCGCAGCTCGCCGAGCGGTGGGGCACCCGGTACACGCCGACCGGCAAGGCCATCTGGGCGGAACAGCCGCTGCCCTGAGTGGCCTCTCCCGCCGGCTGACGCCACGGGGGCCGAGGCGCCGCGTCAGCCCAGGGCGCGGTCGAGGTTGTAGGCCGCGCTGATCAGGGAGAGGTGTGTGAAGGCCTGGGGGAAGTTGCCCTGCTGCTCGCCGGTGGGGCCGATCTCCTCCGCGTACAGGCCGAGGTGGTTGGCGTAGGTGAGCATCTTCTCGAAGGCGAGGCGGGCCTCGTCGAGGCGGCCGGCCCGGGTGAGGGCCTCGACGTACCAGAACGAGCAGATGGAGAACGTGCCCTCGTCGCCGCGCAGCCCGTCGGGGCTGGCCTGGGGGTCGTAGCGGTAGACGAGCGAGTCGGAGACCAGGTCCCCGGTCAGCGCGTCGAGGGTGGACAGCCACTTGGGGTCGGTCGGCGCGATGAACTTCGCCAGCGGCATCATCAGGACGGCGGCGTCCAGGACGTCGCCGTCCTCGCACTGGACGAAGGCCTGCCGCCCGGCGGACCAGCCGCGGTCCATGATGCGGCGGTAGACGGCGTCCCGGCACTGCCGCCAGCGGGGCAGGTCGGCGGGCAGGCCGCGGCGGTTGGCCAGCCGCATGGCGCGTTCGACGGCCACCCAGCACATCAGGCGCGAGTACAGGAAGTTCTGCCGGCCGCCGCGGGTCTCCCACACCCCCTCGTCGGGCTGGTCCCAGTGCTCGCAGACCCATTCCACCAGCGCGGACACGTCGTCCCACTGGGCGCTGGAGATCGGCTGGGCCCACTTGTCGAAGAGGTAGATCGAGTCGATCAGGGCGCCGTAGATGTCGAGCTGGAGCTGGTCGGCGGCGGCGTTGCCGACCCGCACGGGAGCGGAGCCCCGGTGTCCCTCCAGGTGGCCGAGTTCGCGTTCGGGCAGCTCGGTGCGGCCGTCGATGCCGTACATGATCTGCAGCGGGCCGGTCGCCTTGCCGTCTCCGGGGCTGATGTGCCGGTTCACGAAGCGCATGAACGCCTCCGCCTCGCCGGCGAAGCCGAGGCGCAGCAGCGCGTAGACGGCGAACGCGGCGTCGCGCACCCAGACGTAGCGGTAGTCCCAGTTGCGCTCACCGCCGACCCGCTCGGGCAGGCTCGTGGTGGGCGCGGCGACGATGGCGCCGGTCGGGGCGTAGGTGAGCAGTTTCAGGGTGAGGGCGGAGCGGTGGACCATCTCCCGCCAGCGGCCGCGGTAGCGGGACTGGGCGAGCCAGCGGCGCCAGTAGGCGACCGTGGCGCAGAACTGGTCCTCGGCCTCGGCGTGGGCGCACCGCCGTGGGGCCACCTCGCCGCCGACCTGGTCCAGCGCGAAGACGGCCGACTCGCCCTCGGCGAGCTTGAAGTCCGCCCGCAGGTCCGTGCCGTCGCTCTCCAGGGGCACGGTGGACGTCAGGGCGAGGGACAGGGTCGCCGACTCGAACAGGGCCGTGCAGCCCTCCACGCGGACGGTGTGCGGGTCGGCGCCGTAGTTGAAGCGGGGAGCCACCACGGCCCGGAACGGCAGGGTGCCGCGCACGCACAGCACGCGCCGGATGAGCCGGTGCCGTTCGGTCTCGGCGGATCCCCGCCGGTCTCCGCTCACCGGCATGAAGTCCTGCACCTCGCCGACGCCGTCCTCGGTGAAGAAGCGGGTGATCAGCACGTTGGTGTCGGGGAAGTAGAACTGCTTGGTGCGCGCCGCGTCGGCCGCGGCGAGTTCGAAGCGTCCGCCGCGCTCGGCGTCCAGGATCGCGGCGAAGACGCTCGGGGCGTCGAAGGAGGGGCAGCAGTACCAGTCGATCGTGCCGTCGGTGCCTACGAGGGCGACAGTGCGCAGGTCGCCGATCAGGCCGTGGTCGGCGATCGGAACATAGCCGGGTGCGCCCGTGTCGGGCCCTCGGCTTCGGGTGTCGGCCATCGCGGCTGCCTCCTGTCCCCTCGCTGTCCCCTCACTGTCCCCCGCGCGGACCGGTGTCGTGGTTGTCGCGGTCCGTCCGGCTTTCGCCCAGCTTTCCTCCAGCTTAGGAGCGGCCTTCCGGATGCAGGGTGCCGTCCGACGGGCAATCGTGGGAGGAGGTCCCGCTCCCGCAGTACGAGGGCCGCATTCCGGACCCGGGCGGGGACCGGGCCGGACCCGAGGAGGCCACATGTCGACGTCACAACCCGATGCATCCCGCGAGCCCGGGGAGCGGTGCACCCCGGACGACCTCCTGCACGCCCGCACCGGCACCGACGTCTCGCCCGAGGACGTGGTGCTGGCCGCGGGCCGCGACATCACCCCGCGCAACCTGGAGTGGGCCAAGCGCAAGATCGAGACGGAGGGCCCGGCCGCCCTGGACAAGCTGCTGCCGTAGTCCTGAAGGCCGGAGCCGGAAGGGACCGGAGTTCTGCCGCTCCGGTCCCTTTCGCTCGTCCCTTTCGCCGGGGGGCGTCGCTCTGCGAGACTCCGGGGCGTGCCCGACTTCGACATGATCGTCATAGGATCCGGACCGGGCGGCCAGAAGGCCGCCATCGCCGCGGCCAAGCTGGGCCGCCGAGTGGCTGTCGTCGACAGCCCCGACATGGTCGGCGGGGTCTCGATCCACACCGGAACCATTCCCTCCAAGACCCTGCGCGAGGCGGTGCTCTACCTCACCGGGCTCAGCCAGCGCGATCTGTACGGTCAGAGTTACCGGCTGAAGGAGGACATAACCGTCGCCGACCTGACCGCGCGCACCCAGCACGTGGTCGGCCGCGAGGTCGACGTCATCCGCAGCCAGCTCTCCCGCAACCATGTGTCCCTGCTCGCCGGTACCGGCCGCTTCGTCGACGAGCGCACCGTCGCGCTGCGCGAAGTGACCGGCGAGGAGAAGCTGTTGACCGCCGAACACATCGTCATCGCGACCGGTACCCGGCCGGCCCGGCCGGACAGCGTGCAGTTCGACGGGCGCACCATCATGGACTCCGACAACGTGCTCACGCTGGAGCGGGTGCCGCAGTCGATGGTCATCGTCGGCGCGGGGGTGATCGGGATGGAGTACGCCTCCATGTTCGCCGCGCTCGGCAGCAGGGTGACCGTCGTCGAACGGCGCCCGGGCATGCTCGACATGTGCGACGTCGAGATCGTGGAGTCGCTCCGCTACCACCTGCGGGACCTCGCCGTCACCTTCCGCTTCGGGGAGACGGTGGCCGCGGTGGAGCGGCACGAGCATGGCACGCTCACCGTGCTGGAGAGCGGCAAGAAGATACCGGCCGACGCGGTGATGTACTCGGCGGGCCGGCAGGGCCTCACCGACGGACTCGACCTGGAGAAGGCCGGGTTGAGCGCCGACGCGCGGGGCCGGATCGCGGTCGACGAGCACTACCGTACGCAGGTGCCGCACATCTACGCGGTCGGCGACGTGATCGGCTTCCCCGCGCTCGCGGCGACCTCGATGGAACAGGGGCGGGCGGCGGCGTACCACGCCTGCGGTGAGCCGGTCGGCAGGATGCTCGACCTTCAGCCGATCGGCATCTACACCATCCCTGAGATCAGCTTCGTCGGGCGGACCGAGGATCAGCTCACCGAGGACCGGGTGCCGTTCGAGGTGGGTGTCTCCCGCTACCGCGAGCTGGCCCGCGGGCAGATCATCGGCGACTCGCACGGCTTGCTGAAGCTGCTGGTCTCGCCGGAGGACCGCACACTGCTCGGCGTGCACTGCTTCGGCGCGGGGGCGACCGAACTCATCCACATCGGGCAGACGGTGATGGGCTGCGGCGGCACCGTGGACTACCTGGTGGACGCGGTGTTCAACTACCCGACGCTCGCGGAGTCGTACAAGGTGGCCGCCCTGGACGCGACGAACAAGCTGCGGCAGATCGACCGGATCGGGGACTGACCCGGGGGCCGGGTCAGGGCTCGGCGCCGTCGTCCGGCAGCGTGTCGTCGTCGACGATGTGCACGGCGGCCTCCTCGGCGCCGGCGGCACCCGCGTCGACGCCCTTGTCGTCGGCGACCGCCTCCTTCGTGGTGCCGCCGTGGGCGCCCTCGTCCGGGGCGACGAGGCGCCCGGCTCGGTCCCCGCCCGCCTCGGGGTCCACCGGTTCGCCCTCGCCGCCGGGCAGGTCGCCCACGCCGTCGCTCTCCGGCCCGTCCTCTTCGGGCTGCTCCTGGGCCAGCCGCTGGTCGAGGCTCTCGCCGTCGTGCTGTTCGGCGGCCGTCGTGCCGTACTTGGTGACGCCCAGCGGCTTCTCGGGCGGCGAGTAGCCCTCGTCGAGGACGTCGTCGTAGGTCCGCTCCCCCACCGCGTTCTCCATGTCCGGCGGCGCGGCGTCCTGTTGTTCCTCGTTGTCCCCGGTCGGCTGGTAGGCGTCGTCTGCCATCGGATCGGCGCTCACGGGTTCCTCCCTGGCGGACTCTGTGCGTGCGGACTCTGTGCGTGCGGACTCTGTGCGTGCGGACTCTGTGCGTGTCGTGATCCGCGTTTCCCGCAGGGTCCGTCCCAATCACTCCGGCCGGCGGGAGGGAGAAGTCCCGCGTCCGTCAGGCGGACAGCAGTCCGCGGCCGAGCCAGTCGGAGGAGTCGCGGACGCCGGGCAGGACGAAGAAGTAGCCGCCGCCGGTCGGGGAGATGTAGTCGACGAGGGGCTCGTCGATCAGCCGCGTCTGCGTGGCCTCGAACTGGCGGACCACGTCCTGCTGGTAGCAGCAGAAGGCCAGGCCCATGTCGAGGTTGCCGACGTTGTCGACGCCGCGGTCGTAGTTGTAGCCGCGGCGCAGGATGCGGGAGGCGTCGGTGGCGGCGGTGCGCGGGTTGGCCATCCTGATGTGGGAGTCCAGCGGGATCGCGGTGCCCTTGGGGTCCTTGGCGTACTGGGGGACGTCGGTCTCCTTGGCGCCGTCCAGCGGGGCGCCGGTGTCCTTGCGGCGGCCGAACATCTTCTCCTGCTCGGTCAGCGACACCCTGTCCCAGAACTCCACCAGCATGCGGATGATCCGGATCACCTGGTAGCTGCCGCCGGCCGCCCAGGCGGGTTCGCCCTGCCCGTCGCCCACCCAGACCAGTCGGTTCATGTCGCGGGCGGAGGCGACGTCCGGGTTGGCGATGCCGTCCTTGAAGCCGAGCAGGTTGCGCGGTGCGCCGGTGGGGCGCGGACCGCTCTGGAAGCCGTCGACGCGCCACTTGATCTGGAGGGCGCCCCGGGTGTGCCGGGCGATGTCGCGCAGTGCGTGCAGCACCGTGTCCTGGCGGTCGGCGCAGATCTGCAGGGACAGGTCGCCGTGGCACTCCGCGGGGTTCAGGTGGTCGTTGGGGAAGGTCCGCATGGCGGTGAGCCGGCGCGGTATCGCCCTGGCCAGTCCGTAGCGGTCGTCGAAGAGGGAGGCTCCGACGCCGGCGGTGACGGTGAGGGAGTCGGCGGGGACCTCCGGGCCGAGGATGCCGCTGTCGGAGGGCGGGGCGCCGACGCCCAGGTCGGTGGGGGTGCCGCCGGCGGTGAGGAAGCGGGCCCGCTCGGTGATGGTCCGGAGCAGTCCGGCGAGTTCCTCGCGGTTCTCGGCGATGACGTCGAAGGAGACGAAGGCGGCGGCCGCGGGGGCGGGCGTGAGGACGCCTGCCTGGTGGACGCCGTGGAAGGGGACCGCCGTTCCGCCGGTGCCGTCGGCGGCGTGCGCCTGGCCGGTGCCGTTCCGGACGAGGGTGAGGCCGCCGCCGGCCAGGACCGCTCCGGCGGCACCGGCGCCCAGGGCCGTCCTGACGAAGGCGCGGCGTCCGTGGCCGGCGGGGCAGCCGCCCTGGGATGCGGACGTTTCGGCGGACGGCATGGAGGGGGTCCCTTCGGTGCGTACGGTGTCTGGCTTGTCGGTTCCGGGGGTGTCGGTCCCGGGCATCGCGGTTTCGGGCAGCGCGGCTGCCGCCGGCGGCCTGGGTGGCCCTGGCGTCCCGGCGGGCGGTGCGGTCATCAGGCGGACTTCCGGATCTCCAGCAGGTCCGGTACGGGGGCGAGGTCCTCCAGGAGCTGTCCGGTGGCCCCGTCGAGACGGGCCCGGGTGAGCGCGTCGAGCCGGTTCACGGGCGTCCAGGCGTTCCCGTGGTGAGCCGCGTCGAGCAGCCCCCGCAGCCGGGCGGTGCCGGCGTCGACGGCGGGCAGCAGGTGCGGGGCACGGGAGGTGAGCAGCGGCTCGAGCACGGTGAGCAGCTCCTGGGTGCCGGCGAGGTTGGCGTCGGCGGTGGCCAGCTCGGTGCCGCTGCCCTGGTCGGCCTGGCCGGTCAGTTCGAACTGGAGCGTGTTCTCCAGGATCTCGTGGGCGCGCAGCGGCAGGTCGCCCGGGTCGAACGCCTGCGTGGGGAAGGCCTTGAGCAGACCGGCGGCGTCGGCGGCGAGCTGCTGGGCGGGGGCCTCCAGCCGGTCCGCGCTCTGGCCGTGCCACAGGCCGTACTCGATGCGGTGGAAACCGGTGAAGCCCCTGTCGTCCACTCCGCCGGGCAGCCCGTCGGGCCGGCCGTTGATCTTCCTGTCGAAGTCCTCGAAGGTGCCGTAGGCGGCGCCGAGGGAGGAGTAGGTGCGGTGGGCGGTCAGCCAGTCGGTGCGGGCCGCCGTGAGGTCGCCGCCCTGGATGTCGGCGTTGAGCCGGCCGGTCTGGGCGACGAGCGTGGCCAGGCCCCGTTCGACGTACCGCTGGTACTCCTCGAGCGGGGTGGCGAGGTCCTGTTCGGACACCGGGACGACCGCCGTGGCGCCCGCCCCGCCGCCGACCCGTACGGCCCTGGAGGTGACGGCCGTGCCGCCAGTGGGCACGCAGCGCCAGGCGTAGCTGCCGCCCGCGACGGTGGCGACCAGGTCGCGGGTGGTGCCGGGGGCCAGGCCCTCGATCTCGCCGTAGACCGCGTTGGTGGCCGGGTCGATCAGATACACCTCGGACGTCTTGGAGCCGGTGTTCCGCATCTGGAACGTCTGCCGTCCCGGCCTGGGCGCGGTGAAGCCCTTGCCGCACTCGGTCTCCGAGACGGCGACGGTCCGGGCTCCGGCGGGCTTGGGCCGTCCGAGGGCTACCACGAGCCCGGCGACGACCGCGGGCACCGCGACGACGGCCACGGGCACGACCCAGGCGGGACGCGTCCGGCTGGACGCCCTGGTACGGGAGGCGGCGGGCGTGCCGGCTTCGGACGTCGTCGCGCGGGGCGGTGCGGCGGGTGCCGGTTTCGTGGTGCGTACGCCGCGGACGAACAGGGTCATCACCACGGCGAGGTAGCCGGCGTAGCCGATGACCTGGAGCCAGGTCATCGTCGGGGTGAGGTTGAGGACGCCCTGTACGAGGGTGCTGTACCAGGCGCCCGCGTCGACGGAGCCGCCGAGGTCGACGGCGTACGCCGCCTTGCCCGGGAGTGCTCCGCCCTCCTGGAGGTCACGCAGGCCGTAGCCGAGGACGCCGGCCGCGATCACGATCAGTACGGCGCCGGTGGCGGTGAAGAACTTGGTGAGGTTGATCTTCAGCACCCGCCGGTACAGGCCCCAGCACAGGCCGGCCGCCAGGACGAGGCCGATCCCGGCGCCCGTCAGCGGTCCCACGGACTCGCCGGCCGCGCGGGCGGTGGTCCACAGGAACAGGGCCGTCTCCAGGCCCTCACGGCCCACCGCGAGGAACGAGGTGAGGATCAGCACGCCCGCGCCCATGCCGAGCGCGCCGGTCACCTTCTCCTTGATCTCACCGGAGAGACTGCGGGCCGAGCGGCGCATCCAGAACACCATGGCGGTGACGAACGCGACGGCCACGACGCTGAGGGCGCCGCCGAACGCCTCCTGCGCGGTCGCGGACAGCGAGGCCGCCGTGAAGGTGAGCACCGCGCCGAAGCTCATCGCGAGCGCGATGGCCGCGAGGACACCGGTCCACACCTGCGGCAGCCTGGACTTGGCTCCGGCCCTGACCAGGGTGGCGACCAGGATGGAGACGATCAGTCCGCCTTCGAGTCCCTCTCGCAGTCCGATCAGGAAACTCGGAAACGCGTCGTCCCACATGCCGTACGGTCCTCCCTGGCACACCGCCCCGGCCGCTCCGGGGCCGGGTTAGTGAAGGCATGCCTAACTTGGTGATCCATCATGACCGCAGGCGTGTGGTCGACTGGTCATGAGGCGGCAATAGCGCGGTAAAGCTCGATGTGTACACGGGAGTCCTCGGTCACAGCGGCTCGCACTTCACCCGTTCGAGCGATCACAGGAACGCCCCGGGAGCCTTTATCGTCTACAGTGACGTAGACGGTCTACAGATTTGTAGTCGCCCGACCCGTGCCCTCTGCCGCGCACCCGCCGGGCCGCAAAGCACGAAGAACGCCGCGAAGCACGAAGAACAACGAAGAACAACGAAGAACTAGGAGGCGCGCGGATGATCCTCGCCCTGTCGGGCTCGTCCATCGACGGCTCCCTGTACTCGTACGTGGTGGAGCTGGCCCGCCGCTCCCCCGCATGGTGGAACGACATGGTGACGGCGTGGTCGGCCTACGGCCTGGCCGTGTTCGCCGTGCTGATGGCGGCGGCCTGGTGGCGCTCACGCCGGGTGGGTGCCCGGGCGGCGGTCGCGGCCCTGGCGGTGCCGCTCGTCGTGGTCCTCGCCTATGGCGTCAACTCGCTGGTGAAGCTGCTCGTGCACGAGATACGCCCGTGCCGCACGCTGCACGTGGTCACCCTGGAGTCCTGTCCGGCCCGCACCGACTGGTCCTTTCCCAGCAATCACGCGGCGATCGCCGCCGCGGCCGCGGTGGCGCTGCTCGTGATCTCGCGCCG
This sequence comes from Streptomyces sp. CB01373, assembly GCF_002803075.1. Classification (GTDB taxonomy): domain Bacteria; phylum Actinomycetota; class Actinomycetes; order Streptomycetales; family Streptomycetaceae; genus Streptomyces. Next base: position 151,803 of record NZ_NNBK01000018.1, on the reverse strand, counting down.
GCTCGGCGCGGTCGCCTGCGTGGGCGCCGTCGCGATGGCCGCCTCCCGGGTCTGGGTCGGCGCCCACTATCCGCACGACGTGGCGGCCGGGCTCCTGACCGGCGCCCTTGTGGCCTACGTGGTGATGAAGGCGCTGCTGCGACGGCCTGAGACACTCGCCCGGCGCCTGGCCGCGACCCGGCTGCGGCCGCTGCTGGTGGCATGAGGCCCCGGGAGACCGCCGGCCTCGCGGGCAGCGTGGGGCTCGGCGCCTGGGCCGCGTTCACCGTGCTCGGCCTGGTCGTCGCCGGCCGCGGCAGTCCCCTGTCCCTGGACAGCACGCTGCTCTCCTGGTCCCTTGGGCACCGCCCGGCGGTGGCGGTGGCGGTCGCCCGCGGGCTCACCGCCACCGGGACCGGTGCCGTCCCGTACCTGCTCGTCGCCCTGGCCGGCCTCGCCGTCGGCCGCACGGTCCGGCAGCGTACGGCGGCGGCCGCTCTCGGACTCGGCTGCCTGCTGGCGGGGCAGGCCGTGCGGTACGGCGTGATGGAGCTGGTGGCCCGGCCGCGTCCACCGCGGCAGGACTGGGCGGCCCACGCCTCGGGCTGGTCGTTCCCGTCCGGGCACACCACCACTTCGGCGCTGACCGCCGGGCTGGTGATCCTGGCGGTGACCGTACGCGCCCCGCACGGCCGTACGGCGGGCTGCCTCGTCGTCGGCTGCTGGGGAGCACTGGTGGGGCTGACGCGGGTGTACCTCGGGGTCCACTGGTTCACCGACGTGATCGGCGGCTGGCTGTTCGCCGCGGGCTGGCTCGGGCTGTGCCTGGGAGCGGCGGCCCGGTGGCTGCCCGCCGGCCTCGTGTCCGGCCTGACGGGGAGAGCCGAAGAACCGGCGGCGGAGCACGCGGGCCGGGGCCCGGGGGATGGAGGACGATCGCACCCGGCGTGACATCCGGCCTCAGAGACCGCTGCTCTCGCGCGCCCGAGGGGCGACGTACAGGCGCAGGTCGCCGTAGCGATGGGAGGGCCAGGTGCGGGCGTACGCCGGTGGGGTGCCGTCGGCCGTGGTGAGGGCGGCGACCGGCAGGCGCCGGGCGGCCTGTTCGATGGCCGCGGGCGTGCTGTTGGTGTTGGGGCCCGAGGTCGAGGCGGAGCCGCAGCCGGTGTAGAAGGCGATCGGTATGGCCTCCTCACCGGCAAGCAGACAGGGCGGGCGCACCCCGAGGCCGTGCAGCGTGGCGGCGGTGCCGGACCAGACACGGCGGTCGGCCGTGGTGCGGTGGACCGTGTGGGCGAGGACTGCGTACTGCACGGCCAGGTGCCCGGCGAGGCCGAGGGCGACCAGGGACACGGCGAGGCGTCGCCATCCGCCGTTCGGCGCCCTGACGAGGTGGACGAGTGCGTCGGCGGCCGGGAGCGCGAGCAGGACGTAGGCGGGCAGCAGGAAGCGGGGGGCCGCGTATCCGATCAGGAACAGGTAGGGGAAGGCGGCCGTGGCGGCGCAGGCCAGCGCAATCAGCGTGGGCGGGGTCCGCCGGGCGCGTACGGCAAGGACGAGGCCCAGCAGGGCGAGCAGCGGCAGGACGTACCACCAGGCGGTGACGGCCGGGTTGGGCTGCGCTCCGGTGCACGGCCGGCACAGCGCGCGCCCGCCCAGGCTGCGCAGTTGGTCGGCCACCGCGAAGTGCCAGCCCAGGCCGCCCTGTATGGCGGAGCCGTCGGAGAGCCGTTGCAACAGGCCGCCGTAGCCGACGAACGCCTCGATCACCCATTCGGCGGACCCGGCGGCCAGTCCGGCGAGCAGCGCGGCGATCGGCTTCCCGTGCCGCTCCAGCAGCGCGAGCACGAGCAGGGGCAGGACCGCCCAGACGGCGTCCATGGGACGCATCAGCGCCATGAGGGCGGCGCCGCCCGCCAGGCCCCACAGTGCGGCGTGGTCCCGCGGGTCGGTCCGGGCGCGCGGGAAGCAGCCCGCGCAGGCGAGGGCGCCGATGGCGACCCAGTAGTTGGGCATGGCCTGCGGACCGTAGAACAGCGTCACCCACAGGGAGGCGAACAGGGCGCCGGCCAGGGCCAGGACGCCGGAGCCGAACATGTGCCGCCACACGCGCAACGCCAAGTACAGGGCGAGCCCGGAGAGTACCGCGAGGTAGACGCGCAGCAGCACGGTGGAGGACGACCAGGAGGCGACCGGCGCGACGAGCAGCGAGACGCCGCGGGCGCGCGGGGCACTGAAGTAGGCGGCCGGGGCGTGGGCGCTGACCTGGCTGACGTAGATGGACTCGTCCCAGCCGAGGCCCATGGCGGTTCGGACCAGGAGGAGTTGGGCGAGGGTGAAGGCGGCGGCCACGGCGGCCACGAGGGTGTCGCCGCGGGCCCGGCGGACGCGGACCGGGCCGGGTCTCGTTCCGGCGCGCCGCGTCCCGGCGGGTATGGCGTGCGTACTGTCGGCCATCTCCATCCCTCACCCCCGTACCGCGGGGTTTCGGACTCCCCGCGTTCCGCGCCGCGGCGCGGAACCAGGTAAGCAGGAACCAGGTGGGACGTCAGAGAAAAACAAGTAGGACAACGGAAGAACGGGAGAACGGGAGAACGGGGTCGACATCAGCGAAACAGCCATGGCATCGGGGGAATCAGGGACAAACTAACCCGCGCCGCGCCCACGTGCTGTGCGGGACGCCGCCGGACGCCTGAACCCCCTACGCGCTGTAAGGTTGAGGGCATGGCTGGAAGAGGGCCTCACGGCAGGGTGGAACGGCGCAGTCCGGGCGAGTTGGAGAGCGAGGTCCTCGCGGCTCTGTGGTCCACGGACCACCCGCTCACCCCGGCCGAGATCCAGCTGGAGATCGGCGGAGGCCTGGCCTACAACACCGTGCACACCATCCTCAAGCGCCTGTACGACAAGGGCCTTGTGCTGCGCGAGGTGGACGGGCGGCGGGGTGCCTACCGGCCGGCCAAGAACGCGGCCGAGCTGACCGCCCAGGCGATGCACGACGCCCTGGACCGGGGCCCCGATCCGATCGCCGCCCTCCAGCAGTTCGTGACCGGGCTGAGCCCCGAGGAGGAGCGGGCCCTGCGTGAGTTGCTCACCGGGGGAGCCGCGTGACGGTCGACGTCTACATCCCCCTGGCGCTGTCCGTGCTGCTCGCCGCGATCAGCCCCGCTGTCGGCCGGCGGGTGGCTCCGGCCCAGGCAGCGCGCGTGCTGACCGCGGCAGCCGCGGTGTCGGCCGCCGCCACCGTCTGGTCCCTGGTCCTGCTGGCCGCCACCCTCCTCGACGACGCCCCGCCGTTCGTCGCCGGGGCCCGGGCGGCCGGCCACCCGGTCCCGGAGCCGGTGCCCGAGGCGATCGGGATCGCCGCCTGCCCGGCCCTCGTGCTGATCGCCCACCGGCTGTGGCGGGCCGTCCGCGCCGAGTACACCACGCGCCGCGCTCTGCGGCGGCTGTGCGAGGGGCAGCCCGGGGACACCGAACTCGTCGTCGCCGCCTCGCCCGTGCCGCGGGCGTTCGCCATTCCCGGCTCACCGGGCCGGATTCTGGTCACCGCGGCGATGCTCCGCGCGCTGGAACCCGTCGAGCGCCGGGTTCTGCTCGCCCACGAGCGCGCCCATCTGGCGCACCGGCACGCGCTGCTGGTGACCGCGGCCACGCTGGCCTTCGCGGCCAACCCGCTGCTCGGGCCGGTGCGCGACGAGGTGGCCTTCCTCGTCGAGCGCTGGGCGGACGAGCGGGCCGCCGCGGCGGTCGGCGACCGCACCACCACCGCCCGCGCGCTCGCCCGCGCGGCACTCACGGCCGGGCGGGCGGAGCCCTCGTGCGGGCTGGGCTTCACCGACCGCGCCGTCACCCGGCGTATCGCGGCCCTCCAGTCCGCCCCGCCGCCGCACCTGCGTTCCGTCGCGGCGGCCGTTCTCGCCCTCGGCGCACTGACCGCCCTGGGCGCCGCCGACGCCACGGGCGACCTGCTGCGCCTGCTGGCGCACATCGTGCCGTAGCCCGACGGCGTTCCCCGGGCCGACGGTTTCCGCAGACCGACGGGATCGTGGGCCCGCAGCGACCGTACGGCGGGCGGCGCACGCGTCAGCCGGGGGCGTTGGGCTTGCGGTGCGGGGGCTGTTCCGGGGCCGGCAGGTGCTTCGGCGGCGGCAGCGGGCGGGCCGTGGCGGCGCCCGGTCGGAGCGTGACCGGAGTGCCGTGGTGACGGATCGTCATGGTCGGCCCGTCGAGCAGCGAGTACGTGGCGCTCTGCTGGGTGACCTCCACGCGCAGCCGGCGGCCGCGGAACTGGACGGAGAAGGCGAGGCGGCTGAACTTCTCCGGCAGCCGCGGCGAGAACCACAGTTCCTCACCTTCCCTGCGGGTGCCGCCGAACCCGGCCACCAGCGCCAGCCAGGTACCGGCCAGGGAGGCGATGTGCAGCCCGTCGCGGGTGTTGTGCTCCAGGTCCTCCAGGTCCATGAGGGCGGCCTCGGCCGCGTAGTCGTAGGCCAGGCGCAGATGGCCCGCCCGCGCGGCGATGACTGCCTGCACACAGGCCGACAGTGAGGAGTCCCGAACGGTCAGCGGCTCGTAGTAGGCGAAGTTGCGCGCGAGGTGCTCCTCGTCGAACTCGCTACCGCAGGTGTACATCGCGAGGACCAGGTCGGCCTGCTTGATCACCTGCTTGCGGTACAGGTCGAAGTAGGGGAAGTGCAGCAGCAGCGGGTACTGGTCGGCGCGGGTGCCGGCGAAGTCCCAGCGCTGGTAGCGGGTGAACCCGGCGTGCTGCTCGTGCACGCCCAGTTCGGCGTTGTACGGGATGTTCATCGCCTCGGCCGCGTCCCGCCAGGTGGCGCTCTCCTCGTCGTCGGCGCCGAGCAGCTCGGCCTCCTTCGGATGGCGTTCGACGACGTCGGCCGCGGCCAGCAGGTTCGCCCGGGCCATCAGGTTGGTGTACGTGTTGTCGTCGGCGATCGCGCTGTACTCGTCGGGGCCGGTGACGCCGTCGATGTGGAAGGTGCCGTGGTGGTCGTGGTGGCCCAGCGAGCGCCACAGCCGGGCCGTCTCCACCAGCAGTTCGAGTCCGGTGTCGCGTTCGAAGTCCTCGTCGCCCGTCGACGCGACGTAGCGCACCACGGCGTGCGCGATGGCGGCGTTCACGTGGAAGGCGGCGGTGCCGGCGGGCCAGTACGCCGACCCCTCCTGGCCGTCGATGGTCCGCCAGGGGAACGCGGCGCCGCGCAGGCCCAGTTGGGCCGCGCGCTCCCGGGCGGCGGGCAGGGTGTTCTGGCGCCAGCGCAGCGCCTCGGTCACCGCGTCGGGCGAGGAGTAGGTGAGCACGGGGAGCACGAACATCTCGGTGTCCCAGAAGGCGTGCCCGTCGTAGCCGGAGCCGGTCAGCCCCTTGGCCGCGATCGCCCGTTCCTCGGCGCGGGCGCCGGCCTGGAGGACGTGGAAGAGGGCGAAGCGGACGGCCTGCTGGATCTCCTCGTCGCCGTCCACCTCGACGTCGGCGCGGGACCAGAAGTCGTCGAGGTACGCCCGCTGTTCCTCGACCAGGCCGTTCCAGCCGCCGTGCGCGGCGGCCGCCAGGGCCGCGTCGACCTGGTCGCTCATCGCCGGCAGGGAGCGGGCGCCGGACCAGCCGTGCGCGACGAACTTCTCCACCCGCAGCCGCTCTCCCGGCTGGAGGACGGAGGTGACCGTGAGCCGGGCCAGGTGGGGATGGCTCTCGCTGTCGGCCGTGGTGTGCTCGGGCCCGGAGACGACGTGGTCGGCGGCCACGGCCACCCGCAGGCCGCTGTGCCGGGTGCAGTGGACCAGCCGCAGCCGCTTGCCGGAGGCGAAGTCGTCCTCCGGCTCCAGCGGGGACTCCAGGGCCATCGCCGCCCGCGGGTCGCCGTTGGACTGCGGCATCTGCTCGTTGGCCACCAGCTCCGACTGGATGACCACGCGGGCCTGGGAGCCGACGGGCTCCACCTCGTAGGCGACCGCGGCGATCGACCGCTGGGTGAGGGAGACCAGCCGGGTGGAGCGCACCCGGATCGTCGTACCGGCCGGGGAGATCCACTCGCAGGTCCGCTCCATCACCCCGCGGCGCAGGTCGACGGTGCGCTCGTGCGAGACCAGCCGGCCGTAGCGCAGGTCGAACGGCTCGTCGTCGACGAGCAGCCGCAGCACCTTGCCGTTGGTGATGTTGATGAGCGTCTGGCCCGACTCGGGGTAGCCGTAGCCGGCCTCCGCGTACGGCAGCGGATGCACCTCGTACACACCGTTGAGGTAGGAGCCGGGCAGTCCGTGCGGTTCGCCCTCGTCGAGGTTGCCGCGCCAGCCGACGTGCCCGTTGGACAGCGCGAAGACGGACTCGCTCTGGGCGAGGACGTCGAGGCTGAGTTCCGTCTCGCGCACGGTCCACGGCTCGACGGCGTACGAACGGTGGGTGATCACGCGGTTCCTCCTCCCACGCCGAGAAGTTCGGCGAGGTCCTTGACGACCACGTCGGCGCCGTGCGCGTACAGCGCGTCGCGCTGGCCCACGCGGTCGACGCCGACGACGTATCCGAAGCGGCCCGAGCGGCCCGCCTCCATGCCGGCCAGAGCGTCCTCGAAGACGGCGGCCCGCCCGGCGTCGACACCCAGGGCGCGGGCGGCGGCCAGGAAGGTGTCGGGGTGGGGCTTGCCGGGCAGGCCGCGTTCGCGGGCGACCACTCCGTCGACACGGACGTCGAAGAGGCGTTCGGCGTCGATGGAGTGCAGGACGTCCCGGGTGTTGGCGCTGGAGGACACGATCGCGGTCCGCAGGCCCTTGGCCCGGACGGCCCCGATGTAGCGCAGGGTGCCCTCGTACGCCTCCACACCCTCTGTACGAATCTTCTCCAGCAAGAGTTCGTTCTTGCGGTTGCCAATCCCGTTGACCGTCGGGGCGTCCGGCGGGTCGTCGGGCTCGCCCTCGGGCAGTTCGATGCCGCGCGAGGCGAGGAAGGTGCGCACCCCGTCGGCGCGCGGGCGGCCGTCGACGTACTCGTCGTAGTCGGCGACCGGGTCGAAGGGCCGGAAACCGGCGCCGTCCCGCTCGCGCAGGAAGGCGTCGAACGTCTCCTTCCAGGCGGCCGCGTGCACCACGGCCGTCTTGGTGACCACCCCGTCGAGGTCGAAGAGGCAGACGGTGATGTCTTCGGGCAGACCGAGCTCTGTCATAAAGGCACCTTTCCCCGCATCGCGGCTTCGAGAGGGTGTCGAGTGCCACATCCGGCCCATGTTGTGCCCATCCGTTCCCGCCGACCGAGTGACACACTGTGCCGTGTGCCGCTGACCTTCGACGACCTCCTGGCCCGCGCCCGGGCCCTGCCCCGTGCCGGACACCGAACGGTCCTCGGGGTCGCGGGCAGCCCCGGCGCCGGCAAGTCGACCCTGGCCGAGCACGTGGTGCGGGCGCTGAACGCGGACGGGGAGCCCTGGGTGGCGCACGTGCCCATGGACGGCTTCCACCTCGCCGACGCCGAACTCGACCGGCTCGGCCGCCGCGACCGCAAGGGCGCGCCGGACACCTTCGACGCGGCGGGGTACGCGGCGCTGCTGAGGCGGCTGCGCGAGGAGACGGACGAGACGGTGTACGCGCCCGGCTTCGACCGCGTCCTGGAGCAGCCCGTCGCGGGCACCGTCCCGGTGCCGCCGTCGGCCCGGCTGGTGGTGACGGAGGGCAACTACCTGCTGCTGGACACCGGTTTGTGGGCGCGGGTGCGGCCCCGCCTGGACGAGGTGTGGTTCTGCGAACTCGACGAGCCGGAGCGCGTACGCCGCCTGGTCGCCCGGCACGAGGAGTTCGGCAAGTCGCACCGGGAGGCGGTGGCCTGGGTCCTGGGCACCGACCAGCGCAACGCCGACCTGGTCGCGGCGACCCGGTCCCGCGCCGACCTGATCGTGCCGCCGTCGGCCCTGCCGCCCGGCAGGCGGGTGGCCTGAGCCCGGCCGGTCCCGGCCGCCGACGAGTTCCGGGCGGGTCGCCCGACCGACCCGGTCCCGGACGTCCGGCGAATCCGCTCCCGGTCACCCGACGAAGCGGCGGCCGTGCCGCGTTGGACTATGTTGGGCCTCTGTGGGAGACAAAGGAAGCGCGCCGGTGTCATCACCGCAGCAGGCGCGCGCGCAGGCGTCCGCGATCACCTCGGGAAAGACGGCGCCCCGGGCGGAGGCCGCCCCCGCGTCCCAGCTCAGGACGATCTTCGACGGACCCCATCTGTCTCCCGGGCAGCGCCGCATCGCGCAGTACCTGATCGAGAACATCACCGAGGCCGCGTTCCTGTCGATCACGGAGCTGGCCGACCGGGTCGGCGTCAGCCAGCCGTCGGTGACGCGGTTCGCCGCGGCGGTCGGCTTCAGCGGCTACCCCGCGTTGCGCGAGAGGCTCCAGTCCTTCGCGCTGCGGAGGCTGGCGGGCGGGCCGGGCGCGGCCGAGCAGGACCGGAGCAACGAACTCCAGGCGGCCGTCGACGCGGAGATCGAGAACCTGGAGAACCTGCGCCGCGACTTCGCCGACCCCCGTCTCGTGATCGACACAGGCCGCGCGCTGTCGCTCTCGACCCCGCTGACCGTCCTCGGCCTGCGCATCTCGGCGTCGCTCGCCGAGTACTTCGCCTACGCGGCGCGGCGCATCCATCCGGACGTGCGGCTGGTGACCCGCGGCGGCAGCGTCGCCTACGACACGCTGCTGCAGGCCCGGGAGGCCGGCGGCACCTGGGTGCTGGCCTTCTCCATGCCCCGGCACGCCCACGAGACCCTGGCCGCCGTCCGGGTGGCCCGCGACGCCGGGCTCAAGGTGGCCGTGATCACCGACCTGGCGCTCGGACCGGTGGCCGACGAGGCCGACGTCACCTTCGCCACCGGGACCGGGTCCCGGCTGGTCTTCGACACCTACGCCGCGCCCGGAGTGATGTGCGCGGCGCTGCTCCAGGCCATGACCGACGCCGATCCGGAACGGACCCAGGCCCGGCTGGAGGCGTACGAGCAGATCGCCGACCAGCACGACTTCTTCCTCCGGGACTGACCGGTGGAACATGAATGTTTACATACTCCTTGCCAAGCGGGCGGCATATATAAATACTGCTCACGGATCACGGCCCGGCCCAACCCCGGTACGTGCGCCACCCTGCACGGGCCCCGAGCCGCCGTCTCCCACCGGCGTCGGCACATGGGGTGCCGGGTCGGGCATCGCCTGCGCGAGCGCCCGCGGCGGCCCCGGCCCTCCCCTAGGCCGGGGCCGCTCACCTCGTTGTCCCACCCCGTCGTCGTCCCACCCCTGCACGACGCCGCACACCGGAAGCGATGCCATGACCCAGACGACCACGCGCCTCGGCCCGGACTGGCCCCGCCAGGTCAAGACCCCCGGCAGCCACGACTGGGAACGCTCCGCGGCCAAGTGGCTCCGCGAACTGGTCCCGGCGCGCTACGGCAGCTACCCGGCGCTGATCCGCCACCCCGTCCTGCTCGCCCGGCATGCGCAGATACAGGTCCAGCAGGAGGTCCGGGTGGCCCGCACCGCCCTGCAGACCGCGCGCGCCGAGCTGCCCCGGCTCGGTGTGCCCGAAGCGGTCATCGAGCACACGATCAAGCTGTACGCCGCCGAACTGCTGCAACTCCAGCACATCGCGCGCGGCGTCCGCGTGGTCACGGAGGCACTCGCGGAGCGCGCGGGACACCGGTGAGACGTCCCGGCCGTGCTCGCCCGGCGCCGGATCCCCCGTGAATACGGGCCGGCAATCCGGTGATCGGACCGGCCGGTATGTGCGATGCTCGACGCGTGACCAGCGAACCCGCCGTCCCCGCGGAGTCCGGCACCGCCCCCGACATGGCGGCGCTGGCCAAGATGGTGGCAAGGCAGCGGGCCGAGCTCGACCGGCTCCAGGACCAGGAGGCGGCCTCGGCCGTGCTGGAGCGGGCCAAGGGGGCGCTGATGGCGCTGACCGGCTGCGGGGCGGAGGCCGCGTACGAGGAACTGCTGGCACGCTCCAAGACCGCGGACCACACGCTCATGGAGGAGTGCTGGATCACCCTCGGCGCCCTGGAGTCCCGACCGGACCCGTCCGACGCCGAGCCGGCAGCACCCGCACCCGAGGACCCCGCGCCCGCCGCCGCCCGGCCGGGCCCCGCCGAGACCGGGGCGGATGTTCCGTGCGGGGACGGCGGCTCGGGGGTCCTCGCGGTGTTCGGCAGGGCTCTGGTCCGCGTCGGCACCTCACGGGATCTCGCCCAGTGTCTGCTGGAGCACGTCGCCGTGCCCGTGGGCGCCGCCGCCGTGGTGATCTACCGGAGGCTGCCCTCCGGAGGGCTGGAGCTGACCGGCCACGCCGGCGTCGACGACGCGTTCGCCGACCTGTGGCGGCACGTGCCGCCGGTCAGCGGCGTGGCCGCCCGGCACGCCCTGGAGACCCGCGAGGAACTGTGGCTGGAGGACCTCGCCGAGGACAGCAAGCGGTACGTGCCGATCGGGGGTCCGGCCGGCCCGTGGCGCACCCGTGCCTGGCTGCCCGTGCTCCAGGGGGACACGGCGGACGCCGTCATCGGTGTGCTGCGCGACCGCGAGGGCCCCTTCCCCCCGGACGTCCGGGAGCTGCTGCGCGGAATGACCCGGCTGTGCGCGAGCCGGCTGCGTGCCTTCGTCACCCGGCCGGAGCCCGCCGTGGCGGGTGCCGGGGACGGTACCGACGCCGTGGTCCGTGCCCTGTTCGACGCGCTGCCCGGCGCCACGCTGCTGCTCACCCCGCTGCGGTCGCCGTCGGGCGAGGTCGAGGACTACCGCATCGACGCCGCGACGGCGCAGACCGTCGACGTGGCCGGCCGGGGCGGACGCGAACTGGTCGGCCGCCGGGTCCTGGAGTGCTGGCCGGCCGTCGCCCGGGAGCCGCTGTGGCAGGGCTGGCTGGACGCGCTGAGCGGCGGGGAGTCCTTCGAGGGCGAGCCGTTCGCGCGGCAGGAGCTGGGGCCGGGCGGCCAGGAACTGTCGATGTACTCGGTGCGGGCCGCCCGGCTGGGCGAGGGCCTGGTGGTCACCTGGCTGCGGCACGAGTCCTCCGACCGCCAGGAGCAGCGCCTCGCGGACATCCAGCGGCTGGGCCGCCTCGGCTGGGCCACCTGGAACCTGGTCACCCAGGAGGCGGTCTGGTCGTACCAGGTCTACGAGTTGTGCGGCCGCGACCCCGGGGACGGCCCGGTCCGCCTGGCCGAACTGCCGGAGCTCGCCCTGCCAGAGGACGAACCCGCACTCGCCCGGGTGGTGCGCGAACTGCTCGGTGAGGGCAAGCCGTTCGACGTGCCGTTCCGGATCAGAACGGCGGCCGGGGTACGGCACCTGCGGGTCGTCGCCGAGGCCGTACCGGACGCCGAGGGCACCCCGGTCCAGGTGCACGGCTTCGTGCAGGACCTCACCGCGCAGCGCAGCGCCGAACTCGCCCTGGTGGAGAGCGAGCGGGCGATCCTGGCGCAGCACGGGATCCTCCAGGCCGAGCGGACGCTGGCAGGCCGGCTCCAGCACGCGCTGCTGCCGCTTCCCCGGCGGCCCGTGCGGCTGGCCGGACTCCGGGTCGACGTGGCCTATCTGCCGGCGCAGTCGGGGATCCACGTCGGTGGTGACTGGTTCAGCGCGATCGAACTTCCGGGCGGTGACGCGCTGTTCGTGATCGGCGACGTCGCCGGGCACGGCATCGACGCGGTGGCCACCATGGCCCAGCTCCGTTTCACGGCCAAGGGCATGATCCTCACCGGTTCGGCGCTGACGGACGCGCTCCTCGGGCTGAACACCCTGCTGCTGCACTCCCGCGACACGCGTCGCACGGCCACCATGGTGCTGGCCCGGTACAAGCCGGCCGAGCGCCGTCTGCTGTGGGCCCAGGCGGGCCACCCGCCGCCGCTGCTGCTGCGCCGGGGCGAGCCGCGCTTCCTGGACCGTCCGCACGGTGTTCTGCTCGGCGCGACCGGAACCCCGGTGTTCGAGGAGGCTGAGTGCCGGCTGGAGCCGGGCGACCGGTTGCTGCTGTACACCGACGGCCTGGTCGAGCGGCCCGGCGAGGGCATCCAGGAGGGCCTGGAGCGACTCGCCGGGGCGGCCGCGGCTGGGCGTGGCGACCCGGCCGGTGCGCTGGGGTCGCTGCTGGCCTCGATGCTGGAGAGGGAACGCCGCGACGACGTCTGCGTCCTCGACCTCCGGGTGCCCGCGCAGCCGGCGTAGGCCCCGCCCGCCGCGCGGTCGTCGTGTTCATCCGCCGTCGGCCGTCGTGCGGGACTCCAGGGCGCGGCGGGTGTCGTCGCCGTAGACGCCGGTCTCGTCGCCCCTGATGCCGTACCAGAGCTGGAAGCGGGCGACGGCCTCCTTCAGTTCGCCGTCGTAGCGGCCGTTGATGGAGCCGTCACGGTAGACGTCCGGGATGCGCAGGAGGCGTTCTTGCAGTGCGGTGACGTCCGCGCCGCTGTCGCCCTCACGCAGGGTGCCGGGGCCGTCCGGATCGATTGACGAGGCCGCGGTGGGGGCTGTGGCCCGGGCGGGCGGGTCTGCGGCGGTCACGGACGACTGCGGCGGGGCCGCCGTGCCGGCGGCCCCGCCCCGGGCGGGCAGCAGAAGGGCGCAGCCGAAACCGAGCAGCGCGGCCGCGACGACGGCGACCGCGACGGCGGCCCAGCGCAGTGAACGCCCCGCTCCGGCCGGCTCCGGGAGCGGCACATGGCGGGACGCGGGCCTCCCGGCCGGCGTGGCCGGGAGTTCCTCGGTCGCCGCGTCCTCGGCGGGTCCGTCGGTGGCGCTCCGCTGGTACTCCCTGAACTCCCGCATGAGGTCGGCGAGGGCGTCGGTCCGTCTGGGCCGGATGACGCGTACCGGCTCCAGGGGCTCCCCGCCGTGCGGCTGTCCGTGTCCGGGCGGTGTCGACACACTGCACTCCTCACGCTCTGCGTCCGGGCCCCATCCCGGGGAGTGATACGCGGCCGCCGCCCGGCCGGTTCAGCGCCGCCCGCGTCGCGGCGGGCGGCGGCTCATCCGCGGCTCATCCGGTGGCGGCGAGAAAGCGGTGCAGGGACGACTTCATCGCGGCGACGAAGGCCTCCCGGCGTGTGTCGTCGACGGCGTCCAGGGACAAGTAGGGGTTGAGGTCCTCCAGTTCGACCAGCAGCAGTTCGCCGCTCGGGGCGCGGCAGGCGTCGACCCGCTGGATGCCGTGGGCGAGGGTGTTCCATGCGACGAAGTCCTCGGCGAACTCCAGGTCCTCGCGGGAGGGTTCGTAGGGGCGCAGCTCCCAGCGCCGCTCCGGGTCCGGGGCGTACAGGGCGTACTGGAAGTCGTGGTCGACGAAGTAGAACGAGACCTCGTAGGCGAACTCGATGCGCGGCTGGACGAGGACGCTGCCGTCTGCGAGGGCGGGCAGTTCCCCGGCGGGGACGGTGCGCAGGCCTATGGAGTCGGCGCCCAGCTTGGGCTTGACCACGTAGCGGTCGGCCGCGGGGAGCCGGTGCAGGTCCTCGGGGCGGTCGACGGTGGGGATGACCGGGCGGCCGGCGGCGCTGAGGTCGAGGAGGTACTGCTTGCCGGCCATGTCCGCGCGGCCGGTGAGCGGGTTGTAGACCGGTGTCTTCCGGTCCAGTGCCCGGGCCCGGAAGCCGTCGTACGCCGCCTGGTACTCCAGGACGGGTCCGCTGTTGCGGACGACGACGGCGTCGAAGGCGTCCATCAGCGCGGCGGCGTCCCGGGGGTTGCACAGGGCCAGGTCGAAGTCCTCGCGCAGGCGGGAGGTGAGCCGGATGTCCTCGTCGCAGTAGCGGCGTCCACGGGCCGGGTACGCCAGGTCGGTGACGTAGAGCAGACGGGAGCGAACGGGCGGCATGGGCGTCTCCTGGAGCGCGGTGTCCGGTAGGCCGGACGAGGAGCGGGCGAGGGTGAGGAAAGGTTACTGCGGGGACCGCCCGATGCCCCCTGTTGCACTCGGTTCCCTCGTCAGGCTGCACCGAGTGCCATCGGTGCCCGCCCGGGTGCTACGTTCCCGTCCATGAGCTCCAGCACTGCCGCGTCCCGCCGCGGTGAGAAGGCGCGGTCGGCGGCCGGGCGGCCGCCCATGCGGGAGGCCCTCGTGGCGGCGGCGTTCCGGCTGTTCCTGGAGCGCGGCTACGAACAGACCACCGTCGACGACATCGTGGCGCTCGCCGGGGTCGGACGGCGGTCCTTCTTCCGCTACTTCCCCTCCAAGGAGGACGTGGTCTTCCCCGACCACGAGCGGTATCTGGCCGACATGACGGCGTTCCTCGCCGCCGGCGGCGACGAGGACGAGCCCGTGCGGCGGGCCTGCGACGCGGCCCGGCTGGTCCTGCGGATGTACACGGAGAACCCGGCGTTCTCCGTCCAGCGCTACCGGATCACCAAGCGCGTACCGGGGCTGCGGGCCTACGAGTTGTCGGTGGTGTGGCGCTACGAGCGCGCGCTGGCCGGATATCTGCGGGCCCGGTTCGCGGGGCGGCGCGACGGGACCCTGCGGGCGGACGTGATCGCGGCGGCCGTGGTGGCGGCGCACAACAACGCCCTGCGCACGTGGCTGCGTTCGGACGGCCTCGGCGACGCGGGCGCCGCGGTGGACCACGCGCTGAACCATGTGCAGACCGCCTTCCGCGACCCGGCCGCCCCTCGCGCCGAGCGGGCGCCCGGGGCGGCGCGGGACGACGTGGTCGTCGTGGTCGCACGGCGCGGAGCGCCCCTGTGGCAGGTGGTGCGGGAGGTCGAGACGGCGCTCGCGGAGGGCCGTCCGCCCGGGAGTTGAGGGCAATCGAGGGTACGCAGTGCATTTACGAGTGACACCCAGTGCCATACTCTGTGGCCGTGCACGGTGGCGCGACCCACCGCGCACGTGCGTGCCCGGGTACGCCGCGCACGCGGGATTCCGGCCCAGCGCAGGGAGTTGACCAGCGTGTACTACCTCTCAGGAAACACCGTTCCCCGGGCGGCCGGCACCACGACCGGCCTTCTCGCGCCCACGGCCCGCGACACGCAGGCCCTGTACTTCCAGCGCTGCACGTGGTGCGGCACGGCCGTGTACCACCGGCTGCTGTGCCCCGTCTGCCGGGGCAGCGACCTGCGCACCGAGCGCAGCGCGGGGACGGGCACGGTCCGCCACTCCACGGTGGTGAACCGCAACTCCCCCGCCGCGCGCAATGTTTCGCTGGTCGAGATGAGCGAGGGCTTCGTCGTACGGGGCCGGGTCATGGGGCCGCCCATCGGCATCCACGGCGGGGATCGCGTACGGCTGTCCATGGCGAAGGACCCGGTACGCGGCGAGCCGGTGTTCCAGCTGGTCGACGAGCCCTACGGCGCCTGGAACTGACGGACGGCACCTGGAAGTGACCGACGGCGTCCGGCGCTGATGGAAGGTACCTGGAGGCGGCCGGCGGTCAGCCGCCCGCGACCTCCGAGCGATCCCGCTCCCGCGCACCGTCGGCGGCGAGGACCGGCCGGTCGTGTTCCCCGGCTTTGAGCGCGACGGCGGCGAGCGTCAGCACGGCGCATCCGGCGTAGACGCAGCCGGGCCAGGCGAGAAGCGCCGGATAGGCGCCGGGGTGGACCTCGTGGTCCTCGGCGCCGATCAGGGCGGGCACCACGCGGGCGACGGTGACCACGGCCCACAACCCGAGCGTGACCCGGCTGAGCGGGCGGCCGCTGAGGGGGCCGTGGGCCAGCCAGATCATGGCCGGCAGGCACCAGATCCAGTGGTGGCTCCACGAGACGGGGCTCACCAGCAGCCCGTACAGCTCCACGGCGACCAGCACGCCGAGCAGGTCGTGCCGCCGCAGGCCCGCGCGCAGGGACCGGACCAGCGCCACGGTCACCAGGGCGAGCACGGCCCAGAGGACCATGGTGGCGGTGGCGTCCTGACCGAGCAGTCGGGCGACGGCCCCGCGCAGTGACTGGTTGCGCACCGACCAGACGGGGCCGACCCTGCCGGTGTCCGTGACGAGCGTGGACCAGTAGCGTGCGGACTCGCGCGGGGCGATGCCCCAGGCGAGCGCGGTCGCCAGGGCCGCGGTCGCGACCGCCCACGCGGCGGCCCGCCACTGCCGGGTCGCCAGCAGGTACAGACCGCCGACGGCCGGGGTCAGCTTCACCGCCGCCGCCAGGCCCACCCCCGCTCCCCTGCCCGGCGCGGCGCGCGGCACGGCAAGGCCCCACAGGACCACGGCACCCAGCAGCAGGTTGACCTGGCCCTGGTCGAGGGTGTGGCGCACGGGTTCCAGCCACAGCCCGGCGGCGGCCCAGAGCAGCGCCTGCCGCCGGCCCCGGACGCCCGGGCGCGGGCCCAGCAGCCGCACCGCGCACACGGCGACGACGACCAGGGCCGCCACGGACAGCGTCTGCCAGAGCGCGACCAGTGCCGCCCACGGAAGCCGCGACAACGGCAGGAACACCAGCGCGGCGAAGGGCGGGTAGGTGAACGGCAACCGCGGGATGGGCGGGGTGGTGAGCAGCGCGTAGTCGTACAGACCGCCGGAGAGCACGTGCGGCGCGGCCTCGCGGTAGACGCGCAGGTCCAGCGGATGCGTCGGGTGGGTGACGACGGCGACGACGTGCACCGCCACGGAGGCGGCCAGACACCAGCCGGCATGGCCGGTGAGCCACCGTCCGATCCCCGGGCACCTGACCCGGCCCCCCTGGCTCCTGGCCCAGATCCCCTTCACCGCACCAGCCCCGTCGTCTCGCAGCGCCTCGCACACCTGAGCCATTCGTCCGGTTCGACCCGGCATGACCCGAACGGCAGACGTTAGTGCAGTGGGTACCGCGAACGGCGGCTGCCACGCGGCCGGAGGGCGACGCGGATTCCGGCGGTTCCCCCCGGTTGCGGATCCGTTGACCCCTCGCGTGGCCGGCAGCCCCTGGGACGGGGGTGAGGGTGGGAGACTCGGGCTGTGTTCCGGGACGACGAGGACGGGGGCGGGCGGATGGCGCGGGACGGGGTACTGGAGGTCGCCTGTGACGAGTCGGGGTCGGACGGCGAGAACCTCATCGACGGCAACACCGACGTCTTCGCGCACGCCAGTGTGCTGCTCCCGGTGGAGTCCGCCGCCGGGTGCGTGCAGGAGATACGGCACCGGATCCGCTCGCCCGCGGAGGAGTACAAGGCCAACCACCTGCTGCGGGAGAAGCACCGGGCGGTGCTGGAGTGGGTGCTCTCCCCCGCCGGACCGATGTACGGGCACGCCCGCGTCGACCTCACCGAGAAGGCGTTCTTCGTGGTGGACCGGGCCCTTGACGTGCTGCTCGGGGACGCGGCCGGGGCGGACGCCCTGTACAGGGCGGGGCGCGAGGCCCTCGGCGCGGACGGCTGGCGGCGGTTCCTGCGGGCGGCCAACCGGCTGCTGCGGGCCAGGAGCGACGCGGATCCCGCGGACCCGGTGGACGCCTTCTTCACCGACGTCCAGGAGCTGCGGCGGGCGGCGGCGTGGGAGGCTTCCGAACCGGCCGCGGCGGTCCTGGAACGGCTGGCGGGCAGCCGTGAGCGCGCCGAGGCCTACCGGGCCCGGGTCGCCGCGGGCCCGCCCCTGATCCCCGTGCTCAACCCGCTGCTGCCCGCGATCGTGCGGACGGCCGCGCTGTGGAGCGCGTCGGGCATCGCCGTGCGGCTCGTGCACGACCGGCAGAACATGCTCACCCCCGACCGTGTCGACTGGCTCCTGCGGACGGCCCGGCAGCAGGGGGTGGCCCTGGACGGCGTGGAACTCGTCCACTCACGGAGCGACCCTCGGGTGCAGCTCGCCGACTTCCTCGCCGGCGTCGCCCGCAAGCTCGCCTCCGACGAGCTGAACGGGTACGGCGACCCGGTGCTCACCGCGCTGCTGCGCCCCTACGTCGGTGCGGCCTCCGTCTGGGGGGACGCCCCGAGCTGGGCCCGCGTCCATCCGCTCCCGGACGGCCCCGGCCCCGAGCCGCGGGCCGGCTCGGGGGCGCGGCTGCCCTGTTGAGCGGGCCCGCCCGAGGAAGATCACCCGGGCGCTGAACACGGCCGCGCCGCGCCACGTATGGAGAAGGGGCGCTCAACGACCGTAGCGCTCCGCGGCGTTGAGGCCGCGCGTTCGGGTTCGGGAGCCATGCATGGGGCACGCACGACGACGGGTCGTCCGGCGGGTGACACGGCTGACGGCCGTCGCGGGACTCCTCCTGGGAGGAGCGATGGTCGCACAGGCGGCGATGGCGAGCGAGCCTCCCGCCGCGGCGCGCGGCACCGCGGGGCCGGCCGACACGCCCGACACGCCCGACACGCCCGGCACGTCCGGCGCCGCCCTGGTGGCCCGGCTGGGCGCCTCCCGCACGGCGGGCAGCTGGATCGGCTCCGACGGGCGTCCGGTGGTCGCCGTGACCGACGAGCGGGCGGCCGCGGAGGTGCGGCGGGCGGGCGCCGAGGCGAAGATCGTGCGGCACAGCATGAACGAGCTGAAGGCGGCCGCCGCGACCCTGCGCGCGGCGCCCCGGGTGACCGGCACGGCCTGGGTGATGGACTACCGCTCCAACCAGGTGACGGTCGAGGGCGACAGCACGGTCTCCGCCGCCGACTGGGCCAGGATGACCCAGGTCACGAGCAGGATCGGCGGCTTTGTGCGCATGGAGCGCACCAAGGGCACCTTCACCACCCGTCTCAACGGGGCGCAGCCCATCCTGTCGACCGGCGGACGCTGCTCGGCGGGTTTCAACGTGACCGACGGGCGGAGCGACTACATCCTCACCGCGGGCCACTGCGGGCCCAACGGTTCCATCTGGTTCGCCGACGGCCAGGGCGATCAGCAGCTCGGCAGGACGGTCGCCGGTTCCTTCCCCGGCGGCGACTTCTCGCTGGTGCGGTACGACTCCGGCAGTGCGGGCCCGGGCGCCGACGTGGTGGCGATCGGCGGCGGCAACGGCGTACGGATCACGGGAGCGGGCGATCCGGCCGTGGGTCAGCGGGTGTTCCGCAGCGGCAGCACGAGCGGGCTGCGCGACGGCGAGGTGACCGGCCTGGGCGCGACCGTGAACTACCCGGAGGGCACCGTCACCGGCCTCATCCGGACCTCGGTGTGCGCGGAGCCGGGCGACAGCGGCGGTCCGCTGTTCTCCGAGGGCATCGCCCTGGGGGTGACCTCGGGCGGCAGCGGCGACTGCACGACGGGCGGCACGACGTTCTTCCAGCCGGTCACCAAGGCGCTCTCCGCCCTCGATGTGCGGCTGATCGTGTCCAAGGCGCGGCTGGGCACCGGGCCGAGCGCGCAGCCGTCCGCCGCGGCGACCCACAGCGCCATCGCGCCGGGCGCGGCCTCCCCCGGCTCCTCGGCACCGGTGACCGGCATCCCGGACGGGACCGCACTGCTCTCCCGGTTGTCGGACCCGCAGAACGTCGGGCCCGGCCTTCTGGTCATGGGCGGCAGTCTGATCGCCCTGGTGGCCACCCGCTGGATCCGTGCGGAACGGGACCGGAAGGCCTACCAGAGGTACTACTCGGCGACGTGGAGCTGATGAAGGGCGTGGACGGCGGGTGGCCGCGGCCGGACCGAAGACGGAGGACGGAGGTCGGGGCCGGCTCAGGCCGCCCTCGCGGAGTGCGGGGCGGCCGCGGCCCACTCCATCACCAGGCGCTGGTACTCCTCGCGCTGTTCGGTGGTCAGTATCCCGCCCGACCTGAGCCACAGCGCCCGGATCTCCTCGTTGACCTCCGCGGCCGATCGCTCGGATACGGGTTCAACACTGGTGGACATGCCGTGAAGCATATGCCGCCCGACGTGAAGGCGCTGTGAATAAGTACGAGCGATACGGACATATCAGACCGTGTTGCTCATCACGTCAATTCCGCAGGTCAGGAACCCGGCTTGCGGCCGTAGACGAAGACGTTGCTGCCCTTCTTCAGCAGCGACCAGTACTTCTTGGCGTCCTTCGTCGTCATGTTCACGCAGCCGTGCGAGCCCGGCGGGTTCCACACGCTCAGGCCGACGGAGTGGAAGGCCTGGCCGCCGTCGAAGAACTGGCTGTAGGGCATCGGCACGTTGTAGAGGGTGGAGTAGTGGTCGATGTGCCGCCAGTAGATCTTCTTCAGGCCGGTGCGGGTCGCGTACCCCTTGCGTCCCGTGCGCACCGGGACCGGCCCGTAGACGAGCCGGCTGCCGTCCTGGACCCAGCTGAGCTGGAGGGTGAGGTCGACGCAGGCGATACGGCCCTTGTTGACCGGGCACTTGCCGCTCTTGTTGGGCTTCTTGCCCACGGCCTTCTGCTTGTTCATGAGGTCCATCACGCCCCAGGTGACGGGACCCGCGTAGCCGATGTTCGGCGTGATGCCGTGCTTGTTCTGGAAGGCCTGTATGGCCTTGCAGTCGGCGGCCGACTGCCGTCCGTCCACCGGCCGCCCGAGGAACTTCTCCACCTTCTTCTGGTACGGCCCCGCCTGCGTCGTGCAACTCGCCGCCTGCGCCGGTACGGTACCGAGCGCGAGTGTGAGTGGCGCCACCAGTCCCGTGACGCCCAGTACGACCGCTCCCCGCCTGCCGATGTCCCTCATGACGGCCCTGCCCCTCGTGCGTTCCGGCACTTCCCGACACCTAGACCCGTGGCGGGGCACATCGGTTGCGGAGCTTCGCGCACCGAGACGAAACGGTGACAACTGGCCGTCAGTTCGGGCCGGGGCAGGGCGCGTTCAGGTGCCGGCCTCCTCCCGCTCCTCCTGAACGGCAGCGCGGAAAGCGGTGTTGACCGCGGTGAGGCCGCCGTCGACGGTCAGGGTGGTGCCGGTGATCCAGGCCGCGTCGCGGGAGGCGAGGAAGGCCACCGCGGCGGCGATGTCCTCCGGTTCCCCGACCCGGCCCAGCGGGTACAGGTCGCGGACCCGGTCGAGTTCGGCCTCCCGTCCCTCCCAGGCCGAGGTGCGGACCGTGCCCGGCACCACCAGGTTGACGCGGACCCCGCGGGCGGCGGCGTGTCCGGCGAGGGTGCGGGTGAGCGAGGCCAGCCCCGCCTTGGCCGCGCTGTAGCCGTGGTTGCCGAAGTCCTGGACGCCGTTGACCGAACCGATGCTGACGATCGCTCCCCTGCCGGCCGCCGCCAGGTGGGGCAGGGCGGCCCGGCAGCAGCGGTAGGCGCCGGTCAGGGTGACGTCGAGGTCGCGGGCCCACACCGCTTCCGGGTCGTCCTCGAACAGCGGGGTGTCGGGCGTGCAGTGCGCAGCGCAGTTGACCAGGACGTCGAGGGATCCGAAGGTGCGGACGGCCAGTTCCACCGCCGCCGGGACGGCCTCCCGGTCCGCGACGTCCAACTCATGTGCTCGTGCGGTGAGTCCGCGTTGGCGCAGCGCCGCCGCCGTCCGCTCCGCCACGTCCCCGTCCACGTCGGTGACCAGGACCCCGGCCCCCTCCTCCGCCAGCCTGCGCGCGGTGGCCGCGCCGATGCCCCGGCCCGCGCCGGTGATGAGAACCCCGTACCCGTCGAATCGCCCGCTGTCCGTCATGCGCCGAACCTACTGCCCCTCGACCGCCTTGCGGGCCGTCAGGGCGCGCTCGGATGAGACGCGTTCGGCGGCACCCGGTCAGCGGTAGCCGGTCGGATCGGCCGGCCGGCCCGCGTCCTGGACCTCGACGAGGTAGCGCCAGGCGTCGGGGCGGCTGCCGTCGAGGTCGGTGAAGCCGTAGACCCGGGCGAGGCCGCCGCTGGACAGGGACCGGCCGTTCCAGCGGGCCACCTCCGGGTCCGCGGCCAGGGCGGCCACGGCGCGGCCCGCGAAGCGCGGGGTCTCGGAGATGGCGAAGTGCGGGACGTTCTCCAGGGCGTCGCGCCAGTTGCCCTCCCGGACCCCGAAGTGGTCGAGCATCAGCTCCGAGCGCAGCCAGCCGGGGGTGAGGGCCACCGCGGTGGCGCCGCGCGGGCCGAGTTCGTGGCCGAGCGCGAAGGCCATGCGCAGGACGGACGCCTTGGCGAGGTCGTAGAAGAAGTTCACGCGGTAGGTGTCCCGGTTGTACTCGGCCGTGCCGTCGGTCATCTCCACCACCAGACCGCCGGAGTGACGGAGCATCAGCGGCAGGGCGTGGTGGCTGGTGATCGCGTGCGTCTCCACCGCGAGCCGGAGCAGCCGCAGTCCCTTGTCGAGATCGTGCTCCCACACCGGGGTGTCCCAGGCGAAGAGGTGCTCCGCGCCCCAGATGTCGTTGACGAGGACGTCGAGCCGGCCCTGCTCACGAGCGATACGGTCCACGAGGGCGCGGACCTGGTCGGGCTCCAGGTGGTCGGCCGGTACGGCGATGCCGTGGCCGCCGGCCCTGGTGACCAGGCCGGCGGTGTCCTCGATGGTCTCGGGGCGGTCGTACTCCGAGCGGCGGGCGCGGGTGGTGCGTCCGGTGACGTAGACGGTGGCGCCGGCCGCGCCGAGTTCGACCGCGATTCCCCGGCCCGCTCCCCGCGTCGCCCCCGCGACCAGCGCGACCTTGCCTTCCAGTGGGCCCGGCATGTTTGACCTCCCGATGTGTTCCGCGTCGATGCCGTGGTCGAGGGTGCCGGGGAAACCGGACATCTTCTGTCGCCTTTCGGGCGCGCGTTCTGCGCGCCTGTCCGGGCACGGGGACGCGGAACGGGCCGTACGAGCGCCTCTCGGTCTCGTACGGCCCGTCCTCCGGGGTCGGGGACTCCCGGTCCGGTCCCGCCCCCGTCAGTGCCCGCGGGCGATCCACTCCTGGAGGTGCGGGGCCTCGGCGCCGATGGTGGTCGGGTCGCCGTGGCCGGTGAGGACCTTCGTCTCGGGCGGCAGCGCCAGCAGGCGGTCGCGGATCGAGTCGATGATCGTCGGGAAATGGGAGTAGGAACGCCCGGTGGCGCCGGGACCGCCCTGGAAGAGCGTGTCGCCGGTGAAGACCACGCCGAGTCCCGGGTCGTACAGGCAGATCGCGCCCGGTGCGTGGCCGGGCGTGTGCAGGACCTTCAGGTCGGCGCCGGCCGCCTCGATGACCTGGCCGTCGACGAGGTGCTCGTCGGGGTCCCGGTTCGGGTGGGTCATCTTCCACAGCGGCAGGTCGTCGGCGTGCAGCCAGATCGTCGCGCCGGTGAGGTCGGCAAGCGCCGGGGCCACGTTGACGTGGTCGTTGTGGGCGTGGGTGCACACGATGGCGGTCAGCCGGCGGTCGCCGACCGCCGCGGCGATGGCCTCGGCGTCGTGGGCGGCGTCGATGACGACGGCCTCATGGTCGTCGCCGACGATCCACACGTTGTTGTCGACGTCCCAGGTTCCGCCGTCGAGCGTGAACTGCCCGGAGGTGACGAGGCGTTCGATACGGGTGGCCATCAGAGCACCACCACCGAGCGCAGCACGTCGCCCTGGTGCATCCGCTCGAACGCCTTCTCCACCTCGTCCAGTTGGATGGTCTCGGTGACGAACTTGTCCAGCGGCAGGCGCCCTTGCAGGTGCAGGTCGATGAGCATGGGGAAGTCCCGGGAGGGCAGGCAGTCGCCGTACCAGCTCGACTTCAGCGCGCCGCCGCGTCCGAAGACGTCGAGCAGCGGCAGTTCCAG
Organism: Streptomyces sp. CB01373; assembly: GCF_002803075.1. Classification (GTDB taxonomy): domain Bacteria; phylum Actinomycetota; class Actinomycetes; order Streptomycetales; family Streptomycetaceae; genus Streptomyces. Next base: position 128,322 of record NZ_NNBK01000018.1, on the reverse strand, counting down.
CTTCATCTCCGGGGTCGGCACGCCGACCAGGACGACCGTGCCGGCCAGGTCGCGGGCGTAGAACGCCTGCTGGTACGTCTCGGGGCGGCCGACCGCATCGATGACGACGTCGGCGCCGAAGCCGCCGGTCAGCTCGCGGATGGCCTCGACCGGGTCGTTGTCCTTGGAGTTGACCGTGTGCGTGGCGCCCATGGTGCGGGCGGTCTCGAGCTTGCGGTCGTCGATGTCGACGGCGATGACCTTCGCAGCGCCCGCCAGGTACGCACCGGCGATCGCCGCGTCGCCGACGCCGCCGCAGCCGATGACGGCGACCGAGTCGCCGCGGCCGACGCCGCCGGTGTTGATCGCCGCGCCGATGCCGGCCATCACGCCGCAGCCCAGCAGTCCGGCCACCGCCGGGGAGACCGACGGGTCCACCTTGGTGCACTGACCGGCCGCCACCAGGGTCTTCTCGGCGAACGCGCCGATCCCGAGCGCCGGGGAGAGTTCGGTGCCGTCGGTCAGGGTCATGCGCTGGCGCGCGTTGTGGGTGTCGAAGCAGTACCAGGGCCGTCCGCGCAGACAGGCGCGGCACTTGCCGCAGACGGCCCGCCAGTTGAGGATGACGAAGTCGCCGGGCGCGACATCCGTGACGTCGTCGCCGACCGACTCCACGACACCCGCGGCCTCGTGGCCGAGCAGGAACGGGAACTCGTCGTTGATTCCGCCCTGCTTGTAGTGCAGGTCGGTGTGGCAGACGCCGCAGGCCTGGATCCGCACGACGGCCTCTCCCGGCCCCGGGTCCGGCACGACGATCGTCTCGACCCGCACCGGTTCGTTCTTGCCGGGTGCGATCACGCCGCGCACTTCCTGCGCCATGGTGGTGGTCCCTTCCGTCGAGCGGTGTACGTCCCTCGACCCTACGTCCGACTGATCGGTAAGGGGCACCGAGGGGGGCCTCTGATCTGCGGGGACTGGTGAGCAAAGCGCGAAGGCCCGGCCCGCGGGGCGGTGGATCAGTGCTGGATGGCGAGCGCGACGGCGGCGGCGACGCGTCGAGTGCGCGTCATGCCCGGAGGAACGCCGTCCGGGCCCGCCGGACACGGGACCGCGGGCACGCTCACCCGTCAGGCGCAGCGCCCGGACCGCGTTTGCCGTGCCTGCCGGGGCGGAGGAGCCTCGAACTGTGAGGCCCTTCGCGGCCCGCTCCTCCCTTGGGCCGCGGGCCCTCGTAGGAGGTCATCATGTCCAGTTCGGCAACCCCCGCCTTCGACACCGGTACGCTCCGGCGCGGCATCGAAGGAGACACCGCGGACACGCTGCTGTCGCTCTACACGGACGACGCGGAGATCCGCATCGTGGACCACAACACCCAGCCCAGCAGCCCCAAGGTCCTGCACGGCAGGGACGAGATCGGCACGATGCTCGAGAACGTCTACGGCCGCGACATGACGCACCGGCTGGAGCAGTGCGTCGTGCAGGGCGACCATGCCGCGTACGTGGAGTCCTGCCAGTACGCGGACGGCGTCCGTGTCCTCGCGGAGTCGATGGTGTCGCTGCGCGACGGCAGGATCGTCGAACAGATCCTGATCCAGGCATGGGACGAATAGGCAGGAGGGCCGCGCGGTTCCAGGTCAGCTCGCGGCTGACCTGGACCTTCTCGGCCCGCGCCGGCGTGGGCCGGTCCCGCTCCGCCCGGTCCCGTCTGGCGTCCGCCGCGCTGGTCCGGTCGCTGCTGCGGGCGGCACGGCCTCGTCCGGGCCGCAGCCCTGTGGCGGCGCGCAGTCTTCGACGGCGGCGGGCCGTACCGGTCAGGGTGCGTCGGGGCCGTGACTGGCGCTGAGGTGGAGCACCACCGGGGAGCGTCGGGTCCTCTCCGCGTGCCGCCGGGCCTCGCCGGGGCCGACGCAGCGGCGGCCGGCGGGTGAAGCCGCGGCACAGGAGCCGGCCACGGCACGGGGCCGGAGCAGGGCACGAGGCCGGAGCAGGGCACGAGGCCGGAGCAGGGCGCGAGGCCGGAGCAGGGCGCGAGGCCGGAGCAGGGCGCGAGGCCGGAGCAGGGCGCGAGGCCGGAGCAGGGCGCGAGGCCGGAGCAGGGCGCGAGGCCGGAGCAGGGCGCGAGGCCGGAGCAGGGCGCGAGGCCGGAGCAGGGGTGAAGGCATCGACTCCCCTCGGGTCGTTCACGGGCGGCGGGCGGGGGCGCGGCCATACTGGCCGACGTGCGCGTAGCGATCATGACGGCGGGATCCCGGGGCGACGTCGCCCCCTTCACCGGACTGGGGCACGGCCTGGCTCTCGCGGGCCATGAGGTCACCCTGGTCACGCACGGATGCTTCGAACCGCTGGTCGAGGGCGCGGGCCTCGGCTTCCACCCGCTGCCGGTGGACCCGCGGGCGGAGTTGGAGTCCTCACGCGGCCGGGGCCTGCACCGCAGCGCCACCGGCACGGGCAAGATGCTGCGGGCCGTGAGTCTGGTACGGACGGCCATCGACCAGATGACGGACGACCTGATCGCGGCGGCCGAGAAGAGCGACGTCCTGCTGCTCGCCGGCTCGCTCGGGCCGGTCGGGCACGCCATCGCCGAAGCGCTGCGCCTGCCCAGTCTGGGCGCCCATCTGCAACCTCTCTCCCCCACAAGGGAGTTCGCCCCTCCGCTGCTGGGCGGCGGACACTGGGGCGCGGCTGCGAACCGGCTCGCCGGGCACGGTGTGAACCTGGCCGTGGAGCGGGTCTTCTCGGCGGCCGTCCCCGCCGTACGGGCCCGGCTGGGGCTGCCGCCCGCCCGCGCCGGCACCGGGCGGCGCATCCGCCGGGGGCAGCGCCGGCCGGTCTACCACGGCTTCAGCCCGCTCGTGGTGCCGAGGCCCCACGACTGGCGCAGCACGCTGCACGTGTGCGGGTACTGGTGGCCGTACGACCGCTACACCCAACTCCCCGACGGCCTGTGGGACTTCCTCGACGCGGGCCCTCCGCCGGTCTACGTGGGCCTGGGCAGCGCCACCGTGCCCGATCCGGGGCGGCTCAGCGACACCATCGTGCGCGCGCTGCGCCGGGCCGGACTGCGCGGTGTGGTCCAGCGGGGCTGGGCGGGGCTGGAGGCGTCGGGCGAGGACATGCTGACCATCGGCGAGGTGCCGCACTCGGCCCTGTTCCCGCGGCTGGCGGGCGTGGTGCACCACGCCGGGGCGGGCACGACCGCGGCCGGACTGCGGGCCGGTGTCCCCGCGGTGCCGGTGCCGGTCCAGTTCGACGAAGGCTTCTGGGCGGACCGTCTCGTCGGGCTCGGCGTGGCCCCCTGCTCGGTCCCGCTGCGCGCCCTCACGACGGACAACCTCGCCGCCGCGCTGGTCCGCGCCACCCGGGACGACGGCCACCGGGACCGGGCGCGATCCCTGGGCACTCGAATCCGCGGGGAAAACGGCCTGGCCCCCGTACTGGAAGCGGTCGAACGCCTGTCCCGTTAGGACCGCCGGCCAACGCGGCCCGGCGAAGACCGCGCCTCTGGCGTCGCGCCCCGCCGCCGTGCCCGCCGCCGCACTCGCCGCCGGTCAGGCGTGGACATAGAGTGACGTACACCACACGATTGACCACATTTCCCCCACCCACGCCCACACGGTCACTGGAGGGAACATGACCCATATCTCGGTCACGGTGGACGGCACGGTCTACGAGGACGAGGTGGAGCCGCGCCTTCTGCTGGTCCACTACCTGCGCGAGCGTCTCGGGCTGACCGGCACCCCGATCGGCTGCGACACCTCGAACTGCGGGACCTGCACGGTCGAGCTGGACGGCGCGAGCGTCAAGAGCTGCACGGTGCTGGCCGTCCAGGCGGACGGCGGCGAGGTGACCACGGTCCAGGGACTGGCCAGGGACGGCGAGTGGACGGAGCTGCAGCGCGCGTTCCACGAGCGGCACGCGCTGCAGTGCGGCTACTGCACCCCCGGGATGATCATGGCCGCGCGCGATCTGCTGCGCGAGAACCCCCACCCGGACTCCGACGAGGTGCGCAAGGCGCTGGAGGGCAACCTCTGCCGGTGCACCGGCTATCAGAACATCGTCCGCGCGGTGCTCGCCGTCGCCGAGGGGGAGACGGCCTCCGGCGAGCGGACCGGTTCCGCCCAGGAGGTGACGGCATGACCGGGCAGGCCGTCGAACGCGAGGTCGGCAGGGCCCGGCTCCGCAAGGAGGACGCCCGGCTGATCACCGGGCAGACCAACTGGACCGACAACATCACCGTCACCGGACTGCTGCACCTGGCCATCCTGCGCAGCCCCATGGCGCACGCCCGCATCGAACGGATCGACGTCTCCCCCGCCCTGGAACGGCCCGGCGTCGTCGCCGCGTTCAGCGGCCGCGAGCTTGCCGGGGGACTGGGTTCGCTGCCCTGCGCCTGGCCGGTCACCGAGGACATGGTGCTGCCCGACCACCCGCCGGTCGCGGTCGACGAGGTGCGCCACGCCGGCGACCCGGTCGCGGTCGTGGTGGCCCGCGACCGGTACGCGGCGGCCGACGCGCTGGAGGCGATCGAGGTCGACTACGAGCCCCTGCCGCCGGTCCTGGACCTGGAGGAGGCGCTCGCCGAGGACGCCCCGCTGGTCCACGCCGACAAGGGCACCAACCGCGCCTACGTGTGGCCGTTCAGGACCGGCGAGGACTTCGAGGCCCTCAGGCAGCGCGCCGACGTCGTGCTCAAGCGCCGCTACCGGCAGCAGCGCCTCATCCCCAACGCCATGGAGCCGCGCGCGGTCGTCGTCACCCCGCTCGCCGCCTCCGGGGAGTTCACGGTGTACTCGGCGACGCAGATCCCGCACATCCTGCGGATCATGCTCTCCGTGGTCACCGGAGTGCCTGAGCACAAGCTGCGGGTGGTCGCGCCCGACGTCGGCGGCGGCTTCGGCTCCAAGCTCCAGGTGTACGGCGAGGAGGCCATCGCGGTCGAGGTCGCGCGCCGGCTGGGACGGCCGGTGAAGTGGACCGAGTCCCGCTCCGAGGGCTATCTGGCCACCCACCACGGCCGCGGCATGATCCAGGACATCGAGATCGCCGCGACCCGCGAGGGCCGGCTGCTCGGGCTCAAGGTCGACCTGCTCGCCGACATGGGCGCCTACCTGATGCTGGTCACCCCCGGCATCCCGATCCTGGGCGCCTTCATGTACCCGGCGATCTACAAGATGGACGCCTACGAGTTCAACTGCACCGGCGTGTTCACCACCCGCACCCCGACCGACGCCTACCGCGGCGCCGGGCGCCCGGAGGCCACGTACGCCATCGAACGGGCCATGGACGAACTCGCCGCCGAGGTCGGTCTCGACCCGGTGGAGGTGCGGCGGCGGAACTGGATCCGGCACGAGGAGTTCCCGTACACCTCGATCGCGGGGCTGACCTACGACAGCGGGAACTACGAGGCGGCGACCGAGAAGGCGCTCGCCCTGTTCGGGTACGACGGCCTGCGCGCCGAGCAGCAGAAGCGCAACGAGCGCGGGGACGCCGTACGCCTGGGCATCGGCGTGTCGACGTACACGGAGATGTGCGGGCTGGCGCCCAGCCGGGTGCTGAGGGATCTCAGGTACTCGGCCGGCGGCTGGGAGGCGGCGAGCATCCGCATGCTGCCCACCGGCAAGGTCGAGGTGGTCACCGGCACCAGCCCGCACGGGCAGGGGCACGTGACCTGCTGGAGCCAGATCGCCGCGGACGTGCTGGGCGTGCCGTTCGAGGACGTCGAGGTGCTGCACGGCGACACCCTGGCGGCCCCGCAGGGCATGGACACCTACGGCTCGCGCTCGCTGGTCGTGGGCGGGTCGGCGGTGCACCGGGCCGCGGAGAAGGTGGTGGACAAGGCGCGGAGGGTCGCCGCGCACCTGCTGGAGGCCAGCGAGGACGACCTGGAGTTCAAGGGCGGCGTGTTCTCGGTGAAGGGCTCGCCGGAGGCGCGCAGGACCATCCAGGAGGTCGCCTTCGAGACGTTCACCTCGCACGACGTGCCCGACGGCATGGAACCCACCCTCAACTCCGAGTACCTGCTCGACCCGGAGAACTTCTCCTACCCGCACGGCACCCACCTGTGCGCGGTCGAGGTCGACACCGAGACCGGGCAGACCCGTATCCGCTCCTACGTCTGCGTGGACGACGTGGGCCGGGTGATCAACCCGGTGATCGTCGAGGGGCAGGTGCACGGCGGACTGGCCCAGGGCATCGCGCAGGCACTGTACGAGGAGGCCGTCTACGACGCGGAGGGCAACCTCGTCTCCGGCACGATGGCCGACTACCTGGTGCCGTCGGCGGCGGACCTGCCCGACTTCGTGACCGACCGGACGGAGACGCCCGCGGTCTCCAATCCGCTCGGCGCCAAGGGCGTCGGCGAGGCGGGCACCATCGCCTCGACGCCCGCCGTCGTCAACGCGATCGTCGACGCGCTGCGCCCGCTGGGCGTGCACGACGTGCAGATGCCGTGCACCCCCGAGCGGGTGTGGGAGGCCGTGCGGTCCGCGCAGGGGCAGCCGGCACCGAAGGAGGCCTCGGCATGATTCCCCCCGCATTCGACTACGCCCGCCCGACCAGTCTCGGCGAGGCCGTGCGCACGCTCGCCGACGCGGGCGAGGAGGCGAAGGTGCTGGCCGGCGGGCAGAGCCTGCTGCCCCTGCTGAGGCTGCGGCTGGCCTTCCCCGAACTCGTCGTCGACATCGGGCGGATCCCCGAGCTGCGCGGAGTCCGCGAGGACGGCGGCACGCTCGCCATCGGCGCGCTGACCACCCACCACGACGTCGTCCACGACCCGCTGGTGCGGCGGCACGCGGGCCTGCTGGCCCAGGCCACCGAGACGGTCGCCGATCCCGCCGTACGGCACCGGGGCACCCTCGGCGGTTCGCTCGCGCACGCCGACCCGGCCGGGGACCTGCCCGCGGTGGCGCTGGCGCTGGACGCCGAACTGGTCGCCGAGGGGCCCGGCGGGCGGCGTACGATCCCGGCGCGCGAGTTCTTCGCCGACTATCTGCAGACCGCGCTGGCCCCCGACGAGCTGCTGGTGGAGGTGCGGGTGCCCAAGCGGGAGGGCTGGGGCTACCGGTACGAGAAGTTCCACCGGGTGGCGCAGTCCTGGGCCATGGTCGGCGTCGCCGCGCTGGTGCGGCGCGACGACGGCCGCATCGCGGAGACGCGGATCGGCCTGACCAACATGGGCGCGACCCCGCTGCGCGCCGCGGCGGCGGAGGAGGCGCTGACCGGTGCCGGGGACGCCGACGCGGTGGCGCGGGCGGCCCGGTCGGCGGCGGAGGGCACCCGTCCCTCGCGGGACGCGTCGGCCTCGCCCGAGTACCGGGCGCACCTCGCCCGGGTGCTGACCAAGCGGGCGGTTCTGGCCGCCGCCGGGATGGGGTGAGCGCCGATCACTTCCATGGACAGCCCCGAGCAGGTGCGTTCCTGTCTGGAGCGGACCGGTTACCTCGTCGACGACGGGCTCGCCGTCGCCTGCTTCCTGGCGCTGCGGCTGCACCGGCCGGTCTTCTGCGAGGGCGACGCGGGCGTCGGCAAGACGGCGCTCGCCTCCGCCCTCGCCGAGGTGCTCGGCGCGCCGCTGATCCGGCTCCAGTGCCATGAGGGCATCGACGCCTCCCAGGCGCTGTACGACTGGGACTTCCCGCGCCAGCTGCTGCATCTGCGGGCCGCCGAGGCCGCCGGAGTCAGGGACGCGGAGCGGCTGGAGCGCGAGCTGTACGACCGGCGGTTCCTGGTCGCCCGGCCGCTGCTGCGGGCACTGCAGACGCAGCCGTCGGTGCTGCTGGTCGACGAGATCGACCGGGCCGACGACGAGTTCGAGGCGTTCCTGCTGGAGGTGCTGTCGGAGTTCCAGGTGACGATTCCGGAGCTCGGCACGTTGCGGGCGGAGGTTCCGCCGGTGGTCGTGCTGACCTCCAACCGCACCCGCGAGGTGCACGACGCGCTCAAGCGGAGGTGTCTGTACCACTGGTTCGACCATCCCGGTTTCGGCCGCGAACTCGCCATCGTCCGGCGCAGGTTGCCGCAGGTGTCGGCGCGGCTCGCGGAACAGGTGACCGCGCTGGTGCAGGCCCTGCGCGCCGAGGACCTGCTCAAGCCGCCCGGCGTGGCCGAGACCCTGGACTGGGCCCGCGCCCTGGACGCCCTCGGCGCGAACGAGGTCGACGCGGAACTGGCGGTGTCCACCCTGGGCTCGGTCCTGAAGTACCGCGAGGACACGGACCGCGCCCGCGGCCTGGACTTCGCGACGGTCCTCGCGGGCCGGGGGACGTGATCACCATGACCGGGGAACACCCCTCCACGACGGACGCCCGGCACGGCGCGGACGCCGTCGCGAGCGGTCGCGGCGAAGGCCGCGGTCCGGCTGGGTCCGACGAGCGCAGCAACGCGCCCGGCCCGCCGGAGCGGCCGCCCGGCAGCGCCGCCGCCTTGGGGATCCCCGCCGCCCAGAGCGGGAGCGCACGGCACGGTGCCCACATCGCGACGAGCGGTCGCGATGAAGGCCGCGGTCCGGCTGGGTCCGACGAGCGCAGCAACGCGCCCGGCCCGCCGGAGCGGCCGCCCGGCAGCGCCGCCGCCTTGGGGGTCCCCGCCGCCCAGAGCGGGAGCGCAGGGCACGGTGCCCACATCGCGACGAGCGGTCGCGATGAAGGCCGCGGTCCGGCTGGGTCCGACGAGCGCAGCAACGCGCCCGGCCCGCCGGAGCAGCCGCCCGACAGCGCCGCCGGCATGGACGTTCCCACCGCACAGAGCGGCAGCGCAGGGCACGGCGGGCGCGGTGAAGGCCGTGGGGCCGGTGGGCCCGGTGGCGATGCCGCGCTGCTGGGTTTCGCTCGGGCGCTGCGGGCTGCCGGGGTCGCGGCGAGCGCCGAGCGGGTGCACGCCTTCCTGCGCGCGGTGGACGCCCTGCGCCCCGGTTTGCGGGCGGACGTGTACTGGGCGGGCCGGGTGACGCTGTGCGGGGACCGGGACGATCTGGAGCGCTACGAGCGGGTGTTCGCCGCGTACTTCGGCACCGACAGGACGCCGGCCCGGCCGGCCCGGGCCGTTCCCCCGCCCCGGCCGCGGCTGGTCCTGCGTGAGGCGCCCGCGGGGTCGCGTGCCGGGCCGCCCGGAGAGGAGCCGCAGGGCCCGCCCACCGCCTCGATCGCCAGCTCCGCCGAGGTGCTGCGCCACCGCGACGTGGCCGAGCTCGACCCCGCCGAACGCGCGCAGGTGCGCCGGCTGCTCGCCGCGTTCGCGCTGCGCGGGCAGCCGCGGCGCACCGCGCGACGCCGGCCGGCCCGGCGCGGGTCCGTCGACCCGCACCGCACCGTGCGGGAGCTGCTCCGGCTGGGCGGCGAGCCCGCACTGCTGCGGCGGCACGCGCGGGCGGAGCGGCCGCGGCGGGTGGTGCTGCTGGTCGACGTCAGCGGATCCATGGGGCCCTACGCCGACGCCCTGCTGCGCTTCGCGCACGCCGCCGCCCGGGGCCGCCGTACGGAGGTGTTCACCATCGGCACCCGGCTGACCCGGGTCACCCGGGAGCTGTCCCACCGCGACCCGGATCTGGCCATGGCCGCGGTCGCCGAGGCCGTACCCGACTGGCGCGGGGGCACCCGCCTGGGTGAGCTGCTGCGGGAGTTCCTGGACCGCTGGGGCCAGCGGGGCATGGCGCGCGGTGCCGTCGTGGTGCTGCTGTCCGACGGATGGGAGCGCGGCGACCCGCACCTGCTCGCCGCCCAGATGCGCCGCCTGCACCGGCTCGCGCACCGGGTGGTCTGGTCCAATCCCCGCAAGGCGCGCCCCGGTTACGCGCCGCTGGCCGCCGGCATGGCCGCGGCGCTGCCCAGCGTGGACGACTTCGTCGAGGGGCACAGCCTGGCCGCGCTGGAGCGTCTGGCGGCGGTGGTGCAGGGCGCCGGCACGGACGCGGCCGGCGAGCTGCCGGGGTTGTCGGAGAGGAGCTGAACGTGCGGGAGATTCTTCCGGTACTGGAGCGGTGGTATGCGGCGCGGGTGCCGTTCGGCCTCGCCACCGTCGTCACGGTCAGTCGCAGCGCGCCGCGCGAACCGGGCGCGTCGATGGCCGTGGGTCCGGACGACGAGGTGGTGGGGAGCGTGTCCGGCGGGTGCGTGGAGGGGGCGGTGTTCGAGCTGGCCCAGGAGGTCGCTGCCGACGGCCAGGCACGGCTGGAGACGTTCGGCTACAGCGACGAGGACGCCTTCGCGGTGGGACTCACCTGCGGTGGTGAGATCTCGGTGCTGGTCAGGCCGGTGACCCACGAGTCGGACCCGGCCTTCGGCGCGGTCGCCGCGTCCGTCGCCGCGGGCGATCCCGTGACCGTGGCGACCGTGGTCGACGGGCCGGCCCCGCGCGGGGCGACGCTCGCGGTGTGGCCCGGCACCGTGGCGGGCACGCTGGGCACGCCCGGCCTGGACGTGGCGGTGACCGCCGACGCCCGCGGCGAACTCGCCCAGGGCGCCACCGGGCTGAGGCACTACGGGGCACGGGGCGAGCGCCGCGAGGACGCCGTCACGGTGTTCCTGCACTCCTTCGCGCCGCCGCCGCGGATGCTGGTGTTCGGCGCGATCGACTACGCGGCCGCGGTGGCCCGTATCGGCGCCTTCCTCGGCTACCGCGTCACGGTGTGCGACGCCCGTCCGGTGTTCGCCACACCGAAACGCTTCCCGGCGGGCGTGGAGGTGGTCGTGGACTGGCCGCACCGCTATCTGCACGGTACGGAGACGGACGAGCGCACGGTGATCTGCGTCCTGACGCACGACCCGAAGTTCGACGTACCGCTGCTGGAGGAGGCGCTGCGCCGGCCCGCCGCGTATATCGGCGCGATGGGCAGCCGCCGTACCCACCACGACCGGTTGGAGCGGCTGGTCGAGGCTGGTCTGACGGAGGACGAGCTCGCCCGGCTGCGCTCCCCCGTGGGACTCGACCTCGGCGCCCGTACCCCGGAGGAGGTGGCCGTGTCCGTCGCGGCCGAGATCGTCGCGCTGCGCTGGGGCGGCACCGGCGCTCCCCTGGCCGTGACCGCCGGAGCCATCCACGCGACCGGCTCCGCCTGACTGCGAGGAGAAGTCATGGAACTGCACCACGAGTTCACCGTGCCCGTGCCGGTCGACGACGCCTGGCGGGCGCTCCTGGACATCGAGCGCGTGGCACCGTGCCTGCCGGGGGCCACCGTGCAGGAGTACGACGGCACGACCGTGACCGGTTCGGTCAAGGTCAAGCTGGGGCCGATCACGGTCGACTACAAGGGGACGGCGGTCTTCGAGGAGCAGGACGAGGCGGCGCACCGCATGGTCCTGGCCGCCAGTGGCCGGGAGACGCGCGGGCAGGGCACGGCGCGGGCCACCGTCACGGGCACGCTTCATGAGCGTGACGGCGGCACGGCGGTGTCGGTGCGGACCGATCTGACGGTGACCGGCCGCCCGGCGCAGTTCGGGCGCGGGGTGCTGGCGGAGGTGGGCGACCGGCTGGTGGGCCAGTTCGCCGACTGTCTTTCGCGGCGCCTCGCCGAGACGCCGTCCGAGACGCCGCCCGCGACGGCCGAGGGCGCCGCCGGGGGCACGGCGAAGGTACGTGGAGAGCCCGCGGAGCCGGAGACCGAGCCCCTCGATCTGCTGCGCACCGCCGGTGTGCCGGTCGCCAAGCGCGCCGCCGCGGCGGCCGGCGCGGCCCTGGCGGTGGCGCTGCTGATCGTCGCCGTACGCCGGCTCCGGCGCCCCTGACCGGCCACGGCCGCTCGCGACCCGTCCGTGGTGCGAAGGGTGCCCATGAGACTCGATCAGTCGCTCGTTGCCCGTGTGACCTGCTGTTTCCGGCTTTCATCCGGGTTTTGCGGATTCGATGGTGTGAGGCTCTGCGGGAGGGGTACGTGCGCCTTCAACGGATGAGGCATGCATGGCCTCCGCAGCACATGTGCCGCAGACATCCCAGTGGGAAGGAGGTCCGTGAAAGCGCACACTCGCAGCGACCGGGCCGCCGCCACGCATCGAGCGGCCCGGATCTCGCCGAGAAGTCGGATACGAGAAAGGGAAGAGTGACCCCGGGGCAGCCCCTGACTCAGGGGCTGCCCTGCTGTGTGGTCACGTCCTCGCGCGACACCACCCGGCAGCCGGGTGCGTCACGGGGTGCGGCGCGGCAGCCGGTGCAGTTCCACGTCGGTCAGACGGCCACGTGTCACGGTCGCGGTCATGTAGGTGCAGTGGGGCTGGCGGCGGCGGTCGGTCGGCGAGCCCGGGTTGAGCAGGCGCAGACCGGAGGGCGCCGTGGTGTCCCAGGGGATGTGACTGTGCCCGAAGACCAGGACGTCGAGGTCGGGGAAGCGGCCGGCGCAGCGGCCCTCACGGCCCTGGGCCGGTCCGGTCTCGTGGACGACGCCGAGGCACAGCCCGCCCAGGTCGGCGCGGGCCACCTCGGGCAGGCGGGCGCACAGTTCGGGGCCGTCGTTGTTGCCGAAGACGCCGATCAGGCGGCGGCTGCGGCTCCCCAGCAGGTCGAGCGTCGCGGCGTCCACCCAGTCCCCGGCGTGGACGACGATGTCGGCGTTCGGGAGTTCGGCGAGCAACCGCGGGGGCAGTTCCTTGGCGCGCTTGGGCAGATGGGTGTCGGACATCAGCAGCAGACGCACGAGAGCAGCGTACTGCGGGGGCCGCGACGGCGACCGCGCGCAAGTTCTTCAGTTGAGACTGTTCAGTTCAGACTGGACAGTTCCGCCCGGACGGATCTACGGTGCTGTCATGGATCACAAGGCCGGCGAGGTACCTCCGGGCACCTCCGCCTCCTCCGCGCAAGCCGCCCGCGACCTGCGGGTGGTGTTCAGCCGGCTGCGGCGCCGGATCCGTGAGGTCGCGCGGGACGAGGACCTGACCCCGCCCCAGGTGTCGGCCCTCACCCTGGTCGGCAAGCACGGCGCCGCCACGGCCAGTGCCCTGGCCGCCACCGAGGGGGTCCGGCCGCAGTCCATGGCCGCCACGCTCGCCGCCCTGGAGCGGCACGGGCTCATCCGGCGCAGCCCCGATCCCGAGGACGGGCGGCGTCAGCTCGTCACCCTGACCGAGGCCGGCCGCGAGCGCATCGCGGGCGACCGGCAGAGCCGCGGGGAGTGGCTGACCCGGGCCCTGCAGGACCGCTACACCGAGGCCGAGCGGGAAACGCTCCTCGAGGCGTTCGCCCTGCTGGAACGGCTCACCCAGTCCTGACAAGCAGCACCCATCAACACCAGTCGAAGCTCATGCGAAAGGCCTGACCCCACCATGGCACTCACCGCGCTCGACCCGCGCACCGCACTCGTCGTGATCGACCTGCAGGCCGGCATCGCCGCCGCTCCCACCCAGCCGTACTCCGGCCCCGAGGTGGTCTCCCGTTCGGCCGAACTGGCCGACGCGTTCCGCGCCAGGAACCTGCCCATCGTCCTGGTCCGGGTCTCCTTCGCCCCCGACTTCGCCGACGTGCCGCCCGGCCGCACCGAGGCGACGCGTTCCGGCGGCGGCGCCCGCCCCGAGGGCTGGGACGTGATCGTTCCCGAGCTGGCGGGGCACGCCGGCGACATCACCGTCACCAAGCACAACTGGGGTGCCTTCCACGGCACCGACCTCGATGTGCAGCTGCGCCGCCGCGGGGTGACGCAGATCGTGCTGACCGGCATCGCCACCAGCATCGGCGTGGAGTCCACCGCCCGCGCCGCCCACGAACACGGCTACCACGTCACCCTGGCCACCGACGCCATGAGCGACATGGACGCCGAGGCCCACCGGGGCAGTGTGGAGCGGATCTTCCCGCGCCTGGGCGAGACCGGCACCACCGCCGAGATCCTCGAAATGCTGGCCAAGACGCACGCCTGACCCGGCGGGCGCGCCGCGCGCCGCACGCCTGCCTCCCCCCGCCCCCACAGCCCGGCATCCGCCCCGCCGCCGGTCCGGCCGCCTGCCTCCCCGCGCCCCGCGGCCGGGCCGCCGCCTGCCCGGACCAGCGGTTCAGTCCTCGCCCCGCACGATGTTCGACTCGTTGCCCGTGCGGTCCTGCTGAGGGCCGCCGCGGCGGTCCTCAAGCGCGGGGAGGCAGGTGCGCACGCCCTCCTCCTGCCGGCGGCGAGCCTGCGCCCAGCCCGTCTCGGGGGGCCGTACGGGGTGTTTCTCACTGGTGTGCGCGATCACGACGCCTCATCTTCCTTCTGCGTCACATGCTGTGGAGCGGCTTCCTCCGGAACGCCCCGGTCACCTGCCACCGGAGCCCCCGCTGCCGAACGAGCCGCTGGAGCCCTCCTCCCAGCGCGGGCGGCTCTGGTCCTCGCTGCGCCTGCTGCCCAGGGAACCGAGTTCGTGCGGGGTCAGGCGCCGGCCGGTCTCCTCCGCCCGGGGCACCTCGACCGGCTCGCGCCGATGGCGTTCCTCGTGGACCGGCCCGGAGTCCGGCAGTGTCGGGTGCTCGCCGCCCCGGGGCGTCCTCGGCTCGGCCTGCTTGACCCTGATGCCGAGCCGGACGGCCCACACCAGGACGGCCGCGATGGCCAGACCGCCGACGACGATGACGGCGATGCCGGCGATGGAGCCGGCACCGGCTGCTTCGTACCAGGTGGTGTCCATGGTCGCCGGGTACCCGGCCCCGCCCGGCCGATGCCTGCCGGGCCGGCGAGGGCGTGGCGCGGGCCCGGTCGCGGGGCAGGGCGGTAGCCTCGCCGCCGATGACCGACATGTCCGAAACATCCACGTCCATCGCCGAGCGGCCCGCCGCCCCCTCCCGCCCGCTCGGCCGGAAGCTGCTGGAGTGGGCCTCGACGACCGATCACAAGGTGATCGGCAGGCTCTACATGGTCACGGCGTTCGGCTTCTTCCTGCTGGGCGGTCTGCTGGCGATGGCGATGCGCGCCGAACTCGCTCAGCCGGGCCTGCAGTTCATGAACCAGCAGACCTACAACGAGCTCTTCACGATCCACGGCACGATC
>NZ_NNBK01000018.1:36372-113355 GCF_002803075.1 Streptomyces sp. CB01373 | reverse complement strand
CACGGCACGATCATGATGCTGCTGTTCGCCACCCCCATGTTCGCGGGCTTCACGAACGCGGTGATGCCGCTGCAGATCGGCGCCCCCGACCTGGCCTTCCCCCGCCTGAACGCCCTGTCGTACTGGATGTACCTCTTCGGCGGGCTCATGGTCGTGTCGGGGTTCCTCGTGCCCGGCGGCTCGGCGGCCTTCGGCTGGTTCGCCTACGCGCCGCTGAACAGCGCCTACTTCTCCCCCGGCGCCGGCGGCGATCTGTGGGCGATGGGACTGGTGGTGACGGGTGTGTCGACCACGCTCAGCGCGGTGAACTTCATCGCCACGATCACGACCCTGCGCGCACCCGGGATGACGATGTTCCGGATGCCGATCTTCACCTGGAACGTGCTGTTCACCTCGATCCTGGTGCTGCCCGCCTTCCCGGTGCTGACCGCCGCGCTGCTCGCCCTGGAGGCGGACCGGAAGTTCGGGGCGCACGTCTTCGACGCGGCCAACGGCGGGGCGCTGCTGTGGCAGCACCTGTTCTGGTTCTTCGGCCACCCGGAGGTCTACATCGTCGCGCTGCCGTTCTTCGGGATCGTCAGTGAGATCGTCCCGGTCTTCTCCCGCAAGCCGCAGTTCGGCTACCTGCCGATGATCGGGGCGACCATCGCGATCACCATGCTGTCCGCGGTGGTGTGGGCGCACCACATGTTCGCCACGGGCGCGGTGCTGCTGCCGTTCTTCTCGGTCATGTCGTTCCTGATCGCGGTGCCCACCGGGATCAAGTTCTTCGCCTGGATCGGGACGATGCGCCACGGCTCGCTGTCGTTCGAGACGCCGATGCTGTGGTCGATCGGATTCATGGTGTCGTTCCTGCTGGGCGGGTTGAGCGGCGTGCTGATCGCCTCGCCGCCGCTGGACTTCCACGTGACCGACTCGTACTTCATCGTGGCCCACCTGCACTACGTGCTGTTCGGCACCGTGGTGTTCGCGATGTTCGGCGGGTTCTACTTCTGGTGGCCGAAGATCACCGGGAAGTTGCTGGACGAGCGGCTCGGCAAGATCCATTTCTGGCTGCTCTTCCCCGGCTTCCAGCTCACCTTCCTGGTGCAGCACTGGCTCGGCGCGGAGGGGATGCCCCGCCGGTACGCCGACTACCTGCCCGCCGACGGCTTCACCCTCCTGAACACACTCTCCTCGGCGGGGGCGTTCCTGCTCGGCGCGTCCACCCTGCCGTTCCTCTACAACGTCTGGCACACCTCACGCCATGGACGGAAGGTCACCGTGGACGACCCCTGGGGGTACGGGCGCGCCCTGGAGTGGGCGACCTCCTGCCCGCCGCCGCGGCACAACTTCGAGGCGCTGCCGCGGATCCGCTCGGAGGCGCCCGCCTTCGACCTGCACCATCCCGACGTCGTGCGGCAGGCGGCACTGGAGGGACGCCGATGAAGGTGGAGGCCCTGCTCTTCGGCGGTGTCGCGCTGTTCTTCGGCGGCAGCGCCGCCCTGTACGGCGTCTGGTCCGGCGAGCCGGCCGGCACTGCGGCGCTGGTCATCGCCTGCGGAATGGCGGCGCTGGACTCCTTCTTCTGCGTCATCCAGTACCGCCGCAAGGGAGCTCGCCCGCAGGACCGCCGTGAGGCCGAGGTCGCCGACGCCGCCGGGCCGCTGGAGTTCTTCCCCCCGGAGAGCACCTGGCCGGTCATCACCGCGCTGGGCTTCTCGGTCACCGCGCTGGGCGTGGTCTACGGACTGTGGCTGTTCCTCATCGGTCTCGCGGTGCTGGCGCGGGGGGTGGCGGGGATGGCGTTCCAGTACGTTCACCGGGGCGAGTGACGACCGGTCCCACCGGGGTTCCGGGCCGGCGGGACTCGACGGGGCGGTGCTCGCTCTCGTAGCCCCCGGTGATGGACTGCCGCACCCGGCCGGTCTCCTCGCCCTCGGCGAGGACCTCCTGCTCCTTGGCCAGCAGGGCGTGGCACAGGGTTCGGGTGACCAGGAAGGCGGCGACGGGGGCCAGCACGAACGAGATCCGCAGCACCCAGGTGATCGTGTTCACGGAGACCCGGAAGGTTGCGGCGATGACGTCGTTGCCGCCCTCCAGCAGCAGCACGCCGTAGAAGACGATCCCGGCGACGCCGAGGCCGGTGCGCACGGGGCGCTCCCGAGGCCGGTCGCACAGGTGCTGCTCCTGGTGCCACTCCCCCGTCAGCCACTGCTCGGCGAACGGGTACGCGTACAGGACGGCGAACAGCAGCGCCGGCAGGACCACCGCCGGCAGGAAGGCGTTCCACATGATCGTGTGCCCGGCCACGTTCGTCTCCCAGGCCGGCATCAGCCGCAGTGAGCCCTCCAGGAACCCGACGTACCAGTCCGGCTGGGACCCGGTGGACGCCAGGTCCGGCTGGTAGGGGCCGTAGGTCCACACCGGGTTGATCTGGGCGATCCCGGCGAGCACGAACAGCACGCCGAAGACGGTGAACTGCAGGCCCAGCGAAGAGGCGGTGAACTCGGGGAAGAGCGGTTTGCCCCGCACGTTGCGATTGCTGCGGCCCGGGCCGCGCCACTGGGTGTGCTTCAGGTAGAAGACGAGGACCAGGTGCACGACGACCAGGGCGATCAGGACGCCCGGCAGCAGCAGGATGTGCAGGCTGTACAGCCGGGGGATGATCTCGTGCCCGGGGTACTCGCCGCCGAACGCGAAGAAGCTGACATAGGTGCCGATCAGCGGCAGGGACAGCACGATCGCCTGGGCGATGCGCAGCCCGGTGCCGGAGAGCAGGTCGTCGGGGAGGGAGTAGCCCGCGAAGCCTTCGGCGATGGCGAGGGCGAACAGTGTCACCCCGATGACCCAGTTGATCTCCCTGGGCCTGCGGAAGGCGCCCGTGAAGAAGATCCGCAGCAGATGCGCGCCGATCGCGGCGACGAAGACGAGCGCCGCCCAGTGGTGGGCCTGCCGCAGCAGCAGCCCGCCACGGATGTCGAAGCTGATGCGCAGGGTGGAGTCGAACGCCTCCGACATGAGCACCCCACGCAGCGGCGCGTACGACCCGGCGTAGGCGACCTCGCGCATCCCCGGCTCGAAGAACAGCGTCAGCCACACACCGGTCAGGACCAGCACGATCAGGCTGTACAGGGCGATTTCGCCGAGCAGGAACGACCAGTGCTCGGGGAACGCCTTGCGCATCAGCCCGCCGCCCTCGGACAGCGGCAGCCGGGCGTCCAGGAATCCGGTGAGACGCTCACCGGCCACGGCTCCGCGCGCGGTGCGTCCGCGCCGTGCCGGGGGGCTCACGGCTCCTCCGCTCCGCCGCCCTCGTCCCGGCCGCCCTCGCCCGTCTCCGGGGTCGATCGGGCGGCCCGCTCCACGTCGGCCTCGGTCTCGGTGCGCGGTTTGCCCTCGTCGCTCGCGTACTCGCCCAGGGCGGCCTGGAGATCACGGGCCAGGTCCCGCCAGGCCCGCCACGCCGTCTCGTACGTCTCGCTCTGCGTGCCGGTCCACTGTGCCTGCGCGGGCGGTCCGTAGTTCTGCCGCAGCTGCTCGACCCGGGCGTGTGCCTCGTCGGCCGCCCGCTGTTTGGCCACGAGCTCTTCGAAGGTGTGTGACACAGCCCGGACCCTAAGCACGACCGGCGCGCGCGGCGGTCCCGACCTGCCGGGCGGGGACATGGCACACCCGTGTGGCGGGTCGCGGGTCCATGGGCGGCATCACGGCGCCGGTGCTCGCCCCGCACCGGACGTGTGACGGAGCGTGGGGCGGTCGGAAGGTTGATCGGTCCGGCCCTCCGCCGGGAGGGCCGGACCGATGCACTGACCGGCTGCCACCGGCCGGCAGGCCGGGCGGTGGCGTGGGGGGAGCCGGTCAGCGGCCCGGGGCGAACGGCTCAGGGGGTAGCCGCTCGGGAGGGGCCGTTCAGTGGGTCCGGCCGCGCCCGGATCCGTACGCGGGGCCGGAGTGGTGGCCTCCGGCACCGGACTGCGGCGCGTCGGACTGGTCGGTGCCGGACTGCTGGTCCGCCGCGCCGGCCGTGTCGCCGACCGCGCCGAATGTCGCGCCCGTCGCCTCGAGGGCGGTGGTGACCGGCTGGAAGAAGGTCTCGCCGCCCCGGGTGCAGTCGCCGCTGCCACCCGAGGTGAGGCCGACCGCGCCGCCGTTCTGGGTGAACAGGGGGCCGCCGCTGTCGCCGGGCTCGGCGCAGACGTTGGTCTGGACGAGACCGGTGACGGTGTCGACGCCGCCGTTGTCGCTCTGGAAGTTGACGGTGGCGTCGAGGCCGGTGACCGTGCCGTTGTGCAGTCCGGTGGTGCTGCCCATGCGGAACACCGTCGCACCGACGGTGGCCTCGGCCGCCCCGGTGATCTGGACGCTCTGCCCGTTGCCGACGTCGACCGTGCTCGGCGCCTGGGTGGCCGGGTCGTCGTACGTGACGAGGGCGAGGTCGCTGCCGGGGAAGGTGGCCTGGTCCACGGTGGCCACCGGGCCGCCGTTCTGGGAGTCGGACCACTGCGCGGCCGAGACACCGCAGTGCCCGGCGGTCAGGAAGGCGGGGCTGCCGTCGCTCGCGGTGACGTTGAAGCCGAGGGAGCAACGGACGGTGCCGCCCTGCGCCCGGGCGAAGATGGCGTCGCCGCCGGCGGCGAAGGTCTTGAAGGTGCCGGCGGACTTCTTCAGGGTCGCCATGCCGGAGCCGAGACCGCGGACGGTGGCCTGGAGTCTGTTCCACTGGGCGCCGGTGACCGTGCTGTCGGCGGTGACCACGACCTTGTTGGTGCGCGGGTCGACGGCCCAGGAGGTGCCCGGGATGGTGGCGTCGGCCTTCAGGGTCCGGGCGGCGGACTTCAGGGCGGCGGTGCTGTTGCCGACCTGGCGGACGGCCGCGCCCGCCTTCTTCGCCCGGAGGACGGTGTCGGCGTCGCCGCCCGCGATGTTGACGACGAGCCGCTGTCCGGCGCTGTCGTAGTAGGAGCCGGCGAAGGAGTCGCCGAGTTCCGTGGCGAGCCGGGTGGAAAGACCCGAGGCGTCCGCGGCCTTGAGGGTCCTGGGAGTGGCGTCGTCCGCAGCGCCGTCCTGGGAGGCGTTGGCGTTCGGAAGCAGTATCGCCGCCGCTCCGAGCGCCACCACGCCGCCCGCCGCTATCGCGGCCCTGCGCTTCGGAATTCGCTTGTGACTCAAACTTCTCGACCTCCTGGGGACGCGGTCCGTGCCGCCGTCCGGGGCGGTTGGGGGGACGCCTGGACAGCTCTTGGTACGCAGGGAGCGGCCACCGTGTTCAATCCCGTTCGCCAACTCCCCCAAGTTCGCGCTGAATCGGCCAACTCGCGGCCCAGGAAAGCCGTATGCGGCCTTGGACTGGCGGGCTCGCATGTTGAGGTGCCGTCACGGTCATGCCCCGCCGGACAGGTCGGCGAGGGCATCCAGTTGGTGGCGGCTGAATCGTGAGATCGAGGCGAATGGCCGCGCTCGTCGGCGCAGTCGGCCAGGACCGGCCCCAGGTCCAGCACACCGCGCCTACCGCGATTCTTCTGTGCCTACGATCACCAACCGGAGGTGGGGCGCTGCCCGGTCGGACAATCCAAGTGCGGTCCGCTCGCCCCGCGTGATACTCCTCCCTGCCATGGGCGATCTTGTGACAGCGCGGCTCGTGCTTCATCCGATGACCGTCAGCGAGGCTGAGCGAGTGGTGGCGGGCGAGTCGCACAGCGGTGCCCGATGGGCGCCCGGATACCCCACCGATGGGGACGTGTCCGCCGCCAGGCGCTTCCTGGGCACCTGCGCGAACACCGGTGATCCCCAGCCGTTCGGCAACTATGAGATCCGTCGCCGCGAGGACGGTCAGGCGATCGGCGGCCTGGGCTTCCACGGACCCGCGGACGAGAACGGCAGCGTCACGATCGGCTACGGTCTCATCCCGTCAGCACGAGGCAAGGGATACGCCTCCGAAGCCCTCCGCGGACTGCTGCTGTTCGCGCGGGCGCGCGGCGTCACCTGCGTGAAAGGCGACGCCGACCACGACAACATCGCGTCCCAGCACGTCATGTTGGCAGCCGGCATGCGGCCGGCCGGGCAAGATGAACGCATCAGGTACTTCGAGATCGCCTGGACCGGCACGACGCCGGATACTGACCCACGCTCCTAGCCGGGGTACCCGATCCCGTCCGCGGCCTGGTCCTGGCCCGGCTCGACGTGGGCGACAAGACCAACGAGATCACGTGCTTACGGACTGCCCCGCGATTGCTCCTGGGGCATGCCGGTCCGGGGGGCGGGCTGGTGGTCCAGCAATCGCTGGTCGGCCCGTTACTCGTACCGGTACTTCAGCGAATCCGCCTCCGCCTGCTCGATGTCGGCGATCGTCAGCTCCGGCATCCGCAGCTGGGCCAGCGTCACCTCGGCCGAGATCGGCTGGGCGTCCGCCGGCAGCCACTGCTCCGGCTTCCAGGCCCCGCTGCGAGGAGTTGCGGGCCCTGCCGGTGTCAGACCACGGCGAGCCGGTCCACCAGCAGTTCCACCCTCCGCTCGGCGTCCCCCGGCGGCAGCCGTCCCGCCCGGGTCAGGGTCGCCAGCCCGTGCAGAGCCGCCCAGAACACCTCGGTGAACAGCGCCGGGTGCACGCCGTCCCCGGCGACCTCGCCGAGGTTTTCCAGCAGGGCGGCAAAGGCGTCCTTCAGCGGCTCCGGGGTGTCCTCCTTCGCGAACGCCAGGCCGCCGTCGAGCTGGAACATGGCGTCGTAGACCGCCGGGTTGCGCTCGGCGAAGTCGAGGTAGGCGCGGGCGAGGGCCGTGACCCGGGCGCGCGGGCCGTCCGCGGCGGAGGCCACGGCCCGCAGCGCCACGGCCATCTCGGCGGCACCCTGGAGGGCGACGGCGCCGATGATCTCGCGCTTGCCGCGGAAATGGCTGTAGAGGACGGGCTGGCTGTATTCGATGCGCTCGGCGAGCCGACGAGTGGTGACCGCGTCCCAGCCCTGCTGCTCGGCGAGTTCTCGGGCCGTCGCCACGATGAGCCGCTCGCGGCCCGCCCGTTCGCGCTGCTTGCGTTCCTGTACCGACATGGCTCGACCTTAGCACCGCTAGACAATCGATCGGCAGTAGCGCTAGCGTTGCCTCATCAGCTAGCAGCACTAGATCCCAGGGGGCATCATGCTCGACGCACTCGAGGTCTTCACCATCGTGGCCGTAGGCCTGATGGTGGGGGTCGAGTTCTCCGTCGCCTTCGTCATCAACCCGATCCTCAACGGCCTCCCCGGCGACAGTGCCGTGCGCGGCCGCGCCCACGGGGCCCGGATGCTCGGCGCCGTGATGCCGTTCTGGTACATCGGCTCGCTCGTCCTCGTCGCGGCCCGGGCCGTCGCCGGGTGGCATCACCACGGCACCGGCCTCGTCGTCATCGCCGCCGCGCTGCTGATCCTGAGCGTGATCATGTCGCTCCTGCTGCTCGTCCCGATCAACAACCGGGGCAGGACATGGACCCCCGACAACCTGCCCGAGGACTGGAAGGAGCAGATGAACCGCTGGAACCGCTTCCACTACCTCCGCGTCGCCGTCCTCATCGCCGCCTTCGCCCTGCTCGCGGCCGCCCTCGCCTGAGCCTGCGGACCGGGACCGCGCAGGTGCCGCGCCGCGGTGCCATGCGTAGCCGGCATGGCACGCTCCGCCACCGTGCGGCGACGTTCGGTGGCGAACCGGAAGCGGAATCCGGGCTTCAGTGAATCTGCACATCGAATGCCCAGCGGGGTCACCGTGTTCGGAGGATCTGCACAACCGCGCGCCCCCGGCGCGGCCTTCGGCGTCCGGTTCCCGGTCCACCGGCGCGGCGGCAAGGGAGGCGGTGCGCCGATGCGGCGCGGCGTGTGAAGAAGTGGCCGCCATACCGTTTCCGGGCCTGCACGGTTCTCCGGCCACGTCGTCAAGTGCCCTGGTGGGGGGCTTGGTTGAGTGGAATCGGCGGGCGGCACCGTGCTTACATCCATCGCAACGCGGGACCCCGGCCGGGCACTCGGGAAGCGGGACCCGGCACCCGCGTTCGCGGCCGTCTTTCCCCACAGAGGGCCGCTCCCCCCTTGTGAGACATCCATATGAAGGGACGTTCCAATCATGAACCCGACCCCCCAGGTCGAGACCGCCGAGATCTCCGACGCCGACCTCGACAACGTCTCCGGCGGCCTGTCCGTGAACGCTCTGGGCACCGCCACCGGCCTGGTGGACAGCGTTGTCCCGGTCTCCGGCGTGGTGAACACGGCCGTCGGCACCGTCGAGGGCGCCACCGGTCTGAGCACCGCCCCGGTCGCCAACCTGGTCGCCGGTCTCTGATCGCACCTCGTCGCCGCCGAGTCCCGGGACCGCACGCCGGTTCCGGGACTCGCGGTCGCCGCAGAAAGCCGTAACGTGCAGTTCCGACAACAGGCCCTCGCCAAGCTCGAGTCGCCGGAAGAACTCGACCTCCCGGTGCGGCTCGCCCGTCCCCAGGGATGGCTCGTCCTGTCCGTCACCCTCCTCGCCGTGGCGGCCGCGTCGCTGTGGGCGGTGACGGGATCGGTCGCCTCCACCGTCGGCGCGCCCGCCATCCTCACGCACGCGCAGGGCAGTTACGTCCTGCAGAGCCCGGTCGCCGGACAGGTCACCGCGGTCCTCGCCGAGGAGGGCGAGCGGCTGCCCTCGAACTCGCCCGTGCTGAAGGTGCGTACCGGCCAGGGCGAGCAGACCGTGCGCACGGTGGCCGCGGGCCGGATCACCGCGCTCGCCGCCACCATCGGCCAGATCCTGTCCACCGGCGCGGACGTCGCCGCCGTGGAGAAGGTCGCCCACGCCTCCGACCCGCTGTACGCGACCGTGTACGTGCCGGCCGAGAACGCCGCCGCCGTCCCCGTCGGCGCCCCGGTCGACCTGACCGTGTCCTCGGTGCCCGCCCAGCGCTACGGCGTGCTGCGCGGCCATGTGAAGGCGGTGGACCGGTCGGCCCAGTCGGCGCAGCGGATCGCCGCCTTCCTCGGCGACAGCCGGCTCGGCGAACAGTTCACCCGGAAGGGCCGGCCCGTCGCCGTACTCGTACGCCTCGACACCTCGTCCACGACGGAGAGCGGCCTCACCTGGTCCTCCGCCGGGGGCCCGCCGTACCGGCTCGACTCCATGACCGCGGCCACCGCCTCGATCCGGCTGGCCGACCAGCGTCCCCTCGATTGGCTGCTGCCGTGACCACCACCCAGGAGACCCGCGGCCGCCGGCGCGCCGCCCGGCCCGCGCGGTCCGGCCCCAGGACGCGGGGCCGGACCGTCCGCACGCCCACGGTGCTCCAGATGGAGGCCGTGGAGTGCGGCGCCGCCTCGCTCGCCATGGTGCTCGGTCACCACGGCCGCCATGTCCCGCTGGAGGAACTGCGGATCGCCTGCGGCGTCTCCCGGGACGGCTCACGGGCGAGCAACCTGCTGAAGGCGGCCCGCGGTTACGGTCTGACGGCCAAGGGCATGCAGATGGACACCGCCGCCCTCGCCGGGGTGAAGGCCCCGGCCGTCCTCTTCTGGGAGTTCAACCACTACGTCGTCTACGACGGCATGGGCCGCCGCCTCGGCCGGCGCGGGGTGTACGTCAACGACCCCGGCAAGGGCCGCTGTTTCGTGCCCATGGAGGACTTCGACACCAGCTACACCGGTGTCGTGCTGGTGATGGAGCCCGGCGAGGACTTCGAGAAGGGCGGCCGCAAACCCGGAGTCCTGGGCGCGCTGCCGGCCCGGATGCGCGGCACCGCGGGCACGATGCCGGCGGCGGTGCTGGCCAGTCTGCTGCTGGTCGCGGTCGGCGCGGCGGTGCCCGCGCTCAGCAGGACCTACATCGACACCTACCTGATCGGCGGCCGGACCTCGCTGCTGGGCGTGCTGTTCGCGTCGATGGGCGTGTGCGTGCTGCTCACCGTCGTGCTGACCTGGTTGCAGCAGGCCAACCTGCTGCACGGGCGCCTCATCTCCTCCACGCTCGCCGGCGCCCGCTTCCTGCGCCACCTGCTGCGGCTGCCGGTCACCTTCTTCGCCCAGCGCGCCCCGGCCGACCTGGTGCAGCGGCTGGCCTCCAACGACCAGGTGGCCGAGACCCTGGCCCGCGATCTGGCGGCGGCCGGCGTCGACGCGGTGGTCGTGGTGCTGTACGCGCTGCTGCTCTACACCTACGACCCGCAGCTGACGTTCGTCGGCATCGGCGTGGCCCTGCTGAACGTCGTGGCGATGCGGGTGGTCGTACGGCTGCGCGCCACCCGTACGGCGAAGCTGCGCGCGGACAATGCCCGGCTGACCAACACCGCTTACACCGGGCTCCAGTTGATCGAGACGATGAAGGCGACCGGCGGCGAGGACGGCTACTTCCGCAAGTGGGCCGGGCAGCACGCCGCGACCCTGGAGGAGCAGCAGCGGCTCGGGGTGCCGACCGCCTGGCTGGGCGTGGTCGCCCCGGCGCTCGCCACCCTCAACAGCGCGCTGATCCTGTGGATCGGCGGAATGCGGGCCGTCGAGGGGCACATCTCGGTCGGGCTGCTGGTCGCGTTCCAGGCGCTGGTGACCCGGTTCACCGCGCCGCTGACCCGGCTCAACGGAGTCGCGGGCCGCATCCAGGACTTCGCGGCGGACGTGGCCCGGCTCAAGGACGTCGAGAACTTCCAGGCCGACCCCCTGTACACCCGCCCCCGCGGCGGGGACTCCACCCGCCGGCTGCACGGGCACGTGGAGCTGGAGAACCTCACCTTCGGCTACAGCCCGCTGGACAAGCCGCTGCTGACCGGCTTCGACCTGACCGTCGGGCCCGGCCGTCAGGTCGCGCTCGTGGGCGGCTCCGGCAGCGGCAAGTCGACCGTCTCCCGCCTGATCTCGGGCCTCTACACGCCCTGGGACGGGGTGATCCGCATCGACGGGCAGCGCCTTGAGGACATTCCGCGCGGGGCGCTGGCGGCCTCCGTGTCGTTCGTCGACCAGGACGTGTTCCTCTTCGAGGGCACGGTTCGCGACAACGTGGCCCTGTGGGACCCGTCGATCCCGGACGACGCCGTGGTGGAGGCGCTGCGCGACGCGGCCCTGTACGAGGTCGTGACGCGCCGCCCCGGCGGCATCCACAGCAGGGTCGAGCAGGACGGCCGCAACTTCTCCGGCGGTCAGCGCCAACGCCTTGAGATCGCCCGCGCGTTGGTGCGCCGGCCCAGCATCCTCGTGCTCGACGAGGTGACCAGCGCCCTGGACGGCGAGACCGAGCAGACCGTCATGGACAACCTGCGGCGGCGCGGCTGCGCCTGCGTGGTGATCGCGCACCGGCTGTCCACCGTGCGCGACAGCGACGAGATCGTCGTGCTCCAGCACGGCACGGTCGTCGAGCGCGGGCGGCACGGGGAACTGATGGCGCACGGCGGCGCGTACGCGGCGCTGGTCAGGGAGCGGTGAGATGACGACAGCGGGCGAGCCGGACCTGGTACTCGGGGCTCTCGGCTCCCTGGGCACGCCGATCGACTGCTCGGGCTTCAACCGGCTCGACCTGGCGGGCCCCCAGGAGCTGTGGCTGATCGCGGCCGGCGCGGTGGACCTGTTCGCGGTCGACGCGGCGCGGCAGGGCCACTGGCACCACCTGGGCCGGCTGGAGGCGGGCTCGCTGCTGCTCGGTCCCGTCACGGGCCCGCGGCACACCCTGGTCGCGCGCCCGCTGCGGAACTGCGTGGTCCGGCGTATCGGGTTGCGCGAGCTGTACCAGCAGGCGAGCACCGAGACCTGGTCGTACGACGAGTACGGCGATCCCCAGTACGTGCCGCCGCGGACCAGCCCGCTGGAGTACGCCCTCGCGCTGGGCGTCGGCCGCGGCCTGTCCGTGCTCTTCCAGGCGCCGATGGCCGAGGAGCGGGCGGCGGCGCCCACGGACGACGAGGTGTTCTGGATGCGGGTCCCGCCGGGCAGCGTGCAGTACGGGGCGCTGTACGGCGCCCCGGCCGCGGCCGACCTGCTGATGGACCCCGCCCTGTGGCAGAGCGTGGTCGATCAGCAGTACCGGCTGCTGACCGCCCTGGACCGCTGGATCGAGGAGCTGGAACGCACCCACGAGACCCGGACGGCGGCCGGCATCAAGGCCGGTGAGGCGGTGCGCGCCCAGGCGGACCGGACGCTGCTGGCGTCCATCGGCCGGTCCTCGGCGGGACGGCCCACGGCCGCTGACGCCGACGCCGGCTACGCGGCCTGTGAGCTGGTCGCCCGGGCCGCCGGGATCACCCTGGCCGCACCGCCCCAGGCCGGCACCGAGAGCGACCGCCTCGACCCGGTGGAGCGGGTCGCCCTGGCCTCCCGGGTGCGCACCAGGACCGTACGCCTTCAGGGCCGCTGGTGGCGGGAGGACATCGGTCCGCTGGTGGGGCACCGGGCGCTGTCCGGGGCGCCGGTCGCGCTGCTGTGGCGGCGCGGCGGATACGTCGCCGTGCACCCGGCCACCGGGCGGGAGAACCCGGTGGAGAAGGCGAACGCGGAGGAGTTCGAGCCGCGCGCGGTGATGTTCTACCGGCCGCTGCCCGACCGTCCGCTCGGCCCGTTCGGGCTGCTGCGGTTCAGCCTGCGCGGCACCGGCGGCGATCTGCTTAACCTGCTGTCCGCCGGGCTGGTGACGGTCGTCCTCGGGGCGCTGGTGCCCATCGCGACCGGCAAGGTGCTCGGCGAGTACGTGCCCAGGGCCGAGCAGGGCCTCATCACTCAGATGTGCCTGGCCGTGATCATCAGCAGTGTGGTGGCGGCGGCCTTCATGCTCCTGCAGAACCTGACGGTCCTGCGGCTGGAGGGCCGTATCGAGGCCACCCTCCAGTCGGCCGTGTGGGACCGGCTGCTGCGGCTGCCGACGAAGTTCTTCACCGAGCGCTCCACCGGTGAGCTGGCGAGCGCGGCCATGGGGGTCGGCGCGATCCGCCGGCTGCTGGCGGGGGTGGGCCCGGTGGTCGCCCAGTCGGTGACCGTGGGCGCGATGAACCTGGGGCTGCTGTTCTGGTACAGCGCCTCCATGGCGCTGGCGGCGCTCGGCATGCTGGTGGTGATCGGCGTCGTGTTCCTCGGGCTCGGGCTGTGGCAGGCGCGATGGCAGCGGCATCTGGTCGTGCTCACCAACAAGCTGAACAACCAGGCCTTCCAGACACTGCGCGGGCTGCCGAAGCTGCGGGTGGCGGCGGCCGAGAACTACGCGTACGCCGCCTGGGCGTCCCGGTTCGCGCGCAGCCGTGAGTTTCAGCAGAAGGTGGGCCGGATCAAGAACCTCACCACGGTGCTGGGCGCGGTGTACCTGCCGGTGTGCACGCTGCTGATGTTCATGCTGCTGGCGGGCCCGGCGCGCGGTTCCATGTCCGCGGCGGCCTTCCTGGCCTTCAACACCTCGGTGACGATGCTGCTGACCTCGGTCACCCAGCTGACCGGCGCCTTCGTCTCGGCGGTGGCCGCGCTGCCGCTGCTGGAGGAGATCAGGCCCGTGCTGGACGCCGCGCCGGAGGTGCGCACGGCCAGTACCCGGCCGGGGCCGCTGTCCGGGGCGATCGAGGCGCGGCGGCTGTCGTTCCGCTACACGGACGACGGGCCGCTGGTCCTCGACGACGTGTCCTTCGAGGTGCGGCCGGGCGAGTTCGTGGCGATCGTCGGGCCCAGCGGCTGCGGCAAGTCGACGCTGCTGAGGCTGCTGATCGGGTTCGACCGGCCGCTGTCCGGCAGCGTGCTGTACGACGGCCAGGACCTGGCAGCCCTTGACCAGTCGGCCGTGCGCCGGCAGTGCGGGGTCGTGCTCCAGCACGCGCAGCCGTTCACCGGTTCGATCCTGGACGTCATCCGCGGCACGGAGCCGTGCACGGCCGAGGAGGCGATGGCGGCGGCCGAACTGGCGGGCCTCGCGCGGGACATCGAGCGGATGCCGATGGGCCTGCACACGATCGTGTCGGGAAGCGGCGCGGTCTCCGGCGGCCAGCGGCAACGCCTGATGATCGCCCAGGCGCTGGTGCGCCGGCCACGGATCCTCTTCTTCGACGAGGCGACCAGCGCGCTGGACAACGGCACGCAGCGCACGGTGATCGAGAGCACCCGCAAGCTCAACGCCACCCGCGTCGTCATCGCCCACCGGCTGTCGACGGTGCTCGACGCGGACCGGGTCGTCGTGATGGAGGACGGCAGGGTCGTCCAGCAGGGGCCGCCCGCCGAACTGCTCGCGGACACGGGCGGGCGGCTGCACGAACTGGTGCGGCGGCAGATGGCGTGAGGCCGGTCCGGACCGTGCAGGCCCGGCCGTTCAGTCCTCGCCCGGGATGGGCGCCCCGGAGGGGACTCCGGCGGCGACGTACGCCTCGTAGAAGCCCTTCCACGGGGCGTGGACTCCGGCGTGCGGTCCCTCGAAGCGCTCGCCGCGCGCCCGGGCGTCCAGGGCGGCAAGGCAGACCTCCCAGCCGGCGCCGTTGCGGGCGGCGGTGTCCTCGGCGGCGAGGACGTCGGTGAGGGTGAGGCGGGTGTGCCGGTCGTCGAGTTCTTCCAGGTCGAAGTGGAGTTCGTCGCCGCCCCACTCGAAGGACAGGTGCCGGGGCGGGTCGACGGCGAGCACGGTGCCGGTGAACTCCTCCGCCCCCGTCTCCCCGCGGAAGGCGATGGTGCCGCCGGGCCGCAGGTCCATCTCGGCGCGGAAGGGGAACCACAGCGCGAGTTCGCCGGGGTCGGTCACGAAGTGCCAGACGCGGTCCACGGGATGGCCGTGGACGCGGGTGAAGCGAAGGGCGGGGCGGCCGTCGCCGAGCCGCAGAAAGGTGCCGGTGAGGTCCGCGGGCATGGGGATCAGTCCTTCGGGGTCTGCCTCGGAGGAGGGGGTCGGCGTCGACGGAATGTACCGGGCCGGGCCCGTGCGGGGCGCATGGAACCGCCGGGCCGGGTACGCGTGGGGCACGAGATCCACCACCAGCCGCTCCGGCGGCCGCGTGGTTCCGCCCGAAGCGGACCGGACGAGGACAGGAGGCGGCCACGGCCGAGAAGCCCGGGAAGCGCGGGGACACCGGTGGTGACGAGCGACGCTCCGACCGGCCGGAGACAGCGGCAGGCGAGGTGCTGCGCGAGTTCGAGAACGCCGAGAAGGACGTCACGGGGGCCGCCGGGCGGCGCCACCGGGGCGAGGCGGGCGACGCCATCACCCCGAGCACCCGGGCCGAGGAGGAGTCCGAGGGCGACTGACCCGGCCGGTCCCGGTGCCTCTTGGGCCGGGAAGGACGAGGGTGGCTCGCCGGGCGTCACGGGTACCCGGGGTCCATGGCCGACGATCGGCGAGGACCCGAGCTGCCTCCCGCCCGTGGGCCGGTCTCCGCGGCTGTGACGGCGTACCTGCGGGGCACCGGTCCGCCGCCCCGTGCCGAGGACGCCGGCGGCGCGGCGGCCTACGGCGACGATCTCCAGCTCGCCCTGTACCTCTGCTACGAGCTGCACTACCGCGGCTTCGCGGAGGTCGACGCCCGGTACGAGTGGGACCCGGGCCTGCTGGCGGTCCGCTCGGCCCTGGAGCACCGCTTCCTGACCGCCCTGCGCGCCGACACGCCCGTGCACGACAGCCTCGACGACGCACTCGCCCAGGTGCTCGTCGAGCCGGTCGAGGGCACCGGGGTCAGTCACTACCTGCGGGACGAGGGCAGGCTGTGGCAGTTGCGCGAGTACGCGGCACAGCGCTCCCTGTACCACCTCAAGGAGGCCGACCCGCACGCCTGGGTGCTGCCGCGCCTGTGGGGCCGGGCCAAGGCGGCGATGGCGGCGGTCGAGTTCGACGAGTGGGGCGGCGGCCGCGCCGAGCGCGTCCACGCCCGGCTGTTCGCCGACCTGATGGCGGACCTGGGCCTGGACACGACATACGGCCGCCACCTGGACGCGGCCACGGCGGAAGCGCTGGCGACGGTGAACCTGATGTCCCTGTTCGGCCTGCACCGCGAGCTGCGGGGCGCCCTGGTGGGGCATTTCGCCGCGGTCGAGATCACCTCCTCCCCCGGCTCCCGCCGACTGGCCGAGGCCATGCGCCGGACGGGCGCGGGACCGGCCGCGCGGTTCTTCTACGACGAGCACGTGGAGGCGGACGCGGTGCACGAGCAGGTCGTACGCCACGACGTCATCGGCGGGCTGCTGGCCGAGGAGCCGGAGCTGGCGTCCGACGTGGCCTTCGGCATCGACGCGACCGGATACCTGGAGGACCGTTTCGGCGGGCGGCTGCTCGCCGACTGGCGGGCCGGCCGGTCGTCGCTGCGGACACCCCTCGCGGCGGAAACGACCGGTATCTCCTGAATGCCGGGGTACCCGCCGGATGTGAACGCACTGGTGCTTCCGGGTGTCTACGCCCCGCAGGATGACACCGCGCTGCTGGCCGAGGCCCTGTCCGACGAACCGTGGAAGCCGGGCGCGCGAGTCCTCGACGTGGGCACCGGGAGCGGCGCACTGGCGCTGGTGGCCGCCCGGAGGGGCGCACGGGTGACGGCGGTGGACGTGTCCTGGCGCGCGGTGTGGACGGCCCGGCTCAACGCCCGGCTCAGCCGGCTTCCGGTCCGCATCCACCGCGGGGACCTCTTCGGTCCGGTGCGCGGACGGTCGTTCGACGTGGTCCTGGCCAACCCGCCGTACGTCCCGGCCCCCGACACCCGGCGCGGGCCGCGCGGCAGGCGCCGGGCCTGGGACGCGGGCCGCGACGGGCGGCTCGCCCTGGACCGGATCTGCCGGGACGCGCCCCGGCTGCTGCGGCCCGGGGGCGTGCTGCTGGTCGTGCACTCCGCGCTGAGCGATCCCGACCGCAGCCTGCACCGGCTGCGCGCGGCCGGCCTCGAGGCGGCGGTGGTGCGCCGCCGCCGCATCGCCTTCGGACCCGTACTGCGGTCGCGGCGCGGCTGGCTGCGGGAGAGCGGTCTGCTGTCCGCGGCGGAAGCGGCCGACGAGAAGGAAGAGCTGGTGGTGATCCGTGCCGAACGCCCGCCCGGACAAGGGTGACAACCCGAACACCTCCGCGGACGGTCCGCGGCCCGGTCCGCCCCGCCGGGTCACGATGCGGCGCCGCGGTCCGATCCTGGTCGACGGGCCGGTCGAGGTGGAACTGGAGGACGGCAGCATCGTCTTCTCGGACCGCTTTCGTGTCGCCCTGTGCACCTGCCGCCGCAGCCGCCGCTACCCCTGGTGCGACACCAGCCACCGCGACCGGGCGTAGCGGGCGCCCCACCTCGGGGGCACCGCGGCCTGTGCAGGGGCCGGCGGGCGGCCCCACACCGCCCGCCGGCCCCTGGTACGGAATCGCCCCGTCCCCGCCGCAGGCCCCGCGCTCCCCAGCCACGGGGCCTCCAGGTGCGCGTGGGACGCGCGATTCCGGCTCTCAGAACGCGAAGACGCTCGTCACCGAAGCGTTCTTCACGCACTCGTCGGAGTAGGTGCGCTTGCCGTGCCGGAAGGCGTCGGGGCCGTCAGGCCGAGAGTCGCTGCCCAGCGTGCGGCGTTCCGCATCGTGCGCTTCCTTCCGCCGGAAGTCGTCGGGTGCCGGTCCGGGCTCGGTCGATGCCGGGGCGGCGTGCTGGAGTCTGCCGAGTCCGCGACGGAAACTCACGTCGAACCCGCGGGTTTCGGTAACCTTGCGTATTGAATCAGTGGCGTGAAGTCACGGAACGCCGCCGCGACGGCCCTTTGCCCACGGGCCCGACGATCATCGGATCCGGCCGAATGGCCTGTTTCCCAATGTCCGCCAATCGTCCTGAAACAGTCCTGTTCCGCTCTCGGCGGACTGGTCCATGACCCCTTGTGTTCAAGGTCGTGTCGCGTAATGGTCATTACATGATTACGACAGAGCAGCTGGAGAAAGTGCGCGGCTGGTTCGCCGGCCGGCTGCCGGACGATCTGTTCGAGGAACTGGTCGAGGTGGCGGTGGACCGCGAGGAGATCACCGTCATCGGCCGGATTCCCGCACCCCGGCTCGCCGGGGACGCCGGGTCCGCGGAGCGGGAGGCGGCCGTCGAGGGCCGGGTGCGGGAGTTCCGGGAGCGCACCCGCGAGGACCGGATGGCGGTGGCCCGCGAGGGCGAGCACCGGTTCGGCCGGAAGGTGTCCTGGGGCGTGGAGTGCGACGGGCGGCGCGCCCTGTTCACGCATGTCGCCGCGCCCGTCATGACGCGGCTGCGCCAGCCCGAGCGCCAGGTCCTCGACACCCTGATCGCGGGCGGCGTCGCCCGTAGCCGCAGTGACGCCCTCGCCTGGTGCGTGCGCCTGGTCCAGCGGCACACCGACGAGTGGCTCGGCGAACTGCGCGCGTCGCTGGAACACGTGCAGCGGGTCCGGGCCCAGGGGCCCGACGCCCGGCCCGAGGGCACCCACGGCGAGGACGCTCACGACACGGAGGGGTGAACTGGAGGGTGGAGGGTGAGCGGAGGGTGGAGGATTCGTCCAGCGGGGGCGGGAAAGATGGATGAACCGTCCTCTGGTGTGGTCCGGGTGCGGCGTCTTAGCGTCAGCGGACCCCCGAGAACGGTGATCTTCCCGCCGCACACCCCGCGCCGGCGAGCACCCGTCCACCCGCCGCGCCACCAGGCGCTCCACCGCCGTCCTCCGATGGAGCCCCCATGTCCCCGCAACAGTCACCGCAGGCCCCGCCTGCCCCCTCCCCCGCCGCGCCGTCCCTCACCGAGGTCGAGACCCACGGCATCGAGCGCATCCCCGACGCCGACCGCTCCGCCCGGCCCCTGGACCTGTTCCGCATCGCCTTCGGCGGCGCGAACACCTTCTCCACCTGTGTCCTGGGCGCCTTCCCGATCCTGTTCGGCCTCTCCTTCTGGCAGGGCCTGGCGGCCACCCTCCTCGGGGTCGTCGCGGGCGCGCTGATCCTGTGTCCGATGGCGGTGTTCGGCCCCGTCAACGGCACCAACAACGCCGTCTCCTCCTCGGCGCACCTGGGTGTCCACGGCCGGGTGGTCGGCTCGTTCCTGTCGCTGCTGACCGCCACCGCGTTCTTCTCCATCTCGGTGTGGAGCTCCGGCGACGCCCTGGTCGGCGGCGCGCACCGGCTCTTCGGGCTGCCGCGCGGCACCGCGTCGTACGCGGTCGCCTACGCGGTGTTCGCCGCGCTGGTCCTCGTGGTGTGCGTCTACGGCTTCCGCTTCATGCTGTTCGTCAACAAGATCGCGGTGACCTCGGCGAGCGTGCTGTTCCTGCTCGGCGCGATCGCGTTCGCCGGCGACTTCGACCCGGGGTACGCCGGGGTGTTCACCGCCTCGGCGGACGCGGCCACGCGGTCCATGTTCTGGCCGTCGTTCATCGGCGCGGCCCTGATCGTGCTGTCCAACCCGGTGTCGTTCGGCGCGTTCCTCGGCGACTGGTCGCGCTACATCCCGGCCGACGCCCCGCGTCGCCGCGTGGTCGGCGCCGCGTTCCTGGCGCAGATCGCCACCCTGCTGCCGTTCGTCTTCGGTCTGGCGACGGCGAGCATCATCGCCACCAAGGCCCCCTCGTACGTCGACGCCGACGCTCCGGACTTCGTGGGCGGACTGCTCGCGATCTCGCCGAGCTGGTTCTTCCTGCCGGTGTGCCTGCTCGCGCTGATCGGCGGCATGTCGACCGGCACGACCTCCCTGTACGGCACCGGCCTCGACTTCGCCTCGGTGGTCCCGTGGCTGTCCCGGGTGCGGGCGACGGTGCTGGTGGGTCTGCTGGCCTTCGCGTTCATCTTCATCGGGCGGTTCGCGCTGAACCTGGTGCAGTCGATCTCCACGTTCGCCACGATGATCGTCACCTGCACCACGCCGTGGATGGTCGTGATGATGCTCGGCTTCTGGACCCGCCGCGGCTGGTACGACCCGGACGCGCTCCAGGTCTTCAACCGCCGTCAGCGCGGCGGGCGTTACTGGTTCACCCACGGCTGGAACTGGCGCGGACTGACCGCCTGGTGGGTGTCGGCGCTGATCGGGGTGCTGTTCACCAACATCCCCGGGCAGTTCGTCGGCCCCCTGGGCGACGTGGCGAACGGCGTCGACATCAGCCTGCCGCTGTCGCTGGCGTCGGCCGCGGTGCTGTTCCTCGCGCTGCTGTGGCTGTTCCCCGAGCCCCGGGCGGTCTACGGTCCCGAGGGCCCGCGGCTGGTGCGTGCCGTCGACGTCCCGGTGCCGCCGGTCACCGGACCGGGCGCGCCGGACGGCGGCGCGGCGGTGGTGCCCGCGAAGGCCGGCTGACCGGTCCGGGAGGGCGGCGCGCCGCCGCCCTCCCGGACCTACGGCGCTCGGTGCGCGGGGCGTTGTCACACCCCGGGGATACGTTGGTGGACATGACTCACTTCGTATTGGTGGCGGGCGCCTGGCTGGGTGCCTGGGCGTGGGACGAGGTGCTGCCCGGCCTGCGCGAGGCCGGGCACGACGTGCACGCCCTCAGCCTCAGCGGTCTCGCCGAGAAGAAGGACCTGCCGGCCGGGCAGCAGACCCACGTCCAGGACATCGTCGGCCACGTGGAGCGCCGCGACCTGCGGGACGTGGTCCTGGTCGGGCACAGCTACTCGGGCATCCCGGTCGGCCAGGCGGCCGAGCGGATCGGCGGCCGGCTGCGGCGCGTGGTGTTCGTGGACTCCAACGTGCCGGTCGACGGCCGGCCGTTCCTGTCGGGTTTCGACAGCGACGACGTCCGCCGTGCGCTCGACGCGCACGGCGGCTTCTGGCCGCCGCTGCCCCCGGACGACTACGCCGGCCAGGAACTGACCGACGAGCAGATCCACCGCATCGTCACCGAGGGCACACCGCACCCCGGCGCCACGCTCACCGAGCCGGCCGTGCTGCGGCACCCCGTCGGCGAGCTGCCGGCGACGTACGTCAAGTGCCTGCTGGACGGGCCCGAGCCGATGCCCGCCGTGGCCGAGGCACTCAGGAGCGAGCGCTGGAATCTGGTGGAGATGGACACCGGCCACTGGCCGATGTTCTCCCGGCCCCGAGAACTGGCCGCGCTCCTGGCCAAGGCCGCGGCCCTGAACTGACGACCGGACGGTCCGCTCCGGGGGCTGCTGAGCGCTGCCGACCGGCCAGTACGGTCGGGTGCACGCAACCACTCAGCGAGGCTCCCGACCCCGCTCACGGGCGGCTTCCAGCCCGGCAGGAGGTGCGGCGCTGGAAGCCTTCCGTGCTGGGCCGACGCGTCGGGCGCCGGCGGCGGTCGCCCCGGATTACGCCGTGACGTCCGGTGGTGTGGGCCGGTGGGTGGGCGGGGCGCTCGTCCCGGCGACCGAGAGCGGGCCCGGAGTCACCGATACGGGCTCGGCCGACCAGCGCTGCGCGGCGGTGCCGTCGTCGACCTTGACGACGATGTCCGCCTCCGCCTGCGCCGCGGCGGTGGTGAGCGCGAGTCCTTCGCCCCAGCGGGGCAGCAACTCCCCCTGCGCGCTGATGCCGTAGCGCACGTCGGGGCCCCGCTCGTCACCGGCCTTGGCGCAGGTGCCGAGGACGACCACGCCCGCGTCCGCGTGCGAGTCCAGGCACAGGCCGGGGGCGGCGACGCTGCTCAGCAGCCCGTCGGCCTCCAGCGTCCACCGCTGGTTCCAGGCCGAGGAGCACTCGGCCAGTTCGGTGGCGGCCCCGGCCTTCGGCTCGTCCCGCACGGCCAGGCACAGTCCGGCCGCGACGTTGCGCAGCCGGATCTCGTCGGCCGAAGGGGACGGCACGGTGAAGCGGGGTGTCGCGGAACCGTCGGGCGGGGTGCCGGAGTCGGTGCCGTGCGCCGTGTCCCGCGCGCCGGTGGACGCGGCCGGGGCGGTGCCGTCGCCATGCGACCACAGGCTGACGCCGAGCACGGTCGCGAGCAGTGAGGCGGAGACGAGGCCGAGGCCGGTGCGCAGCGCCCGGGACGACCGCGGGCCGCCGGAGGCTCGGCGGCCCTGCGCGGCGAACCGGGACAGCGGCCAGCCACGGCCGCCGCCGCCCGGCCGTCTTCCACCGTGCCGGCCGGAGCCCTTCGTGCGCGGGGTCTGTCCGGCGCGGCCCGGACGGGAGTCGTAGTATCGGCGGGCGCCCCAGCCGAGCACCGCCTCGGCGAGCAGCACGCCCGGCGCGTTCTCCAGCAGGCCGAGCTGCGCGGCGGCGTCCCGGCAGTAGCGGCAGTCGTCCATGTGCCGCTTGACGTCCGGCAGCAGACCGCCGCCGCGGCGGATCGGTGCCTCCAGCAGCCGGTTGTAATACCGGCAGTCGTCGCCCGTCGCGAGTTCGCGGTGGGCGCGCAGGCAGCCCTCGCGGAACTTGTCCCGGGCCTCTTCCAGCGTGCGGAAGGCGGTCTCCTCGTCCATGCCCAGCAACCCGGCCGGGACATCGAGCGGTTCGGCCTCGACCTCGGTGTGCCACAGCAGGCACCGGGCGGCCGGGACAAGGTTCTCGAAGGACCGCTGGGCGAGCCGGCGGTTGTCCGGGACCAGGGACGCGGCGGCCCGCATGCCCCGGCCGCCGGCGGGTTTGTGCAGCTCGGGCAGCGCGGCGGATATACGGTCCTCGGCGGCCCAGAGCCGGACCGTGTCCCGCACGGTCAGCAGCAGCCGGGGGCGCAGCGCGACGCCGGGCTCGCCCACGGTCAGCCGGTCGAAGACCTGATGGAAGGCGGCCGAGGTCACCATGGCCGCGAGGGGCGCCGACGAGGCGAGGCAGATCACCGCGTAGTCGTGGACGGGTTGCCAGTGGCGCGCGATCAGCAGGGCGACGCAGTGGGCGACTTCCTCGTCGGTGCTGCCGGTGAGCCGGGCGGCGATGGATTCGTCGGGCTCCCCGGGGACCCAGCCGGGCGGCGGGCTGGGGGGACGAGAGGGGTGGGGGGTGGGCACGAAAGACTTCCTTTGGTACGTACCGGTGTGGAGCGGGCCCGCGGGTCTGGCACACGGCCGGCGGACGATTCGGCTCGACTCCCCAACTGTCTCTTCAGAACCGGCCCTTGCCCACGCACGGACCGCTCAGCCTTGCACAGCTCATTGACGCGCAACAAGACATGCAGACAACACGGGCATCATTGACGGAAATTCAGGAAGCGGGACGTCACCGGGGGCATGCGGCAAGGGCTGTCAGATCTCCCAGGAGCGCAGGCGGTCGGCGGCGCCGTAGACGTCGGTCTTGCCGGACATCAGGTCGCGGGTGAGGTCGACGAGGGCGCCGTAGGGCGGGTCGATGCCGACGCCGCTGACGTACATGTAGGCCACGGCCGTCGCGCAGGCGAAGCGGGCGTTGGCCGACGGCAGGGGTTTGAGCAGGGCGAGGGTGTGCAGCAGGGCGGCGGCCCGCCAGGCGGGATCGGAGTCGACGCCGAGACGCGGCGGGTCGACGCGGTGGCGGGCGACGGCGGCCACCAGGGCCGAGAAGTCGTCCACCGCGGGCTGGTCCGGCAGGACTTCCTCGTGCCGCTGGAGCAGCCAGGGCACGTCGATGTGGATGACGGTCGTCATCGGTCAGGCTGCCCGCCCCTCGCCCTTCGTGGCCGTCTCGTCCTCGGGAAAGGCCGTCGCGAACTCGTCCGCGTGTGCGGTGAAGAACCGCCGGAAGGCCTCGGCACCCTCCTGGAGGGCCCGGTGCCGGGCTATGTCCGCGGCGGCGGCCTCGCGCACGAGTGCCTTCATCGACGTGCCGCGTTCCTTGGCGATCTGGCGCAGGTCCTCGAGCTCGCGGTCGCTGAACTCCACATTGAGAGCTGGCATGACCCACACGGTACCGCGCGGGTACTTTCCCGTAAATACCCGCTGGTCACGGCGATGAGACGGTGGTACCGACGGCAGGTCCGCAGCCGTGGGGGGCAGCGCCGCCGCGCCACTGGGGGGGCGCGGCGGCGTTCCTGCTGGTGGTCCGGCCTAGTGGCCCTGGTCCGCCGCGAAGGAGGCCATCCAGGCCAGCGCCGCGTTCCAGTTGATGGCCGTCTCGTTCGTCGACCAGGACTCGATGTCGTCGATGTAGCAGAACTGGCCCACGCAGCCCTGGAGTTTGCCCTGCGCGTACGGGTCCTGGATGCTGGAGTTGGCCCCGCCGGAGACGGTGCCCCTCGGCGGGTTCGGCAGGCTCGGCTCGAGCTCGTGGGCGTACCAGCGGCTGTGCTGGTTGTGGGAGCTGACCGTGCCGTAGCCGGTGACGTAGGAGATGTTGAGGGCGTTGCGGCCCAGGATGTAGTCCATGCTCTGCACCGCGCCGTCGCGGAACTTCGTGGCACCGTCGAGGTCGTAGGCGGCGGCGAGGACACGGGCGTTGTTGAGGATCTGGCTGTTGGAGCCCCAGTCGTACATGTTGCCGGCGGGCGCGTACGGCATGCCGTAGGGCTGCGCCTTCAGTGTGGCCAGGTACTTGCCGGCGCCCTTGATCACCGACTGGCGCACCTTCTCCCGGCCGGGCAGCCTGCTCGGGACGGTGGCGAGGTCGAGGCGGGCGGGCACCGCGGTGGCGGCCCAGTCGAAGCTGACGTTCCCGAAGATGTCGGCCGTGTGCAGGGGCGACTTGGTCACGTAGTCGGCGAACTGCCGCTCACCGGTGGTGAGGTACAGCTCGGCGGCCGCCCAGTAGAACTCGTCGGTGGCGTTGTCGTCGGGGTACGCGCCGCCACCGATGCCGTCGTCCGGGTCGGGGTACACGGCGGGGTGGGCGAGCGCGGCGGACCAGGCCGTGCGCGCGGCCCGCAGGGCCTTCGCCGCGAAGGCGCGGTCGTAGGGCTCGTAGAGGCGGGCGGCCTGCGCGGCGGTCGCCGCCAGGTTCAGGGTCGCCTGGGTGGTCGGCCGGTGCAGTTCGCGCTTCTGCGGGTCCTGGCTGGGCAGCAGCGGCAGCCCCGTCCACTGCTCGTCGTGGACCTTGCTGTGCGCCATGCCGGCCAGCGGCTGCCCGGCCGGCACCTGCATCCTCAGCAGGAACTCCAGCTCCCAGCGGGCCTCGTCCAGGATGTCGGGCACCTTGTTCCCGCTCTCCGGGAGGGCGAGCGTCCGGTCACCGAGGCTCGCGGGCCGGGCGGTGCGCGCGTGCAGGGTGCGCTCGTAGGTGCTCAGCAGTCCCCAGGTGGTGATGCCGCCGTTGACGACGTACTTGCCGTGGTCGCCGGCGTCGTACCAGCCGCCGGTGACGTCCAGTGTGTAGTCGCACAGGCCCGGTTGGCAGGGCACCTTGGAGTCGCCCTGGTTGGGGGCGGCGTTCAGATGGCCGGCCTGGCGGCCGTAGCCGGGCCGCAGGTCCTCGCGGATCGGGATGCCGCTGCGCTGGGTGTAGTAGTACTTCAGCGAGTCCAGGCGGAGCCGGTCGTAGACGCCGTCGCCGATGTCGAACGGGTGGCTCGTCTCGCCGTCGGCGACCAGGGTGAAGCCCTTGCCGCTCCCCCGGTAGGTGCCGAAGTCGATCGAGTGCACCCTCTGCCCGGAGGAGACGTCCGTGCCGCGCGGTGCGCTCCAGCCGTGGGCCACGTCCTTCCCGCGGGCGTCGCGCAGCCGCCAGGGCAGCTTGGCGCCGGCGTCGGTGACCAGCGTGGCGTTCTTCGGCCCGCCGGGCAGATAGCCGACCTGGTTGACCCTCACCCGCGGCCCGGTGTCGGGCTCGTAGACCTCCGGCGCGACCCCGCCGAGGAGTGACACGTCGTCCAGGCAGAAGCGCCAGGGGTCCGGAGTGCCGCCGAGCTGGAAGGCGACCTGACCCTGGGTGGTGTCCACGGGGGACGTGAAGGTGTAGGAGTAGACGTTGCCCGAGACGCTCAGCTGCGGGCTCACCTCGAACCAGGTGTCGTACGGCGCCACGGAGAGCCCCGCGAGCGCCCGCACGACGTGCGCGTCGGGGGTGCCGGTCGCCGAGAACGACAAGCGGTAACTCTCACCCTTCACCAGGGTGATGTCGTTCTGTCCGACGGCGGCGTCCCAGCGGTTGGCGGTGCCGCCGGGCACGTCGGCGCACAGCCGGCCGTCGGAGAGGCCCGCGGTGACGTTGCTGGTCGTCCACCACGGCTCGGTGGTGGTGTCGAAGGTGCCGTTCCTGACCTGCTCGACCTCGTCGGCCAGGGCTTGCGGGGCGGACGGCAGGGTGGCGAGGGCCGCCGCGAGCAGGGCTGCCACGGACAGCAGGGTGGTTCTGCGTCGTTTCACGTCTGGGCTCCTCGGGGGAGGGTACGGAACACCTATGGGAGCGCTCCCAAGGGCGGACGCACCATGCTTGTTGCAGCCATGACATCCGTCAACGGTCCTGACGGGACGTATTGCCTCCGTGCAGGGGGTCGCCGTCCGTACGGCGCCGGTACGCACTAGGCTGGGACGGAAGTGACGCACCTGTTAACTGTGAGTGTGCGCGATGGAGTGGCGACGATGAGCCCCGTGTATCCGTTCGACGACGCGGCCACGGCCCGGGCTGTCGTCGACGAGCACGGCGTCCTCGTCGACTGGAACGAGGGCGCGCGCCGGCTGCTCGGCTGGGCGCCCGAGGAGGTGCTGGGCGAGCGGGCGGCGAATCTGCTGGACGACGGCCCGGTCGTGGCCCTTCCCGACGAGCCCTGCTGGAACGGCACGCTCACCGTGCGGCACCGCGACGGGCGGGCGCTGCCCGTCTGGATCCTGGCCCACCACCGGCGCCCGGAGGACGGCGGCAACTGGCTTCTGGTCACCCCGCTGGAGGGCGGCGGCCCCCCGGACCCCGACGACCCGCTGGCCCGGGCCGAACTCATCCAGTCGCCCTGCGCGGTGGCGATCTACGACGAGCGGCTGCGGCTGCACGGGATGAACGCCGCGATGGCGGACGTGGTCGGGATGCCGGCCGACCGGCTGAGGGGCCTGCGCATCTCCGAGATCGGCGGCCGCCGGCAGAGCGAGGACTTCGAGTGGCACATGCACCAGGTCCTCGCCACCGGCCGGGGCAACGACGTGCGGACGTATGTGCCGATAGGCGGCAACGGAGAGGTGAGCGCCTGGCTGGCCCGGATGTCCCCGATCACCGACCGGCAGGGACGGGTGCGCGGGGTGTGCGTCGCCGCGCACGACTTCACCGAGCAGTACCGGGCACGCGAACGGCTCCAACTGGTCAACGAGGCGAGCGTGCGCATCGGCACCACCCTCGACGTCGCCCGGACGGCGCAGGAACTCGCCGACGTCTGCGTCCCCGCCCTCGCGGACTTCGTCAGCGTCGATCTGCTCGATCCGCCCGAGCACGGCGGGGAACCCCTCACCGGACCGGTGACGACACCGGTCGTGCTGCGCCGGGCCGCCCACGCCTCCATCAACGCGGGCAGTCCCGAGGCACTCGCCGTCACCGGGCGGACCGAGCTGTACCCGGCCACCTCGCCCCAGGGCGCCTCCCTGGTGACCGGTCACTCCGTGGTGATCTCCAAGGAGTCCGGCGACCTCGACAAGTGGCTGTCCTGGGACCCGGTGCGCCGCCTGCACTCCCAGGAACTCGGCGTCCACGCCGCGATGTCCGTGCCGATCCGGGCCAGGGGCGTGACCCTCGGGGTCGCCGTGTTCAGCCGGTTCCGGCAGCCCGCCTCCTTCATGCCCGACGACGTGCTGCTGGCCGAGGAGGTCACGGCCCGCGCCGCCGTCTGCATCGACAACGCCCGCCGCTACTCCCGCGAACGGGAGACCGCCCTCGCCCTCCAGCGCAGCCTGCTGCCCCGCAGCCTGCCGCGCACCGCCGCGGTGGAGGCGTCCTCCCGCTACCTCCCGGCGGCCCGGGCCGGGGTGGGCGGCGACTGGTTCGACGTGATCCCGCTGTCCGGGAGCCGGGTCGCCATGGTCGTCGGGGACGTCCTCGGGCAGGGTGTGCAGGCCTCGGCCAGCATGGGCCGGCTGCGCACCGCCGTGAGCACCCTCGCCGACATCGACCTCGCCCCCGACGAGCTGCTCACCCATCTGGACGACGTGGTGGCCCGGCTGTCCGCCGAGGCCGGGGCCGAGGGACGGCCCGGCGAGGTCGGCGCGACCTGCCTGTACGCGGTGTACGACCCGGTCTCCCGGCGCTGCACGCTCGCCCGCGCCGGGCACCCGCCGCCGATGCTGATCCCGCCGGACGGCCCGCCCCGCCGGGTCGAGCTGCCCTCCGGACCGCCCCTGGGCCTGGGCGGACTGCCGTTCGAGAGCGTCGAGCTCCAGCTGGCCGAGGGCAGTGTGCTGTGCTTCTACACCGACGGGCTGGTGGAGAGCCGCGAGCGGGACACCGACGCCGGCCACCGGCTGCTGTGCAAGGCCCTGGCCGCCCGCGACGGCTCCCTGGAGGAGGCCTGCGACCGCGTCCTGCGCACCCTGCTGCCCGCGGGCAGCGCCTCCGACGACGCGGCGCTGCTGCTGGCCCGCACCCGCGCCCTGCCGCCCTCCCAGGTGGCGACCTGGGACATCCCCGCCGACCCGTCGCTGGTCGCCCCGGTCCGCAAACAGGTCGTCGACCGGCTCGACGACTGGGGTCTGAGCGAGGCGGCGTTCACCACCGAACTGGTCGTCAGCGAGCTGGTCACCAACGCGATCCGGTACGGCACCCCGCCCATACGCCTCCGCCTCATCCACGACGAGGCGCACCTGACCTGCGAGGTGTCCGACACCACCCACACCGCTCCGCATCTGCGCCGGGCCAAGACCTGGGACGAGGGCGGCCGCGGCCTGCTGCTGGTTGCCCAGCTCACCCGGAGGTGGGGCAGCAGGCACACCGCCGAGGGCAAGACGATCTGGGCCGAGCTGGGCCTGCTCGACGACGAGTGAGCCCGGCCGGGTCTCAGGATCCGTCGGCCAGCCAGGGCCGTACCCGCCGGCGCGCCTCGTGCAGCCGCGACTTGAACGTGCCGAGCACAACGCCCGCCCGCTCGGCGGCCTCGGCGTACTCCAGCCGGCAGATGTCCCGGTACA
This sequence comes from Streptomyces sp. CB01373, assembly GCF_002803075.1. Classification (GTDB taxonomy): domain Bacteria; phylum Actinomycetota; class Actinomycetes; order Streptomycetales; family Streptomycetaceae; genus Streptomyces. The sequence goes on along the minus strand of NZ_NNBK01000018.1, from coordinate 84,594 downwards.
CCAGCGGCGCCACCAGATGGGGGTGCTCCCGCTCCAGCCGGTCCAGCGCCTCCAGCAGGTCCACCCGGGAGCCCGCGATGACGCTCGTGGTGCGCGGGTCGGCGTACGTCGCGGGCTCGATCCGCGCGGGCTGCTCGGCGGCGCGGCGCTTGAGCTCCCGGTACTTCTGGCGGCAGCAGTTGGCGACGACCGTGTAGAGCCAGGTACTGAAGAGGCTGCGGCCCTCGAAGGAGGTGATCCCGCGCGCGATCTGGAGCAGTACGTCCTGCGCGGCCTCCTCGGCGTCCTCGCGGCAGGGCAGGAAACGCCCGCAACGCCCGACCACCTCGGGCCGGACCTGCTGGAGCAGGGCCTCCAGCGCGGCGCCGTCACCGGCGGCGGCACGGCGGGCGAGGTCTTCGACCGGCGCGGCGTTCTGCACGACAAGGCCCCCATTGCGTCGATCCCGCGGCAGGCATGATAGTCGCATGCACTCCCTCGAGCGGATCGGCCGCTACCGGCTCGAACGGCGCCTGGGCACGGGCGCCTTCGGCACGGTGTGGCTCGCCCACGACGACGAGCTCGAGGCCCCCGTGGCCGTCAAGGTGCTCGCCGAGAACTGGTCCCACCGCCTCGACGTGCGCGAACGGTTCCTGACCGAGGCACGGCTGCTGCGCCGGGCCGGCTCGTCCCGGGTGGCTCAGGTCTACGACATCGGCGAACTCCCTGACGGCAGACCGTACTTCGTCATGGAGTACGCCGACGCCGGCACCCTCGACGACCTGCTCGCCGCCGGCCCGCTGCCGGTGCCCGAGGCCCTGCGGCTGACCGCGCTGGCCGCCCGCTCCGCACACGCCCTGCACGAGGCGGGCATCGTGCACCGGGACGTCAAGCCGAGCAACGTGCTGCTGCGCACCGCGCCGGACGGCACCCGCCGGGTGCTGCTCGCCGACCTCGGCCTCGCCAAGAGTCTGGCGCAGGCCTCGGGGCTGACCCTGGCGGCGGGTTCGGCCGGGTACCGGCCGCCGGAGCAGGCCGGGCCCGGCGCGGGCATCGACGCGCGGGCGGACGTCTACGGCCTCGGCGCGGTCGGCTACCGGCTCGTCACCGGCACCGTGCCCGCCGAACCCGGCGCGGTGGTACGGCCCGAGCGGCTGCGGCCGGGCCTCGACCCCGGCGTCGCGCGGGCCCTGGCGCGGGCCCTGGAGCCGGACCGCGAACGGCGCTGGCCCACCGCCGAGGCGTTCGCGGACGAACTGGACCGGCTGGCCTCGGCCCGGGCGTCCGCCGTCCGCCCGCGCGGGCGGTCCAGGGCCGCGATGCTCGCCGCCGTGGCCACCGCCGCCGTCGTCGGGGCCGTTTTCGCCCTGGTGGACCTGCCGTCCCCGGCGTCCGGGGTCGACGTCGAGGACGCCACGGGCCGGATCGCGGTGCGGGTGCCGGACGGCTGGGGGCGCCAACTGCGTGACTCCGGCTGGGACCCGGCGGCGCTGGGGCTGCCCGCCGGGCACGAGCCGGGGCTCGCCGTCGCCGTCGACCTGTCCCGGTGGCAGGACCTCGGGGCCGGCGTGAGCGGGGTGTTCGCCGGCCTGAGCGAGCACGGCGACGTCACCGCCCGCGTCGACGCGCTCGGCCATCCGGACTGCCACTACGACGGCGCCCGCGCCTACACCGGCGGGCGGTGGCACGGCCGGGTCCGGACCTGGAGCGAATGCCCCGGCGGCGGCCGGCTCACGGAGACCGCGCTGGTCCCGGCGGGCGGCGGGCAGCCGCAGGTGTACGTGCAGATCCGCCAGCACGGCGGCGGCGACGCGACCGACGGCGTACTGCGCTCCCTGCGCGTCACGTGAACCCGCAGGACCTCGTACGGGCGAGGGCGGCTTGACCCGTTCGGGCGAGAGCCGCCCGGGCTCCGCGCGGGAAGAGTCACGGGGAGAGACGCGCGGGCGGCAGTCACCGGAGAAGGGCGCTGGAAGAAGTCCCGGAAAAAAGGTGCGAACGGTCGCGAACTTTTCGCCCGGTCCGCGCATCGGACACTCATGACGACGCACCCGGCGCCGGAGGCACGCGGTCACCGCGTGCGAGCGACCCAGGAGTGTGGAACATGGCGCACAAGTCCCCGTCCGCGCGCCGGGCGGCCCTGCTCGTCGGTGCGGTCGCCGTACTGGGCCTGCCGCTGACCGCCTGCGGCCACGGCAGCGGCGCGAGCGGCGCTCCGCAAAGGGTGTCCGGCACCGCCGCTCCCGCGACCGGCGACACCACCGCCGGGACGGCCCCCGGTACGGAACCCGGCACGGCACCCGGCACGAGCTCAGCTCCCGGCGTCGGCGCCGCACCCCCGAAGAGCACGGCCACCTCCGCCCCGGGCACCGCCCGGCACACCGGCGGCACCGGTGCCTCCGCCGCGAGCACCCGCTGCCACACCTCCGAACTCAGGGCGTCGGTGGGCCGCGAGAACCCGGGCGCCGGACAGGAGAACTTCCCGGTCGTCCTGACGAACACCTCCGGCCGCACCTGCACCGTGCGCGGCTATCCCGGCGCCGCCTTCGTGGACGCCTCCGGCAGGCAGCTCGGCCCGGACCCGAAGCGGTCCTCGGGCACGCCCACCACGGTGACGCTGAAGCCCGGCCGGAGCGCCTGGGCGGGACTGACCTTCTCCACCCCGGAGTGAGCGGGGCGAGGACGGCGAAGCCCGCGTCGCTGATCGTCACGCCGCCCGACGAACGCGACCACCTCACGGTGAAGTGGACGGCCGGCCAGGTGCCCGTGGGCGGCAACGCCTCCTCGGTGTTCCTCACGGTCTTCAGCCCCGGCACCGAGCCCTGACCCGGCCCGTCCGCGGCGCTCTCGCGCGAAGGTACGGCACGGTCCTTTGCTTTGATGGGCGTGCACCATCGGTCACGTCCTGAGGAACACCGCTCTGAACACCCCGCTGGCCGAGGCACTCTCGGTCGTCCTGCTCGTCGCCGTGCTCGCCTGGGCCGTCGTCCGTCCGTTCGGCTGGCCCGAGGCGGTCATGGCCGTGCCCGCCGCCGGGATCGCCGTCGCCACCGGCGCGATCGGCCTCGACCATGCGCGGGCGGAGGCGGAGCGGCTGGGGCCGGTGGTCGGGTTCCTCGCCGCGGTGCTGGTGCTCGCCCACTTCTGCGACGTGGAGGGGCTGTTCCAGGCCTGCGGGGCGTGGATGGCCCGCCTGTCGCGCGGCCGCCCGGTGCGGCTGCTGACCTCCGTGTTCGCGCTGGCGTCCGCCATCACCGCCGTCCTCAGCCTGGACGCCACGGTCGTGCTGCTGACGCCGGTCGTGTTCGCCACCGCCGCCCGCACCGGCGTACGGCCCAAACCGCACGTCTACGCCTGCACGCACCTGTCCAACACCGCGTCGCTGCTGCTGCCGGTCTCCAACCTCACCAATCTGCTCGCGTTCGCGGCGAGCGGGCTGAGCTTCACCCGGTTCGCGGCGCTGATGGCGCTGCCGTGGCTGGTCGCGATCGGCGCCGAGTACATGGTGTTCCGGCGCTTCTTCGCCCGGGACCTGGTCGCCGCGGTGCCCTCGCCGCCCACCGGTGAACCGCCCGAACTGCCGCTGTTCGCCCTGGTCACCGTGGCCTGCACGCTCGCCGGGTTCGTCGTGGCCTCCGCGTTCGGCGTGGCACCGGTGTGGGCCGCGCTGGCGGGGGCGCTGGTCCTGGCCGGGCGGGCCCTGCTGCGGCGCAGGGCGACCGCGCTGAGCGTGGTGCGGGCCGCGGCACCGGCCTTCCTCGCCTTCGTGCTGGCCCTCGGCATCGTGGTCCGCGCGGTGGTCGACAACGGGCTCGCCGGGGCGCTCGGGCACGTCCTGCCCGGCGGTACGGGGCTGCCCGCGCTGCTCGCCGTCGCCGCGGTGGCCGCCGTGCTCGCCAACCTGATCAACAACCTGCCCGCGGTGCTGGTCCTGCTGCCGCTGACCGCACCGGCCGGGCCGGGGGCGGTCCTCGCCGTGCTGCTCGGCGTCAACATCGGCCCCAACCTCACCTACGCCGGGTCCCTGGCGACCCTGCTGTGGCGGCGGATCGTGCACCAGCACGAACACGGTGTGGACCTAAGGGAGTTCACCCGGCTGGGCCTGCTGGCCGTGCCGGCCGCGCTGGTGCCCGCGGTGGTGGCACTGTGGGGAGCACTCCAGATTCCGTGAGGGCGTAGGAGGGCGAGCGGATGCGTGTGATCACCTGGCTGGTGGAGGGCACCTGGCCCGCCTGCGTGGACGCCGTACGCACCCATGCTCCGCACGCGTCCGACGTCGTCCTGCTGCACGTCAGCGGGCCGGACGTGCCCGCCGTGGCGCACGGGGCCTTCGCCGGGCTGCTCGGCCGCGGCCGAGCCGAACGCGACCCCGGCGACCTGCTCACGGACCTCGGCGGTACGTCGGCGGCCGAACTCCTCGATGCGGCGGCGGCCCGGCTCGGCCGGCCGTGCACCCTGATGGAGCGGCGCGGGCGGGTGGAGCGCGAGGTGGTGGCGGCCGCGGAGGACGCCGACCTGCTGGTGCTCGCCCGCGACGGCGACCGCGCGCGGCTCGGCCCGCACAGTCTCGGCCCGGCCGCGCGGTTCGCCGTCGACCACGCGCCCTGTGCGGTGCTGCTGGTGTGGCCGGAGGCGGCCCCGGACCTCACGACGATGCCCCCTCCCCCGCCGCCGCGCCACCGCTGACGTCGTTCAGCGGCCGCCGCCGTGGTGGCGGTGCCGGTCCGGGTCGTCCCAGGAGCAGGGGTGGCCGTGGGAGGAGCAGCCGCCCGCGGCGGGTGTGCCGGCGTCGGCGGCCGGGGACGGCGGGGTGGTCCGGGGCGTGCCGCCGGCCGGTGTTCGCGGTTCCGCCGAGTCCGTCGGGCCGGGAGCCGGGGCCGGGGGTCCGGCCGGCGAGCCGCCGTCCAGGTCCCAGTTGACCACCTCCATCTGGAGTTCCGGCATGGTGGTGTCCATCGCCCAGCGCTGGGTGTCGCTCTTCACGCGGGTCTTGAGCACGAGGGCGCCGCCGCCGTCGGTGGCGGCGGGCGTCAGGGCCAGGTCCTGGTCGAAGCGGGGTACGAGGGTGCCCTGAAGGGTGAAGTCGTAGCGGATGTTCTTGGCGCCGGACCGGGAGACGTCCACGCAGGGGGCGAGCCGTACCGAGTAGCCGAGGTGGGAGTCCAGGCACAGGGCGGGCGCGGCGCCGCTGCGCAGCAGTCCGTCGGTCTCGTAGACCCATTGCTGGCCGGGTGCCGAGGAGCAGGCCGTCAGCTCGGTCTCGGCGCCTTCGACGGCCTTCTCGCCGACGGGGCCGACGCACAGCCCGGACGCGGCGTTGTGCAGCCGTCCGCGCAGGGTGCCCCTGGCCGCCGTCCCGGCTCCGGTCCAGGACGGTCCGGAGGCGGAAGCGCCGGTGCCGGGCGGCTCGGTGGGCTTCTGCCCTTCGGCGCGCGCGGGGGCCCCGTCCCCGGAGCCGAGCACCGCCCACAGCGCGAACGGCAGCACGACCAGCCCGCTCACCGTCGCCACGGCGATGGCCACGTTCCGCCGCCGCGCTACCCGCCGCGCCGCCTTCCGCGCCACCCGCCCCCGGCGGGCCGTCCCGCCCCCCGGTCCCGCTGCCGCGTCACCGCGCTCCGCCGGGCCCGGTTCCCCGCCCGGCCCGGCCCCCGGACCGCCCGCCGGGGTGACGGTCGGCGGGCCGGAACCCCAGGGCTCGGCGGAGGAGGGGGCCACGAAGGGCACGGCGTCGGACGCCTCCGGGACGAGGTGCCCGCCCGGGGCGGGCGGGGCCTCGTGGAGGGCGCCGGGCGCCGGCGGGCAGGCCTGATCGGCCGCCGGCGGACCGAACGATTCCGGCGGCGCGAACAGTTCGCCCTCAGCTGGTACGCCCGACACGGACTCGGGGTCGCGGGACCCGGCAGGGGAGAGTGGGTTCGCGCCCGGGGCACCACCCTGGCCCGCCGCGCCGGGCCGCCGCCCCTGGTACGCCTCGCCGGCCGCCACCGGACCGGACGGACCCGACGCCAAGAACGGGTCCCCGGCCGACGCGGACTCCGGAGCGGGACGGGTGGTGGGGAGGGCGCCGTCCTGGTCCGTCGCGCCGGGCCGCCGCCCCCGGTACGCGTCGTCGGCCGCCGGTGGGCCGGGCGGGTTCGGGGCGAAAAGGCCGTCACCTGCGGGTGTCCTGGGCCGTGCCGGTGTGAAGGGCTCGCCTGCGGTGGGCGCGGTTCGCTCGGGGGCCGGTTCCGTCGGGGCCGGGGGGCCGGCCAGGCATTGGGCGCGGTAGCCGGCCGCGCCCCAGCCGAGGACGCCCTCGGCCAGCGCGGCGCCCAGGTCTCCGTTGAACTGGGCCAGTTGGTCGGCGGTCTGCCGGCAGTGCGTACAGCCGGCCAGGTGCGTACGCAGGTCGGGGTCGACGTGGACGCCGCCGCGACGGTGGGTCACGTCGAGCAGCCGCAGGTAGAGCAGGCACTCCTGCCGGGGTGCGACCTCGCGGTGGACCTGGAGGCACTCCTCGCGCAACCGCTCCCGGGCACGCTCGAGTTCGAGGCGCGCGTCCTCCTCGTCGAGGCCGAGCAGCCGGGCCGGCACGGCGAGCGGCTCGGCCTCGACCTCGGCGTGCCACAGCAGGGCGCGGGCCGTCTGCGGCAGTCGCTGGAACGCCCGCGACAGCAGCCGCCGGTCGCCCGGCGGCAGCAGCCGCGCGGCGATCCGGTCCCCCTCGGCGTCCGCGGCCCGCAGCTCGGGGTGCAGCATCTCCCGGCGGTGGTCCGTACTCCACTCCCCCGCGATCCGTCGTACGGTGACGAGCAGTTGGGGCCGCCAGGCGGCCGTCGGACCGGACTGCCGCAGGGACTGGCCGAACAGCCGGGTGAAGGCCGCCGTGGTGAGCATGCCCGCGGGATGGGACCCGTCGGTGCACAGCCGTGCGTAGGCGAAGGCCGACTCCCAGTGCCGGTCGAGGAGTTCACCCACGGGCAGCAGCGCGGGCGAGGCGCCCGTCCACTTCCGGAGTTCGGCACTCAACTGCTCGTCCGTGGTACCGAACGGAGCGGGCGACGCGGGGGAATTGGACATGCCCGGGTCTTTCACGGCTGCATTCCTCCATACACACCGCGGACTTGGTCCATACCAAAAGTCCGTGCCGAAGAAGGCGTGCGACATCTCGAACGTCCCCCGCTCAGAGGGAGGACCATGGCCTGCTCGCCGACTGGCCACACCTTTGCACAGGCCAGCGGCGAGCAACAAGGGATCACACGGTTTTGTACATAACGCTCTCGGTGGACCCAGTTGACCTATTGTCAATTCCCGCGGATGGAATGCGATTACTACCCGATGCGCACGGCAATTTCCGCCCTCAGTGACCGCTGACGGCGTGCGGTGTGTAGGGCCCCTCCAGTTCCTCGGCCTCCTTGTCGCTCAGCTCCAGTTCGACGGCGGCCACCGCGTCCCGCAGGTGCTCCGGCCTGGACGCGCCCACGATCGGTGCCGTGACCGTGTCCTGACGCAGCAGCCAGGCGAGGGCGACCTGGGCGCGCGGCACCCCGCGGTCACCGGCGACGCGGGTGACGGCCTCGACGATGCCGCGGTCGCCCTCCGGGTAGAGCCGGCCGCCGAAGGCGTCGGTGGCGCTGCGCTCGGTGGTGGTACCCCAGTCCCGGGTGAGGCGGCCGCGGGCCAGCGGGCTCCACGGCAGTACGCCGACGCCCTGGTCCGCGCACAGCGGAAGCATCTCCCGCTCCTCCTCGCGGTAGAGCAGGTTGTAGTGGTTCTGCATGGAGACGAACCGGGTCCAGCCGTGCAGCAGGGCCGTGTACTGGGCCTTGGAGAAATGCCACGCGTCCATCGAACTCGCCCCGATGTAGCGGACCTTGCCCGCCCTCACCAGGTCGTGGAGCGCCTCCATGGTCTCCTCGACCGGTGTGTGCGGGTCCCAGCGGTGGATCTGGTACAGGTCGACGTAGTCGGTGCCCAGCCGGCGCAGGCTGTGGTCGATCTCCGTCATGATCGCCTTACGGGAGAGCCCGGCGCCGTTGGGCCCCGGCCGCATCCGGCCGTGCACCTTGGTGGCGAGGACGACGTCGTCGCGGCGGGCGAAGTCGCGCAGCGCGCGGCCGACGATCTCCTCGCTCGTGCCGTCGGAGTAGACGTTGGCCGTGTCGAAGAAGGTGATCCCCGCCTCCAGCGCCTGCCGGATCAGCGGGCGCGAGGCCTCCTCGTCGAGGGTCCACTCGTGCGCACCGCGGCCGGGCACGCCGTAGGTCATGCAGCCCAGACAGATCCGCGACACCTCGAGGCCCGTCGAACCGAGCTTCACGTACTGCATCGTTGCTGCTCCTGTCGCTGGTTCCTTGGTGCGGTTGTCCTTGGTGCGGTTGTCCCGGGTGCCTCGGTGCGGTCGCCGGTCACGGGCCGGGACTGCCCGCGGGCGTCCGCGCCACGGGCGTGTCCAGCAGGTCCAGTACCCGTTCCCAGCCGAACTCGGGCCGGCCGCCGTCCGGTGCCGGCTCGCCGGAGAACGGCTCACCGAAGCGGACCCCCATCCCGCGCAGGCGGACGAGGCTGTCCCGGTAGGCGGGGTGGGCGGCTAGGGTGTCGGAGACGCACGGCAGGACCGCGACCGGGACGCCCAGGCCGTACGTCTCGCACAGGGTGGCCAGGGCGAGGGTGTCGGCGATCCCGGCGGCCCACTTGTTGAGGGTGTTGAAGGTGGCGGGCGCCACGGCCACGGCGTCCGGCGGCGGGAACGGGCGCGGGTCGCCCGGCGTGCGCCAGGCCGACCGTATGGGACGGCGGGTCTGCGCCTCGACGGCGGCGGTGTCGAAGAAGCCGCCCATGGCGACCGGGGTCGCGATGACACCGACCTCCCAGCCCCGCTCCTGCGCGGCGGTGATCAGCTTGCTGACGCCCTGGGCGATGCCGGCGGCGCAGACGACGACGTAGAGGAAGGGTTTCCCGGGCGCCGTCCCGGTGTCCTTCGCGGGCGGCGCCCCGGAGGGCTTCTGGGCCTGTTCGCTCACCCGGGAACCCTAGTCAATCAGCCGCCGCCGGGGCCACGGGGCGACGCGACGGGCACCGGACGGGCCGGCCGGCCGCCGCGTCGGCACGGCGCCGCGGCGGCGGACCGGCGGGCGGCGCGGCTCGGCCCCCTACCCGTCCTCGGACAGCGTGATGGCACTCACGGGGCAGGCCCTGGCGGCCTCCCGGACCATCGGGTCGCCGGCGCCGTCCTCCCGGCCGGGCAACAGGTCACTGAAGCCGTCGTCGTCCTGGGTGAACACACCCGGGGCGGTCAGGGCGCACTGTCCGGCGCCGATGCAGCGGTCCTTGTCGATCTCGATGTGCATGACGGCAGCCTCTTACCAGCTGACGGGGAGTTCCAGCATCCCCTGGATGGTGTCGCCGGGTTTGAAGGGGATTTCCTCCGGTGGGGCGGCGAGCCGGAGCGTGGGCAGCCGTTCGAGGAGCGTGCGCAGGGCGATCTCCAGTTCGGTGCGGGCGAGGTTCTGGCCGAGGCACTGGTGGATTCCGAAACCGAAGGCGACGTGGTGGCGGGTCGAGCGGTGGAAGTCGAGGGTGTCGGGGGCCGGGTAGACGTCCTCGTCGCGGTTGATGACAGAGGTGGAGAAGACCACGCCGTCCCCGGCCCTGATGGTGGTCCCGGCGATCTCGATGTCCTCGGTGGCCTGCCGCAGCAGTCCGTCCGCGATGGACAGCATCCGCATCAGTTCCTCGACGGCGGCCGGCAGCAGCGCGGGGTCGGCGCGCAGCTCGGTCAGCCGTTCGGGGTGCAGCAGGAGCGTGTAGGTGCCCAGGGAGATCATGTTGGCGGTGGTCTCGTGGCCCGCGACCAGCAGGATCATCGCCAGCGCGGTCAGTTCCTCCCGGTCGAGCTCGCCTTCGTTCAGACGCTGCTGGACGAGTTCGTCCAGCAGGCCGTCACCGGGCCGGCGCCGCTTCTCGTCGATCAGGTCCTCCAGGTACGCGGCGAGCCGGTCCCGGGCGTCCTGCGTGTCCTCGGCCGCCGGTCCGCGCAGCAGCCGCCTGGACTGGTCCTCGAAGAACTCGTGGTCGGCGTAGGGCACGCCGAGCAGGGCGCAGATCACCATGGACGGCACCGGCAGCGCGAAGGAACGCACCAGGTCGGCCGGGGGTCCCTGGGCGATCATCGCGTCCAGCAGTTCGTCGACGATCTCCTGGATGCGCGGCCTGAGCTCGGTGGCGCGCCTGAGGGTGAAGCTCGGGATCATCATCCGCCGCTGGGTGCGGTGCTTGGGGTCGTCGACGCCGAGGAGCGCCGGCTTGCGGTCGCGGACCGCGGCGAAGCGGGGAGTTGTGGCCGGGAAGCCCGAGCGGGTGCGGTCCGTGGACAGGCGGGGGTCGACCAGCAGGTCACGGGCGACGGCGTGGCCGGTGACGAGCCAGGCGGGGCGGCCGTCGTAGAGCCGGATGCGGGCGAGCGGCCGTTCGGTGCGCAGCGGGTCGTACCCGGTGGGCGGGTGGTAGGGGCAGCTCCGGTCCTGGGGGAAGGAGACGGGATCTGACAGCTCGGTCAGGTCTGTCGTGTCTGTCATGGAAGACCTCGCAGACGAAGGATGCGTCGTGCCGATCTTCATTAGATGCCCGAGGCATCCAGTGCACGACATCAAGTTCGGCCAGATCGGCTACCTGCGGGATCTGGCTGGGAACCATCCATTCCGCATCGTAATTCGGTTGCCGCCGAAACGGTACGGCGTACAGGATCCGGCCATGTCCACGACCCGTGTGCTCCCGCCGCTGCCGTTTGCCGCCGACCTTCCGGCGCGGGACCGGCAGCAGCCCGGCCGTCCCCGGAGGCCCGGTCCGCCGCGGTCGTGAGCGCCGCGCTCGTCGCGGGCCTCCTCGCGGGCTACGGCATCGCCGTGCCCGTCGGAGCCGTCGCGGCCCACCTCGTCACCCTGACCGCCCGTTCGTCCCTGCGGACCGGTGTGTGCGCCGCGCTCGGCGTGGCGACGGCCGACGGGCTCTACGCCCTGCTCGCCACCCTTGGCGGCTCGGCCCTGGCCGCCGCGCTGCGAACGGTGATCGTGCCGCTGCGCTGGGCCTCGGCCCTGCTCCTCGCCACGCTGGCCGTCCGGGGCGCGGCCGGCGCGCTGCGCCGGTACCGGGAGCACCGGACGGCCACCCGGACGGCCCCACCGCCACCGAGCCCGGCCCGCGCGTACCTCGCCCTGCTCGGCCTGACCCTGCTCAACCCCGCCACGCTGCTCTACTTCGCGGCACTGGTCCTCGGCACGCACGCCACCGCACCGTCCGACCGGGCGGTGTTCGTCCTGGCGGCCTTCGCCGCCTCCACGAGCTGGCAACTACTGCTCGCGGGCGGCGGCACGCTGCTCGGCCGCGCCCTGACGGGTCCCCGAGGACAACTGGCGACGGCTCTGGTGTCCAGCGGCGTGATCATGCTGCTGGCGGCACGGATGGCGGCAGCGCCGGGGTGAGCGCACCGTCCCCGTCGCGCCGCCGCGGCCCGCGACGGCGCGATAGGGACGGTGCCGGGATGGATCGGGGCGGCGCCGATGTTGAATGGCGTGCACCATCAGTCACGGTATGCGACGAGAGGATGGCAGGCATGGCTCTTGAGGGTGTGTACGAGCCCAGCCCGGCCCAGTGGGTGCGGGAGCAGGTGGAGCTGTACGAGAGCTCGGGCGGTACCGAGGGGACCACGCTGCTGGACACGGGGCTGCCCGTGATCCTGCTGACCACCGTGGGCGCTCGCAGCGGCAGGATCCGCAAGACACCGCTGATGCGCGTGGAGCACGAGGGACGGTACGCCGTGGTGGCCTCCCAAGGTGGTGCGCCCAAGCACCCGTTCTGGTACTTCAACCTCAAGGCCGATCCCCGCGTCGAGCTCCAGGACGGTCCGGTCAAGCAGGTCATGGCGGCCCGTGAGGTCACCGGCGCGGAGAAGGCGCAGTGGTGGGAGCGGGCGGTGGCCGCGTTCCCGCCGTACGCGGAGTACCAGGAGAAGACCTCCCGGGAGATCCCGGTCTTCGTGCTGGAACCGGTCGCCGCGAACTGAGCCGCGCGGGAAATTCGGGCCGGGAGGCATGAGCCCGTCCCGTCCGGGCATGCGTGTGTCAGGCCCCGCCGCGCTCCCCCGTCGCGGCGGGGCCCCTTCGTGCCCGCACCCGGTCCGCTGTGGCTCACTCCGTGCCGCGGGCGGATTTCGGGGAACGTGTTCACCAGGACGTCCGCAGAGCAGGCCGAGCAGGCCGAGCAGGGAGGACACATGAGCGGCGGGGGCGAGGGCAACAGCGCCTACGGCCACAAGGCCTTCAAACGGTCCAGGAGCCACTTCGCGGACCGGATCACCGCCGACGGGCGGGACGGACGGCCGGTGGAGGCCGGACGGTACCGGCTGGTGGTCAGCCGTGCCTGCCCGTGGGCGAGCAGGGCACTGGTCTCCCGGCGGCTGCTGGGTCTTGAGGACGCCCTGTCCCTGGCCGTCGTGGATCCGATCCAGGACGACCGGAGCTGGCGTTTCACGCTGGACGCCGGCGGCCGGGATCCCGTGCTCGGTATCCGCTTCCTCAGCGAGGCCTACGACCGGCGGGAGACCGGCTACCCGGGCGGGGTGAGCGTGCCCGCGGTGGTCGACGTGCCCAGCGGCGAGCTGGTCACCAACGACTACCAGCAGATCACGCTCGACCTCGCCACCGAATGGAGCGCGCTGCACCGGCCCGGCGCTCCGGATCTGTATCCGCGGGCGCTGCGCGACGAGATCGACACGGTGATGGCGGAGGTCTACGAGGACGTCAACAACGGCGTGTACCGGGCGGGCTTCGCCACGAACCAGGAGGAGTACGAGGCGGCCTGCGTGGGTGTGTTCCGGCGGCTGGAGCTGCTGGAGTCCCGTCTGGCCGGGCAGCGTTACCTCGTGGGCGACACGATCACCGAGGCGGACATCCGGCTGTTCACCACGCTGGTCCGGTTCGACGCCGTCTACCACGGCCACTTCAAGTGCAACCGCTGGAAGCTCGCCGAGAACCCGGTGCTGTGGGCGTACGCCCGGGACCTGTACCAGACGCCCGGCTTCGGGGACACGGTCGACTTCGACCACATCAAGCGGCACTACTACCAGGTGCACTCGGGCATCAACCCGACCCGGATCGTGCCCCTCGGCCCCGACCTGTCCGGATGGCTGAGTCCGCACCACCGCGAGGAGCTCGGCGGGCGCCCCTTCGGCGAAGGGACCCCGCCGGGTCCCGTACCGCCCGGTGAGGAGGTCCCGCCGCAAGGACGGCCCTGACGACGGCCCGCCCCGAAAGCCTCGCCCCCGTACCGGCAAAGGAGACACCGATGGCCAAGAAGAAGCTCAAGCTCCCGCTCGCCTACCGGCCCGTCGGCTTCGTGCTGGGCTGGGCCGGCGGCGCGCTGGCGGGCCTGGCGTTCCGCGCGACGTGGAAGGCCATCCGCCACGAGGACGAGGCGCCCGAGCCGCTCGACGAGAACCGCCGCTGGGGGGAGATCCTGCTCGCCGCGGCCGTGCAGGGCGCCATCTTCGCCGTCGTGCGCGGCGCCGTCGACCGGGCGGGCGCCACCGCCGTCGAACGCTCGATCGGCGTCTGGCCCGCCAAGGTCAGGAACGACCACGACTGACCCGTAGCGCTGTGGAACCCCGGCCACCCTGGCCTGCCGCGGACCGCGACCGGCGCCGCGCCTCCCGGCACGGCGGCCGGCCGTCACCGCCCGCCCGGCCCGGCGCCGGGTGGGGTCAGCCCTGCTTGGGGCCGACCTCGGGGACGCGGCGGAGCGTGAAGGTGTGGCCGGCCGGGTCGGAGCAGCCGCGCTCCTCGTACGGGCCGGGGGCGTCCTTGGCTTCGAGCGGGCGGCCGCCGAGTTCGACGACCCGGCGTTCGGCCGCGTCCAGGTCGTCCACCAGGAAGTCCAGGTGGATCTGGAGCGAGTTCTCCGGGCGCGGCCAGCTCGGCGGTGTCGCGCCCGCGTCACGGCGGAAGGCGAGCCGCAGTCCGTCGGCGGCCCTGATCCGCACCAGGTTCGCGGTCACGTCCGTCTCCCGCGCCTGGAGCAACTCCTTGTAGAACACGGCGAGTTTCTCGGGCTCGGCGCAGTCGAGCACCACGACGCCCGCGTTCACCAGTGGCATGTCTCCTCCGTAGGGTCCGGCGGCGGGACGTGAGTGTCCAGCCGCCCTCCTTCCCGGATATCCCGGCCCCGCGGATTCAGGCCCGCGCGGAGGGCGAGCGCCGGCCGACCTGACCGCCCGCCAGGTCCGAGCAGTGGCAGGAGAGTCCGGGCCGCGGGACGCGCCGCCGGATGAGCGGGCGGGCTCGGGCGGACTGGTTCACCATGAACGGCATGGAGGCGAACGGCATGGAGACGAACGGCACGGGGACGAACGGCACGACGATGCGCGCGATCAGTCAGGACGTCCTCGGCGGTCCCGAGGTGCTGCGGGAAGTCGAGCTGGAGCGGCCCGTGCCCCGGGCCAACGAGGTGCTGGTGCGGGTGCGGGCCGCCGGGCTGAACCCCACGGACTGGAAGCACCGGGCCGGCGGCCTCTTCTTGGGACAGCCGCCGTTCGTACTGGGCTGGGACGTCTCCGGGGTGGTCGAGGCGACGGGCGTCGGCGCCTCCCTCTTCCGACCCGGAGACGAGGTCTTCGGCATGCTCTCGTACCCGTTCGGCCACGGCTCGCACGCCGAGTACGTGACCGCCCCGGCCCGGGTCTTCGCGCCGAAGCCGACCGGGATCGACCACATCCAGGCGGGCGCAATGCCGCTGGTGTCGCTGACCGCGTGGCAGGCGCTGGTGGAGCGGGCGGATCTCCGGGCGGGGCAGCGGGTGCTGGTCCACGCGGCGGCCGGCGGGGTCGGCCATGTGGCCGTGCAGATCGCCAAGGCGCGCGGCGCGTACGTCTTCGGCACCGCGAGCGCCGGCAAGCACGACTTCCTGCGCGGCATCGGCGTGGACGAGCCGGTCGACTACCACTCCACCGACTTCACCGAGGCGGCACGGGACGTCGACGTCGTACTGGACCCCATCGGCGGGGAGACCTCGCTCCGTTCGCTGCGGGTCCTGCGGCCCGGCGGGATCGTGGTGTCGATCGTGCCGGCCGGCTCCGACGACCTCTACCGCGAGGCCGGGCGGCTCGGCGTGCGGGCGGTCCGGATGCTCGTCGACGCCGACCACCACGGCATGCGTCGGATCGCGCGGCTCGTCGACGAGGGCGGGCTGCGCGCCACGATCGCCGGGACCTTCCCGCTGGCCGAGGCCGCCAGGGCGCACGAGGCCGGCGAAACCGGCCGGACCACGGGCAAGCTGGTCCTGCTGATGGACTGACGCCCGGCGTCCGGGCACACCGGTCCGGCAGCGTGCCTGATCAGGTCGAACCGGCGGCGCGCCCGGTCACACCGAGCCGGACGCGGCCCCGTGCTGTTCCAGGGCCGCCTCCAGCGTCGGCTGCGGGGGCAGCAGCCGGGACAGGCCGGTCACCCTCAGGATGCGGAGGGTCAGCGGGTGCGTGCACACGAGGTGCAGCTCTCCGCCGTGGTCGAGGACCCGGCCGCGGGCCCGGTAGAGCAGGCGCAGCCCCGAGCAGTCGAAGAAGTCCACCCGGCTCAGGTCGATCACGACCCGGGCCCCGGGCGGTGCGGTGGCCCGGTCGATGTGGGGGGCGATCTGCGCCTCGGCGACGATGTCTATCTCGCCCCGGAACTCGAGCACCGTGTGCCCTCGGTCCCGGTGGACACGCAGATGCCGGGTGAACGACGGCGCAGGTTCCTGCTGCACGACGACCTTCCCCTCCAGCCGCTCCTCGTACGACGGGCTCGGAGATCACAGCATCCCCCGGTGTTCGAGGCCCAACACCCCTACCCGCTCAGCAAGTTACCCTCGTAAGAGTGAATTCCAGCATGTTCGGTTGACATATGTCTCCGAATTCCGGCCGACTGTGGCTACTCACCGGGCGGCGCATCGAACAGGGCGCTCACCGACTCGCCGTTGTGGATGCGGCGCACGGCCTCGGCGAGGGCCGGGGCGATGGAGAGGATCCGCAGCTTGTCCTTGTGGTCCCGGTACTCCTCGCCCTCCGACGGCACCGGCACGGTGTTGGTGCACACGATCTCCAGGACGTCGCTCTGCTCGGTCAGCCGTTTGAGGGCGCCCGCCGCGAACAGGCCGTGGGTGCAGGCGACGCGGATCGAGCGGGGTCCCAACTCGCGCAATCGATCGAGCAGTTCGAGCACCGTACTGCCCTTGGCGATCTCGTCGTCCAGCACGATGACGTCCCGCCCGGCCACGTCGCCGATGACGGAGCTGATGGTCACCCGGTCGTCGGCGTAGCGCTGCTTGGCCCCGGCGGCCACCCGGGCCCCGATCATCCGGGCGAACGCGGCCGCCTCCTTGGCGTTGCCCAGGTCCGGGGAGACCACGGTGGTGCGGGACAGGTCGTACTGCCGGAAGTGCTCGGCGAGTTCACGCAGCGCGTGCAGGTGGTCAACGGGCACCGAGAAGAAGCCGTGCACCTGCGGGGCGTGCAGCGTCATCGTCAGGACCCGGCTCGCGCCCGCCGCGACCAGCAGGTCGGCCACCAGCCGGCCGCCCAGCGAGATGCGCGGCGCGTCCTTCTTGTCGGAGCGGGCGTAGGAGTAGTGCGGCATCACGACGGTGATCCGCCCGGCGGACGCGCCGCGGGCGGCGTCGCACATCAGCAGCAGCTCGACGAGGTGCTCCTGCACCGGCTTGACCAGCGGCTGGATGAGGAAGACGTCCCGCTCCCGGCAGTTCGCACGGAGCTGCACCTCCAGGCAGTCGTTGGCGAACCGGCTGACCCGCGCCGGGCTGAGGGGTACGCCCAGATGCGCGCACACCTCCGCCGCCAGGTCGGAGTGGGCACTGCCGCTGAACACCGCGATGTCTCGCACGATCCGCTCCTCGCTGATCATTCCGACTCCCGGCTCATGCTACTGATCGCGCGGCGACGGGCCGCGGCACGCCCGCCGCAGGGGCAAGGCGGGCACCCACGCGCCGCGACCGCACCTTGCTTGTCCAACTGGCCGGTCTGCCAGAGGATTTGGCGGGCATTCTGAGGAGGAAGGAAGGAGAACCGTGGGATGACGACTGCCCCCGAGCGAGTCACCCGGCGCATGCCCGGCTGGGCGAAGGCGGTGAGTGCCGTCGTGGTGGTACTGGCGCTGCTGTTCGCCGGTGTCGCGCTGGCCGTGCTGCCCGGCATCAAGGACCTGTTCGGCACCGAGACGCACGACCGCTCGGGCCCCGCGCTGCTGAAGTCGATCCAGGACCTGAGCCGCTACGACGCCGCCTCCGGCAACTTCCAGGTCGTCGTGGACCTGGAGAAGGACACCAAGTACCTGCCCGACGCGATCCGCGGCACCCGCACCCTGTACGTCGGGGCCGGCACCGTGGACGCCTACGTGGACCTCGGCGGGCTCGGTGACCAGGACGTGGCGGTCGACGGCGACCGCACCACCGCCACCCTCCGGCTGCCGCACGCGCGGCTCGGCCGCCCGGCCCTGGACGCGGACCACTCCTACGCCGTCTCCAAGCAGCGCGGTCTGCTCGACCGGCTCGGCGACCTGTTCTCCGACAACCCGAACAGCGAACAGGCCGTACAGCGCCTCGCGGTCGAGCACATCGCCGACGCGGCCAAGGACAGCGGCCTGACGGCCCGCGCCGAGACGAACACCACCGGCATGCTCGAAGGCCTCCTCAAGTCCCTCGGCTTCAAGGAGGTCCACGTCACGTACGGCCCCTGAACGGCCCCCCGGGCCGCCGGGCCGCGCCGGCTGGAGGTTCCGTCACCCCTGCCGCGACTTCGCAAGATGCCGTCCGCACCAGGGACAGAAGTCGATGGTGATACTCGATGTGCCGCCGTCATGGATGATCAGCCCGTAACTCTGGCACTCGGCGCTGTAGTCGATCAGAACATCCGGGCAGGCGTAGGGGTCGTCGTGCACGTCGCAGCGCATGTTCACATGACTGCTCATCGCCTCACAGCAGTGGTTGCTCATGGCCTCGGTTCTCGTGGAGGGGCGGTCGTCGCCGGCATCGGCGCGCGCCTGATCATCCATGGCCACGGCGGGGCGTGAGAAATCCGTCCTTCCCGACGTCCGGTTGGACGATGTCGTCGGCCGGCCGTCCAAGGCCGATCCCGTGGCGTGGGCCCCCCACGGCAGGGCGGGGCATCCTCCGTCGGTTCGCGGGTAACAGGGTTGTCTAGCAAGGGAGTTGGCGTCGGGGAGGAGTGGCATGAGCCGGGTGGCGTTCAATCCGCGTACGGTTTTTCGCTCGCGCGGGGACAGGGGCCGGGCCAAAGCCGACGGGCGGCCGGGCGGCGGCGGCCGTCGGCCCGCGCCCTGGCCGCTGCGGTTGCTGGCGATGCTGTGCGCCTTCGCCTTCATGGTGGCGTTCGCGGTCGTCCTGGCGAAGCTGACGCTGGAGCCGTCGCCCGCTTCGGTGTCCATCGCGCACAGCAATCTGCGCCCGGGAAGCTCGCTCCGGGCCTATCTGGAGGGGGCGCAGACACGGGAGGCGGTCAAGCAGCTCGGCGGGAACGTGCTGCTCGGCGTGCCGTTCGGCGTGCTGGTACCGGTGGTGGCACCGGGGGCGCGCAAAGTCCTGCCAGTGCTGCTGCTCACCGCGACGGTGATGCTGCTCGTGGAGTTCGCGCAGGGCGCGCTGATCACCGGGCGGGCCTTCGACATCGACGACGTCATCCTCAACACCTCGGGCGCGCTGCTGGGTTGGTTACTCCTGGGCCGGCGCATGGGCCGGGCCGTGCACGCGCGCAAGCCGCGTGAGTGATGGCCGGAATTGGTCCGTACCATGTATTGACGCTCCCTTATCTCACTCCTTGAATCAAGGGCGACACATTCACCCCCCACAACGGTCGGCGGCCCGGGCCCGGGCTGCCGCACGGAAGGGAGAGCCGTGGCACGTCCACGCCTGCTCCGCAGATGCCTGTTCGCCGCCCTGTCCGCCGTCCTGGCCGGTTCCGCCGCCATCGGCCCGGCACAGGCCGACTCCCCGAAGGCTGCCGCCCCCACGGCGGCCACCCCGAAGGCGGCCGCCGCCGTCACGTTCTCCGACAACTTCGACGGTCCCGCCGGCGCGGCCGTCGACTCCTCCAAGTGGCAGATCGAGACCGGCGACAACGTCAACAACCACGAGCGGCAGTACTACACGTCGGGCAACAAGAACGCGGCCCTGGACGGCCAGGGCCACCTGGTCATCACCGCGCGTCGGGAGAATCCCTCCAACTACCAGTGCTGGTACGGCACATGCCAGTACACCTCCGCCCGGCTGAACACCTCCGGGAAGTTCTCCGCGCAGTACGGGCACGTGGAGGCCCGGATGAAGATCCCGCGGGGGCAGGGCATGTGGCCCGCGTTCTGGATGCTCGGGACGCCGGTCAACTGGCCGGACTCCGGCGAGATCGACATCATGGAGAACGTCGGTTTCGAGCCGTCCAGCGTCCACGGCACGATCCACGGCCCCGGCTACTCCGGCTCGGGCGGCATCGGCGCGGGCTACACGCTGCCGAACGGGCAGGCCTTCGCGGACGCCTTCCACACCTTCGCCGTCGACTGGGCGCCGAACTCGATCACCTGGTCCGTGGACGGCAACGTCTACCAGCGGCGTACGCCTGCCGACCTCGGTGGCAAGACGTGGGTGTTCAACAAGCCGTTCTTCCTGATCCTGAACCTGGCCGTGGGCGGTTACTGGCCGGGCGACCCGGACGGCTCCACCTTTTTCCCGCAGCAGCTCGTGGTCGACTCGGTCTCGGTGACCACCAGTGACACCGCCGGCGGCGTCCCGATCCGGGGGCTGGCCGGCAAGTGCGTGGACGTGGCCGCGGCGAACTCCGCCAACGGCACCCCCGTACAGCTCTACGACTGCAACGGCAGCGCCGCCCAGCAGTGGACGGTCGGCTCGGACGGCACCCTGCGCGCGCTCGGCAAGTGCCTCGACGTCACGGACCGCGGCACGGCGGACGGCTCCACGGTCCAGCTCTGGGACTGCGGCGGCGGTGCGAACCAGAAGTGGGTCGTCTCCTCCGCGCACGACATCGTGAACCCACAGGCGAACAAGTGTCTGGATGTCACCGGCAACAATTCCGCCAACGGCACCCGGCTGCAGATCTGGACCTGCACGGGCGGCGCCAACCAGAAGTGGACGGTGGGCTGAGCCCCGGGACCGGCACTGGCGGCAGGTACACGCGGTCGGCGCACGCCGCTAGTGCACGGTCCAGGTGAACTTGTCGCCGCCGACCCAGCGGATCACGTCCGGATCGTCGAGGTCGTGGACGCTGATGCCGAAGGCGGCGGCGGCTGTCAGTACGTCGATGACGGTCTTCGCCTCACCGACCACCTCGCCGTCGATCTCCACGATCCGGAAGGGCGGACTGCCCGGCTGCACGGCCAGCACAAGGATCCGCGGCCGCGAAATGTAGGGCGTAGCGACTTCGGTCATGTCATCCAGCCTAGGGCCTGTTGCGAAAGTCCCGCCTGCCCCACGACGCCATGCACGCTCCCCCAAGCTCTTCGAGCAGGGGGGACCCCCAGAGCACGCACCTGACGCCGCGAGGCCCGCGCTCCGGGCGGACGACGCGACTTTCGCAACAGGCCCTGGAACGCCGACCGCGGCGACGGGCTTTCCGGTGCCGTCGGGCCTCCGCGTGATGCGGGCCCGGCGGCACCGGGCAACCCTGGGGTTGGAGGTGGCGATGGACCCTGTCGAGGCACTGGACCGGATCGCCTTCCTGCTGGAGCGGTCCCTGGCGCCGACCTACCGGGTACGCGCCTTCCGCACCGCCTCCCGGGTGCTGTCCGGGCTGCCCGGGCAGGAGGTGACCGACCGGGCCGCGGCCGGGACGCTCGAGTCGCTCAAGGGCGTCGGCCCGAAGACCGCCCAGGTGGTGCGGGAGGCGCTGACCGGGCAGGTGCCCGGTTATCTGCGCGCACTGGAGGACGAGGCCGGCGAACCGCTCGCTCAGGGCGGCGAACGGCTGCGGGCGCTGCTGCGCGGTGACTGCCATCTGCACTCCGACTGGTCCGACGGCGGCAGCCCGATCGAGGAGATGGGCCGGACCGCGGCGCGCCTCGGACACGAGTGGGCGGTGCTGACGGACCACTCGCCGCGGCTGACGGTGGCCCGCGGGCTGTCCGCCGAGCGGCTGCGCGAACAACTGGACGTGGTCGCGGAGCTGAACCGGACCTGGGCCCCGTTCCGGCTGCTGACCGGCATCGAGTGCGACATCCTCGACGACGGCTCGCTCGACCAGGATCCCGGGCTGCTGGAGCGGCTGGACGTCGTGGTGGTGTCGGTGCACTCCAAACTGCGGATGGACGCCCGGTCGATGACCCGCCGCATGGTGGCCGCCGTACGCGATCCGCGCTCCGACGTGCTCGGCCACTGCACCGGGCGGCTGCTGACCGGGCGGGGGCGTCCGGAGTCGGAGTTCGACGCGGACGCGGTGTTCGCCGCGTGCGCCGAGACCGGCACGGCCGTGGAGATCAACAGCCGCCCGGAGCGGCTCGACCCGCCGCGGCGGCTGCTGCGCCGGGCCGTCGAGGCCGGTGTGCTGTTCTCCGTCGACACCGACGCCCACGCGCCCGGCCAGCTGGACTGGCAGATCCACGGATGCGCGAGGGCCGAGGAGTGCGGCGTGCCGCCGGAGCGCGTGGTGACCACGTGGACAGGGGACCAGTTGCTGGACTGGGCCCGCGAGCGCCGGACGCCGTGAGGCGTGCCGGGCGGTCCGGGTCCGTGCGGTCCGCGTCGGCCGGCCGGGACCGGGTACTCGGTGGTGCGCACTGTCAGCCGCCGCCGAGAGGAGCCGAAGGTGAGCAGCGCTTCGGGCAGCCGGGTCGTCGTCACGGGCGCCACCGGCAATGTCGGCACGAGTGTCGTACGTGTCCTGTCCGAGGATCCGGAGATCGGGTACATACGGGGACTGGCCCGCCGGATCCCGCAGTGGTCGCCGCCGAAGACGCAGTGGTCGGCGGTGGACGTGTCCTTCGAGCAGTCCGGGCTGGCCGGGGAGTTCGCGGGCGCCGACGCGGTGATCCATCTGGCCTGGGCCTTCCAGCCCACGCACGATCCGGCGGCCACCTGGCGCACCAACGTGCTGGGCAGCATGCGGGTCTTCGAAGCGGTGGCCGCGGCGCGGGTGCCGGTCCTGGTGCACGCCTCGTCGGTCGGCGCCTACTCACCGGGGCCGAAGGACCACGCGGTGGACGAGTCGTGGCCGACCCACGGCTGGCCGGACGCCGCGTACTGCCGGGAGAAGGCGTATCTGGAACGGGCCCTGGACACCTTCGAGCGGGACCATCCGGATGTGCGGGTGGTCCGGATGCGCCCGGCCTTCCTGTTCAAGCGGGAGTCGGCGAGCGAGCAGCGGCGGATCTTCGCCGGGCGGTTCCTGCCGGGGCAGCTGGCCCGGCCCGAGCTGATGCCGTTCCTGCCCGACATCCCGGGCCTGCGGGTGCAGGCGCTGCACACGGACGACGCCGCCCGGGCCTACCGGCTGGCGCTCACGAACGAGGTACGGGGAGCGTTCAATCTGGCCGCCGAGCCGCCGCTGGACGCGCGGGTGCTGGGTGAGCTGCTCGGCTCCCGGCCCGTACGGCTGCCGCGCACCGCCGCCCGTTCGGCGATCGCCGCCGCGTGGGGGCTGCGGCTGCTGCCCGCCTCGCCCCAGTTGTTCGACGCGGTCCTCCACCTGCCCCTGATGGACTGCACCCGAGCGCACGTCGAGCTGGGCTGGCGGCCGGAGCGTACGGCGACCGAGGTCCTCCAGGAGTTCCTCCAGGGGTTGCAGCGGGGCGAGGGCGAGGACACGGAGCCGCTGCGGGGCCGCAAGGTGGGGTGAGCGGCGTGCGGGCCGGCCCCGGGGCTGTCAGCCGTGCGCGCGCAGCGCCCGCATCTGTTCCTCCAGCGGACCGAGTCCGACGTCCCGGCGGCGCTCGTCGAGGGTCTGCGGGCGGCGCACGGGGTACGGGCGGAGGGTGGCGGGGTTGATCCGCGTGCCGTAGAACTGCGGCTCGCCCAGTTCGACGGCGCAGTGGTCGGCGATGTAGGCCAGGTGCACGGCGGGGCAGCGTCCGTCCGCGGTGGCCTGCGCGATCAGATCCCGGCAGCGCAGCCGGAAGTCCAGGTCAGGGGCGTGCAGCAGGATCATCAGAGCGGCCGTCGAAGCGGCCCCGCCCACGGCCTCCACGGTCGGCCAGCCGTGCCGCCGCACGATCACCACGAGGGCCTCGGCGTTGCCCCGCCGGCACTCCGCCACCTTCCGCCGCCGCTCCGCGGTGGGCGCTGACCCCGCCTCCCTCGTCACCTCCCGATCAGCCTCGGCCCGGCACACGAGCTCGTCCGCCACAAGAGAGGCAGCCTCCCCGGCCAACGCCACCACACCATGACCACCGACCGCCACCACGTCCTGCCCGCCCGACGCCAAGACCACGTCCCGCTGCCCGCCCGGCCGGACCGCATCCTGCCCGCCCGAGTGCGCTGCGCCTCGCCCCACGTGCGGCACCGCGCCTTGCCCCACCGGCGGCACAGCGTCCTGCCCACCCGAGGATCCCGCGCCTGGCCCGACCGGCGACACCAGCTCCTGCCCGCCCGACGCCAAGACCGCGTCCCGCTGCCCGCCCGGCCGGACCGCATCCTGCCCGCCCGAGGGCGCTGCGCCTCGCCCCACGTGCAGCACCGCGCCTTGCCCCACCGGCGGCACCACACCGCGCCCGCCTGGCGGCAGCACATCCTGCCTGCCCGACGACACCGGGCCCTGCCCCACCGTACCTCGCCCACCCGGCGGCACCACCCCTTGGCCGCCCGACGACCCCACGTCCCACCCACGCGACAGCATGCTCTGCCCGACCGACGGCAACACGTCCTGGTCACCCGGCGACACCGGGTCCTGTCCCACCCGTGGCATCGCACCTTGCCCGTCCGACGACACCAGGGCCTGCCCGTCCGAGGGCAGCCTGTCCAGCGGCACCGCGCCTCGCCGGACCGGCGACGCCACACCGCGCCCGACCGGCGGCACCACGTCTTGCCCACCCGGCGACACCGAGTCCTGCCCAACCGGCGGCAGCACCACGTCCTGCGTGCCCGGCGACGCCGCGACGCCCCTGCCCGGCGGCGTCGGCCCGGCCTGATCCGGTGTCGGGCCGACCGAGGTTGTGGGGGCAGGCGGGACCGTGTGGGGTGTCGGGGTCGCGGGGCCGCCGGTCGGGCCGCGGGGTGTCCTGGGCGTGCCCACGGGGTGGTCCGGGGTGGCCGTCATGGGGACGGGCTTCCTTGGTGGCGCAGGGTGAACCAGACTCTCTTGCCGGGGCGGCCCGGCTCGGGTGGGGACATGCCCCAGTCGTCGGCCAGGGCGGCCACGATGGCGAGTCCGCGGCCCGACTCCGCGGTCGCGTCGGCCGGTCGTGGGCGGGGCAGCACCGGCGAGGAGTCCGCCACGGTCACGCGGAGGGCGTGAGCGCTGCCCTCCACGGTCACGGTGACCGTGTCGTCCGGGTCGGTGCGCGCGTGCTTGACCGCGTTGGCGAACAACTCGTCCGTGGCGAGCACCGCCCCGTCGCGCTGATCGGCCGACAGCGGCAGCCGGGCGAGCTGCCCGGCGACCAGGCGCCGTACGGCCGCCGCCCAGGAGGGGTCGGCGGGCACGGTGGAGCGGATGCGGAAGGGGTCGTCCGAGCCGGTCCCGGCGGGGCCCGCGGCGACGGCCGGCCGGTGCCCGGCGTCCGCCGGGGCGGGCGGCGGTCCGGGACGCCGGGCGCCGGATGCCGTCATCGGTCCGAAGGCGGCACCCTGCGTCCGGACGGCCGCGCTCGTCCGCGCGCCCCGGGCGGGTCCGGGGTCGTCCGGGCTCCTCGACTGTCCGTCGGTCACGGTGGCCATCCAGGTCTCGCGTCGCATGCCCGTGCGGGGCCGGGCATTCACATCTGGCGGTATGTCAATTCAGCTTGCTGAACAGGGCAGTTGGCCGCCCCGACGGCCCGCTGCACGACGGCTCACCCTGTCACTATGGTGTCGGACACATGCGGCCCGCAACCTGCGTTCTGATAATTTCAGAACGTTCACCAACACCCTGTCTGCGTCGTCGATGACATGTCACACTGCACGCGACGATGGCCGTTCGGGAGGTAGGACGTGAGGGAGAACCGCTCAGGCGGGAGCGCGCCCACCGTCCTGCGGATGGTCCTCGGCAAGCGTCTGCGGCACCTGCGGGAGCGGGCCGGGGTCTCCTTCGAGGACGCGGCACGGGCCATCGAGGTCACCCCCTTGACGGTCCGCCGGATAGAGAAGGCAGAGGTCGGCCTGCGCATCCCGTACGTCAGGGAGCTGTTGCGCACCTACGACGTTCCCGTACGGGAGATCGACGACTTCGTCACCCTGGCCCGCGAGGCCAACCGGCCCGGCTGGTGGTACAAGTACCGCGACGTGCTGCCGGAGTGGTTCAAGGCGTACGTGAGCCTGGAGAGCGAGGCCAGCGTCATCCGCCTCTACGAACCCCATTACGTGCCCGGCCTGTTGCAGACCCGCGAGTACGCCACCGCGCTCATGCGGGTCGGCTTCCCCAACGAGTCGAAGGAGGAGATCGCCCGCCGCGTCGACCTGCGCCTGAGACGTCAGGACCTGCTCGCCAAGCCGGACGGCCCGGCCGTGTGGGCCATCCTCGACGAGACCGTGCTGCGCCGGCCCGTCGGCGGTCCCGAGGTGATGCGGGCCCAGCTCGACCGCATGGTCGAGGTGCTCCGGATGCCGAAGGTCAGCGTGCAGATCATGCCCTACTCGGTGGGGGCCCACCCGGGCGCCTTCGGCCCCTTCCACCACTTCCGCTTCGGCTTCTCCGAACTGCCCGACGTCGTCTACACCGAGAACCTCGCGGGCTCGGTGTACTACGACCGGCCGGACGACGTCGTGACCTATCTCGAAGTCCTGGACCGGATGTCCGTGCAGGCGGAACCGGTCGCACGCACCAGGGACGTCCTGGGCGAACTGCTTGAGGAGTTGTGATACATGGCATCCGACACCCCCCTCCACAGCGGCATGCCGGCCGCCGACCTGGGCGCCGCGGGCTGGCACAAGCCCTGGAGCGGCACCAACGGCGGCTCCTGCGTCGAGGCCAAGCGCCTGCCCGACGGGACGGTGGCCCTGCGCCAGTCCACCGACCCCGAGGGACCCGCGCTGCTCTACAGCCGGGACGAGATGATCGCGTTCCTCCGGGGCGTCAAGGCGGGCCAGGCGGACTTCCTGGTCGACTGAGCCGGGACCGGAACCGGACCCCGGAGCGAACCCGGACCGGGATCGGAAGGTCCCGGTCCGCGGCGGTGGCGGCCCTCGGACCCCGGGTCCTGCAGCCCCCGACACCCCCGGACCCCCACCCGGCCCCGCACTTCCCCGTCAGCCTGCTGAACTCAGGCCGCGCGTACGGATGTTGACGCTAGGTTGAAGTCAGACACCGACCGCGGCACCCACAGCAGGAGACCCCCCATGGCAGACGGCGAGCTCACCCCGGACCAGGACGCGCTGTCCAAGATCGACACCACGGTGCCGCACTCGGCCCGCATCTGGAACTACTGGATGGGCGGCAAGGACAACTACGAGGTCGACCGGATCGCGGGCGACGCCTACCGCGAGCACGCGCCGACCATCGGGACGATGGCCCGCGCCTCCCGCCAGTACCTGATCCGCGCCGTGACCTACGTGGCCGGCGACCTCGGCATCCGCCAGTTCCTCGACATCGGCACCGGACTGCCGACCTACGACAACACCCACCAGGTCGCCCAGCGCATCGCCCCCGAGTCGCGCATCGTCTACGTCGACAACGACCCGCTGGTGCTGCGCCATGCCCAGGCCCTGCTCACCAGCACCCCCGAGGGTCTGACCGAATACATCGACGCGGATCTGCACGACCCCGAGGCGATCATCGAGCGGGCCGGCAAGATCCTCGACTTCGGCCGGCCGGTCGCCCTCATGCTGATGGGCATCCTCGGCCACATCCAGGACTACGAGGAGGCCAAGTCGATCGTCCGCCGCCTCCAGGCCGCCCTGCCCTCCGGCAGCTGCTTCGTGCACTACGACAGCACCGACACCGACCAGGCGCTCAAGGAGGCCCAGCAGGGCTACGACGACACCGGCGCCGTCCCGTACGTGCTGCGCAGCCCGGAGCGACTGGTCGCCTACTACGAGGGACTCGAGCTGTTCGAGCCCGGCATCGTCTCCTGCCCGCTGTGGCGTCCCGAGCCGGGCACCAGGCCCGAGCCCACGGACATCCACGGCGGCGTGGCCCGCAAGCCCTGACCCCCGGGGAGGCGGAACTCGCGGGCCGCTCCCCGGCCTACGGCGCCGTGCGCAGGAAGTCCGCGAGCGCCTCCAGGAGCCGGTCCACGTCCTCCTCGTCGTTGTACGGGGCCAGCCCGATCCTGAGGCCGCCGGTGTCGCCCAGACCGAGCCGACGGGAGGCCTCCAGGGCGTAGAACGCGCCCGAGGGCACCGCGACGGAGCGTCCGGCCAGGTGACGGTAGGCGTCGACGGTGCTGCGGCCCTCGACGGTCAGCAGCAGGGTCGGGGTGCGCTCGGCCGCGCGCGAGTGCACGGTGATCCCCGGGAGGCGGGACAGCCCCTCCTCGATCCGGCGGCGCAGGACGTCCTCGTGCCGTTCGAGCGAGCCGAAGGAGGCGAGGAGCCGCTCCCGCCGGGTGCCGCCCGCCGATGCATCCATCCCGGCGAGGAAGTCCACGGCGGCCCGGGTGCCGGCCAGCAGTTCGTAGGGCAGGGTGCCCAGTTCGAAGCGCTCGGGGACCGCGTCGGACGAGGGCAGCAGCTTGTCCGGGCGCAGGGTCTCCAGCAGGTCGGGGCGGCTCGCCACGACGCCGAGGTGCGGGCCGAGGAACTTGTACGGGGAGCAGGCGAAGAAGTCCGCGCCCAGGGCCGCGAGGTCGACCGGGACATGGGCGGTGAAGTGCACGCCGTCGACGTAGAACAGGGCGCCGCGCTCATGGACCAGGGAGGCGATCGCGGGCAGGTCCGGGCGGGTGCCGATCAGGTTGGAGGCGGCGGTGACCGCGACCAGCCGGGTGCGGTCGGAGAGCTGGTCGGCGATGTGCCCGGCGGTCAGTTCGCCGGTCGCCGGATCGAAGTCGGCCCAGCGCACGACGGCTCCCACGGCCTCGGCGGCCTGGACCCAGGGCCGGATGTTGGCGTCATGGTCGAGCCGGGTGACGACGACCTCGTCGCCCGGCGCCCACGTCCTGGCCAGGGCGCGCGAGAAGTCGTACGTCAACTGGGTGGCGCTGCGCCCGAAGACGACCCCTGACGGCTCGGCGCCCAGCAGGTCCGCCATGGCCTGCCGGGCGGCGGCGACGCAGTCCTCGGCGTTGCGCTCGCCCAGCGTCGTCGACCCGCGGTTGGACAGCGGACCGGCCAGCGCCTCGGCGACGGCGTCGATGACCGGCTGCGGCGTCTGGCTGCCGCCCGGACCGTCGAAATGGGCCCACCCGGCCTTCAGGGCCGGAAACTGCGCGCGGACACCGGCGATGTCATACGTCACGGAACACTCCTTCGCACACTCCTGGTGAGGGATGCGTCCCCATGATCCATCGCCCCGCGCCCCGGCGACAGCCCCTACGACCTGCGTTCTTCCAGGGCCGTCTGCCAGGCGGGGACCGGTTCCTTGGGGGCCGGTTCGGCGCGGCGGCCACCGCGGGTGAAGAAGTCGGCGAGGGGCAGGATCGCGGCGCCGACGGTGACCGCGTCCGGGCCCAGTCTGCCCAGGTCGATGGTCACCCGCTCGGCGGGGTGCCGCAGGGCGTAGGCGGTCGCGTGGCGGCGTACGGCGGGCAGGAAGCGGGGGCCGAGCTGGAGGCCGGCCCAGCCGCCGATGAGGATGCGCTCGGGCTGGAACAGGTTGATCAGGTCGGACAGACCGGCGCCCAGGTATTCGGCGGTCTCCTCCAGCACGGCGACCGCCACGGGGTCGGCGGCGGTGCCCTCGGGCGGGTAGGCGGCGGCCAGCAGGGCGGTGAGCGCGGTCTCCTCGTCGGTGCCCCGCGGCGGCCGGCCGCCCTCCTCGCGCCAGCGGGCGAGCAGGGACTCCGCACCGGCGTACGCCTCCAGGCAGCCCAGGGCGCCGCAGCGGCAGCGGCGTCCTCGTACCCGTACCGTCAGATGCCCCCACTCCACGGCCCGGCCGCGTTCCACCTCGGGGGTGACCAGGCAGGCGCCGACGCCGGAGCCGAAGAGCACCACGACCGCGTTGCGGGCGCCGCGTCCGGCGCCGAACCACATCTCCGCCTGGCCCAGCGTCTTGGCGCCGTTGTCGATGAAGTACGGCACGCCGTCCGGCAGCCGGGACCCGGCACGCAGCAGGGACTCCAGGGGTACCGCGTCCCAGCCGATGGTCTGCCCGTGCACGACCGCACCGCGGTCGGGGGTGGGCTCGACGATGCCGGGGACGCCGATGCCGACCCCGAGGAGGCGCTCCGGGGGCAGGCCGGCCACGGCCAGGACCTCGGCGATCCCGTCCCGGATGTGCCCGGTGATCACCTCGACGTCGTAGCCCTGGGACTCCAGGGGCCTTTCGGTGCGTGCCAGTTCGGTGAGGGTGAGGTCGAACAGCTCGACGCGGACCCGGGTCTCGCCGACGTCCACGCCGATCATGTGGCCGCTGCCCGGCGCGACGCGCAGCAGGGTGCGCGGGCGGCCGCCGTCGGAGTCGACGCTGCCGGCCTCCTCGACGAGGCCGTCGGCGACCAGGTCGGCGACGACGTTGCTGACCGAGCCGGAGCTGAGGCCGGTCGCGGGGCCGAGCTCGAAGCGGCTGAGCGGGCCGTCGAAGTAGAGCCGTTGCAGTACGGCCGAACGGTTGCCCCTTCTGAGATCGCGCACCGTGCGCCCGTTCCGCCCCGCCATGTGGCTCCCTCCCGAACCGTACCCGAGCTGCAACATACCGCCGCGGGCCGTCCGGGCGCGACTTCTGGCGGTCCTTAGTCCACGCAATAAATTAAGAGGTGACGGCAAGTCGGCCGATCTCCTCGACGGCGGCGGACAGTTGGGGGGCGACATGGTCGCGCACCCAGTGTTCGTGATCCGGCCCCAGGGCGCGCGGAATCGTCTCGGTGAGCATGATCAGGTAGAGGTAGCTGCGGTACAGCGCGAGCCGCATGCGGGCGGTGCGGCCGAACTCGGCCCGGCCGCCGGCCGCGCGGTAGCCGGCGAGGAACGCCTCGTCCTCGCGGATGTCCCCGAGCAGGGCGAGCGAGACGAAGTCTGCCGCCGGATCGCCCCAGAACATGCGCTCGCCGTCGATCAGGCCCCCGATGCGGACGCCTGCCTCCGAGCGGTCGAGCAGGACGTTGCCCGGCCACAGGTCGAAGTGGACCAGGCGTGGCACGGCGATCTCGTCCAGGGCGCCGTACGCGGCCTCGGCCGTACCTGCGATCTCGTCGGCGGGCCGGGGCAGCGGGGCGCCGTGGCGGCGGGCGTCGTCGAGGACGGCGGCGTACATGGCGGTGAAGGCGGTGCGCCAGTCGGGGGCGAGCGGGCCGAGCGCGCCGGAGGGGTAGCCGAAGCCGGGGCCGGTCACCCGGTGGAGCCGGGCCACCTGGCCGCCGAGGCGGGCGCGCAGGCCGGCCGCTTCGGCGTCCGTCACCGACGCGTCCCAGGGCTCGCCTGGGCAGGCGGTCATCAGCAGGTGGCGCCGGCCCGCGTCCTCGCCCTCCGCGACCACGCGCGGCGCGGGCACTCCGGCCCGTACAGCCGCGCGGCAGAACTCGGCCTCGCCGACGAGGAGGTCCCTCTCGTAGCGCAGGCCGGGCGCGGTGGAGGCGGGCGGGACCTTCAGCACGTACCGGGTGCCGTCGGCCAGGCACAGCTCCTCGACGCTGTTGTACGTGCCGCCGCCCAGCGCGCGGAGCCGGGCGAGCCGGTCCGGCGGGACGCCCGCGGCCCGCAGCGCGCGCCGGGCCCGCTCCCAGGACCGCGCCGGCCGCGCGTCCGGGTCACCGAAATCCATTGGACCCCCCTTTCGGTTCCTGCTTACCCTAGCCGCAAAACTAATCCCCTTAGGCAACTTGTGCTGTCATTTCCGGAGGCCCCCATGAGATCACTGACCGAGCAGGACGTGCGCGACTCGTTCGTGAACTGCTCCAAGGGCGAGGCCAAGCGCCTGTCGGTCCCCCGGGACCTCGGTGACCGCCCCTGGGACGATCTGGACTTCCTGGGCTGGCGCGATCCGGGAGCGCCCGACCGCAGCTATCTGGTCACCGAGCGGGAGGGCCGGCTCATGGGCGTGACCCTGCGCTTCCCCGCCTCGCAGCGCGGGTTCCTGCACCGCAGCATGTGCTCGCTGTGCCTGACCACGCACCGCGGGGGCGGGGTCTCGTTGATGACCGCCCGCAAGGCCGGAGCGGCGGGCCGCGAGGGCAACTCGGTCGGCGTGTACATGTGCACCGACCTCGCCTGCTCGCTCTATGTGCGCGGAAAGAAGGTCCCGGACTCCGGCGCGCGCTTCGAGGAGAGCCTCACGCTGGAGCAGCAGATCGCCCGCACCACGGCCAACCTGGCGGCCTTCCTCGACAAGCTGTACGTCTGACCGCACCGCCCGGTCACGTTCGGCCCCGCGCGATCGGGGAACTGCGCAAGGGATGCGGAAGGTACGTGACTGGACCCCGTCCCTGGCTCGGGTGGTGAAGCGGCACCGGGACCCCGTGGTCGTACAGGCGCTGCGCTCCACGACCGCCGCGACGATCGCGTATGTGATCGCGTTGCGGCTGAGTCCGGAGCCCGCGCCGCTGACCGCGCCGCTGACGGCTCTGCTCGTCGTCCAGGTGACCCTCTACTCCACGCTGACCACCGGAATCCGCCGGGTGAACTCGGTGGTGGCCGGGGTGCTCGTGGCCATCGCCTTCTCCCTGCTGGTGGGGCTGACCTGGTGGAGCCTCGCCCTGGTGATCCTGGCGGCGCTGGCGGTCGGGCACCTGGTGCGGGTGGACGAGTTCGTGCCCGAGGTGGCGATCAGCGCGATGCTGGTCCTCGGCGTCACCGCCGTGGGCAGTACCGCCTCGGCGCGGGTCGAGGAGACGCTGATCGGGGCGGTGGTCGGCCTCGGCTGCAATCTGCTGCTCGCTCCCCCGGTGTGGACCGAACAGGCCGGAGCGTCGATCGAGGGCCTGGCCCGCCGCGTGCGGCAGCTGATGCTGCGGATGGCCGAGGAGGCGGCCGGGCATCCGCCCGTGGAGCGCGCCGCGGAGCAGCTGCACGAGGCCCGCCGTCTGGACCACGACATCTCCGAGGTGGACGCCGCCCTCAGGCAGGCCGAGGACAGCCTGCGGCTCAATCCGCGGGTGCGCGAGGGCCTGCTGCACCGGGTGGTGCTGCGCACCGGACTTGACACGCTGGAGATCTGCACGGTCGTGCTGCGCGTGCTGGCGCGCACCTTCACGGACCTGGCGAAGCAGCGGGCCCCCGAGCCGATGTTCTCGCCGCAGACCGGTGCCCTGGTGCAGGAGCTGCTGTGCGAGATCTCCGACGCGGTGGTCAGCTTCGCGGTGCTGGTCACCACGGACGTCAGCGTGAGCGCGGAGGAGGCCGAGTCCCGGCTGGCCGCGCAGCTTCGGCAGACCTCCGCCGCCCGCGACAAGGTGGCCCGGCTGCTGCTGGAGGAGGTGCAGCGGGACGCGAGCCAGTGGCAGCTGTACGGCGCGGTGATCACCGAGGTGGACCGGATCATCGACGAGATGGACACCGAGCACCGTTCCCGCCGGCTCCTGGAGGAGCTGGACCGTTACACCCGCGCCCAGCGCGAGCGCGCCCCGCGGCTGACCCGGCTCGGGGACCGGCTGGGCGCGCCGGTCCGGCAGCGGCGGAACCGCGCGGGCGTCGCGGAGCGTTCTGTGCGTCAGGGGCGCGGTCGCAGGACGGCGCGGTCCTGTGAGGGAGGGGAGCAGGCATGACCGGATCGACGGTGCGGATCGACGGGAACACGCTGCGGCTGCCGGGCGGTGTGGCGGTGCGGTTCATCCGCACCCTGCGGCTGCCGGAGAAGGGTACGCATCCGCTGCCGCCGGGGCTGGGCGAGTTCCCGGTCCGGCGGGTGGCCGACTACGCGGACTCGGTGCCCGAGCAGTGGCGGGCGCACGGCGGCGTGATGCTGCCGGTGTATCTGCGCGAGGCGATGTGGCTGAGCTTCGCGGGCACGACCGAGCCGGCCGCCCTTCAGGTCGGCGTGGGCAAGGTGTGCGCGGTGTCGGGCCGGCCGTGGAGCGACCGGCTGTCCCGCGACCCGCAGAACTACGTGGTGCTGCCCCGCCAGCCCTGGCTGGACGGCATCAACTCCGGCAAGGGCACCGTGCGCCAGTTCGTCGCCGTGCCGCTGGGCCTGGGGGCGAGCGTCGAGGGCCAGGTCACGGGCGAGGAGGTGTGGGGCGGCGTCCAGTTGCAGACGTTCCCGCTGAACGACGCCGAACTGGCGCGGTGGCGCGAGGAGGAGCGGCAGCGGCGGGAGGCGGACCGGTCGACCATGATCTGCGGCGGCGCCCCCATGGCGGCAGGCGCGGCGCCCGCGCCCGGCGCCGCGCCTGCCGCGCCCCGCCGGGCCGCGCCCGCCATGGGGCTCGGTGTCGGCGGCTCCATGCGCCAGGAGGTGTACCGGGACGACCGGCCGCCGGGCGCCTGGTCCGGGCGGCGCGCAGGGCGGGTGTTCGTGCACCTGGTGACGCCTCCGCAGTGGCGCCGTATCACCGGCGAGGCTCCCCCGCCGTCGCCCGTGGACCGCGCCGCGTACACGAGCGCCGGGCTGCCCTGGTTCGACTACTACGACCAGGACGCCGAGGACCTCTCCCCCACCGACACGCTGTCGGCGGTGCGCCCGGCCGGCGACTGGCTCGGCGACGACCACGAGCCGTGGCAGGAGCCGTCACCGCACCAGGTGCGCCCCCTGAAGGACGCGCCGGGCAAGCCGGTGGAGGACGGGGACTGGTAGACACACGAGGCTGCCACCGAACGGATCCGGAACGCGCCGAAGAGAGCGTGCCGCAAGCCGCCACGCGTGGGTGCGGCGGCCCCGGCGCGCACGATGGTCGCCCCCGCGCCTCGGTGCGGCCGACCCCAGCGCGCACGGCAGTCGCCCGGTCCCGCCCGTTCGCCGCCCCGGCCGGAACCGGCCCGGGCACGCCGCCCCTGCCGACCGCCCCCGCTCTGTACGGAGCACCGGGCTGCCGCCGTACTCATCCGGGACGCATCGGCGCAGGCGATCCGCGAGCCGCCACGCGTGCACCCGGACCCGGCCGACCGTCGTGGCCCCTGCGCGGAGCACCGGGGTCCGGCCGCCTCATGTCGGAGGACGCCGCTCGCGACCCGAGGGGCCGGTTCCGGGCCCGGTCGGGGACGGCCTGGGCGCGGCGGCGGTCGCGAGAAGCCGCCGTTGCCCGGCCGCGACCGGGCCCAGGGGCCGGCGGACCAGGCGCGTGCGGCGGTCCGCCGGTGCCGTTCGCCGGCCCGGCCGAGGGCCGGAGCAGGGGCGCCGCTCTGGTGGCGATGGCGGCGTCGCCATCAGGCCTCGGGTGTTCGGCGGCCGGGCGCCGCGTTTGCGTGGGAGCGGTGGTGCGCGTCAAGGTGGCAGTTCACGACCGGACAGGCCGACGACCTTGAGGTGCGGGCATGGACAGTGGTGCGAGGGCGTCGCGACGGGGGTCTCCCCCGCTCGGGCGGCGCCGGAAGGCCGGGACAGGCTGGAGCAGGCGGCAGTTCGTCGGGGCGCTGACGGGAGCCGCCGCCGTGCTGGCGGTCCCGGCGCCCGCGAAACCCCGGTCCGGCTCCACGCCCGTGAGCGCGCCGGAGGCCGCCGAGAGCCCTCGGCAGCCGGCGGCGAGGCCGCCCGGTCGCCGGCCCCTGTACCTGGGCACCTACACGTCCGTGCCGGGCGGCGGCAAGGGCATAGGTCTGGCGGTGTACGACCCGGTGTCGGGCGCCGTCGGCGGCCGGGGCGCCATCACCGGGGTCGCCGACCCGTCGTACCTCGCCGTGCATCCCGACGGCCGCACGCTGTACGCGGTCGACGAGCGGCAGGACGGCGGCGTGACCGCGGTGCGGCTCGCCGACCGCAGGGTCCTCGGCACCCGGAGCACCGGCGGTTCGGGGCCCTGCCATCTGTCCGTGCACCCGAGCGGGCGCTGGCTGCTCAGCGCCAACTACGGCTCCGGCAGCGTGGCCGTGCACCCGATAGCCGCCTCGGGCGCCCTCGGCGAGCGCGCCGACCTGGTCACCCACACCAGCCCCAGGCCCGGCCCCGGACAGCAGGGGCCGCATGCCCACCAGGTCATCACCAGCCCCGACGGCGGCCATGTCCTCGCCGTGGACCTCGGCACCGACACCGTCTACACGTACCGCCTGAACACCCGCACGGGCCGCCTCACCGAGGTCTCCCAGGCGCACACCCGGCCCGGCGCCGGACCGCGTCAGCTGACCTTCCACCCGGGCGGCCGGTACGCCTACCTCGCCAACGAGGTCGACAACACCCTCGCGGTGTGCGCGTACGACCGGCCCACGGGCCGGCTGACCGTCGGCGCGACACAGTCCACGGGCGGCGGCGCGGGCAGGAACTACCCGTCGCAGGTCCTGGTCACGGCCGACGGCAAGTTCGCCTACCTGGCCAACCGGGGCCACAACACCCTGGCGCGCTACGCCGTCGCCGCGGACGGGGCCCGGCTGAAGCTGCTGGGCACGACGCCGGTCGCGGGCGACTTCCCGCGTCAGATCGCGTTCTCTCCGAACGGCGCGCTGCTGTTCGCCGCGAACCAGAAGTCGAACACGGTCAGCGTCTTCCACGTCGACCGTGCGAACGGCTCGCTGCGTCTGGCGGGTACGCCGTTCCCCTCACCGGTCGCCGTCTGCGCGCTGCCGCTGTAGGGCGCGCGGGCAGGAGGCGGCGCCCGCCTGGAGCAGCAGGACGTGCATACGTTCGGTGAGCGCGGTGAGGTCGTCGGCGGGCGCGTGGAACGGCAGGCGTACGTCGCCGTGGGTGCGGGCGCGCTCGATGCGCAGAGTCAGTCCGTGCCGGTCGACGGCGAGCGGCTGGACGCGCACCGCGCCCTGCAGGCTGTCGGGTCCGACCAGCCTGGTCAGCCGCTCCACCGCCTCGGGATGGGCGTCGGCGAGGTGGGTGAGCAGGCCGGCCTCCGCCAGGGCGAGCGGGTCGGGCGCGGAGGCGGTGAACTCCTCGGCGCCGACGACGACCGCGCCGGGCGGCTGCCGCAGCACGACGCGCGTGGGGTGGAACACCAGGTGCTCCGCCTCGGGGACGAGCCGGCCGGCGAGCCAGAGCCGGGCGCGGATCCGGTTGCGCACGGGGACGGGCGCGACGTCGGCGAACTCCAGGACGGCGGACGGCTCGCCGCGCGGCACGAGAAGGGCGGCGGCGCGCAGGGCGCTGTCCCCGGGCACGTGCAGCAGGACGCGGCCGTCCTCGCGCACGGTGTGGGCGCCGACGTACTCCTCCCGTCCGCCCTCCGCGGTCACCGCGCAGGACCAGGCGGCGGCGAGCACGGACCGCGCCCGCTGTGCCGCTCCGGGCTCCGCCGTCCAGGTCTGGCTTTCGTCCATCCCTCAACCTCCTTCTTAGGTAAGGCTTGCCTAACCTATCGAAGATCGGGGGGTGTGCCAACCAGGCAGGGCGTGTCGACCGGGCGGGCCGCGACCGGGAGGCGGCGTCGAGTCAGCTCTCCGCCGTCCAGTGAGCGGGGCGGGAGAGCGATCCGGGCAGCCGGGTGGCGGCGCTGCCCCGGGCCGCTTCGAGCTGCGGCTGGGTCAGGAAGAACGCGCCGGTCAGATCGGCGCCCGTCAGATTCGTGTTCCGCAGGTCGGCGCCTATCAGATCCGCGTCCCGCAGATCGGCACCGGTGAGGTCGGCGGCTATCAGGCAGGCGCCGCGCAGACTGGCTCCGCGCAGGTCCGCGCCCTTCAGCCGGGCCCCGACCAGGTCGGCTCCCCGCCGGTCCTTCGGCTTCCCCCTCCCGCGCCGCGCCCCGGCGCGCACCAGCTCACTGGTGCGCAGCAGCAGGACGTTGACCTCCTGGCGGTGCGCGCCGACGTCCAGCGCGACGAGTTCGCCGGGCGGCAGAAGGGTGAGCTGTTCGGTCCGCTCCAGCGCCCGGCGCAGCTCGCCGTGCACCGGGCGGGCGGCGCTCAGGTCGAGCGCCTCGGTCACGTACCACAGCAGTTCGTGGAGCTGCCGCACCACCGGGAAGACCTCGAACATCAGCCGGGCGTCCTCCCCGGAGCCCGTGCGCCAGTCCTGTCCGCCGAAGACGACCTGCGAGACCTTCTGTCCCGCGCCGAAACAGTCGTAGACCGTGCACCCGGTGAAGCCCTGCTGCCGGAGCCGTGTGTGGATACCGCACCGGTGGTCGTCCCGGAGGTTCGGGCACGGCTTCCCCGCGGGCTTGTCCAGGGCGAAGTCCGCGGAGGCGGCGAAGGGCAGGGCGACACAGCAGAGCCCGAAGCAGCGTGCGCAGTCGCCGCGCAGTCCGCTGCGGTCGTGCCGGGTGCCTTTCTGATCTTGCATGATGTTCAGCCTACGAGGAGGACTGAGCCGGCACACCACCTTTTCCGCCGTTCCCGGATGCGATCGCCGACTTCTACAGGGAGTTGTCGCGGAGCCAGGTCAGTACCTGGTCGGCATGTTCGTTCGGGGGGAAGACCGGATAGAAGACGTGCTCGACCACGCCGTCGCGGATGATCAGAGTCAGCCGCTTGTAGAGCGTCAGCCCACTGGTCTCGAATGTGGGCGGGCCGAGTTCCCGTGCCAGGCTCCGTGCGGGGTCGGAGAGCATCTGGAACGGCAGGTTGAGCCGCTCGACGACCTCACGCTGATAGTCGGCCTCCTGGCTGGAAAGGCCGAACACCCCGTCCGCGCCGGCGGCGAGGAGACCTTGGTAGTGATCGCGGAAGCCGCATGCCTCAGGGGTGCAGCCGCGTGCACCGGGGATCGAGTCCCAGCCGTCGGGCAGGTCGACGCCCGGGCGTCCGGTGAGCGGGTAAATGTAGATCACCGTGCGGCCCGCGCCGAGCGCGTCGAGGCGGACGGCCGTGCCGCCGGTGCTCCGGAGTTCCAGGTGCGGCACCTCAGTGCCGAGCAGATGTGCGGCTGCGCCGTCGTCCTCGGGTACGGGCAGGCCGGCGGGCAAGCTCGTGTAGTCGGTCATCAGGTCCTCTTCTCCGTTGGCCGGTGAGACGCGGCTGCCGCGGTGGGCGGCCTGACGCAGGTGCGCGACCAGTACCGCCCGACGGGCCGTGAGTCCCTCGATCCGCTGGGTGAGCTCGGCGATCGCGTCCCGGTAACCGGCCAGCGAGGCCGGACAGTCGTCGCCGTGTCGATGGCCGGCCGTGAGGCACTCCAGGAACGGGCGGGTACGCTCAACAGGAATTCCGAGACTGCCCAGCGCTCTGATCTCCTGCGTGAGTCGTACGTCGTGCTCGTCGTAGTCCCGGTAGCCATTGGCCAGCCGTCCGGGCGTGAGCAAGCCCAGCGATTCGTAGTAGCGCACCGCTTTCGTCGTCACGCCCGCCCGGCGAGCCAGCTCACTGATCCGCATGCCTCTCACCTCGAAGAACGCTAAACCTTGCCCTCGAGGGTAAGGTCAAGCCGGGCGAGGTCGGGCGTGACCTACCAGCTCGGGAACCTGATCGCCGCTCTCAACCTGCCGCTCCAGGAGGCCATCGCCCGGCATCACGGCTGTCCGGCGGCGCCGGCATGGACAGTGGTGCCCGCCTTGACTCTGGTGATCCTGCTGAGCGCGGTCGGCAAGGAGGCCAAGGTCAAGAGGGGCCGTCGCCCGTCGGGCAACCGGATTTCGGGCCGCGGCCGTTCAGCCCGCCCAGGCTGCGGTCAGGTCCAGGTGCCCGAGCCGTTCGGGGTCGGCCAGGATGTAGAGGTGGGTGATCCGGCCGTCGGCGACGACGACGCCCATGACGGAACGCGGCCCGCCCTCGGGGGCGTTGGCCACCCCGACCGAGCCGTTGACCAGCACCAGGCGGGCCGTCCCCGCGTACTGCGCGAAGGTGAGGGCCTGCGCGGCCACCGTCGTCGCACCGCGGACCACCTTGGAGGCGGCCGCGCCCCGGACGAGCGCGCCGGCGTCGACCCGCAGCACCACGTCCGGGTGGAGTACGGCCACGAGCGCCTCGAAGTCGCCGCCGCGCGAGGCCGCGAGGAAGGCGTCGAGCACCTGCTTCTGCCGGGCCAGGTCGGCCTCGGCGGACGGGGTGGCGCCCTGCACCCGGCGGCGGGCGC
The DNA here is from genome assembly GCF_002803075.1 of Streptomyces sp. CB01373. GTDB lineage: Bacteria > Actinomycetota > Actinomycetes > Streptomycetales > Streptomycetaceae > Streptomyces. The sequence goes on along the minus strand of NZ_NNBK01000018.1, from coordinate 45,308 downwards.
GGCTGGCAAGCTGCCGGGTGGCGGTGGCGCTGCGCTCCACGACCGGCGCGATGTCGTCGAAGGGCACCGCGAACAGGTCGTGGAGCACGAACGCCAGCCGCTCGTCGGGCTGAAGAGTCTCCAGGACGACTAGCAGGGCGAGCCCGACCGAGTCGGCCCGGACCGCCTCCTGCTCCGGGTCGGCCGGGGTCAGGGGCCGGATCACCGGGTCCGGGACGAAGGTGTCGTCGATCGGCTCCTCGCGGCGGGCTTTCCGCGAGCGCAGCAGGTCGAGGCAGACCCGGCCCGTCGCGGTGGTGAGCCAGGCGCCGAGGTTGCGGATGGAGCCGGTGTCCGTGCGGGTGAGCCTCAGCCAGGCCTCCTGGACGGCGTCCTCGGCCTCGGGCACCGAGCCGAGCATGCGGTAGGCCACCGCCCGCAGTTGCGGGCGGTGCTCCTCGAAGCTCCGTGCCAGGACTTCCTCGTCACCCGTACCGGACATCGCTTCCCCACCCCGTTCCCCCGCACCTCCCCGGCATCCTAGTGCCGCGGCAGGTGAGGGGCCCCGGACCGGCCGATCCCGCCGGCGTCAGACGTCGCCGTGGACGAGCCCGAGCAGCCGGTCCAGGACGCGGGGACCGCCCGCCCTGACGCCGTCGTGCTCGAACTCGTCGGTGACCCAGGTGCGCAGGCCACCGATCGCGCGGGCGGTGGCGAGGGCGTGGGCCGTGTCGACGTACATGTCGTCGTGGTAGACGGCCGCGACGACCGGGACCTCGTTGGCGGCGAGGCGGGCGGGGTCGTACAGGGGCCGCCAGTCGGTGCGGGCGGCGAGCAGTTCGGCGGTCTCGCGCAGCGGGCGCAGCGCCGGGTCGCAGTCGAACATCCAGGGGTGCACGGTCTCGCCGGTGAACAGCACCGGCCCGTCGCCGGCGAGGGCCTTGGCGGCGTCGAACTGCGGGAACTCCGCGCGGACCCGCTCGGCCGACCATGCGGTGGGGCGGGTGTCCTGGCCGTAGATGGCCTCGTGGACGAGGGCGTACAGCGGGTGGCCCGCGTACGACAGCAGGCCCTGGACCTCCTCCTGGAAGGCGTCGGACAGTTCCGGCCCGCCCGGGGTGCGGACGAAGGCGTGCTCGAGGAGGAAGTGGAGTCGGTGGCTGCCGTCGCCGCCGCCGAGCATGATGCCGAGCGACTGGAAGGCCTCGACGGTCAGCCGGTAGCCGTTCGGGAGCACCACGTCGTGGGTGAGCAGGTGGTCGGCGATGCGGCGGGCGCGGTCGACGTCCTGCGGGTAGCGGGCGTAGTGGGCGGCGACCTTGCGCTCGATGCGCGGGTAGGCGGCCCGGTAGACGTCGTCGGCGTGGGCGTCGAGCGAGGGCAGGCCACCGGTGATCAGGGCGGCGGCCATGCCCTCGGGGTGCGTGGACAGGTAGTTCACGGTGCAGAAGCCGCCGAAGCTCTGCCCGAGGACGGTCCAGGGAGCGCCGCCGGTCACCTCGGGGCGGATCGCCTCGCAGTCGCGGACGATCGAGTCGGCGCGGAAGTGCGTGAGGTAGTCGGCCTGTGCGGCGGCGTCGCCGCACAGGGGCAGCGTCTGGCGGTTGGCGGGCGTGGAGTGGCCGGTGCCGCGCTGGTCGAGGAGCAGGACCCGGTAGTCCTCCAGGGCCCGGCCGAACCAGGCCTGCCGTCCGATGAAACGGTTCGCCCCGAAGCCGGGACCGCCCTGGAGGTAGATCAGCCACGGCAGGTCCTGGCCGGCCTTGTCCCGCGCGACGGCCTCACGTGCGTAGAGCTCGATCGTCTCCCCGGCGGGGTCGTCGTGGTCGAGCGGCACGGTGAAGGTGCGGTCGGTGAGGACGACGCCGGGGTGGCGGTAGCTGACGGTCAAGGGTTCTCCCGGGACGGAGGGTTTACGGCCGCGTCCCAGTTCAGCACATGTTCCTCCGCCGCCCGACCGCGGGGACCGGGAATTCGTGCGGAGCGCGCGGTGGACGCGTCACTGGGCGGCCGGTGGTCGCCCGGGCAGGCTGGAGCTGCGTACCACCAGTTCCGGCTGGAGCACCACCCGCCGGTGCTCGTGCGCCGCCGGCTGCCCGGTCTCCTCCAGCAGCAGCTCCGCCGCCAGGGCGCCCATGGTGACGGCGGGCTGGCGGACCGAGGTGAGCGGCACGGCCGCGGCGGCGGCGAACTCGATGTCGTCGTAGCCGACGATGGCGAGGTCCTCGGGGACCCGGACCCCGGCCGCGTACATGGACTGCAGCACGCCGAGGGCGAGGAGATCGTTGGCGCAGAAGACGGCCGTGGGCCGGCCGGCGAGGCCGAGGAGGCGGGCGCCCGCGTCTCGTCCGGCGGCCACGTCGAGGCGCTCGGTGGGCAGCTCGCGCAGCGCGTCGGGTCCGAGTCCCGCCTCGGCGAGGGCGTTCTGGGCGCCGGTACGGCGGTCGCGCACCTGGTTCAGGCCGGGCGGGCCGCTCACGTAGGCGAGGGAGCGGTGCCCCGCGTCGACCAGGTGCCGTACCGCGAGCGCGCCGCCCGCCACGTCGTCCACGGAGACCGAGCACTCGGTGGCGCCCTCGGCGACCCGGTCGACCAGGACGAAGGGGATGCCGTGGCGGCGGAGGGCGGCGATGTTGCGGCCGGTGGTGTCGGCGGGGGTGAGCAGGACGCCGCGCACCCGCTGTTCGGCGAAGAGGGACAGGTACTCGGCCTCCTCGCCGGGGCTCTGCGCACTGTTGCAGACCATCACGCCGAGCCCGGCCGCGCGGGCCGCCCGCTCGGCGCCCCGGGCGACGTCCACGAAGAAGGGGTTGCCCATGTCGAGGACGAGCAGTCCCATGATCCGGCTGCGGCCGGCCCGCAGTTGGCGCGCGGACTCGCTGCGGACGTAGCCGAGCCGGTCGATCGCGGACTGCACGCGGGCCCGGGTCTCGGTGGCGACGGTCTCCGGACGGTTGATGACGTTCGAGACCGTGCCCACGGAGACACCGGCGGCGCGTGCGACGTCCTTGATACCCACCGATGGGGCCATCGAGCGGAAACCTCCAGGAATGCGAGGGGCGGCGGCGGGCCTTCACATTACCGTCACGGCACCGCACATCTGCGCGGGTCACGGGCGGGGGGACGAGGCGCGCTCGGTGACACTGGTGCCCCGGCGCTAGAAGTGGAACTGGTCGATGTTCTTGCTGTCGAAGACGGTCGGCTTGCCGAGGTTGATCAGGCCGTCCCTGCCGATGGTGTACGAGCCCATGGCGCCGGCCTTGAAGGTCTCGCCCTCCTTGCCGGTGATCTGCCCGGAGGAGAGGGCGACCGCGGTGTACGCGGCCAGCTCGCCGAGCTTGGCCGGGTCCCACAGCTCGAAGGCCTCGACGGTGCCGTTCTTGACGTATGTGCGCATGTCGTTGGGGGTGCCGAGGCCGGTCAGCTTGACCTTGCCCTTGTACTTGGAGCCGGACAGGTACTGGGCGGCGGCCTTGATGCCGACGGTGGTCGGGGAGATGATCCCCTTCAGGTTCGGGTACTGCTGGAGCAGGCCCTGGGTCTGCTGGAAGGACGCCTGCGCGTCGTCGTTGCCGTAGGCGACCTTGACCAGTTCGACGTCCTTGTACTTGGGGTCCTTCAGCTCCCGCTTCATGTAGTCGATCCAGGTGTTCTGGTTCGTCGCGGTCTGCGCGGCGGACAGGATCGCGATCTCGCCCTTGAATCCGATCTGCTGCGCGAGCAGTTGCACCTCGGTGCGGCCGAGGTCCTCGGCGGACGCCTGGGAGACGAAGGCGTTTCGGCAGTCGGGCTTGGTGTCGGAGTCGTAGGTGACGACCTTGATGCCGTTCTTCATGGCCTGCTTCAGCGCGGTGCACAGGGCGCCCGGGTCCTGCGCGGACACGGCCATCGCGTCGACCTGCTGCTGGGTGAGGGTGTTGACGTAGGAGACCTGGCCGGAGGTGTCGGTGGCGCTGGACGGTCCGACCTCCTTGTATTTCTCGCCCAGTTCCTCCAGGGCCTTTTTGCCGCCGTTGTCGGCGGACGTGAAGTAGGGGTTGTTGACCTGCTTGGGCAGGAAGCCGACGGTCAAACCCTTCTTGGTCGGGGCGTCCGGGTCGGCCTGGCCGGCCGAGGAGGCGGCGGCGCCGCTGTCCTTGCCGACGTCGTTCTTGGTGGTGCCGCCGCAGGCGGTGGCGGCCAGGGCGAGGGAGGTCGCGGCGGCGAGGGCCGCGCAGGTGCGGCGGATCGTCGACGTGCGCATGGTGAAGTCCTTTACGGGGGCGGCGGGGTGGGCGGAGCGGGCTACGAAGTCGGTGTGGTCACCTTTGACTTGGGTGGCTCGGGCGCCGAGGCCGCTCGGCGCGCGCTCCTGGCGGCGGAGACCTGGCGCGCGACCCGCGGGCCGAGCACGGAGACGACGAGCAGGACGCCGGTGACGACGATCTGCGACTGGGCGGAGACGTTCAGCAGGCTCATCACGTTCTGCAGCGCGCCGAGCAGGAAGACACCGGCGACGGCGCCGCCGAGCGTGCCCCTCCCGCCGTCGAAGTCGATGCCGCCGAGCAACACCGCGGCGACGACGGAGAGTTCGAGTCCCGTGGCGTTGTCGTAACGGGCGCTCGCGTAGTGCAGGGCCCAGAAGACGCCGGTCAGGGCGGACATGAAGCCGGTGGCGACGAACAGGATCAGCTTGTCGCGCCTGACCCGGATGCCGGCGAACCGGGCCGCCTCCTCGCCGGCGCCGATCGCGAACAGCGCTCGCCCGAAGGGGGTGGCGTGCAGGGTGATGACGGCGATCGCCAGCAGGAGCAGGAAGGGCAGGAACGCCTGCGGCAGGAAGGTGTTGCCGACGCGTCCGGCAGCGAAGTCCAGGTACTGGTCCGGGAAGTCGGTCACCGCGTCGGAGCCGAGCACGATCTGCGCGATGCCGCGGTAGGCGGCGAGGGTGCCGATTGTCACCGCGAGGGACGGCAGTCCGAGCCTGGTCACCAGCAGGCCGTTGGCCAGACCGCACACCGCGCCCAGCAGCAGGCACAGCGGGATGATCGTCTCGATCGCCATGCCCTGGTTCCACAGGGCGCCCATCACCGCGCCGGACAGTCCGGCGGTGGAGGCCACCGACAGGTCGATCTCACCGGAGACCACCAGCAGGGTCATCGGCAGGGCGATCAGCGCGATCGGCAGGGTGTTGCCGATCAGGAACGACAGGTTGAGGGCGTTGCCGAAACCGTCGACGAGGCCGAAGGAGAACAGCAGGACCACGACGAGCAGGGCACCGACGACGGTGTCCCAGCGCACGGCTCGCGAGAGGGCGGAGTCAGCCATGGCGGACGTTCCTCTTCTTCAGGGCCGAGGCCACGCGCAGCGCGACGACCCGGTCGACCGCGATGGCGAGCAGGAGCAGGACGCCGTTGATCGCCAGCACCCAGACGGAGCTGACGCCGAGTGCGGGCAGCACACTGTTCACGGAGGTCAGCAGCAGGGCGCCGAGGGCCGCGCCGTACACGCTGCCGGAGCCGCCGTTGAAGACCACGCCGCCGACCACCACCGCGCTGACGACGGTGAGTTCGTATCCGCTGCCGGTGCCGGAGTCGACGCTGCCGAACCGGGCCAGGTACATCGCCCCGGCGAGACCGGCGAGTCCGCCGCAGAAGGTGTAGGCGGCCAGGACGCGCTTGCGCACCGGGATGCCGGCGAGGCGGGCGGCCTCCGGGTTGGAGCCGAGCGCGTACAGCTCGCGGCCGCTGCCGTAGTGCTTGAGGCAGTACGCCGTCGCCACCAGGACGGCGAGGGCGATCAGCGCCAGGTACGGCACCATCCGGATGCCGCCGGAGCCGAAGTCGACGAAACCGCCGGGCAGGTCGGCCGCGGTGATCTGGCGGGAGCCGACCCAGACGGAGTCGATGCCGCGGATGATGTAGAGCGTGCCGAGGGTGACGACGAGCGCGGGTACCTGGCCGAGGCTGACGAGCAGTCCGTTCAGCAGGCCGAAGCCGACCCCGGTGAGCACCGCGAGGACGACGGCCACCACGGAGTTCCCGCCGCCCTGCAGCCATGTACCGGCGGCGAAGGCGCTGATGCCGAGCGTGGAGCCGACCGACAGATCGACGTTGCGGGTGATGACGACCAGGGACTGGCCGGTGGCGACGAGCACCAGGATGGTCGCGTTCAGCAGCAGGTCCTTGACGCCCTGCTCGGACAGGAACGCGCTGTTGCCCGCCTGGGCGACGGCGATCAGCGCCAGCAGGACGACCAGGATGGCGAGTTCACGCATCCTGAACACCCGGTCGACCAGGCGGGTGCCGCTGGACCGGTGCGCCTCGGCGGTGGGGGCGGGGTCAGGGGCGGTCGTGGTCACGCCGCCCTCCCCGTGGCCGCGGCCATCACGGCTTCCTCGGTGACGTCGGAGCGGGGGATCTCGGCGGTCAGCCGGCCCTCGTGCATCACGAGCACCCGGTCGGCCATGCCGAGGATCTCGGGCAGGTCGGAGGAGATCATCAGGACGGCGACCCCGTCGGCGGCCAGTTCACCGAGCAGCCGGTGCACCTCGGCCTTGGTGCCGACGTCGATGCCGCGGGTCGGCTCGTCGACGATGAGCACCCTGGGGCCGGTGGCGAGCCACTTGGCGAGGACGACCTTCTGCTGGTTGCCGCCGGAGAGCGTGGAGACGGCGTCGGCGATCCTGGCGTACTTGACCCGAAGCCTGACCGCCCAGTCCAGGGAGCGGCTGCGTTCCGCGCCGCGGTCCATCAGTCCGGCCCTCACGGTCGTCCGGAGTCCGGTGAGGCCGATGTTGCGCTCGATGGACATGTTCATCACCAGGCCCTGGGCGCGCCGGTCCTCGGGGACCAGGGCGAGCCCGGCGGCCATCGCGAGGGACGGGGCGCCATTGGTGAGCCGGCGTCCGTCGACCTCGACCTCGCCGGCGTCCCACCGGTCGATGCCGAAGACGGCGCGGGCGACCTCCGTGCGCCCGGCGCCGACCAGTCCGGCCAGGCCCACGATCTCGCCGCGCCGCACGTCGAAGGAGACGTCGGTGAAGACGCCCTCGCGGGTCAGCCGGCGCACGCTGAGCGCGATGCCGCCCGGTGTCACGTCCTGCTTGGGGTAGAGCTCGTCGAGGTCGCGGCCGACCATGCGCCGCACGAGGTCGTCCTCGGTCATGCCGTCCAGCGGCTCGACGGCGATCCGGGCGCCGTCGCGCAGGGTCGTCACCCGCCGGCAGATCGCGAAGATCTCCTCCAGGCGGTGCGAGATGAACAGCACCGCGGCGCCCTGGTCGCGCAGGGCGCGCACGACGCCGAACAGGCGGGCGACCTCACTGCCGGTCAGGGCCGCGGTCGGCTCGTCCATGATCAGGACGCGGGCGTCGAAGGAGAGCGCCTTGGCGATCTCGACGATCTGCTGGTCGGCGATGGACAGTCCGCGCGCGGGACGGTCGGGGTCGAGGTCGACACCGAGCCGCCCCATCAGGGCTCGGGTGGCCTCACGGGTGGCGTCGTGGTCGATACGGCCCAGAGCCCGCCGGGGCCTGCGGCTCATGAAGATGTTCTCGGCGATCGACAGATCGGGGAAGAGCGTCGGTTCCTGGTAGATCACGGCGATACCGGCGTCCCGGGCGTCTCCGGGACCGTGGAAGACGACGGTTTCGCCGTCGAACAGCACCTGGCCGGCGTCGGGCCGGTGCACCCCGGCGAGGATCTTGATGAGGGTCGACTTGCCCGCGCCGTTCTCCCCGGCGAGGGCGTGCACCTCTCCCGGAAGCAGTTCCAGGGACACGTTCCTGAGGGCACGCACCGCGCCGAAGGACTTCGAGATGTCCCTGAGCGCCAGCACCGGGGCCGGACCCGTGTCGGACGGGTGAGTCATGGGGGCTCCTCGACGACGCCGGCGGAGTGCCGCCCCACGTCGTGAAAGGTTTCAACCTGGTGGCCGGGACGTTAGGCCGGGAGCGGATGTCACGTCAATGGGTGCGGATCGAAAACAGTGCGGGATCGACAACCGGGTGCAAGCTCAGGGCATTACGGTGCGTCGCCCCTACCGGAAGGGTTGACACCCTCACCGGCGGCTCATAGCTTCAAATTGCTGAATCGATTCATACGCACCGGTTGCGGGAGCCGGCTCAGACCTCGTTCGGAGCTGGTTCTCGAAGCCGTCCCAAAAGCCGTCACAGGAGCCTCGCAGTGACCGACCTCGCCGCGGTGAAGGCCGCCCTCAGGACCCAGGCCGTCGAGACGCCGTCGTGGGCGTACGGGAACTCGGGGACACGCTTCAAGGTGTTCGCGCAGGCGGGCGTGCCGCGTACGCCGTGGGAGAAGGTGGACGACGCGGCCCAGGTGCACGCCGTCACCGGTGTCGCGCCGACCGTCGCCCTGCACATCCCGTGGGACGAGGTGGACGACTACGCGGCGCTCGCCCGGCACGCCGAGGACCGCGGTCTGAGGCTCGGCGCGATCAACTCCAACACCTTCCAGGACGACGACTACCGGCTCGGCAGCATCTGCCATCCGGACGCGGCGGTGCGGCGCAAGGCGGTCGGCCATCTGCTGGAGTGCGTCGACATCATGGACGCCACCGGATCGAACGATCTGAAGCTCTGGTTCGCCGACGGCACGAACTACCCCGGCCAGGACGACATACGGGGACGGCAGGACCGGCTGGGCGAGGGGCTGGCCGAGGTGTACGAGCGGCTCGGCGAGGGTCAGCGGATGCTGCTGGAGTACAAGCTCTTCGAGCCGGCCTTCTACACCACGGACGTCCCGGACTGGGGTACGGCGTACGCGCACTGCCTGAAGCTGGGCCCAAAGGCGCGGGTCGTGGTGGACACCGGGCACCACGCGCCGGGCACGAACATCGAGTTCATCGTCGCCACCCTGCTGCGGGAGGAAAGGCTCGGCGGGTTCGACTTCAACTCCCGGTTCTACGCCGACGACGACCTGATGGTGGGCGCGGCCGATCCCTTCCAGCTCTTCCGG
>NZ_NNBK01000018.1:0-36326 GCF_002803075.1 Streptomyces sp. CB01373 | reverse complement strand
ATGTACGAGGTGGTGCGCGGGGGCGGACTGACGTCCGGGGTCGCGTTCATGCTCGACCAGTGCCACAACATCGAGGCGAAGATCCCGGCGATCATCCGGTCGGTGATGAACGTCCAGGAGGCCACGGCAAAGGCCCTGTTGACGGACCGCGAGGCGCTGGCCGCCGCGCAGGTCTCTGGGGACGTGCTGGAGGCCAACGCGGTGTTGATGGACGCGTACAACACGGATGTCCGGCCGTTGCTGCGTGAGGTGCGGGAGGAGATGGGGCTGGATCCCGATCCGCTCGCGGCGTACCGCCGGTCGGGGTGGGCGGAGAAGATCGCCGCCGAGCGGGTCGGCGGTCAACAGGCGGGGTGGGGAGCTTAGTTCCGGGAAGCGCCCATGCCCTTTCGCGTACTTCCCTCCCCCCTCCCCCGCACGCCCCTCTCCTGAAGGGAACCCCATGCCACTTCACCCTGAAGCCTCCGCCCTTCTGTCCCGGTCCCACCGGCTGGGTGCCGATCCGCGCAACACCAACTACGCGGGCGGCAACGCGTCCGCGAAGGGCGTCGGCACCGATCCCGTCACCGGCGACGACGTCGAGCTGATGTGGGTGAAGGGCTCCGGAGGCGACCTCGGGACACTCACCGAGGCCGGCCTCGCCGTGCTGCGGCTGGACCGGCTGAGGGCGCTCGCCGGTGTCTACCCCGGTGTCGAGCGCGAGGACGAGATGGTCGCCGCGTTCGACTACTGCCTGCACGGCAAGGGGGGAGCGGCGCCCTCCATCGACACCGCCATGCACGGGCTGGTCGGCGCCCCGCACGTGGACCATCTGCACCCCGACTCCGGTATCGCGCTCGCCTGCGCCGCCGACGGGGAGAAGCTGACCGCCGAGTGCTTCGGGGACCGTGTGGTGTGGGTGCCCTGGCGGCGGCCCGGATTCCAGCTCGGGCTGGACATCGCCGCGGTCAGGGAGGCCCATCCGCAGGCGATCGGCTGCGTGCTCGGCGGGCACGGGATCACCGCGTGGGGCGCGGACTCCGAGGAGTGCGAGCGCAACTCGCTGCACATCATCCGCGCCGCCGAGGCCTTCCTCGCCGAACGCGGGAGGCCCGAGCCGTTCGGGGCGGTCGTCGAGGGGTACGAGGCGCTGCCCGAGAGTGAGCGGCGGAAGCGGGCCGCGGCCGTCGCGCCGTACGTGCGCGCGATCGCCTCCCAGGACAGGGCGCAGGTCGGGCACTTCAGCGACGCTCCCGTGGTACTGGACTTCCTCTCCCGTGCCGGGCATCCGCGGCTCGCCGCGCTCGGCACCTCCTGCCCCGACCACTTCCTGCGGACCAAGGTCCGGCCGCTCGTGCTCGACCTGCCGCCGACGGCTCCGCCGGAGCAGGCGATCGCCCGGCTGAAGGAGCTGCACGCCGAGTACCGCGAGCAGTACACCGCCTACTACCGAAGGCACGCCCGGCCCGACTCCCCCGCGATGCGCGGCGCGGACCCGGCGATCGTTCTCGTGCCGGGCGTCGGCATGTTCTCCTTCGGCAAGGACAAGCAGACGGCCCGGGTGGCCGGCGAGTTCTACGTCAACGCGATCAACGTCATGCGGGGCGCGGAGGCCGTGTCGACGTACTCGCCGATCGAGGAGTCGGAGAAGTTCCGCATCGAGTACTGGGAGCTGGAGGAGGCCAAGCTCCGGCGGATGCCCGCGCCGAAGCCGCTCGCGGCACGCGTCGCGCTCGTCACCGGCGCGGGCAGCGGCATCGGCAGGGCCATCGCGCGACGGCTCGCCGACGAGGGCGCGTGCGTCGTCGTCGCCGATATGAACGGCCGGAGCGCCGCCGCCGTCGCCGGGGAACTCGGCGGGCCCGACAAGGCGGTCGCCGTTCCGGTGGACGTGACGGACGAGGAGCAGATCGCGGATGCCTTCGAGGCCGCCCTGCTCGCCTTCGGCGGGGTGGACCTGGTCGTCAACAACGCCGGCATCTCGATCTCCAAGCCGCTGCTGGAGACCTCGGCCGAGGACTGGGACCGCCAGCACGCCATCATGGCGCGCGGGTCGTTCCTGGTCTCGCGGGAGGCGGCGCGGGTGATGATCGCCCAGGGGCTGGGCGGAGACATCGTCTACATCGCTTCCAAGAACGCCGTGTTCGCCGGGCCCCACAACATCGCCTACTCGGCCACCAAGGCCGACCAGGCGCATCAGGTACGGCTGCTGGCAGCCGAGTTGGGCGAACACGGGATCCGGGTCAACGGGGTCAACCCGGACGGAGTCGTCCGCGGCTCCGGGATCTTCGCGGGCGGCTGGGGCGCGCAACGGGCCGCCGTGTACGGAGTGCCGGAGGACAAGCTCGGCGAGTTCTACGCCGGGCGGACGCTGCTGAAGCGGGAGGTGCTGCCCGAGCACGTGGCGAACGCCGTCTTCGCGCTGACCGGCGGGGAGCTGACCCACACCACGGGGCTGCACGTCCCCGTCGACGCCGGTGTCGCGGCCGCCTTCCTGCGATGAGCCCGGACGTGAGGGCGTACGCCGCCGTCGACCTCGGCGCGTCCAGCGGCCGGGTCATGGTCGGGCGGGTCGGCCACGACCGGCTGGCGCTGACCGAGGCGCACCGCTTCCCCAACCGGCCGGCACGGCTTCCCGAGGGGCTGCGCTGGGACGTGCTCGCCCTGTACGCCGGAGTGCTCGACGGGCTGAGGGCGGCGGGGCGGGTGGATTCCGTCGGCATCGACGGCTGGGCCGTGGACTACGGACTGCTCGACGCGGACGGCGCCCTGCTCGGCAACCCCGTCCACTACCGCGACGCGCGCACCGAGGGCGTGGCGCGGAAGGTGTGGGCGACGGTGCCGGCCGCCGAGCTGTACGCGGCGACCGGCATCCAGTACGCGCCCTTCAACACGCTGTACCAACTGGCGGCCTCCCGCTCCTCTCCCCAACTCTCCTCCGCGCGGCGCCTGTTGTTGATCCCCGACCTGCTGGCGTACTGGCTCACGGGCGAGCAGGGCACCGAACTCACCAACGCCTCGACCACCCAGCTCGTCGACCCGCGCACGCACGACTGGTCGTACGAGGTCGCGGCCCGGCTGGGTGTCGACCTGGACCTGTTCGCGCCGCTGCGCCGCCCCGGGGATCCGGCGGGTGTGCTGCGGCCCGAGGTGCTGCGGGAGACCGGGCTGCGCGGGCCGGTGCCGGTGACGACCGTCGCCTCGCACGACACGGCGTCCGCGGTGGCCGCCGTGCCCGCCTCCGGGGAACGGTTCGCGTACATCTGCACGGGCACCTGGTCGCTGGCCGGTCTGGAGCTGGACGCTCCGGTGCTCACCGAGGACAGCCGCGCCGCCAACTTCACCAACGAGCTGGGGCTCGACGGAACGGTCCGCTACCTGCGCAACATCATGGGGCTGTGGCTGCTCCAGGAGTGCCTGCGGGCCTGGGGCGACCCGGACCTGGACGAGCTGCTGCGGGAGGCCGCCGAGGTGCCCGCGCTCCGGTCGGTCATCGACGCGGGCGACACGGCCTTCCTCGCGCCGGACCGGATGCCGGAGCGGATCGCGGCGGCCTGCGAGGCCTCGGGCCAGCCGGTGCCCGGCTCCCGCGCCGAGATCACCCGCTGCGTCCTCGACTCCCTCGCCCTCGCCCACCGCAGGGCGGTCGCGGAGGCCGAGCGGCTCGCCGACCACCCCGTCGACGTCGTGCACCTCGTGGGCGGGGGCGCCCGCAACGCCCTGCTGTGCGGACTGACCGCGGACGCCTGCGGGCTGCCCGTGGTCGCCGGGCCGGCCGAGGCGGCGGCCCTCGGCAACGTCCTGGTGCAGGCCCGCGCGCACGGGCTCGTCGGCGACCGGGCCGGAATGCGGGCCCTGCTCGCCCGGACGCAGCCGCTCGTGCGGTACGAGCCGGGCGGCGACGCGGCGGCCTGGCGCGCGGCCGAGGCCCGGCTCACCGCCGTCACCCCGTGAGCCGTCGCCCCATGAGCCGGTGCCTCGCCGGGCCGGGGGCTCGCGGTCTCCGCCACGCCGGAGGCCGGGATCTCCCGCCGGACCCCGCGCCCGATTGCTCCGCCACTACGCTGAGCGCGTGTGGGCGGTGCCCCCGACACCCGTCCGACGACCGACGACGAGGAGCCGCGATGCGTGTCGCTCTGTTCCTGACCTGCGTCAACGACACGCTCTATCCGGACACCGGGCGCGCGACGGTGAAGCTCCTGACCAGGCTGGGTGTCGAGGTGGACTTCCCGATGGCCCAGACCTGCTGCGGGCAGGCGCACTACAACACCGGCTACCGGCACGAGGCCGAGCCGCTGGCCCGGCGCTTCGCGGAGGTCTTCCGGGACTACGAGGCGATCGTGACACCGTCCGGTTCCTGCGGCGCGATGGTGCGGGAGCTGTATCCGCGCATGGGCGCCCGCGCACGGACTGAGGGGCGCGGCGACGGGCTCGCGGCCACCCTGGCCCCGGTGGTGCCGAGGACGTACGAGCTGACCGAGTTCCTGGTGGACGTGCTGGGGGTGACGGACGTGGGCGCGTACTACCCGCACACGGTGACCTATCACCCGACCTGCCACGGGCTGCGCGGTCTGGGCCTGGGCGACCGTCCGCTGCGGCTGCTGCGGGCGGTGAAGGGGCTGGAGCTGGTGGAGCTGCCCGGGGCCGAGGAGTGCTGCGGTTTCGGCGGCACCTTCGCGGTGAAGAACCCCGATGTCTCGGCGGCGATGGGCGCGGACAAGGTGCGCAACGCCGAGTCGACGGGCGCGGAGGTGCTGTGCGCGGGCGACAACTCGTGCCTGATGCACCTCGGCGGCACGATGGCCCGCCTCGGGACGCGGATGCGGCCGGTGCACATCGCGGAGATCCTGGCCGGCACGGAGGAGGAGGCCGCGGCATGAGCGCGACGTTCCTGGGCATGCCCGGCTCCCCGGTGTTCCCGCCCTTTCCCCGGGCCGCGCACGACGCCGTGCGCGACACCACCCTGCGCGGCAATCTGCGCCACGCCACGCACACCATCCGCGCCAAGCGGGCCGCGGCCGTGGCGGAGATGCCGGACTGGGCGGCGCTGCGGGCGGCGGGGCGGCAGATCAAGGACCACACCCTGCGCCATCTGGACCGGTATCTGGTGCGGGTGGAGGAGGCGGTCACCGCCGCGGGCGGCACCGTCCACTGGGCCGCCGACGCCGAGGAGGCCAACCGGATCGTGGCCTCGCTGGTCAAGGCGACGGGCGAGCGCGAGGTCGTCAAGGTCAAGTCGATGGCCACCCAGGAGATCGGCCTCAACGAGGCACTCGAGGCGGAGGGCATCCGGGCCTACGAGACCGATCTCGCCGAGCTGATCGTGCAGCTGGGCCACGACCGGCCCTCCCACATCCTGGTGCCCGCGATCCACCGCAACCGCGGCGAGATCCGGGACATCTTCCGCTCCGAGATGGGCGAGTGGGGCCGCCCGGCCCCCGAGGGGCTGACGGACGCGCCCGCCGAACTCGCCGAGGCCGCCCGGCTGCACCTGCGGGAGAAGTTCCTGCGGGCCAAGGTCGGCATCTCCGGCGCCAACTTCGTCGTCGCCGAGACGGGCACGCTGGTCGTGGTCGAGTCCGAGGGCAACGGGCGGATGTGCCTGACCCTGCCCGAGACGCTGATCTCGGTCGTCGGCATCGAGAAGATCGTCCCCACCTGGCGCGACCTGGAAGTCTTCCTCCAGACACTCCCCCGCTCCTCGACGGCCGAGCGGATGAACCCGTACACGTCCATGTGGACCGGCACCACCGACGGCGACGGGCCGGAGACCTTCCATCTGGTGCTGCTGGACAACGGCCGCACCGACACCCTCGCCGACGAGGTCGGCCGCCAGGCCCTGCGGTGCATCCGCTGCTCGGCGTGCCTGAACGTCTGCCCGGTCTACGAGCGGGCCGGCGGGCACGCGTACGGCTCGGTCTACCCGGGCCCGATCGGCGCCATCCTCAGCCCCCAACTACGTGGCACCACGAGCGAGATCGACGCCTCCCTGCCGTACGCGTCGTCGCTGTGCGGCGCCTGCTACGAGGTGTGCCCGGTCGCCATCGACATCCCCGAGGTGCTGGTCCACCTGCGCGAACGCGTCGTCGAGGGTGGCCCGGTGACGCGGGCGGGCAACAAGGTGCTCCTCAAGCCGGCCAAGGGGCACGCCGCCGAGCGCGCGGCGATGCGCGCGGCCCGCTGGGCCCTGACCCGCCCCGGCGCCCTGCGCGGCGGGCAGCGGCTCGCGTCCCGCACCCGCCGCTTCCACCCCCGCGCCCTGCCCGGCCCCGGCCGGGCCTGGACCGGGACCCGTGATCTGCCGCCGGTGCCGGTGGAACCGTTCCGCGACTGGTGGCAGCGCACGCACGAGGGCAGGGAGGCAGCGAAGTGAACAGCCGGGACCGGATCCTGGGCCGGGTACGGCGCGCCCTCGCGGACGTACCGCCGGACGACGTGCCGTACGAGCGGGCGGTGTCCCGCGACTATCTGCGGCAGCACGGCGAGCGCGGCACCGATGAGACGGTGGACCTGCTCGCCGAGAACCTGGCCGACTACCGGGCGATCGTGCACCGCTGCGACGCCGACGCGCTGCCCCGGCTGATCGCCCACCTGCTCGGCGAGCGGGGCTCGAAGACCGTCCTCGTGCCGCCCGGGCTCGAAGAGGACTGGCCGGCCGTCGTCGGGGTCACCCGGGTCACGGACCGGCCGGACGCCACCGCGCGTGAACTCGACCGGGTCGACAGCGTCGTCACCGGCTGCGCGCTCGCCGTCGCCGAGACCGGCACCCTCGTCCTGGACGGCTCCCCCGACCAGGGCCGCCGCCGGATCACACTCGTCCCCGACCACCACATCTGCGTGGTGCGCGTCCCGGACCAGGTCGTGTCCTCCGTGCCGCAGGCACTGGACCGGCTCGACCCGACCCGCCCGCTGACCTGGATCTCCGGCCCTTCCGCCACCAGCGACATCGAACTGGACCGGGTGGAGGGCGTACACGGGCCGCGCACCCTGGAGGTGGTGCTGGTGAGCGGGAAGTGACTACCTCCCGCCCGGCTTCGCGTACTGCCGTGCCATGACGCCCGCGAAGTCGTACAGCACGACCTGCTCGTCGCCCACGACCCAGGCGTCGTGTCCCGCCGAGCAGACGAAGACGTCGCCGGGCCCCACCTCGGCCTCTCCGCCGTCGTCCATGGCCAGACGCATACGGCCCTGGACGACATAGCAGTCGTGGTGGACCAGGCAGCTTCGCGTCCCGGTGATCGGGCCGACCGACTCGGACCAGCGCCAGCCCGGTTCGAACGTGGCCACGGCGAAGTCGAGTCCCGTGAGGTGGACGGCTTCGAGGTGCCCCCGTGGGAAGTCACGCCGCTCGTCCGGCTTCTCGACCGTCTTCACTTCCAGCATGACGGTGATCTCCCTTCCGGCCGTGATGCCTGCGACCGGGGCCGGCCTCCGTCCCCACGCACACGCACACGCCACCGGCGGGGACCGAGCCCCTCGCTCTCATCGTCTCCCTGGGGACGGACTCCCGCCATTCAACCTCCAAGGGCCGGCCGGCGCCCGGACGGTTCCGGCCACCGGTGCCCCAACATGCCCGGGCGGGGCCGGAGTTCAGTCGGTGCCGTGGTTGCGGCGGATTCTGCTCGCCACCTCGTTCTGCTCGGTTTCCCACCAGGGACGGACGCGTACGGGAGCGGATGCCGGGGCCTGCTCGCCGGGTGAGCGGGGCGGGACGGCGACGCGGACGAGTTCCTGGTCGAGGCGGCGGTCGAGGGCGGCGTTCTGGACGCGTTCGGCGCGCGCCCACTGCGCCAGGATCGCCAGGATGAAGGGGAGCGCGACCAGTTCGGCGATGCTGAGCATCGCGCCGCCGCCGATCTGCTGGTCGTGGTGGACGTCGGTGGCCCAGGCGGGCGCGTGCTGCTGGTACCAGGCACCCGCGATCAGTGTTCCGTGGGTCATCACCACGACTCCCGGCACCGCGTCGACGATGCCGTCCAGGAACACCAGCGCGGCCCGCACGGGATGCGTGCACCAGGACGGCAGCGCCTGCTCGTGGGTGAGCATCGGGACGACGAACAGGCAGCCCGCGACGAGCAGATGGAGGTACATCAGCTCGTGCAGCCAGCCGACGCGCAGCGCGGTGGCGAAGTACGGCGTGAAGTAGACGACGAGCTCGGTGGCGAGTACGAGGGCCGTGCTGACCAGGGGAAAGGTGAGCAGGCGCACCACCCGGCCGGTCATCGCCCGCCGGACCCGCTCCGCCCTGTCCTCCGGCAGCGCCTCCACCGCGAGCCGCAGCGGGTCGCCGAGGGCCAGGCCGAGGGGCGCGACCAGGTCGAGCAGGATGTTCTGCACGGCGGCGGGCCAGAACAGGACGTGGTCGTACACGGCCAGCGCCGACATCGTGGCCACCACCAGCGTGCCCAGTCCGAGCAGCGCGAAGGCGGCGGTACGGGCGGGCGACCAGCTCCGGCCCTGCCGCCGCAGCCGCAGCACGCCCCAGCCGTACAGTCCGCCCAGGACGGCCACCACGACCAGCGCCGGGACGTCGGCCTGCCACGAGGACAGCAGCCGGCCGAGCGTCGGCTCGGCGAGCTGCCCGGCCGACAGTTCGGTCACCGCGTCAGGAATCATGCGCATCCTTCTCCATTCGCCCACAGGGGACGAGTCGGTTCATGTCCCCAGCGGACGGTAGCGGCCGGCGGCCGCGGCCGGGGCGGCGGGGTGCGGGTGTCCGGCGCGTCGCGCTCGCGGGGCGCGGCGCCCACGGAAACGGCCGGTCAGCGAGGCGGACCGGCCGGGAGCCGGGGCCCCGAGGACCCCCCAGGGCCGAGGGCAGTGCACCCGCGGGTATCCTCGCGTTCCTGTCGGCAGCAACTTCTCACGGATTCCTCACCGCGGCCTTACCGGTACGACGGCTTCGGACGTCCGCGCGAAACGGTCAAAATCGCCCTGAACAACGAAGATCTCCCGGATGGAAACCTGTCCGTAACCGCAAAGTTCCTGACAACTACGCGCGTTGAATCTAGGCTTCCGCCAGCTGCCCCCACTTTCCCCCGTCCCACCCAGGAAGGCACCATGTCGCCTACCCACTCCCGCCGCCCGGCTCCCCGAAGAGTCGTCGTCGCGGCTCTCGCCGCGGCCGCCACGCTGGCCACCGCCGGCGCCCTCATCGCGGCGAACCCCGCGCAGGCCGGGCCCGACGCCAACTCGGCCCCGCTGAAGGACCTCCAGCTCCTCGCCATCAACGACTTCCACGGCAACCTGGAGCCGCCGGCCGGCTCCTCCGGCCGGGTCACCGAGCGGCAGGCCGACGGCACCACGAAGGACATCGACGCCGGCGGCGTGGAGTACCTGGCGAGCAGCCTGCGCACCGCGCGCAAGGGCCACGACCGGTCGCTGACCGTCGCCGCCGGCGACATCGTCGGCGCCAGCCCGCTGCTGTCCGGCCTCTTCCACGACGAGCCGACCGTCGAGGCGATGAACAAGCTCGGCCTCGACGTCACGGGCGTGGGCAACCACGAGTTCGACGAGGGCAAGGACGAGCTGCTCCGCCTCCAGAACGGCGGCTGCCACCCGGTCGACGGCTGCTACGCCAAGGGGCGCAAGTTCGCGGGTGCCGACTACCCGATCCTGTCGGCCAACGTGATCAACGAGAAGACCGGCAAGCCGCTTCTCAAGCCGTACGTCGTCCAGAACGTCAAGGGCGCGAAGGTCGGCTTCATCGGCGTCACCCTCAAGGGCACCCCGGACGTCGTCACGGCCGCGGGCGTCAAGGGACTGAAGTTCCTCGACGAGGCCGAGACGATCAACAAGTACACCAAGGAACTCCAGCAGCAGGGCATCCACGCGATCGTCGCGCTCGTCCACGAGGGCGGGTTCCCGGCTTCCTCGGCGTACAACTACGACTGCGACGCGGGCGGCGGCACCGGTCTGAGCGGTCCGATCGTGGACATCGCCAAGAAGGTCGCGCCGGAGGTCGACGCCCTCGTCACCGGCCACACCCACAACGCGTACGTCTGCTCCATCCCGGACCCGGCGGGCCACCCGCGCCTGGTGACCAGCGCCGCCTCCTACGGCCGGCTCTTCACCGAGCTGAACATGAAGTACGACCCGCGCACCGACGACATCGTCCGCGCCACGGTCAAGGGCTCCAACCGCGTCGTCGACCGGACCCAGTCCAAGGCGGCCGACCTGACGCAGCTGCTCGACTACTGGCAGACCCTGGCCGCGCCGGTCGCCAACAAGCCGATCGGCTACATCACCAAGGACATCACCCGCAACGGCGCCGTCGAGTCGCCGCTGGGCGACCTGATCGCGGACGCGCAGCTCGCGCACGCCAAGTCCCTGGACAGCCGCGCCGCCGTGGCGCTGATGAACCCGGGCGGCATCCGCGCCGACCTGGTCTACGCCGCCTCCGGCAACGAGGGCGACGGCGTCGTGACCTTCGGTGAGGGCTTCGCGGTGCAGCCCTTCAGCAACACGGTCAACCTCAAGGACCTGACCGGCGCGCAGCTGGTCACCGTGCTGAAGCAGCAGGTCAGCGGCAGCAACGCCGCCGCCCCCAAGTACCTGCAGATCTCCAGCAGCCTCACCTACACCCTGGACCTGACCAAGACGGGCGCCGACCGCGTCGTCGAGGACTCCATCCGGGTGGACGGCAAGCCGGTCGACCCCAACGCCACCTACCGCGTCGCCATGAACTCCTTCCTGGCCGACGGCGGTGACGGCTTCACCGAGTTCGCCAAGGGCACCGACCAGCTTGTCGGCAGCGACGACCTGGCCGCCCTGGTCGACTACCTGACGGCGAACACCTCGGCCGCCGCGCCGTACACGCCGACGGCCGCCAACCGCGTCACCGTCGTCAAGTAACCACCGTCGCACCGACGACACTCCGAGCAATCGGACGAGGGCGGGCCCTGAGGGCCCGCCCTCACGCTTGCCCGCAGACAGCACGTACGCCTCGGCCGGCCCGGGCCGGGGCCGGGGTGGGCCGCCGGGTGGGCCGCCGGGTGGGATCTGGGGCCGAAGGGCCCCCTGGCGGGCCCGAGCGGCCCGTGGCGGCGCGGGGCGTACGAGGCCAGGCTGGAGACAGCAGCGCGGCGGCAGGACGTTCCCCTCCACCGCGGTCCTGGCCGGAAGCAGGTGCCGTGGCCGGTGCCGGTGCGTCACGCGGTACGCGGTACGCGGTACGCGGTCGGTATCGGCCGCGCCGGGGGGGAGCCGCCGCGCCGCACGACGCGCTCGCCGACCGAGCGAGTCGGCAGGAACGAGAGGAGCCGGAGCGATGACCTCCACCACCACCCGGGCCGCGGCCCTTCCGGCCGAGCACCGTGCGCGGCTCATGCGGCTCGCCCGCGAGACCTCCTTCGACCTGGGCTCCCGGCTGTTCCACGAGGGCCGCCAGGCCGACCGGTTCTGGATCATCCGGACCGGCACCGTCGCCCTGGACCTGCACGTCCCGGGCCGCAGCGCCGCCGTCATCGAGACCCTGGGCCACGGCGAACTCGTCGGCTGGTCCTGGCACTTCACGCCCCACGTGTGGCAGCTCGGCGCCGAGGCCACCAGCCCGGTGCGGGCGTACGAGTTCGACGCCGAGGCCGTACGCGAGCTGTGCCGGGAGGATCCCGAGTTCGGCCGCGCCGTCGCCGTCTGGGTCGGCGCCGTGGTCGCCCACCGGCTGCACTCGGCCCGTATCCGGCTGCTCGACCTGTACGCCCCCTACGGCAGCGGCGACAGGTGAACCGGCCGCGACCGCACCGACGTCCCGAGGAGGACACCGTGCACGGCAGCCCGCACATCGTGAGCGACGTCATGACGCACACGGTCGTGACCGTGGGACGTGACGCCCCGTTCAAGGAGATCGTCGGCCTCATGGCGCAGTGGAAGGTCAGCGCCCTCCCGGTGCTGGAGGGCGAAGGACGCGTGATCGGTGTCGTGTCCGAGGCCGACCTGCTGCCCAAGGAGGAGTTCCGCGACAGCGACCCCGACCGGTTCACCCAGCTCCGCCGGCTGCCCGACCTGGCCAAGGCGGGCGCGGTGACGGCCGGGGAGCTGATGACCTCCCCGGCGGTCACCGTCCACTCCGACGCCACCCTCGCCGAGGCCGCGCGCATCATGGGAAGGCACCGGGTCAAGCGGCTGCCCGTCGTCACCGGCGAGGGACTGCTGGAGGGCATGGTCAGCCGGGGCGACCTGCTGAAGGTCTTCATGCGGTCGGACGACGACCTGGCCGAGGAGATCCGCCGGGAGATCGTCTCCCACCTCTTCCCCGCCCCGCTCGAACCCGTCCACGTCGGCGTCGTCGACGGCGTGGTCACGCTCACCGGCCGGATCCGGGACGCCTCGCTGGTGCCCGTGGCCGCCCGCCTGGTACGGGCCGTGGAGGGCGTCGTCGACGTCGAGTGCGATCTCGCGAGCGGCCCGGCGGTGACCGGACCGCGCTGAACGCCGGCCGGTTCAGTCGTCGTGGGGCACGAGCGCGACCGGGCGGGTGACGTGGTGGACGAGGGCGTGCGTCACCGGACCCGCGTGCGCGCCGATCGCGGGGTGCCGCCTGCGGCGGCCCACCACCAGCAGGCCCGACCCGCTCACGGCGCCCGGCAGAACGTGGGCCGGGCGCCCCTCGTGCAGGGTCGCGGCCACGTACACGGCGGGGAACTTCCGCCGCCAGGGCTCCAGCAGCGCTGCCAGTTCCCGTTCCGCCTCCTGCCGGAACGATGCCCGGGTGCGCGCGTCCGGCAGCCCGTGGGTCAGCGGCACGTGCCAGGCGTGCACCACCCGCAGAGGCGCCCCGCGCAGTTCGGCGGCGCGGAGGGCGAAGTCCAGGACGTCGTCGCAGGAGCCGTCGGTGTCGACGGCGACCGCCACGTCACGGTGCGCGGTCCCCGCCGAGACGTGTCCGGAGACGTCCGGCAGATGTTCGCTCCCCGCCGTCTCCCCCGCCCGTACGAGGACGACGGGCCGCTCGGCGTGCACGGCGGTCGCCATGGCCACCGAGCCCAGGACGAAGCCTCCGACCGCGCCCAGCCCCTGGCTGCCGATGACCAGCAGCTCGGCGTGCGCCGCCTCGTCGAGCAGCGCGGGACCCGGCTGCCGGCGCACCTGCTCGCTCGACAGGTCGAGGCGCGGGTACGAAGCGGCCAACGCGCCGACCGTGTCGCGGAGCATCCGGCGCGCACGGGCCTGCGGCACGCGCACCTCGGGCAGGCCCGTGCTCCCGGCGGTGTCGGGCAGGCCCTCCCAGGCGTGCACCAGCCGGAGCGGCAGCCCCCGCCGGAGGGCCTCCCTGGCCGCCCAGTGGGCTGCGGCGAGGCTCTCGCGCGAACCGTCCAGGCCGGCCACGACGGGTCTCAGCATGGCGGTCACCTCCTCGTTCCCGCACCGTCCCCCGGCGGGTGCGCGGCCGGCGCCACACCGGCCGCGCACCCGGGTGCGGCATGGAGCGCCCCCTGCTCGGACGCGCCGCACCGGGATGGTCCTGGTGCCCGTCTTCTCCTCCGGGACCAGGACCGTGTCGGTCTCGGGTCGTACTCCGCGCGCTCCGTGCTCCGCGCGCTCTTCCAGTGTCGCGCGTCCGGGCCGCGGCGGGAGTGGGCCGACCGGCCCGGCGGACGGTGGGCCCGGGGTCCCGCCCCGGCGGGGACGTACGGCCGGTGTGCCCGCGTCGGGCGGCCCCAGGACGGCGGCCCGGAAGGATGTCAGGCTGAAGGTGGAGGGAGCCGTTCAGGCGACCGTCCGCTCGGCGGGCCGGGGGTGGCCCAAGGGCCCGGTGGTGGTCGGAGGTCCGGAGGGAGCAGCGATGAGGGCGAACACACCCGGCCGGCGTCCGCTGTGGCGGTGGCGGAGCAATCCGATGCGCCGGCGCGAGGACGTGATCGAGGGCTGGGCCCTGCTGGCCACGTGGGCCGTCATCTCGGTGGGCGCTCCCCTGACGGGGGTGGTCGTCGGCCAGGCGGCGGCGGACGGCCTCGCCCGGCAGCAGGTGGAGCGGCACCCGGCCACCGCCGTCCTGGTCGCCACGGCCCGGCCCGGCGGCGACAGTGTGACGACGCCGGACGACCGGGTCTCGGGGACCGTCCGCTGGACGGAACCGGACGGCACCCGGCACGAGGCCCGGACCCTGGTCGCGCCCACCTTCGAAGCGGGCGACCGGATCGGAATATGGACCGATCAGCACCACCGGGTCACTCCCCCGCCCCTGACCCCGTCCCAGGCCGCGACACAGGCGGCGGCCACGGGCGCGCTGGTGTCGCTCGCCGTCGCGGGTGCCGCCGGCGCCGGATGCTGTGCGGCCCGCGCCGCGCTCGACCGGCGGCGTGCCCGCGCCTGGGAGGCCGAGTGGCGCGAGGTCGGACCCCAGTGGGGCCGCGCGGCACGCTGAGTCGCGCGGACGTCATGCCACCGGTGCGTCCTGGCCGCCGCGGGGCAGCGGACAGCGCAGCAGGACGCCCACGCCCTCGTGCACCCGAGCCTCCCGCTCGGGCACCAGGACGAGTTCCGCCCGGGTGCCGACCAGCGCACGGGTCAGTGCCGCGTCGGCGCGCTCCCGGCGTACGTCCTGGACGCCGTAGGAGCGCAACTCCTCTTCGGTGAGCGCCAGTTGGCCGGGTTCCGGGCCGACCCACAGGCGCAGCGGCGACTCGGGGTGGTTGTTGAGGAGCAGCGCCCTGACCTGGCCCCGTTGCAGGGCGGCCACGGCGGCGGGCAATCCCTCGGCCGTCACCGCGCCGTGGGCGCGTTGGGCCAGGAAGACGTCCAGCAGGCGTCGGTCGTGCGCGGCCATGCGTCCCCTGAACAGGCTCTCCAGCCGCTGCTCCAGCAGGGCCCGCCCCGGCACCGCGTCGCCTGTGCCCTCCACCGTGGTGACATGTCCGCGCAACGGCGCGGGAAGCCGGTTGACGAGGATGCCGCGGGCCCAGGCGTCTCCCGCGACGACCACCGCTTCGCAGTCGATGCGCCGTGCGTGGCCCTCCAGTTCCCGGCCGATCACCCGGGCCGCCCGCGGCCAGTCGCCCGCCGGGATCTCCTCGTGCAGGCGGTACCCGGGCGCGACCTTGGTCAGGGGCCAGACGCCGGCCTCGGCGTCGACGCGCACGGTGCCCGTCGCGTCCGTGGAGTGACGTCCGCCGTAGCGGACCCGCACCGCCAGGTACGGGATCCCGGGGGCGTGCTGGGCGATCAGCGGCATGATGTCCGGCAGCGTTCCGAAGTGCGCCGTGTCCCGTGCGGGCGGGACCGGCAGCTCGTCCAGCAGGGCCGCGTGGCCGTGCGCGGTGAACACCGCCTGCCCGTGGGTGCCGGGGACCTCCATATCGCTGCCCACGAGGTCGGCCACCGCGGTGATGGTGCCCCGGTCCGCCCCCTCGGACGTCAGGGCGTCCCGCAGGTGCCGCCACCGCAGTCCTATGGCCGCGTCGGGATCGGCGACGGCGCTGTCGCGGGAGGTGTCCAGATACACCGAAGCGAACGGACCGGACTGCTTGTACAGAGGTTCGAGAAAGGAAAGCCTCATGGTCGCTCCCGACTGCCCCGCGCCCGCCCGAAGCCGCTCACGGCGGCCTCCCGGCCGGCTCGCCAGCCACCCACCCGGCCAGTCTCCCACCGTTCCGGCCGGCCGGGCGCCCCGGACTCGGGCTGTTCGGGCTGCACCGCCCGGCGGCGCACACGACAATGGGTCTCGGCGCGCGATCCGCCCCGGCGGCGGACACGCGATCCGCCCGACGGGCAGGGGAAGGCGGTGGCCTGTGATGACGTACGTCGCTGTCAGTGCGCTGAGCCATCCGGGACTGATCCGCGAGCACAACGAGGACAGCCTGGTCGCCGGGCCGTGGACCCTGTGCGCCACGGTGACCGAGAATCCGCAGACGCTGGTGTTCCCGCTCGGCGCGCCCCTGGTCGTCGCGGTCGCCGACGGGATCGGCGGCCAGCCCGGAGGCGATGTGGCCAGTTCCCTGGTGGTCCGGCAGCTCGCGCGGTCCGGGCCCGGCATGACCGGCGAGGACGACGTCCGCGAGGCACTGCACGCCTGCAACCGCCGGGTGTACACGGCCGCGGAGAACGACGGACCGGCCACGATGGGCACCACCGTCGCGGGCGCCGTCCTGCTGCCCGGGTCGCTGCTGGCGTTCAACGTGGGCGACAGCCGGGTCTTCGCCGCGCCCCGGGACGGGCTGCTCCAGGTCAGCGTGGACGACAACCCGCCGACCCCGCCGGGGCAGCGCACGATCTCGCTCCTGACCCAGGCCCTCGGCGGCGCCCGGACGTTCCACGCCGTCACCCCGCATGTGACGGCCTGCGCCCTCGCCCCGGGCGACCGGTACCTGATCTGCACCGACGGCCTGACCGATCCGCTGCCGAACGACGTCCTGGACGAGCTGCTGAGGGAGTTCGACGACGGCCGGGCCGCCTTCGAGCTGTGGAAGGCCGCCATCGCCGCCGGCGGTCCCGACAACATCACGCTCGCCCTGGTGCGGGTCGTGGAGCGGTGACCCCTCCGCCCGTCCCGGCGCGTACCTCTCACCTGGCCCGCCGGAGGGGTCGGTTCCTAGACTGTGAGACGTGGTGCGGGCCAACGAGGAGGTCGAGGCGCTCCTCCAGGAGTACGCGGACCTCATCGCCATCACCGGAGGCGACGCGTTCAAGGCGCGCGCCTACGAGAAGGCCGCCCGTGCCATCGGCGGCCACCCCGCCGACGTCTCCCGCCTCGACGTCGCGGGTCTGAAGGAGATCCCGGGCGTCGGCAGGTCGATCGCCGAGAAGGTCGTCGAGTACCTCCGCACCGGAAACGTCACGGTGGTGGAGGAGACGCGGGCCAGGATTCCCGCCGGGGTACGGCAGTTGATCACCATCCCCACCCTCGGCCCCAGGAAGGCGATGACCCTCTACGAGGACCTGCACATCTCCTCGGTGGCCGAACTGGCCGACGCGATCAAGGCGGAGAGGCTGCGCGATCTGAAGGGCTTCGGGAAGAAGACCGAGGAGAACATCCTGCACGGCATCGCCCTCATGCGGCAGGCCGGCGAGCGGATCCTGCTGGGCACCGCCACGGAGGCCGCCGAGGACGTCGTCGCCGAACTCTCCCGGATCACCGGCTGTGCGCGGTGCGCGTACGCCGGATCGCTGCGCCGCATGAGGGAGACGGTCGGGGACATCGACGTCCTCGTCGCCGCCGAGCGGTCGGCGCCCTTCATGGACGCGCTGACCGAACTGCCCACGACCGCCGAGGTCATCGCGCACGGCGCGAAGAAGACCTCGATCCGTACCGACACGGGCGTCCAGGTCGACCTGCGCGTGGTGCGGCCGGACTCCTGGGGCGCGGCGCTGCAGTACTTCACCGGCTCCAAGGGGCACAACATCCGTACCCGGACGATCGCCGTCCATCTGGGGCTGAAGCTCTCCGAGTACGGCCTGTTCGACGCCGAGAGCGGGGAACGGGTCGCCTCCCGCTCGGAGGAGGACGTGTACGCCAGGCTCGGCCTGCCCTGGATCCCGCCCACGCTGCGCGAGGACCGGGGCGAGATCGAGGCCGGTCTGCGCGGTGAACTGCCCGAGGTGGTCACGGAGGACGACATCAGGGGCGACCTGCACACCCACACCGACCTCACCGACGGTCTCGCCCCGCTGGAGGAGATGGTGGCGGCGGCCGCCGGCCGGGGCTACGCGTACTACGCGGTCACCGACCACGCGCCCGGCCTCGCCATGCAGCGCATGACCGAGGAGAAGGTCCTCGCCCAGCGCGAGCAGGTGCGGTCACTGGACGGCCGGCACCACCGGATGCGGCTGCTGCACGGCACCGAGCTCAACATCGGCCCGGACGGGGAGGTGGACTGGCCCGACGAGTTCCTCGCGGGCTTCGACCTCTGCGTGGCCTCGGTGCACTCCCACTTCGGCCTCGGCCGCGGGGCGATGACCCGGCGGCTCGTACGCGCCTGCGAGAACCCGCACGTCCATGTCATCGGGCACCCCACCACCCGGCTGATCGGCAGGCGGCCCGGCATCGACGCCGACCTCGACGAGGTGTTCGCGGCCTGCGCCCGCACCGGCACGGCCCTGGAGATCAACGCCCAGCCGGACCGTCTCGACCTGGGCGACGAGGACATCCTGCGGGCCAGGAGCCACGGGGTGAGGTTCGCCGTCGACTCCGACGCCCACTCCCTCCTCCATCTCGCCTACCTGCGCTACGGAATCGGCACGGCGCAGCGCGGGTGGCTGACCCCGGACGATGTGATCAACACCTGGCCGCTGCGGCGGCTGCGCGGCTTCCTGCGCAAGGACGGGGCCGCCTGAGGCGGTTCGGGAGCCCCCCAGCACGCGGCCGTGACCGAGCACCGCGTCGGCGGTTCGGTCACGGCCGCGGGACGGCTCGCGCGGGTGTCACGGCTTGCGCGCGAGGCCTCCGTGCTCGGCGACGGCCGCCGCGGCGGGGGCCTCGGGGTCCGGACGCCAGTGCGGGACGGAGACGACGCCGGGCTCCACGAACTCCAGCCCGTCGAAGAACGCGGTCATCTGCTCGACGGTGCGCAGGTTGTACGGGATGGCCCCGCTCTTGTTGTAGCCCTCCTGGGCCGCTTCGAAGTCCGGGTCGGTGCCGAGCGAACCGTCGTTGATGGACAGGTAGCTGCCGGACGGCAGCGCGTCCATCAGCCGGGTGACGATGGAGCGAGCCTGGTCGTAATCGGCCACGTGGCCGAGGATGTTGCTGAGGATCAGGGCGATGGGACGGGTGAAGTCCAGCGTGTCGGCGGCGGCCGCGAGGATGCGGTCGGGGTCCAGCACGTTGGCGTCGACGTAGGCGGTCGCCCCCTCCGCGGTGGAGTAGAGCAGGGCGCGGGCGTGGGCGAGGACCATCGGGTCGTTGTCGACGTAGACGATCCGGGACTCGGGCGCGATGCGCTGGGCGACCTCGTGGGTGTTGTCGGCCGTCGGCAGGCCGGTGCCGATGTCCAGGAACTGCCGGATGCCCGCCTCGGTGACCAGGTAGGTGATGTTGCGGCGCAGGAAGCCGCGGCTGCTGCGGGCGATGGTGACGATGCCGGGGAAGACGGCGGTGTAGGCGTCGCCGGCCTCCTCGTCGACGGCGTAGTTGTCCTTGCCACCCAGCCAGTAGTTCCAGATCCGAGCCGAGTGGGGCACCGTCGTGTCGATCTTCTGGTGCGCCGCTGGGTCGGGGCTCGTCGCGGGGTGGGTCATGGGTACCGTCCGTTCTCCGTCGCGCGGGTTGTCCGACGACAAACTACGTTCCGAAAGCCCTTCTCCGCACGCCAGTTCGCGTTTCCGCCGGTGGTTTTCACGAACAAGGGCGGCCCCGGCGCCCGACGGCCGCGCGCGGCACGCCCGCCGTCCCCTACGCCATGCCCCGGCGGCGCAGCAGCAGCCAGAGTTCCGCGGTGACGTCCGGGTCGGTGAGGTCCACGCCGAGCAGCGCCCGGCAGCGCGAGACGCGGTGCCGGAGCGTGTTGCGGTGGACGCCGAGCGCGCGGGAGGCCGCCTCCCACTGGCCGTGATGGCGCAGGTAGCCGACGAGGGCCTGGCGCAGGGCGTCGCTCAGCCCGTCGCAGGCGGCGGCGAGCCGCGCGGTCGTGTCACCGTCGTGCGGTCCCGCGGAGGGGCGGGCGAGCAGCCGGGTGCCCGGGGCGAGGTCCGCCAGCGTCGCGGCGGCGACCGCGCGGACGGATGGCACCTGTCCGACCGGGACCGCCTCCGTCAGGACGGCCGCGGCGGCGGCGTCCGCCCGCCGTAGCGCGTCCTCCAGGCAGGCGGTCGGGGGGTGGTCCGCGGGGACCAGGAACCAGGCCGCGCCCTCGTCCGTCCGGACGGCGACCGTCTCCGGACACCAGCGGCGGACCACTCCGACGAGGATGTCGCTCGCCCGGCCCCTCATCGCGAGGAGACGTACGTGGTCCGGCGGGGCCGGTGCCCGTACCGCGCCCGCGAGCCTGCGCGCGGCGTCCGCGTGCCCGAGGTCGACCAGCAGTCCGACGCAGCGCTGCCCCTCGTCGGCCACGGACGCGGCGCGCGCGCCGCGGACCGCGTCCAGGCTCAGCAACGCCGACGCCGTCAGCACGGCTCTGCGCCTGGTGGGGTCCAGCGGCGTGGAGGTGCCGACCGCGAGGAAGCCCGCGGCGCGCTCCCGCACGGCCAGCGGGAAGACGATCACCGCGCCCGAGCCGGTCGCGAACGAGGCGGCGGAGTGCGCTCCGGCGCCCTCCAGCCGGACGATCTCCGCGCGTACCCGCTCGGCCTGCTCGGCGGCTCCGGCGGGGAACACCTGGTCGACCTCGCCGGCCGGTGTGTACGCCGCCGCCCAGGCGTCCAGCGACCGGCCGAGGGTGTGCAGGACCGTGGCGACCGGGTCGGCGGAGGCGGCCGCGTCGACGAGCGCCCGCTGGGTCGCCAGGACGTCCTTGAGGTGCTGCTCGGCCGTGCGGGAGACGGCGGCCCAGTAGGCCTTCGTGATGCGCAGGAACGGCGTGGGCCGCGGGACCGTGAGCAGGCACAGCCCGAGCTTGCGGCAGGCCGACAGGAGCGGCGCGGGCACCTCGGTGTGCACCGGACCGAGGCCGAGGGCCAGCGCGGTCAGCTCCGCCTCCACCAGGCGGCCGACGTAGCGTTCGCAGCCGAGCTTGTTCCGGGGCAGGGACAGGCCCGTCGTCAGCAGCAGCTCCCCGCCGTTCAGATAGCCGGTCGGGTCGGCCAGTTCGCTGATGTGCACGGCGGACACCTCGCGCGACGAGGCGGCGAACCCCTCGGCCGGCGCGAGATCCGTACCGAGGGCCCGGCACAGGGAGGCCACCGTCGGAACCGTCACGCGTGCTCCTGCGCGGGAAACCTCACGAGTGCTCCTGTGCGATCCGTCCAATGCGGGTCCTGCGTGGTGCATTTTATCCAGTGAGGGATCCGCGCCGACTCCGTACGGTCGTCCCGTCCCGAGCGAATGGAGAGAGGTCATGCCCGTCGATCCGCCCGAGGCACCGCTCCACGGCCTGGTCGTCGCCGACTTCAGCCGCGTCCTGGCAGGCCCGCTGGCCTCGGTGATGCTGGCGGACCTGGGGGCCACCGTCATCAAGGTGGAGCGCCCGGGCTCCGGCGACGACACCCGTGCCTGGGGCCCGCCGTGGACCGACGGTTCCAGCAGCTACTTCGAGTGCGCCAACCGCTCGAAGCGGTCGGTGACCCTCGACCTGTCCGACCCCGAGGACCTCCGGCTGGCGAGGACGCTGGCCGAGCGGGCCGACGTCCTGGTGGAGAACTTCAAGGACGGGGCGCTCGCCGCACGAGGACTCGACTACGACTCCGTCCGCCGCGCCAACCCGGGCGTCGTGTACTGCTCGGTGACCGGCTTCGGCCGCCACGGCGGCGCGGCGCTGGCGGGCTACGACTTCCTCGTCCAGGCACTCGGCGGTCTGATGAGCATCACCGGCGACCCCGGCGGCGACCCGCAGAAGGTCGGCGTGGCCCTGGTCGACGTACTGACCGCCAAGGACGCGACCATCGGCATCCTGGCGGCGCTGCGGGCCCGCGAGCAAAGCGGCCGGGGCCAGCGGGTGGAGGTCAACCTCCTGTCCAGCCTGCTGGGTTCGCTGGCGAACCAGGCCTCGGCGTATCTGACCACCGGCCGGGCGCCGGGACGGATGGGCAACGCGCACCCGTCCATCGCGCCGTACGAGACGCTGCGCTGCGCGGACGGCCTGCTCGCCATGGCGTGCGGGAACGACGGGCAGTTCCGCCGGCTGACCGAGGTGCTGGGCGCGCCGGAGCTGGCCGACGACGAACGCTTCGCGGTCAATCCGGCCCGGGTGCGCAACCGCCACGCACTCGTCCGGGCCCTGGAGGAACACCTCGCGCGCGACACGGTCGAGACCTGGATCGGACGGTTCACCGCGGTCGGTGTTCCGGCCGGACGGGTCGGCACCGTCGCCGACGGCATCGCCCTGGCCGAGTCGCTCGGCCTCGAACCGACCGTCCGGGTCGGCCCGTCGTCCCCGCCCCAGATCCGGCACCCCGTCACATACTCGGCCACCCCGGTCACCGGCTACCGGCCACCGCCCCGTCTCGGCGAGCACAGCGACGACGTACGCCGCTGGCTCACCGGCCCGGAACCCACCGAACCGCCAGAGGAGAAGACCGCATGAACGCACCGGCCAAGCTGCCCCCGCTCGACCCCCGCGACCCCGCCGGACTGCACGACCTGCTCACCCCGGAGGAGAAGGCGGTCGCTGCCTCGGTGCGCCGGCTCTGCGGGCAGCGCGTCGACCCCTTCGTGGCGGACTGGTTCGAGCAGGGCACCGTTCCCGACATCCGCGGCCTGGCCAAGGAACTCGGCGCGCTGGGTGTGCTCGGCATGCACCTGGAGGGCTACGGCTGCGCCGGCATGTCGGCCACCGAGTACGGCGTGGCCTGCCTCGAACTGGAGGCCTCCGACTCCGGCATCCGCTCGCTGGTCTCCGTGCAGGGCTCGCTGGCGATGTTCGCGATCTGGAAGTGGGGCACCGAGGAGCAGAAGCGGCAGTGGCTGCCGTCCATGGCCGCCGGTGAGGCGATCGGCTGCTTCGGCCTGACCGAGCCCGACATCGGCTCCGACCCCGGCAGCATGCGCACCCGGGCGCGGCGCGACGGCGACGACTGGATCCTCGACGGCCGCAAGATGTGGATCACCAACGGCAGCGTGGCCGACGTGGCCGTGGTCTGGGCCCGGACCGACGAGGGGGTGCGCGGCTTCGTGGTGCCCACCGGCACCCCGGGCTTCTCGGCCCCGGAGATCAAGCACAAGCTGTCCCTGCGTGCCTCGGTCACCAGCGAGCTGGTCCTGGACGGGGTACGCCTTCCCGCGGACGCCGTGCTCCCCGAGGTCCGGGGTCTGAAGGGCCCGCTGAGCTGCCTCAACGAGGCCCGCTACGGCATCGTCTGGGGAGCGATGGGCGCGGCCCGGTCCTCGCTGTACGCCGCCCAGTCCTACGCGATGGAGCGGACGCAGTTCGGCAAGCCGATCGGGGCGTTCCAGCTCACCCAGCAGAAGCTGGCCGACATGTACCTGGAGTACACCAAGGGCGTGCTGCTGGCGCTGCATCTGGGGCGTCGCAAGGACGCGGGCACGCTGCGGCCCGAGCAGGTGAGCCTCGGCAAGCTGAACAACGTCCGCGAGGCGCTGGACATCTGCCGCACCGCCCGCACGGTCCTCGGGGCGAACGGCATCTCGCTGGAATACCCGGTCATCCGGCACATGAACAACCTGGAGTCCGTACTGACCTACGAGGGCACCGTCGAGATGCACACGCTCGTGATCGGCCAGGCGCTCACGGGGCAGTCGGCGTTCCGGTGAGCGCGGGCGGGGACGCCCACCGCGGGGAGCCGGCGGGGGGCCACACCACCCACAGACACCCGCCCCACCGACACCCGCACCAGCAGCCCCCGCCCGCGGGGAGCCGCCGCGCCCGCGGCCGGTCCGGCAGCCACCCGCGCGGCTCCGCGACGACGGCGGTGACCTGGTCTCCGGTGACCTCCTGACCGGCACGCGGGGACCGGGGTACCGTCCAGCAGGACGACCACATCGCAGCGCCGAGGCCCGGCCCGCCGGGCGAGGGGAGCACCGCATGAGCGAGTCCACCCACCAGGCACCCGCCGAACCCGGGGACGGCGGCCGTACCGATCCGCTCGTCCAGCTGTCCCTGGAGCGGTTGCGGCAGCGCTCCAGCCTGAAGTGGCGCACGCATCCGGAGGACGTCCTGCCGCTGTGGGTGGCGGAGATGGACGTCCCCCTGGCGCCCGCCGTCGCCGACGTCCTGAACCGGGCCGTGGCGCTGGGGGACACCGGATACCCCCACGGCACCGCCTACGCCGAGGCCCTCGCCGCCTTCGCCGCCACGCGGTGGGGGTGGGACGGCCTGCGCGTGGAGAACACGGCGCTCGTGCCCGACGTGATGCTGGGCGTCGTCGAGGTGCTCCGTCTCGTCACGGACCCCGGCGACGCGGTCGTCGTCTGCTCACCCGTCTATCCCCCGTTCTACGCGTTCGTCGCGCACGACGGCCGCGAGGTCGTCGAGGCCCGTCTCGGCCCCGACCTGCGGATCGACCTCGCCGCCCTCGAGGACGCCTTCATACGCGCACGGCGCCACGGCCGCCGCGCCGCGTTCCTGATGAGCAACCCGCACAACCCGACCGGTGTCGTCCACACCCGCGCGGAACTCGAGGCGGTCGCCGCGCTCGCCCGCAGACACGGTGTCCGGGTGGTCTCCGACGAGATCCACGCCCCGCTGGTGCTGCCCGGCGCCGTCTTCACGCCCTTCCTCAGCGTCCCCGGCGCGGAGAACGGATTCGCCCTGACCTCCGCGTCCAAGGCGTGGAACCTGGCCGGTCTCAAGGCCGCCGTGGCCGTCGCCGGCACCGAGTCCGCGGACGATCTGCGCCGGATGCCCGAAGAGGTCGGCCACGGCCCCAGCCACCTGGGCGTCCTTGCCCATACGGCCGCGTTCCGCGACGGCGCCGACTGGCTCGACGAGCTGCTGCTCGGGCTCGACGCCAACCGGAGCCTGCTGGGCGAACTGGTGAAGGAACACCTCCCGGACGTGGGGTACGTCCCGCCGCAGGGCACCTATCTGGCCTGGCTGGACTGCACCGGCCTCGGGCTGCACGACGACCGTCCCACCGACGGTCCCGGCGTCGTGAGCGACCTCGCCGGACCGGCGCGGCTGTTCCTGGACGAAGCCCGTGTCGCCCTCAGCTCGGGACACGTCTTCGGCAGCGGCGGCGCGGGCTGCGTACGTCTCAACTTCGGGACCTCACCGACGATCCTGCGTGAAGCGCTGACACGCATGGGCCGCGCGGTCACCGGCCTCGGGCGGGAGTCCTCCCCGGCTCGCGGCTCCGGTTCTTCGGTCCAGGAGGGCTGAGCCGAGGGCGCCCGCCGTCCCCGGAGGAACGGCGGGCGCCCTGCCGCGATGCCCACCGGGGTCAGTGGCCGATGGCCCGGAAGCGGCGCAGGCGCAGGCTGTTGCCGACCACGAAGACCGAGGAGAAGGCCATCGCGGCGCCCGCGATCATCGGGTTGAGCAGTCCGGCCGCGGCGAGCGGAAGCGCGGCGACGTTGTAGGCGAAGGCCCAGAACAGGTTGGAGCGGATGATGCCCAGCGTCCTGCGGGCAAGCCGTATGGCGTCGGCCGCGGCCCGGAGGTCCCCGCGGACCAGGGTCAGGTCGCCGGCCTCGATCGCGGCGTCCGTGCCGGTTCCCATCGCCAGTCCCAGATCGGCCTGGGCGAGTGCCGCCGCGTCGTTGACGCCGTCGCCGACCATGGCGACCGAACGGCCTTCGCCCTGGAGGCGCTTGACGACGTCGACCTTGTCCTGCGGAAGGACCTCGGCGATGACGTGCTCGGGTGCGATGCCCGTCTCGGCCGCGACGGCCTCGGCGACGGCCCGGTTGTCGCCGGTGAGCAGCATGGGCGTCAGGCCCAGGGCACGCAGCCGGCGTACGGCCTCGGGGCTGGACTCCTTGACGGCGTCGGCGACTTCGAGGACCGCACGCGCCTCGCCGTCCCAGGCGACCGCGACGACCGTACGACCGGCCGCCTCGGCGCCCTCCTTGGCGCGCCGCAGGTCGTCCGGCAGGGACATCGCCCACTCGGCGAGCAACCGCTCGCGCCCGACGAGGACGGCGTGCCCCTCGACGACGCCCTGGACCCCGAGTCCGGCGACGTTGGCGAAGTCCTCCGGGACCGGCAGGGTGCCCACGCGGTCCGCGGCTCCGGTGGCGACCGCCCGGGCGATCGGGTGCTCGGAGGCGTGCTCCAGGGCGCCGGCGAGCCGCAGGACGTCCGTCTCGTCGGTGCCGTCGGCCGGGTGTACGGCCAGCAGGGTCATCCGGCCGGTGGTGACGGTGCCCGTCTTGTCCAGGACGACGGTGTCGACCTTGCGTGTGCTCTCCAGGACCTCGGGGCCCTTGATGAGGATGCCGAGTTGGGCCCCGCGTCCGGTGCCGACCATGAGGGCGGTGGGTGTGGCGAGCCCCAGGGCGCACGGGCAGGCGATGATCAGGACGGCGACAGCGGCGGTGAAGGCGGCGGTCGGTCCGGCGCCGCCGAGGAGCCAGAAGCCGAGCGTGGCCAGGGACAGCGCGATGACGACGGGGACGAAGACCCCGGAGATCCTGTCGGCGAGCCGCTGGGCGGCGGCCTTGCCGTTCTGGGCGTCCTCCACCAGCTTGGCCATGCGGGCGAGTTGGGTGTCCGAGCCGACCCGGGTGGCCTCGACGACCAGCCGTCCGCCCGCGTTCAGGGTGGCGCCGGTGACGGCGTCCCCCACGGCGACCTCGACCGGGACGGACTCGCCGGTGAGCATCGAGGCGTCCACGGCGGAGGCACCCTCGACGACGGTGCCGTCGGTGGCGATCTTCTCGCCGGGGCGGACCAGGAAGCGGTCGCCGACCTTCAACTCCCGCACGGGGACGCGTTCTTCGTGTGCGCCGCGGAGAACGGTGACCTCCTTCGCACCCAGTTCCAGCAGGGTCCTGAGCGCCGCACCCGCCTTGCGCCTGGACCGGGCCTCGAAGTAGCGGCCGGCGAGGATGAACGCGGTCACACCTGCGGCGGCCTCCAGATAGATGTTTCCCGCGCCGTCGCCGCGGGCGATGGTCAGCTCGAAGGGGTGGGTCATGCCGGGCATGCCGGCGGTGCCGAGGAACAGCGCCCACACCGACCACAGGAACGCCGCGGAGGTGCCGACCGAGATCAGCGTGTCCATGGTGGCCGCGCCGTGCCGGGCATTGGTCCAGGCGGCCTTGTGGAACGGCCAGGCGGCGTACGTCACCACGGGCGCCGTCAGGGTCAGGGACAGCCACTGCCAGTACTCGAACTGGAGGGGCGGGATCATCGCCATCGCGATCACCGGCACGGCGAGCACGACCGCGGTGGTCAGCCTCTCCCGCAGCGGCCGGAGCTCGTCAGGGCTCTCTCCCACCGAACCCGCCGAACGCGCCGAACGCGCCGAACCCGCCGAACGCGCCGAACCCGCCGAGCGGCCGGCCCGTTCGGGCTCGGCACGGACGGACTCGGGTTCGGGTTCGCGCGCGGTGTAGCCGGTGGCCTCGACCGTGGCGATCAGGTCGGCCACGGCGACATCCTCGCGGAAGGTGACTCTCGCCTTCCCGGTGGCGTAGTTGACGGTCGCCTCGACGCCGTCCATGCGGTTGAGCTTCTTCTCGATACGGGCCGCGCACGAGGCGCAGGTCATGCCGCCGATGGCGAGTGCGACCTCGGCGGCATCGGACGTGGTGGTGGTCATGTGATCGGCTCCTCCTTGCCCATCAGGTACCCCCTAGGGGTATCCAGCAGTCCCATGTATACCCTTAGGGGGTACGTGAGGCAAGGACTCGACCACTGGTTTCACATACGGGGTGGGGGTATCTGACGTGCGTGGATCCGCCCGGGAACGTGCGATGCCGCACGCCGCACGGCCGGCGGCTCGCCTCCTCGAGGCGCGTACTCAGTGCGCGTACTTAGCGCGCGCCGAGGCCGTCCAGAAGGCCGGTGACCTGCGAGTGGACGGCGTCCCACGCGGCGCCCGGCAGATCACCGAGGGCCGTCCCGCGCAGCCCGCTCAGGACCTCCGCCACGTCGGCCGCGCGCGGGACACTTCCGCTGAACACGTCGTAGCCGTCGCGGACGGCGACCCGCAGACGATCGCCGTCGTCCTCGGCGTGCACCGCCGAGGCGACCGCGAGGGGCGGAGGTCCGCCCGCCTCGCCGTCCAGCTTGCGGTAGGCAGAGGCGACCGGCTCGCGCCAGCGGAGGCTGAGCAGGACGGGCCGCTTGGCCACCACCTCGGACAGGTCCGCCTCACGGACGCCTTCGGGCTCCAGCACCGTCGCCCGGGCGTCCAGGACGAGCGCGGCGGGCAGCAGGCAGCGCAGGGCACTGCCGACGAGGTTGCCACCGACCGTCGCCGTCCGGCGCACGGCCCCGGTGCCCACCGTGGCGGCGGCCAGGCGCAGTACGTCGGGAACCCGCTCGTCGATCCGGTGCAGCACCACAGCGCCGCCCACGGTCCGCCGTCCCACGACGTTGGCCTCCGGCAACTCGCGCAGGGACATGGCCAGTTCGGGGAATCCGTCGCGCTGCCAGGTGGCCCAGACGAGGGTCGCCCCGCCGATCGGCACGGCTCCCTCCGCCAGACACTCCCGTGCTTCGGACACGGACGTGGGCAGACGCAACAGCACAGCGACCGACCTGCCTTCCTGGGACGCCGGACGAAGGCGGTGGGCAGTGCCGCGGTCCCCTGCCCGCCGGCAGGCAGTCTTCCCTGCCGGCCGGGGGCGCGCACAGGGCTCACACGAGCACACGGCGCGCCGGCGGCAGCGCCCCGGCGCATATCCCCGCCGCATACCCACCCGCTCCGAACCGGTCTGCCGCCGTCGCCCGTTCGCCGCGAGTCGATGGCCGCGGGATGTGCGCATACGATGGGCACATCGGCTCGCAGGGCCTGGACGAAGGCCTCGAACCTTGGACAAGGACTCATTTCCCGGGGCCCGGGCGTTCAGTGGCACCGGCGCTCGTCGGCCGGGCACCCTGCGCGTCTCGCCACGCGCGTCTCAGCATGCGCTTCTCAGCATCGCCAAGGAGCATCGCCATGGCCGCTCAGTCCAGCACGATCGTCCTGGAGCGTCCGGCGCAGGAACTCGCCGACGCGACCTCGAAGCACCCCTTCCTGTACGAGATGGAGCCCGCCGAAGCACGCAAGGTCCTCGACGACCTTCAGGCCGCGCCGGTCGACAAACTGCCGGTCGACGAGGAGTGGATCACCGTACCGGCCTCCGTGGGCGACGTACGGGTCCGCCTCGTCAGGCCGCGGGGCGTCACCGGAACGCTGCCCGTCGTGGTGTACATGCACGGCGGCGGCTGGGTGCTGGGCAACGCGGGCACCCACGACCGGCTGGTGCGCGAGCTGGCGGTCGGCGCCCGTACCACCGTGGCCTTCGTCGAGTACACGCCCTCGCCGGAGGCGCGCTATCCCGTGGCCATCGAGCAGGGCTACGCGACCGCGCAGTGGATCACGCGGGAGGGAGAGTCGAAGGGCCTGGACGCCCGACGGCTGGCGGTGGCCGGCGAGTCGGTCGGCGGGAACATGACCGCGGCGCTCGCCCTGATGGCCAAGGAGCGCGGTGACGTCAGGTTCGTGCACCAGTCGATGTACTACCCGGTCACGGACGCGGCGATGGACACCGACTCCTACGACCAGTTCGCCAGCGGCTACTACCTCAGCCGCAAGTTGATGGAGTGGTTCTGGGACGCCTACACGACGGACCCGCACCAGCGCGAGGAGATCACCGCGTCCCCCAACCGGGCCACCGGCGAGCAGCTCGCCGGACTGCCGCCCGCCCTGCTGCTCGTCGACGAGGCCGACGTGCTGCGCGACGAGGGCGAGGCGTACGCCGCCAAGCTCCGCGCCGCCGGCGTCCCGGTGACCACGGTGCGCTACGACGGCACGGTGCACGACTTCATGATGCTCAACTCGCTCAGCCACTCCAAGGCCGCCCGGGCGGCCATCGACCAGGCCGTGCGGTTCCTGCGGGGCGCGCTCGGCACGGAGGACGACGCGTCCGCCACCGGTTAGCTCCGGCCGGCGCGGGTGAGGAGCAGGGCCACGTCGTCGGGTTCCGCGGGGCTGCGCAGGGCGTCCAGCAGATGGTCGCAGGTCTCTTCCAGCGGACCCGGTGGCCGTGTCAGGAGGCTCAGCAGCGTGGCCAGTTGCGCGTCGAGCGAGTCGCTGCGGGTCTCGACGAGCCCGTCGGTGTAGAGCAGCAGCCCGTCCCCGGGCCCGATCCGGAGGCGGGTGGTCTCGAAGGGGACGCTTCCCACGCCGAGGGGCGCCCCGGTCGGGAGGTCGAGCAGCCGCGGAGCACCCGAGGCGGGGATGAGGACCGGCGGCAGATGTCCGGCCATGGCGACGTGGCAGCAGGCGCGGCGCGGGTCGTACACGGCGTACGTGCAGGTGGCGAACCGCTGCTCCAGCTCGCCCGTGATGCGGTCGAGGTGCGACAGGACCGCGGCGGGGTCCAGGTCGAGCGCGGCCAGGGTGCGGGTCGCCGTACGGAGCTGGCCCATGGTGGCGGCGGCGCCGCTGCCGCTGCCCATCACGTCGCCGATGACCAGGGCGGTCCTGTCGTCGGACAGCGCGATCGCGTCGTACCAGTCGCCGCCGATCCCGCAGATGGTGGAGGCGGGCTGGTAGCGGCAGGCGATGTCCAGGCCCGGCCGCCGCGACGGTTCCCTGGGCAGGAGGCTGCGCTGGAAGTCCTCGGCGGCCGTCCGCTGGTTCTGGTACCAGCGGGCGTGGTCGATGCTGACGGCCGCGCGGGAGGCCAGTTCGAGGGCCAGGGTGGCGTCGTCGTCGCCGAACGGCACGGGATTGCCGCTGCGGGCCAGCGCCAGGGCGCCCAGGACGCGGCCGTGGGCGACGAGCGGGACGACCAGGCAGGAATGGGCCTTGACCTCCGCGAGGGCGTGGGCGGCGTGGGCCGGGGCGAGGCGGGCGATGTCACGGGCGGTGACATGGGCGGCGAGGACCGGTCCGCCGGTGGTGACGCACCGGGCGACCATGTGGTGCGGCGCGAACCGGGCGACGTACCCGACGGGGAGGGAGACGCCCGGGGCCGGGTGGGCGACGACCGCCAGGGTGCGCATGGCCATCGGGCTGCCCGGTCTCCAGCCGGGGTCGCCGCCCTGGAGCGCCGCGTCCAGGAGGTCGACCGCGGCGAGGTCCGCGACGTCCGGCACGCAGACGCGGGCGAGCTCGTCGGCGGTGGTGGCCGGATCGAGGGTCGTCCCGATGCGCGCCGAGGCGTCGGCTATCAGAGCGAGGCGCTGCCGCGCGGCGGCGGCCTCGGCGGAGGCGCGGTGCTGCGCGGTGACGTCGATGAGTTCGGTCGCGACCCCGAGCGCCCGCCCGGCCCCGTCCTCCAGGCGGTAGTACGAGACCGACCACGCGTGCTCGCGACCGGGGTCGCAGGGGGTGGGGGCGAGGATGAGCTGGTTCAGCAGCGGGTCGCCGCTGTCCAGTACGCGGCGCATCGCGGTCTCGACCCAGACGGCGTCCATGAAGCCCAGCACCTCGCGGACGGTCCGCCCGACATGCTGCTCGGCTGACCGGCCGTTGAAGCGCTCCAGCGTGGGGTTGACCACCAGATACCGCAGGTCGGTGTCCACGATGCCCAGCCCGATCGGGGACTGCGAGACCAGCCGGGCGGAGAGCGCGAGGTCGCGTTCCATGGTCCGCAGGACGGCGCGGTCGGCGGCGATGCCGAGCGCGTAGTAGTCCCCGTGCGCGCCCTCCAGCCGCATGTTGCGGAACTCCACCAGGCGGGAGCTGCCGTCCTTGTGGCGGACGGGGAAGGCTCCGGCCCACCCCGTGCCCTCCGTCATCACCTGAGCGAACAGCGCGACGACGAGGTCCCGGTGCCGTTCGTCGACCATCAGCCGGGCCGCGTACCGGCCCACGGCCTCCCCGGCGCTGTAGCCGAAGACCTGCTGGGCCTGGGGACTCCAGAAGACCACGCGCCCCTGCGCGTCGAGCACCACCGCCGAGACGCTCAGCGAGTCCAGCAGGCCGCCGGACGGGGCCGCGGGCTCGATTCCGGCGTTTCCCATGAAGGCTTCGGCAGACTCCACCGTCGACGCCTCCTCTCGACTCGCCCCCGCGCTCCCGGCCGAGACCGCTGCCTACGCCACCATGGTCTCGCGCCCCGGCCGGGTCGGCAGGTCCGCCGCGGGCGGCTCACCGCCCGCCGGACCGTCCTCAGTCGATCCCGTATCGCGCCGCGATGCCGTCGATCACGAGTTCGAGCCCCTCCGTGAAGTGCTGCTCGTAGTCCGCGAAGATCCGGGGGCCGCACTGGACCCTGCTGAC
Source organism: Streptomyces sp. CB01373 (assembly GCF_002803075.1). Lineage (GTDB taxonomy): Bacteria > Actinomycetota > Actinomycetes > Streptomycetales > Streptomycetaceae > Streptomyces. Next base: position 4,472 of record NZ_NNBK01000018.1, on the reverse strand, counting down.
GACGGGCACGGACACGGCACCCGTGGCGTACGGCGCGGGGGTGTTCCTGATCCGCCCGGACGGCCACGTGGGCTGGGCGGGCGAGACCGCGGACGGGCTGGCGGAGTACGCGGGGCGGGTGGGAGCCGAGGACGCGCACCGGATCCCGTAGCGAGCGGAACCGGACACATGTCCCGGCGGACCATCCGAATGATGGACATGATCCGCCGCGAGCCGGAAGGGCCCCGTAGGCTGGCCCGTGCAGCTGGTTCGCCCCGTCCGCCAGGCGGGATGCGTCGCAAGAGGGAACCCGGTGGGAATCCGGGACTGCCCCGCAGCGGTGAGCGGGAACGACCGCCGTCATACGCACTGGGCCCGGGAAGGGCCTGGGAAGCGACGGCCAGTAGGTGTCTCGTACGACGAAGACGTGCCCGCGAGTCCGAAGACCTGCCAACTGCCCGTGTGCGAACCACTCGCGCGCGGACATCCCGGTGACCTCGAGGGCGGGTCGGCGAACACACCGAACGGACGGCCGCGGGCCGGTGCCGTCCGGTCCCGTCACCCTTCGCGCCCCCGTCCCGTCGCCGGGATCTCAGGGAATCGTCTCGCGAAGGAGATCTCCGTGACCACCAAGTCCGCAGCCGCGGCAGCCCGGGCCACCGTGTACGGCTACCCCCGCCAGGGCCGGGGCCGGGAACTCAAGAAGGCCGTCGAGGGCTACTGGAAGGGCCGCGTCACCGCCGACACCCTGCGCGCCACGGCCGCCGAACTGCGCCGCGCCAACTGGCGGGCACTGGCCGGGGCCGGCGTCGACGAGATCCCCACCGGGGACTTCTCGTACTACGACCACGTGCTGGACACCACCGTGATGGTGGGCGCTGTCCCGGCCCGCCACCGGGACGCCGTCGCCGCCGGACCCCCTGGACGGCTACTTCGCGATGGCGCGCGGCACCCAGGACGTCGCGCCGCTGGAGATGACCAAGTGGTTCGACACCAACTACCACTATCTGGTCCCCGAGTTGGGTCCCGACACGGTGTTCACGGCCGACTCCGCCAAGCAGGTCGCCGAACTGGAGGAGGCCCTCGGCCTGGGCCTGACGGCCCGGCCCGTTCTGGTCGGCCCCGTCACCTACCTGCTGCTGGCCAAGCCCGCCCCCGGCGTGGCCGCCGACTTCGACCCGCTCACCCTGCTGGACCGGCTGCTGCCCGTGTACGCGGAGGTCCTCGCCGACCTGCGCGCCGCGGGCGCCGCATGGGTGCAACTGGACGAGCCGGCACTCGTCCAGGACCGCACCCCGGCGGAACTGAACGCCGCCGGGCGCGCCTACCGCGACCTCGGCGCGCTCACCGACCGGCCCAAGCTGCTGGTCGCCTCCTACTTCGACCGTCTGGGCGACGCGCTGCCGCTGCTGGCCAAGGCCCCGGTGGACGGGCTCGCGCTGGACTTCACCGAGGCGGCGGCGGCCAACCTGGACGCCCTCGCCGCCGCCGGCGGACTGCCCGGCAAGCGGCTGGTCGCCGGGGTCGTCAACGGCCGCAACATCTGGGTCGACGACCTGTCGGCGTCCCTGGCCACGCTCGGCACCCTGCTGGGCCTCGCCGACCGGGTCGATGTGTCCGCCTCCTGCTCCCTGCTGCACGTGCCGCTGGACACGACGGCCGAGCGTGACATCGAGCCGCAGATCCTGCGCTGGCTCGCCTTCGCCCGGCAGAAGACCGCCGAGATCGTCACCCTCGCCAAGGGCCTGACCCACGGCACGGACGCGATCGCCGCCGAACTCGCCGCGAACCGTGCCGACCTGGCCTCCCGCGCGCACTCCCCCATCACCCGCGATCCGCAGGTCCGCGCCCGTGCCGCGGCCGTCACCGACGCGGACGCCCGCCGCTCCCAGCCGTACGCCGAACGGGCCGCCGCCCAGCGCGCCCACCTCGGCCTGCCGCTGCTGCCGACCACCACGATCGGCTCCTTCCCGCAGACCGGCGAACTGCGCGCCGCCCGCGCCGATCTGCGCGCGGGCCGGATCGGCACCGCCGGCTACGAGGAGCGTGTCAAGGCGGAGATCCGGGAGGTGATCTCCTTCCAGGAGAAGACCGGCCTCGACGTGCTGGTGCACGGCGAGGCCGAACGCAACGACATGGTGCAGTACTTCGCCGAGCAGCTCACCGGATACCTCGCCACCCAGCACGGCTGGGTCCAGTCCTACGGCACCCGGTACGTCCGCCCGCCGATCCTGGCCGGCGACATCTCCCGTCCGGACCCGATGACGGTGCGCTGGACGACGTACGCGCAGTCCCTGTCCGACCGGCCGGTCAAGGGCATGCTCACTGGTCCGGTCACCATGCTCGCCTGGTCCTTCGTCCGCGACGACCAGCCGCTGGCCGACACCGCCCGCCAGGTCGCCCTCGCCCTGCGCGACGAGGTGAACGACCTGGAGGCGGTGGGTACTTCGGTGATCCAGGTGGACGAGCCCGCCCTGCGCGAGACCCTGCCGCTGCGCGCCGCCGACCGCGCGGCCTACCTGGCGTGGGCCACGGAGGCGTTCCGGCTCACCACCGGCGGCGTACGCCCGGACACCCAGATCCACACCCACATGTGCTACGCCGAGTTCGGCGACGTCGTGCAGGCCATCGACGACCTCGACGCCGACGTCATCAGCCTGGAGGCCGCCCGCTCCCACATGCAGGTCGCCCGCGAACTCGCCGCTCACGGCTACCCGCGCGAGGCCGGGCCCGGCGTGTACGACATCCACTCCCCGCGCGTCCCGAGCGCCGAGGAGACCGCCGACCTCCTGCGCACCGGTCTGGAGGCCATCCCCGCCGAACGGCTGTGGGTCAACCCCGACTGCGGTCTGAAGACCCGCGGCTGGCCGGAGACCCGGGCCTCCCTGGAGAACCTCGTCGCGGCGGCGCGCACCGTGCGCGGTGAGGTGTCGTAGGACTCCCCCGGCGCGTCATGTCCGCTCCGGCCGACCCCGGCCGGAGCGGACGTGCGTCCCAGCCGTCACCGGGCCCCGGGCACGGGCCGCTGCCGTGGCCCCCTTCAACGGCCTGGCCGCCCGGAACGCCGCGGTGCACGTCGCCTGCGGGTCAGGCCGTTCCCGAGGTGATCAGGAGACCGAGGCGTCCTGTTCGGAAGGCGCCGTGCTCTGTTGCTCTACGCCCGCGGACGGCGTGGCCTTGAGTAGGACGGCGTCGACGATCAGGGCGGTCAGCGCGAATCCGGCGGCGGCCAGGAAGGCCGCCTGGTAACCCCCGACCAGGGCTTCCGCCTCGGACTTCCCCGCGACGGTGAGGCTCTTCGTACGCGCGCTGACGAACACGCTCAGCACGGTGAGGCCGATCGCGCCCCCGATCTGCTGACTGGTGTTGAACAGTCCGGAGGCGATGCCGGACTCGTCCGGCATCACGGCACTCATGCCGAGCCCCATGATGGCCGGCGCGGCCGCGGGGCCATCGCCCGGGCCCGAGCCGCCTACGACTCCACCGCTGAGGCGGCGACACGGACGGACCGGCCTCACCCGTAGCCCGTTCGCCGCGGCGAAACAAGAAGTGGAATATTCAACCAACCGTGCCGGTTGTGGCAGCCGGTGGCTCTGGAACGAGGCACCGGAGGAGGTCACCAGTGGACACGACGTACTACGAGCACGGAACGCCTGCGGAGCGCTGGGAGCGGGCGCGGATGTTCTTCGACGCCCGGGACTACGCCGCCGCGGCCCGTGTGCTGGAGGGGCTGGTCGAGGAGGTGCCCGAGCAGACCGGGCCCCGGCTGCTGCTGGCGCGTGCCTACTACCACTCGGCCCAACTGCGCCGGGCCGAGGACCAGTTGCGTGTCATCGTCGAGCGCGACCCGGTGGAGCACTACGCCCGGCTGATGCTCGGCCGCACCCTTCAGCGGCAGGGTCGCCGGGACGAGGCGGGGACGCACCTGCGTATCGCCTCCGCCCTGGCGGGCGACCTCCCGTGAATCACGCCGGGTGGAGGTGCAGGAACAGGGTGACCGCGGAGTTCGCCGAGGACATCGCGGACACCGCCGCACCGGCGGCTGCGCCCCACACGGCGGCGCCGACCGCCGTGAAGACCGGCGGCCAGTGCCGGCCCGCCGGTGCCGGCGCCAGCAGGGCGGCGACCCGGCGCGGCACCGGACCGCCGGCGGCCACCGCGGCGAGAGTGGGCGCGGGCGCGCCCGACGACAGCAGGGCCGCCTTGCCGACCGCCCGCGCCACCACGCGCCGGTCGCCGACCGCGCGGGCCGCGTCCTCGTCGGCCCAGCGTTCGGCGGTGTAGACGACGGCGGAACGCAGCGGCCGCAGAAGGGGGTTGGCGCAGGCAGCCAGGTGGACGGTGAGCAGGTGACGGTGGTGGCGGGCCGCCAGGTGGGCGCGTTCGTGCGCGAACAGGGCACGCCGTTCGTCCGCGGTGAGGCCGTTCAGAAGGGGTTGCGTCCTGGGAAGTGGTGTACGGGCTCCCACCTGATCCGGGCGTTTGGTCCGGCG
>NZ_NNBK01000017.1 GCF_002803075.1 Streptomyces sp. CB01373 | reverse complement strand
CCGCCGCACGCGAGGGCCGCACCATCGCCCCCCTCATCACCAAACTCAACGACATCCGCCGACGCCATCCCGCGCTGCACCGCCTGCGCAATCTGCGCTTCCACACGACCGACAACGATGCCGTGATCGCGTACAGCAAGAGCGAGGGGCCGGACACGGTCGTCGTGGTCGCCAACCTCGACCCCCACCACACCCAGGAGGCCACGGTCTCGTTGGACATGCCGCAACTCGGCCTGGACTGGCACGAGTCGATGCCGGTGCGCGACGAGCTCACCGGCGAGACCCACCACTGGGGCAGGGCCAGCTACGTACGCCTGGAACCGGGCGAACGGCCCGCGCACGTGCTCCACGTCCAGCGATCGTCCACCTCGTCCGAGATCGGAGGGCCCCCAGCGCCATGACTGTCAACGAGCCCGTCCCTGACATCTTCGAGGACGCCCCGGCCAGGGACCGGGACCCGGAGTGGTTCAAGCGTGCCGTGTTCTACGAGGTCCTCGTCCGCTCCTTCCAGGACAGCAACGGCGACGGCGTCGGCGACCTGAAGGGCCTGACCGCCAAACTCGACTATCTCCAGTGGCTCGGCGTGGACTGCCTCTGGCTGCCGCCGTTCTTCAAGTCGCCGCTCAGGGACGGCGGCTACGACGTCTCCGACTACACCGCGGTGCTCCCGGAGTTCGGCGACCTGGCCGACTTCGTGGAGTTCGTCGACGCCGCCCACCAGCGCGGCATGCGCGTGATCATCGACTTCGTCATGAACCACACCAGCGACCAGCACCCGTGGTTCCAGCAGTCCCGCAAGGACCCGGACGGCCCCTACGGCGACTTCTACATGTGGGCCGACGACGACAAGGGCTATCCGGACGCCCGCATCATCTTCGTCGACACCGAGACCTCGAACTGGACGTTCGACCCGGTCCGCGGCCAGTACTACTTCCACCGGTTCTTCTCCCACCAGCCGGACCTCAACTACGAAAGCCCCGCGGTGCAGGAGGAGATCCTGGCCGCCCTGCGCTTCTGGCTGGACCTGGGCATCGACGGCTTCCGGCTCGACGCGGTCCCGTACCTCTACGCCGAAGAGGGCACCAACTGCGAGAACCTCCCCGCCTCCCACGCCTTCCTGAAGCGGGTGCGCAAGGAGATCGACCGGATGTTCCCGGACACCGTGCTGCTGGCGGAGGCGAACCAGTGGCCGGAGGACGTCGTCGACTACTTCGGCGACTACGCCGCCGGCGGCGACGAGTGCCACATGGCCTTCCACTTCCCCGTCATGCCCCGCATCTTCATGGCCGTCCGACGCGAAAGCCGCTACCCCGTCTCCGAGATCCTCGCCAAGACCCCCGCGATCCCCGCCACCTGTCAGTGGGGCATCTTCCTGCGCAACCACGACGAGCTCACCCTCGAAATGGTCACCGACGAAGAACGCGACTACATGTGGGCCGAATACGCCAAAGACCCCCGCATGCGCGCCAACATCGGCATCCGCCGCCGCCTCGCCACCCTGCTCGACAACGACCGCAACCAGATCGAGCTCTTCACCGCCCTGCTGCTCTCCCTGCCCGGCAGCCCGATCCTCTACTACGGCGACGAGATCGGCATGGGCGACAACATCTGGCTCGGCGACCGCGACGCGGTACGCACCCCCATGCAGTGGACCCCCGACCGCAACGCCGGCTTCTCCTCCTGCGACCCCGGCCGCCTCTACCTGCCCACGATCATGGACCCCGTCTACGGCTACCAGGTCACCAACGTCGAGGCGTCGATGTCCTCGCCCTCGTCGCTGCTGCACTGGACCCGCCGCATGATCGAGATCCGCAAGCAGAACCACGCCTTCGGACTCGGCTCCTACACCGAACTGCCCTCCTCCAACCCCGCCGTCCTCGCCTTCCTGCGCGAGTACAAGGACGACCTGGTCCTGTGCGTCCACAACTTCTCCCGCTTCGCCCAGCCGACCGAACTCGATCTGCGGGTCTTCGAGGGACGCAACCCGGTCGAGCTCATCGGCGGAGTGCGCTTCCCGGCCGTCGGGGAACTGCCGTACCTGCTGACCCTGGCGGGCCACGGGTTCTACTGGTTCCGGCTCACCGCCAACGTCGCATCCCGGACCGGCCGACGCGGGTGAGCGTACGGCCGACGAAAGGAGGCGTGACCATGCCGAAGACCGCATCGCTGACGCCGAGCGCCGGAAGCCCGGCCGGGCCCATGGCCTCGCTCGGCTCGCTGCTGCGCGAATGGCTGCCGCGACAACGCTGGTTCGCCGGCAAGGACCGGCCCGTCACCGACCTGCGTCTGCTGTCGATGACGGAGCTGTTCCCGGGCTGTCTGCATCTGCTCGTCCACGCCGAGCACGCGGACGTCGCCTCCGGTCCCGGCACGGTCCCCTCCCCCACCGGCACACCCGCCCCGCCGCCCGCCGACTGCTACCAACTGCTGCTCGGTGTACGGCGGGAGCCGGCCCCACGCCTGCACCGGGCGTTCATCGGCCGCCCCGAGGAGGGGCCGCTGGCCGGCCTCGCGGTCTACGACGCGCTGTGCGACCCGCGTTCGGCGCAGCTGCTCCTGGAGCGGATGCGCCACCCCGGCACCTTCGGCCCGCTGCACTTCGAGGCGGACGCGTCCGTACCGATCCCCGGCGCCCTGGTGCCCAGGCTGCTGGACGCCGAGCAGTCCAACTCCTCGATCATCTACGGGGACGAGTTCATCCTGAAGGTGTTCCGCCGCATCCAGCCCGGCGTCAACCCGGACCTGGAGGTGCCGTGGGCCCTGGCCGGACAGGACTGCACCCGGGTGCCAGCTCCGGTGGCCTGGTTCCGCACCACGCAACCGGAACCGGCCACGCTCGGGGTGCTCCAGCCGTTCCTGCGCGACGCCGCCGACGGCTGGACGCTGGCCCTGCGGGCCCTGGCCACCGGTGACGACTTCACCGCCCAGGCGCACCAGTTGGGGCAGGCGACCGCGGAGGTCCACCTGGCGCTGGCCGACGCCTTCCCCAACGGCGCCCACCAGGACATCGCGCGCACCGCAGCGACGATGACCGAGCATCTGGAGGCCGCCGCGCACAGCGTCCCCGCGCTGCGCCCGTACGCGACACGGCTGCGCACCGCGTTCGCCGCGCTGGCCAGTTGCGACGCCGGGCCGCCCGCCCAGCGCGTGCACGGCGACCTGCACCTCGGTCAGGTGCTGCGGGCCGGGCGGGAGTGGTTCGTCATCGACTTCGAGGGCGAGCCCTCGCGCCCGCTCACCGAGCGCCGCATCCCCGAGTCCCCGGTCCGGGACGTGGCGGGGATGCTGCGCTCCTTCGACTACGCCGCCCGCCAGCGCCGCCCCTGGCGCCCGGAGTGGGCGCGCCGCTGCCGGGAGGCGTACTGCGCCGGCTACGCCTCCCTGTCCGGCTGGGACCCCCGTAAGAAACACGCCCTGCTGCGGGCCTACGAGACGGACCGTGCCGTGTACGAAGTGCTGTACGAGGCCCGGCACCGCCCCGACTGGCTCGCCGTACCGATGGCGGCGATCGAACGTCTCGCCGTGAGAGGAGGCTGAACCGATGGCACTGCGCGACACGTCACTTCCCGAGCCGTCCGGCCCCGTCCTGCCCGCGGCGGTACAGGCCAGTACGGCTCCGCCGCCGGCTCCCGCCGACCGTGAGCGCCTGCTGTCCGGCGCCCACCACGACCCGCACGCGCTGCTCGGCGCGCACCCGGTGGGGGGCGGGATCGCCCTGCGGGTGCTGCGTCCCTTCGCCCGTGCGGTGAGCGTGGTCGTGGACGGCGAGCGCACCCCGCTCGCCTCCGAGGGCGACGGACTGTTCTCGGCCGTACTGCCCCTGGCCGCGATCCCCGAGTACACCCTGGTGGTGGGCTACGAGCGGGACGAGTACGAGGTCCACGACCCCTACCGCTTCCTGCCCGCTCTCGGCGAGCTGGATCTGCACCTGGTCCGGGAGGGCCGGCACGAGCAGCTGTGGCGGGCGCTGGGCGCGGAGCCGATGACCCACCAGGGCGTGACCGGGACCCGCTTCACCGTGTGGGCGCCCAACGCCCGGGGCGTGCGGGTGGCCGGGGACTTCAGCCACTGGGACGGGACCGCCTTCCCGATGCGCTCGCTGGGCGCGGCGGGCGTGTGGGAGCTGTTCCTGCCCGGGATCGGGGAGGGCGCGAAGTACAAGTTCGAGATCACCTCTCAGTACGGCGGCCGGTTCCTCAAGGCCGACCCGATGGCACGGCGCACCGAGGTGCCGCCCGCCACCGCGTCCGTGGTGACGGCCGCGCACCACGAGTGGGGCGACCAGGAGTGGATGGCGCACCGCGCGGACGTGCCGGTGCACGAGGCGCCGTTCTCGGTGTACGAGGTCCACCTGCCGTCCTGGCGACCGGGTCTGACGTATCGTCAGCTCGCCGAACAGCTCCCGGCCTACGTCAAGGACCTGGGCTTCACCCACGTGGAGCTGATGCCGGTCGCCGAGCACCCCTTCGGGCCGTCCTGGGGCTACCAGGTCACCTCCTACTACGCCCCGACCGCTCGCCTGGGCTCGCCGGACGACTTCCGGTACTTCGTCGACGCCTGCCACCGGGCCGGGATCGGCGTGATCATGGACTGGGTGCCGGCGCACTTCCCCAAGGACGACTGGGCGCTGGCCCGCTTCGACGGGGACCCGCTGTACGAGCCGGGGAACGCGCAGCGCGCCGAGCACCCCGACTGGGGGACGTACGAGTTCGACTTCGCCCGCACCGAGGTGCGCAACTTCCTGGTCGCCAACGCCGTGTACTGGTGCGAGGAGTTCCACGTCGACGGCCTGCGGGTGGACGCGGTGGCCTCCATGCTCTACCTGGACTACTCGCGCGACTCCGGCCAGTGGACGCCCAACGCGTACGGCGGCCGGGAGGATCTGGACGCGATGGCGTTCCTCCAGGAGATGAACGCCACCGTGTACCGGCGTGCCCCGGGCGTGGTGACCATCGCCGAGGAGTCGACCGCGTGGGGCGGGGTGACCGCGCCGACCGACAGCGGCGGCCTGGGCTTCGGGCTGAAGTGGAACATGGGCTGGATGCACGACTCGCTCCAGTACATGACCAAGGAGCCGGTGCACCGCAAGTACCACCACCACGAGATGACCTTCGCGATGGTCTACGCCTACAGCGAGAACTACGTGCTGCCGATCTCGCACGACGAGGTGGTGCACGGCAAGCGGGCGCTGGTGTCGAAGATGCCCGGCGACTGGTGGCAGCGACGCGCGAACCACCGCGCCTACCTGGGCTACATGTGGGCCCATCCGGGCAAGCAACTGCTGTTCATGGGGCAGGAGTTCGCCCAGGGCGGCGAGTTCTCCGAGGAGCACGGGCCCGAGTGGTGGCTGCTCGACGAGGACCACTGCGCCGCGGGCGACCACCGCGGGGTGCGGGACCTGGTGCGCGACCTCAACACCGTCTACCGGGCCACCCCGGCCCTGTGGCAGCGCGACACCCGGCCGGAGGGCTTCCGCTGGGTGGCCGTGGACGCCGCCGACGACAACGTCTACGCGTTCCTGCGCCTCGACGCGGCCGGCGTCCCGCTTCTCGCGGTGTCGAACTTCTCCCCCGCGGTGCGCGAGGGCTACCGCCTGGACGTGCCGGGCGAGGTCACCGCGTGGCGCGAGGTGCTGAACACCGACGCCGGCCGCTACGGCGGGGGCGGCGTCACCAACACAAAGCCACTCGAAACGGAAGGCGAACCCGAGGAACGGCACATCCGTCTCACGCTGCCACCGCTCGCCACGCTCTGGCTGACTCCGCAGCCCGCCTGAGCGGGCCGGGGCGCGGGAAACGGGGCTACTTCCCAGTTCGGGACCCGTGACGTGCGGACCTGGGCTACATTCGATCCGCGTCGACCGAGTCCGTCCCCGGCGCAGTCACCTCCGTGAACCTCAGGAGCAGCGCATGCGCGACCTCGCCCTCGCTCCGTCCACTGTCGCCCCGCCGGCCGGTGGGCTCGCGGACAGCGTCTTCGAGACCGCGGAGACCCGTCCCGACCTGCCGGTGCTCGCGCGCCGCGCCGACCCCTCCTCCCCGGTGTGGGAGGAGGTGACCGCCGCGGAGCTGCGGGAGCAGGTGACCGACCTGGCCAGGGGGCTGGTGGCCGCCAGGATCTCACCCGGCCACCGGGTGGCGGTCATGGCCCGCACCCGGTACGAGTGGACGGTCCTCGCGTACGCGCTGTGGGCGGTCGGCGCCGAGGTGGTCCCGATCCACCCGGCCTCCTCGCGCGAGCAGGTCGAGTGGATCCTGCGGGACTCGGAGTGCGTGGCCGTCGTCGTCGAGGACGAGCAGGGCGTGATGACGGTCGGCCCGCTGTGCGCGACGCTGCCCCGGCTCCAGCACGTCTGGCAGCTCGACGCGGACGCGCTGGAGCACCTGGTGGAGCAGGGGGCGGTGGTACCGCCGACCACGGTGAACTCGCTGCGCCGGATCGTGCTGCCCGACGCGACCGCGGCGATCGCCTACACCTCCGGCACCACGGGCCGCGCGCTGGGCTGCGCGCTGAGCCACCGCGCGCTGGCGAACCCCTGCGACACGCTGCTGGCAGGCTGGGGGCACACCGCCGCGCCGCCCGGCGAGCAGGCGTCGGTGCTCGCCTTCCTGCCCTTCTCGCACGTGTACGGGCTGATGGTCCAGAGCCTGTGCCTGCGCGGCGGCATCCTGATGGGCCACGAGCCGGAGCTGGGCGAGGAGGCGCTGGCGTCGGCGCTGCGCTCGTTCAGGCCGACGTACTTCCACGCCGTGCCCTCCGTCTTCGAGAAGATCTACAAGAACTTCCTGCGCGCGGCCCAGCAGGCGGGGCGCGGCGCGCTGTTCGAGCGGGCGGCCGAAACGGCCCGGGACTTCGCCACCGCGCTGGAGCGGCAGCGGCTGGGCCGCGGCCCGGGCCCCGGCCTCGACCTTCGGCTGCAACACGCCCTGTACGAGCGGACGGTGTACCGCAAGCTGCGGACCGAGCTGGGCGGCAGGGTGGTCCGGGCCACCTCCGGCGGCTCCCCGCTCAGCCGGGATCTCTCCTTGTTCTACGAGGGCATCGGCATCTACGTGCACGACGGATACGGGCTCACGGAGACCGGCGGCGGCATCACCATGCAGCCGCTGGGCAGGGAGAAGTCGGGGACCGTCGGCAAGGCGCTGCCGGGCACGGCGATCGAGGTGGCGGACGACGGGGAGATCCTGGTGCGGGGGCCGTCGCTGTTCCAGGGGTACGTGGGCGACGAAGCCGCCACCCGGGCCGTGCTGCACGACGGCTGGCTGGCCACGGGAGACCTCGGCAAGCTGGACACCGAGGGTTATCTCACCATCACGGGGCGCAAGAAGGACATCATCGTCACCAACGGCGGCAAGAGCGTGGCCCCGGCCGCGCTGGAGCAGCGGCTGCGGGCGCATCCGCTGGTACACCAGGCGGTGGTCGTGGGCGACGACCGGCCGTGCGTGGGCGCGCTGATCACCCTGGACGCGGAGTTCCTGGCCCACTGGCGCGCGGCGCTGGCCTTGCAGGGTGACGCGCCGGATCACGAGGCGCGCGAGGAGAACGCGCTGCGGGAGGAGATCGAGCGGGCGGTCGCCGCCGCGAACAGCACGGTGTCGCGCTCGGAGTCCATCCGGGTCTTCCGGGTGCTGCCCGCCCCCTTCGACGTGGCGGGCGGGCTGCTCACGCCGTCGATGAAGCTGCGCAGGGACGCCATAGCGGAGCACTACGCGGTCGAGATCGAGGCCATGTACCAGGCGCGGAGCCGCGCCGCGCGCCTGGAGGCCGCGCACGACCCGACGGCCGACTGGGACGAGCCCGACGACGTCTTCCGCTGACGCCTCCCGCCTGCCTTTCCGCTGCCTGCGACGCCCCAAGCGTAGGCTCCTCGCCCCTGGGAACAAGACAGTGGGACGCGAGGGAAAGAAAGGACGACAGCCCGGCGACGAGCCCGGGCCGGAAGGCGAGATGGCATTCGAGCCGCGTGGGGACGACACACTGGCCAGCGAGGGCATTCCGAGCCGCACCGCCCGCTTCGCGGGCGAGTTGCACCATGTCACGGGTGCGCGACTCGCCGCGGAGGACTTCCTGGACGAGGTGGCACGGCGCGCGGGGCCGGCGGCGCCCGAGCACTGGGACGACATCCTGCTGGTCGTGACAGAACTGGCTGCGAACGCGGTGCAGTACGCGCCGGGCCCGTTCGAGCTGCGGATGCGCCGCACCTTCGACGGGGTACACGTCACGCTCAGCGACACCAGCACCACACAGCCGGCCCCGCGGCCGTTCCGCCCCAGCCGGGGTGGCGGCGGTATCGGCTGGCACCTGATCCACACCCTGTGCGACCAGGTGAGCGTGGTGGTCAACGATCACGGCAAGGACGTGCACGTCTTCCTGCCCTGGTGAGCCCGGATCACCCGGAGCCCCGGCTGCGGACGGGGTCCGGGCTCGGACGCGGTGCCGGGACCCGCACCGCGGGCCTCGCCGCACCGGCTCAGGCGCTGGTCGCCTCGCTCGGCGGAAGTGCCTGGTAGTAGGCACCCACCCGGGTCAGATACTCCGGGTCCCTGGTCTCGCTGTCGGTCCTGAACCGCGGCGCGGCCTTGATCTGTCCGCGCGAACAGGCCACCGTGATCCTCCGCTCCGCGGAGTCGATGCCGGCGACCATGCCGACCGGCACCATCACGCTCCTGCCGAACACCCACACCCCGGTGTCCACGACCAGGTGCCTCATCCCGGAGCGGCCGCCCTCCCGGTCCACGTGGCCCACCGTGCCGTCGGCGGCGACGACGGTGAAACCGGTCAGGTCCTCTCCCTCGGCTCGAGCGACCTGCGGCGGATACGACCAGATTCTGTCTATGTTCACGCTGCTCCTTCCTCCCCGGGCTGACGTGTCACGAGCGTCGGGCCGACATCCCGGCACATCGGCTCCCACCGCACCAACTACCCGTCTGTGACCACGGCATTCGGCGGGAGGGGTGGGGGAAGCACGCTCGTCTCGTCCGCTCGGGCCGCCGGCTACCGGCCCGGCCCGGTGGTCTCCTCGGGCAGGGAGACGTTCCCGGGCGGGGAGGTGAGCAGTTCCAGCGTTCCGGTCATGTCCAGCAGCCGCTCCAGTACGGCCGGACGCTCGTCCAGGTGGAGTGCGAGACCCGCCTCGTCCGCGAGGCGCCGGATCCGCAGCAGCGCGGACAGGCCGGAGGAGTCGACGCTCCGAAGCCGCGAGAAGTCGAGGCGTATGCCGGCGACCGGGTGCCGTGCCGCGTGGCGCCGGGTGAGCGCCACGGTCACCGTGTCCAGGAGTTCGCGACTGGTGAGGTAGTCGAGGTCGCCCTCCACGTGGACCGCGACGGCGGTTCCGCGGGTCTCGACGGAGAGGCTGAAGGGTGAAGGCGGCATTGTTGTCATACGGGTCTTCCCGGGCCGGGGTCTTCGGGTCGTTTCCGAAAGGAGCGTCATGCCGGACGGCGGTGCCGTGCGCCATGGAGCGCCCTGCGGTCAAACCGCCCGCGTACCCCTGAATCACGAGGTCATGCACCGCGCGCGGGGGCGAATTCACGGGTCCGGATATGAACGCGCGAGTTTTGTTCGGGGCAGGCCGAGTGGGTTAGCCTGCCCCGTATTTCTCATCACGCAGATCCGTGAAATCACGGAAATGCACGCACGTCAGCGGGCCCGCGACGGCCCGATGGAGAAGTGCGAGTCCTCACCGGCGAGGACTCCTGGGGAGCAGGACGAGGGTGCGCATGACCAGCGACAGAACCGAGGTCCTCGACGCCGTGCCGGGCGACCGGGAGCTGCGGCAGCTCCTGGCCGGCCTGACGGCCGTGCGGGACGGCGACTTCGGCACGCGCCTGCCGGAGGAAGCCGACGGGCTCATGGGCGACATCGCGACCGTGTTCAACGGCATGGTCGACCAGTTGTCCGTGTTCACCTCCGAGGTCACCCGCGTCGCCCGGGAGGTCGGTACCGAGGGCACCCTCGGCGGTCAGGCGGAGGTGCCGGGCGTCTCGGGAACCTGGGCCGATCTGACCGACTCGGTCAATGCCATGGCGGGCAACCTCACCACCCAGGTGCGTGACATCGCGCAGGTGGCGACGGCGGTGGCCAAGGGCGATCTGTCGCAGAAGATCGACGTGCCCGCCCGCGGCGAGATCCTTCAGCTGAAGGAGACCGTCAACACGATGGTCGACCAGCTCTCCGCGTTCGCCGGCGAGGTCACCCGCGTCGCCCGCGAGGTCGGCACCGAAGGACGCCTCGGCGGACAGGCCAAGGTGCCCGGAGTGGCGGGTGTGTGGCGGGACCTGACCGACTCGGTCAACTTCATGGCCGGCAACCTCACCGCCCAGGTCCGCAACGTCGCCCAGGTGACGACCGCGGTGGCCGAGGGCGACCTCTCCCAGAAGATCACCGTCGACGCCCGCGGCGAGATCCTCGAACTCAAGAACACCATCAACACGATGGTCGACCAGCTCTCCGCCTTCGCCGACGAGGTCACCCGCGTCGCCCGCGAGGTCGGCACCGAAGGACGACTCGGCGGACAGGCCGACGTCCAGGGCGTCAGGGGCACCTGGCGCGACCTGACCGACTCGGTCAACTTCATGGCGGGCAACCTCACCGCCCAGGTCCGCAACGTCGCCCAGGTGGCGACGGCGGTCGCCGAGGGCGACCTCTCCCAGAAGATCACCGTCGACGCCCGCGGCGAGATCCTCGAACTCAAGAACACCATCAACACGATGGTCGACCAGCTCTCCGCCTTCGCCGACGAGGTCACCCGCGTCGCCCGCGAGGTCGGCACCGAAGGACGACTCGGCGGACAGGCCGACGTCCAGGGCGTGTCCGGGACGTGGAAGGACCTCACCGACAACGTCAACGTGATGGCGTCCAACCTGACCGGCCAGGTCCGCTCGATCGCCCAGGTCGCCACCGCCGTGGCCCGGGGTGATCTGTCCCGCAAGATCACGGTCGAGGCCGAGGGCGAGGTCGCGGCCCTGGCCGACGTGATCAACACGATGGTCGACACCCTGTCCGCGTTCGCCGACGAGGTCACCCGCGTCGCCCGCGAGGTCGGCACCGAAGGACGCCTCGGCGGACAGGCCCATGTGCCCAACGTCGCGGGCACCTGGAAGGACCTCACCGACAACGTCAACTCGATGGCGAACAACCTCACCGGTCAGGTCCGCAACATCGCGCTGGTGACGACCGCGGTGGCCAGGGGCGATCTGTCGAAGAAGATCGACGTCGACGCGCGCGGCGAGATCCTGGAGCTGAAGACGACCATCAACACGATGGTCGACACCCTGTCCGCGTTCGCCGACGAGGTCACCCGCGTCGCCCGCGAGGTCGGCACCGAAGGACGCCTCGGCGGACAGGCCGAGGTGGAGGGCGTCTCGGGCACCTGGAAGCGGCTCACGGAGAACGTCAACGAGCTGGCCGGCAACCTGACCCGGCAGGTGCGGGCGATCGGCGCGGTGGCCAGCGCCGTGGCCGAGGGCGATCTGACCCGCTCGATCACCGTGGAGGCCTCCGGCGAGGTCGCCGAGCTCAAGGACAACATCAACTCCATGGTGGAGTCCCTGCGCGAGACCACCCGGGCCAACCAGGAGCAGGACTGGCTCAAGAGCAATCTGGCGCGGATCACCGGCCTGATGCAGGGCCACCGCGACCTGCCGGTCGTCGCCGAACTGATCATGGACGAGCTGACCCCGCTGGTGTCGGCCCAGTACGGCGCCTTCTACCTGGCCGAGGACGGCGAGCGCGGCCCCGAGCTGCGGCTCGTCGGCTCCTACGGCAGCCCCGACGACGAGCGGCCCACCCGCTTCTCCTTCGGCCGCTCGCTGGTCGGCCAGGCCGCGCGCAGCCGCCGTACCATCACGGTCGACGAGCTGCCGGCGGGGTACGTCACCATCTCCTCCGGGCTCGGCCGGGCGGTGCCGAGCGCGCTGATCCTGCTGCCGATCCTGTTCGAGGACCAGGTCCTCGGCGTCATCGAGCTGGCGTCGGTGGCCGCGTTCACGCCGGTCCACCGGGACTTCCTGGAACAGCTGCGCGAAGCCCTCGGGGTCAACGTCAACACCATCGTGGCCAACGCCCGCACCGACGAACTGCTTGACGAGTCCCAGCGGCTGACCGCCGAACTCCAGGCCCGCTCGGCCGAGTTGCAGTCCCAGCAGGACGAGCTCCAGCGCTCCAACGCCGAACTGGAGGACAAGGCCTCACTGCTGGCGGAGCAGAACCGCGACATCGAGGCGAAGAACCTCCAGATCGAGCAGGCCCGGCAGGAACTGGAGGCCCGCGCCCAGCAGTTGTCGCTGGCCTCGAAGTACAAGTCGGAGTTCCTGGCGAACATGAGCCACGAGCTGCGCACCCCGCTCAACAGCCTGCTCATCCTGGCCCAGTTGCTCGCGCAGAACCCCTCGCGCAACCTCACCCCGAAGCAGGTCGAGTACGCGGGGATCATCCACTCCGCGGGCAGCGACCTGCTCCAGCTGATCAACGACATCCTGGACCTGTCGAAGGTCGAGGCGGGCAAGATGGACGTCACCCCTGAGCGGGTGTCGCTGCGCCAGCTCATCGACTACGTCGAGGCCACCTTCCAGCCGATGACGACGCAGAAGGGCCTCCAGTTCGCGGTCACCACCGCGGCGGGCGCGCCCGCGGACCTGCTCACCGACGACTCCCGGCTGCGTCAGGTCCTGCGCAACCTGCTGTCCAACGCGGTGAAGTTCACCGAGCAGGGCTGCGTCGAGCTGTGCATCGAGCCGGCCGCGGACGACGAGGTGCCCGGCGGTGTCGTGCGGGGCGGCGCGGTCGTGGCCTTCCGGGTCAAGGACACCGGCATCGGCATCCCGGAACAGCATCTGGAGACGATCTTCGGAGCGTTCCAGCAGGCGGACGGCACCACCAGCCGCAAGTACGGCGGGACCGGCCTCGGGCTGTCCATCACCCGGGAGATCGCGCATCTGCTCGGCGGTGCCGTCGCCGTGGACAGCGTGCCCGGCCGGGGCAGCACGTTCACGCTCTTCCTGCCGGTGACCCGCCCCGACTTCGAGCAGGTGCTCGGCGGCGGACGGGCCCCGCAGAAGGCGCCGGCCGAACTGGTGCCGGCCGCCGCGGCGGACCGGGAGACCGGGCGTGCGCTCCCGGTCGGCGACGGGCCGCGCAGACGGCGGCTGCTGGTCGTCGAGGAGCGCTCCCGCGGGCTGCTCACCCTGGTCGCGGAGAGCGTGGTCGCGGACGTGGTCCGGCACGGCGCCGACGACACGGGCGCCCTGCCCACCGTCGACATCATCACCGCCGTGGGAGCGCAGGAGGCCGCGGGGGCGCTGGCCTCCGAGCCGTGCCACTGTGTCGTCCTCGACCTGGACATGCCCGAGGAGGAGGCGTCCCGGTTCCTGCAGGCGCTCCAGGGCGACTCGGCGCTGGCGGGCGTGCCGGTGCTCGTGCACAGCGGCCGGCGTCCGGAGGTGGCCCGCGCGGAGGCGCTGCGCTCGCGTGGGGACGACGGCTCGCTGGAGTTCCTCTCCAGCCTGGACGAGCTGCGCGAGCGCATCGCCCTGCACCTGTCGGCCGAGGAGCCCGGGGACGTGCTGTCGCTGGTGCGGGCCGAGGAACCGCAGGACCTCGCGCCGCCCGTCGGCGGCGCCTTCGCGGGCCGTACCGTCCTCGTCGTCGACGACGACGCGCGCAACCTGTTCGCGCTCAGCGGGATCCTGGAGCTGCAGGGCTTCCGGGTGCTGCACGCGGAGAACGGGCGCAAGGGCATCGAGACGCTGGTCGGCAACCCCGACGTCGCGCTCGTCCTGATGGACGTGATGATGCCGGAGATGGACGGCTACACCGCGACGGCCGAGATCCGCAGGCTGCCGCGGTACGCCGAACTGCCGATCATCGCCGTCACCGCGAAGGCGATGCCGGGGGACCGGGAGAAGTCGCTGGCGTCCGGGGCGAGCGACTACGTCACCAAGCCCGTGGACACGGACGACCTCATCGCCTGCGTCCGGCACTGGCTGTCCGCGTGAGCGCGTCGGCGCCCGCCCCCCGCACCGGCGGGGCGGGCCCGGTCCGCCGCGGCGCCTCCCGCACCCCCGCGCCGTTCAGCCGAGGAGCTTGTCGATCGTGAGCACGTCCGAGCAGCAGCGGGATCCGGCCACCGCCGGACCGGGTCAGGAGCCGTCCGCGTCCGGGACGCCGTCGCCCACCGGCGACCCGGAGCCGTCCGATTCAGCGGCGCCCAACTCCACCTCCCCCGTGGGGCGGCTGGCCGCCACCGTGGAGCGGCTGCGCCGCGAGGTGCGGGCGGCGCAGGCGGAGGCCGAGGGCCGGGCCCTGGTCGAACTCGCCAAGGGCATCCTGGTGGAGCGGCTGGGCTGCGGTCCGGCGCAGGCCGCCCGGCAGCTCACCGAGCTGGCCGAGCAGGCCCGGGTGACACCGCTGGAGTTCGCGGTGGAGGTCATCAACCAGGCCGCCCGCGACCGTGTCTCCGAGGTCACCGACGCCTTCCTGGCCGCCGCCGAGGGTGCGCTGGAGCGCGCCTCGGCCGTGCGGCTGCGCGCCGCGGAAAGCGGCGCGCTGGCCGCGGACGACACCCAGGCCGTCGCCGACTCGTTGCTGGAACACGCGCTGCGGCCACTGGGGGCGGTGGCCGTGGCGGTCTGGGCGGCGGGCGCCGACGGCTCGCTGACCCTGTCGGGCAGCGCCGGTTTCTCCCCGGCGGAGGCCACCCGGTGGCGCTATGTGCCGCCGGAGGTGTCCACGGTGGCGCGCCGGGGGCTCACCGAGCGCACCGGCCAGTGGTTCACCTCGCTCGCCACGACCGGACTGCCCACCATCGGGCGGCACCTGCATCCGGACGGGGGACGGGTGGCGGTGCCGGCCGGCACCGGCGGCCGTATCCACGGGGTGCTGGAGATCGCCTGGCCCGGACCGCTGGAGCCACAGCCGCCCCAGGTCGTACGCCAGGTGGAGGCCCTCGCCGAACTGTGCGCGCACACACTGGAGACGTCCACGCTGCGCCACGAGGTGGGGCAGGAACCGCGGGTGCTGCCGGACGCCGCCGAGCTGATGGACCTGGCCGACGGACTGCACGACCCGGCCCTGGTGCTGGTCCCGCACGTCGACGGCGACGGGCAGCTGGTGGACTTCCGCATCCAGCACGTCAACAGCCGCTTCCTGGACCCGGCCGGCCGGCCGCGGGCCGTGGTCAACGGCGCGCTGCTGCTCGAGGCCTTCCCCATGGCCGCCGGGAAGAGCGAGCTGTTCCAGCGGGTGGAGCGGGTGTACGCCACGGGTGAGGCGTACCGGGCGCAGCGCATGCATCTGACGGCGCTCGTGGACCAGGTGCCGCTGTCGGCGGTGGCGGACATCAGCATCAGCCGGCACGGCGGCTGCGTGCTGCTGATCTGGCGGATCGAGGACGAGACGGCGCGGCTGGCGAGTCTGCTCCAGCACGCGCAGCGCCTCGGCCGGATCGGCGGCTTCGAGGAGAACCTGCTGACCAGTGAGATCACCTGGAACGACCAGTTGTTCGGCCTGTACGGCCGTGCGCCTTCGAGTACGCCGGTGCCGCTGGAGGAGCTGCCCGCGCACGCCCACCCGGACGACGCCGTGGCCATCCGGCGGTTCCTGCGCACGCTGCTGCACCACCGCCGTCCGGCCTCCGCGGCCTTCCGGCTCCAGCGGCCGGACGGGGTGACCCGGCACATCCGGGTGGTGGCCGAGCCGGTCCTGGACACCGACGGGCGGCTGTTCGTGGTGCGCGGGGCCTACCAGGACATCTCCGCGCAGCACTGGACGGAGGTCGCGCTCGCCGCCACCCGTGACCAGCTCGCGCACACCGAGCAGCAGGCGACCGAGCGCAACCGGCTGACGCTCCAGCTGCAGCACGCCATCATGCCGCCGACCCAGGCACCGCTGCGGGTGAGCGGTCTGGACGTCGCGGTGCGCTACCGGCCGGCGGAGACCGAGCATCTGGTGGGCGGCGACTGGTACGACGTGGTGGTGCTGCCCTCCGGGCTTGTGCTGCTGTGCGTCGGCGACGTCGCCGGCCACGGCATAGAGGCGGCCACCAGCATGGTGGTGCTGCGCAACGCGCTGCGGGGCCTGGCCGTGACCGGGGCCGGGCCCGGCCAGCTGCTGTCGTGGCTCAACATCGTGGCGCACCATCTGACCGGCGCGGTCACCGCCACGGCGGTCTGCGCCCTGTACGACCCCGGGCGGCGCACCCTGCGCTGGGCCCGGGCCGGGCATCTGCCGCCCGTGCTGGTCCGCGGGGCGGAGGCGGCTCCGCTGCCGCTGGTCCGGGGCATGCTGCTGGGTGCGGTGCCGGAGGCCGTGTACGAGGAGGACGAGCTCCAGTTCGCGCCGCAGGACACGCTGCTGATGTACACCGACGGTCTGATCGAGCGCCGGGACCGCTCCGTGGAGGAGTCGCTGAGCCATCTGCTGACCACGGCCCGCTCGGCGCCGAAAACCCTGGACCAGCAGCTCGACCGGCTGCTGACGTACAGCAAGTCGGACACCGACGACGACACCTGCATCGTGGGCATCCGGGTCGCCTGACGGCGGGCGGGTCCGACGGCGAGCGGGCATGGGCGGGTGGCGAGGCATGAGCGCCCGGTTCAGGGGTAGGCGCGGGGGCGCAGTGCGGGTTGCTCCCGTCACCGGTGATGAGAAACGGATCACGTCGCCGGTGCGGGTCCGGTGTGCGTCGAAGGCGTCGCCGGGGGTAACCGGCACTGGCCGGCGTCAGCATTCGTTGGAGGTATTCGTGCCCCTTGCCCACAATCCGCTGTCCGTGGAGGTCACCCTGCCGCGGGAGGATGTCGCCCTGCTCACGGTCGAGGGTTACCTGGACGTCGACACCGCCACCGAGTTGCAGGCCCATCTGGCCAACCAGCTCCACCACGGCCGACGGCACTTCCTGCTGGAGCTGTCCGCCGTCCCCTTCATGGACTCCTCTGGCATGAACATCATCCTGCGGGTGTACCAGGAGGCCCGGGAGCGGGCGGGCAGTGTGCACATCATCGCCCCCGCCCCGGCGGTGCTGCGGATCCTGGAGCTCACCGGCGTCAGCATCACGGTGCCGGTCTCGCGGAGCGCCGAGGAGGCACTTGCCCTGGTGGACCGTCAGCCGGAGGAGCCGGGGGCGAAGTGAGCGCGGGCGCGGGCGCGGAGGCCTCGGTGTGCGCGGGGGGAGAACGTCGGGCAGGGCCGTCGTCGGCCGCCGCGCCCGCGGCGTGGATCTGTGCCGACGCGACCGTGCAGAACCCCTCGAGCCCGGTCAGCAGTGCGGTCCGCTGGCCGGCCGGCATCCGCTCCACCACCGACCGCAGCTCCGTCTCCCGGCGCGCCCGCACGTCGGCCAGGAACGCGCGGCCACGGCGGCTGAGGCGCAGTTCCACCTCCCGGCGGCTGGTGGCGGCCACCTGCCGCCGTACGAAGCCCACCGCTTGCAGCCGGTCGCACAGCCTGCTCGTGGACGGCGGCGTGGAGCCCAGGGTGGCGGCGAGGGTGCGCAGGTTGATGCCCTCGTTGCGTTCGAGGACGAACAGCACCCTGAGCTGGGAGGCGGAGACGGGAGCTGTGGACGCGCGGCCCCACAGGACCTCCAGCAGTTCCGCCGCCGTGGAGGTCGCGCGCGCCGCCTCGCCGGGCGACCGCGGGCGCGGGTGGGAGGACGTCACGCTGACACTCTCGCAGGGTTGGCGGTGGCTGTCAGCTCGCCCCCTGGACCCTCACGAGGTGTCGTACGCGGTCGGCCTGTGGTAACAGTTGTCGCCCGGCAAGAGTCGCATCGCGGTGCCGCCCGGAGGGCGGATTCGGAACGGTGCAACGCGGATGAGGAGTGGAACAGGTGCCGGAGCACGCAGCGGTAGCACAGCACGGATCACCGGCCCGCGAGGTCGGGGACTTCCTTCGCCGTCGCAGGGAGCAGATCGCCCAGCGGTGGGCCGAGGAGCCGATCTTCCGGGCCGTGTTCACCGTCTCCCGTGACGAGGCGGTGGAAGCGGGCCGCGCCGTCGCCGACGCCCTGGGCGCGGTGGCCGCGTCCGAGCGGGTGTCCGACCCGGACGCCGACGGTTTCCTGCCGGTGCGCGAGCAGCTTGCGCGGATGGGCGCCGTGCGGGGCAGGACCGGTCTGACCGCCGCGGAGGTCTCGCGGGACGTGGACGCCCTGCGGCCGCCCGCGCTGGAGCTGCTGACCGCCGAGCTCACCGGCACCCCGGAGGAGTACCTGCGGGAGTGCGCCAACGTCCTGACCGTGCTCACCGGCACCCTGCGGCTCGTGGTGATGCAGACGGCGCTCAGCGAGGGCCGGGACCTCATCGACCGTCAGCGGCTCCAGCTGCTCGAGGTGGCCACCCCGGTCATCAAGCTGTGGGACGGCATCGTCGCGGTACCGCTGATCGGAACGCTCGACAGCGCCCGCAGCCAGGTGGTGATGGAGTCGCTCCTCGAGGCGGTCGTCGACCAGCAGGCCCGCTTCGCCATCCTCGACATCACCGGGGTGCCCACCGTCGACTCGCTGGTCGCCCAGCACCTGATGAAGACCGTGGCGGCCACCCGGCTGATGGGCGCCGAGTGCGTGGTCTCGGGCATCCGCCCGGCCATCGCGCAGACCATCGTCCACCTCGGCCTCGACCTGGGCTCGGTCGTCACCCGCGCGACCCTCGCCGACGCGCTCGCCCACGCCCTGCACCAGTTGGGCGCGGACATCGTGAGCCGGGCACCCCACGGTGTGGGTGAACGGTGACCGACCGTCTCCCCACGCCCGGCTCGGGGCAGGTGCCGGTACTCAGACTCGGCGACGTACTCCTGGTCACGCTCCAGGGCGATCTGTACGACAGCACCGCCGAACAGCTCCAGCAGGACATCGGCGAGGCCATCGCCCACCACGCGGCCACGGGGGTGGTCATCGACGTCTCCGGAGTGGAGATCGTCGACTCCTTCCTCGGCCGGGTGCTGGCCGAGATCGCGGCCAAGGCCAGGCTGCTGGCCGCGCAGACCGTGGTGGCCGGGATGCGTCCGGCGGTGGCGATCACCATGGTCGAACTGGGTCTGACCCTGCCCGGGCTGCGGACCGCGCTCACCGCCGAGGACGCACTGCGGCTCGTCACCGCCCGGCCCACGCCGCCGCGCCCCGGCGGCGCACAGGCGGGGAGCCGGTGATGGAGACAGCAGCGGGCGTCGAGGTCTGCCTGCCGATCCGGTCGGACATGGACCTGGTGTGGGTACGGCAGCATGTGCGCCAGGCGGCCGGGCGGCTCGGCTTCGGCCTGGTCGGCCAGACGAAGCTGGTCACCGCGGCCAGCGAGCTGGCGCGCAACACGCTGGTGCACGGCGGGGGCGGGCAGATGCAGGCGTCCCACGTGGTCGACGGGCAGGTGCACGGGCTCCGGCTGGCGTTCAGCGACGAGGGGCCCGGCATCACGGACCTGGAGCGGGCGCTCAGCGACGGCTACACCTCCGGCGACGGCCTCGGCATGGGCCTGGGCGGCGCCCGCCGGCTGGTGCACGAGTTCGCGATCGACAGCACCCCGGGCGCCGGCACCACCGTCACCGTCACCTCCTGGGCGACCCGGCCGGTGCGGCCGTACGAGGGAGCCTGATGCCGCGCGTCTGGGAGGTTCCGGTGCCCGACTCGACCCGGGTGCGCGACGCGCGGGTCGCCGCCGAGGAGGCGGCCGCGCTGGCCGGCCTCGGCGAGTCCCGCACGGCCGCCGCGGCGCTGGTGGCGACCGAACTCGCCACCAACCTGCTGAAGTACGCCGAGGACGGGCGGCTCCTGGTCGAGGTCGTGCCCCCGCCGAGCGCTCCGTGCGGTCACGGCGATCCGGCGCCGGTGGTGCAGATGACGGCGGTCGACCACGGTCCCGGCATCCCCGACGTCGCCGCCGCCCGGCGCGACGGGTTCTCGACCAGCGGCTCGCTCGGGGCCGGGCTCGGCACCTGCCGCCGCGCGGCCGACGAGTTCCACCTGCACAGCGTCGTCGGCCGGGGCACGGTGGCGCTCGCCCGGGTGGGCGCCACCGCGCCCCGGCCCGGGGCGGTCCGGGCCGACGATGCCGCCCTCCCATATACGGGGGCGGTGCGGGCGGGCGGCGTCACCGTCCCGTACGCCGGGGCGGAGTACTCGGGTGACGCCTGGTCCTGGGCGGGCGCCGGGGAGCAGGTGACCCTCATGCTGGCGGACGGCCTCGGGCACGGCCGGGAGGCGGCCCGCGCCTCGTCGGCGGCGGTCGAGACCCTGCACCGCTCGGCCCGTCTCACACCGACCGAGCTGCTCCGGCGGCTCGACACGGCGCTGCGCGGCACCCGGGGCGCGGCCGTCGCCGTGGCCCAACTGGATCTGCGGGCCGGGCGGCTGCGCTTCTGCGGGATCGGCAACGTCGGGGCCCGGCTGCGCGAGGGCGACACCTGGCGCCACCTGCTGTCGCGGCCGGGCATCGTCGGCGTGCACCGGCCCACGACGCTGCCCGAGACCGAGGTGGCCTGGGCTGCCGACCGCCTGCTCGTCCTGCACAGCGACGGCCTGCCCAGCCGGTGGGCACCGCCCGGCGCGGCCGCTCTGCCCACGGCGGCCGACCCCGCGGTGACGGCCGCCCTGACCGTGCGTGACACCGGCAGCTCCGCCAGCCCGGTCCGGGACGACACCACCGTGGCCGTCCTGACCCCCGCCCCGCCGGACCGCCCATGACGCGCACCTGGCAGATCAGCACCGCCACCGACGCCGCCCGGGCCCGTATCGCCACGGCCCGCACGGCGGCGGCGTACGGCGTCCCCCCGCTCGAACGCACCCGTCTGACCACCGCCCTCGGCACCCATCTGCGCCACTGCGTGGCCAAGGGCGGCACCTGGACGGTCACCCTCCAGGTCCCGGACGCGGACGTGGACGCAGGCACCCTCCGCATCACAGTCGCGCCGGTCCATGACCCGCAGGGCGGTGGGAAGCCGGCGTGGCGGATGTCTGTCCTCTGCCCAGGGGCCGGGGTTTCGCCGGAGCCGGAGCCAGAACCGGAGGTGGGCGACGACGCGGCTGCTCTGGCCGAGGCGCTGCTCGGGGCCGACGAGGACACGGCGGTGGTTCTGGAGAGACTCGCGGAGCAGGAGGACCTGGTCGCCTTCCATCGGGAGGAGCTGCATCAGACCAACCAGGGAGTCCTGGCCCTGCACGCCGATCTGGACACCGCCTGGCGGGCTCAGCGAGAGGCGTTCGCGGCCGAACGCGCCGCGCGCACCGAGGCCGAGGAGGCCCGCCGCAGACTGCGGTTCCTGGCCGACGCCAGCACGCTGCTGACGACCTCGCTGAACCACGAGGAGATCCTGCGGCGGCTGCCGGGCCTGCTCGTACCCCGGTACGCCGACCGTGTCGACGTATGGCTGTTCGACCACGAGGGCGACCGGCACCGGCCCGCCCCGCATCCGGCGGCCGCGGTGCTCGCGGCCCGTACCGGCCGCCCGCAGTACGCGGCCGACCACCCCGGTGACCTGCCGGGCGTCGACGACCAGCCGCCCTCGGCGCTCGACCCCGGCCGGCCCCTGCTGTGCGTCCCGCTGCTCGCGCGGCGGACACCGCTCGGTGTGCTGACCCTGACGCCGCCCGGCGCCCGCTGGGACCCCGACGACGCGGTCATGCTGATCGAGCTGGCCCGGCGGGCGAGCGTCGCCCTCGACAACGCGCGCCGCTTCGAGCACAACCGCGACATCGCCGAGACGCTGCAGCGCGCCCTGCTCACCGACCTGCCCACCACACCGGGCCTGCGCCTGGCCGCGCGCTATCTGCCGGCCACGCACGGGCTGAACATCGGCGGGGACTGGTACGACGCCTTCCGGCAGCCCGACGGGAGCCTGATCACCGTCATCGGCGACGTCACCGGCCACGGCCTGCACGCCGCCGTGATGATGAGCCAGCTCCGCACCGCGCTGCGCGCCTACGCCGTCGACGGCGGCAGCCCGGGCCGGCTGCTGACCCGCCTGCACGTGTTCCTGCACCACTTGCAGCCCGACCTGTTCGCGACCGCGGTCATCGCCCGTTTCAGCCCGGACGACCCCACGGTCACCTGGGCCGCCGCCGGCCATCCGCCACCGGTGCTGCGCCTGCCGGACGGCCGGGTGCACGTCCTGGACGCCAAGCCGGGCGCCATGCTCGGCATCCCGCTGCGGCAGGAGATAGAGGACCACACGGTGCGCCTCTCCCCCGGCGCGACCCTGGCCCTGTACACGGACGGCCTCGTGGAGCGGCGGGCGCTGGGCATCGACCCCGGCATCGACCGCCTCGCCACCGCGCTGGGCGCGTTCGACCCGGCCGCGCTGGACGCCGACCTGGACGGCTCGGCGGACCGCCTCCTCGGCCCGCTGCTGAGCGACTCCGAACGTGACGACGACGTCTGCCTCCTGCTGTGCCACATCGACAGCGCGGCCGGAGGCGATCCGGACCGGATCCCGGCGGGCGTGGACCACCTGCGGTAGCACCGCGCGGCGCGGGCCCGCCCGAACGCCCGGACGCCCGAACGCCCGGACGCCCGAACGACCCATGGGACAGCGGATCCAGGGAACCCGCCGGGGCGGCCCCGCCGTCCGGACGCGCTCCGGGCCGCGGGGACAGCGGCGTCCGGTGCGCACGCGGCCCGGTGGGGGCATCGTGGTGCTCGACGGACGGGATGGACCCGATGGACCGGTGAGGTGCGAAGCAGCCGTCCCCGGGCAGACGCAAGGACGTCGATGCAGCCGCCCGGAGCCCCGCAGAAGGGATGAAACATCGTGACACGACCCAGGATCCTGGTGGTCGGCGCAGGCTTCGCCGGAGTGGCGTGCGTGCGCCGTCTGGAGCGCAGGCTCTCTCCCAGCGATGCGGACATCACCCTCGTGACGCCGCAGTCCTATCAGCTCTATCTGCCGCTGCTGCCCCAGGTCGCCTCAGGGGTGCTGACGCCCCAGTCGGTCGCCATCTCCCTGCGCCGCAGCAAGAAGTACCGCACCCGGATCATTCCGGGCGGCGCCGTCGGCGTGGACCTGAAGGCGAAGGTGTGCGTCGTGCGGACGCTGACCGACCGCGTCGTCGACGAGCCGTACGACTACCTCGTACTGGCCCCCGGCAGCGTCACCCGCACCTTCGACATCCCGGGGCTCCTCGATCACGCCTTCGGCATGAAGACGCTGGCCGAGGCCGCCTACATCCGCGACCACGTCATCACCCAGCTCGACCTCGCCGACGCCAGCGAGGACCCCGCAGAGCGCGCCTCGCGGCTGCAGTTCGTGGTGGTCGGCGGCGGGTACGCCGGCACCGAGACCGCGGCGTGCCTGCAGCGCCTCACGCACGCCGCCGTCAAGCGCTATCCGCGGCTGAACCCGGCCCTGATCAAGTGGCACCTGATCGACATCGCGCCGAAGCTGATGCCGGAACTGGGCGACAAGCTGGGCCGCAGCGCCCAGGAGGTGCTGCGCCGCCGGGGCATCGAGATCTCGCTCGGGGTGTCCATCGCGAAGGCCGGGCCGGAGGAGGTCACCTTCACCGACGGCCGGGTGGTGCCGACCCACACCCTGATCTGGACCGCGGGCGTGGTGGCCAGCCCGCTCATCGCGACCCTCGGCGCGGAGACGGTGAGGGGCCGGCTCGCCGTGACCGCCGAGATGTGCCTGCCCGGCCACGACGGGGTGTTCGCGCTCGGGGACTCCGCCGCAGTACCCGACCTGAGCAAGGGCGGCGGCGCGGTGTGCCCGCCGACCGCGCAGCATGCCACGCGGCAGGGCCGGCGGGTCGCGGAGAACCTCATCGCGACCCTGCAAGGACAGCCCCTGCGGCCGTACGAGCACAAGGACCTGGGACTCGTCGTCGACCTCGGTGGCGCGGACGCGGTCTCCAAACCGCTCGGCGTGGAACTGCGCGGTGTCCCGGCCCAGGCCGTGGCCCGCGGCTACCACCTGGGGGCGCTGCGCACGAACGTCGCCAAGACCAGGGTCGCGACCAACTGGCTGCTCAACGCGGTCGCCGGGGACGATTTCGTCCGCACCGGATTCCAGGCCCGCAGGGCCGCAAAGCTGAAGGACTTCGAGTACACCGACGCGTACATGACGCCCGAGCAGGTGCGGGAGCACGTCGAGGGGGCCCGCCCCCGGCAGATGTGACACCGGGGGACGGACGCCGGGGCGGGGGCTCCTCCCGTCGGGCGCGGCCGGGCCGCGACGGGCGGTCCGGCCGTGGCGTGCCATGCTGGTCGGGCGGATCATGACGGGAGACGGGGACGCGAAACGGGAGGGTGCGGCGGCGTGGGAGCAGCACAGAGGCCGGTCCGGTCGCGGCTGCGTGATCGCTTCGCGGCGTCCGATCCCGGCCTGCTGCGGCTGGCGGCCGGATCGCGGACGGCGGGCTCGATCGCGCTGACACTGGCCGTACTCGGCGCGCTGCGCGTGCCCGTGACGCATCTGGTGGCCGGGGCGATCGCGTCGATGGCGGCCACCTTCGCCATCCGGGAGAAGCAGCGCTCGCAGCAGGCGGTCACGCTCGCCCTCGGGCTTCCGGTGGCGCTGGTGTCCGTGTCGCTGGGCGCGCTGCTCAACCCGCTCGTGGTGGCCGGGGATGTCTTCTTCGTCGTACTGATCTTCTGCGCGGTCTACAGTCGCCGGTTCGGCGACCGGGGCAACGCGCTCGGCCTGATCGGCTTCCAGCTCTACTTCATGTCCCTGTTCGTCGGCGCCACCGCGTCGGCGCTGCCCGGGCTCTACGGCGTCATCGCGGTCGCGTTCGGCTCCAGCGCCCTCGTCCGGTTCGTGATCGTGTACGAGACGCCTGCGGGCGTCCTGCAACGCCTGCGCGAGGCGTTCCGGGTGCGGCTCGCGCAGCTGGTGACGGCGCAGCTTGAGCTGCTGGACGCCGGTCCGGACGAGGTGGAGAAGGTCGTGGAGGCGGTGCGCCTGGGCACGGCCCGGCTGCACGACACGGCCATGATGATCCAGTCGCGGCTGGCGGACGGCACCTCCGACGAGGCCGTGGCGCGGCTGGTGCAGCGGCGGATCGCGGACGCCGAGATCGCCGCCGAGCGGCTGGGGCTGCTTCTGCTGAACGCCCGCAGCGCCGAGCGGACCGACACGCTCACCCTGCACCTGCCCGGCGCGTCCGTGCCCTCCAGCGGCCGGCTGCCGGTGCGGGACGAGGCGACCGAGACGCTGCGCCGCGACCTGGCGGCGCTGGCGATGCTCGTGCTGCGGCCCGTCGGGGAGGGCGGCGGGACCGCGCTGGCGCATGTGCGCAACCGGCTCCTCGGCTACCGGGACGAGGAGAACCTGCCGCCCGCCTCGCCCGCCGTGCAGGACGTCTTCCGCGGTATCGGCGAGACCGCGCGGGCCGTGATGGGTCTGCGGATCGCGCTGGACGGCCCGCAGGACGAGTCCGACGACGCGCCGGCGACGGTCCGCTCCAGGGAAGAGCTGGACGCGGAGAGCGCCGCCATCGAGGGCGCCGAGGAGGTGGAGCGGGAGGAGCAGGCCCCGACCGGGTGGCGGCGGCCCACCACGCGGGCGGCCGTGCAGGTCGCGGTGGGCTCGTCGCTGGCGATCGTCGGCGGCGAGTTCCTCTCCAGCCAGCGCTGGTACTGGGCGGTGCTGACCTGCTGGATCGTCTTCATCAACACCTCGTCGACGGGCGAGATCCTGGTCAAGGGCTACCGGCGTCTGGTGGGCACCGTGCTCGGCGTGGTGGCCGGGATCGTGCTGGCGGGGCTGGTCGGGCCGCACACGTGGACGGCGCTGGCCCTGGTGCTGCTGTTCGTCTTCGCGATGTTCTACACGGCCCCGCTGTCGTACACGCTGATGTCGTTCTTCGTCACCGCGGCGCTGGGGCTGCTGTACACGCTGCTGCACAGGTACAGCGCGGCGGTGCTCGTGCTGCGTGTGGAGGAGACGGCGCTGGGGGCGGCCTGCGGCATCATCGCGGCCGCGCTGGTCCTCCCGGTGCACACCCACGGCCGTACGAACGAGCTGCTCGGCCGGGTGCTGGAGCGGCTGACGGACGTGACGGCCGTGGCCGTCGAGCAGCTCAGCGGCGGTCCGGCGGGCGATCTGCTGGACCGGGCGCGCGAACTGGACCAGGCGCTGGGCGACCTGCGGGCGGCCACGCAGCCGCTGACGCATCCGATCACTCCGCTGCGGGCCCGGCGGAACACCGCCCAGTACGTCGTGGCGCTGCTGGAGACCTGCGCCTACCACGCGCGGTCGCTGGCGGCGACCGCGGAGCTGCTGCCCACGCATCCGTCGATAGCCGCGGATCCCCGGCTGCGCCAGGCCTGTGCGCGGATCACCCGCAACATCGAGACCATCCGTGTGCACGTGGCCGAGGAGTCCGCCACCGCGGAGGTCGAGCGGGGTCCGAGCATCGCCTCGTTGCTGGAGCCGGACGGGGCGCCCGGCGTCCCCCGCTACGGGCGCATCACCGACCGGGTGCTGCGGCATCTCCAGCGCCTGGACGAGGCGGTCGTGGGCCTGGCCCGTCCGCTGGACGTCCCGGTGTCGAAACCGGCGCGGTGACGGGCCGGGGCAGTGCCCCGGCCCGTCACCGCGGTCAGAAGTCGGTGGGCAGGTCGCTGGCTTCGGCGATGCCCCGCAGCTCCTCGGTCTCCCGGTGCCGGTCGCGGATGTAGTCCGCGATCTCGGTCAGGCGCGCCGGGTCGGCGGCGGTCGCCGCGTCGGTGACCACCCGGACCGGGCCGGTCTCCTCGATGTCGAGGACGACCAGCTCGTTGTCCAGCCTGCCGGTGACGGCGGTCGCGATGACCAGTGCGGCCTCGTCCCGTATCTCCTGGGGAAGGCCTTGCGCCTGGGCGCCCTCCAGCGGGAAGTCCGCGGAGGGCACGCCTCGTTCGTCGATGGCCCGCAGAACCGGGTCGACGACGTCGAGCAGCAGTTCGTAGTCCTGTTCGGGCATCCGGACGCGGAGCAGATCGAGATAAACCTCCACGGCCCGGCCGTCGGGCGGAAGCTCGTCTTCGTTCATTGGCTCCGTGTTCCCCGCGAACGCCCGCTCAGACACGAAAGGCGCGACCGGCGGCGCGGGGCGACGGCACGAGCCGGGGAGGGAGGCCCCTACGGGGTGGGATCGGTCGTCGGTCGCGGTCGTCCGTCGCCGGGGCGGTTCGCCCGCTCCGCCAGCACCTCGTCGCGCACACGCGCGCAGCTGCGGCTGATGAGCCGGGAGACGTGCATCTGGGAGATGCCGAGCCGGTCGGCGATCCTGCTCTGTGTCATGTCCTCAAAGAAGCGCATGTAGAGGATGGCGCGCTCCCGTTCGGGGAGCCGGCGCAGGCCCTCCTTGGCCGACTCGCGGTCGACGACGGTGTCGTAGGAGGAGTCCGACGCGCCGAGGCTGTCGGCGAGGCTGTAGCCGTCGCCGCCGCCGGCCGAGAGTTCGGCGTCCAGGGACAGGGTGCTGAAGCTGTCGATCGCCTCCATCCCCGCGTTGACCTCCTCCTCCGTCAGTCCGGCGTGTGCGGCGATCGCCGCGACCGAGGGTTCGGGGCTGCCCGGGTTCTGGGTCAGTTCACGGCGCGCCACCCGGACCTTGTTGCGCAGTTCCTGGACGCGGCGGGGCACGCGAAGGGCCCACATCCGGTCCCGGAAGTGCCGCTTGACCTCGCCGGTGATGGTGGGCACGGCGTAGCTCTCGAAGGCGCCGCGGTCCGGGTCGAACCGGTCGATGGCCTTGACCAGCCCGAGTGCCGCCACCTGCCGCAGGTCCTCCAGGGACTCGCCGCGGTCGCGGAAGCGGCCGGCGATGCGGTGGGCCATGGGCAGCCAGGCGCTGACGAGTTCGTCGCGGACGGCTTCCCGTTCGGGGCCGTCCCCGGCGGCGGCGAGGCGCTGGAAGAGGGCGGCGGTGTCGGGGG
Source organism: Streptomyces sp. CB01373 (assembly GCF_002803075.1). Classification (GTDB taxonomy): domain Bacteria; phylum Actinomycetota; class Actinomycetes; order Streptomycetales; family Streptomycetaceae; genus Streptomyces. The sequence continues at coordinate 172,851 of NZ_NNBK01000017.1, read as the reverse complement.
CGTCGTCGTGCGGCCGACGGGCGGGCGCCGACTGGTTTGCGGGAGTGTCGGGGCGGCTTGTCGATATGTCGATGAGCATGCGGTATGGCTCCTGAACGGTGTTTCAGGGACTGACCGCGGAAGAGGTGGTGCCGTCCGGTTCGTCCGGAGACCTCCCGGAGCAGCAGGTACAGCTTCCGCTGACGCGCCTCCGGTCCGAAGCACGAGGTTCCGTCTGCCCGGCAGCGGGAGTGGCAAACTCCACTTCTGACAGTTCTTCGCCCATACCGCTCCCCCGCCGGCTCCCTCCCGGTTCCACAATGGCTGCTTCGTGCCGCCATCACGGCGCGTCGCAGCGGGTAGGTGCAGGACATGACGGATGTGGTGCACTCGGACGAACTGCTGCGGCGGATCCAGCGCGCCAGGGCGTGCGCGGTACAGGAGGAGCGCCGATGGCGGGACCGCCGCGACACCCTCGGGGCGACGGATCCGGACGCCGCGCGCGAGGCGGCCGTACGCGTCCTGAGCTACGAGGCCGTCCTGCGGGTGCTGGACGAGATCCTGGTCCCGGGCCGGCATCCCGACCGGAGCTGAGGGGCGGAGTGAGTCCGCTCACCCGACCCCGCTGCGGCTGCGCGAAACGGTCGTGGATGGTTTACGGTTCACCCATACGCGGCGACGGGGTCGACCCGGCGTGTCCCCCGTACGCCGCCTTGTACGGCCCTGGCTGGCCTCCCCCGTCCAGCCAGGGCTTTTTCATGCGGTCAGCCGGGAATGGGCTAAGAATCCGGGTTCAGGACGTTTAAGCCGGGTACTGGCAGTCCTCGTGATGCGTGCTCTGCTCTCCGGTCCGGCGGTACTCGCCGTGGACGCGGTGCGCCGGGCGACGGAGGGAGACCTCGCGGCGGCGCGGGCGCAGATGGGGTTCTCCCTCGCCTGGCACATCATCGTGGCCTGTCTCGGGGTCGGGCTGCCGGTGCTGACCCTGCTCGCGGAGTGGTACGGCATCCGCACCGGGAATCCGGCCCACCGGCTGCTCGCCCGCCGGTGGGCGCGCGCCATGGGCGTGCTGTTCGCGGTGGGCGCCGTCTCCGGGACCATCCTCAGCTTCGAGATGGGGCTGCTGTGGCCGGGGCTGATGGGCAGGTTCGGTCAGGTGATCGGGCTGCCGTTCGCCCTGGAGGGCATCGCCTTCTTCCTGGAGGCGATCTTCCTCGGGATCTATCTGTACGCCTGGGACCGGCTGCCGCCCCGCCGCCATCTGCTGACCGGCATCCCCATCGTCGTCGCGGGCACCGCGTCGGCGTTCTTCGTGGTCTGCGCCAACGCGTGGATGAACCAGCCACGCGGCTTCACCCTGCGCGACGGCAAGGTGGTGCACGTCGACCCGTGGGCGGCGATGCTCAACCCGGCCAGTCCCCCGCAGACCGTGCACATGATCCTCGCGGCCTTCATGGTGGCCTCGTTCCTGGCCGCCGCCGTGTACGCGGTGGCCCTGCTGCGCGGGCGCCGGGACGCCTACCACCGGGCCGGCTTCTTCATCCCGTTCACGCTGGGCGTGATCGTGGCCCCGTTCCAGATCGTCGTGGGCGACTGGGCGGCGCGCTTCCTGTCCCGTTACCAGCCGACCAAGCTCGCCGCGATCGAGGGCGTGTACCGCACCGGCTCCCACGTCCCGCTGACCATCGGCGGCATCGCTGGCGACAACCGGCTGAAGTACGGCCTGGAGGTCCCCGACGGGCTGTCCCTGCTGGTCGGCTACCGCCCCGGCACCGTCGTCCGGGGCCTGGACCGCGTACCGGTCGCCCTGCGTCCGCCGGTCACCGGTGTGCACTGGGCCTTCGACCTGATGGTCGCCATCGGCTTCTTCCTGCTGCTCATGGGTGTGTGGCTGCTGTGGCAGTGGTGGCACCGCCGCCGCACCGGCGGCGGGGAGCTGAGCATGCCCCGCGTGTTCCTGGCACTCGCCGCCGTCGCCGGCCCGGCCGCCGTGGTGGCGCTGGAGTGCGGCTGGACCGTGACCGAACTGGGCCGCCAGCCGTGGATCGTGTGGGGCGTGATGAGTGTGCGGGACGCCGTCAACCCCGCCCCCGGACTGCTGACCGGCCTGTGGCTGGTCCTGGTGGTGTACGCCGCCATGACCACGGCCACCGTGTACGTCCTGCGCCGCCTGGCCCGGCGCACCCCGGTGCCGCAGGCCCCGCAGGAGGCGGACGTCACCGGCTACCCCGTCGTGTGAGGCCCGCCGGGCCCCGCCGTACGCCCCCTGGAGGTGACCGTGCTCGCGGACGCGGCGCTCGCCGTGATGTGGCTGGGCCTGACCTGCTACGCCCTGTTCGGCGGGGCGGACTTCGGCGCCGGGGTGTGGGACCTGCTGGCCGGCGGCGCCGAGCGGGGGCGGGCCCGGCGCGCGCTGATCGAGCACAGCATCGGGCCGGTGTGGGAGGCCAACCATGTGTGGCTGATCTTCGTGGTGGTGCTGCTGTGGTCGGCGTTCTCCCCGGTGTTCGCCGCCGTGATGTCCACGCTGTACATCCCGCTGACCCTGGCGGCGCTCGGCATCATCGCGCGGGGTGCCGCCTTCGCCTTCCGCAAGGCCAGTACCGAGCTGTGGCAGCAGCGGCTGTTCGGGGCGTGCTTCGCGCTGTCCTCGCTGCTCACGCCGTTCTTCCTCGGCACGGTCGCCGGTGGTGTGGCCTCCGGGCGCGTGCCGCCGGGGCTCGCGGCGGGCGATGTGATCACCGGCTGGCTCAATCCGACGTCGGTGCTGGGCGGGGTGCTGGCGGTGGTGGCCTGTGCGCACCTGGCCGCGGTGTACCTGTGCGCCGACGCGGACCGCGAGGGCCGGCCGGAGCTGGCGGCGGCCTTCGCCCGCGACGCCGTACTCAGCGGGCTGGCCGCCGGAGTCGTGGCCCTCGCGGGGATCGCGGTGCTGCACGGGGACGCCCCGGCACTGTTCCACGGGCTGACCCACCGGGCGCTGCCGCTGGTGATCGTCAGCGCGGTGGCCGGGCTCGCCGGTCTCGGCCTGCTGTCCCGGCGGCGTTTCGTGGCCGCCCGCGGGGCCGCCGCCCTGGCGGTCGCGGCGATCCTGTGGGCGTGGGGCGCGGCCCAGTACCCGGCCATGCTGGTCGGCACCACCACCGTCACGCAGGCCGCGGCGAACTCCTCCGTGCTGACGGCGGTCCTGGTGTCGCTGGGCGTCGGCGCGGTGCTGCTGGTCCCCTCGCTCTGGCTGCTGTACGCCACCTTCCAGCGCGGGCCGGCGGGCCCTCGCAGCGGTGAGCGGAGGATGAGCGGAGGGTGACGAGCCGTCCCCGCGCGTGAGGACGGTGAGAAGTCGCCTCCGCCGAGGTGCCCGGGGGATCCGCAGCGGCTGAAATGGGGAGGAGGCACATGCGGGGAACCCATCGCCGGCGAGGAGCTTCGGGTCATGACCAAAGCGATAAAACTGCTGACCGCCCTCCCCCAGAAACAACGCGAGCGACTGATGGAGGTCGCGCGTGAAGTCTCCTTCCCCGAGGACACGAGGATCTTCGAGGCGGGGGGCACGGCCGACCGCTTCTGGGTCATCCGCTCCGGCGCCGTGCACCTGTCCCAGCAGGTGACGCCCACCCGCCGGGTGACGGTGGCGTCCCTCGGCGCGGGCGACCTGCTCGGCTGGTCCTGGCTGTTCCCGCCGTACCAGTGGGACTTCGGGGCGTCGGCGTTCAGCCAGGTCCGCGCCTACGAGTTCGACGCCTCGGCGGTCCTCGCGCTGTCCGTGGAGGATCCGCTGCTCGGGCTGTCGCTGGTGCGGACCGTCGCCGAGGTCCTCGCCCACCGGCTGGAGCTGACCCGGGGCAAGCTCCTGGAGCAGTACACCATCCCCCGGCGCACCCACTGACCCGTCGTCCGGTGGGTCAGATCCGGTAGCGGCGCAGCGCGGGGACGGCCGCCGCCAGGCCCAGCATCAGGACGACCACCAGCAGGCCGCCGCCGGCCACCGCCGCGCGCGGGCCGAAGGCCGAGCCGGCCGTGCCGTGCAGGACGTCCGCCAGGCGCGGACCGCCCGCGACGACGACCGTGAACACGCCCTGCATACGGCCGCGCATCTCGTCGGTGGCGGCGGACAGCAGGATGGCGCCGCGGAACACCATGGAGACCATGTCGGCGACTCCGGCGGCCGCCAGGAACACCACCGCGAACCACAGGCTGCGGCTCAGCCCGAACCCGGTGACGGCCGCTCCCCAGGCGGTGACCGCGCCGATCACCATCCAGCCGTGCCGGCGCGCCCGGGAGAAGGCGCCGGAGAACAGCCCGCCGACCACGGCGCCCACCGGGATGGCCGCGAACAGCAGGCCGAGCGCGTGCCCTTGCCCGTAGGAGGCGTACGTCTCGGCGGCGAGCTGCGGGAACAGGGCGCGGGGCATGCCGAAGACCATGGCGATGATGTCGGCGAGGAACGACAGCAGCAGCACCTTGTGCCCGGAGATGTAGCGGAAGCCGTCGGCTATCTCCCGCAGTCCCGCGCGGCGCACGGCGGTTCCGGCCAAAGGCGGCAGCGCGGGCAGGCGCCACACCGCCCACACGGTGACGCACAGCGCCACGGCGTCGATGAGGTACAGCTCGGGCAGCCCGATGACGGGGATGAGCGCGCCGGCCAGCAGCGGGCCCGCCACCAGGCCGGTCTGCATGACGGTCGACCCGAGGGCGTTGGCGGCGGGCAGTTCCCCGGCCGGGACCAGCCGGGCGATGGAGGCGTTGCGGGCCGGGGAGTTCAGCCCGAAGAAGGCCTGCTGCACGGCGAGCAGCACCATCAGCACCACGACCGAGTCGAGCCGGGCCGCGGCCTGCAGCCAGAACAGCACCGAGGTGACGGCGATACCGCTGTTGGTGATCAGCAGCAGCTTGCGGCGGTCCACCGTGTCGGCCACCGCGCCGCCCCACAGCGCGAACACGACCATCGGGACCAGGCCCGCGAGGCTGGCGTAGCCGACCCAGGCCGAGGAGCCGGTGATGTCGTAGATCTGCTTGGGCACGGCGACGGCGGTGAGCTGGCTGCCGACCGCGGTCACGATGGTCGAGGACCACAGCCGGCGGAAGGCGGGGCGGCGCAGCGGCCGGGTGTCCATGGCCCAGCGGCGCCAGCCGCGCCGGGCGGCTCTGGACGGGTCGGGGGCGTCGCTCTGCGGTGCGGTGCTGCTGCCGGTGCTCTCGCTGGTGTCCACGGGCTTCCTGGTTGCTCGTTACATCTATCGGTGCGGTGTTCAGTGTCGCAGCAGCGGCCGGGTCCCCGGACCCCCCGGATCCGGACCGTCTGCGCGCACGCGCTCCAGCCGGGCGGCCGCGCTGTCGAGGAGCATGTCGAGGGCGGTCGGGTAGGCGCTGGTGACCATGCGGGTGGCGAGCAGGGGCGCCGCCTCGGCGATGCGCGGATGCGTGGTGGCGGGCAGCCGGGCGTAGGTCGAGTGCCACATCTCCTCGTCGGCGCGCAGGGCGGCGCTCGGCAGGGCCAGGGAGGCGGCGTCGAGCGCGGCGAAGGCGAGGGTCTGGTCGACGAAGGCGTGGTAGATCCGCACCGTGTCGGGCAGCGGGAAACCGGCACCGCGCAGCACGCCCAGGACGGCCTCGTCGGCGGCCAGCTCGTGGGTCCGGCCGGAGACGCGGTTGGCGGTGACCACCGCGGCCTGCGGATGCGCGGTGTACGCGGAGTGGATGCGCAGGCCCACTTCGCGCAGGTCGGCCCGCCATCGCCCGGTGGGTTCCCAGCCGGCCAGCGCCCGGCCGATGAGGGCGTCCCCGATCGCGAGGGTGAGGTCGTCCATGCCGCGGAAGTAGCGGTAGAGGGTGCTCGGGTCGCAGTCGAGCGCCAGGCCGAGGCGGCGGGCGGTCAGCCCCACGCTGCCGTGCTCCCGCAGCAGCCGCAGCGCGGTGTCGACGATCAGTGTCTCGGACAGCACGGTGCCGCTCCGGGTGGGGCGGCGGCGCCGTCGCTTCTCCTCGGGGACCACCGGTTTCGGCATCCCGACCTCCTCGGACTCCGCGCCGGCCTTATGCCAACGCCATTGACCTTACGTGCCGCGCGGCGATGTTATCGACGCTCAGCGAAGAAGAGCCGAGAGGGAGTCCAGGTCATGCGTGTACTGCTCGTGGGTGCCGGTGGTGTGGGTACGGCGATCACCCGGATCGCGGCCCGTCGTCCGTTCCTTGAGTCGATGGTCGTCGCGGACTACGACCGCGGGCGGGCCGAGTCCGCCGTGGCGGCCGTCGACGACGGCCGGTTCACCGCCGAGCGCGTCGACGCGAGCGACGAGGCGGCGGTTGCGGACCTGCTCGCCCGGCACCGCTGCGACGTGCTGCTGAACGCGACCGACCCGCGCTTCGTGATGCCGCTGTTCCGCGCGGCCCGCACGGCCGGCGCCGGCTACCTCGACATGGCGATGTCCCTGTCCCGTCCGCACCCCGAGCGGCCGTACGAGGAGTGCGGGGTCATGCTGGGCGACGAGCAGTTCGCGCTGGCGGAGGACTGGGAGAAGGCCGGCGCGCTCGCGCTGGTCGGCATGGGGGTGGAGCCGGGCCTGTCCGACGTGTTCGCGCGGTACGCCGCCGACGAACTCTTCGACGAGATCGAGGAGATCGGCGTCCGCGACGGTGCGAACCTGACCGTCGACGGCTACGACTTCGCGCCGTCCTTCAGCATCTGGACCACCATCGAGGAGTGCCTGAACCCGCCGGTGGTCTACGAGGCCGGGCGCGGCTGGTTCACCACCGAGCCGTTCAGCGAGCCGGAGGTGTTCGACTTCCCGGAGGGCATCGGCGAGGTCGAGTGCGTGAACGTGGAGCACGAGGAGGTGCTGCTGGTCCCGCGCTGGGTCGACGCGCGGCGGGTGACCTTCAAGTACGGTCTGGGCCGCGAGTTCATCGACACCCTCAAGACACTGCACCTGCTGGGTCTGGACCGTACGGAGCCGGTCACCGTGCCGGGCCCGGACGGGCCGGTCGCCGTCTCGCCCCGGGACGTCGTCGCCGCCTGCCTGCCCGACCCGGCGACCCTGGGCGAGCGGATGCGCGGCAAGACCTGCGCGGGCACCTGGGTGCGCGGCACCCGGGACGGCGCGCCGCGCGAGGTGTACCTGTACCACGTGGTCGACAACGAGTGGTCCATGGCCGAGTACGGGTGCCAGGCGGTGGTGTGGCAGACGGCGGTCAATCCCGTGGTCGCCCTGGAACTGATGGCCACCGGCGCCTGGTCGGGAGCGGGCGTGCTGGGCCCCGAGGCGTTCCCGGCCCGCCCCTTCCTTGACCTGCTGACGGAGTACGGCTCCCCGTGGGGCATCCGCGAGCAGTGACCGGGTCCGGCGCCGTTCGGGTCGTACGGCCCCGCTCGCCCGCGGAGTGCGGCCGGGTCCGGGGCGTACCGCAGTACGCTCCGGACACCAGTCCCCGCACCCGAGGAAGGCCCGACCGTGAGCGTCCGTGTGCGCCGCATCTATGATCCGCCCGAGTCCGACGACGGTGTGCGGGTCCTGGTCGACCGGCTCTGGCCGCGCGGGGTCTCCAAGGAGGACGCGCACATCGACGAGTGGCCGAAGGCCATGACGCCGTCCACCGAGCTGCGCCGCTGGTTCCACGGCGGCGAGGGGTCGTACGAGGAGTTCCGGCGCCGTTACGAGGCCGAACTGGCCGAGCCGGAGGCCGCCGAACTCCTCGACCACATCAGGAAGTTGACCCGCCGTGGCCATGTGACGCTGCTGACCGCGTCCAAGGAGCCGGAGCAGAGCCAGGCCTCGGTGCTGGCCGGTCTGCTGAAGAAGAAGTGAGCCCGCCCGCCTCCGCGCCGTGCGGGAGCGGGCCGTGACACTCGCTCAGGCGGTCTGCCGTGCGGCGGCACGCCCCGCCGCGCGCCCGGAGAACAGGCACCCGCCGAGGAAGGTGCCCTCCAGCGCGTTGTAGCCGTGGAGGCCGCCGCCGCCGAAGCCGGCGACCTCACCGGCTGCGTAGAGGCCGTCGATCACCCGCCCGTCACGGCCGAGGGCGCGCGAGTCCAGGTCGGTCTGGATGCCGCCGAGCGTCTTGCGGGTCAGGATGTGCAGCTTGACGGCGATCAGCGGTCCTGCCGCCGGGTCCAGGATGCGGTGCGGGGCGGCCACCCGGCCGAGGCGGTCGCCGATGTAGCGGCGGGCGTTGTGGATGCCCTGGACCTGGGAGTCCTTGCTGTAGGGGTTGGCGATCTGGAGGTCGCGGGCCTCGACCAGGCGCCGCACCCCGGCGGCGTCCAGGAGGGGCTTGCCGGTCGACCGGTTCATCTTCTCGACCAGTTGCTCCAGGGTGCCGGCGATCAGGAAGTCCTCGCCGTGCCGCAGGAAGTCCCGTACGGGTCCGGGCGCTCCCTTGCCGAGCAGCCGGTCGCGCAGCACGGCCTTGCGGTCCCTGGCCGTGATGTCGGGGTTCTGCTCGGAACCCGACAGGGCGAACTCCTTCTCGACGATCCTGCGGGTCAGCACGAACCAGGAGTGGTCGTACCCGGCGATGTCCTCGGTGGTGCGCAGGTGCCTGAGGGTGCCGAGCGTGTCGTAGCCGGGCAGGCAGGGGTCGGGCAGCCGGCGGCCGAGGGCGTCCAGCCAGAGGGAGGAGGGGCCGGGCAGGATGCGGATGCCGTGGCCGGGCCAGACCGGGTTCCAGTTCCGCAGGCCCTCGGTGTAGTGCCACATGCGGTCGCGGTTGACCAGCCGTACGCCGGCCTCCTCGCTGATGTCCAGCATCCGGCCGTCGACGTACGCCGGGACGCCGGTGACCATCCGCGACGGCGGGGTGCCCAGCCGCTCGGGCCAGTGGCGGCGCACGAGGCCGTGGTCGGCGCCGATGCCGCCGGTGGTGACGACGACGGCCTGCGCGGTGAGCTCGAACGCGCCGGTCTCCTCGCGGTTGGAGGCGGCGCCGCGGGGCGCGTCGTCCTCGGCGAGGAGCGTGCCCCGCACACCCTGGACGGCGCCGTCCTGGACGACGAGTTCGTCGACCCGGTGACGGTGGTGGAAGGTGAGCAGTCCGTCGCGCTCGGCCTGGAGGGCGTACGCGGCGAAGGGTTCCACGACGCCCGTGCCGGTGCCCCAGGCGATGTGGAAGCGGGGTACGGAGTTGCCGTGGCCGTCGGCGCGCAGATCGCCGCGCTCGGCCCAGCCGACCGTGGGCAGCAGCGTGATGCCGTGCCCTTCCAGCCAGGACCGCTTCTCCCCCGCCGCGAACTCGACGTAGGCGCGCGCCCAGCGCACCGCCCAGGAGTCCTCGTCGCCCAGCCGGTCGAACCGGGCGCTGCCCTGCCAGTCGTTCCAGGCCAGCTCGAAGGAGTCCTTGACGCCGAGCCTGCGCTGCTGCGGGGTGTCGACGAGGAACAGCCCGCCGAAGGACCAGTACGCCTGCCCGCCGAGGTTGGCTGCGTTCTCCTGGTCGACGAGGGCGACCCTGCGGCCCCGGCTGGTCAGTTCGTGCGCCGCGACCAGGCCCGCGAGGCCGGCTCCGACGACGATGACGTCCACGTCCATGGCGACCGTTCCCTTCCTCAGTTCGTCCGTACGGGGGTGCCGCCGTCGGTGAGCAGCGCCGTGAGCAGTTGTCCGAGCCAGGCGCGGGCGCCCTCGACGTCCCTGTCGAGCAGCAGTTGGGTGGTGACTCCGTCGTACGCGGCGACGACCGCGTGGGCGGCGCCGTCGGCGCCGCCGAGGACGGAGGGCAGCGGGGTGCGGGCGCGGGAGAGCCGGTCGGCGACAGCACGGCGCAGCCGCGCGCGGTGCTCAAGCAGCGTCTGCGCCACGGCGGTGTCGCGGGCGGCGTGCACCAGGAAGTCCGTCTTGACCAGGAGCCAGTCCCGGTCAAGGAGCAACACATCGGTGACCCGGTCGACGGCGGCGGACACGTCGAGGTCCGGGCCGTCGAGGGCGAGCGCCCCGGCCACCTGGTCGGCGATCAGCTCGGCCCGGTCCCGGTACAGGGCGAAGAACAGCTCGTCGAGGGTGGCGAAGTTGGAGTAGAAGGCGCCCCTGCTGTAGCCGGCGGCCTCGCAGACCTCCTCGATCGACACCCGGCCGAAGCCCTTGGCGGCGAACACCGTGAAGGCGGCGTCGAGCAGGTTGGCCCGTGTCCGCTGCCGGCGCCGGGTGACGCGCTTTTCCGTACCCTCGACCGCCATGCCGCCACCCCCTGTTCGATACATGAATGTATCCGATGCATCGATGTATCGAAAGGTTCGCGGAAGGGAGCCTCTGGAGGGGAGCGAGGTTTCGCCGCGGCGTCCGTGGTCAGTCGGGCCGATGAGCCGTGTTCACGTCACGGCGGCCGACCGGGTACCGCGGGCGCGCCGGGACCGGGAAGGAGTGGGAACAGTGAACTCGTCCGGCGGCGTACCCGCCCCGCACACGCTGCGCGAATACGCCCTGCTCGCGGACGGCGAGCGCGGCGCCCTGGTGGGACCGCGCGGCGACATCGTGTGGATGTGCGCGCCCGCCTGGGACAGCGACGCCGTCTTCACCGCCCTGATCGGCGGCCCCGGCTGGTACACCGTCACGCCCGCCGAGCCGTTCGTGCACGGCGGCTACTACGAGCAGGGCGGCCTCATCTGGCGCAGCCGCTGGATCACGACCGGCGGCATCGTCGAGTGCCGCGAGGCCCTCGCCCTCCCCGGCGATCCGCACCGCGTCACGGTGCTGCGCCGGGTCATGGCCGTCGACGGGGACGCCCGGGTCGGCGTACGGCTGTACCCGGCGGCGGGGTTCGGCCGGCGTCCGCTGAGCGAGCCGCGCCGGGACGAGGAGGGCCGGTGGACGGGCCGGGCGGGCGAGCTGTACGTCCGGTTCACGGGCGCGCCCGGCGCCGAACCGGCGGGCCCGGACCACCCGGGGCTGCACGCGGAGTTGCGCCTGGCCGCCGGCACCCACCACGACCTGGTCCTGGAACTCTCGGACCGGCCGCTTCCCGCACCCGAGCCGGCCGACCGGCTGTGGCGGGCCACCGGGACCGGATGGGCGGCGCGCGTGCCCGACCTGCGCGGCGCGCTGGGCGTGCGCGACGCCCGGCACGCGTACGCGGTGCTGAGCGGCATGTCGGGCCCGGTGGCGGCACCGTGGCCGCCGCGACGACCAGTCTGCCGGAGCGGGCCGAGGAGGGCCGCAACTACGACTACCGGTACGTGTGGATCCGCGACCAGGCCTACATCGGCCAGTCCGCCGCGGCGACCGGCCCGTACGAACTCCTTGACGGCTCGCTGCGGTTCGTCACCGAGCGCCTGATCGAACACGGGCCCGGCCTCGCGCCCGCCTACACCGCGACCGCTGGGCCGGTGCCCGACCAGCGCACCCTCGACCTGCCCGGCTACCCGGGCGGCTTCGACGTGGTCGGCAACCGGGTCAACCGCCAGTTCCAGCTGGACGTGTTCGGCGAGAGTCTGCTGCTGATCGCGGCCGGCGTCCGCCACGACCGCATCGGCGCCGAGGCCTGGCGCGCCGCGCTCATCGCCGCCGACGCCATCGAGGCCCACTACCGGGACGGGGATGCCGGGATCTGGGAACTGCACAAGGACCGCTGGGCGCACAGCCGGCTGATCTGCGCGGCAGGGCTGCGTGCCGCCGCGGCGGCGGCGCCCGCGGGCAGCGCCGGGGCGGCAGCGCGGTGGGCGGCGCTCGCGGACCGGATCGTCGCCGAGACCGCCGCCGACAGCCTGCATCCGTCCGGCCGCTGGCAACGCTCCCCGTCCGATCCCCGTGTCGACACGGCGCTCCTGCTGTCCGCCATCCGCGGCGCCCTGCCTGCCGACGACCCCCGCACCACGGCCACCCTGCGCGCGGTACGCGCCGACCTCGTCCAGGACCACTTCGCCTACCGTTTCCGCCACGGCACGCGACCGCTCCAGGACGCCGAAGGGGCCTTCCTGCTCTGCGGGTTCGTCATGGCCCTGGCCGAGCACCAGCAGGGCGACGCCGTGGAGGCGGTGCGCTGGTTCGAACGCAACCGTGCCGCATGCGGCCCCCCTGGTCTGTACGCGGAGGAGTTCGACGTGGCCCAGCGCCAGATGCGCGGCAACCTGCCGCAGGCGTTCGTCCACGCGCTGCTCCTGGAGGCCGCCACCACGCTGGCCGGGGCGGGCTGAGCCGTCCACGACCACGCCCGCCCCCTCCTCACGAGATCCACAGGGAGGTGAAACCGGCCTGCTCGGCCATCCTGGCCTGTTCAACGAGTTCTGCCGGGTTGTGCTCCTCGGACGACAGAAAGTATCCGAAGTCAGCCATCAGTGCTCCTGACCGATCGTTCCTCGGCTCTGCGACGGTGTTCCCGAGTACCCGGAACGGGCCGTGGCGCACGTCGTGGCCGCAGGAACCGCCAGGACGGCGGTGCCACCGGCCCGGCGCCCTGCCCAGCAGGAAGCCCAGCACCCCATACTTGCGCGATCACGCAAGTACGGGGTTATGCTGCTGGACGGCGGCAGGAGGCGCCTCGTCGTCCCGTCCCATGCGCTCCAGCGCGCCGAAGTGCGCACTGCCGCATGCCTCCGTCGCACGGAAAGAGGGAAGGAGGGCTGGTGATGAAGGCTCTGCCTCACCCGCGCGACGGCGCCGGCACCGCCGTCCTCGGCGTGCTCGCATTCACCACGCTGGAGATGACCGTACTGGCCACCGCCCCGGCGGCGTACCGTCCGGTCATCAGCGGTGCCCTGCTGGGAGCGGCCGTCACGGCGTTCGCCCTGCTCGCAGTGGTGCTGCGCGCGGACCGCAAGGCCACTCGGCAAGCTCGCCGCCGCGTTCTGGAGGTGATGGACGGGTCGTCGTTGACCTCCCGCGCCCTGGAGGGCTTCCCCATGGAAGCGGTCCGGCCCCGTCTGCTGGGGCCGAGCGCGCCCTCCCTCAACCACCTCTACATCGCGTGGGCCTACGCCGCCCGCGGCCATGACACCGCCTGGCTCGTACGCCACCTCGGTCTGTCCGCGGATCTGGCCCGATTGCTGACCGACGCCGCTGCCGCCCGCCCGCGGGACTGACCACGGCCGCCGGCGCCGTCCTGTGAGGGATCAGCAGCGCCCGCGGGATCCGGACGCGGCACCCCGGAGCGCCTTCGACCGGCGGAAGCGACAGCGGAACTCGCCGCCGGTCGCGGCGGAAGGCGTCAGGTGCCGCCCTGGACCAGCAGGGCGATCCGGTCGGGGTCGAAGTCCGCCCAGCGTGAAGAGGCGCACCCCGACAGTCTCAGCCGGCACATGGTGCCCCCCTCGGGGCTGGTCCACCATCCGGTGACGGTGCCCGGCCACGTCCACCCGGCCCCGTCACCCACCTCGACCGGCCGGTAGGTGGTCCGGACCTGCTCTTCCGGCGGCGACGGGCATCCCCTGGCCAGTTCTTCCAGCAGGCCTTCGGCAGTGGTCGTGTACGGCACGGCTCCGCTCCTCCCGAATCTCTCACCTCTGTCGCCCTGTTGGGCAAGTGACCGCCTGTCCCCCGAGGGGGTCGCGTGATCACTCCCAGTCGCCGCCGAAGTCACTCCCGCCGTCCGACCCGAAACCGCCGTCGAATCCCCCCGCGAAGTCGGAGGCCCTGAAGTCCGCCCCGGAGAACTCGCCGCCGTCCGGCAGATCGGGGGCGGACGGGACGCCGTCGCCGGAGCCGGCGACGGCGGAGGGCGCGCTGAGCAGACTGCCCAGCAGCGTGCCGGCGAGCAGGCCGCCGACCACCGCGCCCGCGCCGCCGAAGTAGCCGCCGGCCCACGGCGCGTACGCCGGGCCGGCGTTCCAGTACGGCTGGGCGCCCTGGCCGGTGTCGACCATGCGCGTCATCGGCTGCCCGCCCTGAGTGACACGGGCGGCGTCCTCCGCACAGGCGGGGACCATCCGCGGCACGCCGCCGGGCGGGCACCAGTTCACATCGTCGGCCGAGGGACCGTGACGGGGGTCGAAGAAGCAGGGCACACGACGCTCGGGCAGGGGGGTTCCACCGCGGCGGGCGGCCAGGGTGGCCAGGGCGAAGCGGCCGTCGGCCAGCGTGGCGGTCACCGGCTGCACGTCCTGCGGCCTGACCGCGGCGGCCATCTGCTGTTTGGCCAGCTCATAGGCGTCGAGCGCGTGGGAGTAGTCGTTGCGCATCTCGTCGGTGGCCCCTGGCTCGGACGGGGAGAAGGCCAGCCGGTCCAGTTCCTCGCCGAAGGCGGTGATGTCCTCGTCCACCACCACCCGCAGCGCCTCCAACTCCCTCTGCTCCGTCTCCCGCCGCTTCCTCGCCCGCCGGTACAGCGCGTATCCGCCCCCGGCCGCCCCGGCCGCGAGCAGGCCGCCGACCATCAGTCCGCCGCTGCCGGAGCCGCCCTCACCGCTGTCCTTCCAGGACGCAGGGGCGTGGCCCTTCGCCTGCTTGACGGCCTGGTCGACGAACACGTTCAGCTGTGTCTCCGCGTCCGAGGCGTAGGAACGCTGCACCGCTCCCCGGAGGTTGTCGACGGCGCTCTGGGACAGCACCTGATGGTCCGCCTTGGCGTTGAACAACTCGCCCAGGCGCACGGCGTACACGCCGCTGATGCCGGTGAGTGAGCGCAGGTCCGGCATCAGGGACGCCTGCGGGTAGTCGGCGGACCGGGGCAGCACCGCGACGAAGACCGGCTTGTCCGCGGCCTCGATCTTCGCAGCGAGCTTGTCGGCGGCGGACTTCGGCAACTCCCCCGCGGCCCGCGGATCGACGTACACCGGCCCCTTCTTGAACGCGTCCGCCACGGCCCCCGTGCCAGCGTCCGCGGCCGACGGCGCGCCGAAGGCCGGCGGGGCGAGCCCCACAAGAGCTGTCACACCCACGGCGGCGAGGGCCCGGGCGAAGCGAGACCGTGGCGAAACAGGCATGGATGAGACCTCCTTGCGAGGGAGCGACCGCCCCGCCTCCGGAACCACGTCGGTGTGCGGAGGGAACGAGCGAACCCCAACACTTGTTCAATTGCGCAATAGAGTAAGTATGTCAGACGGTACTGCGCGCAGGCCGAGTTCGGCACGAGCGTCAGCGACTCAGTTGACGCACGGCACGCCGCCCGCCTTCACAGCGGGACCCGAGTCGGCGGGCGACGACGAGCCGGACTCCGTCGCGGCGGGTGACGACGCCCGCGGACCGGGCAGCGCGAAGTTCTCGCCCAGGGTGACCAGGACATGGCCGACGGGCAGAGCCGAAGCGGCGGCCGGGCAGCGGCTTTGAACCGACCGGCGATCTGCTGCGCCGCCTGCTGAGCACCGGGGCCGTATGCGACAGTGGTGGCGGGCCGCGCCGCCGCGTTGCCGGTCGTACCGGCCGTGTAGCCGAGGCCGGCCAGGTAGGACAGCGCGGCGGGGGCCTCGCCCTCGGCGCCGTTTCCGTTGTGTACGTCGACGGTGGCGGGGGCGACCGTGGCGGCGCCCGCCGCGGTGGCGGTCGGCGACGGGGTCGCGCCGAACTCCTGCCGCACCATCGCCTTGATCTTCTCCGGGTCCACCAGGTTGACTTCCTGGCCGTCGCGGGTCGCGAAGGCCTCGATGGGCAGGGTGTGGAACACGACGTTCCCGCCGGTGAGGTTGGTGGCCTGCTGGGCGAAGTCGAGGACGTTCCAGGAGCTGTCGAGGACGATGTCCATCGTGCATATGATCCGCACCCGCAGGATCCCGTTCATCCAGTCCGGGGCGTCCGTGCCGGTGATGGTCATGACGGCGGCCGTGATGGCCTTCGGAGTCGCACTGCCCTTCACCCCGCTCGGCGCGTCCATCGGCCTGCAGCCGCTGCCCATGAGCTGCTTCCCGTGGCTGATCGGCACACTGCTGGCGTACTGCGTCCTCACCCAGCTGGTGAAGACCTGGTTCATCCGGCGGTTCGACAGCTGGCTGTGACCTGCCCACCGGCACTGTGCGCGTCCGCGCTTGCACTGCCCCCGGACCCATCTGGTTGGCTGTCCCCCGTCGGGCAGTCACCCGGGAACGAGGAGCGAGATGCGCGCGGACGTCCAACAGGTCGCCGACGGCACCTATCTGGTGCACGGCAGCAGCACGAACTGGGTGATCCTGACCGAGGGCGACGCCGCCACGCTGATCGACACCGGCTACCCCGCCGACCGGCAGCAGTTGCTCGACTCACTGACAGCGGTGGGAAGTTCGCCCCAGGCGGTCGCGGCCGTGCTGCTCACCCACGCGCACAACGACCACCTGGGCTCCGCCGAGTACCTGCGCCTCACCCACGGCACCCCGGTGCATCTGCACGAGGCCGAACTGCCGCACGCCCGGCGGGAGTTCCTGCATCAGGTGACCGTCGGGCAGGTGCTGCGCAACGGCTGGCGGCCCGGCGTGCTGCCCTGGGCCGTGCACGCGCTGCGCCTCGGCGGCACCGCCCACGTCCCGGTCGCCGCGCCCGAGCCGTTCCCGGCCGAGGGACCGCTGGACCTGCCGGGGCGGCCCGTGCCGGTGCACACGCCCGGCCACACCCAGGGCCACACCGTCTTCCACCTGCCGGACACCGGCGTGGTGGTCTCCGGCGACGCCCTGGTCAGCGGCCACCCCACCTCGCGGCTGACCGGACCGCAACTGCTGCCCGACATGTTCCACCACCAACGCGCCCAGGCACTGGACTCGTTGGACCGGCTCGAACACCTGGAGGGGGACCTGCTGCTGCCCGGCCACGGCCCCGTGCACCGCGGTCCGGTGCGGCAGGCGGCGCTGCGGGCCCGGGAACGCGCCCTCTAGGGTTCCTGCCATGGGCTTGCAGATCAGCGCCACCAACCCGGAGCACCCCGCGCTCCTGCTCGAACTGCCGTGGCGGACACCGCTGGAGGAGTGGCCGGCGGAGTACCTCGTGCCACTGCCGCGCGGCATCTCCCGGCACGTCGTGCGCTACGCCCGCGCCGGAGAGGAGGTGATCGCCGTCAAGGAACTCGCCGAACGCCCGGCGCTGCGCGAGTACGAGCTGCTGCGCGACCTGGACCGGCTCGGCATCCCCGCGGTGGACGCGCTGGGCGTGGTCACCGGCCGCACCGACGGCGCGGGCGAGCCGCTGGAACCGGTGCTGATCACCCGGCACCTGGGCGGTTCGATGCCGTACCGCTCGATGTTCGAGACCACGCTGCGCCCGGCCACCATGCACCGTCTGATGGACGCCCTGGCCGTCCTGCTGGTGCGGCTGCACCTGGCCGGGTTCGCCTGGGGGGACTGCTCGCTGTCCAACACGCTGTTCCGGCGCGACGCCGGCGCGTACGCCGCCTATCTGGTGGACGCCGAGACCGGCGAGCTGCACCGGCGGCTGAGCCCCGGGCAGCGGGAGTACGACCTCGACCTGGCCCGCGTCAACATCAGCGGCGAGCTGCTGGACCTGGAGGCGTCGGGGGCGCTGCACCCCTCGGTGGACCCGATCGAGTTCGGCACCGAGATCTGCGCCCGCTACCGGGGGCTGTGGCAGGAGCTGACCCGTACCTCGGTCTACCCGGCCGGCAAGTACCACTACATCGAGCGCCGGATCAGACGGCTGAACGACCTCGGCTTCGACGTGGCCGAGATGCAGATCGAGAGCTCCGCCACCGGCGACACGGTCACCTTCGTGCCCAAGGTCGTCGACGCCGGCCACCACCAGCGGCAGTTGCTGCGCCTGACCGGCCTGGACACCGAGGAGAACCAGGCGCGGCGGCTGCTGAACGACCTGGAGAGCTGGATGGCCACCCAGGACGACTACGCTCCCGGCGCCGGGCGTCCGCACGCCGCACGCCCGGAGGTGCTGGCGCACCGCTGGGTGCGGGAGGTGTTCCGCCCCACCGTGCGGGCGGTGCCGTCCGAGCTGCGCGGCGCCATGGACCCGGCCCAGCTCTACCATGAGCTGCTGGAGCACCGCTGGTACCTGTCCGAGCGGGCGCAGCACGACATCGGCCTGGGCACCGCCGTGCAGGACTACGTCAGCAACGTCCTGCCCGGGGCGCGCGAGGCCCCGGACACGACGTCCGGGTGAGTCACGGGTGCGGGACGACCGCCACCGGGCAGCCGGCGTGGTGCAGCATCCCGCTCGCGACGGAGCCGATGCGCGCTCCCACCGCCGTCCGGCGTGCCCGGCGTCCCACGACCAGGAGCTGGGCGTTCCCGGCCGCGGCCAGCAGGACCTGGCCCGCGCTGCCCATCTCCACGTGCTCGACGACGGGGACATCCGGGAAGCGCTCCCGCCACGGCTGAAGCGCCGCGCCCAGCGCCTTGCGCTCGTACGGCTCCAGGCCGCCGGCCTCGTCGAGCAGCCGGAGCGAGCCAGGGCTGTAGGCGAAGACCGGCGGCAGCGTCCAGGCCCGTACCGCCCGCACCCCGGCGCCGCGCGCGGCGGCGGTCGTGAACGCGAACTCCAGGGCCGCCGCGCTGTCCTCGGGGGCGCCCTGCTGGCCCACGACGACCTCCCGGCCCGCGGCCTCGGCGGCGGGGCGGTCCCCGGCGCGCACCAGGAGGACCGGCCGCTCGGTGCCGGCGATCACCTGCTGTCCCACGGAGCCGACCAGGAACCCGACGAGAACACCCCGTCCGCGCGAGCCGAGCACCAGCGTCTCCGACTCGGCCGCGGCGCCGAGCAGAGCCGGCACGGGATCGCCCTCCACGGCGTCGGCGGTCACGTCCAGGCCCGGGTGGCGCTCGGTGACGGTCCTGGCGGCCTCGGCGACCGACTCACGCACCCACGCCTGCTGGGTGTCCCGGTCGCCCACGTCGAAGGCGTCGTGCACCTCGTGGCGCCAGGCCCGCACCACGCGCAGCGGCAGCCCGCGTCGCTCGGCCTCCCGTGCCGCCCACGCCAGTGCGGCGAGGCTCTCCTCCGATCCGTCCACCCCTGCCGTGATCGGGCGCGTCATGCCGTGTTCCTCCCTGTGTCGTGAGCCGGTTCCCGGTCCAGTCTCCCCCACCGGCCGATCACCGGAGCGGGCGGTGGGTGCCGCCACGAGCGGTGAGGCGGCGAGCAGCCCCGTGCGCGCGGGCCGGCCGGTGTCTGTACCGCGCCGGGTGCGCTCGTGGCGACGGCGCGGGCGCCGAGTCGTCAGGCGGGCTGGACGGTGACTGTGCAGAGGCGTTTGGTGGCCCGGGTCAGGGCTACGTACAAGTCCCTTTCCCCACCGGGGCGGGCCGTGATGATTTCCTCGGGGTTCATCACGACGACCCCGTCGAATTCCAGGCCGCGTGCTTCGGACGCCGGCACGATGCGTGCGTGGTGAGCGATGCCCCGGGCCGTCAGCTCGCTCACCCTGGTGTCCGCGCAGATCACTCCCAGAAGCTCGCCCGGGTGCGCGGTGCTCTGGGCGCGGAGTTCCTGAACGGCGGCGGTGACCAACCCGTCCGGAGGTGTGGTCACGGTGCGAGGGCGCTCACCGCTTCGCAGTGACCGTGTGGGTTTCTGGTCCGGAGCGATCCGCGTGAGCAGGTCCCGGACGCTCTCCAGGATCTCCTGCGTGGTGCGGTAGCTGACGGTCAGGTTGTGCAGTTTGAACCGCGGTCCGACGTGGGGGCTCAGTGCTTCCTTCCAGTCGCGTGCTGTCGCGACCGGGCCTGCCTGGGCGAAGTCACCCACCAGCGTCATCGCCCTTGCCGGGCAGCGGCGGACGATCATCCGCCACTGCATGGCGGTCAGTTCCTGCGCCTCGTCGACGACGACGTGCCCGTACGTCCGCTCAAAGGGGCCGTCGACCAGGCTCGCCGCCTCGTCCAGCAACGGCACATCGGCATCGGTCCACGGGTCGTCCGGACCGCGCAGCAGAAGGGATCGCTCCCGCGCGGTCAGGCGGGTCAGGTGCTCGGCGAGAGCGCCGGCGTTCGTCAGGAGCGCCTTCACGAGGTCGCCGGGTACCAGCCGCGGCCACAGCACCTCGACCGCCCGGTCGACGCCGGCGTCGTCGAGGAGATCGGCTCGGACGGCGTCCAGGTCCAGCTCGTGGACCGGACCTGGGTCGGCCGCACCTTCGGCACGGCGCTGGGCGGCTCCCGTGAACCGGTCGAGGTCCATGCCCGTCATCCTTTCGGCATCGGCGTCGATCTGCTCCAGGAGGTCGCCCATGTCTCGTCGCATCGCGTCGGTGACGGCGTCGACCAGGAGCTCCTTGAACACCTGGCGCGCGGGGTTGTGCCCGGGTGCGGCTGCCACGGCGGCGTCGCGTGCCGTGGCGACTTCCTCGCCGGACAGGTGAACCAGTTCCTGTCCGACCCGCACGGTGAAGTCACCGGCGGGGGCTTGGTGGACGCACAGCAGGCCGGCCAAGGCGTCGGCGAGGTCGGAGCTGCCCTTGAGACGCGCCGTGTCGAACGGGTCCACCGTGTCCGTGGACACTCCGGCCAGTTGCCGGCAGGTCGCCAGAACGACGTCGTTCTCTCCGAGCGAGGGAAGGACCTGGGAGATGTAGTCGAGGAACCGGGCGTTCGGGCCCACCACCAGGACACCCTCCTCCGCGGCGCGCGGGAACGCGTACAGGACATAGGCCGCCCGGTGCAGGGCCACCACTGTCTTGCCGGTGCCGGGCCCGCCCTGCACCACGGTCACCCCGCGGTGGGCGGAGCGGACGATCTCGTCCTGCTCGGCCTGCAGCGTCGCGACGGCCGCGTGCATCCTGCCCGTACGCCGTGCCGACAGAGCCTCGGTCAACGGGCCGTCCCCCACGACGTCCTCGTCGGTCGGCGCGGTCCCGTCCAGCAGTTCGTCGCTCACCGAGATGACCGTGCGTTCCTCGAGGCGCAGGTGCCGGCGCCGCCGCAGGTCCATCGGGTGGACCGGTGTCGCCTCGTAGAAGGGGCGCGCCGCGTTCGCGCGCCAGTCCACGAGCAGAGGCAGGTCATCCTCCTCCGTGTGCAGTCCGATCCGCCCGATGCGCAGGGCCGGGCCGTCCGTCCAGTCGATGCGCCCGAAGACCAGCCCCTTTTCGGCGCTCTCCAGCCGGCCGATTTCCTTGGTCAGACGCTCGGCGGCGATTTCTCTCTCGTATGCCTCACCGGCGCTGTCCGCAGGGGCCTTCAGCACACTCGCTCGGTGTACTCGCGCCTCGGAAATCCGCTCGGTGAGCAACTCATACAAGGAGGACACATAATCCTGCTCCGATTCAACCGCACGCACAGCGGAATCATTCATTTCCGACAACAGGGGGCTCCTTCGATTCGAGCCACACCATACGGTCAGAATTCCCTCAAGATAAGTCTTGACTTACTTGGTGAAGCCATGTCCTTACGACCGAATTCATGACGGCTGGCCGTATGGCGCATCACGCATTCCGCCGTTCCGTATATCGCTGATCGCTCTGCCCACTGAATGACGACGGGTGCGTGGGGCGTCCAATAAACCCGGGCTTTACGGGGCCCGGCGGCACCGGCGCTCCCGGCCCGGCGCAAGGCAGCGAAACGGGACGGGCGCACATACGATGGGCAGGAGCCGGCGCGGTGGCGACGGGGGCGCACCGGGACGCCCATCCCCGAGAACGCGGGGTGACAGCCGCATGACACAGGCCCAGGAGCAGGCGCGGACCGTCATCATGACCGTGGACGACGATCCGGGGGTGTCCCGCGCCGTCGCCCGGGATCTCAGGCGGCGCTACAGCGGTGCGTACCGGATCGTGCGTGCCGAGTCCGGTGAGTCCGCGCTGGACGCGCTGCGCGAGCTGAAGCTGCGGGGCGATCCCGTCGCCGTGATCCTGGCCGACTTCCGCATGCCGCGGATGAACGGCATCGAGTTCCTCGAACGGGCTCTGGACATCCATCCGGGCGCCCGGCGGGTGCTGCTGACCGCGTACGCGGACACCGACGCGGCGATCGACGCGATCAACGTGGTCGACCTCGACCACTACCTCCTCAAGCCCTGGGACCCGCCCGAGGAGAAGCTGTACCCGGTCCTGGACGACCTGCTCCAGGTCTGGCGGAGCAGCGATTACCGGCCGGTGCCGAGCACGAAGGTGGTGGGGCACCGCTGGTCGGCGCGGTCCTCCCAGGTGCGGGAGTTCCTGGCCCGCAACCAGGTGCCGTACCGCTGGTACTCCTCGGACGAGCCGGAGGGCGGGCGGCTGCTGGCCGCGGCCGGGCAGGACGGTCAGCGGCTGCCGCTGGTGGTCACCCCGGACGGCACCACACTGCTCGAGCCGGAGCCGGCCGAACTCGCGGCCCACGTGGGGCTCGCGACGACACCGGCGGCCGACTTCTACGACCTGGTGGTGGTCGGCGGCGGCCCGGCCGGGCTCGGCGCGGCCGTCTACGGGGCCTCCGAGGGGCTGCGGACGGTGCTCGTGGAGCGCTCGGCGACCGGTGGGCAGGCGGGGCAGAGCTCCCGGATCGAGAACTACCTCGGATTCCCGGACGGCGTCTCCGGTGCCCAGCTCACCGACCGGGCCCGTCGGCAGGCGACGAGGTTCGGCGCGGAGATCCTGACCGCGCGCGAGGTGACCGGCCTCGAGGTCTGCGGCGCGGCGCGCATCGTGCGGTTCTCCGACGGTTCGGCGGTCGCCTCGCACAGCGTGATCCTGGCGACCGGCGTGTCCTACCGGCAGCTTCCGGCGGCCGGCGTGGAGGAGCTGACCGGGTGCGGGGTGTTCTACGGTTCGTCGCTGACCGAGGCGTCCTCCTGCCAGGGGCAGGACATCTACATCGTCGGCGGCGCCAACTCCGCGGGGCAGGCCGCGATGTACCTGTCCCGGGGCGCGAAGTCGGTGACGCTGCTGGTGCGCGGGGCGTCGCTGGCGGCGTCGATGTCGTACTACCTGATCCAGCAGATCGAGGAGGCCCCCAACATCACCGTGCGCACGGGCACCGTCGTGGACGCCGCGCACGGCTCGGGCCACCTGGAGAAGCTGGCCCTGCGCGACACCGTCACAGGGGAGAGTGAACTCGTCGACGCGCAGTGGATGTTCGTGTTCATCGGCGCGGCGCCGCGGACCGACTGGCTGGATGGCACGGTGCTGCGGGACGAGCGCGGGTTCATCCTGTCCGGGCCCGACCTCACCGCCGACGGCCGGCCGCCCCCGGGGTGGGAGCTGGACCGGCCGCCGTACCACCTGGAGACCAACGTGCCCGGCGTGTTCGTCGCCGGTGACGCGCGGGCGGAGTCCGCCAAGCGGGTCGCGTCCGCCGTCGGAGAGGGAGCCATGGCCGTGTTGCTCGTCCACCGTTACCTGGAGCAGTCGTGAGCGGCAGGCGGATGCCGTGCGGCGCCGGTGAGATCGGCTCGCTGTTCCTGTTCGAGAAGCTCCGGCCCGAGCAGCTGGGCCGGCTGTGCGCCGAGGGTCGGGTGGAGAGGTACGAGCCCGGCCCGGTGTACACCGAGGGCGAGCCGGCCACCTGCTTCTACGTGATGATCGAGGGCACGGTGGTGCTCTCCCGCCGGGTCGGCGGCGACGACGTGGAGGTCAGCCGGACCTCGCAGCGCGGGGTGTACTCGGGCGCCATGCAGGCGTATCTCGGGGACCGGCTGCGGCAGGTCTACATCAACTCGATGCGGGTCACGGAGCCGACGCGGTTCTTCGTGCTGCCCGCCGACGCGTTCGCGGACATCATGCGGGAATGGTTCCCGATGGCGGTGCACCTGCTGGAGGGGCTGTTCTTCGGGTCGAAGAGCACCCAGGCGGCTGTCGGGCAGCGTGAGCGGCTGCTGGCGCTCGGCTCGCTGTCCGCCGGACTGACCCATGAGCTCAACAACCCCGCGGCGGCGGCCGTCCGGGCCACCGCCACGCTGCGGGAGCGGGTGGCCAAGATGCGGCGCAAGCTCGCCGTGATCGCCGAAGGACCCTTCACCCGGGACCAGTTGACCAGCCTCATGGAGATCCAGGAGCGTACGGCCGAGCGGGTCGCCAAGGCCCCGGATCTCAGCCCGCTCCAGGCCGCCGACCGCGAGGACGCCCTCACCGACTGGCTGGAGGACCACGGCATCGACCAGGGCCCGCAACTGGCGCCCACGTTCGTGCAGGCGGGCCTCGACGTCGACTGGCTGGAGCAGGTCGCGGCGGCCGTCGACGAGGAAATCCTGCCGGGCGCGGTGGGGTGGCTCAACTACACGGTGGAGACGGAACTGCTGATGGACGAGATCGCGGACTCCACCACCCGGATCTCCCGGCTCGTGGACGCCGCCAAGCAGTACTCCCAGCTGGACCGCGCCCCCTACCAGGTCGCCGATGTGCACGAACTCCTCGACAGCACCCTGCTGATGCTGTCCGGCAAGATCGGGCCGCGGATCGAGGTCGTCAGGGAGTACGACCGTACGCTGCCGCGGATCCCCGCCTACCCGGCCGAACTCAACCAGGTGTGGACCAATCTGATCGACAACGCGGTGTGCGCCATGAACGGCGCGGGCGGCGAGGGCACCCTGACCGTGCGGACCGCGCTCCACGACGACCGGCTGCTGGTCGAGTTCCGGGACACCGGGCCGGGGGTGCCGCCGGAGATCCGGGACCGCATCTTCGACCCGTTCTTCACCACCAAGCCGGTCGGCCAGGGCACCGGACTCGGTCTCGACATCTCCTGGCGGATCGTCGCCAACAAGCACCACGGTGCCATCCACGTGGAGTCGGTGCCCGGCGACACCCGGTTCCAGGTGCTGCTGCCACTGACCGCCGGTGAAGACGACGGACCGACGGCGGCCGGATCGCCGCTCACCGCCGCGGACCGCCCGACCTCCGAGGAGCCGACATGACCCGTGACACCGGTATCGACCCCCGTGTGCCGCCCAGCGGCACCGGCTGCGCCGAGTGCGACGCGGCCGGCGGCTGGTGGTTCCATCTGCGGCGCTGCGCCCGTTGCGGCCACATCGGCTGCTGCGACGACTCCCCCAGCAAGCACGCCACCGCCCACCACCGGGCCACCGGGCACCCGGTGATCCGCAGCTACGAGCCGGGCGAGGGCTGGTTCTGGAACTACGACACGAACGAGCTCTACGAGTCCGGCCCCGAACTCGCCCCGCCCGAGAGCCACCCGAAGGACCAGCCGACCCCGGGCCCGGCGGGCCGCGTCCCAGCCGACTGGGCGGACACACTGCGCTGAACCACGCGCCCTGCCGCATGCCCCGATGCCCTGCCGGAAGGCGGGGCATCCGCTTTGCCCTGACGGTGCCGGTGGGCGAGCCCGGTCCCCCTGGCTGACGGCGCTTTCCCCATCCACCCCACTCAGTGATCGGCGGGCGGGCAACTGTGTGTCGGCCGGGGAGACGTGACCGGATGGGAGAGGGTTGCTCTGCCCGGATGTGGCCGCACTCGCACGGTTCGCCGCGCGGACGGAGACGGAAGAGGAATCGGATGGCCTCACGAACGGTGTGCAGTGGCGCGGTACTCGGAGCGCTGGTGCCGGCCCTGCTGGCGGGTCCGGCGCAGGCGGTGCACCACCGGCCCGGCCCGGCAGCGCCGGACGCGCTGCCCGCCCCGGACACGGCGGCACTCGGCACCCTCCTGCGCACGGCGCTGAAGCACGGCGCGCCGGGGGCGATGGCGCGGATCGACGACCACCGCGCCTCCTACGACGACCACGCGACGGTGTACAAGGCCATGGAGGGCGTCGCCGACCGCGGGACCGGGGACTGGATCAGCACGGCCGACCGGTTCCGCATCGGCAGCGTCACGAAGACCTTCTCCGCGGTGGTACTGCTGCAACTGGCCGCCGAGGGCCGGGTGAGACTCGACGACCCGGTCAACCGCTACCTGCCGGGGCTCCTGCCGGACGACCGGATCACGGTGCGGCACGTGCTCAGCCACCGCAGCGGTCTGTACGACTACACGAACGAGTTGTTCGCCGGCACCGTGTCCGGCTTCGAGGCCGTGCGCACCAAGGTCTTCACGTACCGTCAACTGCTCGCCCTGTCCCTGGAGCACCCGCGCACCCAGGCGCCCGGCGCCGCCTACGCCTACTCCAACACCAACTTCGTGGTCGTCGGCCTGCTCATCGAGAAGCTGACCGGCCACCCGGTGCGCACCGCTTACGAGAACCGCGTCATCAAGCCGCTGAAGCTGAGCGACACCTTCTACGTCCACCCCGCCACGACGATCCCCGGCCGGCACGCGCGCGGCTACCTCACCCCCGACGAGGCCGCGTCAGCCCCGGTGGACGCCACCGAGCAGACGATGTCGTGGGCGCAGAGCGCGGGCGCGCTCATCTCCAGCACCCGCGACCTCAACACGTTCTTCTCGGCGCTGCTGGGCGGACAGCTGCTTCCGCCCGCCCAGTTGGACCAGATGGAGCGGTGGATCCCCGCGGGCACCGGCCAGGCGTACGGACTCGGACTGCGCCGCCGGGACCTGTCGTGCGGGGTGTCGGTGTACGGGCACACCGGCGCCGTACAGGGCTACTACACCTACGCGTTCACCAGCAAGGACGGCAGGCGCAGCATGGCCGCACTCGCCAACACCTCCAACAACGGCGCGGTGCAGCTGACGATGCTACGCACCCTGGAGTCGGCGTTCTGCGGCAAGCAGACGAAGGCGCGCGGCGCCGCCCGCGTGCCGGGCACGGCGATGGAGAACGACCTCGCGCAGTGATCTTGGCGGAACGGCTGCCTCCGGGCCAGGATGCCCGCATGAAGGGTGACCTGTTTTCCAGTGAGTACGTGGTGGGCCCCGCGACCGCGCCCGGCATGACCGTCGAGAACTCCAAGTGCGTCAAGTACACGGTGGACGGCGAGATGTTCGCCCGCCAGGGCTCGATGGTGGCGTACCGCGGCGACCTGCGGTTCGAGCGCAAGGGCCAGGGCGTCGGCGGCATGCTCAAGCGCGCGGTCACCGGGGAGGGGCTGCCGCTGATGACCGTGCGCGGGCAGGGCGAGGCCTGGTTCGCGCAGGAGGCCCTGAACTGCTTCGTCGTCGAGGTCGACCCGGGTGACGAGTTCACCGTCAACGGCCGCAACGTGCTGTGCTTCGACGCGACCCTGTCGTACGGGATCAGGACGGTGAAGGGTTCGGGCATCGCGGGCGGCGGGCTGTTCAACAGCGTGTTCACCGGGCAGGGCCTGCTGGGCCTGGTGTGCGAGGGCAGCCCGCTGGTCATACCGGTCACGCCGCAGCAGCCCGTGTACGTCGACACGGACGCGGTCGTCGGCTGGACCGCCCACCTGAGGACGTCGCTGCACCGCTCGCAGTCGTTCGGCTCGATGCTGCGCGGCGGGTCCGGCGAGGCGGTGCAGCTCATGCTGGAGGGTGAGGGCTACGTCGTCGTCCGGCCGAGCGAGGCGACGCCGCACCGGCCCCAGCAGCACTGAGGGAAAGCAGGCCCTCCTCGCGGACCGGATGCGGCGGACCTGTTGACCTGCGCGACCCCAGCAGGTGAGGGTCGGGGCGGCGCGGATCACCAGCCGCGCCGGAAAGGTGGACTGCCTTGATCGGCATCTCGGAGATCGAAACCGCCGCCGAGCGGATCGCCGGACACGTCGTGCGCACCCCGACCGTGCCGAGCCCCGGCCTGTCCGCGCTGCTCGGCGCCCCGGTGACCGCGAAGCTGGAGCTGTTGCAGCGCACGGGCTCCTTCAAGGCGCGCGGCGCCACGGCGCGACTGCTGTCGCTCGACGAGGCGGAGCGTGCCGCGGGCGTCGTCGCGGTCAGCGGTGGCAACCACGGGATCGCGCTCGCCGTGATGGCCGCCGCGCTGCATGTGAAGGCCACCGTCGTCATGCCGCGCTCGGCGCCCGCCCGGTCCGTCGCGATCGCCGAGGCGGCCGGGGCGTCGGTGCGGCTGACCGACGGCATGGACGAGGCGTTCGCCACGGCCGCGCGGCTGCGGGACGAGGGGCTCACCCTGGTCCACCCCTTCGACGACGAAGTGGTGGTCGCCGGACAGGGCACCGTCGGTCTGGAGCTGGGCGCCGACGCCGGGGAGCTGACCGACGTGCTCGTCAGCATCGGGGGCGGCGGGCTGATCGCGGGCGTCGCCGCGGCACTGCACGCCCTGCGGCCCGGGGTACGGATCTGGGGCGTGGAGACCGAGGGAGCCGAGGCCATGTCCGAGGCGCTGGCGTCCGGCGGCCCGGTCCCGGTCGCCCTCTCCTCGATCGTGACGACGCTGAGCGCCCCGACGGTGTCGAGGCTGACGTACGACCATGTCCGCGCCCTCGTGCACGAGGTGCTCGTGGTGGCCGACCGGGAGGCCGTGCGAGGCAGCCTCGACCTCGCCGAGCACGCCAAGGTCTGGGCCGAGCCCGCCGCGGGCTCCCTGCTGCCGGCCGCCCGGCGGGTACGGGAGCGGATGGGCCCGGACGTCCGGCTCGGCCTGGTGGTGTGCGGGGGCAACGCGGCGGTCGCCGACGTCATGTCCTGGGCGGACCGGTTCGGACTGCGCTGACCAGCGCCGGCGGTCCGGCCGTCGCGGCACGGGGAGATCACTTCGAACGGCCGGGCATCTCGCACGGATCAGGGGTACCAGAGGGGTCTACGTCCCGCAGTCGTCCTCGGAGGGCCGAATTCGTGAACGCCATGGTGCGCAAGAGTCTGGTGGTGCAGTTGCAGGCGCACGGCATGGAACGCTTCCCCGTGCTGGCTCACCTGGATTACGAGGCCGACGACCCGTTCGCCGTCACGATCGTCTTCGCGCACGACGGGCGGGTGCTGGCCCGGTGGAAGGTGGACCGGGGCATGCTCGACGAGGGGCTGAGAGAGCCGGTCGGCGTCGGCGACGTCCGCTTCCGCCCCGTCTCCGACGGCCTGTCGGAGGAACTGCGCATGGAGTTCTTCGGCGACGCCCACGCCGACGGAGGGCGGCAGCACGCGACGGTGTTCGTGTGGGCCGCCGCCGTCGGGGCGTTCCTGCGGGAGACCTACGCCTTGGTGACGCCGGGCGAGGAGGACGCCGGTGTCGACGACTTCCTCGCGGAGGTGCTCACCGGAAGCTGAGCGAGGCCGCCGTCGCCGCCGCACCGGATGATGCGGCGACGCCGGGTCCGCTCCGGCTCCCGGCGGCCGGGGCCGGCCCGAACGCCGGGCCGGCGCCTGTGTCCCGCGGATTCCCGCGGCCGCCCGCTGCTACCAGCGGGCTTCCACCTGGTCCTTGATCCGCCGCTCGTAGAGGTCCCGGATCGCCGCGAGCGTCTCCTCGCCCAGCGGGGGCAGCTTCGCGGCGGCGGCGTTGGCGCGGGCCTGCTCCGGGGAGCGGGCTCCCGGGATGACCGTGGTGACGCCGGGCTGCTGGATGATCCAGCGCAGCGCGAGCTGGGCCGGGGTCCAGCCCTCGGGGGCGAGCGCGGCGAACTCGGCCGCGGCCTCCACGCCCGTCGCGAAGTCGACGCCGGAGAAGGTCTCGCCCTGGTCGAAGGCCTCGCCGTGCCGGTTGTAGGTGCGGTGGTCGTCGGCGGCGAAGACGGTGTCCTTGGTGTACTTGCCCGACAGCAGCCCGGAGGCGAGCGGGACCCGGGCGATGATGCCGACGCCCGCCGCCCGCGCCGCGGGCAGCACCTCGCGCAGCGGCTTCATGCGGAACGGGTTGAGGATGATCTGCACACTGGCCACGTTCGGCCGGGCAATCGCCGTCAGCGCCTCGGCGCAGGTCTCCACGCTGACGCCGTAGGCGGCGATCCGCTCCTCCTCCACCAGGGTGTCCAGCGCGTCGAACACCGCGTCGCTGGAGTACACGGAGGTGGGCGGGCAGTGCAGCTGCACCAGGTCGATGCGGTCGATGCCCAGGTTGCGCCGGGAACGGTCGTTCCAGGCGCGGAAGTTGTCCAGGACGTAGTTCTCCGGGGTCTGCTCGACGCGCCGGCCCATCTTGGTGGCGACCAGCGCGTGGTGGTCCGGCCGGCTGCCGAGGAAGGTGGCGATGGCCGACTCGCTGCGCCCGTCGCCGTAGACATCGGCGGTGTCGAGGAAGGTCACCCCCGACTCGGCGGCCGCCTCCAGGACGGAGAGGGCTTCCTTGTCGTCCACGTCGCCCCAGTCGGCGCCCAGTTGCCAGGTGCCGAGCCCGACGACCGACGCGTGCTGGTGCGACCTGCCGAATTCACGTTCGTCCATGACGACAGTCTGTCATCAGGCGTCCACCCGCGCGGAGCGGGCCGCTCCGGGGCCGGTGCCCCGTGTGCGCGGCCGGCACGGCTACCCGGCGGCCGCCGCGCGGCACTCCGGGTGACCCCAGCCCTGGTCGTTGCGGGCGATGGACTCGCCGGCCGCGTAGGGGCGGCCGCACACGCAGCGGCCGGGGAACTTCGCCTTGATCGTGCGGGACGACGAGCCGCCGGTGCGCGGCCGTTCCGTCTTGGTCCCGTTCGTGCGACGGCGCGGGGCGGCGGACACGGGCGCGGAGGGCGGCGGCTCCGGCGAGCCGAGGGCGCTGCCCGCGGACTGCTGCGCGCTCGCCGCCTGGCTGGCCGCCCGGTCCGCGAAGTCGTTGAGCGGGTCGCCGTCGACCTGGTGGGCGGGCACATAGCGGAAGTCGACCGAGCGGCCCTGGAGCAGCTCGTCGATCCGCACGACCAGCTCCTGGTTGGCGACCGGCTTGCCCGCGGCCGTCTTCCAGCCGTTGCGCTTCCAGCCGGGCAGCCAGGTGGTCACGGCCTTCATCGCGTACTGCGAGTCCATCCGCACCTCGAGCGGCACGTCCGGGTCGGTCGCAGTCAACAGCCGCTCCAACGCGGTGAGTTCGGCGATGTTGTTGGTGGCGGTGCCGAGCGCTCCAGCCTCCCAGCGGACCGGGCTGACGGCGTCGTCCGAGACGACCCACGCCCAGCCCGCCGGACCCGGATTTCCCTTCGACGCCCCGTCGCAGGCGGCCACCACACGTTCACGCATGGGCTCGATCATGCCACGGCCGGACGCATCCTCCGGACCGTCGTCCAGGACACGTCCTACGACACGTCCGCGGCCTGCGGCCTCTCACCCTGGGTCGTGGTGACGTCGATCACCGAGAAGTTCGCACCCTGCGGGTCGGTGAGCGCCGCGAGCCGGCCGAAGGGGCTGTCGTGCGGGCCGAACCGCAGCACACCGCCCCGCCGGGTCGCGGTGGCGACCGCGTCGTCGCAGTCCGCGACGGTGAAGTAGACGTTGATGTACGACGGCACCTCGGGCGGGAAGTCCTCCGACATCCTCATGCGGCCGAGGACCGGATCGCCGCCCACGTCGAACACACGGAAGTCGATCGCCTCGTCCTGGAGCTGCTTGGCGGTGTAGCCGAAGACATCACAGAGGAAGGCGTCCGCCTTCGAGGGCTCGCGGGTGAACAGCTCCGCCCAGCAGTAGGCGCCCGGCACCGCGACCGCCTCGAAGCCCTCGTGGATGCCGCCCTGCCACACACCGAACACGGCGCCGCTGGGCTCCCGGGCCAGGCACATGGTGCCGAAGTCTCCGACCTGCATGGGCTCCATCAGCACCTCACCGCCGTGGTCGCGGATCCTGCCGGCGGTGGCGGCGGCGTCCGGCGAGGCGAGATACAGGCACCACTGCGACTGCCCCTCCTGCCCGGGCATGGGCGGTACGACGGCGGCCACCGCCTTTCCGTCCGCGTAGGCCTGGGTGTAGTTGCCGTACTGGGACGAGGACTCCCCGAAGGTCCAGCCGAGGACGTCGCCGTAGAAGCTCTTGGCACCCTCGACGTCGCTGAACATCGCATCCGCCCAGCAGGGGGTTCCCTCGGGTCGTACCGCCATGACCGCCGCCCTCTTCCGTTCGGTGACTCGTTCCGTCCTCACGCTAGTGACTCCCGGGTGCGGTCGCGCGCCGAGCGGGCCCGCCTGTCCCACACTGGGACGGACGGCGAGGAACCGGGTGGTCACGGCGGACGGGACGCGAGATGACGGACGGCACGATGCGGGCGTGGACGGTGACCGGCCCCCGGCCCGTGGAGGAGGGGCCGCTGCGGCTGACGGTGAAGCCGGTCCCCGAGCCGGGGGACGACGAGCTGCTGGTGCACGTACGCGCGTGCGGGGTGTGCCGCACCGATCTGCACGTCACCGAGGGCGATCTGCCGGTGCACCGGACCGGGGTCACGCCCGGTCACGAGGTCGTGGGCGTGGTGGCGGGCCGGGGGCGGGCGGTGAACGGCTTCGCGCCCGGCGACCGGGTGGGCGTGGCCTGGCTGCGCCGCACCGACGGCACCTGCGCGTACTGTCTGCGCGGCGCGGAGAACCTGTGCCCGGCCTCGCGGTACACCGGCTGGGACGCCGACGGCGGTTACGCCGAGTACACGACCGTCCCGGCCGCCTTCGCCTACCGGCTGCCCGGCGAGGTCGACGACGTGGCGCTCGCGCCCCTGCTGTGCGCGGGGATCATCGGCTTCCGGGCGCTGCGCCGGGCCGCGCTGCCGCCCGGCGGACGCCTCGGCCTGTACGGATTCGGCGGCAGCGCCCATCTGTGCGCGCAGGTGGCCCTCGCGGAGGGCGCCAGGGTGCACGTCATGACCCGCGGGGAAGCCGCGCGGCGACTCGCGCTGGAGCTGGGCGCGGCCTCGGCCCAGGACGCGTACGCGGTCCCGCCCGAGCCGCTGGACAGCGCGATCCTGTTCGCCCCCGTGGGCGACCTGGTCCCCGTGGCGCTGCGGGCCCTCGACCGGGGCGGCGTGCTGTCCGTGGCCGGCATCCACCTGAGCGACACACCGCCGCTGCGCTACGAGCGCGAGCTGTTCTACGAGAAGGAACTGCGCA
This sequence comes from Streptomyces sp. CB01373, assembly GCF_002803075.1. Classification (GTDB taxonomy): domain Bacteria; phylum Actinomycetota; class Actinomycetes; order Streptomycetales; family Streptomycetaceae; genus Streptomyces. The sequence goes on along the minus strand of NZ_NNBK01000017.1, from coordinate 140,359 downwards.
GCGTCACCTCGAACACACGCGAGGACGGCCGGGACTTCCTCGCCCTGGCCGCCCGGCACGGGGTGCGCGCCACCACGCACGCCTATCCGCTCTCGCGGGCCCCGCAGGCGCTGGAGGACCTCAAGGCAGGCCGCTTCGACGGGGCCGCGGTGCTGGTGAACGACCTGCCCTGACCGGAGCCTGCTCCTTCGCCCCGGCACCGGAACGGGAGGCCGGTCCACTCCCCCGGACGGGTGGACCGGCCCCGTCGCCCGCCGTCACTCGCCCGCGTACGCCCTTTCCAGGGCGGCGATGTCGAGCTTGCCCATGGCGAGCATCGCCCGCGTGGTGCGGGCAGCCTTCTCGGCGTCGGGGTCGCCGATCATGTCGATGAGCTTGGCCGGGACCACCTGCCAGGAGACGCCGTACCTGTCCTTGAGCCAGCCGCAGGGGCCCGGCTCGCCGCCGTTCTCGGTGAGCCCGGTCCAGTAGTGGTCGATCTCCTCCTGGTTCTCGCAGTGGATCTGGAAGGAGACCGACTCGTTGAACGTGAACTGCGGACCGCCGTTGAGCGCGACGAACTTCTGGCCGTTCGCCACGAAGTCGACCGCGATCACGGATCCGGCCGGGCCGGGTCCGGCTTCCGTGTAGCGGCCGATCCGCCCGATGGTGGAGTTCTTGAAGACCGAGACGTAGTAGTGGGCGGCTTCTTCGGCCTGGCCGTCGAACCAGAGACAGGTGGTGAATCCTTCGGTGGCCACGGGTTCCTCCTGGAGTGTGCGACGCGGTCATGTGTATCGACCGGCCCGCGCCGCGAAACTCATCGGTGCTCCGGCGGGAGTTCCCGGGGCGCCGCACCGGCCCGGAACTAGCATCGCGGGCATGACGACGTCACCGCCCGCCGACGGCATCCGGCCCTTCCGGCTCAGCGTCCCGCAGAGCGACCTCGACGATCTGCACGACCGCCTCGACCGCACCCGCTGGCCGGACGAGCTGCCCGGCGCGGGCTGGGACCACGGCGTCCCCGTCGACTACCTGCGCGAGCTCGTGCGGTACTGGCGGCACGACTACGACTGGCGGGCGGCCGAGGCGCGGCTGAACCGGTGGCCGCAGTTCACGACCACGATCGACGGCGCGAACGTGCACTTCGCGCACGTCCGCTCGCCGGAGCCGGACGCCACCGCGCTGGTCGTCACGCACGGCTGGCCGGGCTCGACCGTCGAGTTCCTGGACATCGTGGGTCCGCTCACCGACCCGGCCGCCCACGGCGGCGACCCGGCCGACGCCTTCCACCTCGTCCTGCCGACCATCCCCGGCTTCGGACTGTCCGGGCCCACCACCGAACGGGGCTGGGAGGCGGGCCGGGTCGCCGACGCGTGGGCCGGGCTGATGCGGCGGCTCGGCTACGAGCGGTTCGGCGCGCAGGGCGGCGACTGGGGCGCGGCGATCTCCCGCGAGCTGGGCCGCGCCCACCCCGGCCGGGTGATCGGCGTCCACCTGAATCTGCTGCCGGGCGCGCAGCAGACCACCGAGCCGACCGGGGAGGAGCTGGCCGGGCTCGGCGCCGAGGAGCGGGAGCGGACGCTCACATCGTGGCGGCGCTGGGACGCCTGGCAGCGGGAGGGCGCGGGCTACGCGGCGCTGAACGCCAGCCGCCCGCAGACCCTGGCGTACGCGCTCACCGACTCGCCGGTCGGCCAGCTCGCCTGGATCGTCGAGAAGTTCCGTGAGTGGACGGACTGCGACGACCTGCCCGAGGAGGCCGTCGACCGGGACCGGATGCTCACCGACGTGATGCTGTACTGGCTGACCGGGACGGCCGGTTCGTCCGCGCGGATCTACTACGAGCGGACGCACGCCTCCGGCCGCGCTGCCGCGCCCGCGGAGCCGTCGACCGCCCCGACCGCGCTCGCCGTCTTCCCCGCCGAGCTGCAACTCCCGCTGCGGCACAGGGCGGAGCGCACCGAGAACATCGTGCGCTGGACGCAGTTCGACCGGGGCGGCCACTTCGCGGCGATGGAGGAGCCGGACCTGCTGGTCACGGACGTACGGGCGTTCTTCCGGCAGCTCCGCGAGAAGGGCTGACCGGGCCGCTCCGCCCGTGGCGAATCTGCCACGGGCAGAGAAAACGTACGCGGCGGTGGCACCGGGCCGACAGTGGGGTCGACGGCATCCGTGCCACGACAAGGAGACCCGATGACGCCACCGACCGCACTGCTCCCGTCCGGCGCGCTCGCGCCGCGCGCCGAGGAGCACGACACCACGCCCAGCCGGTTCGACGACCATCTCGCGGCCGGACTGCTCGCCCAGCGGATCGTGTTCCTGGGCACCCAGGTCGACGAGGTGTCGGCCAACCGGGTGTGCGCCCAACTGCTGCTGTTGTCGGCGGAGGACCCGCGCACCGACATCGCCCTGTACATCAACAGCCCCGGCGGATCCGTCACCGCGGGGCTCGCCATCTACGACACGCTGCGGCTCATCCCCAACGACGTGTCGACACTGGCGATGGGATTCGCCGCCAGCATGGGCCAGTTCCTGCTCGCGGTGGGCACGCACGGCAAGCGGTTCGCGCTGCCGAACGCACGGATCATGATGCACCAGCCGTCGGCGGGCATCGGCGGCACCACCGCGGACATCGAGATCCAGGCGGAGAACCTGGAGCACACCAAGCGCACCATCGAGCGGCTCACCGCCGAGCACACCGGGCAGAGCGAGGAGACGATCCGGCGGGACGGCGACCGGGACCGCTGGTTCACCGCCGAACAGGCCAGGGAGTACGGGATGGTGGACCGGGTGGTGGAGTCGGTCGCCGGCATCCGCCCGGCCGACTCGCGCCGTCGGATGGGGCTCTGACATGGGGTCGTACACGGTTCCGTACGTCATCGAGCGCACCGCGCAGGGTGAGCGGTCCTACGACGTGTTCAGCAGGCTGCTGAACGAACGCATCGTCTTCCTCGGCACCGAGATCGACGACGGTGTGGCGGGCGTCGTCATCGCCCAGCTGCTCCACCTGGAGTCGGCGGCCCCGGACCAGGAGATCGCGATCTACCTCAACTCGCCCGGCGGCTCGTTCACTTCGCTGATGGCGATCTACGACACGATGACGTTCGTACAGGCGCCGATCTCCACGTTCTGCGTGGGGCAGGCGGCCTCGACGGCGGCGGTTCATGCTGGAGCACGCCCGGGTGCTGCTGGGGCAGCCGGCCACCGGCGGGCAGCAGGGCACGGTCTCCGATCTGGCGCTCCGGGCCAGGGAGATGAGCCGGATCCGCTCCCAGGTCGAGGAGGTGCTGTCCCGGCACACCGGCCACGACCCGGCGACACTGCGCGCGGACATGGACCGCGACAAGGTGTTCACCGCCGAGGAGGCGGTGGCGTACGGGCTGGCCGACGAGGTGCTGAGCCGGCGCCTCGCACAGGTCTGACACACACGGGCCGGCGCCTCGCACAGGGCCGACGCACGCGGGCCGGCGCTTCTCGCGGCTCCGAGGCGCCGGCCCGGTGCGGATGTCAGGCGGCCAGGCACAGTCCGCCGTGGCGGGGGACGGGGGTGCCCCGGCCGCGGACGGCACCGCGCGCCGCGGTGCGCGCCAGCTCGTCCTGGACGAGGGAGAGCAGGTCGCCGAGGCCGATGCCGAGCGCCTGCGCCGCGGCCGCGAGGATCTCCGAGGAGGCCTCCTTGCGGCCGCGTTCGACCTCCGACAGATACGGCATCGAGATCCGCGCCGCGTCGGCGACGTCCTGGAGCGTGCGCTCCTGCGCCTGCCGTTCACGGCGCAGGACGTCGCCGACGAGATCGCGCCAGAGGGGTTCCCTGGGCGCGGCCGCCGGGGTGCGGCCCTGGGCGGGACGTTCGGGTGCCGGGCGGGACGGCGCCGGGCGCGCGGCCGGCGGGCGCAGAGGGATGACGGGGGCTCGGTTCGGCGCTCGTTCGCTCATCCTCCCAGCCTAGAAGTCCCGGACTCGGGCGTAAGGGAGGGCGGTTGCGCCCTGGGTGAATCCGCGGCCGGGTCCTCCCGCCCCTCAGCCGCGTCCGCCCTCTCCGCACCGGCGAATTCGCGCCGCCCCGGCGCACGAAGGGCATGCCCTCGGTGACTGCGGGTATCCGCAGCTCCAACGGCCGGGCAGGCAAGGAGCGGAGCGCGACCCCCGGGGACGGCGGCGGCATACATCCCGGCGGCCCGGGTACCCGGGGGTCGCACAACCGCTCGGTGCCGGAGCGCCGGAGCAGAAGTACGCAGGCCGACGAGGCAGAGGGCGAACCGTGACTTACGTGGGAGAGGCGATGGACACCACCGTGATCCGGTCCGGGGCAGCGGTCGGGAAGACGCGGAAGGCCGAGACGGGTGGCGGGTCGCTGCCGGGGGTGGAGAACCCGCGGTCGGTCGCTCCGCGTGACGCGCGCGAGCTGTCCCGCCACTTCTTCCGGCGGCTGACCGAACTCGACGAGGGCACGCACGAGTACCAGTACGCCCGCAACACGCTCATCGAGATGAACATGTCGCTGGTGCGGTTCGCGGCCGGGCGGTTCCGCAACCGCGGCGACGACATGGAGGACATCGTCCAGACCGGGATGATCGGCCTGATCAAGGCGATCGACCGGTTCGAGCTGGCGCGCGAGGTGGAGTTCACCTCGTTCGCCCTGCCCTACATCGTGGGCGAGATCAAGCGGTTCTTCCGGGACACCACCTGGGCGGTGCACGTGCCGCGGCGGCTCCAGGAGCTGCGGGTCGAACTGGCCCGGGCCCGCGAGGAGCTGTCCAGCCGCCTGGACCGGGACCCGACCCTGGGCGAACTCGCCACGCTCATGAACATCTCCGAGGACCAGGTGGTGGAGGCCCAGATCGCCTCAAACGGCTACAACTCCGCGTCGCTGGACGCCGCCCTCACCGGTGAGGGAGCGGAGGACGGCGAGGCGGTGCTCGCCGACTTCATCGGCGTGGAGGAGGACGGGATCAGGCTGGTCGAGGACTTCCACGCCCTCGCGCCGCTGGTGGCCGGGCTCAGTGAACGCGACCGGCAGATCATCCATCTGCGGTTCGTGGAGGAGGCCACCCAGGCGGAGATCGGTGAACGGCTCGGCTGCTCGCAGATGCACGTCTCCCGGCTGATCAAGCGGATCATCACCCAGCTCCGCCAGGGCATGCTCGGCGAACTGGGCTGCGCCTAGGGTCTGTCACTCCGTCCGCGCGCTTGTCACTCGCTGCCGAGTTCGACGAGCGCGCGGACGCGCTTGCCCACGGGGACGCGTTCCACGGTCACCTCGAGCGCCAGCGCGTGCACGATCTCCAGGCCGTGCCGGCCCACCCGCCGCGGATCCCGGGGGAAGCGCCGGGGCAGTACGGCGCTGCTGTCGTACACGCACACGTTCACCGTGCTGTCCGTGCCCTCCAGCTCCAGGATGTACGGCCCGTCGCTGTGCCGGTCGGCGTTGGTGACCAGTTCACTGACCACCAGCAGGAGCGCGTCACCGCAGCGGCGGCCGATCTCGGCGCACCACTCGTTCCTGAGCTGGTCCAGGAAGTGCGCGGCGAAGGACCGCGCCTCGGCGATGCAACCCGGTTCGCCGGTGTAGTGCGTCGCCCGCCGGAGCGGTTCCACGGGAACGTCGAAACCAGTCGTTATCACTGCCCCGTCCAGATGGTCGGTCATGCGTGTCTCTCTCGGAAGCCGGCCAGGCCGGACACTGCTGCACCTGTGCTGTTACCCCGAGCCGCGCCCGGCAGTCCCACCCGTCGGCGGACGCGGACGGACCCTCCGGCAGGCGCGGCGCCGCGGCCCCGCATAGCGTGGCGGTGTGAGCCCCGCGAGCCCTCCGGTCCCGCCGAGCCTCCCGGTCCCGCCGAGTCCCCCGGCACCGCCGACGGCCCGGCATGGCTGGGCACAGGCCCTGGCCACAGTACTGGCCGGGGTGGCGGGCATGGGCGCGATGGCCGCACTCGGGCTGTGGGCGGCCGGTGCGGCGCGTCTTCCCGGCAACGCCTTTCCCCGGGTGGTCGCCGCGACCGTGGTGACGGCCGTCGGCGGCAGCGTCGACCTGTCCGGCGACGCGGGCCCCCTCGCCCGGACCCACGCGGGCATCACGGTGATGCCGCTGTCGGTCACGCTGGTCGGCACGCTCGTCGTGGCCGCGTGTTTTCTGCGGCCGCTGCGGCACCGCGCGGTGGCCGGGGCGCGCGAACTGGCCGGGTGGGCCGCCCGGATCGCCGCCCTGTGGCTGCTCGTGCTGATCGGCCTGGCGCTGGTTGCCCGGCAGACCTTCGCCGTCGACCTCGGCAACGGGGTGCTCGGCGCCATCGGCGGGCTGTTCGGCGCCGCGCCGGAGGTCGGCTTCGCCGCGCGGGTGCCGCTCACCGTGCTCTTCGGGCTGCTGTGGCTGGCGGGCGTAATGGTGCTGGCCCTCCTGGTGGCGCCCGGGGCGCCGTTGCCCGCGCGGCTGCTGCGATGGCGGGAGCCGGTGCGTCCGGCGGCGTACGCCATGGTGGTCCTGCTGCTCGCGTGCGTGGTCGTGGGCCTCGTCGTCGCGCTGGTGACGGCGGCCACCCGCGGGCGCCCGGCGGACCACTTCGCCGTGATCCTGCTCGGGCTGCCCAACGTGGTCTGGCCGATGTTCACCATCGGCCTTGGAGCCACCTGGAACGGCCGGGTGGACGGCCCGTTCGGGCTGCCGATGCCGCGTCTGCTCGACGAGGTGCTGCGCACCCCGGACGTCTCCACGCTCAACCTCGGCACGCTCGCCGAGCACGACGGCCGGGTGTGGTGGCTGGTGGTCGTGGACGCCTTGCTGCTGCTGGGCGCCGCGTTCCTGATGGCGGCACGTTCCCCGGCCGGGACGCCGGCCTGGCGGCACGCCGTCCGCATGGCCGTCGCCCTGCTGCTGACGGTCCTGGCGGTCTGTGCCGTCGGCCGGATCTCCGCGCACTACGGTCTGTCGCTCCTCGGCATCGGAGACGTGGGCGGCGGCCTCTCCGGAGAGGTGCTGCTGCGTCCCCGGTTCTGGGGGGCGCTGGGCCTCGCCGTCCTGTGGGGTCTGGTCACGGGCTTCCTGGGTGCTCTGGCGGCGTCCCGGTCACGGCGCCGGGCGGTCAGGCCATGGGCATGACGAGCGCGGGCAGGGTGCGGTGCATGCGCAGGGCGTCCACCGACTCGGCGAGCAGCTCGTACTCCGTGGTCTCGTCGCCGGCGGCGATCCGCACCAGCCTTCCCTCGGTCAACTCGTCGGCCACGATCTCCTGTTGGGCCACGTCGGCACACCAGGCGCGCAGGATGGCGGGGACGTCGGGCACGGAGTCCGGCACCGGGACCAGCGCGCCGGACGGGACATGGGGGGTGTCGGGTCCGGGGTCGAGCCTCTCGGCGATCCAGGAGGCGCGGTCGCGCAGCCACCACAGGGCCAGGGCCAGGGTGGGCGCCCGGTAGGTGCCGAGCGGTACGCCGATGCGGCGGCCGCCGCACACACCGTACGCGGTGACATGGCACAGGAATTCGTCGTGCACTGCTCCTCCCCCGTGGCCTCGCCGCCCGGTCGGCCCCGGTCCGTGCGGCTTTTATGCGGTGAAGTGCCCCTGAATTCGAGTATGTTCACTACTGAACCACTGTCACCACGACTTTCCGGCCAGTCTCCGGGCATATTCCTCACGCCAGGTGGCCGAAACGCGACGTTCCGTGATCGCACGGCATGACCCGCTAGGTAATCGACCCCGGCGGCGCCCGCGCGGCAGGGTGGTCCCATCGGGTCGCCGAGGACCGGGACCCGGGCTCCGACCAGCGTTTACGACCTCGATGGAGGCTGATTCAGCATGTCCGCGCAGACCGACCGGTACACGATCGCCGTCACCCGCTACTTCGAGGCCTGGAACGCCCCGGACGCCCAGGCCCGGGCGAAGGCGGTGGCCGACGCCTGGAGCCCCGACGGCACCTACACCGACCCCCTGGCCGACGCCGGCGGCCACGAGGAGATCACCGCCGCCATCAGTGCCGCGCGCGAGCAGTTCCCCGGGTGCGCCTTCCGGCTCACCGGCACCGTCGACGGCCACCACGACACGGCCCGCTTCTCCTGGGAACTCGTGAACGAGACAGGGGGTACCGCCCCGGTCGCCGGCTCCGACGTGATCACCCTGGACGACGAGGGCGGGATCCGGGCAGTCCTCGGCTTCCTCGACCGGGTGCCGGCGGCGGCCTGAGACGCCGTCCCACCGTCCCACCGGAGCAGGACCCATCCCCGTCGCGACAGAGGTCCGGCCCCGGCGGGGAGTCCGCCGGGGCCGGTGCGGGCGCGCGGCCGGTTCGGGCCACGGGCCGGCCACGCGGTGCTACAGCGCGATGGCCGCGTCGATGCGGGCCAGCTCCTCCGCGTCGAAGTCCAGGGAACGCGTCGCGGCGACGCTGTCCTCCAGTTGCCGCGGGCTGCTCGCGCCGACCAGGGCCGAGGTGACCCGTCCGCCGCGCAGCACCCAGGCCAGCGCCATCTGCGCCAGGGACTGCCCACGGGACTTGGCGATCTCGTCCAGCGCGCGCAGCCTGCCCACCAGTTCGCCGGTCACCGCGGCGGAGTCGAGGAACGGGCTGTCGCCCGCCGCCCGGGAGTCCTCGGGGATGCCGTCCAGATAACGGGCGGTGAGCAGGCCCTGCTCCAGCGGGGAGTAGGCGATGGAGCCGACCTGGAGTTCGTCCAGGGCGTCCAGGAGGCCCTCCTCCTCGGGGCGCCGGTCGAGCATCGAGTAGCGGGGCTGGTGGATCAGCAGCGGGGTGCCCAGTTCGCCCAGGATCCGGGCGGCCTCGCGGGTCTGCTCGGCGGAGTAGTTGGAGACACCGACGTAGAGCGCCTTGCCCTGCTGGACCGCCGAGTGCAGGGCACCCATGATCTCCTCCAGCGGGGTGTCCGGGTCGGGGCGGTGCGAGTAGAAGACGTCGACGTAGTCGAGGCCCATGCGCTTCAGGCTCTGGTCCAGCGAGGACAGCAGGTACTTGCGGGAGCCCCATTCGCCGTACGGGCCGGGCCACATAAGGTAGCCCGCCTTGGTGGAGATGACCAACTCGTCCCGGTACGGCACGAAGTCGGCCCGGAGCGCGTCGCCGAGGGCGGACTCGGCGGCGCCGGGCGGCGGGCCGTAGTTGTTGGCCAGGTCGAAGTGGGTGACGCCGAGGTCGAAGGCGCGGCGCAGGATCGCGCGCTGGGTGTCGACCGGGCGGTCCGGGCCGAAGTTGTGCCACAGGCCGAGCGACAGCGCGGGGAGCTTCAGGCCACTGCGTCCGGTGCGCCGGTAGGGCATGTCCGCGTAGCGGTCGGGGTGGGCGGTGAACAACGCGACTCCATCGGGGTTGGCACGAAGGTGAACGGTTCCGGCGGAACCAGTGTCCCCAACTCTCGCGCGCCCCGGCGGCAGCAGTCCAACAGGAGAATCCGATGGGATTCAACGACTACGCTGCTCAATCATGGAACTGCGTCATCTCCAGCACTTCGTCGCCGTCGCCGAGGACCGGCACTTCACCCGGGCGGCGGAGCGCCTGATGGTCTCCCAGTCGGGGCTCTCGGCGTCGATCCGCGCGCTGGAGCGTGAGTTGCAGACCTCCCTGTTCGTGCGCACCACGCGCCGGGTGACGCTCACGGAGGCGGGGCGCGCGCTGCTCGGCGAGGCGCAGCGGATCCTGGCGCAGGTGCGGGCGGCGCACGAGGCGGTGGCGGCGGTGCAGGGCGTGCTGCGCGGCACGCTCTCGCTCGGCACCGAGCAGTGCATCGCCGGGGTGCATGTGGCCGGGCTGCTCGCGGCGTTCCGGCGGCGGCACCCGGACGTGGAGATCCGGCTGCGGCAGACGGGTTCGGGCGCGCTGGCGGAGGAGGTCGCGGCCGGCCGGCTCGACCTGGCGTTCGCCTACCGGACCCGCGCGGACACCGACCAGCTGCGCTCGGTGTCCCTGGCCGGCGAGCCGATGACGGTGCTGTGCCACCCGGGCCACCGGCTCGCCTCCGCCCAGGCCGTCCTGACACCGCGGGACCTGGACGGCGAGGTCTTCGTCGACTTCCATCCGGACTGGGGGCCGCGCCGGACCACCGACGCGGCCTTCGCCGCCGCGGGTGTCCGGCGCACGGTGGCCCTGGAGGTCAACGACGTGCACAGCCTGCTCGACCTGGTCGACGAGAACCTGGGCATCGCCGTCGTCCCGCGCCACTTCCGGCACAAGCGGCCTTCGCTCACCGCGCTGCCGCTCAAGGGCGCCACGGAGACGGAGTACGAGACCGTCGCCCTGCTGCCGCCCGAACAGGCCACCAGCCCGGCGGCCCGCGCCCTGATCACCCTGCTCGGACCGGAAGAGCCGGGCACGGCCTGACGCCGGCCGGATTCCGGACGCGGGACGGCCGGCGATGCGCCAAGGTGGACGTATGCATGCGAAGGACATCCTCATCGAGGGCCATGCCCGCATCCGGGAAGAGGTCCATGCCGTCGTCGACGGCCTGCCGTCCGAACTGCTCAACGCCCGTCCCGCGACCGACGCCAACTCCGTCGCCTGGCTCGTCTGGCACCTCACGCGCGTGCAGGACGACCACGTCGCCGACGCGTTCGGCCTCGACCAGGTATGGCTCGCGCGGGACTGGCAGAAGCGCTTCGGGCTCCGTCTGGACCGGCACGACACCGGCTACGGGCACACCCCGGCGAAGGTCGCCGAGGTGCGGGTCGACGACGGCGAACTGCTGACCGGCTACTACGACGCCGTGCACGAGCAGACCCTGACCGCCCTGCGCGGGTTGACCGCCAAGGACCTGGAACGCGTCGTCGACGAGAGCTGGGACCCGCCGGTCACGCTGGGCGTGCGCCTGGTCAGCGTCCTGTCCGACGATCTCCAGCACGCCGGACAGGCCGCCTATGTCGGGGGGCTGCTTCAGAGCGCGGACTCGTAGCCCGGCAGGACCACGTCCCGGATCAGGCTCACGCGCTCGTCGAAGGGGAGGAACGCGCTCTTGACGGCGTTGACCGTGACCGTGCGCAGGTCCTCGACCGTCCAGCCCGCCTGCTCGACCAGCAGGGACATCTCGCGGGTCATCGTGGTGCCGGACACCAGGCGGTTGTCGGTGTTGAGGGTGACCCGGAAGCCGAGGTCCTTCAGCTCCGTGATGGGGTGCTCGGCGATCGAGGTGGCGGCGCCGGTCTGGAGGTTGGAGGTGGGGCACATCTCCAGGGTGATCCGGCGGTCGCGCACCCAGCCGGCCAGCCGGCCGAGCTTGCCGTCGACGATGTCCTCGGTGATGCGCACGCCGTGCCCGATGCGCTGGGCGCCGCACACCTGGAGGGCCTGGTGGATGCTGGGCAGGCCGTGCGCCTCGCCGGCGTGGATGGTGAACGGCACGCTCTCTCGGCGCAGGTGCTCGAACGCGTCCAGGTGGTCGGCGGGCGGGAAGCCGTCCTCGGCGCCCGCGATGTCGAAGCCGACGACACCGGCGTCGCGGTGGGCGACGGCCAGGTCGGCGACCTCACGGGTGCGGTCGAACATCCGCATGCCGCACAGCAGCGTGCCGACCCGGACGGGCGTGCCCTGGGCGGCGGCCTTGGCCATGCCCGCGGCGAGGCCCTCCTGGACGGTCTCCACGACCTCGGTGAGGGTCAGCCCGCCGTTGACCATCAGTTCGGGGGCGTAGCGCACCTCCCCGTAGACGACGCCGTCCTCGGCCAGGTCCAGGACGTACTCCTCGGCGGTGCGCAGCAGGCCCTCGCGGGTCTGCATCACGGCGAGGGTGTGCTCGAAGGTGGCTATGTAGCGGACCAGGTCGCCGGAGTTGGCCGCGTCGTAGTACCAGGCGGCGAGTTCGGCGGGGTCGGTGGTGGGCAGGGTGTGGCCGACCGCGTCCGCGAGTTCGACGACGGTGGCGGGGCGCAGGCCGCCGTCGAGGTGGTCGTGCAGCACGGCCTTGGGGAGCCGGCGGAGGGTGTCGGTGTCGATGCGGGGCGCGGTCATGGGGCGTTTCCTAGGGCAGTCGAGCGGTAGTGGTGTCCGCGGTGGCGGTGTTCGGTGGTCAGCCCGCGTCGGGGGCGGGCTGGAGCAGGTCCCAGCGGTTGCCGTACAGGTCCTCGAAGACGGCGACCGTGCCGTACGGCTCCTGCCGCGGCTCCTCCAGGAAGGTGACTCCGGCCGCCCGCATCCGGGCGTGGTCGCGGGCGAAGTCGCCGGTGTGCAGGAAGAACCCGACGCGTCCGCCGGTCTGGTCGCCCACCCGGGCCTGCTGGGACCCGGTCCGGGCGCGGGCGAGCAGCAGTGCGGTCCCGGTCCCGTCACCCGGTTCGACGACGACCCACCGGGAGCCGTCCGGGCGCGGGGCGTCCTCGGCGAGCCGGAAGCCGAGCGCTCCGGTGTAGAAGCGGATCGCCTCGTCGTAGTCGTCGACGACGAGGGTGACCAGGGCGATGCGTCTCATCGGGGCCTTTCGGAACAGCGATCGCGAGGAGCGATCGTCGGGTGAGGTTATACGTAAAACGTGCATGACGCCAGTCATCCCGGACGCGGATCGGCAGGGGATCAGCGGGAGGTGTCGCCCTGGGCGACCTCGACCCGGTGATGGACGTCGATCATGCCGGTCGCCGAGGCGGCGAAGGAGAGCGCGGCGCAGGCCGTCAGCAGCGCGGCGATCCGGGTGGCGGCGCGACGCGGGACGTGCGGGGCGGCGAGGAGCGCCTTGACGCGGTGCGGGACCGGTCCCGAGGTGGCGGCGGGGGCGAACTCCGGGCGCACGGAGCGGGCCTCCTGGCCGGCCAGGGCGGCGCGCGCGATGGCGCGGGCGGTCAGGCGGCGGTCGCCGACGGCCGCGGCCGCGGCCTCGTCGGCGGCGCGCTCGGCCGCGAGGCGGATCGCCCCGCGGACCCGCCGCAGCGCGGGATGGCAGTGGGCGGCCAGCTCGGCGGCGGCCAGGAAGTAGTGGTGGCCGCCCCGGTTGTGGGCCCGCTCGTGGGCGAACAGCGCCTCGCGCTCGGCCGCGTCGAGGCTGCGGAGCATCGCGGTGGTGACGACGATGCGGTGCGGGCGGCCGGGCAGCGCGTAGGCGTCCGGGTGCGGGGAGTCCACCACGCACAGGTCGCCGGCGGCGGGCCTGCGGCCGGCCTCCGTGTGCGCGCTGCGGAAGGCGCGGAACTCCCGCAGCGCGGCGCGCCCCAGCGTGCCCGCGCACACGGCGAGCGCTCCGACGGAGATCGCGGCCGCCGGGACGACCACCAGGTCGGAGGGCATGGACACGGGGTGCACGAGCTTGCCCAGCGCCGCGACGAGGGGCAGCTTGAGCAGGCCGGTGAGGACGAAGGCGCCGAGTGCGGCGAGCGAGCAGCCGGCGAGCACGACCGCGAAGCCGGTGATCATCCACAGCGCGGTGACGGGGGCGAGGCGGTCGAGCGCGCGCCGGGCAAGGGCCGGCGCGGCGAACGGCAGCAGCAGGGACAGGAGCAGAAGCAGGGCCGCGGTCATCGCTCACCGGATTCGAGCAGATCGCGCAGGACGCGCTCGTCGTCCGGGCTGAGCTGGGCGACGAAGCGGGCGAGTACCGTCTCGCGGTCGGTGTCGCGGTCGAGCTCGGAGTGCATGCGGCGGGCGGTCAGCCCGTGCGCGTCCTGGACGGGATAGTAGGCGTATCCGCGGCCCTGGCGGCGGCGCTGGACGACGCCCTTGTCGTGCAGCCGGGTCAGGATGGTGGTGACCGTGGTGCGGGCCAGGCCGCTGCCGAGGCCGAGCTGGACCTCACCGGGGGTGCGGGGCGCGCCGGCGGCCCACAGGACGGCCATGACGCTGGCTTCGAGCTCACCGGCCGGCCTGCGCTCGTCCCTGTCGTCGTCGGTCATGGGTACGTCCTCACCCCGTTGTCGCCCACAGTCGTAGATCGTCTACATGATTGTAGTCAGTCCGGCACCGTGGTCCGCCCGCGGGCGCGCCCGCCCGCCCATTATGGAAGGAGCCGCCGGGAATGACCGCGGGATCGCGCGCACCCGCGCCCCGGTGCGCTCCGGCGGCCCGCTGCACGACCGGACCGCCGGCAGTAGCTTACGAAGGGGGGCGAACCGGACCGTGAACGGCGGGCGGCGGCGGCGGCACGGCGAACGCGGCAAGAATCCGCAAAGGCCCCTCCGCCACTCCCCGGCGGGGCGCCGATCCGCAATCCGGCAAGGAGTTGAGCACCATGTCCGAGCGGCCCAGGCCCGCCGAGACGCCCGCCCGACAGAACGTCACCTTCCCGAGCGCGGGAGGCACCGCGCACGGCTACCTCGCGCTGCCCCCGTCGGGAAGCGGTCCGGGCGTCCTCGTCATCCAGGAGTGGTGGGGGCTGACGGACCACATCGCCGACGTCGCCGACCGGCTCGCCGCCGAGGGCTTCGTCGCCCTGGCGCCCGACCTGTACGGCGGCAGCGTGGCACACGACTCCGACGAGGCCCAGCGCATGGTGAAGGCCCTGCCGGTCCTGCGCGGTGTCGAACTGCTCTCCGGCGCCGTCGGCCACCTGCTGTCCCTGCCCGAGGTCACCTCCGGCACGGTCGGCGCGGTCGGCTTCTGCATGGGCGGCGGGTTCGTGCTGTACCTCGCGGCCGTCGATCCGCGGGTGAGCGCCGCCGTGCCGTTCTACGGCGTCATCCGCGGCGAACTGCCCGACTTCTCCGGGCTGCGCGCCCAGCTCCTCGGCCACTACGGGGAGCAGGACCGGAGCGTACCGCTGGAGCAGGTCGAGGAGCTGCGCGAGAGGATCCGGCGGCAGTCGGACGTCAGCGCGGACTTCCGCCTGTACCCGGCCGGCCACGCCTTCTTCAACGACCGCCGCCCCAGCCACGACCCCGACTCGGCGTCCCGCGCGTGGCAGAGCACCGTCGCGTTCCTGCACGGGCAGCTGGACTGACCGGGACCGGATGTCGCCGCGGGGGCCGGTCGGACAGTCCCCGCGTGCGGTACGGGACGCCGCTCAGCCGGTCCCCTCGCCCGTCCCGTCGCCGGTCCCGGTGTGCAGCGCGTCGAGCCCGGCCATCTCCTCGTCGGTGAGGCGCAGGGCGCCCGCGGCCACGTTCTCCACGAGGTGGTCGGGGTTGCCGGTGCCGGGGATGGCCAGGACGTGCGGGCCCTGCTGGAGGGTCCAGGCGATCCGTACCTGTGCGGGTGTCGCGTCGTGGGCCCGGGCGACGGCCGCGACCTCCTCGTCGTGGGCGCCGTCCGCCGCCCCCTTGGAGCCGCCCTCGCCGGCGATGGCGAAGAACGGGACGAAGGCGATGCCCTCCTCGCCGCAGACCCGCAGCACTTCGTCGCTGCCGGGGTCGCGGAAATCGAGCCCGAAGCGGTTCTGCACGCACACCACCGGCGCGATGGCGCGGGCCTCCTCGAGGTGGCGCGGCTCCACGTCGGAGAGGCCGAGGTGGCGGATCAGTCCCTCCTCGCGCAGTTCGGCGAGCGCGCCGAAGTGCTGGGCGATGGAGTCCTGGCCCATCCGGCGCAGGTTCACCACGTCCAGGTGGTCGCGGCCGAGCTGTCGCAGGTTCTCCTCGACGTGGCCGCGCAGGTCGTCGGGGCGCGCGGAGGGGCCCCACTCCCCCGAGCAGTTCCGGAACGGACCGACCTTCGTGACGACGACCAGATCGTCCGGGTACGGCGACAGGGCGCTGTTGATCAGTTCGTTGGCGGAGCGCCGGGCGGAGAAGTAGAAGGCCGCCGTGTCGATGTGGTTCACGCCGAGCTCGACCGCCCGGCGCAGGACGGCGATCGAGCGGTTGCGGTCGCTCGGGGTACCGAGGTGAAAGGCGGCGCTGCCCGTCAGCCGCATCGCGCCGAGGCCGATGCGGTGGACGGGCAGGTCGCCGAGTTCCCAGGTGCCCGCGGCGTCCGCGGTGATCGTTTCGGAGGTCATCGGCGGAGTCTCGCACACCCGCGTGTCGCGATCGCGTGCGCCGTACAGCCGAATGTCACGGATATGTGTGGGTGTTCAGCGCGTTCACGGCGGCCGCGGGGTCGCCGAGGTCGTAGCGGTCCACGGCCAGGAAGTTGGGCTTCTTGCGTGCCGCGGGCTCGCAGAACCGCCGGGCGCGGTCGGCCAGTTTGCCGTTGTCGGTCTGTGTCGTGGCGCTGCTCGTGCTGTCCCGGAAGTGGTTCATCACGAACAGCGGCCGGAAGCGCGGTTCGGTGTGCGTCAGCGGGATGTTGAGGTCGGCGCCGTACCAGCGGCTGTAGCAGGACCAGTCCGACGTGCCGAGGCCCGCGCCCATCGACCAGTAGTTCTCGACCGTCCACTCGCGCTGGTACATCACGCCGAAGCCGTCCCGGGTCAGGCCCGCCGCCTCGTCGGCCGAGCGGCTGTGGTCGGTGAGGACCAGCAGCCGGTGGTTGTCCGCGATCAGGTCGGCCATCCTGGGCCAGCCGTTGTTCCGGACGCCGGTCAGGTCGGGCCGGTAGAGCACGTCGGAAAGGCCGCGCACACGGGCGAGTTCGGCGCGCAGGACGCCCGGATCGACGTAGTCCTCCAGGAACACGGTGACGAACTGGTCGGGGTGCGATGCCAGGAAGTCCACCATGCGCTGGAGGTCCACCCACAGGGCGACCGGCCTACTGACCAGCGTGCAGCTGTTGTGGCAGAGGATCGCGCCGTCCGGGGTCTGGTGGATGTCCAGCATGAACCCGCGTACGCCGTCGGCGAGTTGCTGGTCGATGCCACGGCTCTGGTTGGGGAAGAGGTTGACGAACGGCGGGGCGAAACCGCCGTCGACCCCGTTGGCGTAGGCGTTGTGAGCGGTGAGGAACGTGACCTGGTCGAGGGTGCGTTGGTCCGCCGGCGGCATGGGCCGGGTGGCCGGTGTCACCGGCGTGAGATACCAGCGGGCCAGGTCGCCCGCGGGTCCGACGGCCAGCGGGGCGGGGTAGTTGGCGCCGGACGGCTTGGCGGCGACGGTCAGGTAGCGGTCGGCGCCGGGCGACTTGAGCGTGTACTGGTCGTCCCCGGCCGGGGCGATCTCCCAGGCCGCCTCCGCGTCGGCGCAGGCGACGGTGCGTGCCCGGTCGCCCGAGCGGCCGAGACAGGTGCCGGCCAGGTCGGCGCTCTCCAGGACGTACGACGGTCCGTTCGCCCTCAGGTTCCACTGCTGGTGGTCCTCGTCGCCCCTGGGGTTGTGCTGTTCCACGGCGCCGGCACCGGCGGCCGCCGCGGCCAGGCCGGTCGTGACGCTCTGGACGTAGTACGCCCCGGCGGCGGGAGCCTGTGCCGTGGCGTTCGCGGGAGCGGATGCGAGGGACGCCACGACGGCGGCGAGCGCCGCGGTCGTGGCGAGCAGCGCGTGGGGGGTGCGCATGGCGGTGTTGCCCTTCGTCCGGACGGTGGCCGTCGCCCCGGGGCCGCGCCCCGGCGGCCGATGACACCGTCGGCCAGGATGGTCAGGGGCATGACACCACGGGGGACGGCCGGACGTCAGCGGAACCGGTCGGCGCCCGGCGGGAGTTCGAGAATCCGCGAAGCGCGGCCGCACCCCCGCGAGGCCGGACGGAGCCGGTTCTCGCGCGCACGCGCCGGTGGTACCGGGCACCTGTGGGGGCGGCCGCGGTGGGGGGTGCGGGCACTCAACCGCACTGGTCTGTACCGGTCAAGGGTGTAGACCAGCCGGATGGCCACTGCGCCCGGTGTCAGTCCCCGGCCGGGTGCAGGAACGGCCGCACCTCGATGGGGAGGGTGGTGGCCCGGCTCGCCTTCCGGCCCCACTCCACGGCCGCGTCCAGATCGGGCGCCATGATGAGGCACAGACCGCCCAGGTACTCGGCACCCTGGGTGTAGGGACCGTCGGTGACGCGTACCTCACCGTCCCCGGGGCGCAGCACGACGGCGGTCTCCGGGCCGTGCAGCCCGCCGGCGAAGACCCAGGCGCCCGCCTCGCGCAGCTCCTGGTGGAACCCCTCGACCTCGCGCATGATCCGCGCCAGCGCCTCGGCCGCGGGCGGCTCGCCCTCGGCCGGCTGAATCACGCTGAGCAGGTAGTACTTCATGATTCTCCTTGACGTCGTGCCGTCGTCCCACCTCTCGCTCGAACGGTGGGCCCCGCACCGGCACCTCGCCGACGGCCTCGGCCAGATCCCTTCCCCGGCCGCCACGGCACGGCAGCGGGGGCCACGCGATCGGCCCATTCGCGGCGCGGCAGCCACGGCCACGCGATCGGCCCACGGAAAGCGCCGTGCCCGCATCCACGAGGGCCGTCCCGGTGGAAGTGATCCGGAGACGCACACGGCACCTACGCACGAGGGACCGAGGCCTATGAACAGTGAGGACACGGGCGACGGCCCGCGCTGCCTGGTGACGGGCGCCACGGGGTACATCGGCGGCCGGCTGGTCCCGGAACTGCTCGACGCCGGCAACCGGGTGCGCTGCCTGGCCCGCTCCCCGGGCAAGCTGCGCGACCATCCCTGGGCGGCGCGTACGGAGGTGGTGCGGGGCGACGTCACCGACCCTGAGTCGGTCGCCGCGGCCCTGCGGGACGTCGACGTCGCCTACTACCTGGTGCACGCCCTGGGCACCGGCAAGGACTTCGAGGAGACCGACCGCCGGGCCGCGCGCGTCTTCGGGGAACGGGCCCGGGCCGCGGGCGTGCGGCGGATCGTCTACCTCGGCGGCCTGACCCCGGCCGGTGTGCCGGAGCGGGAGCTGTCCCCGCATCTGCGCTCGCGCGCGGAGGTCGGCCGCATCCTGCTGGCCTCGGGGGTGCCGACCACCGTCCTGCGCGCCGCCGTCATCATCGGCTCGGGATCCGCCTCCTTCGAGATGCTGCGCTACCTCACCGAGCGCCTGCCCGTGATGGTCACTCCCAGCTGGGTGGGCACCCGCATCCAGCCGATCGCCGTGCGCGACGTCCTGCGCGTCCTGGTGGCCGGCGCGCGGATGCCCGACGACGTGAACCGGGCCTTCGACATCGGCGGGCCGGACGTCCTGACGTACCGGGACATGATGCTGCGGTACGCGGCGGTGGCGGGCCTGCCCCGACGGGTGATCGTCCCCGTCCCGGTCCTCACCCCCCGTCTGTCCAGCCACTGGATCGGCCTGGTCACCCCCGTGCCCGCGGCCATCGCGCGCCCGCTCGCCGAGTCGCTGCGCCACGAGGTCGTCTGCCGGGAGCACGACATCCTGCGGTACGTGCCCGACCCGCCCGGTCATCCGATCGGCTTCGACGAGGCCGTACGGCTGGCACTGCAACGGGTCCGCGAGGCGCAGGTGACGACCCGGTGGTCGTCCGCCTCGGTGCCGGGCGCGCCCAGCGATCCCCTGCCCACCGACCCCGACTGGGCCGGCGGCAGCCTCTACACGGACCGGCGGGAACGCACGGTGGACGCGCCGCCCGAGGCCCTGTGGCGGGTCGTCGAAGGCATCGGCGGCGACCACGGCTGGTACTCCTTCCCCCTCGCCTGGGCGCTGCGCGGCGGGCTCGACCGGCTGGCGGGCGGGGTCGGGCTGCGCCGGGGGCGCCGTGACGCGCAGCGGCTGCGGGCGGGTGACTCGCTCGACTTCTGGCGCGTGGAGGAGATCGAACCGGGACGGCTGCTCCGGCTGCGGGCCGAGATGCGGCTGCCGGGCCTGGCCTGGCTGGAGATGCGCGTCGGCACCGACGCCGAGGGCCGCACGCTGTACCGCCAGCGCGCGGTGTTCCATCCGCACGGGCTGCTGGGGCACGCCTACTGGTGGAGCGTCTCGCCCTTCCACGCGGTCGTGTTCGGCGGGATGGCCCGCAACATCGCCGGGGCGGCGGCCGAGCAGGCCCGGCTCACCCGTTCGGGGGAACGCACCTCCGTCCGCTGACGCCCGCATCCGCCGGACGCCCCGCGCGGGAAGCAATCCGGAGCGCCCAGCGCGTCCGCAGTGATCCGGGGCGACCGGAGCGTCCCGGACCGTCCGGAGCGGTCCGTCCAGCCTTCCCCGTCCCGTCCCCTCCACGGAGACCCCACGATGAACGTCTCGGTCGTCCTGTTCACCGCCGACCTGCGGGTGCACGACCATCCGCCGCTGCGCGCCGCTCTCGACGGCTCCCGGCACGTCGTCCCGCTGTTCGTGCGCGACCCGGCGGTGGACGGGGCCGGATTCGCCGCCCCGAACCGGCTGGCGTTCCTCGCCGACTGCCTGCACGACCTCGACGCGGCACTGCGCCGGCGCGGCGGCAGGCTTGTCGTCCGCAGCGGCGACCCCGTCGAGCGGGTGTGTCAGGTGGCCCGCGAGGCCGACGCCGACGAGGTCCACCTGGCGGCCGACGTCAGCCGCTTCGCCCACCACCGCGAGGAGCGGCTGCGGCGCGCCCTGGCGGCGGACGGGCGCAGGCTGCACGTGCACGACACGGTGACCACGGCCGTCGCCCCCGGCACGCTGACGCCGTCCTCCTCGGACCACTTCGCCGTCTTCACGCCCTACTTCCGGCAGTGGTCGCGGCAGGGGCTGCGCGCTCCGCTGGGCGCGCCCCGCACGGTCCGCGTCCCGGACGGCGTCGTCTCCGGTGAGCTGCCCTCCCGGCCGCCCGCCGCGGACCTGTCGGCGGCCCTCGCGCCGGGCGGCGAGACGGAGGGCCGCAGGCGGCTGGCGGCCTGGCTGCGCTCGGGTGTCGCCGCCTACGAGGAGCGCCATGACGACCTGGCCGGCGACGCCACGTCCCGGCTCTCGCCCCATCTGCACTTCGGCACCCTCTCCCCGCTCGAACTCGTGCACCGGGCGCGCGGCGCGGGCGGTCCGGGCGCGGAGGCCTTCGTACGGCAGCTCGCCTGGCGCGACTTCCACCGCCAGGTGCTCGCGGCGCGGCCCGCGGCGGCGAGTGCCGACTACCGAACCAAGCACGACCGGTGGCGGTCCGAGCGGTCCGCGCGCGAGGACGTCGAGGCGTGGCGCCGGGGCCGCACCGGCTATCCGATCATCGACGCGGCCATGCGCCAGTTGCTGCACGAGGGCTGGATGCACAACCGGGGCCGTCTGCTGACCGCGAGCTTCCTCACCAAGACCCTGTACGTCGACTGGCGGGTGGGTGCGCGGCACTTCCTGCGGTACCTGGTCGACGGCGACCTCGCCAACAACCAGCTCAACTGGCAGTGGATGGCGGGCACCGGCACGGACACCCGGCCCAACCGGGTGCTCAACCCCGTCACCCAGGCCAAGCGGTACGACCCCGACGGCACGTTCGTACGCCGCTGGGTGCCTGAGCTCTCCGGGCTGGACGGGCCGGCCGTGCACGAGCCGTGGAAGCTCCAGGGAGCGGCCCGGGCCGCCCTCGACTACCCGGACCCGGTGGTGGAACTGTCCGACGGGCTGGCCCGCTTCAAACGCGCCCGCGACCGCGGCTGAGGAGCCGCGCTCGGCGCCCTGGGAAAAACGGTGCGGAAGCGATGCGAGTTGAGGGGAGCGGCCGGCGATCACACGATGGTGGTACGGGGGCGTGCCCCGGGGAGCCGTCACAGGAGCCGTCGTCATGACACCGGAAGACCTCGCGCGTGGCCTCGTGGCGGGCGACGACGCCTGCCTCGCCGCCGTCTACCACCGCTGGTCGGCGCTGGTGCACACGCTGGCCTGGCGGTCCCTGGGAGACGCCAAGGAGGCGGAGGACGTGACCCAGCAGGTCTTCCTGGGCGTCTGGCGGGGCAGGCACGGCTACCGGCCCGAGCGCGGCCCGCTCGCCGGGTGGATCGTCGGCATCACCCGGCGCAGGATCGCCGACGCGCTGGCCGCCCGGACCCGTCGCGGGGAGCTGGTCGCCGCCGCCGGGTCGGCCCTGGGCTCCGCCGATCCGGCCGACGGCCGGCCGGAGGCCGCCCTCGACCGCGTCCTGGTCGGGTACGAGCTGGACCGGCTCCCGGCGGCCCAGCGCCGTGTGCTGCGGCTGGCCTTCTTCGAGGACCTCACCCAGACCCAGATCGCGGCGCGCACCGGCTGGCCGCTGGGCACCGTCAAGAGCCACTCCCGCCGGGGCCTGCACGAGCTGCGGCGCCGCCTCCAGCAGCAGGCGTGCGGTGAGGAGCCGTACGCCATGCCACGGGGGACCTGAGAAGGGACGGTGCCGGGCGGGGCGGCGGAACCCGACCGGTGTGGCTCCGGTTCCAGCGGGAATGCGAAAGGGCGCGGGGGTCACGACGCAGAGGGGCGGAAGATGGAGATCACGGGCATCATCAGTGCCATCGTCATCGGCTTGATCATTGGTGTCCTGGGACGGCTCGTCGTTCCCGGACGCCAGCACATAGGCGTTCTCTGGACGATCCTCATCGGCATCGTGGCCGCGCTGGTCGGCGCGGCGATCGCCTCGGCGCTGGGCGTCGCGGACACCAAGGGCGTCGACTGGATCGAATGGCTCATCCAGATCGCCCTCGCCGCGCTGGGTGTGTCGATGCTGGACCGGGCGAAGGCAGGGCACCGCTGAGCCCGGCGGCCCCGCTTGGACCGCCGGGCTCAGGACCTCTCTAGGGCTCGTACACGTACGGCGTCGTGGTGGTCAGGGCGGTGAAGCCGAGGCGTTCGAGGATGGGGCGGCTGCGGCTGGAGGCGTCGACCTGGAGGTAGCGGCAGCCACGGTCGGCGGCGACACGGGCGCGGTGGGCGACGAGGGCGCGGTAGACGCCACGGCCCCGCCAGCCCTCGAGGGTGCCACCGCCCCACAGGCCCGCGAACCCCGTCCTGGGCAGCAGCTCCATCCGGGCCGCGCTCACCGGCACGTCACCGGCGAGGGCGACGACGGCGACCAGCGTGTCCGGTTCGGCGGCGAGCCCGGCGAGCAGGCGGTGGCGCAGACGGAAGCCGTCCCTACCGAACACCTGCTCGTGCACGCCGACCAGCAGATCGACACCCGCCTCGTCGGTGACCGTGCGCAGGCGCACGCCCTCGGGCGGCTCGGTACCGAGGTCCAGCTCGGCGATCTCGGCGACCATCAGCGTCTCCTGCGGCTCGGCCGCGAAGCCGGCGGCCAGGAGGCGCCGGCCGAGGTCCGCGGGCTGGTCGTGCCCGTACACCTTCCACTCGAAGGCGAGGCTGGACTCGCCGTAGCGGGCTGTCTGCTCGGCGATCGCGGCGTCCGCGGAGGACTCGTCCAGGTCCGACCACAGCACGCCGTTCCAGTCCTGGGCCGAGCCGATCTGGCGCACCACCTTCCCGGCGCGCTCCACGCGTGAGCCGGAACCGTCGGGTTCGGCGCCTTCGCGCAGGTCCCGGTCGTACAGGGCGAGTACCGCAGCGTGATCCATACGCCAACTGGACCAAAGCGCGGACGTCCTCGGCAACAGGTTTTCGGTGCGGGGTCCGCGGCCGTCGGGCCCGCACCGCGGCGGAGGCCCACCGGACACGTGTCCGGTGGGCCTCCGCCGCGGGCGCGGATCCGTCAGCGAAGCGCGGCGGGCCGGAAACGCCGGTACAGGACCGCTCCGCCGAGCACCAGGGCCGCGCCCGCGGCCATCACCGGCGCGGTCTGGTCCGCGCCGGTGTGGGCGAGCGACACCTGCGTCCGGGGCACGGACACGGGCCGGGGATGCGTCACGTGCCGCGGCACCGGCTGCGGCAAGGACCGCACGGGCGGCGGAGGCGTCGGGGTGACGTGGTCGCCCGGCGTGTTCGTGGACGTGTTGCCGGAGGCCGGGTTGCCGATGCCCACCACGTTCACGCTGTTGCCGCTGACATTCACCGGAACGTGCACCGGCAACTGGATGGTGTTGCCGGAGACCACCCCGGGGGAGTCGTGCGTGGTGGCCTGTGCCACCGCACCGTCGGTCGTCGGCGTCCGATCCCTCCCGGCGGACGCGTTGGCGCACCGGTTGCCCGCCGCGGGGTTGAGAAGCCCCACCACGTCCACGGTGTTCCCGCACACGTTGATCGGAACGTCCACCGGCAGCTGGACGGTGTTTCCGGAGAGCACACCGGGCGAGCCGGCCGCGGCACCCTCCGCCACGGCGCCGCCGTCCGCCGCGAAGGCGGACACCGGCATCGCCATCGCCATCGCGCCGGAGGCGGCGGCCACGGCGATCACACTGTTCCGCGTGACCCGTTTCATAGGTTTCCTGCCTTCCAGACATGGTCGCGGGCGCTCACCCGCACCCCGTAAAACGCTGGTGAAAGGTTCAGGGTTATGGCCTGCCGCCCTTTCACCCCTTCGGGGGGCCTGTTATCGAACGGCGCGCGAAGCCGCCGACGCGGGGGCGGTGGGCCCTGCGGGCGGTACCCGTGCGGCGGCCCGCGCCCTCTGGGAGGCGGCGGCCGGACGGTCCGCCTAGGGTGAGCCGAGGCCTGTTCCCGGTCCGCGGCGGAACGTTGCTGGAGGCGCCCATGCCGGCCAAGCTGTCGACGCGGCGCGCGGCCCGGCGCGGCGCGTGCTTCGGGGCCGTCACGCTCGTCCTCCTCGGCGCGGGACTGCCCGCGAAGGACGACGGCGGCTCGCCGAGCGGCCTGAGCCGGTTCTACCGCCAGAAGGTGGCCTGGTCGGCGTGCGAGGCGGGCGCCCCGAAGGACATGCAGTGCGGCAGGGTCACCGTTCCCCTCGACTACGCGCACCCCGGCGCGGGCACCCTCGCCCTCGCCCTGGCCCGCTACCGGGCCACCGGCCCCTCCCGGGGCTCGGTGCTGCTCAACTTCGGCGGTCCCGGCGTCGCGGGCGTGCCCCGGCTGACCACCGACGGCAAGCGGTTCCTGGACCTGACCAACGGCTACGACGTGGTCTCCTTCGACCCGCGGGGCGTCGGCCGGTCCTCTCCGGTCGGCTGTGGCCTGGGCACCGACGACCGGGCCACACGGGCGATCGGCGGGAACGGGGACCTCGGCGACCCGAAGGTCGCCCGCGAGAAACTCACGGCCTGGCAGCGAACGGCCGCCGAGTGCGCCCGGCGCTCGGGCCCGGTCCAGGCGCACATGGGCACCGTCGACGCGGCCCGGGACCTGGACGTGATGCGTCAGGCACTCGGCGACGACCGGCTCGACTACCTGGGCTTCTCATACGGCACCCGGCTCGGCGCCGTATACGCGGCGCTGTTCCCCGGCAGGGTCGGCCGGATGGCCCTCGACGGAGTCGACACGCTGACCGAGCCGCCGGCGCGGCAGGGGCTGGTCGCCGCCGAGGCGCAGCAGACGGCGCTCGACCACTTCCTCGACTGGTGTGTGCGGGACATCGCCTGCCCGTGGGGCGACGACCGCCGCGCGGCCGGCGACCAGGTCGTACGGCTCGTCCGCTCGCTCGACGAGAACCCGGTGCCGAACGGGGCCGGCGGGAAGCTGACCGGCCAGGACCTCGCCCGGGCGATCGGGCAGGCGCTCTACAGCAAGCGGTTGTGGCCCTCGCTGGAACGGGCGATCGCCTCCCTGGTGGAGGACGGCGACACACACGGTGTCGAGGCCTTCTCCGCCGGTGGCGGCACCCTGCCGGGACGGCGGAGCGCGCCGCGTCCGGCGGACGGTGGGCTGGTCGGCTCGGGCGAGATCCCGCCGGACAACCAGCCCGCCGCGACCCTGGCGGTCAACTGCGCCGACGATCCCGACCGGCCCGGCGCCGCTCGGCTCACCGGGGACCTCGGCCGGCTGAGCGCGGAGTACCGGCGGGCCTCGCCGGTCTTCGGCCGCGCCCGGCTCAACGAGCTGCTGATGTGCTACGGCCGCCCCAAGGGCACCGACTTCATCCGCGAGAAGGTGAAGAACGTCGACACGGCGAGGATGCTGCTGGTGGGCACCCGCGGCGACCCGGCGACCCCGTACCGCTGGACGCTGGAGACGGCGCGGCGGCTCGGCTCGTCCGCCGTGGTGCTCGACAACCGGGCCGACGGGCACACCGGGTACCTGTCCTCCCGGTGCGTGCACAGGAAGGTGAACGACTTCCTGCTGTACGGCACCCTGCCGGCCGACGGCAGCTCCTGCGGCGCGGACCGGGAGCCCGACGCGAGCGGCTGACCGGTCGGCGGGTCGTACGGCCGGCCGGGGTCAGGCGGTGACGATCTGCGGCTGGTACATGTCCAGCCAGACGGCCAGGTCGAGGGTCCGCTCCAGACCGCGCCGCGCCGCCTGGTTGCCGCCCAGATCGGTGTCGCTGTGCGCGAGGCGGCGCAGCCTTTCCGGGTCCACGAGGTCGAAGACCGGGTGCCCCGGCCGGCCGAGCAGGTCCTTGGCGTGCTCCTGGAGGGCGAGGGCGTACTTGGGGTCCTGAGTGGACGGGTACGGGCTCTTGACCCTGTCGTACACGGACTTGGGCAGCAGGTCCGCGGTCGCCTCCCGCAGCAGGCTCTTCTCCCGGCCGTCGAAGGACTTCAGGGCCCAGGGAGCGTTGTAGACGTACTCGACCAGGCGGTGGTCGCAGTAGGGGACGCGGACCTCCAGGCCGACCGCCATGCTCATCCGGTCCTTGCGGTCGAGCAGGGCCCGGACGAAGCGGGTCAGATGGAGGTGGCAGATCTGGCGCATCCGGAACTCGAAGTCGCTCTCGCCGTCGAGGCGGCTGACGGCGCCGATGGCGGTGCGGTAGCCGTCGGCGACGTAGGCGCGCAGGTCGAGGGTGCGGGCGAGGTCGGGGCGCAGGACACCGGCGTCGTCGCCGAAGTCGCGCAGGAATCGCACCAGCCAGGGGAAGGTGTCGGCGCGGCGCGCCTCCTCGTCGAAGAAGTGCTGGTAGCCGCCGAAGACCTCGTCGGCGGACTCGCCGGACAGGGCGACGGTGGAGTGGTCCCGGATGCTGCGGAAGAGCAGGTACAGGGAGGAGTCCATGTCGCCGAAGCCCATCGGCAGGTCGCGGGCGCGGACCACCTTGCGGCGGATCTCCGGGTCGGCCAGGGTGTCCGCGTCGAGCACGATGTCCTGGTGGTCGGTGTCGGAGGCGCGCGCCACGTCGTGCACGAACGGTGTGTCGGGGGTGGCGCGCAGGTCGTCGGCGACGAAGTGGTCGGTCTGCCCGGCGAAGTCGACGGCGAAGCTGCGCACCTTCTCGCCCTGCTCGGCCAGCCGGCGGGCGGCCAGCGCGGTCATGGCGGAGGAGTCGAGGCCGCCGGAGAGCAGGGTGCAGCGGGGCACGTCGGCGACGAGCTGGCGCCGCACGATGTCGTCCAGCAGGGTGCGCACCGTGGCGACGGTGGTGTCGCGGTCATCGGGGTGGGGCAGGGTCCGCAGCCGCCAGTACGTGCGGGTGCGCAGGCCGTCGCGGCCGACGGTGACGACGGTTCCGGGCTCGACCTCGTGCATGCCGTCCCAGACGGCGTGGCCCGGGGTCTTGACGAAGGTGAACAGCTCACGCAGCCCGTCCAGGGTGACCCGGGGGCGGACCATGGGGTGGGCGAGGATCGCCTTGGGCTCGGAACCGAAGAGGACGCCGTCGGGCGTGGGCCGGTAGTAGAAGGGCTTGATGCCCATCCGGTCGCGGATCATGACGAGCTCGCCGCGGCGGCCGTCCCAGATCGCGAAGGCGTACATGCCGTTGAGGCGCTCGGCCACCTCGTCGCCCCACTCCAGGTAGCCGCGCAGGACGACCTCGGTGTCGGAGTCGGTGGCGAAGCGGTGGCCGCGGGCGTCCAGTTCGGCGCGCAGCTCGGTGAAGTTGTAGGCCTCGCCGGAGTAGACGAGGGCCACCGTGCCGTCCGGTGTGCCGGCGGTCATCGGCTGGCGGCCGCCGGGCAGGTCGATGATCGCGAGCCTGCGGTGTCCCAGGGCCGCGGGCCCCTCGGCCCAGGTGCCGCGGTCGTCGGGGCCTCGGCAGGCCATCGTCTCGGTCATGGCGCGCAGGGTCGCGTCCTCGGCCCTCAGGTCACGGTCGTAGGAGACCCAGCCGGTGATGCCGCACATCCGCTACCTCCCGCCCTCCGGCCCGCCGGAGAACCAGTTGCATGGAGCACCTATATGTCGAGCGTGTGCCACCGGGGCGGTGGCGGTCAACGCGGGCTTCACCCGGATGCCGTCACGACCCGCTGGTTCCGGCCGCGCTTTGCTCCCGGAACAGCGCGGAAAGGGCCCCGCACCTGGGGCGCGGCAGTGGGAACCGGCCAAGGGCAAAGACTTATCCATGTCCGCGGGGTCCGCGGGGTCCGCGGGGTCCGCGGGGTCCGCGGGCTCCTCCGACGCCGGCCGCACCGGGCCGGTGCGGCCGGCGGCCCGGACGGTCTCGGGCGGGCGCGCCGCGGGGCGTGCCGGGCCTCCGCGGCCGTAGCAGCGAATGCGCCCGAGCGCCAGCCGAGTTGCCCCGAATGCCTGATGCGCGAATCGGACCTATCGTGCTGTCATGGAGCACGAGCTGAGTCCCTCGATCCTCGCCGAGCTGCGGCGTCCGCGCCCCTACCCCGCGGTCTCGGTGCTGACGCCGACGCACCGCCGCGAGCCCGACAACGCACAGGATCCGGTCCGGCTGCGCAATGTCGTGGCCGAGGCCAAGCGGCAGCTTGAGGCCAACCCGCAGGTCGGCCGGGAGCAACGCCACGACGTCTTCCGGCAGCTCGACCAAGCCCTCGCGGAGGTGGACCTGACGTACGCCGAGGACGGGCTGGTGATCTTCGCCGCCCCGGGCGAGCACCAGGTGTGGTCGCTGGCCCGCGCCGTTCCTGAGCGCGTGGTCCTCTCGGACACCTTCCTGACCCGCAACCTGGTCTCCGCGCGGACCGCCGAGCGCCCGTTCTGGGTCCTGTCCGTCTCCGCGGACCGCGTGACGCTGTGGAGCGGCGGCGTCGACCGGGTCACGGAGGACCACACCGGCGGCTTCCCGCTGACCAGGAAGCTCGTCGAGAACTTCGACGCCGAACGCCGGATGCAGATCGGCGACGAGCCGAGCACGTTCCGCGACCAGAGCACCCGCCAGTTCCTGCGGGAGGCGGACAGTGCGATGAGCACGGTCCTGCGCGAGCATCCACGCCGGGTGTACATCACGGGCGAGCCGGCCGCGCTGTCCGCGCTGGAGGAGGTCGGCAGCGTCGCCCAGTGCGCGGTGTCCGTCCAGCACGGCGGTCTGGCGCACGCCACCCCCGAAGCGGTGTGGCGGGCGATCGGGCCCGTGCGGGACGAGAGGACGCGGGGCGACACGGAGGCGGTGGCGCGCGAACTGGAGGCGGCCCGCGGACGCAAGGAGTACGCGGCCGGTGTCGACGAGGTCTGGCAGACCGCGCGGGAGGGCCGCGTCCGGCTGCTGGCCGTCGAGGAGAACTACCGCGTGACGATGCGCGACTCCGCCGGCGGGCATCTGGTTCCGGCCGGGAGCGAGGAACCGGGAGCCCGTGAGGACATCGTGGACGAGATCGTCGAGCAGTGCCTGGAGACGGGCGCCGACGTGCGCTTCGTCCCCGACGGCACCCTCGGCGACGCGCAGGGGATCGCCGGAGTGCTGCGCTACTGAGGCCCGGCGCCGGGCGCCCGCGGTGGCGCCCGGCGGCGAGGGGTGGCCGGCTCAGACGGTGCCGAAGATCGTGCTCAGGCCGTGGTCGACGGCCGCGGTGAGGTCCTCCTGCCCCGGGGCGACCACGGCGTAGCTGCGCAGCAGGAAGCGGTGCAGCGCCGGGGTGTCGAACTGGAGCAGGGCCAGACCCGAGGGCGAGTGCAGCTCCAGCACCGTACGGGACCCTCCGCACGGCCACAGGTGCACGTCCCCGGCGCCGGCCTGGCCCTCGATGCCCTCCTCCAGCAGGACGCGGGCGAAGGTCCATGAGACCGCCTCGCCGTCGAGGGAGACCTCGGGCGGGAAGTCCATGTGCACGGCCAGCGGGTCGGTGGACACGTAGCGCAGTACGGCGGGTACGGAGACTTCCCGTCCTTCCGCGGTGATCAGACGGGCGCGGGCGGTCTGTTCGAGGGTGGTGTCCATGGTCGGTCTCCCCTGTGAGTCGTCAGGTCGGCCGGTTGTGCCGTTGTCCTTGGGAGTGCGCTGGAGCCGTTCGCATTACGCCGGACAGCCCACCAATTCATGTGAGCTGCGTCACTCTGCCGTTGATCGGCCGTGAGCGGCTCGCAATAAGGGAACAGACGGCCGTAGAACACACGCTTGAGCGTCCGCGCACCGCCTCCGGCCGACCGTCAAATCGCGTACCTCGTCTACGCCTCGGCCACCGGTGCGGCTACACAGAAAGTGCCGGTCAGCCGCCCTGGGGAGACTGTGGCATATGCCAGGTGCACCCTCGCGTCGCGTCTTGCCAAATCCCTTACAGGGCGCCGTCGGCTGTGCCACAGTCGTAGCGCCCCCTCCAGCCGCCCCGGCCGAACCGTCCCCGCATCGGAGTGCGCCATGCCGCCCCATGTCTCCGCGGACCGCTCCCCCGCCCAGCCACCCGGGGGCGGCCCGGTCGACGCGCTGATATCGCAGGCGCGCCGGCTCAGGGGCGGGATGGACGCCGTACGGCGGGACGCGCAGGGCGACGCATCGGATCCGCGGGGCCGGTGGGAGCGTGCGCTGTGCGATCTGGCGATGCGTCAACTCAATGATCTGGACACGCACTTGGCGCAGTTGCGCGACGGCCCGCCACCGGTGCCCGCCGCACCCTCCGCCGCCCCGCGCGGCTCGCTCCTCAGCCGTGTCGGCAGCGCCGAGTGGAACCTGCTGACGGACGAGGCCGCCTGGTCGGGCGAGCTGTTCCGGATCCTCGGCCGCGACCCGGCCGTTCCCCCGCTCACCCTCGACGAACTGCCCTCCGTGGTGCTGGACGAGGACCGGCCCCGGCTGACCGCCATGGTCACCGACTGCCTGGTCGACGCCAAGCCGATCGACGGGGAGTTCCGCATCGTGCGGCCGGACGGAGCCGTCCGCGCGGTGCACATGATGGGCGAGCCCGTGCTCGACGCCGACGGCGGCACCGCCTCGATGTGGGCGGTGCTGCGGGACGTCAGCGAACTGCGGCTCAGTCAGTCGGCCGTGCGCGAGACCCGTGACTCGCTGCACCGCCACCGGCATCGCGCGCAGACCGGGCACCGGCTCGCGGTCGAGCCGCAGGAGGCCGCGCTCCCCCCGTGGCGTGGCTTCCTGCGGCTCCCGCACCGGGGCCGCCCAGGGCTCGACCTGGCCGCCCACCACCTGCCGTCCTCCACCGGCACCCCGGCCGGGTTCGACTGGTACGACGCGATGGGGCTGCCCGACGGCGACACCCTGCTCGGTGCCGGGAGACTCACCGGCCGCGGGCCGGACGCGACCACGGGCGCGGCGATGCTGCTGGGCGCCCTGCGCGGCATGGCCATGGCGGGGGCCCGGCCGGAACAGCTGATGACCTGGCTCGACCAGTTGCTGGACGCCACCGGGCAGCCGGCCGCCGGCAGCGCCGTCTGCTGCCGGTACCGGCCCGCCACCCGCACCCTGACCTGGGCGCAGGCAGGACACCCCGCCCCGCTGCTGTTCCGCGGCGGGACGGGGCGGATGCTGGACGCCCCGGACGGCGTCCGGCTCGGCACCGCTTCCGGAGCCTCCTACGGGCAGGCCGAGGAGATCCTGGAGCCGGGCGACCTGCTCCTGCTGCACACCGAGACACCGGCGCCCCGGTGCGGGTCCCCGCGCGCCGGCACGGCCGGGCGTGAGGGACGAACGGCCACCGCGGCAGACCGCCTGCTCGGCCTGGCCCCGCGGTTCATCGCGGCGCGCGGCGCGCAGGAGTGCGTACGGACGGTCGTGGAGGAGTTCGCCGGAACCGGGCGCGAGGACGACGCCTGTGTGCTGGTCGCCCGGGTGACCTCGTAACCCGCGTACGGGACCGGAACCCTACGCCGGCGCGCTCCCGGATTTCCTGCCCTTCGGCCCCGGCAGCGCCAGCCGGATCTCCTCCCTCAGCTCGCCGACCTTCGGATAGGTGGCGTACTCGGCGGTGAGCCGGTACATCTCGCGCAGCCGGTCCCAGGTGCGCCGGGAGGAGTTCGAGCCCATCGCCATCAGGGCCAACCGCGCGTACCGGTCCGCCTGTTCGGGGTCGTCCGCGATGAAGCAGGCGGAGGCCATGGACAGATGGTCGAAGATCTTCGACCGCTCGCGTCCGTCGACCCGCAGGGCCAGGGCCTTCTCCGCGTAGTGCTGGGCGTGCACGGCCGCGTCCGGGTCGTGCTCGGCCAGCGTGCGGTAGGCGAGCGCCTGCATGCCGTACAGGTCCTCGTCCTTGAAGGTCTGCATCCAGTCGAGCGGCTCCGCGTCGCCGGTGTCGGAGACGAAGAGGTCCTCCGCCCGTCCGAGGGTGCGGCGCATCGCCTGGCCCTTGCCCATCGAGGCCTGCGCCCAGGCCTCGATGGTGTGGAACATGGCCTTGGTGCGCGGCTGGAGGCGGTCGCCCGCGCCGGAGTGGGCGAGCTTCATCAGGTTCAGCGCGTCGTCGGGCCTGCCCAGGTGCACCATCTGGCGTGCCGCGCGGGACAGTGCCTCCCCGGCGCGCGGCCGGTCGCCGCCCTCCCTCGCGGCGTGGGCGGCGATGACGAAGTACTTCTGGGCGGTGGGTTCCAGGCCGACGTCGTGGGACATCCAGCCGGCGAGGACGGAGAGGTTGGCGGCGACGCCCCACAGGCGCCGCTGGAGGTGGGGTGGGTGGTGGTAGGCGAGCATGCCGCCCACCTCGTTGAGCTGGCCGACCACCGCCTTGCGTTGCAGCCCGCCGCCGCGGGCGGCGTCCCAGGCCCGGAACACCTCCACCGAGCGTTCGAGTTCCTCGATCTCCTGCGACCCGATGGGGGCGGCGTCGTAGCGGTCGTACCCGGCGGGGTCGGCGTGCAGGGGATGGTCGAGGGCGGGGGTGTCGGCCTTGAGTGTCGGATCGGATTGCAGCCAGTCGTGCATGGCGCTGCTGATTGCGGAGCCCGCGGCGAGCGCGGCGCCCGCGCCCACCAAGCCGCGTCGGTTGAGCATGAGGTCCATTCCCGTGAATTCGGTGAGGACCGCGGCGGTGCGCTCGGGCGCCCACGGCATTCCGTCGGGATGTTCCTCGCTCCCGTCGCCCTGCCGTTTCCCTGTACGCCCGTGCCGCACCAGACCGAGGTCCTCAATGGTCACGACACGGCCGAGACGCTCGGTGAACAGGGCCGCCAGCACCCGTGGCACCGGATCGCGCGGGATCTCTCCCATGTCGATCCAGCGCCGCACCCGGGAGGTGTCGGTCGCCAGCTGGGGGTGGCCCATGGCCGCCGCCTGCCGGTTGACCAGCCTCGCGAGTTCCCCCTTGGACCAGCCGGCCAGGCCGAACAGGTCCGCGAGACGGGTGTTGGGTTGTCCTGTCACGTCAAGCCCCCAGGTACTCGGCTGAGTTGACAGTAGACCCGCCGCGACTTGCCGGGCGACTATTCGCCAGGGTTCGCCAGGGTGCGCCACATGGTGTGCCAGTGCGCGCCGGGTGTCAGGTAGGAAAGCGCCACCCCGACCCGGTCGCCGAGGGACATTCCCCAGGGTGCACCCGGGCGTCCGGGCCGGGAGGCGCTGAAGCAGCAGGCACACGAAGGGATCGGTCCCGCCACATGTACGCAGCATCGTCCTCCGTGTCCGCCCCGCCCCGGTCGCTGCGTCCCCGTCCGGGCGTCGGCGGCCCCTACCTCGACCCCCTGCGTCCGGCGGCCCCCGCGCTCGGTGCCGGCCGGACGCGGCACGCCGTGGGGCCCGGCACGCAACCGCTGAGCGGGAGACTCGACTTGTCCGGCCCTCAGGGCGCGCAACTGCGCACCGCGATCGCCTCGGTGCACCGGATCTGCCCGGAGTTCGCTCCGGTGCAGGTGCTGCGCCGCAGCGGGCGGTCCGTGCTCCTGGTCGGCACGATCGGGCGCGGCACCGCTGTCGCCAAGTGTTTACTCGACCACTCCCCCGCGTGGGCGGAGCGCTACCGGCACGAAATAGCCGCATACCGCTCGTTCGTCCGGCACCGGCCACCGGTCCGTGTGCCCCGGCTGATCGCGGCGGACCCGGACAACTGCACGCTGGTGATCGAGCGGACGCCGGGACGGGTGGCCGCGCTGCAGCGGCACCCGGTGGAGGCCCCGCCGCGGGCGGACATCGGGGCGGCCCTGGGCGCGATCTGCAGGCTGAACGCCTGGCGGCCCCCTGCGGGCACGTTCGACGCCCCGCTGGACTACGCCGCCCGCATCTCCCGGTACCACGAGCTGGGTCTGCTCACCGACCGGGATCTGGGTGACCTGCAGAAGCTGCTGCACGGCATCGCGCACGCCGCCGGCCGGCAGGGCATGGGCCAGTTCTGCCACGGCGACGCCCTGCTCGCCAACGTCCTGCTCTCCCCGGCCGGTCCCGTACTGGTGGACTGGGAGCACGCGGGCTGGTACCTGCCGGGCTACGACCTGGCGACACTGTGGTCGGTGCTCGGGGACGCGCCGCTCGCGCGGCGGCAGATCAGCCAGCTCGCCCAGTCGGCGGGCCCGGCCTCGCGGGACGCGTTTCTGGTGAATCTGATGCTCGTGCTCACCCGGGAGATCCGCACGTACGAGACGGCCGTGCAGCGTTCCCTGCACGACACTGCCCCGGCGGCACCGGGTACGGCCCACCCGGGTGCCGTACCGTCCGGCGAGGAACAGCGTCTGCTGCTGCGGCGGCTCCACGACGACTGCCAGCTGGCCCGCCGGGCCGTGCGCGCGGCGGTCGGCACCCGCTGACAGGGACGACGGTCCGCGGCGCACCCCGCATCGGGTGCCCGCGGACCTTTGTCGTGCCCGCCCTTGCCCGGCTCTCGTGCGGCTCCTTCCGAGTTCGTCGCGCTCGGGAGTTCACCTCTTTCGGATCACCTCTTTCGGAGCAGTGGCCGTAGGAGCCATTGGTGTAAGCCACTGACGCCGCGCAGGCCTCGGGCGTGCCGTGGCGAAACTCGCCGAGATGCTGCTTGACATGGGAAATCGCCTTGCTGTGCGCATGATTGACGGATCGTCGGGCAGCCGGTACCACTGATCCACGCCGGCCCCGCACGCCCCGCTACGCCCGAGCGCCCCAGGAGGCTGCATTGCGAGGATCCGCCACCACCGACCCCAGAACCATGCCGGGACGCAGGAGCGCGCGCACCGCGGCGGGAGTCGTCGCCTCGGCCGCGCTGCTGCTGCCGCTGCTCGGCGGCACCCCGTCCGCGGGCGCCGCCACGGACGACACCGGCCGGTTGCAGCGGGCGTTCGCGTCCGCGTCCACCGAGTACCACGTGCCGCTCAGCGTTCTGCTGGGCGTGTCCTATCTGCAGTCGCGCTGGGACGGGCACGGCGGCGCCCCGAGCGTGACCGGCGGCTACGGTCCGATGCACCTGACCGACGCGCGCACCGCGCTCGCCTCGGCCCCGCACCACACCGAGGGCTCGGAGGACGCGCGCGGTGACGACGCGCGGGCCGCCCTGCACCCCGAGGCGGAAGTGCCGTCGGACTCGGCCCTGCCCGCCCGGCTGAAGACGCTGCCCCGGGCGGCAGGGCTGACCGGGATCCCCGCCGAACGGCTGCGTGAGGACGAGTCGGCGAACATCGCGGGCGGCGCGGCCCTGCTGGCGGCCGCCCAGAAGAAGCTCGGCGAACCGCTGAGCGGGGATCCGGCCGACTGGTACGGCGCGGTGGCCCGCTACTCCGGCGCGGACGACAGCGCGACGGCGGCGGCCTACGCCGACGACGTGTACAACGTGATCCGCTCCGGTGAGCGGCGCACCACCGACTCGGGGCAGCGGATCGTCCTGGCCGCGCGGCCCGGCATCGCTCCCCGCAAGGCCCAGCTGACGCGGGCGGCCCTGCCCCCTGCCTCGGCGGCGGGCACGGAGTGCCCGGCCTCGGTGGCCTGCGAGTGGGTTCCGGCGCCGTACGAGGAGTTCGGCGGGGACGACTACGGCAACCACGACCTGGGCGACCGGCCCAAGGCGCAGTCCATCCGGTACATCGTCATCCACGACACGGAGGGCAACTGGGACGGCGTCCTCAACCTGATCCAGGACCCCACCTACGTGTCCTGGAACTACACGCTGCGCTCCACCGACGGGCACATCGCCCAGCATGTGAAGGCCAAGGACGTCGCCTGGCACGCGGGCAACTGGTACATCAACGCCAAGTCGATCGGCCTGGAGCACGAGGGCTTCCTCGCCTCGCCGGACGCCTGGTACACGGAGGCGATGTACCGGTCCTCGGCGCGGCTGGTGAAGTACCTCGCGCGCAAGTACGACATCCCGCTGGACCGGCAGCACATCCTCGGCCACGACACCGTGCCGGCGACGACCACGCCGAACATCCCGGGCATGCACACCGACCCGGGCCCGTACTGGGACTGGCGGCACTACTTCAAGCTGCTCGGCCACCCCTTCCAGCCGTCCGCGGGCAAGAAGGGCGGCCTGGTGACCATCCGCCCCGACTACGCGGCCAACCGGCCCGAGTACACGGGCTGCGTCACCAGCGGCAAGCCGTGCGCGGCGCACGGCTCCAGCGAGGTGCGGCTGTACTCGCAGCCCGACACCTCCTCGCCGCTGATCAAGGACATCGGTCTGAGGCCGGACGGCGGCCCGTCGACGACCGACGTGAACGACGTGGCCTCGCGGGTGGAGACCGGGCAGCAGTACGCGGTCGCCGACCGGCAGGGCGACTGGACGGCGATCTGGTACCTGGGCCAGAAGGCCTGGTTCCAGAACCCGGCGAAGAAGCCGACGGCGGTGAACGCGGCGGGCACGGTGGTGACGCCCAAGGCGGGGCTGGACAGCGTGCCGGTGTACGGGAGGGCCTACCCGGAGGAGGGGGCCTACCCGGCGGGCGTGCCCGTCCAGGCGGTGTCGCCGCTGCCGTACAAGCTGCTCGCGGGACAGAGGTACGTGGTGGGCGATCTGCTGCCGGGTGAGTACTACTACTCGGCCACCTTCACCACGGACTCGCACCGGGTGGTGGTCGGCAAGGACATGTACTACGAGGTCCAGTTCGGCCACCGGGTGGCGTTCGTGCGGGCCGCGGACGTGCAGGTGGAACGCTCGTCCCGGTAGCGGGCCGACAGCGTACGAGGACGAAGAGGGTACGAGGACGACGTGAGGGGCCGGTCCCGTGGGGGCCGGCCCTTTCGCGCGGCGGGTCAGCCCTGCTGGAACAGCTCGGCGGGCAGCGGCTTGAGCAGGGCGTACAGGTCGTCGGTGATCGGCCGGTCCCAGGCGGCGATGGTGACCAGGACGCCGTCGCTGCGGTCGAACTGCACGCAGGAGATACGGCTCTCGGAGAGCCTCAGCCGCCGCACGATCAGGAGGTTGTCGCCCTGGAGCACCGGCATGTCCTCGCTGCCGACGACGGTGACCTCCTCGTCGTTCTCCAGGGCCAGCAGGAGCTGCGCCACCTCGAAGGGGACCTCGCCCTCGGCGACCTCACGGGCCGCCGAGCCCTCGGGCAGGTTGCCGATGATCATCGCGGTGCCGCGGCCGCCGAACAGGTCGTAGCGCAGGAACACGCCCTGGCAGGTGCCGTCGGGCGCGGGCAGCAGACCGGCGCCCAGGTTGCCGGGCCAGTCGCCCGGATCCATGGCCAGGACGTCGAAGTCGGGCCCGGCGGGCGTGGCGTGGCGGCGGCGGAGGAACGACATGCCGCCATGGTACGTGCCCCGCCCGGCCCGGCGGCGTGAGGGAGGCCACCGACCGGGGGTGGAATCACCCGGTGCCCGGGTGCGTGGCGGTCCGTCCGGTGCGCCGGGGGGAGCCCGGCGCACCGGCCCGACCGGCGTGGGTGAGAAGCGCCGCACGACCGGGTGAGGAGTGCGGGGGCAGCGGAGTGACCGGCGTCACTCCTCCGGCGGTGACGGAGGGATCACCGCGACGGGGCCGGCCGCGTGCAGAAGGACGGCCTGGGTGACCGAGCCCATCATGCGGGCCGGTGACAGCAGGCGCCGGCGGTGGCGGCCGACCACGACGAGCTCGGCGTCGCGGGAGGCGGCGACCAGCAGGCCGGCCGCGTCGCCGGGCGCCACGTGGGGCTCGGCGGGCACGTCGGGGTGGCGGGTGCGGTGCGGGGCGAGGACGTCCTCGGTCAGGGTTCGGGTCTCGTTCTCCACGGCGTCCTGGTCGACCATGAGCGTGGTGACCTCCGCCGGGGCCACCCAGGCCGGAGGCGGCCACGGGTAGGCGGCGACCACCTGGAGCCGGGCCCCGCGCCGGGCGGCCTCCGTGAAGGCGAAGTCGAGCACGGCGTCGTCGGGGCTGTCGGCATTGACGCCGACGACCACCCGCGGCCCCGGGCCGGCCGCCGTCTCGCCGTGCCCCTCGCGGCCGGGCCGCGGCACCACGACGACCGGGCAGTCGGCGTCGCGGGCCGCGGCCAGGCTGCTGGAGCCGAGGAGCAGACTGGCGAAGCCGCCGCGCCCCCGTGAG
Organism: Streptomyces sp. CB01373; assembly: GCF_002803075.1. Lineage (GTDB taxonomy): Bacteria > Actinomycetota > Actinomycetes > Streptomycetales > Streptomycetaceae > Streptomyces. The sequence goes on along the minus strand of NZ_NNBK01000017.1, from coordinate 102,223 downwards.
CCAAGCACCAACAGCTGGGCTTCGGCACCCAGTTCGGGCAGCAGCGCGCCCGGAAGGCCGTCCAGACCGGCGAACTCGACCTCCGTACCGGAGGCGCGTTCCCCCAGATGGGCGCGTGCCTGGTCGAGCACCGGATCGCCGTCGTCGCCGGGCGGTCCGGCGACGAGGATGTCGGGCTGGGCCAGGGCCGCGTACTGCCGGACATGGACCGCGCGCAGGGGCGCGTCGCGCCGCCGGGCGGCGTCGAGGGCCCAGTCCAGGGCGCGCAGGCTGTCGTCGGAGCCGTCGACGGCGGCGACGACCGGTGGGGTGCTCATGAGTTCCTCTCCTCCGAACGGAGACCTCCCCGCGGACCCGGCGTCGCTCGGCCGCCGGCCCCGGCGGGGCTTTCAAGGTCCCCTGTCCCCGGACGCGAGGGAAACACCCCTGATCCGCGTCCGGTCAGGTGAGGTTGAACTCCCCGTGCCGTGCCCCTGACATGAACGCCCCCCACTCGGCGGGGGTGAAGATCAGGAAGGGGCTTTCCGGGCGGCCGCCGTTGCGCATCGCGATGAAACCCTCGACGAAGGCGATCTGGACATCTCCCAGGCCGCCGCTGCTGGACTGCCACTGCGCGCTACTGAGATCCAGTTCCGGCTTGTCCCATCCCGCGAGCGGGTGCTGCTGGACAGTGCTCTCGGCCACGTCCGTGCTCCTCCCCAATCGTCGTCCGCGGGTCAGCCTAGCGATCGAGACCCGGCGTCAACAGGCCACGTGAGGGCGACTTTTCAGCAGAGGAGCCAGGCCGCGTGCGGATGTGCAGGTGGCCGTCGAGCGGGTAGTCCGGCGGCGCCGCCGGCAGGATCCCGGCCTGTTCGTACCCGCATGTGCGCGCGACCCGGCAGGAGGCCGTGTCGTCCACCTGGTGCAGCAGCTCCAGCCGGGCCGGCCCCCGGTCCCCGAACAGGGTGAAGGCCCAGTCGGTCAGGGCCAGCAGGGCCCGGGGCGCCACTCCCCTGCCGCGTGCGTGCGCGGCGGTCCAGTAGCCCACCTCGGCGGACGGGACTCCGGGACGTAGGCCCTTGACGACGGCGTGCCCCACCAGCCGCTCGCACCCCTCGGGGCCTTGCGCCTCCAGGACGGCGAACGAGAAGCGGTCCCCCGTCTCCCAGTCCCGCTGCCGCTCCCGGATCCACCGGGCCGCGTCGGCCCCGTCGTCCACTACCTGACCGGCCCAGCGGCGCAGTGCCTCGTCCCGGTACGCCTCGACCAGGTCGGCCGCGTCCGCCGCGTGCCAGGGGCGCAGGGTCAGCGCGGGGGCGTCGGGGGTCGCCTCCGCCGTGGGGTACGCCGTCACCGCGCGGTGAACCGGTCGCGCAGTTCCCTCTTGAGGATCTTCCCGCTGGCGTTGCGCGGCAGTTCCTCCACGAAGATCACTTTCTTGGGCGCCTTGAACGACGCGAGCTTCTCACGGGCGTGGGCGATCAGACCGGCCTCGGTGACCTCACCGCGCGGGACCACGAACGCGGTGACCGCCTCGATCCACCGCTCGTCGGGGAGCGCGACCACGGCCGCCTCGGCGACACCCGGGTGCGTGTACAGGACGTCCTCGACCTGGCGCGAAGCCACCAGGACGCCACCGGAGTTGATGACGTCCTTCACCCGGTCGACCACCGTGTAGTAGCCGTGCGGGTCGCGTACGGCGAGGTCGCCGGAGCGGAACCAGCCCGCGCGGAACGCCTCCGCGGTCTCCTCGGGGCGGTCCCAGTAGCCCTCGCACAACTGCGGTGAGCGGTAGACGATTTCGCCCGGCGTGCCGTCGGGCACGTCGTTGCCTTCCTCGTCGACGACGCGGGCGTCCACGAACAGCACCGGCCGGCCGCAGGAGTCCATGCGGCCCTTGTGCTCGTCGGGCCCGAGCACCATGGCCAGGGGGCCGATCTCGCTCTGGCCGAAGCAGTTGTAGAAGGCGAGTCGCGGCAGGCGCTCCCGCAGGTGTTCCAGGACCGGCACCGGCATGATGGACGCGCCGTAGTACGCCTTGCGCAGTCCGCCCAGGTCGCGGGTGGCGAAGTCGGGGCGCCCGGTCAGCCCGATCCAGACCGTGGGCGGCGCGAACAGGCTGTCCGCGCGTCCGGCCTCGACCAGGTCGAGGATCCGGTCGCCGTCGGGCGCGTCGAGGACGATGTTCGTTGCGCCGACGGCGAGGTACGGCAGCAGGAACACGTGCATCTGCGCCGAGTGGTAGAGGGGCAGCGCGTGGACGGGGCGGTCCCCCGCGCTGAAGTCGAGCGCGGTGATCGCGCTCAGGTACTCGTGGACCAGCGCACGGTGCGTCATCATCGCGCCCTTGGGCAGGGCGGTGGTGCCCGAGGTGTACAGCAGTTGCACGAGGTCATCGGAACGCGGCTCGGGGCCGTCGTACGGGAGCGTGGACGGCAGCCGGGCGAGCAGCGAGTCGTCCGCGTCGCGCAGCGGCAACGTCCTTGTCCCGGCCGGGAGTCGTCCGGCCAGGTCCGGGTCGGTGAGCACCAGGGCGCTGCCCGACTGGCCGACGATGTGGGCGAGATCGTCGCCGGTGAGGCTCTGATTGACGGGCACGTGCACCAGTCCGGCGCGGGCGCAGGCGAGGAAGCCGATCAGGTAGGCGTCGGAGTTGTGGCCGTAGGCGGCGACGCGGTCGCCGCGGGCGAGGTCCTGGCCGAGCAGGACGTTCGCCGCGCGGGAGACGGCGTCGTCGAGTTCGGCGTAGGTCCAGGCGCGCTCGCCGTACTCGACGGCGACGCGTGCCGGTGTGCGCCGGGCACTGCGCCGCAGGACTCCGTCGACCGTACTGCCGTGTCCAGGCGTCATGACACATGATCCTCGTTCCGCTGCGCCGGAAGGTCAAGAAACGCCGTGGACACCCTTCGCACGGACCTACTTGACGCACGGTCAGGGTCACGCGGGCACGCACGCACCGTTGACACGGTCCTCACCTGACACGAAAGTTTCACTCCGCACGACCATCCCCGAAAGATACTTTCAGATGGTGGGCGGGAGGCCTCATGACGACCGACGGCGCGGCAGGCAGAGCAGCAGCAGGCGGACTGACACGCCGCCAACTGGGCAGGGGCACGATGGCGTTGGGCGGCGCCTTGGCGCTCGCGGCCCTGCCCGCGGGACCGGCCGCCGCCGCCCCGGCGAACGGCAGCCCCACCCTGCGCTACGGATCCCCCGAGCGGGCCGGTCTGCTGGCCGCCCCGCTGCGCCAACTCGTCAAGGACGCGGAGGCGTTCCTCGGCCCGTCCCCCACGCACCCCTGGTACGCGGGAGCCGTGCTGCTCGCCGGGCGCGGCGGGACCGTGGCGCTGCACGAGCCGATCGGCATGGCGGTGCGCTACTCGGCGTACGACGAGAAGACCGACACCGCCGTGGAGTTCCCGGCGGACCAGCGGATCCCGATGACCCGGGACACCGTCTTCGACCTGGCCTCGGTCTCCAAGCTGTTCACCTCGCTGCTCGCGGTGCAGCAGCTCGAACGGGGCACGCTGGAGCTGGAGGGCAGGGTCGCGTCCTACCTCCCGGACTTCGGCCGGGCAGGCAAGCAGGACGTCACCATCCGCCAACTCCTCACCCACACCTCGGGATTCCGCGCCTGGATCCCGCTGTACGACGCGCCGACGTACGAGGGGAAACTCGAACTCCTCCGCAACGAGGCCCTGATCAACCCGCCCGGCACCGCGTACCTGTACTCGGACCTGAACATGATCTCCATGCAACTGGTCCTGGAGGCGGTCACCGGGCAGACCCTCGACACCCTGCTGCACGAGCGGATCACCGGGCCGCTCGGCCTCGACCGCACCCGCTACAACCCGCCCGCCTTCTGGAAGCCGCGGATCGCGGCCACCGAGGACGCCCGCAAACCCTGGTCGGGCCTGGACCGCGGCCTGGTGTGGGGCGAGGTGCACGACGAGAACGCGTTCAGCCTCGGCGGGGTGGCGGGCCACGCGGGCGTCTTCTCCTGCGCGTGGGACCTCGCGGTCCTGGGCCGTACGCTGCTCAACGGCGGCGCCTACGGGCGTACCCGCGTCCTGCGGCCGGAGTCGGTGGAGCTGATGTTCACCGACTTCAACACCGCCTTCCCAGGTGACGCGCACGGCCTCGGCTTCGAACTCCACCAGCACTGGTACATGGGCGCGATGGCCACTCCGCGCACCGCGGGGCACACCGGGTTCACCGGCACGTCGCTGGTCCTCGACCCGACCACCGACTCGTTCCTGATCGTCCTCGGCAACTCCGTGCACCCGGTGCGCAACTGGCGCTCCGGCTCCGCTCCGCGGGTCGCCACCGGCAACGACCTGGCACGGGCCGTACCGGTCCGTGCGACGCGGGGCCGCACGGCGTGGTTCTCCGGGATGGCGAGTTCCACGACGGCGACCCTGGCCCTCCCCTCGCTCGACACCTCTGCGGGCGGCGCCCGGCTGCGGTGCGACCTGTGGTGGGACACCGAGCCCGGATCGGACGTGCTCGTCCTGGAGTGCACGACGGACGGCGGCGCCACCTGGCAGCCGGTGCCGTTCACCACGACGCACCGTGGGGAGGAGCCGGAGCGGCACCCGACGGGCATCGCCACCGGCTACTCGGGCCGGGTCTGGCACGGCCTCACGGCCGACCTCCCGGCGGCCGGACGGCTGACCCTGCGCTGGCGGTACACGACGGACCGCCTGTACGTGGGTCGCGGTGCCTACGTCGACGCCCAGCGGGTCGAGGCCGGCCGCGCCGTCCTGTTCGACGAGGCGCGCCCGGCGGACTCGTCCCGTATCGAGGCGAAGGGCTGGACGGCCTCTGCGGACTGAGGAAGGACTGAGGAAGGACTGAGGAAATCGACACCGGTCGACTTCGATCAATTTCGGCCTTTCCGCACTCGGGAAATTGGCAACAATCGCCAACAGCGGAAATGGACGAATGCCATTCCCCTCCCTCTCCCACAGACCCCATTCAGCTCCCCCACCAGCGACGCGGTAACGGAAATAAAAAGCTCACGAATACGGGTCCCATCCGCATCACGGGCGATAATGTGAATCCGCAACCGGATGGGGGATTCCGGGATCTGCGATCAGTCATGGCTGCCTCTGTGTCAGGGCCGTTCCATGTCTGAAACATGTGCGACAACGGTCGCCGGCCGCCTCCGCGGCCGCCGGCGGCCGTATCGGGGGGTGAGGAACAGTGCAGTCGGACCACGGTGCGAAGACCGGGGCGGCCGACCTTCGGGCCGCGCTCCGCGTCGCGGACCTGCTGGCCGGCGGGCCCGCCACGCGCGGCACGGAACCGGACCGCGAGCGGGGCGAGCCGCCGGCGCCGCCCGACCGGCACGGGATGGCGCGGCTCCTGTCCGCCGCGGCCCCGCCGCCCGTCCACGCCTGGCGATCCGCCTGGGAGGACGTGCTCGCCGAGGAGCGCGCCGGGCGGTCGCCGGCGGGCCTGGGCTGGCTGCTCACCCGCCTCGCTTCCGGCGCCTTCCCGGCCCTGGACGTACTGGAGGTCGGCTGTGAGCGGCTGCGCCTGAACCGGCTGGCCTACGGACCCGGCGCGACCGGTCCGGAGCTGATCCGGCTGGCCGAGTCGTCCTGGACCGAACTGGCCCCCGCCTCCGCGGTGCTCCCGCGGGAGCGGGCGGGCCGGCTCTTCCTCCTCGCCGGCGGGAGGACCGGCGCCACGGCCGGGGTCGACGCCGCCCTGCGGACCTCTCTGGCCTCCTTCGCGCGGACCGGGCACCGCGATCCGGCCGAGCCGCTCGTACTCGCCGTCAGGGCCGCCGGCTGGCAGCCGCTGGAGCGGGCGGCCGAGGCGGTACGGGCGGAGTCGGGCGCGCTGCTGTGCCTGCGGCTGCCCGCGCACTGGCCCCTGGTGCCGGAGGACCTGACGGGCGAACTGCCGCTGCGCACCCCGGTGTGGCTCGCCGCCGCCCACGTCGACGGCGCCTCGGGGACGGTGGGCCTGGTGCGCCGGCCACTGTTCCCCGCGGGCAGCCGCGCGGACGGGCGTACCGCCGCCGGGCCCGTCGTGCGGATCCCGGTCACCGCGCCGCCGCCCGGCGCGACCACCGGCGAGAGCGTCGCCGCCGTCGTCGCCGCCGGGCGGGACGAACCGGCGTCCCGGTGGCGCTCGCTGCGCATCGACCGGCTCGTACTGCCGCCCGGCTCCCGGACCACGCTGTCCTACTCCCTGCACGGAAGAAGCCGGGTGGAACTGCGCTACGACGGCCACCACGAACCCGAGACGTCCCCCTGGCCCGCGCTGGCCTCCGGGACGCCCCAGCAGCTCTCCCGGCCCTGCCCGGTCGACCTGATGGTCGCCGTCGAGGTCTCCGGGCCGCAGTCCGACGGGGGCACCGCGGTCGAGGAGCGCCTCCAGGAGGCCGCGGCCGTCGTCACCGCCGTACAGGACGCCGTCGGCGGCGACACGCTCCGGGTGGGCCTGATCGGCTACCGCGACCACGACCCGCTCCATGGGCCGCGGGACCACGACCCCGTGGTGCACCGGGTCGGGATGTCGGCGGCGCCGGACGCCGCGCGGGCGCTGGAGTCCTGGCGCCCCTGCCCCCTGCGGCACGACTTCGCCACGGGGCTGGAGCACGTGCCCGGGGAACTGCCCGGGTGGCGCCACCAGTGGCGGGCCGACAGCCACCGGGTGCTGCTCGTGGTCGGCTCCCGGCCGCCGCATCCGCGGGCCCGCCCGCCCCAGGTGCTGCGACGCGGCGCACCCGTGCGCATCTGCCCCGACCGGCTGGACTGGCAGGCCGAACTGGACGCGGCACGCCACCACGAGGGCGTGGCCTGCGTGGCCGTCGTCGACGAACCGGCGTGGATGGACGAGCTGGTGGGCGAACCCCACCTGGCGCACTGGGCGGACCACGCCTGGGGCGCGTTCGGCACCGAGGGGCGGTTCGACGCGGGGCACGACCCTCGGCAGATCGCCGCCGTCGTCGCGGCGCCCGCGCTGTGCCTGCCGCAGGACGGCGCGCCCATCCGGCTGGTCGTCGCCGACGGCACGACCGCCGACTGGCAGCACGCCGCGGCCGGCTGACGAGGACCAGGCCGGCGAGGAACCAGGCCTACGAAGGCCGAACCCGACGAAGACCGAGGCCGGCGAAGACCCAGGCCAACGAGGGCCCGAGGCCGACGAGGACCGAACCCGACGAAGACCGAGGCCGGCGCGGGTCTCGCCCACACCGGGGCGCGCGTGTGCGCGGACCGGACCACCATCGCGCGGCGGACGACATCCGCCGCCCATCGAGCGGGAGCACATCCATGGTCGACGACGACGCGCGGTCCGAGCGCACAAAGGACGCCGAACCGGACCGCAGGCAACAGGACCGTGAGCAGGGGCCGTTGGACGTCCTGGGCAGGTCCACCCTCGTCGGGGGTCTGGCCGCCCTGCCACCGCCGACCGCCCCGCCCGCGGCCGCGCCCCTGCGTCCCCGCCCGGGCCCCCCGGGCTCGCGGCAGGACCGGGCACGCGCGACCACTCCGCCCGCGCCCCGGTCCGCGCCCGAGGACGGGGCGCTGCCCAGCGTCTTCCTGGAGAAGGTGGACGAGCCGGCCGCGCCCGCACGCGCCGACAAGCCCGCGAAGTCCGGCCGGAACGGGGCCTCGGAAAAGCGCGAGAAGCAGGAGGCGCCCCCTCAGGAGCCGGAGGACCAGTCCTCCTCGCCCGAGTCGACGATCACGCTCTGGGGCGGTATGCAGAGCGGCAAGTCCACGCTGCTGGCCGCCCTCTCCCGGGCCGTGCAGGACCCGCTGTACGGAAAGTGGACCATCTATCCGGACGACCACGCCTCCCAGAAGTTCCTGGGCGACCTGGCACGCCTGCTGTACCGGGAGCGCAAGTTCCCCAACGCGACGCTGACCGAGCAGCGCCCCGTCCGCTTCACCCTGGCCGGCGACCTCACCGGCACCCGCTACTCGCGCGCCGGACGCAGACTCTTCCGGCGCGGCGCCGAACGCGCACGCGACCTGACGGAGTTCAAGGTCACCGTCCGCGACCTGCCCGGGGAGGCGTTCGACCTGCGCTCGCAGACCGGAGCCGCCTACGGAAGCAGGCTGATCAAGGACCTCGGTGCCGCGCGGGCCATGGTCTACGTGGTCGACCCCGTCCGCGAGTGGCAGGTCAACGGCGACGACGGACCGGTGACCAAGGACGCCCGGCAGAACGCGGACTTCTTCACCGAGGTCCTCGGCGGGGTGGCCACCGAGATCAACATGCGCCGTGAGCGCCAGGGCAACTTCCTGCCGCACAGCATCGCCGTGTGCCTGGCGAAGTTCGACGACGACCGGGTGTTCCGGTTCGCCTGCGAACAGGGCAACGTTCGGGTCAACCCCCGTACCGGGCAACCCGAGGTCATGGACGCCAAGCGGCTGTTCGACGGGCTGTGCAACGCGTTCCCGCACGGCAGCCTGCGCGAGATCCAGCAGCAGATCGAGCAGTTCTTCGCGCCCGAACGCGTCGGCTACTTCGTCTGCTCCGCCGTCGGTTTCTGGGTCGACCCCGACCGGGGCTTCGACTTCGAGAACCCGTACCTGATCAACCACGTCGAGGACAGCGTGCGCTTCGTGGCGCCGCCCAGGCCCGTCAACGTCCTCGAACCGTTCCTCTTCCTGCGGGGCTTCGGCCCGACGCAGTCCTGATCCGGCACCCGAACACCCGCATGAGGAAGGACACGCCATGGCACCGGGGCTGATCGCCGACTGGGCCGTGTGGGGCAAGGAGCCCCACACCAGCAGCGGATACGGGGTCCTCGTCGCGCACCCGCCCGGCCGCAGCGCCGAGTTCAACGCCGCCGTCCACCACTGGTCGCCGGGTACTCCGGAGCCCGGCGACCCGTTGCCGTGGATCACCATGGGCTGCGCCAGAGGCGTGGACGGAGCCCGCGAGGTCGGGGTCTTCGTGCTGGACCGCACGGACGACGTGGACGGAAGCAACCGCGCGATCTACCGGATCACCCACTTCGCCGTCCCCTACGCGGAGGTGAGCGCGGCGGGCATCGGCTGGTGCGCACTGGCCCGCGCCGCCCACGCCGCCGCCGCGGGTCTGCCCGGCACCGGCGCGGGACCCGCGCACCTGGCCTTCCGCGAGGAGGACCTGCTGGTCACCGATGTCGGCCACAACATCACCCCTTCGGTCTCGGAGCGCACCCGGTGGCTGGCGGCCGCCGCGGCCCATCTGCTGGACGGCCCGGTGGCGGTGACCGGCGACCGCCACCACGAGCCGTTCCAACTGCTGGGCGTCCTGGACTCCGTGGCCGCCCTGCTGCCCTTCGGTATGCGCAGCACCCTGTCCGCGGCCAGTTCGACATCCTCCGGCTCCGAGGTGCCCATGCGCCTGTACTGGGGTGAAGCCGAGGGCTCTCCCGGGGTGACCGCCCTGCCGGTGAGCGCCTCGCTGCCCGATCTCGGCGAGCTGTCCCCTCAGGCCCGCGGCTACCACGACCTGCTCATCGACAACTGGGCCACGCACGGCGGAGAGGCCGTCGTACGGCATCTCGCGGAAGCCCGGGAACCGTTGGACATCGCCGGGCCGGACGCGCACGAGAGGGCGCTGGAGGTGCTGGCGGCCCTGGACCCGTCGCTGGCGGTCGCCCAGGCCGTCACCGCGGGCCAGGAGGTGGACGCCGACCGGATCAACCAGGCCCTGCGCATGCCCGGCATCAGTTCCAGAGCGCTCGCCGTCCTCGCGGGGAAGGCGCTGACCCATCCGCACACCGGAATGGAGGCACTGGCGCCCCTGATGTCGAGTCCCGAGGTCTCCCAGGCCTACCGCGACCAGCTCTTCGCCGATCTGCTCCACGGGCGGACGGACGTGGCCCGCCGCGACTTCGAGAGCATGCGCGCCGCCCTCACCTCCACCGGGCAGAGCCTGGCCCCCCTGGACGAGGTCCTGGCCGGCGCCCTGGACGAACTCCGGGTCCGCTGCCCGCAGGGCGTGCCCGATCCCGTGACCGAGGGGCTGCTGCCCGCCGTCGCTCCGTTCAGCGAGGGCACCATGCGCTTCACGCACTCGATGCTGTGCCAGGTGCCCGGCCTCGCGGGCGGCCTGGTCCGGGCCCTGTACGCGGAGGCCGAACCGGGCGCCCTCGTCCGCGCCTGGCTGCGGTGGCTGTGCGGCGAAGCCGGGCCCGAGCAGCGCACGGAGATCGTCGGAGGCACCGAACTCCCCCTGCTGAACATCCTGTTGAGCACCGGCACCGGTCCGGCCGAGGCCGACCGGAAATGGGCCGCGGGCCACCCGGAGGCGGCGGCACGTCTGCTGGAGGGCGCCGTCGTCTGCGGCGCCGTCGACCAGGTCCTGCTGCCCGGCTTCTTCCAGGGGCTCCTCGACCGCGTGCTCCGCTCCCCCGCCGCGGCGGACGGCGCCCCCCGGTCGCCGATCCTGCGCACACTGGGCCGGCCGCCCGCCCGGATGCGTCCGGAGACGGCGGCCCACTGGGACGTGCTGTGCCTCCTGGCCGGTCTGCCGCCGTCGGGCTTCCTCAGCCTGGCCGCGACCGCGCCGCAGCCCGGCACCGCGGGCGTGACGGGACGGGTCGACACCTATGTCTCGACGCTGCGGGCTGCGCTTCAGACGCGCCCCGCGCACCAGCACGCGCCCGCCGTGGTCGACCTGCTGCTCGACCGGGCCCTGTCGGTGGACAGGGCCACCGGTGCCGGTCCGGGGCAGGCCGGCCGCGACCTCGCCTGGCATCTGTCGCACTGGCCCGGCCCCTTCCAGCAGATCGTCCTGGACGCCGTGTACCGGCTCGCCACCGAGGAGCCGCACTGGCGCGAGACGTCCGAGGACCGGCGGTGGCTCATGCGCGTCGCGGACCGCCTGCCGTCCCTGCGGCCCCTGATCGGCCTGCGCCAGGTACAGGGCCTGGCGTCGCGGTGCTCGGGCACCCCGGAGGACTGCGAGAAGCTGGCCGTGCAGGTCTGCGGGGCACGACGGGCGGGCGCCGCGAACAACCAGCTCGCCACCGCCCTGCAGGGCTGGGCGGCCCAGGGACGCGTCGGCGAACGCGTCCTCACCCTGCTCGAGGCCTACGAGCAGGTCTGGGCCTCCTACGACGCGACCGGCCGTGCCTCCGAGGAGCGCGAGGACCTGGAGCTCGCCCTGATCCGGTGCAGCACCGGTCACCGGATCTGGGTCCAGTACCGCGAGCACGCGATCGGCCGGCAGACACAGCTCAAGGACGACCTCGACCGGCAGCGCCGGCAGTGCGAGCGGGAGATCAGCCGGCTGCGCAAGCTCGACGCCGTCGCCGCCCGCGCCCGTACCTGACGCACGGCCCGACGAGCGCGAACCCCACGACATACAACGCACGACGCACGACCGCACGACACCAGGGGGACACCACCTCATGCCCACCACCCGGGCCACGGCCCACCGAGCCGCGCTGCTCGCCCTCGCCTTCCTGCTGGCCCTGTGCGGCGCGGCGCCCGCCGCGGCCGCGGACCCACCGGTGCCACGCGACGACATCTACCGCTCGCTGAAGGTCGACGACGTCCCGGCGGCCTACGTCGTCCTCGTCGACGTCTCCAGCTCCATGCAGGACCGGGGCCCGGACGGCGTACCGCTCTACACCACGGTCAAGCGGCGCCTGGCCGACTTCCTCGACTCGCTGACGCCCGCCGACCAGGTGGCCGTCGTCACCTTCGGCCGGGCCACCGGGGTCGTCCACCCGATGTCCCCGGCGAACCGCACCGACGGCCTGTTCACCAAGGAACTCCCCCAGTCCGCCAAGGAGTCGGCGAGCGACCACGGCGCCGCGCTGGACGCCGCCGCCGACCAGCTCGACCGCAGCACGGCCCCGGTCGGGGCGGTGCTGATGCTCACCGACGGCGCCGTCAACGCGCCGGGCAGCCCGTTCGCCCAGCTGGGCAGCACGGCCTGGCAGCGGCTGAAGTCGCGCTTCGCCGCGCTGGGCGAGGACCGCAAGATCATGGGCTACGGGCTTCCGCTCGCCGAGGGCACCGGGGTCGCCGAGGTGCTCGGCGGCGCCTTCGGCGCCCCGCGCATCCTGCCGGTCGACCCCACGGCCCTCGGCTCGCAGCTCAGCGCCGCCAAGGACCAGGTCCGCACGCAGAAGGCGGTGTCCCTGCTCCGCGCCGACCAGGGCGGCACGGTCACCGTGTCGGTCGCCGGGGAGGGCGTGAGCAAAGCGGGCGGCGCACATGTCGCCGTGGCCACCGGGGACCGCACCGGCGCCCGCAGCCGGACGCTGCGGTTGACGCTGGAGTCGAAGGCCACGCACGTGCCGCTGACGGTCCGGCTGACGGCCCCCGGGGACGCCGGCGGTCCGCGGCTGACCCCGGACGGACCCGCCGCGCCCGTCACCCTGCGCCCGGGTGAGAAGAAGACCGTGCCGATGACGCTGACCTGGCGTCAGGAGGCCCGGTTCAGCCTGTTCCCCGGCGCCGGCGACTTCCGGGAGCGGGTGGGCCTGCGCGCCGAGATCTCCTCGGCGTGGACGACGACGGTCCGCGGTTCCCTCGGCGAGTCGAAGTTCTCCACCGGCGAGCCGGTCGTCACCGCGCTGGACCTGCGGGGCACCGTGCCCGGCCGGCCGCCCGGCTGGCTCTACCCTCTCGTCCTGCTCGTCCTGCTGCTGGGCTCCGCCCTCGTCTGGCGGGTCCACCGGCAGCGCAACCCCGAACTCGGCGGGCTGCTGGTCGTCACCGACCTGCGGACCGGGAACCGGCAGACGATCCCGCTGCGCGGCCGGGAGGTCAGCGAGGAGACGGACGCCGGGCAGGTGCGGGCCCGGATCACCGTACGCGGCCGGCAGGAGGCCGGACGCGCGGTCCTCGTCCTGCGGTGCGAACGCGACGCCCCACGCGCGGGCGGGGAGCGGCTGCGCGACACCGGCACCTGCGAGCTGGGCAAGTCCACCGTGCTGTGCGGCATCGGGTTCTCCCACGAGACGGAGAACGAGGCGGCCGTCCTTCAGTGACCTCTCCCCCGGCGGGCCGCGGAAGGCCCCGAGAAAGGACGTCGACATGGTGATGCCCCTGGACCCGGACGGGGATCCGGCGGAGGCCGCCGGGTTCCGGCTGCTGGGCAGACTGGGCACGGGCGGGTTCGGCACGGTCTACCTCGGCCGGCGGCCCGGCGACCGGCACGGGCCGGACACGCTGGCGGCCGTGAAGCTGCTCAAGCACGAGTTCACCGAGGACACCCAGCACATGCAGCGCTTCCACCAGGAGAGCAAGGCGCTGGAACGGTGCAGGGGCGCGCGGATCCCCGAACTGCTCGCGCTCGACTTCGCGGCCGGCCGGCGGCCCACGCTGGCCACCCGGTTCATCCCCGGTCTGTCGCTGTACCGGGTCGTGGAGGCGCACGGCGGCCCGCTGCCCCGCGACACGGTGCACACGCTCGCCGCCGAACTCCTCGACACCCTCGGCACCGCGCACCGCAAGGGGCTGCTGCACCGGGACCTGCACCCGGGGAACATCCTGCTGACCCACGACGGGCCGTGGATCATCGACTTCGGGCTCACCCGGATCCGCGGCCAGCGGGTCACGCTCACCCTCGACATGGTCATCGGGCAGCCCCACTTCTGCGCCCCCGAACAGGTGCGGGGGCTGGCCAGGACCGGGCTCGCGACCGATGTCTTCGCCTTCGCCGGCATCGTCCTGTACGCCCTCACCGGCCACCCGCCGTACTCCGCCGAGGACGACGCGCGGGCCATGCTGGTGCGCCGGGTGAGCGGGGCCGCGCCCGATCTGTCCGGGCTGCCGGACGACGCCACGGGCCGGCTGATCCGTGCCTGTCTGGCCGAGGATCCGGCCGACCGCCCCCACCTCGACGAGGTCGTCGACGGCTTCGGCCGGCCGGGGGCACTGCGGCTGCCCGAGGGGGTGGGCCGCACCCTGACCGCGTACCGCACCGAACTGCGGGACTTCCTGGCCGGGGTGGGCAACGCCGCGGATCTGACGGTGCCGTTCCGTCCGGGGCGGCGCAGTTGGAGCGCCGGTGTCGGGGAGTGGCCGCAGTGCGTCGTGGCCACCGAGGAGGACGGGGTGGTCGTGGCCGACGGCGGGGGCGCGGTGCGCTGGCTGGACGCGGCCACGGGCGCGGAGAAGGTGCGGCGACCGGACTTCACGGCTCCGGTGCAGCTGTGCGCGGACGGCGACGTGCTGCTGGTGTGCGACGCCGACGGGCGGCTGGAGTCCTGGGACACCCGGGAGCACCGCCTGTGGTGGTCCTCGACAGCGGGCGGACTCGCCCAGGCGCGGGTGCTGCTGCGCGGGCGGAGCGTGTTCCTCGGCGACGCGACCGGCCGGCTGCACCACTTCGACGCGGTGACCCGGCGTCTGTGGTGGGAGACCGATCCGCTCACCGACACCTCGGGCGCCCCGGCCGTCCCCGTGGTGGCCGGGGCCCGGCAGGTGTACCTGTCGGCCGTGCGGGGCGCGGAGATCCTCGCCGTCGACGACGAGGACGGCGCCCTGGCCTGGACGGCACCGGTACGGCTGCCGGCCCCGGTCCTGGCGCCGCCGCTGCCGCTGGAGGAGCACCTGGTGGTCGCGGACGGCGAGGGCACGCTGAGGTGCCTCGCGGCCGTCGACGGTTCCGCCGTGTGGGAGGTCCGGCTCGGCGCGCCGGTGGTGGCCGCGCCGGTCAGGGTGCTCGACACGGTGGTCGTCGGGGACGTCGCGGGCACGGTCCACTGCCTGGGCGCGGCGACCGGCGAGCCGGTCTGGCGCGCGCACCACGGGGAGCGCGAGGAGTTCTTCGCCCTGTGCTCCGACGGGGCCGCGGTGTACGCGGGCGGCTGGAGCGGACGGCTCCATCTGCTGGACGCGGCGGACGGCGCGTCTCTCCAGAGCTTCGACCTGGGCGGCCAGATCCTGGCCACGGCCTGCTCCCCCGGCGCCGACAGCGTCCACGCCGCCTCCTCGGGCGGCACCCTGCACACGCTGCCGGCCGCGGCGGTCCGGTAGCGCGGCGTGCGGGAAACGGGGACACGGGTCCCCTGCCCGCCGCAGCGGCGCACATCATCGCGATCCGGCGGCGGACACCCACGCACCGTCAACGGGCCCGGCCCCGAACCGCGGCCGCCCCCGCGCCGTGCAGAAGGGAGCCCGGACTCCGGACTCCCACTCGCCGCGGCGGCGCACACCACCGCGATCCGGGGGCACGCAGCCACGGACGGCCGGCGGGCCAGGCCGCATCCGCCCGCGCGCCGGCCGTCACCCTCCTGGGCGCGGGGCGCCGACCCGCCTCGGGGGGGGGGCGGGCGTCGTCAGTCGTCGCGCGCTTCGAGTACCGCCATCGCGGCGTTGTGGCCCGGTACGCCGCTGACTCCTCCGCCGCGTACCGCGCCCGCGCCGCACAGGAGGACGTTGGCGTGCCGGGTTTCCACGCCCCAGCGGCCGGTGCCCTCCTGGGCCCAGGGCCAGCTCAGGGCGCGGTGGAAGATGTTGCCGCCGGGCAGGCGCAGGTCCCGTTCCAGGTCCAGCGGGGTCTTCGCCTCGATGCAGGGCCGGCCGTCGGCGTCGGTGGCCAGGCAGTCGGCGAGTGGTTCGGCGAGGTGGGCGTCGAGCTGCGCGAGCGTGGACTTCAGCAGTTCCTCGCGTACGGCGTCGTTGTCACGGGCGAAGAGCCGGGCGGGGGTGTGCAGGCCGAACAGGGTGAGTGTCTGGTAGCCCTGTTCGACCAGGCCGGGGCCGAGGATGGTGGGGTCGGTCAGGGAGTGGCAGTAGATCTCGGAGGGCGGCGCGGCGGGCAGCTCGCCCGCGGCGGCCCGGGCGTGGGCGTCGGCGAGCTGCCGGTACCCCTCGGCGATGTGGAAGGTGCCGGCGAAGGCCTCGCGCGGGTCGACCGCGGTGTCCCGGAGCCTGGGCAGCCGCTTGAGCAGCATGTTCACCTTGAGCTGGGCGCCCTCGGCGGGCTCCGGCGGCTCCTCGCCGGTCAGCGCGGCCAGGGCCTGCGGGGAGGCGTTCACCAGCACGTGCCGGGCGCCGACGGTGCCCTCGCCGTCGCGGGTGCGGTACGTGACCTCCGCCGCGCGCCCGTCGCTCACCACCCGTACGGCCTCGTGGCCGGTGGCGATGACGGCCCCGGCCCGGCGGGCCGCGGCGGCGAGCGCGTCGGTCAGGGCGCCCATGCCGCCGACCGGCACGTCCCAGTCGCCGGTGCCGCCGCCGATCACGTGGTACAGGAAGCAGCGGTTCTGCGCGAGGGACGGGTCGTGGGCGTCGGCGAAGGTGCCGATGAGGCCGTCGGTGAGGACCACGCCCCGTACGAGGTCGTCGGCGAAGCGGTCCTCCACGGCGAGGCCGAGCGGCTCCTCGAACAGGATCCGCCAGGCCTCCTCGTCGTCGACGCGGCGGCGCAGTTCCTCGCGGGTCGGCAGCGGCTCGGTGAGCGTCGGGAAGACCCTGCGGGCGAGGCGTCCGGTCATGCCGTAGAAGCGCTGCCAGGCCTCCCACTCGCGGTCGGAGCCGGTGAGCCGGGCGAAGGCCTCGCGGGTGCGCTCCTCGCCGCCGCCCACGAGGAGTCCGGTGGGCCGTCCGCCGCGCTCGACGGGCGTGTACGAGGAGATCGTGCGGGTGCGCAGCCGGACGTCCAGGCCAAGGTCCTGGACGATCTTCCGGGGCAGCAGGCTGACCAGGTAGGAGTAGCGGGACAGCCGGGCGTCCACGCCGGCGAACGGGCGGGTGGAGACGGCGGCGCCGCCGGTGTGGTCCAGCCGCTCCAGCACGAGCACCGACCGTCCGGCCCGGGCCAGGTAGGCGGCGGCGACCAGCCCGTTGTGCCCTCCGCCGACGATGACGGCGTCGTACGTACCGTGTCCCTGGTGTGCGCTCATGGTCCTTCGTAACACGCGGTGATCCACATCGGCCAGGGTGCGGTCCGAGGCGGATGGGCGCCTAGGGCCTGCTGCGAAAGTCCCGTCGTCCGCCCGGAGGGCGGGCCTCGCGGCGTCAGGCGCGTGCTCTGGGGGTCCCCCCTGCTCGAAGGGCTTGGGGAAGCGTGCATGGTGTCGCGGGGCAGGCGGGACTTTCGCAGCAGGCCCTACGGCCCGTCGGCCGCGCGCTGCCCGCGCAGGACGGCGACCCTGCGGTACAGCTCTGCGGCCTCCTGGCCGCGGCCGAGTTGTTCCAGGCAGTGGGCCTCGTCGGTGCGGCTGGCGAGGGTGTCGGGGTGGCCGGCGCCCAGGACGCGCTCGCGGGCCCCGGCCACCGCGCGGTACTCGGTGAGCGCGTCGGCCCAGCGGCCGAGCCAGCCGAGGCTCACGGCGACCTCGCGGCGGCTGACGAGGGTGTCGGGGTGGTCGGCGCCGAGCACGCGGACGCGGATCGCGCACACGTCGCGGGACTCCGCGAGGGCCTCCTCCCAGCGGCCGAGCCGGCCGAGGTTGACCCCGAGACCGTGGCGCGCGCGCAGGGTCTCGGGGTGCGCGGGTCCGTGCACCCGGGTGCGGTCGTCGATCAGGGCCCGGTAAAGCTCCAGCGCCTCCGCGCTGCGCCCGAGCCGGCCCAGGCTGATGCCGACCTCGTAGCGGGCGGCCAGGGTGTCGGGGTGGTCGGCGCCGAGCGCACGGGCGCGCGCCCCGGCGACCTCGTGGTAGGTGTCCAGAGCCTCCGCCCACCTCCCCAACTGCCCGAGGGTGTAGGCGACTTCGAACCTGGTGACCAGGGTGTCGGGGTGCTGCGGCCCGAGCACCCTGGCGCGGGCGGCGGCGACCTGGCAGGCCATGCGGTACGAGTCGTCCGGGCGGCCGAGCCGGCTGAGGCTGAAGGCGAGGTTGTGCCGGCAGCGCAGGGTGTCGGGATGGTCCGGGCCCATGGTGCGCTCGCGCGCGGCGAGCACCGCCGCGTACACCTGGTGCGCGTCGAAGTGGCGGCCCAGGCGGCCCAGTACGTACGCCATCTCCTGGCGCACGGCGAGCGTGTCCGGGTGGTCGGCGCCGAGCGCCCCGATGCGCGCCTCGGCCACCTGCTTGTACTCCCGCAGCGCCTCGGCCGGACGACCGGTCCGGCTGAGGCCGAAGGCGTATTCGTAGCGGCCGGCGAGGGTGTCGGGGTGGTCGGGGCCGAGGAGGCGGGCCCGCTCGTCGGCGATGGCGTGGTGTGCCTCGCACGCCTCTTCCCAGCGGCCGAGCCGTCCGAGGCTCAGGGCCGCCCGATGCCGGTCGGTCAGCGCCCTGACGGCCTCCGGGGCGGGGACGGGCCGTCCGCCGGGCGTCCGCCCGGTCTCCGCCGGGCCGTCCGTGGCGGTGCGCGGGGTCCACTCACCGGTCAGGCCGGCCGCGTCGGCCGGAGGTGCGGTGCGCGGGGCCGCGCCGGCCGGCTTGTGACCGGTGGTCATGCCGAGTGTCCACGACGGCAGCCGGGCGTCACGACCGGCCGGTTCGGACACGCGCGGCCCTGGGAGCGGGGTGACCATGGTGGGCGCGTACCGCGGCGCCGGCGTGCGGCCGGCGATGATGCGGCGGCTCAACGCGTGGGCGTCGTCGGGCCGTTGCTCGGGCAGTTTGGCGAGCAGATCGAGGATGATCCGCTCCAGGTACTCGGGGAGTTCGGCGCGTTGACGGCGGGGCGGTTCGGGCGGGGTGTCGCGGTGCCCGACGAGGATCGCCCAGGCGTCGTCGAAGTCGAACGGCGGTGTCCCGGTGGCGAGTTCGTACAGCACACAGCCCAGCGAGTACAGGTCGCTGCGCTGGTCGACCTCGGTTCCGCCGATCTGTTCGGGCGACATGTAGTGCGGGGTGCCCATGGCGACGCCGGTGCCGGTCAGGCGGGCGGTGAAGCCGATGTCGTGGCCGAGCCGGGCGATGCCGAAGTCGCAGATCTTCACCGTCCCGTCGGTCAGGCGCATGATGTTCGCCGGTTTCAGATCCCGGTGCACGATGCCCTGTTGGTGGGTGTAGGCGAGGGCCGCGGCGACCTGTTCGGCGATCTCGACGATGTCGGGCACGGCCAGCGGCCGGTGGTCGTTGTCCTTCAGCAACTGTCCGAGGTTGCGGCCGTCGAGCATCTCCATCACCAGGTAGAGCACGCCGTCGGACTCGCCGAAGTCGTGGACGACGGTCACCCCCCGGTGCTGGAGCGCGGCGGCCACCCGGGCCTCGCGCCGGAACCGCTCGCGCAGCACCCGGGTGAAGGACGGGTCGCGCTGGGGGCCGAGCGGCTTGAGGCACTTCACCGCGACATGGCGGCCCAGCGACTCGTCCCGCGCCCGCCACACCTCGCCCATGCCGCCCCGGCCGATGGTGTCGAGCAGCCGGTAACGGCCCTGGATCAGCATGGTGTCCGACATCTCGCGCCGCCCCCGTCGCCGTGTACCCCGCCTCTCCGGGCCGTGCCCGGCGTCCGGGCCGCCCCCTGGCCCCGTCCCGGCACCGGCCTGATCCGCGGAAGGGCCCCCGTCCAGTATGGCGAGCGACCGCCCGGCTTTGTACGGTGCGGAACGGACCCGGGGGCGCGGAGCTCCGGGCACGCGCGCCGCCCCGGGGGCAAGCCCGAACTGCACATCCCACCGTGCGAAATGACCCCGTACGAGGCGCCGGACGTCTGCGGCACCGCCCGCCGGGCCCCGTCCCGGCCCGCCCACCAGCGCTGATGCAAGGGCCCAGAGGAGGGACGAAAATGGGCAACGTACCTGATTCCCAAGCGAAAGGGAGCCAGTAATGCGACGTCGACTCACACGCGCACTGGCCACCGGCCTCGCTGCGGGCGTCATGGCGGGTGGCGCCGCCGTGGCCTCCGTGGGCACCGCATCGGCAGCCCCCGCCAAGAGCACCACCTCGTACGGGACAGCGCACCACAACTGTCACAAGGTCAAGGGGCACTACTTCACGACCCGCCACGGCAAGAGGGTCTGGGTCTCGGAGCACATGGTCTGTACCACCAGGATGCGCTGAGGCCCGGCCTCGCCATCAGTGAAGGAGGGCCCTTCTCGTCCATGGGCGGGAGGGGCCTGGGCACGTTGACGACCGGGCGCGAAGGGGGTGCCCGTGCTCCCGGTGTGCCCGTGCGGGGCAGCGGCGCGACGATGGAAGTGCTGAGGGGCGGTGCACCGCGCACGCCTGTCCCGGAACCTGTCGGACTCACGCCTGCCTATGGTGCGGCTGGGCGGGTGGGTCGCGATGACGGGTTTGCGCGGGCCGGGCGCCGGTCACCCGTGACCCGGAGAGGAGGCGCCGTCGCCATGTCATGTCCCACCCCGTCCCCTCCGGCGTCGAGCGGCACCGGCCACCGTGACGGGCGTTCACGGCGGCCGAGTTGAGCAAGCGGGAGTCCTCCGACCGCCCGACGACGCACCTGGGGTGGGCCGCTGAGCTCTACCGGCGCGGCAAGCGGCTGGAGCTCATGCACCGGGCGATGGGGTTCGCGACGCTCTCCCTGGTCACCCTGGCACCGCTGCTGATCGTGGTCGCCGCGCTCGATCCGCTGCACCACGGCGGGTTCGCGTTGTGGCTGGTGGACGGCATGGACCTGTCCGGCCGGTCCGCCGACGTGCTCTCGGAGGTCTTCAGCCCGGCGCGCAGGGTGGCCGGTACCACCAGCGCGTGGGGCCTGGTGCTGCTCGCGGTGTTCGGCGTGTCCTTCGCGTCGAGCGTGCAGAACGCCTACGAGCGGGTGTGGCGGCTGCCCGCCGGGCCCTGGCACCGGATCTGGCGGCAGGCCGTCTGGCTGGTCGCGCTCATGGTGTACCTGTACATGCAGGTGCTCACCCGGACGGTGTTCGACGGGACCTACCGCATGCTGCTGAGCGTGGGTGTCGGCGTGCTGTTCTTCTGGTGGGGCCCGCACTTCCTGCTCGGCAGCCAGGTGCGCTGGCGGCTCCTCTTCCCCGGCGCCGTCGCCACCATGGTCGGCCTGGTGGGCCTGCGCGCCTTCTCGTTCCTGGTGTTCACCCCGCTGATCGTGACCAACGCGGTCAGCTACGGCGCCATCGGCACCATCCTGGTGGTGGAGTCCTGGCTGGTCGGCGCGGGGTTCGTCGTCTACGGCGGCGCGCTGTTCGGCCATCTGTTCTGCGACCGCATGGGGCACCTGCTGGAACACCAGGAGGGCCCCGTCGAGTGAGTCCGGGCCGGCCTCCGGGCCGACGAAGGAGTCCGGATCTCCGGGGGTGGCCGGTCGCTGCGGGGCGGAGTCGCTGCGGGGCGGCCGGTCGGCCGCCCCGCCGGTCTCACCTGCTCCGCAGCGTCTCGAGCGTCGCGTCGAGCCGGGCCGCGCGCGGCCGGTTGTGGGGGAGCTTCCCGAGCAGGACGGCCATACCGCAGGTGTCGGTGAGGGCGGAGAAGACCAGTCCGCCCGCCACGCCCGCCGGCAGGATCAGCAAGGCCGGGTGGACGAGCAGTCCGAGCGCCAGCCCGAGCAGCACCAACGTTCCGGCGGTGAAACGCACTTGGCGTTCCATGCTCCAGCCGGCCGGGGTCTCGCAGGCCGTCGGCCGGTGCAGCTCGTGACCCGCCGCCGCCCAGGCGCCGGTGCCGCCGGTGAGGGTGGCGGCGGCGACGCCCTGCCGGGCCAGGTAGACGCAGGCCTTGGCCGAGCGGGCGCCCGAGGCGCAGACGACGAGGACCTCGCCGCGCTCCGCCGCGTGCCGTATCTCGGGCAGCGCCTGCCCGACGCGGTCCAGCGGGATGTTGAGCGCGCCGGGGAGGTGTCCGGAGGCATACTCGCCGGGCGTGCGCACATCGATGACGGTCAGCCCGTCGAGCCGTGAGCGCGCCTGCTCGACGGCCAGGGGGACGGGGATGGAGGGATCGGTCACGGCGGAACGGGTCCTTTCCGGTCGGTGGGGCGGTCGACGTCGTCCCGAGGACGGACGTACAGTACCCCCAGGGGTATGTCGCAAGGAGTGATCGTGGAACTGGAGCTCGAGGGCGCGGACCTCAAGGCCGTGCTGAACCGGTTGCGCCGGGCGCAGGGCCAGATCTCCGGGGTGATCCGGATGATCGAGGAGGGCCGCGACTGCGAGGAGGTCGTGACTCAGCTCGCCGCCGCCTCCCGCGCCCTGGACCGCGCCGGTTTCGCCATCATCGCCACCGGCCTGCAGAAGTGCGTGGCCGACATCGAGGCGGGGCGGACCAACGGCCAGGACCCCGCGCAGATGCGGGCCCGCATGGAGAAGCTGTTCCTGTCGCTGGCGTGAGAGCGGGCCGTCCCGGGCCCGGCCGGCCGGCGTGCATCAGGCCACCGCGTCGACGAGCATGAACGCCGCCACCGCCAGCAGCGTCGCGGCGAAGATCCGCTGCAACACCGGCCCGGACACCTTGGCGGCCAGCCGCCTGCCGTCCCAGGCGGCGAGGACCGCCGCACCGGCGAACGGCGCGATCACCGCCCAGTCGAGCCCGTCGACCGTCCCGGCGCGCAGCGCCAGCGCGGCCAGGGAGTTGGCGGTGATGACCAGCAGGCTGGTAACCACGGCCTCGCGCATCCGCAGGGAGAGCGCGCCCACCAGGGCGGGGACGGCGAGGAAGCCGCCGCCGACGCCCAGCACTCCGGTGACCGCGCCGAGTCCGGCGCCGGTGGCCGCGGCCCGCCCGTGCCGTACGGGACGGTCCCCCTCCGGCGCCGGGCGCGGGCGCAGCATCCGGGCCGCGGCGACCGCCGCGACGAGCGCGAAGGCGGCGGCCAGCACGGCGTCCGGCAGCCGTCCGGCGACCGCGCCGCCCAGCATGGCCGGGCCGATGCCCGCGGCGGCGAACGACAGGCCGGTGCGCCACCGCACATGGCCGTCGCGGGCGTGTGCGACCAGCGCCGTGGCCGAGGTGACGGTGACGACGACCAGGCTCGCGGTGGTGGCCGCGGCCGGGGTGAAGCCGAGCAGATAGATCAGGGCGGGGACGGCCAGGACGCTGCCGCCACCCCCGAGCGCGCCCAGTGCCAGGCCGACGACGGCCCCGGCGGCCAGGGCGAGGAGCAGAGCACTCACGCGATCGCGCCGTCCTCGCGCCGGCCGCCGGATCCGCCGCCGGTCCGGGCGTGGCCCGTACGTGTGGCGGCCTCCAGGGCGGTGATCCTGGCGGGAGCGGGGCGGGCCGGACTCATCGGCACCGTTCCTCCCGTGCGGTCCGTACGGTGAGTCCGGCCTTCTCGGCGGACTCGAACCCGTCGTCCACCGCGACCACGTCGCGGCCCGCCGCGTCGAGCAGGGAGGCCGCCACGGCGGCCCGCATGCCGCCCGCGCAGTGCACCCACACCTGGCCGTCGGGGACCTCGCCGGTCCGCCGGTGCAGCTCGTGGACCGGGATGTGCACCGAGTTCTCGACGAAGCCCCCGGCCCGTTCGGAGTCGCGCCGCACGTCCAGTACGACGACGCCCTTGGCCGGGTGCCGCTCGGCGAGGTCCGCGAAGGTGGCCCGCGGGAAGGAGGCGGGCTCCTCGCCCGGGCGGAGCCAGGCGGACGGCCCGCCGGTGGCCCCGGCGGCCGGGCGGTCGATGCCGACCCTGGCCAGCTCGCGCTGCGCGTCGGCCAGTTGCGCGGCCGTCCCGGCGAGCAGCGTCACCGGCCTGCCCCAGGGCACCAGCCAGGCCAGGTAGGTGGCGAGCTTGCCCTCGGCCTCGAAGTTGAACGACCCGGTGACGTGCCCTTCGGCGAAGGCCACCCGGTTGCGCAGGTCGACGACCCACTCCCCCGCGGCCAGCCGGGCGGCTATCTCATCGGGGTCGGCCACGGCGGGCGGAGTCAGGTCGACCGGCTCGGGTCCGGCGGCGTTGGCCGGTCCCATGTGCGTGTAGTACGCGGGGATGTCGTCCAGGCCCGCGAGCAGGTCCGCCACGAAGGCGTCGACGTCGCGGGTGAGCGCGTCGTTGACCACGCGTTCCCGGCCGATGGTCGTGCTGTCGCCTTCCGCCTGCCCGGAGGAGCAGAAGCTGCCGAAGCCGTGGGTGGGCAGCACCGCGGTGGCGTCGGGCAGTGCGTCGGCGAGCCGGTGGGCGGAGGCGTGCTGGGCGCGGGCCAGGCCCTCGGTCAGCCGCGGTTCGACCAGGTCGGGGCGGCCGACGGTGCCGATCAGCAGCGAGCCGCCGGTGAACGCGGCGAGGGCGGTGCCGGCCTCGCGCAGGACGTACGAGGTGTGGTGCGGGGTGTGTCCCGGGGTGGCCAGGGCGTGCAGGGTCAGCCGGGCGTCCTCGTCGACGGTCACCGTGTCGCCGTCGCGAACGGGGGTGCGCGCGAAGCTGACGCGGGCGCCTTCCGGGACGAGGTAGTCGGCTCCGGTGAGCCGGGCGAGTTCCAGGCCGCCGGAGACGTAGTCGTTGTGGACATGGGTCTCGACGACGTACGCGACGCGCACCCCGCGCCGGGCCGCCGCCGCCAGCACCCGGTCGACGTCCCTGGGCGGGTCGACCGCCACCGCCGTGCGCCCGCCTCCGGCCAGGTAGCTGCGGTTGCCGAGTCCTGCCAGCTCGATGGTGTCGACGAAGAACACAGGGCGCTCCCTTCCTGAGCGAAGAATTACCCCCGGGGGTATCTCGCACCGACAGTAGCACGAGTACCCCCGGGGGTATTTCCGGCCTCCGGCGGTGGGGAGGAAGGGTCCGGGAGGGGGCCGGGAACATGGTTCGGTCGGGCAGCACCGGAGCGCACGTCGCACCCGGCAGGACGCGCAGGGCGCGCCTGCCCGGCACCGCGCGGTCACACCCGCTGCGGTACGACGGCCACCGGGCAGTGCGCGTGGTGCAGGAGGGTGTGGGCCGTCCGGCCGAGCTGGAGGCCGAAGTGGCCCTCCCTGCGCCGTACCCCGACGATCACCAGGTCGGCGGCGGCCGACCGGTCCACGAGCACCCGGTGCGCCGGACCTTCGACCGTCGCGGGGCGCACTCGTACCGCCGGGTGTTCGACCTCCGGTTCGCGCAGCAGCTCCTCGAGGACGGCGGCGGCATGCTCCTCCTGCCGCCGGGCCGGCTCGTCGGCGAGCACCGGGTTGCCGACGCCCTCGTGCACGGGACGCCGCCAGGCACGTACGACGTCGAGGACGCAGCCGCGCACCTCGGCCTCGCGGAACGCGAACCGCACGGCCTCGTGCCCGGTGTCGGCGTCGCCGGCGGCGAGCAGGATCCGCTCGTGGGTGCCGGCCAGGCCCGCACGGTCGCCGCGCACCACGACCACCGGGCAGTGCGCCCGGGCCGCCACGGCGAGGCCGACCGAACCCAGCAGCAGCCCCTTCAGCTGTCCCCGCCCGCGAGAGCCGGTGATCAGCACGGAGGCGTTGGCGGCCTCGCCGAGCAGGGCGGTGACCGCGTCCTGCGGAAGGACCTCCGTGGACACCTTCACCCCCGGGTCGCGCCGCTGGGCGCGCTCCGCGGCAAAGGCGACGACGTGCTCCGCCATCACCTGCTCCGAGGGACGTCCCTCGGTCCCCGACGGCATCGCGCCCTCGTACCGCTCCCACAGGGACGCGTACACCAGGCGCAGCGGCAGTCCGAACCGGGCGGCCTCCCCCACCGCCCAGTCCACCGCTGTCAGGCTCGGGTCCGACCCGTCGACACCCACCACCAGGGGCAGTTCCATCGACCCCACCGCCTTCCACCGGGGGCTGCCGCCCTCCTGCGGCTGCGTCCGCCACCTTCACCGTCGCATCCGGCACGGCACGGCGCGAGAGCGGTCCGGTCGTTCAGGGGGCCGGTCGGTCCCCTGCCGTCAGGTCTCGGGTCCGGTCCCCGTTCCCGTCCCCGTGGCGCGGGACGACGGCTGCTCATGGGCCAGATCGGGTTCCAGGAGGGGGCGGCGGCGTGGTCCCGTGAGGTCGTCGCACCGCACGTCCACCACACCGCCGACGGTGCGCGTCAGGCGGACGACGAGCGGGATCAGGGAGGCGTCCGGGAGCCGGCCGGTCAGGGTGACCACGCCCTCGCGCACCGCCACGCCCACCGAGTCCGTCAGAAAACCGGCGGCGACGATCTGACGGCGCACGTCCGCGGCGATGTCCTCGTCGCCGCGGAGGAACACCTTGAGCAGGTCGGAGCGGCTGACGATACCGACGAGCACGCCGTCGTCGCCGACGACCGGGAGGCGCTTGACGCCGTGCCGGGCCATGAGGCGGGCGGCCCGGCCCAGGGTGGCGGCGGGGTGGACGGTGACGGCCGGGGTGTTCATCAGCTCCTCGGCGGTCACGGCCCGGGCCTTGGCCGAGCCCGGCCCGGCCACGGGCCCAGGCGGCCCGCCGGGCAGGTCCGGGTCGTCCTCGCGCAGCTCCTCCTTGCGCAGCAGATCGGCCTCGGAGACGACGCCGAGCACCCGGCCCCGGCCGTCCAGCACGGGCATCGCGCTGACGCCCCACTCCTCCATGGTCCGCACGATCTCCTTGAACATCGCTCCACCGGCCAGGGCGACGACGGTCGGGGTCATGACGTCGCCGACGGTGTACTGGGAACCCTGCATGGCGTCCTCCGGCGGGCTCGAAGAGGAGAGAGCTGACAAGGGGCTGACGAGGGGGCGGGTCGAGGATCACTCGAGGGTCAGACGACGGAGTCCAGGCCGTACATGCTGCGTCCGCCGACGAGTTCACGGCCCGTGACCAGTTCCGGTTCGATACGGACGAACACCACCTGAGGCGAGGGCACCCAGGAACGCGGACCACCGTGGAGCAGGCGCCGGTGCTCGGCCGGGTCGGCGACCGCCGAGGCGGGGCCGGTGACGACGACGCTCCAGCCGGAGTGCGCGACCGCGTCCACCTCGTCGGCCTCGAAGGCGACCACCGCGCCGTCGATCGCGCGGACCAGTTCGGAGGTGGCCGAGGTGCACAGCAGCACCGCGCCGTCGCCGTCCAGGGCGAAGTTGACCGGGAGCACCGCGGGCAGGGCGTGCCGCGTGTGGACGATACGGCCCACCGGCACCGTGGCCAGCAACCGAAGGCACTCCTGCCGGCCGAGCTCACGGAACCCGTCGTTGCGATACATCAGTCATCCGTCTTTCCGCCTGGCGGAGCGCGTGCGGCCGTTCCGCACCGCGTCTCCTGGGTGTCTCCAGCGCCTCGCCCGCACGTCCGCACCTCTCCCTCGCGTACACGCCGGTCGTCCGGCCCATCGCATCGTCCGGCTCGTCACGTCGTCCGGCCCGTCAGGCCGCGGGCACCGGGACGACCTCGCGCCGCGGGCCGCCGAGCACGACCTTCAGGGCCCCCGTCTCGGCGGCGTGGGCGAAGACGTCGTACGCCTCCTCCATGCGCTCCATCGGGAACGTGTGCGTGACGAGCTGGGAGGTGGGCAGCCGGCCGGCCGCCGCCATCCGCAGCAGGGTCGGCGTGGAGCGGGTGTCGACCAGGCCCGTGGTGATGGTGACGTTCCTGCTCCACAGGTCTTCCAGGTGCAGGGTGGCGGGCTTGCCGTGGACTCCGACGTTGGCCACGTGTCCTCCGGGCCGCACCATCCGCGTGCACAGCTCGAAGGTCTCCGGTACGCCCACCGCCTCGACGGCCACGTCGGCGCCGAGGCCTCCGGTGAGGTCCTCGACCAGTTGCTCGGGGGCCTCGCGCGCGTCGGCGACGGCCTCGGCGCCGAGCTTGCGGGCGGCCTCCAGACGGGCGGCCGCCAGGTCCACCACGATGATCCGCTCGGGCGCGAACAGCCGGGCGGTGGCGATCGCCGCGAGTCCGACGGGTCCGGCGCCGACCACGACCACGGTGTCCCCGGGGCGTACCCGCCCGTTGAGCACTCCGACCTCGTAGGCGGTGGGGAAGACGTCGGCCAGCAGCACGGCGTCCGCGTCGGTCACCGCGGCGGGCAGCGGATGGACGGAGAGGTCCGCGAAGGGCACCCGGACGAACTCCGCCTGGGTGCCGTCGACCAGGTGGCCCAGGATCCAGCCCCCGCCGCCGCGGCACTGGCTGTACATGGCCTCGCGGCAGAAGCGGCACCGGCCGCAGGCGGTGACGCAGGAGACGAGGACGCGGTCGCCGGGTCGTACGCTGCCCACCTCGGCGCCGACCTCGACGATCTCGCCGACGGCCTCGTGCCCCAGCACCGTGCCGGGGCGGACCTCGGGCACGTCGCCCCTGAGGATGTGCAGGTCGGTCCCGCAGATGGTCACGGCGTCGACGCGGACCACGGCGTCGGTGGCCTCGTCGAGGTCCGGGTCGGGGACCTCGTCCCAGGCGGACTGCCCGGGGCCGTGGAAGACGTAGCCTTTCATGCCGAACCTCACCCTCTTCGCTCCGGGACCGGTGGCCTTCACGGACGGACGGCCCATCGAACGGCCTTCCCGGTCGGATCGTCTTCCCGGTCGGTCGGCCTTCTTGATCGGTCGGCCGGGAGCCCGCGGTCCGCGGCCGGTGGGCGCGGACCGCGCTCGGCGCGGCACCGGAACCCTGACCGGGACCGCCAACGTCTTCAGCTTCTCCGACGACCGGGGGTTCCGCATGGGCCGGTCGGCCCCATCGGCCGCCCACGGGGGCGCGTACCCGCGGTGCAGGGGCGCCCACGGGTTCCTCCGCCGCCCCCGAGGGGGCCGAACGGCCCTTCCGCGCACCCGGCCGGACCGGCTTGGCTGGCGGCATGTCCGAACGTCCCACCGGACCCGCCGACAGCCATGCGGAACGCACGGTCGGCGCCACGACCGTCGTGACACTGAACGGCGACGTCGACCTGGTCACGAGGCTGTCCCTCGCCGCGCGTCTCGACACGCTGACCGACGGGCCCCGGCCGGACCTGGTGCTCGACCTGCGGCCGGTGCCTTTCATCGACTGCGCCGGGCTCGGTCTGCTGTGCCGGGTCCGCAACCGTGTCACGGCACGCGGCGGCCGGCTGCGGCTGGTCAGCGGCAGTTCGTCCTTCCGGCGGATCCTGCGGCACACCGGCCTGACCGGTGTCTTCCAGGTGCTGCCGGAGTTCGGGGAGTCCCCGGGCGCCGGGCCGGTCCCCCCGCAGGGGGTGGTCGCCGCGGGACCGGGATGACACACACGCCGAGAACATCGTGGTCGGCGGTGTGGTCGCCGGTACGGCGGCGGGGCGCGCTGCGGGCCAGGAGTTCGCCGGCAGCGCGCCGACCGGCAGCCGGTGCGGGCCGTGCTGCTCACGTCCGCCCCGGAGACCGCGTCGACGGGTGACGCGACCTGCCGGGCACCGGCGAAGGTCCGCCGGACCGGCCCCGACGGCACCACCCGCACCGGGCAGGCCATGGTGAGCACGGACCTGCCCGCCGGCGCGGCGGTCACCGTCCGGCAGGACGGCCGGGGCTTCCTGGCCGCCTCCGCCGAGCCGCCCGGCCCGTCGGAGGTGACCGCGCAGGCCGCCCCGTTCGGCACCGCGGCGGCGCTCGCCTTCGGCGGGCCGGCCCACGGGACGACGGCTCTGGTCCGCCGGCGGCTGGACCGGCGCCGCTACGAACTGTGGGGCGCGGACTGGGACCTCGTCGGCCCGCGCCGGGACCGGACGACGAGCTGACCCGCCAGGACGGCGCGACCCGCCCCGGAGGCGGGCGCACGCCGGAAGCGTTGGAATGGATTCGAGGCGGTTTGCCGCCGCGCCGCCGGAACCACGTACGAGGAGGTGGCGGCGCATGCGCTACGAGAACCGCGCGGACGCCGGACGGCGCCTGGCCCGGTGCCTGGAGTTCCTGCGGGACGAGGACGTGGTGGTGCTCGCAGTGCCAAGGGGCGGCGTCCCGGTGGCCTTCGAGGTGGCCCGGCACCTGGGCGCCCCGCTCGACCTGGCCGTGGTGCGCAAGCTGCGCGTGCCCTGGCAGCCGGACCTCGGATTCGGCGCCCTCGGTGAGAACGGCGTACGCGTCATCGACCGGGCCGTCCTGAGCGAGAGCGGCCTCGATCCCGCCGGGCGGGAAACCGTCGAACGCGCCGAGCGCGCCGAACTGGAGCGCCGGCTGCGGCACTTGCGCGACGAACGCCCGCCGCTGCCCGTGGCCGGGCGGACCGCGCTCGTCGTGGACGACTCGCTGTCGACCGGCGCCGCCGCGGAGGCCGCCTGCCGGGTGGCCCGGACCCGCGGCGCCGGGCAGGTGGTCCTCGCGGTCCCGGTCGGACCGGAGGCGGCACTGCCGCATCTGCGCACGGTGGCCGACCGGGTCGTCTGCCTCCAGCCGCTGCGCCACCTCGGTTCGGCCGGCGCCTGGTACACGGACTTCGGGCGCGTCACCGACGCCGAGGTCGCCACGCTGCTCGCCGAGACCCGGCCGGCCACCGCGATCGCCACGAACGCCGCCGGACCGCTCCCCGAGCCTCCCTCGGCAGCCCCCTCGCCGGACCAGGAGGTGGAGGTGCCGGCCGGTCCGGTGCGCCTGGCCGCCCGGCTCGCCCTGCCGCCCACGCCGCCGGTGGCGGTGGCCTACGCCCTCAGCGGTGGCAGCGGCCGGCACCGCCCGCCGCACCAGCGCGTCGCCGCCGTCCTGCGCCGGGCGGGCCTGGGCACGCTGCTGATCGACCTGCTCACCGAGGACGAGGAACGCACCCCGCACAACGCCTTCGACATCGTGCTGCTGGCCCGGCGGCTGCGGGCCGCCACCGACTGGCTGCGCCGCGAGACCGGCCTGCCCGTCAGTCACTGCGCGGCCGGTACGGGCGCCGGCGCGGCGGTGGAGGCCGCGGCGGGCGACGACATCCGTGCCGTGGTCTGCCTCGGCGGCCGCCCCGACCTGGCCCAGCCCTCGGCGCTGGCCCGGGTGCACGCCCCCTGCCTGTTCGTCGTCGGCGCCCAGGACACACGGCTCCTCGGCCTCAACCGGCTCGCGGCGGACTGGATGTGCTGCGACCACCGCGTCGTCCCCGTTCCCGGCGCCACCGACCTGTTCTCCGCGCCGGACACGGTGGAGACGGCGGCGGAGCTGGCCAGGGACTGGTTCACCGCCCATCACGCCCGGCCGGAGGGGGCGGCGAGGCCCCTGACGTCGGCGTGAGCGGCGCCCGTCGTCCGCGCGGCCGCCCGGGTGCGCCCACGCCCGCCGGAAAGTACGGTGTCCTGCTGTGAAGGCCGACAACGGGGCGGCGCTGCCGCGCAAGACCTACGAGAGCGAACTCCTGCGCCTTCAGACGGAGTTGGTCAAGCTCCAGGAGTGGGTGCGGACCACCGGGGCCCGGCTGGTCGTGGTGTTCGAGGGGCGGGACGCGGCCGGCAAGGGCGGCACCATCAAGCGGGTGACCGAGCACCTCAACCCGCGCATCGCCCGGATCGTGGCGCTGCCCGCGCCGACCGAGCGCCAGCGCACCCAGTGGTACTTCCAGCGGTACGTCGAGCAGTTGCCGGCCGCCGGGGAGATCGTGCTGTTCGACCGGTCCTGGTACAACCGGGCCGGGGTCGAGCATGTGATGGGCTTCTGCACCAAGGAGGAGCACCAGAGGTTCCTGCGCCAGTGCCCCATCTTCGAGCGCATGCTGGTGGAGGACGGGGTCCTGCTGCGCAAGTACTGGTTCTCGGTGAGCGACGCCGTCCAGCAGGAACGTTTCCAGCGCCGTCTGGAGGACCCGCTGCGACACTGGAAGCTGTCGCCGATGGATCTGGAGTCCATCACGCACTGGGAGGCGTACTCGCGGGCCAAGGACGAGATGATGGTGCACACGGACATCTCCGAGGCCCCGTGGTACGTCGTGGAGAGCGACGACAAGCGCCGCGCCCGGCTGAACATGATCGCCCATCTGCTCAGCACCATGCCGTACCACGAGGTCTCACCGACGGCGCTGCGGCTGCCCGAGCGGCCGGCGCCGACCGGCTACGAGCGGCCGCCGCGCGATCTTCAGACCTACGTCCCCGACCGCACGGCAGACCTGTGACCTCACGCCCGTTCGGGCACCACGGCCACCGGACAGGCCGAGTGGTGCAGGGCGGTGTGGGCGACCCGGCCGAGCTGGAGCCCGAACCGTCCCGACCGGCGCCGGGTTCCGACCACGAGCAGGTCCGCGCCCGGCGAGGCGTCCAGCAGCACCCGGCGGGCGGTTCCCTCCGCGGTGCGCCGGCGTACCTTCACCTCCGGCGGCACGTCCCGCAGCGCCGACTCCAGGTCGTCGACGGCCCGCTCCTCGTACACCCGCTCGGGCTCCCCGCCGATCAGCGGATGGTCGAGGGCCTCGTGCGCGGGGCACCGCCAGGCCCGTACGGCCTCCAGTTCGGCCGCGCGGCGCAGGGCCTCCTCGGCGGCGAAGCGCACCGCCGCCGCCGACCGGTCCCCGACGCCGACGACGACACGGCCGTTCACCGGGACGCGGGCCTGGTTGTCGTGGCTGCCGCGGATCACGATCACCGGGCAGTCGGCATGCGCGGCCACCCACAGGCTGACGGAGCCCAGCAGCAGATCGACGACCGGGCTGCGGCCGCGGGCGCCCACGACCAGGACGGAGGCGTTCTTGCCCTCCCGCACCAGCGCGTACTCGGGCGCCTCGGGCAGCGCGGCCCTGCTGATCGGCAGGCCGGGATGGCGGGCGCGGGCGCGCCGGGCGGCGGCCGCGACCACCTCCTCGGCCTCCACCTGGCCGTCCGGCTTGCCGAGTTCGCGTGCGAGCGCGGCGCCCTCGTAGCGCTCCCAGAGCGAGGCGTACACGACCCGCAGCGGCACCGCGCGCAGGGCGGCCTCGTCGGCAGCCCAGTCGGCGGCCCGCAGGCTGGATTCGGAACCGTCGACTCCGACGACCAGCGGCAGATCCATGGTCCTCAGCCTCCCTCTCCGAGGTCGAACACGATGCGGGCCTTGACCTGACCGCGCAGCACCTCGTCGATGGACTCGTTCACGGCGCCGAGCGGTCGGCTCTCCCGGATGACCCGGGTGCGGCCCTCCGCGTGCAGTTGGAAGACCTCTGCGAGGTCCTGCCGGGTGCCGACGATCGAGCCGATCACGGAGGTGCCGCCGAGCACGGTGTCGAAGATCGGCACTCGGACGGTGCCCTGCGCGGGCAGGGCCACCATGACGAGCCTGCCGCCGCGCCGCAACCCGGAGGCGACCGCCTCGAAGGCGGCCTCGTTCACCGCGAGGGCGATGGCCGCGTGGGCGCCGCCGTACCGTTTGAGCTCCCGGCCGACGTCCTGGGTGCGGGCGTCGATGAGGATGTCCGCGCCGAGTTCGGCGGCGAGTTCGAGCTTGTCGTCGGTGACGTCGATCGCGGCGACACGGGCGCCGGCGATCTTGGCGTACTGCACGGCCAGGTGGCCGAGTCCACCGACCCCGGAGATCGCCACGAGCTGGGCCGGCCGGACGCCGGCGACCTTGAGTGCCTTGTACGTGGTGACGCCCGCGCAGGTCAGCGGGGCCGCGTCGAGGGGGGAGACACCGTCGGGCACCGGCTGTGCGAAGTCCGCCCAGGCCGTCATCTTCTCGGCGTAGCCGCCGTCGCAGCCGTATCCGGTGTTGATCTGCTGCTCGCACAGCGTCTCCCAGCCGGACAGGCAGTGCTCGCAGCGACCGCAGGCGTGGCCGAGCCACGGCACGGCCACCCGCTGCCCCACGGCCAGGTGGGTGACGCCCTCACCGAGTTTCTCCACGAGGCCGACGCCCTCGTGGCCGGGCACGAACGGCGGGTCGGGCCTGACCGGCCAGTCGCCGTGGGCGGCGTGGATGTCGGTGTGGCACAGGCCGCAGGCCTCGACGCGGACGCGCACCCGGCCGGGTCCTGGCTCGGGGTCCGGGCGCTCCTCGATGACCAGGGGTTCGCCGAAGGTCCGTACGACCGCAGCCTTCATGATCCTCACTCCTCGGATGGGGTCCTGTGGTGTTCGGTGCGCGGGTGCTCGTGGTGCCGGTGCTCGTGCGGGCCGGTGCTCGTGCTGGTCGGGGGGCGGTTACTCGGTGACGGTCGGGGGCCGTGCTCGGGGTACGTCGGTCAGGGGCCGTGCTCGGGTGGCGGTCAGGGGTGGGCGACGACCGCGACAGGGGCGGCGGCGTGGTGCAGGACGGCGTGGGTGACGTGCCCGACGCGGGCGCCCAGGGGGCTGCGGCGCACGCGCCGGCCCACCACGACGAGGGATGCCGCGCGGGAGGCGTCGACGAGCAGTTCCGCGGCGCTGCCGGGGCGGGAGACCTCGACGATTTCGACGTCCGGGTACTTCCGCCGCCAGGGGCACAACGCCTCGGTCAGTGCGGCGGCCTCGGCCACCGCGGGCGAGGTGAGCAGTTCGGCGTCGGCGGGCACGCCGTAGCCGTAGTACAGCGGCGGGTACCAGCCGTGCACGACGCGCAGCGACGTACCGCGGCGGGCGGCCGCCTCGAAGGCGAACCGGATCAGGTCCTCGTCCGGGTGCGCGGTGTCGAGGCCCAGGACGACGGGCCGGCGGGCGGCCGCGGCGGAGGGGAGGCCCGCCCGGTCCGTCTCGTGCTCGTCGGCGGCCTGCTCCCCGGCCCGTACCAGCACGACGGGACGCTCGGCGTGCGCCAGGACGGACAGCCCGGCCGAGCCGACCAGGAAGCCGCCGACCCTGCCGAGGGCGCGCGAGCCGAGCACGAGCACTTCGGCGCCGGCCGCCTCCTCGGTGAGCACCTCGGCGGGACGGCCCGACAGGTGCTCGGCACGCACCTCGACACCCGGATGGCGCAACCGCAGTCCTTCGGCGGCCTCGCGGAGCACCCTCTCGGTCCAGTGCCGACGCGCCTCCGCACCGAGCAGCGGTGCCTGCGCCAGGGGCTCGGGCACCGGCTCCCCCACATGGACGAGCCGGACCGGCAGCCCGAGCATCGCGGCCTCCCGCGCCGCCCATTCGGCGGCGGCCCGGCTCTCGGGTGAGCCGTCGAGACCGACAGTGACGGTGCGAGGCATGGACTGCCACCTCCTGCGGCGCTGCCGCGACGGGAACTTCATTGATCCGCTGATCTGTTGATCCGTTGGTCCGCTGATCTGTTGATCTGCCTCCGAGAATCGCCGTCGGCCGGCGCGGCGGCCATGGGCCGCTGGTCCCGCACCAGGGCCGACCGGCCCCCTGACCGGGCCGGTCCCCGGCTGGCACGGTCGCCTCGGGCCGGGCAGCGTGGACGTAGGCACAACGACTGCTCAGTGAGGTGGCCATGCAGCCTTCCGCACCGCGACGCCGGGTGGTCGTGGGCGTGGACGGTTCGCCGTCCTCGTGCGCGGCGCTGCGCTGGGCGGCGGAATACGCGCGGCTCGTCGGCGGTGTCATGGAGGCGATCCACGCCTGGGACACGCCGTCGGCCATCGGCTGGACCGGCCCCGCGATCGATCCCGAGTTCGACCTGGAGCAGGCCCGGGAGCGCTTCGCGCAGGGTCTGCGGGGTGTCTTCGGCGACGACCGGCCGGCGCACTTGGTCGAGTACCTGGTCGAGGGCGATCCGTCGGAGGTGCTGATCCGCGCCTCGGCGGGGGCGGACGTCCTCGTCGTGGGCAGCCGGGGTCGCGGCGGCTTCGCCCGCGCGATGCTGGGCTCGGTCAGCCAGCGCTGCGCCCAGCACGCGGCCTGCCCGGTGGTCGTGGTGCGCCCTGACCACGAGGTACGCCCGGACCACGGCCGGCCCGGCTGATCCGTCCCACGTCCGTACGGTGCGCCCCGGCGCCGGTCACTGCCCGGGTGAAACCCCGGTCACTCCCTCGACTCCGCCCCGGTCACGCCTTCGACGAGGACCGCGCGGCCTCCGCGGAGCCCACGGGCACGTGCCAGACCAGCCTCGTGCCCCCGCCCTCGGGTGTGGTCCACTCCAGGCCGCCGTCCAGCCGGCGGGCCCGTTCGGCCATGTTGGACAGTCCGCTGCGGCGGCCCTCGGCGGGGATCCCCACGCCGTTGTCCGTGACCGTCAGCCGTACGCTGCGGCCGTCGGTCTCCAGCGCCACCTCCGCACGGTCGGCGTGCGCGTGCCGGGCGATGTTCGTCAGCGCCTCGGACAGCACCGCCACCACCTCGTCCGCGGTCTCCCGCGACACATGGGTGTCCAGCAGCCCCTCCATCCGCACCCCGGGTGCGAACCCGAGCACCGGCGCGGCCTTTCCGACCACCTGCACCGCCCGCGTCCGCAGTCCGGCGCCCGCCTCCTCGTCGTGCGCCCGCAGACCGAAGATCGTCGACCTGACGATCTTGATCGTCTCGTCCAGGTCGTCGACCGCCCGCAGCACCCGCTCCTTGGCCCCCGGATGGTCGATGAACCGGCCCGCGCTCTGCAGGGTCATGCCCGTCGCGAACAACCGCTGGATGGCGAGGTCGTGCAGGTCCCGGGCGATCCGGTCGCGGTCCTCCAGCAGCGCGATCTGCTCCGCGTCCCGCCGCCGCCCGGCCAGCTCCATCGCCACGGCGGCCTGCGCCGCGAATCCCTTCAGCAGCTCCAGCTCCTTGCTGGAGAAGTCGTTCGCGCCGGCCTCCCGTACGAGCAGGACCACCCCGCGCACGTGATCGCCCGGGCCCCCTACCGGCACCGCCACCGCGGGACCCAGGCCCGCGAACCGGGGCGGACCCGCCGTCACCCGCGGGTCACGCGAGATGTCCGGGCTGCTCACCGGTACCCCGCCGGTGAACGCCTCCCCGGTCAGCGTGCCCTCCACCGGCAGCACCAGACCCCGGTGCGCCTCCGCCTCCTGGCCGATCGCCAGCTCCACGCTCAGCGTCCCGGTCTCCTTCACCGGCGTCGACATCGCCGCCAGCGCCGCCCCGGTGATCTCCCGCGCGCGCTCGGCTATCAGCCCCAGGACCTCCGCCTGGTCGGCACCCGACATCAGGTTCTGCGTGATCTCCGCCATCGCGCGCAGCCAGCGCTCCCGCAGCCGTGACTCCTCGTACAGCCGCGCGTTGTCGATCGCCACGCCCGCCGCCACCGCCAGCGTGGCCAGCACCGACTCGTCGTCCTCGTCGAACTCCAGACCGCCGCGCTTCTCGGTCAGGTACAGATTGCCGAAGACCTGGTCCCGCACCCGGATCGGAACGCCGAGGAACGTGTTCATCGGCGGATGGTGCTCGGGGAAGCCGTACGACGCCGCATGTTCCGACAGCTTCGTCAGCCGCAGCGGTTCCGGATGCCGGATCAGCTCGCCCAGGATGCCGTGCCCTTCGGGGAACGGGCCGATCCGCGCGATCCCCTCCTCGCTCACCCCGACGGTGTGGAACGCCGACAGCCGCCTGCCGTCCGGGCCGATCACGCCCAGCGCCGCGTACTCGGCGTCCACCAGCGTCGCCGCGGCGTCCACGATGCTGTACAGCACCTGCTCCAGGTCCAGCTCCCGGCCGACCGCGAGCACCGCCTCCAGCAGACTGTGCACCCGGTCCCGGG
The DNA here is from genome assembly GCF_002803075.1 of Streptomyces sp. CB01373. GTDB lineage: Bacteria > Actinomycetota > Actinomycetes > Streptomycetales > Streptomycetaceae > Streptomyces. The sequence goes on along the minus strand of NZ_NNBK01000017.1, from coordinate 65,128 downwards.
TACTGCGCGCCGCGTCGAGACGCGCCTGCAACTCCCCCAGCAACTCGTCCAACCGCAACTGCGGCAGCCGCACACGGGCCTCCACCGACTCCCCGGAACCACTCACCGGCGAACCCTCCAAACCCCGCGCACCACCGAAAGCCCTCTCACCCACCTGCCAGCCACATTAACGGCCCCGGCAGGCCAGGGCACCGGGAGCCCGGCCGGTTCCACTGGTGCCGCGATGACGGCCCGTCCACAATGGTCCTCTGTGCCCCAGGGGAGGACCGGATGACCCGTTTCCTCATGGCCGGGATCGACGCGTCCCGGGAGAGCCTCGTCGCGGGCGAGTGGGCGGCCGAGGAGGCGGGCCGCCGCGGTCTGGAACTACGGCTGGTTCTCGCCGTTCCCGACCCCGCCGACGGCATAGCCGAACCGGCGTTCGCCCTTTCCTGGCAGCGGTCCGGCGAGGAGGTGCTTGGGCGCGCCGAGGCCGCTCTCGCGGCGAGGCGTCCCGGTGTGGCGATGAGCAGCGTGCAGGTGACCGGCTCGGCCCCGGCCGCCCTGCTCTCCGCCGCCCGGACGGCCGAGCTCCTCGTCGTCGGGGCGCGCGGGGACGGCGGATTCGACGGTCTCGTGGTGGGCTCGACTGCGCTGGCGGCGGCGAGCCGCGCGCCCTGTCCCGTGGTGGTCGTGCCCCGGCCGCCCGCCGCCGCACGGCACGAGGCGGAGGTGGCCGTGGGAGTCGACGCCCGCAGGGCGGCCGAGCCCCCCGTGGAGTTCGCCTTCGACGCGGCTCGGCTCCATACGGACAGGCTGCGAGCCGTGCACGCGTGGGCCCTCACCGGCGCTCCGCCGTGGACCGCGCTCGCGGTACCCGAGGAGGACCGGGCGGCGTGGGAGGACGAGGAGGTCCAGCGGCTGTCCGACGTGCTCCGGGAGCCGCGGGAGAGGTATCCGGACGTCTCCGTGCTGCCCGACGTCGTCCTGCTCCACCCGGCCCACGCGCTGGTGCACGCCTCGCAGCGGGCGGGCCTGCTCGTCGTCGGCCGGCGTACGAGCCCGCGGGCGGCCGAGCAGCGGCTGGGTCCCGTGGCCCACGCCGTGCTCCACCACTCCCACTGCCCGGTGGCCGTCGTGCCCCACGGCTGACGCACATACGGTGACCGCACGTACGGTGACCGCGCGTCAGGTGCCGAAGAAGACGTCGAACTCCTCGTACAGCTCCATGGGAACCCGCTTGTTCGTGCCGGTGACGTCCGCGAGCGGAAGGCGTACGACATCCGTGCCGCGCAGCGCCACCATGGTGCCGAAGGCTCCGTCCCTGAGGGCGTCCACGGCGTGCAGTCCGAAGCGGGTGGCGAGCCACCGGTCGTAGGCGGACGGCGTGCCGCCCCGCTGGACGTGGCCGAGCACCGTCGTACGCGCCTCCTTCTGCGTACGGCGCTCCAGCTCCCGGGCCAGCCAGTCGCCGATGCCGGACAGCCGCACGTGCCCGAACTCGTCGCGCGACTCGTCCTTGACCACCATCTGCCCGGCCTGCGGGACCGCGCCCTCCGCGACGACGACGATCGGCGCGTAGTTGATCTCGAAGCGCCTCTCCACCCAGGCACACACCTGGTCGACGTCGAACTCCACCTCCGGGATGAGGATGGCGTTCGCGCCGCCCGCGACGCCCGCGTGCAGGGCGATCCAGCCGGAGTGGCGCCCCATCACCTCGACGACGAGCGTGCGCTTGTGCGACTCCGCGGTGGTGTGCAGGCGGTCGATGGCCTCGGTCGCGATGCCGACCGCGGTGTCGAAGCCGAAGGTGTAGTCGGTGCCGCCGACGTCGTTGTCGATGGTCTTGGGCACGCCGACCAGGTCGACCCCCGCGTCGGACAGCGCGCTCGCGACGCCGAGCGTGTCCTCGCCGCCGATGACGACGAGGGCGTCGATCTCGTGGTCGCGGAGCGTCTCACGGATGCGGTCGATGCCCCCGTCGATCCGGAGCGGGTTGGTGCGGGAGGAGCCGAGGATCGTGCCGCCGAGCGGCAGGATCCCGCGCACGGCCGCGACGTCCAGGGGACGGGTGACGCCCTTGACCGCGCCGCCCCAGCCGTCCGCGATCCCGACGAACTCCCAGGCGTACTCCTGCGCGCCCTTGCGCACGACGCTGCGGATCACCGCGTTCAGACCGGGGCAGTCGCCGCCTCCGGTCAGCACTCCCACCCGCATGGTCACTCCCTCGCAGATCCCCCTCCAGCTTGGACCCGCCGCCGACGTGCCGCACGGCACGGGAGGGGGCGTCCGGATCCACGGCTCCCCGGACAGCTCCTGTGGGGTCGCGGGGCGACGGTGCACTCGCACGGCGGTCGCTTTGTCGCTATATGGTCTTGTATGAGCCTTGTAAGTTCCGGCGGCGTCAGCCCGGCGCGAACACCGAAGGCCGCAGGGTAGGTCTGGGTGACGGCCATGGGAGCCAATGAACTGTTCACGGGGGTGCGGGGGCGGCCGAGGCGTGCGCTGGTGGCACTGCCGTTCGCGCTGATCGCGCTGATATCCCTCATCGACGCCCTGACTCCGGCGTACGTCGAGCTCGGACCGCTGCTGATGGCGGCACCCGCCGTCACCGCCGCGTTCGCCGGACCCCGGCTCACCGCGCTGGTCGGTGTCCTGGCCGTGGGAGCCCGGCTCACGGTGGCCTCGTTCCAGCACACGGCGGGGATCGCGAGCCGGGACGGGGAGATCGCCGCGCTGGCCGCAGGCGCGATCGTGGTGGTCGCCTTCACGGCGGTACGCGACCGGCACAGGCGCGTGCTGAGCCAGGTGCGCTCCGTGTCCGAAGCCGCGCAGAAGGTGCTGCTGCGGCCACTGCCGGACCGGATCGGGCCGCTGACCGTCGCCTCCGTCTACCTCGCCGCCGAGGCCGAGGCGCAGATCGGCGGCGACCTGTACGCCGCGGCGCGCACCCACACCAGCACCCGGCTGCTCATCGGCGACGTCCGGGGCAAGGGGCTGGCGGCGGTCGGGGACGCCGCGATGCTGCTCGGATCCTTCTACGGGTTCGCCCACCGCCAGGAGAACCTGCCCGCCCTGGCCGCCCACCTTGACGGCAGCGTCAGATGGGATCCGCACAGCGGCGAGAACAGCGGCGAGGAGCGGTTCGTCACGGCGGTGCTTCTCGACTTCCCCGACCACGGCGGCTGCGTCCACATGGTCAACTGCGGGCACCCCCCGCCGCTCATGCTGCACCGCGGCACGGTGGTGCCGCTCGACCGCAGCCCCTCGGCGCCGCCGCTCGGACTCGGCGAGTTCAACTGCGGCGACTACCTCCTCGACAAGTTCCCCTTCGAGGAGGACGACCTGCTGCTGCTCTACACCGACGGTGTCGTCGAGGCCCGTGACAAGTCCGGCGCCTTCTACGTGCTGCCCGAACGCCTCTCCGCGTGGGGCGACCGCGCGCCCGACGACGTGCTCCGACGTCTGCGTGGCGACCTCCTCGCGTACGTCGGGGGCCGGCTCACCGACGACGCGGCGGCCGTCGCGGTCATGTGCACGCCGCCCCAGCGGCACGCGTCGGCCGCGGGGGACGCCCGACCGGAGTAGCTTGTCCGCCCGCCGCTCACCGCACGTGTCGCACCGGTGGCGTCGTCGAAACCCGGAGGTGTCGCGGCCCGGGAGAGTGGCACCCGGCGGTGGACACCTCACGACCGGCTCCCGCACCCCGAGGAGATCAGGTGGCCCGTACGCCCGACGACGTGAGCGCCGACGTCCACGACAGGCTTCGCGCGGCGGTCGGCGAGCGGGCGGACCTGCTGTGGGACGTCGCCCTCAGCCTGCACGCCGAACCGGAGTACGCCTTCGCCGAGCACCGGGCCGCCGCCCTGCTGACGGGCGAGCTGGAACGGGCCGGGTTCGCGGTGGAGCGCGGGGTGGCCGACATGCCGACCGCGTTCACCGCCCGCACGGGTCACGGCCACCCCTCCGTGGCGCTGCTGCTCGAGTACGACGCCCTGCCCGGCCTCGGCCATGCCTGCGGGCACAACCTCATCGCGGCCGCCGGCCTGGGAGCGGCTCTCGCGCTGAACACGGTGCTGGACGGCTCGGCCGGGTGTGTGATGGCGGTGGGCTCCCCGGCCGAGGAGGGCGGCGGCGGAAAGGTCGTGGAGGTGGAGGCCGGTGTGTTCGACGGCGTCGACGCCGCACTGATGTTCCACCCGGGGGTGTGCAGTTGGACGCGGGCGCCGCTGACCGCGTCGGTGCAGTACCGCGTGGCCTTCCACGGCCGCGCCGCGCACCCCACCGGCAGCCCGGCCGAAGGCATCGACGCGCTCCTGGCGCTCGTGGAGCTGTTCAACGTCCTGACCACGCTGGGCCGGCGCCTGCCGGAAGCCTCCCATGTCCAGGGCATCATCACCGCCGGGGGCACGGCCACCAACATCGTCCCGGAGTACGCGGAGGGCCTGTTCGGCCTGCGCGCGGAGACGAGCCGTGCGTTGCGGGTCCTGACCGGGCAGCTGCGCGCGTGCGCCGAGGGCGTCGCGCTGGCCACGGACACCAGGGCCGAGATGGAACGCACGACGCTCCGCTACGAGCACTTCCGTGACAGCGACGTGCTGTCCGAGCGGTTCGCCGAGCACCTGTCACGGGCCGGGATCACGCTGACCCCGCCTGTGCCCGGCGTCTACCTGGGTTCGTCGGACATCGGCAACGTCAGCACGCGCGTGCCCGCCATCCACCCCTTCGTCGCCATCACCGACGAAGGGTCCGACCACACCCCCGAGTTCGCCGCGGCCGCCGCCTCCCCACGGGCCCGCGACACCCTCGTCGCCGTGACCGGCGCACTGGCGTGCACGGCGGCGGACGTACTGTCGAGCGCGGCCCTGCGCGAGAAGGCGTGGACCCACCACCACGAGGACCACTGACCCACGCCCGCACACGGCCGCGCCGGGACTCACTCGCCGCCAGCGCGGTTTGGCGGCATCAGCACCGCGAGGCGCGTGGTGAGCAGCTCAGCGGCTTGTCGTGGTGAAGTCCCGTTCACGCCTGAACCAGGTCGAGCAGATCGAGCAGGGACCGAAGTGCCGGGTTCCTGCGTCGGCCGCGGCGGGCGACGACCGTCAGGTCGATCGCCGCCAGAAGGGTGAGCACGCCGCACACGACGGCGATGGTGGTCAGCGGGCCCGGTCCCGGGCTGTCCCCGGGACCGAGTCCACCGCCCACACCGCGAAGTACGCGGTCGCCGCGGCGAAGACCGGGACGAACGCGGCGGACAACAGCAGGCGCAGCCCGATCGGATCTGCCCCGTCGATCACCTTCCGACCGCCCGGAAACCCGCCTTTGCCATCTCTTTACAACCCGGTCCCGCCCCGCCTCGTCTCTCCGCTCGATCCGCAACCGCCCGCCGACCCGGTGGGCGCCGACGAAAGAGAGCGAATCGATGCGCCGAACCATCCTCACCGTCGCGGCAGTCGCCTGCACTGCCGTGCTGGCGGGAACCGCACCCGCTTTCGCCGACGGGGACGCTCCCTCCCCGGTCCCCAGCCGGGCCGCCACCCCCTCCCCGGTCCCGACCAGGGCCGCCACGCCCGCGCCGGCCGCGCCGGCCGCCGAGCCGACCCGTGCCCCGGCCCGCGGCCAGGTCCGCGCGGTGCCCGCGGGCGCGCCCGACACCGGTGTCACCACCCCCGCCCAGGACTCCGGCTCCCGGGACGGTCTGATCGGCGGCGGCGCCGGCATGGCGCTCGTCGTGGCCGGCGGGGCCGTCCTCGTCGTCCGCAAGCGCCGGACGACCGGCGCATGACACCGCTCTCCAGGCGCGCGTTCGGCACCGCGGCGCTGGCCGGACTGCTCGCGGGCTGCGGCGGCGCGGGGAGGGACGCCTCCGTGACCTCCCACCCCACCGCCCGCGGCGGCACCCCGGACACGGCCGGCACCACGCCGGCCGCGCCGGATGCCACCGGCTCCCCGCGCCCCCTGCCGCGTTCCGTCCCGGTCCGGCTCCGTATCCCGGCCATCGGGGTCGACACCCCGCTGCTGAGCCTCGGGCTGGAACAGGACGGCACCGTGCAGGTGCCCCCGGTCACCGCACACGACCGGGCGGGCTGGTACCGGAACTCCCCCACACCGGGGCAGCTCGGGCCGTCGGTCGTCCTCGGCCATGTCACGGTCGGCCCCTACGGCGACGGAGTCTTCCGTCACCTGGACCGGCTGCGGACCGGCGAGACGATCGTCGCCCGCCTGGAGAACGGCACACAGGCGCGGTTCGCCGTCACGTCCACCCGGACGGTGGCCAAGGCGCGCTTCCCGACCGACGACGTCTACGGGAACGTGGACCGCCCGGAGCTGCGGCTCATCACCTGCGGCGGCCCGCGCGACGGTGACGGCTACCGCGACAACGTGATCGTGTTCGCCGTCCTCAGTGCCGTCATCCGCTGACGGCGACGGCCGATACGGCGACAGCGGCCGGGCCGGCGGAACACTGCACCGCCGGCCCGGCATCCTTCCTCAGGAGCAGCCGCCCACCCGCAGCCCCCTCCCCCACCCGCTCGTGCCCGAACCGGCACCCCGACCCTGGAGAGCGTTGAAACGGTCCCGCGACAAGGCAGCGGCCGAACTGTTCGCCGCCCTGTACCCGCGCCTCGCCGGCTGGTGCCGCCGGCTCGTCGACGACGACGAGACGGCCCACGAGATCGCCTCCGAGGCGTTCACCCGGCTCTGGGCCCGTTGGACGTCAGTGGAGGAGCCGCACGGCTTCCTCTACGTGACCGCGGCCAACATCGTTCGCGACCACTGGCGCAAGCAGGAACGCGAGCGCCGCGCCGTGCGCCGCGCCACCACCGAGGCCGCCATCCGCCCGCACTCCGAGCAGACGGACCCGTCGGTGCGCCTGCTCGTGCAGTCCCTGCCGGAACGGCTGCGCGTCCCGATCCTGCTCCACTACTACGCTGACATGCCGATCCGGGAGGTGTCCGTGCTGACCGGACGCAAGGAAGGAACCGTCAAAGCCGACCTCCATGCGGCCCGAGAACTGCTCCGCGTCCACCTCAGGAGAAGCCTTGACCACTCGCTTTGACAACGACCCGGAGTTCGCGCCCGACGACCCGCTCGCGGTGATCCTGCGGCCTCCCGCCGACCGTCTCGGCCCGCCCCCGGGCCGCTACGAGGCGATCCGCCGCGCGGCCGGCCGCCGCAGGCTGCTGCGGGCCGCGGCCGGAGCGGCCGTGACCTGTGCGGCGGTCGCCGTCGTGGTACTGCCGCTGCATCCGTCGGCCCCTTCCGCCCCCGTCACGCCCACGGTCCCCCTGGCGCCGCCGCCCCCACCGCCCGCCGCGACCACACCGTCCCCCTCTCCCACGACGGCACGGACGGCTCGCCCCTCGGACTCCGCCGCCCCCAGCCCCCGCGAGGACGCCGCGACCAGGAGGACCGCCAGCACGCCGAGCCGCACCGTGGAGACCGGCACGCGCAGAACGGCCGGACCCGGCCCGGCCCGCACGATTCCGGCCACCCCGGAGCGGTCCCGGGCCATTCCCACACCCGGGGCGGCGACTCCTCGCTGACGACTTGGTTCGTCGCTTCACCGGGAGCCGGCCGTGACAGGACGTAATACGGTGGCAGCGGCTCCCGAGCTCCTGCTTGGATGCTCGGCGTGACGTCTGTGGATCTTGTTGATCGCCGTGAGCTGCTGAACCGGCTCGAGCAGTACTACGACGCGGTTCCCCGTTCCGGCGCCCGAGTCGAAGACTTCGGGCCGCTGACGCTGTTCATACGAGAGGGGCAGGGCTGGCCCTTCTATGCACGTCCGACCCTGGGATGGTCCGGAGCGGTGAGTGCCGCCGAAGTGAACAGGGTCCGAGCCCGGCAGCGGGAACTGGGCATCCCGGAGAGTTTCGAGTGGGTCGCCGAGACCGCGCCCGCGCTGCGGGCCGCGGTCGAGCAGGCAGGACTTGCGGTACACGAGCACCCCTTGATGGTGCTCGGCCCGGACGTACCGACTCCCACCGTGCCCGAGGTGGCCGACGGTGTGGCGGTTCGGACCGTCGGGCCGGACGATCCCGTGCTGCCGAGCGCGCTGGCCCTTCCTCACCTGGCTTTCGCCGAGCCTGGCACCGGTGGCGGTGCAGCCGGCCTGACGGAACTCGGCGAGGCGGTGCGCGGCCGTGCCGGTGACGGGTCGGTGGGACGCGCGATGGCACGCATTCTGGCCGGCCTGACGTGCGTTGCCGCCGCGATGGAGGACAGCATGGCGCTGTGCGCCGGTCAGCACCAGCCGGTCGGAGCGGTCACCGAGATCGTCGGGGTGGGAACTTTGCCGACCGCGCGCCGTCAGGGTCTTGCGCACGCGGTCACCGCAGTGCTGGTGGCCGACGCCCGGTCGCGAGGCATCGAGACCGTCTTCTTGTCCGCGGGCGACCATGACGTCGCCCGGATCTATGCCCGACTCGGCTTCCGCTCTGTGGCCACGGCACTGATCGCCGAGCCCGTCGAGTAGCCACTGTCAGGCAGACCACCACCCGTGAGGCGACGACGGCCGTACGGGTTGGGAGGACTGTGACGTCAGCCTGGGCCCGTGCGGCCTTGTCTCATCCTGCCTTCTGCGGCCTATCCCGTGCACATCTCGGCGGACTGATCGAGGAGTTGGCTGGTGCTCGCCCGACCGGTCACCTGCTGACCGACCAGCAGGCAAACTGCCGGCCCGCACCCCTCAACCTTGGGGGCGAGCGAGTACTGAGCGACAAAACCAGGTCGACGGTGGTCACTGCGGTACCCGATCATGCGTTCATGCCTCTCAGAGACACCCTGACCCGAGTCGATGCAGACCTGGCCGCTGGCCGGGTCCCCGTCGCGCGCCAGCGCCTGCGCGGCCTGGTGTCTTCGTTTCCGAACGACCTGATGCTTCGCCGACGCCTGGCCGAGGTGTACCGCCTGTACGGAGACCCCGCAGAAGCAGGCCGCTGGATGTACCTCGAACACGACAGGGACGCAGCTGAGACCTCCGCCTTCGAGGCCAGATACCACACAGCTCCGCGGCGGCTGCGGGCACTTGCCTGGCAGGGCCCGGAGTCCCTTGCCCGCACAACCTTTGCCAGAGAGCAACTGACAGCAGTACGAGCAGCCTGCTCCGATGTCATGGGACACCCCGTCGACTGGGACACGGTGCCATCCGGCGAGAAGGCGGACCGCAGGAAAGGCGCCTTCGCCGGCTTCCTGGCAGGGGCCGGATGCCTGGTGGCGGCCCTTGCGTTCCTCGCGATCTGGGTAAACGGACTCATTGCCCTCTTCGACTGACTCAGATCGCTGGTGCCTGTGGGAGCGCCGCTCGAGGTTCGGTGAGACTGTCGAGAACTGCCGTGACCAGAACACCCCGGCGACAAGTGGAATGATTTCGCTGTGTCTGGTGGACGAGCAGAGCGCGGAGCGCTTCGATGCGGTCCTGCTCGCTCGCGAATGGGCCGTTGCCGTGAGGTGCCCAGGGAACGGCGAGCTTGCTGACCAGCCGCTGCTTGAGTAGAGAAGCGCTGGTTTCCGCTCCGGGCGCGTACGCGAGGAGAGGGTGCCCCGGGGCCGACTGTCAGCGCGGCCCCGGGGCACCCTCTCGTGGTCGGTCACCAGCCGACGGCCACCAGTAGCCACTGCGGGTTGCCGTGGGAGATGAACGAGGACTGGCCCGCCACGTCGTCGTAGGGGAAGCCGTAGGCGAGCCGGTTGATAGCGTTGTCGTGCCAGAACTTGGCGTAGTAGTTGGCCGGTGCCGCCTTGTAGTACTGGGCCGGGTCGGACTGCTGGGCGGCCGGGAGTGTGGCGACATGCCGGTTCAGGGCGGCGCACATGTCGGGGTTGCCGGCCAGGGAGGCGGCGCAGCCGAAGATGTCGGAGGTGGCCGCGTTCACGCCGACCGACTGGGCGTAGGACGTGAAGTAGTTGGCGTTCGCGCCGCCCGCGCGGAAGCTGGGGTCGCTGCCGGGGGCGATGATCCGGTAGGGGGCCTGGGTCTGGGCCAGCACCTTGAACTGGTCGGGAACCGCGCTGGTGAACCGCTGGAAGGTGGTGGCGCGGTCCTCGGCGAAGGTCTGCCGGTTCTCGCCGACCTCCACGTCGTAGCCGTCCTTGGAGTGCAGGCGCATGGCGAGCTTCAGTCCGAAGGCGTCGACGCGGGTCGTGTTGCCGTTGAAGACGTTGTTGCCGACGGTGAACTCGATGAAGTCGTAGTAGGGGCTGTTGGGCGAGCCGAGGTAGAAGTACATGCGGCCCGCCGAGTTCGCCGGCATGTCGAGGTAGGGCTGCTCGGCGATGGAGTGGACCTGGCCGTTGAAGCTCCAGTACACCTGGCTGTCGGGGTACTTGCCGTTGGTGCGGTTGAGGATCTTCACCTCGACGGCGTTCTTCGCGGCGGGAATGTCACTGGTGCCGCCCCAGAAGTCGTCCGGCGGCGTGGTGGTGCCGCCGGGTCCGTAGACCTGGAACTCCCACAGGGAGTAGCCGTAGGGGGTGGCTCGCGCGGTTCCGTAGACGCGCACATAGCGGCCGCTGCCGGTGACGGCGAGGTTCTGGGTGCCGCCGGTGGCGTTGGTGGTGGAGTAGACGGTGGTCCAGGTGTTCGCGTCGCTGGACGTCTGGATCTGGAAGGACTTGGCGTACGCGGCCTCCCAGTTGAGGGTGACGCGGGTCAGTTGCTGGACGGATCCGAGGTCCACCCGGAGCCACTGCGGGTCGGAAAAGGCGGAGGACCAGCGGGTGCCGGTGTTGCCGTCGACCGCGGCGGAGGCCGGGAAGGTGTCGTTCTCGACCGAGGACGCCACGGCGGGCCGCCCCTGGGAGAGCAGTTGGTCCGCGGCGTGCGCGGACGACGGTGTCAGAGCGGCGAAGCAGGCGGCGAGCAGGACGACGACCAGGCCGAGTGCCGTACGGGCACGGGCGGTGGTCGCCGGTCTGCGGGTGAGTACGCCGGAGAAGGGCTGCATACAGGTCTCCTCAAGCCGGTTCGGCGTGCGTGGGGGTGGAGCGGTAGCAGACGTGAGAGCGCTCTCTCCGGGTTGTATCCCCACCACCGGCCGACGTCAACAACTGAATCCGAAATCCTGCGAGTTGACGGTGGATGCCTTCACTACTTGATACGAGCCGTCCGGTTCGGCGGACGGCTCGTGCGAGACCCGCACCGGCGGCCGGGCCTGAGCCTGGCCGGCCGCCGGTGTGTTCCGTGGCGTCAGTCCTTGATGAAGTCCGGGACCACCTTCGGCGGCCAGACGCCGACTTTCAGCACGCCCATGGAGTACGCGCGGGACACCAGCGCCGCCCGGTTGGGCACCCGGAGTTTCCGCAGCAGACAGGTCACGTGATACTCGATGCCCTGCCGGCTCAGGTGCAGCCGTGAGGCGAGCGGGATCGTGGAGAGTCCGGAGGCTATGCCTTCGAGGATCCGGGCGTCGATCTGGCTCAGGAGCTTCTTGCCGCGTCCGCCGACGACCTCCGAGTCGGCCGGGTCGTTCTGCGCGCTGGGCATCATGACCAGGATCGAGGACTCGTCCGGGAGACCGCCGCGCACCATGAGGGCCGTCAACGGGGCGGTGAACGTGGCGTCGTCCCGTCCCACCGCGATGACGTCGGTGGCGAAGCGGTCACGCCGGCCTTCGATCAGACCGGTGAACTGCCGCATCAGCGGCTGCTGGACACTGGGGTGGACGAGATCGCTGAAGGTCCGGCCGCACAGGTCCGCGGACGAGCCTCCGAACTGCCAGAAGAAGCCCTCACTGGCCTGCTGGATGGTCAGGGACCGGTCGAGACGGGCCATGTTGAGGCGACCCTCGTCGAGTGGCGCGGTCTGCGGCGATCGGCCGCCCTCCGGAAGGTCGCGGGCGGTCCCCTTGCCCGAAGCGGCAAGGGTGGACGTGAGCGTGATCGCCTCACGTCGTGAGTTGGTGACCTGCGGCATAATCGCCCTTCGTGCGGTGGGGGGTGTACTCCGCGCGCGGTGGACCCGATGGGTTCGGGCCCGGCAAGACGGCTCGGCACGAGGGCGCCCGGGGGACCCTGCGTGGAGGGCGCACGCCGGCGAGTACGGCGACGTGCAGTGCCTCACGCGTCTGACAACGTTGCCGGGCAGCGACTTCTCGTCACCGTCACCGGACCGTCGGTCTGCGCAGCGGTTGGTACTCATGAGATGGGTGAACAGGTAGCGGGTTCCGATGGTCTTCCCGGTCGGGACAGTCACCGGTCCTCCAGGGCTTTCCTCTCTCCTTCCACACGGAAGAGGAAAGCCGAGAAACACTCGGTTTTCCCGACCGCTCAATTCGCCATTACCACTGGAACCACACCAGGAACTCTAGAGAGTTGACGGCGACCGGGTCAACGTGAACCGGCCCGATCGCGCCGATTCTGTGGAGTGGCGGGAGAAGGTTCGGTGTCTCGCCCGGGCACCGCACACAAGGTTCGGTACGGTTGCTAAACCGCAGGTCAGAGAGCACACCTCCGGAACGCTGGGACCGAATGCCCGATCAGCCGGGAGCATGCACCCCGGATTCCTGCACAACCGCGGCCAACTCTCGCCTGCCCGTAATGCCGAGTTTACGATAGGAGTTAGTCAGGTGCTTTTCCACAGCCCGGGCACTCACTTGAAGTTCAGCTGCAATTTCCTGATTGGTGAGGCCGTTGACAACGAGTGATGCCACCCGGGTCTCGGTACGGGTGAGTGCCGTCCGTACGGCGGGGGCCGAGGGCCTGCCCTCCCCGGTGACCGGCCCGGGCAGCCAGGGAACGCCGCAGGACTCCGCCAGTTCACCGGCCTCACGCAAGGACTCCCGGGCCTCGGTGCCATCACCCAGCTGCCGCCCCAAGTCCCGCACTGCCATGAAGAGTTCGAGTTGGTTGGCGGACTCGCGCAGTGTTCCCACCGCCTCCCGCAGCAGATCGACCCGCTCGTCCGCCCCGTCGGTGCGGGCGCGCAGCCGCAGCGCGCGGCCGATGGCCACCGGCGCCCCCCACTCCCTCGCCCGCGCGTACTCCTCCGCCGCAAGGGTCCGGGCCAGGTGATGGTCGCCGAGCTGGTGGGAGAGGGAGACCGCCCAGGGGCGCCAGGGGAACAGAACGGGATTGCGCCAGCCCGCGCACTCCAGTTGCCGGCCGCATTCCATGGCCGTCTCCAACGCCGCTTCGGCATCGCCCTCCTGGGCCTGCTCCGCCATCCGGAGCAGGCTCAGCAGCGCGGACGGGATCGGCCCGAGGCACCGGTCGGCCGTATCGCCCACGATGCGTGAGCTGAGCTGCATGTCACGGGTCGACAGCGCCAGCGCGCCCAGCACACCGTAGACGAAGCAGCGGCTCTCCTCGCGGATCGTGCCGGCCAGTTCGACGATGTGTTCCGCCTGCTCCCGGGCCTGGGGCAGCCGGCCGCGCGCGATGTGGAACAGCGCGCGCCGCGCGTGCGTCATGGCATCGGCGCCGTCGTCTCCGTGGCCGCCGCGCTCCGCCGCGTTCTGCCAGGACTCGGCGGCCTGCAGGGCGTCGGCGCCCACCAGGGAGAACAGCACGAGCTGCATCACCGAACCACCGCCCACGATGGTCGCCGGTTCCCAGTCGAGGACAGTGCGGGCCCGACGTACGACCTCCGACGCCTCTCCGTCGGCGCTGAGCGTCGCCGCGTGCAGCAGCACGGCCAGCAGTTCCCTGCCGCCGCGTGAGCGGACCGGGGGTTCCAGGACGCGCAGTCTCGCGACGGCGTCGGCGAGTTGGGCATAGTCGTCCAGACCCGCGTACCGCAGTCTCGCCTCCAGGCCGAGAGCCTCCTCGCCTCCGGAGTCGTCGCGCACGCAGGGGTCGACGAGGTCGTCGACGGCGCGCCTGAGCAGCGCGGCGCCCGACGGGGTCACGGGGCTGGTCACACAGGGCGAGAGCCGCAGCACCGCGGCGGCTCGGTCACGGGCCGTGGGAAGCAGGGGGAGCGCCTGCGCGACATGGGATTCGGCGGCCGGAGGGTCGAAGGACAACTCGACAGCGGCCAGCTCGACCAGCAGTTGGGCCCTGGTCCGGTCCTGCTCCACCGTTTCCAGCAGCGCCCGGCGCAGATACCGGGCGGCCAACTCCGGCCTCCCCTTGCGGCGTACGCCGTCCGCCGCGCTGCGCAGTACCGGGACGGCCCAGGCGTAGCCGGGCGTCGGAACCTCCAGGAGCTGGGCGGCGACCTGCTCCGCCGGAAGCCCGCTGTCGTACAGGACCACCGCGGCGGTCTCCTGCCAGCGCTGCCGTTCGGCGGCGCTCATCGAGCATTCGACGGCCTCCCGTACGGACGGGTGGGCGAAGCGGGTCTCGTCCTCCTCGGCCGTCAGCCCCAGTTGGCGCAGGACGCGCAGCGCCGTCGTGAGACCGACCTCGTCGAGTCCCGCGAGGCGGCCGAGGAGTGCGGGATCCTCGTGCCCGGCCAGCGTGGCGATCGCGGCCGCCGCGTCCCGGACCGGTTGGGGCTGGAGCAGCAGGCAGTTCACTAAACGGTCGCGGAGTTGGGCAGGGTGCGCCGTGTGCAGGAGGCCGGTGCTCGCGGCCACGGGCGCGCAGCCGGTGAGGGCGGCTTCGGACAGTACCGACCGGAGGAACAGCGGGCGGCCGCGGGAGAGTTCGTGGCAGGCGTGGACGAAGTCGTCGTCTGCGGGTTCCCCCAGGTGCGTGCGAACGAGTTGACCGGTGGCGGCCGGGGACAGGGGCTTGGGTCGCAGAACGCGGGCCGAGGCCACCAGCTCCTGCACCAACGGGTCGCGCGAGCCGGGATCGCCGTCCCGCAGGGTGCACACGAGCAGCAGCCGCAGTCCGTCCAGCCGCTGGGCGAGACGGGCGAGCCAGCTCAGCGACCGGGGGTCCGTCCACTGAAGGTCGTCGATGAGGACGAGCAGGGGCGCCGCGGCGCTCAACGTGGCCAGCAGGCCACGCAGATCGCGCAGAACCGTCCCGTCCGAGGCGTCGGGGCCGGGCACCACGTCGTCGCCGAGCACCTGCCGGGCGGCCCCCGCGCCGGCGAGCAGTCGTTTCCGCACCGGTCCGGATGCCGTGGTCAGCAGGCTGTCGAACAGCTGACGCACCACACCGTGGGCGAGCCCCTGTTCCGTCGGTGCGGCGCCGGCCCGCAGCACATGCACGGTGCCCTCGTCGGCGCAGCGCGGCAGTTCGTGCAACAGCGCCGAGCGGCCGATGCCGAGGGGCCCGGCCAGCACCATGACGGAGGAGCGCCCCTCGGCGGCGGCACGCAGGGCCTGTCGCACCGCCGCGAGCTCGGCACCTCGTTCGAGCAGCATCCCGTTCAGTGTCCTTCCATCGCGCGGACCAGTTCCCGCAGTTCCTGACGCCCGTTGATCCGCAGCTTGCGGTAGACGCGGGCGAGCCGGAGTTCGACCGCACGGCTGGAGATCCCCAGGAGCGCGGCGATGTCGCGGTTGCTGCGGCCGCGGCCGGCGAGGAGCGCCGACTGCTGCTCGGCCTCCGAGAGGGCGTCCCAGCCGGGGACCGACACCGTTCCGGTGGCCGCTCCGGCCAGGGCGCGGGCTCTGACCGCCATGGGGGCGGCCGGGTGAGCGGCGGTGAGCGCGCTCAGTTCGGCGAGCGACAGGGCGGCCATCCGCCGGTCACCGCCGTTCTCGGTCATCTCCAGGGCGGTGTACTCCGCCAGGACCCGGGCGTACTCCGGGCCGGTGGGCGCCGAGCGCACCGCTCCCATGGCCGAGCGGATGCCCGTCAGGCGGTCCTCACGTCCGGCCACCAGCACAGCCGTCAACTGGGCCCAGGCGAGGGTGCTGCCCGTGCCCCAGCGCCGGGCGAGCGCCAGTTCCTGTTCGCTCAGCCGCCGCGCCTCGGCCGACTCGCCCAGGGTGTGGCAGGTCAGTGCCGTCAGCGAACGCCACGGTACCAGTGCGGAGTTGAGGTGATGACGGCTCAGCAGCCGACGGCCGCACTCCCGGAACTGGTCGCGCGCCTCGACGGGGTTGCCACCGCGCAGCGCGACCACGCCGCGCGCGAACAGCAGGCGGGGCCAGTGCTCGCTGTCCTCCGCGGCGGGTGGCAGGGGCGTGGCGGCACGCTCGCGTGCGGCGTCCTCACGGCCGCTCTCCACGTCCACGATGGCGCGGATGCCGTACAGATGGGGCAGCAGGGCATCCGACCTGCCGAGCCGGCTCGCCCCCTGCTCGGCGGCCTCCAGGTCGCGATCGGCCTGGGCGTGCCGGCCTCGGCGGGTGTTGAGTTCGCCGCGCAGGGCGAGGATCTGGGGGGCGGCGAGCCGGAGCCTGCTGCCGTCGAGTGCGCCGAGAAGCCGGTTCAGGCCGGACTCGGCGTCGTCGAGCGCGTCGGCGAGGCAGAGGGCCTTGCAGGCGGCCAGAACGGTCTGGATGAGCGGGCCGTCCGGCCGCCGGTCGTCGGCGAGGGCGGCCCGGGCCAGGCTCCCGACCTCGTCCAGGCTCTCGCCGTACAGGGCGAGTTGCCAGGCGCGCACGGCGGCCTGCGCGGGTGAGGCCGGGCGCGGTGGCAGCGGTGGCACCGTGGGTACGGTGGGCGCGCCGATCGCCTGACCGGTGGGGTCGGCGGCCCAGAAGAGCGCGAGCAGGTCGTCCCGTTCGGACGCGGCCGCGGTGGTCAGCGCGTCGGTGAGCGACCGGCGCACCACGTCGGTGCCGCCACCGGTGAGGCCGAGGTCCGCGGCGTGCAGGCGTACGGCGGCGGGGGTCTGCGGTGTGCGGATCAGCCGCTCGATCCGCAGGTCGCCGGCCTCGGGTTCGGTGACCAGGTGGACGGCGGCCAGTTCGAGGCGGAGGCGGTCGCGCTCGCCGGGGTCCCGTTCCTCCTCCGCCGCACGCGCCAGGAGCGCGGCGGCGCGGTCGTGCTCGCCCTCCCGTACGGCGTGGTCCGCTTCGCGTCGCAGGGTGTGGATCGCCCAGGCGGACCCGGTCGGGCGCCCGGCGAGCAGCAGGCCGGCCACGGCACGGTCCTCGGCTCCGGAGCGATGGGCGAGTTCGGCGGCCCGGATGTGCAGGTCGGCCCGGTCGTCGGCGGTCATCTCCTCCAGCACGCGGACCCGCAGGGCCGGGTCGACCGCGAGGCGGCCGTCCGGCAGCGCCCGGATGCCGGTGGTCCGGGTCAGGGCCGCCCGCAGCCGGCGTTCGTTGAGTGAGCCGGCGCGGGCGAGCGTGCGCACGAGGGGGAAGTCGAGCAGGTCTCCGCAGACCGCCAGCACCCGCACCACCTCGCCCGCTTCGGCGCCGAGTGTGCGCACGGCGCTCGTCAGGTGGTCGCCGAGGACGGCGGTGCCGGTCGTCCGCAGCACCGGCACCTTGGCCGCGGCCGGCCGGTGGCCGAGCGCGGCGAACCGCTGCAACAGGTCGTGCAGCACCGCTGGATGACCGCCGCTGATCCGGCCGGCCTCGGCTGTGAACGCCTCGTCCGCGCGTCCGCACACCCGGTCCACCTCGGTGGCGATCTCGTCCGGGGGCAGCGGTGCCAGGGTCAGGTGGTGGGCGGCCGGGCCGGGCACGGAGCCGAGCCGACCGGACCATCCGGGATCGGCCGCCGCCGCGTCGTCACCGCCGCACACCACCGCGAGCGATGTGCCGGTGGATCTTCGCAGGAGCGCCTGGAGCCAGTGCATCGACTCCCGGTCGAGCCAGTGCGCGTCCTCGACGGCCAGGACGGTCGGACACGTCCGTGCCGCGCGCAGCAGCGCGGCCAGCCCCGGGAAGGGCTCGTGCCGCGTCGGCCCCGGAGGCGCCGCCGTGAGGTCCAGCGGTTCGAGGAGCTGCGAGACCACCCCGTACGGCAGCTCCGACTCCGACAGCGCCGCCCGGGCGCGCAGCACGCGGCGGCCCGACGCGGCGGCCCGGTCGGCGGCCCAGCGCACCAGCGCGGACTGGCCGAGGCCGCTTCGGCCCGCCAGTGTGACGAGCACCGGGCCCGAGGTGTCGAGCCCGTCGAGGACGGCCGTCATCATCGACCGCTCCCGCGCCCGGACGCGGGACGGCGGATCCTCGACGGCCGCCGCCGACCGTGTGCGATACCACGCATGGGGAGATGGGGTCCACCCCGTCATCCGTCCATCACCCTGTCTTCCTGCCCCCGTTCGTGTCTGCGGCGCGTGAGTTCCCGACAGGACGGACCCTCACGCCCCTTCCAGCACCGGCCGGCCCGGCCAGGAGCCGCCGTGCACGGCGCGCAGCGCGTCCATGAGCTGCTCCCGTCGACGCACCCCGAGCTTGCGGTAGACGTTGGTCAGATGGGACTCCACGGTGCGTACCGTGACGAACAGCCGTTGCGCGATCTGGCGGTTGCTCGCCCCGGACACCGCGAGACCGGCCACCTTGAGCTCGGTGGTGGTGAGCAGGCCTCCGGTCGGCGCGTCGGCGGCCTGGCCCATGCGTCCCCCGGCGGAGAGCAGCAGGCTGCGGGCCGACTCCGCCAGCGCGAGCGCCCCGCAACCCCCCGCGATTCCGGCCGCCTGGCGCAGCCGCTCCCGGGCGCCGGCCTCGTCGCCGTGCACCAGCAGGGCCCGGCCCAGCGCGTATTCGGCGCGGGCGTACGCGGACACCGCGGGCGACCGGGACAGTTGGTGGGCCGACTCGGCGAGCAGGTCGAGCCCGGCCCGGCCCGGTGTGAGGGCGCCTGCGGCGAGGGCGGCAAGGCCGAGAGCGCGGGGCGTTCCCCAGCGGCGGGCGCGTTCGGCTCCCTGCTCGGCCAGTTCCCTGCCCTCGGCAGGCCGGATGGACGCGAGGATCAGGCAGCTGTCCACCCACCAGGAAGTCAGCACGGGGTTCAGCACACCGGCGGTCTCCTGCACGGCGCCGCACTCGCGCATCAGCCGCAGCGCCTGACGGGGGTGGCCCGTCGCCCAGCGGGTGCGGGCGCGGGTGTGCAGGTACACCAGGTAGGCGAGGGCCGAGCCGGTCGCCTCGCCGCGCCCGATCCGGTCCAGCAGACGCTCGGCTTGCTGCGGTTCGCCGCGGTCGACGAGCACCGACGCCAGCACCGCGCGTGCTGTCACCAGCCGGGCCTCGCAGTTCGTCCGGCCCACCGCGGCGATCGTCGCGCGGGCCTCCGCGGCGGCGTCGACGAGGGCTCCGTCACGGTGCAGCAGATGGGACCTCAGGGAGCCGGTGAGCACCCGGACCCAGGTCGTCGGTTCGTCGCCCGCGCTCCGCAGCATGGTGTCCAGCGCGGCGTGCGCCTCGGTGGTCTCGTCCGCGAGGACGAGTGTGGCGGCGGCGGCGAACCGCAGCCAGGGCGGCTGCTGGGGGGAGGTCGTCTCCAGCGCGCGCCGGGCGCCTTTCACGGCCGCCTCACGGGAGTCGCCGGCCAGCGCGGTGCGCAGCGCGGCCAGCGCCTCCGTCTGGTGCCGGTCGGTGCGCAGCCGGTACGAGGCCGTCACCGTGCCGCGGTGCTCCCGCGCCGCCACGCCGGTCCCGCGCCGGCCCATGAGCAGCAGTACGGCCGCCACCTGGTCACGCAGGTGGGGGGCGCGCTCGGGGCCGGTCGTCAGGGCGTCCCAGGCGGTCTCCAGGGCGCCCACGATCTCCGCCCGGGAGGCCGCAGGGAGCGGTACGGTCAGGCAGGCCATGGCGAACTGGACCGCGATGCCTGCTCTTTCGCGGGTGTCGGCCGTGCCGGCGAGCGCCGCGCGGAACAGCGGAACGGAGCTCAGGGGGTCGCCGGGTGCCACGGCGAGCGCCAGCCCGAGTCGCGTCTCGATGTCGTCGGGCTCGGCCTCCAGGACCCGGCGCAGGCAGTCGGCGGCGTCGGCGAAGGCGCCGCGCTGCTCGGCCCGGGCGGCGGCGTCCCGCAGGACCGCGGTCATCCAGGGTTCCAGGACGCCCGGCATCCGCATCAGATGGCGGGCCACCTCTTCGGCGGGCCGGCCGGCGTCGCTGAGCAGCAGCGCGGCACGGGCGGGCATGTCGGCGGTCCGCTCGGTGCAGAGCGGTTCGCGCAGCGCGGAACGTACGGCCTCGTGCACCAGTGCGGTGCCGTCGGAGGTGAGGGCTCCCGCGTGGCGCAGCACGGCGATCGCCTCGTCGGCCTGCGCACGGTCCACCTCCGCCAGCACCGCGAGGCGCTCCGGGGGCTGGGTGCCGCCGAGCAGCGCGACCGCCGTGGCGACGCCACGGACCGCGGGCGACTCGCGGTCGAGCACACGCCGCACCGCCCGGGCGGCCATGCCGCCGCCGAGGTCCCACGCCTGGCGCGCTCCGGCCTCGTCCGGAGCGGCACCGCGCCTTCTGAGCTCGCGCAGCAGTCCTACGGCGGTGCGCGGGTTGCCGCCGGTGACCGTGGCGACGCGCTCGGCGAGCAGCGGGTGCACCGGCCCGCCGAAGACCTCTTCGGCGAGGCTGACGACGGCGTCGGTGCCTAGCGGCCCGAGGTGTGTCACGGACACCGCGGGGTGGGCGAGGAGGTCGGCCCAGGCCCGGGGAGCGCGCGGTTCGGTGCCGGAGCCACGGGCGAGGACCACGAGAAGCGGTTGCCCGGCTGCCCGCCGCATCAGGAACTCCAGCCAGCGCAGGGAGTGTTCGTCGCAGTGGTGGGCGTCGTCGAGCACGAGCAGCAGTGGCCGCTTCGCAGTGAGCCGCAGCACGTGCCCGACAAGCCGGCGGAACACCGGGTAGGCCGTGGTGAGGGCGAACTGCTGGGCGTCCCCGGGACCGGGCAGGATCATGGCCGGGCTGTCCGTGCCTGGTTCCGGCTCCCGGCGGTCCGGGGCCGGTGCGCCCGCCGGCGTGAACAGCGCCCTCAGCCCCGCGTAGGCCCCGGCGCCTCCGGCCGCCTCGCCGCAGTGGGCCCGCAGCACCGTCATGTCCCGGCAGGCGGGGGCACGCAGCAGGGCGTCGAGGAGAACGGTCTTGCCGTAGCCGGGCGGCGCGGTCAGGACCACGCACCCCGTTTCGCCGCGGCGGGCGGCGGCCGCCCCGGCGCCGAGTGCGGTCAGCTCGTTGTCGCGGCCGTGCATCACGTCGTACTCCGGAGGCGGTCGAGCAGATCGTCCAGGACGGCCAGGTCGTCCTCGCTGAACTTCGCGAAGGAGGCCCGCAGATTGCGTACGTGCCCGACGGCGGCCCGGGCGAGGATGTCGTGCCCGGCGTCGGTGATGGCGGCGTAGGCGATCCGCCGGTCCCTGAGGCAGGGGCAGCGCTCGACGTAGCCGGCCGCCTGGATCCGGTCGATCAGCCTGGTGACCCCGCCGGTGGTCAGGGCGATCTGGTCGGCCAACGCACTCATGGACAACTGACCTCTCTCCGCGCGGGCGAGCCGTATCAGCACCTCGAACCAGAGGTGGGGCAGGCCGACTTCCGTCTGCATGGCCGTACCCAGGCGCCGCTCCAGATGGCAGTGGGTCTCCACGAGGCGGCCGAACGTGGTGATGAGGGGGTGGTCGATCAGGTCCGAGGAAGGCACTCAAAGATTCTATGCCAGAACAGTTGTGCAGTCAGCTATTGCCAAGTCAGAGACATGCGGTTCACGTGCGAATGTCCGGCCGAACAGCATTACGCGGCGATGTCTGTGTTCGCACGAGTCGGACCCTCATGTCCAGTGGCTCGCTTTGCGAAAGTCAACGAGTGTTCACATGGCCGGCGGCGAGATGTCGCACGGTGCACGCGGACCACCGGGACCGACCGGAAAACGCTCGCCGGGTCCGTCATTCACCGGGTACCGCGGCCCGGTGCCGACCCGGACGCCCCGACGGCGAGAGGGCACCCGCCGAGCCGGAAGGCGTGACCCGCATCACCCCGCCAACGCGCCACCCATACACCCCTCCACCTGCCCCGACCGCGCACTCGACACTAGGGAATTTCCGGTGGCGCGCATGAGATCACATAGGGAGGCGATACACGCCCGGACCGGAAGGAGCGGGCGTCCGATGAGAACCACGGGATCGTCGAACCACCCCCGCCGCACTCGGGCTTCCGCGCGAGTCCACACCCTGAAATTCGAGCCCGGATAGACATCTAAGTTCCCGACAGCAAATACCTTCGGATGGATCGCGCTTAAACTGCTCAATTTCGCCCACCCGGTTCCTCTCAGGCAGTGGAACCGCCTTGTCACGCTGTCAAGAATAGGGACCGCCCGAGCGGCGCCCGCTTGATGACCGAATTGCACTCGGCCGGAATCAGCACACTTCTCTCACCCTCCGGAACCCGAGCCACCCAATCCGCAGCACGGGGACCGACGCATGCCCCGGTTCCGGCTGACGACGCTCTCCCTCCGACGCCCTGGTCCCGGTCCCCGCACCAGTGGAGCGAGGACCCGCGATGCGCACTCTGCTCGTCGACAACGACGATTCCTTCACCCACAACCTGTTCCATCTCCTCGCAGAGGTGAACGACAGGGAGCCCCAGATCGTTCGATTCGACGATCCCTCCTGGCGCCCCGGACTGCTGAGGGGCTTCGACAACGTGGTGCTCTGCCCCGGCCCGGGCACCCCGCACGACCGCCTGGGCAACGCCGTCAGTGCCGAGATCTGCCGTCAGGACCGGCTGCCCGTCCTCGGCGTGGGTCTCGGCCACCAGACGATCGCGCTGCTGCACGGCGGTGCGGTGAGCCGGGCCCCCTGGCCGTGCCACGGACGCATCTCTCCCGTGCGGCACACCGGTGCCGGGCTCCTTCGGCATCTGCCCAACCCCCTGGAGGTCGTCCGCTACCACTCGTTCGCGGTCACCGGCCTCTCCCCCGTCCTGGAGCCCACCGCTTGGGCGACGGACGACGGTGTGGTCATGGCGCTGCGCCACCGGAGCCTGCCGCTGTTCGGAGTGCAGTTCCACCCGGAATCCGCCGGAACGGACACGGGTCGTCAACTGCTGGCCGCCTTCGGTGAACTGACCGAGCGGCACCACGCATCACGCCGCGGGCCCACCCTGTTCGCCTCCGGACCGTCCCTGCTCACCGCCGGGCCCTCCCTGCTCACCGCCGGGCCACGCAAGGCCGCGGCGGTCAACACCGGGGCGGGAGCGAGATCGGCGGCCGCCGCAGGTACGAGAAGGGCACCGGCGGTCACCGCAGGTGCCGGAAGGGCGCCGGTACGGCTCCCGGGCGCCGGACGGTCGCGGCCGCCGCGCCGCGGGCTGCGGGTGCTGGCCGAACGGCTGGAGACGCGCTGGGAGGCGGAGACGGTCTTCGACCACCTGTTCCGCTCCGGTGACCATCCCTTCTGGCTGGACAGCAGCAAAACGGACGGCGGACCTGGCCGGGTCTCCGTCCTCGGCAACGCGGACGGGCCGCTCGCCCGGGTGGCCACCGCGAACGTGGTCAGGGGCACCGTCTCCGTGCGGGCCCCGGGCACGGCGCCGGAGGTGGTCCGCAGTCCGTTCCTGCGCCTGCTCGACGAGGATCTGCGGTCCCTGACGGTGGAGGTCCCGAAGCTGCCGTTCGACTTCGCGCTCGGCTGGGTCGGCTGCCTGGGCTACGAGTTGAAGGCCGAGTGCGGCGGAACACGGGCACACCGGTCACCAACAGCGGACGCCGTCATGGTCTTCGCCGACCGTGCCGTCGTCCTCGACCACGACACGGACACCACCTATCTGCTCGCCCTGGCCGAGGAAGGGGACGAGGGCCCCGCCCGGTCCTGGCTGACCTTCGCCTCGGCGCGGCTTGCAGCGCTGCCGCCGACGCCCGTTCCGCCCGTCCCGGGCGCCCGCTTCCCGGCACCTTCCCGGCCGGTTCGGCCACGTCTGCGGCTGCGTCACGAGCGCGAGAGGTACCTCAAGCTCGTCGCCGCCTGCCAGGAGGAACTGGCCTCGGGGCAGGCTCATGCGCTCTTTCTCGCCAACATGGTCGAGGCCAGGACGGACCTCGACCCGTGGCAGGCGTACCGCGTCCTGAGGCGGCTCGCCCCGGCGCCGTTCGGGGCGTTCCTCGGGTTCGGCGCGCTGTCCGTGCTCAGCTCCGCCCCGGAGCGTTTCCTGCGCGTCGACCGACAGGGGTGGGCGGAGTCCACGGTCACCAACGGCTCCCGTCCCCGCGGGAGCACGCCGGAGGAGGACGCTCTGCTGATCGCGGACCTCGCCACCAGTGAGCCGGAACGGGCCGCGCATCTGACCCTCGTCGACCTGGCACGTCACGATCTGGGTTCCCGCGCCGAGGCTGGCGCCGTCACCGTCGATCCGCTGTTCGACGTGGTGACGTGCCCCGAGGGTCACCGTCTGGTGAGCACGGTCAGGGCGCGGCTGCGCCAGGACACCACGGCCGTGGCGGCGTTCCGTTCGGCGTTCCCGGGCGGTTCCGTGACCGGCGCCCCCAGGCCGGGGACGATGCGGGCCCTGGACCGGCTGGAGAGCGGGCCACGCGGCATCCACACCGGGGCGATCGGCTACTTCTCCCTTTCGGGAGCAGCCGACTTCGGCCTCGCCACCCGCACCGCGGTGTTCAACGGCCACCGGCTGCGCTACGGCGTCGGAGGCGCCGTCACCGCGCCGTGCGACCCGGACGCCGTGTTCGAGCAGACCGCGCGCGAGGCCGGGCCACTGCTGTCCCTCCTGGGCGCCCGGTTCCCCGGCCATGGCACACCGGAGCCCTCCGGCGTCGGCCCGCACGGCTCGCGCGGCGCCGCTTCCAGGGCTTTTCCGGGTGCCGCGACCGAATACGGGCACTGAACACGGGCGCGACGGGCTCCGCCGGCAGCCCCGTCCGGCACCCGGCGGGAGGTCTAAGGATCTTCCGGCATCCGGCATGAGATCACAGTGCGGGGCGATGATCGCCCAGGGCGTCGCTCCCCGACCCGCGGCCACCGACGAAAGGCGCAAGGCACTTGATGGAATCCGCCCGACGGCCGATCCTGTTCGTCAGTCTCCCCGAGTGCGGTCTGCTGAACCCGCTGCTGGTGCTGGCCGGTGAACTCTCCCGCCAGGGCGTGGAGGACCTGTGGTTCGCCACCGACGAGCCCCGCAGGGAGGACGTGCGCGGGACGGTGCGCCGCACGCCGGTCCGGTTCGCCTCCCTCGGCGAGGTGATTCCGGAGCTGTCGGCGGTGACCTGGCCCGACGACGTCTACCGTCAGGTCACGCAGCCCTCCCGCTTCCGGGCCCATCGCGCGGTCATCAGGCAGTCCTACAAGCCCGTCCTCCAGGCCGAGAAGTTCCGCCGGCTCCAGGAGATCGTCGACGAGGTCCGGCCGACGCTCATGGTCGTCGACTGCATGAGCGGGTTCGCCGTGGACCTGGCGGTGTCCCGGGACATCCCGTTCGTGCTGAGTGTGCCGTTCCTGCCCAGCAACGTGCTGACCTCGCACCATCCCCTCACCAAGGGGCATACTCCGCGCGACTTCCCGGTCCCGCATTCGGGGCTGCCGCGCCGGATGAACCTGGCGCAGCGGGTGGCCAACCAGCTGTTCAAGCTCCGCACCCTGGCCATGTTCCTCAACCCGGCCATGGGAAGAGTGCTCCAGGAGGACGCCCGTATCCGCAAGAAGCTGGGGCTTCCGCCGCCGAACCCGATGACGCGGATAGACAAGGCCGAGCTGGTGCTGTGCAACTCGGTCGCGGAGCTGGACTATCCGTTCGACATCCCGGAGAAGGTGCGCCTCGTCGGCGCGGTGCTGCCGCCCCTGCCGGAGACCACCGGAGACGATCCGGTACGCAAGTGGCTCGACGACCAGTCGTCCGTCGTCTACATGGGCTTCGGCACCATCACCCGGCTGACCCGGGAGCAGGTGGGCTCCCTCGTGGAGGTGGCCCGCCGGCTCGCGGACGAGCACCAGGTGCTGTGGAAGCTGCCCGCCGAACAGCAGCATCTGCTGCCGCCGGCCGGCGAACTGCCGCACAACCTGCGCATCGAGAGCTGGGTGCCCTCCCAGCTCGACGTCCTCGCCCACCCGGCCGTCAAGGCGTTCTTCACCCACGGCGGCGGCAACGGCTTCCACGAGGGCCTCTACTTCGGCAAGCCGCTGGTCGTACGCCCCCTGTGGGTCAACTGCTGGGACCAGGCGGTACGCGGCCTGGACTCCAGGGTTTCCCTGACCCTCGACCACCCGGAGACCATCGCCGTCGACGATGTCGTGGACAAACTCAGCCGGGTCCTGACCGAGCCGTCCTTCCACGAGAACGCGGAACGGATCGGCGCGCTGCAACGTGCCGCGGGCGGCCGCACGGCCGCCGCCGACCTGATCCTCGGTCTGCCGGCCCTGGTCTGACGGGCAGCGACTCCCGGCACCCGGCCCTCCCTCGACGGCCGGCACCGCACCGCCTGACGCGGACCGGCGGGCGCGTGGGCGATGCGCGCCCCCCTTGCGGCGTTCCCGGTGAGGGACCGGACGGCGTTACGAGCCCTCAGCGGTCCTCTGGCTGATCCGGCGGGCGGCCTCGACGACTGCGGAGCGGTGCAGGGCCAGTCGCTCCGGCGACCAGGAGTGGCCGACCGGTCCGGGGTCGCCGTCCTCGGCGGCCCAGAACCACGCCTGGGCCATGGCGAGGACCATGGTCAGGAGATCGTCCGGCTGCATCCCCGGGGCGAGAACGCCGCGCTGCTGTGCGTCGGCCACGCCCGCGACCTTGCGCCGGAAGGCGTCCGGTTCGGGCCCGGTGACGGAGGGGCGTTCCAGCAGCTTCCACAGTCGCAGGCGCATCAGGTCCGGCCGGGCGACGAGGTGGTCGAAGATCGCGCCGGCGTATCCGGGCAGGTCATCGACGTCGAACGGGACCGACTCGGCACCCTCCGTCATCGCCCGTTGCAGCACCGCGTCGAACAACTGCTCCTTGTTGCCGAAGTAGACGTAGATCAGGCGCTTGTTCGCACCTGCCGCCTCGGCGATCCGGTCCACTCGGGCGCCGGCGATGCCGTAGGCGGCGAATTCGGTGAACGCCGCGTCGAGCAGCCTGGCCTTGGTGGCGCTGGAGTTCCGAGGCATGTTCGCCACCCTAGCAAGTAACTATCCAGTTATTGACACCTGTGCGCGCCTGCCCCTACGCTTGTACCTATCCAGTTAGATACCGAGGCCGCGATCGAGGCGGTGGCGCCGCACGGCGTGGTCATCGGCGACCGCTACGCACCCGAGTTCATGGGCGCGCTGGGCGGCTTGAGCCCGCTGTAACGGACCTGAACCCTTCCCCCACCTGGAGTCTGCTCGTGAAAGTCGTCATCTTCGGCGCATCCGGCATGGTCGGACAGGGCGTACTGCGCGCCTGTCTCCTCGACCCCGCCGTCACTCGTGTGCTGGTGGTGGTCCGCAGCCCGTTGGGCATCAGCCATCCCAAGCTGCGGGAAGTCATCCACCAGGACTTCACCGATCTGTCCGCCATCTCCGAGCAACTGGCGGGTCACGATGCCTGCTTCTACTGTCTTGGCATGTCCTCCTCCGGCCGCCGCGAGGCCGAGTACACCCGCGTCACCTACGACTACGCCCTCGCTGCCGCGCGTGCCGTGTCCGCGTCCAGCCCCGGACTGACCTTCACCTATGTCTCAGGAGAGGGCACCGACAGCAGCGAAAGCGGCCGGACCATGTGGGCCCGCGTCAAGGGCCGCACCGAGAACGCCCTGCTGGCCATGCCGATGGACGCGTACATGTTCCGCCCCGCCTATATCCGCCCCCGCCACGGAGCGGTCTCCAGGACCCCGGTGTACCGCGTCCTGTACGCCCTCACCTCCTGGCTCTACCCGCTGCTGAACCGGCTCGCTCCCCGTCACACCACGACCACCGAACACATCGGCCGCGCCATGCTCGCCGTCACCCGGCCCGGGGCGGTCGAGGAGCGGATCCTGTACAGCCCGGAGATCAACCGCCTGGGCGGCGAGAGATGAGCGAGGACCTCCTACTCGCCAACGGCAACCCTTGACGACCGAGCGGGCAGCGCCTTCTCGTAGCACACCGACAGCGGATCCTCGTCGTGCGGCGAATAGTTGGCGATCCTGCGGTACCCGGTCCGCTCGTACAGGCGCATCGCGGCGGGCTGCCGCACTCCCGTCTCCAGGCGCACCAACCGGCCGCCGAGCCCCGAGGCGAGGTGCTCGGCCTCGGCCAGCAGCAGGTCCGCCACTCCCGTTCCCCGGGCGGCCGGGGAGACGAACATCCGCTTGAGCTCCCATATCTCGGCACCGATCGGCTGCACCGCACAACAGCCCACCGCCTGGTCGTCCTTCCGAGCCAGCAGATACCGGGCCGCCGAAGCCAGCGGAGCGGGCTGGACGTCGGGAGGAAGCTCGTACACGGGAATCAGTTCCGCCGTCATCGCATCGACCAATGTGCGCAGAGCGGGGTCGTCGGCCATACAGGAAGAAACGATCAACATCGCGCCATCCTCACACCACCGTCCGCTCTCCCGCTACGGACAGGTCCTAGCGGCCCAGCCGCGCGAATCTCCGTACCGCCAGCGGGAAGAACACCGCGAGCAGTGCCAGGGGCCAGGCGACGGCCGCCCACAAGTGCCCCGGCTCGCCGCCGGGGCTGCCGAACAGGTCGCGTACGGCCGTGGCCGTGTGGGACATCGGGTTCCACTGGACCACCGCACCGAGCCAGCCGGGCATGGACCCGGGCACGGCGAAGGCGTTGGACAGGAAACCGACCGGCCAGACCAGGATCTGCACCGCCTGCACCAGTTCGGGCTTCCCCGCCACCAGCGCCAGGTGGATGCCGATCCACAGCATCGCGAACCGGAACAGCAGGAGCAGTCCGACGGCGCCCAGGAACCCGGCCGGTCCGCCGTCGCCGCGCCAGCCGAGCGCGGCGGCGACGGCCAGGAGCACCGCCAGACCGATCGCCGACTGCAGCATGTCGGCGGCGCAACGACCCACCAGGAGCGCGCTGTTGGCCATGGGCATCGAGCGGAAGCGGTCGACGACGCCCTTGTTCAGGTCCTGGGTGACGGCGACCATCGTGCCCTCCAGGCCGAAGGCCATCGTGAGGGCGAGCATGCCGGGGACCAGGTAGTCGAGGTAGTCGCCGCTCACCCCCCGGCCGCCGCCGACCAGATAGCCGAACATCAGCAGCAGCATCACGGGGAAGACCAGGTTCACCACCACCGTCACCGGCTGCCGCCCCCAGCGGGCGAGTTCGCGGCGGGTCATGGTCCAGGAGTCGGTCAGTGCGTGGGCGGTCACGCGGTCTCCTTCACTCGGTCGTCGTGTCCGGTGAGCCTCAGGAACACCTCGTCGAGCGTCGGACGCCTGAGCGCGATGTCCTCGGCCTGGATGCCGGCCTCCTCCAGAGCGCGGACGATCCCGGCCAGGGCCGCCATGCGGTCGGCGACCGGGGCGCTCAGCAGCCGGCGGTCGGTGTCCACGGTGATCCGGTCCTCCGGTACGGGCAGCAGCGCGACGGCCGCGCCCAACTGCCCGGCATCGCGCAGGACGACGTCGACGCGGTCGCCGCCGACGGCCGCCTTGAGCTCGTCCGCCGTGCCGTCGGCGATGACCCGGCCGGCGTCCACGACCGAGACACGGTCGGCGAGTTGGTCGGCCTCCTCCAGGTACTGGGTGGTGAGCAGGACGGTGGTGCCGCCGTCGACCAGGGAACGGACCGAGTCCCACACCTCCGCGCGGCCGCGCGGGTCGAGACCGGTGGTGGGTTCGTCCAGGAAGAGCACCTCCGGTTCGGTGATCAGGGAAGCGGCGAGGTCCAGGCGGCGCCGCATGCCTCCGCTGTACTGCCGTACCGCCTTGCCGCCGGTTTCGGTCAGGCCGAAGCGCGCCAGGAGTTCGTCGGCACGCTCGCGGGCGCGTCGCCCGCCCAGGTGATGCAGGCGGCCGAACAGTTCCAGGTTCTGCCGGCCGCCGAGTTCCTCGTCGAGCGCCGCGTGCTGGCCGAGCAGGCCGATGCGCAGGCGTACCGCGTACGCCTCGCGCACCACGTCGTGGCCCGCCACCTCGATCCGGCCCGCGTCGGGCCGCACCAGCGTGGACAGGATCCGGACCAGGGTGGTCTTGCCCGCGCCGTTCGGGCCGAGCACCCCGTGCACCGTGCCGCGCGCGACCGTGAGGTCGAGTCCGTCCAGCGCGGCCCTGCCGTTCTTCGTGTTCTTCCCGCCGTATGTCTTGCGTGCTTCCTCGACGATGATCGCCGCGTCGGCCACTGGGACCCCCTTGCTAGTCAAACTTGACTACAGGCGCACGAAGGTAAGCGCCTCGGATTCATCAGTCAAACTTGATCAACGCACGACGAGCACCTCAGCGCTCGTCCCCCGGGTGCCGCTCCCCCGTCGCGTACGGGTTCTCCTGACCCTCGGTCAGGACACCGACGAACGGCTCCCCCTCCCCGGCGAAGGTGTAGGCACCGGCCTCGATCCGCCCGATCAGCCCCCTGGTCCACTCGGCCTCGGCGTCGGCCGTGTGCACCCACAGGTTCATGATCTCGCCGATGTGGCCCAGCGGTTCGGGGCCGCCCTCGGGCACGTAGTGCCCGGTGACCGCGGCCCGCCACTCGTCGATGCACCGGATCCGCTCCTTGAGCAGCGCCGTCGCCTCGTGCCGCGGCAGATCGACAACGAAGCCGATGGCCGCCGACTTCACGTCCATCTTCTGGTCGTAGGCGACGAGGGCCTCCCGCAGCAGCGTGAAGAACTCCTCGTCGCCCGCCGCGGTGATCTCGTACTCGGTGCGCGGGGGGCCGCCGGCCGTCGAGGGAGCGATCTCGTGCGCGTGCAGCAGTCCTTGCTTCGCCATCTGCTTCAGGGCGTGATAGACCGAGCCGGGCTTGGCATTGGACCACTCGTGCGCGCCCCAGTACTCCAGGTCGTTGCGGACCTGGTAGCCGTGGGCCCGCCCGTGCTGGCGGACCGCCCCGAGCACGAGAAGACGGATCGCTGACATGCGGTCCAGCGTAGGACGCCGCCGCTCACTCGCCGGAACTGCCCCGCTCCCTGGCGACCAGTTCGAAGGCCGTGGCCCCGTCGAGGGATTCGCGGATGATGTCGGCGTGGCCGGCGTGCCGCGCGGTCTCACGGATCAGATGCAGGGCCAGCCAGCGCATGGAGACGCGCCCCTCGGGCGGGAACCAGGGCTGGGACGGCAGCGGGAAGGTGTCGTCGAGACTGGGCACCGCGCAGAGGAACGCCTCCGTCTCGGCTGCGACCTTCTCCCAGTAGGCCAGTTGCGAGGCGACGGTCTCGTCGCCGGCCAGTTGGAAACACTCGTGCCAGTTGGACTCGTCCCGCTCGACCGCCGGCGCCTCCTGTTTGGCACGCGCGATCCAGCTCTGCTCGACCTCGGCCACGTGCTTGACCAGCCCGCCCAGCGAAAGGCCGCTGGCACTGGGCCGCGACGCGGCCTGCTCCTCCGTGAGGCCGAGCACCGACCGGCGGATACCGCCGCGCTGCTCCTCGATGAACGCCAGCAGCGCTCCACGCTCGTCGCCGTGTGCCTCGGCGGAAACGTGAGTGACCATGTCCGGCCGCCTTTCGTCGATTCGCGCCGGGGCTTCTGCCCCGACCCGAACGACGCTACGGGTGATTGAGGTCAGATCCTGTCCTCAATAACCCCATGTCCCACCCCATGTCCCACCCAATGGCCCGATGATCCAATGGCCCGGCACCGGAGAATTTCCGCGGGCCGACCCGGTCTGCGCCCGGGCTCCGGCCGAAGGTGTCCCGCCCCCCAGAACAGGATGAGTAGCGGTACTCATCACGCCGTACCGGCGCCGCGCCAGGATGAGGGGACCTTTCACGCTCCTGCTGCGAGGAGCGTCCTACGGCGAGGAGTCCGCCCATGTCCGCCCCGACCCTGCCCGCACCGGCACGCCCCACCCCCTGGCGCGTTCCGCCCCTCCTGCTCGCCGGGATCGTGGTGGCCGGGATGATCGTGTCGGGCTGGGCCCCGCGCGACCGCGTCACCTGGCTGCTGGAGACCGTGTGGGTGATCGTCGGGCTGCCGCTGGCCGTGCTGGCATGGCGGCGTTTCCCGCTCACCGACCTGCTGTGCTGTCTGCTCGCCGTGCACGCGCTGGTGCTGGCGACGGGCGGCCACTACACCTACGCGGAGGTGCCCCTCGGCGACTGGATCCGGGACACCTTCCGCCTCCAGCGCAATCCGTACGACCGCCTGGGCCACCTGATGCAGGGCTTCGTGCCCGCGGTGCTGGTACGGGAACTGCTCAGCCGCACCTCACCACTGCGCGGCAGCCGCTGGCTGGCGCCGCTCACGGTGTGCGCGTGCCTCGCGTTCAGCGCGCTCTTCGAACTGTTCGAGTGGGCGGCGGCCGTGATCGGCGGCCACGGCGCGGACGCGTTCCTCGCCACTCAGGGCGATGTTTGGGACACCCAATGGGACATGTTCTGCGCGCTGATCGGGGCCACTGTCTCGGTGATGCTGCTCAGCCGCCTCCACGACCGCCGGATGGCGGTCCTGGAGGCCGCGGCGCTCTAGTGCTGTGGCCGGGAAGGTTTGCCGGAAAGCTCGCGGCGTCCGGTGCGGTGCATCGCAAGGCGGAGCATCGCCCGTGTACTGGATGTACTCGGGTGATGCGACAACGCGGCTGGGGGTCCCCCCTGCTCGAAGAGCTTGGGGGAGCCGTGCCGGGCGTCGCGAGCCGGTGAACCTTTCCGGTCACAGCACTAGCGACCGCGACCGGGAAGGTGGCACGTCGTGCCGGCGGCGGGGGGCGGGAAGTGGGTGCGCGCCGCGGTACCGGGCGGCCACGCGTGATCGTCCACGAACACGCGCTGTGGGCCGGTCAGTTGCCAGGTGCCGAGGGCTCATGGATGGATGAGCGGCGAGGGCAGGTCCGCGCCCATGTGGTCGGCGGTCGACCGGCGTTGAGGAACTCTCCGCTTTCCAGGGGAAAATGGGCGATGTCGCCTATGCGTCACGGCCGCGGGGCAGTGAAGTCCCTGGAGTGAAATGTCCAGGTCTGCGACACCTTTGCGGGTCGCCCCGCGCGTGGACTCGCACACGGCCCCGGCATCGGCCTTGAACTCGTCGCGGGACGGCGACAGGAGTCCCGGGCCGGACATGGCGCGGCCTGCCTCCGCACCCATGGGATCGGCTCACCTCCGGTTATATCGCCACCCGCACCGGCGTCGGGCGAGCCGGGTTTCGGATAACAGTTTGCCAAGTGTTGGCCCCGCGGCCTTTTTTCGGACGCATCTATGCGCGTAGCTTGACCCGCGTGCCAGACCCAGGCCGTCGACGGCGGATCCGGGTCGGTCGGCGCTTCCCATGGCGCCCTCACGTTTTCCCGGCCCCCAAGGAGAACCTTCCTGTGTCGAATTCCAGCGCTGAAACGCCCCGTCCCGCAAGACACCGCGCGACTCCTCTGCGCAAGCGGCTGATACCGCTGGCGATCACCGGCTCGGTCGTGCTGGCCGGAGTGGGCGTCCACTCCGCCTTCGCCACCCCCTCGGCCGACGCCGTCATCTCCGAGGTCTACGGAGGCGGCGGCAACTCCGGCGCCACCCTGACCAACGACTTCATCGAGCTGGCCAACGCCGGCTCCGGTTCGCTGGACCTCTCCGGCTACAGCGTCCAGTACCTCTCGGGCAGCCCCGGCCCGACCACCAAGTGGCAGTCCACCCCGCTCACCGGCACCCTGGCCGGCAACGGCCGCTACCTGATCCAGGAGGCCGCGGGCACCGGCGGCACCGCCGCCCTGCCGACCCCGGACGCCACCGGCAACATCAACATGTCGGGCACCGCCGGCACCGTCGCGCTGGTCAAGGGCACGGATCTGCTCACCTGCGTCACCAAGGCCGACTGCGCCGCCGACTCCCGCATCAAGGACCTGGTCGGCTTCGGTACCGCCCTCGTCCACGAGGGCTCCGGCCCGGCCGCGGGCGCGAGCAACACCGCCTCGGTCGCCCGCAAGACGCTGGTCGACACCGACGACAACGCGGCGGACTTCGCCGCGGGTGACCCGACCCCGGAGAACTCCGGCGGCCAGGGCGGCGGCACCGGCGGCGGCGACAGCTCCCCGTCGCCGAGCCCGACCGCGACGCCCCCCGCCGACGCGATCTCGGCGAAGATCCACGACATCCAGGGCACCAACCGGCGGTCCCCGCTGTCCACCAAGAACGTCAAGGACGTCACCGGCATCGTCACCGGTGTCCGCACCACCAGCACGTCCTCCACGTCCAAGGGCTTCTGGATGCAGGACCCGAACCCGGACAACGACCCCCGCACCAGCGAGGGCATCTTCGTCTACACCAGCTCCAACCCCACGGTGAAGGTCGGCGACAGCGTCACCGTCTCCGGTGTGGTCACCGAGTACTACCCGGGCGGCTACGACACCGGCATCCAGTCGACGACCGAGATCATGAAGCCGACGGTCACCGTGCTGTCCAGCGGCAACCCGCTGCCGGCCCCGGTCGTCCTCGACAAGAACAGCATCCCCGCCGTGTGGTCCCCCAAGGCCGACAGCAGCGGCAGCATCGAGTACGCCGATCTCGAGCCGACCAAGTACGCCCTGGACTTCTACGAGTCCCTGGAGGGCATGAACGTCCAGGTCTCCGACGCCCGCGTCGTCGGCGCCACGGACGCCTACCACGAGCTGTGGGTCACGGCCGACCCCGACCACAACAAGACCAAGCGCGGCGGCGTCTACTACCCGTCGTACGACGACCCGAACGTGGCTCGTCTCCAGGTCCAGGCGATCAACACCACGGACGCGTTCCCGATGGCCAATGTGGGTGACGAGCTCACCGGCGTCACCGCGGGCCCGCTGGACTACAGCCAGTTCGCCGGAACCTACATCCTCGCGGCCCGCCAGGTCGGTACCTACAAGGACAACGGCCTCAAGCCCGAGGTCACCAGCGAGGCGAAGTCCAACGAGGTCACCATCGGCACGTACAACGTGCAGAACCTCGCCCCGAGCGACCCGCAGTCCAAGTTCGACCGGCTCGGCCACAACCTGGTCACCAACCTGCGCGCGCCCGCCATCGTCGGCGTCGAGGAGATCCAGGACAACAGCGGCGCCATCGACGACGGCACCGTGGACTCCGACAAGACGCTGGCCAAGCTCACCGACGCCATCGTCGCCGCGGGTGGTCCGCGCTACGAGTACCGTCAGATCAACCCGGTGAACGACAAGGACGGCGGCCAGCCGGGCGGCAACATCCGCACCGTCTTCCTGTTCGACCCGAAGCGGGTCACCTTCGTGGACCGGCCCGGTGGCGACTCCGTCACCGCCGTCGACGTCGTCGGCACGGGCAGCAAGACCCACCTGACCGTCTCCCCCGGGCGGATCGCCCCGACGGACGAGGCCTGGAACAGCAGCCGCAAGCCGCTGGTCGGCGAGTTCCTCACGAAGAACAACAAGACGATCTTCGTGATCGCCAACCACCTCAACAGCAAGGGCGGCGACCAGAACGTCGCCGGCCGCATCCAGGAGCCGGTCCGCAGCTCCGAGATCCAGCGCAACAAGCAGGCCACGCTGGAGAACGCCTTCGTCAAGAAGCTCGAGGCGGCCGACCCCAAGGCCCTCATCGTCTCCCTGGGCGACTACAACGACTACCAGTTCTCCTCCGCGATGAAGACCCTGACCGGTGACGGCAAGCAGCTCACCGACCTGGTGAACACCCTGCCGGCGGACGAGCGCTACTCCTACGTCTTCCAGGGCAACTCGCAGGTGCTCGACCACATGATGGTCAACCCGAGCATGCTGAACCACGTCACCTACGACGTGGTGCACATCAACTCCGAGTTCGCCGACCAGGTCAGCGACCACGACCCGCAGGTTCTGCGTGTGAAGCCGTAAGGTCCTCGCAAGCCCGCCCGCTCCCGCGCTCAACGCAGCGGGGGCGGGCGGGCTTGTCTGCATATCGGCTCGCCCTTCAGTTTCCGCCGAGGTCTTCCAGCACCTCCCGGGCGGCCCGCGCGCCCGAGGCGAGGGCGCCTTGGACGGAACCCGTGCCGCGGTGATCCCCGCAGACGTAACGGCCCGGCCCGGTGCGGCACGTTCGGGTCAGCGGCCAGGGCGGCGGCATGGCGGGCAGCGCGTTCTCGACGGTGCGCGCGACCAGCAGGTCCCAGGTGGTGGCGTCGGCGCCGTACATCTCGGACAGGGCCGCGACCGCGGCCGCCCGCACGGGCTCGGTGTCGCCGCCCAGGACCGAGGTGGCGATGAGGGCGCTGCCGCGCGGGGCGTACTCGGGCGCGACATCGCTGAGGACGCAGGTGTTCAGTACGCGGCGGCGGGTGTCGACCAGCAGGACGGGGCGGCCCAGGGGGGAGCGCGGAGCGACGTGGTAGTACGTGGTGACGGTGCGGTGGGCAGGGACGTCCAGGCCGGGCAGCAGCCGTGAGGCGGCGGCGGCACCGGTCGCCACGACGACGGCGCGCGCAGGCAACTCCACGCCGTCCGCCGTGACCACGCCCCGGCCGGCGAGCCGTGACACGGGTGCGTCGAGCCGTACGGTTCCCTCGGGCAGGGCTGCGGCCAGGGCGCGCGGAACGGACTGCACGCCGAAGGCGGGCAGGCACAGCGCGCCGCGCAGCATGCTGCGCCACACCAGGTGGAACACCCGGCTGGAGGTCTCCAGGGAGTCCTCCAGGAAGACGCCGGAGAGGAACGGCCGGAAGAAGCCCTCCACGAACGGGGCGGAGAAACCCGCGTCGGCCAGGGCGGCACGGGTGGTGCGCTCAGGCGCGTGCTTGAGCGCGCGGGCCGGGGCGAGCGCGTCGCGGGCGCCGAGCACGGCCAGCGCCACCAGGTCGCGCGGCCGGGCGAACCGCGCGGACAGCAGCGACGCCACCGCATCGGGGCGGCGGCGCGGGTCGGCCAGCAGCACGCGCCGGCCACCGGTGTGCACCAGGACGCCCGGCAGGAAGGGGCGCGGGTCGAGGAACCGGGCGGGCAGGCGGCGGCGCAGCTGCGGGTAGGCCGGGTTGACGACCTGGAAGCCCCGGTCCACCGTGAAGCCGTCCAGGCGGTCGGTCCGCATCCGCCCGCCCGCCGCGTCGCCCGCCTCCAGCACCGTGACGCCGAGCCCGGCGGCGGCCAGGTCGCGGGCGCACGCCAGCCCGGCGACCCCGGCACCCACCACGACGACGTCCGCGACCGCCGTTCCATCCGCCACGGCCACCACCTCTCCTCGCTCCTCAAGGGCCTGCTGCCGAGCGGAACCTGCCGCGCTCCCCGCTGCCCCGAGGACGTCAACAGGGGCCCGGCGTCTTCACCAGGTACTTCCCCGCCGGCCACCACAGCGGATGCGCCCGCACCCGAACGGGCGACTACCAGCGGCCCGCCGTATCCGCCGGGGCAGGCGGTACGCCCCGGACGGAGTACATGTACGGCGCTGGGCGGAGGAATTGGCGGACGTGAAGGGGGCGCTCGTGCACGAGCCGTGGAACCTTCCGGCACAGGGTCGCGCGAGGACCGTCCCCCTGCCCGGAGGGCCTGGACCCCTTCAAGCGGGCCCGGGGCGCTCCTGAGGTCCAAAGGGAGGACGTCCGCCGGGCCGTCGGGCACCCCGCGCGACACCTCGTACGTGTACGCCGCCACACCCGCATCGCACGGAAGGCGCCCCGGTCATGACCACCCCGCACTGGCTCTTCGGCGACCAGCTCGGCCCGCACTTCCTCACGCCCGCCCGCGAGGACGGGCCCGACCGCGGGGCGCCCGTGGTGATGATCGAGGCCAGATCGGTCTTCCGGCGGCGCCGGTTCCACCGTGCCAAGGCGCACCTGGTGCTCTCCGCGATGCGGCACCGCGCGGCGGAACTGGGCGGGCGGGTGACGTACGTACGGGCCGAGACCTACCGGGAGGGACTGCGCCGCGCGATGGGCGGGGCGCCGGTCACGGTGTGCCACCCCACCTCGTACGCGGCGCTCCGGCTGGTGCGGTCCCTGCCCCGGGTGCGGGTGCTGCCCGCCAGGGGCTTCATGGTGGCCCGCGAGGAGTTCACCGGCTGGGTCGAGGAGCACGGTGGGCGGCGGCTGCTCCAGGAGGACTTCTACCGCTGGGTGCGCCAGGAGCACGACCTGCTGATGGAGGGCGGCCAGCCGGCCGGCGGCCGGTTCAACCACGACCACGCCAACCGCGAGCCCCCGCCCGGCGGCGCCGGGGAGCTCGACGTGCCGGGTCCGTACCGGCCGCGGGAGGACGACATCGACGCCGAGGTGCGCGACGACCTCGACCGGTGGGAACGCGAGGACGGGGTGCGATTCGTCGGCCGGGACGGTCCCCGCCGCTTCCCCGCCACCCGACGGGAGGCGCTGTCGGCCCTGCGCCGCTTCGTGACACACCGGCTGGCGTCCTTCGGACCCTACGAGGACGCGATGCTCACCGGTGATCCGGTGATGAGCCACAGCCTGCTCTCGTCCTCGCTGAACCTGGGGCTGCTGCACCCGGCGGAGTGCGTGGAGCGAGCCGAACGGGCCTGGCGGGAGGGCGCCGTCCCGGTGAACAGCGCGGAGGGCTTCGTCCGGCAGGTCGCGGGCTGGCGGGAGTACGTCTGGCAGCTGTACTGGCACTTCGGCGAGGACTACCGGCGCGACAACGCGCTCGGGCACACGGAGAAGCTGCCGG
This sequence comes from Streptomyces sp. CB01373, assembly GCF_002803075.1. Taxonomy (GTDB): domain Bacteria; phylum Actinomycetota; class Actinomycetes; order Streptomycetales; family Streptomycetaceae; genus Streptomyces. The sequence goes on along the minus strand of NZ_NNBK01000017.1, from coordinate 26,778 downwards.
AGTACTTCGCCGAGCTGGACGCGGACGCGGTCACCGCGCGTTGCCTGGGCACCGTGCTCGCCCAGGTGCGCGACACCGGGTGGACGCATCACATCCCCCGGCTGATGGTGCTGGGCAGCCATGCCCTGCAGCGCGGCTGGGACCCGGCCGCGGTGACCGACTGGTTCCACCGCTGCTTCGTCGACGGCTACGAGTGGGTGATGGTGCCGAACGTGGCGGGCATGTCCCAGTACGCGGACGGCGGCCGGATGACCACCAAGCCGTACACGTCGGGCGGCGCCTACATCCACCGCATGAGCGACCTGTGCGACGGCTGCGCCTACCGGCCCACCGAGCGCACCGGTCCGCACGCGTGCCCCTACACCGCCGGGTACTGGGCCTTCCTGCACCGGCACCGGCGGCTGCTGTCCGGCAACGCCCGCATGCGGCGCTCGGTACAGGGCCTGGACCGCCTCGGCGACCTCGACGAAGTGCTGCGGCAGGAGCGGCGGCGGGCGGACGAGGTGCCGTGAGGCGGTGGGAGCTGCGAGATGGCGCCGGGAGGCCGTGGGTCGGTCACTCGTGGGGCGAGTGGCCGGGTTGGACGAGGCCGTACTCGTAGGCGAAGACGACGGCTTGGACCCGGTCGCGCAGGCCGAGCTTGGCGAGGATGCGGGTCACGTGGGTCTTGACCGTCGGCTCGCTCAGGAAGAGTTCCGCACCGATCTCGGCGTTGGAGCGGCCGCGGGCGATGAGACCGAGCACTTCGTGCTCGCGTGGGGTCAGTTTCTCCAGCCGGGTGGGCTGGTGCGAACCGGGGCGCGGGCGGCGTACGTACTCCTCGATCATCCGTCGGGTGATCTCCGGGGCCAGCAGCGCCTGGCCGGCGGCGACGGTGCGGATGGCGCCGGCGAGTTCACGTGGTGGTGCGCTCTTGAGGAGGAAGCCGCTCGCTCCGGCGCGCAGTGCCTGGTAGACGTACTCGTCTTCGTCGAAGGTGGTGAGGATGAGTACCCGCGCGGGGCAGCGCCCGTCCTGCAGCAGGCGGCGGGTTGCCTCGATGCCGTCCATGCGCGGCATCCGGATGTCCATCAGGATGATGTCGGGCAGCAGGGTGAGCGCGCTGTCGACTGCCTCCGCGCCGTTGGCTGCCTCGCCGACGACCTCGATGTCGTCCTGGCCGCTCAGGATGGAGTGGAAGCCGCCGCGGACCAGGGCCTGGTCGTCCACGAGCAGGACGCGGATCATCGGGGCGCCGCCTGAAGCGGCAGGCTCGCTGTCACGGCGAAGCCGCCGCCGTCGGCGTGTCCGGTCTCCAGGGTGCCGCCGTAGAGTCCGACCCGTTCACGCATTCCCAGGAGCCCGTGGCCGATCCGGTTCGAGGCCGGACTCGCGGACGAGCCTGTGCGTCCCGTGTCCCGCACGCTGACCCGTATGGACTGCTCGTCATAGTGCAGCAGCACATGGGCTGTGGTGGGTGTGGCGTGCTTGAGTGCGTTGGTGAGTGCCTCCTGCACCACCCGGTAGACGGTCAGGTCCATGCCGGGCGGCAGTGGGCGGGCCGGGCCTTCCATGGTGAGTGAGACCGGTAGGCCGACGCCGCCCATGTGCTCGATGAGTTCGGCCAGGTTCGCGGTGCCCGGCTGCGGCTTGAGCGCGGGTCGCGTCGCTTCCCCGCGCAACAGGCCGAGCATCCGGCCCAGTTCGCCGACCGCCTGATGTCCGGTCTCCTGAACCGAGCGCAGTGGCGCGTGCGCCTGGGAGGGATCGCGGTCGAGCAGGTCTTCGGCGGCGCCCGCCTGGACGACCATGACGCTGACGCAGTGGGCGACGATGTCGTGCAACTCGCGGGCGATACGGGAGCGTTCCTCCACCAGGGCGACATGGATCGCCTCTTCGCGCTCGGCCTCCAGCCGCTGGACCCGTGCCTGGTCGTCGGAGTGGCTGCGGGCCCGGCCGCTCAGCACCCGGCCGGCGACGAAGACGATGGCGATCGGCACCGCGGCGAACGGGATGTTGCTGACGGTGCCGGCGTCCGGGTTGCGCAGCATCACGAGTACGACGGTGGTGGCGGTCGCCGCGACGCCGAGCCACGCGGACACGCGTTCACCGTGCCGGGCCACCGAGTAGGTGGCGAGCAGAAGGGGCAGGAAGTCGCCCCACAGAGTGAACGTCAGCGGCGTGGCCAGCATCGGTCCGGCGATCGCGACCGCGACGACCACGGCCGTGGCAAGCGGGGCCAGCCTGCGCAGCGCCAGCATCAGCGTCGCCACGAGGGTGGACACGACCAGGGGCGGCATGGGGCCGTACCGCGTCGAGTTGTCGAGATCGAAGACGATGTCGAGCAGGGCGAAGCCGGTGATCGCGAGCGCGAGCAGAGCGTCGGGCAGCAACACCGCCGGCATGCGCCGCGGACGCGCCGGGGCTTCCGACTCCTCTCGCGCCGGCGACTTGGCGCGTGCCGTCTTCAGCATCACATCCGCAAGCTACCGGCGGGGGGAGCCGGGCGGCGTCATCCGAACGTCGTATTCGCCTGGTGCGGATCGCGACCCGCGAACGACCCGGTGCCGACCGGAGTACGACGACGCCCCGGCCGTGCCGGACCGACGCTGACGGCGCACCGCCGAGTGGCGGCACAACGCAGGAGGAGACCATGACCCTGAACCTGAAGCGCCTGGCCGGATGGGCGCTCATCGTCGGCACCGTCGTCGCGGCGTTCGGCTACCTCGCCGCCAACCTCCTCGCGCCGGGCAGCGGCGACGAGGTCTTCCGCTACCACCTCTGGCCGCTGTTCGAGGGGATCGCGCTCGGTGGGGACGTCATCATCGCGCTGGGGCTGCCCGTGATCCTGGCCTTCGCGCAACGGGCACCGAAGCTGCACGTCGTCGGCTATGCCGGCATCTTCGCCGCGCTGGTGATGCTGAACATCGGCGAGGGAGTCATCGAGGGGTTCGTCAAGCCGTACCTGGTCGACCACGGCGGCATCCCCACCGAGCAGCCGTCCGGCTTCGCCGTCTTCGAGGGCATCGCGCTGCTGTGCCTGCTCGTCGGCGCGATCTGCCTGGGCATCGCCGTGCTGCGCGCCCGGACGCTGCCCTGGTGGATCGGTGTCGCGCTGCTCGTCTCGTGCCTGCTCGGCGCCCTCGGGCTGCCCGGCCGCTGGTTCATCCTTCCCGACGACCTGTTCTTCGCCGCGCTGTTCGCCATCGGCGTCCACGCCGTACGCGGGCGCAGCGAGGTCGCCACGGCGAGCGTGGTCGGGTCGGCCGCGGTCTGATCGCCGCTCGCTCCGGTGGGCTTCCCGGCCCCGCGGGTTCAGGACCGCACGAGCAGCCGGAAGTCGAACGCGTACCGGGACGCGCGGTCCAAGCCCGCTCGACCGCGCGTCCCGTGTCGTGAGGGGGGCCGGATGAGGTCCCCCCAGCCGGGAGCGGTCCGGCTGGAGTACTGGCCAGCCGGGCTCGGTTGTTAGACTGGAGGAGACGTTGATCGTTTGTTGAGGAGCCCAGACATGGTGGTGGACGACGACATCTCCGGGTGATACCCGGCCCAGAAAGGCCACCGGACCGGTGCGTGGAAACACCGCCGACGTGGCCTCGCTGTCGTCTCCTCTTCCCCCTGTCTGCTGCCGGGGCAGAAGTGTCTTCCCTGCCCCCTCCTCGCGAGGTCACCTTCATGTCCGACGCCTCCGTCGTCTGCTCAAACCTGTCCTTCACCTGGCCCGACGACACTCCCGTCTTCCAGGACCTGTCCTTCACCGTCGGCCCCGGCCGTACCGGCCTGGTCGCGCCCAACGGCACCGGCAAGAGCACGCTGCTCAAGCTCATCGCCGGTGAACTGCGGCCCGGCGCCGGGTCGATCTCCGTGGCCGGCACCCTCGGCTACCTCCCGCAGAGCCTCCCCCTGACCGGTGACCTCACGGTCGCCGAGGTGCTGGACGTCGCCGCGATCATCCAGGCCATCGACGCCGTGGAGTCCGGGGACGCCGACGAGAAGCACTTCGTCACCATTGGCGACGACTGGGACATCGAGGAACGCAGCCGCGCCCAGCTCGACCGCCTCGGCCTGGCCGGCCTCACCCTGGATCGCAGGCTGAGCACCCTCAGCGGCGGCCAGGTCATCTCCCTCGGTTTCGCCGCCCAGTTGCTGAAGCGGCCCGATGTGCTGCTGCTCGACGAGCCCACCAACAACCTCGACCTCGACGCCCGGCACAAGCTCTACGACGTGCTGAAGGACTTCAACGGCTGCCTGCTCCTGGTCAGCCACGACCGCGACCTGCTCGACCGCATGGAACGCATCGCCGAACTCGGCCGCGGCGAACTGCGCTTCTACGGAGGCAACTTCACCGCGTACGAGGAGGCCGTGCGAACCGAGCAGGAAGTCGCGGAGAAGAACATCCGCAACGCCGAGCAGGAGCTGAAGCGGGAGAAGCGGGAAATGCAGCAGGCCCGCGAGCGCGCCGAACGCCGGCAGAGCAACGCCGCCCGCAACCTGAAGAACGCAGGTCTGCCCCGTATCTTCGCCGGCAACATGAAGCGGGGTGCGCAGGAGTCCGCGGGCCGGGCGGGCCAGATGCACGCCGGCCGGGTCAGCGAGGCGAAGGCCCGGCTGGACGAGGCCGGGCGTGCGCTGCGCGAGGAGCAGCGCATCACGCTGGACCTGCCGGACACCAACGTGCCCGCCGGACGCAACCTGTTCCTCGGCGAGCAGCTCCTCGTCCGCCTCGGCGACAAGGACGTGTTCGCCGGCCAGGGTGCCGACCTGACGGTCCGGGGCCCCGAGCGCATCGCGCTGACCGGTGCCAACGGTGCCGGCAAGAGCACGTTGCTGCGTCTGCTCAGCGGCGACCTGACACCACGGAGCGGTGAGATCAGGCGGGCCGACGGCCGCATCGCCTACCTCTCGCAGCGCCTCGACCTGCTGGACCTGGACCGTACGGTCGCCGAGAACTTCGCCGACTACGCCCCGGAGCGGCCGGAGGCCGAGCGGATGAACCTGCTCGCCCGCTTCCTCTTCCGGGGGCCCCGCGCCCATCTGCCCGTCGGGGTGCTCTCCGGAGGCGAACGGCTGCGCGCCACCCTGGCCTGCGTGCTGTGCGCGGAGCCGGCTCCGCACCTGCTGCTCCTGGACGAGCCGACGAACAACCTCGACCTGGTCAGCGCGGGCCAGTTGGAGAGCGCCCTGAACTCCTACCAGGGGGCCTTCGTGGTGGTCAGCCACGACGAGCGGTTCCTGCGCGAGATCGGCGTCAACCGGTGGCTGCGGCTGGCCGACGGCAAGCTGGAGGAGACGGGGGCTCCTGAGGTGTGAACCGCCGACGTGTCGTCCTGGCCCGTGTCCGAGGCAATGCCGCCCCGCGGGCCGCGCACCGATCACGTTGGACGGACCTCATGCCTCAGACCGCTCTGCTCGCCCACGACCTCGTCCACACCCTCGGCGACCGACGGCTGCTCGACGGTGTCTCCCTGACCGCCTCGCCCGGGCATCGCATCGGGCTGATCGGGGAGAACGGCGTCGGCAAGTCGACCCTGCTGCGCCTGCTGGCCGGGACGGACGAGCCGGACGCCGGCAGCGTCACCCGCCCGCCCGACCTGGGCTTTCTTCATCAGGAGATGCCGTACGACGCCGACGCGACGATCGCTGACGTGCTCGACGACGCCCTGCGCGAAGCCAGGGAGGACCTCGCCGAGCTGGAACGGCTCGGCGAGCAGCTCGCGCGGACCCCACAGGACGCGCCCGAGTACGCCGGCCTGCTCGGCGCGTACGGCGTCCGGCTCGAACAGGCCGAGGGAAAGGAGGCCTGGGACGCCGACCGGCGTGCCGCGCTCGTGCTCGACGGCCTCGGCCTCGACGCCTTCGCACACGACCGGACGCTCGGGTCTCTGTCCGGCGGGCAGCGCGGCCGGCTCGCGCTGGCCGCGCTGCTGGTCCGGCGGCCCTCCGTGCTGCTGCTGGACGAACCGACCAACCATCTCGACGACGGTGCCGCCGCATTCGTCGAGGAGCATGTGCGTACCCTGTCCGGGGTCGTCGTGGTCGCCAGCCACGATCGGGCCTTTCTGGACGCCGTGTGCACGGACCTGCTCGACCTCGACCCCGCGATGGACGGCCCGGTCCGCTATGGCGGCAACTACAGCGCCTACCTGACCGAGAAGCGGGCCGAGCGGGACCGCTGGGAGCGGCGCTGGGCCGAGGACCAGGAAGAACTGGCGGCGCTGCGGGTCTCCGCCGGGATCACCGCGCACCGCGTCGCACCGGACCGGGGACCGCGCGACAACGAGAAGATGGGCTACGGGCACCGCGCCGGCCGGGTGCAGAGCCAGATCTCCCGGCGAGTGCGCAACGCCGCCCGTCGCCTGGAGGAACTGGAGCGCTCCCAGGTCGGCGAGCCGCCGAAGCCGCTGCGGTTCGAGAGCACGGCGCTCGCCGCTCCGGCAGCGCAGGGCGACGGTCCGCTGGTGTCCCTGGATGACGTACGGGTGCCGGGCCGGCTCGCACCATTGAGTGCGGAGGTGTCGGCGACCGACCGTCTGCTGGTCACCGGTGGGAACGGGGCCGGCAAGTCGACTCTGCTGGCCGTGCTCGCCGGGCGGCTCGCGCCCGAGGGCGAGGTGCGGCGGCGGCGCGGACTGACCGTGGGACTGCTCGCCCAGGACACCGTTTTCGACCGGCCGGGCCGGTCCGTCCGGGACACCTATGAGCTGGCGCTGGGCGCCGAGCGGGCCGAGGCGGTGCCGCTGGGTTCGCTCGGTCTGATGCACGAGGCGGACCTGGACAAGCCGGTCGGCCGGCTCTCGGTCGGACAGCGACGGCGGCTCGCGCTGGCGCTGCTGGTGGCGCGACCGCCGCAGTTGCTGCTGCTCGACGAACCCACCAACCACCTGTCGCCGCGCCTGTGCGACGAGTTGGAGGCGGCGCTGGGCACCGGCCCCGGCGCGATCGTGCTGGCCAGCCACGACCGCTGGCTGCGGGAGCGCTGGCAGGGACGGGAAATCCGGCTCGGCTCCGACGGCAAGCGCCCGGACAGCGCGGGTCCCAACCTCGCCCGCCGCGCCGGGACCGAGCCGTGAGCGACCCAGCTCCGCCGGCTGTCACCGCCGCCCTTGCTCGGGGTCGTGCTCGGCTACCTGGTGCACACGTTGATCCTGTGGATCTTCCGGCGCGCCCGGCCGGCGAAGGCCATGCACGGTTTCCGTACGGCTTCGCGCTCCAGCGGTACGGGGCGGTCGCGCCTCGTGTCGGCGGTCATCCGCTGCGGGTGGCCCGGGGGCGCGCGCCGGGCGCGACAATGTCCAGGACGGCCATCATGCCCATGTCCTCGTGATTGAGGATGTGGCAGTGATACACGGTCCTGCCGGTGAATTCCCTGAAGTGGACGCGAACGACGATCGCACCACGCTTCGGCACGTTCACCGTGTCGTACATGCCATGGGTGGGGGCGTGGGCCTTCCCGTTGGTGCTCATCAACTGGAAGTGCTCGGTGTGCAGGTGGAAGCTGTGGTCCTCGTCCGAGTCATTGCGGACGGTCCACTCCTCGACGGTGCCGAGGGTGGAGACGAAGTCGGTCCGGTTCGGGTCGTACGTCCGGCCGTTGACGTAGAAGATCGTGCCCGCCTTGTTCTCCGTGAAGACGACGGTCTTGCGGTCCGCGACCGTCGCATGGCTCAAGTCCTCGTAAGGCCCGAGAGCGGTCGGGAGCGCGGCCCTCATCACGGGCGTGCCACTGGTGACGACGGTAGCGAGGTCGGCCCGGGGGAACTGGTTTCCGGCCGGGCCTGTGTTGTACGGCAGTGTCTCCAGCCGTGTGGTGCCGGGAGCGCCGCCCTGGACCAGGACATCGAAGCGAGCGGCGGCGGGAATGAGCAGCGTGTCCTCGGCGTAGACCCTGCCCACGGGAACGCCGTCCTGAGCAATCACGTGGAAGCGGGTGCCCGGAAGGTGCAGTTTGTAGTAGATGTTGGCGCCGATGTTGGCCAGTCTCCACAACTGGGTCTCTCCGGGCCGGATGTGGATCACCGGGTTCTGCTGGCCGTTGACGGTGCGGTTGGTGGACGCGCCGATACTCAGGGGATGGGTCTTGATCGCGTCGCCCTGGACCTGGAAGTCCTTGAGCGCGATGGTGTGCTCGGTGATGTTCCGCAACGACATGGGCAGGTGCCGCTGCAGGCCCTCGACGACGAGGATGCCCGACTCACCACCCGCGACCTGCGGGGCGGACAGCATGTCTGCGTGTGAGTGGTACCAGAAGGTGCCGGTGGGGTGACTGCGCGGCAGCTGATAGGCGTAGTGGTACGACTGCCCGTACTTGATGGAGACGAAGATGTCGTCGGAGGGAGCGCGCGGCGACACGAAGAGTCCGTGCGTGTGGAGGTTGGTGTACTTGTCGGCCTTGTTGATCAGGGTCAGGTCGATACGGTCGCCAGGCCGCACGCGCAACGTGGGTGGCATGTAGGCCCCGTTGTAGGTCGTCGCGCGCAGTTGGCGGTTGCCGACGCGCACGATTCGCCGTTCCACCACGATCGTGGTCCTGAGCACGCCGCCGCGGCTCACCACCTCCAGGGGATCCTGGAGCCATGGCCCCGCGCCCGGCGTTGTGGGCCCACCCTCGACCACGGACCCCTGCGTGGCGCGGGAGCGCTCGCTCGGTGCACTCCCCGCGCAGCCCGCGAGCCAGAGCGCGGCGAGAAGCAGACCGGCGACGATGCGGGACGGCGAGGAAAAACGCGTTGCGGGCCGGGTCACTTGTCTCCCCCAGAAATACCGGCGGACCCCGACCGCACACGACCGGGCCGGAGATCCATGTGCTGCTGGTGTGCTGCTGGTCAGTCAGCCGGAGAGTAGGCGCACAAAGATCCCGAGCCACTCGGCCACGCCCGGCCCACGGTGCCATCCGCCCGAATGGGCCCTACCGGGTCAGGCTCGCAGAGCCGGTGGCGCTTGTTCCCGGCTTTCCTTCACCGGTCTGCGATGCGCAAGATCTCTTCGTTGGTCTGGCTGTGGCCCCGGTTGAGTTCGGGGGCAGCGTCCTGAGCCGTCATGGATTCGCTCCAGGCTTTCAGTCAGAGCCAGTGCGCCTGGCGCTGCGGCGCGACGCACTAGGGGTGCGGAGGCGACTTTCGCCAAGTGCCGCCGGACGCGTCCGGCGGGCGGGTAACGGCCATGAGGGCGGCATCGTCGTCCAGGTGTCCTTCGGTGTACCGGGTCAGGTCGGCGAGGAGAGCGTCCAGGATCACACCGGGGTCCGCCGGGAGGGTATGGGACAGGAATGGCACGGGATCGTAGATATGAGCGTGGCCGAGGTCGCCGCCCTGACCTGGGCACTGATCCGGGGCCGGGGACGACCATGACGTAGACACACACGCAGACGCAGACGCAGGCCGTGGCGCCCGGACCGGCGCGGACGTCGGCGCCACCGGCATCCCGCTCGTCGCCACCCTGACCGCCGGGAACCGCAACGATGTCACGCAGTTGAACCCGCTCCTCCAGGCTGAGTCGCCAGTGCGGGGCAAACGCGGCCGGCCACGACGCCGCCCAGGGGTGGTGCTGGGCGACCGCGGCTACGACCACGACAAGTACCGCCGCCTGGTCCTGGATCTCGGCGTGAAGCCGCTGATCCCCCGCCGCGGCACCGCGAGCACGGCTCCGGGCTCGGCGCCCAACGCTGGTTCGCGGAGCGCGCGTTCGCCCGTCTGTACCGGGTTCGCCGTCTGCGGATCCGCTGCGAGATCCGCGACGACATCCACGAAGCCTTTCTCACCTTGGGCTGCGCGCTGATCTGCCGGCGACGCCCGAAGTCATTCCACTAGGAGCACTTACTCGACAACGAGCTCCACCGGGATGTTGCCGCGGGTGGCGTTGGAGTACGGGCAGACCTGGTGGGCCTGCTCGACCAGCTTGCGGCCGGTGGCCTCGTCGATGCCGTCGGGCAGTTCGATGCGGAGGGTGACGGCGAGCGCGAAACCCTCGCCCTGCTTGCCGATGCCGACCTCACCGGTGACCGCGGCATCACTGACATCCACCTTCGCCCGCCGGCCGACCACACCGAGGGCGCCGGCGAAGCAGGCGGCATACCCCGCGGCGAACAGCTGCTCGGGGTTGGTGCCCTGCCCGTTGCCGCCCATCTCCACCGGGACGGCCAGCTGCAGGTCGAGCTTGCCGTCGGAGCTGACAGCGCGGCCGTCCCGGCCGTGAGTGGCGGTAGCGACTGCGGTGTAGAGCGTGTCCATGGGGGACCCAGTCCTCTCGAAGCGAGACGAGTATCGGTTGCGCACACAAGTAGAGCACACAATTGAGTTGTGCACAATCAAATGGCGTGGTGTCCAGTTATCCTGGCCGTATGACTACCGAGGTTCCGCCCAGCGCCCGGCCGGACGAGGAGTGGCTGCGTCTGGACCGCCAGATCTGCTTCTCGCTGCATGCCGCCTCACGCGCCTTCAACGGCGTCTACCGCGTGATCCTCAAGGAGCTCGGGCTGACCTACCCGCAATATCTGGTGATGCTGGTGCTCTGGGAGCACGGCGACACGCCCGTGAAGCGGCTCGGCGAGCATCTGCGGCTGGACTCCGGCACCCTGTCCCCGCTGCTCAAGCGGCTGGAAGCGGCCGGTCTGGTGCATCGGGAGCGCAGCGCACGCGACGAGCGGTCGGTCGAGGTGCGGCTCACCGAGGAGGGCGCGGCACTGCGCGAGCGCGCGCTCCGGGTGCCGCACCGGATCGGCGCGGCGACCGGTTTCACCCTCGACGAGGTCCGCGAGCTGCGCGCCCGCCTCGACCGGCTGACCATGGCCCTCGACGCGGCGGCCCTGGAGGAGGCTCCCGACTGCGGGTGACATCTGCCGGACACGCGGGGGACGCGGAGTGGGGCCGGAGGCGTACGAACTTGTGCGCTGCCGTCCAGTGCTGACGGAAGAGTCCTGCTGACCCTGGAGCTGTTCATGGTGGCGGTCCCGTCCTGTACCTGGCCTGCGTGTAGTGGGAAGTTGGAGGGCCTGCGCGGCTCGGGCGGCAGGCCCTCCAACTACTGCGGAGAGGATCGACCATGACCTCGGACCACGACACGCTGTGGCGTCGCTGCGCGTACCTGGGTCGCGTCCTGCTACCACTGCTGGACCAGGAGCCATGGCGCCAGGATCGCCGCCAAGAGCGGCTGCACCTCTGGGGCATTGACGTGGCGGTGGGGGAACGACTCATGGAGGTCTTCGCGGCCCTGGCCGCCCACGCTGTCGCGGTGGACACTTCCTTGTCCGCAGCAGAGTTCGAGACCCTGCGCCTCAGCGCCGTGGCCGACGCGGCGACCGGCAAGCAAGACTTCGAACTGCTCGCCGGGCTCCCAGAGACCTTCGCCGACGACCGCGACGAAATCGCGGTCAAAGTCCTCCGCCTGCACGCCTATAGGGGCGGCCAGACCAGTCTCCAACTCCTTCGGCTGGGCACGGAAGTGCGCCGTACGCTGACCGTCCTTGCGGCCCGCGAGTCGGTGCCCTCCCCCACGTGCGGAGACATCTTCCGCAAGGCACACAAGGCCAACCTGCCGCAGTAGGCACGGCCTTCGTGGACGTCTGGGCCGAGCGCGGTCACGGCGGGCCGGCGGTCCCGACCACTGCAGGGCGTCGTCAGCTACCGCATGGACCCCGGAGACTCCGTCCTTCTCGAAATCCACGGAGTGGCCTGGCTCCTCGGCGGCATCAAGGTCTACCAGACCCTCGGCGAATCCTTCTCCGGAGGCGGCCGATAGACATAAGGCACGCCCAAGCAGCACGTAGCACACACCAAACGATCAACACCAACCAGCATGCGGGCAAGGCCAGTTCACAGCGAGTGCCTGACGCCCCCGCTCCTGCACTCCGACGAGGCCCACACCCCGATGAACTCCGCTCCCACCCCACCCGCCCCCGGAACCGAAGCCTTCAACGACTGGTGCACCTACCTCGACAACGAACTCACCATCCCAGTCAACCCGCCCGAGACCCGCGCATGGCTCTGGGACCTGTTCACCGGCAACGGGTCCATGCCCGCTGACATGATCGCCCCGCTCATCCTGGACCGCCGCCTGGAACTCACCAACCAGGCGGTCGACTACTTCCTGAACGCGGCCGACATCGACCTGAAAGCCCCGACTCCCCTCACCCTCATCCCGCACATCCTGCACCCCGAACCCCTCGAACCCGCAGGCCAAGTCAACGTCTACACCACCGAGATCCTGTCCCTGGACCCCCTCGGCATCTTCCAGGAAACGGCAGGCGCAACCCAGGACTACCTCGCCCGACGCCACCACATCGTCTGGCCACTCTGCCCGGACCACCGAATCGGCACCCACCCCGAACCGACCACTGAAGGCGTCGCCTGGACCTGCACCGTAGGCCCCCACACTGTCCGGACCATGACCGCCCCCACCACGACCGGGACGTGTCAGTGACTTCGAACCAACTCTGGCGCAACGCGTAGGTACAGCCGCGCAGCAGTGGAAGACCGCACAGTATGGGCCCCGTCGGCCACAGGCCGCCTACGCCTCCAAGCGCCGTGGAGATCACCCGGATCATCAAACCGCAGAACCCAGCAGGCACTTCGCCCTGACCGGGTGCGCTTGTCAGTGCGCCGAGCGACAGCCGTGGCGATGGACGCTGATCTTCCCGCGGCGGTGCTCCGTTCGGGTGCATTGCGGTTACGTGCGGTGCGCCGGGGCGTTGGGCCGGTATGAGCAGGAGTCGCAGATTGCGGGAGCTGTCGGGGCCGGCAGCGTTCGATCAGCTGCTCGCGCAGTTGGCTCGGGCTGCTGCTGGGGTGGCGAAGGCGGAGAGGCTGCCACGGCGGAAGTCGTTCGAGGAGGCGCCGCATCCGGCATCCGCGGAGCCGGACGACGGCAGGGCATTGCCGCCGCCCTGCTCGGATTGAAGTCACTCTCGCAGCAGTCGGCGCCGACAGCGCGGCCGCCGCGCTCGCCACCTCACGGCCGAACGGGCGATGCCGCTTGCCCACCAAGTAACAGGCGTCCCGGTGGACCTGCGTCGGCGGCCGGCCGGCCCCGATGCCGAGTTCGACGATCCACTCGGTCCTCTTCGCCGTAGGCCCGCCCGCATCACACCCGGCTGCCCCTACCAATCGATCCCGGCCAGTAGGAAGGGCTCGCTTTCGGGCGCCTCCTTGCGTGCCTTCAGGGATCGTTCGGCTGGGGCACCGGCAGACTCGCGCAGGGCAGGTGCGGGTTCCTCGATCGTGTCGGCGACGACCGCGGCCACTTCCTCGGGAGTGATGGCCTCGCCGCGCAGGGCGGTCAGTTGCTCATAGAGCGGGGCGTAGGGGCTGTCCTCCCCGACAAATGCTTGGGCTTGCTTGGCGCCATTCGTGGAGACGGCGCCCGGCTGCACGATGCTCACCTTGATGCCGAAGTGACCGGTCTCGATGGCGAGTGTCTCGGCGATCGCCTCCAGTGCCCACTTGCTGGCTGCGTAGGGGCCGGTGATCGGCAATACCAGTCGCCCTTGGACACTGGAGACGAAGATGAGCCGGCCAGATCCTCGTTCCCGCATCGCCGGCAGCACCCCCTGCGCGACGCGCAACGCCCCCAGGGTGTTGAGCTGGTAGAGCTGTTCCACGTCCGCGAGCGGGACGGTCTCCAGCGGCGCGCGTACCGTCGCACCGGCGTTGCTGACCAGGACGTCGATCTCCCCGGCGTCCTTGATGGCCTGGTCGACGCTGGCCTGATCGGTGACGTCGAGGCGCAGGCGCTGCTCCACGGGTGGGTCGGCCAGGGTCTCGGGACGGCGAGCGGTGACGATCACTCGATGACCACGATGCGCCAGTTCGATGGCGATGGCTCGCCCTATTCCTTTGGACGCGCCGGTGATGAGGACGGACGCCATAGTGATTCTCCTAGCTGCTGAGTTCGATGTTCACCGGCGGGGCCGTGGGTGGATACCGGAGCCGAATGGAACGGCCTGCCTGGGAGGGGCGAAGTTGGGGCCGCTGGTGTCGAAGTCGGACGTGCGCTCGGTGACGAACTGTTCGACGGTCAGGGGCGCGTGGTGGCCGATCTGCTCGACGTTGTCGTTCGTGCCGGCGAACACGCCGTTCTGGTAGTCGACGGCGACGTTGCTCAAGTGTTGGATGAGATGCGCGTGCAGCCCGCGTTCGTCCATGGCCGAGGCGAACTCCTCGACGCTGATCGGTTCGTAGTGCACCGGGATGCCAAGTGTCGTGGAGATGGCCCTGGCGATGTCGTGGTGGTTCATTTCGACGGGGCCGTGCAGGGTGTAGATGGCGCGGTCGTGTGGCTCGGGGTCGAGTAGCGGGGCGGCGATCACCCGGGATTGATCAGCCGCGGCGATCGGGGCGTGCCCTGGCCGGTTGCCCGCCAGTGCCGGGTTGCCGCTCACACGGCGACCGGGTCGGGGCCCGCATCGGGGAGCTGCTCGACGGGAGGCGGCGGCCGGGTGACGGCTTGGACCAACGCGGCAGTGAGAGATGCGACGCCGCTGATGGCGGTTGTTCGGGGTGAAGGCGGGGCCACGCGCCTTGCGCTTCCGATGACGAGTCGACAGCGATCATCGACCATCCGTTTGCTGAACAGGTGCCGCCGGCGGGCGGCGCGGGTCTTACGTGTCCCACCGTGAACGCTGACGGATGGTCTGGTCACGTCAGTTCGTCGGGCACTGCGACCCCCAGATGACGCAGAAGAGCTCCGACCCTGCGGTCCAGCTCGCGTCCCACTTCCGTGATCTCGGGTCGGCCGAGCGCGGCGACCGTGTCGCTGGGCCGGTCGATGGCGAACAGCGTCTCCCCCGAGGGGGACTCATGGATCGTGGTGCGCAGGGGGGCGTAAAGGAGGGCTCCCGCATCGTGCCGGTACATGCGCTCGACACCTCACTGCCCCGTGCACGAGCTCGCCAAAGCTGATCAGCCCGCTCTTGACGTGCGGCGCGGCCTTCATCGCAGCGGCCCTCAGCGCGACGCCCCTGCCGAGGATCCCCAGGGCCGTCTTGGTGCCGTCGAACAGCACGGCGTCTGTGTTGAACGTGTTGTTGTCATCCCGCGCCGGCGGGCTTTCTCCGCCCGGAGTGCTCGACTTCGAGAAGTATGTGTCGGAGGGACGCTTCGTCAACATCAGTTCCAGATCGAGTCACCCCAGTTGAACTCCATGACGCAGCTGAGAGGCGACCAGGCACGCCGCTGCCCGGAATGCCATGTTCTCCACTTTGGCCAACGGACGGGGACCCGAAGACCCTTTGCCGAGGGCTCCGGGGCGGGAGAGGATGCGTCCATGATCGACACGACTGAGAACCCCGAGGAACAGGCCGCGATCGCCGCCGCGAAGGACGGTGAACTGCGTTTGCACGACCCCGCCGTCCGGGCCTCCGCCGTCGGCGTCCGGCTGTTCGACCCCGAGTTCGTCGAGGTCGGAGCCTCCGGGCGGCGCTGGACGTACGAGGAGATGGTCGCGGCCCTGCCCACCCTGCACGGCGGAGCGGACAGCCCGCGCATCGAGGCCTCCGGCATGCGCGGGGTGCTCCTCGCCCCGGACCTCGTGCACCTGACGTACGAGAGCGTCATCGCCGGCCGCCGGGCCCGCCGCAGCTCCCTCTGGCGCAAGGGCGAGGGCGACACCGGATGGCGGCTCTACTACCACCAGGCCACCCCCGTCCCCGAGGGCTGAACACCCCTGCTTTGACGGGGTGTTCAGCCAGGTGGGGCAACCGGAGGAGTGGCGGGACATGTGGGCGACGGACGACGGAGCGTTCCTGACGGAACGGTTCGGGCAGGACCCGCCGCACATGCGGGCGACGGCCTACCGCATGCTCGGCTCGCTCGCCGTTGGGTACCGCGGCTTCCCCGGCTCTACTCCTGAGCGAGGTCGTAGACAGCCCGTTGCGGGTCGGCTTTGACGATGAGCCCGTCCGCGCACAGGTCGCGCAGGATCTGCCGGACCCGTTTCTCCGCTGCCCTTTGGTCTTCCCACGTGTGGCCGTGGTCGCTGAGGGTCTTGATGGCCCGCTGCGGATCCCAGGTGCCGCCGAGGGCGCGAATCGCCTGGGCGAGGACATGCCGGTCGGGATGATCCTTCTTGCGGTGGTTGGCGATACTGGCAGGGGCGCCGCTGTAGTTGCAGTCGGAGCACTTCTCCCACGAGCAGTCCGGATCGGTGACGGCGGCGTGGCGGACGGAATGGTGCGAGCCGAAGCCGTGGGCGTGAAGCAGTTGAGCAACGGACCCGTCGTACTTGAGGGCCATGAGCGCTGCTTCGGCGATCTTGTCGTGGCCGGCGGCGAAAAACTTGCCCAGGCCGACGTCCTTCCCGCAGCCGCACCAGCACTTGCCGGTCGGGATGAGGCGAGGCTTCTCATTGCTTGGCATGAACCCAAGGTCTCAATCCTTGGATCGAAGTCAAGGCATAAACCCAAGGATGCCATCCGAGGTGGGTGAGGGCGGAATGGCGGTACTCGTGCAGGTCCCAGCTTGTCCCCCGTCCGCGCACGGCGGTGTGCTCATCAAGCAGGGCGCGGGCCTGACCGTAGGAGAGGCGGGCCAGCCCGGTGTCCGGGCAGACGTCGCACGGGCTGACCACCTTCCCCGGACCGGGACGGCGATGGGTGACGAACACCGGGCCACGGGTGCGGCCCCGCAGCAGTCGGGGCAGGAGCCGGGCAGTGCCGGCGTCCCAGTAGACCGCCTCCGGCACGAAGTCCTCGCACGCCTGTCCTCGGCCGCGGGCCTTGCTGCGGGCGCCCTTGGCTTTGACCAGGCAGCGGCGGGCGGCGAGGTCCAAGTCCTCGATGTTCACGCCGAGGATCTTCTCGGACCGCCCGGCGGTCTCGTAGAGCATCCGCCACTGCGTCTTCTCCCGCAGGTGGACCTCGCGCCGGGCGATGAGCCGGCCCACGGCAGACCCGGTGATCACCAACTGGCTCCGGAACCCTCCGAGAAACGCTGTGCCTGATACGGCACTATCTACGCGGTAGCTCCTCGTCGGTACGACTGCCGGCTCCGAGGGTCCGGCGTGGGGCCGGCAAGGATGTCGCCGAGTGTGCCCCGAGTGCCCCGCGGGCCCGCAGCTCGTCAAGGTCGGGGAGCCGGACTGTGGGCAGGGAGGCGAGAAGGTCGGCCTGGGCGGCACGGATCTGCACAGAATCCTGGGGACCAGCGCCAAGAGCGCGGCGGGCTGTCACGCGGTCATCGTACGGGCCCCTTACGGCTGCGGTTCCCGTTCTGAACTGGTCGGCCGGGGAAGGCCACGCACGGCTGCAGCCGCGCCCAGAAGGAGGCGCGGCCGCGGGTGGGGCAGGAGGTGGGCCTACTTGAAGGTGATGTCCCAGTGGACGCCGCCGTTGCGGGGGTCTCGTAGACGTATTCGGCGGAGATGCCGTTGAGGGTGCCGTGCCGGCGGGGGTCGTTGCCGCGGGGCTTGTCCTTGCGCTGGGTGGTCTTGATCCAGTCGGTGATACAGCGGCCCTCGTCGCGGGTGCGCAGGTCGAGCTTGTAGCCGTTGGCGTGGGAGTACTTGCCGTTGCTGTGGCCGGACTCGGTGCCGCCGGTGATGGTGATGGTGCAGCGGCTGACCTTCTTCAGGGCGATGACGCCCTGGATGGTGCGGGCGCGGACGCCGTCGAGGGAGGTGCGGCCGACGGGGGCCTTGATGCTGGCGGCGGCGAGCTGCTGGAGGGCCAGTCGGTGGTCCAGGCGGACGTCGCGGCCCGATGTGGGGATGGCGGGGGTGGTGGTGCCGGCGATGAACCGGTGCCAGGTCGCCGGCCTGACGACGCCGTCGACCGGGAGGCGGTTCTTCTTCTGGAAGTTGCTGACCGCGGTCTTCGTCTTCTTGCCGAAGATGCCGTCGGCCCTCACGCCGAGCTGGACCTGGACGGCCTTGACCGCCTGGCCCCGGGCGCCGGGGGCGACGGTGAGGTTGGTCAGTTTGGTCCAGGTGTTGGGGCCGATGACTCCGTCGGCGGCGAGGCGGTTCTTCCTCTGAAAGTCCCTCACCGCTTGGGCGGTCTTCTGGCCGAAGACGCCGTCGGCGGTGAGGCGGTGTCCGCGGGCGGCCAGGAGGTGCTGGGCGGTCAGGGTATCGGCGCCCCTGGAGCCGGGCTTCAGCGTCGGCCACACCAGGTTCAGGGGAGTGGCGTGGGAGCCGCTGCGGGGGCCCGGCTTCGTCGAGGCGTTGGCCTCGTCGCCGGTGGCGTTCACCGCACCCAGCGCGCCGCCGGCGAGGAGCACGGCCGCGAGGCCCTGGAGCAGAAGGTTCCTGACGTTCTTACGCATGTCTTGTCCTCGTTCGTGTTTCCCGGCCAGTCCGCTTGCGGCGGAAGCGTGGGGTGCTTCGCCGCCCTGCTGGGCGGCGCCGACGAGGTGAAGAGTTGGCGTACCGCTGTTCCTTTGGAAGCCGGACCCATGGCCGTTTCGAGGTGAGTTCGGGAGTCACTCGCGGGGCTTTTTCGTGATTGATATCGATGTGGATGGATGTCACTGGGACGCTGCGGCAGTCCTCAGGCCTCGGGAGCGGATCGTCGCCCTGGACGTGAGAGGGTGGCGGCAACTCCTGCCCGCGTGCTCGTTGAAGCGAGAGGCGGGTGTCCGGCTGGAGGCATAGGTGAAGAGCCCTGACATGTCCCGCGGTGCGCGTCTGGCCGCCCACGGTGCCGTTTCCACAGCTCTGGCGCTGAGCAGTGATCGCCGACTGCACGAGCTCCTGGACGCCGCCACGCCGATCGGTTCCGGCATCGGCGGGAAGACAGTGCTGCTGGAGGTCGACGGAGCCTCGGTCTTCGTCAAGCAGATACGCCTGACCGATCTGGAGCGACGGCCGGAGAACGTTCACTCCACGGCGAATCTGTTCGGATTGCCGACCTTCTGCCACTACGGCGTCGGCAGTATCGGCGGCCCGGGGTTCGGTGCCTGGCGGGAGCTGGCCGTGCACACCATGACAACGAACTGGGTGATCGCGGGAGACTACGAGGGTTTCCCCCTGATGTACCACTGGCGAGTGCTACCAGGCCGTGGCCAGCCCCTTCCCGAAGAACTGGCCGACGTGGAACGAGCTGTCGCCTACTGGGGAGGCGGATCGGAGGTACGCAGCCGGATCGAGGCTCTCCAGCAGTCCTCGGCCAGCCTCATGCTGTTCCTGGAGTACATCCCGCAAAACCTGCACGACTGGCTGGGCATCCAGGTCGGGGCCGGTAACGAGGCGGCCGAGCGGGCCTGCGCCATGGTGGACAACGAGCTGAACGCCGGCATCTCCTTCATGAACGCCCGCGGGCTGCTGCACTTCGACGCCCACTTCGAGAACATCCTGACCGACGGCCGGCGGCTCTTCTTCGCAGACTACGGCCTCGCGATCTCCTCCCGCTTCGAGCTCACACAGGAAGAGACCGACTTCTTCGACCGGCACCGCATCTACGACCAGTGCTACAGCGTCACACACCTGGTGAACTGGCTGGCCGTCGCCCTGTACGGGTACGGGCCGGAAGAACGCAGGGCGTTCGTGCACGCCTGTGCCCAGGGGGTGGCCCCGGGGGACATTCCGGCGGCCGTCGCGGCAGTTCTTGTCCGATACGCGCCGGTCGCCGCGGTGACGGGGGACTTCTATCGCCGATTCCAGCAGGAGAGCCGGGCAACCCCCTACCCGTTGGAGGCGATCCGCCGGATCGGACAGCAGGAGCCTGATGCGGCGCCAGGGTGATCAGGCGGATCGCGGCGAAAAGATCAACCCGTCGACTGCGACTTCCCCGTAGCCGCCTGCGGCAGAAACACACGCCCCCTCCCACCGCAAGCCCCTGGGCGACGTCAAAACGAACCGACATCGCAAAGCCATATCGCTTTCTCGGCCTGGCCGGGGAAGTCGTGCGTCTTGACCCTCACGGGCTGCCCTGCGGGCCGCCATTCGCGCCCGGCGTTCTTGTGATCGCCGATCAGCTCCTTCTTCTTGCTGTCCACGCTGATCACCGGGTCACCGGCGTCCCTGTGGTCTCGTGCCTGCTCATTGAGGTAGCGGAACTGGGCGTCCCTGTCGGGGTGCTGAGCACTCTCGATGGTCTTGGCGTTGGCTTGAAGACTGAAGCCTTCCTCCCGCAGCAGGCCGGCAACCGTGTCGGCGGAGCCCCGGTGGCCCTGCCGTGTCAGCTCCCCTGCCAGCTTCCGCGTCGACTTCGTCGTCCACCGCAGCGCCGACATCGGGTCACCCCGCTCGTCGGGCTCGACCAGCGCAAGCAGCGCCGGCCGCAGCCCCGGATCAAGGTCCACAGTCTTCTTCCGGCTCCCACCAGGACGACGCACCCGCCCCAACAGAGCCCGACCAGCCTCCAGTTCAGCCGCTCCGCGCGGACCGTGCCCTCCCGAACCCCGGCCCCGGCCGCGGCAGCGACGAGCCTGATCCCACCATGCCCCAGCGACAGTGCTTCTGCCCCTATGGCCAGGCGACGCTGACGCTCGTCCAGATGCGGCAACACCTGGAACTTCGCCGCCAGGACCACCTCGATCCCCAGGCATCACGTACGGGGCCGCATTGCCCATGACGAGGAGACGGCCGGCTGGCCCCACGAAGGCTGCGGATTTTTTTGCGGATCTCGACAACCTCGGGTGGGGCCGCACGTCTGGTGGGGTGAAAGGCGGTTTACGGGACGGGATTTTCAGTCCCGGTGCTGCCTGACCTGTCAGCGTTGTCCACGAACTCTTTGGAGTCGTTTCCTATGCGGCACATCCGCGCCAAGAAGTCAAACCGTTCCCTTCGCACCTGGGTGCTGGGGTCGACTGCCGGTCTCGCCCTGGTGGTGGGCGGCGGCATCGCCGCCCAGGCGGCCACCGCCGGCCACGCGCACCCGGCCAAGTCGGGCACGTCGGCCACGGCCGACCCGAAGCCCGTGCCCTCCACCCCGGGCAAGCAGACCTCTGCCGACACCGACCCGACCCCGGTCCCGGGTGACGCGAACGGCAAGCCCTACCCGTCTGCCGTGCCCTCCACCCCGGGCAAGCAGACCTCCGCCGACACCGACCCGACCCCGGTCCCGGGTGACGCGAACGGCAAGCCCTACACGGGTAACACCAGCCGCTGAGCCGCCGACCATAGGCGTGGCGGGGCCGGACAGGAGCCGGCCCCGCCGTACCCCTGATGTGAACGAGGACGATGCAGCTCACCCTTGACCTGCCCTGGTGGGCCCGGCTACTGCGCCGCGCCCGGACTACCTCCTCCACTCCGGCGTCGGGCGCGCCGCACCCCGGCCGACGATTCGGGCATCTGCGTTCGGTGGCCGACCGGGACAGCGAGGAGGATTCCCCCACACTCGCCGATCTGTACCGGACCCGGCGGCTCGACATGGTCCGGCTGGCGGTCTTCCTGGTGGACGACCTGCACACCGCCGAGGACGTCGTCCAGGATGCCTTCGCCGCCGTCTGCCGTCGGCACGGCGAACGGCTGGACGACCTCCAGGACGCGCATGCCTACCTCCACACCGCGGTGGTCAACGCCGCCCGCTCGGTGCTGCGTCGGCGGCGCACCGCACGCGCGTACACCCCGCCGTACCAGGGCCCGGGGGCGCCGGTCGACGAGCTGCTGCTGCTCGCCGAGGAGCACCGGCAGGTCTTCGACGCGCTGGCGCAGCTCACCGCGCGCCAGCGCGAGGTACTGGTCCTGCGTTACTGGTCCGACCTGACCGAGGCGCAGATCGCCGAGACCCTCGGCGTGTCCCGTGGCACCGTTAAGTCGACCGCGAGCCGCGCGCTCGCCACGCTGGAAAAACTCTTGGAGGTGGGCAGATGAGTACTCGGGCACCGATCGAGGAACGACTGCGCGCTGCGCTTGAAGCACGCGGGCAGCTCATCAGCGCCCACGACCTGTCACCCGCCCGCCCGCCTGCCGGAAGTACCTGGGGCACACGCAAGATCCGGCGGGTGCTGTACGTTGCCGCAGCCGCCACCGCGGCGGCCGCAGCCGCCGTCGTCCTCCTGCTGTCCTCCAACACCCCGGACCGCCCCCGCCCGGCACCGCCCGCACGACATTCCACCCCCACCGTCACCCCTACCTCCACCGTCCCGTACCCGGTGCCCTCCCCCGTCGCATCCACGCCCTAGTAGGGCTCTGACAGAGGTCGTTCTCTTTCCGAAGCTCGTGTGTGACTTTCGCTGGTCAGACATGGGATCGCGGCTGTCGCGGTAGTCAGCAAACCGACCGCTGGGGATCACTGAAGTTGCGTCAGAACGCATCCTCGTGAACGAAGCCAACCTGGACGCCGTCCGCCAGCTGTTCGACGCCCGCTACGTCGGACGGAGACACGTCGTTGCCGACTGATCGGGAACCGTATCTGCCCGAGTGCTGGATTGGTGGTCGAGCCCGCTGCGAGGTGGCGGATGTCCCGGCTGAGCGAAGGCCGGTCCGCCGGTTATGCGGCGGTGGCGCCCAGCAGGAGGTCGAAGGCGTCATTCGCCTCGCGGAGCACCGCCGTCGCGTCGTGGCTGCCGAGGCGCCACGCCGCCTGGTAGCAGGCGACGGTCAACTGGGCGGCGAGGACGGCGGTGGCCGGCGGGGTGCCGTGGTCGATCAGGTGCTTCTCGAGGAGGTCGGCGTAGTGCCGGGTCTTGCGGGTGTGGCGGTCTTCGAGCTCGGGGTGCTCCTTGACCAGACGGTGGTAAACCGCGTAGTGGCCCGGGTTGCGGGCGGCCTCGGTGCAGATCACGAGCAGCAGCCGCCGAGATGTGGCCAGTGCCTGCGCGAGATCCTGGAGCGGCTCGGTGGGCGCATCGCGCATGGCCGCGGTGAGCGCGCGCAGGAAGTCGTCCTCGGTGGAGAAGACGACTTCCTGCTTGTCGCCGAAGTAGCGGAAGAAGGTGGTACGGCCGATCTCGGCCCGCTGGGCGATCTCGTCCACGGTGACGACATCGAACCCCCGCTCCGCGAAGAGCGCGAAGGCCGTCTCGATGATCCGTTCCCGGGTCTGGCGGCGTTTGCGGTCCCGCAATGACTCCACCGGAAACTTGTTCGCGCTCATTCGGCCAGGATATCCGCCCGTCCCGCCCCGCGGTCAGCGTCGACGAGGTGGCCGGCCTCGCGCCACAGCTCCTCCTCGCGGGCCTCGTCGTGCGACTCCGGCGACGACGGCACGTTGCGGCCACGATCGAGGTAGGACCCGGTCCGGGCGGTCAGCCCGGTCAGGATCGTCTCAGCAAGGCGCGCGCCCGCCTGCTGCGACGTCATGCCCCGGCCGAGGAATCGCTGAAGCTGGAAGAATCCGTTGAGTACGCCCCGCACGGGCTCCGGGGCGTGGCGGAAGAAATCGGTGCCCGCAACGAGCGCCGGGTTGTAGGAGTAGACGCCGACGCTCTCGGGCAGGCGGCGGGCCAGCGCGTGGGTCAGGTGGATGACGCCGAGTTTGCTGGTCGCGTACGCCCGCCCGGCCTCCCGCGCCCCACCAGCACGAGGCGTGGCCAGTCGTTCCGGCGTCTCCCAGCGCGGCGGCGGCGTGGCGCCGAGCGTATGGCGGAACTGCCCGAAGTGGCAGTCGCTCGAGGTGAGCACGATCCAGCCCGGACCGGTGAACCGGGGCAGCAGCTCCCTGACGAGCAGATAGTGGGACAGCACATTGACCCCGAAGGTCATCTCGTACCCGTCCGTGGTGCGTTTCTCGGTGGTCGTGACCGTCAGGCCGGCGTTGCCGAGATAGCCGCCGAGCGGCGGCAGGTACCCGGTGTCGAGCCCACGCAGAATCTCCTCCACCGCCCGCCTGATCTCGGCGAGCGAAGCGAGGTCACAGTCGACGCCTGTGACCGCGGAAGCGCCGGTGGCCTGGGCGAGTTCCGCAGCGAGGCGTTCGCCGCCGCGGCGAGCCAGCAGGACGTAGTGGTCCTGCGGCCGTTCCCGGATCAGCAACTCGACGGACTCGCGGCCGAAACCGCGGGTCACGCCGGTCAACACGATGGTCCGGCTGTCCATGGCAGACTCCTTGGTATCAAGTTCCAAGTGGTACCCAGTACCGTAACATGCCATGCCTCACTTCCACATTGAGCGACGAAACCGCACCTGACACGCCGGCCCGCATTCCCAGGCTCGAACGGATCTACATCCACGGCGTGCACAGGGTGGGACCGACGGCTGTCCGTGGTGGCTGACGGGAAGAGACTGGTCGTGCGGGAACGCGCCGGGGCATTGGTGCTCCTCGCGATCGGGATCGCGCTCGGGGCGGCGAACTTGTCGGAGGTGGAGCAGCTCCACTTGCACCACCGGCCGTTGCTCGGACGAGACCGGGGATGTGAAGAAGAGCACGCACACCGTCGGTGTCAACGCCAGTACACCGGCACCGCCGGGAGGGGACGAAAACGCCCAGGTCGCCGTCTACTTGGTGTACGCGGGCCACCGCGGACACGCCGCGGCAGACCGTGAGCCGCAGGCGTGGCCCAAGTGCAGCCGGAGCAGTGGCGTAGGTGACCACAGCCGTCACTCGCAGGTCAGCGTCCGCCGCCGGCGGGAAGGAGACCACGGCTCGGACGCCATCCAGTGCAAAACCCCTTCCGCTGCACCCGGATCCACCACTCGACCAGCCTCCTCCCGCCCCGGCCCTGACAGGTGCAGGCCGAGCAAGCGGAACGGCCGGTAAGCCTGTCGGCGCCCGTTTCCCGTTCGCCTGTAAGGCCGCCACAGGTGACCTTCGGTGCCGCAAGGTCGATACTGCCGGTAGGAACGCTCGGGTCGGCTGGGCAGTAGGCGATGCAGTAGGAGATCTCTTGCGGGCGGCTGACGCTGCGGCGGGCGAGGACCCAGTGTCGGCGGTCTTCGCGGTGCCAGGGCCTGACCTCCACACGTGCCCAGTCATAGATCCGCGGGCCGTGCGCCCCCTGGCCGCACGAGCGGCGCTTCCACTTCTGCCACGGCAGGCCCGGGAACAGATCGTGGAGTCGATCGCCCAAGCGGGTGACGACGGTGTCGTGTCGGGTGGTGGCCATGACGTGGTAGACATCGGCCTGCTCCGACTCGGACCGCCAGCCCTTTCTGAAACCGTAGGCGGCATCCGCGGTCACCCACCTAGGCCGTGTATCGAAAGTGCTGGTCGTAGGCGCGACACTGCCTAAAATGGCATGCGATCTCCGCCTGGTCGTGCTGGGATCAATCGCTATGAATGATCATTTTCTTGATGAAGCCGACTTGACGGACAGGATGGAACGGAACCTGGCGGAACACGCCTGTCATCTGCACCGGAGTATGTCTGGTGCGACCGTCACAGAGGCTGGTGACCTCCTGGTCGCGGACAGTGGCCTGGACGACGACACGTTCAACATCGTTGCCGCGGCCCGCTTCACCGCCGCCGGCACCGCGGCACGCATCACCGAGACCGCCGGGACGCTGGCAGGCACCGGCCGCCGTTTTTCCTGGTGGGTGGGCCCTGCCTCGACACCGGTGGACCTCACCCCCCGCCTGGCGGCGGCCGGTCTGCCGGTGTCCGAACGCGAGACGGCGATGTGGGCCGAACTGGACGGCACCCTGCCGCCTCCCGCCGTCCCGGGACTGGACATCCGGAGGGTGACTACGCCCGAGCAGCTCGCCGACTACGCCACGGTCCTCGCCGCGAACTGGAACCCGCCCGCCGAAACCGTCCGACGCTTCTTCGCCCGGGCCGCTTCGCAGGCACTGGCCGCGACCTGCTCGGCCCGGTACCTGGTGGGCTATGTGGAGAACCGTCCGGTCTGCTCCGCCGAGGTGTTCCACCATGCGGGAGTCGCCGGCATCTACAACATCTCCACCCTGGCCGCCCACCGCCGGCGCGGCTACGGCGGCGCCATCACGCTCGCGGCCCTCCGCACGGCCCACGAGCGAGACCACCGCATTGCGGTCCTGCAGGCGTCGGCCGACGGCGAGCCCGTCTACCGCCGCCTGGGGTTCCGCTCCTGCGGTCAGTTCGTCGAACATGCCATCAACCTCTGAACCGCCAAGACTCCACGGGCTGTCCGTCCGCCATCCCTGAATGGGCTGGTCACAGCCACTCATTGATGGCCGTTACGAGGACAGTGTCCTCGTAGCGGCCCGCGAGCTTGTCGTATCTCGTGGCCACAGGCCGGTTCCTTTTGAGGCGGGTGATGCCGCACTCGCCGACATGCCGAGCCTTGTAGTCCTCGGCGTTGAACTCGGGCGGCCGGCCACCGCGGGAGCCGCGCTCCTCGCGGTTGTGAGCATGGTCGGCCTTGTCCGGGATGGTGCAGCGGATGCCACGGCGGCGCAGGTAGGCGCGGTTCTTGCGGGAGGCGTACGCCTTGTCAGCGCGCACGCGATCGGGGCGGACGCGCGGCCGGCCCGGCCCGAGGCAGGGCACGCGTACCTTCTTCAGCACCGTTTCGAACTCCGGCGAGTCGCCACGCTGCCCTGCCGTCACCACGATCGACATGGGCTTCTGGCCCTGCTCGACCGCCAGGTGCAGCTTGGTGGTGAACCCGCCGCGCGACCTTCCCAGCCCGTGATCGCGAGGCTCGGTGAAGATGCCGCCTGGTGGTTCCTTCTGCAGGTCACTCTGCTTGCGGGCCCCGGCCGCATGCTGGTGAGCGCGGCAGACCGTGGAGTCGACGCTCAAGTCCCGGACGATTGCGCCTCTCGCGTCGGCCAGGGATCGAAGCTGAGTGAGGATCCGCTGCCACCAGCGGAACAAGTCGTAGACCCGGCTCCATGGTCCGTACTCGACGGGTACGTCCCGCCACGGCACACCGGTCCGAACACGGAACCGTATGCCGTCGATCAACTGTCGCCCATACAGGGCCGCTCGGCCCGGCGCAATACCCGGTGGTCATGCCCCCTGTAGTGGTGTAACCGCGTTGGGAGGATCTTCGGTCGTGGGGTAGATCG
>NZ_NNBK01000016.1 GCF_002803075.1 Streptomyces sp. CB01373 | reverse complement strand
CTATGAAGAGGTGGCCCGGCTTCTGGTTCAGGGGCTGGAGCGTGAAGGCCGGTGGGCGACCAGCTGGCGGGTGCCTACGACGGCGGCGATTGGGCGGGCCCGGTTGCGGCTTGGGCCGGAGCCGTTGCGGGCCCTGTTCGCCCGGGTGTGCCGGCCGGTGGCGGTCGCGCGGACGCAAGGCGCCTGGTACCGGGGGTGGCGGCTGGTCGCGGTGGACGGCACAGTCTTCGATGTTCCGGACACCGCGGCGAACGCCCAGTTTTTCGGGCGTCCCGGTACCAGTCGCGGGCAGGGCCGCAGTGCGTATCCGCAGGCGAGGGCGGTGGCCCTGGCCGAGTGCGGCACCCATGCCGTGTTCGCGGCCGAGGTCGGAGCGCTCAAGGTCCACGAGACCGTCCTGGCCCAGCGGCTGTTTCCCGCGCTGACGAAGGGCATGCTTGTGCTCGCCGACCGGGGCTTTTGCGGCCTCGACCTGTGGCGGGCCGCGAAGGCGGGCGGCGCGGACCCGCCACAGCAGATCCGCGCCGCCCGCCTTCTACGACTACGAAGCGGCCGTGCTCTGGAACGCGCACGCCGGTCCGCTGTGGCGGCGCTTCCCGATCTATCTGCGCCGGGAGGTCGCCAAGCGCGCCGGCCTTACGCAACGGGCCTTCCGTGAGTACGCCCGGGTGTCCTTCGCCAAGGTCGCCGAGTACCAGAAGCGCGGGGCCGTCCACTTCCACGCCGTCATCCGCATCGACGGCCCCGAGGGCGGCGACACCCCGCCTCCCGCCTGGGCCACCGCCGAGCTGCTGACCGACGCCATCCGGGCCGCCGCTGCCGCCGCTCGCGTGGACGGCCCGGTCATCGACGGCCGCGCCCATGCGTTAGCCTTCGGCCGCCAGCTCGACGTCCGCACCATCCGCTCCGCCGACTTCGACGGCGGCGAAGAGCTGAGCGAGCGGGCCGTTGCCGCGTACATCGCCAAGTACGTCACCAAGGGTGCTGAGACCGCCACGGGAGCCCTGGACCGGCCGCTGAAGTTCCTCGCCGAGCTCGCTCAGCTCGAGATCAGCGACCACGCCCGCCGCCTCATCCGCACCGCCTGGACGCTCGGTGCCCGCAAGGACCTCGAACACCTCCGCCTGCGGGCCTGGGCCCACATGCTCGGCTTCCGCGGCCACTTCTCCACCAAGTCCCGCCGCTACTCCACCACCCTCGGCGCCCTCCGCGACGCCCGCGCCGAATGGCGCCGCGCACAGGCTCTGGCAGCGACCGAGACCGACCCGGACACGACCCTCGTCCTCGCGCACTGGGTCTACGCCGGAACCGGCCTCACCGACGCCGAAGCCTGGCTTGCCCAATCCCTCGAACCCGCTCCTGGAACGGAAGGAGAGCCCACCCATGGCTGACCGCTACCTGACCGTGGCGCAGGTGGCCGAACTCCTCTGCACCACGGAACGCTTCCCGCGCCGCCTGATCGCCGAGCGACGCATCGTGTTCGTCAAGGTCGGCCGACACGTCCGCATCCCGGAGAGCGCACTGAACGCCTTCATCGACGCCAATACGGTGCAGCCGATCGGCCGTCGGCGCAGCTCCCTGCGGAGGGCTGCCTGATGGCCAACAAGAAGGGGAGACGCAGGGACTTCGGTTCGGTCCGGCAGCTTCCGTCCGGCCGTTGGCAGGTCCGGTACCGGGACCCGGAGACGGGGCAACTGCGTCCGGCGGAGAAGACCTACCCGACCAAGAGCGACGCCCAAGTCGCCCTGAGGCACATCGAGTCGGACATCGGGCGCGGGCAGTGGTCGGACCGGGACGCCGGGGCGGTGAACTTCGAGGAGTACGCCACTGCTTGGCTGCGGGACCGGAAACTCGCCGATCGCACCCGTGAGCGGAACGAGTCGGTGATGCGGCTGCACGTCCTGCCCACCTTCGGGGTCGGGAGCGTGGCCGACGTGACGACGGCCCAGGTGCGCGGCTGGCGCGGCAAGCTCATCGCGGCTGGCATCGGTGAGCCGACCGCGGTCAAGGCGTACCAACTGCTGCGGGCTCTGATGAACACGGCCGTGGACGACGAGCTGATCCGGCGCAACCCCTGCCGGATCAAGGGCGCAGACCGCTACGACGTGCCTGAGCGGCCGGTTCTCACGGTGCCTGAGGTCTTCGCCATCGCTGACGCGATCGGGCCGCGCTTCCGGCTGCTCGTGCTCCTGGCGGCCTTCACCACCCTGCGCTTCGGTGAACTGGCGGCCCTCCGACGCAGGGACATCGACCTGGAGTCGCTCACTGTCACGGTCCGCCGCGCGCAGGCGGAAATGCAGACCGGCCGGCTCTTCGACAAGGCGCCGAAGTCAGCGGCCGGGGTACGGGCCGTCTCCTTCCCGGCCGAGCTGCTCGACGAGGTGACGCGCCACCTGGAGCAGTTCGCCGCTCCCGGCCGTGACGGTCACGTCTTCGTCGGGCCCCAGGGCGAGCAGTTGCGGCGGAGCAACTTCCGGGACGACTGGGTCAGAGCCAGGAAGGCTGCGGGCGTCACGGCCGAGCTGCACTTCCACGACCTGCGGCACACGGGCAACACGCTGGCCTCTACGGCCGGGGCCAGCACGCGAGAGTTGATGACGCGCATGGGACACAGCAGCTCCCGGGCCGCGCTGATCTATCAGCACATGACCATCGACCGGGACCGGGCCATCGCCGACCGGCTCGGCGCCATGATTCGGGGCAGTGGGGGAGTGGCCTCCACCCCCTCCGAGAAGGACCCTGCGGGCCCGTAGTGGCACGTCTGTGGCACGCCCCCTGAAACGCCGAAGGGCCAGTCTGGGAGGAAATCCCTCCTGAGCTGGCCCTTCTGTCTGTGCCCCCGGCAGGATTCGAACCTGCGACACCCGCTTTAGGAGAGCGGTGCTCTATCCCCTGAGCTACGAAGGCGGATCGTGGTCCCGTGGGCCACAGGCGTCAGCGTACCGGATTGGGGCGGTGGGGAGTCAGGTCAGGGCGACACGGGTGAAGCGTGAGGCCATGTGGAGGTCCTCCTCCATGTGGTGGGCGGTGCGGGTCAGGGCGGGGAGGAGGTGCTCGACGCATTCCTCGCGGGTGTGGCGGGCCGCGTGGAAGGCGATGTTCGTCGCGGCGACCGCTCGGCCCGCGCGGTCGTGGAGGGGGACGGCGATCGAGCGAACGCCCTGTTCCAGTTCCTCGTCGGACAGGGCGTGGCTGTGGCCTGTCAGGAGGGCTCGGCCCAGGGACGTCGCGCGGGCCGGGAGGCGGGCGCCGACCGTGATGTCGACGCTCATGATGCGGCTCGTGGTGGCGCGGGCCGTGTACTGGATCTCCTCGCCGGACGGCGTCAGTACGGCGAGTGACGTCGTCTCGTGCACCCGGGCCGCCAGGTCCTCCAGATGCGGCTGGGCGATCCCGGACAGGGTGGCGCGGGAGAGCGGCGGGAAGCCAAGGGACAGGACTCGGGGGGTGAGCGTGAACGTGCGGGTGCCCTTGGACTGGCTCACCAGGCCCAGGTGCTCGTAGGTGATCAGCGCCCTGCGGGCCGTCGCCCTGGCCAGGCCCGTGGCCTTCGCGACCTCGGTCAGGGTCAGGGCGGGTCGGCCCTCGTCGAAGGCCGTCAGGACCGTCAGTCCGCGGGCCAGGGATTCGACGAAGTCGCGGCCCAGTTCCTGTTTCGAGGCGGCCGTCCAGGTCGCCAGGCCCGACGGCGGCGGCACGGACGCCGGAGGCGGGGCCTCGCGCAGGTCCCGTTCCATGGCCGCGACCGTCTTCCGCAGACGGGGCAGCAGCGTCGTGCGCAGATCATGAGCCGAGTGGCGGCTGGTGTGGCTCACCACGCTCGCCACGCACGCGATCCGGCCGTCGGCGGGGTTCCGTACCGGCACGGAGACCGCGACCAGGCCCGGTTCGATCAGCTGGTCGTCCAACGACCAGCCCTCGCGGCCCGCTTGAGTGGTTCGCTCCTCGAAGTCGTCCGGGCCGGGGGCGCGTTGCGGTACCGCCGGGAAGTTCCGGTCCTCCGGGTCCGCCGAGCGGCGCTCGTGCCAGCGGTGCCAGTCCTCGTCCGTCCACTCGGTGGCGAACAGGGCGCCCGGCGCGGTGCGTTCGGCCGGGAGCAGGTCGCCGATACGGAAGCTCAACGACATCGCGCGGCGGCGGGTCGCCTGGTGGATGAAGCGGATTCCGTCGCGGTCGCCGACCGCCAGGGACACCGACTCGTCCAGTTCGTCGGCGAGCGCGTCGGCGCGCGCGCCGAGCAGGGCCGGCAGGCGCAGGGAGGCCAGGTAGGCGTTGCCCAGTTCCATCAGGCGGGGGGTGAGGACGACGTCCCGGCCGTCGAGGCGCGCGTATCCCATCCGGGCGAGCGTCGCCGTGATGCGGTCCACCGTCGAGCGGGCGAGGCCCGTGGCGCGTTCCAGGGCGCTGGGGCTCAGCGCGCCTCCGGCCCGCGTCAGCTCCCGCAGCACGGCCACGCCCCGCATCAGGGGGGTCACGGCTTCGGCGGGTGCGGCGGCCGGTCCGGCGGGGGATGCGGCCGGGTGCGCGCCTGGCGTGGAGGGCCCGGTGCGGGCGTCGTCGGCGCCGGCGGCCTCATGGGCCTCCGGATCCGTCGTGGTGTTCGCGGGCATCGGTTCGGTTCTCCGGTACGGCGGTGGTCGCAGCAGGCCTACGGCGGCCCACGGTAGTCCGTTCGCGCGTCCGCGGGGTTCGCGTGCGAACGGTTCAGGTCCGCGGCGGCCGCGTCCGCGTGGTTCGCGCGCGCGTATGCTCCAGGTCCGCGCCGACCGCGCCCGTACGGTTTGCGCCCGTACGGTTGCGTCCGCTCCGCCCCCGTCCGCTCCGTCCGCGTCCGCGCGTCACTGCCGGGTGACCCGTATCCGGTAGTTCCCCGCGTGGTCGGCCGAGACCACGTCGACGCGGAGATGTGCCTTGGGGTCCTTGAAGGACTCGCCCGGCGCGAAGGGCGCGTCGGAGAGCTCCGCCTCGACGTTGGGGCTGTGGGTGCAGCCGCCGGAGTTGGGGTGGGAGTCGCGGACCGTGATCGGGCCCTGCCCGGTGTCGACCTCGGCGTCGACCTTGTAGACCAGGATGCCCGGCCGGCACACGTCCTCGTCGTTGCCCGAGAGAGTGCGCAGTTCGAGGGCGTAACCGGTCCGTCCGTCGAGGGGGACGAAGACCAGTTTGTGGCCGCCCACGCGGCCCAGCGGGGTGAGGGTGTACTCGGTGGAGCCCTTCTTGGACGCGCAGCTCACCTGGGAGGCGTCCAGCCAGCCCAGCTTCCACTTGTGCCAGCCGAGCAGATCGTTGTTGGCGCCCCAGTCCTCGCTCATGATGTCCCAGTGGCCGACCGCCCCCCCGCCCTCCTGGGTGTAGAGGTCGGGCAGTCCGAAGACATGGCCGTTCTCGTGGGGCAGGACACGGAAGCCGGTGCTCTCGAAGGAGCCGGAGCCGTCGTCCTGGCGGGAGTAGATGAAGGAGACGTTGGCCATCGCGACGCCGTTGGCGACGGGAGCGTCCGAGTTGCCGGCGAAGGTCACCGACAGGACCGTGTCCAGGGCGGAGGGACCCGCGTTCGGGGTCATGAGGACGTTGATCAGGTCGTAGTCCCGGAAGTCCACCGTCGGGCCGGCGGCCGCGACTATGTCCTTGATCAGCTGGCGGTAGCCGGGGTCGAACGGGGCGCCGCGCTCCAGGCCGTAGTCCTTGAACGGTTTCGGCATGCGCAGCCACCGGGTGATCGGGGCCTCCGCGCGGTAGTCGAGGCGGCCGTAGGAGGCGGTGTGGAACCACTCCTGGGTCTGCGGGAAGAACTCGTGGAAGCGGTCGAGCGCGTCGTCCTCGCCGGGCGAGTCGGAGAAGTCGATCATCAGGGTCAGGGCGTGGACGGTACCGAGGGAGCGGGCGTAGCCGCCGGTGGTGGGGACGCCCTCCGACATCTGGACCGAAGAGGCTCCGCTGATCATGCAGGGGGTCAGGGCGGGGGAGCGGGCCAGCGCGGACGTTCCGGTGTCGGGCGCCGTGCCGCCTGCCGTGAGGTGACCGGTTCCCGCCGAGGTGCCGACCGCGAGGATCAGCGCCGTGACGGAGGCCATGGCGACCGCACGGCGCTTGGGTATCGGGCCTATACGGCGGCGGGGTGGCTGCGCCTGCATGCGTTCACCTTTCGCGCCAGGCAGCCACCGGTTTCCGGCTGCACCCTTGCGATCACCCTGTGTCGCGTGGGCGTTCGGCGCGCGCTGGAGCGGTCCGGACGTGCGACGGGGCGCCCGGTCGTGCGAATGCGTACGCCCAGGCGGGTGTGACTCAGGTCACGAGAAAACTCGCGGCGGTCCGGAAATAACCGGGGACCTCTTCCCCGTTTGGCTGAGTGTCCGCGCGAAACGGGGACTCGCTCCCCGGATCGCAACCCCGCCCGACGCACCGGCCGTCGGATGACCGACCGGCCAATCGATGGGCCGACCGGCCGACCGACCAACCGGCGGGCGGGCGAGCAAGGGTCGGCCGAGTGGCCGACCGACCGACTTGAGGAGTGCACCGTGCAAGCCGCGACGACCGCGAACCCCGAGCACCGCAAGGCGACCCGGCTTCGCGCCGATGCCCTGCGCAACCGGGAGCGCATCGTCACCGCCGCCGGCGAGATGTTCGTCGAGTACGGCCCCGAGGTGCCGCTCGACGAGATCGCCCGCCGGGCCGGCGTCGGCAACGCCACGCTGTACCGCAACTTCCCGGACCGTGACGCCCTCGTACGCGAGGTCGTCTGCTCCGTCATGGACCGCACGGCGCGGGCGGCCGAGCGGGCGCTCGCGGAGACGGGTGACGCCTTCGGCGCCCTGGAGCACTTCGTGCACGCCTCCGCCGACGAGCGGATCAGCGCGCTGTGCCCGATGGTCTCCAGCACGTTCGACCGGCATCACCCCGACCTGGAAGCCGCCCGTGAAAGGATCGAACACCTCGTCGAGGAGGTCATGGACCGCGCCAAGGAGGCCGGGCAACTGCGCCCCGACGTGGGCGTCGGCGACGTGATGGTCGCCGTGGCCCAGCTCTCCCGGCCGCTGGCCGGCACCGGCTGCGGCAGCATCGACCGCTTCGTGCACCGTCATCTGCAACTGTTCCTGGACGGGCTGCGGGCCCCGGCCCGATCCGCCCTTCCGGGTACGACCGCGACCTTGGAGGAACTCCGCCGGTCCTGACCGGCCGGAAGCGCAACCGGACCCGAGTCGGCCGTGAGGCCGGCCGCGACCTTCCGACGCCGTTTTCTCCGTCTTTTCCAGCCCGTTCCAGTCTCTTTCCGTAACTTCCCGACTCTTCTCCTCTCGCCTCTTCTCTCCTCTTCTCTCCTCCTCTCGCCTTCCTGTCCCTCCCTGCCTCTCCCTGCCTCTCTCTGTCTCTCCGTCTTTTCCGTCACGAAGTCCCGAAGTGGGTACACCCATGTCTGAAACAGCCGCAAAGGCTCCCGGCGTCCCGGAGGCGTCCGGTGATCCGAGTCGCTGGAAGGCGCTCGTCTTCATCGCGCTCGCCCAGCTGATGGTCGTGCTGGACGCGACCATCGTGAACATCGCGCTGCCCTCCGCCCAGCGCGACCTGGGCATCTCCGACGGCAACCGGCAGTGGGTCGTCACGGCCTACGCCCTCGCCTTCGGCGGACTGCTGCTCTTCGGCGGCCGTATCGCCGACCTCTGGGGCCGCAAGCGGGCCTTCGTGACCGGTCTGACCGGCTTCGCGGCGGCCTCTGCGCTCGGCGGCGCGGCCACCACCGGCGCGATGATGTTCGGCGCCCGCGCGCTGCAGGGCGTCTTCGGCGCGCTGCTCGCGCCCGCCGCGCTTTCCCTGCTCGCGGTGACGTTCACCGACGCCAAGGAGCGCGCCAAGGCGTTCGGCATATACGGCGCGATCGCCGGTGGCGGTGGCGCCGTCGGTCTGATCCTCGGCGGATTCCTCACCGAGTACCTGGACTGGCGCTGGACGTTCTTCGTGAACATCCCGTTCGCGGTCGTCGCCGCGGCCGGCGCCTACTTCGTCATCCGCGAGCCGGCCGGCGGCCGCAACCGCGCGCCGCTCGACATCCCGGGCGTGGTGCTGTCCACCCTCGGCCTGGTCTCCCTGGTGTACGGCTTCACCCGCGCCGAGTCCGAGGGCTGGAGCGACACCCTGACCGTCTCGATGTTCGTCGCGTCCGCGGTTCTGCTGCTGACCTTCGCGCTGGTCGAGTCGCGGGTGAAGGCCCCGCTGCTGCCGCTGCGCGTGGTCACCGACCGCAACCGCGGCGGGATCTACCTGTCGCTGGGCCTCGCGGTCATCGGGATGTTCGGCCTGTTCCTCTTCCTGACGTACTACCTCCAGGTCGTGCGGGGGTACACGCCGGTGCGGACCGGCTTCGCCTTCCTTCCGATGGTCGTCGGCATGATCACCGGCTCCACCCAGATCGGCACCCGCCTGATGACCCGGGTGGCACCGCGGCTGCTGATGGGCCCCGGCTTCCTGGTCGCCGCCACCGGCATGCTGTTGCTGACCCAGCTGGAGCTCGACTCCTCCTACGCCACCCTGCTGCTGCCCGCGATGCTGCTGCTGGGCCTCGGCATGGGTACGGCGTTCATGCCGGCCATGTCCCTGGCCACGCAGGGTGTCCAGCCGCGTGACGCGGGTGTCGCCTCCGCGATGGTCAACACCTCCCAGCAGGTGGGCGGCGCCATCGGTACGGCCCTGCTGAACACGATCGCGGCCTCGGCCACGACCTCGTACATCCAGGACCACATCAAGGGTGCCGCCACCAGGCCCCAGCAGCAGCTGGTGCAGTTGGAGAGCATGGTGCACGGCTACACCAGCGCGGTCTGGTTCGCCGTCGGCATCCTGGTCGTGGCCGCCGTGATCGCCCTGACCCTCGTCAACGCGGGGCGTCCGGGCGGCACCAAGGTGACCGGGTCCGGGGACGGGTCCGGCGCGGGCGCCGAGGACGAGACGGCGGTGCCGGTCATCGTCCACTGACACCGGGGCACCCGATGAGGCGCCTGCTCAGAGCCTGCTGAGGCGCCCACCGGGGCGTAAACCACGTACCTGTCCCGTACCTCTCCGCCCCTCAGCGGAGCCAGGGCAGGTCCGCACCCGCTTCGTTCGGCTGGAGTCCCTCGGCGACGATCTGCATGATCTCGCCGAGGGACTTCTGCTGTTCCGGGGTGAGACGGTCGAAGAGCGCCTGGCGTACGGCGGTCACATGACCCGGCGCGGTGCGGCGCAGCACCTGGAGACCCTGGTCGGTGAGGACCGCGAACTGGCCGCGCTTGTCGGAGGGGCAGTCCTCGCGGCGCACCCAGCCGTTCTTCTCCAGGCGGGCGATCGCGTGGGAGAGGCGGGAGCGGGTGATCTTGGCGTCCATGGCCAGTTCGGTCATCCGCAGCCGGTACCGCGGGGCGTCGGCGAGCTTGACGAGGAGGCCGTAATAGATGTGCGGCATGCCCGCGTCGCGCTGGAGCTGGCGGTCGAGGTGGTCCTCGAGCAGGGTGGTGGCGTGCCGGTAGGAAAGCCAGACGCCCTGCTCCTCGGCGGTGAGCCAGCGGTGGGCATCGGCGTCGGGGGGCGTGGGTGCGGGCTCGGGGGCGGAAGCGGGTGCCGTGTTCATGAGTCCACTGTACGAGCAGCTTCTTGAAGTTTAAACAAATCGGACGTACCGTGGGGCTTGGAGCTTTAGTTTTCAAGCATCTTTCAGGGAGCCGCCATCATGTCCGCTGCCACCCGAGAGCGCATGCCCGCCCTCTACCTCGGCCACGGTGCTCCGCCGCTCGCGGACGACCCGGTCTGGCCCGGCCAGCTCGCCGCCTGGTCCGCCGAGCTGCCCCGCCCCAAGGCGATCCTCGTGGTCTCCGCACACTGGGAGGAGGCCCCGCTGGCCCTCGGCGCCATCGAGACGGTCCCCCTCGTCTACGACTTCTGGGGCTTCCCCGAGCACTATTACCGGGTGCGCTACGCCGCCCCCGGCGCACCCGAACTCGCCGAGAGCGTGCGGAAGTTGCTGCGCGCGCCCGGAATGCCCGTGCAGGACGTCCCGGACCGCGGCCTCGACCACGGCGCCTATGTCCCGCTCGTCGAGATGTTCCCCGCCGCCGACATCCCCGTGCTCCAGGTCTCCATGCCGACCCTCGACCCGGTCAGGCTCATGGACATCGGCCGCAGGCTGGCGCCGCTGCGCGACGAGGGCGTGCTGATCGTCGGCTCCGGCTTCTTCACCCACAACCTGGCCGCCCTGCGCCACGCCGGGGTGCCGAGCTGGTCCGCCGAGTTCGACGACTGGGGACGGCGTGCCCTGGAGTCCCGCGACTGGGACGCCCTGCTGGACTTCCTCGACAAGGCCCCGGCCGGCCGGTACGCCCACCCGCGCACCGAGCACTTCGCCCCGCTGTTCGTGACCATGGGTGCGGCGGAGGCCGGGGGCGAGCTGGGTACGCAGAGGACCGTGATCGACGGCTTCTGGATGGGCCTGGCCAAGCGTTCCGTGCAGTTCGGCTGAGACACGCGCGCCCCCGCTGCGTAAGACGAGGGTGTGGAGAGGCTTGGATTTTCCCGAGAGTCCGGGTTTGCGGCAACCTTCCGCGAGTGCGATTCGTCCATCAGGGTGGAAGGTGGTCGAAGAGGACGCTCTTCCCTGAAGTGGCGCCATCGGTGTGAGTGGGGTCTCGCATCCGGGGCGACCGGCGGGGTCCGTGAAGGATCCGGGACGCCCCTCGGCGCCGCCCTGACCTGCGGTTCCACGGCCGTCGGCGGCAGAGTTCGACGGCTGTGGCGAGACAGGGTACTGCATGATCAGAAAATTGGCGGGCGGGTTGGGAATTCTGTCCGGATTCCAGTCGTTGTTTCCATCGGATGCCGGGCACCCGAGGAGAGTTCCGAGGCAGGTGCCGAGCATCTGAAGGACCACCCGCTGACCCACCATCGCAAGGGAGCACGCATGGCAACCCGTGCCGTCGCCCGTCGTCAGTCCGCCACCGGCGAGACGGCGAACGCGGCAAGCAGTGTTCGCGCCCATGGCGGCGAGATCGCCGATCGCGACCTGGTCGGCATGTATCTCGACGAGATCGCGCGTACACCGCTGCTCGACGCCGCCAAGGAGGTCGAGCTGTCCCAGATCATCGAAGCGGGTGTGTTCGCGCAGCAGATCCTCGACGGGCACGAAGGGACGAAGGCGGACGCCGCCGACGAGGAGCTCCGGGCCCTGGTGGCCCAGGGGGAGCGGGCCAAGGACGTCTTCATCCGTTCCAACCTGCGCCTGGTCGTCGCGGTCGCCCGACGCTACCCGCGCAGCGGCCTGCCCCTGCTGGACCTGGTCCAGGAGGGCAACGCGGGCCTGGTGCGCGCGGTGGAGAAGTTCGACTACCGCAAGGGCTTCAAGTTCTCGACCTACGCCACCTGGTGGATCCGCCAGGCGATCACGCGCTCGATAGCCGACCAGTCCCGCACCATCCGGCTGCCCGTCCACCTGGTGGAGGAGCTGGGCCGCATCCGCCGTGTCCAGCGCGAGTTCAACCGCGAGCACGGCCGCGACCCGGAGCCCGCGGAGATAGCCGCGGAGCTCGGCTCGACGCCCGAGCGTGTCTCGGACGTCCTCGACTGGGCCCGCGACCCGGTCTCGCTGAACATGTCGGTGGACGACGAGGGTGAGACCCAGTTCGGGGACCTGCTGGAGGACACCTCCGCCGTCTCGCCGGAGCAGTCGGTCATGACGCTGCTGCGCAGCGAGGAGCTCGACGACCTCATCGGCCGCCTCGACCAGCGCACGGCCTCGATCATCAAGATGCGGTACGGCATAGAGGACGGCCGCGAGCGTACGCTGACCGAGGTCGGCAAGGAGCACGGCCTGACGCGTGAACGCATCCGCCAGATCGAGAAGCACGCGCTGCTGGAGCTGAAGAAGCTGGCCCGCGACACCGGCTTCGACGCGGCGGCGTGAGGCTGTTCCGAGCGGGATCCGGCCATGGATTCGTCCAGGGACGCGCCCGCGCTGTCGTCACGGCTCACGGTTGTCCGGGCGGGCAACCTGGCCGGGGCGTGGTGAGACCGGGCGCGTGAGGCCGACGGTGCGCCGGGCGACCGCGTACGCCGGGTGACGAAAGGGCGCGCAAACATGGCCGTGTACCGTCGCTTGAAGCAGCGAGGGCACGGGAACAACCTTTCCGAGCCCAGGAGTTCGGTTCCCGGACGGTTCCGTCCACCGGACCGGGCCCGTCCCCCCTCGGGGACGCACAGATGTCCAGAGCCACGTCCCGACGCACTCCCCCCCCGGCGCCGGGACCTTCCCAGAGCCGGGTTTCGGCGCCTCTCCCCCCGGGGCGTCGGAGCCCGGCTCCACTTCTGCCTCCCCGGGCACGGTCCGGAGAAGGGGCGTGGGCGCGAGCCGGCCTACGGAACCTCCTCCGTGAGACCGGAGGACAAGACGGCCGCCCCGCCATCCCGTTGCGCCGCCCGGCCCTCCCTCTGCTCCGCGGCGCCCCCGCCGGCCCTCGTCAGCCGTGCGCCCAACCGCCGTACGCACTGCACGAGTTCATCGGGTTCCAGCACCGTGAACTCGTAGCCCAGCATCGCCAGCCTCACCGCGAGCCACTCCACCTTGTCGCCGACCGTGGCCCGCAGCCGGCACCCGCCCGTGTCGAGGGGCTCCAGCGGGCCGAGCCACGCGGGCAGCCGCGCCGCGACCGCCTCGGCCGGATCGGTGAAGGTCACCGTGAACGTGTAGGTCTCCTGGCGCTGGTACACCGACTGCCGGAGGTACTCGGCCGCGCTCCCGGCCGGCAGTTCCCGCGGAGTGAACCGCGCACCGGTGGCGAAGGGCTCGCTCACCCGGTCGACACGGAACGTCCGCCAGTCCGCCCGGTCCAGGTCGTACGCCACGAGGTACCAGCGCCGGCCGGTCGACACGAGCCGGTACGGCTCGGTCAGCCGCCGCGACACGGCTCCGTCGCCGGCCCGGTACGCGAACCGCAGCCGCTCGTACCCCGCCACCGCGGAGGCCATGACGGTGAGCGTCTCCGTGGCGACACTCGCCCCGTCCCCGCTGGTCAGCGGGGTCGTCGCGGCCTGAAGTGTGGAGACGCGGTGCCGCAGCCGGGTCGGCAGCACCTGCTCCAGCTTCGCCAGCGCCCGTACCGACGCCTCGTCCATGCCCTCGATCGCGTGCCCGGCTCCCGCGCGCAGCCCGACCGCGATCGCCACCGCCTCCTCGTCGTCGAGTACGAGGGGCGGCATGGCCTTGCCCGCGACCAGCCGGTAGCCGCCGTCGGCCCCCTTGGTCGCCTGCACCGGATAGCCCAGCTCACGCAGCCGGTCGATGTCCCGCCGGACCGTGCGCCGGGACACCCTGAGCCGCTCGGCGAGTTCACCGCCGGGCCACTCCCGGGGGGTCTGGAGGAGGGACAGGAGCTGGAGGAGCCGGGCCGGAGTGTCCGTCGTCATACATACGAGAATGCCGTAGAACTAGGACATGATCTGACCTAACGCCTGCGTAGTGTGGCGGCATGTCCTCCACCGAAACCCCTGCCGACGGCCCGGCCCCGGTCCCGACGCAGATCCCGAACTCGACCACGACGCCGGCCTCGGCCCCGCCCGCCGACCGCCGTCGCTGGTTCGCCCTGGCGATCGTGATGACCGCGGCCTTCATGGACCTCGTGGACGTCACGATCGTCAACATCGCGATTCCGTCCATCCAGCGGGACGCCGGCGCGTCCTTCAGCCAGATCCAGTGGATCACCGCCGGGTACGCCCTCGCCTTCGCGGCCGGTCTGATCACCGGCGGCCGGCTCGGCGACATCCACGGCCGCAAGCGGCTGTTCCTCCTCGGTATCGCCGGCTTCACCGTCGCCTCCGCGCTGTGCGGCTTCGCCGCGAACCCCGAGATGCTGGTCGCCGCCCGCATCCTGCAGGGCGCCATGGCGGCGATGATGGTCCCGCAGGTGCTGTCGATCGTGCACGCCACCTTCCCGGCGCACGAACGCGGCAAGGTCTTCGG
Source organism: Streptomyces sp. CB01373 (assembly GCF_002803075.1). Lineage (GTDB taxonomy): Bacteria > Actinomycetota > Actinomycetes > Streptomycetales > Streptomycetaceae > Streptomyces. Next base: position 200,324 of record NZ_NNBK01000016.1, on the reverse strand, counting down.
CCTGTTCGGCGCGATCGTCGGCCTGGGCGCGGTCTCCGGCCCGCTGCTCGGCGCGCTGCTCACCGAGTGGAACCTGTTCGGGCTGGAGTGGCGGCCGATCTTCCTGATCAACCTGCCGGTCGGCGTCCTGGCCCTCGTCCTCGGCAACCGTTTCATCAGCGAGTCCAAGGCGCCCCGGGCACTGAAGCTGGACCTCGTGGGGGCCGCCCTGGTCACCCTGGGCCTGCTGATGCTGCTCTACCCGCTGACCCGGGGCCGCGAGCTGGGCTGGCCGCTGTGGGGGTACCTCTCGATGGCGGGCGCGCTGGTGGTCTTCGCGGCGCTGGTGGCGTACGAGCGGAGCAAGGCGGCGCGGGACGGCTCGCCGCTCATCGAACTGTCGCTGTTCCGGGTGAAGAGCTTCGCCGCGGGCATCGCGGTGCAGACCGTCTTCGGTGTCGCGCTGGGCGTGTTCTTCCTGGTCTGGACGCTGTACATGCAGGTCGGCCTGGGCTGGAGCCCGCTGCGGGCGGGCCTGACGGGCGTACCGTTCTCGATCGCCGTGTCCGTCGCGGCCGGGGTCTCCGTGCAGAAGCTGGTCCCGCGCTTCGGCCGCAAGGTGCTCCAGGCGGGCGCGCTGGTGATGGCGGTCGGCGTCCTGCTCTACATCGCGGAGTCCGAGCGCTACGGCCTGCACATCGCCCCCTGGCAGATGGCGCTTCCGCTGGTCGTCATGGGCCTGGGCATGGGCCTGATCGTGGCGCCGCTGACCGACGCGGTGCTCTCGGAGGTCCCGCGCGAGCACGCCGGTTCGGCGTCCGGGCTGATCAACACCGTGCAGCAGATGGGCAACGCGCTGGGGCTCGGCCTGGTGTCGGTGGTCTTCTTCGGGGTCATCGGCGACCGTCTGACCCCGGCCGAGGTCGGCCCCGCCTTCGTCAACGCCTTCCAGCACGCGCTGGTGTGGGTGGCGGCGGTGCTGGGCGTCATCTTCGTCCTGATGTCGGCCCTGCCCAAGCGGCCGGGCCAGGAGGCGGAGGGCGCCGCGGAGGCCGGGGAGACGGGGGAGGCCGGGGAGCGTTCCGCGGTGGCGGAGCGGGCGGGCGAGCTGGTGGGCTGACCTGCGCGAACGAGGGCCGAGGGCCCGGCACCCGAGTGGTGCCGGGCCCTTCGGCGTGTGTGGGTGGCATTGGGCCTCTCGGCGTGCAGGTGGCGCTGGGCCTGTCCGGCGCACGAGCGGTGCCGGGGGCTCACCGTGACCCGGACGCAACCGGAAGTCCGTTCATGCCCGGTTCGATGCCCGAACCTGTTTACTTCCCCGACGTCTCGGCGTACTCTCCGAGGAGAAACCACAAGTTCGGGCATCAGTCGGAGGCGGACGGACATGTACGCACCGGAGCGGCAGCAGGAGATCCTCCGGCTCGCCCGGGACGGCGGCCGCGTGGACGTCGTGTCGCTCGCCGAGGAGTTCCAGGTGACGGCGGAGACGATCCGCCGCGACCTGAAGGCCCTCGACCGCGCGGGCCTGCTGCGCAGGGTGCACGGCGGCGCCATCCCGGCCGGCCGTCTCGACTTCGAGCCGGACCTCACCGAGCGCGAGTCCACCGCGGCCGACGAGAAGGACCGCATCGCCAGGGCGGCCCTGGCCGAACTGCCGGCCGAGGGCACGCTGATCCTCGACGCCGGCACGACGGTGGCCCGTGTGGCCGCCGCCCTGCCCCTGGAAGCCTCGCTCACCGTCGTCACGCACTCCCTTCCGATCGCGGCCCGCCTCGCGGACCACCCCGGTCTCCAGCTCCACCTCGTGGGCGGGCGGGTGCGCAACCGCACGCGTGCCGCCGTGGACGCCTGGGCGCTGCGGGCCTACGGCGAGATCCGCGCCGACGTGCTGTTCGTCGCCGCCAACGGCTTCTCCGCCGAACACGGTCTGACCACCCCCGACCTCGCCGAGGCCGCGGTGAAGCGCGCGGCGATGGCCGCCGCCCGCCGTGTGGTGCTGCTCGCCGACTCCGCCAAGCACGGCCAGGAGCACTTCGCCCGCTTCGGCGGTCTGGACGACGTGGACCTGCTGATCACCGACAGCGGATTGAGTCCCGAAGACGCGGCCGCCATCGAGCGCGGCGGCACGGAAGTAGTACGCGCATGATCGTCACCGTCACCCCCAACCCCTCCCTGGACCGCACCTACGAGGTCCCCGCGCTCGAACGCGGCCAGGTCGTCCGGGCAACCGGCGAGCGCATGGACCCGGGCGGCAAGGGCGTGAACGTCTCGCGCGCCGTCGCGGCCGCCGGGCAGCGCACGGTCGCCGTCCTTCCCCTGGGCGGCGCACCGGGTGCACTCGTCGCGGAGCTGCTCGACGCACAGGGCATCGACGTCGCGCCGGTGCCGGTCGCCGGGGCCACCCGCTCGAACATCGCGCTCGCGGAGGCCGACGGCGTCCTGACGAAGATCAACGCACCGGGTCCTGAACTCTCGGCGGAAGAGCAGGAGTTGCTGCTGGAAACCGTGCGGCGGCAGTCGCGCGGCGCCGACTGGATCGCGTGCTGCGGCAGCCTGCCGCGCGGACTCGCACCGTGCTGGTACGCCGACCTGGTCGCGCAGGCGCACGCGGCCGGTGTGCGCATCGCCCTGGACACCTCCGGGCCCGCGTTGCTCGAGGCGCTGCGCGAGGGCCCGGACCTGGTCAAGCCGAACGCCGCGGAACTCGCCGAGGCCGTCGGGCGCTCGCTGGCGACGGTCGGCGACGCGGTGAAGGCGGCTGAGGAACTGCGCGGACTCGGCGCGCGCACCGTGCTCGCGAGCCTGGGCGCCGACGGACAGCTGCTCGTCGACGACGCGGGCGCCTGGTTCGGCAGCGCGCGCGTGGACGCCGTCCGCAGCAACGTCGGGGCCGGCGACTCCTCCCTCGCCGGGTTCCTGATCGCCGGCGGCACCGGTCCGGAGGCCCTCGCCCTCGCCGTCGCCCACGGCGCGGCCGCCGTCCAGCTGCCGGGCAGCCTCATGCCGACCCCCGCCGACCTGGACCCGGCGGCGGTGACCGTCACACCGGACGTGCCGGTGGACCGCGCGCTGACGGAGCCGGTGACATGACCGGCCGCCCGCTCCGCATCCGGTGCCGTACGACGCCTCCCACGGCCCGCACCCCTGACGACTCTCCCCGCACTCCCCACTCTCCCCTCACCTCCCCCGTCCCCACCCCCGCCCATCTCAGTGACCGGGCGATACGCGCGCTAAGGAGCCCGCGATGAGCGACATGATCACCGCGGACCTGGTCGACCTCGACCTGTCCGCCGACACCAAGCAAGCGGCGGCGCGCTCCCTCGCCGAACGGATGGTGGCCGAGGGACGGGTGACCGACCTGGAGGGCTTCCTCGCCGACGTGGCCGCCCGTGAGGCGCAGATGCCGACCGGCCTGGACGGCGGCATCGGCATCCCGCACTGCCGCAGCGAGCACGTCATCGAGCCGACGCTCGCCTTCGGGCGCAGCGCGGCCGGGATCGACTTCGGCGCGGCGGACGGCCCCGCCGACCTGATCTTCCTGATCGCGGCCCCGGCCGGCGCCGACGACGCCCATCTGAAGATCCTGTCCTCGCTGGCCCGGCAGCTGATGAACAACGAGTTCACCTCCGCGCTGCGCTCGGTGGACGACGCGGCTGCTGCTGCCGCGCTCATCCGTGGGGACGAGGCTCCCGGCGAGGCCACGGCAGGTGCCGAGGGTGCCGCCGCGACTGCCGAGGGCGCCTCCACGCGGGCGACGGACGCCCCCGAAGACACCGCCGCGACGCCGGGGGCGGCCTCCTCCGGCGCCGTGGCGGCCGACACGACCCCGGCACCGGACACGACCCCGGACACGACCCCGGCATCGGACGGGACCGCCACGGACGCGGCCGCCGCGGCGGGCGCTTCCGGTACCGCCGGCGCTTCCGGCGACCGTCCGTTCCGGATCGTCGCCGTCACCTCCTGCCCCACCGGTATCGCGCACACCTACATGGCGGCCGAGTCGCTGGAGAACGCCGGCCGCGAGGCGGGCGTCGAGGTGGTCGTCGAGACCCAGGGTTCGGCCGGCTTCGACCGGCTCGACCCGGCGGTGATCGCGGCGGCCGACGGCGTGATCTTCGCCCACGACGTCCCAGTACGCGACAAGGACCGCTTCGCCGGCAAGCCGGTCATCGACGTCGGCGTGAAGGCGGGCATCAACCGTCCCGGCGAACTGATCACCGAGGTCCGCGCCAAGGCAGCGCGCGGCGAGGTGAGCGGCACGGCCCCCGCGCCCGGCGGCACGCCGGTCGAGCGGGGCGGCGAGCCGGGCGAGGGCTACGGTACGAAGCTGCGCAAGTGGCTCATGTCCGGCGTCAGTTACATGGTTCCCTTCGTGGCCGCGGGCGGTCTGCTGATCGCCCTCGGGTTCGCGATCGGCGGCTACGAGATCAACAAGGCGCCGTCGGTGATGGACCACTTCGTCTGGACCCAGGCCGACAGCTGGGCCGCCCTGCTGTTCCAGATCGGCGGCGTGGCCTTCGCCTTCCTCGTCCCGGTGCTGGCCGGCTACATCGCCTACGGCATGGCGGACCGCCCGGGCCTCGTCCCCGGATTCGTCGGCGGCTCGATCGCGCTCACCATCAACGCCGGTTTCCTCGGCGGTCTCGCGGCCGGTCTGATCGCCGGTGGTGTGGTGATGGCGATCCAGAAGGTGCGCATCCCGGCGGCCCTGCGCGGCATCATGCCGGTGGTGGTGATCCCGCTGATCTCCTCGGCGGTCGTCGGGTTCCTGATGTTCGTGGTCATCGGCAAGCCCATCGCCACCGCGCAGAAGGGCATGACCGACTGGCTGAACGGGCTGACAGGCACCAACGCCGTCCTGCTCGGCGCGCTGCTCGGCCTGATGATGTGCTTCGACCTCGGCGGTCCGGTCAACAAGGTCGCCTACACCTTCGCCACCGCCGGTATCGCGGTCTCCAACCCCAGCGACTCGGCCATGAAGATCATGGCCGCGGTGATGGCGGCCGGCATGGTCCCGCCGCTGGCGATGGCCCTGGCGACGACCGTGCGCGGCAAGCTGTTCACCCGCACCGAGCGGGAGAACGGCAAGGCCGCCTGGGTCCTGGGCGCCTCCTTCATCTCCGAGGGCGCCATCCCCTTCGCGGCGGCCGACCCGCTGCGCGTCATCCCGTCGTCGATGGTCGGCGGCGCGCTCACCGGTGCCCTGTCGATGGTCTTCGGCGCCACGCTGCGCGCCCCGCACGGAGGCATCTTCGTGGTGCCGCTGATCGGCAACCCGTTCCTCTACCTGATCGCCATCGCGGCGGGCGTGTGCGTGACCACCGCCCTGGTGGTCGGCCTGAAGACCCTGCGCAAGCCGACGCCGGGTGCGGGTGCCGCCGAGGCGGGCGGGGGAGCGTCGGCCGAGCACGCCGACCGGAAGCAGCCGGTGGCGGCCTGATCCGCCCCTTGCCTCCTTGTCCTTTTGGTGCACTGTGAGTTGTTCACGGCACCTGCGAGATACGTCACGGTCCGGGGCCAAAGTCCCGGACCGTGGTGTCTACTGGAACACATGCCTCAGCAAGTCTCGACCCTGATGTGGGTTGGTGTGGCCGTCCCCGCCGCGCTGACCGTCGCCTGCCTGATCGGGCTCGCCCGCATCCGGCGCGCCACCCGTCTCGAGACCGCTCGACAGCAGTCCGCCCCGAGGCCGGGCCTCCCGCTCCAGCGCGGTACCGGACCCGGCCGGGAGTTCGTCGAACTGACCTCGGAGGAGAAGGACGCCTTCGCGGGTCTGGTGCGCCGACTCGGCAACGGCCGCTGAGGCTCACCCCGGCCGAGCCGGCGATCGTCACCGGCTGAAGGGCTCAAGGGCTCAAGGGCTCAAGGGCTCAAGGGCTCAAGGGCTCTACGGCGGAAGGGCTCTAGGACATCTGCGCCGCGCGCCGTTCCATCGCGCCGCGGGCCGCGTCCTCCGTCACGTACACCTCGCACATGTGGCGACCGTCGGGGGTCGCCGTGTGCTCGACCTCCCACAGGGAGATCTCCACGCCGCCGTCCAGCAGGAACGCGTGCTCGTAGAGCGAGAAGCACAGTCCGGCCCGGCCCGCGCGGCAGGGGCGGCCGAAGGCCTGGGTGATCCGGTGACCGGACGCTGCCGCCAGCAGGCACGCGACGTCCGCGCCCGGCCGGTCGGCGTTCTCCGCGCGCCGCAGCAGACGGCGTGCGTGGTCGGCAGAGTCGTCGGACGCGTACGAGTGCCGTGCCTGGGGCGGCGGCGAGAGCTGGACCAGCACCGGCAGTTCGAACTCCGGCGCGTCCGGCGGGAGTGGCAACCGGGCGGTTGCGGTGCTCAGCTCCTCCTCGTCGTCGTACACCTCGTGCTGCACCTCGCTGCCCGGCGCGGTGTTGTGCACCAGCTCCCAGAGGGTGAGCGCGGAGCCGTCGGCGAGCAACCAGGTGTGCCGGTAGGTCTCCCGGTGCAGTCCGGCGCTGTGGTGCGCCGAGTGCAACGAACCGTCGTAGGCCAGGGCGCAGTCGAGTCGCCGTATGGTCTCGTCGGGTAACTCGAAGGAGTTCAGGGCGCGGCCGAGGAGCCGCGCGAGGTGCTCCTCCGGAGACTCGGGCGACTCGCGTGGCTCGTACGCTGTCGTCTCGTACGGAACGCTCAAGGTTTCTCCCGGCGTTGCTGCATGTCACCTTGTGGGTGCATACCGTAGCCCCTCGGTCGAGCATCATGTCCGCGATCCGAGAAAACGTCCATGACGAAAACGGCCGGCCCGCGCCAGAAGTTCCCGCCGGAACCGAAATTCCGTCAAAATCCGCTGGTCAAGAGCATGTTGTGAAGCAGGGTCCGGACTTCGGGCGCCGCAAAAGGTCAACGGGCGCCGTACAGCTCCTCGTAGGCAGGCCACTCCCCGCCCGGCCCGGTCACCGCCTCCGCGGCCCGCACCGCGCGGACGATCGCGCGGGTCACCTGGTCCGCGCCCGCCGCGAGGATCTCGTTCAGGGCGAGGGGGGCACCGGGGTCCAGCGGGCGCGCACCGGTCGCCAGCGCGAACACCGTGTCTCCGTCGTTGAGCAGGTGCACCGGACGTACGGCGCGCGCGATGCCGTCGTGCGCCGTGCCGGCCAGCTTCTGCGCCTGCGCCTTGGTCAGGTCCGCGTCGGTGGCGACCACCGCCAGGGTGGTGTTCAGCGGGGGTGGCACGTTCCTCGCGGCGGCCTCGGCGAGGCGCAGCCGCGCGCGCTCGTGCACCCGCGCGTCGGGATACTTCACCGGTCCCTGGAACAACTCCCCGTACAGCACCCCCGTTTCCGGATCGACCGCCGATCCCACCGCGTTGGCCACCACCAGCGCGGCCACCGTGACGCCCGAGTCGAGCACCGTGCTCGCCGTGCCCACTCCTCCCTTGAGCGGTCCGACGGCCGCTCCGGTCCCGGCGCCCACGCACCCCTCGGGCACACGCCCGCCCACCTCGCTCGCCGCCGCGCTCTCGACCGCGGCGCGCCCGGTGGCCGCGTCCGGCCGGGCCCGGAAGTCACCGCCGCGGCCCAGGTCGAACACGCAGGCGGCGGGTACGACCGGTACGACGTGCGAAGGATCGGGCCCGACCCTGACCCCACGCCCGCGCTCCTCCAGCCAGGCCATCACTCCCGAGGCGGCGTCCAGCCCGTAGGCGCTGCCGCCGGTCAGGACGACCGCCTCCACCGTCCGCACCAGGTTGCGCGGGTCCAGGGCGTCGGTCTCCTTGGTCCCGGGGCCGCCGCCGCGCACCTCCACGGCGGCGACGGCGCCGCCCTCCGGAGCGAGCACGACCGTCGTGCCGGTGAGCCAGCCGCCGCCCGTGCGCGTCGCGTGTCCCACGCGCACGCCTTCGACGTCCGTCAGAGCGTCCACTGTCATGGGAGCCAGTCTCCCCGCCCGTATGGAACGTCACGCCGCATGGCGCGGACCGTACCCTTGAGGCATGAGTACCGCCCCCGAGCCCGCCCCCGAACCGCGTGCCCCGAAGGCCGCGCTGATCTTCGACGACCCGCTGAACCAGCAGTCCACGGACGACACCGACCGCGGGTGGGGCGAGCGCGGGGAAGGCGACTCCGCGGCCGACCTCAAGCGCTTCCTGGACGAGAAGCCTCCCCACCACCTCTGAGGCGCGCGGGCTCGCAGGAGCGCGGACGCTACCGCTCGCCGTATTCGGAGTTGCGCCGGGCGGCGACCAGCTCGTCGCGTATCTCCTTGAGCACCTCCAGCTCGGTCACCTCCACGGTCGCCTCCGCGCCCTCCCTGGCCTGCTTCCGTGCCTCCTGGCGGGCCAGGAACTTCGCCATGGGCAGGACCATCAGGAAGTAGACCACCGCGGCCGTGATCAGGAACTGGAGCGCGGCGCCGAGGACCGAACCCCACATGATCCGGATGCCCTGATCGCCCTCGCAGGTGGCGCTCAGGCACGAGTAGTAATGGTCGAGGTTCTTGGTGCCGATCGCTCCGACGACCGGACTGATCACTCCCTTCACCACCGCGTTGACGATATTGGTGAAGGCGGCGCCGACGACCACCGCTACTGCCAGATCGACGACGTTCCCGCGCATCAGGAAGGCCTTGAAGCCCTGCCAGAGGTTCGGGTCCTTCTTGTCGCTCACCTGCGGTTCCTCCTTGGACATGCGACTGCGACGTGCGGAACGAACAGCTCCGCAACCTACGGCTCACCACAGGGTCACCGCCAGCCTGGCCGTCGCACTCGCCCCGGCCAGCCCTGCCGCGGTGGAGCGCGGTACCGACAGCGCGACCAGCGCCCCGCCCCCGGCCACGTCGTCCACGGGCTCCGGGACCTTGGCCACCCGGGCTCCGTGCGCGACCACCCGGGCCTGCCCGCCCGTCGCCGGATCCTCCGCGGCGATCACGTCGACCCGGTCGCCGGGGCGCAGCAGCCGGACCGTGGCCGCGTCCGCGATGCGCACGGGCGCGATCACCATGCGCACCTCGTCCGCGCCGCGGCCACCGGAGGCCCGACCGGCTCCGTCGGCCGGCGCCGGCTGCCCGCGGGCCGGTCCGCCGCGAGGCGGGTCCGGAGCGTCCCGCGGACCTGCCGCCACGAGCGCGGCCGCGGTCACGGCGAGCCCGGCCGCCACCGCGCGCCCCCGGTGCCGTACGAGCCGGCGCAGCCCGTACCGCCCGCCACGCACGCGCACCGGGGCGAAGTGGGGCACCTCACACGTGGCCGGGGCGTCCGTGCCTGGCGCGTACGGAAAGGAAGGCAGGCGCGGAGAGTGCGGGGGCGACGACGGCACAGGCGGGGACGAAGACGGAGACGCGTACGACGAAGACGGAGACGCGTACGACGAAGACGGAGACGCATACGGCGAAGACGGCACGGACATGTGGACCACCACCAGCGACGGGGATTTCGGCTTGCCACGCCCACGATGAGTCATCGCGCCGCCGCCCGCCGGAGCCCGTGTGCTACCCGCCGGTTGTGGACAACTCCCTCACCCGAAGGAGCAAGCCGCCGCCCGCTACGGCAGCGTGAACCCCGGGTCCATCCCGCCCAGCGCACCGGCGCACAGGCAGTCCCGCTCCCCGGTCGCGGGCAGCGCGGCCACCGCGTCGAACAGAACGCCCCGCAGCCGTTCCACATTGGCCGCGAAGACCCGCAGCACCTCCTCGTGCGAGACGCCCTCGCCGGTCTCCGCGCCCGCGTCCAGGTCGGTGACCAGGGTCAGCGAGGTGTAGCAGAGCTCCAGTTCGCGGGCGAGCGCCGCCTCGGGGTGACCGGTCATGCCCACCACCGACCAGCCCTGCGCCTGGTGCCACAGCGACTCGGCCCGGGTCGAGAAGCGGGGACCCTCCACCACGACGAGAGTGCCGCCGTCCACCGCGTCCCAGTCCCGCCCGCGCGCCGCCTTCAGCGCGGCCGTGCGGCCCACCGGGCAGTACGGGTCGGCCATCGAGACGTGCACGACGTTCGGCACCGTGCCGTCGGTCCGCGGCAGTCCGTCGAAGTAGGTCTGCTCCCTGGACTTCGTACGGTCGGCGAACTGGTCGGGCACGAGCAGCGTGCCCGGACCGTACTCGGGGCGCAGCCCGCCCACCGCGCAGGGCCCGATCACCTGGCGCACGCCGACGGAGCGCAGCGCCCACAGGTTGGCCCGGTAGTTGATGCGGTGCGGCGGGAGGTGGTGGCCGCGGCCGTGCCGGGGCAGGAAGGCGACCCGCCGGCCGGCGACCTCACCGAGGAAGACGGAGTCGCTGGGCTCCCCGTACGGCGTCTCCACCCGGACCTCGGTCACGTCGTCGAGGAACGAGTAGAAGCCGGAACCGCCGATGACACCGATCTCTGCGTTCGCCATGACCAGCACACTAGCGCCACGCGCGCACGCCGAGGACCCCACCGTCCCACGACGGCGGGGTCCCGGAAGAAAGACGTCAGGCGGCGGAGCTGCCGGCCGAGCTCGCGGACGTCGAGGACGAACCCGACGACCCCGACGAGGAGGACGAGCCGGAGGTCGACCCCGACGAGGAGGACCCCGACGAGGAGGAGCTCGACGACTTCGACGACGACGCCGGGCTGCTGCTCGACGAGGAGCCGCGGCTGTCGTTGCGGTAGAAGCCGGATCCCTTGAAGACAATGCCGACCGCGGAGAACACCTTCTTCAGGCGGCCACCGCAACCGGGGCACTCGGTGAGTGCGTCGTCGGTGAACTTCTGCACCGCCTCGAGGCCGTCGCCGCACTCGGTGCACTGGTACTGATAGGTGGGCACTGTCTTCCTCCTGGCACTCTCACTCGATGAGTGCTAACGACGGTCCATAGTGACGTATTCCCGAGGATCAGTCCACTGTGACGTGGGCTCGGTGACCGACGCCACGTGCGACCGTGCGGCCCTGCGCCGGGGACGCGAGCCGTGACCTGAGGGCCACCAGGGTCAGCAGGGCCAGCACCGTGCCGACCATCGGCACCAGGAAGCCGGCGCCGCCCCACAGACGGTCCTCCAGCTGTCCGGCGACCGTGACCGCCGCCGCCTGGCCGAGCGCGACCGCGCCCGTGAGCCAGGTGAACGCCTCGGTGCGGGCGCCGGCCGGGACCAGGCCCTCCACCAGGGTGTAGCCGGTGATCAGGGCGGGCGCGATGCACATGCCGACCAGGAGGCCGAGCGCCGCCAGGAGCAGCACCGAGTGCGCGGTCCACAGGGCGGACGCGGCCAGCGCCAGGGCGATGTAGCCGACGAGGAGACGGTGCTGCGGGGCGTTCTTCCAGGCGATGGCGCCGCACACGACGCCGGAGAGCATGTTGCCCGCGGCGAAGGTTCCGTAGAGCACGCCGTTGAGGCCGGGCTCGCCGATCGACTCGGTGAACGCGGCCAGCGAGACCTGCATGCCGCCGAAGACCGAGCCGATGCCGAGGAAGGTCGCGATCAGCACCCGCACCCCGGGGACGCGCAGGGCGGAGGCGTGCTCCACGCGCGCGTGCCCGCCGGTGACGGGCGGCTGGGTGCGCTTCTGGGCGGCGAACAGCAGACCGCCGACGAGGGTGAGCGCGGACTCGGTGACCAGTCCGGCGGCCGGGGTGACGGTCGTGCACAGGGCGGTCGCCAGGAGGGGGCCGACGACGAACGTCAGCTCGTCGGTGACGGACTCGAAGGCGGCCGCGGTGGTCATCAGCGGCGAGTCCTTGAGCGTCACGCCCCAGCGGGCCCGCACCATCGGGCCGGCCTGCGGCATCGAGGCGCCGGTCGGCACGGCCGCCGCGAACAGCGCCCACAGGGGGGCGTGCGCCAGAGCGAGCGCGGTCAGCGTCAGCCCCGCGACGGTGTGCACGAGAACACCGGGGACCAGTACCGCGCGCTGCCCGTAACGGTCGGCGAGGCGTCCGCTGTAGGGCGCGAACAGCGCCATGGAGACGCCGGTGACGGCAGCGGCGGCGCCGGCCGAGCCATAGGAGCCGGTGGTGTGCTGCACCAGCAGCACGATGGAGATGGTGAGCATCCCGAACGGCTGGCGCGCGGCGAAGCCGGGGAGCAGGAACGTCCAGGCGCCGCGGGTGCGCAGCAGCTGCCCGTATCCCGGGCGGGAGGATTTGACCGTGGATCCCACGGCCGTGCCTTTCTGCCGCCTGGTAGCGCGGGCCCGGGCGTGCGGGCGCGGCCGAGAGCTGTCCTCTTGCGCGGACTGCGGTAGATGCCGGCATCCGCTGAGAGGGGGGATGCCCGGCCGCCATACGGTCGCGCCAGCTCTGCGTCAGGCAGAGTTGGTTCGATCAGGGTGCCCCGTCATCGTACAGGGGCGCGGGGAACGCCCCCTCATCCTCGGTTGCCCGCCTCCGCGCCCCCCGCGCCGAGCCATCCGGCCAGCTTGCCGCCCCGGCCGACAGCGCGCAGCCGCTGTTCGGCCGCCTCCCGGACGGGGTCGGTGGCGACCACGAGGAGTTCGTCGCCGCGCCGCAGGGTGGTGGTCGGCAGCGGTACGAAGGACCTGCCCTCGCGGACGACCAGGGTGACCGCGGACCCGGACGGCAGCCGCAGCTCGTTGATCTCGACGCCGTGCATCCGCGATCCGTGGGGGATGGCGACGGACAGCAGATGGCCGCGCAGCCGCTCCAGGGGCGCCGACTCGATGCCGAGGTCGGCGGCCTCGTCGCCGGAGCCCAGCCGCAGCTTGCGGGCGAGCCAGGGCAGGGTCGGCCCCTGCACGAGGGTGTAGACGACGACCAGGACGAAGACGATGTTGAAGATGCGGTGGGTGGCGTCGACCCCGTTCACCATGGGGATCGTCGCCAGGATGACGGGCACGGCGCCGCGCAGTCCGGCCCAGGACATCAGGGTCTGCTCCTGCCACGGCACCCGGAACGGCAGCAGGCTCGCCACCACGCCCAGCGGGCGGGCGACCATGGTCAGCACCAGACCGATGACGAGGGCGGGCAGGACGTCGTCGAGCAGTTCGTGCGGGGTGACCAGCAGACCGAGCATGACGAACATGCCGATCTGGGCGATCCAGCCGAGTCCCTCGGCGAAGCCGCGGGTGGCGGGCCAGTGCGGCAGCTTGGCGTTGCCGAGCAGCATCGACGCGAGGTAGACGGCGAGGAAGCCGCTGCCGTGGGCCAGCGCGCCGGCGGCGTACGCCGTGACCGCGATGGCCATGACGGCGATCGGATAGAGGCCGGAGGCGGGCAGTGCCACGTGCCGCAGGCCCCAGGAGCCGAGCCAGCCCACCGCCAGGCCGACGGCCGCGCCGATCGCCAGCTCCAGGGCTATCTCGCCCACCAGGACGTACCAGTGCTCGATCGGTCCCGCGGTGGAGAAGGCGACGACCAGGATGACCACCGGGGCGTCGTTGAAGCCCGACTCGGCCTCCAGCGTGCCCGTCACGCGCGCGGGGAGGGGGATCTTGCGCAGCACGGAGAAGACGGCCGCCGCGTCCGTGGAGGACACCACGGCGCCGATGATGAGCGACTGGCGCCATCCCAGACCGCTGAGGTAGTGGGCGGCGGCCGCGGTGACGCCGACGCTCACGGCGACACCGACCACCGCGAGGGCCGTGGCGGCCGGAAGGACCGGCTTGATCTCCTTCCACTTCGTACCGAGACCGCCCTCGGCGAGGATCACGACGAGGGCCGCGTAGCCGATGACCTGGGTCAGTTCGGCGTTGGTGAAGTGGACGCCGCCGAGCCCGTCCGAGCCCATGACGACGCCGATCCCCAGGTAGACGAGCAGGCTGGGGAGCCCGCTGCGCGAGGAGACCCGGACCGCTGCGACCGCGACGAGCAGGACGACCGAGCTGGCGAGCAGGAGCTGGTTGAGGTGGTGAACAGTCAGCAGCGGTTCCTTCCGCGAGTTCCCGGTTTACTTCGTTACCTTACCTAACTCTTGACGCTTTCTTGACGCGGTCCGTGACGAAATGGGGATGCCCCGCCACCGCTGGGCCCGACTCCGCGTCAAGTGCTACCGGGCCCTGCGCCTATGGTTGCTCCAGCGTTCATTCGAAGTCACAGCCCGACCTGCCGCTCGCGTTAGGACAGCAAGGACAGCGATGCCCCCGAACACCACCGCCTCAACGGGTGACAAGGCCGGCAAGTCCGGCAGGAAGAAGGGGCGAAAAGCCCGCTTGGTCGTGCTTGTCCTGGTGATGGCTCTCATCGGCGGCACCGCCTACGGCGCCTACTGGTCCGTCAGTACCGTGCGCGCCTCCTTCCCGCAGACCAAGGGCACCATCACGCTGCAGGGCCTGTCGGGCCCCGTGGACGTCAGACGGGACGGCTACGGCATCCCGCAGGTCTACGCCTCCGGCGCGGAGGACCTGTTCATGGCGCAGGGCTTCGTCCAGGCGCAGGACCGGTTCTACGAGATGGACGTGCGCCGGCACATGACGTCCGGGCGCCTGTCGGAGATGTTCGGCAAGGGCCAGCTCAAGAACGACGAGTTCCTGCGCACGCTGGGCTGGGACCGGGTCGCCCGGCAGGAGTACGACAAGACGCTGTCGGCCTCCACGAAGAAGTACCTCCAGGCGTACACCGAGGGCGTCAACGCCTACCTCAAGGGGCGGGCGGCCAAGGACATCTCCCTGGAGTACGCGGCCCTGGGCTTCGCCAACGACTACAAGCCCGGGCAGTGGACCCCCGTCGACTCGCTCGCCTGGCTGAAGGCGATGGCCTGGGACCTGCGCGGCAACATGCAGGACGAGATCGACCGGGCCCTGATGACCAGCCGCCTCGGCCCCAAGCAGATCAAGGACCTGTACCCGGACTACCCGTACAGCAGGAACAAGCCGATCGTCGGCGAGGGCCAGTACAACGAGCTCACTCAGGCGTTCGAAGCGGGCGGCGACACGACGGGCACGGGCGCCGGAACCCCGACCGGCACCGGCACGGGCATCGGTACCGGCACCGGCACCGACGCCTCGACCGGCCTGGGCACCGGCACCACGACCGGTACGGATTCGACGGGCACGGGCGGCACCGGCACCGCGACGGACGCGAACGGCTCCTCCGGCGTGCAGAGCCAGCTGATGGGCCTGCACGACGTCCTGGACGGCCTCCCGACGGCCGTCGGCGTCAACGGCAACGGCATCGGCTCCAACTCCTGGGTCGTCGCCGGCCGGTACACGATCACCGGCAAGCCGCTGCTCGCCAACGACCCGCACCTGTCCGCGTCGCTGCCCTCGGTCTGGTACCAGATGGGCCTGCACTGCCGCGAACTCTCCAAGGCGTGCCCGTACGACGTCACCGGCTACACCTTCGCGGGCATGCCCGGTGTGATCATCGGCCACAACCAGGACATCGCCTGGGGCATGACCAACTCCGGTGTCGACGTCACGGACCTGTACCTGGAGAAGCTCAGCGGCAACGGCTACCTGCGCGACAGCAAGACGGTGCCGTTCAAGACCCGCCAGGAGACCATCAAGGTCGCCGGCGGCGCGTCCAAGACGATCGTCGTGCGCGAGACCGACGACGGGATGCCCCTGCTGTCCGACCGGTCCAGCGAACTGATGACGGTCGGCAAGAAGGCCACGGTCACCACCGCGGCGCCCGACCGCGGCGACGGCTACGCGATCGCCCTGAAGTGGACCGCGCTGGAGCCGGGCACCTCCATGGACGCCGTCTTCGCCATGAACAGCGCGAAGGACTGGAGCTCCTTCCGGTCGGCCGCGGAACTGTTCGACGTGCCCTCGCAGAACCTGGTCTACGCCGACACCAAGGGCAACATCGGCTACACGCTGCCCGGCCGCATCCCCACGCGCGCGAAGAACGACAACGGCTCCGTCCCGGCGCCGGGCTGGGACTCCGGCTACGACTGGACCGGCTACATCAAGCCGCAGGAACTGCCCTACGAGTACAACCCCAAGCGCGGCTACATCGTCACCGCCAACCAGGCCGTCGTCGATCCGGCCAGCTACCCGTACACGCTCACCACGGACTGGGGCTACGGCACCCGCAGCCGGCGGATCACCGACCTGATCCAGAAGAAGATCGACGGCGGCGGCAAGATCTCCACCGACGACATGCGCCAGATGCAGATGGACAACAGCAGCGCGATCGCCAACCTGCTGGTGCCCAAGCTGCTGAACATCGACATCGGTGACAAGGACGTCCGCCAGGCGCAGAAGCTGCTGGAGGGCTGGGACCGCACGCAGGACGCCGACTCGGCCGCCGCCGCGTACTTCAACGCCGTCTGGCGCAACGTCCTCAAGCTGGCCTTCGGCAACAAGCTGCCCAAGGAACTGCGGGTCAAGGGCCAGTGCCTGTGGGTGGAGCCGGCCGGCAACACGGGCCCCGCCGACGAGAACCAGAAGGTCCGCGAGTGCGGTCAGCGCGACGCCGACCAGGCGCAGCCCGACGGCGGCGACCGCTGGTTCGAGGTGGTCCGGGCGCTCGTCGACAAGCCGGACAGCGACTGGTGGAAGACCCCGGCGTCCGGCACCCGTCCCAAGGCGGACAACCGCGACGAGCTGTTCAAGCGCGCGATGATCGACGCCCGCTGGGAGCTGACCGCCAAGCTCGGCAAGGACATCGACACCTGGAGCTGGGGCCGGCTGCACCGCCTGTTCCTGAAGAACCAGACCCTGGGCACCGAGGGACCGGGCGTCCTGCAGTACGTCCTCAACCGCGGACCCTGGAAGCTGAGCGGCGGCGAGGCCGCGGTCAACGCCTCCGGCTGGAACGCCGCCGGCGGCTACGGCGTGGTGTGGGTGCCGTCGATGCGGATGGTGGTCAACCTCGGCGACCTCGACAAGTCCAAGTGGATCAACCTCACCGGGGCCTCCGGGCACGCCTTCAGCGCCCACTACACCGACCAGACGGGCAAGTGGGCCAAGGGCGAGCTGCTCTCGTGGTCCTTCTCGCCGGACGCGGTCGGCAAGAGCACGAAGGACACGCTGGTGCTCAAGCCGTGACCCGCTGAGGCCATCACGGCGGCGAAGGCCCTCCACGCGCACGCGTGGAGGGCCTTCGCCGTGCCGGAGCCGTGCCGGAGCCGTGCCGGAGCCGTGCCGGCCGTTTCCGACGCCGTGCGCCTCAGGTGAAGCGGCGTACGCCCGACGGTGTCACCACGGCCTGCACCGGACGGTCGTGGGACTCCTCGGGGATGTGCTCCACGACCTCCGTGTCGTACAGCAGGACCACGAGGGCGGGATGCGCCCGCGCCGCCTCCAGGCGGGCCAGGACGCGGTCGTAGGATCCGCCGCCGCGCCCCAGGCGCATCCCGCGCGCGTCGACGGCGAGGCCGGGCAGCAGGACCACGTCGGCGGTCGTCACGGCGTCCGGGCCGAGACGTTCACCGGTCGGCTCGAACAGCGCCATCCGCCCGCCGTGCTGCACGCGCGCGAGGGAGCCCTCCCCGGTGTACGCGCCCCAGTCCAGGTCGTTGTCGGGCAGCAGGGCGGGCAGCAGCACGCGCGCGCCCCGCGTGCGCAGCGCGTCGAGCAGCGCGGGGGTTCCCGGTTCGGTGCCCACGGAGACGTACGCGGCGATCGTGCGCGCCTGAGTCAGCTCGGGCAGCTCCAGGGCACGCTCCGCCAGCGCGTGCGCCGCCTCCCGCACTTCATCCACGGTCAATGTCTTCCTCACTGTGAGGATTTCTCGTCGCAAGGTCCGCTTGGCAGGCTCCGCACTGCGTCCGATGTGGCTCACTTGTCCTTCCGTACCCTTCCTTAATCCGGCATTTCTTTTCATATGAGAGTCAATTAACCGGAGAGGCAGATTCCCCGCAAAGGCAGCGGATAGGGTTGCGGCCATGACACAGGCGCACCCCAGGATCAGCAAGGCTGTCATTCCCGCGGCAGGTCTTGGCACCCGGTTCCTGCCGGCCACCAAGGCCACTCCCAAGGAGATGCTGCCGGTCGTCGACAAGCCGGCGATCCAGTACGTGGTCGAGGAAGCCGTCTCCGCGGGCCTCGACGACGTCCTCATGGTGACCGGGCGCAACAAGCGGCCCCTGGAGGACCACTTCGACCGCAACTATGAGCTGGAGTCGGCCCTGGAGAAGAAGGGCGACGGCGAGCGGCTCGCCAAGGTGCAGGAGTCCAGCGACCTCGCGACGATGCACTACGTCCGCCAGGGCGACCCCAAGGGCCTGGGTCACGCCGTGCTCTGCGCCGCCCCGCACGTGGGCAGCGAGCCCTTCGCCGTCCTGCTCGGCGACGACCTGATCGATCCCCGCGACCCGCTGCTCCAGCGGATGATCGAGGTCCAGGAGACCTACGGCGGCAGCGTGGTCGCGCTCATGGAGGTCGCGCCCGAGCAGATACACCTCTACGGCTGCGCTGCCGTGGAGGCCACCGAGGACGGCGACGTCGTCCAGGTGACCGGTCTGGTCGAGAAGCCGGACGCGGCGCAGGCCCCCTCCAACTACGCGATCATCGGCCGTTACGTCCTCGACCCGCACATCTTCGACGTACTCCGCAAGACCGAGCCCGGTCGCGGCGGCGAGATCCAGCTCACTGACGCTCTCCAGCACCTGACCGAGGCGCACGCGTCGGCGGCCACCGACGAGCAGCGGGCCGGCGGCCCGGTGCACGGCGTCGTCTTCAAGGGCCGCCGCTACGACACCGGTGACCGCGGCGACTATCTGCGTGCCATTGTCAGACTCGCGTGCGAACGTGAAGACCTGGGCCCGGACTTCAGGGCCTGGCTTCAGCGGTACGTAGCCGAGGAGATGTAACGACGTTGAGCAGCGCCGAGCCCCGCACCGCCGACCCGGACCACCTGTGGTCGGTGGACGAGCACCTGGAGGACATCCTCACCACCGTCCGCCCCCTGGAACCCATCGAGCTGCAGTTGCTCGACGCCCAGGGCTGCGTCCTGGTCGACGACGTGACGGTGCCGCTCTCCCTGCCGCCGTTCGACAACAGCTCCATGGACGGCTACGCGGTGCGGGTCGCGGACGTCTCGGGCGCGAGCGAGGAGTTCCCGGCCGCCCTGGAGGTCGTCGGGGACGTCGCGGCGGGCGCGGCCGGCCTGCTCCGGGTGGGACCGGGACAGGCGGCGCGGATCATGACCGGGGCCCCGCTGCCGCCCGGGGCCGAGGCGGTCGTCCCCGTGGAGTGGACCGACGGAGGGCTCGGCGAGGGCCCGGTGAGCACGATGCGCGCCCGCAGCCTCGCCCCCGACGGCGTCGGCGGGCACGTACGCGTGTACCGGCCCGCCGAGGCACGCGCGCACGTGCGCGCGAAGGGCAGCGACGTGGAGGCGGGGGAGCCCGCCCTGCGGGCCGGAACGGTCCTCGGGCCGCCGCAGATCGCGCTGCTCGCCGCGATCGGCCTCGGCACGGTCCCGGTGCGTCCGCGCCCGCGCGTGGTGGTGATGTCCACCGGCAGCGAACTCGTCCAGCCCGACGAGCAGCTCGGCGACGGCCAGATCTACGACTCCAACAGCTTCGCCCTGACCGCGGCCGCCCGGGACGCGGGCGCCATCGCCTACCGGGTGGGCGCCGTCCCCGACGACGCCGACACCCTGCGCTCCGCCATCGAGGACCAGCTCGTCCGCGCCGACCTGCTGGTCACCACCGGCGGGGTGAGCGTGGGGGCGTACGACGTGGTCAAGGAGGCGCTGTCCCATGTGGGGGACGAGGATGAGCCGGGCGGCGGGGTGGAGTTCCGCAAGCTCGCCATGCAGCCCGGCAAGCCGCAGGGCTTCGGGACCGTCGGCGCCGACCACGTCCCGCTGCTGGCCCTGCCGGGCAACCCGGTGTCGTCGTACGTCTCCTTCGAGCTGTTCGTCCGCCCCGTCATCCGCACCCTGATGGGCCTTCGGGACGTCCACCGGCCGACCGTGCGCGCGACGCTGGCCGCGGACCGGGCGCTGACCTCGCCGAAGGGACGCAGGCAGTTCCTGCGCGGGGTGCACGCGGACGGCGAGGTCAGGCCCGTGGGAGGCGCCGGATCCCATCTGGTCGCCGCCCTCGCGCTGGCCGACGCGCTCATCGTCGTGCCCGAGGACACCGAGTCCGTCGAGCCAGGCGCCGAGGTCGAGGTGGTCCTGCTCGGCTGAGCCGTGCGGGGTGGCGGTACCGTGTCGCGCACAACAGGCCCGTGCGCCGCACGGCGGCGGGCCCGGACCTGGAGCCCCACACGATCATGACTGTGCCTTCCCGGGGGGAGACCCCCGGACCCCCAGCGCCGGACCGGCTGACGCACATCGACGACGCGGGCGCGGCCCGCATGGTCGACGTCTCCGGCAAGGACGTGACCGCGCGCACCGCCCGCGCCAGCGGCCGCGTCCTCGTCTCGCCCCGCGTGGTCGAGCTGCTGCGCGGCGAGGGGGTGCCCAAGGGCGACGCCCTCGCCACCGCGCGGATCGCCGGGATCATGGGCGCCAAGCGCACCCCGGACCTCATCCCGCTGTGCCACCCGCTGTCGGTGTCGGGTGTGAGACTGGAGCTGTCGGTCGCGGACGACGCCGTGGAGATCGAGGCCACGGTGAGGACCACGGACCGCACGGGCGTCGAGATGGAGGCGCTCACCGCGGTGTCCGTCGCCGCGCTCACCGTGATCGACATGGTCAAGGCGGTCGACAAGGGAGCGGTCATCACGGACGTACGGGTGGAGGAGAAGACGGGCGGCAAGTCGGGCGACTGGAGCCGGTCATGACCCTGGACACATCGGCCTCAGGAGCGCTGCTCGCGCCGTACAGCGCCCTGGTGGTCACCGCCTCCAACCGGGCCGCCGCCGGGGTCTACGAGGACACGGGCGGTCCGCTGGTCGCCGAGGGCCTCCGGCGCGCCGGCTTCGCCGTCGACGGGCCGCGGGTCGTACCGGACGGAGACCCGGTGGAGGCCGCGCTGCGCGCCGCTGTCGAGGCCGGTTACGACACCGTCGTCACCACCGGAGGCACCGGCGTCTCGCCCACCGACCGCACCCCCGAGGCCACCCGCCGGGTGATCGAGACCGAGGTGCCGGGCATCGCGGAGGCCATCCGGGCGTTCGGCATGCGGAAGGTGCCGACCGCGGCGCTGTCCCGGGGGCTGGCCGGAGTGGCCGGAGGGACGCTGATCGTCAACCTGCCGGGCTCGACGGGCGGGGTGAAGGACGGACTGGCCGTCCTGGAACCGCTGTTGAGGCACGCCGTCGACCAGGTGCGCGGCGGCGACCACGCCAGACCCGGTGCCGGCAGTGGGGGTGCGAGCTGAACAGCCCATCCTGGCCCGTCGTGCTCGCGGAGGGCGATGTCGTCCTCCGGCCGATAAAGCTGCGCGACCAGCGGGCCTGGCGCGAGGTGAACCGGCGCAACCGGGACTGGCTCAGGCCCTGGGAGGCGACGATTCCGCCGCCCACGCCCAGCGGGCCCATCACGCACCGGCCGACCTACCGGCAGATGGTGCGCCACCTCAGGTCGGAGGCGCACGCGGGCCGGATGCTGCCGTTCGTCATCGAGTACCAGGGGCGCCTGGTGGGGCAGTTGACGGTCGCGGGGATCACCTGGGGCTCGATGTGCTCGGGCCACGTCGGCTACTGGGTCGACGAGTCGGTGGCCGGCCACGGGGTGATGCCGACGGCCGTGGCGATGGTCGTGGACCACTGTTTCCGCACCGTGGGGCTGCACCGCATCGAGGTCTGCATTCGCCCCGAGAACGGGCCGAGCCGGCGCGTGGTGGAGAAACTCGGATTCCGCGAGGAGGGCCTGCGGCCCCGTTATCTCCACATCGACGGCGCCTGGCGCGATCACATGGTGTTCGCGCTCACCGCGGAGGAGGTGCCCGACGGGCTGCTGAACCGCTGGCGCCGTACCCGTGCCCTGCGGACGCCGAAGGGGAATCCCACCTCACCCGGAAATTGAATGAATGTTCGAAATTGATCGGCCGGCGATCTGAACCGGACCCGCTCCCGATCGTCCGGGTGGCAATGAATTCGCCTCCTTGACGTCCTGTTGATCACATCGATCGCAAAAAAAGTTCGAAATATCAGCCAGATCGTGCGACACACCGGCGCAATTGGCAGATGGCCTCACGCAAACCCCTCTACCGTGTGAGGCGTGAGCAGCAGCGGCCTCATCTACGCAGTCATCGTCGGGGCCTGGGCCGCCTACTTGGTGCCGATGTGGCTCCGTAGGCAGGACGAGCTGAACGAGGCCCGTCCGACGGAACGCTTCAGCACTGCCATCCGGTTCCTGTCCGGACGGGCGGGGATGGAGCGCCGGTACGCCAAGGACCTCAGGGCGCGCTCCGCCGAGGAGGGGGAGCCCGCCGACGGGGAGCCGGACGCCGCCACCGACTCGGTGGACGTCCGGTCCTTCGCCATGCCCCCGGACCGTTCTTCGCCGGAGCGCCGGCAGCCGCCGGCGCGGGACGAACGGGAACCGGCCCGCGGCCACGACGAGCGCGAGCGGACCGCCAAGCCGGCCGCCCGGGCCGCGTCACCGGCGGCCGCTCCGCCCGCCGACGTGTCCGCGCGTCCGCCCGCCGAGGCGTCCGCGCACCCGCGGGTACCCGCGACCCGGCGCCCGCCGCGCGCGGAGGTGTCCGCGGCGCGTGCCCGGCGCTCGAAGGTCCTCGCGCGCCGCAGACGCACCACCGTCATCCTCTTCCTCGCCTTCACCCTCGGCGCGATCGTCGCCGCGGTCGGCGGGCTCACCTTCCTGTGGGCACCCGGAGCGCCCGCCGTGCTGCTCAGCGCGTACATCGTGTACCTGCGCTCCCAGGAACGGCACCGCTTCGCCTACCAGATGGACCGCCGCCGCGCCGAGGTCGCCGCGCAGCGGCTGCGCGAGAGCCGCCGTCAGCCGCGTCGGCGCACACCCCTGGACCCCGCCGCGGACGAGCCCGACGCGGGGCCCGAGCCGGAGACGGACCCGGACCTCTCCGCCCTCGCCGCCGACCGGCGGGCCCTGGTCGAGCAGACCGACCACGCCGAGTGGCTCGACCAGCAGCGCGAGCGCCAGCACCGCCCCGGCCAGGGTGACAGCTGGGACCCGGTGCCGGTGCCGCTGCCCACCTACGTCACCGCCCCCGTCGCCCCGCGCGCCACCTCCGACGTGGACCTCGGCGCGCCGGACGCCTGGAGCTCTGCGCGGTCCTCCGCCGCCGTGCCCGAGCAGGAGGCGGCGGCCCCGGCCGCGCCCGAACCAGAGCCGCACCCCGAGGACAGGCCCGCCGCCGACGGCCGCACCGACGCCCGCCGCGCAGCCTCGGCCCGCCGCTCCCGCGAGCGTGGCCGCACCCCGCTCTTCGACCAGTACGAGGAGGGCGACCGCCCCCGCGCGGCCAATGAGTGACTCCGCCCCTGACCAGCCCGGCAACGGATTACCAACCACCCGGGCGAGGATGCTAGAGTTTCACTCGTTGCAAGGGCCTGTGGCGCAGTCCGGTAGCGCACCTCGTTCGCATCGAGGGGGCCAGGGGTTCAAATCCCCTCAGGTCCACGCAGCTCAAAGCCCCGGTCGGGAAACCGACCGGGGCTTTGACGTGTCGTGCGGCGGCGAAGTACGGCAACTGCTCCGGATCTTGCTGCCCGAGGTGCCCGCCGGACTTCCTCAGCGCCCGGCGCGTCGGCGAACCTTCCGAACTCGACGACGAGCTGTGCCCCAACAGACGCCTGTGGGCCTGGGTGTGATCCAACTCCGGTTCCCTGGCGGAGAATTGACCTACCGGGCAGAGCTGAGCGGCATGCGCTTGTGATCAGGCGTCGATCCTCGCCGGGGTGGTGGTCATGGTCGACAGCCCGCTCAAGATGCGATCGCTCAAAGGGCGACTAGCGTAGGTGAGAGGGAGCCGGAACCCGGCAGTACGCCCCTTCCGGCGGATCCTTGAAGACCGAGGCCTCGGCGCATTCGTGAAACCCCCCGCACTGGGGGACCACGGAGCCGGGCAGGGAAGCTCTTCCCGCCATGACGTGTGGGGGAATTCAAGATCACGTTGCGCATCTTCCTATGGCCGCGGCCGACAATCGCGCGTCCGACAGCGCGCAAGTCGATCAAGTGGAAGGCACAGATCATGCAGGCACAGCGTCTGAAGCACCTCTTTGCGGTTACCGCAGCCGGCGTTCTCGTGGCCGGTGGTGCCGCGATCGGTGCGGCGGGGACCGCAGCTGCTGCTCCGGCTCACGCCCCGCAGACCGCCGTGAGCTCCTACGGTGACCACGGCGGCGGTGGCGGCGGCGGTGGCGGCGGCCACGGCGGCGGTGGCGGCGGCGGCCACGGCGGCGGCGGTGGCGGCCACGGCGGTGGCTACGGCGGCCGCGGCGGTGGTGGCTACGGCGGCCATGGCGGTGGTGGCTACGGCGGCCACGGCGGACGCGGCGGCCACGGTGGTTATGGCGGCTACGGCGGCTACGGCGGCTACGGCGGCTACGGCGGTTATGGCGGCTACGGCGGTTATGGCGGTCACGGCTACGGCGGCTACGGCGGCTACGGTCACGGCGGCCACGGCGGCTACAGGTAGTCAGCGCTCAACGCCTACGGAGCGCGGTGTGTGACCGCTGTACGGCTCTTCAGCCGGAGCACACGCGCACACCGCGCCTCCGCCGGCACCTGTGCCGAGATGGGCGACGAGCACGGTCGGGAGTCACGCTGCGGGAAACCGCGATGCACTGTGGGCCAAGGGTTCGAATTCATCAGGTCCACACAGCTCAAAGCCCCGGTCGGGAAACCGACCGGGGCTTTGAGCTGTTTCGCGAATCCCCTCCGGGCCCGGGTCAGGGCCGGAGCGGCTTTGCCAGGCAGATGCTTGATTCGTACTCACGGTAGTAGCCGAACTTCGTGCACGGTTCGTAGCCGCTGGAGCTGTACAGGGCGACGGCCTCCGGCTGCCGGTCGCCGGTTTCCAGGACCATGCGGAGGCGGCCGGCGTCGCGGGCGTCGGCCTCCAGGGCGGCGAGGAGGCGGCGGGCCAGGCCGCGGCCGCGCATCGGCTCGGTCACGTACATCCGCTTGAGTTCGGCGTCGCCGTCCTCGTTGCCCTCGGCGTTCTTGTCCTGGCTGCGCCAGCCGCCCGTGGCGACGGGGGTGCCGTCCTCGTCGTAGGCGATCAGGTACACGCCGTTCGGCGGCCGGAAGTCGGCCGCGTCGAGGGGGGTGGCGTCGCCGCCGTCGCCGTAGCGGACGTGGTACTCGGCCTGTACCTCGTCGTTCAGCTTGGCGGCGTCGGGGTGGTCGAAGGGAACGGGGCGGATGTTCATGTGGGAAACCGTATGTCCAGGCGGAGGAGGGAGGCGGAGGTCTCCGGGAAGACCTCGTCCAGTGTGCCGGTAAGGTGCCCGGGTGCTGACTGTGACCTCCGTCAATGTGAATGGCCTGCGCGCCGCCGCCAAGAAGGGCTTCGTGGAGTGGCTCGCGGGGACCGGGGCCGACGTGCTGTGCCTCCAGGAGGTGCGGGCCGAGCCGCACCAGTTGCCGGAGCCGGTCCGTACGCCGGACGGCTGGTACGTCGTGCACGCGCCGGCCGCGGCCAAGGGACGGGCCGGTGTCTCCCTCTACACCCGCCGCGAACCCGACCGGGTACGGGTCGGGTTCGGATCGGCCGAGTTCGACGGCAGCGGACGCTACGTCGAGGCCGACCTGCCCGGTGTCACGGTCGTCAGCCTGTATCTGCCGTCCGGCGACGTCGGCACCGAGCGGCAGGACGAGAAGGTCCGCTTCATGGACGAGTTCCTCGCCCATCTCAAGGAGTTGCGCGAACGGGCCGCCGCCGATGGCCGCGAGGTCCTCGTCTGCGGCGACTGGAACATCGCCCACCAGCAGGCCGACCTCAAGAACTGGCGCGGCAACACCAAGAACTCGGGCTTCCTGCCCGAGGAGCGGGAGTGGCTGAGCACGGTCTTCGCGCCCGGGGTCGGCGGGTACGTCGACGTCGTGCGCGCACTGCACCCGGACGGCGAGGGGCCGTACACCTGGTGGTCCTACCGGGGGCGGGCATTCGACAACGACACTGGATGGCGCATTGACCTCCACGTGGCCACGCCCGGTCTTGCCGCCAAGGCCGTCAAGGGGTACGTCGAGCGGGCGGCCACCCACGCCGAGCGCTGGTCGGACCACGCTCCGGTGACGGTGGTGTACGACCTCTAGGGTCTTTCGTTTGGATCATGCCGGGCTCGCGGGCCCTGGCACCGTGCATCGCAAGGCGGAGGAGGGCGGCAGGGCGGAGCCCTGCCAACCGACGACAACGCCGCGAGGCACGGCACCAGACCCCGCTCCCTGATCCGGCCTGATCCAAACGAAAGACCCTGGTTTCCGCTACGCCTGCTTGCGCAGCCGTCGGTCCAGGGCCATGGATACTTCCGCCTCCACCACGCTCTTGGCCAGCGGGCGCAGTCGGCCCAGGTCGTCCTCGGGGCCGTGACGCAGGATCAGCGCGGTGAAGAGGTCGGCGAGGGCGTCGGCGTGTTCGCGGACGCGGCGGCCTGTTTCGAGGACCTCGGCGAGGGGGATGCCCTCGCGGACCAGGGCGGCGGAGACGTCCAGCAGGCGGCGGCTGATGTGGACGAGTTCGTCGCCGTCGGTGCCCAGGTAGCCGAGTTCCATGGCGGCGGCCAGGTTCTCGGCGGTGACCTCGCCCGCGAAGTGGTCGGCGAGTTCCTCGGGGGTCAGGCGGACCGGGGTCTCCTCGGTGGGGGCGCCGAGGCCCAGCAGGTCGCCGACGTCGCGGCCGTGGTCGAAGGCCTCGGCCAGTTCGGCGATGCCGTTCAGCGTGTGGCCGCGTTCCAGCAGGGCCGAGATCGTGCGCAGCCGGGCCAGGTGGTGGTCGTCGTACCAGGCGATGCGGCCCTCGCGGCGCGGTGGCGGGATCAGTTTGCGCTCGCGGTAGAAGCGCAGGGTGCGCACGGTGACGCCGGCCAGCCGGGCCAGCTCCTCCATGCGGTACTCGCGTCGGCCGCCGCCTGCTCCACCGTCTCCTGCCACGGCAGCAGCCTATGTTGTACCGGCGGTAACTTTTCCTCGGTCGCACCCCTACCGGTCGGTACGGACCTCCTCTACGCTCCCCATTGCGCCAGTGTTCACTGGCAGAGTCGCTGAAGGCCGCACGCGGGCCGCTGTTACGCGAGTCATGGGAGGGGCGCTCAATGGCCGAGCACGAGGACGAGCACGAGCACCGGCACGGGCGGACGGACCGGCATGTGCGGGTCGCGGTGATCGGGTCCGGCTTCGGCGGACTGGGCGCCGCGGTGCGGCTGCGCCGGGAGGGGATCACCGACTTCGTCGTGCTGGAGCGGGCCGGCAGCGTCGGCGGTACCTGGCGCGACAACAGCTATCCGGGGTGCGCCTGCGACGTGCCCTCGCACCTGTACTCGTTCTCGTTCGCGCCCAACCCCGACTGGCCGCGCACCTTTTCCGGGCAGGAGCACATCCGCGCCTATCTGGAGCACGTCACGGACGTCTTCGGCCTCCGCCCGCACCTGCGGCTCAACTCCGAGGTCACGAGGATGACCTGGGACGGCGAGAGGCTGCGCTGGGACATCGAGACCACCGGAGGGAACCTGTCGGCCGATGTCGTGGTCAGCGCGACCGGGCCGCTGTCCGAACCGAGGATCCCGGACATACCCGGGCTCGACTCCTTCCCCGGCAAGGTCTTCCACTCCGCCCGCTGGGACCACGGTCACGACCTCGCGGGCAAGCGGGTCGCCGTGGTCGGCACCGGAGCCTCCGCGATCCAGATCGTGCCGTCCATCCAGCCCGGGGCCGCCCGGCTCACCCTCTTCCAGCGCACCCCGCCATGGGTGATGCCCCGCGTCGACCGCGAGATCAGCGGCGCCGAGCGCCGGATGCACCGGGCGCTGCCGCTGACCGCGCAACTGCGCCGCGGACTGCTGTGGGGCATACGGGAGTTGCAGGTCCAGGCGTTCACCAGGCACCCGGGGCAGCTCGGTTTCGTGGAGCGGCTGGCCAAGGCCAACATGGCCCGTGCCGTCAAGAACCCGGACCTGCGGGCCAGGCTCACCCCCGACTACCGCATCGGCTGCAAGCGGATACTGCTGTCCAGCACGTACTATCCGGCCCTCGCGCAGGACAACGTGGACGTCGTCGCCAGTGGGCTGAGCGAGGTCCGCGGGTCGACCGTCGTCGCCGCCGACGGCACCGAGGCCGAGGTGGACACGATCGTCTTCGGCACCGGCTTCCACGTCACCGACATGCCGATCGCCGAGCAGGTCGTCGGCGTGGACGGCCGGACGCTCGCGGAGAGCTGGAAGGACGGCATGGCGGCGCTGCGCGGGGCGTCCGCGGCCGGATTCCCGAACTGGGTGACGATCATCGGCCCCAACACCGGCCTCGGGAACTCCTCGATGATCCTGATGATCGAGTCCCAGCTGAACTACCTGGCCGACTACCTGCGTCAACTGCGCGTCCTCGGCGGCCGGGCCGCCCTCGACGCCCGGCCCAGCGCCGTGAACGCCTGGAACCGCAAGGTGCAGGCGCGTATGAAGCGCACGGTGTGGAACACCGGCGGCTGCACCAGCTGGTACCTCGACGCGGGCGGCCGCAACACCACCGTCTGGCCCGGTACGACCACCGAGTTCCGGCAGGCCACACGGCGGGTGGACCTCGCGGAGTACCGGATCCTCCGGCCGCCCGGGTCCCGGGGCACGGCAGGGCGGGCCCCGGCGCTGCGGCCCGTGGAGGTGGACGCGTGAGCCGTCCCGCCCGCCGGACGGCCGAAGGCCGCCCGGAGGACCACGCTGCCCAGGAGCCTGCCTCCGAGCCCGTCCCGGATCCGTACGACCCTCCCGTCCCCGCCCGCGAACTCACCGCCGTCTCCGCCGACGGCACCCGGCTGCATGTCGAGGTGCACGGGCCGGCGGACGATCCCGCCGCCCCGGCCGTCGTCCTCGCCCACGGCTGGACCTGCTCGACCGCTTTCTGGGCCGCGCAGATCCGGGACCTCGCCGCCGACCACCGCGTCATCGCCTACGACCAGCGCGGGCACGGACGCAGCCCGGAGAGCCGGGGATACGGCACCGACGCGCTCGCCGACGACCTGGAAGCCGTGCTCGCGGCGACGCTCGCGCCCGGCGAGAAGGCGGTGGTCGCGGGCCACTCGATGGGCGGGATGACGGTGATGGCCGCGGCCGGCCGGCCCGGCTTCGAGGAACACGCGGCGGCCGTTCTGCTGTGCAGCACGGGAAGTTCGCGGCTGGTGGCCCGGTCGACCGTCGTACCGATCCCGGCCGGCCGGCCGCGCACCTGGCTCACCCGGCGCGTCCTCGGCTCCCGGGCGCCGCTCGGACCGGTCACTCCGCTCGCCCGGCGGATCCTCAAGTACGCCACGATGGGCCCCGGTTCGGCGCCGCGCATGGTCGAGGTGTGCGCGCGGATCGTGCACGCCTGCCCGCGCCGGGTGCGCCACGCCTGGTCGCAGGTGCTGGACGGGCTCGATCTCGAAGGTCACGTAAGGCGGTTGAGGGTGCCGGTGGCGGTCCTCACGGGCACGGCCGACCGGCTGACACCGCCGGAGCACGCGCGGTCGCTGGCCGCCGCGCTGCCCAACTGCGTGGGCCTGACCGAGCTTCCGGAGCTCGGCCACATGACGCCGGTGGAGGACCCGGGGACGGTCACCGGGAAGATCCGGGAACTTGTCGCCGGGTTCGTAACCGGGCAGGTCACGGGTCAGGAGCCCGGTCGAGCCACCGCGCACGGAAGCGCACACGAGCAGCACGGCGTCGCACGGATCAGGGAGGGTGCATGAGCAGGGTGAGCCTGGAGGGGCAGGTCGCGGTCGTCACGGGGGCCGCGCGGGGCGTCGGTGAGCTGCTTGCCCGCAAACTGTCCGCGCGGGGCGCGAAGATCGCGCTGGTCGGCCTGGAACCGGACCTGCTCGAACAGGTCGGCAAGCGGCTGCACGGTGAGAGCGCCCACTGGCATGCCGACGTCACCGACCACGAGGCGATGGCCCGGGTCGCGGCGGAGGTCGAG
The DNA here is from genome assembly GCF_002803075.1 of Streptomyces sp. CB01373. Taxonomy (GTDB): domain Bacteria; phylum Actinomycetota; class Actinomycetes; order Streptomycetales; family Streptomycetaceae; genus Streptomyces. The sequence goes on along the minus strand of NZ_NNBK01000016.1, from coordinate 170,543 downwards.
GAGCGGTTCGGCAGGGTCGACATCGTGGTCGCCAACGCGGGTGTGGCGAGCGGCGGTCCGTTCGCCGACTCCGATCCCGAGTCCTGGCGGCGGGTGATCGAGGTCAACCTCATCGGATCGGCCGTCACCGGGCGGGCGTTCCTGCCGGCGCTCACCTCGAGCCGCGGCTATCTGCTCCAGATCGCCTCGCTCGCCGCCATCACCCCGGCGCCGATGATGACGGCGTACTGCGCCTCCAAGTCCGGCGTGGAGGCGTACGCGCACAGCCTGCGCGCCGAAGTCGCCCACCGGGGCGTGCGGGTGGGCGTCGCCTACCTGTCGTGGACCGACACCGACATGGTGCGCGGGGCCGATCAGGACGACGTCATGCGGGAGTTGAGGCAGCGTCTGCCGTGGCCGGCCGGCCGGACCTATCCGCTGGGTCCCGCGGTGGACCGGGTCGTGGCCGGGATCGAACGGCGTGCCGCCCATGTGTACGGGCAGTGGTGGCTGCGCGGGACGCAGGGCGTGCGCGGGTGGCTGCCGGGTGTGGTGGGCACCGTGGGGCAGCGGGAGGTACGGCGCTTCGCCGACCGGCTGTCGGGGGTGCGGACCGGGCTGGTCGGGGCGGGTGGGGCGGCCGACGAACGGCACCGGTCCGCACCGGCTACGCAACGTCACTGATCGACATGCGCAGGGTCACCGCCCGTGTGAATCTGGTCGAGGCCGATCCCCTGGCCCACTTGGGGATCGGCCTCGACAACACGGGAGTGAACAGCATGGGTATGAAGGACAAGAACCAGGACACGGGCGAGCAGCAGCGGCAGCAGGGAGGCCGGCAGCGCCCCGGCGAGGGCCGCGAGAAGGCCGGGCAGCGCCCGTCCCAGCCGCGTGAGCGCGGGCGTCACGACGCCCAGGGCACGCCTGACGAGATGGAAGACCGTCTCAACCAGGACTACGACCGCTAGCCACGGCCGGCAGTCGGCGTCGTCGCCGAACCCGGCTTCGGCCGTGACGGCATGACGGCGTGACGGCGTGGGGTGTCCCGGATGCCGGGGCACCCCACGTTCCTGCGGGCCGGCCGTTCAAGTCCCGGCGTTCAGCGGCGCGGAGGCAGCTTCGGCCGTGAACGGTCGGGAACGTCACGGTAGTCGGGCGGGACCGCCGCCGGGTTGGCCTCCAGGAGTTCCAGGGCCAGTTCGATCGCGTCGTCCATCTCGACGTGGCGACCCTCGGCCCAGTCCAGGGGAGTGCGCAGGCTCTCCACGTCGGGGGTGACGCCGTGGTTCTCGACGGACCAGCCGTAGGCGTCGAACCAGGCCGCGTTCATCGGCACCGTGATCACCGTGCCGTCGCCGAGGCGGTGCCGGCCGGTCATGCCGACCACTCCGCCCCAGGTGCGCTGACCGACGACGGGACCCAGCTTGAGCAGTTTGAAGGCGGCCGTGATCATGTCGCCGTCGGACGAGGTCGCCTCGTCGGCGAGGGCGACGACGGGCCCGCGGGGCGCGTCGGAGGTGTACGACACGGGCTGGGCGTTGCGTGTGAGGTCCCAGCCGAGGATGGTGCGGGTCAGCTTCTCGATGACCAGCTCGCTGATGTGGCCGCCCGCGTTGCCGCGGACGTCGACGATCAGAGCGGGCCGGGACACCTCCATGCGCAGGTCCCGGTTGAACTGCGCCCAGCCGGAGCCGCCCATGTCGGGGATGTGCAGGTAGCCGCACCGGCCGCCGCTCAACTCCCGCACCACGGCACGGCGTTTGGCCACCCAGTCCTGATAGCGCAACGGGCGCTCGTCGGTCAGCGGCACGACGGCGACCCGGCGCGGCGGTCCCTGGCCCTCCGCGGGGGAGAAGGTCAGCTCCACCGTCGTGCCGCCCGTCCCCGCGAGCAGCGGGTAGGGGCCCGTGACCGGATCCACCGGGCGCCCGTCGACGTGGGTGAGGACCGCGCCCTCGCGGATGCCCGCGCCGGCCAGCGGCGAGCGGGCCTTGGAGTCGGAGGAGTCGCCGGGCAGGATCCGCCGGACCACCCAACGGCCGTCGCGGTACGTCAGGTTGGCACCGAGCAGGCCCTGGAGGCGCTGGTAGTGCGCCGGGCCCTCGTTGCGGCGGGCGGGGGAGACGTAGGCGTGGGAGGTGCCCAGTTCGCCCAGGACCTCGCGCAGCAGGTCGGCGAACTCGTCCGGGGACGCGACGCGTTCGACCAGCGGGCGGTACTGCGCGAGCACCGCGTCCCAGTCGATGCCGCACATGTCCGGCTCCCAGAAGTAGGCGCGGATCAGCCGGCCCGCCTCCTCGTACGACTGGCGCCACTCGGCCGCCGGGTCGACCACGTGCAGGATCCGGCGCAGATCGATCCAGGTCGTCGTGTCGCTGTCGCCGACCTCCGTGGACGGCACCGCGCGCAGGTCGCCCTCGTCGACGACGACCAGGCGGGTGCCGTCGCCGCTGACGGCGAAGAAGTCGAGATGGCCGACGAGTTCGTACTTCTTGGCCCTGCTGATGTTGAAGTGCTCCAGGGTCGGCCGGCCGGTCGTGTCGTCCGGGTTGACGAAGGTCTCGCCCAGGGCGCCGGAGATCGGCCAGCGCAGCCAGACGAGGCCGCCGCCGGCGACCGGGTGCAGTGCGGAGTACTTGGAGGCGATGACGGGGAACGGGGTGACCCGGTTCGCCAGGCCCTCGACCTCCACGGTCACCGCGCCGGACTCGCCGGTCTCCTCGTCCTCGACGGGGTCCAGGCCGCCGGCCGCCGGCCGTCCTTCCGGGTTCAGCGCGAAGGGGGACGGGGTAGCGGAGGACAGCGGAACGAGGTAGGGCTTGCAGCCGAGCGGGAAGGACAGGTCCCCGGTGTGCACGTCGTACACCGGATCGAAGCCGCGCCAGGACAGGAAGGCCAGATACCGGCCGTCCCGGGTGAACACCGGGTTCTCGTCCTCGAAGCGGCCGTTGGTGACGTCGACGATCAGCCGGTCCTGGATCCGCGCCATCCTGATCTGCCGCAGGGACCGCCCGACCCCGGGATGCGACCAGGTCAGCCATGCCCCGTCCGGCGAGAAGGCCAGATCCCGCACGGGACCGTTCCCGGACCGCACCAACTCGGTGAGCCGCCCACCGGAACCGTCGCCGTCCTGGGCTTCACCGGTTCCGGCGGCGTCGGACGCACCGGTCCCGAGGGGACCGTCAGTCGTATCGGCGGCAGCCGGGTCGTCCCGCGTGTCGGTCGTCGCGCCCTCGCTCGCCTCCGTGCGGTCCTCGGTCGTGTCCGTGCCGGCCGCTTCCGCCGCCTCCTCGCCACGCCCCGTGACCGCGGCCACCTCCTGCGCCGTCTCCTCCTCGTTCAGGTCGCTCACGTCGAGCAGGAGCAGGCGGCCGTCGTGGGAGGCGAGGGCCAGGCGGTCGCCGGCGGGGTCGGAGGCCATTTCCAGGACGCGGCCGAGCCGGCCGGAGGCGAGGCGCCGGGGCGGGCGGGCGCCGGTGGCGCGGGGGAGGCGGGTGATCTCGACGGCGTCCTCGCCGTCCGCGTCGGTGACGTAGGCGACCTGGCCGGTCCCGCCCAGCATCTCCGGCAGCCGGATGCGCACACCGGGCGTGTCGATCAGGGTGCGGGCGGGGCCGTCGCGGTGTGTCAGCCAGTGCAGGGAGCCGCGTACGACGACCGCGCTGGCCCGGCCCGTCTCGTCGACGGAGATGCCGTCGACGTGCTGGGCGGCCGGCACCTGGTAGCGGCGGCGGCCCGCCCGCGGCCCGCTCGTCCGCACCTCCAGCCGGTGCGGGACCGAGTCCGCGGACAGGTCGTCCACCATCCACAGGTCGCCCGCGCACTGGTACACCACCCGCGTGCCGTCGCTGGAGGCGTGCCGGGCGTAGAAGGCGTCGTGGTCGGTGTGCCGGCGCAGGCCGGAGCCGTCGGGCGCGCAGGAGTAGAGGTTGCCCACGCCCTCGTGGTCGGAGAGGAACGCGATCCGGCCGCCGACGAACATCGGGGAGGCCAGATGTCCGCCGATGCCGGCGAGCAGTCGCTGCCCGTGCAGCCACAGCCGGCCCGTCGCGCCGCCCCGGTACCGCTTCCAGGAGGCCGCTTCGTGCGGGGGCGTGCCGGTGAGCAGCAGGGTCTTGTGGCCGCCGTCCACGTCGGCGACCTGGAGGTCGGAGACCGGTCCCCAGGGCAGCTTGCGGCCGGGGGAGCCGTCGGTGCCGACCTTGTAGGCCCAGGTGAAGTAGGAGAACGGCTCGCCGTGGGAGGCGACGGCGAGGATGTCGGTGCGGCCGTGCTCGTCGGGCGGCGCCCACCCGCACACCCGGGTGTCGGTGCTGCCCCAGTAGGTGAGCTGGCGGGCCGGTCCGCCGTCCACGGCGACCAGGTGGATCTCGGGCACCAGACTGCGCCAGCTCGTGTACGCGATGTGCCGCCCGTCGGGCGAGAAGCGGGGTGGGCCGACCTTGGTGCGGTCCACCGTGAGGCGCCAGGCACGGCCCGCTCCGTCGAGCGGCGCCAGCCAGAGGTCGTCCTCGGCCACGAAGCACAGCAGATCGCCGCTGAGGTGCGGCAGGCGCAGATAACTCACCTTCCCATGCTTTGCCCGGGTATGGGCCACAGCAACTTATGCGGAACCGACAGTCGTGACCCAGGGCACGTACGAAACGGTTTCGTTTCGTTCAGCCGGTGCGCTACATTCCTCATGTACGAAACGGTGTCGTTCCCAGCGGGAAGGCGGAGGACATGGCCGAGGTCGCGACCGGGCGCCGGAGCCGTATCACGCCCGAGCGTGAGGCGGAGCTGTACGCCGCCGTGCTCGACCTGCTCCGTGAGGTCGGCTACGACTCCCTCACCATGGACGCCGTCGCCGCCCGCACGCGGTCCAGCAAGGCCACCCTCTACCGCCAGTGGGGCGGGAAGGCCGAGCTCGTCGTGCGGGCCATGCGGCACGGCAAGCCTGAGCGGCTCGACGCTATCGACACCGGAGCGCTCCGCACCGACCTGCACGCCCTCGTCCGCGAGGACGACTGCGCCATGGAGCAGAACTCCGCGCTGATCCGGGCCCTGGCCATGGCCATGCACACCAACCCGGACCTCAGACAGGCCTTCCGGGACCAGCTCATCGAACCGGAGATGGCCGCGTTCCGCAGCCTGCTGCAGCGCGCCGTCGACCGGGGCGAGATCCGGGCGGACTGCCCGGCGCTGGACTTCGTGGTGCACATGCTGGCCGGCGGGTTCGTCGTACGGGCGCTCATCGAGGGCCTGCCGCCGACCCAGGAATTCCTCCATTCGTACCTCGACGCCGTGGTCCTCCCCGCCCTCGGCGTTCCGACTTCCTGACACCTCTCCCCAGCAAGCCCACCCTCTGACGTCACCGCTCACGTCGTCGGGCTGATCACCCCTGCCCACCTTCACCCCCACGACATGACCGGGAGTACGTCAACGTGGCCACGTTCCTCTACAGACTCGGCCGCCTCGCCTTCCGGCGACGGCACTTCGTCGCCCTCGCCTGGCTGGTGCTGCTCACCCTCGCCGGTGTCGGCGCGGCCTACGCGCCGGCCGCCGGAAACACCTCCTTCTCCATTCCGGGCACCGAGGCGCAGAAGGCCTTCGACCTGCTGGAACAGCGGTTCCCCGGCGCGAGCGCCGACGGAGCCACCGCCCGCGTGGTGTTCAAGGCACCGAGCGGCGAGAAGATGACGGGCGCCGGGAACAAGGCGACCGTGAAGAAGACGGTCAAGGAGCTGTCCAGCGGCTCGGAGGTCGCCTCCGTGGCCGACCCCTACACCGCGCACGCCGTCAGCCAGGACGGCACGATCGCCTACGCGTCGGTGCGGTACAAGGTCTCCGGCATGGAACTGGAGGACTCCTCCCGCACCGCCCTGAACGAGGCCGCGCAGCACGCGCGGGACGCCGGGCTGACCGTGGAGATCGGCGGCGACGCCCTCCAGACCGCGCCGGAGACCGGCGCGAGCGAGGTCATCGGCATCGCGATCGCGGCCGTCGTCCTCGTCATCACCTTCGGCTCGCTCGTCGCGGCCGGACTGCCCCTGCTGACCGCGCTCATCGGCGTCGGCATCGGCGTCTCGACGATCACCGCCCTCGCCAACGCCCTGGACCTGGGCTCCACCACGTCCATCCTGGCCACGATGATCGGCCTCGCGGTCGGCATCGACTACGCCCTGTTCATCGTCTCCCGCTACCGCGCCGAACTCGCCGAGGGCCGCGAACGTGAGGAGGCCGCCGGACGGGCCGTAGGCACGGCGGGCTCCGCGGTGGTCTTCGCCGGTCTGACCGTCGTCATCGCCCTCGTGGGACTGTCCGTGGTCAATATCCCGATGCTGACGAAGATGGGCCTGGCGGCGGCCGGCACGGTCGTCATCGCCGTCCTCATCGCGCTGACGATGATCCCGGCGCTGCTGGGCTACGCGGGCCGCAGGGTCAAGCCGATCGGCGCGACGAGCGGACTGCTCCGCCGCCGGCGCCCCGCGCCGCAGCCGGACCGGCCCAACATGGGCACCCGCTGGGCGAGCTTCGTGGTCCGCCGCCCGGTCGCCGTGCTGCTGCTCGGCGTGCTCGGTCTGGGCGCCGCCGCGATTCCGGCCGCCTCTCTCGAACTGGGCCTGCCGGACGACGGCTCCCAGCCCGTCTCCACCACCCAGCGCCGCGCCTACGACCTGCTCTCGGAGGGCTTCGGCCCCGGCTTCAACGGCCCCCTGCTGGTCGTGGTCGACGCCGGCGGCAGCGCCGACCCCAAGGCGTCCTTCACCAAGGTCACCGACGAGATCAAGGGCCTCAAGAACGTCGTGACGGTGACGGAGGCGCAGCCCAACGAGGCCGGCGACACCGCGACGGTGACCGTCGTCCCCGACTCCAAGCCCTCCTCCACCGCCACCGAGGACCTGGTGCACGCCATCCGCGGCGCGGGTGGCGACATCGAGGCGAAGACCGACGCGAAGGTGCTCGTCACCGGCTCCACGGCGATGAACATCGACGTCTCGCAGAAGCTCAACGACGCGCTGCTCCCGTATCTGGCGCTGGTGGTCGGCCTGGCCTTCCTGCTGCTGATCGTGGTCTTCCGCTCGGTCCTGGTCCCGCTCAAGGCGGCGCTCGGCTTCCTGCTGTCGGTGCTGGCGGCGCTCGGCGCGGTGGTCGCGGTCTTCCAGTGGGGCTGGCTGTCGGGCCTGATGCACGTGGAGGAGACCGGCCCGGTCATGTCGATGATGCCGATCTTCATGGTGGGCGTCGTCTTCGGCCTCGCGATGGACTACGAGGTCTTCCTCGTCACCCGGATGCGCGAGGCGTACGTCCACGGGGAGACGCCGGGCCAGGCCGTGGTGACCGGGTTCCGGCACGGGGCGCGGGTGGTGACGGCCGCCGCGGTCATCATGATCGCCGTCTTCTCCGGCTTCATCGGCTCCAGCGAGTCGATGGTCAAGATGATCGGCTTCGGCCTGGCGATCGCGGTGTTCTTCGACGCGTTCATCGTGCGCATGGCGATCGTGCCGGCGGTACTGGCCCTGCTGGGCCGGCGGGCCTGGTGGCTGCCGGGCTGGCTGGAGCGTGCCCTGCCCGACGTCGACGTGGAGGGCACGGCCCTGCACACCGGGCAGCCGCTCCACGCCGACCCGGACGAACGGCGGGAACTGGTCGGGGCGTGACCTCGTAGCCCGCCGGGACGGAACGGCCGGTGAGGGTGCCGTGGGGACGGCGCACCCTCACCGGCTTCGTCCGTCCCCGGCGCCCCGTCCACCACGTGGGAATTCCTTCGTGATGTCCGGAACCGGCGGCTAGCCTGCCGTTCATGACGACGACATCCGGGTCGGGAGCCCACCCCCGTTTCGCCGACGCCCTGCGCGAGCTGGGGCTCGACGAACTGCTCCCCGAGGTCCGCAGGTTCCCCGAGGCGACCAGGACCGCCGCCGAGGCCGCGGCGGCCGTCGGCTGCGAGCTGAGCCAGATCTGCAAGTCGCTGATCTTCGCGGCCGACAAGGAGCCGGTGCTGGTGCTCATGGACGGCGCCTCCCGGGTGGACGTCGAGCGGGTCCGGGAGGAGCTCGGCGCCGAGAAGGTCACGCGGGCCAAGGCGGACGTCGTACGGGAGACGACCGGGTACGCCATCGGCGGCGTACCGCCCTTCGGGCACCGGACCCGCACGCGCGTGCTCGCCGACCGGTCGCTGCTCGGCCACGACGTGATCTGGGCGGCCGCCGGAACCCCGTACACCGTCTTCCCGATGGCACCCGGGGCGCTGGTCGCCCAGGCCGGCGGCATCCTGGTGGACGTGCGCGAGCGCACCTCCTGACGCCGGCGGGTCATCGCGGCCGTCCGCTCCGCTTCGCATATCGCTCGGCGGTTTCCTCACGGCACCGCGGGTGTCCGGGGCTGCTGACGCGGTGCACCGCCGTGCTCAGCCCAGCGTCAGCCAGTGAATTCCCAGGCGGTCGGCCTCCGTCGCTTCCTCCTGGGTGATCGGGGCGCGTCCCGTCGCTTTGCGCAGGAAGAGAAGCCGGCTCCAGCCCAGCTTCTCCAATGCTGCCGCGCTGCCCGGGCCAAGCAGGAGATCCCGCACAACGTCCGCGGCCTGCGGGGTCAGCCACGGCTCGCGCCCCAGGGCGTCGGCCAGGTCGAGGCCGTGCACGGCGACCTCGACCACTCGCGTCAGCAGGAACTCCGACAGGAGCATCGGATCGCCATGCCGGGTGCGGACCACACGCCCGTCCGGCTCGGCCCGGCACAGGCGGTCCACCTCCCGCCAGGTGGCCCCGAAACCCGCGGCGAGCGCGGACCCGCTGAGCTGCTGGGCCGCGTGATCCTGGGCCAGAGAGATCCGGGCCGCGTTGGTGTCCGGGGCGAAGCGGTCGTCGGGCCGGTAGTACCCCACTGCCGACACCTCCGCGCGGTTCGGCTCCGGTGCGGCGAGCATGCCGGGCAGCCAGGCGATCACCATCCGGACGTGCGCCAGCAGCTCGCTCACCGTCCACGGCACACATCGTGTCGGCAGACACCACTCGGTCCGCGAGACCCCGTTCATCGCCTGAGCCAGTTGTCCGGCCTCAAGACGAAATGCTTCAACTGCCCGCCCCTGGTCCACGTTGATCAACGTACTTGACCGGAATCGCCGCAACCTCAGACGCACTCTCGGGCAGCGTCGGCTCCTTGGGTGCGCGGGCGGCGGGCGAGGGGCACTCTGGAATCAGGTGTTCCGGAGGTGACCGTCATGATGAAAACCGTTGTGGGATGGCACATCGAGCTGGAGTTCCAGGAGGACGGCCAGCACACCCGGGCGGCGGCGCTGGTCCGCCTGCCCGACGGCAGCGAGGTCCGGGGCCACGGCAGGGCCAGCCGCCACCGCACCGACTCCGACCAGCCGCGGGTCGGCGAGGAGATCGCCGGCGCGAGGGCTCTCAACGAACTCGCCATGCAGCTCCTGACCAAGGCGCACGGCGAGATCGACGAGGCCTCGGGCCGCGTGTCGCAGCCCATCCACGTCTGAACTCCCGCGGGGAGGTCTATGCCAGGGACGCCCGCACCGCGTGGACCAGGGCCTGGGCCCTCGGGTCCGCCGTCACATTGGGGTGGAAGCCGTTGGTGACGTAGGCGAAGGCGACAGCCGAGTCCGGGTCGGCGAAGGCCAGGGCGCCGCCGCGGCCGGGGTGGCCGAAGGAGCCGGGGCCGAGCAGGGGGGACGCGGGGCTGTGCAGCATGTGGCCGAGGCCGAAGCGGGTGGGGGCCACCAGCACGCGGTCGGGTCCGGCGGAGTGCTCCGTGCGGGCCAGCTCCATGGTCCGCGGGGTGAACAGGCGGGTGCCGCCGTCCACTTCGCCGATCAGCGCCGCGTAGAAGCGGGCCAGACCGTCGGCCGTGGCGATGCCGTTGGACGCGGGCAGGACCGCCGCGCGGTAGGCGGGGTCGTTCTCGTCGGGCAGCGGGGTGATCGCCGCGAAGGCCCGCCGGGTCAGCGACTCCGGGTCGGCGTAGGCCTCGGCCACGGACCGCTTGGGGCGGGTACGAAGCCCCGTGGCGGTACGCGGGGGCTCCACCTGGCCCACGCGGCCCACACGCCCGCTCTCGCCCGCCGGCAGCCCCACCCACAGGTCGGCCCCCACCGGGCCGGCCACCTCGCGCTCGATCCACTCGCCGATCGTCCGGCCCGTGACCCGCCGCACCAGCTCGCCCGTCAGCCAGCTGTACGTCTGCGCGTGGTAGCCGTGGTCCGTGCCCGGCTCCCAGGCCGGCGCCTGCGCGGCGACCGCGTCGGCGCCCAGCACCGGATCGGCGGCCTGCTCAGGAGTGAGCGGCCGGTCGAGAACGGGGACGCCCGCACGGTGGGCCAGCAGGTCGCGGACCAGGGTCCGCTCCTTGCCGGCCGCCTTGAACTCGGGCCAGTACGTTCCCACCGGCGCGTCCAGGTCCAGGTCCCCGCGCTGGTGCAGCAGCAGGAGTACGGCCGCCGCGACGCCCTTGGTCGCCGAGCGCACGATCTGCGCGGTGCCCCGCTCCCAGGGCGCCGAGTCCGCCGTACCGTCGACGTCCCGCGTCCCCGCCCACAGGTCCACGACCTGGTGCCCGTCCCGGTACACGGCCACTGCGGCGCCCCGCTCGCCCCGCAGCGCGAAGTTCGCCGCGAACGCCTCCCCGACCGGCTCGAAGCCCTCGGCCACTGTGCCGTGCACGTCCACGTCCGCCACTCCTTCCGCTCTTCGCCTGCGACAGTGGGTGCAACAGGTGGCCCCGGCCTGCGATTCCTGCGGCGGGTCGGCTTGGCACGATCGTTATGTCGGCGTTGCCGGGCGCCCGCCCACCTCGGGCGGCGTCCCGGCGCGGTGTCCCGACGAGGCGTCCCGACCCGTCACGCGCCCATCGTCACGGAGCGCGGGTCGAAGCCGAAGGGCAGCTCCAGGCGGTGGGCGCGCATCAGCGCGTCGTCGGCGAGCAGTTCGCCGGTGGGTCCGTCGGCCGCGATCACGCCGTCGCTCAGGACGAGCGCGCGCGGGCACAACTCCAGCGCGTACGGCAGGTCGTGGGTGACCATGAGCACCGTCACGTCCAACGAACGCAGGATGTCGGCCAGTTCACGGCGCGAGGCGGGGTCCAGGTTGGACGAGGGCTCGTCCAGGACCAGGATCTCCGGCTCCATGGCGAGGACGGTCGCCACCGCGACCCGGCGGCGCTGGCCGAAGGAGAGGTGGTGCGGCGGGCGGTCGGCGAAATCCGCCATGCCGACCTGCTCCAGGGCCGTGTCGACCCGCGCCTGGAGTTCCGGCCCCTTGAGTCCGCCCGCGGCGGGCCCGAAGGCCACGTCCTCCCGCACGGTCGGCATGAACAACTGGTCGTCCGGGTCCTGGAAGACGATGCCGACCTTCTGCCGGATCTCGGCCATGTGCTTCCTGCCGACCGGCAGCCCGGCGACCGTCACCGTCCCGGTGCCCCCGCCCAGGATGCCGTTCAGATGCAGCACCAGGGTGGTCTTCCCGGCGCCGTTGGGGCCGAGCAGGGCGACCCGTTCGCCGCGCCCGATGCTGAAGTCGACACCGAACAGGGCCTGGTGGCCGTCGGGGTAGGCGAAGGCGAGGCCGGAGACCTCCAGAGAAGCTGTCACAGGACCCATCCCAGCAGACAGACGGCGAACGCGGCACAGGGGAGGGCCAGGGCGTACGACCACTGCGCCCGGGACGCGGTCACCTCGTCGATGACCGGCATCGAACCGGCGTAGCCCCGGCTCACCATGGCCAGGTGCACGCGCTCCCCGCGTTCGTAGGAGCGGATGAACAGGGCGCCCGCGGACTTGGCGAGCACGCCCCAGTGCCGGATCCCCCGCGCCTCGAAGCCGCGGGACTCGCGGGCGATCCGCATCCGACGCATCTCGTCGGTGATGACGTCGCCGTAGCGGATCATGAAGGACGCGATCTGCACCAGCAGCGGCGGCAGCTTCAGGCGTTGCAGGCCGAGCAGCAGCTCGCGCAGTTCGGTCGTGCTCGCCAGCAGGACGGACGCGGCGACGCCGAGGGTGCCCTTGGCGAGCACGTTCCAGGCGCCCCACAGCCCGTTCACGCTCAGGGACATCCCGAGCACGTCCACCCGCTCGCCCTGGGCCACGAACGGCATGAGCACCGCGAACGCGACGAACGGGACCTCGATCAGCAGCCGCTTGAGCAGGAAGCCGGCGGGCACGCGGGCCACGGAGGCGACGACGGCGAGCAGCACGGCGTACGCGGCGAACGCCCACATCGCCTCCCTCGGGGTCGACACCACGACCACGACGAAGGCGAAGACGGCGGCCAGTTTGGTATGCGGCGGCAGCGCGTGCACGGGGGAGTGCCCGTGCCGGTACAACCGGTGCGCGTGACCCGCCCCCATGTCAGGCGGCCTGGGAGGAAGGAGCGGACGGCTCGGCGGCCGTGCGCCGCCTGCGGACCACCCAGAAGACGGTGCTGCCCGCGACGACGGTCGCCCCGACGCCGATCACGCCCGCGAGCCCGCCGGACAGCCGGGCGTCGGCGATGTCCTTCACCCCGTAGTCGGCGAGCGGGGAGCCGGCGGAGGCGTGCGCCTCCTCCTTCTTGTCGATGCCCTGGTCGTGGGCGATCTTCTCCAGACCGTCGGGGTCGGCCGAGGCGTAGAAGCTGACGAATCCGGCGAGGACGAGGGAGGTGACCAGGCCGGTGATCCACACCTTGCGGTGGGACCGGGCGGCGGCGGGCACGGGCTCCGGCTCGGCCGCGGGGGCGTCGACGAGTTCGCCGTTCACCCGCAGCTTCAGGCGCTGCTCCAGGCCGCGCGCGCCGTACACCAGGTCCGGGCGTACGGCGATGACGGCGCCGACGGTCAGCGCGGTGATCGCGGCCTCGCCGATGCCGATGAGGACGTGCACGCCGATCATGGCGGTGGCGACCTTGCCGATCGCCACGTCGGTGGTGCCGCCGACCGCGTAGATCAGCGTGAAGGCGACGGCGGCGGCGGGGACGGAGACGAGCGCTGCGGTGAAGGAGGCCGCGGTGACCGAGCTGCGGCGCCGCGGGAGCACCTTGACCAGTCCGCGGAAGACGGCGTAGGCCACCACCGTCGTGACGATCGCCATGTCGGTGATGTTGACGCCGAGCGCGGTCAGGCCGCCGTCGGCGAAGAGGATGCCCTGCATGAGCAGGACGACGCTGACGCACAGGACCCCGGTGTAGGGGCCCACGAGTATCGCGGCCAGTGCCCCGCCGAGGAGGTGGCCGCTGGTGCCGGCCGCGACGGGGAAGTTCAGCATCTGCACGGCGAAGATGAACGCCGCGACGAGACCGGCCAGCGGCGCGGTCCGTTCGTCGAGTTCCCGGCGCGCACCGCGCAGGCTCACGGCGACGGCGCCGGCGGCGACGACTCCGGCGACGGCGGAGGTGGGGGCGTTGATGAATCCGTCAGGCACATGCACCGTTCGATGATAAGGGCTTGTTGCGAAGCTCTTGCAAGAGCGAGGATGTCGTCGATGTGGCCGGCCCGGGAATGTTCAGGAAGCGGAATCCTGGATATGTGCGACATTGGAGGGAAAGCGGATGTCCAGCCCTCGCACAGGTCACACAGCGTTAGGGGTCGTCCGATGTCGGTGGTCGAACAGCACGCACGAGCCCACATCTTCACCGAAGACGTGCCCGATGATGTCGGGGCCGTTCCGGTCGTTCTTCGCTACGACTCCCTTCAGGATCCGCGCGCCGTCATGGTCGACCTGCCCGGCCCGCACGAGTGGACCTTCCCGCGGTCGCTGCTGGAACAGGGGCTGCGTGCCCCGGCCGGCAGCGGTGACGTGCGGGTGTGGCCCTGCGGGCGGGTGCAGGCCGTGATCGAGTTCCACTCCACGCGCGGTGTCTCGGTGGTGCAGCTCGATACGAAGGCGGTTCTCAGGTTCCTGAAGCGGACCTACCGGGCGTCACCGGCGGCGGTCGCCCACGGGTGACGCCGCCGGTGCCTGAAGGTGTGTCCGGCCGCCGTCAGCTCCCGGCCTTCAGCAGGGACGCCACTATCGGACCGGCCGTGTCGCCGCCGTGGCCGCCCGCCTGCACGACGCCCGCGGCCGCGAGGTCGCCCCGGTATGCGGTGAACCAGCCGTTGGCCTTCTCCTGGTTGTCCACCTCGGCGGAACCCGTCTTCGCGCCGTAGTCCGGGCCGAGTCCGGCCATGGCCTCGGCGGCCGTCCCGTACGCGGCGGTGTACTGCATCACCTCGCGCAGCTGGGACAGGGTGGAGGCGGACATCGTCCGGGAGGCCGTGGCCAGCTTGCGGTGGTCGGTGTCCGGGGAGACCAGGTACGGCTGGTGGAAGACGCCCGCCTTGACCGTCGAGGCCACCGACGCCATGTTCAGCGGGTTCATGCGGACCCCGCCCTGCCCGATGAGCGAGGCACCCATCGGGGCTGCCGTCTGCACCGGGACCGCGCCGTCGAAGGACGGCACACCGATCGCCCAGTTGTCCATCGCCAGGCCGAAGACCTGCTGGGCCTGCTGGGTCAGGTCGGAGTCCTTCAGCTTCTTCGCCTGGCTGATGAAGGCCGTGTTGCAGGAGCGGGCGAAGCTGGCCTTGAAGGTGCCGCCCTTGATCTCGAAGTCCTTGTCGTTGTGGAACTTCCAGCCGCCGTAGGAGAACGTCTTCGGGCAGGGGTGCGGCTTGTTCGCCGAGGCCAGGTCCTTCTCGAAGAGCAGCGACGAGGTGATGACCTTCATCGTGGAGCCGGGGGCGAGGGAACCGAGGAAGGCGGTGTTGAAGCCGCGGTTGGAGTTCGCCACCGCGAGGATCTCGCCGGTCGACGGGCGCATCACGACCACCGAGGCCCGGTCGGTCCTCGACACCTCCTTCTCGGCCGCCGCCTGGAGGGACGGGCTCAGTGTCGTCTTCACCGTCCCCGGGGTGCCCTTGCTCAGCTCGACGAGCGTCTTGTCGGACAGGTCCGCCTTCTTCGACTCCTTGCCGCGGATCACGCGCAGCTCCACGCCCGCGCTGCCGCCGGCCGTCGCGCCGTACTTCTCGCGCAGTCCGTCCAGGACCGGGCCCAGCGACGGGTACGTGGCGGTGGCCATCTCCGCGCCGTTCCGGTCCAGGGCCTTGACCGGCGGTGTGCCGGACTCGCCGGTGACGAGGGTGTCGCCGTCCTTCAGGTCGGGGTGGACGACGGCGGCGTGCCAGGCCACGACCGGTTCGCCGTCCGTGGCGCCCCGCACGACGGTCAGCGTGCTGTCGTACGCCAGCGGCTTGGTCAGTCCCTTGTAGGACACCGTGGCCTTCACGGAGAACGGCACCTTGTCGCCCGCGGCGGTGCCCGCGGTCAGGGTGACGTCCTTCAGATACGCGTCCTTGGCGTATGCGGTGAGCAGGCCGGTGGCCGCCGTGGCGTCGCTGGTCGCGGCGGCCGCCTCGGCGGGCTTGCCCTGCTGCCAGGCCGCCAGGAATCCCTCGGCCGTGGTCTGCACCTCGGCCGCCGACAGCGGACCGGTCTTCTTCTCCGGCCCGCGCGCGGCCGTGGTCTGCGGCCGGTCGTCGGCGGCCGCACCGCCGCCGTACAGCGCGTAGGCGCCGATGCCGGCCCCGCCGACGACGACGGCGATCACCCCGCCGACCATGGCCGGAGTCGTCTTCCGTCGCTCGGCGACGCGCCTTCTGTTCCCCACTGCCTTCCGTCCTCCGCCAATCCCCCGGGGCCCCCGCTGCCCCACTGCCCCACGATCCTCAATGACGGCCCCACCCTAGGGCTTCTTCCCGCGGGTGCACCCAGGGGGCGGGGTCCGGACCGGGCGCGTGACGCGGTCCGGCCGTGCGGGCAGGGGTGTGCGGCGGTCAGCCGGCCGTGCGGAGGACGGACGCCACGATCGGGCCCGCCGCGTCGCCTCCGTGGCCGCCCTCCTGGGTGACGGCGGCCGCGGCCATGTCGTTGCGGTAACCGGTGAACCAGCTGTTGGACCTGTCCTGGCCGTCCACCTCGGCGGAGCCGGTCTTCGCGCCGATGCTGCCGCCGAGTCCGGACATCGCCTGGGCGGCGGTGCCGCTCGTGGCGGTGCGGTACATCATCTGCCGCAGCTGGGTGACCGTGCCCGCCGACAGGCCCCGGGCCTGGGCCAGTGGGCGGCCGTCGAGCGTGGAGGACACGATGACGGGCTGGCGGAAGGCGCCGGTCATCGCGGTCGCCGTCACCGACGCCATGTTCAGCGGGCTCATCTGGACCTGGCCCTGGCCGATCAGGTTGGCGGCGGTGTCCGGGCCGCCGGAGGCGGGGACGGAGCCGTCGAAGGAGGGTATGCCGACCTTCCAGTTGTCCCGGCCGAGCCCGAAGCGCTCCTCGGCCTCCCTGGTCAGGGAGTCCACCTGCACGTCGTCCGCGTACTTCACGAACGCCGTGTTGCAGGACCGGGCGAAGCTCTCCGAGAGGGTGGCGTTCTCGTTGGGCGGCATGTTCTTGAGGTTGTGGAAGGTCTGGCTCTGCCACACCGCCTCGTTCGGGCAGGGCGCGGGCCCGGCGGCCTTCGTGAGCCCGTTGTCGATGAGGGTGGCCGCGCTGATGATCTTCATGGTGGAGCCGGGCGCGAGCCGGCCGAGGAAGGCCGCGTTGAAGCCGTCGCTCCGGTGGTTGGCGACCGCGAGCACCTCGCCGGTGGACGGCTTCACGGCGACCACGGACGACTCGGCGTACCGCTGCACGGCCTGCTCGGCCGCCGCCTGCGCGCTCGCGCTGAGGGTGGTGCGCAGCTTGCCCGGCCGGCCCTTGGCGAGGGTGACCAGCGGGGTCTCGGCGGCGGCGCCGGAGTCCTCGTGCAGGATGCTCAGCTCGACCGCCGGCTCGCCGCCCGCCTTGTCGCCGTACTTGGCCCGCAGCTCGTCCAGGATCGGCCCGAGCGAGGGGTACTCGTCCTTGGTCAGCACGACGCCGTTGCGGTCGACGGCTTCGATCGGCGGTGACGCCGACTCCGCGGTGACGAGCGTGTCGCCCTTGACCAGGTCGGGGTGGACGACGGAGGGCTGCCAGTCGACCAGCGGCTGGTGGGTGGACACGCCGCGTACGACGGTCAGCCGGCCGGCGTAGGCCAGCGGCTTGGACTTCCCGTCGTACGACACGGTGGCCTTGACCGAGAAGGGCACGGTGGCCCCGGCGGCGGTGCCGGGGGTGATCCTCACGCCGGTGATGTGCGCGTCGTGTCCGTAGGCCGTGAGCAACTGCTCGGCGGCATCGGGGAAGTTGGTGTACGAGGCGGCTTCGGCGGGCTGGTTCCTCTCCCAGGCCGCGAAGAACTTCGCCGAGGTCTCCTTCACCTCGTCACGGCTCGGCGGCCCGGTCCTGGCCGGCGCCGGGCCGCTGCCGGTGACCGTGCTCCCGTTCAGCGCGGACATGAAGTTGTACGTCCCGTACCCCGCCCCGCCGACCATCGCGGCGAACACCCCGCCGATGACGGCGGCCTTGACCCCCTTGCGCATGGAAGCGCTCCCTCCCCGTTGCGGACCACCGCACTTTAGGCGGCCGCCGGGGAGCCTGCGGGTCCGTTTTCGAATGGTGTCCGAACAGTGATCAGCCGGCTGACGGTGATCAGCCGGCTGACTCCTGCTCACATCCGTGAGCAGGCGGGCGTCTACGCGTGGCACACGCCGTGGTCGACCATCCCGGTGTGGCGTGCGACCACCGGGCGGGCGCTCTTGGCCAGGGACTTGACGACGGGGTTGGCGCCCGTGGCGATCTCCTTGTCGATGAGCGCGAGGGTCTGCACGTGGGCGGGGTACTGGGCCTTGAGCCACGCGGTGTCGTACGCGGCTGTCCCGGCGAGGCGCTTGAGGGCGGCGGTCTGCCTCAGCTGCGCGTCCGTCTGCGTGGACGGCAGTACCACGCCGAGCCGGGTCGCGGTCTTCACGACAGCGGCGTCGAGGGTGCGGTGGTCGCGGATGAAGTCCACGCCGACTCGTTTGACGCAGGCGGTGGTTGCGGCGCTCTGAGCCTGCTCACTGGTCGTGATCTCCCAGAGGTTTCCCTGATGGGCCGCGGTCAGGAACTGCTTGTCCAGCCTGGAGACCGCCGACGGCGAGGGCGACGACGAAGCGAGGGCCGGGAGCGACAGGGCACCCGTGACGCACAGGGTGGTGGCGCAGACGGCGGCGAAACGGGCACGGGATCGAGTCGTGTGCATGAGTCCTCCACAGGTCGCACGTGCAAGCCTCGGGGAAACTCCGTCCTCTTTGCGCGAAGGTCCTGCAGGGCCCCGGCCAGGGCGCTCGCCTCCGGCCGGGGTCGTCTCAGGCAGCTCGGGCAGTCCGTGGGCCGTGCCTACATCGACGTGATGGCCGCTCCGCCGTACTTCCCGCCGTTACAGACGTAGGCGCTGGGAGACGGGTTCACCACATAACCGCCGTTGGAGGTGCAGTCGCCCCAGCTGATGCGGGGCGGAGCGGCCTGGGCAGTCGCGGCGTTGACGACGCCGAGCCCGGCGAGGGCGGCCGCGGCGAGGGCGGCGGTGACAGCGCGTCGAATACGCATAGGGTGGCTCCTTTCGGCGCTTGCCCAGACGTCCTTTCAGTGTCACTGCGACGGCCGGGGCGCGCATCTTGAGGCATCGGGATCCATTTCCGCGAATGAACTCGGTGCCGTTGAAGCCCTGTTGAGTGAGGCATCCGCTTGGCTGCCGTGACGCCGGGCCCCGAGCCGGAACCTTGGCGGGCGGCTGCTCGATTGGGCCGGGGACCGTGGTCATCGTGCGGGTGCCAAGTGGCTTCGTCCAGGACCTGTCCGACGGGTCGCGTCACCGACCCCGCACCCGCCAGCACTATCAGTGCGTTGACGGCGGCGGAACGCCCCGGATCGACTTGCCGGGCAGCCCCTGCAAGGGCGGTAAGTACGACGGGCAGCCGGTCGACTGAACCCCACAAGGCGTCCCGCAGCCACGCGCCGCGGGGCGCTCCCGCGCGAGCGTAGTCGGGAGAGTCGCAGGGACTGTGCCGACCCGTCGGACAGACCCTGGAACCGCCGTGAGCTGACCCCGGACGCCAGCCGGCCTGAGGGACGGGAGCTACACACGTTCATCCGGGGACAGTGATGAGAGCCCGGCTCCTTCTAGTCCTAGAAGTAGGAGTAGGAGGCCACCAGGTCGCGGTCCACCGTGATGGTGGCGCGATCCAGTGCGGGCAGCCCCAGGTGGTCACAGATCAGCTGGGTCAGCTGCTCCTCGTAGGTCTCGTTCTGGTGGTCCAGTCCGGCCGCCGTGATGAGGGGGGCCATCTTGTTGGGCCAGTACTCTCCGACGTAGTCGGGATCCTCGTAGTCGATGCAGGACGATATCTGGCCGTCCTTGTAGTGGTACGCCTTGGGTCCGTGGGCCTTGGCAACGCACGGGTTGGGAACGAACACCATCAGCTCAGCGCCCTGGGGGCACAGCTCGCGGTAATCGATCTCGTCGTAGTCGTCGCGGTTGAACATGTGGTGCACGATCACGCCCCAGTCGCTGGGTGCAGTGTCGTTGCCGTAGGCGAACGGCGGCCGCTGCTGCGCGGACAGGCCTTCCGCCATGGCGGCCAGGCTGGTCCCCTTGAAGTAGACCAGGACGGTTTCGTCGTCCCGGCACCGTTCTTCTCCCGCCCACGCCATGACGCCGCAGTCGATCCAACTTGTCATGCCCAGCAACATAACTGGCTCCACTGACATAACAGCCCCCAGAGTCGCCAATCGATGCCAAGGCCCACCGTCGCCCCCGCGCCGTAGTCAGTGCAACCGAGCCAGGTACGCGAACTGGGCAGTGCCAGGGCGAAGGAAACCCGCAGGCCGTAGTAGACATACGGAGCCCGCTGGAAGTCTGCCGGCGCCTGGGCGCTGACAGCGGACGGGCTTTTCCCTTGCACTTGCCAGTGGGGAGGATCAGGTCGGGCTGGATCTGCTCGACGGTCTAGATGCCGACTTGCGGACGGACTAGCGTTTACCAGTGAAGCCGCAATCGGGGCACGCCCCGTCCGGCGAGTCTCCTCAGTGGGGGCCCGTGGTCGCGGCGCTCGCCCGTGGAACCTGGGCGGGCGGCATGGCGGCATCGGAGCCCGGGACGTGCTTCTCATCAATCCAGCGGTGACGCCTAAGACCGCGCCGCTGCATCTCATATGGCGGGCGCGGCCATCAATCTCGCGCGGTTCCATTGCGCGAGGCGATGGAAGGAAAGGTATTACCCATGCGAGCACAGCGCATCAAGCGCCTCTTCGCGGTGTCCGCGGCCGGTGTCGTCATGGCCGGCGGCGCGGCGATCGGCGCGGCGGGGACCGCTTCGGCCCATGACGCGAGCTACGACCAGGGTCACCATTCCGGTTACAGCAGCGACTACGGCGACCCCGGCGGCGACCACGGCGACCACGGCGGCCACGGCCACGGCTACGGCTACAGCCACGGCTACAGCTACGGCCACGGCTACAGCTACGGCCACGGCTACGGCCACGGCTACGGCCACGGCTACGGCCACGGCTACGGCCACGGCTACGGCCACGGCGGCTACGGCCGCGGCCACGGCGGCCAACGCGGCGGTCAACGCGGCGGCCAAGGCAGCGGCCAGACCCACATCCACCTGCACATAAATGACCGCAACAAGAGCGGCGTTGGCCATTAGACCCTGCCTGCTCGACGCTTACACACGGGCGCCGCCCCACGGAAACGAAGGGCCCGTGACCTGCTGTTCCAGCAGGTCACGGGCCCTTCGTCAGGTACCCCTGTGATCGAGGGACCGTGTGGACGGGGTTCTGGGCTGCTCAGCCGTGCTGTCCCGGGCGGGCTGAGATCTTGGCGTTCGCGGCCCCGTCTCCGTCCTTGAGGAACTTGGCGTACACCCCGAAAGACGGCGCGGCCATCGGCCGCGCCCTCGTGGTGTGTCTGCCCAGCTAGACCCAGGTGTCCAGCCACATGCGTGAACGCCAGGAGTCGATGGGGATCGACGTGCCCGTGTACAGCGGCCAGAAATAGACGAAGTTCCAGGCGATCAGCAGGAACAGCACGCCCGCGCCGGTCGCGCCCGCGACGCGGCGGGTCTCCGAGGAGCCGGGCGGGCCCACGATCGCGCCGATCAGCATCGCCACCGCCAGGCAGAGGAAGGGCAGGAAGACGATGGCGTAGAAGAAGAAGATCGTGCGCTCCTGGTACATGAACCAGGGGAGGTAGCCGGCGGCGGCGCCGCAGGCGATGGCGCCCGCACGCCAGTCGCGGCGGAAGAACCAGCGCCACAGCACGTACACCAGCGCGGCGCAGGCCGCCCACCACAGCATCGGCGTGCCGATGGCGAGGACCTCGCGGGCGCACTTGCCGGCGGCGTCCGTGGGACAGCCCGCCGTGCCCGGGGAGGGCGACTCGTAGAAGTACGAGACCGGGCGGCCGTCGACGATCCAGCTCCACGGGTTGGACTGGTAGTTGTGCGGCGAGGACAGGCCGACGTGGAACTTGTAGACCTCGTGCTCATAGTGCCACAGGCTCCGCAGCCAGTCCGGCAGGAAGGCGAAGCCGCTGCCCTTGCCGTCGTTCGCGGCCCAGTCGCGGAAGTAGCCGCCGCTGCCGTCGGCGGGGGAGCGGATCCAGCCGATCCAGGAGACCAGGTACACGGCGATCGCGACCGGGACCGTGGCCAGGAACGTGATGCCGGTGTCCCGCTTCAGCACGGCCGAGTACGGGCGCCAGGCGCCGGCCACCTTGCGGGCGCCCACGTCCCACAGCACGGCCATCACGCAGAACGCGGCCAGGATGTACAGACCGTTCCACTTGGTGCCGAACGCCAGGCCCAGCATGAGGCCCGCCGCCCAGCGCCACGGGCGCAGCCCGAGGCGGGCCGTCTCGGCCGTGTACGCGTCGGGCCGCACCCGCCCGTCGTCGTCGGCCGGAAGCGCGGCGGCGAGTTTCGCCCGGGTCCGGTCGCGGTCGATCAGCAGGCAGCCGAAGGCGGCCAGCACGAAGAACATCAGCACGCCGTCGAGCAGCGCGGTCCGGCTCATCACGAAGTGCAGGCCGTCCACCGCCATCAGCGCGCCCGCCAGGCAGCCGAGGAAGGTGGAGCGCAGCAGGCGCCGGCCGATCCGGCACAGCATCAGCACCGACAGCGTGCCGAGCAGGGCCGTCATGAAGCGCCAGCCGAACGGGTTGAACCCGAAGATCAGCTCGCCGAGGCCGATCACGTACTTGCCGACCGGCGGGTGCACGACATAGGCCGCGTCCGTGGGAATGGGGACGTGCCCGCCGGTCTTGAGGATCAGGTCGTTGGCGTTCTTGTCCCAGTTGACCTCGAAGCCGCGGTGGACGAGCGCCCACGCGTCCTTGGCGTAGTACGTCTCGTCGAATATCACCGCCTTCGGGCTGCCCAGGTTCCAGAACCGCAGCACGCCCGCCACCAGCGTGACCAGCAGCGGGCCGCCCCAGCCGGACCAGCGTACGAGCCGGTCGGCGAGGGTCCGCGGGACGCCCAGGGCCGCCCACAGGCGCCCGCCGGGCTGCGCATACGGCGGCACCAGCCGGTCGACGACGCCCCTCTCGCCGCTTGCGGGCCCCGCGGAGTGGCCGAAGCGGCGCAGGCGCTGCTGCCATGTCGGCCGCTGGTCGTGCGGGGCCGGGCCCTGCCGGGTGTCCGTGTGGGACGCGGTACTGGTCACCGCGCCATCGTAGGGAACCGTTCCGTGTGAGTCCCGCGCATGGCCCGTACCGGCCGGGACGCGTTCGCCCACGACGGCACTCGGCGTTCGCCCGCGACGGCGCTTGAGAGGATGGGAGGCGTGACTGGAACCCTTGTTTTGGCGGGCACCCCCATCGGCGACGTCCAGGACGCGCCGCCCCGGCTCGCCGAGGAGCTGGCCGGCGCGGACGTGGTCGCCGCGGAGGACACCCGGCGGCTGCGCCGGCTCACCCAGGCGCTCGGCGTCACCCCCAAGGGGCGCGTCGTGTCGTACTTCGAGGGCAACGAGTCCGCCCGCACGCCGGAGCTGGTCGAGGAGCTGCTCGGCGGGGCGCGTGTGCTGCTGGTGACGGACGCGGGCATGCCGTCCGTGTCCGACCCGGGCTACCGGCTGGTCGCTGCCGCCGTGGAGCAGGACATCCGGGTGACGGCCGTACCGGGCCCCTCCGCCGTGCTCACCGCGCTCGCGCTGTCCGGGCTGCCGGTCGACCGGTTCTGCTTCGAGGGGTTCCTGCCGCGCAAGGCGGGCGAGCGGCTGAGCCGGCTGCGGGAGGTCGCGGACGAGCGGCGCACGCTGGTCTACTTCGAGGCCCCGCACCGGCTCGACGACACGCTCGCGGCGATGGCCGAGGTCTTCGGCGCCGAGCGGCGGGCCGCCGTCTGCCGGGAGCTGACCAAGACCTACGAGGAGGTGCGGCGCGGCGGACTCGGGGAGCTGGCCGCGTGGGCCGCCGAGGGCGTGCGCGGCGAGATCACCGTCGTGGTCGAGGGGGCGCCCGAGAAGGGGCCCGAGGAGATCGGCCCCGAGGAACTGGTGCGGCGGGTGCGGGTGCGCGAGGAGGCCGGGGAACGCCGCAAGGAGGCCATCGCGGCCGTCGCGGTGGAGGCCGGAGTGCCCAAGCGGGAGGTGTTCGACGCGGTGGTCGCCGCCAAGCGCGCCGGGGCGTGAGACCTCGCTCACACCCGCTCTGAGCAGGGCGCCTCTCTCATGAGCGGCCGCCCCATGCAGCGGCAAAGAGCCGTCCGGGAAGGCAAAGGGACTTCGGCCGTCGGAGGGACCCTTTGGCAAGCGGGGCCCAAAACGCCTCCAACACTCCCCAGGCCTTGTGCGCCGCCGTCGGCGGAGGAGTTCACTGGACGACGGGACGGCAACCGTCCCTTTTGTCCAGCGGACACGCGGACACGAGGAGCTGGCATGAGCGACATCGAAGGGCGGGGCTTCGGCCACCGCGGTACGGCCACCGCCGTCGTCAACGAGTCCTACTCCTTCGCCTGCATGAGGTGCGGGCACGGGTGGGAGCAGTCGTACGAGATCGAGCACTACACGGACGGCGACGGCCACGAGTGCGTGCGGTACGTGGCGGACGGCCGCCTCGTCCCGTCCCCGCTCAGCCGGCCGAACTGCCAGAACTGCGACGGGCACGTCGTCCGGATCATGCGGGCCGGGCGGGTGTCGTCCGCGCAGAGCCATCTGCACCGGCACGAGGACCACCGGCACGAGCCCCCGCCCGGGGAGGAGGCGGCGGACCGCGCGCAGGAGGTCCACGGCGACCACCACTGGCACCTGTCGGACCTGCTGCACCCCTTCCACCGCAAGGCCGGCTGAGACAAGGCGGGCTGAGGAGGCGGGCTGGGGAAGGCGCGTCCTTGCTGCCGGCGGACGGCGAAGGGTGACGACCGGCCCCTTCCGTAGGATCGGGTCATGCCTTCGAACGCCGACAAGAACGCGGCGCCCCCGCTTCCGGAGCCGCTCCGGATACCGGTCGCCGACTCCCACACCCACCTCGACATGCAGTCCGGCACGGTCGAGGAGGGCCTGGCCAAGGCCGCGTCGGTGGGCGTGACGACGGTCGTCCAGGTCGGCTGCGACCTGGACGGCTCGCGATGGGCCGCCGAGACGGCCGCCGCGTACGACAGCGTCCACGCGACGGTCGCCCTGCACCCGAACGAGGCCCCGCGCATCGTCCACGGCGATCCGGACGGCTGGTCGCGGCAGGGCGCGCGTGAGCCGGGCGGGGACGTCGCGCTCGACGAGGCCCTGGCCGAGATCGACCGGCTGGCCGCGCTGCCCCAGGTCAAGGGCGTCGGCGAGACCGGGCTCGACTACTTCCGCACCGGACCCGAGGGCAAGGCGGCACAGGAGCGGTCCTTCCGCGCCCACATCGAGATCGCCAAGCGGCACGGCAAGGCCCTCGTCATCCACGACCGGGACGCCCACGCCGACGTCCTGCGCGTCCTCAAGGAGGAGGGCGCCCCCGAGCGGACGGTGTTCCACTGCTACTCGGGCGACGCGGAGATGGCCGAGGTGTGCGCCCGCGCCGGCTACTACATGTCCTTCGCCGGAAACGTCACCTTCAAGAACGCCCAGCACCTGCGGGACGCCCTCGCCGTCGCCCCGCTGGAACTGGTCCTGGTGGAGACCGACGCGCCCTTCCTGACGCCGGCGCCGTACCGCGGACGGCCCAACGCCCCGTACCTCGTTCCGGTCACGGTGCGTGCGATGGCCGCCGTGCGCGGCATCGACGAGGACACCCTGGCGACGGCGCTCGCGGTCAACACGGCCCGCGCTTTCGGCTACTGAGCGCACGCGGAGCGCTTTGGAGAGTGACGGGCGCTCCGCTAGGTTCTCGCCGCGTGAGCGATCTGCGGTACGAGACCCGCGAGGCGTACGGCGCATACGAGAACCACGAGGCGTATGAGCCCTACGGGCCGTACAACCCGTACGAGCAGTACAGCCTGTACGAGGGGTACGGGGGTCACGAGGGGTACGGGGGCCGCCATAACCCGTACGGCCCGTACAACCCGTATCAGCAGGTCGGCGGCCTGTACGAGCAGTACGACCCGTACTGGCAGCACGAGCAGGCCGGTGTCCATGACGACGTGCACACCGCGCAGACGCTGCCGTACGGGCCCCAGGGGCCGCCGTACGCGGACACGTACCGGCCCGCCTACGAGGCCGTCGGCCGGTCCGGCGCGCACGAGCCGACCCAGTTGGTGATGCCCCGGCAGACCCGCCCGGCCGGAAGCGGTACGGGGAGCGGCACGGGCGGCGGCGGCACGCACCGGGCCGCGCGGCGGCGCAGGGCGCGGTACACGGAGCGGCCGGATTGTGTGCGCCGGCTGCTGCCCCGCGCGTTGGTCGTCGCGTTCCTGGCGGGCGGGACCACCGCGTTCGTCGCCACGGACAAGGCGATCGAGCTCAGTGTCGACGGCAGCGGGCGCACCCTGCACACCTTCGCCGACGACGTCTCGGGACTGCTGGCCGACGAGGGTGTGCGGCTCGGGCCGCACGACGTGGTGCTGCCCGGCCCCGGGGCCGCGCTCACCAGCGGCGACGAGATCACCGTGCGCCGCGGGCGGCCGGTCCGGCTCACGCTCGACGGACAGCGCCGCGAGGTGTGGACGACGGCGCGCACGGTCGAGGAGGCGCTCGGGCAGTTGGGCGTGCGCGCGGAGGGCGCGCATCTGTCGGTCGCCCGCTCGCAGCCCATCGGACGCGCCGGACTCGCCCTGGACGTGCGCACCGAACGCTCGGTGACCGTCATGGCGGACGGCCGCGCCCGCACGGTCCGCACCAACGCGGCGACCGTGCGGGACGTGGTGCAGGAGGCCGGGATCACCCTGCGGGGCCAGGACACCACCTCCGTGGCGCCGTCCAGCTTCCCGCGCGACGGGCAGACGGTCACCGTGCTGCGGATCACCGGGAGCCGGGAGGTGCGCGAGGAGCCCGTCCCGTTCGCCGTACGGCGCACCGCCGACCCGACCCTGTTCACGGGGACGGAGGTCGTCGAGCGTGCCGGACAGCCGGGGGTACGCCGGATCGTGTACTCCGTGCGTACCGTCAACGGCGTGCGGCAGCGGCCGTGGCGCGTGGAGTCGGAGGTGGTGCGGGCGCCGCGGGCGCAGATCGTGAAGGTCGGCACCAGGGCCCATCCCCGGTCGGTACGGGGCGCCGACCACCTCGACTGGCAGGGGCTGGCGCAGTGCGAGTCCGGCGGCAGGGCGGACGCCGTGGACCCCTCGGGCACGTACGGCGGCCTGTACCAGTTCGACGAGGGCACCTGGCACCGCCTCGGCGGCCGGGGCCGCCCCCAGGACGCCCCGGCGGAGGAACAGACCTACCGCGCGAAGAAGCTGTACGTGAGCCGCAGGTCGAGCCCCTGGCCCCACTGCGGCGACCGACTGCAGGGGTAGGCGCGCGGAGCCGCGGGCGAGCCCCCGACGGCGTCGGCCGCCCCGCGCCCGCCGCCCGCCGTGCACGGGCGGCGTGGGCAGGCGACCGGTTCCACGCCTCCCGTGCCTGCCTTCGCTCCGGAGCGGCCGCGGGTCGGCCCCGCCCCGGGGCGGGGCCGGGTGGGCCTCGTCCCCGGGGCGGCCGCAGGTCGGCCCTCGCGCGCGGGTCGCCGGGGTCGGCGGCGGTCGCGGGCGAGCCTCCGCGCTGCCCCCGTCGTCCCCCGGCGCCGTCCGCCGTGCGCAGGCGAGCCTCCCGCCCGTGCCTGCCTCCGCTCCGGACGGCCGCTGGCCGGCCGCGCTCCAGGGCGGCTGCGGGTGGGCCTCGTCCCCGGGGCGGCCGCAGGTCGGCCCTCGCGCGCGGGTCGCCGGGGTCGGCGGCGGTCGCGGGCGAGCCTCCGCGCTGCCCCCGCCGTCCCCCGGCGCCGTCCGCCGTGCGCAGGCGAGCCGCCGCCATGCCGTGCCCGTCTCCGCTCCGGACGGCCGCGGGTTGGCCCCGCTCCAGGGGTGGTTGCGGGTGGGCCTCGTCCCCGGGGCGGCCGTAGGTCGGCCCTCGCGCGCGGATCGCCGGGGTCGGCGGCGGTCGAGGGCGAGCGTCCGCGCTGCCCCGCCGTCCCTCGGTGCCGTCCGCCGCGCGCAGGCGAGCCTCCCGCCCGCGCCCGCCTTCACTCCGGACTGCCGCGGGTCGGCCCCGCTCCAGGGGCTGCGGGTGGGCCTCGTCCCCGGGGCGGCCGTAGGTCGGCCCTCGCGCGCGGGTCGCCGGGGTCGGCGGCGGTCGCGGGCGAGCCTCCGCGCTGCCCCCGTCGTCCCCCGGCGCCGTCCGCCGTGCGTGGGCGAGCCGCCGCCCCCGTGCCCGCCTCCGCTCCGGACAGCCGCAGGTAGGCCGCGCTTCCGGGGCGGCCGCGGGTGGGCTTCGGCTTCGGGTGGCCGCGGGGTGGGCCCGGTGGCGGTGGCCGTGGGGCGGACCGGTGGCGGTGGTCGTGGCGGTTGCGTTGTTCGCGTCCCCGTACCCTTGTGCCGTGAGCAGCCCCGCCCCCGACGCCCTCCTGGGCCCCGCCGACGTCCGCGAACTCGCGGCCGCGCTCGGCGTGCGCCCCACCAAGCAACGCGGCCAGAACTTCGTGATCGACGCGAACACCGTCCGCCGTATCGTCCGCACCGCCGACGTCCAGCCCGAGGACGTGGTCGTCGAGGTCGGCCCGGGGCTCGGCTCCCTCACCCTCGCCCTGCTGGAGGCCGCCGAGCGGGTCACCGCCGTCGAGATCGACGACGTGCTCGCCGGCGCGCTGCCCGCGACCGTCGCCGCCCGCATGCCGGAGCGCGTCGGCCGTTTCGCGCTGGTCCACTCCGACGCGATGCACGTCACCGAGCTGCCGGGCCCCGCGCCCACCGCCCTGGTCGCGAACCTCCCGTACAACGTGGCCGTGCCCGTCCTGCTGCACATGCTCGACACCTTCCCGAGCATCGAGCGCACCCTCGTGATGGTGCAGGCCGAGGTCGCCGACCGGCTCGCCGCGGCGCCCGGCTCGAAGGTGTACGGCGTGCCGTCCGTGAAGGCCAACTGGTACGCCGAGGTCAAGCGGGCCGGGGCCATCGGGCGCAATGTCTTCTGGCCCGCGCCGAACGTCGACAGCGGACTGGTGTCCCTGGTCAGGCGCACGGAACCGATCGCGACCACCGCCACCAAGCGGGAGGTCTTCGCCGTCGTCGACGCGGCCTTCGCCCAGCGCCGCAAGACCCTGCGGGCCGCGCTCGCCGGGTGGGCCGGGTCGGCCCCGGCGGCGGAGGCGGCCCTGGTCGCCGCGGGGGTCTCCCCGCAGGCGCGGGGCGAGTCGCTGACCGTGGAGGAGTTCGCACGGATCGCCGAGCACAAGGAGACCGGTAAGTGAGCGTCACCGTACGCGTCCCGGCCAAGGTCAACGCCCAGCTCGCGGTCGGCGCCGCCCGCCCCGACGGCTTCCATGACCTGGCGAACGTCTTCCTCGCGGTCGGCCTGTACGACGAGGTCACGGTCACCGAGGCCGACGAACTGCGCGTGACCTGCGCGGGCCCGGACGCCGGCGAGGTCCCCCTGGACCGTACGAACCTCGCCGCCCGCGCGGCACTCGTCCTCGCCGGGCGTTACGGCCGCAGCCCCGACGTGCACATCCACATCGCCAAGGACATCCCGGTCGCCGGGGGCATGGCGGGCGGCAGCGCGGACGGTGCGGGCGCGCTGGTGGCCTGTGACGCCCTGTGGGGCACGAACGCCTCCCGCGACGAACTCCTCGACATCTGCGCCGAGCTGGGCAGCGATGTGCCGTTCAGCCTGGTCGGCGGGGCGGCGCTGGGCACCGGGCGCGGGGAGAAGCTGAGCCCGCTGGAGGTCGGCGGCACCTTCCACTGGGTGTTCGCGATGGCCGACGGGGGGCTGTCCACCCCGGCGGTGTTCCGCGAGTTCGACCGGCTCGCCGAGGGCACGGACGTTCCCGAACCGGTCGCCTCCGAGGACCTGCTGGCCGCCCTGGAGAAGGGGGACACGGCAGCCCTCGCTGCCGCCCTGTCCAACGACCTCCAGCCCGCCGCGCTCTCCCTGCGCCCGTCTCTGGCGGACACCCTCGCCGCCGGCCGCGAGGCGGGGGCCCTGGCAGGCCTGGTGTCTGGGTCGGGGCCGACGACGGCGTTCCTGGTGGCGGACGCCGAATCGGCGTACTCCGTGGCGGAGAGGCTGCGGACGTCAGGGACATGCCGTTCGGTGCGTACGGCGTCGGCGCCCGCGCCGGGCGTGACGCTGCTCTGACGGGGTGCGGCTCAGAGCCCGTCGACGGCCGCCAGGTCGATGTCGATGGCGTAGGGCTTGTCGACCTTGATCCGCTCGCGGTGAATGCCCATGTGCACGTACGCCTTCGTCATGGGGTCGAGTTCGTAGACGTGGATGACGGGTCCGCCGGTGGTCCCGTTCTGCTCGACGCGCCAGAAGTTCGGGATTCCGGCTGCGGCGTATTTCTGCGGTTTGGTCGTGCGGTCGCGGGATTCCGAGTCGGGGGAGACGACCTCCACGGCGAGGAGGACGTCCTCGGCCCGAAATCTGGTCTGGTCCAGCCCGGTGACCGCGTCGGCCCGGACCGCGCTGATATCGGGTTCGGGGCCGTTGCGGTCGTCGAGGACGACGGTCATCTCCCGCTCGACACTGAACTCCGGGCCAAGAGAGCTGCGTAGGCCGTTGACCAACAGGTCGATCACGAGGAAGTGGAAGCGGCGCTGCGGACTCACGAAAACCAGGCTCCCGTCGAGCAACTCGGTGTGCGGCGGGAGATCAGGCAGCGTGAACAGGTCGTCCACGGTGTAGCCGTCCAGCGGCGGCACCGGCCAGTGGCTGTGCTGCTTCACGGACTCGGCAGTCATAGTTCCTCCCATGGACGGGATCCTGCTGTCTGCTTCTCCACCGTAGCGGCCGTATTCCGATCACGTCATCACAGTGAGTGATGGCAGAGCGACGTTCCAGCCCTTTCCTCCGAGGCCCTAACCTAGAAAGCTGACCGACCCCCGCGCACAGGAGTGAAATGGCCGTCAACCTGGTCAATGTCGAGAACGTCAGCAAGGTGTACGGCACGCGCGCCCTGCTCGACGGTGTCTCGCTCGGTGTGTCCGAAGGGGACCGGATCGGGGTCGTCGGGCGCAACGGTGACGGCAAGACCACGCTGATCCGGATGCTGGCCAGGCTGGAGGACGCCGACACCGGACGGGTCACGCACTCCGGCGGACTGCGGCTCGGGGTGCTCACGCAGCACGACTCCCTCGACCCGGAGGCCACCGTCCGCCACGAGGTCATCGGGGACATGGCCGACCACGAGTGGGCGGGCAACGCCAAGGTCAGGGACGTACTGACCGGACTGTTCGGCGGGCTCGACCTGCCGGGCTTCCCCAAGGGCCTCGACACCGTCATCGGGCCGCTTTCCGGCGGTGAGCGGCGGCGGATCGCGCTGGCCAAGCTGCTCATCGAGGAGCAGGACCTGCTCGTCCTGGACGAGCCCACCAACCACCTCGACGTCGAGGGCATCTCCTGGCTGGCACGGCACCTGCGCGAGCGCCGCTCCGCGCTGGTGTGCGTCACCCACGACCGCTGGTTCCTCGACCAGGTCTGCACCCGCATGTGGGACGTGCAGCGCGGGGCCGTGTACGAGTACGAGGGCGGCTACTCCGACTACGTCTTCGCCCGCGCCGAGCGCGAGCGGATCGCCGCCACCGAGGAGGTCAAGCGGCAGAACCTGATCCGCAAGGAGCTGGCCTGGCTGCGGCGCGGCGCCCCCGCCCGTACCTCCAAGCCCCGCTTCCGGGTGGAGGCCGCCAACGAGCTGATCGCCGACGTGCCGCCGCCCCGCGACAGCAGTGAGCTGATGAAGTTCGCCTCCTCCCGCCTCGGCAGGACGGTCTTCGACCTGGAGGACATCACCGTCCAGGCCGGTCCCAAGGTGCTGCTCAAGCACGTCACCTGGCACCTCGGACCGGGCGACCGGATCGGTCTCGTCGGTGTCAACGGCTCCGGTAAGACCTCCCTGCTGCGGGCCATGGCGGACGCCGCCCGCACCGAGGGCGAGGCACAGCCCGTCGGCGGGCGGATCGCCGTCGGCAGGACCGTCAAGCTCGCCTACCTCTCCCAGGAGGTCGCCGAACTCGACCCCGACTGGCGGGTCCTGGAGGCCGTGCAGCAGGTGCGCGAGCGCGTCGACCTCGGCAAGGGGCGGGAGATGACCGCCGGGCAGCTGTGCGAGACGTTCGGCTTCGGCAAGGAGAAGCAGTGGACGCCGGTGGGCGACCTGTCCGGCGGTGAGCGGCGGCGGCTGCAACTGCTGCGCCTGCTCATGGACGAGCCCAACGTGCTCTTCCTCGACGAGCCCACCAACGACCTCGACATCGAGACCCTCACACAGCTCGAGGACGTTCTCGACGGCTGGCCCGGCTCGATGGTCGTCATCTCCCACGACCGCTTCTTCGTCGAGCGCACCACCGACACGGTGTTCGCGCTCCTCGGCGACGGCGCGTTGCGGATGCTGCCGCGCGGCATCGACGAGTACCTGGAGCGGCGGCAGCGGATGGAGCAGCAGGCCGCGGCCGCCGCCCCGGTCCCGGCGCCCGCCGCCGAGCAGGCCGCGCCCGAGCGCAGCGCCGCCGAACTGCGCGCCGCGAAGAAGGAACTGCAGAAGATCGAGCGGCAGTTGGACCGCGTCTCCGAGAAGGAGTCCACGCTGCACGCACGGATCGCCGAGCACGCCACCGACTTCGCGAAGGTCGCCGAACTCGACGCCGAGCTGCGCGCGTTGGCGGGGGAGCGGGAGGAACTGGAGATGCGCTGGCTCGAACTCGCCGAGGACGCGTAGCGGTACGGGCCGCTGCGCCGGGGCGGGCGCTCGCGCCGTGTGAACGGGACGTGTCGGTTTTCTGGAGGGAAGTCCGCCGGGACCGCCACGCATAACGGGCGCGTCACGGGCCGGTTCTCCCTTGGGAACAGGGGCTGACGCGTACCGGTGACGGCCGGGTCGTGAGTGATAGGAATGAGCCGTCCGGGAACTTTCCCGGACGGCTCTGGGCGTGTCGAGACCTCAGGGCATGGCTAAAAAGCAGTGATTGAGGGGGAAGCGCGCTGATGTCCCAGCCGCCCAACCGGCCGCCCCAGGGCGGCTTCGGAGCACCGCAGGATCAGCCGCCACAACCGCAGGACCAGCCGCCGCAGTCGGGCGGCTTCGGCCCCCCGCAGCCGCCGCCCGCGCAGACCCCGCCGGTCCAGGGCGGCTTCGGCGCGCCTCAGGACCCGCGCCAGGCCCCGCCCCCGCCCCCGGCCCAGCCGCCGCAGGCACCGCCCCCGCCCGCAGGACCGCCCCAGCCCCAGCCCGGCTACGGCTACCCGCAGCAGCCCGGGCCCTACGCCCAGCCCGGCCCCTATGGAGCGCCCGCCGCGCCCGGCCCGTACGGGCCGCCGCAGCAGCCGGGACCGTACGGGCAGCCCCAGCAGGCGGGACCGTACGGGCAGCCCGGATACGGCTATCCGCAGCAGCCGCACTTCGCGGGCGCGCCCGGCACCCCGCCCCCCGGCGGCCCCGGCAGCCCGTTCAAGGGCAGGACCGCGGTCGTCATCGGCGCCGCGGTGGCCGCCCTGCTCGTCGTCGGCGCCGGCGTGTGGGCCTTCAGCGGCAGCGACGACGGCAAGAAGCCGGTCGCCGAGGCGAGCGATGACGCGAAGCCCTCGAAGCCCGCCGCCTCCGACGCCCCGGCCGACCCCGGGGACGGCGGCGACGGCAAGGGGGAGACGGAGGACCTCAATGCGGACCGCAAGTCCGGCGAGGCGAAGGTGCTCTGGTACAAGGAGGCACCCTCCGCGCCCGGTGGTGGCGCCGAGGCCCCCGGCATGTGGATCACCGGCAGGACGGCGGTGAAGGCGGCGTACAAGCAGGTCTTCGCCTACAACGTCGCTGACGGTGGTCCCACCTGGGAACCGATCACGTTCCCGGAGAAGATCTGCGCGGTGACACCGCGGAAGACGGCCGGCGACAAGGTGGTCGTGGCCTACATGAGCGGCAGCAGTGACCGCGCCAAGTGCAACCAGCTCCAGCAGATCGACCTGAACACCGGGGCGAAGGGCTGGACCGCCAAGGTCGCGGACGGCGAGCTGTTCGACAGCACGCTCACCATCGAGATGACCGTGGCCGGCAAGACCCTGATGGTGGGCCGCTCGCAGTCGGGCACGGCGTACGACGTCGACAGCGGCAAGAAGCTGTTCGACAAGAAGCGTTACGGCGACGCCTGCTTCCCCGGCGCCTTCGCGGGCGGTGCCCGGCTGATCTCGGTGGCGTCCTGCGGGGCAGGCGGTTCCAACGAGCACGACGAGGTGCAGGAACTCGACCCCGCCACCGGCGCGGTCAAGTGGACCAAGAAGATCCCCAAGAACTGGTCGGTCGAGCGGGTCTACTCCGTCGACCCGGTGATCCTGTACTCGGTGGACGAGGACAAGAAGCACTGGAACATCTCGACGCTGGGCAGCGGCGGCGCCATCCGTTCCCAGGTGGACACCAAGGCGAAGTTCAACGCCCAGTGCGGCTGGGCCATCCTCGCCCGCAAGCTCCAGGGCTGCCAGGCCGTCGCCTCCGACGCCGACACCCTCTACCTGCCCACCGACGTCACCACCGGCGCCAACGAGATCGTCGCCGTCGATCTCGCCACCGGCAAGGAGAAGTGGCGCGTGAAGTCCCCGACGGACACCTCGATGATGCCGCTCAAGGCGGAGAACGGTCAGCTCGTCGTGTACGTCGAGCCGTCGTACCGCGAGGGCGGCCAGGTCGTGTCCGTGGCGACGGCGGGCTCGGCCCACACCCCGGTGAAGCTGCTGCAGAACCCGGAGGGCACCGCGTCGATCGAGAACGGCTTCTACTCGCGGGCCGTCGACTGGGTCGACGGACGCTTCTACCTCTCCACCACCCGGCTGAGCGGAAAGGCCGACACGAAGGAGAAGCTGATGCTCGCCTACGGCAAGTGAGCCCGGCCGGCCGCGTCCCACGCGGCCGGCGCCGCACGCCGTCATGGCCACCCGGCTTCCCCGTCGTCCCGTCCCGCTCAGCTTCCCCGAGGTGCACTTGTCATGACCCAGCCGCCCAACCAGCCGCCGGAGCAGGGCGGTTACGGCCAGTCCCAGGGCCGGCCGCAGCAGCCCGCACCGCACGCACCGCCCGTGCCGCCCGCGCAGGCGCCGCCCGCGGGCGGTCCGGACCTCGCCAAGTCCCCCCAGCCCGCGCCCGGTTACGGCTACCCGCAGGCGCCGCCGCCGCACGGCGCCCCGCAGGCACCGTCCCCGGCCGGACCGCCGCAGCCCCCGTCCGGCTACGGCTACCCGGGCGGGCAGCCGAACCCCTACGCCCAGCCCCCCGCCGGGCAGCCGAACCCGTACGGCGCCCAGCAGCCCGGCTACGGCTACCCCGCCCAGCCGCCGACCGTGCCGCTGCAGCCGCAGACCGGACAGCCCGGCGGCCGGAAGGTCAACGCCCAGGTGGCGATGATCGTCTCGACCGTCGTCGTGATCGCCCTCATCATCGGCACCGGCATCTGGTACTCGCACCGGTCCGACGGCGGCAAGCAGGACACCGCGAACTCCGGCGGCGGCACCGGCGGCAAGGGGGACGACGGCAAGCCTGCCTCCGGCGGCACGGAGAAGGCGCCGTCCGACCCGGCCTCCAAGGTCCTCTACCAGGTGCCGATGCCCGAGGTGAGCGACCTGGTCACCACCAGCGGTTCCTGGCTCACCGGCAAGGCGTACGTCAAGACCGGCGTCGCCGAGGTCGTCGGCTACGACCGGGACAAGGGCACCAAGCTGTGGACGATCGCGCTGCCCGGCCCGGTGTGCACGGCCAGCATCCACTCCACCTCGGACGACCGCACGGCGATCGTCTACGAGCCCGCCATGCCGACCAAGGACCAGCCCACGCACGGCTGCAGCCAGGTCGCCGC
Source organism: Streptomyces sp. CB01373 (assembly GCF_002803075.1). Lineage (GTDB taxonomy): Bacteria > Actinomycetota > Actinomycetes > Streptomycetales > Streptomycetaceae > Streptomyces. The sequence goes on along the minus strand of NZ_NNBK01000016.1, from coordinate 135,261 downwards.
GATCGACCTCGACGCCGGCAAGAAGCTGTGGACGCAGACCGTCAAGTCCGGTGACCAGCCCATCAGGCTCGACAACGTCACCGTCAGCGGCGCCACGGTCGCCGTGGGCGGCACCAGCGGCGGCGCCGCCTTCGACATCGCCGACGGCAAGGTCCTGTGGGCCCCGAAGGCGGCCGACACCTGCTACGACGCCGGGTACGGCGGCGGCGCGAAGCTGGTCGCGGTGCGCAAGTGCGGCCAGTACGGGCAGCGTCAGCTGCACATCCAGACCATCGACCCGAAGTCCGGCAAGGTGATCTCGGAGTACAGGATGTCGCAGGGCATCGAGTACGCCGCGATCGTCTCGACCGATCCGCTCGTCGTGGCCGCCGACGTCGGCCAGAGCGCGGGCGACGGCAGCGGCATCTCGGACTTCTTCTCCATCGACAACGGGACCGGCAAGCTGCGCGCCCACATCTCGGCGCCCGGCGACACCTACGCGGCCCGCTGCGACGGCATCAGCCGGGTCGAGGACTGCCGGGGCCTCGCGGTCGGCAACGACCGCCTCTACGTGTCCACCGAGGACCACGACGGCGGCGAGAAGTACCGCAAGATCAACGAGGTTGTCGCGTTCGACCTCGGCACCGGCAAGCAGACCGGCCAGCGCGCCGACTCGGGCGACGGGTACCACATCCACCCGCTGCGCATGGACGGCGCCGACGTCATCGCGTACAAGAGCCCGCCCTACGACAAGGGCGGCCAGATCGTCAGCATCGACGGCAGCAGCTTCAAGCAGACCAAGCTGATGGAGAACCCGTCCTCGCGGGACGTGCGCGACGCGGAGACCTCCATGCTGCCGGAGCGCGCGGAGTTCTTGTACTCCCAGGGCCACCTCTACATGTCGTCGGTCTTCGCCCGCAAGTCGTCGTCCTCGTTCGGCAAGGACTACCTGGCACTCGCCTTCGGAACGGGCGGCTGACCCGCCGCACGGCCGGAACGAGACGGCCCCGTCCCCGACCGGGGACGGGGCCGTGCGCGTACCACTCGGCGCTCCCACATGACCCTCGAAATCAGTTTTGAATGCGAGGAATGCGAAAAGGTCGCCGATCCGGGGCACTTCTCGCCGGTAGGGGCAGCGCGACGTCGAACAAGCGTGTAGCTTCCGGGGGCATGACGGGCGGCGTGCCGGGGGGCCGCCGCCCGGGCGGGATGCGGACATCCGTGGGGGGACTGGGGGGGCTTGATGGGAGTGCGGCTCATGGTGGTCGACGACCACCGGCTACTGGCCGAGGCGCTGGCCTCGGCGCTCAAGCTGCGCGGACACCGTGTGCTGGCCGCCACCGCGCCGGCCGCGGGCGCGGCGGATCTGGTGATCAGCCGCGCACCGGAGGTGTGCCTGCTGGGCACGGCGACACCGGCCGAGCCCGGCACCTTCGAGCCGGTGGTGAAGATCAAGCGGGAGCGTCCGCAGGTCGCGGTGATCGTGCTCGGCCCGGTTCCGTCCCCGCGCGGCATCGCGGCCGCCTTCGCCGCGGGGGCCTCGGGGTACGTACGCCACGACGAGCGCATCGAGGGCGTCGAGCGGGCGATCATCAAGGCGCGGGCGGGCGAGGCCGCCGTCGCCCCGCAACTGCTCCAGGGAGCCTTCGGCGAGTTGCTGAACCCCGCCGCCCCACCGGACGACGAGGGCCAGCGCCTTCTGCGGATGCTCACCCCGCGCGAGGTGGAGGTCCTGGTCCGGGTCGCCGAAGGCGAGGACACCCGGCTGATCGCGGCCGGTATGGGCATCGCCCCCAGCACGGCCAGGACCCATGTCCAGCGCGTCCTGATGAAGCTCGGGGTGGGCTCGCGACTGGAGGCGGCGGCCCTGGCGGCCCGCACCGGTCTGCTCGACCGGGCGGGCCCGCTGCGGTAGCCCCGTCGTCCGGCCCGGCTCTCCCGCGCCGGACGGGGGCGCCCGGGTCACCTGCTCTCTTGCGAGGAGGCCCGCCGTTCAAACGGCGCGTAGAGGTTCACACCGGCGATGAGGAGGGCCGCGAAGGCGAACAGGATCGAACTGAGCAGATGTGCGGACCTGTCGAAGCGCAGCAGCAGGAATGCGCCGATCCAGTACCCGTGCACGGTGTACGCGCCGTACTGGGCGCTGTTGGCGGCCATGCCGAGGATCTCGGTGGCGGCCAGGTTGGCGGAGATGAAGGCGGCGAACACCCAAATCGCTTCGTCGCGCGAACTGGTCCAGCGGGAACCTACGCCTCCGCGTTCACTGTTTGAACACTCTTGTTGGTGGGCTTTGTTGGATTGTGATGTAAAGCTGGCAGGTGAGGGTGTGGTGAGTTGTGACATGTTATGTTTGATTGTGTTGGGTGATTGGGTGCCGACGGGGGTGGGCTCGCGGACCGGTGGCCCGGGGACCAGTAGGGAGTCCGACAGTGAAGAAGACCTCGACCCGGCTGGCCGACGGTCGTGAGCTCATCTACTACGACCTGCGGGACGACACCGTGCGCGAGGCGGTGGACCGGCGTCCGCTGGAACGGACGGTCACCACCTCGGAGATCCGCCGGGACGCGCTGCTCGGTGACGCGGTCGCCGTCGCCTCCCACCGCCAGGGCCGCACCTACCATCCGCCGGCCGGCGAGTGCCCGCTGTGCCCCTCCGCCGGCGACCGCGTGAGCGAGATCCCCGACTCCTCCTACGACGTGGTGGTCTTCGAGAACCGCTTCCCCTCGCTGGCCGGCGACCTCGGCCGCTGCGAGGTCGTCTGCTTCACCTCCGACCACGACGCCTCGTTCGCCGACCTGAGCGAGCGGCAGGCGAGGCTGGTCCTGGACGCGTGGACGGACCGCACCGCGGAACTGTCCGCGCTTCCCGCCGTGAAGCAGGTGTTCTGCTTCGAGAACCGCGGCCCCGAGATCGGCGTCACGCTGGGCCACCCGCACGGCCAGATCTACGCCTATCCCTTCACCACCCCGCGCACCGCGCTGATGCTGCGCTCACTGGCGGCCCACCGGGAGGCCGCCGGCGGCGAGAACCTCTTCGACGCGGTCCTGGCACGGGAGTCGGCCGGCGAGCGGGTCGTCGTCGAGGGCGAGCACTGGGTGGCCTTCGTGCCGTACGCGGCGCACTGGCCCTACGAGGTCCACCTCTACCCCCGGCGCCGGGTCCCCGACCTGCTCGGACTCGACGAGGCCGCGCGCGCGGAGTTCCCCCGGATCCACCTCGATCTTTTGCGGCGCTTCGACCGGCTGTTCGGCGAGGGCGACCCGCCGACGCCGTACATCGCGGCCTGGCACCAGGCGCCGTTCGGCGCGCTGGACGAGTTCGACGGCGTCACGCGTGACGACTTCGCGCTCCACCTCGAGCTTTTCACCATCCGCCGCACTTCCGGCAAGCTGAAGTTCCTCGCGGGCTCCGAGTCCGGCATGAACGTGTTCATCAACGACGTGCCGCCGGAGCGCGCGGCGCGGCGACTGCGGGAGGTAGCGGGTTCATGAGCGGGAAGTACCTGGTGACGGGTGGCGCGGGCTACGTCGGCAGTGTGGTCGCCCAGCACCTCCTTGAGGCCGGTCACGAGGTCGTCGTGCTCGACAACCTCTCCACCGGCTTCCGCGAGGGCGTGCCCGCGGGCGCCTCCTTCGTCGAGGGCGACATCCGGGACGCCGCCAAGTGGCTGGACCCCTCCTTCGCCGGGGTGCTGCACTTCGCCGCCTTCTCACAGGTCGGCGAGTCGGTGGTGAGGCCGGAGAAGTACTGGGCCAACAACGTCGGCGGCACGATGGCCCTGCTCGCCGCGATGCGCGGGGCGGGCGTACGCACGCTGGTCTTCTCCTCCACGGCGGCGACCTACGGCGAGCCGGAGCAGGTGCCGGTCATCGAGACGGCCCCGACCCGGCCCACCAACCCCTACGGCGCCTCGAAACTCGCGGTCGACCACATGATCGCCGGCGAGGCGGCGGCCCACGGCCTGGGCGCGGTCTCGCTGCGCTACTTCAACGTGGCCGGCGCGTACGGCGCGTACGGCGAACGCCACGACCCCGAGTCGCACCTGATCCCGCTGGTCCTCCAGGTCGCCGAGGGCAGGCGGGAGGCGATCTCCGTCCACGGCGACGACTATCCGACCCCGGACGGCACCTGCGTGCGCGACTACATCCACGTGGCCGACCTCGCCGAGGCCCACCTGCTGGCGCTGGACGCCGCCCGGCCCGGCGAGCACCTGGTGTGCAACCTCGGCAACGGCAACGGCTTCTCCGTGCGCGAGGTCGTCGAGACAGTCCGCCGGGTCACCGGCCACTCCGTCCCCGAGGTCGTGGCCCCGCGCCGGGCAGGCGACCCGGCGGTCCTGGTCGCCTCGGCGGCCGCCGCCCGCGAAAAGCTCGGCTGGAACCCGTCCCGCACCGACCTCGCGGGTATCGTCGCGGATGCCTGGGAGTTCGCGCAGCACATCGCAAGGGAGCGGTAAGTGGGGGCACTTGAGGTCCGAGAAGGCTTCATCGAGTTGTACGGCGCCGAGCCGGAGGGGGTCTGGGCGGCGCCGGGCCGCGTCAACCTGATCGGCGAGCACACCGACTACAACGACGGCTTCGTGATGCCCTTCGCGCTGCCCCACGTGACGACGGCCGCGGTCGCGCGCCGCGACGACGGCGTACTGCGGCTGCACTCGGCGGACATGCCGGGAGGGCCGGTGGAACTACGGCTCGACGAGCTGGCCCCGGAGTCCGACCGCGGCTGGACCGCCTACCCCGCGGGCGTGGTCTGGGCCCTGCGCGAGGCGGGCCACGAGGTCACCGGCGCGGACGTCCACCTGACGTCGACGGTCCCCACGGGCGCCGGACTGTCCTCCTCCGCGGCCCTGGAGGTCGTGGTCGCCCTGGCCCTGAACGACCTCTACGCCCTGGGCCTGAAGGGCTGGCGGCTGGCCCGCCTGTGCCAGCGCGCCGAGAACGTCTACGTCGGCGCCCCGACCGGCATCATGGACCAGACCGCCTCGGCCTGCTGCGAGGCCGGCCACGCACTGTTCCTGGACACCCGGGACCTGTCCCAGCGTCAGATCCCCTTCGACCTGGCCGCCGAGGGCCTGCGCCTGCTGGTCGTCGACACCCGGGTCGAGCACGCTCACAGCGGCGGCGAGTACGGCCGCCGCCGCGCGGGCTGCGAGAAGGGCGCGGCCCTGCTGGGCGTGGACGCCCTGCGGGACATCCCCCACGACGGGCTGGACGCGGCGCTGGCCGACCTGGCCGGCGACGAGGAGGTGGCCCGGCTGGTCCGCCACGTCGTCACCGAGAACGCGCGGGCGGAACGGGTGGTGTCCCTCCTGGAGTCGGGCGACATCAGGGCGATCGGCCCGATCCTGACCGAGGGCCACGCCTCCCTGCGCGACGACTTCCGCGTCTCCTGCCCGGAACTGGACCTGGTCGTCGACACGGCCCTCGCCTCCGGCGCCCTGGGCGCCCGCATGACCGGCGGCGGCTTCGGCGGCTCGGCGATCGTCCTGACGGACACCGCGGACGTCCCCACTCTCACCAAGGCAATGGAAGAGGCCTTCACCAAGGCGGCCCACACACCCCCACGCGTCTTCGAGGCGGTCCCCGCGGCGGGCGCCCGCCGGCTGGCCTGACGCCCGCGACCGGATCTGTGCGGGCGGGCGGGCCCACAGATCCGGCACGCTGAGCAACAGTGGCCGCAACCAGTTGCCTCGGGCAGCCCGGGCGGGCTGTCGACGCCTGGGGTCTCTTCCGGCGGCCGGAGGATGATGTCGATGGAGGTTGACTGCAGTGCCGCCGTTAACATTCCGAGGGTGTGACGCCGTCTCTCAGACCTTCGATGAACATGGCGAACGCGCCTGTGCTCACGGTGAGTTCACGGCGAGCGGATATTTTGGAGTCACGTATGCCCACCCGCGTTACAGCGTGGGCCACCTCCACGCATTCATTGTTGGCAGCGCTGTAGCTGCTTTTCAACCAGTTTGCTGCCACGAGCCGTTCTGTGGTTGGCGTGGCGTTCATCGGGTGAGCTCCTCTCGTGCGGCGGCCAGCAGGTCCAGGCTGGCCGACGTGTCGACGACGTACTGCGCATCGCCCGGTCCCGGGAAGCCCGGCTCGGGGGCGTGCCGCTCCCCGCGTCCATGCCCTCGGCGGAGAGTGATCCCTTCAGTCCGCAGCAGTATTTCCACAGCATCGTGATCGACCTTCTGGTGACCGGCCTGCGCCGCACGGCTCCCGCGAAGATGAAGATCCGCCGGGAGATGACGGTCGTGCTGGACCGTCGCAACGGACCGGAGCCCGACATCTGTGTACGAACTCGACCCGCTGACCAAGACGTACGCCCTGACCGGCACCCACCGCGACCGGCTCAAGCTCGACGTGCCCTACGACATCGACATCGACATCAGCACGGAGGCGCTCGACGCGCTCTGAAGGCCGCCGTCCGCTCAGGGCAGCGGTTTGATCATGGTGTATTCGGTGATCCCCGGCGGGTAGTCGGGGATCGCGCAGACCACCTTGTAGTGGTGCCTGCGGTAGAAGCCCGGGGCCTGGAAGTCCCAGGTTTCCAGGCGGGCGGCGGTGCAGGCGCGGTCTCGGTGGGCGATGCGTTCGGCGCGGGCCAGGAGGCGGGAGCCGAGGCCCGTGCCACGGTGGGGGGCGTCGACCCAGAGGTGGGTCACGTGCAGCCAGGTCGCCCAGGTGTGGCCCACCAGGCCGCCCGCCAGTTCGCCGGAGTCGTTCAACGCCCAGAGGTGGAGGGGGACTTCCCGGGCGGCCGGGGTTCTGCGCAGGTCGGCGATGAACGGCGAGGCCGCGGTGTTCGTGTCGCGGAGGCGGGAGCGGAGCAGATCGCGGCGCTCTTTGTCGACTTCTGCCTCAATACGAAACATGCGGCACACCCTAAACGCGTCGGCTGGTCAGTTCTGCGAATTGCCTTCCCCTCCTGGCCGCCGCCCGTACTCTGATGAGCGGCACCGGTGGGGGCCGGTGCTGGTCAGGGGGCGAGAAGGCTCGGGCAGGACAGCGTCGGGCGCGGAGGCGGTCCGGTACGGCGAGTGCCGTCCGGCCCACTCGGCCCCGGACGTCGGGCCCGCGCCCTCGGCGTTCTCCGGCGCCGGGAGAGTCCCCTGCTCTGACCAGGAGCGTGGGGAAGGGGGTTTTCAGTGGTTCGTGTCCGAGTCCTGGTCGTCGACGACCACCGCATCTTCGCCGAGTCGCTCGCCGCAGCCCTGGCCGCCGAGCCCGACGTGGAGGTGTCCGCGGCCGGCTCCGGCCCGGCGGCGCTGCGCTGTCTGGAGCGGGCGGCCGCCGAGGGCCGCCGCTTCGACGTCGTGCTCGTCGACTCCGACCTCGGCGGCAACGTCCCCGCGGCCCGGCCCGCCGTTCCCGTGCGGGAGGGCGACGAGGACGGACTGGTGGACGGGATCTCCCTGGTCGCCGGAGTGCGGGCGGCCCAGCCCGGGGTGCGGACCGTGGTACTCGCCGAGAAGGACGACCCGCGCCGCGCGGCGCTCGCCCTACAGGCCGGTGCCTGCGGCTGGGTCGCCAAGGACTGCTCGCTGTCCCGGCTGCTCACGGTCATCCGCGGGGTCCTGCGCGACGAGACCCATCTGCCGCCCGCCCTGCTCACCGGCGTGCTGCGGGAGCTGACCGCCGCCCGCAAGCACCGCACCGAGAGCGAGCGCCTGGTGGAGTCGCTGACCCCGCGCGAGCGTGAGGTGCTGCGCTGCATGGTCGCGGGGCTGGGGCGCAAGGCCGTCGCCGAGCGGCTCTACCTGTCCCCGCACACCGTGCGCACCCATATGCAGAACGTCCTGGGCAAGCTCGGCGTGCACTCCACCCTGGCCGCCGTGGCCCTGGCCCGCCGGGCCGGGGTGGGACCGGCCGATCTGGGGCCCGCCGGGCGCATCGGGGTGGAGGAGAGCAGCAGCGCCTGACCAGGCGCCCCCCTCAGCCGGGGATGTTGTCGAACGGGGCGGTCAACTGGCGCAGCAGGCCGGCCAGTTCGCCGCGCTGCGCGGTCGACAGCTCGGCCAGCAGCGCGCGCTCCTGGTCCAGGAGCCCGGCCAGGGACCGGTCGGCGCGGTCCCGGCCCTCGTCCGTCAGCCGGACCAGCACCCCGCGCCGGTCGCTGGGGTCGGGAAGCCGCTCCACCAGGCCCTTCTTGGCCAGCCGGTCGATACGGTTCGTCATCGTGCCCGAGGTGACCAGCGTCTGGGTCAGCAACTGCCCGGGGGAGAGCTGGTACGGCGAGCCCGCGCGCCTGAGCGCCGTCAGGACGTCGAACTCCCAGGGCTCCAGGCTGTGCTCGGAGAAGGCCAGCCGGCGTGCGCGGTCCAGGTGCCGGGCCAGCCTGCTCACCCGGCTGAGCACCTCGAGCGGTTCCACGTCGAGGTCCGGGCGCTCCCGGCGCCATGCTGCGACCAGCCGATCGACCTCGTCCTCCATGGCGATCAGTGTAGTGGTTGTGTCGATGTGAAGTCTCTTGGCGTCAAGTGTCTTGACGTCGAGATAAATGTCGGAGGAGAGTGGTGGCGCAGCCGCCGACGACCACCCGCACCACGTCCCGCACCTCCTGGAGGCCGCCATGTCCGCCCAGAGTCCCGCCTGGGACCCCGCCCAGTACCTGCGCCACGCCGGACACCGGGCCCGCCCCTTCACCGACCTCGTCGCCCGTGTCCCCGCACTGCCCGGCGACCGGCCCCGCATCGCCGATCTCGGCTGCGGCCCCGGCAACGTCACCGCCCTGCTCGCGGACCGCTGGCCCACCGCGCACATCACCGGCTACGACAACTCACCGGAGATGCTCGACAAGGCCGTGGTCGACCACGAGGGCCCCACCGCCGGCGGCGGCCGCCTCGACTTCGAACCCGCCGACGCCCGCACCTGGACCCCCGGCGAGCCGTACGACCTGATCGTCAGCAACGCCACGCTCCAATGGGTGCCCGGCCACCCGGACCGCTTCGCCGACTGGGTGGCGGGGCTGCGCCCCGGCGGCACCTTCGCCTTCCAGGTCCCCGGCAACTTCTCCGCCCCCAGCCACCGGCTCATGCGCGAACTCGCCGGCTCCGCCCGCTGGCGCGACCGGCTCGGAGACACCCTGCGCCACGCGGACGCGGTGCTCGGCCCCGAGGCCTACCTGGAGCGGCTGACCGGCCTCGGCTGCGCGGCCGACGTCTGGGAGACCACGTACATCCACCTGCTGACCGGTGAGGACCCGGTCCTCGACTGGGTGAAGGGCACAGGGTTGCGGCCCGTGCTCACCGCACTCGGCGACGACCCGGCGGCCCGCGAGGAGTTCCTGGCCGAGTACCGCACCGCCCTGCGCGAGGCCTATCCGGCCGGACCGCACGGCACCCCGTTCCCCTTCCGCCGCGTCTTCGCGGTCGCCACCAAGGAGGCCTGAGGCATGCTCGCCGCCATCGACCACGTCCAGCTCGCCGCCCCGCCCGGTTCGGAGGACGAGCTGCGGGCGTACTACGCCGGGGTCCTCGGCATGACCGAGGTCCCGAAGCCGCCGGTACTGGCCGCGCGCGGCGGCTGCTGGTTCCAGGCCGGCGCCGTCCGGCTGCACCTGGGTGTCGAGCGGGACTTCCGCCCCGCCCGGAAGGCCCACCCGGGGCTCGGGGTGACGGGCATCGAGGCCTTCGCCGCCCGGCTCACGGCGCACGGCGCGAAGGTGGTGTGGGACGACGGCCTGCCGGGCCACAGGCGGTTCTACTCCGAGGACCCCGTCGGAAACCGCCTGGAGTTCCTGGAACCGCTCGCCCAGGACGTCTCCGTCCAGGGTCTTTCGTTTGGATCATGCCGGACACCGGCCTGATCCACCTGATCCAAACGAAAGACCCTAGGACTTGCGGTGCCCGATCAGCCGGGGCCGCGGCTCCAGCCCGTCAAGGCCGTGCCAGGCCAGGTTGACCAGGTGGGCGGCGACCTCCGCCTTCTTCGGGCGGCGCACGTCCAGCCACCACTGGCCGGTCAGGGCGACCATGCCGACCAGCGCCTGCGCGTACAGCGGGGCGAGCTTCGAATCGAAGCCGCGGGACTTGAACTCGCGGCCCAGGATGTCCTCCACCTGGGTGGCGATGTCGGAGATCAGGGACGCGAAGGACCCCGTCGACTGGGGGATGGGGGAGTCGCGGACCAGGATGCGGAAGCCGTCCGTGTTTTCCTCGATGTAGTCCAGCAGGGCGAACGCCGCCTGCTCGCACAGCTCGCGGGGGTGGCCCGCGGTCAGCGAGCCGGTCACCATGTCGAGGAGGCGCCGCATCTCGCGGTCGACCACGACCGCGTACAGGCCCTCCTTGCCGCCGAAGTGCTCGTACACCACCGGCTTGGACACCCCGGCCTTGGCCGCGATCTCCTCCACCGAGGTGCCCTCGAAACCCTTCGCCGCGAACAGCGTGCGACCGATCTCCAGCAGTTGCTGGCGGCGCTCGGCGCCGGTCATACGGGTACGGCGCGTGCGCCGCGGCTTTTCATTGCTGGAAGTGCTGGAGTCGGTCGCCACGCCGTCAATCATGCCGCCTCGGCGGTATTCCTCCGGCGCCGGGAGCCGCCCTGCTCGTCGTTGCGGCGGGAATCGATACGCGAGCGTGACGGCCAGCGCACGTCGTGGGCCCAGCCGAGCCGCTCGAACCAGCGGATGATCCGGGCCGAGGAGTCGATCTGCCCGCGCTCCACGCCGTGCCGGGCGGAGGTCGGGTCGGCGTGGTGCAGGTTGTGCCAGGACTCGCCGCAGGACAGGATCGCCAGCCACCACACGTTGCCGGAGCGGTCCCGCGACTTGAACGGGCGCTTGCCGACCGCGTGGCAGATGGAGTTGATCGACCAGGTCACGTGGTGCAGCAGCGCCACCCGGACGAGCGAGCCCCAGAAGAACGCGGTGAACGCGCCCCACCACGACATCGTGACCAGGCCGCCGATCAGCGCCGGCAGCAGCAGCGACACCACCGTCCACAGGATGAACTGACGGGAGATCGCCCGCAGGGTCCGGTCCTTGATCAGGTCCGGGGCGTACTTGTCCTGCGGCGTCTGCTCCTCGTCGAACATCCAGCCGATATGGGCCCACCACAGGCCCTTCAGCAGCGCCGGGACCGTCTCGCCGTACCGCCACGGGGAGTGCGGATCACCCTCGTGGTCGGAGAACTTGTGGTGCCTGCGATGGTCGGCGACCCAGCGGACCAGGGGTCCCTCGACCGCCATCGACCCGGCGATCGCCAGCGCGATCTTCAGGGGCCGCTTCGCCTTGAACGAGCCATGCGTGAAATGCCGGTGGAAGCCGATCGTGATGCCGTGACAGCCGAGGTAGTAGAAGAAGACCAGCAGGCCGAGGTCCAGCCAGCTCACCCCCCAGCCCCATGCCAGCGGCACCGCGGCGAGCAGTGCGAGGAACGGAACGGTGATGAAGAGCAGCAGCGTGATCTGCTCGATCGAACGCTTCTGCTCACCTCCAAGGGTGGCGGAGGCAAGAGAGGTGTCGGTCGCCTTCGGGGCGTCGTCGATCACATCGGAGCTTGTGGTCATGGGCGTCCCCTGTGGGGTCGGGAGTCGAGACGGGTCGTCGGGGTCAGGGAACCGGTCAGCTCCCTACGGTTCCGTAACCTACGGCGTCGTAAGTATGGCAGCGCGTCGCGCCGCGGCAAGAGCCCCTGGTCTGCGCGTCCCCCGCGACACCTAGACTTGGAGGCGGTCGGACAGCGCGGTCCGCTCTGAAGAATTCCTTCCCGGACACTCGGCCCGTAAGCGGCAGCCGCCGCGCGGCACCCGTCCGGGTCCCCTCCCAGACGTGCTTCAACCCGCAAGGAGCCGCACCTGTGAGCAGTGCCGACGACCAGACGACGACCAGCGCCGAGCTGCGTGCCGACATCCGCCGATTGGGTGACCTCCTCGGGGAGGCCCTCGTACGGCAGGAAGGCCCCGAACTCCTGGACCTCGTCGAGAAGGTCCGCCGCCTCACCCGGGAGGACGGTGAGGCCGCCGCCGAACTGCTGCGCGGTACCGAACTCGACACCGCGGCCAAGCTGGTCCGCGCCTTCTCCACCTACTTCCATCTGGCGAACGTGACCGAACAGGTGCACCGCGGACGCGAACTGCGCGCCCGGCGCGCCGCGGAGGGCGGACTGCTGGCCCGCACCGCCGACCGCCTCAAGGACGCCGACCCCGAGCACCTGCGGGAGACCGTCCGGCACCTCAACGTCCGCCCGGTGTTCACCGCCCACCCCACCGAGGCCGCCCGCCGCTCGGTGCTCAACAAGCTCCGGCGCATCGCCGCGCTCCTGGAGACCCCGGTCGCCGAGGCCGACCGCCGCCGCCTGGACACCCGGCTCGCCGAGAACATCGACCTCGTCTGGCAGACCGACGAACTCCGCGTGGTCCGCCCCGAGCCCGCCGACGAGTCCCGCAACGCCATCTACTACCTCGACGAACTCCACGCCGGCGCCGTCGGTGACGTCCTGGAGGACCTCACCGCGGAACTGGAGCGCGCCGGCGTCAAGCTGCCCGACGACACCCGCCCCCTCACCTTCGGCACCTGGATCGGCGGCGACCGCGACGGCAACCCCAACGTGACCCCCGAGGTCACCTGGGACGTGCTGATCCTCCAGCACGAGCACGGCATCAACGACGCCCTCGACATGATCGACGAGCTGCGCGGCTTCCTGTCCAACTCGATCCGCTACACCGGCGCCACCGACGCGCTGCTCCAGTCCCTCGGGACCGACCTGGAGAACCTGCCGGAGATCAGCCCCCGCTACAAGCGGCTCAACGCCGAGGAGCCCTACCGGCTCAAGGCCACCTGCATCCGCCAGAAGCTCGTCAACACCAAGCAGCGCCTGGCCACCGGCACCCCGCACGAGCCGGGACGCGACTACCTCGGCACCGCCGAACTCCTGGACGACCTGCGGATCATCCAGGAGTCCCTGCGCGAGAACCGCGGCGGCCTGTTCGCCGACGGCCGCCTGGGCCGCACCATCCGCACCCTGGCCGCCTTCGGCCTCCAGCTGGCCACCATGGACGTCCGCGAGCACGCCGACGCCCACCACCACGCCCTCGGTCAGCTGTTCGACCGGCTCGGCGAGGAGTCCTGGCGCTACGCCGACATGCCCCGCGAGTACCGCGCCAAGCTGCTCGCCAAGGAGCTGAGGTCCAGGCGGCCGCTCGGCCCGAGCCCGGCCCCCGTCGACGCGGCCGGCGCCAAGACCCTCGGCGTCTTCGAGACGGTCAAGCGGGCCCTGCGCGTCTTCGGGCCCGAGGTGATCGAGTCGTACATCATCTCCATGTGCCAGGGCGCCGACGACGTCTTCGCCGCCGCCGTCCTGGCCCGCGAGGCCGGACTCGTCGACCTGCACGCCGGCTGGGCGAAGATCGGCATCGTGCCGCTGCTGGAGACCACCGACGAGCTCAAGGCAGCCGACACCATCCTGGAGGACATGCTCTCCGACCCGTCCTACCGGCGCCTGGTCGCGCTGCGGGGCGATGTGCAGGAGGTCATGCTCGGCTACTCCGACTCCTCCAAGTTCGGCGGCATCACCACCAGCCAGTGGGAGATCCACCGCGCCCAGCGGCGCCTGCGCGACGTCGCCCACCGCTACGGCGTACGGCTGCGGCTCTTCCACGGCCGCGGCGGCACCGTCGGCCGCGGCGGCGGCCCCACCCACGACGCGATCCTCGCCCAGCCCTGGGGCACCCTGGAGGGCGAGATCAAGGTGACCGAGCAGGGCGAGGTCATCTCCGACAAGTACCTGATCCCGTCCCTGGCCCGGGAGAACCTGGAACTGACGCTCGCGGCGACCCTCCAGGCCTCCGCCCTGCACACCGCCCCGCGCCAGTCGGTGGAGGCGCTGGCCCGCTGGGACGCCGCGATGGACGTGGTGTCCGACGCCGCCCACGCCGCCTACCGCAGGCTCGTCGAGGACCCCGACCTGCCGGCGTACTTCTTCGCCTCCACCCCCGTGGACCAGCTCGCCGACCTGCACCTGGGCTCGCGGCCCTCGCGCCGCCCCGACTCCGGCGCCGGACTCGACGGACTGCGGGCCATCCCCTGGGTGTTCGGCTGGACCCAGTCCCGGCAGATCGTGCCCGGCTGGTTCGGCGTGGGCTCCGGCCTGAAGGCGCTGCGCGAGGCAGGCCTGCGGCTGGAAGGGGACACCGTGCTCGACGAGATGCACGGGCAGTGGCACTTCTTCCGCAACTTCATCTCCAACGTCGAGATGACCCTCGCCAAGACCGACCTGCGCATCGCGCAGCACTACGTCGACACCCTCGTCCCCGACGAGCTCAAGCACGTCTTCGACACCATCCGGGCCGAGCACGAGCTCACCGTGCGCGAGGTGCTGCGCGTCACCGGCGAGAGCGAACTCCTCGACGCCCAGCCCGTGCTCCGGCAGACCTTCGCCATCCGCGACGCCTACCTCGACCCGATCTCCTACCTCCAGGTCACCCTGCTCAAGCGGCAGCGCGACGCGGCGGCGGCCGGCCGGGAGCCGGACCCGCTGCTCTCCCGGGCCCTGTTGCTCACCGTCAACGGCGTGGCGGCCGGCCTGCGCAACACCGGCTGACCGGCACACGAATGCCCCCGGTCCCGTACGGAGATCCGTGCGGGACCGGGGGCACTTTCATGTCCTACGGCTCACAGCGCCACGAAGACCGCCGTCAGCAGCGCGATCCCGGAGCCCGCCAGCACCCACGCCGCCCGGGTCTGCCGCAGCCCGCCCGCCACGACCACCGAGGCCAGCAGCAGCGCACCGCCGAGCGGGGCCCACGCGTACAGGATCCCGGCGGGGCCCGAACGGACCACCTCGTCGGTCCCCGGTTTCACGACGACGCTGTAGGTCTGCCCCTTGCGCACCGCCACGGTGTGGTCGATCACCACCCGGTCGCGTGCCGTCGACCCCGTGGAGACCGGGGTGTAGGGCCCGGTGCACGTGTCGCCCTCGCACCGCGTCACCTCGATCGTGCCGTGCTCGCGTCCCTTGGTGAGCATCACGTACGGCGCGGTGTGCCAGGACGCCCACACGCCCGCGATGAGGATCAGCACCGTGACCGCGCCCATGGCCGCCACCCGGCCGAACCGGAGCGCGGTGTGGGAGGCCTGGCGGGAACGTCTTGCGGTGGCGGCAGGCATGGCCGGGATCATTGGCCATGTCGCTACGAGCGGTCAACTCCGGGGGTCGTCAGCCGGGGGACAAGTCAGGAGTTGTACGCGCTTTGCGCCCGTTCCAGACCCTCCGCCAGCAGACATTCCACCGAGTCCGCCGCCCGGTCCACGAAGTAGTCCAGTTCCTTGCGCTCGGCGGAGGAGAAGTCCTTGAGCACGAAGTCCGCCACCTGCATCCGGCCCGGCGGGCGCCCGATCCCGAACCGCACCCGGTGGTAGTCGGGACCCATCGCCTTCGTCATCGACTTCAGCCCGTTGTGGCCGTTGTCGCCGCCGCCCAGCTTCAGCCGCAGCACGCCGTAGTCGATGTCCAGTTCGTCGTGGACCGCCACGATGTTGCCGAGCGGCACCTTGTAGAAGTCGCGCAGCGCGTTCACCGGTCCGCCGGACAGGTTCATGAACGACATCGGCTTCACCAGGACCACCCGGCGGCTCTCCGGCCCGGGGGGACCGATCCGCCCCTCCACCACCTGGGCCTGCGCCTTGCCCGCCCGCTTGAACCGGCCCCCGATCCGGTCGGCCAGCAGATCCACCGTCATGAACCCGACGTTGTGCCGGTTCATGGCGTACTCCGGTCCGGGATTGCCGAGGCCGACGATCAGCCAGGGATCGTTCGCGGAGGTCGTCACGTCCATGTCTCCTCAATAGGCGTCATACGCGCCGGCCGCCGCCCCCCGAGGGAAGCGGCGGCCGGCGGGACGATGACGGTCGGGCTCAGGCCTGCGCGGCCTGTTCGCCTTCCTCGCCCGCCGGGGCCTCCTCGGCCTGCGCGGCCAGGACCTGCAGCACCACCGTGTCCTCGTCCACGGCCAGCTTCACACCGCTCGGCAGGGCGATGTCCTTGGCGTGGATCGCGGCACCGGCCGCCAGACCCTGTACGGAGACCGTGAGCTGGTCCGCGATGGTCGTGGCCTCGGCCTCGACCGGCAGCGCCGACAGGACGTGCTCCAGCAGGTTGCCGCCCGGGGCCAGCTCGCCCTCGGCGACGACGGGGATCTCGACGACGACGCGCTCGCCGCGCTTGACCATCAGCAGGTCCACGTGCACCAGGTGGCCCCTCAGCGGGTCGCGCTGCACGGCCTTCGGAATCGCCAGCTCGTTGGTCTTGCCGTCGATGTCCAGCGAGATCAGGACGTTGGGCGTACGCAGCGCCATCAGCAGCTCGTGACCCGGCAGCGTCAGGTGGATCGGCACCATGCCGTGCTCGTACAGCACACCGGGAACCTTGTTCTCACGGCGGACACGGCGGGCGGCACCCTTGCCGAACTCGGTGCGCGTCTCGGCGGCGAGCTTTACCTCGGACATGCTCTTCACTCCTCGTAGAGGTACACGGAAAACGGGCGGGGTCACCCGGCCACGAACGGCCTGCTACGAAGAGCGCGTCGATAACGGATCGCCGTACACGAGAACGAGTACGGCCTCCCTCGCCGAGCAACTGCAGCAGTCTACTCGGAGCGGGAGGCCGGACCCAAAACGATCTACGGGCCTGGTCGTTCCACAGGCCTGGTCGTCACTGCTCGTCGAACAGGCTCGTCACCGAGCCGTCCTCGAACACCTCGCGCACCGCGCGCGCGATCGTCGGCGCGATGGACAGCACCGTGATCTTGTCGAGTTCGAACTCGTTCGGCGTCGGCAGCGTGTCGGTGAACACGAACTCGCTCACCTTGGAGTTCTTCAGCCGGTCCGCCGCGGGACCCGACAGCACACCGTGCGTCGCCGTCACTATCACGTCGTCCGCGCCGTGCGCGAAAAGGGCGTCCGCCGCTGCGCAGATGGTGCCACCCGTGTCGATCATGTCGTCCACCAGGACGCAGATACGGCCCTTCACGTCACCGACGACCTCGTGCACGGTGACCTGGTTCGCCACGTCCTTGTCACGCCGCTTGTGCACGATCGCCAGCGGGGCGCCCAGCCGGTCGCACCAGCGGTCCGCCACCCGCACCCGGCCGGCGTCCGGGGAGACCACCGTCAGCTTCGAACGGTCCACCTTGTTGCCCACGTAGTCCGCCAGCAGCGGCAGCGCGAACAGGTGGTCCACCGGTCCGTCGAAGAAGCCCTGGATCTGGTCCGTGTGCAGATCCACGGTCAGGATGCGGTCGGCGCCCGCGGTCTTCATCAGATCCGCGATCAGACGCGCCGAGATCGGTTCACGTCCCCGGTGCTTCTTGTCCTGCCGCGCGTAACCGTAGAACGGGACGATGACCGTGATGGAACGGGCCGACGCACGCTTCAGCGCGTCGATCATGATCAACTGCTCCATGATCCACTTGTTGATCGGAGCAGTGTGGCTCTGGATCAGGAAGCAGTCCGCGCCGCGGGCCGACTCCTGATAACGCACGTAGATCTCGCCGTTCGCGAAGTCGAACGCTTTGGTCGGGACGACCCCGACACCCAGCTCGTGGGCGATTTCCTCGGCAAGCTCGGGGTGGGCGCGGCCGGAGAAGAACATCATCTTCTTCTCGCCGGTCGTCTTGATCCCGGTCACAGCAGTGTCTCCTCAGCGGGTGTTCGCAGCAGGGTGGGACGTGGGGACGTGTGCACTTATCACGGTACGCCGTCTTTGGCGTGCCGGTTTCCGGTCAGGCTCCGCTCTCCGGCTGTCCGGATGCGGCCTCGGCCGCCTTCGCCGCCGCGCTTCCGGGACGCTTGCGAGCCACCCAGCCCTCGATATTCCGCTGCTGGCCACGGGCCACGGCCAGCGAACCCGGCGGCACGCTCTTGGTGATCACGGACCCGGCGGCGGTGTAGGCGCCGTCCCCGATCGTGACGGGAGCCACAAACATGTTGTCCGAACCGGTCTTGCAGTGCGAGCCGACCGTCGTGTGGTGCTTGCTCTCCCCGTCGTAGTTCACGAACACGCTCGCCGCGCCGATGTTCGTGTACTCGCCGATGGTGGCGTCACCGACGTACGACAGGTGGGGAACCTTGGTGCCCTCGCCGATCGAGGCGTTCTTCGTCTCGACGTACGTGCCCACCTTCGACTTCGCCCCGAGCCGCGTACCCGGCCGCAGGTACGCGTACGGCCCCACGGAGGCCTGCGCGCCCACCACGGCGCCGTCGGACACCGTGTTGTCCACCCGCGCCCCCGGGCCGACCCGGGTGTCCGTCAGCCGGCTGTTGGGGCCCACCTCGCAGCCCTCGCCGAGCCGGGTCGTCCCGTGCAGTTGCGTGCCCGGGTGCACGACGACGTCCTGCTCGAAGGTCACCGTCACGTCGATCCAGGTGGTCGCCGGGTCGACGACCGTGACACCGGCGAGCATCGCGTCCGTCAGGAGGCGGTCGTTGAGGGTCCGTCGCGCCTCGGCGAGCTGCACGCGGTTGTTGATCCCGGCGATCTCCCGGTGGTCGCCGGCCACGCAGGCGCCGACCCGGTGCCCGGCCTCGCGCAGGATCCCGAGGACGTCGGTGAGGTACTCCTCGTGCTGGCTGTTGTTCGTCCGGACCTGGCCCAGCGCCTCGGCCAGCAGCCGCCCGTCGAACGCGAACACCCCGGAGTTGATCTCCCGGATCGCCCGCTGGTCCTCGGTGGCGTCCTTGTGCTCGACGATCGCGGTCACCGCGCCCGTACCGGAGTCGCGCACGATCCGGCCGTAACCGGTCGCGTCCGGGACCTGGGCGCTGAGCACGGTGACGGCGTTGCCGTCCTCCTGGTGCGCGGTGGCCAGCCGCTGGAGGGTCTCACCGGTGAGGAGGGGAGTGTCGCCGCAGACGACGATCACGGTCCCCTCGACGGGCCCGCCGAGCTCCTCGAGGCCCATCCGGACCGCGTGCCCGGTGCCCTTCTGCTTCTCCTGCACGGCGGTGCGGACCCCGGAGTCGGCCTCGGCCAGGTGCGCGGTCACCCGCTCCCGCGCGTGCCCGACCACGACGACCAGGTTCTCCGGCTTCAACTCGCGTGCGGCGGCGAGCACATGACCCACCAGTGACCGGCCGCAGATCTCATGCAGGACCTTCGGTGTGGCCGACTTCATACGGGTGCCCTCACCCGCTGCGAGAACGACGACGGCTGCCGGGCGAATGGCGCTCACGGGATGCCCTTCGGCTGTGGATGGGTGGGGGTGGACATCCGCAGGATACCGGGGCGGTTGTGGGGGGATATGAGAACGGGTCCGGCCCGTGAGGGCGGGACCCGGAATGAGACTTTCTGCGCCGGAGCTCCCCCGCAAGGATTCGAACCTTGTCCTGCTGGTACCAAAAACCAGTGTGCTGCCAGTTACACCACGGGGGACAGCGCTTCAGACCATACCGGAGACGTGCCCGGCTCAGGGCCACGATTCCGTTCCGCCCGCCCTAGGCGCCCCGGCCGCCGCCCGTAGGCTGGAGCCATGACCACGACGGGGGAAGACCACGAGGCGGTCCTGACCGGGCCGTGGTGGTGGGCGCGACGGCGCAGCGTGGCACTCGACGGGGGACTCGCGCTGGTGTCCGCCCTGGAGTGCGGGGCCGAGGGGGTGCCGTTCGCCCGGGACGCGGGGATTCCGGTGTCCCTGGGGATCGTGTTCGGGGTGGTGGCGGGGGCCGTGCTGCTCATCCGGCGGCGGTGGCCGATCGCCGTGGTGCTGGTGGCCATCGCCATCACGCCGGCCCAGATGGGCTTCCTGATGGGCATCGTGGGGCTGTACACCCTGGCCTCGTGCGAGCTGCCCCGCAGAGTGATCGCCGCGCTGGCCGGGATGTCCCTGGTCGGGACGATGATCGTGACGTTCGTGCGGGTGCACCAGGACATGGCGCGCGGGGACCTGACCCTCGGCAACTGGTTCGTGCCCTTCGCCGCGGTGACCACCTCGCTCGGCCTGACGGCGCCTCCTCTGCTTCTCGGCCTGTACGTCGGGGCCCGGCGGCGGCTGATGGAGAGCCTTCGGGAGCGGGCGGACAGCCTTGAGCGGGAGCTGCAGCTGCTCGCGGAGCGTGCGGAGGAGCGGGCCGAGTGGGCCCGCAACGAGGAGCGGACCCGGATCGCGCGGGAGATGCACGACGTGGTCGCGCACCGGGTGAGTCTGATGGTGGTCCATGCCGCCGCGTTGCAGGCCGTGGCCCGCAAGGACCCGGAGAAGGCGGTGAAGAACGCGGCCCTGGTGGGGGACATGGGGCGGCAGGCGCTGACCGAGCTGCGGGAGATGCTCGGGGTGCTGCGCAGCGCGGAGCCCGCCAAGACCCAGCCCCGGGCGTACGTGCCGGAGCAGGGTGTGTCCCGTGCGGCGGACGACGTGCCGCTCGCCGCGGTGGGGGCCGCCGCGGCGGCCGCGGCCTCCCGCGCCGCCGACGGTGTGCCCGAGGGGCCGTGCCTGTCGGAGCTGGACGAACTGGTCGGGCAGTCGGCGGCCGCCGGGATGCCCGTGGACCTCTCGGTGCACGGCACGGCCCGCTCGTACGCGGCGGAGGTCGAGCAGACGGCGTACCGCGTGGTGCAGGAGGCGCTGACCAACGTCCACAAGCACGCGGCGGGGGCGCAGACGTACGTGCGGCTGGCGCACCGGACGGCGGAGATCGCGATGCAGGTGGAGAACGAGCCGCCGCCCGAACCCGCCTCGGCGTCGGCTGCGGGGCTGCCGTCGGGCGGGAACGGGCTGCTCGGGATGCGGGAGCGGGTCGTCGCGCTGGGCGGAGTGTTCGTGTCGGGGCCGACGGACGCGGGGGGCTTCCGGGTCTCGGCGGTGATCCCGGCGTCGTAGCGGGCCCTTCCGGCCGGCGCGCGGTGAGCGGGTACGCACGCGTGCGTGTGCGTACGCGCGTGGGTGTGTACGAGTGCTCAGCCCGTGGTGAGCCGTACGGGTTCCGTGCCGGAGACGAGGGCCGACAGGGCCAGGTCGATGTCGGGGCCGAGGTACCAGTCGCCGGTGTGGTCGAGGGCGTAGACACGGCCTTCGGCGTCGATGGCGAGCAGGGACCGGCTGTCGGTCTCGGTGCCCAGCGGGCAGACCTCGGTGTCCAGGGCGCGGCCGAGGTCGCCGAGGGTGCGGGCCATGTGGAGGCCGTGCAGCGGGTCCAGATCGAGGACGGCGGGGGCGATCCGACGGCCGGGGCCGGTGGGCGAGACGCGCAGGCCGCCGAACTCCGCCCAGGCTTCGACGGCGGCGGGGAACACGGCGTGGTGGTGGCCGGCGGGCGAGAGGTGCTCGCGCAGGGCGTCGGCCCACATCTCGGCCTGTTTTATGTCCCAGCGCCCCGGCCGCCAGCCGGCGGCGCGCAGCGTGGTCTCGACGGGCCCGGGGAAGCGTGCGGCTCCTCCCCCGCTCTCGGCCTGCTGGGGGAAGGAGGCTCGGTCGGCGTGCATCTGCCCTTCGTTCGTGGGTCGTGCCGTGGCGGGTGGCGCCGTGGCGGGGTGCGGGTGGGGGGTTTCGCGGGGGCCGCGGCCGGGGTTTCCAGGCCGGTGGGTCAGCCCTTGCCGGTGGTGGGGTCGACGATGCGGACGCCGAAGTGGGCGCTGAGCGCGGTGCAGGACCGGCAGGGGCCGGCGAAGCTGCCGTGCAGGGGGTCGCCGTCCTCACGGATGCGGCGGGTGGTGAGCTTGGCGTGTTTCAGGCTCTTGCGGGCCTCGCCGTTGCTCATGGGTTTGCGGGCGGCACGTTTGCTGCGGGCCGCGTCGGCGGCGGTGATGTGCCGGGAGATCAGGATGGTCTCGGCGCAGCGGCCGGTGAAGCGGTCGCGCTGGGCGCTGGTGAGGGCGTCGAGGAAGTCCTGGACGAGGTGGTGCAGGGCCGGCGGCTCCTCGCCCCGGGCGGCGGTGCCGGTGAGGGTGGCGCCGCGCACCGAGAGCGCGGCGGCGACGGTCGGCAGGATGCCGTCGCGGCGGTGGCGGAGTGCCGGCGCGTGCGGTGCGTCGGCGCTGCTCCAGCCGACTCTTGGGTCTCCGGAAGCGCTCGTGTGCGGTCCCGTCTGCGTCGCGTTCATGATCGTCTTTCCCTCCCGTGCATCCCCCCGGAAACTCACAGAGTGCCAAATGGCGTGCCTGCTGCGGAAGCTGGGGCGGTGTGACACACCCCGTCCGGGGCAGTGCGTCACTGGAAGGTGACGGCTGGTCACGGCAGGGCCGGTTCGGCGGGTGGCGGCCCGGTGACCGGTGACGTCGTACCGCATAGGCTGTCGGCACGCCGCGGTGCGCGCGGTGGACGCGTTGGAGAGAAGTAGGGATACGGGCCTCGGCGGGCGGAGCAGCGAGCCGGTCGGCGTGGGCCGTACAGAGTGCCTCAGGGGGCAGCAGCCATGACGACAGGTCGGCTCGGGCTGGGGGTACCACCCGGCCGCCAGGCTGGGGGACAGGCCGTGACGCCGAACGCGGCCTATGCCGGGCAAATCGTGCACTTTCCGGATCCGGTCCGGACCGCGCGTCACCCGCGAGGGGTGCGGGTGGACGACCGCGGTTTCCCCGACTTCTCGCCCTACGCGCGGGCCGCGGTGGAGATCGCGGAGCCGCCGCAGGGGTTCGGGGTCGACGAACTGCGGCTGACGGACTACGTGTCGGCGAACGCGGCGATGGCGGCGTCGGGGCACGAACTGTGGGACACGGTGCCGAACGTGGCGACCCCGCACGGCTGGACGTGGCACCACGTGGCCGGCTCCCGGCGCCTGGAACTGGTCCCGGTGGAGGTGAAGGCGCTGCTGCGCCACCACGGCGGGATCGCGACCGCGAACGTCGACCAGAACAAGCGGGGCACCCGCCCGTTGCAGGAGACGAGGCCGGCGCACTTCCGGCTGCCGAAGTCGGGTGCGGCGGTGTCGGAGCAGCAGGTGCAGGGGGTCGAGGAGGACCTCGGGTACCGGTTGCCGGGCGCCTACCGCTCGTTCCTGAAGGCGGCGGGCGGCTGCGCGCCGGTCGGGACGGCCCTGGACGCGGAGTTGGGGCTGCTGGTCGACCAGCCGTTCTTCACGGTCCGTGAGGAGGCGGCGGTCAACGACCTGGTGTACGTCAACAAGTGCCTGCGCGACCACCTGACCAAGGACTACCTGGCCGTCGGCTTCGTCCAGGGCGGACTGCTCGCGGTGAAGGTGAGGGGCGAGCAGTCGGGTTCGGTGTGGTTCTGCGCGTACGACGACGCGCGGGACGTGGATCCGTCCTGGCCGCAGGCCGAGCGGGTGCAGCGGCTGCTGCTGCCGTGCGGTGATGACTTCGACGCGTTCCTTTCCCGGCTGGCGGGTTCGCCGCCGGAGTTGGAGACGGTGGCGAACCTGATGGTGGACGGCGGGTTCGCCCGTGCCGCGGCCGTCTCGTCGGTGGGGGAGTGAGTCGAGCGATGGTGACGTTCGCGCAGGCGCAGGAGCGCGCGGAAGAGTGGATCAACGGTGACGTGCCCGCGTACCAGCATCGCGAGGTGCGGGTACGGGAGTTCGAGCTGGGCTTCGTGGTGTGGGCCGAGGACCGCGAGGGCGGCCCGCGCCTGGACGGGGGCGCGCATCGGCTGGTGATCGCCCGGGACAGCGGGGAGGCCACGCTGTGGCCCGCGCTGCCGGTGGGCGAGGTGGTGCGCCGGTACGAGGAGGAGTACGGCCGGGTCGAGCCGGCCGCCGCCGCGGCCCCGCCGCCTCCGGCGCGGGTGGACCTGAACCAGACGTCCTTCCTGCTGACCCCGCCGGAGTGGCTTCAGGAGGCGGCGGACCGGATGGGCATTCCGGACCGCCGCGGTGAGTCCGGCACCGGGGGCGGCGCGATCGCCGCTGCCGCGTCGGCGGAGGCGGGCGGGAGTGGTCCGCTTCCTCGGACGCAGGCGGGCATGCCGGTGGGCGCCGGTGCGCCGGGTACGCCGGCGGGGGCGACCCCGTGGGCGGGCACGGACACCAACGCCGACACCGGGGACGACCGTTCCGTGCCGCTGCCGGCGACCGTGTTCGCGCCGCCGCTGAGCGGCTCCGACGACGACACCCCGCCGCCCGCCGCCCCGCCGGACGCCAAGACGGCGCTGATGGCGGGCGGCAGCGCACTCCCGCGCACGACCGTCGGACCGGCGGTCGCCGGTCCCAACGGGCCTGTTGTGCCGGGAAGTTCACCGGCCCAGGGCGGTCCGCTGGGCAGTACACCGCCGCCGTCCGGGGCGGCGGGCGGTGCCGGGTATCCGCAGGGGCCGGGCGTCCCGGTGGGTCCGGGTACGCCGCCTCCGCCGGGTGTGCCGGGTGGTGCGGAGTACGGGTATCCGCAGGGGCCGGGCGTCCCGGTGGTTCCGGGTGCGAGTACGCCGCCTCCGCCGCCGGGTGTGCCGGGTGGTGCGGAGTACGGGTATCCGCAGGGGCCGGGTGGGCCGGGCGTCCCGGTGGGTCCGGGTACGCCGCCTCCGCCGGTTCCGGGTGCGAGTACGCCGCCGCCTCCGCCGCCTCCGCCGGGTGTGCCGGGTGGTGCGGAGTACGGGTATCCGCACGGGCCGGGTGCCCCGGTGGCTCCGGGTACGCCTCCGCCTCCGCCGTCCGGGGCCGTGGGTGGCGCGGGTCACGGGTATCCGCAGGGGCCCGGTGGACCGGGCACTCCGCCGCGTCCGCCGGTTCCGGGCGCGCAGGCGCCCGGTGGTGGTGGCCCGCACGGGCGGCCGCCGCTCGCGCCCGACGCCGGTGACATCGCCGACGCCGCGACCAGCAAGGCGGCGCCTCCGCCCCGCCGTGGGGGCGGCGCGTCCACGCCTCCGCCGCCGGGTGCTCCGGGCGCGCCGGGTGCCCCGTCCACGCCGCCCCCGCCGGGCGCCACGAGCGGATACGTACCGACCCAGCTCGTGTCGTCGCTCGGCCCCGACGGGCCCGAGGGCCTCACCGGCCCGGGCGTGCCCGGCGGTACGCCTCCGGGCGGCGTCCACCACGCCGCCACGATGTTCGCCGACCCCGGCCAGAGCGGCGGGGGCGCCCCGCATCCGCCGGCCCCGCCCGGCGTTCCGGGCCCGCCCAAGCCGCCGGGTGCCTCCGGCGCGCAGCCGCCGCCCGGTGCTCCCGCGGCCCCGGGCGCCCCCGGCATGCCCGCCGCCCCCGGCGTGCCGGGAGTCGTGCACCACGCGGAGACGATGCTGGCCGCGCCGCCCCCGGGCGGCCCCCACATGCCTCCGCCGCCCCCGGGCGCTCCTGGTGTGCCGGGTGTGCCTCCGGGCACCCCGCCGCCGATGCCGCCGGGCGCGGTACCGCCGCCGGGCGTGCCGCCCGTGCCGGGTCAGGCCGTACCCGGTCAGCCGCTCATGCCCGGTCAGGTCATGCCCGGACAGCCACCCGTACCCGGGCAGCGCCCGCCTGCCTACGGTTACCCCCAGCAGGGGCAGCCGACCGTCGGGCCCGGCTATCAGGCCGTGTTGCGCTACCGCGCGCACGACGGCTCCGAGCAGCGGATGATCCGGCGCTCCGCGCCCGGTACGCCGCACCCGGAGTGGCAGATCTTCCACGAGCTGCGGGCCAAGAACGTGCCGCCGGACCGGGTCCTGGAGCTGCACACGGAGCTGGAGTCCTGCCAGTTGCCGGGCGCGTACTGCGCGCGGATGATCCGTGAGCAGTGGCCGCAGGCCCGCATCGCGTCCATCGCCCCGTACGGCACCGACCATGCGAGCCGTCAGCAGGGAATGCAGCAGCTGCTCGCCCACCAGGGCGAGTTGCACCAGGTGGCGGACGGCCCGGCCCGTCCGGGACCGGTGCGCGCGCCGCTGCCGCCGGTGCAGCCGGTGCCGCCGATCCCGCCGGAGGCGATCGCCTCGGAGCTCGCGGCGGCGTTCGGGCCGGGGATCTTCCGGTTCGAGCAGGCGGCGGTCTCCCGCCAGGGCGTGCCGCCGGTCGTGGCGCACACCCTGGTGGTGGCCGGTCTGCCCATGGACATGGGCCCGTTCTTCTGGGCGCAGGCCCAGCCGGGGCGCCCGGTGCCGACGCTGGCGGAACTGGCGGCCGAGCGCGGGGTGCAGCCCGCCTCGGACGCGGGTTCCTACCTCGTCATGGGCAGCGACTTCGGCAAGGCGATCTGCGTGCAGTACGGCACGGCGAACATCGTGGCGGTGCCCGTGGAGTCGGGTCCTGGCGGTGCGCCCGCGGCGCCGCAGTTCGTGAACACCGGCCTGCCGGAGTTCGCGCGCTGCCTGGCGCTGCTCGGCCGGATGTGGCGGCTGCGGTTCGGCCTGAACCAGGAGCAGGCGGGCCGCTGGACCGTCGACTTCCAGGCGCAGTTGGCCGCGCTCGACCCGGCGGCGCTCGGTTCGCCCGAGAGCTGGTGGTCGGTGCTGCTGGAGCAGATGTGGGACGGACTGCTCTGAGCGTGTGAGCGTTCGGCCCAGGGGCCGGACCCGGTCGTGCGACCGGGTCCGGCCCTTTTTGCGTTCACGGCCGACCGTCCGTTGCGCCCGGAGTGTCGCGTTATGAACATTTCCGGCCAATCCTCGAAGATGTCCGCGAAATCACCGCCGACGAAGAGGGGTCCAGGATGGGCAGCGCACCGATGTCGCTCCACGGCTTCGTGGCCGTACGGGGACGCGGCTACCGCCCCGATCAGGTGAACGCCTTCGCGGACGCCCTCTCCGACGGCCGGGACGCCGCCTGGGAACGGGCCGCGCGGCTGACCGTCCTGGCCAGGACCATGGAGGAGGAACTCGCGCCCCTGCGGGAGAAGCTCACCGGGCTCGGCGAGCAGTCCTACGAGTCGCTGGGCGAGGGCGCCCGGCGACTGTACGAACTGGGGCTGGAGGAGGCGCGGACGGTCCGGGAGCGGGCGCGGCAGGAGGGGGACGAACTCCTCGAGGCGGCGCGGACGTATGCCGACGGCGCGCTCCAGGACGCGCGGGCGTACGCCGACGCCGTACACGCCGAGGCCGACGAGTGGGCCCGGCTGCGGCTCCTCGCGGCCCAGGCGGAGGCCGAGGACATCCGGATCTCGGTGCGGCGCGAGGTGAAGGAGTCGCGCGGCGAGGCGCTGGCGGCGCTGCGGGAGACGCGGCAGCGCGCGTCCGGGATGCTCACCGAGCAGTCCCGCGAGCAGGCGGACGCGCTGGTGGACGCGGAGCACGAGGTGGCGGAGCGTCAGGCCGGACTGGAGGTGCGGCACACCGAACGGGTGGCGGCCGCCGAGACGGCGCTGTCCGAGGCGGAACAGGCCCTCGTCGACGCGCGGGAGGCGGCGCGGCGGGACCCGGAGGAGGCGCGCGTGCGGGCGGCGGAGACGCTGGCCGAGGCCCGGTTGCGGGCCGACCGGATCGCCCTTGAGACCGAGCAGGTGCTGCGCGAGCACGGCGAGGTCTGGGACGCCGTACGGACCCAGATGGAAACCGTGCAGGACAGCATCACGGCCCTGGAGGAAGGAGCCTGGGCCGAGTAGAGCCCCGCGGCCGACAGCCCTACTCCTTCAGTACGGGGAAGCGGCGCGGCGCCAGCACCAGCAGCACCATGAACGCCAGCGCCGCCGCGCACCCCGCGCCCAAGTACACCGCGTGGACCGCGTCCGCGATGGCCCGCCGGGTGGCCTCGGGGGCCGTTCCCGAACTCAGCGCCCTCGTCACCGAGTCCAGGTCGCCCGCGCCGCCGAGGCGCGTGGCCGGCACCCCGTTGGCGACCGCGCCGAAGACGGAGGCGCGGCAACCTGCCGTGTCGCGGGTTCGGTGCCGCCCACTCCGGGTCCTTTCCCTCTGCATCCATCTGCCGCCGGACAGCTTCCCACTCCGCCCTCCCGTGGCGGGAGGGCGGAGGCCGAGGGGCCGTGCGGCGGAGGCGACCCTGAGAACGGCTCCTCCCGAGGACGGAGGCCCCCTAGGGGAAGCTCCGTACCCGGGGTCGGGGAGCGGTCGTACCGACGGAGGACGAGCGGGGACCGGGCCGGTCCTTAACCTGGTCTTACGTCGCGGGGGGCGGTACGCCACAGCGGCGGGGGTGGGGTTTTCCCCCGGAGAAGACTGCGCTGAGCACCAGCGCGCCGGACACCCCCCGTCGAGCAGACTCATCGGCGTACCGAGACGCACGACGTACACACCCACTTCGCACGTGACGCAGCACCGGACGCTTCACCACCGGACCGACATAGGAGACTTGACGTGACAACGGCTGTGACCATTCCCAGGCACGGGGGTACTGGAGGGACTACGGCCGTCGCCGCGCGGGCGCGGCAGGTCGTGAAGGCGTACGGGGCCGGGGAGACCCGGGTCGTCGCCCTCGACCACGTCGACGTCGACATCGCCCGCGGCCGGTTCACCGCGATCATGGGGCCCTCGGGCTCCGGCAAGTCCACGCTGATGCACTGCCTCGCCGGACTCGACACCGTGACGAGCGGACAGATCTACCTGGACGAGACCGAGATCACCGGGCTGAAGGACAAGAAGCTCACGCAGCTGCGCCGGGACCGGATCGGTTTCATCTTCCAGGCGTTCAACCTGCTGCCCACGCTGAACGCGCTGGAGAACATCACCCTGCCCATGGACATCGCCGGCCGCAAGCCGGACGGGAAGTGGCTGGAGCAGGTGGTGGAGACCGTCGGTCTCGCGGGGCGGCTCAAGCACCGGCCCAACCAGCTCTCCGGCGGCCAGCAGCAGCGCGTCGCCGTGGCCCGGGCCCTGGCCGCCCGGCCCGAGATCATCTTCGGTGACGAGCCGACCGGCAACCTGGACTCCCGCGCGGGCGCCGAGGTGCTGGGCTTCCTGCGCCGGTCCGTGGACGACCTGGGCCAGACGATCGTGATGGTCACGCACGACCCGGTGGCCGCCTCCCACGCCGACCGCGTGCTGTACCTCGCCGACGGCCGGATCGTCGACGAGATGCAGCAGCCGACGGCCGATCAGGTCCTGGACCGCATGAAGGACTTCGACGCCCGGGGGCGTACGTCATGACCGTCCTGAAGACCTCCCTGCGCAACTTCTTCGCGCACAAGGGCCGCATGGCGCTGTCGGCCGTGGCGGTGCTGCTGTCGGTGGCCTTCGTGTGCGGCACGCTGGTTTTCACCGACACCATGAACACGACGTTCGACAAGCTGTTCCAGGCGACGTCCTCGGACGTCACGGTCAGCACCAAGGCCTCGTCCGACACCGGTGAGACCACCTCCCGCACCGGCAAGCCGCCGGTCCTGCCGGCCTCCGTGCTCGGCGAGGTGCGCCGGGCCCAGGGCGTGCGGGCGGCCGAGGGAACGGTGTTCTCCACCTCCGTGACCGTCGTCGACGCCGACAAGGACAAGCTGTCGCCCAGCAGCGGCGCGCCCACCATCGTCGGCAACTGGAACAACAACGACTCCCGCACCATGAAGATCACCTCCGGTGCGGCGCCCAAGGGCCCGGACCAGGTGATAGTCGACGCCGACACCGCCGGCAAGCACCACCTGAAGCTCGGTGACGAGATCGGTCTGATCACCGCGGTCGGCACCCATCGCGCGCACGTGTCCGGCATCGCCGCCTTCACCGTCACCAACCCCGGCGCGGCGATCTTCTACCTGGACACCCCGACCGCCCAGCGGACCCTGGTCGGCCGGACCGGTGTGTACACGAACGTCAACGTCACCGCCGCCAAGGGCGTCACCGACGAGCAGCTGAAGAAGAACGTGTCCGCCGCGCTCGGCGCCGGCTACAAGGTGCAGACGGCCAAGGAGGTCGCCGACGCCAACCAGAAGGACATCGAGAGCTTCCTGAACGTGATGAAGTACGGGATGCTCGGCTTCGCCGGAATCGCCTTCCTCGTCGGCATCTTCCTGATCATCAACACCTTCTCGATGCTGGTCGCCCAGCGCACCCGGGAGATCGGCCTGATGCGCGCCATCGGCTCCTCCCGCCGCCAGGTCAACCGGTCCGTGCTGGTCGAGGCGCTGCTGCTGGGCGTAATCGGCTCCGTGCTCGGCGTCGGGGCGGGCGTCGGCATCGCGGTCGCCCTGATGAAGATCATGGGTCAGGCGGGCATGAACCTGTCCACCGACGACCTCACGGTCGCCTGGACCACCCCCGTCATCGGCCTGGTCCTCGGCGTCGTCGTCACCGTCCTCGCCGCCTACCTGCCCGCCCGGCGGGCCGGCAAGATCTCCCCGATGGCCGCCCTGCGCGACGCGGGCACCCCGGCCGACGGCAGGGCCGGGACGATCCGTGCCGTCGTCGGCCTGGTCCTCACCGGCGCCGGCGCCGCGAGCCTGTACGCCGCCGCCGAGGCCACGAAGGCCACTCAGGGCTCGGCATGGCTGGGTCTGGGCGTGGTGCTCACCCTGATCGGGCTCGTCGTCGTCGGCCCGCTGCTCGTGGGCGGCCTGGTCCGCGTCCTCAGCGTGGTCCTGCTGCGGATCTTCGGCCCGGTCGGGCGGATGGCCGAGCGCAACGCGCTGCGCAACCCGCGCCGCACCGGCGCCACCGGCGCCGCGCTGATGATCGGCCTCGCCCTGGTGGCCTGCCTGTCGGTGGTCGGCTCCTCGATGGTGGCCTCCGCCACCGACCAGCTCGACAAGACCGTCGGCACGGACTTCATCATCCAGAGCGACAACGGCGAGGTCATCACCCCGCAGGCGGTGAAGGCCGTGAAGGACGCCCCGGGGCTGGAGCGGGTCACCGAGTACAAGCTCGTGGACGTCTCCCTGACCACGCCGGACGGCGGTACGTCCAAGAACGAGATGATCAACGCGGCCGACCCGACCTACGCCCAGGACCTGCGCACCAAGACGGTCTCCGGCACGCTCGCCGACGCCTACGGGCCCGACTCGATGTCCGTCCCCGAGGGCTTCGCCAAGAAGCACGGCATCAAGCAGGGGTCCACGGTCGAGGTCGGGTTCAAGGGCGGCAGGACGGCCGCGCTCACGGTCCGCGCGATCACCAGCGACGACGGCTTGATCGACAACGGCGCGATGTACGTCTCGATCGCCACGGTCGGAAAGTACCTGCCCGCCGACCGGATGCCGCTCGACCTGCTGCTCTTCGCCACAGCCAAGGACGGGCAGGAGACCGCCGCGTACCAGGCGCTCAAGTCCGCGCTGCACGACTACCCGCAGTACACCGTCCGCGACCAGACCGACTACAAGAAGGAGCTGGAGAACCAGATCGGCCAGCTGCTCGACATGGTCTACGCACTGCTCGCCCTGGCGATCATCGTCGCCGTCCTGGGCGTGGTGAACACTCTGGCGCTGTCGGTGGTCGAGCGGACGAGGGAGATCGGCCTGATGCGGGCGATCGGCCTCTCCCGCCGCCAGCTGCGCCGCATGATCCGCCTGGAGTCCGTGGTGATCGCCCTGTTCGGCGCGCTGCTCGGCCTGGGGCTCGGCATGGGCTGGGGCGCGACCGCCCAGAAGCTCCTCGCCCTGGAGGGCCTGAAGGTCCTGGAGATCCCCTGGGTCACGATCATCGTGGTCTTCGTCGGCTCGGCCTTCGTGGGCCTGTTCGCCGCCCTGGTCCCGGCCTTCCGGGCCGGCCGGATGAACGTCCTGAACGCGATCGCGACCGACTAGCGAGCGCGGCGTGACCCCTCCGCGGACGGGGGCCACGGAGACGCCCGGTGCCGGGAAGTCAGGGGGACTTCCCGGCACCGGGCTTGTGCCGCAAGGGGCGGCGGGGGCGCGAGCGGGGTTGTCCACAGCCTCCGCGGGCCGACTGCCCGGCGGCGTACGCTGAAGGAATCCCCGGCCCGCCGCACGAGTCGGGTCCTTCGCGTTGCCCACCCTCGGACGGATTCGGACGGAAAGCCCCCCATGAGCCTGCACGGTCTGCTCGACGCCGTCGTCAAGGACCCCGCCCTCGCGGAAGCGATCACCGCGGCGGCGGACGGCAACCGCATGCACCTGGACCTCGTCGGTCCCCCCGCCGCCCGGCCCTTCGCCGTCGCCGCGCTGGCCCGTGAGTCCGCCCGTCCCGTGCTCGCGGTGACGGCGACCGGCCGCGAGGCCGAGGACCTGGTCGCGGCCCTGCGCTCGCTGCTGCCGGCCGAGGGCGCCGTGGAGTACCCGTCCTGGGAGACCCTGCCGCACGAGCGGCTCAGCCCGCGCAGCGACACCGTCGGCCGCCGCCTGGCCGTGCTGCGCCGCCTGGCCCACCCGAGCCCCGACGATCCGGAGACCGGACCGGTCTCCGTCGTCGTCGCCCCCGTGCGCTCGGTGCTCCAGCCGCAGGTCAAGGGGCTGGGCGACCTGGTGCCGGTAGCCCTGCGGGCGGGGCGGACCGCCGACCTGAACAGCGTGGTGGACGCCCTCGCCGCCGCCGCGTACTCCCGCGTGGAGCTGGTGGAGAAGCGTGGCGAGTTCGCCGTGCGCGGCGGCATCCTCGACGTTTTCCCGCCCACCGAGGAACACCCCCTGCGCGTCGAGTTCTGGGGCGACGACGTCGAGGAGATCCGGTACTTCAAGGTCGCCGACCAGCGCTCCCTGGAGGTCGCCGAGCACGGACTGTGGGCCCCGCCCTGCCGTGAACTGCTGCTCACCGAGGACGTACGCGCGCGTGCGCGGGCCCTCGCCGAGCGGCATCCGGAGCTCGGCGAGCTGCTGGGCAGGATCGCCGAGGGCATCGCGGTGGAGGGCATGGAGTCCCTGGCGCCGGTCCTGGTCGACGACATGGAGCTGCTGCTCGACGTGCTGCCCAAGGGCGCCATGACCGTGGTGTGCGACCCCGAGCGGGTGCGCACGCGCGCGGCGGACCTGGTGGCGACCTCCCAGGAGTTCCTCCAGGCGTCCTGGGCGGCCTCGGCCGGCGGGGGCGAGGCGCCCATCGACCTCGGCGCGGCCTCCCTCTGGTCGATCGCGGACGTCCGGGACCGGGCGCGCGAGCTGGACATGATGTGGTGGTCGGTGTCGCCGTTCGCCGCGGACGAGACGGCGTACGAGGGGGACGGGGACGCGCTCAAGCTGGGCATGCACGCGCCCGAGACCTACCGAGGCGACATCGCCAAGGCGCTCGCCGACACCAAGGGCTGGCTCGCGGACGGCTGGCGCGCGGTGTACGTCACCGAGGGCCACGGTCCGGCCTCGCGCACCGCCGAGGTGCTGGGCGGGGAGGGCATCGCGGCCCGCCTCGACGTGGACCTCGGCGGGCTGTCCCCGTCGGTCGTGCACGTGGCCTGCGGCGGCATCGACCACGGCTTCGTCGACGCCGCCCTGAAGCTGGCCGTGCTCACCGAGACCGACCTGACCGGCCAGAAGACGGCCGCCCGTGACGGTGCGCGGATGCCGGTGAGGCGGCGCAAGACCATCGACCCGCTGACTCTGGAGACGGGCGACTACATCGTCCACGAGCAGCACGGCGTGGGCCGCTACATCGAGATGGTGCAGCGCACGGTGCAGGGCGCGACCCGCGAGTACCTGGTGGTGGAGTACGCCCCGGCCAAGCGCGGCCAGCCCGGCGACCGCCTGTACATCCCCACCGACCAGCTCGAACAGATCACCAAGTACGTCGGCGGCGAGGCGCCCACCCTGCACCGGCTCGGCGGCGCCGACTGGACGAAGACCAAGGCCCGGGCGAAGAAGGCGGTCAAGGAGATCGCCGCCGACCTGATCAGGCTCTACAGTGCGCGGATGGCGGCGCCCGGGCACGCCTTCGGCTCGGACACGCCGTGGCAGCGCGAGCTGGAGGACGCCTTCCCGTACGCGGAGACCCCGGACCAGCTCACCACGATCGCCGAGGTCAAGGAGGACATGGAGAAGTCGGTCCCGATGGACCGTCTGATCTGCGGCGACGTCGGCTACGGCAAGACGGAGATCGCGGTCCGCGCCGCCTTCAAGGCCGTCCAGGACGGCAAGCAGGTCGCGGTCCTGGTCCCGACGACGCTGCTGGTGCAGCAGCACTTCGGCACGTTCTCCGAGCGGTACGCGCAGTTCCCGGTGAACGTCAGAGCGCTCTCCCGCTTCCAGACCGACACCGAGGCCAAGACGGTCCTGGAGGGTCTCGGGGACGGCGCGGTGGACATCGTCATCGGCACCCACCGCCTGTTCTCCTCGCAGACGAAGTTCAAGGACCTCGGCCTGGTCATCGTCGACGAGGAGCAGCGCTTCGGCGTCGAGCACAAGGAGCAGCTGAAGAAGCTCCGCGCGAACGTCGACGTCCTGACGATGTCGGCGACCCCGATCCCGCGCACGCTGGAGATGGCGGTGACCGGCATCCGGGAGATGTCGACGATCACCACGCCGCCCGAGGAGCGGCACCCGGTGCTGACGTTCGTCGGGCCGTACGAGGAGAAGCAGATCGGCGCGGCGATCCGCCGCGAACTGCTGCGCGAGGGCCAGGTCTTCTACATCCACAACCGGGTGGAGTCCATCGACCGCGCCACGGCCCGGCTGCGGGAGATCGTCCCCGAGGCGCGCATCGCCACCGCCCACGGCCAGATGTCGGAGGCGGCCCTCGAACAGGTCGTCGTCGACTTCTGGGAGAAGAAGTTCGACGTGCTGGTCTCGACGACCATCGTCGAGTCCGGCATCGACATCTCCAACGCCAACACCCTGATCGTGGAGCGCGGCGACAACTTCGGCCTGTCCCAGCTCCACCAGCTGCGCGGCCGGGTGGGCCGTGGCCGCGAGCGCGGCTACGCCTACTTCCTGTACCCGCCGGAGAAGCCGCTGACGGAGACGGCCCACGAGCGCCTGGCGACCATCGCGCAGCACACCGAGATGGGCGCGGGCATGTACGTGGCGATGAAGGACCTGGAGATCCGCGGCGCCGGAAACCTGCTGGGCGGCGAGCAGTCCGGGCACATCGCGGGCGTCGGCTTCGACCTCTACGTCCGCATGGTCGGCGAGGCGGTCGCGGACTACCGGCGGCAGCTGGAGACGGGGGAGATCCAGGAGGAGCCGCCGCTCGAGGTCAAGATCGAGCTGCCGGTCGACGCGCACGTCCCGCACGACTACGCGCCCGGCGAGCGGCTGCGCCTCCAGGCCTACCGGTCCATCGCCTCCGCCGACTCCGAGGAGGACATCAAGGCCGTCCGCGAGGAACTCACCGACCGCTACGGCAAGTTGCCCGAACCGGTGGAGAACCTGCTGCTGGTGGCCGGGCTGCGCATGCTCGCCCGCGCCTGCGGCGTCGGCGAGATCGTGCTCCAGGGCAACAACATCCGCTTCGCCCCGGTGGAACTGCGCGAGTCGCAGGAGCTGCGCGTCAAGCGCCTCTACCCGGGCTCGGTGATCAAGCCGGCCGTCCACCAGGTCCTCGTGCCCCGGCCCAAGACCGCGAAGATCGGCGGCAAGCCACTGGTCGGCCGTGAACTGCTGGGCTGGGTGGGGGAGTTCCTGGCGTCCATCCTGGGGTCGTAGCCCGCGCGCTCTTGGGGCCGCGGTGGGTACGCGGCCCGCGCGTTCGCGCCCCGTGACCCCCGTACCCCCGTGTGGCCTGCGCATACTGCCCCGCTACGGTGGGCAGCAGGTGAAGGACGCCCGAACCATGGGCGGAACCAGGCAGGTTAGGGGAGGGGCGCAGCGTGACGCGTCTGAGGGGCGGGGCGGTTGCGGCTGCCGTCGTGGCACTGTTGGCGACCGGATGCACGGAGCAGCTGGACGGGGGTGCGAGCGGACCCGAGCCGGCGAAGACCGGCGGTGAGGCGCTCGCCGCCGCCGAGTCACTGACCGTCAAGGGGCGTTCGCCGAAGACCGGTTACGTCCGGGAGAAGTTCGGCACCGCCTGGGCGGACACCGACTCCAACGGCTGCCCCACCCGCGACGACATCCTCAAACGGGACCTGAAGCAGGTGCGGTTCACCGACGGCAAGTGCAAGGTGTCGTACGGCGTGCTGGAGCGGGACCCGTACTCCGACAAGGAGATCGTCTACCGGCGTGGGCGCAGCCTGGTCGACATAGACCATGTCGTCGCCCTCTCGGACGCCTGGCAGAAGGGCGCCGCGTACTGGGACGCGAGCAAGCGCATAGCGCTGGCCAACGACCCGCTCAACCTGATAGCCGTGGACGCGAGCGCCAACCGCTCCAAGGGCGACGGCGACGCGGCGACGTGGCTGCCGCCCGCCAAGGGCTACCGGTGCACGTACGTCGCCGCGCAGGTCGCCGTGAAGAAGAAGTACCAACTGTGGGTCACCGGGGCCGAGAAGGCCGCGATGAAGAAGGTCCTGGCCACCTGTCCCGGCCAGAAGCTCCCCTCGGGCGGCAACCCGACGAAGGCACCCGAGCGCTTCCACGCCCGCTGACCGCGGCGGGCGCCGCCGCCGGGGCCGCCGCGGCCTGTTCGGGCGGCGCGGAGGCGGGCGGGGACGGGCGACGACAACGGTTCGGTACATCCCAGGCCGGTTGTCCGGGTTGACCGATACTCTCGGAACACGCTCGGATCACCCTCGGTTCCGCACCGTACGCACCGTACCCGCAGGCGCCCCACCGGGGCCTCGCCACTAGGAGCAGTCATGCACGGCCCCGGCTACGCGCCGCCGCAGCCTCCGCGCCCCTCGACCGCGCTGGTGGTCGGCCTCAGGGTGCTGTTCGTGGCCCTGTCGCTGCTGAGCGTCGGCTTCCTGGCCTGGGGCACGATGCTGCGCGTCGCCTGCATGACCCGAGCCCGGCGCGACTGGGTCCTGTTCGTCCTGTCGCTCGTCGTCCTGTTCACGGCCTGTGTGTTCATCGGCGTCGGCGGCACCGGCAAGGAGGGCGACCCGCAGACCTGGCACAGCGACGTCGGCGCAGCGCTGTTCCTGCTGTCCGCGTTCGGCAGCGTCGGCTACTTCCTGTACCGGGACCTCCGTCACCACGAGGCCCCCCTGACCGGTCGGGTCGCCCACGGTCCCGCGGCCGCCACCGTGGCGTACGGCTACCCGCCGTCCCCCGCCCCGCAGAGTTACGGCCCGCCGCCCGCCCCGTACGGCCTGCAGCCCGCGCCCTACTCCCCGCCGCGGCCGGGCCCGTACGCGCCGCCGCAGCCCGCCTCCTACCCGTCCGCGCCGAACCCGGCGCCCGTGCCCGCTCGCGACGCGGTGCCCGGGCAGCCGCAGCGTCCCGCACCCGCCCGGATCGATCAGGTCCGCGCCGAACTGGACGAGCTGAGCGACTTCCTGCGCGGCCAGGACACCGGGCCCGGTCAGGGCGGGCAGTCCGGTCACGGGGGCCAGTTCGGCCATGGTGGCCGGCCCGGCCAGGGCGGTGCCGCCGGCGGCGGTGACATCGGGTTCACCACGAGCTGGGGCCCGGAGGACGGCCGGTGACCGCACGCGTCATCGCCGGACGCTACGAACTGTCCACGCTCATCGGACAAGGCGGCATGGGCCAGGTGTGGACGGCCTACGACCAGCGGCTCGACCGTCGCGTCGCCGTCAAACTGGTGCGCCCCGACAAGGTCGCGGGGTCCCACAGCCAGGACGCCGCCGACCTGCGCCGCCGCTTCGTCCGCGAATGCCGCGTCACCGCGCGGGTCGACCACCCCGGCCTGGTCACCGTGCACGACGCGGGCAGCGAGGCCGAGAACCTGTACCTCGTCATGCAGTACGTCGACGGCGCGGACCTCGCCGACCACCTCGCCGAGAACGAGCCGTACCCCTGGCAGTGGGCGGTCGCCGTCGCCGCCCAGCTGTGCGCCGTGCTCTCCGCCGTGCACGCCGTACCGATCGTCCACCGCGACCTCAAACCGAGGAACGTGATGGTGAAGCCGGACGGCACCGTCACCGTCCTCGACCTCGGCGTCGCCTCCGTCCTCAACACCGAGACCACCCGCCTCACCCGCACCGGCTCACCCGTCGGCAGCCCCGCCTACATGGCCCCCGAACAGGCGATGGGCGGCGCCGTCGGCCCCTACACCGACCTGTACGCGCTCGGCGTCGTGCTGCACGAACTCCTCAGCGGGCACGTCCCGTTCGCCGCCTCCACCGCGGTCGGCGTGCTGCACCGCCATCTCCACGAGCCGCCGGTGCCCGTGCGCCGGCTGCGCCCCGAGGTCCCCGAAGCCCTCGAATCCCTCGTGCTGCGGCTGCTCGCCAAGGACCCCCAGCA
Source organism: Streptomyces sp. CB01373 (assembly GCF_002803075.1). GTDB lineage: Bacteria > Actinomycetota > Actinomycetes > Streptomycetales > Streptomycetaceae > Streptomyces. Next base: position 97,376 of record NZ_NNBK01000016.1, on the reverse strand, counting down.
CAGACCGGCCAGTGCCCAGGCGGTGTACGAGGACCTGCTGCCGCTGCTGCCTCCGCGCGGCCCGCACAACGGCGGCCCCCTCGACCCCACCCGTCCCTTCCTGCGCCCGCACGCCCCCTGGCCCGACCGCGCCTTCACCCCGGCGCCGCGCCCCGTGCCCCGCGCCGAACCGTCCACCGCCGGGTCGGGCGGCCTCCGCGACGTCGCCACCGCCGTCGACGAGGTCAAGCGGCTGCTCGGCGAGGGCCGCGTCACCCAGGCCGTCGACATCCTCGGCGCGATCCTCCCGGCCGCCGCCGCCCAGCACGGCGAGCACTCCCCGGTGGTGCGCACCCTGCGCAAGCAGTACGCGGCCACGCTGATGGACGACGGCCAGTACCGGCGCGCCCTGCCCGAACTGCGGCGCCTGGCCGGCGAACGGGCCACCGAGGCGGGCCCCGCCGACCCGCAGTCCCTCCGGTTCCGCCACGACGCGGCGCAGTGCCTCGAACAGCTCGGGGAACCGGCCGCGGCGCTCGCCGAGTACCGGGCCCTGCTGCCCTACTTCGAGAACCGGCTCGCGGAGAACCCGTACACGGCCGCGGACCCCGACCTGCCCTTCGAGATCCGCCGCCGGATCGGGCACCTGCTGCTCGCCCAGGGCGACCGGACCGCCGCCCACGACACCCTGCTGCGCCTGCTGCACGACGCGGAGCGCCGCCACGGCCCGGGACACCCGCTCCCGGGCGAGGTCCGGCGGACCCTGCAGTGGCTGGGGCAGATGCACGGCTGACCCGTGCGGGCCCGAAAGCCATCCATAAAGGGGGCGACTCCTCACGAAAGAGGTCGGCCCCTCGCGGAGGTGCGAGGGGCCGCCCTGTTGTGGAACGCGGGGGTGTTATGCGCCGCCCGCACTCGTGTGGGCCTGCCACCGGGCGGTGATCTCCGCTACCTGGGCGGCGAAGAGGGCGTCGACGACGCGCCGCGTGAGTATCCGCGCCCACGCCTGGCTGGGCCAGGTGCACGGCGGACCGCAGGGAGGGCGTTTCCGTTGTCCTCTGCTTCTCAGCCGTGGGATCCGTTGAGGTCGGCTCCCGTCGAGCAGCCCTCGCCCTTGAGGGCTTGGACAAAGGTGCTGAAGGCTCCGGCTGGGAAGGTGAGGGTGGCTCCGGCCGGGGCTTTTGAGTCGCGGACGGCTGTGTGGGTGGGGGAGTTCGCGATCTCGACGCACTCGTTGCCGTCGCCCGGGCCCGAGTAGGACGACTTCCGCCAGGTGTCCATGGGGTTCCTCACAACTCCTTCGCCAGCCTGTGGACGAATTCACGCGACTGTGCGGGTTCGAGTGACGCGGCCTCCACCTTACGGAAACTCGTTCGGTAGGTGTTGAGCTGAGCCTCGGAATCAATGAAGGCCGAGCCGTGCAGTGCGTCGCGGACCACGGTGTCGAGCTTGGGCAGGGGGCCGCCCACGTACGTCATCGTGCTTGAGGCGCGGGCGAAGCCGTCCAGGTCGAAGGGGATGACCCGCACGGTGATGTGGTCGGCTTCGGAGAGCTCGAGGAGGCGGACGAGCTGAGCCTTCGAGGTGGCACGGTCGCCGACTCTGATCCGGAGTGCCGCCTCATGGATCACCGCTTCGTACCGGATGGTGAACTCCTGGCGTGCCTTTCGGTGCCGGATACGCAACTCCAGTTCATCATCGGTCAGTTCCGGCAGCCTGGACGAGAAGACGGCACGCGCGTAGTCCTCCGTCTGCAGCAGACCCGGCACGTACAGGATCGCCACGTGGCGCAGGAACCGGGCGTGGTGCTCCAACTCGGACAAGTCCAGGAATGACGTGGGCAGGAGGCCCCGGTACTCCTCCCACCAGCCCCGTGTTCGATCGGCGGCCATCGCCACCAGGGCGTCGATGAACTCGTGGTCGGTGCAGGCGTAGTGGGAGGCGAGACGACGGAGTCGCTGTTCGCTCACGCCGGCGAGTGCGGACTCGATATGGGTGATCTGGGCGGGGCTCACGCCGAGCAGCGCGGCTGCCTGACGGGAGTTGAGGCCTGCGGCCTCGCGGAGTCTGCGCAGTTCGGTTGCCAGCCGCATCTGGCGTGCTGTCGGTTCGCGCCTCTTCACCATCGACTGGTCTCCCTAACGCGCGTGTGGACGCGACTCGTTCGGCGTCAGATTACGCGAGCGGCTTGCCGCGTCCCTATATTTAGATCTACCGTCGGTGACGCGACGCACACGCTGCGGTACCGCGGGGTGCCGCCGTATGCCCAACCGCTCACTCACCGACCGGAGTTGACTCATGTCCGAAACCGGTACCGGCGCAGTCGCCGAACCCTGGGAGTACTGCCTCTACATCCCCAACGACCTTCGCGCCGTCACGGTCAGCCGCCGCACCCTTCGCCTGATCCTCACCATGCACGGCCTGATCCGCCTGGTCGACGTGGCCGAACTGCTCGCGACGGAGCTGGTCTCCAACGCCGTACGGCACACCAAGGGGCCCGCCGCCCTGCGGGTGCGCTGGGCGGCGGGCGTGCTGCGGATCGGGGCGTGGGACGCCGACCCCGCGCCGCCGGAGCCGCCGGTACCGCTGGAGCAGGCCGTGGACCTGGAGGAGGGACGCGGGCTGGCGCTGGTCAAGGCCTGCGCGGACCTGTGGGGGTGGCAGCCGCTGGCCAGGGAGGGCAACCGGGGCAAGGTCGTCTGGTGCGAGCTGGCCGCCGCCTGACCGACAGGTCAGCGCGTCACCGGAAACGCCGCCGCGAACCGCACCGCCGAGCACTCTGCGTCCCACCCACACCTCCGGCCCACCTACGGGTGGGTCACCGTCCAGGGTGCTTCGCCGCCCTCTTCCCGCTGATCGGGGACCGCGCACGGGCCGTCTCCATCGCGGGCTTCATGTGGGGACTCACCGGCCTGCTGACCTGGCAGGCCGTCCGGATCCTGCGGCGCACCCGGCGGCTGTGACGGTGCCGGGGCCTGCCGCTACCGCCCGTACGGGTAGCCGTACGGGCCCTGCTGCACCGTCTGCGCGGACGGGGCCGCCCCGTACCCGGCGGCCGCCATGGCCTGCGGCGTCCGCCGGTCGAACATGGCGAACAGCAGCATCCCCGTCGCCGCCAGCAGGCACATGATGATCACGACGCCGAGCACCGCGGAGGCGTCGCTGTCGTCGGGCACGAGGAACAGTCCCGGTGTCACGGTGCACTCGTACAGCACGAAGGCGGCGAACGCGCCCCAGTCCGAGCCGAGTCCGCGGCGGATCGCCACGTACAGGAACGGCACCCACGCCAGCAGGCCCAGCGAACCCCAGACCAGGACGGACCAGACGATCCGCTGGAACCAGCCGGCCTCCAGCCGCTTGTCCATCTCCACCCCCAAGAGCTCCGCCGCACGAGGACGGAGTCGTCGCAGGCAAGGTTAGGCCACCTGGCGACGTGGACCGATACCGTCAGGAAGTCTGCTTCAAGGCCGTGACGATCCGCTCCGTCAGCTTCTTCGCCGTCGCCGCCCCGTTGTCGTGGCCGTCCGTCGACATGACGCTGACGACGTTCGTGCCGACCCGGGCCGCGACGAGGGTCGTGCCGTTCTCCCAGGCGGAGTCCGTCAGGGTGATCGTGTAGGCCGCGTCGCCCAGTCCGGACGTGGCCCGTCCGGTGACCTTGACCTTCGAGTGGGTCTGCGAGTCGGTGAAGCCGGTGCAGGCCGTGACCGCCTTCTCCAGGGCCTCCATGACGCGCGCCGCCGTCGTACCGCGGTAGGCGTCGATCTCCTGGGCGATGTCCTCGGAGGTGTTCTTGCTGACGTAGTCGTTCTGCGCGAAGGACACGCCGGTGATCCCGGCGATGTCTATCCAGGCGGTGCCGCCGAGCCTTGTGCAGTCCGGCTTGGCCGCCGGGGCGGTCGACGGGGGCGTGTAGGTGTCGCCGGAGTCCCTGGCCCCGCTCGGGTCGACGGCGAAACCGGAGGCGAAGAACGACGCCGGGGCGAGGGCCTTCTTCAGCTGGGTGCCCGTGAGCAGACCGGCGTTGGGGTCGCCGGCGGACGCCGAGGACGCGTGGCCGGCGGAGCCGGACGAACCGGAGCCGGAAGAGCCGCAGGCCGTCAGGGTCAGGACCAGGGGGAGCGTGGCCACGGCGAGGGCACGGGCGGCGCGGAACGCGAAGTGCATGCGAGGTGCTTTCTGGGGTTGGGGCCGCCACAGAGGCGTGGCGAGCGGACCCTATGACGCCCGAGGAGACCGGACCGGTTGCGGTCGGGGACAACACGCGTGTTTTTACGGCGTCTTGTGTGATTCTTGTGCCCTGTGAGGCGATCGCTTTTCGGGTCGTGGAGGTTCCGTCGGCTAGCGTGCCTCCGCACACGTGCAACACGCGCGTACACGACAACAGGGGTGGGGATGGCCGAGCACCGGCAATCGAAGAAGCGCAGGTACATCACATGGGCGGCGGCCGGGGCCGTCGTCGTCGCCGGCGCCGGGATCGCGGCCCAGACGTCCATGGCGGCCACCGCCTGGCCCGCCCAGAAGACCTTCACCGGCCGGGCCTTCGACACCTGCACGGCGCCCTCGCTGAGCGCCATGAACGCCTGGCGCACCGACAAGTACTACGGCGCCGCCGCCGTCTACATCGGCGGCAAGAACCGCGGCTGCGCCCAGCCCAACCTCACCGCCTCCTGGGTGAAGTCCGTCAGCTCCCAGGGCTGGAAGCTCATCCCGCTGTACGTCGGGGCCCAGCCGCCCTGCCAGAAGAGCGCCAACCCCGAGCGGCTCACCGCCGCGACCGCCGCCTCCCTCGGCACCGCCGACGCCAAGGACGCGGTGGCCAAGGCCTCCGCGCTCGGCATGAAGGCGGGCAGCCCGGTCTACCTCGACATGGAGCCGTACGACATCACCGACAAGGCGTGCAACGACGCCGTGCTCACCTACGTCCGCGCCTTCGACAAGGTGCTGCGCGACAAGACCTACCGCGCCGGCTACTACGGCTTCACCAGCTCCAGCGCCAAGGCCATCGCCACCGCGACCAACAAGACCGACCTGCCGGGCAACCTCTGGTACGCCCTCTGGGACGGCAAGGAGACCACCACCACCGACTGGCCCTGGGGCGCCACCCAGTTCACCGACCACAGCCGCGCCCACCAGTACATGGTCAACAGCAAGGAGACGCGCGGCGGCGTCACGATCACCGTCGACCGCGACTGGTGGGACGCCCCGGTCGCCATCACCGGCTGATCCTGCCGGGTTCCGTCACGCGTTTCCCCCTCGCCGGACGCCGTGTCGGTCCTCCCCCTGAGCGACGGTGCCCGAAGTCGTGGTGAATCGTTGGTCGAATGGGTTGGCCGGAGCCCGGCCGCTGCCTACTATCGATCACCGCAAGACTTTGTGCGCCCGCCCGTCGCCCGACCACCACCCCTGGTGGAGGCGCTGCGCGCCGCACCTGTCGAAGCAATCTCCACCACGGGAGGTTTCCTTGCACCGCCGCCGTCGCACCGCGCTCGTCCTGTCCGCCGCGCTCCTCGCGGCGGCACCCCTGCTCACCGCCTGTGGAAGCGACGCGCATCCGGGCGCGGCGGCCGTGGTCGGCGGCCAGCGGATCACCTTCGGGCAGTTGCAGAGCCGGGTGAGCGAGGTGCGCGAGGCGCAGCGGGCCGCGGTGCCGGACGAGGCGCAGTACCAGCAGGCCGTCGCCTCGACCGGCACGCTCACCCGGGACACGCTGCACCAGATGGTGCTCGACCGGGTCCTCGACCGCGCCGCCCGGAACGCCGGCCTCACCGTCAGCCGCAGCGAGGTCCAGCAGCTGCGCACCGGTCTCGAACAGCAGGCGGGCGGCGCCAAGGCGCTCGAGGACACCTGGCTCCAGCGGTACGGGGTGCCGCCGCAGCGCCTCGACGACAACCTCCGCCTCCAGGTGAAGGCCCAGAAGCTCGCGACCCATCTGCACACCGACGCCGGCCAGCCGGCCTTCTGGAAGGCGCTGTCCGAGGCCTCCGCCGACCTCCACGTCGACCTCAACCCGCGCTACGGCACCTGGGACGTCGAGAAGAGCACCCTGGTGAACGCCAAGACGCCGTGGCTGCGGGACGTCTCGGCGTCCCAGAACCAGCAGTCCACCTGACCGGACGCCGGACGGTCGCCGGGCGGCCGGCTGCCGGACGGCCGGGACTGTGGACAACGGGGCCTGTGGACAACCGGGCCGGGGGCAGCCCCCGGCCTGTGGACAACTCAAGGTGACCTCAGTCGCGTGCGTTACGTTCGGAGCGTGAACACCACCAGCGCGACCACCTCCGCAGCGGCCCCGGGCCGGATCGTCCTGCTCACCACCAGCCACCGGGTCGCCCCCGGACTGCTGTCCTGGCCCGCCTGGCAGGCACTGCGGTCGGCGGACCGGGTGCTGTGCGCGGACGGCGCGCATCCGCAGCTCCCGTATCTGCGGGAGGCCGGCACCGCCGTGGACGAGGCGGCGCCGAGCGCGGAGGAGCTGGTGGCCGCGTGCGCCGGCGGCCGTACGGTCGTCGTCGTGGCCACCGGCGAGGGCGAGCCCGCCCTGACCGACGGACTGGCCCGCCTGGCCGGATCCGGCCGTGTGCAGATGCCCGAGCTGGAACTGCTGCCCGCCTCCTACGACCTGCCCGGCGCCCGCCTGCTCGACCTCGTCCAGGTCATGGACCGCATCCGCGCCGAGTGCCCCTGGTCGTCCCGGCAGACCCACAAGGGCCTGGCCAAGTACGGCATCGAGGAGGCGTACGAGCTGGTCGAGGCGATCGAGGACGGCGACCGCGAGGAACTGCGCGAGGAACTGGGCGACGTCCTGCTCCAGGTGGTCTTCCACGCCCGTATCGCCGAGGAGGACCCCGAGGAGCCGTTCTCCATCGACGACGTGGCCGGCACCATCGTCGCCAAGCTGATCCACCGCCACCCGCACGTCTTCGGCGACGAGACCGCCACCACCCCGGAAGAGGTCAAGGCGCACTGGCTGCGCACCAAGGCCGAGGAGAAGCGGCGCACCTCCGTGACCGAGGGCGTCCCCCTCGGCCAGCCCGGCCTCGCCCTCGCCGCCAAGCTGGCCTCCCGGGTCCGCACGGCGGGCCTGGACGTCCCCCTCCCGGCGGGCGAGGGCTTCGGGTACGAACTGCTGGCCCTGGCCGCCCGTGCCGAGGCCGAGGGCGTCGACCCGGAGGCGGCCCTGCGCGCGGCGGCGCGCGCTTACCGGGACGTGATCATAAAGACGGAGGGCAACTGAGGCCCTGAGCGGCCGCGCGGTACGCGACTGCACCGCGCGGACGCCCCGGCGCTAGGGTCGGCCCCATGCACGACCAGCCACCCACCCTGTTCACCTGGGAGTTCGCGAGCGACCCCTACCCGGCCTACGCCTGGCTGCGCGAGCACGCCCCCGTGCACAGGACCCGCCTCCCCAGCGGGGTCGAGGCCTGGCTGGTCACCCGGTACGCCGACGCCCGGCAGGCCCTGGCCGACCAGCGGCTGAGCAAGAACCCGGCGCATCACGCCGAGCCCGCGCACGCCAAGGGCAGGACGGGCATCCCCGGCGAGCGCAAGGCCGAGCTGATGACCCACCTGCTGAACATCGACCCGCCGGACCACACCCGGCTGCGCCGGCTGGTCAGCAAGGCGTTCACCCCGCGCCGCGTCGCCGAGTTCGCCCCGCGGGTGCAGGAGCTGACCGAGGGACTCATCGACGGGTTCGCCGGACGCGGCACCGCCGACCTCATCCGCGAGTTCGCCTTCCCGCTGCCCATCTACGCCATCTGCGACCTGCTCGGCGTCCCCCGCGAGGACCAGGACGACTTCCGGGACTGGGCAGGCATGATGCTGCATCTTCCCGGGGGGGAGTCCACGGACCCCCGGCGCCACGGCAAGAGCCCCCGCGGCGGAGTCGCCCGCTCGGTGAAGAAGATGCGCAGCTATCTCGCGGAGCTCATCCACCGCAAGCGCGAGGCGCTGCCGGCGGAGCCCGTCCCCGGCGAGGACCTCATCTCCGCCCTCATCCGCGCCTCCGACCACGGCGAGCACCTCACCGAGAACGAGGCCGCCGCCATGGCCTTCATTCTCCTGTTCGCCGGTTTCGAGACCACCGTCAACCTCATCGGCAACGGCACCTTCGCCCTGCTCACCCACCCCGAGCAGCGGGACCGGCTCCAGCGGTCCCTCGCCGAGGGGGACAGCGGCCTGCTGGAGACGGGCGTGGAGGAACTCCTGCGCTACGACGGACCGGTGGAACTGGCCACCTGGCGCTACGCCACCGAGCCGCTCACCATCGGCGGGCAGGACATCGCCCCCGGCGACCCGGTCCTCGTCGTCCTCGCCGCCGCCGACCGGGATCCGGAGAGGTTCGACGCCCCCGACGTCCTCGATCTCGGGCGACGTGACAATCAACACCTCGGCTACGGACACGGCATCCACTACTGCCTCGGCGCACCGCTCGCCCGTCTGGAGGGCCAGACCGCGCTGGCCACCCTCCTCACCCGGCTTCCGGATCTTCAACTGGACGCGGATCCAGCCGACTTGCGCTGGCGCGGCGGGCTCATCATGCGCGGACTGCGGACGCTGCCGGTGCGGTTCACCCCTGGTCGGTAAGTCGGAGGGAAGCCGGACAAGGCCGGAAAAGGCGCCTGCCGCCGCATCACCCCTACCCACTGGCGGCCCGGACATGACACAGCGTCAGCTGTGTGATCTTCACGTGATCTGTGCGGCATGAACTTGTGACAAGCGAGCGTCAGCGGCTACTTTCACCCATCAGCGTGGCGCCGAGTCGCGGCCGCCACGCCGGTCAGCGTTGTCGCACGAAAGGTCTCCGTATGCTCTCCGGGAACGGCCGTCACCGTCGGCCCCGTCAGGCTCCGGCCCTCCTCGTCGCCGCTGGAGTGACCGGATCCGCCATCGCCATCCCGCTGATGGCCGCCGGCGCCGCCAGTGCGGCCGACGGCAACACCTGGGACAAGGTGGCCAAGTGCGAGAGCGGCGGCGCCTGGAGCTCCAACGCCGGCAACGGCTACTACGGCGGCCTGCAGATGACGCAGGACGACTGGGAGAAGTACGGCGGCCTCGACTACGCGCTGAGCGCCGATCAGGCGAGCCGGTCCCAGCAGATAGCCGTGGCCGAGAAGGTGCTCGCCGACAAGGGTCCCGGCGCCTGGCCGACGTGCGGGCTGCTCTCCGGTCTCGGCGAGAAGTCCGAGGCGGCGAAGGTCGACACCGGAGTGGGCGATACCGGATCCGCCAACTCCTCCGGAAAGTCGCTCACCGGCGACCTCGGTCTGTCGAACTCGTCACAGACGCCGGCCGACTCGTCCGGCTCGTCGGACACCGACCCCGGTTCGGCCGACTCCTCCGACTACCCGGGCGAGTCCCCCACCACGTCCTCACCCTCGCCGTCCTCGCCGGCCTCGCCGGCCAAGAAGGGCAAGCCGGGTAAGTCCGACACGTCACACGATGTCGCCGCGAGCGGGTCCCAGTCGCCCGACACCTCGCCCCCGGCCGCGCCGGAGCGGGGCGACACGGACAAGTCCTGGCAGGTCGGCGGCAGTTCGGCCCTGGTCGACACCGGGGCGCTGGGTGGCGGACGGCACCGCGGCGGCAGTGCCGTCGAGAACCTGGTCGACAACCACACGGCCGCCTCCGCCGGCCGCCACGCCGCACGCGCCGGCGACTCCTACACCGTTCGCGCCGGCGACTCCCTCGAGTCCATCGCCGACTCCCTTGGCGTGCCCGGCGGATGGGATGCGCTGTACGCCGCGAACAAGGGCGCGATCGGGTCCGACCCGAACCACGTCTCCGCCGGTCAGACCCTGAATGTCCCTACCGAAACGCCCCAAAAGTAGCGGGAGTTCACGTCACGCTTCGCCCCGAATGCCCGATTCGGGGAAAGTGTGGGATGAGTCTCAGAAGCCCTGATCGTCTTTGGAGTTCGGCGGAGCGCGTGCCTACGGTCGTGACCGCTCGTCACCGCGAGCCCCGGCTGCCGCAACGCCGAATCCTGCCAGCGGCCGCACGGGAACAGTCGTCGCGTCAAGCGCCGTGGGCAGGAGCGGGGGACCCAAGGTAGGCGCCGCGCCGGGCAGTTGACCGGAGCGGCTAGGGGTGGAGCCGTGCCTCGTGTACGAGGCACGGCCGGGCAACTCAACCGGCCCGAACCCGACAGCTCACCTCGCAGGCGTCGGTGAGGGGATCCATCCATGCTGTTCTCCAGCAAGGGCAAGCACCGCCGTCCGTCCAGGACCACCCGTGTCGTCGCGCTCGCCGGTGTCGCCGGCGCCGCGGTCGCCGCCCCGCTGATGGCGGTCGGCGACGCCTCCGCCGCCACGGCCTCCCAGTGGGACGCGGTCGCGCGGTGCGAGTCCGGTGGCAACTGGTCCATCAACACCGGCAACGGCTTCTACGGCGGCCTGCAGTTCACCAACTCCACCTGGGCCGGGTATGGCGGCACCTCCTATGCGTCGCGCGCCGACCTGGCCTCCAAGTCGCAGCAGATAGCCGTCGCCGAGAAGGTCCTCGCGGGTCAGGGCAAGGGCGCCTGGCCGGTCTGCGGCAAGGGCCTGTCCGGCGCCGCCTACACGGGCAGCGCCCCCGCGTCTTCGTCGTCGTCTTCGTCGTCGAACGGCAGCTCCGCCAAGAGCACCACCACCCGCTCGACCGAGCGGCAGGCCGCCAACCGCTCCGCGACGCGTCCGGCCCCGAGCGGGACCGTCACCACGCCGACCGGCAAGAAGGTCGAGAAGGGCGACGGCGAGTACAAGGTGGTCTCCGGCGACACCCTCAGCTCCATCGCCGCCCGCCACGGCGTCCAGGGCGGCTGGCAGAAGCTGTTCGAGCTGAACAAGGACATCGTCGACAACGCCGACCTCATCTACCCGGGCCAGCAGCTCCACCTGAAGTAAGGGCCCGTCCCCGCCCTCCACGGGCTCCCCGCCCCGGCGCGTTCCCCCCTGCGCGCCGGGGCGGGGCTTTTTTCGTCTCCCGCACACCGGCCCGTTCCCGAAGATTCCCCTCCCCTTTGTTCCGAACAGGAACAAAGGGTACTGTCACTCTGTCCATGAGGCGGTCGGTCGGCCGGTCGCCGCCCCGGGACGGTTAGGCTCTAGTCGCAGGGCTCACGCCCCGCACTTTCAGCGTCACATCCCAGAAGGAGATGCTCGTGCCGTCCATCGACGTCGTCGTAGCCCGGGAAATCCTGGACTCCCGAGGCAACCCCACGGTCGAGGTCGAGGTCGGCCTCGACGACGGCAGCACCGGTCGTGCCGCCGTCCCCTCCGGCGCCTCCACCGGCGCCTTCGAGGCCGTCGAGCTCCGTGACGGCGACCCCAACCGCTACCAGGGCAAGGGCGTCGAGAAGGCCGTCCTCGCCGTGATCGAGCAGATCGGCCCGGAGCTCGTCGGCTACGACGCCACCGAGCAGCGCCTGATCGACCAGGCCATGTTCGACCTGGACGCCACCGACAACAAGGGCTCGCTGGGCGCCAACGCCATCCTCGGCGTCTCCCTCGCCGTCGCCCACGCCGCCTCCGAGGCCTCGGACCTCCCCCTCTTCCGCTACCTGGGCGGTCCGAACGCGCACCTGCTGCCGGTGCCGATGATGAACATCCTGAACGGCGGCTCGCACGCCGACTCCAACGTGGACATCCAGGAGTTCATGATCGCCCCGATCGGCGCGGAGTCCTTCTCCGAGGCCCTGCGCTGGGGCACCGAGGTCTATCACACCCTGAAGAAGGTCCTGAAGAGCAAGGGCCTGTCCACCGGCCTGGGCGACGAGGGCGGCTTCGCCCCGAACCTCGGCTCCAACCGCGAGGCCCTCGACCTCATCCTCGAAGCGATCAAGGAGGCCGGCTACGCGCCCGGCGAGCAGATCGCCCTCGCGCTCGACGTCGCCGCCTCCGAGTTCTACAAGGACGGCAAGTACCTCTTCGAGGGCAAGGACCGCTCCGCGGCGGAGATGACCGAGTACTACGAGGAGCTGGTGGCCGCCTACCCGCTCGTCTCCATCGAGGACCCGCTGTTCGAGGACGACTGGGCCGGCTGGAAGGTCATCACCGACAAGCTCGGCGACAAGGTCCAGCTCGTCGGCGACGACCTGTTCGTCACCAACCCCGAGCGTCTCGCCCGCGGCATCGAGGAGGGCGCCGCCAACGCGCTGCTCGTGAAGGTGAACCAGATCGGTTCGCTCACCGAGACCCTGGACGCCGTCGAGCTGGCCCAGCGCAACGGCTTCAAGTGCATGATGTCCCACCGCTCCGGCGAGACCGAGGACGTCACGATCGCCGACCTGGCCGTCGCCACCAACTGCGGCCAGATCAAGACCGGCGCCCCGGCCCGCTCCGAGCGCGTCGCCAAGTACAACCAGCTGCTGCGCATCGAGGAGATCCTCGACGACGCCGCGGTGTACGCGGGCCGCTCGGCCTTCCCGCGGTTCCGCTCCGCCCAGTAGGCACGACAAGGGCCCGGCCGCCACGGCGGCTGAGCCGCACAGCGTACGGCTTCGCCCGTCGCACGTACGTCCCCGTACCCGGTCCCGTACCGTGTCCGGGGACGTACGCACGTGTGTGCGCGGGCACGAACGGGAGGCGGGACGATGGCCGTCAAGGACCGGGACCGGTTCTCCACCACGACCAGGATCAGGTTGCTCGGTGAGCAGACCGCGGCCCGCGTCTACCGTTCGCAGACCCGGCGCCAGGCCCGCCGCTCCCGCCTCACCGGCCGCGCGGCGCTGCTCGCGCTGGTGCTGTGCTCGATGGTGGTCGCCCTCGCGTACCCGATGCGGCAGTACGTCTCCCAGCGCGCCGACATCGCCGACCTGCAACGCCAGAAGCGGCAGGCCCAGCAGCGGGTGGAACAACTGCGCGACCTCAAGGCACGCTGGCAGGACGACGCCTACGCCGAACAGCAGATCCGGCGGCGGCTGCACTACGTGAAGCCCGGGGAGACCGGCTACTCCGTGGTCGAACCGGGCCCGGCCGAGCGGTCCCGCGCCGAGCGGGGGACGGCCCGCCGCCCCTGGTACGCCAACGTCTGGGACGGAGTCGACAAGTCCGACGCCTCCGACCAGTGAACTGACAGAGAGATGTACGCAAGGCATGGAAACCCCACCGCCGTCCACTGAGCGCACCGAGCCCACCGAGGCGGACATCGAGGCCTTCGAGCAGCAGCTCGGGCGGCCGCCGCGCGGGCTGCGCGCGATCGCGCACCGCTGCCCCTGCGGGCAGCCCGACGTCGTGGAGACGGCACCGCGGCTGCCCGACGGCACGCCCTTCCCCACGCTGTACTACCTGACGTGCCCGCGCGCCGCCTCGGCCATCGGCACGCTGGAGGCCGACGGCGTGATGAAGGAGATGACGGAGCGGCTGGCCACCGACCCGGAACTGGCGGCCGCGTACCGGGCCGCGCACGAGGACTACATCCGGCGCCGGGACGAGATCGAGAAGCTGACGGGCTTCCCCAGCGCGGGCGGCATGCCGGACCGGGTGAAGTGCCTGCACGTCCTGGTCGCCCACTCGCTCGCCGCGGGGCCCGGTGTGAACCCGCTCGGCGACGAGGCGATCGCGATGCTGCCCGAGTGGTGGCGCAAGGGCCCGTGTGTGACGCCCGCGCAGCCGCCGTCCGGCGAGGGGCGTCAGACCGGGACCTCCGAAGGCGGCCGGTCCGCCGCCGGTCCCCTGGAGACCGGGGAGGACGGCGCATGACCCGGGTCGCCGCCGTCGACTGCGGTACGAACTCCATCCGTCTGCTGGTCGCGGACGCCGACCCGGCGACGGGCGAACTGCGCGAGCTGGACCGGCGCATGACCATCGTGCGGCTCGGCCAGGGCGTCGACCGCACCGGCCGGCTCGCCCCCGAGGCGCTGGAGCGGACCTTCGCGGCCTGCCGGGAGTACGCCCGGGCCGTCAAGGAGCACGGCGCCGAACGGCTGCGCTTCGTGGCCACCTCCGCCTCCCGGGACGCCGAGAACCGGGACGAGTTCGTGCGCGGGGTGATGGACATCCTCGGCGTCGAGCCCGAGGTGATCTCCGGTGACCAGGAGGCGGAGTTCTCCTTCACCGGCGCGACGAAGGAGCTGACGGGCCGTACGGACCTCGCCCGGCCCTTCCTGGTGGTCGACATCGGCGGCGGCTCGACGGAGTTCGTCGTGGGCGACGACCACGTCCGCGCGGCGCGCTCGGTGGACGTGGGCTGCGTCCGCATGACGGAGCGTCACCTGGTGCGGGACGGGGTGGTCACCGACCCGCCGACGGAGAAGCAGATCGCCGCCGTACGCGCCGACATCGAGGCCGCGCTCGACCTCGCGGAGAAGACGGTCCCGCTGCGCGAGGCGCGCACCCTGGTGGGCCTGGCCGGCTCGGTGACGACGGTGTCGGCGATCTCCCAGGAGCTGCCCGGATACGACTCGGCGGCCATCCACCACTCGCGTGTCTCCCGCGAGCGCGTCCGCGAGATCAGCGACCGCCTGCTGCGCTCCACGCACGCCGAGCGCGCGGCGACCCCCTCCATGCACCCGGGCCGTGTCGACGTCATCGGCGCGGGCGCGCTGGTCCTGCTGGCCGTCATGGAGCGGATCGGCGCGAAGGAGGTCGTCGTGAGCGAGCACGACATCCTCGACGGCATCGCGTGGTCCGTGGCGTAGGCTCGTCCTCCCCCTGGTTCTACTGGCCAGTAGCCTGCGGTTGAGCAGTTCGGATACCGTGTGAGCGCACCCGGGGGCCCGTTCGGCGCCCCCCGGTGACGTTCCGCCAGTAAAACTTCGTGAAGTTCTTCACAAGGAATTCGCCCGTGTCAAGGGCCGAAAGGGCCTCCGGGGGCCTTTTCGGGGTCTCAGCAGGCGGAAAGCGGTGCTCGGGTGAGCGCCGGGAAGTGGTTCCGGAAGGGCCGCGCGGCCCCTCGGCGGGGGACCGACTTCGGTCAGATGAGCAGCTCACGCGGTCTTGACAACGGTCCGAACCGGACGGCGGCCGCCTGTGGCCATCAGAGCTCGCCGAACGGGGGCGCGGAGTTTACCACAGGGGCTGTCGAACCTTGTGAAGGGGCGCACGAGCGACCCCCCTGGAGCAGGTGGATACTCGATGCCATGAGCACCACGGAGCGTCCCAGGATCCTCGTAGTAGGCGGTGGGTACGTAGGCCTGTACGCAGCTCGGCGCATCCTCAAGAAGATGCGCTACGGAGAGGCGACCGTCACGGTCGTCGACCCCCGTTCGTACATGACCTACCAGCCCTTCCTCCCCGAAGCCGCAGCCGGCAGCATCTCGCCCCGGCACGTCGTCGTCCCGCTGCGACGCGTGCTGCCCAAGGCGGAGGTCCTCACCGGCCGGGTCACCACCATCGACCAGGACCGCAAGGTCGCCACGGTCGCCCCGCTGGTCGGCGAGGCGTACGAGCTGCCCTTCGACTACCTGGTCATCGCGATGGGCGCGGTGTCCCGCACCTTCCCGATCCCCGGCCTCGCCGAGCAGGGCATCGGCATGAAGGGCATCGAGGAGTCCATCGGACTGCGCAACCACGTCCTGGAGCAGCTCGACAAGGCCGACTCCACCACCGACGAGGAGATCCGCCGCAAGGCGCTCACCTTCGTCTTCATCGGCGGTGGCTTCGCCGGCGCCGAGACCATCGGTGAGGTCGAGGACATGGCCCGGGACGCGGCCAAGTACTACAACAACGTGTCCCGCGAGGACATGCGCTTCATCCTCGTCGACGCCGCCGACAAGATCCTCCCCGAGGTCGGCCCCAAGCTCGGCCAGTACGGCAGGGAGCACCTCGAGGGCCGCGGTGTGGAGGTCTACCTCTCCACCTCCATGGAGTCCTGCGTCGACGGCCACGTGGTGCTCAAGAACGGCCTCGAGGTCGACTCCAGCACCATCGTGTGGACCGCGGGCGTCAAGCCCAACCCGGTGCTGTCCCGCTTCGGTCTGCCGCTCGGCCCGCGCGGCCACGTCGACTGCGCGCCCACCCTCCAGGTGCAGGGCACGGACTACATCTGGGCCGCCGGTGACAACGCGCAGGTGCCCGACCTCGTCGGCCGCCGGGCGGGCAACGAGAACGCCTGGTGCCCGCCGAACGCCCAGCACGCGCTGCGCCAGGCCAAGGTCCTCGGCGACAACGTGATCTCCCAGATGCGGGGCTTCCCGCAGGGGGACTACGAGCACGCCAACAAGGGCGCGGTCGCGGGTCTCGGCCTGCACAAGGGCGTCGCGATGATCGTCATGGGCAAGATGAAGATCAAGCTCAAGGGACGCCTCGCCTGGTACATGCACCGCGGCTACCACGGCATGGCCATGCCGACCTGGAACCGGAAGATCCGCATCTTCGCCGACTGGACCCTCGGCATGTTCCTCAAGCGCGAGGTCGTCTCCCTCGGCGCCATGGAGAACCCCCGCGAGGAGTTCTACGAGGCCGCCAAGCCCGCGCCGGTGCCCGCCGCCGCGGGGAAGACCGAGGAGAAGGCCAAGGCCTCCTGACCCAGGCCTCCCGGCTTCCGGGTCTCTGACCTCCGGGCCGTACGGCCTCCCGGTCCGACGCACGAACCGAAGGACCTCCCGCCATCCGTGGTGCGGGAGGTCCTTCGGCGTTCCGCCCGTCGTGACACGGAGCCGTTGCGGTGGAACGGTGGTGTTTGCCCAGTCGTAACTCCGTTGCGGGACTGCGCCCGGTGCGTCCCGGTGTTTACGTGGTGGATGACATTCCGGCGTTCGTCGTCATGGAGGTGTGCACCATGCCCGATGCCGCGCTGCGGCTCACACGACTCCTCGAACAACTGGTGGGGACCCCGCTTCCCGTGCGCGTCCGCGCCTGGGACGGTTCCGAGGCGGGGCCGCCGGACGCACCGATGCTCGTCGTACGCAACCGCCGGGCCCTGCGGCGGCTGCTGTTCAAGCCGGGCGAACTGGGCCTGGCCCGCGCCTGGGTGGCCGGCGACCTGACCGTCGAGGGCGACCTCTACACCGCGCTGGAACTGCTCTCGGGCCTGATCTGGGAGCGTGGCGAGGACGCCCCCGGTCTCGCCGGGACGCTGCGCGACCCGCAGGCCCGCGCCGCCGTCCGCGGCCTGGTGAAGCTGGGCGGCCCGCCGCTGCCGCCCGCCCCGCCGCGCGAGGAGGTCCGCAGGCGCCGCGGCCGGCTGCACACCAGGCACAGCGACAAGCGCGCCATCAGCCACCACTACGACGTCGGCAACGACTTCTACGGGCTCGTCCTCGGCCCCTCCATGGTGTACTCCTGCGCCTACTGGCCGGCCCGCGAACCCCTCGCCACCCTCGAACAGGCCCAGCACGACAAGCTCGAACTGATCTCGCGCAAGCTGGACCTGAGGCCCGGTCGGCGCCTCCTCGACGTCGGCTGCGGCTGGGGATCCATGGCCGTCCACGCGGCCCGCGAGCACGGCGTGGGCGTCGTCGGCGTCACCCTGTCCCAGGAGCAGGCGGCGTACGCCCGCAAGCGCGTCGCCGACGAGGGGCTCACGGACCGGGTGGAGATCCGCGTCCAGGACTACCGGGACGTGGACGACGGCCCCTACGACGCGATCTCCTCCATCGGCATGGCCGAACACGTCGGCGCCGCTCCCTACCTGCGGTACGCGCGTGATCTGCACGCCCTGCTGAAGCCCGGCGGGCGGCTGCTCAACCACCAGATCGGCCGCCGGCCGCAGCGGGACGAATCCGAGTACCACGTGGACGAGTTCATCGACGCCTACGTCTTCCCGGACGGCGAACTCGCCCCCGTCGGCTCCACCGTGACCCAGTTGGAGCGGGCCGGCTTCGAGGTCCGCGACGTGGAGTCGATCCGCGAGCACTACGCGCTCACCCTGCGCCGCTGGGTGGCCAACCTGGAGGCGGACTGGGACCGGGCGGTGCGGCTCACCAGCCCCGGACGCGCCCGTGTCTGGCTCCTGTACATGGCGGCCTCCGCGCTCGCCTTCGAACGCAACCGCATCGGGGTCAACCAGGTGCTGGCCGTGCGGACCCCCGCGTCCGGCGACTCGGGGATGCCGCTGCGGGCCCGCACCTGGGGCGCCCCGCCCGCCTAGCGCACGCCGCCCGGCTCCATACGCCACGGGGGCCCGTTCCGTCATGGAACGGCCCCCCTTTGGCGCCGAGGTCGCACAGGCGACCGCTACTCCGACTTGATGGCCTGGAGCATGTTCAGGCGGGCCGCGCGCCGGGCCGGCCACAGGGCCGCCAGCACGCCGACCGCCGCCGCGAGCAGCAGGAAGACGACCAGCCGCGACCAGGGCAGGATCAGCTCGTACGTCGACAGGCTGGAGCCCAGCAGCTCACCGGCCGCCCAGCCGAAGAAGACGCCGAGCCCGATGCCGAGGACACCGCCGAACAGGGAGATCACCAGGGACTCCAGACGGACCATCCGCTTGATGCCCTTGCGGTCCAGGCCGATGGCGCGGAGCATGCCGATCTCCTGGGAGCGCTCGAACACCGACATCGCCAGGGTGTTGATGACTCCGAGGACCGCGACGATCACCGCCATGGCGAGCAGGCCGTAGAGCAGGTTCAGCATCAGGGTGAAGATCTGCGCGATGCCGTTGGAGATGTCCTTCTTGTCCTGGATCTTGATCGCCGGGTTGGAGCCGAGGGCCTCCACCAGCCGGTCCTTGGTCGCGTCGGACGCCCCGTCGGAGGTCTTGACCATGACCTGCATGTCGTTCGGGCGGGACTCGTGCGGCGTGAGGGTGGCGTTGTCCAGCATGATCCCGCGGATCATCTCGTTGCCCTCGTAGACCCCGGCGACGGTCAGGCGCTGCTTCTTGCCGTCCTCGAAGGAGGCGGTGAAGACCGAACCGGCCTTCCAGTCGTGCGACTTGGCGGTCTTGTCGTCGACGACGACCTTCGTGCCGCCGACCGTGAAGGAGCCGTCGTCGACCCGGAGATCGGTCAGCTCGCGGATCGCCTTGCCGTTCACCCCGGTGAGGAACTCGGTCTGCCCGTCGATGCGGGAGGGCGCGTTGCGCAGCGGGCTGGTGGCCGTCACGCCCTCGGTGGCGCGCAGCTTGCTGTCGACGTCCGGGGAGAGGAAGTTGCCGTTCGCCATCGACACCACGTAGTCGGCGCGGATCGCGGACGAGGCCATCTTGTCGATCGCGTGCTGGAGGCTGCCCGCCATCACGGTCATACCGGTGATGAGGGTCAGGCCGATCATCAGCGCGGACGCGGTGGCGGCCGTACGGCGCGGGTTGCGTACCGAGTTCTGCCGGGCCAGCTTGCCGGAGACGCCGAAGGCGCGCAGGACGGGGGCCGTGGCGGCGATCAGCGGACGGGACAGCAGCGGGGTCAGGATGAACACGCCGATGATCAGCAGCACCGCGCCGATGCCCATGGGCGCCTGGGCGGACTGGATGTCGTCCATCGTCGTGGCCGCCAGGACCGTGGCGACACCGGCGGCCGAGAACAGGGCGCCGATGGTGTTGCGCAGCACCAGCGACTTGGCGGTCGCCTGGGCGTGCAGGCTGCTCATCGCCGCCACCGGCGGGATCTTGGCAGCCCGGCGGCCGGGCAGCCACGCGGCCAGCATGGTCACGAGGACACCGACCGCGAGGGCGGCGACGACCGTGCCGGGCGTGACGACCAGCGGCCCGTCGGGCACGGTGGCGCCCATCGAGCCCAGCAGGGACTTCAGTCCGGCGCCGATGCCGATGCCCGCGACCAGACCGGTCACGGCGGCCACCGTGCCCACCAGGAACGCCTCGATCAGCACGGACCGGGTGACCTGGCGGCGGGAGGCGCCGACCGCGCGCAGCAGCGCCAGTTCCTTGGTGCGCTGGGCGACCAGCATGGTGAAGGTGTTGGCGATGATGAACGTGCCGACGAACAGCGCGATGCCGGCGAAGACCAGCAGGCCCTGACGCAGTCCGCTCATCGAGTCCGAGATCATCCGCGCCTGGTCGTCGGCGAGCTTGGCGGCGGTGGTCGTCTCGGTCTTCCCCTTCGGCAGCACCCGGTCGAGCTGCGTCTTCAGCGCCGCCTGGCTGGTGCCCGCCTTCGCCTGCACGTCGATCTCGTCGTACGTGCCCGGCTTGCCGAACAGCTTCTGGGCGGTCGCCGTGTCGAACAGGGCGAGGCTGCCGCCGGCCGCGACGTTGCCGTCGTCGGTGGTGAAGATGCCGCTGACGGTGGGCTTCAGGACGGGGCCGTCGACGGAGACGCGGACGGTGTCGCCGACCTTGTACCCGGCACGCCGGGCGGTCTCGGAGTCGATGAGGACCTGGTTCTCGCCGTGCGGGGCGGCGCCCGACTTGAGCGGGTAACGGGGGTCCTTCGTGCCCCAGTAGTTGCCGCCCTGGGACTGGAAGCCGCCGCCGATCAGCTTGCCGTCCTTGTCGGCGATCGCGGTGAAGCCGTGCACGACGCCGATGACGGAGCCGGCGCCGGGGACGCGGGCGCTCTCGTCCAGCAGCGCCTGGGTCAGCTCGGGCCGCTTGCCGACCTGGTCGCCCTTGCTCTGCTGGAACTTGGACCGCACGGCCACGTCGACATGGTCGAAGCCCTTGGCGGAACTCTTCTGGAACGCGTCCGAGATGGTGTTGGTGAAGACCAGGGTCCCCGACACGAAGGCGACGCCGAGCATCACGGCGAGCACAGTCATGAGGAGCCGGGCCTTGTGCGCGAGTACGTTGCGCAAGGCTGTGCGGAACATGGGTTCGTCTCAGTCCAGGGTGTACGAGGGGGTGGTGGGAGGAAGGCGGGAGGTCAGCTGGTGCGGCCCTTGCCGTCGAACTGCTTCATACGGTCGAGGACCGAATCCGCCGTGGGGTCGTACACCTCGTCCACGATCCGCCCGTCCGCGAGGAACACCACCCGGTCCGCGTACGCCGCGGCCACCGGGTCGTGGGTCACCATCACCACCGTCTGGCCCAGGTCGCGCACGGAGTTGCGCAGGAAGCCGAGCACCTCGGCGCCGGAGCGCGAGTCGAGGTTTCCGGTGGGCTCGTCACCGAAGATGATCTCCGGCTTGGCCGCCAGCGCCCGGGCGACGGCGACGCGCTGCTGCTGACCGCCGGACAGCTGGGAGGGCCGGTGGCCGAGCCGGTCGGCGAGCCCGATCATCCGGATCACGGAGTCGAGCCACTCCTGGTCCGGCTTGCGGCCGGCGATGTCCATCGGAAGCGTGATGTTCTCCAGGGCCGTGAGCGTCGGCAGCAGGTTGAACGCCTGGAAGATGAAGCCGATCTTGTCCCGGCGCAACCGGGTGAGCTGCTTGTCCTTCAGTGAGCCGAGCTCGGTGTCGCCGATGCGCACCGAGCCGGAGGAGAACGTGTCCAGGCCCGCGACGCAGTGCATCAGCGTGGACTTGCCGGACCCGGAGGGGCCCATGATCGCGGTGAACTCGGCCTGGCGGAAGTCGACGGAGACCCGGTCGAGGGCGACCACCTGGGTCTCGCCCTGTCCGTAGATCTTCGACAGATCCGTGGCACGCGCGGCCACGGCGGTGGTCCGGCCGGCGATGGAAGAGGTGGTCACGGGTGGATGCTCCTGACGGGACGACGACGTTCGCGGGACGTAGACCATCGTCGCGGCCGATCGGGCCCGTGCAGTCAGCCGCTGCTCCCGTTCCGGGGGCCGCCTGGGGTCGGAGGGAGGACGGGCGCGTCATACCTGGGGATGAGGGCCGTCCCTGATACCCGGGGATGAGCTGCGTTTTTCCGCTCGGCTGCGAAGAACGGGGGGAGCGCCCCGGTTCGGACGGTGAAATTCCGTCATTCCCTGTGCGCGCCCGGCGCTCGCCCGCAAGGCTGTTGGCAAGTGCCGATGGCCACCCCCGAGTGCTGATGCTCCCTCAGTTGCCAATAAAATCAGACAACATGAGTCCACCCGGCCGCCGTTCGGGGACGGGGCCCCGATAGGGTCGGAGCCGCAGCGCGGAGCCCATGGCCTGCCCGGATGGTGGAAAGCAGACACGGCGAGCTTAAACCTCGCTGCCCCTTCGCGGGCGTGCCGGTTCAAGTCCGGCTCCGGGCACCACCCACGTCGCACACGGTCTCACCCGCGTGCCGGGGTCTGTGGCAGGAGAGCGGGTCGAGCAGGTCTCCCCGCATCCGCGGCCCACGCCCCCTCACTCGCCCGCGCCGCCGCGCTTCGGCGCCGGCGCGCATCGACGCGAATCCCCATCGACGCGGACAACCATTGACATCGGACGGGTCCCGACGGAAACTCAGGGCGCATCACAGTGAAAGAAATTTCACCAGACGAACGCACTCGTGCGGCGACGCCCACCCGAAGGGAACGACCGATGCGCACCACCGTCGGCATCATCGGAGCCGGACCGGCCGGCCTGCTCCTCGCCCGGCTGCTCCACAACGCCGGGATCGACTCGGTCGTCCTGGAGAGCCGCGACCGCGCCTACGTCGAGCACCGGCAGCGGGCCGGAATCCTGGAGCAGGGCACCGTCGACGTGCTGCGCGCGGCCGGGGCGGGGGAGCGGATGGACCGCGAGGGGCTGCGGCACGACGGGATCGAGCTGCGCTTCGACCGGCGCCGGCACCGCGTCGACTTCCCCGCGCTCACCGGTGGACGGTCGGTGATGGTCTACGCCCAGACCGAGGTCTGCAAGGACCTCATCGCCCTCCAGCTCGACGAGGGCGGCCCGCTGCTGTTCGAGGCGGAGGCGCTGGCCGTGGAGGGGGCGGAGAGCGACCGCCCCGCCGTCCGGTTCCGCCACCAGGGGCGCGAGGACGTCCTCCAGTGCGACTACGTCGTCGGCTGCGACGGCTTCTGGGGCGTGGCCCGCAAGGCCGTCCCGGCCTCGCTCTCCCAGGTGTTCGAGCGGACGTACCCCTTCGGCTGGCTCGGCATCCTCGCCGACGTCGCCCCTTCGCACGACGAGCTGGTCTACGCCCGCCAGGACCGCGGTTTCGCCCTGCTCTCCATGCGCTCGCCGTCCGTCTCCCGCCTCTACCTCCAGGTGCCCGCGGACACCGACGCCGAGGCGTGGAGCGACGAGGAGATCTGGGACGAGCTCGAACGGCGGCTGGAGACCGACGACGACTGGACCCTGCGCCGCGGCCCGATCACCCAGAAGTCGGTGACCCCGATGCGCTCCTACGTCCACGAGCCCATGCGGCACGGCCGCCTGTTCCTGGCGGGCGACTCCGCCCACATCGTGCCGCCGACCGGGGCCAAGGGGCTGAACCTCGCCGTCGGCGACGTCGTCACCTTCGCGCGGGCGCTCGTCCACGAGAGGGAGACGGGGTCCGCCGCACTCCTCGACGCCTACTCGGCGACCTGCCTGCGGCGCGTCTGGCAGGCGGAGCGCTTCAGCTACGACATGACGACGATGCTGCACCGCGACCCGGACGCCACCGCCTTCGAGCAACGCCTGCAACGGGCCCGTCTGGACCGGATCAGCTCCTGCCGGGCCGCCGAGACCGACCTCGCCGAGGGCTACACCGGGTTCCCGATCGGCTGACGGACAGTCGGGTGGTCTCCGCCCGGTTCCGGACGTGTTCCGGGTCGGTCAGGATCGGGGCCCCTCCTGGCCGGGAATCAGTCGGCAACGTAGCGTGTTCGGCAGCATGGCGAGGGAAAGATCCTTCCGAGGTACTGGGGTCAGTCCTTTGCCTTTCCATTACCCTTGAGGCCAAGGCCGCGCCGCGCGGCCATGGAGGAGTGAGATGAGGAGCAGAAACCCGGTCTTCTCGCGACGGGGGTTCAGCCGCGACAACGGCTACGCGGGCTTCAACGCCGCGCCGCAGGCCGGGGGTCCCGCTGTCGGCACGCAGGGCAATCCGTACGCGCAGGGCAACCCGTACGCCCAGCCGAGCGGCAACCCCTACGCGCAGAACCCTTACGCTCAACAGGACCTTCAGGGCGCGCCGCCGCAGGCCCCGGCCACCACCGGCCGGATGACGATGGACGACGTCGTCCTGCGCACCGCGTCCACGCTCGGCACGCTGGTCCTGACGGCCGCGCTCGCCTGGGCGCTGCTGCCGGTCGACAGCGCCAACATCAACCGTTCCTACGGGATCGGCATCGGCGCCATGGTGATCGGCATGGTCCTGGCCCTGGTGCAGTCCTTCAAGCGCAAGGCCTCGCCCGCGCTGATCCTGTCCTACGCCGCGGTCGAGGGTGTGTTCCTCGGCGTCGTCTCCAACGTCGTCGACACCCATGTCGCCAGCGGCGCGGCCATGCAGGCCGTGATCGGCACGATGGCCGTCTTCGTCGGCGTCCTGCTGGCGTACAAGGCGGGCTGGATCCGCGTCACGCGCCGGTTCTACGGCTTCGTGATGGCGGCGGCGCTCGGCTTCGTGCTGCTGATGATGGTCAACATGCTGTTCGCGGTGTTCGGCGGCGGCGACGGCCTCGGCTTCCGCAGCGGCCCGCTCGGCATCCTCTTCGGCGTCATCGGCATCATCCTCGGCGCCTGCTTCCTGGCCCTGGACTTCAAGCAGGTCGAGGACGGCATCGCCTACGGCGCGCCGCGCGAGGAAGCGTGGCTCGCGGCCTTCGGCCTCACGCTGACCCTGGTGTGGATCTACATGGAGTTCCTGCGCCTCATCGCGATCCTCAACCAGAGCGACTAGTCCGCGCCGGACAAAGGCAAGGACGGCGGGCGTCGACGAGAGTCGACCAGAGCCGGCAAGAGCAAGGACAAGGGCCCCGGGTCTTCCCGGGGCCCTTCGTCGTTCGGCGCCGTGTCCCCCGTTCGGCGCCGGTCGCCGCGCCGCATGCCTAGAGCAGCTTGCGCGCGGCCCTTCTCAGGTCGTACTCGTGGATGAGCGCCTTGGCGTGGCCGTACGCGAGGTCGTGCTCGTGGCGGAGCCAGCTGACCTTCTCCTCGAAGCGGAGCGCGGGGCCTTCTTCGACGGTGCGCAGCCAGTCGGAGATGGCACGACCGGTGCAGTGGGGGATGCGGGCGAGCAGATTGCGATGGGTCTCTTCGGAGAAGACTTGGGACATCGGCGCCTCCGGACGCATTCGAAGCCGGTCCTTCACGTCACCGTGCCTGAGGGTTCGCGTATTGGCAACAGTCGTGCCGCGGCGCGTACTCTCGCGGCGTGGTTGACACGACATCTCTGACCAAGGCAGTGGATCACTTCGCCGACCGCCTCAGGGCGGCGCCGCAGAGCCGGCTCCAACGGGCCGGCGCGGCGGAGGCGCTGGCGCTGGCCAGGGAGTTCGCCCGGCGGGCCCAGCTCGCCGAATGCCCCGGGTGCGAGCCGCGAGAGATGCCGGACGCGGGGATGTTCGCCGCCGCGGACCAGGTCACGGTCGCCGGACACGACCTGGCGCTCGTACTGAAGAGCGACGCCGAGGTCGAGGAGGCCGTCAGCCTGGTCCAGGAGGCACTGAAACGCGCCGGGGTCTGAGAGAAGGACAGGCTCGGGGCCGACGTGCTCGTTACAGCGACGCGATGACCCGGTCGGCCAGGATGTAGACCTGCTCCGTGCCGCAGGTGAAGGTGAGCGTGTAGGCGCCCGAGACGCCGGAGCCGCCGAGCAGCACCGGGGTCTCGCCCGCGCGCAGGGCGTCCGCCAGGCGTTCCGCGGTCTCGCGGTGCCCGGGGGTCATGCACAGGGTCGTACCGTCGGCGAAGACGTAGACGTCGAGGGTGCCCAGCGGGCCCGGGCGGACGTCGGCGAGTTCCACGCCGGACTCGGCCAGGTCCTCCAGCGTGGCGAGCGTCTGCTCGTGGTCGCCCCCGATGGGCGAGGGGTGCGGGGTGAAGTCCGGGTGCGAGGGGTGCCGGCGGCGGGCCGCGGCCAGTTCGGAGGACTCCCCGGAGGCGCCGCCCTGGGCGCAGTCCTTGCCGGAGAGCTCGTCGGCCTCCGGGCCGGGCTCGGTCACCGGCTCCAGGTGTTCGAGGGCGGTCAGATCGGCCTGCCGGGGCAGGAACAGCTCGCTGTCGGGCAGTCCCAGCAGGGAGGGCGCGTCGGCGGCGTCCCTGGCCTCCTGCGCGGCCCAGAACGCTCGCGCCTCGGCCAGCTCCCGCTCCCGCTCCTCGGCGAGCGCCTCCACCACGGCGGCACGTATCTGCTCCGTGTCCGCGTGACCGCGGGCGGCGGGCAGCAGTGCGCGCGCGGTGGCCGCGTGGTTCTGTGCGAGCTGCGTGTGCAGAGCCGCGACCTGGCGGCGCAGCACCCACAACGTGCGCAGTACAGCGACGCCCACGGCGCCGGTGGCGGCCGTGGTGAGCAGCAAGGCGATGGGCATGGCGCTCACTGACGTACTCCCGGGTTCAAGGTCGACCCCCGACTTCCTACATCAGCTTGAAGGGTGGACTATCCAAGTGTCAGTGCGTAATGTCACGAAACGGACAGAATTATGGCCTGATACGGCCCCAGAGCCCTCCGGGGTGAAGCGCTGACCTGCGTAAACCTCCCTGCCAAGGGAGATAGGTCACATCCTGAATGAGATTGGATCACAAAACGGCCCGGAACCAAGGCGTTTCTTGGATTCCGGGCCGTTCGGTCACTGCCGGTGGTAAAGCGGCCACTGACGGTCTCTCATGTGGCCCTGGTGGCGCGGTGGATCAGCTGAGGCGTTCGACCACCATCGCCATGCCCTGACCGCCGCCGACGCACATCGTCTCCAGCCCGAACTGCTTGTCGTGGAACTGGAGGGAGTTGACGAGTGTTCCGGTGATGCGCGCGCCGGTCATGCCGAAGGGGTGGCCCACGGCGATCGCGCCGCCGTTGACGTTCAGCCGGTCCAGGTCGACGCCGAGGTCGCGGTAGGACGGGATCACCTGGGCGGCGAAGGCCTCGTTGATCTCGACCAGGTCGATGTCGCCCACGGTCAGCCCGGCGCGCTTCAGGGCCTGCCGGGAGGCCTCGACCGGACCGAGTCCCATGATCTCCGGGGACAGGGCTGAGACACCGGTGGAGACGATCCGCGCGAGCGGGGTGAGGCCCAGCTCGCGGGCCTTGGTGTCGGACATGATGACGACCGCGGCGGCACCGTCGTTGAGCGGGCAGCAGTTGCCGGCGGTGACCAGGCCGTCCGGGCGGAAGACGGGCTTGAGGCCGGCCACGCCCTCCATGGTCACGCCGGGGCGCGGGCCGTCGTCCTTGCTGATCACCGTGCCGTCGGGCAGCGTCACCGGGGTGATCTCCCGCTCCCAGAAGCCGTTCTTGAGGGCCTCCTCGGCGAGGTTCTGCGAGCGCACGCCGAACTCGTCCATCTCCTGGCGGGTGACGCCCTTGAGGCGGGCCAGGTTCTCCGCGGTCTGGCCCATCGCGATGTAGGCGTCCGGGGCCAGGCCGTCCTCACGCGGGTCGTGCCAGGACGAGCCGCCCTGCTCGGCCCTGGCCGCGGTGCGGGCCTCCGCCTCGGCGAAGACCGGGTTGTGCGTGTCCGGCAGGCTGTCGGAGTTGCCCTTGGTGAACCGGGAGACCATCTCGACGCCGGCCGAG
The DNA here is from genome assembly GCF_002803075.1 of Streptomyces sp. CB01373. Classification (GTDB taxonomy): domain Bacteria; phylum Actinomycetota; class Actinomycetes; order Streptomycetales; family Streptomycetaceae; genus Streptomyces. Next base: position 70,049 of record NZ_NNBK01000016.1, on the reverse strand, counting down.
ACGAACACGTCGCCCTCGCCGGCCCTGATCGCGTGCAGGGCCATCCGGGAGGTCTGGAGCGAGGAGGAGCAGTAGCGGGTGATGGTGCAGCCGGGCAGGTGGTCCATGCCCATCTGCACGGCGACGATCCGGCCGAGGTTGTTGCCCTGCTCACCGCCGGGCAGGCCGCAGCCGAGCATCAGGTCGTCGATGTCCCGGGGATCCAGCTCGGGGATCTTCGCGAGCGCCGCCTGGATGATCGTGGCGGTGAGGTCGTCGGGGCGCAGGTCCTTGAGGGAGCCCTTGAAAGCGCGGCCGATGGGGGAGCGGGCAGTCGAGACGATGACGGCTTCGGGCATCACGACTCCATGTCGGTAGGGCGGCGCGCCGCGCTCGTGGAGGGCGATGGTCGGGGCGACCGGGCGGCCGTGTGGTCGATTGCGGGCGGCTGCTTGGAAGTTACCCGTACGTACGGTCAGGGTCACTCCTGCCGGGGTGTGACCCTGACCGCAATTTTCTAAGCGCTTGCTTTCCCTGTTCGGCCGGGGCCGGTCTCAGACCGCCCGGAGGCCGCCCCCGGACTCGTCCCAGCCCGTCGGAGCGAGGGGCTCCTCGGACGGCCCGGAAGAGGCCGGGTCGGGCTCGGGGACCCGGCGCCGCCGGCGCCGCTTGAGCAGGGCCCAGGGCCCGCGCGGGCCGGTCGGCAGGGCCGCCGTGACCTCCGTGCCCGCCTGCGACGCGGCCTCGGCCGCCGCGCGGGCCACCGGCAGGAAGCCCTCGCTGCGGAAGACGTCCGGACGCTCCTCCTCGGCCGGCCACAGGCCCAGCGCCGCGCACACCGTCGGCAGCACCGCCATCGCCGCCGTCGCGTACCCCTCCGCCGAGGGGTGGTAGTTGTCCGGACCGAACAGCTCCCGCGGGTTCGCCGCGAACTCCGGACCCAGCAGGTCGCCCAGCGACACGGTCCGGCCCCCCTGCTCCACCGCCCCGATCGTCTGCGCCGCCGCCAACTGGCGCGAGGCCCGCCGGGCCAGCCACCGCAGCGGCTGCTGCACCGGCTCGATCGTGCCGAAGTCCGGGCAGGTGCCCACGACGACCTCCGCGCCCGCCGTGCGCAGCCGCCGCACCGCCGCCGACAGATGGCGCACCGAGCGCGTCGGCGGCATCCGGTGGGTCACGTCGTTCGCGCCGACCATGATCACGCAGATGTCCGGCATCCGCTCCGGATCGCCGAGCACCAGCGCCACCTGGCGGTCCAGGTCGTCCGACCGGGCACCGGGCAGCGCCACGTTGCGCATCCGCACCGGGTGTTCCGCCACCGCCGCCAGACCGGACGCCAGCAGCGCGCCCGGCGTCTGCCCGGCCCGGTGCACCCCCTGCCCCGCGGCCGTGGAGTCGCCGAGCATGACCAGGCTCAGCGGCGGCTCGCCGGGAGTGTCGTAGGCGCGGCCGTACAGGCCGTCCGCGACCGGCACGTGGTTGTCCGTGCCGTTGCCCACGTGACGCTTGGCCATCTGCACCTCGGCCAGCAGCAGGCCGACGGCCGCGGCACCGACCAGGCCGAGTCCGCCGCCGCCGTACGCGGCGCCGGCCGCGATCCGCCGGGCCACTCTCGCCCTCGACATGTTCGTCATGCCAGCCGACACCTCCTCGTAGCCGTACATCCACTCCTTGCCCCGTACGGACCGTTGTCCAATCTCGACGGGGAGTGAACGCCCACCCCCGGGCTGTCCCCCTGGCCTTAGGCTGGCGGCACACCACGACCACATCTTTTGCAGCAACCGGAGACAACGGTGCAATTCCACGACTCGATGATCAGCCTCGTCGGCAACACCCCGCTGGTTCGGCTCAACAACGTCACCAAGGGGATCAAGGCGACCGTCCTGGCGAAGGTCGAGTACTTCAACCCCGGCGGCTCCGTGAAGGACCGCATCGCCCTGCGCATGATCGAGGCGGCCGAGCAGAGCGGGGAGCTCAAGCCCGGCGGCACGATCGTCGAGCCGACCAGTGGGAACACCGGCGTGGGACTGGCCATCGTGGCCCAGCAGAAGGGCTACAAGTGCATCTTCGTGTGCCCTGACAAGGTCTCCACGGACAAGATCAACGTGCTGCGCGCGTACGGCGCCGAAGTGGTCGTGTGCCCGACGGCCGTCGCGCCGGAGCACCCGGACTCCTACTACAACGTCTCCGACCGGCTGGTCCGTGAGACTCCCGGAGCCTGGAAGCCCGACCAGTACTCGAACCCGAACAACCCCCTGTCGCACTACCACTCCACCGGTCCCGAGTTGTGGGAGCAGACCGAGGGCAGGATCACGCACTTCGTGGCCGGCGTCGGCACCGGCGGCACCATCTCCGGCACCGGGCGCTATCTGAAGGACGCCAGCGGCGGCAAGGTCAAGGTCATCGGCGCCGACCCGGAGGGCTCGGTGTACTCCGGCGGCTCCGGGCGGCCCTACCTCGTCGAGGGCGTCGGTGAGGACTTCTGGCCGACCGCCTACGACCAGGGCGTGGCCGACGAGATCGTCGCCGTCTCCGACAAGGACTCCTTCCAGATGACCCGCCGCCTCGCCAAGGAGGAGGGCCTGCTGGTCGGCGGCTCCTGCGGCATGGCCGTCGTCGGGGCGCTGCGGGTGGCCGAGCGGCTCGGCCCGGACGACGTCGTGGTGGTCCTGCTGCCGGACAGCGGGCGCGGGTACCTGTCGAAGATCTTCAACGACGAGTGGATGGCCGACTACGGCTTCCTGGAGGACGAGGGCCCGAGCGCCCGCGTCGCCGACGTGCTCAGCGACAAGGAGGGCGGCTCCATCCCGTCCCTGGTCCACATGCACCCGGACGAGACCGTCGGCGAGGCCATCGAGGTGCTGCGCGAGTACGGCGTCTCGCAGATGCCGATCGTGAAGCCGGGCGCCGGTCACCCGGACGTCATGGCGGCCGAGGTGGTCGGCTCGGTGGTCGAGCGGGAGCTGCTGGACGCGCTGTTCACCAAGCGGGCCGCGCTGGAGGACCCGCTGGAGAAGCACATGTCGGCCCCGCTGCCGCAGGTCGGTTCCGGCGAGCCGGTCGCCGACCTGATGTCCGTGCTGGGCTCGGCGGACGCGGCGATCGTGCTGGTGGAGGGCAAGCCGACCGGCGTCGTCAGCCGTCAGGACCTGCTCTCCTTCCTGGCCAAGGGCGGAAAGCACTGACGCACCGGCGCCGCGGCCGATGTGCCGGCACGCCGGCGGGGAACACGCGGTGACCCGCGGCTGAGACGCAGTCGCGGAAACGGTACGTGCGTGTCACGTGCACGCAGCACCCGCTTAACACGCGTCCGGCACATTGGTGGGCGTCGGAAGGGGCGGGGACCGCCTCCCGGGCGCGGGGCGCCCGGGGGAGGCCGTCTGCCCCGGCCGGCGCCGTGCGGCGTCGCGGACCTCCGGAGCGGCTCCCGGACCTCCATGGACGCCACGGACGCGAAGTCCCGGTCCTGACCCGGCTCGCGTCCCCCGCGGGGACCGCCGTCGTCCCGCCCCCCGTTCCGCGGGGGTGCGGCGGTCCCCGCGCATACGCTTCGGCCTCGCGCGCTCATCCATGGACGGCAGGGTCGCGGGAGCCGAACGGCCGCGGGTCTCGTCCCCCGCGCGGCCGATCAGTCCTTCCAGGTGTCGTCCTCCGCGCGGTCGCGGCGGCGGGCGGTGAACAGGCCCGGGGTGGTGCGGGCGGCCTGGACGGCGTTGACGCCCACGATCCCGACCCAGGCGACGATGAGGCCGGGCAGGTCCGCGACCGCCCCGCCGATCGCGGACAGCGGCACCGCCAGCACCAGCGAGACGATGCCGAAGCCGAAGCGCTCGCCCCAGGAGTCGGTGGCCTTCGGCGCGCGGGAGCCCCGCGCCGCCGTCATCTGCTGCTCGGCGAACTGCCGGCGCATCCGGCGCTCGACGGCCCCGTCGATGCGCTGGTCGACCTTCTCCAGAAACGAGTCGACCAGCGCCGACTCGTACTCCTCGCCCAGCTCCCTGCGGGCCTGCAGGGAGGCGTCGAGGTCCTTCTTCAGGTCCGTGTCCCGCCCGTCCATTCCGCTCATGCGGACCAGGCTAGGGAGCCGGGCCGCCCACCGCACTGGGGATAGCCCCCCGGTCGGGACGGGGGCGGGCCGCCGTCGGCGTCGCCGGGGCTGCGGCCGGCGACACCGACGGGGCCCGCTCACACTAAGCGCACGGAATGTCACGTTCTGAGCATTTATGGCCGGGTTTAATCATACTTGGCCATTCTCTTGCCCTGGCTGTATGGCCTCATGCAGAGTTCTTGGTGTCTGAATAGAAACTGGTCGGGGAGATACCCTCCCGGGGCGTCGACGACATCTGGAGGGGGAGCACGTCATGAGCGTGACCGACAGCCCTGCCGCACGGCTGCAGGCGCTCTTCGAGGGGCACCGGCTCACACCGACCCAGCGGCGCATCGCGCACAGCATGGTGCGCAGGGCCGCCGACGTGCCCTTCCTGTCCAGCGTCGAGCTGGCCGAACTCGCCGGGGTCAGCCAGCCGTCGGTGACCCGCTTCGCGGTCGCCCTGGGCTTCGACGGCTACCCGGCGCTGCGCCGGCACCTGCGCGAGGTCGCGCCCGCCGAACCGGTGGCGCAGCCGGCCTCGTACAACGAGTACCAGCAGGCGGTCGAGGCCGAGATCGAGAACCTCAGGCACCTGGCGGAGGCGCTGGCCGATCCCCGGCCGGTGCGCAGGGCGGGACAGGTGCTCGCCGCCTCACGCCCGCTGCCGGTCCTCGGCCTACGGGCCGCCGCCGCCCAGGCCTACGGCTTCGCGTACTTCGCCGCCAAGGTCCACCCGGACGTACGGCTGCTCGACGAGGGCGGCACGATGATTGAGGACCGCATCGACGGCGCCGTACGGGCGGGCGCCTCGGCGCTGCTGTGCTTCGCGCTGCCACGCCACCCGCGGGAGGTGGTGGACACCCTCGCCCACGCCAAGGAGGCGGGGCTGACCGTCGTCACGGTCGCGGACTCGGCCTTCGCGCCGGTCGCCAAGCACACCGACCTGCTGCTGCCCGCCGCCGTGGGCACCGGCCTCGCCTTCGACACCGCCTGTGCGCCGATGCTGCTCGGCCGGGTGCTCCTGGAGGCGATGTGCGACGACCTGCCCGACGCGCAGGCCCGCCTGGAGGAGTTCGACGGGAAGGCCGCGGCGCGGGGGCTCTTCGTGGAGTGACACCTCGTGACGCCCGGGGCCCCGGGTGCTTTCGGAGGTGCTCTCAGACTCGTCTCACCAACGGTCGCTAGCCTGCCCGCCCGAACGAGGGTGCCGGGACGACGAGGAGGCAGGGCATGGCGCGGGCTGGTCGCACAGGTCGGGGAGGTCAGGGCCTGGCCCGGGTGGCCGTCGTGGTGCGGGCCGGAGCCGCGCCGCTGTGGTGGCTCGGGGTGTTCGCGGCGGGGATCGGCGTACTGGTGCCGGGGCTGACCGGGCGCCGGATCGGTGTCCTGGCGGGGGCCGCGCTGTTCCTGGTGACGGCGGCCGTCGTGGCCTGCGCCCGGCGCCGGCGCTACAGGGCCCTGGCCAGGGGCGCCTCCCGGGCCGGACGCCACGACGTGCTCCAGGACCGGGCGGTGAGCGTGCGCGTCTGGCGCCGGGGGCACCGCTGGTGGCTCGCTCCGGCCTTCCTGGCGGCGCTGGCCGGCTCCTTCGTCCTGCCCGCGGCCGGCGGCCTGCTGCTGGCCGGCGCCGGGGTGGGCCTGTGGCTCAAGGCCGGCTGGCTCGGGCGGCTGGAGCGGGCCGAGGACACGCTGCTGTGGGTGCGCGTCGACTGGCTGGGCAAGCGGGGCGGGCGCCCCGCGGGCCGGACGGTGCGGGGCTACCGCGGTACCGGCCTCGCGGCGGGCGACGCGGCCCCGGGCGGAGCACGCCGCCGCACCGCGGCGCTCGGCTAGGGCAGATCCTGCGGGTCCGACCCCGGCGGGCAGGGGTCAGACCTCCAGCTCCTCCTCGATTCTCCTCAGCTGGTGGCGGGCCATCGCCAGGTTGGCCCGCTTGGCGTCGAGGACGAGGTAGAGGAACAGTCCGTTCCCGCCGCGCCCACTGATCAGACGGATCAGGTGGTACTGGTCGCTCAGCGTGATCAGGATGTCCTCGATCTGCGCCTTGAGGCCGAGGTGTTCCATCGTGCGCATCTTGGCCCGTACGACGTCGGTGTTGCCCGCGGCGGCGACGTTCAGGTCGAAGCTCTTGCTGCCGCCCATCGTGCCCAGCGCCATGCCGCTGGTGTAGTCGACGAGCGCGACGGCTGTCGCTCCCTCGATGGAGGCGAGCGCTTCCTTCAGACAGGTCTCGGTATTGGCCATGGCCGGGGTCTCCTTGTTCTGTCAGCTTTCGGTGGTGGTGTGCGCGTTGGTGGCGGTGGTGCGCAGCGCGCGGGTGGTCCTGGTTCGTGCGGTGCCGGTCCTGGTGGCCGGTTTCACCGTCTTCTCGGGTGTCCTGTCGGGAGCCTTGGCCGCCTCGGCGTCGACCAGTTCCCCGATGCGTGCGCCCGCCCGGCGGCCCTCCAGGTGCAGACGGCCGACGTTGACGCGGTCCTCCGCGAGCAGGGTCAGCACCGCGGTGCGGCCTGCCGCGTAGGTCGCGACATAGCCGTGGACGCCCCGCACGAGCAGTTCGCGCAGATCGCCCTGGCCGGTCACGTCCGCCATGCGCACGGCGACGCCGAGCGAGGTAGCGGTGAGCGCGGCCAAGCTCTCCGGCTCCACGCCGGGGGTGTCGTGGGCCAGTACAAGGCCGTCGACACTGGCGGCGAGGGCGCCGGTGAGCTGGGGTACCCGGGCTCTGAGCCGACGCAGCTCGTCCAGGATCTCGGGCTCGGCTGCTGCCATCCGGTGTCTCCTCTCAAAGGGCCTCCAGCGCATCCCTGAGCCTCTTCAGCAGCGTGATGTGGGGGTCGGTGGTGTACGCCAGCCGGTCGGCGAGCGTGGGGGTCTGTCCGGCGCCGTCCGGTACGGGCGCCTCCTTCGGTGCGACGGCCGGCGCGACGAGCCCGGCGGCCGCCAGACGCCGTACGTCCACCAGGGTGTGGAAGGCCTGCCGGCCCAGTTCCCTGGCCAGATCCGTGGCCGTGCGGGTGCCGTCGATCCGCTCCAGGAGCGTCTGCTGGCGGGGCGTCAGTCCCGGTGCCGCGGTGGTGGGCGTCCGCACCAGCGGGGCGCTGTCCGGCCCGGCGTCGGGCCAGACGCGGTGCAGCAGCTCGCGGCGGCGCAGGATCTCGCGCTCCAGGGCGGCCAACGGGACCGGCAGGACGGGGCCGAGCGGGTGGGCGATGCCGTAGCGGAACCGGCCCGGGGTGCTGCTCGGGGCGAGCGCGAAGTAGGCGGCGTCGTGGAGCGCGCCCAGATGGCACAGCTCCAGCGCACCCTCGGTCAGATGGCCGCCGGCCAGCAGCAGGTGCGCGGCGCCGTGCCGGTCGTCGGCCCGGGTCAGCGCGTCCCGCCACGCCTCGGCCGTCAGCGTGCCGTGGGCGGTGAGCAGCAGGTCGAGGCCGGGGCTGAGAGGGCTCTCGGCGTGCGTCACCCGGCCCTCGTCGAGGTAGAGCGTGCCGTGCTCGCGGACCAGGACGCCGGTCGCCTGCTCGGCGGCGAGCCGGGTCAGCATCGGCGAGAGGCCGCCCCAGGCCCGGTCCTCGTCGGCCGGCTTGTTGCGCACCGGCAGCTGGGGCGGGGACGGGATGTCGACCACGGTCATCCCAGCACCAGCCGCTCGGCCATCTCGCCCAGGCGTATGCGGGCCAGGGCGAGGTTGCCTTCGGCGCGGGTCAGCCACAGGTGCAGGAACACGCTGCTGTCGAAGGACGTGTCCACGAACCGCAGCAGGTGGTAGCTGTCGCGGTTGCTGACGATCAGGTCCTCCACCGGGGGACGCTCGCCGTCGGGGTCCTCGGCGGCGGCGAAGGCGCCGTGCTCGGCGGCCAGCCGGGCCAGTTCGGCGGCCTCCGCCGCGGTGGTCTCGTGGTCGCCGCCCGGGGGCTCCCCGACGGTGCCCAGGGCAAGCCCGCTCGTCCAGTCGACCAGCGCGGCGCCTCTGGCACCGGGCAGCCGCATGGCTTCCAGTAGGCACTCGTCGATTCCGGGCACCGTTGTTCCTCTCCCACCGGGGGTTCGGCTGAGTGATGCCGAGGCTACGCACGGTGCACGCCGGTGGTGAGGGTTACGGGCATTTTCCGGTGGAACATGCGACCGAGCGGCTAATGTGGGTCGACTGAACCGGATTTCGGGCGGGTCGCGCCGTATCCGCGGTGCGTCTCAAGGCCTTTGACGTGCCACGGCGCCGTGGACGCACACGCGCTCGGGGTCCTGGACGCGCCTCGCCTCACAGTCCAGGACGTGCCGCGAGGCCTCCGGCGTTCCTCAGGCGCGCCCGGGTGTGCCCAAGGTGGTGAGGGCCGACGCGTGCGCCCCTCCGGACTCGGCCACGATCTCCTCGACCGGCTGCGGCTCGCGCACGAGGGCGAACGCGACGCCTCCGGAACCGTCCGGGACGTAGCCGTGGACCCCGGGCCGGGGCAGGGAGTTGTAGGCGTAGTGGTGGGCGAAGTAGTAGGCCCCGGTGTCCAGCGCCGCCACATGGTCGCCCGGTTCGAGCAGGGCGAGCGCGCGGGCCTCGGCGAGCAGGTCGCCCGCGAAGCAGGCGGGCCCGGCCACGTCCTGCACCACCTCGGGTCCCGGCTTGGGCCGCCCCTTCGCGTCGTACGCGGCCAGGCGCAGCGGCCAGGCCTCCGGCACGTAGACCGTGCGCGTCGCGACCTGCACGCCCGCGTGGGTCACGGCGACCGGCCGCCCCCCGGCGCTCTTGGTGTACTCCACCCGCGCCACCGTCGTGCCCTGCTTGGCCAGCAGCGACCGCCCGAACTCGGTCACCAGCCCGTACCGCCCCTCGCACAGCCCCGGCACCACCTCGCGCAGCAGCCGCGCGTAGTCCGCGTACGTCGGTGCGGTCGCCTCGGAGCCGAAGTTCACCGGCAGCCCGCCGCCGATGTCGAGGGTGTCGATCTGCAGCCGTCCCGCGCGCGCGTTGATCTCCTCGGCGAGCTCGTACGTCCGCGCCACGCCCTGCGCCATCAGGGACAGCGGGATGCCCTGGGACCCGGTGTGGGCGTGCAGCCGGGTCAGCCACGGACGGTCGAGATACGCCCGCACGACCCACTCGCGGGCGCCCTCGTCGCGCAGCGCCACCCCGAACTTCGAGGTCGCCGTGGCCGTCGACAGCGCCTCGATGGCACCCCCGCCGACCTGCGGGTTCACCCGTATCCCCAGCGGTGAGCGAGGGGTGCCGGAGCCCACGAGGGCGTCGATGCGGGCCAGCTCCTGGGGGTTGTCCGCGTTGACGGCGATGCCCAGTTCCAGCGCCTCGCGCAGCTCGGCCGGCGTCTTCGCGGGGGAGTCCAGGACGGTACGGGCCGGCGGCACCCCGGCCGCCCGCGCCAGCGCCAGTTCCCCCGGGCTCGCCACCTCGGCGCCGACGCCCTCCTCGTGCAGCAGCCGCAGGACGGGCACGAGCGGGGTCGCCTTGACCGCGAAGGCGTGCAGCACCGGGGTTCCCGGCGCCAGCACCGCCTCGAACGCCGCCCGGAGCGCCGCCGCGGACTCCCGGATGCCGACCACGTCGAGCAGACCCACGACGGCGGAGCCGGGGGCGAGCAGCCCCTGCGCAACCGCGGCCCGCACCGCCTGGTCCCGCCGCGCGGCCCGCTCGCGGTCCGCCTCGGCGAGGCTCCGGTCCATGCCCTCGTTGACGCCCTCGTCGATGTCGTCGTCGGTGTCGCCGTTGATGTTCTCGGCCATGCCGTGCCCCCGGTCCCGTCGGTGTGCCTCCAGGTCCTGCCTTCCTGACCTGGAGCCGGGCAAACATCCGCCCAGGCCGCGCGCGCCGGACGGCGCGCACGTATTGACTAGTTCTATTCATCAAGCCAGGATGTGAATAGACGCAGTAATAATCCCGGGAGCACCCACCAGGAGGCAGACCATGTCAGGACCCCGCCCCGTACGAGCGCCGCGCGGTACGGAACTGAGCGCCCTGGGATGGCAGCAGGAAGCCGCCCTGCGGATGCTCCAGAACAACCTCGACCCCGAGGTCGCCGAGCACCCCGACAAGCTCGTCGTCTACGGCGGCACCGGCAAGGCCGCCCGCGACTGGCGCTCCTTCGACGCCATGGTCCGCACACTGCGGACCCTCAAGGCCGACGAGACCATGCTCGTCCAGTCCGGCCGCCCGGTCGGCGTCATGCAGACCCACGAGTGGGCCCCGCGGGTGCTGCTGGCCAACTCCAACCTCGTCGGCGACTGGGCCAACTGGGAGGAGTTCCGCCGCCTGGAGACCCTCGGCCTGACCATGTACGGCCAGATGACCGCCGGGTCCTGGATCTACATCGGCACCCAGGGCATCCTCCAGGGCACCTACGAGACCTTCGCCGCCGTCGCCGCGAAGAAGTTCGGCGGCACGCTCGCCGGGACCATCACCCTGACCGCCGGCCTCGGCGGCATGGGCGGCGCCCAGCCCCTCGCCGTCACCATGAACGACGGCGTGGCCATCTGCGTCGACTGCGACCCGCGCGCCATCGAGCGGCGCATCGAGCACCGCTACCTCGACGTGAAGGCCGACTCCCTGGAGCACGCCCTCCACCTGGCCGTGGAGGCGCGCGACCAGCGCAAGCCCCTGTCCATCGGCGTGCTCGGCAACGCCGCCGAACTCGTACCGCAGCTCCTCGCGATGGGCGCGCCCATCGACATCGTCACCGACCAGACCTCCGCCCACGACCCGCTGGCCTACCTGCCGCTGGGCACCGACTTCGACGACATGGCCGACGCGGCCGCCAAGGACCCGGCCGGCTTCACCACCCGGGCCCGCGAGTCCATGGCCCGGCACGTCGAGGCCATGGTCGGCTTCATGGACGCCGGCGCCGAGGTCTTCGACTACGGCAACTCGATCCGCGGCGAGGCCCAACTCGCCGGGTACGAGCGGGCGTTCGCCTTCCCCGGCTTCGTCCCCGCCTACATCCGGCCGCTGTTCTGCGAGGGCAAGGGCCCGTTCCGCTGGGCCGCGCTGTCCGGTGAGGCGTCCGACATCGCCAAGACCGACAAGGCGATCCTGGAGCTGTTCCCCGAGAACGAGTCCCTGGCGCGCTGGATCAAGCTGGCCGGCGAGCGCGTCCACTTCCAGGGCCTGCCCGCCCGCATCTGCTGGCTCGGCTACGGCGAGCGCGACAAGGCGGGCGAGCGGTTCAACGACATGGTCGCGAGCGGTGAGCTCCAGGCGCCGATCGTGATCGGCCGGGACCACCTCGACTGCGGCTCCGTCGCCTCCCCGTACCGGGAGACCGAGGCCATGCTCGACGGCTCCGACGCGATCGCCGACTGGCCCCTGCTGAACGCGATGGTGAACGTGGCCTCGGGCGCGTCCTGGGTGTCGATCCACCACGGCGGCGGCGTCGGCATGGGACGGTCCATCCACGCCGGACAGGTGACGGTCGCCGACGGCACCGCGCTCGCCGGGGAGAAGATCCGCCGGGTGCTCACCAACGACCCCGGCATGGGCGTGATCCGGCACGTGGACGCCGGGTACGACATCGCGGAGTCGGTGGCCGGTGAACGCGGGGTGCGCGTGCCCATGCGCGAGGGCGAGGAGGCGTGACGCGGCATCCCGCCGACCCGGACGAGGTCCGTCCGGCCGCGGCGCGGACCCCGGCGCCCGCCGTGGGCGACTCCTTCCACACGATGTGGCGGGAACTGCTCCCCATCGGGCGCCACCCCGGGTCCGGCGGTTACCGGCGCTTCGCCTGGACCGCGGCCGACGCCGAGTGCCGGGCCTGGTTCCGGCAGCAGGCCGAGGACCGCGGGCTGGCCTACGAGGTCGACCGCAACGGCAACCAGTGGGCCTGGCTCGGCGACCCCGAGGCCGGGGACGCCGTGGTCACCGGGTCGCACCTCGACTCCGTGCCCGACGGCGGGGCCTTCGACGGGCCGCTGGGCGTCGTGTCCTCCTTCGCCGCCCTCGACGAACTGCGCGGCAGGAACGCGCGGTTCACCAAGCCGCTCGCCCTCGTCAACTTCGGTGACGAGGAGGGCGCCCGGTTCGGCCTTGCCTGCACCGGCTCGCGGCTGACCGCCGGGCACCTCACCGTCGAGCAGGCGCACCGGCTCACCGACGCCGACGGGGTCACCCTGCCCAGGGCCATGGAGGCCGCCGGGTACGACCCCGACGCCCTCGGACCCGACCCGGAGCGGCTCGCGCGCATCGGCGCCTTCGTCGAACTGCACGTCGAGCAGGGCCGCGCCCTCGACCTGACCGGCGACGCCGTCGGTGTGGCCAGTGCCATCTGGCCGCACGGGCGGTGGCGGTTCGACTTCCGGGGCGAGGCCAACCACGCGGGCACCACCCGGCTCGTCGACCGGCGCGACCCGATGCTGCCGTACGCGGAGACCGTGCTCGCGGCCCGGCGCGAGGCCGCGCTCGCGGGCGCCGTCGCCACCTTCGGCAAGATCGCCGTCGAGCCGAACGGCGTCAACGCGATCCCGTCCCTGGTGCGCGGCTGGCTCGACTCCCGCGCCGCCGACCAGACGACCCTGGACACCGTGGTCACCGGCGTCGAGAAGGCGGCCCGCGAGTACGCCGCCGCTCACGGCGCCGACCTGGACGTGGTCCGCGAGTCCTTCACCCCCGTCGTCGAGTTCGACCACGCCCTGCGCGACGAACTCGCCCGCCTCCTGGGCACGGACACCGACCTGAAGGTGCCGGTGCTCGGCACGGGCGCCGGACACGACGCCGGAATCCTGTCCGGGACCGTCCCGACCGCCATGCTGTTCGTGCGCAACCCCACCGGTGTCTCGCACTCCCCGGCCGAATCCGCGGCCGAGGACGACTGCGTGGCCGGAGTGCGCGCGCTCGCCGACGTACTGGAAGGGCTGGCCTGCACGTGACCCCCACCGAGCAGACGCGGACGTACTGGCTGGAGCAGGCCTGGCTCGGCACCCTCCCCCAAGCTCTCGACGGCGCTCGAGCAGGGGGGACCCCCATCGAGCCGGGCGTGGCGCTCGACGTGCGCGGCGGCCGCGTCGCGGCCGTCCGCACGGGCGTGCCCGTCCCGCCGCCGGGCGCCGAGGTGCTGCGGGGCCTCACGATCCCGGGACTCGCCAACGCGCACAGCCACGCCTTCCACCGGGCCCTGCGCGGCACCGTCCAGGTCGGCTCGGGGACCTTCTGGACCTGGCGCGAGGTCATGTACTCCACCGCCGACCGGCTCACTCCCGAGACGTACCACGCGCTGGCCCGCGCGGTGTACGCCGAGATGGCGCTGGCCGGCATCACGGCCGTCGGCGAGTTCCACTACGTCCACCACGCGCCGGGAGGCACCCGGTACGCCGACCCGAACGCGATGGGCGAGGCCCTGATCGCGGCCGCCGCCGAAGCCGGGATCCGCATCACCCTCCTCGACACCTGTTACCTGTCCTCCGGGTTCGGGCAGTCGCCCGACACTCACCAGCTCCGCTTCTCCGACGGGACGGCCGAGGCCTGGGCCGAACGCTGTTCAGTTCTCAAGGAACACGATCACGCGCGGATCGGTGCCGCCGTGCACTCCGTACGGGCCGTGCCGGCGCGGGAGCTGGAGACGGTGGCGCGGTGGGCCGAGGAGCGGCGGGCCCCGCTCCATGTGCACCTGTCGGAGCAGACCGCCGAGAACGACGCCTGCCAGGCCGCCCACGGGTGCACCCCGGCCCGGCTGCTGGCCGACCACGGCGTCCTCGGCCCGCGCACGACCGGCGTGCACAACACCCACCTGACCGACGAGGACATCGCCCTGCTCGGCGGATCCGGCACCGGCACCTGCATGTGCCCGACCACCGAGCGGGACCTGGCCGACGGCACCGGACCCGCCGTCGCCCTCCAGCGCGCCGGCTCCCCGCTCTCCCTGGGCTCCGACAGCCACGCCGTCATCGACCTGCTCGAAGAGGCCCGAGGGATGGAGCTGAACGAGCGGCTGCGCACCCGCACCCGCGGCCACTGGACGGCCGCGTCCCTGCTGCGGGCCGCCACCGCCGACGGGCACGCCGCCCTCGGCTGGTCCGACGCGGGCAGCCTCACCCCCGGCGCCCACGCCGACTTCACGACGCTCGCGCTGGACTCGGTCAGGACAGCGGGGACGCTGCCCAGGCTCGGCGCCGAGACGGCCGTATTCGCGGCGACCGCCGCCGACGTACGCCATACGGTCGTGGCCGGCCGGCACGTCGTGCGGGACAGCGCCCACACCCTCGTACCGGATGTGCCGTCGGCGCTGGCAGGCGCCGTCGAGGCACTGCGCGGCTGAATCCCCCCGTCACCCCTGAGGACACCATGAGCAGCACCGTCATCACCAACATCGCCACGCTGGTCACCAACGACCCCTCCCTCGGTGACGGATCCCCCCTCGGACTGGTCCGGGACGCGGCCGTCGTCATCGACGGCGACCACGTCGCGTGGACCGGTGAATCCAGCAAAGCACCCGCCACTGACAACCGGGTCGATGCCGGCGGCCGGGCGGTGATCCCCGGCTTCGTCGACTCCCACTCCCACCTGGTCTTCGCGGGCGACCGCACCGAGGAGTTCAACGCCCGCATGTCCGGCCGGGCCTACAGCGCCGGCGGCATCCGCACCACGGTCGCCGCCACCCGCGCCGCCACCGACGCGGAGCTGGAGGCCAACCTCACCCGCTATCTCGCCGAGGCCCTGCGCCAGGGCACGACCACGTTCGAGACCAAGTCCGGCTACGGCCTCACCGTCGCCGACGAGGCCCGCGCCCTGCGCATCGCCGCCGCGCACACCGACGAGGTCACCTACCTCGGAGCCCACATCGTCTCCCCTGACCACGCCGGGGACCCGGCGGCGTACGTCGCCCTGGTCACCGGGGAGATGCTGGACGCCTGCGCCCCGCACGCCCGCTGGATCGACGTCTTCTGCGAGAAGGGCGCCTTCGACGGCGACCAGGCCCGGGAGATCCTCACCGCGGGCATGGCCAAGGGCCTGCTCCCGCGCATCCACGCCAACCAGCTCAGCCACGGCCCCGGCGTCCAGCTCGCCGTAGAGCTCGACGCGGCCAGCGCCGACCACTGCACGCATCTGACCGACGCGGACGTGGACGCGCTGGCGAACGGGAACACGGTCGCCACGCTCCTGCCCGGCGCCGAGTTCTCCACCCGCGCCCAGTGGCCCGACGCCCGCCGCCTCCTCGACGCGGGTGTCACGGTCGCCCTGTCCACCGACTGCAACCCGGGCTCGTCCTTCACGTCCTCGGTGCCCTTCTGCATCGCGCTCGCCGTACGCGACATGGGCATGACCCCGGACGAGGCGGTCTGGGCGGCGACGGCGGGCGGTGCGAGGGCCCTGCGCCGCGACGACGTCGGCCGTCTGTCCCCGGGCGCCCGCGCCGACCTCGCCGTCCTGGACGCGCCCAGCCATGTGCACCTGGCCTACCGGCCGGGCGTCCCGCTGGTCACCGAGGTCTGGCGGCGCGGCGTGCGGGAGGCCTGAGCAGGACCGACAGGACCGCACGGGGCGGCGGTGAAGCGCCGGCCGCGGCCGCCTGGGCCGTCGGCCGGCGCTTCACCGCCGCCCCGTCACCCGGTCACTCCTCGAGTGTCAGGCCCTTGCGCAGTTGGCCGAGCGTGCGGGACAGCAGCCGGGAGACGTGCATCTGCGAGATGCCCAGTTCGTCGCCGATCTCCGACTGGGTCATGTTGGCGACGAACCGCAGGGACAGGATCTTCCGGTCCCGGGAGGGCAGTTGCGCGATCAGCGGCTTCAGCGCCTCCACGAACTCGATGCCTTCGAGACCGTGGTCCTCGTAGCCGATGCGGTCCGCGAGGGCGCCCTCGGAGTCGTCCTCCTCGGGCTGGGCGTCCAGCGACGAGGCGGTGTAGGCGTTGGAGGCGGCCATGCCTTCCACCACCTCGTCGTTGGACAGACCGAGGTGCTCTGCGAGTTCGGCGACCGTGGGGGCGCGGTCGAGCCGCTGGGCCAGTTCGTCACCGGCCTTGGCGAGGTCCAGCCGCAGTTCCTGGAGCCGGCGCGGGACGCGTACGGACCAGGAGGTGTCGCGGAAGAAGCGCTTGATCTCACCGATGATGGTGGGCATCGCGAACGTGGGGAACTCCACGCCCCGGGACAGCTCGAACCGGTCGATCGCCTTGATCAGGCCGATGGTGCCGACCTGGATGATGTCCTCCATCGGCTCGCTGCGGGAGCGGAAGCGGGAGGCGGCGAACTTGACGAGCGCGAGGTTGAGCTCGACGAGCGTGTTGCGGACGTACGAGTAGGCGTGAGTGCCTTCCTCGAGGGACTCCAGCCGCTCGAAGAGGGCCTTGGACAGGGCCCGGGCGTCGTCGGGGGCCACTTCGTCGTACGGAGGGATGTCCGGAAGTCCGGCCAGTGCGTCGGCCTGGTCGGCCCGCTCGGCGCGTACGTCGGGAAACTCGATGGGATCCAGGTGCTCCGTGGGGGATGCCGACGTCGCCATCCGGGTATGCGAGGCGTCGAGCCGGGGTGACATGATGTCCTCCATCGTTCTCGGCATATGGCTGCCGAAGCCAATTTGTGCACTGCGGTGTGCGGCGCCTCCAAAGCCGGCCGTGTCGGGTGCGGGTCCCTACTAGCCCTACCCGCTTTACCAACACCGCCGCAAGTTCCTTGTGTGGGGCTATGTCCGGTTGTGTGTGGTTGTTCGGGTGTCGGAGCGGTGAGGGAAGGCGTAGTGTTCGAGGGCGTCAGTCAGCAGCCAAGACCCCGGGAGAGAGACGGCATGGACCGCGGGACGGTCGGCAGCGCACAGTCGGGCCGGCTTCTGGTGGAGGTGCGGCAAGAGGGCTCCAGTGCCGTCGTGACGCCGGCGGGGGAGCTCGATCACCACACGGCCGACCTGCTGCGCGAGCCGCTCGAGGAGTGTCTCGACAAGGGGCGCTCGCGTCTGGTGGTGGACTGTTCACGTCTGGAGTTCTGTGACTCCACGGGGTTGAACGTCCTGCTGGGCGCGCGGCTGAAGGCGGAGGCGGCCGGAGGGGGCGTGCATCTGGCCGGGATGCTGCCGGTGGTGGCCCGCGTCTTCGAGATCACAGGGGCGGATGCGGTCTTCACCGTGCACGACTCCCTGGAGGACGCGCTGGCCGACGAGGCCGGCTGAGCCGGCCCCGGGACTCTCGACGTGCCCCTTTCGTGTTCCGCGCCCGGCGTACGCCGGGCGCCCGCACGGCGGGCCGAAAACGGGGGTGTTCCCCCCGATCGGTCGGGCAGGAGACAACCTGAGTGGATCGGCGGCCCTCGCGAGCCGGCTATCGGCATTCGGCGAATGAACGGACGTACCGGCGTGTACGTGAAGTGACTGGTGACTTTTGAATCGTGAACTGGTGAATCGGTGAGGTGAAGCGCTGATGAGCACCACCCGGCCTTACTCGCCGGGCGACCGCGGCCCGGAGTCCAGCGGCGCTTCCGGGGCGTCCGAGGGGGACGCGCCGGCGGGCGCGGTACCCCCAGGGGGTGCGACCGCCGTGCCGGCGGCCCCGTCCGGAAGTCGCCAGATCCGCAGGCTGAGCTTCGACGGCGAGAGCGGCGTCGTGCCGCTCGCCCGCGACTTCACCCGCCAGGCACTGTACGCGTGGGGCTGGCTGCCCGCCGCGACCGCCGACCAGCGGGCCGCCGCCGAGGACGTCCTCCTCGTCGTCTCCGAGCTGGTCACCAACGCCTGCCTGCACGCCGAGGGCCCCGACCAGCTGGAGATCACCTGCGACAACAAGGTGATCCGCCTCGAGGTCTCCGACCGCGGCACCGGACAGCCCGCCCCGCGCACCCCGCACCGCGCCGGACGCCCCGGCGGCCACGGCATGTTCATCGTCCAGCGGCTGTGCCTGGACTGGGGCGTCGTCCGCGCCCCCGGCGTCACCGGCAAGAGAGTGTGGGCCGAGCTGGGCGCACCCGCCTGAAAGACCGGCAACGCGAAAGGGCCGCCCCTCACGGGGGCGGCCCTTTCGCGTTGCCGCGGGGGGACGTCAGTGGACGTCGCCCATCAGGGACTTCACCTTCCGGCGGTACATGTACACCGCGACACCGGCGAGGGCGGCGAGGGCCGCTTCCAGGGCCACCGCTCCCGTCCCGCTGAGGTCGACCCCGGCCACGGCCGGGTTGGACAGCAGGCTGGTGATGGAGTCGCCCGCGGTGACCGCGAGGAACCACACGCCCATCATCTGGCTGGCGTACTTGGCCGGCGCCATCTTGGTCGTCACCGACAGGCCGACCGGGGAGAGGCACAGCTCGCCGACGGTCTGGATCAGATAGATGCCGACCAGCCACATCGGGCTGACCATGGTGTCGCCGCCGGCCATGCCCAGCGGCAGCAGGAAGAAGAAGAACGAGACGCCGATGAAGAACAGGGCGGCCGAGAACTTCGCGACCGTGCTCGGCTCCTTGCCCTTGCGGCTCAGCCACAGCCAGAACCAGGCGAAGACCGGGGCCAGCGCCATGATGAACACCGGGTTCAGCGACTGGTACCAGGAGGAGGGGAAGCCGAAGCCGAGCAGCGAGGAGGAGGTCTTGGTCTCACCGAACGCCTGGACCGTCGAACCGCCCTGGTCGTAGATCATCCAGAAGGCGGCGGCCGCGACGAAGAACCAGATGTAGCCGGTCATCCTGGACTGCTCGACGCCCGTCAGCTCCTTGTCGCGCTTGATGCGCAGCAGGACGCCGGCCGGGATGACCAGACCGATGACGGTGAGCGGGATCATCGCCCAGTTCAGGGTGAAGTGGCCGGTGAAGCCGACGATGCCGTAGAAGACGGCGGCGACGGCCAGCCAGGTCAGGCCCTTGCGCAGCCAGGAGGCACGCTCGGCGGCGGCCAGCGGCTTCGGCACGACGCTGCTCTGCGGGCTCAGGTTCCGGGTGCCGATGAGGAAGGCCGCGAGGCCGATCGCCATGCCCACGGCGGCGAGGCCGAAGCCCAGGTGCCAGCTGACCTGCTGACCGACGGTGCCGATGATCAGCGGCGCGAAGAAGGCACCCATGTTGATGCCCATGTAGAAGATCGTGAAGCCACCGTCGCGGCGCGGGTCGTCCGGGCCGTTGTAGAGGTGGCCGACCATGGTGGAGATGTTGGCCTTCAGCAGGCCGGAGCCGAGCGCGACCAGCGCGAGACCGGCGAAGAAGGACGCCTGGCCACCGGGCAGCGCCAGGACCGCGTGGCCCGCCATGATCGTGATCGCGGCGATCGCCACCGTCTTGCGGGGACCCCAGACGCGGTCGCCCAGCCACCCGCCGGGCATGGCGAGCAGGTACACCATCGACAGATAGACGGAGTAGATGGCGGTGGTGGTGGCCAGATCCATGCCGAGCCCACCGCTCATGCTCCCCTTCTTGGCGTCGGGGCCGCCGGAGAGCAGGTACAC
The DNA here is from genome assembly GCF_002803075.1 of Streptomyces sp. CB01373. Classification (GTDB taxonomy): domain Bacteria; phylum Actinomycetota; class Actinomycetes; order Streptomycetales; family Streptomycetaceae; genus Streptomyces. The sequence goes on along the minus strand of NZ_NNBK01000016.1, from coordinate 50,641 downwards.
GACGAGAAGGGCGCGCATGCCGTAGAAGCTGAAGCGCTCCCACATCTCGGTCATGAAGAGGGTGGCCAGGCCGCGGGGGTGGCCGAAGAAGGTCTTCTCGGAACCGGGGGTGCCCGGATGGACCGAGTCCTTCGTCAGGCTGGACGCCATGGTCGTTCCTTGCTGGTCGGGACGCGCCGCCCTCGGCGGTTGTGCGCCCGGTGGGGGTGGCCGGCACCGGCAGGCCCGAGGTCCACCCCACGCCCAGGGGGAGTCCGCTCCGGATCGCGAAGCGGGGGACGACGGCCACCGGGATCCACACCTCTGCCCGCGTCGACGCGCGTACGAGGCCCGGCCCTAGGTCGTTCTTTTCCGGGCCGGCCCGGGCCGGCCCGCTCACAAAAGAGACCTTCAGCGTCAATACGATCGCCAAAGGTCCCCTGTGTGCATCAGACGTTCAATCCACCATACGGCAGGACACTGCCGGAAATGGAAGGACTTGAGAGATGGATCACAGGCTACAGGGGAACCCTGCCCTGCTTTCGAAGGTCTATTACCGAGGTCTCAAACGATCACATCCGGGCCGAGCGATCCGTGGCGCGGGCCGCCGAGGCGGCGCCCGGCCGGCCGCAAGGTAAGAACCGCGCGTGTCGATCACACCGCAGGACCGCCCCAGCGGGCGGCGTCGGCGGACTACCATCGGTCCATGACCCGTGTACTGCTCGCCGAGGACGACGCGTCCATCTCGGAGCCGCTGGCTCGCGCACTGCGCAGGGAAGGTTACGAGGTCGAGGTGCGTGAGGACGGACCCGCCGCGCTCGACGCCGGAATGCAGGGCGGTGTCGACCTGGTCGTGCTGGACCTCGGACTGCCCGGCATGGACGGCCTGGAGGTCGCCCGCCGGCTGCGCTCCGACGGCCACACGGTGCCCATCCTGATCCTGACCGCGCGCGCCGACGAGGTGGACACCGTCGTCGGCCTCGACGCGGGCGCGGACGACTACGTCACCAAGCCCTTCCGGCTCGCCGAACTGCTCGCCCGCGTCCGGGCCCTGCTGCGGCGCGGCGCCGCCGAACCGCAGCAGCCGCCCGCCACCCACGGCGTGCGCATCGACGTCGAGTCCCACCGCGCGTGGATGGGCGACGAGGAGCTCCAGCTCACCGCCAAGGAGTTCGACCTGCTCCGGGTGCTCGTGCGGGACGCCGGCCGGGTCGTCACCCGCGACCAGCTGATGCGCGAGGTCTGGGACACCACCTGGTGGTCGTCCACCAAGACCCTCGACATGCACATCTCGTGGCTGCGCAAGAAGCTCGGCGACGACGCGGCGAACCCCCGGTACATCGCGACCGTGCGCGGCGTGGGCTTCCGCTTCGAGAAGAGCTGAGCCGGCCGCCCCGCGCTTTCGTCAGGTAGGAGTACATGCGCCGCCGACTGATCCAGTCCACGCTTGCCGTGGTCCTGGTCGTGATCGCCGTCTTCGGTCTCTCCCTGGTGATCGTGGAGACCCGCACCATCAGCAGCAGCGCCCAGGAGCGCGTCGACTCCGAGGCGCTGCGGCTGGCCAGCATCGTCGACAGCAGGCTGCTCGGCGAGGCGACGGTCAACGCGGCGATCCTGCGCCACCAGATGGCCGACGGCCAGTACGCCGTGATCGGCATTCCGGGGCAGCGGCCCATCCAGGTCGGCGACAAGCCGTCCGGCGACGTGATCCACTCCACGGCCACGGGGGAGCAGGGCGAGACCGTCCGGGTGGAGGAGCCGCGCTCCTCGGTGACCCGCGAGGTCGGCCGTACGCTGCTGATCATCGGTCTGGTGGCGCTGCTCGCGGTGGTCGCCGCGGTGCTGCTCGCGGTCCGCCAGGCCAACCGGCTCGCCTCCCCGCTGACCGACCTGGCCGAGACCGCCGAGCGCCTCGGATCCGGCGATCCGCGCCCCCGCCACAAGCGCTACGGCGTCCCTGAACTGGACCGGGTCGCGGACGTGCTCGACGGATCGGCCGAGCGCATCGCCCGGATGCTGACCGCCGAGCGCCGGCTCGCCGCCGACGCCTCCCACCAGCTGCGTACGCCGCTGACCGCGCTGTCCATGCGCCTGGAGGAGATCACCCTCACCGACGATCCGGACACGGTGAAGGAGGAGGCGAACGTCGCCCTCGCCCAGGTCGAGCGGCTGACCGACGTGGTGGACCGCCTGCTGACCAACTCCCGCGACCCGCGTACCGGCTCCGCCGTCTCCTTCGACCTCGACGAGGTCATCCAGCAGCAGATCGCCGAGTGGCGCCCCGCCTACCGCAGCGCCGGCCGGGCGATCGTCAGCTCCGGCAAGCGGCACCTCCGGGCCGTGGGCACGCCGGGTGCCGTCGCGCAGGTGCTGGCCGCGCTGATCGAGAACTCCCTCATGCACGGCGGCGGCACGGTGGCGCTGCGCACCCGCGTGACCGGCAACCAGGCCGTGGTGGAGGTCACCGACGAGGGCTCCGGCGTCCCCGCCGACCTCGGCGCCCGGATCTTCGAGCGCACCATCAGCGGCCGCAACTCCACGGGCATCGGACTCGCCGTCGCCCGTGACCTCGCCGAGGCCGACGGCGGCCGCCTGGAACTGCTCCAGGCCCAGCCGCCCGTCTTCGGCCTGTTCCTGTCCCGCACCCCGCCGCTCAAGAAGGAGCCGGAGGACCACCCGACGGTGCGCTGACCGCCAGGGCCGGGGGGAGGGCCGGGGGCCTAGCGGAAGGCCCTGGTCCGGGGCGTCTTCGACTCGGTCTGGAGGAAGGACTCCGCGCCCGCCACGGTCTGCCGGGCCGGCAGGGTGCGGAAGACCCAGGTGCGGTACGACCAGAAGCGGAACAGGGTCGCGATGCCGATGCCGAGGAACTTGAAGACGTTGCTCTGCAGCGGGCTGTCCCAGCCGAAGCCGTACGTCGCCAGGTACAGCACGCCGTTCTCGATCACCAGGCCGACCGCGCTGAACAGCAGGAACAGCGTCAGTTCCCTGGTGCGCCCGGTCCTCTCGCGGTCCCGGTACGTGAAGTAGCGGAAGCCGATGTAGTTGAAGACGATCGCGACGACGGTCGCGATGACGCTGGCCCGCACCACCTGGAGTCCGGTCGTGTGCCGCACCAGGTTGAACACGAGCAGGTTGACCAGCAGCCCAGCCCCGCCCACCGCGCCGAACTTGACGACCTCGCGCCAGAGCTGGTCCACGTGCCTGCGCAGCGCGCCGCGGGGCGCGGGGGGCGCCGGTCGAAGCCCCGAGGAACCATGTTCCATGGTCGTGCAGGCCCCCGTCTCGGTCGGTTCGGTCAACCCGGCCATGCTAACCAGCGCCGCACGTCCGCCCCCGTGCACAAGGCATCAGCTCGGGAACGGGTCGGAAAGAGTCCGGGAAAAGGCGGGAAAGAGCCGTCGAAGTGACTGGTAAGAACGCCGACGGGGGTGACGTCGCGTACATCAGTGCGGGGGGTGAGAGCCCCGCGAGGCGCCGGTGCGGCCCCGGCGGGCGCGGAAGCGGTGCGCGGCGTGGCGGCCGATACCCTAGGAGCGTGACGTTCCCGGTAGTCGGCATGGTCGGCGGTGGCCAGCTCGCTCGTATGACACACGAGGCGGGCATCCCGCTGGGCATCAGGTTCAAGCTCCTCAGTGACACTCCCCAGGACTCCGCGGCGCAGGTGGTGAGCGACGTCGTCATCGGCGACTACCGCGACCTGGACACGCTGCGCGCGTTCGCGCGGGGCTGTGACGTGATCACCTTCGATCACGAGCACGTCCCCACCGAGCACCTGCGGGCCCTGGAGGCGGACGGCATCCCCGTGCGCCCCGGCCCCGACGCGCTCGTGCACGCCCAGGACAAGGGCGTGATGCGCGCGAAGCTCGACGCGATCGGTGTGCCCTGCCCGCGGCACCGCATCGTGAGCGACCCGCGGGACGTGGCCGCGTTCGCGGCGGAGCTCGAAAGGGGCGGGCACGAAGTGCCCTCCGGCGAGGGCGGCGGTGGGCGACGGGCGGGCGGTTTCCCCGTGGTCCTGAAGACCGTCCGCGGCGGTTACGACGGCAAGGGCGTGTGGGTGGTCGGCTCCGCCGAGGAGGCCGCCGAGCCCTTCCGCGCCGGCGTGCCCGTCCTCGCCGAGGAGAAGGTCGACTTCGTCCGGGAGCTGGCCGCCAACGTCGTACGCTCCCCGCACGGCCAGGCCGTGGCCTACCCGGTGGTGGAGTCGCGGCAGGTGAACGGCGTCTGCGACACCGTGATAGCCCCGGCACCCGACCTCGACGAGGGGCTCGCCCTCAGGGCCGAGGAGCTCGCGCTGACCATCGCCAAGGAACTCGGTGTCGTCGGCCACCTCGCCGTCGAGCTGTTCCAGACCCGCGACGGCCGCATCCTCGTCAACGAGCTGGCGATGCGCCCGCACAACTCCGGCCACTGGTCGATGGACGGCGCCATCACCTCCCAGTTCGCCAACCACGTCCGCGCGGTCCTCGACCTCCCGCTCGGCGACCCCCGCCCGCGCGCCCGGTGGACCGTCATGGTCAACGTCCTCGGCGGCGACTACCCCGACATGTACTCCGCGTACCTGCACTGCATGGCCCGCGACCCCCAGCTCAAGATCCACATGTACGGCAAGGACGTGAAGCCCGGCCGCAAGGTCGGCCACGTCAACACCTACGGCGACGACCTGGACGACGTGCTGGAACGCGCCCGTCACGCAGCCGGCTACCTGAGAGGCACCATCACCGAATGAGCCCAGTTGTTGGCATCGTCATGGGGTCGGACTCCGACTGGCCCGTCATGGAGGCCGCCGCCGAGGCGCTCGACGAGTTCGAGATCTCCTACGAGGTCGACGTCGTCTCCGCGCACCGCATGCCGCGCGAGATGATCACGTACGGCGAGCGTGCGGCGGACCGCGGCCTGAAGGCGATCATCGCGGGCGCGGGCGGGGCCGCCCATCTGCCCGGCATGCTCGCCTCGGTCACCCCGCTGCCGGTGATCGGCGTACCCGTCCCGCTGAAGTACCTGGACGGCATGGACTCGCTGCTGTCGATCGTGCAGATGCCGGCCGGAGTCCCGGTGGCGACCGTGTCCGTCGGCGGCGCCCGCAACGCGGGTCTGCTCGCCGCCCGGATGCTCGCCGCGCACGACGAGGAACTGCTCGCCCGGATGCGGGAGTTCCAGCAGGAGCTGAACGACCAGGCCACCGAGAAGGGCAAGCGGCTGCGCGCCAAGGTCGAGAACTCCGGCGGCTTCGGCTTCGGCAGGAAGTGACGCCGATGACCTCGCTGAACGAAGCCCGGGACCTGCTGCGGGAGTTCCCCGTCGTCGACGGCCACAACGACCTGCCCTGGGCGCTGCGCGAGCAGGTCCGCTACGACCTCGACGCGCGCGACATCGCCACCCCGCAGAACGCCCATCTGCACACCGACCTGCCGCGCCTGCGCGAGGGCGGCGTCGGCGCGCAGTTCTGGTCGGTCTACGTCCGCGCGGACCAGCCCGACCCCGTGCCGGCGACGCTGGAACAGATCGACTGCGTACGGCAGCTGCTCGCCCGTCACCCGGCCGACCTGGCGCCCGCGCTGACCGCCGCCGACATGGAGGCGGCGCGTGCGGAGGGCCGCATCGCCTCCCTCATGGGCGCCGAGGGCGGCCACTCCATCGCCGATTCCCTCGGCACGCTGCGCGGGCTGTACGCGCTCGGTGTGCGGTACATGACGCTCACCCACAACGACAACGTGGCCTGGGCGGACTCGGCGACGGACGAGCCGGGCGTGGGCGGCCTGTCGGCCTTCGGCCGCGAGGTGGTCCGGGAGATGAACCGGCTCGGCATGCTGGTCGACCTCTCCCACGTGGCCGCGACGACCATGCGGGACGCACTCGACACCACGAGCGCGCCGGTGATCTTCTCGCACTCCTCCGCGCGGGCCGTGTGCGACCACCCCCGCAACATCCCGGACGACGTGCTGGAGCGGCTGCCCGCCAACGGCGGCATCGCGATGGTCACCTTCGTGCCGAAGTTCGTGCTCCAGGCGGCCGTGGACTGGACGTCCGCCGCCGACGAGAACATGCGTGCGCACGGCTTCCACCCCCTCGACAGCACCGCCGGGGCGATGAAGGTCCACCACGCCTTCGAGGAGGCGAACCCGCGCCCGGTCGCCACGGTCGCGACGGTGGCCGACCACCTCGACCACATGCGCGAGGTCGCCGGCATCGACCACCTGGGCATCGGCGGCGACTACGACGGCACGCCCTTCACCCCCGACGGCCTCAGCGACGTCTCCGGCTATCCGAACCTGATCGCGGAACTCCTGGACCGCGGCTGGTCCAGGACCGACCTGGCCAAGCTCACCTGGCAGAACGCGGTCCGCGTCCTCGGCGCCGCGGAGGACGTCGCCCGTGACGCGCAGGCCACCCGGACACCGTCCAACGCGACGATCGCCGAACTGGACGGCTGAGTTCCAGTACCGGACGGCAGGAGACCACGGCATGTGTGTCTCCTGCCGTCCGGCGCACACGGCGACCGCCGGACGCCTCTCAGCAGGCGCACAGGCAGAACGGGTGCCCGGCGGGGTCGGCGTAGACGCGGAAGCTGCTGCCGCCCTGCTCGGCCAGGGGCTTGGCCCCGAGCGCCAGCACCCCCTTCTCCGCCGCGTCCAGGTCCTCCACGACCAGGTCCAGGTGGAACTGCTGCGAGGCGTCCCCGGCCGGCCACTTCGGCGGCACGTGCCCCGGAGCCCTCTGGAACGCCAGCGCCGGACCGCCCGGCACCTTCAGGTCCACCCAGTCGCCCTCGCCCTCCACGGTCCCGCCGAGCACCTCGGCGTAGAAGCCGGCGAGGGCGCGCGGGTCGGGACAGTCCAGGACGACGACACCCAGCTTGGCGAGAGCCATGACTTCCTCCCAGTCGGAGACGGTGTTACCCATAGGAGTGGGTAACCGGTAACCGTTACCGCATGCTCCACGTATAGCAAGTAACGGCGCAACCGTATTGAAGAGGTACCGTCGCTGACATGAGTGAGAGATCGTCCGCGCCCGGGAGCCTGGCGCTGGTCGAGGCCCTGGTGAACACGCTGGACATCGAGACGGGCGCCGACTCGCTCGACACCGTGGAGGCCCGTGCGCGCCTGGGAATCTCCGAGGCGGAGCTGGAGCGGGCGCGCGAGCTGCGCGAGTCGCTGCGGGCGGTGCTGCTGGCCCACGCCGGTCACCCGCCGCACCGGCGGGTGACACCGCTGGGCGAGCTGCTGGCGCGGGCGCCGCTGCTGGTGTCCGTCGACGCCCGGGACGGCTCCGCCACGCTCGCGCCCGCCGACGACGGCCCCCTGCTCTCCAGGGTCGCGGCCGCCGTCGCCGAGGCACTCGTCGCGGGCACCTGGACCCGGCTGAAGGCCTGTGAGGCGGCCACATGCCACTGGGCGTTCTACGACCGCAGCCCGGCCGGCCGCGGCCGCTGGTGCTCGATGCAGGTGTGCGGAGCACGCGCGAAGATGCGCCGCTACCGGGCGAAGCAGACGTGATCCACAGGCCGTTCGTCGTTCACACCGGCCTGTGTGGTGCACAATGCGTGCAGACGCCGGTTCGGCCGACTGAGCCTCGGCCGAACCGGCGTCGCCTGTTCTCGTGTGCCTGCCCGCGCGGGACTACGCGGTCGGGCGGCCCATCGCCCGGTACGTCCACCCGGCCCGCCGCCACAGCTCCGGGTCCAGCGCGTTCCGCCCGTCGAGGACCACCCGGGCGGCCACGACCTCGCCCAGCCCGGCCGGGTCCAGCTCGCGGAACTCCCGCCACTCCGTCAGGTGCAGGACGACGTCGGCGCCCCGCACGGCCTCCAGCGCGGAGCCGGCGTACCCGAGCGTGGGGAACACCCGCCGGGCGTTCTCCATGCCCTTGGGGTCGTAGACCGTCACCTGGCCGCCCTGGAGGTGGATCTGCCCGGCGACGTTGAGCGCGGGGGAGTCCCGCACGTCGTCCGAGTCCGGCTTGAAGGTGGCGCCGAGCACCGCGACCCGCTTGCCGAGGAACGGCCCGCCGCCCAGCGCCTGCCGGGCCAGTTCCACCATCTGCCCGCGCTGGCGCATGTTGATCGAGTCGATCTCGCGCAGGAAGGTCAGCGCCTGGTCCGCGCCCAGTTCACCGGCGCGCGCCATGAAGGCCCGGATGTCCTTGGGCAGGCAGCCGCCGCCGAAGCCGATGCCGGCCCGCAGGAACTTCCGGCCGATCCGGTCGTCGTGCCCGATGGCCTCGGCCAGCTTGGCCACATCGCCGCCGGCGGCCTCGCAGACCTCGGCCATCGCGTTGATGAAGGAGATCTTCGTGGCGAGGAAGGAGTTCGCGGAGGTCTTCACCAGTTCCGCGGTGGGGAAGTCGGTGACCACGAACGGGGAACCCTCGCCGACCGGCGTGGCGTACACCTCGCGCAGCAGCTTCTCCGCCCGCTCGCTGCGCACGCCGACCACGATCCGGTCCGGGCGCAGCGTGTCCTGCACGGCGAAGCCCTCGCGCAGGAACTCCGGGTTCCAGGCCAGCTCCACGTCCGCGCCCGCGGGCGCGAGTTCGGCGATCGTACGGGCCAGACGGTCCGCGGACCCCACGGGCACGGTCGACTTGCCGACGACGAGCGCGGGGCCGGTCAGGTACGGGGCGAGCGAGGTGACGGCGGAGTCGACGTAGCTCATGTCACAGGCGTACTCGCCGTGCTTCTGCGGGGTGTTCACGCAGACGAAGTGGATGTCGCCGAACGCGGCAACCTCCGCGTAGTCCGTCGTGAAGCTCAGCCGCCCGGTCGAGCCCTCGATCCCGGCCACGTGCCGGCGCAGCAGCTCCTCGAGACCGGGCTCGTACATCGGGACCTCGCCCCGCCGGAGCATCTCGATCTTCTCGGGGACCACGTCGAGACCCAGCACCTCGAACCCGAGCTCGGCCATGGCCGCGGCGTGCGTCGCGCCGAGATAGCCGGTCCCGATCACAGTGATCTTGAGGCTCATGGGTGCTCCAGGAAAGACGACGGTGATGCGGTGCCCGAGCATATCGGGGGCATGCGCGGGGCCTTCGCCGGGCAATGTCCCCGCTGTCGCCAAGCTCACGTATCACTGGCGGGGGCGGGCGCATAAAATTTGGGTTACTTAACGGTAATTAGCGTTGGAGCGTGAGAGACCTTGGCCGGATCGGCTGACTTCGACCTGTACCGCCCGTCGGAGGAGCACGGCATGCTCCGCGACGCCGTCCGCTCGCTGGCCGAGGCGAAGATCGCGCCGTACGCCGCCGTGGTGGACGAGGAGGCCCGCTTCCCGCAGGAGGCCCTGGAGGCGCTGGTCGCCAACGACCTGCACGCGGTGCACGTGCCCGAGGAGTACGGCGGCGCCGGCGCGGACGCCCTCGCGACGGTCATCGTGATCGAGGAGGTGGCCCGCGTGTGCGCGTCCTCCTCCCTCATCCCGGCCGTGAACAAGCTGGGCTCGCTGCCGGTGATGCTCTCCGGCTCCGAGGAGCTGAAGAAGCGGTACCTGACCCCGCTCGCCAAGGGCAACGCGATGTTCTCGTACTGCCTGTCCGAGCCGGACGCGGGCTCCGACGCGGCCGGCATGAAGACCAAGGCGGTCCGCGAGGGCGACACGTACGTCCTCAACGGCGTCAAGCGCTGGATCACCAACGCGGGCGTGTCCGACTTCTACACGGTGATGGCCGTCACCGACCCCGACAAGCGCAGCAAGGGCATCTCGGCGTTCGTCGTGGAGAAGTCGGACCCCGGGGTCTCCTTCGGCGCCCCGGAGAAGAAGCTCGGCATCAAGGGCTCCCCGACCCGCGAGGTCTACCTGGACAACGTCCGCATCCCCGCCGACCGCATGATCGGCGCCGAGGGCACCGGCTTCGCCACGGCGATGAAGACCCTGGACCACACCCGCATCACCATCGCGGCCCAGGCCCTCGGCATCGCCCAGGGCGCCCTCGACTACGCCAAGGGCTATGTCAAGGAGCGCAAGCAGTTCGGCAAGCCGATCGCCGACTTCCAGGGCATCCAGTTCATGCTCGCCGACATGGCCATGAAGATCGAGGCCGCCCGCAACCTCACCTACGCGGCCGCCGCCAAGTCCGAACGGGGCGATTCCGACCTGACCTTCCAGGGCGCCGCCGCCAAGTGCTTCGCCTCGGACGTCGCCATGGAGGTCACCACGGACGCCGTCCAGCTCCTCGGCGGCTACGGCTACACCCGCGACTACCCGGTCGAGCGCATGATGCGCGACGCCAAGATCACGCAGATCTACGAGGGCACGAACCAGGTCCAGCGGATCGTGATGGCGAGGAACCTTCCGTAGCAGGTCTCTTCACGCGTCTTCGACGGCCTCCGGCATCGCGCCGGGGGCCGTTCGTGTCGCGGTGGGGAGGGCCGCCGTAAGCCGAACGGCGGTAGCCGGTGCGTTGTCCGTGCCGGATGGCGCGGGGGCCCGGGCGGGCGTACGACGGAAGTGAACAGGGCCCCGATCCGGTGCCCTTCGTCCTCCAGGAGGAGCCATGACCCAGCCCGGAACCATGACCCCCATGAGCAAGGAGATGCAGGACTGCGTCCAGGCCTGCATGTCGTGCCACACCGTCTGTGAGGAGGCCATGAGCGGCTGCATGCAGATGGGCGGCCAGGCGCAGATGCAGATCATGCGCGCGATCATGGACTGCTCCGAGATGACCCGCATGTGCGCGGACATGATGATGCGCCGCTCGCCGATGGCGGCCGAGATGTGCGCGATGTGCGCCAAGGCCTGCGACATGTGCGCCGAGGCGTGTATGTCCATGCCCGACGACAAGATGATGATGCGCTGCGCGGAGGCGTGTCGCCGCTGCGCGGAGATGTGCCGGGCGATGGCGAGCGTCAGGATGTGACCTGAGCCCGACCGGACGGCGAAAGCCCCGCGGTGCCGGCCGGCACCGCGGGGCTCTCCTGGGAGAGTGGCCGGGTCAGTTGCCCGTGACCGTGACCTTCTCGTCGTTCTTCAGCTCGTTGACCAGAGTCTTGACCTTCGGCATGTCCCAGACGAGGTTGCCGCCGGTGGAGCCGGATATCGGCATGTTCATGGAGGTGCCGTCGCCGCCGCTGACGTTCTTCATCGCCCAGAACATGGAGGCCAGGTTCCACAGGCTCATGTCCTTGTCGACGATCAGGGAGTCCAGGCCCGCGCCCAGCGTCGGGTAGAGCTTGAACGGGTTCATGACGGTCGAGGGGGTCGCCACCTCGTGGGCCAGTGCGGCGAGGAACTTCTGCTGGTTCTTGGTGCGCTCCAGGTCGGAGGCGGCGAAGGCGTGCCGGGTGCGGACGAAGGCCAGGGCCTGCCGGCCGTCCAGCGTCTGCTTGCCCGCCTTGAAGTCGGCGCCCGAGTACTTGTCCTGGAAGCCCTTGTCGATGGTGAGTTCCACGCCGCCGACCGCGTCCACGATGTTCGCGAAGCCGGCGAAGCCGATCTCCACGTAGTGGTCTATGTGCAGTCCGGTGTTGTACTCGACGGTGCGGACCAGCAGCTCCGGGCCGTCGAAGGCGTAGGCCGCGTTCAGCTTGTTCGCTCCGAGCGGGCCCTTGATCTTGCCGGACTCCGAGCCGCGGAACTGCGGGATCGTGACGTTGGAGTCGCGCGGCAGGGATATCAGCGTGTCGCCGTTGTCGCCGACGTGCAGGATCATCATCGAGTCCGTGCGCTTGCCCTCGGCGGACCCGGTGTGCAGGTCCTTCTTCTGCTGCGAGGACATCCCCTCACGGCTGTCGGAGCCGACGATCAGGTAGTTCGTGCCCTTGCCGGCCTCCGGGCGGTCGATGACCTTGGACAGGTCGACCTCGCGGCGGAGCTTGGAGTCGGCCCAGAAGTAGGTCGCGACCGAGGTCACCACCAGCAGCGTGACCAGGGTGATCACGGACCACTTGAAGCGGCGGCGCCAGTTCGGCGCGGGACGGTAGCCGCGCGGGTCACCGCCGCCCGGTCCGCCGGGACCGCCGTAGACCTGGCCGGAGTTGTAGCCGTCGTGGCCGCCGGGATCGTCGTACCCCCCTCCGCCGACGTACGACGGCTGCTGCGGGATGCCGTAGGGCGGTGCCGAGGGGCCGGGACCGCCGGGTCCCGGATACCCGCCCTGCCCTGCGGGGCCACCCGGGCCGCCGCGCCGTACCTGGCGCATCGCACGCGCCCCTTCCGGCGTCGCGCCGGCGCTGCCGCGTCCGTATCGGGGTCCGCGGTCGCCGCCGGACCGCCCCTGGGGCCATTCACTCATGCGGCCCAGTGTGCAGGGCACCGCCGTGTGCCTTACAAGGGCCGTCGGTGAATAAGGGCCCCGCTGTTGCCAAGCTGACACAAAATCCCCCGGATGCCGCCTCGCATAAGGTAGGGGTCATGACAGAGCAGGCCTCCACCGCTGAGTCCGAGATATCGGACATCCCCGGCAAGCCGACTTCGGCGTCCCGGACCACCCTGAGCCACATCATGACCCACAACGACACCAACCTGCTGGGGACGGTGCACGGCGGCGTGATCATGAAGCTGGTCGACGACGCGGCGGGAGCGGTGGCCGGCCGGCACAGCGGCGGACCCGCCGTCACGGCGTCCATGGACGAGATGGTGTTCCTCGAACCGGTCCGGGTCGGCGACCTCGTCCACGTCAAGGCCCAGGTCAACTGGACCGGCCGCACCTCCATGGAGGTCGGTGTGCGGGTGCTCGCCGAACGCTGGAACGAGTCCACCCCGACCACCCGGGTCGGCTCGGCCTACCTGGTCTTCACCGCCGTGGACGCCGACGGCAAGCCGCGCCCCGTGCCGCCGGTGCAGCCCGAGACCGACCGGGACCGGCGGCGCTACCAGGAGGCCCAGATCCGCCGCACCCACCGCCTGGCCCGCCGCCGCGCCATCAAGGAACTGCGCGAGAGGCGCGCCGCCGAGGGCTTCGAGGACTGACGGCTGCCCGCCGGTCCTCACTCCGTCAGCCGCACAGCACCTCGTCGCCCGTCATGACCGTCGCGGCGCCCTGCTCCGGGTCCTCCACCCGCACCGGGCGCACCCGGCGGTAGTCGCTTCCCGCGATCACCTTGAGCGTGGCCCCCTGCCCCGGCACGGCCCGCAGCTCACTGCCCGGCAGCGCCGCGGCGAGCGACTTCGCCGACCGGTCCCACCGGGGGTCGTAGACCACGACCGTCCGTCGCGCGGTGCGGTCCTGGGCGTCCGCGGGCGCCCCCGTCGTACGGAACCCGGCCGCGGCCAGCGCCTCGTCCACCCGATTGCCGAGCCCGGTACCGGCGGTGCCGTTCTCCACCTGGACGCGGATCTGCTGCGGGGCGACCTGCACGGCCGCCGGAGGGTTCGCCGGCCGCGGCCGGCGAACGGTCAGCGGCCGGTCCTCGCGCAGCGCCTGGAAGAGGCGGTCGGCCTTGGTCCGGTCCCACTTCACCGTCGAGCCGAGGCCCTTGACGGGATACGACGGCTGCGCGATCGGGACGGTGGTGAACTCCGAGGAGGACGGGGAGAAGTTGCGCATCGCCCGCCCGAGGTCCAGCAGCTCGTCGGTGTGGAACCCCTGGTCCGCCCGCACCGAGCCCAGCACGGTCAGCGCCACGTTCCGGAACTTCATGGGGTTCAGCAGCACCCGGGAGGAGGCCGCTCGCTCGATCAGGGCGGCCAGGAAGCGCTGCTGGCGCTTCATCCGGCCCAGGTCGCTGGCCCCGTCGACGTGCCGGGAGCGGACGTACTGCAGGGCCTGGCCGCCGGAGAGCGTGTGCGTGCCGGCGGCCAGGTCCAGGCCGGAGTAACTGTCCCGCATCGGTTCGGAGGTGCAGATCTGCACCCCGCCGAGGACGTCCACGGTCCGCATGAAGGTGGTGAAGTCCACCTCCAGATAGTGGTCGATCTTGAGACGGGTCAGGTCCTCGACCGTGCGCACGGTCAGATGCGGCCCGCCCTCCGCGTACGCCGCGTTGAGCTTGACGGGGTGCGGTCCGTGCCGCCGGCCGGAGTTCTGGTCGACGTGGCCGGGCAGCTCGGCGTAGGAGTCCCGGGGCAGGCTCACCACGCTGGCCCGCTGCCGGTCCTGCGACACATGCACGATCATCATCGTGTCGGTGCAGTGGCAGGCCTGGCCGCCCAGCCGGTACTGGCGCCGCTCCTGCTCGCTGATCCGGTCCCGGCCGTCGGTGCCGACCAGCAGGACGTTCATGCCGTGGCCCGCGCGCGGGCGGTTCTTCATGTCCTTGAAGGGGTCGACCCGGGCGATGTCCGCGTCCAGGCTGGAGACCACCGCGTGCCCGATCCCGGCGGAGGCGAGCACCACCACCGACAGCGTGGTCGCCGCTCGCATGGCCCAGCGCGGTCTTTTCCGCGGTACGGACGCGTACGGAACCCGGGCCGGCCGCGGCGGTGCGGGGCGGCGCTGCGGGGGTCGCGGTGACCGCGGGCGGGGCCGGGACGGCGTGGTGGGCATGGGGACACCTCCGCATAGGCGTGGGTGGACACCGTGAGCACCGTAGGGCCATACGATCGGCTGACCGGTGCAGTGACCCCCACGGCGCGCACCGGTGTCCCCCGTTCGCGGTAACGTGAGCACCGATGAACGCCAAGCCCGACGTGCGGCTCCCCGCCGTTTCTGTGATCATGCCCGTCCTCAACGAGGAACGGCACCTGCGCGGAGCCGTCGAAGCGATCCTCGCGCAGGACTACGGCGGCGAGATGGAGGTGGTCATCGCCCTCGGTCCGTCCACGGACCGCACGGACGAGATCGCCGCCGCGCTCGTGGCCGACGACCCGCGCGTGCACACGGTCCCGAATCCCACCGGCCGCACCCCCGCCGCGCTCAACGCCGCGATCAAGGCCTCCCGCCATCCGATCGTGGTCCGGGTCGACGGCCACGGGATGCTCTCGCCGGACTACATCGCCACGGCGGTGCGGCTGCTCGAGGAGACCGGCGCGCAGAACGTCGGCGGCATCATGCACGCCGAGGGCGAGAACGCCTGGGAGCACGCCGTCGCCGCCGCCATGACCTCGAAGATCGGGGTGGGCAACGCCGCCTTCCACACCGGCGGCCAGGCCGGCCCGGCCGAAACGGTCTACCTGGGTGTCTTCCGCCGCGCGGCCCTTGAGCAACAGGGCGGCTACAACGAGGAGTTCATCCGGGCCCAGGACTGGGAGCTCAACTTCCGCATCCGCGAGGCGGGCGGCCTGATCTGGTTCTCGCCCGAACTGCGCGTGTCCTACCGGCCCCGCCCGAACGTGCGGGCGCTCGCCAAGCAGTACAAGGACTACGGCCGCTGGCGGCACGTGGTCGCCCGCTACCACCAGGGCTCCATCAACCTGCGCTACCTCGCCCCGCCGGCCGCGGTGTGCGCCATCGCGGCGGGCATCGTGGCGGGCGCCGTCCTGACCCCTTGGGCCCTGGTGGTCCCCGGCGGCTACCTGGCGGCGATCGCCGCCGGCTCGCTCCCGGCGGGCAAGGGCCTCGCCCCGGCGGCCCGGATGCGCATCCCGGTCGCCCTGGCCACCATGCACATGTCCTGGGGCTGGGGCTTCCTGACCAGCCCCAAGTCCCTGGCCCGGAGGGTCATCGCCGCACGACGTCCGGCGGTCCCCGCCGCCGACTGAGCGTTCCCGCCAGGAGTTCCGCAGGGCCCCTCTCCCAGGAGAGGGGCCCTGTTCGCGCTACCAGCGGTAGGGCGCGTACACGTCCATGCACTGGTTCTCGTCCGAGCCGTTGATGGCGTCGGAGTTCTCGGGCAGCTCGCCGGGCTTCGGCGCGGCCTCCTCCGGATAGGTGGTCCCCGTACGCCAGTCGGCGCCGACGACGACGGTGACACCGGAGACGTCGGTCGACCTGCGCACCGAACTCAGCGGAATCCCGAGGGCCTTGGCGACGCTCTGCGCGTCGCCCTCCATGTCCGCGCTCGGGTACCGCACGAGCGTCTCGTCCTCCGCCAGCGCCTGCGAGGTGTCCGCGGCGGCCCGGGTGAAGCCCTTGCCCGCCAGTTCCTGGCTGATCTCCCGCGCCCGGCCGCCGACCGGGGCCGCGGTGGCGGTGCGGGTGGCGTTCTGCACCAGGACGCCCAGCCGCTCGGCCGGGACCGAGGGAGTCCTGCCCGCCGCGCCCTTGCCGGTCCCCTTCTTCGCGGCAGGCGACGTGCCCTTGTCGTCGAAGGGCACGTCGTCGCGGAGCATCTTCCACATCTTCGCGGCGTTGGCGCCGTCCGGGAGCAGGTGGTTCTCGTCCTTCCAGTCCTCGATGTTGGGCATCGTGGTCATGGTGATGCGTTCGGTGGGGATCGTCTTGAGCTGCATCCCGAGGTCGTACAGCTTCGCGACGGTGCCGATCTCCTCGGAGACCTCGAGCGACTTCGTGGCCGTCTCCGCCAGGTTCATCAGCCGGCCGGTGTCGGTGAAGACGTTCTGGTGCTGCAGAGTGCGGATCATCGAGTTCATGTACATGTGCTGGCCCCTGGCCCGCATCTGGTCGCTGCCCCAGGCGTGCCGGGTGCGCAGCCACTGCAGGGCCTGCTTGCCCTGGACCTTGTGTTTGCCCGCCGTCAGCTTCAGGCCGGAACCCCCGGGCGCCTGGGGCGTGGGGTGGTCCCACACGTTCTGCTTCACACAGACCTCGACGCCGCCGATGGCGTCCGCCATCTTCACCACGCCCGCGAAGTCGAGCGTCATCCAGTGGTCGATGTACACACCGGTGAGGCTCTCCCAGGTGGCGAGCGTGCAGCCGGCGCCGCCGCGGGCCAGCGACTCGTTGATGATCTGGTTGACCGGCGGATAGACCTCGCCGGTGTCGGGGTCGGTGCACTTGGGGATGTCGACCCGGGTGTCCCGCGGGATGCTCACCACGGCGGCGCTCTTGCGGTCCGCGGCCAGGTGGATGAGCATCTGCACGTCGGCCCGTGGCGGGGTGCCGCGGTTGTCCCGGCTGCCGCCCAGTGCGATGTTCGCGTCGGAGTTACGGCTGTCGGAACCGATCAGCAGGATGTTCATGGGCGTCTGGCCGTCCGCGTTCGGCCTCGACCGCTGCGCCTTGGAGTCGCCGCTGCTGCGCCGGCCCTTGTGGATGTTGTCGTTCAGGTGCTGGTAGTAGAGGTATCCGGCGCCGGCCGTGCCGAGTACGACCAGTGCGAGCACCGTGGCCGACCAGCGCAGTACGCGCCGCGCGGGGCTCCTGCCCGCGGTGTCGGGCTTCTTCCCGCCGCGTCCTCCTCCGCCGTGCCGGCGGCGGCCGCCCGATGCGCTGCCCTTGCGCGGCGCGGGAGGTATCGCTTCCTCGACCGCCGACCCCTCCCCGCGCAGACTGCTCTGCGTCACTCCCCGTCCTCCCACCCTGGTGCCATGCCATGAAACAGGCCTGCCATGCGCCGGGTTAGACGCATGACAGGCCCATAAGGTGGTGCTGTGCGCTCAACTTGCGCACTCGACCTTGTCCGCCGTGGACTTCTCGTCGACATCCGGGGCCTTCGTCGGCGCGGTGAGCGGCACGCCGGCACCCTTGAAGTCCTTGCCCAGGGTCAGCGTCATCGTGGGCAGCCCCTGGGAGTTGGTGAAGCTCTTGCCCGGCTTCAGCGCGGCCCCGGACAGTCCCATGAGCGCGGCGAGCTTACGCGCCTGCGGCGCCTGGTCGGGCGCGTACTCGAGGGTGGTCTTGGGGAGTTCCTCGGGCGCGTTGGCCGCGTTCTCCGACTTGAGCACGCCCACGGAGGTCTGCAGCCAGCTGACGGTCTCCTGGGCGGAACCGGGGGCGGCCCCTCCGTTGAAGACCCGGACCCGCACCTCGGAGGCCTCGGACTGGGTGCCCTTGAGACGGGCGGCCGCGGCGCTCTTGTCGGCCTTCTGCTTCTTCTTCACCTCGGTGAAGGAGACGTCGTTGGCGATGGCGTCGAAGATCTGGGGCGCTTTGGCCTTGTTGACGACGACCGTCGCGCGGACCTTTTCGGTCGGATTGTCCAGCACCGGCACCGTCAGGAAGGTGATGTTCTTCGTCGGCACCTTCTTCAGCTCCAGCGCCACGTCCTTGAGGGCGCTGACCTTGCCGATGCCGGTGTCGACGGTCAGTGCCTTGGTGGCGGCGTCCGCCAGCTCGTACAGCTTGGTCGGGTCGGTGAGCGTGTCACCGGAGGCCATCTGGCGCATCAACGAGCTGAGGAACTGCTGCTGCACTTTGATGCGGTCCAGGTCGCCCTGGTTGCCCCAGGCGTGCCGGGTGCGCACGAAGGCCAGCGCCTCCTCGCCCTCGACGTTGGACTTGCCGGCGGGCAGGTTCAGGTGCGACTTGTCGTCGTTCACGGCGTGCTTGAGGCAGACCTCGACCCCGCCGACCGCCGTCGTCAGCGTCTTGACCGCGTTGAAGTCGGCCATCATGAAGTGGTCGGGCTGAACACCGGTGACCTCTTTGACCGTGCGCATGGTGCAGCCCGGGTCACGGCCGTCCTGGCCGAGGCTTGTGTTGAAGCGCTGGTTCAACGTTCCCGGGATGACCTTCGTACTGCCGTCGGGCTGCTTGGTCGGGCAGTCCGGGATGTCCACGATCATGTCGCGCGGGATGCTCAGTGCGGTCGCGTTCGTACGGTCCTTGGAGACGTGCAGCAGGACGTTGGTGTCGGCGTGGCCCACGCTGCCCGCGTCGCCGTAGCCCTCGTTGCCTTTGCCGGTGCGCTTGTCCGTGCCGATGATCAGTATGTTGAAGGCTTCGTCCTTGCTGAAGCCGTTCTTGGCCGCGTTGCCCACGTCGGTGGTGGTGACGTTGCCTTCGAGGTGCTTGTAGACCAGGTAGACGGTCGTGCCGACGCCCACCACGACGAGAGCCATGGCGCCGCTGGTCCACATCAGGACCTTCTTGGTCTTCGACTTCTTCTTCTCCGGCCGGCGCCCCCGCCGTCCGGGCGGCGGCTCGTCCGCCGGCGCCGTCCGGCGCCGGCGCGGGGCGGGCACTGTCTCGGCGGGGGCGGCCTCGCGGGTCTTCTGCCCTCCGGACGGCGCCGCCGGGCGCTCCGCGGACGCGTTGCCCCCGGCCCTGCCCGCGGACGGCCGACGAGGACCCGGCACCGACGACTGCGGTGCGGAATCGGGCAGTCGCAGCTCGTATTCGCCGGTGTCCGGATTGAGTACCCACTGGTCTGCGGGGTCGATGTTGTCCGCCCGCCCACGGCCTTGCGCGTCCACGGTTGTCCGAATCCTCCGTCGGGGCCACGCGGCGCCTGCCCTTCTCGGCGCCAGGTCTGCTTCGCACAGTGCGCGACCCCAGGAAGACCTCGCGGCCAGTCGCACCGGATCGCTCACACTATCCGGCAGATTCAACATCGAGCGACGCTGGTGACAAATTCCACTTCCCTACAAGGGGGCAATTCGCCCATTTCCTTGGACAAAAGTTCGCCTTTGGCCGTGGCTTTACCCTTAGGGGCCCCCGAGTTGGCGGTGTTGTCGCGGGACGACGTCGCGGGTCGGGGCGCGAGTCATGGGTCGTCCGGGCGCTCGGGCCGCGTCGCGTACAACCCTTGGAATACCCACCGTAGTCGTGCGGCTGCGCAGGCGAATCTCTTTCCGGTCCGGAATCCGAATCCTCTCGGCGGCGGAATTAGCGCCGTTCGCCCCGAATCCAGCATTCCGCGGGATTCGGGGCGAGGGAGTGGTACGGAGATCCGGGCGCGGGGCCCGGTCGCCTCATCTGGCCGTGGCTGTGACCCGTTCGGACTCGATGCGCTTGGCGAGGGCGTCCTCGGGCAGGCGGTCGAGGTTGCGGCACAGGACGACCGAGGCGCCGGCGGTGAGCGGCGCGTACAGGCCCGCGCTGAGGCCCTCCCAGGTGTCGTACTGCAGCGCCGACAGCAGGCGGGAGCCCGGCCCGGTCAGGTTCAGTTCCGGGGCGTCGCCGCGGGCCCGCTCCACGACCTCGGCCGCCGTGTACTCGGCCCCGGCCACGATCAGTGCCGGCTCCTCCGGGTCCACCGGCGCGAAGGGCGCGAACACGTCGCCCTGCCCCGGCACCTCGACGGCGTAGTCCGCGAAGCCCTCCGGCGGCTGCGGGAAACGCCCGCCCAGCGGCCGCAGCGCCAGCGCCACCCGCTCCCCGGAGCAGGCGCGGGCCGCGTCCAGTGTGCCGGGACCGCTGACCACGACGTCGGCCGCGCGCGCGTTCCCGTCGACGTCGGCCACCGCGCCCACCGACGCGCACGCCAGCAGCCACACCGCCGTCTGCCAGTGCGCCGGCAGCAGCAGCGCGACCCGGTCGCCGGGGCCGGCGCCGAGGTCCCCCTGGAGGAGGTTCGCCGTCTTGGCCACCCAATTGGAGAAGGTGGCCACGGACAATTCGACACGTTCGCCCGTGGCGTCGTCGTAGAAGGTCACCAGCGGGCGTCCGGGATCCGCGGCGAGCGCGGAACGCAGCAGGTCGGCAGGGGTGCGTTCGGTGGCGTTCACCCACGCAAGCGTACGCGGCGCCGGTCCCGCACACCGCGTGGCGGGCCAGGCGCGGGCCACCGGTTCGGCGCAACGACAGGCGACGGTCCGTCAAATCACCGATGGGCAGGTTTGTCTGACCATGTCCAGGATCAGGGGCATGCGTCGATACGGATTCCTCGCCTCCTCCCTCGGTGCCACGTGCGCGGCCGCCGTCGCCCTCGGGCCGGGCCTGACGGGCAGTCGGGCAAGCGCTCAGCCGGCAGCGGCGGCCGGGACGGCGGCCGTCACCGGCACCACCCGGTCACTGCCCCTCGCCCCGCTCACCCGTGACCCCGATCCCGGCGGCGCCGCCCTCGAACAGGGCCTGCGCCGCACGGACGTCCACCACTTCTCACTGGCCGGCGTCGTCTGGAACGACCCGGACGCCGAACTGCGAGGCACCGTCCGGATCCGCACCCGCTCCGCCGCCACCGGCGCCTGGTCCGGCTGGCAGGACCTCGACACGCGCAATGCCGACCACGGCGCCGACCCCGGCACGGCCGAGCGCACCTCCGGGCACGTGCACGGGGCCACCGCGCCGCTGTGGGTGGGTGACTGCGACGGCGTCGACGTACGCGTCCGCGCCGATGCCGGGAGCCGCGACCCGGCCGCCCGACCGGTCCCGCTGCCCGCGGGACTGCGCCTGGAACTCGTCGACCCCGGCACTCTGTCCCCGGCGCGGGGCCGGAGCGCCCAGGCCCCTGTGGGACCGCGGCCGGGTATCGTCACGCGCCGCGGCTGGGGCGCGGACGAGTCCCTGCGCGAGCCGGGCTTCGTCTACACCCAGAAGGTCAAGGTGGCGTTCGTGCACCACACCGCCTCCGGCAACAACTACACCTGTGCGCAGGTCCCGGCGGTGATCCGCGGCATCTACCGCTACCACGTCAGGAGCATGGGCTGGCGCGACGTCGGCTACAACTTCCTGGTCGACAAGTGCGGGACCATCTACGAGGGCAGGGCCGGCGGAGTGGCGAAGGCCGTGCTGGGCGCCCACACCATGGGGTTCAACAGCAACAGCGCGGGCATCGCCGTCATCGGCACCTACGACACCGCCAAGCCCTCCTCGGCCGCGGTGACGGCCCTCGCTCGGCTGACCGCGTGGAAGCTCGGCCTCTACGGGATGAATCCGCTCGGAAAGACATATCTGACGTCCGGTGGTGGCAACCTCTACCAAAAAGGGAAGAGCGTACGCCTGAATGTGATCTCCGGCCACCGGGACGGCTTCGCCACCGACTGCCCGGGACAACAGCTCTACGGCAAGCTCGGCACCGTCCGCTCGACCGCGGCGCGCTACCAGGGCCGCTGAGGGCGGACCGAGGACGAACAGGAAGCGGAGACGACAGGTGACAGAAGCGATCCTCCTGGTCGGCGGCAAGGGAACACGGCTGCGCCCCCTCACGGTGCACACGCCGAAGCCGATGGTGCGGGCGGCGGGAGTGCCGTTCCTCACCCACCAGCTGGCGCGGGCGAGAGCGGCGGGCGTCGAGCACGTCGTGCTCGCCACCTCCTACCTGGCCGAGGTCTTCGAGCCGTACTTCGGCGACGGCTCCTCGCTCGGCCTCCACCTGGAGTACGTGACGGAGGAGGAGCCCCTGGGCACGGGCGGCGCCATCCGTAACGTCGCCCCCCTCCTGCGCTCGGGTCCCGACGAGCCGGTCCTGATCTTCAACGGCGACATCCTGACCGGACTGGACATCCGGGCGCTGGTGCGCACCCACGAGACGACGGGCGCGGACGTCTCCCTGCACCTCACCAAGGTGCCGGACCCCCGCGCCTACGGTCTGGTCCCCACCGACGGGACCGGCCGCGTCCTCGCCTTCCTGGAGAAGCCGCAGACCCCCGAGGAGATCGTCACTGACCAGATCAACGCGGGGGCGTACGTCTTCCGCCGCTCGGTCATCGACACGATCCCGCACGGCCGGCCGGTGTCGGTGGAGCGGGAGACGTTCCCCGAACTGCTCGCGGCGGGCGCCCACTTGCAGGGCATGGTCGACTCCACCTACTGGCTGGACCTGGGCACCCCGGCCGCCTTCGTACGCGGCTCCGCGGACCTGGTCCTCGGTCGCGCGCCCTCCCCGGCCGTGCCCGGCCGCTGCGGCGACCGTCTGATCCTGCCCACGGCCGTCGTCGCCCCCGGGGCCAAGCTGACCGGCGGCACGGTGGTGGGCGAGGGCGCGTTCGTCGCCGAGGGCGCGCGGGTGTTCGGCAGCACGATCCTGCCCGGTGCCGTCATCGAGTCCGGTGCCGTCGTCACCGACTCCCTCATCGGCAGCCGCGCCCGCGTCGGCACCCGCTCCGTCCTCAACGGTACGGTCGTCGGCGACGGCGCGGTGGTGGGCGCCGACAACGAGCTGAGGAACGGGGCGAGAGTGTGGTGCGACGCGACGATCCCGGCCGGATCCGTGAGGTTCTCCTCGGACCAGTAGCCCGGCCTCGCGCCGGCTGCGACGCGGGCGCCCGTCAAGGCCTTTGAGCCGCCCGGCTCGGAGGTGCCCCGGCTCGAGGACGCCCCGGCTCAGAGGCGCCCGATGTCGCCCTTCGGCATCCGCGGCGCCCGCCGGGGCGGCACCCGCCCGCTGATCAGGATCAGCCGGGCCGCCCGATGCCGCTGCCCGGCGTACGGCTCCAGCAGGCGCAGCATCTCCGCGTCGTCCGCGTTCCGGTTCCCGGCCAGCGCCCAGCCCACGATTCCCGGCAGGTGGAGATCGCCGACCGTCACGGCGTCCGCCGCGCCATGACTGCGCTGCACGGTCTCCGCCGACGTCCACGGCCCGATGCCGGGCACCAGTTCCAGACGCTCCCGCGCCCGCTCCGGAGTCATCCGCGCCGCCTCCTCGAGCCGCGCGGCGACCCGCACCGCCCGCAGCACGGTCGAGGCCCGCTTGTCGTCGACCCCGGCCCGGTGCCACTCCCACGACGGGATCAGCGCCCAGGTCCGCGGGGCCGGCATGACGTACATCCCTGCGGGGGCGGGCCCGGGCGCCGGCTCCCCGAACGTGCGCACCAGCGTCCGCCAGGCCGCGTACGCCTCGACCGTCGTCACCTTCTGCTCCAGGACGGAGGGGATCAGCGACTCCAGTACCAGCCCGGTCCGCGTCAGCCGCAGCCCCGGCCGGCGGTGGCGGGTCAGCGCGAGCAGCCGGTGCCGCGGTACGAACGCGGACGGGTCGTCGGTGGCCCCGAGCAGCTCGGGCAGCTGCTCCAGCAGCCATGCGGCCCCCGGCCCCCACGCCTCGCCGCGCGCCTTCCCGCCGTGGGCCAAGACGCGCAGCGTCCCGGGTCCGAGCGGTGTGCGGCCGGTGCGCCACACCGAACCGTCCGGCGTCGCACGGAACGTGGGGTCGCCCTGCCCCCGCCGCAGCGGCCCGAGCACGAGGCCCAGGTCCAGCGGCCCGTCCGGCGTCCAGGTGCGCACCCGCCCCGGCGCGGCGGCCTGCCGGGGCACGGACGCGGGTACGCCGGCCTGCCCGCCGCGCACGGTCGGGCGCGGGGGCCGCGGAGCGAAACGTCCTGCCACGAGTGAGATCCAGGGTTGCCTTGGGGATGCCGTACGAGCCTATGCGGTCACCGGGAGACGACGAACGCCCCCGCGTCGCGCTCCGGCCGCGGCTTCGGCAGCTCCGCAGGATGCCCGACGGCGACCGCTCCCATCGGATCCCAGTCCTCGGGCAGCTCCAGCACCTCGCGCACCACGTCCCGGCAGAACATCGTCGAGGACACCCACGCCGAGCCGAGCCGCTCGCCGGCCAGCGCGACCAGGAAGTTCTGCACCCCGGCCCCGGCGGCGACCACGAACATCTCCCGCTCGGCGCCGTCCCGGCGCTCGTCGCCGTACTCGTGCGAGCCGTCCATGACGAGGCAGGGCACCACGAGGTACGGCGCGTTGCGCAGCACGTCCCCGCGCCGGATCCGCCGGGCGATCGACTCCTCGCTCTTCCCGTCCCGTCGCAGGTCCGCGATCCACGCCTCGCGCATCGCGTCGAGGAGCCGGGTGCGCGACTGTGCGGACTCGAGCAGCACGAACCGCCACGGCGTGGTGTGGTGCGGCGCGGGCGCGGTCACCGCCGCGGCCACCGCCCGCCGTACCGCGCCGGGGTCGACGGGCTCGTCGGTGAAGGACCGCACGGTACGCCGCTGGGTCACCGCCTCCCGCACGGCCTCGGAGGTCCCCAGCCGGAACATGTCGTCGCGCGCGTCCCGCACCATGGCCCGCGCTCCTTCCCCGTCCTCACCGTCCTCCCCGTCCTCCTCGGCCACCACGTGCCGCAGCCCGCGCACCACGGCGACGGGCAGCCCGGCGGCCTTGCCCTTGACCAGATCGCCCGCGGCGGCGAGTTCGTCGGCGGTGGCGACGACGGTGGCGCTCAGCGGGTTGCCGTGGGCGTCGGTGCCGCCGCGCAGATCGTCCAGCACGCGCACGCCCGCGGCGCCGATGGCGACGTCGGTCAGCCCCGCGCGCCAGGGTCGCCCGAAGGTGTCGGTGACGAGCACGCCGACGGTGACCCCGAGGGCGTCGCGCAGCCCGTCCCGGATGGCGCGCGCGGAGGCGTCCGGGTCCTCCGGGAGCAACAGGACGGTGCCCGAAGGGGTGTTGGACGCGTCGACTCCGGCGGCCGCCATGACGTGCCCCTGCCGGTTCTGCACGATCCGCAGCGGCCCGCGCCGGGCCACGACCCGTACGGTCTCGGCGTCGATGGCAGCCTCCCGGTCGGCCGCGTGGACCAGCCGCCCTTCGGCCTTGGAGACGATCTTCGAGGTGACGAGCAGCACATCCCCGTCGGCCAGCCCGGGTTCCGCGCCGGCGATGAGCTTGGCCAGATCGTCGCCCTGCGCGACCTCGGGCAGCCCGGGCACCGCCCAGACCCGGAACTCCGGGGCGGCCGGTGACTGCTCCGTCGTGCCGCTCATGCCCCGCGCACCTCCTCGGCCAGCGTGAGTGCCTCGTCCGCCATCCGGGCGGTGGCGTCGATGTCGGTCATCATCAGCGGCACCGCCCGGCACCGGATGCCCGCGGCCTCGACCCGCTCGACGGAGGCCTCGTCGACCGTGTCGACCAGCCAGCCGTCCAGCAGACCCGAGCCGTAGTGCTCGGCCACCGCCGCGGCCGTGGACTCCACGCCCACCGCGGCGAGGACCTTGTCGGCCATGCCGCGCACCGGCGCGTCCCCGACGATGGGGGACAGGCCGACCACCGGTACCCCGGCGTCGGCGATGGCCTCCCGGATGCCGGGCACCGCGAGGATGGTGCTGATGGAGACGACGGGGTTGGACGGCGGGAAGAGGATCACGTCGGCCGCGGCGATCGCCTCCAGCACGCCGGGCGCCGGCTTGGCCTGCTCCGCGCCGACCGGCACCACCGCGTCGGCCGGCACCGAGGCCCGCAGCCGCACCCAGTACTCCTGGAAGTGGACGGCCCTGCGCTCGCCGGGCCCCGGGGTGGCCCCGCTGTCGGGCAGCGTGACCGCGACATGCGTCTCCACCCGGTCGTCGGTCATCGGGATCAGCCGCACCCCCGGCTTCCACCGCTCGCACAGCGCCTCGGTCACCGCGCTGAGCGGATACCCGGCGCCGATCATCTGAGTGCGCACGATGTGCGTGGCGAAGTCGCGGTCGCCGAGCCCGAACCAGTCCGGTCCGACGCCGTACGCCGCGAGCTCCTCCTTGAGATGGAAGGTCTCCTCGGCCCGGCCCCAGCCCTGCTCCTCGTCGATGCCGCCGCCGAGCGTGTACATCACCGTGTCCAGGTCCGGGCAGATCTTCAGCCCGAAGAGGTGGATGTCGTCACCGGTGTTGCCGATGACCGTGACGTCCGCGTCCGGCACGGCCCGCTTCAGACCGCGCAGGAACCGGGCACCACCGATGCCGCCTGCCAGAACCACAATCCGCATGGAAACAGTGTGTCAGCCGCCGGGCCGACGCGTGGCGGCCTGTGGACAAGGGACAGGTCCGCGGTCTGTGGACGAGGAAGCCGACGCGCGGCGGCCCGTGGACCAGGGGCATGCCCCCCCGCGGGCGGCTCAGGCGCCGGTCGCGCCCGCCGGGTCGAGGTAGGCCCCCGCGCACCGGGCGGCGGAGTGGGCCGCCCCGGTCGAGGACCGGGGGTGCATGGGCATCTCGGTCAGACCGGGGAAGTACACGTGCAGGCTGACCGCCGGCTCCAGCGTGTCGTTGACGACCTCGTGCGCGTAGCCGGGCGCGAACACCCTCCCCCACTCTCGGCTTCGCTCGAGCGGGGGGACCCCCATCGCCCCCGCGCCCAACGTGCGGGTGGCCCGCGCGGTGCGCTCGGTCAGCTCGCCGTCCAGGACCGTGAGCACGCCGGAGGAGGGACCGTGGTCGTGCGGTCCGCTGCCCTGTCCGGGCACCCAGGACAGCAGCCACACCTCGTAGCCCGGGCCGGTGCGCAGCCGGTGGTACCAGCGGGTCGTCGCGTCGTAGCGGACGAGGTGTGCCCACTGGGCGCGGTCGGCGGCGATGGAGCGGGCCAGTCCGACGAACTCGGCCACGGTCGAGGGGTGTTCGCGGGGGGTCTGGAGCAGGTGCGGGACTTCGAGGATGTCGCCGGCGATCTGGAGGTCGCTGTCGCTGTTCATGAGGGTGGGGTGGTTCCTCGGTGAAAGAAGGTCAGAGGGAACGAGGGCCCGGCCGCGAAGGGCCGGACGACGGCTGGAGCACGCGTGCGCGCGTGGGGCTCAACAGCCGCAACAGCGACAGCTGTGGCGAACGTGGGCAGCACCGCGGGACCCGGCGGTGCGGGTCGTGGTGAGTACCGAGTTCGCGAGCATGCCCTCAAGGACAGCGGCTCACACCTTCACTGTCAACCTGACGCCCGGAATGTGGGACATGTTTCACCTCATCCGGTTCATCTCACAGGTGAAAGGTTTGCTCGTGGGGCCACCGGGACACATGGCGTCCATGCCGGGCGCGCAAGCCCCGTTGCGATCCCGTGATCAGACCGTGATCCGGGTCGCTTCGGTGCATGCGCCGGAACGAGATCGAAGTCCGGGTCGTCCTTCCCTGTGCGGGCTCCGTGCGGGGTGCGAGACCCTCGGGGCCTCGGCGGCGTGTCAGGGGTTATCCCGATTTGAACACTTTCCGCATGGCCTTGGTTCCGCAGAGTGAATAAGGGGCTCAATAGCAGATCTCGGCTTGACTCGCCCGGAGCAGCACACTTGTAATTTCACTCGTGTCGTTCAGCCGGACAGATAACGGCTGCATCACGGGGACGCGAAAGACAGACGAGGGGCGCACATGACCGAGCTGGTGCAGCAACTGCTGGTCGACGACGCGGACGAGGAGCTCGGCTGGCAGGAGCGCGCGCTGTGCGCCCAGACCGACCCCGAGTCCTTCTTCCCCGAGAAGGGCGGCTCGACCCGCGAGGCCAAGAAGGTCTGCCTCGCCTGCGAGGTCCGCTCCGAGTGCCTCGAGTACGCCCTCGCCAACGACGAGCGCTTCGGCATCTGGGGCGGCCTGTCCGAGCGGGAGCGCCGCCGTCTGAAGAAGGCCGCCGTCTGACCGCCGGAGCGCCGCAGGCTCCGCTCGCTCCCCCCGGAAGAACGTCCCGGAAAAACGTCACGAACGGCCCGTCGCAGGTGGGTTATCCACAGGCGGCGGGCCGCCTTGTTGGCCAGCCGATAGTGTGGTTGCTCGTCCGACACGCCCCCCTGCACCCAGCGGGCGCGGGCGTCCACCGCAGACCACCGAACCGGGGCCCGTATCTCGATGTCCGTGCACAGCCATACGGCAGCCCACTACGACGGCGCTGCCCCAGCGCCCGACCCGGCGCGCGCGACGGTGTCCGACCAGACCGGCACACCGGAGTACCCGCGCCACGTCGTCACTGCCGTGCTCGTCTCCCATGACGGCGCCCGCTGGCTGCCCGACGCGCTCGCCGGCCTGCTCGGCCAGGAGCGCCCCGTCCAGTACGCCGTGGCCGCCGACACCGGCAGCGGGGACGAGTCCGCCCAGGTGGTCACCGACGCCCTCGGCCCCGACCGCGTCGTGCACCTCGCCCGGCGCACCGGCTTCGGACAGGCCGTCGAGGAGGCCCTCCACGGCGCCCCGGTCCTCACCCCGGACGACCTGCCGTACCTCAAGCGCCCCAGCAGCTGGGACCCCGTCACGCGCACCTGGCGCGACGACGCCTACGACCTGCCCGAACTGCCCCACGGGGAGCCGGTGCAGTGGCTGTGGCTGCTGCACGACGACTGCGCACCCGAACCCGAGGCCCTGGCCGAGCTGCTGCGCGTCGTGGACAACGAGTACGAACTCGGCCGCGACGACGTGGCCGTCGTCGGCCCCAAGCTGCGCGGCTGGTACGACCGAAGGCAGCTCCTCGAAGTGGGCGTCAGCATCGCCAACTCCGGCCGCCGTTGGACCGGACTCGACCGGCGCGAGCAGGACCAGGGACAGCACGACCACGTACGGCCCGTGCTGTCGGTGTCCACCGCCGGAATGCTGATCCGGCGTGACATCTTCGAGGAACTGGGCGGGTTCGACCGCCGGATCCCCCTGATGCGCGACGACGTCGACCTGTGCTGGCGTGCCATCTCCGCCGGCCACCGCGTCCTGGTCGCCCCCGAAGCCGTCGTACGGCACGCCGAGGCGGCCTCCCGGGAGCGACGCACCGTCGACTGCGCCGGCCGCACCGCCGCCTCCCCGCACAAGGTCGACAAGGCCGGCGCCGTCTACACCCTGCTCGTCAACGTCCGTACGGCGGCACTGCCCTGGGTCCTGCTGCGGCTCGTCCTGGGCACCCTGCTGCGGACCGTCGCCTACCTTGTCGGCAAGGTCCCGGGACAGGCGGTGGACGAGATCCGCGGCCTGATGAGCGTTCTGCTCCGGCCCGAGCGGATCATCGCGGGCCGCGGCAGACGCGGCCGGCCGCAGATCGACAAGGGCGAGCTGCGGGCGCTGCTCCCGCCGCCGGGCGCCACCATCCGCGCCACGGTGGAACAGGTGGCAGGCAACTTCGTGGGCGGCTCCGACGCCGAGGCGTCCGCGGCCGGCCGGCACGGTAGCGCGATCGAGTCGGGGCCCGGCGGCGACGACGCCGACTTCCTCGAGGTCGAGCAGTTCGCCCGCCTCAAGCGCATCGCCCGCAAACCCGGCCCGGTGCTCTTCCTGGTGCTGCTGCTCGCCTCCCTGGCCGCCTGCCGCGGCCTGCTCGGCGGCGGCGCGCTCGCGGGCGGCGCCCTGCTGCCCGCACCCGCCGACTCCGCCGAACTGTGGTCGCGCTACCTCGACTCCTGGCACCCGGTGGGCGCGGGCGGCACCCCGTCCGCGCCGCCGTACCTGGCGATGGTCGCGATGCTCGCCTCCCTGCTGCTCGGCTCGGGCGGACTCGCGGTCACCGTCCTGCTGGTCGGATCGGTCCCACTGGCCGGGTTCACGGCGTACTTCGCCTCCCGCCCGCTGGTCCCCTCCCGTCTGCTGCGCGCCTGGGTCGCCGTCGCCTACGCCTTCCTGCCCGCCACCACCGGCGCGCTGGCCGGCGGCCGCATCGGCACCGCCGTGCTGGCCGTGCTGCTGCCGCTGATCGCCCGAGCGGGCGTCGCGGCCGGCGGCCTCGCCAAAGCCCCCGGCGCCCGCGGCAGTTGGCGCGCCACCTGGGCGTACGCCCTGCTGCTGACCATCACCACCGCGTTCACGCCGATCGTGTGGCCCATCGCGCTGCTGCTCGGCCTCGGTGTGCTGGTCGTCCGCCGCGACGACATCGTGGCCCACGGGCTGCGCTTCCTGGCCCAGTTGGGCACCCCGCTGCTGGTCCTCGCGCCCTGGTCGCTGTCGCTGCTGCCGTTCGGCTTCTTCCACGAGGCCGGCCTGGAGTACGGCGCCTCGGCAGCCTCCGCGCTCGACCTGCTCGGCGCCGGTCCCGGCGGACCCGGCACCATGCACGGGCTGATGCTCATCGGCATCGTCCTGGCCGCGCTGGCCGCCCTGCTGCGCTCCGAGCGCCAGTTCGCGATCTGGACGGCCTGGGCGGTCGCCCTGGTGGCGCTCGTCTTCGCCGTGCTGTCCAACGGCTCCACCTGGGCCGGCCCGGCCACCCTCGTCTACGGCCTCGCCCTCCTCGCCGCCGCCGTGATCGGCGCCGACGGGGCACGCGCCCGCGTGGCCGAGCAGAGCTTCGGCTGGCGCCAGCCGGTCGCCGCGCTCATCGCCTTCGCCTCGGCCGCCGGACCCCTGCTCGTCGCCGCCGGCTGGATGATCGGCGGCGCCGACGGACCGGTGGAGCGACGCGACCCCGTGCAGGTGCCCGCGTTCGTCGCCGAGGAGAGCGCCACCCGCGACCAGGCCCGCACCCTGGTCCTCGACAGCGACTCGCCCGCACACGTCGGCTACATGCTCGTACGCGGCTCCGGCGCCCGCATGGGCGACGCCGAACTCGCCGCGGTGAACGGCGCGAACCAGCAGCTGGACAAGGTCGTGGCCAACCTGGTCGCCGGCTCCGGCGCCGACCAGGCCGGCCAGCTCGGCGGCTACGCCGTGCGCTACGTCCTGGTCCACAAGGGCGCGCCCCGCGACGTCAGCCGCGTCCTGGACGCCACGCCCGGCCTCACCCGGCTCAGCCAGCAGGACGGCAGCGCCCTGTGGCGGGTGAACCGGGAGGTCTCGCGCGCCGCCGTCGTGTCCGCCTCGGGCTCGGGCACCGCCGAACCCGTCGCCGCGGGACCCGTCGAGATCCACACCACCATCCCGTCCGGGGCCGAGGGCCGCGTGCTGCGCCTGGCCGACTCCGCCGACGCGGGCTGGACGGCCACCCTGGACGGCAAGCCGCTCACCCGCACCACCGTCGACGGCTGGGCCCAGGGCTTCCAGCTGCCCGCCTCCGGCGGCAAGCTGGACGTCACCTTCGAGGACCCGTTCGCCCACACCGCCTGGCTGTGGGCCCAGGGTGCCCTCGCCGTCGTCCTCGTCGTGCTCGCCCTGCCCGGCCGGCGCCGTGACGTCGACGACGACCTGCCCGAGGAGGAGCTCGCTCCCGCCGAGGCCGTCGCCGGAGAGGGCCGCCGGGCCCGCAGGCTCCGGGCCCAGGCCGAGGCCGAGGAGGCCGCACAGGACGAGGCCGGTCACGAGGGGTTCGGTCCGGAGGAGCCCGGGCAGCAGGAGCCCGGAAAGGCGGAGTTCGCCCCCGAACCGGGCACCGTCCCGTCTGCCGCCCCGGACGAGGCACCCGCCGCCGTCCCGCACCAGCAGGCCTACGACGAGTGGGACACCACCGCCTACGCGGGAGCGACGGCCGAGTACGGCGCCTACGGCGACAACCAGTACCAGGACGACGGCCAGTACCAGGGCGCCCAGCCCCAGCAGTACCCGGCGGGCGGCTACGACCAGGCGTACCAGGCCGACCCGTACCAGGGCGCCCAGTACGACCCGTACGGCTACGACGGCCGGACGCCGGCGGCGCCGTACGACCAGACGACGTATCACCAGGGATACGAGGAGCCGTACGACCCGGCTCAGCACCACCCGCACGGCAACGGCAATGAGCGCCCCGACGGGAGCCAGCAGTGAACCGCACGACCCTGTCCCTGATCGCCGGCGTGACCGCGCTCGCCGCCGTCACCGGATTCGCCGCGCTGGAGACGCCGGAGGCCACGGGCGCCGGCACCGCCACGGCGGCCGCGCAACTGCCGGTCGAGCGCACCACCCTGGTGTGCCCGGCGCCGAGCACCTCGGACATAGCCGACACCGCGTACGCGTCCTTCACCCCCGTGACCACGGGCACCGGCAGCACGGGCAAGGCCCAGTTGCTGCCCGCCGGCGAGGCGTCGGACACGGGCGCCGGGAAGGGCACGGCCAAGGGCGGGACCAAGGACGGCGGAAAGAACAAGACCGCCAAGTCCGTCCTGGAGCCCAAGGAGCCCGGCACCCCCGTCACCGCCGACATCTCGGGCGGGGACGGGACCGCGCTGATCGGCACGGCCGAGGGCAAGTTCGCACCCGGCTGGACGGTGCAGCAGACCACCGAGGTCACCGTGGGCGCCGGCCGCGGCCTCCTGGGCGTGACCTGCACCCCGCCGGACACCCAGTTCTGGTTCCCCGGCGCCAGCACGGCCGCCGGCCGGTCCGACTACATCCACCTCACCAACCCGGACGACTCCCCGGCCGTCGTCGACATTCAGCTCTACGGCACGGAGGGCGTCGTGAAGTCGCCCGCCGGCGAGGGCATCACCGTTCCGGCGCACTCCAGCGAGCCGGTCCTGCTCTCCACGCTCGCCGATTCCCCGCAGCAGGACCTCACCGTGCACGTGAGCGTGCGCAGCGGCCGGGTCGGGGCGGCGGTGCAGTCCCTCGACAACAGTCTGGGCGGGGACTGGCTGGCGGCCTCGGCCGATCCTGCGGGCAGCCTGGTGCTCCCGGGCATCCCCAAGGACGCCACGGACGTACGGCTGGTCGCCTTCACGCCCGCCGACTCCGACGCCGACCTGACGGTGCGCCTCGCCTCCCCGTCCGGGCTGATCACGCCCGCGGGGCACGAGACGGTCCACCTCAAGGGCGGGACGACGACCGTCGTCGAACTCGGTGAGGTCACGCGCGAGGAGGCGGGCTCGCTGGTGCTGACCCCGACCTCGCGGTCGGTGCCGGTGGTCGCGGCGCTGCGGATCCTGCGGGGCAAGGGCGACCGGCAGGAGACGGCGTTCATCCCGGCGACCGGCCCGGTCGTGACCCGGGCGACCTCGCCGGACAACAGCGCCAAGGGCTCGACGCTGTCGCTGACGGCTCCCACCGCCACCGCGGAGGTCAAGGTCACCGCGTCGGCGGGCAGCGGCGGCGGCACGGCCGTGTCGAAGACCTACACGATCAAGGAGGGGACGACCCAGGACATCGTCCCGCCGGTGCCGTCCGGTCTGAAGGGGACGTACGCGGTCACGGTGGAGCGGGTCTCCGGCGGCCCGGTCTACGGGGCGCGCACCCTCACGGCGTCGCGGGAGGGCAGCTCCGGCTTCACGATCCAGACGCTGCCGGACGACCGGGGGATGGTGGCGGTGCCACACGCGGAGCAGGACCTGTCGGTGCTGCAGAAGTGAGCCTGGCGGCCCCCGGCGGGCAGGGGCGCTCCTCGTCGCGGCGGGGCGGTCAGTCCTCGCCGTACCGGGGGTCGACCGTCTCCGGGGTCAGCCCCAGCAGCTCGGCCACCTGTTCGACCACGACCTCGTGCACCAGGGCGGCCCGCTCGTCGCGGCCCTTGGTGCGGATCTCCACCGGCCGCCGGTAG
Source organism: Streptomyces sp. CB01373 (assembly GCF_002803075.1). Classification (GTDB taxonomy): domain Bacteria; phylum Actinomycetota; class Actinomycetes; order Streptomycetales; family Streptomycetaceae; genus Streptomyces. Next base: position 17,035 of record NZ_NNBK01000016.1, on the reverse strand, counting down.
ACCACCACGCGCGCGCGTCGGCCCTCGCGCGACGCGACCGTACCTCCGAGCGGCACCACCTCGTCGCTCCACGCCTGCCCCGGCCCGTCCAGCCGCGGCACCTCCACCACGAAGAAGTCGATGTCGGCCAGTTGCGGCCAGCGCCGCTCCAGCCGGTCCACGGAGTCCTGCACCAGATCCGCGAACGCCTCGGCACGGCTCGCGGCGAGGGGCACCTGCGGCGGGGCGATCGGGCCGCGCATGCCCCGGCCGTGGCGATCACGTCGTCGGGGCCCGGGGCCGGCGGCACGGGGCGGTACACGGTTGTCCATCACTGCTGAAGGGTAGTCCCCGGCGTCCCCGCGCGCCCGGCTCCACGCGTCACCCCGGACATCGCGCGCCATCCCGGGCGCCGCGCCCGACACCGCGTCACGGCCTGCGTGACGGTGAGCATTTCAGCCAAGCTGGGGCTCGATTCCATATCTCTACGGGACCGTCAATATCAAGGTAATTGACTGATTTTGCACCCGGTCGTGACCGGATCCGGCTTGCCCGAGGTCCCGTCAGGCGGCGTTCGCGCAGGTCAGGGAAGTGTGACAGAAGGCGCTTCCGGGACGTTTCATGCCGCGACACGGTGGAGTGGCCTGGTGGAGAGTCGTCGCGGCCCGCTCAAGAGTGCGGTACCGTCCAACGTCGTGAGCCTTGTACGTCGCTGTTCGCGCACCGCTTGCGGCCGTCCCGCCGTAGCGACGCTGACGTACGTCTACGCCGACTCGACCGCTGTCCTCGGCCCGCTCGCGACCTACGCCGAACCCCACTGCTACGACCTGTGCGCCGAACACTCCGAGCGCCTCACCGCCCCGCGCGGCTGGGAGGTCGTCCGGCTCCTCGACGGCTCGGCTCCCGCGCGGCCCAGCGGCGACGATCTGGAAGCGCTTGCCAACGCCGTGCGCGAGGCCGCCAGGCCCCAGGAACGGGCGGCCGAGGCCGGTGGCGGAGCGCGTACCGCGGACCCGATGGAGGTCGCTCGCCGCGGCCACCTGCGCGTGCTGCGCTCGCCCGACAACTGACCGCGTCCGGCCGCGCACTCCTTCCGTCACCCGTGCCCCGCGCCTTCGCTGCCTCGTGTTCGCGCACCGACGGTAGTTTGTGGTGACCGATAGGACCTCAGAAGGGCTTGCCGTGGCTGCTGATCTGTCGCAGATCGTGAAGGCGTACGACGTACGCGGGGTGGTCCCGGATCAGTGGGACGAGTCGCTGGCCGAGCTCTTCGGCGCGGCCTTCGCCCAGGTGACCGGCGCCGAGGCCCTCGTGACCGGCCACGACATGAGGCCCTCCTCGCCCGGCCTGGCCCGCGCCTTCGCCCGCGGCGCGGCCCGTCACGGCGCCGACGTCACCGGGATCGGGCTGTGCTCCACGGACCAGCTCTACTACGCCTCCGGCGCCCTGGACCTGCCCGGCGCGATGTTCACGGCCTCGCACAACCCGGCCGAGTACAACGGCATCAAGATGTGCCGCGCGGGCGCGGCCCCCGTCGGCCAGGACTCCGGACTGGCGGACATCCGCGAACTGGTCGAGCGGTGGCTCGCCTCGGGCGCCCCGGAGCCGGCCGCCCGGCAGGGGACGATCAGCCGGCGTGACACGCTGCACGACTACGCCGCCTACCTGCGCTCCCTCGTGGACCTGGACTCCCTGCGCCACCTGAAGGTCGTCGTCGACGCGGGCAACGGCATGGGCGGCCACACCGTCCCGACCGTCTTCGACGGCCTGCCCGTCGACCTCGTCCCGATGTACTTCGAACTGGACGGCACCTTCCCCAACCACGAGGCCAACCCCCTCGACCCGGCCAACCTCGTCGACCTCCAGAAGCGGGTCCGCGCGGAGGGCGCCGACCTCGGCATCGCCTTCGACGGCGACGCCGACCGCTGCTTCGTGATCGACGAGCGCGGCGAGCCGGTCTCCCCGTCCGCGATCACCGCACTGGTCGCCGCCCGCGAACTGGGGAAGAACGGCGGCAAGGGCGTGATCATCCACAACCTCATCACCTCCTGGTCGGTCCCGGAGGTGGTCGAGGAGAACGGCGGCACGCCCGCCCGCACCCGCGTGGGCCACTCCTTCATCAAGGCCGAGATGGCGAGGACCGGCGCGATCTTCGGCGGCGAGCACTCCGCGCACTACTACTTCAAGGACTTCTGGAACGCCGACACCGGCATGCTCGCCGCTCTGCACGTCCTCGCGGCCCTCGGCGGCCAGGACGGCCCGCTGTCCGCCCTCGTCGCCCAGTACGACCGCTATGCCGGTTCCGGCGAGATCAACTCCACGGTCGACGACCAGGCCGCCCGCCTCACAGCGATCAGGTCGGCCTACGAAGGCCGCGCGGACGTCACCCTCGACGAACTCGACGGTCTCACCGTCAGCGCCGCCGACTGGTGGTTCAACGTCCGCCCGTCCAACACCGAACCGCTCCTGCGGCTGAACGCCGAGGCCCGCGACGAGCCGACGATGGCCAAGGTGCGCGACGAGGCCCTCGCGATCATCCGGGGCTGAGAGACCGTTCACCGCCGGTGGCGGCGGCGCCGCGCCATGCGGGCCCCGGCCCGCCCCCGCCATGCCGCCGCCACCGGCGGTACGCTGACCAGGCACGTCCGTACGACCGCACCGACGCGTCCATCCCGCCGCCCGAAGGGAAACCCCATGCCGCTCGAAGCCGGCCTCCTGGAGATCCTCGCCTGCCCGGCCTGCCACGCCCCCCTCAAGGAGCAGGAAGCCGAGCTGGTCTGCACCGGGCAGGACTGCGGTCTGGCGTACCCCGTCCGCGACGGCATCCCCGTCCTGCTCGTCGACGAGGCCCGCCGCCCGGCGTGACACCGGCTCGTCCGGAGGAGGCCCACCGCCTCGTCCGGACGACTTCCGCTGCCCGCACGAAGACGACCAGGCGCTCGGTGCCCGATCGGGAGGCTGCCGCCCATGCTCGACGAATCGCTGCTCGACGCCCCTGAGGGGCTCGCCGCCGCCGACAGCCGCGGACTGCTCCGCGGTGCCGCCGAGGCCGGCGCCCGCGTCCGGACCGCCGCCCGGAACGCCACCGAGGCCGGAGTGGCCGGCCTCAGGCCCGACGGCCGCCCCCGCGCCGTCCTGATCGCCGGCCCCGGAGCCGCCGCCACCCACGCGGCCGACCTGCTCGGCGCGCTCGCCGGCGCCGGCAGCCCCGTGACCCGGCTGGCGCCCACGGGTGTGGCCTCCGCCGCCGGCGCCCTGCGCTGGGAGCTGCCCGGCTGGGCCGGCTCCGTCGACCTGCTGCTGATCGCCACCCCGGACGGCACCGAACCGAGCCTGTCCCTGCTCGCCGAGCAGGCCTACCGGCGCGGCTGCACGGTCGTCGCCGTGGCCCCGGCCGGAACCCCGCTCGCCGAGACCCTCGAAGGCGCCCGCGGCCTGTTCATCCCCATGGCCACGGCCCCCTACGACCACGACGAACCCCTCGCCGGATCCGCCCCGGGTGTCCTGTGGGCGCTGCTCACACCACTGCTGGTCCTCCTGGACCGCGTCGGCCTGCTCGCCGCCCCGCCCGACGCCCTGGAGAAGGTCGCCGACCGGCTGGACCAGATCGCCGAGCGCTGCGGACCCGCCATCGTCACCTACAGCAACCCGGCCAAGACCCTCGCCGCCGAACTCGCCGACGCGCTGCCGGTCATCTGGACCGAGGGCGCCTCCGCGGGACCCGCGGGCCGCCGCTTCGCCGCCGGGCTCGCCGAACTGTCCGGCATCCCCGCGGTCGTCGCCGAACTGCCCGAGGCCCTCGCCGCGCACACCGCGCTGCTCGCCGGTCCGCTGGCCGCCAGCGCCGACCCGGACGACTTCTTCCGCGACCGCGTCGAGGAACGGCCCGCCCTGCACGCGCGCGTGGTGCTGCTGCGCGATCGCCCGCTGGGCGGCCTGACCGCCGCCCCGGCCGCCCGGGACCTGGCCCTCAGCCACGACACGCCGATCAGCGAACTGGAGCCGGGCCCCGGCGACGAGATCGAGAGCCTCGCGGAACTGATCGCCGTCACGGATTTCACCGCCGTTTACCTGGCGCTCGCCTCCGGCACCTGATCTGTCCTTGAGAACAGCCGAGAACAGCCCAGAACCGCAGAGAGAAGCGCATGGACCGCCTCGACAACACGATCCGCCCCTACGCCTGGGGTTCCACCACCGCCATCCCGCACCTGCTGGGTGTCGAACCGAGCGGCGAGCCCCAGGCGGAGCTGTGGATGGGGGCCCACCCGGGCGCACCCTCGCGCACCGCACGCGGCACCCTCGCCGACGTCATCGACGCCGCCCCCGAGGAGGAACTCGGCGCCGGGACGGTCGCGAAGTTCGGCCCGCACCTGCCCTTCCTGCTCAAGATCCTCGCCGCCGGCGCCCCGCTCTCCCTCCAGGTCCACCCCGACCTGGAGCAGGCCAAGGAGGGATACGCCGACGAGGAGCGCCGAGGCGTCCCCGCCGACGCTTCGCACCGCAACTACAAGGACGCCAACCACAAGCCCGAACTGGTCTGCGCACTCACCGAGTTCGACGGCCTGTGCGGCTTCCGCGCGCCGAACCGGGCCGCCGACCTGCTCGAAGCCCTCGGTGTCGACTCCCTCAAGCCGTACATCGAGGTGCTGCGCACCCGCCCCGAGGAAGCCGCCCTGCGCGAGGTCCTCACCGCCCTCCTCACCGCCGACCGCGAGGAGATGGCCGCGACGGTCACCGAGGCCGCGGCCGCCTGCGCCCGCCTCGGCGGCGACCACGCGCCCTACGCCGGCATCGCCCGCCACTACCCGGGCGACCCGGGCGTGCTGGCCGCGATGCTCCTCAACCACTTCCGCCTCAAACCGGGCGAGGCGGTCTTCCTCGGCGCCGGCATCCCGCACGCCTACCTCGACGGCCTGGGCGTGGAGATCATGGCCAACTCCGACAACGTCCTGCGCTGCGGCCTGACCCCCAAGCACGTCGACGTGCCCGAACTCCTGCGCATCGTCCGCTTCGAGGCGGGCGACCCCGGCATCATGTCCCCAGAAGCCGGCCCCGACGGCGAGGAGGTCTACGACACCCCCGTCGACGAGTTCCGCCTCTCCCGCTACGTCCTGTCCGAGGGCACCGCCGACGTCGACCTCACCCTCGGCACCCCGCAGATCCTGCTCTGCGCGACCGGCTCCGTCCGGGCCGGCGAGCAGCAACTGACCCCGGGGCAGTCCGTGTTCGTCCCGGCCGGCGAGAAGGCCGGGGCATCCGGCACCGGCACCCTGTTCCGCGCCACCGTCGTCGTATGACCTCCCGGGCGGCGGCCCGGGAGGCCGCCGCCCGCGTACCGCCGCCGGACCGGGCTGCCACAATGACCCACCGGCCGAGCACGGGGCACGGCCGCGAGGGCGTACGACGGCGAAGGGACCACGCGAACAGATGAGCGCGTCAGGCGGTACCAGGGCGATCATGGCGGCACTCGGCGCCAACCTCGCCATCGCGGCAGCCAAGTTCGTGGCGTTCGCCTTCAGCGGCTCCTCCTCGATGCTCGCCGAGGGCGTGCACTCCCTCGCCGACTCCGGCAACCAGTTCCTGCTGCTGATCGGCGGCAAGCGGGCCCAGCGCGAGGCGACTCCGCAGCACCCCTTCGGCTACGGCCGCGAGCGGTACGTCTACGCCTTCCTCGTCTCCATCGTCCTGTTCTCCGTCGGCGGCATGTTCGCCGTCTACGAGGGCATCGAGAAGATCAGGCACCCGCACGAACTGGAGCACTGGTACTGGCCGGTGGGCGTCCTCCTCTTCGCGATCGTCGCCGAGGGCTTCTCCTTCCGCACGGCCATCAAGGAGGCCGACCAACTGCGCGGCAAGCTGTCCTGGCCGCAGTTCATCCGCCGCGCCAAGGCACCCGAACTGCCGGTCGTGCTCCTGGAGGACTTCGGCGCGCTGATCGGTCTCGTCCTCGCCCTCGGCGGTGTGGGTCTCTCCCTGCTCACCGGCGACGGCATCTGGGACGGCATCGGTACGGTCTGCATCGGCGCCCTGCTCGTACTGATCGCCCTCGTCCTGGCCGCCGAGACCAAGTCCCTGCTGCTCGGCGAGGCCGCCGGCACCGACGTGGTCCGGCAGATCGAGACCGCCATGGTCGACGGTGACACCGTCACCGGCGTCATCCACATGCGCACGCTCCACCTCGGCCCCGAGGAACTGCTCATCGCCGCCAAGATCGCCGTCCGGCACGACGACACGGCCGCCGACGTCGCCGCCGCCATCGACGCCGCCGAGGCCCGCATCCGCGCGACCGTCCCGATCGCCCGCGTCATCTACCTGGAACCGGACATCTACAGCGAGGCCGAGGCGGCCAAGGGCCCGGACCGCGAGGCCACCCCGGGCGGCCCCGCCCCGCACCCCACCGGCCACTGATCCCGCCCGGCCCGGCGACGATCACGAGGCCCCGCGAACGGCCCGGAGTGTCCGGACGCGGACTGTGGGCCGCCGCGCTTCGCGGTGTAGCTTGGGTCGGAGCCAGACGTCGCTGCTGATGGCGGTCGGGCGGCCCGAGCAGGGGCCGGCCGAGGGAGAGAGGGCCTCCGACGGACTGCGCTGCGCGCACGCGGGCATGCCTGTGTCTTCTTCGGGCACCCCTGTGTCCGCCGCCGCGCAGATCAGCCGTACCCACCTCGCCCCAACCCCGAGGAGCAGCACCCCATGACGACTGTCGAGAACCGACAGGACTTCAAGGTCGCCGACCTGTCCCTGGCCGAGTTCGGCCGCAAGGAGATCTCCCTCGCCGAGCACGAGATGCCGGGCCTCATGGCCATCCGTGCGGAGTACGCCGAGAAGCAGCCGCTCAAGGGCGCCCGCGTCACCGGCTCCCTGCACATGACCGTGCAGACCGCCGTCCTGATCGAGACCCTGACGGCCCTCGGCGCGCGCGTCCGCTGGGCGTCCTGCAACATCTTCTCCACCCAGGACCACGCGGCCGCCGCCATCGCCGTCGGCCCCCACGGCACCCCCGACGACCCGCAGGGCGTTCCGGTCTTCGCCTGGAAGGGCGAGACCCTCGAGGAGTACTGGTGGTGCACCGAGCAGGCGCTGACCTGGCCGGACAGCCCCACCGGCGGCCCGAACATGATCCTGGACGACGGCGGCGACGCCACCCTGCTCGTCCACAACGGCGTCGAGTACGAGAAGGACGGCAAGGTCCCCTCGCCCGACACCGCCGAGTCCGACGAGCACCGCGTCATCCTGGAGCTGCTGAACCGCACCCTGGGCGAGAACCCCCAGAAGTGGACCCAGCTGGCCTCCGAGATCCGGGGCGTCACCGAGGAGACCACCACCGGCGTGCACCGCCTGTACGAGATGCAGCGCGAGGGCACCCTCCTGTTCCCGGCGATCAACGTCAACGACGCCGTCACCAAGTCGAAGTTCGACAACAAGTACGGCTGCCGGCACTCCCTGGTCGACGGGATCAACCGCGCCACCGACGTCCTGATCGGCGGCAAGACCGCCGTCGTGTGCGGCTACGGCGACGTGGGCAAGGGCTGCGCGGAGTCCCTGCGCGGCCAGGGCGCCCGCGTGATCATCACCGAGATCGACCCGATCTGCGCCCTCCAGGCGGCGATGGACGGCTACCAGGTCACCACGCTGGACGAGGTCGTCGAGACGGCCGACATCTTCGTCACCACCACCGGCAACAAGGACATCATCCTCGCCTCCGACATGGCGAAGATGAAGCACCAGGCCATCGTCGGCAACATCGGCCACTTCGACAACGAGATCGACATGGCCGGCCTCGCCAAGACCCCCGGCATCGTCAAGGACGAGGTCAAGCCGCAGGTCCACACCTGGACCTTCCCGGACGGCAAGAAGATCATCGTGCTGTCCGAGGGCCGCCTGCTGAACCTGGGCAACGCCACCGGCCACCCGTCGTTCGTGATGTCCAACTCCTTCGCGGACCAGACCCTGGCCCAGATCGAGCTGTACACCAAGCCCGACGAGTACCCGACCGGTGTCTACGTGCTGCCCAAGCACCTCGACGAGAAGGTCGCGCGCCTCCACCTGGACGCCCTCGGCGTCAAGCTCACCACGCTGCGCCCCGAGCAGGCCGCGTACATCGGCGTGGAGGTCGACGGCCCGTACAAGTCGGACCACTACCGCTACTGACCGCCACCGAGCCGCACCCCGCGTCTCAGCCAGGTCCTTCGAGGCAGGCCCCCGCACCCCCGTGTCGGGGGCCTGCCCCTTTGGCCGGACCGGCCGTTTCGACCGGACCGGCGGCCGTCACGCCGCCCGCCCGCCCGAAGCACCGAGGCGGCCGGACCACCCCGTCACACCCCAGGACCCCCATGCCCCGCGGCCGTTATTCGCTCCACGATCCGCACGATCACACCCCCCTCGCAGAAGAGCACTTCCAGTGCGCGCCCGGCCCCTCCGGCTGGCGCTACGTGTCCCAGGTGACCACCCCCTCGGGTACTCATCACGGCTCCGTCGACCTGGCCCTGGACGATCTCGGCCGTCCCCTTCGCCTCGAACTCCACGCGGGAAGCTGGCAGGTGCGCGGTGCCGCCCTCGACGGCGTCACCTGGGTGCGCACCGACCCCACCGGCATCCATGCCATCGAAGGCACTGCGCGCGCTCACGCCTTCACCGGCACGTCCCCCGCGTTCCTCGTCGCCACCGCCCGTCTCCTGCGCCTCACCCCCTCTGCCTCCGCGACCCGTGTCCGCCTCGTCGCCTTCACGGATCCGGTCCTCGCCCCCCGCACCGTGGACCAGTCCTGGGCTCTGCTGGAAAGAGAAGCACACGCCACTGACAACGGGCCCCTGACCGTGGACGAATACCAGGTCACAGCCCTGGACACGGGCGAGCAGCACACCGTGCACATCGCCGGGGACGTGGTTCTGGCAGCCCCCGGCATCGAGCTCGAAGACCTCCAGTCGCCCCCGTCGGTCTTCGACTCCTGAGCCTGCGGGGCGGAGCGGCCGACGCGTCAGGCCGGCGGCACGAACCCGGTACCGGGACGCTCGGTCCGCGACGTGTCCTCGAAGGCAGCGTCCTGCGACGGGAGATCCATGGCCGGGGCGCCCCAGGAGGGGGTGTCCTGAGGCGCGGCGGGTGAGGCCGCGGCGGCGGACACGGGAGCACCCGGGTGCTCGCCGACGCCGTACGCCTGCGACTGCGGCGCGCCGTACACCGGTGGTTGCGGCGGCGGGAAGCCGGGACCACCGGGCGCCGCACCGAACCCGGCGACCGGGACCCCGCCCCCTGCCGCGAACGCACCGGCCCCGTAGCCGCCGCCGAACGTGCGCCGGGCCTCACGTGCCTGCCGCTCCTGCAGCACCGCCGCCAGATACATGGCCGGCGGGATCTCGCGTGGTGCCGGAGTCCCGGTAAGGGCGACGAGATCGGCGGCGAGCCGTTCGGCCATGTTCCAGCCGACCCGCGGATCCAGGTGCTGCATCCGTGTCAGGTACTGCCGGATCGCCAGCCAGAGCCCGTCGGGCACCGCCGACAGATCGAGCTCCGAGAAACGCCCCGCCAGCCAGGGCGGCGGCGGAGGCACGGCGGTCGCCTGCCCGGCCGGCACCCGCTCCCGCACGACCAGGGTGCCCGCGAACACGTCACCCAGCCGACGCCCTCGCGCCGACACCAACGAGGAGATGCAGGCGACGGCCCCGAACGTCATCAGAATCTCGACCACACCGATCGCGCCACGCACCAGCGCGTGCCGGAAGCGGATCGGCCCGCCGTCGTCCCGGACCACCCGCAGCCCGCAGGCCATCTTTCCGAGGGACCGCCCGTGGCTGAGCGTCTCCACGGCTATCGGACCCCCGACCAGCACGAGCAGGAACGTCCCGATCGACACCGCGATCTGCGCCGCCTCGTCCAGGGAAGCCGTGGCGGCGAGGAGGCCAAAGGACACGACCATGTAGACCATCACCGTCACGACCAGGTCGAGCAGCACTGCCAGTGCCCTGCTGGGCAGCCTGGCCGGGCGCACCTCCAGCGCCACGGCCTCACCCGTCACCAGCTCACTCATGCCCGTCGTCCTTCCCCTGGCCTGCCCCGAGAACGGCCAGTCTGCCAAGCTGAGGGCGACCGCGCCGCAGTAGGACAAGCTGACACAGCCGACGAGTTGTCGAACAACCAGCCGAGGAGCAGGCAGGCACGATGGACCTGGACGTCTTCGTCTCCGCCCACCGAGCGGAATGGGACCGCCTCGACACCCTGCTCCGCCGCAGGCGCAGGCTCACCGGCACGGAGGCCGACGAACTCGTCGCCCTCTACCAGCGCACCGCCACCCACCTCTCCCTGATCCAGTCCAGCGCACCCGACCCGCAGCTGACGGGCCGGCTCAGCCAGCTCGTGGCGGGCGCGCGCAGCGCTGTGACGGGGACCCGCCGTGCCTCGTGGCGGGACGTCACCCGCTTCCTGCTGGAAGGGTTCCCCGCGGCGGTCTACCGGGCCCGCCACTGGTGGGTTCCCACCGCACTCGTGTCCACCGTCGTCGCGGCACTCCTGGGGTGGTGGATAGGGACACACCCCGAGGTGCAGGCCGCGATCGCGGCACCCGACGAACTGCGGCAGCTCACCCGTCCCGGCGGCGAGTACGAGACCTACTACTCCAGCCACCCCGCGGCCGCCTTCGCCGCCCAGGTCTGGACGAACAACGCGCAGGCCGCCGCGATGTGCCTGGTCCTGGGCGTCTTTCTGGGGCTGCCGGTCCTGTGGATCCTCTTCCAGAACATGCTCAACCTCGGTGTGGGCATCGGCCTGATGTCCTCGGCCGGCCGCCTCGACACCTTCCTCGGCCTCGTCCTCCCTCATGGTCTGCTCGAACTGACCGCGGTCTTCGTCGCTGCCGGTACGGGGCTGCGCCTGGGCTGGACGGTCATCGACCCCGGCCCCCGCTCCCGCCGCGCCGCTCTCGCCGAAGAGGGCCGGGCCGCGCTGGGCATGGCGATCGGCCTGGCCCTCGTTCTCTTCGTCTCCGGCGCCATCGAAGGCTTCGTCACGCCGTCGGGACTGCCCACCTGGGCCCGCATAGGCATCGGGATCCTCGCCGAGCTGGCCTTCCTGGCCTACGTCTACGTCCTCGGCGGTCGAGCGGCACGGGCCGGCGGCACAGGGGACGTGGAGCCGATCGAGCGAAGTGCGACCGTGCCGACCGCCGCCTGATGTGCGTTTGAGCCCGCCGAGCTGCTACTCTCCTCTTCGCCGCACCAGAGCCGTTGACACGGGTCCGGTGAGGAGGTAGATTCAAACAGTTGCCCGGAGATGGACAAGGTCCACAAGGGTGACAGTGAACGTCTGTCTGCTTCTGTACATGTCGACAAGATCGAACATGGAGAAGCCTCTCCCGATAAATCGGAAACGAAGGCCGGTCGGACCGGCTCAAAAGTTCTGATAAAGTCGGAACCGCCGGAAAGGGAAACGCGAGAGCGGAAACCTGGAAAGCACCGAGGAAATCGGATCGGAAAAAGATCTGATAGAGTCGGAAACACCGAAGGGAAGCCCGGAGGAAAGCCCGAGAGGGTGAGTACAAAGGAAGCGTCCGTTCCTTGAGAACTCAACAGCGTGCCAAAAATCAACGCCAGATATGTTGATACCCCGTCTCCAGCATCCGCTGGGACGAGGTTCCTTTGAAAAAACACAGCGAGGACGCTGTGAACCGAGGGGACTATTCCTCCCCTCTGGTTCCGCTCTCGTGATGTGTCGCCGGATTACCGGTATACATTCACGGAGAGTTTGATCCTGGCTCAGGACGAACGCTGGCGGCGTGCTTAACACATGCAAGTNGCCCGGAGGAAAGCCCGAGAGGGTGAGTACAAAGGAAGCGTCCGTTCCTTGAGAACTCAACAGCGTGCCAAAAATCAACGCCAGATATGTTGATACCCCGTCTCCAGCATCCGCTGGGACGAGGTTCCTTTGAAAAAACACAGCGAGGACGCTGTGAACCGAGGGGACTATTCCTCCCCTCTGGTTCCGCTCTCGTGATGTGTCGCCGGATTACCGGTATACATTCACGGAGAGTTTGATCCTGGCTCAGGACGAACGCTGGCGGCGTGCTTAACACATGCAAGTCGAACGATGAACCACTTCGGTGGGGATTAGTGGCGAACGGGTGAGTAACACGTGGGCAATCTGCCCTTCACTCTGGGACAAGCCCTGGAAACGGGGTCTAATACCGGATATCACTCCTGCAGGCATCTGCGGGAGTTGAAAGCTCCGGCGGTGAAGGATGAGCCCGCGGCCTATCAGCTTGTTGGTGAGGTAATGGCTCACCAAGGCGACGACGGGTAGCCGGCCTGAGAGGGCGACCGGCCACACTGGGACTGAGACACGGCCCAGACTCCTACGGGAGGCAGCAGTGGGGAATATTGCACAATGGGCGAAAGCCTGATGCAGCGACGCCGCGTGAGGGATGACGGCCTTCGGGTTGTAAACCTCTTTCAGCAGGGAAGAAGCGAAAGTGACGGTACCTGCAGAAGAAGCGCCGGCTAACTACGTGCCAGCAGCCGCGGTAATACGTAGGGCGCAAGCGTTGTCCGGAATTATTGGGCGTAAAGAGCTCGTAGGCGGCTTGTCACGTCGGGTGTGAAAGCCCGGGGCTTAACCCCGGGTCTGCATTCGATACGGGCTAGCTAGAGTGTGGTAGGGGAGATCGGAATTCCTGGTGTAGCGGTGAAATGCGCAGATATCAGGAGGAACACCGGTGGCGAAGGCGGATCTCTGGGCCATTACTGACGCTGAGGAGCGAAAGCGTGGGGAGCGAACAGGATTAGATACCCTGGTAGTCCACGCCGTAAACGGTGGGAACTAGGTGTTGGCGACATTCCACGTCGTCGGTGCCGCAGCTAACGCATTAAGTTCCCCGCCTGGGGAGTACGGCCGCAAGGCTAAAACTCAAAGGAATTGACGGGGGCCCGCACAAGCAGCGGAGCATGTGGCTTAATTCGACGCAACGCGAAGAACCTTACCAAGGCTTGACATACACCGGAAAGCATTAGAGATAGTGCCCCCCTTGTGGTCGGTGTACAGGTGGTGCATGGCTGTCGTCAGCTCGTGTCGTGAGATGTTGGGTTAAGTCCCGCAACGAGCGCAACCCTTGTTCTGTGTTGCCAGCATGCCCTTCGGGGTGATGGGGACTCACAGGAGACCGCCGGGGTCAACTCGGAGGAAGGTGGGGACGACGTCAAGTCATCATGCCCCTTATGTCTTGGGCTGCACACGTGCTACAATGGCCGGTACAATGAGCTGCGATACCGTGAGGTGGAGCGAATCTCAAAAAGCCGGTCTCAGTTCGGATTGGGGTCTGCAACTCGACCCCATGAAGTCGGAGTTGCTAGTAATCGCAGATCAGCATTGCTGCGGTGAATACGTTCCCGGGCCTTGTACACACCGCCCGTCACGTCACGAAAGTCGGTAACACCCGAAGCCGGTGGCCCAACCCCTTGTGGGAGGGAGCTGTCGAAGGTGGGACTGGCGATTGGGACGAAGTCGTAACAAGGTAGCCGTACCGGAAGGTGCGGCTGGATCACCTCCTTTCTAAGGAGCACTTCTTACCGGGTTCGCTCGGTCAGAGGCCAGTACATCGGCGAATGTCTGATGCTGGTTGCTCATGGGTGGAACGTTGATTATTCGGTACGGTCCAGGACGGACCAGGCGCTAGTACTGCTCTTCGGGGCGTGGAACGCTGATCTGGTCGGCTGGTCGTGCCGGGCACGCTGTTGGGTATCTGAGGGCACGGCCGTCTGGTCGGGTCTTCGGTTGCCGGCCCCGGTAAAAATCTGCTTCGGCGGGTTGTGACGGGTGGTTGGTCGTTGTTTGAGAACTGCACAGTGGACGCGAGCATCTGTGGCCAAGTTTTTAAGGGCGCACGGTGGATGCCTTGGCACCAGGAACCGATGAAGGACGTGGGAGGCCACGATAGTCCCCGGGGAGTCGTCAACCAGGCTTTGATCCGGGGGTTTCCGAATGGGGAAACCCGGCAGTCGTCATGGGCTGTCACCCTTGTCTGAACACATAGGGCAAGTGGAGGGAACGCGGGGAAGTGAAACATCTCAGTACCCGCAGGAAGAGAAAACAACCGTGATTCCGGGAGTAGTGGCGAGCGAAACTGGATGAGGCTAAACCTACGACGTGTGAGACCCGGCAGGGGTTGCGTCGTGGGGGTTGTGGGATCTCTCTTCCACGGTCTGCCGGCCGTGGGACGAGTCAGAAACCGTTGATGTAGACGAAGGACATGCGAAAGGTCCGGCGTAGAGGGTAAGACCCCCGTAGTCGAAACGTCAGCGGCTCGTTTGAGAGACACCCAAGTAGCACGGGGCCCGAGAAATCCCGTGTGAATCTGGCGGGACCACCCGCTAAGCCTAAATATTCCCTGGTGACCGATAGCGGATAGTACCGTGAGGGAATGGTGAAAAGTACCCCGGGAGGGGAGTGAAATAGTACCTGAAACCGTGTGCCTACAAGCCGTGGGAGCGTCGGATGCAGCTTGCTGCATCTCGTGACTGCGTGCCTTTTGAAGAATGAGCCTGCGAGTTTGCGGTGTGTTGCGAGGTTAACCCGAGTGGGGTAGCCGTAGCGAAAGCGAGTCCGAATAGGGCGATGGAGTAGCACGCTCAAGACCCGAAGCGGAGTGATCTAGCCATGGGCAGGTTGAAGCGGAGGTAAGACTTCGTGGAGGACCGAACCCACCAGGGTTGAAAACCTGGGGGATGACCTGTGGTTAGGGGTGAAAGGCCAATCAAACTCCGTGATAGCTGGTTCTCCCCGAAATGCATTTAGGTGCAGCGTCGTGTGTTTCTTGCCGGAGGTAGAGCACTGGATAGGCGATGGGCCCTACCGGGTTACTGACCTTAGCCAAACTCCGAATGCCGGTAAGTGAGAGCGCGGCAGTGAGACTGTGGGGGATAAGCTCCATGGTCGAGAGGGAAACAGCCCAGAGCATCGACTAAGGCCCCTAAGCGTACGCTAAGTGGGAAAGGATGTGGAGTCGCACAGACAACCAGGAGGTTGGCTTAGAAGCAGCCACCCTTGAAAGAGTGCGTAATAGCTCACTGGTCTAGTGATTCCGCGCCGACAATGTAGCGGGGCTCAAGCGTACCGCCGAAGTCGTGTCATTGCGATATGTACCCCCAACGGGGATCGTGATGGGTAGGGGAGCGTCGTCTGCCGGGTGAAGCAGCACCGGAAGGTAGTTGTGGACGGTTGACGAGTGAGAATGCAGGCATGAGTAGCGATACACACGTGAGAAACGTGTGCGCCGATTGACTAAGGGTTCCTGGGTCAAGCTGATCTGCCCAGGGTAAGTCGGGACCTAAGGCGAGGCCGACAGGCGTAGTCGATGGATAACCGGTTGATATTCCGGTACCCGCTGTGAAGCGTCAAACATCGAGCATCGTGATGCTAAGGCCGTGAAGCCGCCCCTGATCTCTTCGGAGTGAGGGGGAGTGGTGGAGCCGCCGAACCAAGCGGTTAGTAGGTGAGTGATGGGGTGACGCAGGAAGGTAGTCCATCCCGGGCGGTGGTTGTCCCGGGGTAAGGGTGTAGCCCGAGTGGTAGGTAAATCCGCCACTCATGCAGGGTGAGACCTGATGCCGAGCCGATTGTGGTGAAGTGGATGATCCTATGCTGTCGAGAAAAGCCTCTAGCGAGTTTCATGGCGGCCCGTACCCTAAACCGACTCAGGTGGTCAGGTAGAGAATACCGAGGCGTTCGGGTGAACTATGGTTAAGGAACTCGGCAAAATGCCCCCGTAACTTCGGGAGAAGGGGGGCCACGTCTGGTGATCCGTTTTACACGGTGAGCTGGGGGTGGCCGCAGAGACCAGCGAGAAGCGACTGTTTACTAAAAACACAGGTCCGTGCGAAGCCGTAAGGCGATGTATACGGACTGACGCCTGCCCGGTGCTGGAACGTTAAGGGGACCGGTTAGCTCCATTTCGGTGGGGCGAAGCTGAGAACTTAAGCGCCAGTAAACGGCGGTGGTAACTATAACCATCCTAAGGTAGCGAAATTCCTTGTCGGGTAAGTTCCGACCTGCACGAATGGCGTAACGACTTCTCGACTGTCTCAACCATAGGCCCGGTGAAATTGCACTACGAGTAAAGATGCTCGTTTCGCGCAGCAGGACGGAAAGACCCCGGGACCTTTACTACAGTTTGATATTGGTGTTCGGTTCGGCTTGTGTAGGATAGCTGGGAGACTTTGAAGCGGCCACGCCAGTGGTTGTGGAGTCGTCGTTGAAATACCAGTCTGGTCGTGCTGGATGTCTAACCTGGGTCCGTGATCCGGATCAGGGACAGTGTCTGATGGGTAGTTTAACTGGGGCGGTTGCCTCCTAAAGAGTAACGGAGGCGCCCAAAGGTTCCCTCAGCCTGGTTGGCAATCAGGTGTTGAGTGTAAGTGCACAAGGGAGCTTGACTGTGAGACCGACGGGTCGAGCAGGGACGAAAGTCGGGACTAGTGATCCGGCGGTGGCTTGTGGAAGCGCCGTCGCTCAACGGATAAAAGGTACCCCGGGGATAACAGGCTGATCTTCCCCAAGAGTCCATATCGACGGGATGGTTTGGCACCTCGATGTCGGCTCGTCGCATCCTGGGGCTGGAGTCGGTCCCAAGGGTTGGGCTGTTCGCCCATTAAAGCGGTACGCGAGCTGGGTTTAGAACGTCGTGAGACAGTTCGGTCCCTATCCGCTGTGCGCGTAGGAGTCTTGAGAAGGGCTGTCCCTAGTACGAGAGGACCGGGACGGACGAACCTCTGGTGTGCCAGTTGTCCTGCCAAGGGCATGGCTGGTTGGCTACGTTCGGGAGGGATAACCGCTGAAAGCATCTAAGCGGGAAGCCTGCTTCGAGATGAGGACTCCCACCCACTTGATGGGGTAAGGCTCCCAGTAGACGACTGGGTTGATAGGCCGGATCTGGAAGCACGGTAACGTGTGGAGGTGACCGGTACTAATAGGCCGAGGGCTTGTCCTCAGTTGCTCGCGTCCACTGTGTTGGTTCTGAAACCACGAACAACCGTCGTAGCCATGTGTTACGGCTCCGGTTGATTGTTTCATAGTG
>NZ_NNBK01000015.1 GCF_002803075.1 Streptomyces sp. CB01373 | reverse complement strand
GGCGGTCCTGGCCGAGCAGAACGACGAGTGGACCGAGGCCCGCCGCTACATGGGCCGCGAACTCCTCGCCAAAGCCCGCCTCCACCCGATCGAGTCAGAAACCGACGACACCGTCCTGCCCACCGAACTCACCGCATAGCCTCAAACGAGATCACCGAGTGGCCGTCGATACACCACTCCAGCGGACGTGACCTGCGGAAGCGGCGCTGGTGCACATCCACACCGCTCGCCCATCCCACAAGAACCACAGCGGCACCTGGTGCGGCCCGTGATCAGGATGTGCTGTCGACATCCATACATCCCGCTCGGTGACGAGCCGTTCCAGAGTGTCGCGCCTACGCTCCGCCGCCTGGCGGCGAACAATCCCCGTGGTCCGCATGAGCGCCGACCTTAGCCAGCAGGCTCAAAGCGCACATGAGGCAAAAGACCTACTCCCGGAGACCGGTGAACCCTTCAGCCCCTGGCCCGGGGACGGCCGACTGGGGTGCTCAGCGCGGCCGACGCGCTCGTGGACGCGCGACCCGGACTGCTGCCAGGCAGCCGGGCTCGGCGACGACACCGTCAAGAGGGAACCGAATTGATCAACCTTTGGTCAGTGTGAGTGAGTAGCTCGGCCGCCGCGCGAGATGCCGGCCAGTCCGCCTGCTCGGTCAACCGGGGGCGCGGCCTTCAGGGGAGGCACAGGGATGCACGTCTCGAGGGCGCAGGGTGAGACACCCACTTCTGCGCCGGGGTGCGGTTGGTATGTGCTGGCTCCCGCCCTCTCCGCCTTCGGTGTGTATGGCGGCACAGCGTGGACCATTCGGTCATGGGCGAGTTGCCCGCTCGGGAACAACGTCAGCAACAACATAGGGCTGCTGATGATGATGCCCGTCGTGTGGCTTTGCATGACTTTGTTGCTGCTTCTGCTCCAAGCCGCACTGCGAAGGTGGCTTCTGCGTGGCGGGCGGGCAGCCATGTGGCTCGCACTGCTCGCGACCTCCATTGCACTGACTTTGCTGTACCGGTTTGGGATGGGCTGGCCACATCACCCGCCCGGGAGTCAGTGCGTGGAGGGCTATCCACTCTTCCCGTTCACGGGCAAAACGGGCCCGCACACCGCCGAGTAGACGCTGCCCGGATATACGCCGCTGATCTCATGTCTGCCCCCAATCATGCCGTCCCGCTGGGGTCGAAAGGGCCGGATTGCGGGAAGTTCGGCGAGGGCGGGGGACGCCTGGCCGGCCGGCGGGGTTTCCGGTGCCGCTGGTCGCCGTGGGTAAATACCGCGACGGTTCTCGCGGGTCGTGCCAGGGTGAGGGCGTGTCAGAGATCGAGATGGCAGACGTGTTCGCGGCAGGACGACGTGGTGAGGGTGGGCGTCTCTATACGTATCGGGTGCGGGGGTTCGGCCGCAGTGGGGTGGTTCTGTGGCTCGGTGGCAGGGGGGACGACCCTGACCGGGTTTTGACGTTGCCGGCGACTGATCACCGTTGGGTGCCGGTGTTCGTGACTGGTCGGCAGGCGCGGTTGTATGTGAGCCGGAGGGGGCGACGGCTGGCCGCTTCCGGGACCGAGACGCTGGAGCTTGATCGTGTGCAGCATTGGCTGAAGGCGCCGAAACGCCGGCGCATCCCCGCGGGTGCGCTGCTGGAGGCGTGGAACTTCTTCGAGGATCTCGCTCGAGGACTCGGTGAGGCCCACGGGCTGCCCCGGCAGGGCGCGGTCCACAACAGCGCCTACGAGAAGCTGTTCGGAGGCGAGTGCAGTGCTTGGACTCCCGACGAGCTACGCGCGGTGTTGGAACTGCTCACGGCCGGGGTGGAACTGTGGAACTCCTGCCCAGTGGTCGTAAAGCCGTTGTTGCGCCCGCGTGTCTAGGCCTGTCCGGCGGATCATGCCGGGCGGCCCGTCGGCGCTGAATCGCTGTAGCGCCCCGCTGGAGAAGACGCTGGGTGGAGCAGGTGGGGTCCGTCGGTAAATACCTCGACAGCGGGCGCGGTGGTTGGGGATGCTTCGCGCGATGACCAGAATCAACGACACGCCGCCCACATGGGACGAGCGCACCCAGCTCACCACGTTCCTCGACTACGCACGGGACATCGCCCGCGCCAAGTGCGACGGCGTCTCCGCGGAGAACGCACGCAAGGCGCTCCTGCCGGGCTCACCGCTGATGACCATGAGCGGAGTGATCAACCACCTCCGCTGGGTCGAGTACTACTGGTTCCAGGTGGTCTTCCTCGGCGAGGAAGACCGGGCCCCCATGACCGACGAGGATCCCGACCGCGAGATGCGTATCGCCGTCGACTTCCCGCTCACGCAGTTGCTCGACGAATACGCCGAACAGAGCGCCCGCTACCGCGAACTGGTCGCCGGGAACGACCTGGACAAGCAGGCCGAGGGAACCATCCGCAACGGCCTCCACGTCGACCTGCGCTGGATCCTCCTCCACCTCACCGAGGAGACAGCCCGCCACAATGGCCACCTGGACATACTGCGCGAGATGCTCGACGGCACGACCGGCGACTAGGCGTTGACGGCTCTGATCGACCTGGCCCGTCGTCCCGGCTGCGGTCAGGTGCAGTGGAGCAGCGTCATGAAGCCGTAGTCCATGTGGAGTTGCTGGTGGCAGTGGAACAGGGACAGGCCCGGCTGGTCGGCGGTGAAGTCAGGGCGGCGCCGCCCTGCCGCGGGCCGCAGCCCGGCGAGGCCGACGAGAACTCCGGCGCAGACCCGCCAGGCCGTCGGCGAACGGAACGCCCTGCCCGCCGAGGCCGCCCAGCCACCCGACCGGAACCTGCCGAGCGATGACCTGCCTGCGCCGGCCGCGCACCGCTTCTCGCCGCGGAGCGGGTCCGGCCCCGGATCGACTGATCCCGGGCCGGACCCGGCAACGGACGCGGCTCAGTCGAACGCGGCGGCGAACATGCCGGGCTCGTAGGAACCGCCCTGCTGGTGCACGATCACGGCGAGCCGGTTGGCCGCGTTGATCAGGGCGACCAGTGCGACCAGTGCGGCAGTCCCGTCGTCGTCGTAGTGCTTGCGCACCTGGGCCCAGGTCTCGTTGGACACGCCCTGGTGGGCGTCGGCGAGCCGGGTGCCCTCCTCGGCGAGCGCCAGGGCGGCCCGTTCGGCCTCCGTGAACACGGTGGACTCGCGCCAGGCGGCCACCAGGTTGAGCCGTACGGCGGTCTCACCGGCGGCCGCCGCCTCCTTGGTGTGCATGTCGATGCACCAGCCGCAGCCGTTGATCTGGCTGGCGCGCAGCGACACCAGCTCCTGCGTGGACCGCGGCAGGGGTGACTGCTGGACCACCAGGCCGGCGCCTGCGAACCGCTTGGCGAACTTGGCGCCGATCTCGTTGTCGAACAGGTTGAACCGGGTGCTCACGATGTCGTCCTCACTTGTTGCTCGTTATTCGTCGCGTTGCGCTGGACGAACACGAGATGCCGGCCGCCCGCTTCCTGTGACGGGGCAACGGTGTGACGTGCGCCACCGCTCATGGGTGTCACAGGACGGCCGCGGCCGGCGTCCTGTGTGCGTGGCATCGTCGAGAACGGACAGGCGGGAGCAGCCGGTGAAGAGCCAGCGCAGTGAGTGCACAGGGGACACGGCCGGTCGGCTCAGCGACGGCGGACGCACGGACCCCGCCACCGAGGCGTTCGTCGCCCACCGCAACCTGCTGTTCACCGTCGCCTACGAGATGCTCGGCTCCGCCGCCGACGCGGAGGACGTCCTTCAGGAGACCTGGCTGCGGTGGTCCGGTGTCGATCTCGGCACGGTGCGCGACCGGCGCGCGTACCTCGTCCGGATCACCACGCGCCAGGCGCTGAGCCGGCTGCGCACACTCGGCCGCAGGCGGGAGTCCTACGTCGGTTCCTGGCTGCCCGAGCCGTTGCTGACCGCCCCCGATGTGGCCGAGGACGTCGAGCTGGCCGACAGCGTCTCGATGGCGATGCTGCTGGTGCTGGAGACACTCACGCCGACCGAGCGTGCGGTGTTCGTGCTGCGTGAGGTGTTCGACCTCGAGTACGACGAGATCGCCGACGCCGTCGACAAGACCTCCGCCGCGGTCCGCCAGATCGCCCACCGGGCACGGTCGCACGTCGCGGCGCGCCGCCCGCGCGGGGTCGTCTCCGCGGCCGAGACGCGGGACGCGCTCGACGCGTTCCAACGGGCGGTCGAAACGGGCGATCTCCAGCGCCTGCTGGACATCCTCGCGCCGGACGTCGTCCTCCTGGGCGACGGCGGGGGAGTCAAGCAGGCCGTGCCGCGGCCCATCGTGGGGGCGGACAAGGTGGGCCGCCTGCTGGCCTCCGGACTGGGCAGGATCACCGAGGCGTCGCTGCGGCCGGCGCAGGTCAACGCCTGTCCGGCGCTGATTCTCCGGATCAGCGGCGAGATCGACACCGTACTGACGCTGCGCGTCGACAACGGCCTCATCACCGGGCTCTACGCCGTACGCAACCCCGGGAAACTCTCCCACATGCACCGTGAGACCACCCTGCGCCGCTGAGCCCGGGAACCTCCGGCACGGAGGGCATTACTTGCGCGAGGTGTGACGGGCTCCGGAGGCCATGGCAGTCCACGGTGCGTGACGACCCGGACTCAGTTCACGGGCGGCGCGGTCGGCCACGGCGAGCAGCGTTCGCTCGTCGGGGCGGCGGGCCACGACATGGAGGCCGACGGGTGCTCCCTCGGCCGTGGTGCCTGCCGGAAGGCTGAGCGCCGGATGCCCGCTGAGATTGAACGCCCACGTCAGGGCGACGCTCATGCGTGGCCCCGGCCCGTCGTGGCCGTGCGGCGGGTGGGGCGTCGTGGGCGTGAGGAGGAGGTCGGCTCGCTGGAAGCAGTCGCGCAGCCGCTCCTCGTTGGTCGTCATGACCCTGCTGACGTCGGCCACGGAGGGTGTGGCCGGGGAAAATCCCGCCGCGCGGAGGGCCGTCCAGGCGGGGGCGGGGTCGACCAGGGTCAGGTCGGGGCCCTTGGCCAGGGTGATCAGACCGGCCTCCGCGAGACGCCGGGCCGAGCGGCGGGCGACGGCGGCGACTTCGGGATCGGTGTCCGCGTATCCCAGAGTCGCCGACCAGATCGCCCTCAGCGGGTACGCGGGCCGGACGGCAGGCACCTCCGACCCGGTCACCGCGTCGAAGTAGGCGAGGGCGTCCCGCGGGCCGCCCACCAGGACGCCGGGCGAGTTCAGACCCGCTCGGTCACGGGCCGGGAGCCGGCCGTTGGTGGGCTTGAAGCCGACGATGCCGCACCAGGCGGCGGGGATGCGCACCGAGCCGGCACCGTCGGATCCACTGGCGAGGGGGACGAGACCGGCGGCGACCGCGGCCGCCGAACCCGCCGAGGAGCCGCCGGGTGACCACGCCGGGTCGAGCGGGTTGAGGGTGGGCCCCCGGTCGGTGTGCCCGTACGTCTGCCAGCCGGGGCCGGTACGAGGCACCGAGGTCGCGCCGACTGGCACGCATCCGGCGGCCACCAGCCGGGTGTTCTGGTAGGAGCCGGGGCCTTCGCTCGCCTTGACGCCGATCGGCACCCCCGCGAGCGGCAGTCCGACGCCCTGGGCGACCCGCGCGTCGACGCGGGCGGCGTGAGCGAGCGCCTGCTCGGCCCAGACCTCGGTGAACGCCCGCACACCGTCGTCGAGTTCGTCGACACGGGCCAGGGCGGCCCCGACGACCTCGACGGCCGTCAGCTTGCCCTGCCGCACGTGACGGGCGATGTCCAGGGCGGACAGCTCCGCGTACTCCCCGGTGGTGATCACCGTCGGCCTCCTTCGCCATCAGCGCGTGCGCCCACCCTGCTCACCACCACGCCCCCCGTCCGCCCAGTCGCTCAGAACATCCACCGCGTATGGCTGTACACCCCGTCGTCCCGGCCGAAGCCGTACGCCGTGGCCGGGGCCACCGCGAACACCACCGCGTCCCCCTTGCGGAACGCGTCCCCGATCCCGTGGAAGGTGCCCTCGGGTGAGGTGATGTGCGGCCCGTACTTCGTCTCGTACGCCGCGATCACCTCTTCCAGCAGCGCCGGATCGGCGACCTGCCGCGCCGTGCCCTCGACCACGACGTCGAGCCCTTCGGTGAGCGAGTTGCCCCCGGTGGTCAGGGCGCAGTGCCCGTCATGTGAGAGGTTCCTCGCCTTCTGTTCTCCCGGGCCTGTGGCGAAGTACACCACTCCGTCGTGCCAGGCGGCGATCACGGGCGTGACGTGCAGCCGCCCGTCGGGCCGCACCGTGGACACCCAGAAGATCTCCGCGGACCTCAGCAGCCGCTCGGCCTCGGCCCACTCGGTGGCGGTGACCTCCGCGGCACCGGGGCGGGGATTGAGCGCGGAGCTGTAGCGGGCGTCGAGCTCGGCCGCGGGCTGATGTGCGGATCCCTGTGCGGGCATGTGGATCTCCTTCTGCTCTGCTCGTACCTCTCTCCTCGTAACGACCGGCATTCCGTGCCGGAATCATCGGTGCGCCCGTTCGCGGCGTGTGTGTTCCGTGTCCAGAGGCCTGTCCCGGCCTGTCCCGGGGGCGGGCCGGCCGGCGTGCGAGTGCCGTGCGGCCGGGCCGCGCCTACGCTGGGTGCGTGTCCGACCACACGCCGAGCGGGAGCAGCGTATGAACCGGGACGATCTTCCTGCGCCGGTCGAGGGCCTGGTGCTCACACACTTCTTCACGGTCTCCGACGTACCGCGTTCCCGGGCGTTCTACGCCGACGTGCTGGGCGGAACGGTCGTGCTCGAGGAGAACCCCTGCATCATCAAGATCGCCAACGGCTGGATCATCCTGAACCCCGGCGGCGGCCCCACCGACGACAAGCCCGACGTCGTACTGCGCACGCCCGACGACCCTCGTACCGCCTCCAGCTTTCTGAATGTCAGGGTGGCCGACATCCACCGCTTCTGCGAGGCGGCGGCCGCGAAGGGAGCGGAGTTCCTCACCCCGCCCGTCGACCGTCGCGCCGAGTTGCGTTGCTACATGCGTGACCCGGACGGCTACCTCATCGAGGTGGGCCAGGCGACGGGACTGCTCAAGGGCGAACTGGCGCGCACCGACATCTGAGAGTCGCGCGCACCGGCATCCGGGAGCCGAACGGGTCGGCCGGCCCGCAGGCCTCAGCCGAACGCCGGCCGGATCCCATGGGCCAGCAGTTGCGGGTCCGTCACCCCGCCCGGGCAGGCGAGCTGGGCGATCGGCCATCCGGCGCATCGGGCGCCCGCCTGGTACGCGCTCTCGTAGAAGGCGAGCACGGCGGCGCGAGGGTCGGGCTCGGTGCGGACGTCGTCGTACGGCAGTACGGCCAGATGGCTGTCGATGCGGGCGACCCAGTGTGCCGCGGCGGGCCGGAGCGGTTCCTCGGCCAGGTGCGCCGGCTCGGGAGCGGTGTAGGAGTAGAACGTGGGCGCGGGGAAGGCGTCGTCGCCGAACCAGAAGCCGAAGCTGATCACCTCCCGGGAGTACGCCTCCCGGGTGACCGGGTCCAGGTGCGCGGGCTGCTCGATGCGGCGGTCGGAGAACCGGGTGTGCGCGATGTCGAAGGTGTGCCAGAAGTGGTGCACCGGGCTCACCTTCCCCGAGTACCCCGCGGCGAACTCCTCCAGCACGGAAGCCACTTGGCTGAGGACCCGCCAGTAGCGGTTGGCCTGCGCGGGGTCGTACGCCGCGTGCTCGGTGTCCTCGGCGAACGGCCGGCCGGAGTCGGGCAGGTCGAAGGGCCCGGGAATGTCGAGCCGCATCCGGATGCCCAGCGCGGCCAGCGAGTCCATGACCGCCCCGTAGAAGGACGCCACGGACTGTCCGAGGAGCGGGACGGAGATCTCCCGGCCGTCCAGCGTCGAGACGACCAGCCGATGCGCGACGAAATCGAAGTCCAACGTGAAGATCGGATTGCCGTCCACCTGTCCCATCGGACGTGTCGTGATCCCACGCCCGGTGAGGTGGAACGGGACGTTCCACCAGTGGTTGCGCCGGCTGCTTGCGGCGAGACGGACCTTCCCCGCTATCTGTGCGAAGCGATGCAGCGTCTCCTTGGTGTCGCGCCACTCGGCGAGCGGGATCGGCGGGAACAGTTCCATGGTCATCAACCTTCCCTGGCGTCCGACGCTCCTGACGGCCGGATCGGGCCCCTGGACGACATGATGGCCACGTGGGACAGGCGCGGCATCTCGTGCACCCGGCCGGCTTATACCCCCGCCGACGTCGAAAGTCATTGCTCGGATCCCCGAAAGGGCGAAGTCGAGGGATTCCCCTGGAGTTTCGAACCGGGGCGAATGGAGGCCGGAAGCAGTTCTTCAGTGCGCGGTATCTACGGCACGTCGCTCAGTGAAGTCAAGGGTTGACATGCTGTGGGGGATGGAACCATGATCGCGTTCATGTCAAGATCCCAGCCCTTTGGGTGACTCCGTATGACAAGTGCATCAATTTAACCAGGTAAAGCAATCGATCGAATTCCGGCGCATCCCCCCACCTTCCCCGGATTGACGTTTGTCCGCTCACGGAATTCCGTGTGGTGCCGTCCTCCGATGTGCCGTCGTTCCGCCCCGGTCCTCCTCCCCGACAGGAAAGCCAGGCCTTGCCGGTGCACAACACGCCCAGCTCCGTTCCCCCCAACGCCCCTCTCCGCGTCCGTCCGGCGTCCTTCTCCCAGCAGCGGCTGTGGTTCCTGGCCCAACTGCCGGGCGCGAATGCCGCCTACAACGAGACCCTCGCCTCCTTCCGGATCGAGGGACCGCTCGATCGCGAGGCCCTGCTGAGTGCCTTCGGCTCTCTGACCGGCCGTCATGAGAGCCTGCGGACACGGTTGGTGGCGGAAGACGGCACCGTGAACCAGCACATCGACCCGCCTGGTAAGGGGTTCACGCTCGTCTTCGAGGACCTCAGTGCCGACGCGGATCCCGACGGGCGTGTGGCCCGGTACCAACGGGACGAGGCGGAGCGGCCGTTCGACCTGGAGGCCGGCCCGCTCGGGCGTGGCCGGCTGATCGCCCTGGGCCCCCGACGGCACGTGCTGCTGCTGACGTTCCACCACATCATCTTCGACGGAACGTCGATGAAGGTGATGATGGAGGAGGTCGCCGCTCACTACACGGCGGCGCTCACGGGCGGCAAGGCAGACCTTCCGGAACTCACGGTGCAGTACGCGGACTACGCGCAACAGCAGCGCGAGGCGGTCCTCGGCGGTGCCCTGGCTTCCCAGGAGGACTTCTGGCGACGCACGCTGGACGACGCTCCGGCCGTCCTGGAACTTCCCACCGGGCGGCCGCGCCCGGCCGAACAGCGCTATGACGGCGGACGTGTCGAGTTCGCTCTCGACGCCGACGTGACCGCCGCGCTCCGCGCTCTCGCCCACTCCCAGCAGGCCAGTCTCTTCAACGCCGTCCTCACCGGCTGGGCCATCCTGATGTCCCGCCTGTCCGGACAGGACGACATCGTTGTCGGCAGCCCGGTGGCGGGCCGCCGCGCACCCGGCGCCGCCGGACTCATCGGCTTCGTCGTCAACACGCTCCCGCTGCGCGTCGACCTCTCCGGTTCCCCCACCGCGACCGAGGCCCTGGCCCGCACCCGCGCCGCCGTACGCGCGGCCCTCGCCCAGCAGGACCTGCCCTTCGAGCGCATCGTCGAGCTGGTGAACCCGCCGCGCAGCGCCTCCCACACCCCCCTGTTCCAGACCATGCTGGCCTGGGTGCCGGACCGGCACGACCTGCTGCGCCTGCCCGGGGTGACGACCGAACCCCTGCCGATCCAGGACGCCCCGGCCAAGTTCGACCTCGTCCTGTCGGCGGCCGAGTCCGAAGGCCGCCTCACCGGGCACCTCGACTACGCGACCGCGCTCTTCGACGCGAGCACCGTGCAGCGCTGGGCCGGACACCTGCGCCACCTGCTCACCGATCTCACCCGGCACCCGGACCGCGACATCCACACCCTGGAACTGATGAACCCGGGCGAGCACCGGCATCTGATCCGCCGGGGTGACGCGACACGGAACCACGGCGAGCCCGCGGCGGCCGACCCCGTGGCAGCCGCTCTGCGCACGGCCTCCGGAGTCACCGGCCTCTTCGAGGCCCAGGCCTGTGAGCACCCCACCCGTGTCGCCGTCGTCGACACGGAGGGCGCGATGGACTACGCGACCCTCGACCGCCGCGCCAACCGCCTCGCGCACGCGCTCGTCGCCCGCTCCGTCCGCCCCGGTGACGTCGTGGGACTGCACGCGCGACGCAACCGCGACCTGCTCGTCGGCATCCTGGGCATCCTGAAGGCGGGCGCCGCCTACCTCCCGCTCGACCCCGGGCAGCCCGTTGCCCGGCTGGCCGCCATGGTCGAGGACGCCGTCTGCCCCGTCGTGCTCAGCGACCATCCTGGTGCGCACCGCCCGGAGGAGTGGCTCGACCTGGGCACCGTGGAGGCCGAGGCGGCCACCTGCGACCTTCCGCCGCTCGGCGTCACCCGCACCGCGGACCAGATCGCGTACGTGATCTTCACTTCCGGGTCCACGGGACGGCCCAAGGGCGTCGCCGTCGAACACCGCAGTGTCCTCAACCTGTTCACGGTCTGGCACGAACGCATGGGCACCGCCCCCGGCGAGATCGGCTCGGCCTGGTCCAGCACCGCCTTCGACGCCTCCATCCACGAACTCCTGCTGCCCCTGACCACCGGCGGCGAGGTGCACATCGTTCCCGACGACGTGCGAGGAGACCCGGACGCCCTGCTGAACTGGATGCGAGAGCACCGGGTGACCCAGGCGTTCCTGCCGCCCGCCTACGTCCGCTGGATCGACGAGGACCCCGGCACGCGCCTGCGCGGTCTGCCGCTGCGCAAGCTGCTCACCGGCGTCGAGTCCCTGACCGAGGCCGCACTGCACCGCATGACCGAGCACCTGCCCGGCCTGCGGATCTGCTTCGGCTACGGCCCCACCGAGGCGACGCTCTACAGCACCGCCTACTACGAGCCACGCCCGCTGGAGCGCCCCTGCCCGATCGGCCGGCCGCTGCCCGGCACCCGCTTCTACGTACTCGACTCCCGTATGCGGCCCGTCCCGCCCGGCGTCGTCGGTGAGATCCACCTCGGCGGGGAGTCCCTGGCCCGCGGCTACCTCAACCGCCCCGACCTCACCGACGAACGCTTCCTGCCCGACCCGTTCGTCCCCGGCGCCCGCGTCTACCGCACCGGAGACCTCGCCCGCTGGGGAGAAGACGGCCAGGCCCACTACGCGGGCCGCGCCGACGACCAGGTCAAACTCCGGGGCTTCCGGATCGAGCCCGGCGAGATCGAGGCCGCGTTGCTGCGCCTGCCGGGCGTTCGCGAGGCCGCCGTCCTCGTCGACCGGGACACGGCCGGCCAGCCACGACTGGTCGCGGGCGTCGGCCGGGGGAGCGCACCGCCCCGCGGCGACTGGCGCGTCGCCCTCGCCCACAGCCTGCCCGACTACATGATCCCCGCCGTCTTCGTCGACCTGGAGAGCCTCCCGCTCAACTCCAGCGGCAAGCTCGACCGCCCCGCGCTCCTGCGGCAGGCCCACGAGCGGGCCACCGACCAGGTCAACACGGGCACCCCGCGCGACCACGTCGAACACGCCCTGTACCGCATATGGCAGCAGGTCCTGCTGCACCCCGGGATAGGCATCGGCGACAACTTCTTCGACATCGGCGGCACCTCCCTGTCCGCCATCAAGATGGCCCACCATGTCACCGAGGCCTTCGGCCGCCCGCTGCCCGTCGCCGAGGTCATGACGCGTCCCACCATCGAGTCGCTCGCCGCGCTGCTGAGGGAGGACGCCACCCACCGTGCGCCGGGCAGCCTCATCGAGTTCCGCCGGGGCTCGGGGCCCAGAGTGGTCTGCGTGCACCCCGCCGGAGGCACCGCCTTCTGCTACCTCCCGCTGGCCGCGCTCCTGCCCGGCCACACGGGCCTTTACGGCATCCAGTCCCCGGGCGTGAACCCCGGAGAGGACGTCCTGCCCACCGTGGAGGCCATGGCCGAGGCGTACCTGCGCATGCTCGAACTCCTCGGCGAGGGGCCCCTCGTCCTGACCGGCCTGTCCTACGGAGGCCTCGTCGCCCACGAGATGGGACGCCTGCTGACTCTCGCCGGACGCGATGACGTCAGCGTCGTCCTGCTCGACACACAGGCGACCGACGACGCCTCGGCCCGGGAGGCGATCACCCCTGTCGACGCGGCCGAGTTCCGCGAAAAACTGGTGAGGTTCAACGGAATGTACCCGGGCATCGACGACGCCCAGGTGGACCGGTACTTCCGGCTCTACAACCACAACCGGCTCACCGCCCGGGACCACGTCCCGGCCGCCTCACCCGCCCGTCTCGTCCTCGCCGAAGCCGTGCCGGACGGCGCCGACACGCCCTCCCACGCCGGGGTCCGCGAATTCTGGCGGCGACGCGCGACGGGAGACTTCCGGGTCGAGACGCTGGAGTGCGACCACTGGGAAGTTCTGGAGGGCGCCGGGACGGCACGGGTCGCCGACCTGCTGGCCGCAGAACTCGCCTACCACGAAAAGCAGTTGGCGGACGAGCCGCACACCGCCGTCGCACCGGTGGGGGAGGCGCGATGAACACCCCCCTCACCGGGCCCGCCACGCTCGCCGGGGCCGTCCTCGGCCAGGCCCGCCGCACGCCCGCCGCCGTCGCCGTCGAGGACGGCACCCACGTCCTGGACTACGCCGAACTCGACCGGCTCAGCGGCCGGGTCGCCGCGCACTTGCGCCGTCGTGGGGTGAGCCCCGGTCAGGCCGTCGCCGTATGCCTGCCCCGCTCCTGGCAACTGGTGTGCGTCATGCTCGGCGTCCGCCGTGCCGGCGCCGTCGTCGTCCCGCTCGACCGCCTGAGCCCCCACGACCGGCAACACCACATCCTGGAGGACTCCGGAGCCACGGTCGTGGTCCACGACGGCGAGAGCGCCCACCCCGGCGCCCTGGACGCCGCCGACCTGCTCCTTCCCCTGCGGGAAGCGGCGCGGACACCGCGGGACGCCGCCGAGCCGAAGCCCGACCCCGGCACCCCCGAGGAGACCGGCACCAGCGAGGAGACGGGCTCCGCCGACGAGACCGGCTTCGTCTTCTACACCTCCGGCAGCACCGGCCGCCCCAAGGGCGTCGAGGTCACCGACGCGGGCGTGCTGCGGCTGGCCCAGCCCGGCTACATCGATCTGAAGCCCGGGGGCCGTTACGCCTGCCTGTCCAACCCCGCCTTCGACGCCCTCAGCTTCGAGGTGTGGGCTCCGCTCGTGACCGGCGGTGTCTGCGTCGTACTGGACGACACGCAGGTGCACACCCCCCACCGGCTCGCGGACGTGCTGCGCGAGCGCCGCGTGGACACCCTGTTCATCACGGCGGCCCTCTTCCACACGGTCGTCGAGAAGGTCCCCCACTGCTTCGCCGGCACCGGCCAGGTCCTCATCGGCGGCGAACGACTCGACCCGCGGTCGATCCGCCGCTGGTACGAGGCCAATCCCGGCACCGCGACGGTCCTGCACAACGTGTACGGCCCGACGGAAGCGACGACCTTCGCCCTGATCCACCCCGTCCCACGGGACTTCGACGGCGACGAGGTCCCGATCGGCACCCCCCTGCCGGGAACCGGCCTGCTGCTGCGCACCCTGGACGGTCGCACCGCGGAGCCCGGCGAACTGGCCGAACTCCTGCTGTGCGGAACGGCGTTGGCGCGCGGATACCGCAACCTGCCCGAAGAGACCGCGCGCGGCTTCGTCGACCTGCCGGACGCCGACGGCACCGCGCGCCGCTGGTACCGCACCGGCGACCTCGTACGCCAGGACAGTCAGGGACGTGTCACCTACGTCGGCCGGGCGGACCGGCAGGTCAAGGTGCGCGGTTTCCGCATCGAACCCGGTGAGGTGGAGCAGCGGATCCGGACCCTGCCCGCCGTACGCCAGGCCTACGTCTGCGTCCGCCGGGACGCGGCCGGCCGCAACGAACTGCTGGCCTTCCTCGTGCCCGGTGACGGCCTCGACTTCGACGTGTACGAGCGCCACCTCACCGCCACCCTGCCCCCGTACATGCGCCCCCACCACACCCACGTGGTCGCCGGACTCCCCCTGAACGCCAACGGAAAGGTCGACCGGGCCGCCCTGATCGAGGCGGCCGGAACACCGTGGCGGGCCAGCCGCGAGGGCGCCGCCCGGGTCACCGACGAGCAACGGCCCGTGCTGGAGATCGCCGAGGAGATCCTCGACGTCCGCGGCCTGCGCCCCGACGACCGCTGGATCCCCAATGGCGGCGACTCGCTGAAGGCACTGCGGTTCCGCTTCGAGATCCACCACCGCTTCGCCGTCGACCTGCCCCAGGACCTCGTCCTGCGCGCCGACTTCGCCGCCCTCGCGGACGCGGTGCACGCCCCGGACGTCGCCGCCCGCCCGCACCCGCCGGTGCCGCCCGCCACGGACGAACCGGACGCGCCAGCCACCGGCGAACAGGAACGCCTCTGGCTCCTGCATCAGCGCGACCCCGAGGACCGCTCGTACGACGTGCCGCTCGCCTTCCGCATCAAGGGCCACGTCGACACGCAGGGACTGCGCCGTGCAGTATGCACCCTGGTCGAGCGGCACCCGGCCCTGCGCACTCGCCTGGTCCCCGCCCCGGACGGTCTGCGTCAGCGCACCGAACACCCCTACGACCCCTGGCAACCGCTGGAGGGCCGGCCGGGGGAGCGGTGGCAGGACACCGCCGACCGCTTCTTCGCCCACCGTTTCGACCTCACCGATCCGCGGATGCTCCGCGCCGGCTGGGTGCGGCGGTCCGACGGCGGCCTCCTGCTCCTCCACCTCCACCACGCGGCCGTGGACGGCTGGTCCCTCAACCTCCTCCTCCAGGATCTCAGCGAGGCCTACGCCGGTGCCCCCGCACGACCGGAACCGCCCGTCACCCCCCTCGACTTCGCGCGCTGGCAGCGGGACTGGCACGCGACCGGGGCCTACGCACGGCACCGCGCCGACCTCCTCGCCCACTACGACGACGCGGCCTCCTCGGCCCCCCTGCCCGACCCCGGGCCGGAACAGCGTCGGCGGGCCAGGCTCCTGCGCACCTCCCTCGACCTGACGCGGCGCACCGCTCTGGACCGGCGCGCCGCCGCAGCGGGACTGACCCGGTTCCAGCTTCTGGTGTCCGCGTTCACCGCGAGCCTGTACGGCGTGACGGGACAGACCCGACCGCTGGTCGCCGCTCCCGTCGCCAACCGCCCCCGCCCCGAGTTCGGCGACGCGGTCGGCATGTTCGCCAACACCGTGCTCCTGGACCTGACGGCCCGGCCCCGCGACACCCTCGACGGCAACCTCGCCGCACACGCGGACACCGTGAGCGCCGTACTGGGCGGGCAGGAGGTGGCCCTCGCCGACGTCCTCGCCGACCGGGCCTTCCACGAACGCACTCCACTGTTCGACTACCTGTTCGTACTGGAGAACACCGAGTTCTCCCGCCTGAGCCTGGAGGGCTGCCGCACCCAGCCCCGCTGGCCGCAGCCGACGGGTGCCAAGTGCGCCCTCACCCTCTCCGTCGTCGAGCACGAATCCGGCTTCGACTGCCTGTGGGAGTACCGGGACGACATCGGCACCGAGCGCGCTCAGGCCGCCGCCCGGCTCTTCCGCGAGGCCCTCGACCACCTGACCGCCGGCAGTGACATCACCCTGCGCGAACTCGTCGCCCCCTACCGGCAGGGCTTCGACCGGCAGGGCCGCGGCACCGAACCCTTGGACGACGTGGCCACCGTGGCCGAGGCGTTCGCCCGCCAGGTGTCCCGCACCCCCGACGCCCCCGCCGTGACCCTCGGCGAGACCACCCTCACCTACGCCGAACTCGACGCACAGGCCGACGAGGTCGCCTCGGCCCTGCGCGCCTTCCGGCCGGCCGACCCCGCCGCACCGGCAGCGGTGGCCCTCTACCTCCAGCCCTCCGTCGAGCACATCGTCGCCCTCCTGGCGGCGACCCGCCTCAACCTGACCCTCGTCCCCCTCGACCCCGCCTATCCGCCGCCCCTGCTGCGCCACGTGCTCGACCAGGCCGCACCCCGCTGCGTCGTCGTCGCCCCCGAGGACACCGCGGTCCTCGACACCCTCGCCCCGCCGGACCTGCCCCGGCACGTCCTCACCCTCACCGGCACACCTGGGGCCGCACGCGTACCTCACCGGCACCAAGGGCAGCGCCCCCTGTACACCCTGTTCACCTCCGGCTCCACCGGGACCCCCAAGGGCGTTCAGGTCCCCGACCGGACCCTGTGCAACCTGCTGTCCTGGCAGCGGGACGAGGGCGGACCGGGCGGGCCCGCCGTCACCCAGCAGTTCTCCATGCTGTCCTTCGACGTCTCGTTCCAGGAGATCCTGACCACCCTGTGCGGCGGCGGCGAGCTGCGCCTGGTGAGGCCGGCCTGGCGGCAGGACGTCCCCGCCCTGCTGCGCGAGCTGGAGAGCGGGGCGGTGGAACGGATCTTCCTTCCCTACGTGGCCCTGCAACTCCTCGCCGAACACGGCGTGCGGCTCGGCCTGTACCCCTCCCGGCTCCGGGAGGTCGTGACCGCAGGCGAGCAACTGGTGTGCACCGACGCCATCCGCACCTGGTTCGCCGGACTCCCGGGCGGCGCCCGGCTGTTCAACCACTACGGCCCGACCGAGACCCACGTCGTCAGCGGGCTCTGCCTCGACGGCGACCCCGCCGCCTGGCCGCCGCGCCCCGCGATCGGGCGCCCGGTGTCCGGGGCGGTGCTGCGGGTGGCCGACGAGGCGGGCCTCCCCGTCCCGCCCGGCGTCACCGGCGAACTCCTGATCGGCGGCCCCATGGCCACCCGCTGCTACCTCGGCGGCGATGACGCACACCGCGAACGGTTCCTCGACGATCCCGAACTCGGCACCCTCTACCGCACCGGCGACCAGGCGTACTTCGACCGGCAGGGCCTGCTGCACTACGCGGGCCGCGACGACGGCCAGGTCAAACTCGGCGGCCACCGGCTGGAACTCGGCCAGGTCGAGGCCGCGCTCCTCCAGCACCCGAAAGTGGCCAACGCCGTCGCCGCCGTGGAGGAAGGCCGGCTCGTGGCCGTCCTCCAGTGCGGAGAGGAAGCCCCCGACCCCGCCGGCCTCGCCGCCCATCTCGCCGGACTGCTCCCGGCCTACATCCGCGTCGCCCGCTTCCGCCTGGTGGCCGACCTGCCGCGCACGCCGAGCGGGAAACTGGACCGCCGGGCGGCACTCACCGCACCCGGCAGAGAGCTGCTCCCCGCCTCCTCCCCGGCCGAGGCCCTGACGGCGCTCGAACTGCGTCTGGCCGGCCTGTTCGAGACGGCCACCGGCAAGGTGCCCGACGTCGACCGGCGGTTCTTCGACGCCGGGGCCACCAGCCTGGACCTGATGCGCTTCCACCTCAGATGCGCGGGAGAGGGCGACCTTCCCTTCTCCGTACCGGACCTGTTCGAGCACGTCAGCCTTCGCGCGCTCGCCCGGTTCATCACACGGGACCGCACCGCCGCCGAACCGGACCGCGCGCCTTCCCTCGCCCCTGAACGAGCCGACGAACCCGTCGCCGTCGTCGGGATGGCGGTGCGTCTGCCCGGCGCTGACGACCTGGCCTCCTTCTGGGACCTGATCGTCACCGGCCGCCGGGGCATCGAGCACTTCCCCGCGACCGACGGCCGCACCGGCGCCCGCAGCCAGATGGCGGGCCTGCTCGCCTTCGACCCGGGCAGGTTCACCATCAGCCCCCACGAGGCCCGGCTGATGGACCCCCAGCAGCGCCATCGCCTGATGAACTGCGTCGAGGCCCTCGCCCACGCCGGTCTGGGCGACCCCGCCGGCCGGCGGGTGGGGATCATCGCGTCCTGCGGCGAGAACACCTACTACCCGAAGTTGCTCCGCGAGGCGGACCCCGGCGCACTGCCGGACACCTTCCGCCTGGCCCAGCACCAGGACAAGGACTTCCTCGCCACCAAGGCCGCCTACCACCTGGGACTCACCGGCCCGGCGCTCACCGTCCAGTCCGCCTGCTCCAGCTCCCTCGTCGGGGTCCACGTCGCCTCGGGGATGCTCCGGCAGGGCGACGCCGATGTGATGGTCGTCGCGGGAGTCCTGGTCGACACGGCGCTGACCGACGGCTACACCTACCGCCCGCAGCACATCTTCTCGCCGGACGGACACTGCCGGCCCTTCAGCGCGGACGCCGAGGGGACCGTCGGGGCCAGCGGCGCCGGCGCCGTCGTCCTCAAACCCCTCGCCGCCGCCCGCCGGGACGGCGACACCGTGTACGCCGTCCTCACCGGATCGGGCGTCAACAACGACGGCGCGGACAAGCTCGGCTACAGCGCTCCCTCCCGCGCCGGACAGCGCGAGGCCATCCGCGCCGCCCTCACGCGCAGCGGCCGCCGGGCCGCCGACCTCGGCTACATCGAGGCACACGGCACCGGCACCCGGCTCGGCGACCCCGTGGAGGCCGCCGCGCTGCGCGAGGCGTACGGCCTCGACGACGACGCGCGCGTGCCGCTCTCCTCCGTGAAGAGCCAGATCGGACACCTGGGAGCCGCGGCCGGCGTCGTCGGCCTGATCCGCGCCGTCCTCGCCGTGCACCACGGGACCCTCCCGCCCACGGCCGACTTCGACCGGCTCAACCCCGCGATCGACGACGGCCCGTTCCGCGTGCCGGTCGCGGCCGAACCCTGGCCCGCGAACACCCCCAGGGTCGCCGCCGTGAGCAGCTTCGGCATCGGGGGAACCAACGCGCACCTCCTGCTGGAACGGCCACAGCAGGCACCCGCTCCCCGCGCGATGCCGACGATCCCCTGCCTGGTGCTGTCGGGCAGCTCCGCCGCCGCCGTGCGCGCCGACGGCCGTCGCATCGCGGACTACCTGGACGCACACCCCGACGCCTACCCGCGAGTGCTGCGTCATCTCCAGGCCGGCCGGCCCGCGCTCGGCCACCGCGCGGCGGCGGCCTGCCCGGACGTCTTCTCCGCCGTCGACTGGCTGCGCTCCCCGAAGCCGGTCGCGCCCTCACCGTCCGAGACCCGCCTGCCCGCAGACGGCCTCGACCCGCACACCCTCGCCGAGGCGTGGACGGCCGGGCACACCCTCCACTGGCCCGCGGGCCCGGCCCCCGCGCCCTGGGACTTCCCGCCGCCCGCCTTCGACACGGCGGAGTACGACTTCCCGCGCGCACCCGCTCCGGAACGCGCCGCCCCGGCGGACGAGCCGACCCCACCACCCGGACCCGAGCGGGCAGCACGACTGCCCGCGGCCCAATGGCTCCACCAGCCCGTCTGGGCACGCCTGCGCCGCGCCCGCACCGGCGGCAACGACCCCCGCCGCACCGCCGTCGTCGTCACCCCCGCCGACTCCGCCGACTCCGGCGACTCGGGCGACGAGGCCTGGCGGTTCCTCGAACAGCACTACGCCCGTGTCGTGACGGTACGCGCGGGAGACACCTTCACCCGCGTCGACGAGGACCGCTACCAGGCCGATCCCGCCGACCCAGCGCACCTCACCGCGCTCCTCACCCGCGTCACCGGCACCGCGCCCGCCGTCGACTGGCTGCACGCGCTGCCGCTCGCCCTGGACGGCGAACAGAGCACCTCCGCCACCGAGACGGCCCAGTGGGCCTGCCTCGACACCGTCGCCGCCCTCACCCTGGCAGTGGCCGGCCTCCCGGACGAGAGACGGCCGAACCTCTGGCTGCTGTCCCACCAGGCACAGCCGGTCACCGGCGACGTCCGCACCCCCCAAGGCGGCCTGCTCGCCGCCGCCCTCGAAGTCCCCCGCCAGGAACTGGGCGTGTCCGCGCGCTGGGCCGATCTGCCCGGACCCCGTCCCGCCGGCTGGGCGGCCCACCTGCCCGACCTGCTCCTCGACACCACGCTCCCCACCGCGGCGACGGCCCTGCGCGACGGCTACTGGTGGCACCGCACGCTCCAGCCCGTCACCGCACCGCCGGCCCCGCCGTCCGCCGCCCGCCCGGCCGCCCCCGGAACCCACCTCGTGCTCGGCGGCACCGGCGGCATCGGCACCACCCTGGCCGCCCGCCTGCTGCGGCACCCCGGCAACCGCGTCGTCCTGGTCGCACGCGGCACCGACACGCCGGACGCGCTCGCGGCGTTCCCCGACCGCGTCACCCTGGTGCCCGCCGACCTCGCCACGGAGGAACCGGAGACGATCGCCGCCCGACTTGCGCCGCACCTGGCCGGCCTCACCGGAATCGTCCATGCCGCCGGAACCGCCGCGGGAGGCCTCCTCGCCCGGCGCGAACCCGCGACCGCCCGCCATGCCACCGCGGCCAAACTGCGCGGCGCCCTGCTCGTCGACATCCTCGTCGCCGAACACGACCCCGACTACGCGCTCTTCTGCTCGTCGATGGCCGCCCGGTTCGGGGGCGTCGGCCAGTTCGACTACGCGGCGGCCAACGCCTGCCTGGACGCCCACGCCCACCACACGCCGTCCGGCCACAGCCGCACCGTGCGGATGAGCATCGGCTGGGACGCTTGGCGAGAGGTGGGCATGGCGCAGCACGCCCTGCACACCGACAGCCGCCACCAGGCACACCTGGCGGTCGCGCTCACGCCCGAGGAAGGCGCCACCCTCTTCGAACAGGCCCTCCACCTGCGCCTGCCGCACCTGATGGTCAACACCACGGACCTGGCCACCGCACCCCTGTTCTACGAACCGGCACCCCGCCCGCACACCCCTGCCACCGCCGACGACCCCACCACCGCCCTCACCGCCGCCCTCAGCGGCCTCCTCGGCGTGGACACCATCGACCCGCAGGCGGCGCTGTACGACCTGGGAGCCGACTCACTGACCCTCCTGGAACTCCTCGACGAGGTGAAACGCCTCTTCGGCACCGACCTCGACCTGTCCCGCCTCAGCCACCGGGTCAGCCTCGCCGAGATCCTCAGCCACCTCGGATCCGATGCCGGTTCGCCGGAAGCGGTGGACGTCGAGGTGTGGCAGCCGGGAACGGGCCGCGACGTGCTGTGCCTCGTCCACCCCGTCGGCGGCGACATCCAGGCCTACCGCCCCCTCGTGGCGGCCCTGCCCGACGACCTGACCGTCTGCCTGATCGCCGACCCGGCGCTGCGCGACCCCGCACGGGCCCCCCGGTCGATCACCGAGCGTGCGGAACGCTATCTCGCCTCCGTCCGGGACGCCTTCCCCGGCTCCGGCCACCGGCTGCGGCTCGCCGGCTGGTCGTTCGGCGCCTGGACCGCCCTGTCCATGGCGGCACTCGCCGAGTCGCAGAGCCGCGCCGTGGACGCCCTGTACCTGCTCGACCCGCCCCCGCCCGGCGCGGGACGACTCCTGGCCGCCTACAGCGAAGAACAGGTGGACGCCGTCTTCGCGCGCGAGCTGAGCGGCGGCCGCGCCGGACGGCTGCCGGAAGCCGGCCGCGCCTACGCCGACCGCCTCGCGCACTGCTGCCGCACCAACCTCGCCGCCATGGCCGCGCATCACGTGCCGCGCCTGCACAGCACACCCACCACGATCTGGCTCGCCGAACGCCCGGTCGGCGAGGGACTCCTCGCCCCGGAACCGACCGCCCCCGACGCCTGGGACCACCACCTCCCCGGGCCACGCGTCGAGCGCGTCGCCGCGGACCACTACGAACTCGTCGCCGAACCCCACGTCCAGGACATCGCCGCCGCGCTCTCGAAGG
Source organism: Streptomyces sp. CB01373 (assembly GCF_002803075.1). Classification (GTDB taxonomy): domain Bacteria; phylum Actinomycetota; class Actinomycetes; order Streptomycetales; family Streptomycetaceae; genus Streptomyces. The sequence continues at coordinate 213,090 of NZ_NNBK01000015.1, read as the reverse complement.
CTCGACCGCCGGACCCCTCGACCGTGGTCTGAGAACCGCCCCGCCCCCATCCCCGACGTATCACGGAGGTCCCTCATGGAGGACTACGCACTGCGAGCAGTCGAACAGCTCACCACCCGCCCCGCGGAACCCTACGAGACCATCGCCGTCGCTCCGCTCACCCCGCTGCTCGGCGCGGAGGTCTCCGGCATCGACCTCGCCCAGGAACTCACACCGCGGCAGGAGAAGGAACTCAAGCACGCCTTCGCGGCCCACCACGTCCTCGTCTTCCGCGACCAGGACATCACACCCGAGGAGCACAAGCGCTTCGCGGGCGTCTTCGGCGACCTGCACCCCGTCGCCCTGCCGGTGGAGGGATCCGACCCGCACATCCTGGACCTCAAGGCCGACAGGAACTCCCGGAACGTGGCCGGCAACGGCTGGCACGCGGACGGCACCGCCGACGTCGAACCCTCCCTCGGATCGATGCTGTACATCACGACCATGCCCGAGGGCGGCAGCGGCGGCGACACCCTCTTCGCCAACATGCACCTCGCCTACGAACTCCTCTCACCCGCCATGCGCGGATTCCTCGACGGACTGACGGCCCTCCACGACGGCGCCCTGCCGTGGACCGCGGCCGGACAGACACCGCCGCCCGAGTACGACGTGCCGCGCACCGAACACCCCGTGGTCGTCCGCCACCCGGAGAACGGCCGCAAGCTGCTGTTCGTCAACGCCCCCTACACCTCCCACATCACCCAGCTCTCCCGGACCGAGAGCGACGTCCTGCTGGGCATGCTCCACCAGCACGTCGCCCGGACGCCGCTGCTGCACTGCCGGGTCCACTGGCAGGAACGCACCCTCGTGTTCTGGGACAACCGCAGCGTCCAGCACCACGCCGTGTGGGACTACTTCCCCCTCACCCGGGAAGGCCGCCGCGTGGCGATCGAGGGCACCCGGCTGCACGCCTGATGTCGAGAACCGGCGCCCGGCTCCGTCCCCGGGGTGAATGCGGCCACAATGGGTCGCACCAGCACCGAGGAGTACCACGATGGCCAAGTACCTGCTGCTCAAGCACTACCGAGGCGCTCCGGCCGCGGTCAACGACGTGCCCATGGACCGGTGGACGCCCGAGGAGATCTCGGACCATGTGCAGTACATGAACGACTTCGCGGCCCGACTGGAGAAGACCGGCGAGTTCGTCGACGGGCAGGCCCTCGCCCCCGAGGGGGCCTGGGTCCGCTACGACGGCGAGGGGCGCCCGCCGGTCACCGACGGACCGTTCGCCGAGACCAAGGACCTCATCGCCGGCTGGATGGTGATCGACGTCGACAGCTACGAGCGGGCCGTCGAGCTGGCCGGAGAACTGTCGGCCGCCCCCGGCGCGGGCGGCAAGCCGATCCACGAGTGGCTGGAGGTGCGCCCGTTCCTGGCCGCACCGCCCACCATCACGGAGTGAGCCCGCCGGTGAACGAGGCACTGATCCGAAGCCTCACACCGGGCGTGCTCGGGATCCTCGTCCGCCGCGGAGCCGACTTCGCGGCGGCCGAGGACGCCGTGCAGGACGCCCTGGTCGAGGCGGTCCGCGTCTGGCCGACCGACCCTCCACGGGACCCGAAGGGCTGGCTGGTCACCGTGGCCTGGCGCCGGTTCCTCGACGCGACACGCGCGGACGCCGCCCGCCGGCGGCGGGAGGACCGCGTCGACGAGGAGCCGGCGCCCGGACCCGCGCCAGCGGTGGACGACACGCTCCAGCTCTACTTCCTGTGCGCCCACCCGTCCCTGACGCCGGCGTCCGCGGTCGCGCTCACACTGCGCGCCGTCGGCGGGCTCACCACGCGCCAGATCGCCCAGGCCTACCTGGTGCCCGAGGCGACCATGGCGCAACGCATCAGCCGGGCCAAGCGCACCGTCTCCGGCGTGAGGCTCGACCAGCCCGGCGATGTCGCCACCGTGCTGCGTGTCCTCTACCTGGTCTTCAACGAGGGCTACTCCGGTGATGTCGACCTCGCCGCCGAGGCCATCCGGCTCACCCGGCAGCTCGCGGCCGCGATCGACCACCCCGAGGCGGCGGGGCTGCTCGCCCTGATGCTGCTCCACCACGCCCGGCGCGCCACCAGGACCGCGCCCGACGGAAGCCTGGTACCGCTCGCCGAGCAGGACCGCGGCCGGTGGGACACCGAGTCGATCGCCGAGGGCGTCGAGATCCTTCAGGCGGCCCTCGCCCGGGACCGGCTCGGCGAGTTCCAGGCCCAGGCCGCCATCGCGGCACTCCACGCCGACGCGCCCACCGCCGAGGAGACCGACTGGGTGCAGATCGTCGAGTGGTACGACGAGCTCACGCGGCTGACCGACAGCCCGGTCGTCCGGCTCAACCGCGCGGTCGCCGTCGGTGAGGCAGACGGACCGCGCGCCGGCCTGGCGGCGCTCGCGGCGCTGGACCCCGCCCTGCCCCGCCATACCGCGGTGGCGGCGTACCTCCACGAGCGTGACGGCGATCCGGCGAGGGCCGCTCGGCTGTACGCCGAGGCGGCCCACAAGGCACCCACCCTCGCCGAGCGCGACCACCTGACGCGCCAGGCGGCCCGGCTCAACGCCCGCCGGTAGGTGGACCGTCACCGGGCGAGAGGCCGGTCGCGGTACACCTCGCCGGGCCGGGGCCCGTGCGGGGCCAGGAGCCGGGTGACGGTGACGAAGGCATAACCACGGGCCTTCAGGCCGGAGATGATGCCGGGCAGCGCGGCGACCGTACCGTTGTAGCCGCGGTGGGTGGGGTCCACCCGGTCGTGCAGCAGGATGATCCCGCCGGGGCCGGTCCGGGCCAGGATCCGGCGGGCGATGAGCGCGGAGTCGGTGGTCTCGTAGTCGGACGCGGTCGCGCTCCACAGGACCTGTGCCATGCCGAGCCGTCGGCAGATCGCGGTGACGGTCGCGCTCGTACGGCCCTCCGGCGGGCGCAGCAGGACCGGCCGGCGGCCGATGACTCTCGCCACGGCCTCGCGGCCCCGGGTGATCTCCTCGCGCGCTTCGGCCGGGCTGATCCCGGTGAGGACCCGGTGGGACCAGGTGAGGGTCTCCACCTCGTGGCCTTCCGAGGCCATCCGCACAACCGTTCCGGGGTAGGTGGCGACGTGGTTCCTGCCCAGAGTGAAGAAGGTGGCGTGCACGCGGTACCGGCGCAGGATGTCCAGGATGCGCGGAGTGCGGACGCCCGGTGAGTCGTCGAAGGTGAGCGCCACGCATCTCGTCCTGCGGCAGTCGACGGATCTGCCGGGGCCCCGGGCGATCCCGGCCCCGGCCACCGCGCCGCTCACCGACGACACCTGCCGCATCGCTCCGGCCCGCGGCGCGTCTCCGCCGCCACCGCAGCCGGGCAGGGCCAGCGCCAGCGCCGCCGCGGTCACCAGTGCGGTGGGCGCGCGCGTCCGGCATGCCGCCCTGGCCGCGTTCCGCACGCGATCGCGCACGCGGCGACCCCTGTCCGGCGGCGAAGGATGCCGGGCCCGCTCGGGCCGGAGGGCATCCCGGCGGGATGGACCAGCCATAGGGGGAGCGTAGCCCGGGCCCCTATCGCGGGCACTCGGAGTTGGATGCGACGTGCTTGCCTCGGCGTCCCGCCGGTTGGCGGCCCGGCCGCCCGGCCCGCCGGGGCGGGGCGCACACTGGAGGCGGAAGGACGTGCGTCGTGAGCCGAACCGTGGAGGTCGCCATGAGCACCCTCGAAGAACACATCGACGTCGGAGTCCCCATCGACAGCGCCTGGGACAGCCTTCACCGGGTGGAGAACTACCCCCGCTTCATGGACGGCGTGCGCGACGCCCGGACCGAATCCGGTGGCCGCGCCCAGTTGGACATCGAGGCGGGCGGACGGGCCCGGCAGATGGAGATGAAGGCCTCCGACCGCGCCGGGGACCGCGTGCTGGAATGGCACACGACGGAGTCCCCGCAAATGAGCTGTTCCCTCACCCTGCACCCCATCGACCAGGGGAACACGCGCATCCAGGCACGGCTGGAGTACGACCCCGACACCGTCCGGGAGGCGTTCGGCGGGCCCAGGGGATTCGCCCAGGCCAACGCGATCGAACGACTCGTACGCACCGACCTGGAACACTTCCGGGAGTACGCCGAACACAGCGGGTGACCGGCGGGCGCGGGCTGCCGGGCCGTGCTCGTCAGGGCAGCAGGCGCTGTTCCTTGGCGACGGCCACGGCGCCGGCGCGGGTTTCGACGCCGAGCTTGTCGTAGATGCGGCCCAGGTGCGTCTTGACGGTGGCCTCGCTCAGGAAGAGGGCCCTGGCGATGTCCCGGTCGGTCAGCCCGCGGGCCAGCCGGCCGAGGATGTCGCGCCGGCGCTCGGTGAGTCTGGGGCGCGGGCTGCGCATGCCGGTCATGACCCGGTGGGCGACAGGTGCGGACAGGGCGGTGATCCTCGGCGACGGCGGACGCACGCACCAGGAAGTGGTGGAGGTGCTGCTCGGGGCGGGCGCCGACCCACTGCTGCCGGACGCCGACGGGACGCCGGCCCGCGCCCACGCCGAGCGCCGCGGCTTCCACGCGATCGCGGCCCTGCTGCGCGAGGGCGAAGCAGCGGCGGACCGGTAACACGGCCGTCCGTCAGGAAGCGGCCGTGCCCCGGCGGCCGGCACGGTAGTCGCGGTGCAGGTCGCGGAGCCGGTCGGTCAGGGCCGGTACCGGGCCCTGCACCGTCAGCCCGGGTACCACGTCCTGGATCGGCAGGCAGCGCACCGGGGCGGCGGGCACGCCCAGTTCGGCCAGCCAGTGGGTCAACTGGGCTGCCGAGTGCGCGTAGACGATCCGGCCGAGGCCCGTCCAGCCGTGGGCGGCCGCGCACATGGGGCAGTGTTCCCCGGAGGTGAAGACGGTGGCCTCCGCCCGCTGCCGCTCGGTGAGATGGGCCGTGGCCCAGCGGACCAGCTCGAACTCCGGATGCCGGGTGCGGTCGTCCAGACTGTTCACCCGGTTGCGGTCCTCCGCCAGCACCTGTCCGTCGGCGCCGACCAGGACCGAGCCGAACGGCTCGTCCCCGGCCCGCAGCGCCTCGACCGCCAGCTCGACCGCGCGCTCCAGATGCCGCAGCTCGGCGGCGTTCGGTTCGTTGAGGGTCACGTCCGCTCCCTCAGGCCGCGGTGGGCGCGCCGGGGACGCGGCGCTCGCCGCCGTTGTGCTCCTGCCAGAGCCGGTAGACGTCGACCGCGGTGTCGCGCGGCTCGTAGCGCATCGGCAGCCGGCGCTCGTCCCAGTTCTTCGCGAACTCCTCGTAGAAGTTGTCCAGTTCGAAGTACTTGCGGTCGTCCACGTAGTGCGGCTCGTAGGCGTCCCGGGTGGTGAGGAAGACCACCTCGTCCGGTGAGCAGTAGTACAGCGAGCCCAGGCACATCGGGCACGGGTGGGCCAGTACGTAGATCGTGGCGCCGACGAGGTGCTCCGTGCCCAGCTTGGTGCACGCCTCGCGGATGGCGAGGATCTCGGCGTGCGCCGTGGGGTCGTTGGTCTGGGCGACCCGGTTGGGGCTCTCGGCCAGGATCCCGCCGTCCTTGACGATGACGGTCGCGAACGGGCGGCCGCCCTCGGCGACGTTGCGGCGGGCGATGTCGACGGTGCGCTGTGCGAAGTCCATCAGTGGTGTCCTTCCGTGACAGGGGGGAGCCGGGGCGGCCGGACGGCCGTACCGCCCCGGCGCCGGTCCGATCGGAGTGGATCAGAAGGGCTTGGTGGGCAGGTACTTGCCGTCCAGGGTGATCACCGCGCGCTCTCCGCCCTCGGGGTCGGCGACCTTCTTCACATCCAGCTTGAAGTTGATCGCGGAGATGATGCCGTCACCGAACTGCTCGTGCACCAGGGCCTTGAGCGTCGTGCCGTACACCTGGAGCATCTCGTAGAAGCGGTAGATGGTCGGGTCGGTCGGGATGCCGCCGGGGATCGAGCCGCGGGTCGGGATCGTCTGGAGCAGTGCCACCGCGTCGGCGTCCAGGCCGAGCAGCTCGCCGACGGCCCGCGCGGCGGGCTCGGGGAGGGCGTGCTGGCCGAGCAGGGCGGCGGTGGTGAAGGCCACCGACAGGCCGGCCGCGTCCGCGATCTGCTGCCAGGTGAGGTCCTTGCGCGTCTTGGCCTCGACGGCGACGACGGCGAGGGCCTGCCGGGCGGCGGGGTCGAACTGGGCGTGCGGCATGGGGGTTCCTTTCAGGATTCTGGATTCGGGATTCCGGATTCGAGTTGCCGGCTGCGGGCCGGACCGGTGGGTCAGGCCGCGGACGCGGTCGCCCGCGGCTCGGCGGCGACGTTCTCGACGCCTCCGGTGGCGATGTCGTAGACCCAGCCGTGCAGGGTGAGAGTGCCTTCGGCCAGGCCGCCGGCGACCGAGGGGTGGGTGACCAGGTTCGCCAGCTGGGCGAGCACGTTCTGGCGGACCAGAGCGGCGATGTCCCCGCGGGCGGCGGTACGGGCGCGGGAGGCGTCCGCGTGCCGCAGCCACTCGGCGACCGCCGGCACCCCGCGGAGGTCGTGGTCCTCGGCGAGGGCCGTCATGGCGCCGCAGCCGGAGTGCCCGCACACCACGATGTCGGACACGCCGAGGACGGCCACGGCGTACTCGATGGCCGCCGCCACGGCGTCGGGGCCCGGCGCGTGGGACGGGACGAGGTTGCCCGCGGTGCGGACGACGAACAGCTCACCCGGTTCACTGGCCGTGATCAGCTCCGGGACGACGCGGGCGTCGGAGCAGCCGATGAACAGCGTGTGCGGCGCGTGGTTCTCGGCGAGGTGGGCGAACAGGTCCGCCTTGGCGGGGTGGACGTCCCGCTGGAAACGCGTGACGCCCTGGGCGAGATCGCGCACTGGTCACTCCCTTCGGTGGGTTCCGGTCTGCCGGACTCGGTGAATCCACCATGCATGACCTGGGTCTATAGAGTCCAAGACGCAGTACCCATGTCTCTCATTGCCCGTATCTATAATCGGTTCCATGGCCCTGGAACTGCGTCATCTGCGCTATCTGCTCGCCGTGGCCGAGCACGGCAGCTTCACCCGCGCCGCCGAAGACCTGCGCATCTCCCAGCCCACGCTCTCCCAGCAGGTGCGGCAACTGGAGCGGTCCGTGGGGGTGCCGCTGCTCGACCGCACCGGCCGCGGGGTGCGGCTGACCGACGCGGGGGAGACGTACGCCCGTCATGCCCGCCGTGCCCTGCGGGACCTGGCGGCCGCCGAGCGTGCCGTCCAGGACGTCCAGGACCTCACCCGCGGCCATCTGCGCCTGGCCGCGACGCCGACGTTCACCGCCTATCTGGTGGGCCCCCTGGTCGCCGAACTGCACGCCCGGCACCCCGGCATCACCCTGGACCTCCAGGAGATGACCCAGGACCGCATCGAGTCGGCCCTGCTCGCCGACGACCTCGACCTGGGCATCGCCTTCTCCGGTGCCCATCTGCCCGGCGTCGTGGCGCAGACCCTGTTCACGGAGACCCTGAGCCTCGTCACGGGCGCCCCCGACCTCGACGCGGGCCCGTCCCAGCCGCTACGTGTGGAGGAGTTGAGTGAGCGTCAGCTGGCGCTGCTGAACGGGGACTTCGCCACCCGCAGCCATATCGACGCCCACTTCACGGCCCACCGGGTGCAGCCGCGCATCACGGTGGAGGCCAATTCCGTCCAGGCCCTCGTCGAGATCGTGCGGCGCACCCCGATCGCCACCGTGCTTCCCGACGCCATCACCCACGACCACCCGCACCTGCGTCCGGTCCCCCTCGAACCGCCCCTGCCCGCACGCACCGTCACCCTCCTGCGGCGTGGCAGCAGTTACCAGAGCGCCGCCGCCCGCGCCTTCACCCGTCTCACCCAGGACGTCGTCCGGGCCCGCGGCTACACCGAGGCCCCGCAGTGACGTATCGGGCGGAGCTCACGGTATGGGCGGCCGCGACTCGGCAAATAAACCTGCCGAGCTGAGGGGGTGGACTGTCCGGCGCATTGCGCTAGAGTCGACCAGCCCCACCACACGGGTGAGGGACGACGAGAGCGAAAGGAGGGACAAGCCCATGATCCGCATCATCACCGCGCTTGAGTCCTCCCGGGGTACGGACGGTCTCTGACCGACCCGGAGCGGACGGGCGCCTTCACCGGAGTGTGCCTTGACGTTGCATCAGAACGGCCTGACCATGCGTCCGATCACCGGACGCGAAGAACTCGACCTCTTCCGCCGACTGCCCTACACCCTCAACGAGGAACTGGCGGACGACCTCACCGCCGGCCGCCGACGACCCGAATGGATGTGGGTCGCCGTGCGTGGCGACCGCCTGCTGGCCAGGGCCGCCTGGTGGAGCCGGCCGGGCGGCGACGCACCACTCATCCTGGACGTCCTCGACATCGACGACAGCATCCCGGCCCCCGATCGCGTGGACACCGGGGTACGACTTCTGCGCACCGCGATGGCGGCCACCCTCCCGAACGGGTCGCGGCTCCCCGAGTACAGCCGCTTCCTCCCGCCCGACTGGCGTGAGAACGCGACGACCAGGAACGTCGTCGAGGAGCGCATGACCGTGGCGGAACGGACCGGTGCCCGGCTCCTCGTCGAACGACTGCGGCTGGAATGGCGCCCCGGATCACCCGTTCCCGAGCCCCGCGGACGTCTCGCCTTCCGGCCCGTCCACGACGCCGGGGAACTGGTCGCCCTGATGGCCTCGGTCCTGGAAGGGACACTGGACGCGCACAGCCGGGAGCAGCTGACAGGGATGTCCGCCCACGAAGCGGCCGTCAACCACTATGAGGAGGAACTCGCCCGCTACACCAGCCCGCGGGACTGGTGGCGCGTCGCGACCCTGCCCGGCGGAGAGCCCGTGGGATTCGTCGTCCCGGCCCACAACGGCTACAACCCGATCATCGCCTACATCGCGGTCCTGCCCGCCCACCGGGGCAACGGTTACATCGACGACCTCCTCGCCGAGGGCACCCGTGTGCTCGCTGAGCAGGACGTTCCCCGCATCCGGGCGTCCACGGACCTCGGCAACATCCCCATGGCACACGCCTTCCACCGGGCCGGCTACGTCAACTTCGAACGCGAGATCAACATGACCTGGAACTGACCGGCGCGGGGGCGCCCACGAGGGTGCCCCCGCACCCGGTCGGCGGGCCGGTGTTCCTAGGGCCTTTCGTTTGGATCATGCCGGGCTCGCGGGGTCTGGCACCGCTCCCCCAAGCTCTTCGAGCAGGGGGCACCCCCAGCCGCGTTGTCGTCGGTTGGCAGGGCTCCGCCCTGCCGCCCTCCTCCGCCTTGCGACGCTCCCCCACTGCCTGAACGACGTGGGAGGTGCCCCCAGCACCAGACCCCGCTCCCTGATCCGGCCTGATCCAAACGAAAGGCCCTAGAGGTCGAGGACGACTTCGGTGGCCGGTTCGCTGCAGCAGACGAGGACGGTGCCGGGTTCGGGGAGTTCGAGGGGTGGGGTGGTGTAGGTGATGTCGCCCGCCATGAGGTGGGTGACGCAGGTGTGGCAGACGCCGGTGCGGCAGGACCAGCGGGTGGGAATGTCGCAGGCCTCGGCGAGGTCCAGCAGCGAGGCGTGGGCCGGTGACCAGGGGGTGCTGATGCCGCTGCGGGCGAAGGTGATGAGCGGGCCGGAGCCCGCGGGACCGGGCGGCTGGTGCGGCCGGACGGCGGCGGTGGGCGTGACGCCGGGGTTGATGGCGGGCAGGGCGCTGAACTGTTCCGTGTGGATCCGCTCGGCCCGCAGACCGTGGTCGCGCAGGTAGCCGCCGAGGTCGTCCATGAAGGCGGTCGGTCCGCAGAGGTAGGCGTCGGCGTCGGTGGGGATGCCCAGGGCCGTGAGCGCCGGGGCGGTCGGGCGGCCCCGGGTGATGTGCCGCTCGCCCGGGGGCGGGGCCTCGGAGGTGTAGTAGATGTGTTCGTGGGCGTCGGGGAGTCGGGCCAGGAGGGCGTGGGCCTCGTGCGCGAACGCGTGGTGGGCACGGTCGTGCGCGGTGTGGATCCACCAGACGGCGCGTGGGTCTCGTACGGCGGCGAGCCCGTGGAGCATCGCGAGCACGGGAGTGGCACCGATGCCCGCGGAGACGAGGACGATCGGGCGGGTACCTGCTTCAAGTACGAACGTTCCCCGGGGACTTGCGATGTCCACGAGGTCCCCGGGGTGGAGCGTGGCATGGATGTAGCCGCTGACCCTTCCGCAGGATTCGTGCTTGACGCTGATGCGGTAGGTACGGTCGGTGGGCGTGGAGGACAGGGAGTAGCTGCGCACCGTGGGGACGCCGTCGCCGACGGCAAGCCGGATGGAGAGGTACTGGCCGGGGCGGGCCTCGGGCAGCGGCGTGCCGTCGGCGCTGTCGAGGTAGACCGACGAGATGTCGGCGGTCTCCGGAACGATGCGGGCCACGCGCATGCTCTTGAAGCCCGGCCACCCCGGCTCCTGCCTGGACTGCCGTGTGCTCGCGCGTTCGTCCGGCCATCCGGGTTCCTGCTGGGGCTGCTGGGCGGCGGCGAGTTCGCGGAAGGACTGCTGCCAACCGGGGCTGAGAGCAGGGATGCTGAGCGCCTTGCGCAGTTTCGCGGAGTCGCGGTGGGGGAGGTAGAGCAGTGCGTCGGTGTCGGCCACGCTGAGTTCCTCCGGCCCCTTGCGGACGAGGGTGATCTCGTCGCCGGCCTGGACGTGCCCCTCGGTGAGCACGCGCAGGTAGAAGCCGGGGCGGTGGTGGGCGACCAGCAGGGACGCCATGGTGGGTTCGCCGAGGCGCATGCCGACGCGGTAGCAGGTGACGCGGGGCTGGGTGACCTCGAACTCGGCCTCGCCGATGCGGTACCGGTCACCGATGCACACTTCGTCGTCGGGCAGTCCCTCGACGGTGAAGTTCTCCCCGAACATCCCGAAGCTCAGATCGTCGCGACCGAGCTGCTTCTGCCAGTACCGGTAGGACTCCGACTGGTAGACGAGGACGGCACGGATCTCGCCGCCGTGCCCGGCCAGATCTCCCTGACCGTCTCCGTCGACGTTGAGCCGCCGGACCATGCGGGGGCCTTCGACGGGAGCCTTCCAGGCTCCGGTGCGGACGGTCCTTCCCTGCCATGAGACGTCCGTGGGCATTCCCACGTTCACGGACAGCAGCGTCGCCATCGCGGACCTCCTGCGGGGTGGTCGGCCGGGGCGGCAGCCGGGGCAGCCCCTCATGGCGCTGTGATCTGTGCGCTGGGATCGATCCTAGTTCGTGCACCGGCAGGGGGCGCGTTCGTCCGCGGGGGAGGGCGAGGGGGTGCGGACGGCAGCGGCGGACAAAGGCAAAGCCGCGGCAGACAAAAGCAAAGGCAAGGAGCACCCGCTCCTTGCCACTCTCAACTTATAGCGCACCGGGGGCCTTGCGGCAAGGCCCGGGTCGTGCCGCAGAATCTCCGGTCGAAGCCAGAAGTCGCGGAAATAAGTGATTCGCGAAATGCGCGCACTTTGCCAATGTGCGCGTGCGCGCGCCGCCGGACCACGCGGAGTGGCCGGTCGGCGAAACCCTCTCTCCTTGAACGGGCGATTTGATGACGGACGTGATCGTGGTCGGCGGCGGACCGACAGGCTTGATGCTGGCCGGCGAGTTGCGGCTGTACGGCGTGCACGTGGTCGTGCTGGAGAAGCTGACCGAGCCGACCGGGCAGTCCCGCGGACGCGGCCTGCACGCGCGCAGCGTCGAGATGATGGACCAGCGCGGTCTGCTGGAGCGGTTCCTCGCGGTCAGCGAGAAGTTCCAGGCCGGCGGTCTCTTCGGTGGCATCGTCAAGCCGTGGCCGGACCTGCTGGACACGGCACACCCGTACGGCCTCGCCACCCCGCAGCCGGTCACAGAGCGGCTGCTCGAAGAGCGCGCCCTCGAACTCGGCGCCGAGATCCGGCGCGGCCACCAAGTGGTGGGCCTGAGCCAGGACGAGGACGGCGTGACCGTCGAACTGGCCGACGGCACGCGCCTGCGCTCGCGCTACCTCGTCGGCTGCGACGGCGGCCGCAGCACCGTACGCAAACTGCTCGGCGTCGGTTTCCCCGGCGAACCAGCCAGGATCGAGACCCTGCTGGGCGACATGGAGACGACCGAGGATCCGGCGACGGTCGCCGCCGTCGTCACCGAGGTCCGCAGGACCCAACTGCGCTTCGGCGCCATCCCCGATGTGGACGGACGCGAGGGGGTGTACCGCATCATCGTGCCCGCCGACGGGGTGGCCGAGGACCGTACGGCCCCGCCGACGCTCGACGAGTTCAAGGAGCGGCTGCGGGCCGTCGCGGGCACCGACTTCGGGGCGCACTCGCCGCGCTGGCTGTCCCGGTTCGGCGACGCAACCCGGCAGGCCGAGCGCTACCGGGTGGGCCGGGTCCTGCTGGCCGGCGACGCCGCGCACATCCATCCGCCGACCGGCGGGCAGGGGCTCAACCTCGGCGTGCAGGACGCGTTCAACCTGGGCTGGAAGCTGGCCGCCGAGGTCAACGGCTGGGCCCCGGACGGGCTGTTGGACAGCTATCACACCGAACGGCACCCGGTGGGCGCCCGGGTGCTGGAGAACACCCGCGCGCAGATCACGCTGCTCGGCACCGATCCGGGCGCGACCGCGCTGCGGGAACTGTTCTCGAAGCTGATGGACTTCGAGGAGGTGAACCGGTACGTGACCGGGATCATCACCGCGGTGGAGGTCCGCTACGACATCGGCGACGGCCACGAACTGCTCGGCCGGCGGCTGCGGGACGTGCGGCTGAAGCGAGGGCGCCTCTACGAGCTGATGCACGGTGGACGCGGGCTGCTGCTCGACCGGACCGGCCGGCTGTCGGTGGCGGGCTGGGCGGACCGGGTCGACCATGTCGTCGGCGTCAGCGAGGAGTTGGACGTACCCGCGGTACTGCTGCGGCCCGACGGCCATGTGGCGTGGGCCGGCGAGGACCAGCAGGATCTGCTCTACCGGCTCACCAAGTGGTTCGGCGCACCCGCCGGTTGAGCACGCTTACTCGGCTGCCACGTCACGGGTGCGCTGGTAGTGGCGCCGCGCCTTCATGCGGTTGCCGCAGACGGCCATCGAACACCAGCGGGCCCTGTTGGTCTTGCTGCGGTCGATGACGAAGCGCCGGCACTCGGGGTTGGCGCACGGACGCAGCCGTCCGGGCATCGTCCGCTGAACCGCGCTCCACGCCAGCACCGCTTCCACCGCCATCCGGCGCTCCGGAGGGATGTCCAGCTTCCACGACACTCCCTCGGACGACACGTCCGGCCGGGAGGTCACGCCCTTCAGGAGCGGGCCCAGCGTCGTGGCGGTGCGGGCACCGCGCACCACGTCCTGGAGGGCGTCGCGTGCCTGGACGAGGCCGCGCAGCTCGTCCGCCGTTCCGCTGCCGCCATGGGCCCGCTGCCAGGACCTGGCCGCTTCCGGGTCCGCCAGCTCGTCCTGGACGGCACCGCCGACAACCGGCGTGCTGTTGAGGAGATCCAGCAGCGCGTCCTGCCGCTCCCGCTCGCTCGCCATCGCATCCCCTAACCGAATGGGCTCGCTTGACAGGTTACACGCGCCGCGATCGCCGGCGGAGGTGAAGTAGACAGTGTCTACGACGTAGTGGTAGACACTGTCTATGACTGAGGAGAGCTCCCTGCGGGAGCGGTTGATCGATGCCGGTGTGGACCTCGTGCTCACCGAGGGCTCCGCGTCCGTGGGCCTGCGGGAGACGGCACGCCGAGCGGGGGTGTCGCACGGGGCGCCGCGCCGGTACTTCCCGACGCACCACGCGCTGCTGTCGGCCATCGCCCGCCGCGGCTTCGAGGACCTCGGCGCCCGGTTCGAGGCCGCGGTCGCCGACGCGACCACGGCGCGCGCCCGGTTGGAGGCCGTCGCGCGGGCGTACGTCAGGTACGCGCTGGAGCGCCGCGGCATGTTCGAGCTGATGTTCCGGCACGACCTGCTCGACAGCGGGCCGCAGGCGCCGGACCAGCAGCGGCTGCGCCGAACGACCCTCCCGCTGTTCGAGCACATGACCCAGCTCGTCGCCCGGTGCCGAGCGGAGCGGGACGGCACCCAAGAGGACGGCGGGCCCGACGACGCCGCACCGCCGCCCGCCGTGACCGCCGCCGCCCTGTGGTCGAACCTGCACGGGATGGCCCAGTTGTGGGCCTGGGGCAGCCTGCAACTCGCCCTCGGGTCCCCACCGCCGGACGGCGGTCCCGAAGACGATCAGTGCGACCGGCTCGTCGCGACCGTCGTGGCCGCCCACCTCGGCCCGGTGACCTCATGACCACATCCGCCCAGCGGCGGCTCGCGCTCCTGGTCAGCGCGGCCGGCGCGGTGATCGTCGCACTGGACGGCACCGTCCTGCTCCTGGCGCAGCCCAGCCTCCAGCGTGATCTCGGCGCGAGCATCGCCCAGATCCAGTGGACGAGCACCGGCTATCTGGTCGCGGTGGCCGCGTTACTCGTGATCGCCGGGCGCCTGGGCGACCGGTACGGGCATCCGCGCCTGCTGCTCGTCGGCGTTCTCGGTTTCGGGGCCGCCTCGGCCGGGATCGCGCTCGCGCCGAACGTCGGCTGGGTGACGGCCCTCCGTGTGGTGCAGGGCGGGTTCGGCGCGCTGCTGCAACCCGCGACGCTCGCGCTGCTGCGGCAGGCGTACCCGCCGGAACGGCTCGGCACGGCGATCGCCATCCGGACCAGTGCGATCGCGGTCGCGGCGGGATCCGGGCCGATCCTCGGCGGTCTGCTCGTGGGACACCTCGGCTGGCGTGCCGTGTTCTGGGTCAACGTGCCCGTCGCGTTCGTCATCGCCGCGTTCGTCCTCGCCGTGCGGACACCCGTACCCGCACGTGCCGACTCCTCGCGCCTCAACCTCAATGGCGCGGGCCTGCTCGCGCTCGCGCTCGCGGTCCTCGTGCACGCCCTGGCCGCAGTGCCCGAGCGGGGGTGGACCGCGGCGCCTACGCTGTTCGAACTCCTCGCCGTAGCAGGCATATTGGCGGTACTCGCCCGGCACGAAGGGCGCGCCACGCATCCGATCGTCCCGCCGGCCGTGGCGCGGTCCGCACCCGTGACGGCCTCGATGGCCGTCCTGCTGGTCACGTCCGCCGGCCTGTTCGGATCGCTGTTCAGAGCCACGTTCTACCTCCAGGACACTCTCCGCCTCGACCCGCTCACCTGCGGTCTGCGCGTCCTTCCGCTGACCGTGCTCATGGTCCTCGGCTCGCCCGCCGCGAGCGCCGCGCTGCGCCGCTACGGTGCGCGCCACACCGCGATCGCGGGCACCGCCCTGGTCGTGGTCGGCATCGCCGTGCTGTCCCGGCTCGAAGCGGACAGCCCGTGGATCGTCATGGGCACGGCCTTCGGCGTCATCGGCGCCGGGTACGCCGCGGTGATGGTCACCGCCACCGGGACCGTGGTCGGCGACGCGCCGCCGGGGTACGCGGGGGTCGTGGGTGGGCTCAAGCAGACCGCCATGAACATCGGGCCGACCCTCGGCATCGCCGTCGCTGCCGGCACGACCGGGTCCGCCGTCTCGACGATGAGTTCCGCCCTGCCGGTCCTGGCCGCACTCACCGCCCTCGGTCTGCTTCCCGCAGCGCGACTGCCCCACCGCAACCTAACCCGTAAAAGTGCCTTGACTGGTTAGAGGGGGAGATGTTCGACTGGAGTGACAGCGTCCGAAACTCGAGAGATGGGTGAGAGGCATGGTCTTCGCAGTCCACCACCGCACGGCCACCGTCGACGGTCTCGACGTCTTCTACCGGGAGGCCGGCGATCCACGGGCCCCCGTGGTCGTACTCCTCCACGGCTTCCCGACCAGTTCGCACATGTTCCGTCACCTGATCCCGGCGCTCGCGGACCGGTACCGCGTGATCGCCCCCGACCACATCGGCTTCGGCCAGTCGGCGATGCCCTCCCCGCAGGAGTTCCCGTACACCTTCGACGCCCTCACCGAGACCACCTCCGGGCTGCTCCAGCGGCTGGGCGTCGACCGGTTCGCGATGTACGTGCACGACTACGGTGCCCCCATCGGCTGGCGTCTCGCCCTCCAGGCCCCGGACCGCGTCACGGCGATCATCACCCAGAACGGCAACGCCTACGACGAGGGCTTCGTCAAGCCCTTCTGGGACGGCCTCTTCGCCTACGCCAAGGCACCCGGGCCGAACACCGAGGGCCCGGTACGAGGTGCCCTGACGCCTGACGTCACACGCTGGCAGTACGTCAACGGGGTGGCCGATCCCACCCTGGTCAGCCCCGACAACTGGGTCCACGACCAGGCCCTGCTGGACCGGCCGGGCAACGACGAGATCCAGCTGAGGCTATTCCGCGACTATCCCTCCAACGTGGACCTCTACCCCCGGGTCCAGCGCTACTTCCGGGATTCCCAGGTGCCGCTGCTGGCGGTCTGGGGAGCCAACGACGAGATCTTCGGCCCCGAGGGTGCCACGGCGTTCGGCCAGGACCTGCCCGACGCCGAGATCCACCTGATCGAGTCAGGGCACTTCGCTCTGGAAAGCCACCTCGACACCATCACCGGGCACATCCGCGACTTCCTCGGCCGCGTCCTCGCCTGACGCGTCCGACCGCTCCTCGCGGGTGGTGGCGAAGCGCTTGCGGTACTGGCTCGGCGTCGTGCCCAGATGGCGGGCGAAGGCGCGTCGGAGTGTCTCGTCCGAGCCGAGCCCGCTGTGCCGCGCGGCCGAGGTCACGCTGTGGCCTTCGAGCAGCAACTGCTGGGCGCGGTCGAGGCGGACCCGCTCCACCCAGCGTGCGGGCGTGGTGCCCAGTTCGGCGCGGAACAGCCGGGCCAGATGCCGGGGGCTGACGGCGGCGGCGGTGGCCATGGCGGGCAGGCTGTGGTCGGCGGCCGGATCGGAGAGCACCGACGCGATCAGCGGCCGGAGCAGGTCACCGCGAGGCGGCGGGGTCGTGATGGCCGTGGAGAACTGCGACTGCCCGCCCGGACGTTGCATGAAGACGACCAGCTCACGCGCGACGTTCCGCGCCACGTCGGCGCCGTGGTCGTCCTCCACCAGCGCGAGCGTCAGATCGATGCCCGCGCTGATGCCCGCCGAGGTGACGTACCGCCCGTCGCGGATGTGCATGGCGTCCGGCTCGACGCGCACACGCGGGTAGCGGCGGGCGAGCGTGGCCGCGTGCCGCCAGTGCGTCGTCGCGCGACGGCCGTCCAGCAGGCCCAGTTCGGCCAGCACGAAGGCGCCGGTGCACACCGAGGCGACCCGTCGCGCCCGCTCGGTGAGTACGCGGACCGAGGCCAGCAGCTCCTCCTCCACCGGCTGTCGCGCCAGCCGGTCGCCTCCGGCCACCACGACCGTGTCGACCGGCCCCGCCTCGGCCGCCCGGACCGTGCCGCTCAGCGCGGGCCCGGCGGAGGTCGTCACCGTCCCGCCGCGGGGGGAGACGAGTACCAGCTCGTAGCCGGGAGCGAGCCGGCCCGCCTGATGGAGAACCTCCGACGGACCGCTGACATCGAGCATGGTCACGCCCTCGAAGACGATGAAGCCGACCCGATGTGTCATGTCCGAATCCGTGGTTTTCCTGGCAGCAGGGACATGGCCCAGCCTATGTCGTCCGGTGAACGCTGGAGACATCCGGAGGCATCGGAGCCGGATCACCGATCGGACGAGGAAGGCGGACGGACAATGAGTGAAGTGATCGCAGGAGTGGAGATCCCGGACACCACCCTGGTGCGGGAGGCGACCGAACTGGTCCGCGACCTCGCCCCGCCGCTCCTCTTCCACCATTCCCGGCGGGTCTTCCTGTGGGGGTCGCTGCGCGGCCGCGAACAGCGGCTCGGCTTCGACCCCGAACTGCTCTACGTGGGCGCGATGTTCCACGACCTGGGGCTCACGAAGCGCATGCGGCGCACCGACCAGCGCTTCGAGATCGACGGTGCCGACGAGGCCCGCCGCTTCCTGCACGCCCACGGAATCGCCGGCGAGCCCGCCGACCGTGTCTGGACGAGCATCGCCCTGCACACCACCCCGGAGATCCCGCTGCACATGGCACCCGAGATCGCCCTGGTGACCCGCGGCGTCGAACTCGACGTCCTGGGTTTCGGCTATCACGCGGTCACCGACGAGGAGCGCGCGGCGGTCGTCGCCGCGCACCCGCGCCCGGATTTCAAGAACGGGATCCTCGCCGCGTTCACCGAGGGCATCGAGGAACGCCCCGGCACGACCTTCGGGAACATCAAGGCCGACGTACTGGCCCACTACGTCCCCGGCTTCCGGCGCACCGACTTCGTCGAGGTCGTCAAGAACTCCGACTGGCCCGAATGACCCGGCCCCGCCCCGGCGCACTCCCTCTCCCGTTCACCGGAATGAGACGCAGCCGACACTGTCCGCATTCCATCCGACCGGCTCCAGTCGATAGGGTGCCGTTAAGGATTGGCAAAGAAACAGCCAAGTCGGACGACCAGGGAGAACAACGTGGGCGCTGCGCGCATGAGTGGTACGCCGTTGCCGGGAATAGGGGTCCGCTACGACCTCACCACGCGAGAACAGCGCCGTCTGTCCGTGGTCGCACACCGGGACGGAACACGGACCCTGAGCGCGTACCGCGAGGACGACCCCGACGCCTGCGCGCTGTCCGTGCGGATGACCGCCGGGGAGACGGCGGCCGTCATCGACGCGCTCATGCCGTCCCATCACAGCCCCAACCTGCTGTCGACGACCGAACTGGGACTGGTGGCGGAGCGCGTCGAACTGTCGGCCACCTCGTACTGGAACGGGCGGGTGCTGGGCGAGACCCGGATGCGTACCGAGACCGGCGTGTCGATCGTGGCGGTGCTGCGCAGGGCCGAGGCGATCCCGTCCCCCGGGCCCGACCTGCGGCTGGCGGGCGGGGACACCCTGATCGTGATCGGCACGCGCGAAGGCGCCGATGCCGCCGCGGTGATACTGGGACGGGAGTGATCGCGTGCACTCGTCCGCTGTCTTTCTGATCGAGTTCGGTGCGATCATCCTCGGCCTGGGCCTGCTCGGCCGGTTCGCCGGGCGCTTCCAGTTCTCGCCCATCCCCCTGTACCTGCTCGCCGGACTCGCCTTCGGCCAGGGCGGACTGCTCCCGCTGGACACCAGTGAGGAGTTCGTCGCCATCGGCGCCGAGATCGGCGTCATCCTGCTGCTGCTCATGCTGGGGCTCGAGTACACCGCCAGTGACCTGGTCTCCAACCTCAAGACCCAGTACTCGGCCGGGCTCGTCGACGCCACGCTCAACGCCCTGCCAGGCGCCGCCATGGCGCTGCTGCTGGGCTGGGGGCCGGTCGCGGCCGTCGTCCTGGCCGGGGTGACCTGGATCTCCTCGTCCGGTGTGATCGCCAAGGTCCTGGGTGATCTGGGCCGGCTGGGCAACCGGGAGACACCGGTGATCCTCAGCATCCTGGTCCTCGAGGACCTGTCCATGGCCGTGTACCTGCCGATCATCACCGCCCTGCTGGCCGGTGTCGGGCTGGCGGCGGGCAGCGTCACGCTGGCCATCGCCCTCGGTGTCGCCGCGCTGGTGCTGCTGGTGGCGGTGCGGTTCGGCCGGCACATCTCGCGCTTCGTCTCCAGCGACGACCCCGAGAAGCTGCTGCTGGTCGTGCTGGGCCTGACCCTGCTGGTCGCGGGGCTCGCCCAGCAGTTGCAGGTCTCGGCCGCCGTGGGCGCGTTCCTGGTCGGCATCGCCCTGTCCGGCGAGGTGGCGGAGGGCGCGCACAACCTCCTGGCCCCGTTGCGCGACCTGTTCGCGGCGGTGTTCTTCGTGTTCTTCGGACTGCACACCGACCCGCAGTCCATTCCGCCGGTGCTGCTGCCCGCGCTCGCCCTGGCCGTCGTCACCGCGCTGACCAAGATCGCCACCGGCTACTGGGCCGCCAAGCGGGCCGGTGTCTCCGTCAGGGGCCGCTGGCGCGCGGGCGGCACGCTGGTCGCCCGGGGCGAGTTCTCCATCGTCATCGCCGGGCTCGCGGTCACGGCCGGGATCGAACCCGACCTGGGCCCGCTGGCCACGGCGTACGTGCTGATCCTCGTCATCATCGGCCCGCTCACCGCCCGCTACACCGAACCGGTGGCCCGGCGCCTGACGGGCCTGCTCGGCAAGTCCGCCCCGGCCGGCGGCGCACCGGCCGAGGCCTGGGCGCCGGGGGCCGGGCCGCAGGAGAAGGTGGCCGATCAGGACACGGTCGGCCGGTCGTGAGTCGGGACCGGCCGATCACGAGTGAGGCGGTCGGCCGGTCCCGGTCGTGAGCGGGACGGTCGGCCGGCGGTGAAATGAGGACGGCCGGGTGGCACTGATGGAGCACCCCCATGGGTCCGTCACCCGCCCCCCGGCCGCTCACCACGGTGCGGCGGGCCGCCGCAGTCAGGAACGGGGCGGGGGAACCCGCTGTCTGCGCGGACCGCGCCGGGGGTCGCACAGTTCTCCCGCCATACCGGCCAGGACCATGCCGGTGACGATGAGCAGTCCGTGGGCCAGAGTGATGCCGGTGCCCAGCACCAGCAGGGCGAAGGTGAGCAGCAGCCAGGCCCGGGTGCGCCGGTACTCGCGTGGCGGGCAGGGACGGCCGGCCCGGAGGGCGCGGGCGAACCGGGGATCGTCCCGGTACACGCGAGCCGCGATCTCGCCGAGCAGCTTGTCATCGGTTCCGGGCATGACGCGCTCCTCTCGGCACGCGGCGGCGGGCGGGAGCCTCGGCACGGCGGCACGGGCCGTACGGTGGGAAGCCCACACCCCGCGACCGGGCAGGCCGCCGTGGCACTGCCGCCATCGGTGCCGGGCTCCTCTCGTGACTCGACTGGACTCGACGGACTCGCGGCTTCCCCCGACTCCGGGGCACCGCGGGTTCGCACCGGGGCCCGAGCACGCGGCAACGGCCGGCCACACGCCGGTACGACCGTCGAAAGGGGTTGCGTACACCCTCACCCGCGGCCGGGATGTGCCGCCATCGGGTCCGGCACCCATTTACGGGCGGACCCGACGCCCACGGACGGCACGGAATGGGTGCCGGAACCGATGGACCGGCCAGGAGGCGGGCCGGAGCGGCTCAGGCCGCGGCCAGGGGCTCGGCGTCGTGCGCGTCGTGGAGCACGCGGCAGACCTCACCGACCACCCTGGCGTGCATCGGCAGCGAGACATGGCCGACGGCCCGCACCGGGACGTTGCGTATCCGAAGGTCGGGGTGGACCAGCCGGGCGTTGGCGGCGGGGACGATCAGCTCGTCGAGGTCGCTGTGGAACGCCACGAAGCGGGTCCCGCAGCCGGGAGCGGGCTCGGCGAGTTCCGCGAGCAAGTCGCTGCCCGGGCGCAGTTGCCGGATCGCCCGCACGGGCAGAGGCAGCGCCGCGGCCAGCGTGCCGGTGTGTGGGGCGCCCAGGGTGACCAGTGTGTGCACACGGGCGTCGCCGCCCATGCGCTGCGCGTAGTAGCGGGCGACCACGCCGCCGAGACTGTGGCCTATCACGTGGACGCGCTCGTGCCCGCTGTCCTCGCAGACCCGTTCCACCTGATCCGCCAGCAGGCGCGCGGCACCGCGGACGTCGTTGTTCAGCCAGTTGTAGTTCAGCACGGCGACCCGGCGGAAGCCCGCCTGCCGCAGGCCGCGCCTCATGATGTGGAAGATCGCGCGGTTGCTGCACAGGCCGTGCACCAGGAGGATCGGGCTGTCGGTCGAGAGGGCCGGAAGGGCCACGGCGCCGTCCGAAGGCGCCACCGGCCAGGATCCGGGACCGCGGCGTTCCCGGCCCTCGCCGAAGCCGGACGGGTACAGGGCCAGCGCCGCGACGATCGCGGCCACCTCGACGGCGGCGCCGAACACGGCTCCGGTCAGAGTGCGGACGGGGAGCGGGCTTACGCGAATCATGGGGCGACTCCTCACGCCGCCAGGGGCACGCGCTGCCGGAACCACGCGGCGGAACACGCCTCGCCGCACGGAGAAGGCTCCGCTCTGAGCCCGCGCCCGAAGGCCGCCGCCGAACGGAGACCGGCCGTACAGGCCGTCCGCTCAAACGGATTGCGGGGACGTTAAGCCGAAGATTCCGCTGTCAGCAATGGTTAGGTGGCCGACCTCACACGCGGATTACGAGCGGCAACCGGACGACTGCGGCGAGAGCATCATCTCGACGTCTGCCGGAGGACCCCGCACACGGCCGAAGGGCCGAAGACCGTGCGCACGGTCTTCGGCCCTTCGGTGCAACGGCCACACCCGCTGTGACGGCGGTGGCGGAGGATGCGGTTCGCCTCCGCGTCACAGCACTGCTTCAGGGGCGGGTCAGCGGCGGCCGGGGAAGTGGTGCCGGTCGCCGTACCAGCCGTGGTGCCGGTACCAGGGCCGGTTGTTGTACCAGCCGTGGTGCCAGGCCCGGTCGCGGTCACGGTCGCGGTCGCGGTCGCCGAAGTGACCGTGCCGGTCGTCGCGGTCGTGGTCGTGGTCGATCCTGAAGAGGTCCGCCCGCTGGCTCTGCGGGAGGTTCCTCGCGCCGTCGTGGTCCGCGCCGGCCGCCAGCGCCGGCAGTGCGGCCGCGCCGACGAGGGCGCCCGAAGCCACACAGGTGGCGATCAGGCGGAGCGCCGTACGAGAAACAGACATGAATCCCCTCACGGTCATGCACACCCGCCCTGGTTGGCCGGGCGTGCGGTCCGAATTCCCGGCTTGGTGCCGAGACGCCACACTGTGGCCCTCCACGACGACAGCAGATCGCCAAACCGATTCGTGTTACGAAACGCGGATATATCCGTAACTCTCCCTTGTACGGAGCATCGATCGGGGGAGTGCGCGGGCCACCTGGCGGTTTCGCCGCCTCTCCTCCCGCGAATGGCCGAAGGCCTTCCGTAACAGCGGCGCGACCCCCTGTCGGGGCCCCGTTCCGGGCGGCGGCGCACGCGGCCGTTACGACCCTCGCGAAAGGGTAGGTATCGGGTGTTCAGCCCGACGGGTGAACCCGTCCTGGAGGCGAGCTGATGACCGCGGCGACCATGCGTGCGGCGCGCTTCTCCCGTGCGGGCCGCGACCCGGTGGGCGACGGAGCGCTCCCATGCCGGTGACCTCGCACATCCGCACGCAAGGGACGATCGCCGCGCTGATGGTCGCCGTGCACCACTACGCGGGCACGCGCCGGGTCGACCAGCCGGGCAACGTGATCTGGGGCCGCGTGATCTACGCGGTCGCCCTGATCGCCGTGGCGGCGGCGGGCGCGGGCACCACCTGGGGGCTGGGCCGGCTGTGGGCGCGGCTGCCGATCGTCCGCGACCACAGCCGGCTGCGCTGAAGCGCGCCCGGCGCGAGGGCGGCACAGCGCGACGGCGGCACAGCGCGACGGCGGCACAGCGCGACGGCACCACACTGCGACGGGCCCCGCACCACGAGGCCCGTCGTGCCGACCCGCCGCACCACGGCTCCGCTGAAGGGTTCCGTCATCCACGCGGTCCTGCACCGCGCCGCCGCCCCCGTCGCCCATGGCTGAGGCCGGGGCGCTAGGGCGTGTTTCGAAGGTGGCGTCGTTCGCCCGGAGGGCGGGCCCCGCGGCGTCTGGTGCGTGCGATCGCAAGGCGGAGGGTCGCCCTCGTACTGGGTGTACGTGGGCGATCCCGACAACGCAGCGAGCGTGCGTGCCAGGCGTCGCGGGGCAGACGGCACTTTCGAAACACGCCCTAGAGAGTCACCAGGCGTCCGCCGCGGCCCTGCAGGCGGACGGAGGCCAGGATGCCGCAGAGCACCGCCACGGCGGCGAGCGTGACGCAGGCCGTCACTACGGTGTGCGCGTCGCCGTGGAGGGCGGCGCGCAGGCCCCGGGCGGCCCAGTAGCCGGGGGAGGCCGGGGCCACGCGTGCGACCCAGGCCGGGAGGACGTCGAGCGGGACGAGCGCGCCGCCGACGCTGCTGAGGAGCATGCCGCCGATGTCGTAGGCGGCCGAGAGTTCGCCCATGCTGCGGACCAGCACACCGACCAGTGCGCCGAGGCCGAGCAGGGTGCAGCTCCAGCTCAGCAGGACGCCCAGCAGCAGGACCGGATGCGGCAGCCGCAGCCCGAAGACGCACGCGGCGAAGCCGATGATCAGGAGTTGCTGCGCGAGCAGGGCGGCGAGGACGGGGATCGCCTTGCCGATGAGCATCTCCGCGGGACGCAGGGGCGTACCGCGGAGCCGGTCCCAGGTGCGGCCGATCCGTTCGGCGAGGATCGCGCTGCCGGAGATGCTGAGCGCGAGCAGCGAGAAGGTGACCAGTGTGCCGACGACCGCCTGCTCGGTGCCGGCCGCCGGGCCTTGCGCGGCCACGTAGAGCGGGCGCAACAGGGTGATGAAGGCGAGCGGCAGGATCATCCGGCTCAGCAGCGGGCCGGGTTCGCGCAGCATGAGCAGCGCGTTGTGGCGTATCAGGACGCTCAGGCGGGTGGCGGACTCACGCGGCGACATCACGGGGCTCCGTCCTCTCGTCGGTCGCCGCTGCTTCCAGCGAGTGGTAGAGGTCGTCCAGGCCGGGGCGCCGTATGTCGACGGAGACGGGGGTGCGGCCGGAGGCGAGCAGGGCCGCCAGGTCGGCACCGGGGTCCGTGGTCGGCAGACGCAGTTCGGGTTCGGCCGGGTCGCAGAAGGTGAGCCGGAGTTCGCCCGGCAGATGGCGGGTCAGTTCTTTTTGGGTGCCCCGCGCGATGACACGCCCCGCCCGGGCGAGCGCCAACGTGGCGTCGAGATCGACGAGTTCCGGCAGGTAGTGAGTGGTGTAGACGACGGCGGCACCGGCTTCGGCGCGCGCCTTGACGGCGGCCAGCAGGGCCGAGCGGGTCTCCGGGTCGGCCCCGGCGGTCGGCTCGTCCAGCAGCAGCAACGGGGGAGAGCCGACCATGGCGGTGGCCGCCTGGACGCGGCGGCGCTGACCGCCGGACAGGACGCCCACGGGCCGGTCCGCGACGGCGGCCAGCCGCAGCTCGTCCAGGACCCGGGCGATCTCGGCGTCCCGTCCTCGTCCGCGCAGGCCCGCGAGTCCGGCGAGCAGCCGCAGGTTCTCCCGCACGGTCATGCCGCCGTACAGGGCGGGCTCCTGCGGAGCCACGCCGAGAAGCCGTCGCGCGGCCCGGCCGGCCCGCAGCGCGTCGTACGAGCCGATGCGGACCCGGCCCGCGTCGGGACGCACAAGACCGGTGACGATCTCGACGAACGTGGTCTTGCCCGCCCCGTTGTGCCCGATCAGGCCGACGATCTCGCCGGGCGCGACCGTCAGGTCGAAGCCGTCGAGCGCGCGGCGCGGGCCGTAACGCTTCACCAATTCCTCTGCGCTGAGCATCCCGTCTCCGTGAGGTCTACGCCGTATACGTCTACACTGTAGACCCATGAGCGGCAGGCGGGAAGAGATACTGGACGCGGCCCTGGCCATCGCCGACGAGCGCGGCCTCGAAGCCGTCTCGATGCGCGCGCTTGCCGACCGTGTCGGCGTGACGCCGATGGCCCTGTACCGGCATGTCAAGGACAAGGCCGCGCTCCTGGACGCGATGGCCGGGCGCCTGCTCGCCGCGCTCCTGCCGTCGGGCACCGCCGAGGATCAGACCTGGGACGAGCGGCTCAACGCCCTCGCGCATGCCTGCCGAGCGGTGACCCAACGTCACCCCTGGGCCGCACACCTGCTCTTCTCCCGGCCGGCTGTCACACCGGACGCCGTGCGCGCGGTGGACATCATCTACACCGCGCTCATCGAAGCGGGGGTTCCCGAGCCGGAAGTCCCCCGGCTGGAACGCCTGGTCAGCACCTTCGTGATCGGGTTCGCCGCCTCCGAGGCCTCGGGCCGCTTCGCTCCCGGCGCTCTCGACCCGCGCAGCCGTCGCGGCCGGCTTCCGGAGGGTGAACTGCCCGGCCACAACAGACTCGGGCAGTGGCTGGACCTTCCCGTCGACCTCACCGCCGAGTTCGAGGCCGACCTGAACGACATCAGGCGACTGATCGAGGCGGCGGCGCGGCGGCCGAGTTCCCCGTAGCCGAGCGGCGGGAGAACGCGTATCGGTAGCCTGAGTCATCATGTTCATGAAACGCGCGTGGTTTCTGCCGGTCCTGTTCGTGCTCTGCGGCTCGGTCCTCGCGGCCAGGCTGATCTCCCAGGGGAGCCCCGGCGGAGCCGTGGCATATCTGTTGCTGTTCGTACTGCTCGCAGGTGCGTGCTCGCCTCTGCTCTTCCCGCGGTCGATCGGTGCTCTGGAGGCACAGGACCGCAGCGCGGCCGACGGCCGGCCGATCATCTTCTGGCGGCCGGGCTGCACGTACTGTCTGCGGCTGCGTATCCGGTTGGGCCACCGCGCCCGCCAGGCGTACTGGGTCAACATCTGGCGTGACCCGGCCGGCGCGGCGGCGGTGCGGGCGGCCAACGGTGGCAACGAGACCGTGCCGACCGTCGTCGTTGCGGGCCGGCCGCACACCAATCCCGATCCCGCCTGGGTGCGCGAACAGCTCTCCGCTTCCGCCTGATCAGGGGGCGATCCCGCACGCGCAGGTGCGGGCCCCCAGGGGCCGAATGGGCCTGGGGGAGCCCTTGCGGCCCATATCCACCGAGTGATCGCGGTAAGACACTGACAGTAAGGAGCAGACCGAGCGCAGGAGGTGCGCGCCATGCTGTCGCCTGTCGTCGTCGGAGTGGACGGATCCGCCGAGAGCCTCGCCGCCGTCGAGTGGGCCGCCCGTGAGGCGGTGCGTCGCGACCGGCCGCTGCGCCTGGTGCATGCCCGGAACTGGACCCATGGCCAGGCGGAGAGCGAAACCGCGCACGTCGCTCGGCGGCACCGGGCACGCCGCACCCTGCGGCAGGCCGAGGAGCACCTCCGCGGCTCCGTACCCGATGTGGACCTCACCGACGAGCAGGTCGAGGGCCCGGCGACCGCGGCCCTGCTGAAGGCCATCGAGCGGGCCGAACTGCTGGTGGTGGGCTCACGAGGCCTCAGCGGCTTCACCGGTGTCCTGGTCGGCTCCGTCGCCCAAGGGGTGGTCGCGACGGCCCCGCGCCCCGTGGTCCTCGTACGGGCGGGGGAGGAGGCCGAGGACGAGCACTACCCGGCCGGCGACGGCCGCCCGTCCACCAGCACCGGCTTCCGTGACGTGGTGCTCGGCATCGACCTCGCCGACGCCTGCGACGAGGTGATCGAGTTCGCGTTCGAGGCGGCGCGGCTGCGGCACGCCCGGCTGCGTGTCGTGTACGCCTGGCAGCCGCCCTCCGCGATCAGTCTCGGCCCCGGGGACATCGGGCTGATCAACGATCCCGAGCAGGCCGAGGAGTGGCGGGGCTTCCTGTCCGCCGTGCTGAAGGCGTGGCGCGAGAAGTACCCGAACACCGAGGTCCTGGAGACCGTCGTGGAGGGCAGGGCCTCCACCGTGCTGGTCCGGGCCGCCTCCGCGGCGAGCCTCCTCGTCGTCGGCCGCCGCCTGTCCGGCCGGCCGGCGGTTCCGCGCATCGGCCCCGTCACCCACGCCGCCGTCCACCACGTCCGCTGCCCGCTGGCCGTCGTGCCCCACGAGTGAGGCAGCCCCCCGCCGGGTCCGCCTGCCCGTGATGCGTGGGGCATCGCGGGTTCGCGCGTACCTGACTCAGCCGCCCGTAGGCCCGAGGACGCCGACATGAGCCTGTTCGCGAAGCTCTCCCCGGCGCTCGGCCAGGGCTTCGCCGGCCCCGGGACGGTGGCGTCCGTGGTCGCGATGCTCGGCTCCGACGACGGCAGCTTCATCACCGGCACCGAGGTCCGCATGACGGCGGCACGCACTTCTGAGAACGAAGCGGGCGGAAGCGCTCCGGCCCGCGCCCGGCCGCTGCGATCCCATCGGGCCGGGCACCCGGCCCGGATGTCACACATTCGGCCCCGCGGGCGTCACATGGGCGGGCTCCGGACCGTCGGACCCGAGGCACCCGTGGGGAGAGTGTGACCCGATGACCGAACACGACTGGCTGGCCGCTCGGTTCGAGACCGACCGCCCTCGCCTGCGGGCGGTGGCGTACCGGATGCTCGGCTCGCCGGCCGAGGCGGACGACGCCGTCCAGGAGGCCTGGCTCCGCGTCAGCCGCTCGGACACCGCCGCGGTCGAGAACATGAGCGGCTGGCTCACCACCGTCGTGGCCCGGGTGTCGTTGAACATGCTCCAGTCGCGCAGGTCGCGCCGCGAGGACCTGGTCGACGTCCCCGAGGCCGGCGGCTCGCCCCGCCCGGACACGCCGGTCGACCCGGAACGGGAGGCGCTGCTAGCCGAGTCGGTCGGCACCGCCATGCTCCTCATCCTTGACACGCTCACGCCCGCCGAGCGGCTGGCGTTCGTGCTGCACGACATGTTCGCCGTGCCCTTCGTGGAGATCGCGCCGATCGTGGACCGCACTCCGGCCGCGGCCCGCCAACTGGCCAGCCGCGCCCGCCGCCGCATCCAGCGGCAGGGCGTCGCCGCGGCCGCACCGGGCGCGGGCCCGACGGGCGCGCCGGCACCGGACGGGGGCGCCGACACCGACCAGGCCGGCAAGGCCGATCTCATCCGCGCCTTCCTCACCGCTTCCCGCGAGGGCGACTTCGAGGCGCTGCTGACCCTGCTCGCCCCGGACATCGTGCTCCGCTCCGACCGGACGGCCGTGCGGATGGCCGCGGCCAGGGGGAGGCAGCCGGTGACGGAGCTCCGCGGCTCCGACGCCGTCGCGCGCGCCTTCGTCAAACTTTCCTGGGACCCGGTGCCCGCCCTGGTCGACGGCTCCGCCGGACTGGCCTTCGCCCCGGGCGGCGTGCCGCTGGCCGTGTACCGCTTCGGCATCACCGGCGACCGGATCACCGGCATCGACGTCCGGGCCGACCTCACCGGCGTGGACATCGTTCTGCGCTGAACCGCCGCAGCACGTCATGGCCCCGACCGGGCCGGCGCGGAGTACCCTGACCGGCCCGCTCCCGGGCCGGGGCGTACACCCCGTCACATCCGGCAGCCGTCGCCTGTCATACGGACTGAGCCCGAACTCCGACTCATGCGACCAGGAGACACCTCATGTCCACACCCAGCGCCGTGCCCGCGGCCGGGGAATCGCGGCGATGGATGGTCCTCGCCGTCATCTGCACCGCATACCTCATGCTGACCCTCGACGCCACGGTGATGAACCTGGCCCTGCCGTCGGCGCAGACCGCGCTGCACTTCTCGGACGCGGACAAGCAGTGGGTCGTGACGGCGTACGCCCTGAGCTACGGCAGCCTGCTGCTGTTCAGCGGCCGGCTCGCCGACCTCATCGGACGCAAGGAGACATTCATCGCCGGCCTGGCAGGCTTCGCGGCCGCCTCCGCGGTCGGTGGCGCCTCCAACAGCTTCGGCATGCTGGTGGCCGCCCGCGCCTGCCAGGGAGTCTTCGCCGCGCTGCTCGCGCCCACGACCTTGTCGCTGCTGGCGACCACGTTCACCGATCCCAAGGAGCGCGGCAGGGCATTCGGCGTCTTCAGCGCGGTCGCGGCCGGCGGCGGCGGTATGGGCCTGCTCATCGGAGGCGCGCTGACCTCCGCCCTGAACTGGCGCTGGTGCATGTACATCAACCTGGTCTTCGCGGCCTTCTCGCTGATCGTCGGCTCCTCGCTGCTGACCCGGCAGCCGCGCACGGGCGCCAGGATGGACGTCCCCGGCGTGATCGTGGTGTCCGGCGGCATGCTCTGCCTGGTCTACGGCTTCTCCAACGCGGCGACGCACAGCTGGCACACCCCGTCGACCTGGGGCTTCCTCATGGCCGGCGGCGTGCTGGTGGTCCTGTTCTCCTTCTGGCAGCGCCGCGCCCAGCACCCGTTGCTGCCCCCGCGGATCGTGCTCGACCGCAACCGCGGCGGTTCCTGCGTCGCCGCACTGGTCATCGGCGCGGGCATGTTCGGCGTGCTGCTCTTCCTCATCTACTACATGCAGACCGACCTGGGCTACTCGGCGATCAAGTCGGGTGTCGCCCTGCTGCCGATGGTGGGCGTCACGGCCGCGGCGAGCACCGTCGGCAACATCCGGCTGATGCCGCGCTTCGGCCCGCGGCCGCTGATCACCGCGGGCATGCTGATCAACGTCGGTGGCATGGCCCTGCTGACCCGGATCGGGCCGGACTCCCACTACGCCTCGACGCTCCTCGGGCCGATCATGGTGATCGGGCTCGGCATGGGCATGATCTTCGCCGCCGCTCTGCGCACCGGCACCTCCGGGGTGCTGCCGCAGGACGCGGGCATCGCCTCGGCCGCCATCAACACCGGCCAGCAGTTGGGCGGCGCCATCGGCACCGCGCTGCTCAACACGATCGCGGCGAGCGCCACCACCGACTACCTGGCCGGCCACGCCCAGGGCAAGCCGGGACCGGCACTGCTCCACCTGGCGACGATCCACGGCTACACCCGGGTGTTCTGGTGGTGCGCCGGCATCTTCGCGCTCGGCGCCGTCGTCAGCGGCGCGCTGCTGCGCGGCGGCCCGCTGCCGACGCCCGGCCCGCCCACCACAGAACCGGCCACCGAACCGGAGAAGGTGCCCACCTGAGCCGATGAGGAGGGCCGGGCTGCCCGGCCCTCCTCATCAGATCGGCAAGGAGACCGAAGACCGGTAAGGAGACCGAGTCACACCCCGGGCGCGGGTCGCACGGCGATGCCGTTCCGCTCCAGCAACGCCGTCGTGACTCCGTCTCCCGGTACCAGCTCCCCGGCGAACGATCCGTCGTAGACCGCACCGCTCCCGCACGAGGGACTGCGCGGCATCAGCAGTGCCTCGGCGCAACCCGCGTTCCGCGCCGCCGTGAGCGCACGTCGTGCTCCGTTCACGAATTGCGCCGTCACATCACGCCCGGTGTCGTCGACGACTCGTGCCGTTCCGTCGAGCACGTCATGCCCGTCGCCGCCCACCAGCTCCGCCGGCCGCCGCGGGGTCACGAGCCCGCCCGCGACCTCCGGGCAGAAGGATACGACTTCGCGGCCGGCCACCGCCTCCTCGATCGCCGAGGACACCTTGTGCCGCCCGTCGAACCGGCACGGAATGCCGAGCAGACACGCGCTGACCAGGATCGCTTCCATGCCGCCAGGCTAACCGCGGCGTTCGGCGAGGAGGAGGGCGAGGGCCGCGGCGCTGAGGAGGGCACCGGCCAGGGGGAGGTTGTGGTGGCCGGGGGACTCCAAGAGGTGTCCTCCGAGGAGGGCGCCGCAGGCTATGCCGGCGTTGATGGCTGCGGAGCCCGTCGCGGACGCGACCTCGACACTGCGGGGAGCGATACGCAGGATGCGGCTCTGGAGCGCGGTGATCAGGGCGGCCAGGGCCAGGCCGAGCAGGGCGACCGCAGTGACCGCGGCCCACGGGTGGACGCCCGCCGCCGCGAGTAACGCCAGGGCGGCCGTCAGGAGCGCCACCGTGCCGGTCATCGTGGCCCGGGCGTCGCGGTCGGACAGGGCACCGGACAGCCAGGTACCGGCCAGCCCCGCCAGGCCGTTCAGCAGGAGCACCGCGCTGACGGTGTCCGAGGGCAGGCCGGCTGCCTGGGTGAGGAAGACGGCGACGTACGTGTAGAAGGTGAAGACGCCGGCGACGACCAGCCCGGTCGCCGCCATCAGCAGGGCGAAGCGCGAGCTGCTGGGCCGTTGGGTGATGGACGCGGGGGTCGGTGCGGTCTGTGCCGAGGGCAGCAGGAGCGCGACAGCGACTGCGGCCATCAGGCCCAGGGCGCTCATGACCAGGAACGGCACCCGCCATTCGGTCCGCTGTCCGAGCCAGGTCCCTGCCGGGACGCCGACCGCGCTCGCCAGCGGGATGCCGCTGAACAGTGCCCCGACCACCTTGGCCCGCACTGCTTCGCGGAACATGCTCGTGGCGGTCGCCGCGACCATCGACAGGAGCACCGCATGGGTCAGCGCGATCAGGATCTGCGCCGACAGCAGGACGGCGTAGCCGGGTGCCAGGGCGGCCAGCGAGGCGGCGGCGGAGAAGGCGCACAGCAGGGCGGTGAGCAGGCGGCGACGCGGGAGCCGCCGGGTCGCCTTGGTCAGTGGTACCGCGGTGACGGTGACCACCAGCCCGTAGCCGGTCACCAGCAGCCCGACCGACGATTCCGACACGTCCAGTCCGTGCGCGATCTGCGGCAGCAGTCCGATCGGCAGGCTCTGCACGGTGCCGTATACGAACAGCGCCAGCGCCAGCGCGGTTACCGCGACCACCGCACGGGCCCGGCCGACCTGCTCGGCGGGGCCGGAAGCGACCACCTGGGGGAGGCCCTGCATGGGGACACGCCTTTCGAACATGCCCACCCACCCGGGAGCCGAACTCCCAATGTTCCACCGTCACTTGGAAGGCGGCTGACAGGTCACACTGTATGACGTCGGCCTGGGCAACTCAACGGACTCGCGGCTTGGGGAAGGGGACCAGCCGATCCCGGCAGTCGCGGAACTCCTGCGACTGATTGAGTACGTTCGCTGTCGGCGAGGTGAAGCGGGCGCGGGCCGGGGGAGTGGTCAGTGTTCCTGGGCCGTCGGGCGCATCATGATCTCGTTGATCGCGGCGTGCGGGGGCTGAGTGATCATGAAGGTGATGGCCCGGGCGATGTCCTCGGCACGCAACCAGGCATCCTCCGGCATGGCACGAGCGGCGAGGCGCCCGCCGCCGGTCGCCATCTCCGTCATGGTCAAGCCCGGTTCGATCAGACCTACCCGTACGCCCCGCCCGGTCACCTCCTGGCGCATGCCCTCGCTGAACGCGCCCACCGCGTGCTTCGTCGCCGAGTACACGACGTTGTTCCTGCGCACCACCCTGCCCGCGACCGAGCTGACGTTCACCAGATCGGCGACCCCGCGAGTCCCCTCCTCCGCCGCCCGCAGCAGGTGCGGCAACGCCGATCGAGACATCTGCAGAACCGCGTCGAGGTTGAGGCCGACCATCCGCTCCCAGTCCGCCGGGTCACTCTCCTCGATGGGACCCATGGCCACGTAACCGGCGTTGTTCACCAGCACGTCCAGCCGTGCGAGGCGGCCGACGGCTTCTTCGACGGCCCGGCGCGCCTGCGCCGCGTCCCGCAGGTCGGCGGTGAGGGCGGCGCACGAGCCGCCCTGGTCGCGGATGCCCGCGGCCAGTTCCTCCAGCCGCTCGGTACGCCGGGCGACGACGGCCACGGCCGCGCCGAGTCGGGCCAGTTCCCGGGCCGTCGCCGCACCGATGCCGCTGGACGCGCCGGTCACCAGCGCCGCGCACCCCGACAAGGGCGCGTCCGGCGGTGCTTCGGCGTCGGCGCCCGGCGACACGCCGTCCTGTTCCGCGCTCTGTCCCGCAGTCCCCACGCGTCCGGTATTCGGGTCCCTCACGCTCAGCACCGTCCTTCACAGATCGCATCCACCGAGGCCGACGTGGTGCTTCCTCCTCTCGCAGCTTGCCCCAGGTGGCCCGAGACCGCCTCTCGCCTGTCGCTCGCCGCCGCGCACTAGCCGCGACCGCCGGCGCGCCCCCCGGACAATGCCGCCTCGCGCAGGTGCTCGGCGAGCGCCGCGGTGGCCGTCGGCGTGGCGCCGTCCTTGACGCCCCAGGCCAGCAGAAGGTGGCGGCGCGCCCAGGGATCCTGCAGTTCGCAGACGGCGAGCGGCTGGTCGGGGTCGACGGCGCGACGCGGTACGACCGCGAGCCCGACGCCCGCGGCGGCGAGGGCGACGAGGACGCCGAGGTCGGCCACGGTGGTGCGGTAGCGCGCCATTGGAGCGTGCGGCCCGAGGTGCTCCTCGATCCAGCGGCGCAGCGAGGAACCTGCGTCGAGCCCGACGAGCGGATGCTCGGCGACCTCGCTGAAGGTCAGTGAGGTCCGGCCGGCGATGATTCCTCCGGCCTGGCCGATCACCACGAGGGAGTCGTCACCGAGAGCCTCCATGCGCAGGCCGCAGTCGCGGGCCTCGTCGTCGACGACGACCCCGAGATCCGCCTCGCCGTCGGCGAGCATCCGCACCGTCTGCGGCGTGCGGCTCTCGCACACCGTGACGTCGACGTCCGGGTGCGCGCGCAGGAAGGACACCAGGCCCTGGGGCACCAGACGATGCATCGCGGATCCGCCCGCCAGCAGGGTGAGCGGGGCGGTCGGGGACCGGGTGTAGCCGGCGACGGCGCTTTCGAGGCGCGCGGTCCGGTCCAGGACGTCGCGTGCGTGGCGTGCCAGCGTCGTGCCCGCCGGCGTGGGCCGCACGCCTCGCCGTCCGCGGATGAGCAGTGCCACGCCGGCGTGGTGTTCCAGCGAACGCACCCTGGCGCTGGCGGAAGGCAGGCTCAGGTGCATCCGTTCGGCGCCCGCCGTGATCGACCCCTCCGTCACGATGTGGAGAAAGAGCCGCAGGTCGTCCAGGTCGTAGCGCATCGCCCCAGCCTAAAGCTCAACCTTAGGGATAGCCTATGGCCCAGCCTTGGGCAGACTGTGCCGATTACGCATTGTGGATCCGCTGGCCGTGCGGCGATGCTCGTCATTGGTGGCGGCGAACGCGCCGGACACTTCGGCGGTGCCGTAGGCACCGTGCTACCGACCCAGAGCGGGCACTGAGTGACGACCCCCCCGATCGATGGGAGCTGAGGCTGACCGGCATGAGCGATGGCGACAAGCAAGCGGGCGCGCCGTACACGGACACGGCGCGAGCGAGGCTGCTGATGGCCTACGACGCCTGCGTACTGGCGGACCTCGCGCGGGCCTCGGTGCCCGTCGGCGCGCACGAGCTGAACGCTGACGGAGGCACACGCGCGCCGGGTGCCGTACTGGCCGACGCCGCCCACGTGCTCGCGGCCGCGCGGCGGCTCCTCGAAAGCGCCGCCGTGTACGAGCGCACGGGCGGCGCCGACTGGCAGCTTATCGGTGACGTCCTGGGTGTGTCCCCGCAGGCCGCCCGGGCGCGCTTCGCCGTGGCCGAGAGCGGCTTCCGGGAGGAACTGCTCCTGCCCGGGCGGACCGGGACCGGCGCGGCGAGCTGCCTGCGCGCCCACATGGCCAGGGAGCCGCTGGAAACGGCCCTCGACCTCGACGACTGGGTCCTCCGCCACCAGGACGGCGACGGCGATCTCGGCCCCGCGCCGGTCTCCGGGGGCCTGGCCCCGACCGATCCTCGACGCCGCCCCGAGAACCACCGGGCACCACACCTGATCAGCGACTCCGGACGCCCCGGGGCTCGTTGACGGAAACGGCCACCGGTCGACGTCGGTCTCGGACACCGATGTCGCGGCCGTCGGCCCACCGCACCGGGACCACGGCGGGGCGCGCAAGGCGGACCGCTGTCGCTCCCTGGCCGACCGCGACGTGATCAGCCGCCGGTCACG
Organism: Streptomyces sp. CB01373; assembly: GCF_002803075.1. Lineage (GTDB taxonomy): Bacteria > Actinomycetota > Actinomycetes > Streptomycetales > Streptomycetaceae > Streptomyces. Next base: position 177,888 of record NZ_NNBK01000015.1, on the reverse strand, counting down.
GGGCGAAGGGGCCGCCGGTGCCGAACGCGAGCCGCGCGAAGTTGTCGGCGATGCGGCGGTGCGCCGCGGGGTCGGGGTGGACCTCGTCGGGCAGCGGGAGTTCGGCGTAGTCCGCCTCGCCGTACAGTTCACGGCCGTCGAGATGGTGCAGGTTCGGGTCGTCGGCCGCCCGCTGCTCTACGATCCGGGCGAGTTCGTGGCGGATGACGTTGAGCGTCAGGCGCCCGGCGGCGCGCTCGGCCGGATCGCCCGTGGCCTTGAACCGCAGGGTCCCGTCGGCGAAGTCGGGTGCGAGGGGTCCGGGGGTGTCCTCCTGGACCGGGCAGAGGATGGAGGACACGACCAGCAACGGTGTCGTCGGATGCCCCTCACGGATGGTGTCGAGGAAGCCGTGGACGGCGGGTGTGAAGGCCCGCAGGCGCATCGCGTCCGTGTTGACGACATTGATGCCGATCTTGAGGCTGATCAGGTCCGCGGGGGTGTCCCGTATCGCGCGGGCGGTGAACGGGTCGAGCAGCGCGCTGCCGCCGAACCCCAGGTTGACCAGCTCCACTCCGCCGCGGGCCGCGGCCAGGGCCGGCCAGATGGCGGTCGGATGGGCGGCGTTCGAGCCGTGGCTGATGGAGCTGCCGTGGTGCAGCCACACCCTGCGTCCACTGTCCGGCGCCGGTGCGACCGGGGCGTCGGTGCGCAGGGCGATCAGCTCGGTGATCTCCGTATGGGGAAGCCAGATCTCGACGTCCTTGTCCCGCGCGGGCAGATCGGTGAACCGGGCGGTGCCGGGAGGCCCTTCGAGCAGGTCGGCGGACTGGGTGGCCATGTCGACGGTGCGGACGTTGCCGCCGGTCACCGTGGCCTGGCCCGCGAGGCGGCCGTCGACCAGCAGGTCGTAGACGCCGTCCGCCGGGGCCGGGAAGCCGCGGTAGGCCCTCTTGGTGGGCAGGGTCTCCAGTTCGACGGTGGTCGCCCGGGTGCGGAAGACCAGCCGTACGCCGGACGGCTGGGCCTCGGCCATGGCCAGCTGGTCGTCGGGGATCTGCCGGCGCGCGCCGGCGGGCAGCCGGTGCGGCAGCAGGCCGTGCGCGGTGCGCTCCACGTCCAGGTGCCCACGCAGGAGGTCCGCGGTGACGGGTGTGGTGATCCAGTCGTGCTCGGTGTTCATCGCCTCAGCCTGTCGATCAGGAGTCGGAGCGTCGAGGGAAGCCTCGACCCGAACCCCATTATGCATTTACCTACGACCTATAGGCAAAAGTCGTCAGCGTTCGACGAGAGCCTGGGTGCCGAGGACGGTGAGAAGGGCGAGGCGTTCGGCGTCCCCGGAACCGGGTTCGGCCGTGTAGACCATGATCCGCAGGTCGCTGCCCGCCACGGTGAGGACGTCGCAGTCCAGCGTGACGGGCCCGACCCGCGGATGGTCGATCGTCTTGCGCGACGCCTCGTGGCGGCCGGCGGCGCCCGCGTCCCACAGCTCGGAGAACCGCTCGCTGCCCCCGCGCAGTTCGGCGATCAGCCGGTGCAGCCGCCGGTCGGCCGGGTAGCGTTCGGCGGCCGTGCGCAGATCGGCGACGAGAGCCGCCTCGTGGTCGTCCCGCGCCTGCGGTGCGCGCAGGGCGCCGGGCCCCGGGCCGAGGAAGTGGCGCCACACGCCGTTGCGCTCGTTGCCGCACCGGCCGGACGGGTCGCCCATCAGGGCCGCGTAGGGCGCGTTGGCCAGCAACAGGGTCCAGGACGCGTCGAACACCGCCACAGGCGTCCCCGTCAGCCGGTCCAGCAGCCGCTGGACGCTCGGGGTGATGTGCGCCGGCACCGTCTCGGGGCCCGGCGGCGCGAGTCCGGCCAGCCGGAACAGGTGCGCGCGTTCCTCCTCCGACAGCCGCAGCGCGCGAGCCATGGCCTCGACGACCTGGGACGAGGGGTTGGTGGCGCGGCCCTGTTCGAGCCGGGTGACGTAGTCGACGGAGATCCCGGCCAGCAGGGCCAGTTCCTCACGGCGCAGCCCGGCCGCACGCCGCCGCTCCCCGGTCGGCAGCCCCGCCGCCTCGGGTGGGACCCGGTCGCGCCAGCGGCGCACCGCCTTGCCGAACTCCGCCGTCGCCATGCGGCCAGTGTGCCCCCGCCGGCCAGAGGCCTGCCTGGTACCACCGGTCCCAGGAAGACGGGACGCCTGGCTGCGCGGGCGGGCGGGGCGGATCGTGGGGGCATGACCACAACACTGATCACCGGAGCGAACAAGGGTCTCGGGTACGAGACCGCCCGCCGTCTGATCGCCGCGGGCCACACCGTCTACGTCGGCAGCAGGGACGAGGCCCGGGGCCGCGACGCCGCCGAGCGGCTTGGCGACGGGGCCCGGGCCGTCCAGCTCGATGTCACCGACGACGCGTCCGTGGCGGCGGCGGCGAGGACGATCGAGGCCGACGGCGGTCTCGACGTGCTGGTCAACAACGCCGGCGTCGAGGCGCGCGGCCCGGACAACGGGGTGGCGGACGCGGCGGACGTCACCGCCGACCTGATGCGGGAGGTCTTCGAGACCAACGTCTTCGGCACGGTACGCGTCACCCACGCGTTCCTGCCGCTGCTGCGGCGGTCCGCGTCGCCGGTCGTGGTCAACGTCAGCAGCGGCCTGGCCTCGCTCACGCACGTGGCCGACCCCGCCCACCCCGCCTCCGCCTACCCGGGGGTCGCGTACCCGGCGTCGAAGACCGCGGTCAACATGATCACCGTGCAGTACGCGAAGGCGTTCCCGGCCATGCGGATCAACGCGGTGGAGCCCGGCTTCACCAAGACGGACCTGAACGGGAACACCGGGACCCAGACCGTCGAGGAGGGCGCCGAGATCATCGTCCGCATGGCAGGGCTGGGCCCGGACGGACCCAGCGGCGGGTACTTCGACGTGACGGGGCCGCTGCCCTGGTAGGTGCCCGACCGACATGTGCTGAGCCCCGGCTCCCGGCCCGGCCGTCCGTCAGCGCATCCGGCCCAGCACGTCCCGCATCCGCCGGGCGTCCCGGATCCGCTGCTCGTACGTCGCGCCCAGCACGAGCAGCAGCAGCCCGGCGAACGCGGGAGGCAGCCAGCGCGGGAGGGCGCCCGCCAACTGCACCAGGTAGGGGGCGAGTTCATGCAGCGCGTCCAGCACGAGCACGCCCCCGCCCAGTGCGAGCGGTGCCTGGAGCCGGTGGCGGGCACCCACGAGGACGACGACGAGGGCGGCCGTGCCGAGCAGCAGGGGGCGCGGCCAGTCGGCGCCGGCCCACGCCGCGAGCAGGCTCGGCACGAGCGTCGCCGAGAGCCCGGGGCCGTACGCCGTCCACGACGAGGCCCCGGGGTCCCGGCGGCGCCGGAAGAAGCCCACGACCAGCGCCGGCACGGTCACCGGCAGGGTGTACGCCTCCGGCGCGCCCACGCCCCACGACCCGAGCCGCACCCAGCCGGCCAGCACGAACAACGCGGCGGCCGCGTACCCCGCCCGACGGCGGTCGGCGCGCACGGCGGTGCCCGCGGCGATCACCCCGCACAGGGCCAGCACCAGGGCCAGCACCGGGGCGTCGGTGACGGCCAGCCCGATGGCCAGGAGCCCCGCACCGGCGCCGGTGGCCTCGACCGGAACCGCGGAGCGCGGGACACGCGCCGCGAGCAGGGCCGCGGCGGCCGGGACGACCAGGAGCAACAGTGCCGTGTGCGCGGCGGACCAGCCCGCGGCGGCACCCACCGCACAGGCCAGACCCGCCGCACCGGCCAGGGACGCGCTCGCGCAGACGGCGGTCAGCCGCGGGTGCGCGGCGGCCACCGTGAAGATCGCCGTCAGCGCGGCGAGCACGGCCAGGGTCGCCTCCTGGGAGGCGAGCGAGAGGATCGAGAGACCGGCCGCGGTGAGCAGGGAAAGGAGTACGGCGGTGAGGGACGTCGGTGTCCGGCGCGCGTACACCGCCGCCGTCAGCGCCGCCACGACCGTCAGCCCCTGCGTGAACAGCCCGGCCGTATAAGGGAGTCGCAGGGCGAACGGGAGGACGAGCACGGCCGCCCAGGCCAGGACCACGACACCGGCCGAGGCCTGGTCGCGCCAGGCGGTGGTGGTGCGGGCCGCCACGGCCAGCACCGCCGCGACGACCGCGAACACCAGCGGCGCGGCCGCCGCGTCCGGGGGCCAGTACACCCAGACCGTCACCGCGGCACGCAGATCCGACGGCGCTCCGGACCAGACCCGTCCCGTCAGTCCGACCGGACCCAGCAGCGCCACGAAGACCAGGGGAAGCGCCCACACCACCGCAAGGGCCTGGACGGCGGCCGACGCCCAAGCGGCACCGCGCCGGATGGGATCCGGAAGCCGAAGGCGCACGGCGGCCGGCAGCCCGGCCCCGCAGACCAGATAGCCGGGCACCGTCCACACCCCGGGCAGCACCGCACGAGGGATGCCGCCGAGCGCCGCGACCAGGAGCAGTCCGCCGGTCACCGCGGCGCCGACGGCAAGGCCCTGCCGCGGGGTGCGCCACGCGGCGTACAGCGCGATCGCCGCCGCCAGGGCGAGGAGCGCCGCGGCACGGGCGGCGGCGCTAGGACCGGTCGCCTCCGAGGAGAGCACGCCCGCCGCCGCCACGCCCCAGCCGCCCATCCCGTACGCGCCGACGGCGGCGGCGATGCGCAGGCACCCCACCGACGTCCGCAGCGCGACGGCCGTGTCGCACGTGGCCGTCAGCAGCAGCGCGGCCGTGATCGCGTACGGGCCCGCGTCGGCCGCCACCGCCGACAGCAGCAGCGGGAACTGGCCGGCGGCCAGCGCGGCGGGGAAGGGGAGGCGCAGCGAACCGAGCCCCCTGCCGTACCCCCACCACAGCCCGGCCAGACACACCGCCGCGACGGCCGCGTACCCCGTGCCGTCGGTGGCCGTCAGCGCCACCTCGTGCAGCGCGTACGCGTCGAGCACCGTCAGCGCCAGACCGAGGCCCGCCAGCGCCTCCGCCGTCGAGCGCAGCCCGCGCCTCAGCAGGAGCACGGGAGCGCCGAGCGCCGCCGCGGTCACCGTGGCGAGCACCAGGGACCGCCCGGCGATGCCCAGGTGCCCCCAGCTGACCAGGGTGAACGCGATCGCGGCGACGGTCAGCAGGACGCCGCCGAGGACCAGGAGCACGTTCTGCACACGGGGTGCGGTGGTCTCGGGCCGCCGCGCGACGGGCGGAGCGGGCGGGAAGGCCGGCTGGAGGAGACCTATCAGGTGGGCGCGGCGGAACAGCAACTGGGCCCGTCGGGCGTCGAGTTGCCGCAACTCCGCGTCGAGGATCCGCAATTCCTCGGCCGGTGGCGGTAGGTGGGTCATGCCGAGGAGTCTGATGCGAGCCCTGCCGCGGAGCATGAGCGCGCGTACTCAGGTGCCGTACTCAGATGATCTGGGAGCAGGGGGTGCTGGACAGGACGTCGTCCCGCGGGCCGGGGCAGCGGTCCTCGCGATCGCCTTGGCGGGCGCGGATGGCGGCCCGCGGGGCCGGCCCCGGGCGGCTTCTCAGTGTCCTCTCAGCGGGCGTCGCCGAGGCTGGAGGAGTCCTGGGGACGACCGGGTCCTTTGCGCACCGAGGAAGCGAGTCCTTCCCGCATCTTCTTCTCGCATCGAAGAGGAGGCGACCATGGTTTCCCGCACCGCAGCCCCACCCGTCTCTCCTCGCCGGGGCCGCACGGCCCCGGGAACCGGGGGCACCGGCGACCGGCTGAACCGCTTCTTCGACGACGCCTGCGACCGCACTCCGTCGGCCCCGGCCCTCGTCTGCGGATCGCGGCGGGTGACCTACGCCGAACTCGACGCGCGGGCCGGCCGAGTGGCCCGGTACCTGCTGCGTGCCGGCATCGGCCCCGGCAGCCGAGCAGCCCTGCTGCTGCCCCGGACCGTGGACATGTACGCGTGCCTGCTGGGCGTGTGCAAGGCGGGCGCGGCGTTCGTGCCGATCGACCCTGCCGCGCCGCCCGACCGCGTCGCCTTCATCCTGGGCGACGCGGGCGCGGCCGCGGTGCTGACCACGTCGGCGCTCGCGTCCGGCGCCGCATGGGCGCGCCGGTGCCGGACGACGTGCCAGGTGATCGAGACCGACACGTGTGCCGCGGACCTCGCCGCCCAGCCGCCCGGGCGGCCCGCCGTCCCGACCGGGGGAGCGGACGATCCGCTGGCGTACGTGATGTACACCTCGGGATCCAGCGGCAGGCCGAAGGGCGTGGAGATCGCGCAGTCGAGCATCTGCAACTTCCTGCGCGTCGTGGCACCGATCTACGGCATCCGGCCGGACGATCGCGTCTACCAGGGCATGACCCTCTCGTTCGACTTCTCCATCGAGGAGATCTGGCCCACCTGGGCGGCCGGCGCCACGCTCGTCGCCGGACCGGGCGGCCCAGGACAACTGGGCGACGATCTCGCCGACTTCCTCCAGGAGCACCAGGTCACCGCCCTGTACTGCGTTCCGACGCTGCTCGCGACGATCTCCCGCGACCTCCCGCGGCTCCGTACGGTCGTCGTCGGCGGCGAGGTGTGCCCCGCCCCGCTCGTCGAGCGGTGGTGCAGGCCGGGGCGGCGCGTCCTCAACACCTACGGGCCGACCGAGGCCACCGTCACCGCCACCTGGCAGGAAGTCCGGCCGGGACGCCCGGTGACCATCGGCCGCCCGCTGCCGACCTGCTCGGCCGTCCTCCTCGACGAGCGGCTGCGACCCGTGCCGCAGGGCGCCGTCGGCGAGATCTGCCTGGGCGGCCCGGGCCTCGCACGCGGCTACGCGGGACGGCCCGACCTGACGGCCGAGCGTTTCGTCCCGCACCCCCTGGCCCCCGGCCCGGGCCGTCTGTACCGCACCGGAGACCTCGGCAGGATGACCGACGACGGGGAGATCGAGTACCTCGGCAGGGCCGACGCCGAGGTGAAGATCCGCGGCTACCGGGTGTCCCTGGAGGAGATCGACAACGTACTGCTGGAGGACCCCGGCGTGGCCCAGGCGGCCACCACTCTTGTGGCGCCGCGCGACGGACACGACGGCGACCGCGTCCTCGCCGCCTACGTGGTGCCCGCCGGGAACGGCACGGACCCCGACGACGATCTCACCGCCCGCCTGAACCGGCGCCTGCGCAGGTCGCTGCCCGCCTACATGGTCCCCGCCACACTGGACTTCCTCGACCGGCTGCCCGTCATGCCCAGCGGCAAGACGGACCGCAGGAGACTGCCCGCACCCACCGGCCGCCGGCTCGCCGGCACCGGCCGTGTCACGCCGGTCCGCGACCGGCTCGAGGCCAGGGTGCGCGACGCCTGGGCACGGACGCTCGCCATGGACCCCGGCGAACTCTCCGCGGACGCCGACTTCTTCACCGACCTCGGCGGCCACTCGCTGCTCGCCGCCCGAGCGGTGTCCCTGCTGCGCGACCCGGGCGGCGGCCCCGGCCCCACCCTGCGCGACCTCTACGAGAACCCGACCGTGAGCGGCTTCGCGGCACGGCTGCGCGCCACGGCCGACGCCTCCCGCACGCCGCGGCGGCCCCGCCCCGCCCTCCTGCGGCACGGCCGCGCCCGCATCGCGCGCGCCGGCCTCGTCCAGGCCACGGCCCTCTACGTACTGCTCCTCCTGCTCACCGGCCCGGTGGCCGGATCCCTCGTGCTGAGCCACGGACAGGTGACGGGCGGCGAAGCCACGGGGCCCGCCCTCGCAGTGCTGGCCGGCTGGTTCGCCGTGCGCTGGCTCGTCCCCGTCCTGCTCGCACGGCCCCTGGCGGCGGGCGTCCGGCCCGGCCGGTACCCCCTCTGGGGAGCGACATACCTGCGGCTGTGGCTGCTGGACGTACTGCTGCACGGCATCAGCCCCCTGCGGACGCTCAGCGGATCCCCCCTGATGGGCCCGTACCTGCGGCTCCTCGGCGCCCGCGTCGGCCCCCGCACCACCATCGCCACCAGCTTCGTCGGCCTGCCCACGCTGCTGCGCGTCGGCCAGGACGCCACGATCGGCTACGGCGCCACACTGCGCCCCTGGCAGGTCGCCGACGGCTGGGTCACCGTCGCGCCGATCACCGTCGGCGAGCGGGCGTACGTCGGGGCCAACGCGGTCCTCGAACCAGGGGCCCGCCTCGGCCCCGGGTCCGCGCTCGGCGAGCAGTCCGCGGCAGGCCCGGACGAGGCCGTCCCGGCCGGATCGCGCCGCGCCGGATCGCCCACGCGCCCGGTCGAGGCACTCGCCCCGCACGTCGAGACGATGCTGCGCGAGCGGACCGGGGTGGATCCCTGGCGGCCCCGCCACCTGGCCGCCGTCGTGCTCGGCCTGGTCCTGCTGGAGTCCGTCGTGGTCGCCGCGGCCCTGCCGAGCTCCGCCCTGCTCTGGTGGGCCTGGTCGCGCGGCGGCACCTCCGCCGCTCTCGCGGCGGCCGCGCTGTCCGGCCCGGTCTTCGTGGCCACGGTGTGCCTGGTCGTCGCCGTCGGCAAGCGGGCCGTCCTGACCAGGACACCACCCGGGATCCATCCGGCGCGCTCGGCGCTGGGCGTGCGCAAGTGGATCGCCGACAAGCTGCTGGAGCAGAGCCTCACCCTCACCAACTCCCTCTACGCCACGCTCTACACCGTGCCGTGGCTGCGGCTGCTCGGCGCCCGCGTCGGGCGGCGCGCCGAGATCTCCACCGCGGCGCACCTCGATCCCGACCTGCTCACCCTCGGCGACGGCAGCTTCGTCGCCGACATGGCGGGCGTCGGTGCCGCGGCCTTCGCGGCCGGGCGCATGGCCTGCCGGCCCACGGATATCGGCGAACGCGCCTTCGTGGGCAACGCGGCGCTCGTTCCCGCCGGGACGCGGCTCGGCCCGGGCTCGCTCGTCGGCGTGGGCACCGTGCCGCCCGCGCAGCGCGTGCCCGCCGGCAGCACCTGGCTTGGCTCACCGGCCCTGCGGCTGCCCGTGCGCCAGGACAGCGGCTCCTACCCGGAGGAGAAGACGTTCCGGCCCACCCGCGGAGCCGTCCTCGGCCGGCTGGCCATCGAGTTCTTCCGCGTCACCGTGCCCATGTCGCTGCTCGCGACCGCGGCCTGCCTGTACCTGCTCGCGCTGTCGGAGACCGCCCGCCGCACCGGGCCGTGGGTGGCGCCGGTCGTGTCGCCGCTGTTCACGGCGGGCGGGGTGCTGATCGTCATCGGGTGCTGCGTGGCGGCCAAGTGGGTCGTCGCGGGGCGGTACCGGCCGCGCGTGGAGCCCCTGTGGAGCCTGTTCGTGCGCCGCACGGAGTTCGTCACCGGCCTCTTCGAGGCGGCGGCGGTGCCCGCGGGCGTGGGCGCCCTGGTGGGGACGCCGTTCCTGCCGCCGGTACTGCGCCTGCTCGGTGCCCGCATCGGACGGCGCACCTGGATCGGCACCACCTACCTCACCGAGTTCGACCTCGTCGAAGTGGGCGACGACGCCTCGATCGGCATGCACGTCTCCCTGCAGACCCACCTGTTCGAGGACCGGGTGATGAAGATGTCCACGGTGACCGTCGGCCCCGCCGCGAGCGTCGGTGCGCGGACCGTCGTGCTCTACGACACGCAGGTGGGCGCCGGTGTCCGGCTCGGGGCGCTGTCCCTGGTGATGAAGGGCGAGCGCCTGACACCGGGAACGAGCTGGCGCGGGCTCCCCGCCGAAGGAGACGGCACAGTACCGCCGGCCGGCCAGGCCGACGGCGTACCCGCGGTGGGGCGGCCATGACACACCCGGGGCACTCAGGGGCCGCCGCCGGGCGCCGCCCCCTCGCCCTCGTCTACCACGGCCCGGCCTCGCTGCCCGGCTGCCCCGAGGCGGTCGCCGCACTGCTCTCCGCCGGGCCGTGGAACCTCGACGTCCGCTACACCGGCCCGAACGAAGCGCTCCCGCTGTCGGCCGAGATCCTCACCGAGGCCGCGCTGTACGCCCAGCCCGGAGGGGGCACGCTCGCGTCCGCCTACCGGAGACTGCGGCGGCGGCGCCGGGAGATCCGCGACTTCGTCCGCGACGGCGGGCGCTACCTCGGGTTCTGCCTCGGCGGCTACCTCGCCGGGGCCACCCCGGGCTTCGGCCTGCTCCCCGGCGACACCGACCAGTACATCTCCTCCCCCGGAGCCACCGTCCACGACGACAGCGACACCCTCGTCACGGTCAACTGGGGAGGCAGGCCCCGCACCGTCTTCTTCCAGGACGGCCCCTTCTTCGTCCTCGACGAGCACGCCGACGCCACCGTCCTCGCCACCTACGACAACGGCACCCCCGCCGCCCTCGTGACCCCCTTCGGCCGCGGGCGGGTGGCGGTCACCGGTCCCCACCCGGAGGCGACGACCGACTGGTACACCGACCACGGCCTGCCGGTGCACGACACCCTGGACCTGGCCATGGACCTGGTGGAATCCGTGATGGAGGAATGACCCCACCGCCGTAGCGCACACGTCTCTCGGCTTTCTCACGGAAAACGGAGGCTCCCGTCCGGAGCTATCGTTGTTCCTGAGGCTGCCATGCGGACGTTGATCATCGAGGACGAGCAGGCACTCGCCGAGGCCATCGCCGACGGACTTGCCACGGAGGGCTTCGTCTCGGACCTGGCACACGACGGCCCGGACGGACTCTGGCGGGCGCTCCACGAACCGTACGACGTCATCGTGCTCGACATCATGCTGCCGGGCCTGTCCGGCTACGAGGTCCTCAAACGTCTGCGGGCGGCCCGGACCTGGACCCCGGTGCTGGTCCTCACCGCCAAGGACGGGGAGTACGACGAGGCCGACGCCCTCGACCTCGGCGCCGACGACTACCTGAGCAAGCCCTTCTCCTACGTCGTGCTCGTCGCCCGCCTCAGGGCCCTGCTGCGGCGCGGCGCACCCGCCCGCCCCGCCGTCCTCACCGTCGGCGACCTCGCGCTCGACCCGGCACGTCGCCGCTGCCGCCGTGGCCACCGCGACATCGACCTGACCGCACGCGAGTTCACTCTCCTGGAATACCTGCTCAGGCACCCCGACGAGGTGATCAGCAAGGCGGACATCCTCACCCACGTGTGGGACGAGCACTTCGACGGCGACACCAACATCGTCGAGGTCTACGTCGGCTACCTCCGCCGCAAGATCGACGCCCCCTTCGGACGCCGGACCATCGAGACCGTCCGCGGTGCCGGCTACCGGCTGCGCGGCGGTACGGGGTGACCAATGGCCGCGGGGATCCGGTCGTGGTGGGCCCGCCGGTCACTGCGCCTGCGGCTGACCGCCGCCGCGGGCGCCGTCATCGCCGCCGGACTGGCCGGAGCCGCCTTGCTGCTCGTCGTCTGGCTGCACGCCAGCCTGATCAGCGGACTCGACCAGACCGCCTTCCAAGGAGCCCAGGTCGTGGCGGCGGACCAGGACGGCGACCAGACCACGGCGGACGTGCCCACCACCGACCACGGGGGAGTCGCCGTCCAGGTGATCGCGGGGAACGGGAAGGTGCGGGCCAGCTCGGCCAACCTGCGTGGCCGGCCGCGCGCCTTCACCTTCCCGGCGAGCCGGGCCGCGACCCCGCGGGCCCACACCATCGACGACATCCCCGTGGGCACGGGCGGGACATGGCGCGCCGTCGGCATCCCCGCGGGCACCGCCCGCGACCCGGTGACCGTCTACGTCGCCGTGCCCACCGAGAGCGTCGACCACGGTCTTGCCCAGCTCACCGTCGGCCTGGCCACCGGCGTACCGGCGGTCGTCGCCGCCCTCACCGGAGTGGCGTGGCTGCTCACCGGGCGTGCGCTGCGCCCCGTCGACGGCATGCGCGCCCAGACCGCCGAGATCACCGCGTCCGACCTGAGCCGCCGCCTCGACGTACCGCCCGCCGACGACGCGCTCGGCCGGCTGGCCACGACCTTCAACGACCTGCTGGCCCGCCTGGACACCTCGGCCCGGCGGCAGCGGCGGTTCGTCGCGGACGCGGCCCACGAACTGCGCAACCCCCTGAGCACCCTGCACACCCGCCTGTCCGTCGCGGCCCAGCACCCCGGCCTGGGGGACGGGCAGTCCCTCGCCGCCGGGCTCCTGCCGCAGACCGAACGGCTCACCCGGCTCGTCGACGACCTGCTCCGGCTCGCACGGCTCGACGCCCGGCCGCGGCTGCGGGCCCGCCCCGTCGACCTGGACGAGATCGTCTTCACCGAGGTGCGCGAAGCCCGTCGGCGCACCCGCCTCGTCATCGACCAGCACGCCGTGGGCGCCGCGCGGGTGGCGGGCGACGGGGACGCCCTCGCCCGTGTCGTGCGCAACCTGCTGGACAACGCGCTGCGCCATGCCCGCACCCGGATCGACGTCAGCCTCCACACACTCGGCGACACCGCACAACTGACCGTCGCCGACGACGGACCCGGCATCCCGGAGGCCGACCGCGAGCGCGTTTTCGGGCGCTTCACCCGGCTCGACGGCGCCCGCGCCCGGGACACCGGCGGCAGCGGCCTCGGCCTCGCCATCGTCCGTGACACCGTCACGGCCCACCACGGCAGCGCCCGGATCGAGGACAACCGCCCCGGCGCCCGGCTGGTCGTCCTGCTCCCGGCGACGGGCCAGGGCCCGTGAAACCCGGCCGCCCCACCGGCGAGCAGTACGCCCGCCACGGCCGGGCACTCACGTCACGGAGCGGATGAGGGCCCGGGAGCCGCGTCTGACACCACGCGCATGCCCAGCCCCCGCACTCGGTAGATGCAGGTGTCGTCGCCCCACAGCGTCGCGTCCGCCGTCGCGTAGGGCCCCCGCGCGTCCGTACCGCTCTCCACGATGTCCATGTCCACCCGGATCAGCCGGTTGGCCGGGGTGATCTGGCCGCGGTAGGTCCAGGTCGTCTCGCGGCCGGGCAGCACCGGTTCGAACCGCGGGTGCGGGATGCCGTCCGCCGCGCCGCGTTCGAGCAGGTGGTACTGGAGAAGCTGGCACATGGCCTCGACGCCCAACGACCCCGGCTGCACCGGGTCCTGGAAGAAGTGCGCACGGAAGAACCACTCGCCCGGGACGACGTCCTTCTCCGACCGCAGCCGCCCGAGCCCCCGGCTGCCCCCGTCCGGCCAGGAGCCGGTGATCCGGTCGAGCATCAGCAGCATCGGGCCCGGCAGCCGTGGTTCCCCGGCGCAGTAACGGGCGGGCCGGGCGGTCAGATCGACGACGCGGTCGCAGGGCTCGTCGAGACGCGCCCGGTCCGCGGCCGACACCGTGAGGCCTTGCTGGTGCTCGAAGGCCGACGGCGGGAAGTAGCCGAAGGTCGTCGACAGTTCGAACAGCGGCACGCCGTCGGCCGTGCACCTCACCCGGAACGACTCGATGATCATGTCCCCGCTCTGCGAGACACGCGTCAGTTCGGCATGGGTGCGGACCGTGCCCGTCGCCGGAGTGACCTCACCGGTGACCGTTCCCGCGCCGTCCAGGTTGCGGAACAGCAGATCCGTACCGGTGGTCAGCGCGCTGCCCGCGTACGAGGCCAGCCACCCGCAGGGTTGCAGCGCGATCTCCATCAGGACGGCCAGCGGCATCGTACGGCCGCCGCTCTGCTCGAAGTACCAGGCACGCGCGGGCACGTCGTACTCCGCGACGACACCGCTGCCCTCCCGCATGCCGCCCTGCGGACCGTCCACCGAGACGATCCGGCTCATGAAGTGGTACGGCGGACCGGGCAGCCGTGCGACCCTGCGGGTGCCGTCGAACGGCTCGTACGCCGCACCGAACGCCTCGGTCGGCCTGCCCCAGGCACACGCCAGCAACGAGGCGTAGCCGAAGGGGAGCCCATCGGCCGCCGTCGCCACCGGCTTCTCCTCCCGGTGCTCGGCCAGCCCGCCGAGCACCGGGAGCGGCACCGGCGCACCGCTGCCCTGCACGACGGGCGGGCCCGAGCGCCGCCAGTGCGACAGCGGCCAGTCGGGCACCAGCCGCAGCGCCACCTCCTGGCCCAGGAACGCCTTCGTCCCGTCCACCCAGCCCAGCACGTCCGCGTACAGCGTCGGCACCGGACCGGCCGAGACACCGCGCACGAACACCTCGTAGACGACGCGCCGCCCGGCCGGAGTGGCCTGGCCGCGGCACATCGCCTTGAAGGGCAGCCCGTCGACGGGCTCGAAACGCCAGCCGTCCCGGTCCACGGTGAAGCCGAGGGCGGTCAGGTAGAACGCCATCGCCTGGAGGCCGCCCTGCAGCATCAGGGTGCCCGGCATGCAGGGGTCGTTCTTGAAGTGCCCCGCGAAGAACCAGTCGTCCGGCGACAGCGGGGTCTCGGCCCGCAGATAGCCGCGGCCCCACGGACCTCCGGCCGGGTCGAACTCCGTCACCTCGTGCAGCAGCCGCAGCCTGCCGTCGTCGAGCCCCGGTGAGCGTACGTGCGCCGCCGTCGTCTCCCAGCCGGGGCCGAAGCAGTCCGCCGGCCGTCCCTGGGCCAGGGCCCGCACCCGGTCCGCGTCGAAGCGAGCGCGCCCGCAGCGCACGGCGGGCGGGTCGAGCGGCAGGTCGTCGCCGGGCGGCCGCTCGGCGGGATCCCACCGCACACCGCCGCTGCCCGCGAGCTCCTCGGGGGTGAAGAACCCGGCCTGGCCCTCGCGGACGCTGAGCCGGAGCTCGTCGTCCACGTAGCAGTCGTAGTGGAAGAAGGCGAGCCGGACACCGTCGTGCTCCGCGTGGCCGTCGACGTGGATCTCGTAGTGCAGGGTGTCGCCCGCTTCCGGCGGGCTGCCGTGGTACGTCACCTCGCAGCCGAGCAGCCGGTAGGCGCGCTCCCCCCGGTTGAGGAGGTCGATGCCCAGCCAGCTGAGCAGGAGCAGATCCCCCTGGCCCGCCTCGATCATCAGCCCGGCGGGCATACGTCCGGTGGAGTCCAGGTACCAGCCGCCGGGCAGGACGTCGGTCTCCGTCCAGATCGTCCCGCCGGTGCGCACCGGGCCGGGCGCGACGAGCGCCGCCGGCACGGCGTCGATGCCGGTGACCCGGTCCGCGAGCAGCATGGGCGGCTGGGGCATCCGGGTCTGCACCGCGTACGCGTCCTGCTCGGCGAACCGGGGGCCGAACAGCGCGGAGACCTCCCGCGAGGCGAGATGCTCCAGCTGGGCACGGTCGAACTTCGGCCCCGGCCTCAAGGGTGCCGTCTCCGGAGGGACAGACGGCAGGGAGAGCGGGCGGGGAGCGGACGGTACGGGAGCCGGACGCGGGGCCGGGAGGTCCGGTGGCCGCACGGGAACGGACACGCCGCCGCTCCTCAGCGCGGTGACGGCGAGCGCGGACATCCGCAGGAACCGCTGATGGGCCTCGGCGTGCCCGGCGAGGATCTCCTGGTGCAGCGCGGCGACCCGACCGGTCTGCCGCAGGACCGCGGCACGGGCGCCCGTCACCCGCGGCTCCCGTCCGTCCGGTTCCGTCGGCCGGACGCTCGGCGCCGGACGCCGCTCCGAGGCGCCGGGGCGGGGCACGGCGACGGAGGCCGGTGCCCCGGAGCGGCCGGGCTCCCGGTCCGGCACCGGCGCCAGCTCGGGGGCCCGGGGCAGGGTCACCGGGGCCGCCTCCACCGGCGGCAGCACCGGAGACGCGGGTACGGGCACGGTCACCGCGGGCCCGGGACGCGGAACCTCGGCGGCGGCCTCCGCCAGCCTGGCGAACAACTCGTCGGCGCGCACCGGCACCCCGGCGGCGACGAGTTCGGCCACCGCGAGGCAGGGCTGCCGCAGCCCGGTGTCGCCCGGGGCGTCCAGCGCGACGGCCACATGATCCCGGTCGCCCAGCACCCGCTTGATCCAGCCGGTGCACAGCTTGCGCGGCCCGTGCTCCACGAAGACCCGGACACCGTCGGCCCACGCCTGCTCGACCGTGGCCGCGAAGTCGATCGTGTTCAGTCCCTGCGCGGTGAGGGCCTCGGCGGCCCGCTCGGCCGTCGGCCGGTACGACTGCCCGGTGGCCCCGCTGTAGAACCGCACACCGGGCACGTCGACGGTGGCCTGGTGGTGCGCCTGGCGCCACACCTCGCGGATCTCCGCCAACTCCGGTGCGTGGGCGGCCAGGTCGTAGTCGAGCTCGATCGCCCGGTCGGCGCCGATCCTCGCCACGACGGCCGCGCACGCGCGGGACTCGCCGCCGATGACACAGACGCCGGGCGCGTTCACCGCCATCAGATGGACCGCGACCTCGGCGGCGAGCTCGGCACGGACCACCTCCAGGGGCGCCGTGACCAGATGGCTGGACCAGCGGGAGCCCTGGACACCCAGACGCTCCCAGTGCCTCCGGACCGCCCTGAGTTCACCGGTGAGTTCGGTCGTGAACAGACCACTGTCACGGGTGACGTCGAAGAGCCTCGCCGAGTCCGGCCAGGCACCCAGCGCCACCAGGGCGGCCGACTCGCCCGAGGAGTACCCGACAGCGGCGTCCGGCCGCAGCCCGAGCACCTCCCGGCTGAACACCGTGTGAACGGCGGCGAGTTCGGCGGCGGCCCAGATCTGGTCGAACACCCCGCGCTCCGTCCGGGAACGCAGTCGTGCGCCGATGGCCCCGTGCCGGGCCCGGAAGGCCTCGCCGAGCGACGGCAGCGCGAGCATCAACTCGCGGCCCATATCGGGGTACGCGGCAGAGCCGTTGGTGTACACGAACGCGGTCTGCCCCGTGACCGGCCTGTCCCGGTACGCCACATCGGCCGGGCGGGTCCCGTCCCCGGCCAGCCAACGACGGGCCGCCTCCACACGGCCCGGCAACGCGTCGTCGTCGGCCACGAGCGCCAGCCGGGCCGGTCCGGCTCCGGACTCCGCGCCGGCCTCCAGCGCGGCCAGCACCTCCCGGCGGCCGGCCCCGGAGAAGACGTGCAGACGCGGAGCCGGGCCCCGCAGCCACGGCCGTGCGTCTCCCGCGCGCAGCCGGACACTCGCGGTGGGCCCTTCCATCGGTGTCACCACGGCCTTCGCGGTGTCCGCGACGGCCGCGGTGTCCGCGGGACCGCCCGAGCGGGGCACCGCGCGGTGATGCAGCGAGAGCGCCGCGACCGCGACGGAGACCAGCCCGCACGCGGCGTGAGCGCGCCCGAAGGCCGACGCCGGGTCGAACACCGCGTCGGGGCCGTCTCCGATGACCATGCCGGGCGCGCCGGGGGTGTCCTCGTCCAGCAGGGCGACGACGGTGTCGCCGTCCCTGCGCGCGGCGTCCAGCGACTTGAGGACCAGGACGACGGCGGCGTCCCCGGGTTCGTCCTCGTGTCCCAACTCCCTTTGGGCTGCCCGGTGCACCGCCTCGCAGGACAGGTCGGTGGCACCGACGAGGGCGGCGTCGACCTCCCCCGACCGTACGGCCCGGGCCGCCAGGTCCAGCGCCACCAGTCCGGACGCCTCCTCCGCCGAGACCGCGAACCCCGGTCCCGCCAGGTCGAGTTGGGTGCTGATCCGGTTCGCGACGAGGTTCGGCATGCTGCCCACCACCGCCTCCGCGGTCATGGGCGGCACGAACGCGTCCCGCGCCGGCCCCGCCGACGCCGCCGTGGCGGAAAGCCCGGCCTGCTCCAGCCAGTGGGGAACCCGCCAGCGGGCGCCCGCCCGGGCCACCTCGGGGTCCACCCCCATGCCGACGACCACCATGGTCCGCTCCCGAGGCAGGGACACCGACCGTACGGCCTCCCGGGCCGCCTCCAGCACCAGGAGCTGATGGCGCACCGTCCGCTGAAGGGCCAGGGGCGGGAAGCACAGGTCCCTCAACTCCACGGCGATCTCCGTGGCGGGACCCCGCAGTTCACCGCCGAGCACCGCCCGACGGAAGTCCTCGGTACAGGTCCCGTCGCCGACGCGGGCGCCCAGGGCGATGATCGCCACCGGTGTACGGACGCCCGGCGACTCCCGCACCCGGGCCGGGGCGGTCACGGCGTCGGCCGGCGGGTGGACCGGCTGCGACACGGCGGACGTCGGGCGCAGCGGTCGCGGTGCGGCGGGCACCGGGTCGCCGTCCGGAAGGTCCACCACCAGATGGGCGTTGGTCCCGCCGAACCCGAACGCGCTCACCGCGGCCCGGCGCGGCCCCGACCACGGTTCCGGCGCCGCCAGCACCCGCAACGGCGTGCCCGCCAGCGCCTCCAGCGGCCGCTGTGCCCCGAGCGTCGCCGGACGCACCCCGGCGCGCAGCGCGCCGAGTACCTTCAGCAGCCCGGCCGCGCCCGCCGAGGCCAGCAGGTGCCCGACGTTCGACTTCGCCGAACCGATGGGCACGTCGTCACCGGCCCCGAAGACCCGGGCCATGGCGCGCGCCTCCACCGCGTCCCCGACCGGCGTCCCCGTCGCATGGCACTCGACGAGCGACACGGTCCCGGGCGCGACGCCCGCCACCTCGTACGCCAGGCGCATGGCACGGACCTGGCCCTCCTCCGACGGACTGATCAGCCCGGCCCCCCGCCCGTCGTTGGACAACCCGACACCGCGGATCACCCCGAGCACGGGCAGACGGGCGGCGCGGGCCTCGGACAGCCGCATCAGCGCGACGAACCCGGCGCCCTCGCCGTGCACCAGGCCGTCCGCGTCCCGGTGGAAGGGGCGGCTGCGCCCCGTACGGCTCGTCGCCGACAGCCCGCAGAACCCCACGTGCAGATAGAGGGGGTCCGCCCGGCTGACCGCACCGGCCACCATCAGGTCCGCCGTGCCGTCGTGCAGCCGGTCGCACGCCAGCTTGACCGCGTACAGCGACGACGCGCAGGCGGCGTCGAGGGACCACGCGCCCGCGCCGAGCCCGAGGGCCCGTGCGGCGAGCAGGGCGGGCAGCCCGGACGAGAAGCGGTTCCGGGCGTCGGGCCGCTCCCCGCGCTCTCCCGTCAGCAGGGCGTCACGGAGCCGGGGTTGCTGGGCGGACAGCCAGACGTGCTCGGCGAAAGCCGCCCCCGAGGGCGTGGGGTAGGACAGGTTTCCCAGCACAAGGCCCGCGCGCGGCAGCGGACCCTCGCGGCCCGCCTCCGTGAGCGCCTGCCGGACGCCGTACAGGACCCAGTGGAAGAGCGGGTCCAGGGACAGGATCCGCTCCGGGGCCATCCGGAAGCCGCTCGGGTCGAAGACGGACTCGAACCCCGTGACGAACCCGCCGACATCGGTCCAGGTCCGGTCGAGATGGTCGTCCACCGAGCCCATGGCCCAGCGGCGGGGCAGCCGCCACCGGCGCTCCGGGACGGCCGACAGGCTCGCGCGGCCCGCGGCGACGTTGTCCCAGAACGTGTCCGGATCGAGCGCGTCGGGCAGCACACAGCCCCGGCCGACGACGGCGATCGGTTCGAATTGCATGTGGGTCTCACTTCACGGCGGGGCAGGGCGGGACTGGTACGCGGGGGGCCGGGTCGGAAGGGCGCGCGGCTCAGGAGGGGCGGCGGACGAGTTCCACGCCCAGCAGTTCCAGACGGACGGCTCCGTCGGCGTCGATGAGCGCCGCGTCGCAGCGCGCCCCCGTGCTGTGGACCTTCCGGCCCCGCAGCACACACCGCACGGTGCCCTCCACCGGGCCGCGCCGGTGCACCCTGCACTCCGCGACGGCCATCGGCAGGGTCGCAGCACCGAGTGCCTCCTGCGCCCAGACCAGGGCGAGTTGGAGCGCGCCGTCCACGGCGGCCGGGTCGAGCGGCCAGTGCTCACCCGGCCACTCCAGAACGGATACGCCCGCGACGACCGCCTCGGCCCCGTGCTCCGAAACACCTTGCGGCGAGCGGACGGAGTGGAAGCGGGGGCCGTGGAAGAGGATCTCCCCGTCGTACAACTCGGCGCCATCCAGCGGCTTGAGGCCGTCCGGGCTGCTCCACGCGGCCGGATCCGGCTCCTCGGCTCCGGTGTCCAGTACGGCCCGGAAGTGCGCCACCCCGCTGTCGCCCCGCAGTTCCGCCTCCAGCCCCGACGGCGAACCGGCCGGGCCCCGGCTGCCGTGCAGGGTGAGCCGGTGGCCCGCGCCGGCCAGTTCGGGCAGGGCGCACTTCCTGTACACCCGCAGATCGCGCAGGACGAGAGAGCCGGCTGCACCCGGCAGCCATGCGGTGGCCGCCCCGGCGAACCAGTTCAGGACCATCGCCACGGGCAGCACGGGAACCCCGGCGATCGCGTGATCGGCCAGCTGCGGCAGGCTGGCCGCCCGGACCAGCAGCTCAGCCGGACGCGGATCGCCGGCCGGCGACAGGGCCTCCGGATCGTCCCCGGCCACCAGGACGACCCGGGCCCCACCGGCCGCGCCGTCCAGCTCGGCCGTGAAGGCGGCCGCCCCCTGCTCCAGAGGGATCAGCGGAACCCCGGACCGGCCGAAGTGCCCGGCCAGAGCCGGCGTGACCATACCGCCGCGCCACGGACCCCAGGCGACGCACCGCACCAGACAGCCGGGGCGGCGGACCTGCTCGGCGGACGCGACCTGAGCGAGGATCTCGTTGGCCATGGCGTAGTCGCTCTGCCCCGCGTTCCCGAACACGGCCGCCACCGAGGAGAACAGGCAGATCACGTCCAGCGGATCGTCCGCCGTCGCGGCCAGCAGCGTGCGCAGACCGTCCACCTTGGTGGACATCACCGACTCGACCTGCTCGTCGGTCTTGTCGGCGATCAGCTTGTCGGCCAGCACCCCCGCGCCGTGCACGATGCCGGTGACCGGCCCCCACGCGTCACGTACGTCGCGCAGTGCCGCGGCCACGGCGTCCTCGTCGCGGACGTCCACCCGCACGTACCGGACGGGGGACCCCGCCTCCTCCAGCGCCGCCAGCGTCGCCCGCACCTCGCGCGCGCCCAGGATCTCCCGGGCCCGCGCCGCGATCCGGGCGGGCGAGGAGTCCGCCGCGTCCCCGGCGGAACGCTCGGCGAGCAGCCGGGTGAGCGCCGGTTCGTCGGCGGCCGACGCGAGCCCCTCGGGCTCGGGAGACGGTGCCGTCCTGCCGAGCAGCACGATCCGCGGACGATGGGTCCTGGCCAGGTCCAGCAGCGCGGCGGCGGTCACCCCGCGGGCCCCTCCGGTGGCCACGATCACCGACTCCGGTGTGATCCGCCGGGTGCCGTCGGGCGTCACCGGCGCGGGCACCGCCAGCAGGGTGGTGCGGGTACCGTCCGCGCGGAGACCCACCTCCAGGTCGGGGCCGCCTTCCAGCAGCTCCCGCACGATCGCCTCGGCGACCTCCTCGTCGCTCCGGCCGCCGCGTTCGCAGTCGACGGCCTTGACCGAGGCTCCCGGCCACTCCTTCGCCGCGGTCCTGGTCAGACCGGCGACCCCGCCCAGCCAGGCCCGGTCGGGTGCGTGACCGCCGAGCCCGAAGTCGCCTCCGGTGTCCTGCACGGTCACGAACAGCCCGCCGCGCTCGGCCGCCTGTGCCGCGACTGTGCGCGCGGCGCGGAACACCGACCGGTGTACCTCCCGCGCCTCGTCCGGCGCGCCGCTTTCCGTCAGCCCGCCGAGGTGGATGACACCGCGCGCGCCCTCGGGCACCTCCGCCGTGGCGGTGGCGTCCACGCCGTGCTCCGCCAGCTTCCGCGCGACGAGGCCGGTGAGCGGGGCGTCCTGGGGGCCCGCGCCCGTCACCACGAGCGGTCCGTCCAGGAGCCCGGCCGTCGCCAGGCCGGACGCCGGTGACTCCACGGCGCGCGGCACCAGCCTCGTCAGTGCCGTCTCCTGCCCGGACTCGGTGCGCATGGCCGGGATTGTTGGGACGCCGGCCATCTCCGGGGCGGCGGGAATCGCGGGTGCGGTGGGAATCCCCGAGACGGCGGGAGTTCCCGCCACTGCGGGGGTTCCTGACGCTGTGGGAACCTCCGACATGGCGGGGGGCCCGGACGAGGCGGACGCGGACGCGGCCGGGGCGTTCGGCGCCGGGGTCCCGGGCTGCCGGCCGGCCTCCGTGAGCGCCTCGACGATCTCGCGCAGCGTACGGAGCTTGCCGAGCTCTCCGACGTCTCCCGTCGCCATGTCGCCGACGCTGCGGCGCACGGCCGACAGGATCTCGACGCGCTTGATCGAGTCGACTCCCAGATCAGCCTCCAACTCCATGTCCACGTTGAGCATCTCGGCCGGATAGCCGGTGAGCCGGGCCACCACCGAGAGCAGGAGTTCCTCCAGCGCGGACGCCGACAGGGGCGCGTCATCGGTGGCCTGAGCCGGGGAATCCACCGGGACGGCGGCAGGCGCCCGGTCCTCGGCGGCGACCGGTGCGGGCGACGGCGCGACGCCGGACCCGGCGGGTACGAAGGCCGGTTGGGCCCCGGGAACGCCGACCGCCGCCGGGGCCGGTGTCACGGGTGCAGGGACCTGCCGAGGCGCTGAAGGACGGGGGAGCGGGAGCGGTGCCGGGGGAGCCGGGGCGTCGAGCACACCGCCGGTGCCCTGGATCCCGAGCATCGCAGCCAGGGTGGTCTCGGTCATCCGCAGAAAGGCCAAATGGCTGTCGGTCAGCATGCGTTGGCAGGCCGCGTGAGCCTCAGCCGTGTGCCGCTGGACGCTCTCCACCGCGGCGTACCACTCGGCTCCGGGGGCGGCTCCGGACTCGGCACCGTACACGGACAGGGCGTCGTCGGCGGGCACGGCGTCGTACGCGGGTACGGGGTCGTACGCGGGTACGGGGTCGTGCGACGGCTCGGCTTCGTACGCGTGCATGGGAACCACCGGGATGTCGGACGCGGGGGAGGGGGAGGGGGAGAGGGCAGGGGCAGGTGCGCCATACGAGTGGCGCTCCGGCCCACGCTCCAGCACGGGTGCGGGCGGCGATGGCTCGGCCCCGTCGGCGCGGGGCGGGTACAGCTGACCGTAGTTGGCTCCGCTGATCTTCACGGTCATCCGGGGCGTGCGCTCCTTGACTGGGGTTCCGGGCGAGGCGTACGGCGCCCAGAGGGGATCGAAGTCGAGAGGGATGCCGCGCACGGCGAGTTCGCCGAGCGCAGTGTGCAGGCTGGAGACCCCGGACCGGTCCGGCCGGTCCAGGGGGACGGCCGCGTGCTCGCGGTCACCGAGGATCTGCCCGACCAGGCCGGTCAGCGCGGTGCCCGCGCCGACCTCGACGAAGGTGCGCACCCCCGCCGCGTACATCGCCTCGATCTGGTCCTGGAAGAGCACCGGTGAGGCCAGGTGCTCGGCGATCCGGCGGCGTACCTGGGCGGGCGACGACGGGTACGGTGCCGCGTCCGCGTTGCCGTACACCTCGAACCGTGGCTCCGTGAACGTGACCGTACGCAGGAACTCGGCGAGCGGTTCACCGGCCGGGGCGACCAGCGGGCTGTGGAACGCGGTCGACGTGGCCAGCCGGCGTGTGCCGACACCCTCGCCCGCGAACGCCTTCTCGGCGCGCGCGACGGCCTCCGTCGCCCCCGAAAGCACCACCTGGCGCGGGGAGTTGTGGTTGGCCGGCCAGATGTCGCCGAACCCGCCGGCGGTCAGCACCGACACCACGTGCTCGCGGTCCGCCGCCACGGCCAGCATCGCGCCCGGCACGGCGGCCGCGTCCCGCATCAACTCGCCGCGCCTGCGGGCCAGACCGACCAGGGCGTCGGCGTCAAGGGCACCCGCGCAGTGCAGTGCCACCAGCTCACCGAAACTGTGGCCCGCCGCGCAGTCCGGTCGCAGCCCCAACTCCCGCAGTACGTCCAGCAGTGCGAGCGCGTGCACCGCGAGAGCGGGCTGCGCCCACTCGGTGGCGGCCAGAAGCGCCGCCTGAGCCGCGCGTTCCTCGTCGGTGAACGCGGGCGGCGGGAACACCACCCGGTGCAGGGGCCGTCCGTCGAAACCGGTACCGCCCAGCCGGTCCCACACGGCCTGGGCGGTCGGCGAGAGCATCGCGAGGCCGGCGCCCATCCCGACGTACTGGGAGCCCTGCCCGGGGAACAGGAAGGCGAGCCGGCCGGGCTCAGGGTCCCCCACGGCGTACCGGATGCCGTTCGGTGTCGAGAGCGCGGTGCCGGGCCGTTGCCGGATCAGTGTGAGCGCCTGCGCGCACTTCTCCCGCAGGTCCTCGGTGTCCGTGGCGACGACGGCCAGCCGCACCGGGTCGGTGGGCGAGAACGCGCGATGGCTCTCCCGGGCGAGCGCGGCCAGCGGACGGTCGCCGTCCGTCTCCGGCGGCACCAGGTCGGACGGTGACGCGCCGCTGAACAGGACGAGTTCGTCCGGCGCTGAGCGATGGCGCGGCGGCACACGGGCCGCGGTGCCCGAGGGCACGTACTCCTCCAGCGTGACGTGGAAGTTGCTGCCCCCGAAGCCGAAGCTCGACACCGACGCCCGGCGCGGATGACCGGCGGGCCGCACCCACGGCCGGGTCTCGGTGTTGACGTAGAACGGGCCGTCCGGGTCGGCGGCCGCCGTGATCGGCCGGTCGACCTTGATGGTCGGCGGCAGCACCTTGTGGTGCAGGGCCATGACCGCCTTGAGCAGCCCCGCCGCGCCCGCCGCGCACTTGGTGTGCCCGATCTGCGACTTGACCGAGCCGAGCGCGCACCACTGCCCGTCCGTACGCGGCCCGTCCGTGCGCCCCGGCGCCTCGAACACCGCGCGCAGCGCCGTCAGTTCGGCGGTGTCCCCGGCTTTCGTGCCGGTCCCGTGCGCCTCGACCAGCTCCACGGTCCGTGGACCGTATCCCGCCTGCTCGTACGCGCGCCGCAGAGCCCGTGCCTGACCGTCGGGGAGCGGCGCGTAGATCGCCGTACTCCGGCCGTCGGACGAGGTGCCGATGCCCCGGATCACCGCGTGGATCCGGTCGCCGTCCCGCTCCGCGTCGGACAGCCGCTTCAGCGCGTACATCACGACCGCCTCGCCCAGCATGGTGCCGTCCGCCGCGTCCGAGAACGGACGGCAGTCACCGGAGCGGGAGAGCGCGGGCGTCTTGGAGAAGCACAGGAACATGCCGATGTCGTTGCCGGTGTCCACGCCTCCGCTGATCACCAGGTCGGCCCGTCCGAGCGCCAGTTCACCGACCGCCGTGGACAGGGCCGCCAGGGAGCTGGCACAGGCGGCGTCGGTGGTGTGGTTGGTGCCGTGCAGGTCGAACCGGTTGGCGATCCGTCCCGCGACGACATTGCCGAGCAGGCCCGGGAAGGTCGACTCCTGCCACGGAGTGAAGTGCGCCGAGATGCGGTCGCACACGGCCCGCGCCTCGGCCTCTGCGAAACCGTACTCCCGCAACGCCTTCAGCCACAGCGGGCGTTGGGCGCGCCCGTACATGTGCGGGAGCAGTTCCAGGGCGGCAGCGCCGAGGACGACGCCGACCCGGTCCCGGTCCATGTCCGGCAGACCGCCGGCGTCGGTCAGCACCTGGTCCGCGACCATCAGGGCGAGCAGTTGGGAGGTGTCCGTCGCCGGCAGACCGGCGGGCGGCACACCGTACGCCAGCGGATCGAAGTCCACCTCCGGCAGGAAGGCACCCCGGCGGGCGTACGTCTTGTCGGGGGCGGCCGGGTCGGGGTCGTAGTGGTCCGCCACCAGCCAGCGGGAGGAGGGCACTTCGGTGATCAGGTCCCGGCCGCCGGTCACGATCCGCCAGTAGCCGGCCGCGTCCGTCGCGCCGGGCACCAGGGCACCGACACCGACCACGGCGACGGGCACCTGCCCGGGGGCGGAAGCGGACACGACATCTCCTCGGGGATGGACGGCTGCTGCTGACGACTTCGGGACTCGAGGGCCGCTCATGCCAGCCCGCACGGGGTGTAGGTGAACGCCTCGGACGGCAACGGGACTCCGTAGGTGCGCAGTTGATGGGCGCGGGTGAGCACCGCGGCGCCTTCGAGCAGGTTGAGCGCGATCTGCACCACGGACCGGTTCGCCGGTTCGGCGAGGAACGTGCCCGCGACCCAGCGGTTGAACGCGCCCATCGCCGGACCGCACCAGATCTGGTAGTCGGCACGCCGCGCCGACTCGCCGCTGATCGCCCACCGGCTGGAACTGCCCAGGTACCAGCGGAAGACCAGCGCCATACGGTGCTTGGGATCGGCCTCCGCACGCGTGATCTCCGAGGGGTCGCGGCGTTCCCAGAAAGCGCGCGTACGCTGCCAGACCTCGTCGAACGAGGCTCGCAGCACATCCCGTTCGATCGCGATGCGCACCGCGGGCGGGATCTCCTCCAGCGCGCCGTGCGCCCGGTACGCGGCGTGGAGTCTGGCGGCCCGCTGGGCGAACATCGTTCCCCGGGACAGCACCTGCAGCGTGACTCCCAGTTCGAACATGTCCGCCGCCGGTGCCATCGCCACGTCGGCGACGTCCGCCTCGCAGAGCATCGACTTGGCCTCGTCGGACAGGCCCGCCTCGACGGCGGTCTGGTTCACCGATCCGACGACGACGTAGGACGCGCCGAGGGCGAAGGCGGCGGCCACCGCGTCCGGAGTTCCCAGTCCGCCGGCCGCGCCGATCCTGACCGGCCGGGGGTAGCCGAACCGCCGGCAGAGCGCGTCGCGCAGCAGGACGATCCTCGGCAGCAGGGCCGACAACGGCCGGTTGTCGGTGTGACCTCCGCTGTCGGCCTCCACGGTGATGTCCTCGGCCACCGGCACCAGGGCCGCGAGAGCGGCCTCCTCCGGGGTCAGCTTCCCCTGGGCGACGAGCAGGTCGAGGAGCGCGGCCGGCGCGGGGGAGAGGAACCTCTCCGCCACCTCGGGCCGGGAGACCTTGGCGAGCATCCGCGTACCCCGGACGATCCCGCCGTCGGCGCCCCGGCGCAGACCCCGCGCCGAACACAGAACGACGGCCGGGGTCAGCTCCATGAACGCCGACGCCGAGATCCGGGGCACGCGGCAGCGCAGCAGCAGCTCGGCGACGCGGAACTCCAGCGCGGGCTCGGCCGGTGAGTGGATGAGGTTCACGCCCCAGTTCGGACGGGACCGCAGTTCTTGCGCCAGCGCGTGCACGGCCCGCTCCACCTCGGCGTACGCCAGACCGCCGGCGCCGAAGAAGCCGAGCATCTCCGCCCGGGCCATCGCGGACACCATCCGCGTGGTCGCGATGCCGTTCGCCATCTCGCCCGCCACATAGGGGAAACGGACGCCGTGCGCCTCGCAGAAGGTGCGCCCGCCGAGCCACTCGGGGTACAGCGGCGGCAGCGTGCCGAGCACCTGTCCGTCGGGTACGGGGCCGGTCGCGAGCCCCAGCTCACGGCCGCTCGGCCCGCTGACGACGTGTACGGGTTCCCGGACCCTTCGGGCACAGGCGGCGATCTCCTCCAGGGAGAAGGCCGGAGGGGACGCGGCGGGGGCGTCAGGAGGGTAGAGCACGGGCACGAAGGGGCTCCAGCGGGGAGAGGGAAGGCGAGGTGCGCGGGTCAGGCGTACCGGGCGGACGGGAAGGCGGCCGTGGGCGTGGGTGACGGCCCGGCAGGAACCGGGTTTCTCGGGAGCAGCCCGCACAACAGGTAGTCGAGGTCCACCGGCCGGGAGGCCGCCGACGGACCGAACAGGGCCCGGACCCTGGTGTCGTCGAAGCGCCGACAGTGGGCCAGGTAGGCCGTGAGGCCCGGGTAGAAGTCCACCAGCGCCTCCAGCGCCGACAGATCGTCCGGCTTGGTGGCGACCAGGTCGATCGACAGCCCGACCAGCCGCTCCAGCAGGGTCACGATCGTCGGCACCGGCACGTCGCGGTCATGGACGACGTGGTACGTGTCGACTCCGCCCGAGGGTGTCCGGCCGGCCAGCCGCACCATGACCTCGGCGGCGTGCTCCACCTGCATCAGGTTCAGCCGGCCGTGCGGATGCCCCACGATGCGGACGCGGGGACGACCGTCCGGGAGGCCGGCACCGTGCGGGCCATCGGACCCGGCACCGTCGCTTGCAGGTCTCCCGGGACCGGCGGCGCGTCGCGCGTCGCGCAGGATCCGCTCGATGACCTGCAGCGGATGCGAGGGCAGTTCCGGGTGCGGCGGCAGATCCGTGACCAGGATGCTGGGCCGCAGCACCACGACCGGACGGCGGTGCTGCCGCGACCACGCGTGGATCAGCACCTCCGCCTCGTACTTGGAGCGCTCGTAGGTGTTCTCGAAGCCGTTCGCGTCGTCCAGCTCGTCCTCGTACGCGACCCCCTCACGCCGGCTCCCGGCGACGAAGGCCGTACTCACGTGGTGGAGCACGGGTCTGTGGCGTCCGGCGGCGGCCAACTCCAGCACGTGCCGGGTCCCTTCGACGTTGGTCCGGCGCAGCTCGGGAAGATCCCCCTCCAGGTTGATGCTGCCCGCGCTGTGCCAGATCGCGCCGAGCCCGTCGGCCAGCTCCTGGAACGCGCGCCTGGACAGCCCCAGCCCGGGCTGCTCCAACTCGGTTTCCACCACCCGTAGTCGGCCGGGGAGTTCGGCGACGAACGGCTCGGGCGCGCCGGTCAGTTCGAAGAACCGGCTGATGCGGTGCACCGCGTCGCCCGACCCCGCGTGGGCCAGGACCGTCACCGACCGGTGTGTGCCGAGCAGACGGCGCAGCAGGCGCAGTCCGAGGAATCCGGTGGCGCCGGTGAGGGCGACGTGCATGACCTTGGCTCCAAGGGTTCCGAGAGGGACAGGACCACGACCGCGCGCGAGGGCGGTGACGGCCGGGCCGCTGCGGCGGCCGGGAGGCGGGACGCAGTCGACCGCCCCCACGGCGCGCAAGGGCACCGGCGGGCTCGGCCTGATGATCGCGGGGCAAGGCACACAGTGTCAGACGGCGGACGGCGACGGAGCTTTCGATCCCACCGGCTCACCTGAACGGATGACCTGGGCCATGGTCCGTGCGT
Organism: Streptomyces sp. CB01373; assembly: GCF_002803075.1. Classification (GTDB taxonomy): domain Bacteria; phylum Actinomycetota; class Actinomycetes; order Streptomycetales; family Streptomycetaceae; genus Streptomyces. The sequence continues at coordinate 149,303 of NZ_NNBK01000015.1, read as the reverse complement.
ATCCAGGACGTTCCTTCGAAGCGCCCGTCGCGATGGCAGGACGCCCGTCCGCAGCGACGCGACGAAGCGGCCGGGACCGAGCGGGCGACGGGAAGGCCTGTCCTCCTTTCGGATGATCTCGCCGGAGGCGGCGGAGAGGTGACGATGCGCGGCCCCGGGCGGTTCCGCCTCGCCGCCTGCGGGCGGTGCGGTGCGTCCAGCCCGGCGTGAGACGGAGGAGCCCGCGGTCCCGAGCGCCTACGGCCGCCCACCACGCGCGGATATAAACCGTGTTGATCCAGGCCGAGGTGACGCGTCCCGCGGTCGGTCGGGATGGCCGACCGCCCGGCCTCGCCCCGCCTGCCCGTCCCTCGGCACGAATGGAAGTTCCCCGATGCCCGCGTCCGTCCCGTCAGCCCCGTCCGATCCGTTGCCCGGTCTCCCCACCCACACGATCGACCGCGTCTTCCTCAGCATGGAACGCCGTCACCCCGACACCCGCTGGGACGCCGGCGGCGTCGCCTACCTGAGCGGGCCGCCCCCGAGCCTGGCGGACCTCCGCGCGTACGTGGGCTTCCGCCTGGGCCGGCTGCCCCTGCACACGAGCTGGATCCAGGGCGGCGGCTCACGGCGCCCCCGGTGGCGGCCGGACGCGGACTTCAGCATCGACCGTCACGTCCACGAGGTGGTCGCAGAGGGTTCCGAGGGCTGGGACACGGCCCTGCACACCGCGGTCAACGCGCCGTTCGCGCCCGGCACCTACTGGGGGCTCTGGCTGGTCCATGGCCATGCGCCCGACGAGTACGCCCTGTGCTACCGCTTCCGCCACGCCTGCCAGGACGGTTCGGCAGCCGCGATGACGTTCCGGGCCATCCTGGGCGAGGGGGAGGCCTCGGCCCGCCCGGTGCCGGCGAAGGGCCGCCCGGCCGGTCTGCCTCGGCGGGTGGGCACCGCCGTCGGGCTGGCGGCGAAGTTCATTGCCGGCTCGCTCACCCTCCCCGGCCGCCGTCCGGCCATCCCCTTCGTCCCCACCGGGGAGCGGCGACTGTGGCGGGGCCGGGTGTCGGCGGACGCCCTCCGCCGGATCGGTGCGGCACGTGGGGGATCGGCGCACGACGCCCATCTGGCCGCGCTCGGCGGGGCGTTGTCGGCCTGGTCCGCCAAGTCCGGTGTACGGCTTCCCCGCGTGACGGTACTGCTGCCTGTCGACGCGCGCCGCCCGGAGGAGGAACAGACCTGGGGCAACCGCTGTTTCGCCCTGCCGTTGGAACTGCCCGTGCGGGCCGCCCCGCAGCGCGGCACCCCGTCCCGGGACGGCGACTCGTCCCTGCGGCGCCTCGAGTACGTCATGGCGACGACCCGGAAACTGCGGGGCGACTCATGGAGGCAGGGTATTCAGGACCTCGTCCGCCACATGCCCGACCGCCCGACCGAGTGGTACCTGCGCAGGATGCTCTCCCCGGGCGTCACCCAGGTCATGGCCACGTCCATGCCGGTCGCCGACAAGGGCAGCCTGGGGACCACCCAGGTGACGGGCGTCGCCCTGCTGCCCCTGCTGGTGCCCGGACACCTCTTCGGAGTGGGCCTGTCGTTCTTCGGCAGCTCGGCCGAGGTGACCTTCGTGTCCGACCGGGCCCTGCCGTTCGGGGAGTTGCTCCCGGAACTGTGGGAGCAGGCCGTGGGTGAGCTGGAAGGGGCCTCGGCGCCCGAGTGAACGAACCGGCACCGGGCCGAACCCAGCGCTCGGGTACGGTCCCGGTGCCAACCCTTCCTTTCAGAAGGCCACTTGGCGATCCCCAGGGCTCACACGGCGTCGGCCGCACGGGTGGTGCCGCTGACGCCGGGCAGGCTCGGCATGACGCCACGTGCGCGACGCCTGCCCGCTCGGCGCTCCCGGCGCAGGGTCCTTCGGTAGGAGCGGAAGTCGATCTCGATCCCGTGGCGGTAGGTGGACACGTACGTCGTGCGATGGCGGCGCCACTCGCGCGCGATCGCCCGTGCCATGTCCGCCGGTGACGGCAGCGCCACCGCGCCCTCGATCAGTTCGGCGATCCATTCCGCCTGCGGTTCGAGCAGCGGGAAAGCCGCGCCGGAAGGCTGTGCGAGCCCCATGAAGTAGAGCCCGGGGATGCGGGGCGGGACGGTACGCAGATAGAGCTCGGTGCGGCCGTCCGGGGCGGCGAACAGGGACGGTTCCAGGAAGGGGAACGAGATGGTGTAGCCCGTCGCGTACACCACCGCGTCCACCGGTTCACGGCTGCCGTCCGTGAAGGCCGCCGTGGTCCTGCCGAAGGAGCGGACACCGGGCTTCGGCGTGACCGCGCCCCGGGCCAGCTGGACGAGGAGTTCGTCGGAGGTGGAGGGGTGGCGGGCGAGCGGCCCGCGGTCCGGCGCGGGCAGCCCGTAGTGGGCCGGGGCACCGCGGGTGAGCCGCAGGAGGAGCCGCAACCCCGGGTCCTTCAGGAGCCGCGGGAGACCGGACAGCGGGCTCCACACCAGATGGTCCGCCGGACGGCCGAGCAGCATCTTGGGGAACACGTGCGCCGCGTCGCGCGCGGAGAGGAACGTCCGGGCCGCCGTGCGCGAGATCTCCGCCGCGATCTCGCACGCGGAGTTGCCCATGCCGATGACCAGCACCCGCAGACCGGCGTACGGGTCAGGGGTGCGGTAGTCGTGCGAGTGGATCGCGGTCCCCTCGAACTCCTCGGCACCGGGCACGGCGGGGGCCGGGAGACGCGGGTCCCAGTGATGGCCGTTGGCCACCACCACCTCGCTGTAGCGCCGCCTCTCCTCGCCCGTGTCGCCGCGGCGCCGGCACACCACCTCCCAGCCGCCGCCGTCCAGGGGCCGCACCGAAGTGACCTTCGTGCCGCACACGATGTGGCGGTGCAGGCCGAACGACGCGGCGTAGTCCTCCAGGTAGGCCAGGACCTTGCTGTGGTGCGGAAAGACCGGGTAGCTCTCCGGCATGGCCAGGGAGGAGAACGACATGCTCTCCTTCGAGATGTTCGCGTGCAGCGACGCGTACACCCCCGACATGCCGTTGTCGTTGCCGTACCGCCAGAGTCCGCCGATGCCCGACCCGGCCTCGAAGCAGTCGAACGGAACGTCCCGGGAGGCGAAGACCCTGCTCGCCGCCAGGCCTGAGGGGCCGGCGCCGATCACACATGTCCTCCGCATGACTGACCGACCTTTCTGGACCGGGGCGGAAACCCGGGCGGGCGGACCCGCCGGCCCCCCGGTCCGGGCGACGCTAGCCGTCCCGGTGGTCCCGAACCCCCTTTCCGTCGGCGGAACCGCCGCACGCGTGACGCTGCGGGCGCCGGATTGACGCCGTGGGACGGAGCCGGGACCACGCCGTTTCCCTTGCTGCGGCTGCTCGTTGGGCACGGGCGGCCCGGTTCCGCCGCCGCTTCGGAAGGAGCCGGAAGACGCGGACCGGTTCCGCGGACAACCGGAAGACCTGGCACGACGGAGCAGCGCGATGGACGTCACAGATGTGCACCACTCCTACCGGCAGCACGCGGTTCTACGGGGCGTCGACCTCCGTCTGCGCACCGGGGTGCTCGCCGGGATCGTCGGAGAGAACGGCGCCGGCAAGACGACGCTGCTGAAGATCCTTTCCGGTGAACTCAGGCCGGACCGGGGCTCGGTGCGCCACAGAGGCAGGTTCGGCTACTGCCCGCAGTCCGTGGTCCTGGACGACTCCTTCACCGTTCGTCAGCATCTCGACTTCTTCCGGCACGCCTTCGGACTCGCGGACCTGCGGCGGGCCGAGGAAGTGATGGAGACCCTGGACTTCACCGAGTACCTCGACCAGCGTGCGGGCCTGCTCAGCGGGGGCTCACGGCAGAAGCTGAACCTGACCCTGGCGCTCATGCACGACCCGGACGTGCTGCTGCTGGACGAGCCCTACCAGGGCTTCGACTGGGAGACGTATCTGCGCTTCTGGGAGTTGGCGACCGGGCTGCGCGACGCCGGACGCTCGGTGCTGGTCGTCTCGCACCTGGCGTACGACATCGACCGGCTGGACCAGTTGTGGCGCCTGGAGGACGGACGCCTGCACCGCCAGGACCGCTGCGCGGAGGCGGCGGCATGAGGCGGCACTGGGCCCTGTTCACCACGGCCTCCCGGTACGCGCTGATCGGCCACGCCCGCAACCGGTTCGCGATGCTGCTGGTGGTGCTCTACATCCCCGTGTGGATCGCCCTGGCCTACGTGACCATTCCCGACCGGCCGGCGCCGTTCCGACTGCGTGCCACGGGCGAGGTGCTGACCCCGCCCGGCAACCATCTCACCCAGATCACGGGCGCGTTGAACGCGGTCACCCTGATCGCCGGGTTCATGATGTTCGCCGCCACCTTCACGGGCGGTGCCTTCGACCGGCGCCTGGCCATGGCGGGTTACCCGCGGCACCACCTGGTCCTCGCCAAGCTCTCCGCGCTCACCCTGGTCTGCGCCGCCGTCGCCGCGTACGCCACGGCCGCCGCCGGCTTCGCCTGGTCGCCCCGGCAGCCCCTCATGCTGACTGCCGCGCTGTTCTTCGCCGCCCTGACCTACGGCGCGCTAGGAGTGGTCTTCGGCTCGGTGCTCCGCCGCGAGGTGGAGGGCATGTTCGCCATCCTGATGATCAGCATCATCGATGTCGCCCTGCAGAACCCCCTCTCAAGCTCCGGGTCGGACAGCGCCGTTGTGCGCTTCCTGCCGTCGTACGGAGCCGTGCAGGCCAGTATGTCCGCGGCCTTCTCCACCGCGCCGGTGGCTCAGGGCCTCGCGATCCAGCTCCTCTGGCTGACTGGGGCGGCGCTGGCCGGGTTCATGGTCTTCCGTCGCCGTACCCGCGACGCGCTCCCACCGGAACAGGCCGCCGTGACCGCGGCGGCCAATGATCGTTCTGTAAGCGGGCGTTGAATCGCCCCGAACCATCACATTCTTTACGCAAGGAGCACACCCCCATGAGCCTGTCGCGTACCGTCCAGCGCACGGTCCTCACCACGGCCCTCCTGTCCGCCTCCGCGCTGGCCTTCCCGGCCTCCGCACAGGCGGCCCCGCTGCCGCCCGCGTGCCAGGAGGCGCTGCTCACCACCCTCGACAAGTTCCCCGTCACGGACTTCACGGTCCCCGACAAGGTCCAGAGCGCCATGCTGGTCGAGGTCATGAACCTGAGCGACGCCGACCAGAAGGCCATCACCCAGGAGGCTTGCGCGGCCTGGAACAACTGGGCCACCAAGAACGGCCAGGCGGTGGCCACGGACCTGGACACCCGCTACCGGAACGCCGCCGGACCCGCGTGCAACAAGTTCACCACCTCCGCCATCGGGACGATCAAGAAGTTCGCGCCGAACATCCCTGCCCAGACACGGGACTTGGAGAAGGTGGCCAAGAAGGTCTGGCAGAACAGCATGGAGAAGCTCTCGACGGAAGCCACCAACGCCGACTGCCGCAAGGCCTACAACGGGGTCAAGGCCGGCTGGTAGCAAGCCCCGGCGGATGACACCCCCGCCCGCCGAGTGACGCTTCCGTCCGTCGCCCACTCCCGACGGCCTCAACCACCCGCACCGCCCCCGAGCCGCAGGCATCGGCACCGAGGCAGTGCTGTGGCCGCGGCCATGGCCGACGGTACGGAAGCGCCGTTTGCGGGCTGAGGGGTGGTGACCCTTCAGGTAGTCGTCGAGTTCCGGGAGCTGGTCGAAAACGAAGAGGACTTCCGACCGGCCCAGCAGCCCCTGTGTTTCGAGTTCAGCCAGGTCCGCAGCGATCAAGTGCGGCGCGAACCCGGTTGAGGCCCTCCACTCTCCAGTGGCCCCGGTCGGGCATTTGGTCGTGTCGGCGCCAGCGCCAGGCCGAGAACATCGCCCAGTTCACGGCGCGGCACCGGTGAAGCAGGGAGTGGTCAGCCCCCGCATAGTGCTTTCCCGCTTCTTCGGGCGCATGGGCGAGGTCGAACTCGACCGGCCCACGGCAGCACGTGGCGAGGTCCACGAACAGCGGCCCTCTCCTCGTGTTGAGGAGGTTGCCCGGATGCGGCTCGCCATGCAGCAGCTGGTCGCGGGTTTTGTCGGTGCTGATCGCAGCGGTCAGACCGCTGAGCGTGCCGCTGAGGAGTTCCCGGTCAGGCTCGGGCAGCTCGGGGGACCGCTCCCGGGCGTTCACCTCTCTCAGTGCCACGGCGACTCGATCGGTGAAATGCGGTGCGTCCAGATCGAGCTGCCGCAGGGCGGCATGGTGCCGCATGAGCACGTCCGCGTAGTCGGCCGGCGCGATCTCCGATCCCACAGGTTCGTAGTAGGTCCAGAGCGAGATGGCGAAGGCATCACGCACATGGACTCGGGGGACGACCCGAGGATCGAGCTCAGCCACGGGTGCGTCGATGGCAGCGAGACGGTGAGCAACCTCTACTTCGAATTCGGAATCAGCCAGATGCCCCGAAGGTGCGACCCGAGCCAGAACATCGCAGGGGACCAGGCGCAGCGCGATGCGGTCCGAGTTGTGGATGACGACCACGTCTTCGACCTGAAGGCCCAGCTCCACAGCGGTCGCCCGTCCCGCCTCAACCGCGCGGCGGAGTTCCCATGGCTCCATGACGTCCTCCCTCGTTGTTGAGTACACATACACGGGTGAGGGCAACTGTGGCGAAGGGTTTCCTCACCGCCTGCCGGACAGTCCGCTTCATGAGAGCGCGCGGTTGACGCACCGGCTACTGCAGATCGCCGACTCCGACCGGCGGTCCGTGAGCGGTGACGTCACCCGCGGTGCGGCGGCGATGCTTCCGGTGTCGCTTCGCCTGCCGCTTCGCCGAGCTCTTGCGCCAGTGGCGACTGGACGCCTGCCCCGGTCGGCCGGTGGGTGGGGCGGGTGGCCAGGTAGAGCGCCGCGGCGGCCATCAGGACCGCCATCACGGCGAGTATGGCGCGATAGTCCACCAGCGCGATCAACGCGGCTCCCGCGGCGATGGCCCCGGTCTGCGGTACTCCTATCAGCACGCTCAACGCGGCATCGGTCCGCCCCATCAGAGAGGCGGGCGTGCGCCGTTGGAAGAGGGTCATGACGCCCGCAACGATCAAAGGCAGGCTGGCGCCGATGAGTACGGTGCCCGGCGCGACCGCGAGCAGAGATGGGGCGGCACTCAGGGAAAAGCCCGCGGCGGCGCAGGCCAGGCCGAGCGTCACGGTCCGCGCTTCGCCCGCACGCCGCATGAACACCGCCGCGGCCACCCCGGCCGCTATGGCACCGACACCCTCCAAGGAGCTGAGGACGCCGAGGAAGGGTGGTGGGCGGTGCAGCCCCAGATCGACAACGGCAAAGAGCACCGACTCGGAGAAACCGAAGGCGACGACGGCGAGCACCACGGCGACGGTCGACTGACGCAGGGCGGGGGTCCGCGCGATGTAGCGGAAACCGGCGGCGATCCGGGCGCCGGTATCCTCTTGCCGCGCCGGCTGCGGGCGTTCCTCCCGCTGCCGGATCAGTGCGATGAGCAGGGCTGCGAGAGCGAAGGTCGCCGCGTCGCCCACCACCAGCGGACCCAGGCCGAATGCGGACAGCACGCCTGCCCCCAGGAGAGGCGCAATCAGGCGCAGGCCCTGCAGCAGGGTCTGCAGGAGGCCGTTGGCATCGCCCAAGTGCTCCGATGGGATCAACGTCTGGGTGAGCGCGGTCATGGCCGAGCCGGTGGCGCCGCTGCCCAGCCCGTACAAAGCCATGACGACATAACAGACCCAGATGCTGTGGCGGTCGTGCACCAGGAGCAGCGGCAGGACCAGCACCGTGGAGGCCAGGTTCAGGACGATCAGCAGCGGCCGACGCCGTGCCCGGTCGACCAGGGCACCGCCCAGGGGTGCGCCCAGAGTGCCGAGGATGAAGGCGAAGAAGACCAGTCCGGCGGCGGAGTTGCTGCCGGTGAGCTCCTTGACCCGGATACCGAGGGCGATCCACAGGGCATTGCTCCCGGCCATGTCGATCAGCCTGGCGGCGACGAGCAGGCGGATGTCCCGGCGAGTGAGAAGGGCACGCACGGTCAGTCCTCCTGGGTGTGCAAGGCGTCGGCGGGGAAAGTGAACTGGATCAGCTCCATGGCAACAGCGCCCTCGGGCCGCAGCGACGGATCCTCAAGGCGCTCGCGATAGCGGAAGAGCAGGGCGGTCAGCTCCGCCTTGAAGGTCTCGGCTTCCTCGGGGGTCAGATAGAAGACCGACTCGGCAGCACTGGTGATCTTGTTCCAGTGCTCGGGGAACGCGTATCGCATCGCGCCGATCTTGCGGATTCGTTCCAGCCAGGAGTCCCACAGCACGGCGCTGAGCGCTGCCGCGGCGATCGCCCCCGCCGGGTCGGACTCGTCGACCGTGAAGCCGATGTGAGCACGCCGCCACGGGCGACTGCGACCCGTGCCGCCTCCCGCCTCCTCGACGAAGCCGTACTTCGCCAGCGTGCGCAGATGGAAGGCGCAGTTCGTCGGGGACTCTCCCACCACCTCGGCGGCCTCGGTCGCGGTCAGCGGCTCGCGCCGACTCAGAGCTTCGAGCAGGGCCAGGCGGGTGGGATGCGCGACGGCCCGCATGGCCTTCGGGTCGGTGAGCTTGCGGTGTTCACGCGGAGCAGCGCCCCCGGTTTCGAAAGACATGTTTCGAGACTCTACGCTCGAAACATGTCTTTCGAAAGGGTCGGGACCGTGCCTGTGCGCGGTGGAACGCCGTGTCAGTGGTCGTGTCAGGGGCGTGACAGGCGGGTGACTGGGCCGGCGGGGACCGTGAGGGCATGAATAGTGCGGCGATCGCAGTTTCAGGGCTGCGGAAGGCATACGGCGACAAGGTCGTGCTCGACGGCATCGACTTCGAGGTTGCCGCGGGATCGGTGTTCTCCCTGCTCGGCCCGAACGGAGCCGGCAAGACGACGACGGTGAACGTCCTCACGACGTTGATGCGAGCCGACGAGGGGACGGTGCGCGTCGCCGGGCACGACGTGGTGACCGCGAGCAAGCAGGTGCGCGCGGCCATCGGTGTGACCGGTCAGTTCGCCGCGGTGGACGAACTGCTGTCGGGCCGGGAGAACCTTCAGATGATGGCGGACCTGAAGCGCGTGCGCTCGGGTGGCCGTGTGGTCGCGGGACTGCTGGAGCGGTTCGACCTGGGGGAGTCGGCGGACAAGCCGGCGTCGGCCTACTCCGGCGGTATGCGCCGGAAGCTGGACCTGGCGATGACGCTGGTCGGCAACCCGCGGATCATCTTCCTGGACGAGCCGACGACGGGTCTCGACCCGCGCAGCCGGCGCACGATGTGGGGGATCGTCCGCGAGTTGGTGGCCGACGGAACGACCATCTTCCTCACCACCCAGTACCTCGAGGAAGCCGACCAGCTCGCCGACCGGATCGCGGTGCTCGACCAGGGCCGCCTGGTCGCTCAGGGCACCCCCGAGGAACTCAAGCGCCAGGCCCCCGGCAGTCACGTCCGGCTCCGCTTCACCGGCCTCCACGAACTCGACGCGGCGGCACGGATTTTGGCCGGCTCCACACGGGGCGATCAGGAACTGACCCTGCGCGTTCCCAGCGACGGCGGTTCGAAGTCGCTGCGGGCCGTGCTGGACACGCTCGACGAACACACGATCAACGCCGCCGAGTTCTCCGTGCACACGCCGGACCTCGATGACGTCTTCCTCGCCCTGACCGGGCGCACGAGCACGAGCACCGACACGAGCACCCACACGAGCACGAGCGCGGAGGCGATCGCGAAATGAGCACTGTTCCCACGGCGTTCGGCGACGCGGCCATCATGCTGCGCCGCAACTTCAAGCACACCGCCCGCAATCCGGTCACGGTGTTCCAGGCAGTCCTGTTTCCCATCGTGATGATGCTCATGTTCGTCTACGTCTTCGGCGGCGCCTTCAAAGTCGAGGGGAAATACGTCGACTACGCGGTGCCGGGCCTGCTCGTGATGGCCATCACCTACGGGCTGGGGCCGACCGCGGCGGCCGTGAACGGCGACATGACGAAGGGCATCATCAACCGGTTCAAGGCCATGGACGTCTCTCACGGCGCCGTGCTGGCCGGACATGTCGTCTCCACGACGGTGCGCAGCCTGATCGCCGACGCGGCCATCATCGGCGTCGGCTTCGCGATGGGTTTCCGCCCGCACGCGAGCTTCCTCCAGTGGCTGGCCGCGATCGGCATCATGGTGCTGCTCGCCTTCGCGACCAGCTGGCTCACGGTCGCCATGGGCCTGGGCGCGAAGACCGCGGAGTCGGCGGGCCTGGCCACCGTACCGCTGATCATGCTGCCGTTCCTGAGCAGCGCGTTCGTGCCCGCCGACACGATGGGGACCGGCGTGCGGCAGTTCGCGGAGTACCAGCCCTTCACCCCGATCATCGAGACGCTGCGCGGACTGCTGACGGGCAACCCGTCGAGCGGCGACGCGTTCGCGGCCCTCGCTTGGTGCGTCGGGCTCGGCCTCCTCGGATACGTGTGGGCGGTCTCCGCGTTCAGGAAGCGAGCGTGACCTCGACCAGCTGAGACCAGCCGGTCCGTGTCCCCTCGCGGGCCGCCTCGGCGAACTTCTCGTCGCCGAGTCGGCTCCGCGCGCTCCGCTCGATCCGGGCCACGTCCGGGTGGGAGCGGTCCGGCAGACCGCGCACGCCCGCGCTCGCCGCGAGCAGCCGCGCCGCCTGCTCGTGCTCGTCACGGCGCAGCGCCAGGTCCGCGACCCCGACGAGCACTCCCGCGACCAACGGCGCGTGCCCCGTCTCGGCCGCCGCCTCGCAGGCCGCCGCGCGATGCGCCCGCGCCTCGCGGAGATCGACGGCGAGGTAGCCGAGCAGGTCGTGCCTCACCGCGCGGATGTGCGCCCGCTCCGCCTCGTCGCCCAGTATCGCCGTCGCGGCACCGAGTTGCCTGCGCGCCTCTTCCGCATCGCCGCCCCACCGGGCGAGTTCCGCCTTGGCGAGGGCCAACTCGGCCAGCGCGTCGGGCCAGGTGACCCGCTCCGCGCACCGCTGCGCCTCGGCGATCGCGGCCGCGCAGGCGTCCTCGTCGCCCAGCAGCCAGTACAACTGCGCCTGCCGCGACCGCATGCGGATGACGTCCTCCGTGGCACCGACCTCGGTGACGACCGCGGCCGCCTGCTCGTAGTGCTCGCACGCGGCGGCGAACTCGCCGCGCGCGGCGATCCGGTCCGCCAGCTCCGTCAGCGCGAACGAGATCCCGAACCGCTCACCGAGCACCCGGAACTCGGCGAGCGCCGTCTCCAGGTACGCGTCCGCGTCCCGGCCGCCCTGTCCGAGCACGATCCGCATCTTGCCCAGATGCAGCCGGGCCAGCGCGCGTACCCAGGCGTCCTCGTCGTCGAGCAGCGGTTCGAACGCGGACAGGACCGCGTCCGGCGTGCGCACCATCCGTTCCAGCACCGCCACGAACCCAAGGGTCGGATGGCTGCCCGTACTGCGCCGGCTGAACCGGTACGCCTTGTGGATCCACTCCGCCGTCTGGTGGGCGTCGCCCCGCCCGGAGCTCATGAAGTGCACGACAAGTCCGTACACCATGGCCCGTACGTCGTCGGTCACCTCGCCGGGCGTCCTGGTGGCCGCGGTGATCAGCTCCAGGCCCTCGGCCTTGTGACCGCTGAGCCACCAGTACCAGCCGGCGCCCGCCGCCAGCCGCATCGCCGCCTGTGCCTCACCCGCCGCGAGCGCACCACGCATCGCGGAACCGATGTTGTCGTGCTCGGCCCCGAGCCTGGCGAGCCACTCCAGTTGCTCGGCGCGGCGCAGGTGCGGCTCCGCGGCCTCGGCGAGTTCGGTGAAGCAGGCGAGATGCGCGTGACGCGCCCGGTCCGATTCACCCGCGTCCGCGAGCCGCCGGCCGGCGTACTCCTTGATCGTGCCGAGCATGCGGTAGCGCGGCGCGCTGTCGTCCTCGGTGACCAGCAGCGACTTCTCGGTCAGTGCGGTGAGCAGATCGAGCACCTGCTCCCGCTCGACCGCGTCGCCCGCGCAGACCTGTTCGGCGGCTTCCAGACTCGCCCCGCCGGAGAACACCGAGAGCCTCCGCAGGACCGTCCGCTCGGCCTCGGTGAGCAGCTCCCAGCTCCAGTCGACCACCGCCCGCAGCGTCTTGTGCCGCGGCAACGCGGTACGGCTGCCACTGGTCAGCAGGCGGAACCGGTCGTCGAGCCGGGTGGCCAGCTGGTCGATGGACATGGTGCGCAGCCGGGCCGCGGCCAGCTCGATCGCCAGCGGCATCCCGTCCAGGGCCCGGCAGACACGTACCGTCGTCGCCAACGTGGGGGAGTCGGCCGCCGGATCACGGCGCACCGCCCCGGCCCGGTCCCGCAGCAGCCGGACGGCGGGCGAGGACTCGATCTCCTCCGGGCCCGCGTCCTCGCGCGGCAGAGCCAGTGGCTCGACCAGCCACAGCGCCTCCCCGGTGATGCCGAGCGGCTCCCGGCTCGTCGCCAGGATCCGCAGCCGCCGGCACTCTCCGAGCACCCGGTGGGCGAACACCGCCGCCGACTCGATCACGTGCTCGCAGTTGTCCAGGATCAGCAGCGCCTCGCGCTCGCGGACCGCGGCGATGAGCCGGTCCGTCAGCTCCGTGTCCGGGGCCCCGCCGAGCAGGGCGTCGCGCAGACCCAGCCCGGCGAGCGCCGACTGCGCCACGTCGCCGTCCGAACCGATGGCCGCGAGCTCCACCAGCCAGGCCCCGTCCGGCAGTTCACCGAGCAGCGTGCGCGCGGTCTCCGTGGCCAGCCGGGTCTTTCCCGAGCCGCCCGGCCCGATCACGGTGGTGAGCCGGTGCCCGGCCATGAGCTCACGGACCGCGGCGACGTCGGAGTCCCTGCCGACGAAAGAGGTCAGCTCTGCGCGCAGGTTGGTCCTGCGACTCGTTTCCCGCTGCCCCAACTCGCCCCGCAGCAGCGCGAGGTGCAACGCGGACAGCTCCGCAGAGGGATCGACGCCGAGCGTGTCGGCGAGGGCCTCCCTCGCGCGCTGGTACACCAGCAGCGCCTCGCTGTCGCGACCGGCCGCGACCAGCGCACGCATCAGCGCGGCTACGAGCCGCTCCCGCACCGGGTGCGCGGCCACCAGGTCGGTCAGCTCCGTGACCATCTCCGCGCCGCGTCCGACGGCGACCTCCGCGTCGACCCGCTCCTCCGTGGCGGTCAGGCGCAACCCCTCGAGCCGGACGACCGCGGCGTCGAACGCGGCGCTGTCCTGCAGACCGACGTCCTGCATGGCCGCACCACGCCACAGTTCGAGGGCCTCGCGCAGCAGCGGCACGCGACGGGAGACGTCCTCGGCGCGGGCCTGGCCTGCCACGACGAGACGTTCGAACCGCACTGCGTCGACGGCGTCGGGCTCCACCGGCAACCGGTACCCGTCCGTCTGCCCCTCGACAACCCCGCCCGGCAGCGCCTTCCGTAGCCGGGACACCAGGCGCTGCAGGGCGTTCGTCGCGTCGGCGGGCGGGTGCTCACCCCAGATCCAGTCGATGAGCGATGTCTTCGGGACCACGTGACCCGGCCTGAGCGCGAGGGCGACCAGCAGTCCGCGCAACCGCGCGCCCGGTACGTCGACCAGGAGGCCGTCGTCCGTGCGAACCTCCAGTGGACCCAGCATCCCGATCTGCACCCGCTGATTTTGCCACGGGCGTTCGGCGGGCATCTCCGAGGCGACAACGCCCCCCGGACCGAGCCGTACGAGGGAGCGAGGCTAGGGCCTCTCGTGTGGATCATGCCGGGCTCGCGGGCCCTGGCACCGCTCCCCCTAGCTCTTCGAGCAGGGGGCACCCCCAGCCGCGTTGTCGTCGGTTGGCAGGGCTCCGCCCTGCCGCCCTCCTCCGCCTTGCGACGCTCCCCCACTGCCTGAACGGCGTGGGAGGTGCCCCCAGCACCAGACCCCGCTCCCTGATCCGGCCTGATCCAAACGAAAGACCCTAGGCCTTGCGGGCCAGCCCGGCGGCGATGAGACGTTCCCAGACAGTGAGTTCCCGTTCGCCGGTGCCGCTCCACGGGCCCTCCACCGTGCCGGGACGCCACAGGGGAGCGGGAACGATCCCGGGTTCGAGGATCTCCAGGCCGTCCAGCAGGGTTTCGATCTCCTCGTCGGTGCGCCACCGGCCGCGCCCGAAGGTCTGCTGGAGGACCTTCTCGGCCTCCGCCGTCTCCGGGTTGTTGCCGGAACGGAAATGGCTGACGAAGAAGTAGCTTCCCGAGGGCACCTGGTCCCGCCAGTAGCGGACGATTCCAGCCGGGTCCTCCTCGTCGTTGACGTGGTGGAGGATGGCGCTGAACATGACGGCGACGGGGCGATCGAAGTCGATCAGCTCCAGGGTGTCCGGGTGGGTACGGATGGCCTCCGGGTTCCGTACGTCGACCGGGACGACCCGGGTCCGCTCGTTCTCCTCCAGCAACGCCCGCCCGTGGACCAGCACTTGGGGGTCGGTGTCGACATACACGACCCGGGACTCCGGAGCATGGCGCTGCGCGACCTGGTGGACGTTGTCGGCGGTCGGAAGACCACTGCCCAGGTCGATGAACTGCCGTACCGCGGTGGTCGTGACGATCTCCTCGACCGCCCGGGTCAGGGCCGCACGGTTGGCGAAGGCGATGGCCACCGACCCGGGAAGGTCACGTTTGAACACGTCGCCGATCTCCCGGTCCACGGCGTAGTTGTCCTTGCCGCCGAGCAGGTAGTCGTAGACGCGGGCGATGCTGGGCTTGCTGGAGTCGATGGAGGAGCCGTCAACCGTCATGACGACCATCCTGCCCCCAACGCCACCCGCTCACCACAGCTTTCGGTCGGCTGGCGACACAGTGATCAGCGAGGCCCGGTTCTGCCAAGCGGGTTGGGAGGACCACTGCGGACCCTCCAGCTCCAGCCGACCGACAGCGGCATGCCGGCGCCCGAGTCGGGAGGCGATGCCCGCCGTCGTCCTCGCGAGGGGGCCGTGTGTCAGGTGGTCAGTTCCGTCTGACGCGGCGCTGCCGCAACCGGGACATGGCGGATGTACCACTCGGTGGCGAAGAGGCGCTTCCGTTCATCCGGCGAAAGGCCGGCGATCACACCCGGTAGGGCTCCCCTCTCCACCTCGGAGCGGTGGGCCAGCACCGCGGCGATCTTCTGCTCCATCCAAGGGCCGACATCGACAGTCGCGGTGACGTGTTCGTCCGGAACGCTGAACCTCGCCTTGCGCGCGCCGATCACGTCTCTCAGTGCCGGCACGGCCGAGTGCGGGTGCGTGGCCAGGTACAGGGCACGCGGTTGCCAGGGGGTACCGGTGTCCGGGTAGAACTGCTCCAGTCCGGCCGCTTGGGCGGCGAGCACGGTCACCCGGTGGGTGTGGACGTGATCCGGGTGGCCGGGCAGACCGCCGTACGCGTCATGAGTGACCATGATGTCCGGGCGGAACTCACGGATGTGCGCCACCAGCCCCCGCACCGCCTCGTCCAGCGGCGCATCGCGGAACCGCGGGCAGCCCGGGGCCGACCGCGGTACACGCGCATCGGCGAAGCCGAGCATGCGCGGGCTGCCGGCGCCGAGGATCCGGAGCGCCTCGGCCAACTCCCTGGCCCGCGGGGTGCCTGCGCCCCAGGTCGCGGTGACGACCGCGGTCCGCGCGCCCGCGGACGCGTGACGCGCGAGCACCCCGCCTGCCGACAACGACTCGTCGTCCGGGTGGGCGAAAACCGCGAGCAGGCTCGGCACAGGCATGGACGGACCACCTTCCGGTGCGAAGGAAGCCTGACTTTACGTCACATACGGACCCCGCGGGCGAACCGTTGTCCCCCCGCAGGAGATGCGCACAAGGGAGCTCCCCGAGGTGACGGACTCCGGCCGCCGGATCCGTAGCGCTCGAGGCAATCGCGGCGCCCAAGTCGCGGATCACGCCGAGCGGTTCTCACGAGGCGGGTCTGGCAGCTGTTGGCCGGTGGCAACGATGTGGCCCGGCGGGCGAGCTTGTAAGAAGCCCCTCACCTCACTTATGGTCTTCTTGACGATAAGCGAGGGAAGGGGCTTCATGACCGCGAATACGGTGGGCAAGCGCGCCGCGACCGGAGCATTGATCGGGCTTGCCCTCGGCGACGCTCTCGGTTTTCCGACCGAGTTCAACGACGTGCCCTCGATTCTCGCCAAGTGCGGCCCATGGCGGGAAATGGAACTGCCGAAGCGCGCGATCGTCTCCGATGACACGCAGATGACCCTCGCCCTCGGCCGCGGGCTCAGAACCGCCATGGAACGGGGCCTGCTCACCCCGAAGCGGCTGGAGCGGCCGCTGCGCGAGGAGTTCGTCGACTGGTACCAGTCGCCGGAGAACAACCGGGCCCCGGGCAGAACCTGCCTGACCGCCTGCGCTCTGCTGAAGGCGGAGGGACGGGTCTGGCAGGAGGCCAGCCAGATCGGCTCGAAGGGATGCGGCGCCAACATGCGCGTGGCCCCCATCGGGCTCGCCCCCGGGCTCAGCGACGAACAGCGCGCCGGTGCCGCCCAGTTGCAGTCCGCGCTCACCCATGGTCACCCGACGGCCCTGGCGGCCTCGGACCTCACCGCGCACGCGGTACGCCTGCTTGCTCAGGGCACCGACCCCGCGGGACTCGTCGGCCGGCTGCGGTCGTACGCCGAAGACAACCGCACCCGCTACCACCACACCTGGCTCGGAGACCTGTGGACCCGCTCCCAGGACCCGACCCCCGAGCACTTCATCGCGCGCGGCTGGGACGAGTGCCTGGAGATACTCGGACGGCTCCGGGAGGCCGTGCGCACCGTCTCCCCGGAAACCGACCCGTGCCTGGCCACGGGTGTGGGCTGGGTCGCCGAGGAGGCCTTCGCCACCGGCCTGCTGTGCTTTCTGCTCTTCCCCGACGAACCGGTCACCGCCCTGCGCCGAGCCGCCTGTTCCTCCGGCGACTCGGATTCCATCGCCTGCCTCACCGGCGCCTTCGCGGGCGCCTGGCTGGGCACGGACGCCTGGCCCGCCCCGTGGGCGGACCGGATCGAGTACCGGGCCGACCTGCTCGCCCTGGGAGAACTCTGGGACGCGTAGGTGCTGCTGGAGCGCACGAGGACACATGACCCTTCGGCGTCCCTCGATGGTCGACGGAGCGTCCGCGTGCGTCACTGGAGCACCTCGGCGCCACGGCCGGCCGCGATCACAGTACGCAGAGGCAAGGCGACGGCGACCAGGAGCCCACTGACCCACAGGCGAGGCACCTCGGTTCCACCGGAGTCGGCCTGTGCCACCAGCGTCATGTGCCGTGACACCTGGGCAGCGCGGTGGCCCGATCACCGTGCCCAGGCGGGCGTCGAGGACCACTCCGACATGCCAGTGGTACAACGAATGGCTGTGCGTTCCTCGCCCTCGGTTGTTTGATCCGGCCATCCGCCACTCGCTTGGATGCCCATGGTCGGCACGAGGTTGTTCGGATGGGCGAGAGGCGTTTCGGAGATGACAGGCAGGCGGTCGCTGGGGCGGCGGTTCGGGTGGTTGTGGGCCTCGTACGCGGTCAGCTCGTACGGCACCGGGTTCGGGTTCGGCGCGTTTCCGCTGATCGCGGTCCTCGTGCTGCACTCCGGTCCGGCCGAGGTGGCGGCGCTGTCCGCCGCGGGGCGGGCCGTGGGGGCGCTGGTGGCGGTGCCGCTGGGCCCGTGGGTGGAGTTCCGCCGCAAGCGGCCCGTCATGATCGCGGCGGACCTGGTCCGGTTCGCTGCTCTGATGAGCGTCCCTGCCGCCTTCGCGTTCGGCCGGCTCAGCTTCGCCCAGCTGCTCGTCGTGTCCGTCTGCGTCGCCGCGGCCAACATCGCCTTCACCGCGGCCGGCGGTGCGTATCTGAAGGCGCTCCTGCCGCCGGAGGACCTGCTCGTCGCGAACAGCCGGTTCGAGTCCACGACGTGGTCCGCGACCATGGTGGGACCACCGCTCGGCGGAGCCGCGATCGGGCTGTTCGGCCCGGTGACGACCGTCATGGCCGACGCGGTCAGCTACCTGCTCTCGGCGCTCGGCATCCGCGCCATCGGAGGGACGGAGCCGCGCCCCGCACGTACCGGCGCCCCGCGGCTTCGAGCAGGCGATCTGCTCGAAGGATGGCGCCACATCCTCACCCACCCCGTGCTGCGCCCGCTGTTCTTCAACACGCTCGCGGTCAACGGCCTGATCATGGCCTCCGAACCCCTGCTCGCCGTACTTCTGCTGAACCGCCTCGGTTTCGCACCCTGGCAGTACGGCTTGGTGTTCGCGGCCCCATGCATCGGTGGCCTCGTCGGCTCACGCCTGGCCCGCCGACTCGTGGCACGGTCCGGGCAGCACAGGGTGATGCGCACCTTCGGGGTACTGCGCGCCTGCTGGTCTGTCGGATTGGCGTTCGTCCAACCCGGCCTCCCCGGGATCCTCCTCGTCATCGCCGTCCAACTCGGCCTCATCACCTGCTGCGGCGTGTACAACCCCGTGCTGTCCACCTACCGACTCGACCACACCGACCCCGACCGCGTCGCCCGCACACTCGCCGCATGGTCGGTCAGTACCAGCACCGCCATCGCGGCCCTGACCGCCGCGTGGGGCCTGCTGGCCGCCGTCACCAGCCCCCGCATCGCCCTCGCCGCCGCCGGAGTGCTCCTCCTGGCGACCCCGCTGCTGCTCCCGCGCCGCGAGCACGCCCCCCAGAACACAGCGGAACAGGCCGCGAGCCTCACCTGACGCACCGCAGCCATACGGTTGGCTCGGCGAGTGGACGAGCAAGGCGGTGCCCGCTCCCACATCTTCCGCGGGTAAAGGGCGGGCGATACTTTCGTTATGTACGCGTGAGATGCGAGCAGGCAGGCGGATGGCACACTCCTGCCTGCCATGAAGAGATCACCAATGAAGAAGCGTCTCAGACCCCTGCTGCTGTCCGCCGCGTGCCTGACCTTCGCTGTCGCCGCGAGCGCGTGCGGTCCGGCCGACGAGGGGGCCACGTCGGTGAAGTCCACAACCGGGGGGTCAATTCCCCAGAAGACAGCGGCGAGTTCACCGGTGAGTCCCTCGGCGACCGCATCGCCGACTCCCACCCCGGCCCGCACCACGTACACGCCCACACAGAAGCCCACACCAAAGCCGACCCCGAAGCCGACACCCGTCAAGAAGACGGTCGCACCGCCCACTCGCGCCGCCTGGCCGCGCACCTCCTTCGCCGGGCTGACGTTCGAGATACCCCCGGGCTGGACCCTGACGAAGTACGGCAGCGACGCCTGCGTACAGCCCCTCCAGCGGGCCGGTCTGGCCACGGCGTTCGGCTGCGCCGGAATCGCCATCAAGTCCGGCTCCATCACCGGCAACGAACTGCGCCCCTACGAGGCCCGTCAGTCCGGCGGCTGGTACGCGGCCACCGACGTCCAGCCCTGCCCGGTCCGCCCGACCCTCGCGGACGGTTCCTTCAACGGCATCACCAGCGGCACGTCGTCGCCGCCGATCGAGTCCGGCCTGCGCCCGGTGGGCAGCCGCACGGCGGCCTACGACCGCTGGACGGCCGCCTGCACGAGCGGCTACCGCTTCTCACCCCAGGCGTGGCACCTGCCCGTCTCCCGGGTGCTGTTCCTCGACTACACGGGCCACGCGGAGACGGCCCGTGTACTGGAGTCGGTCCGCTTCCCCGGCTGATCGTCACCCCGGTCACCCTGACCCACCGCGGCTTACGGGAAAGCCTCGAAGCCCTGGACCCATGCTCCGGGGCTTTCCGCCCGCCCTCCTACAGGACGCACCGGTAACGAACCTCCGGCACCGACACTCCGTCGTAGTCATCAGCCTGAACAGCACCGTCGGCGGTGTAGCCGGCCCGCTCGTAGAAGCGACGTGCCCGAGTGTTGTCGGTGAGGACCCACAACAGCATCAGGCTGAAGCCACGCACACGAGCGTGAGCGTGCACGGCGTCGAGGAGCGTACGCCCGATTCCCGTCCCGACGAGTGAGGGCTGCACGTACAGGGCGTAAAGCTCACCCACAGCCGCACCGGTCCCGTCGCCGCCGGAACGCCCAAGGCACGCCCAGCCCACCACTCGTCCGTGAGTGTCGACCGCCACCAGGTTGGTCGTGCTGGTCGTGCCCTCCTTCGAGCTGTCGAAGTGCCGACGGCGCTGCTGAATATCCGCCTCGACCGTCATGCCGTCGAGGAAGGACCGTGGCACGATCCCGTCATAGGCGGCCTGCCAGCCGGTCACTCGTATCGCCGATACAGCCGGAACATCGGCTTCCGTCATGGCTCGCACAGTCAACATCCCGGAACCGTACGAGACCCGCCACCACGTCCGCCCGGGAATTACGGCAGCGCCCGCCCCGCTACGCCGACCTCATGTGCGGGACGTGAGCCAGTCTCTGTAGTGGGTGGGCGCGATGCGGGCGTCGCCCTTGGCGATGATGGCGTCGCCGCGGACGGCGGCGAACATGCCGGCGGTGTCATCGGTGACGACCGTGCGGCCGTCGGGGCGGGCGTTCAGAGTGACCTGGCCGAGTTCGTCGAGGGCGAAGACATCGGGGCCGGCGATGTTGAGGGTGCCGTTCAGCGGGGGGCCGACGGCGACGTCGGCGACGGCGTCGGAGACCTCCTGGGCGGCGATCGGCTGGACAAGGGTGCTGGGCAGGCGGACGGTGCTGCCCTCGGTGGTCGAGGACAGGACGGCGTCGATGAACTCCATGAACTGGGTGGCGCGGACGATGGAGTAGGGGATCGGCCCGGCCTTGAGGATGTCTTCCTGCAGGGTCTTCGCCTGGTAGTAGACGAATCCGGGCACCTGGTCGGTACCGACGATCGAGAGGATGACGACGTGCCCGACCCCGCCCTTGTGGCCGGCGGCCAGGACGTTGTCCATGGAGGTCCGGAAGAACGCCAGGGAAGCCTCGTCGAAGGTCGGGGAGTTCGTCACGTTGACGACGACGTCGGCACCGGCCACCGCCTCCTCCAGACCCTGGCCGGTGATCACGTCCACGCCTGTGGACAGCGAGAGCGGCGCCGCTTCATGTCCTGCCGCGTTGAGCTTCTTCACGACCTGCGAGCCGATCAGGCCGGTACCGCCGATCACCGCGCACTTCATGGGTCACCTTTCGTCGCGCACCACGGCGGGCCGTCACCTCGCACAGTGACCGCCCCACGCCGCCAACCACGGGCGCGTGATCGCGGGTGGATCACGGCCATGCCTCCAGGTTGCTACGGCGCCGTGCGCGGCGCACGCCGCCCGGATCACGTCGTCGGGCTGCTGCGCACCCATGAGAGTGAACAAGCACCGTGAGGGGAAACGGTCGGCGACCTCTGACCTGCGGGTTGCCATGTGAGCGGGGCGGATGTGCTGTTGCGATCACGCGAATGATCGGTATGCAATGAATGGCCGAACGCGACCGAGTCGGTATGGCGGGCACCAGACCTTGAAAACCGTGATGCTCCGGGAGAGTCGATGGCCTCGAAGCCTCCTGTTCCCCCGTTCACCCGGGAGAGCGCGACCGAGAAGGTCCGCCTCGCCGAGGACGCGTGGAACACCCGGGACCCTGAGCGTGTAGCTCTCGCCTACACGGTCGACAGCCGCTGGCGCAACCGTGCCGAATTCATCAACGGTCGCGAGCAGATCGTCGCCTTCCTCACCAGGAAGTGGACCAGGGAACTGGGCTACCGGCTCATCAAGGAGCTGTGGGCTTTCGAGGGGAACCGCATCGCCGTACGCTTCGCCTACGAGTGCCACGACGACTCGGGCAACTGGTTCCGTTCCTACGGAAACGAGAACTGGGAATTCGACGAGCAGGGCCTGATGCGGGTCCGCCTGGCGAGTATCAACGACCTTCCTGTCAAGGAAGAGGAGCGCAAGTACCACTGGCCCCTCGGCCGCCGTCCCGACGACCACCCGGGTCTGAGCGACCTGGGTCTCTAGCACTCCGCTCGCCGCCCGTGGTGGGCCCGAGCACCGGCTGCCAAGGATTCGGCGCGCTGCCGCCGTTGGCCGGTGAGCAGCGCGATACCGATGGCCAGGCCGACGGCGAACTCCGCGCACCATAGAGGTGCGGCGCCGGTGTAGGCACGCTCAATGAACGCGCGGAAGAGGGCCTCACCGAGGAACGGGGCCGCCAGCGCGGATGCGCGGATCATCACGGACCTGTGTGCTGCCCAGTTGCCAAGGGCACCGAAGGCCGCACCGGTGATCAGTGCGGCTATGACCCACTGCCGCATGCCGATGGCCCATTCCGAGGCGAGGTGCGCCCGCACTCCGACGGCCCCGTGTCCCAGATGGCCGTAGTACATGACTATCCGGTCAGGGGGAAAAAGCGCGTTCCAGAGCCCACGGCCGTAGAACCCGATGACCGCCGAGAGAACACCGGCGAACCCAGCGAGCATCGAGCGTACCCAGCCCGTCCAGAGCAGGCCTGCCACGACAGCGATCAGCGGGAAGGGCGCTGCAAGGTTCGCGATCCAGAACCGATGCGGATCCGAAGGCGAGGGGATGAAGGACACGCCTGTGCCGTACGCGGCAGGCAGCGTCACGAGCAGCAAGGGGCGGGTTCTGTGAATTGCCCGCGCAACACAAGACACCGAGCCGGTCGCTCCTTCGCACGTCTGGCTGAGGGTGCGGTCGGGGTGGCCCCGGATCAGTGCTCCGCCCCTGTCTGGTCGCCCGCCATCCAAACACCCACCCCGAGCAAGATCAACATGGCATCAACAGTGGCCACACCCGTCTCCGCACCGACCCGACCAGCAAGTTCACGGTCGACAGTCGGCGTTTAGGCCATCCCCAGGCTCTTCCGGCAGACCGTGGAGCTGTGGCGAACCCTCATGCCCACGCGCAGGTACAGGGTGAGCGCGCCGGTGTCGGAATGCGTGCCGAGGGTGCACGTCCGCCGGCCTTGCCGATGGAAGGCGCGGAAGGCGTGAAGCAGGAGCAGGCGGCGACCATCTCAGCGCGGCCGGGTGATCTTCGCCGCCGGGCTGGGCGGCCCGATCGAGGACGAGTACCGCAGCTTCGGCGACGCCGCCGAGCCACGCCTCCTCGCCGAGCGGCTGGACGAGGGACTGGACCTGTTGAGGCGATACTGGTCCGGCGAGCCGGTGAACCACCGAGGCCGGCACTACGAGGCCAGGAACGTGGCGCTACTGCCCGCCCCCGTGCAGCGTCCCCGTCCACCGGTGTGGATCGGCGGGTTCTGGCCGCGTCGCCCGCCCATGCGGCGAGCAGCGCGGTGGGACGGCGTGGTGCCGCTCTTCGAGACGGCCCGCCATGGTCATGTACCGGACGCGTCCGAAGTGCGCGAACTCGTCGGCTATGTGCGCAAACACCGTTAGGCCGGGGCCGAGTTGCCCTTCGAGTTCGTGCTGGGCGGTGCCACGCCCCCGGACGCGGCGAAGGCCAGGGACGTGATCGGTCCGCTGCGCGACGCCGGCGCCACCTGGTGGGACGAACGACAAGTGCAGACCGGCCCCGACCTCGACCGCCTGCCGCCAGTACTGCGCCGCATGGAGGCGGGGCCGCCGGTGTTCTGATGAGCCAGGTGGTCCGGGCGACGGCGGAGCGCCCAGGACCCCCGCGAACGCGCCGCCAGCAGATGACAACGATCGTTGTCCGGGCTGAAAACGATCCTTTGTACGACGGGTGTCGTCCGCGTAGGCTGCACGCCATACCGCAACTGATGAGAACCGGGAGACAACCGGTGAGGCCCATGTCGTCCCTCTCCGAGACGCTTCAGCGATTAGACGCCCTCATCGAAGATCAGCGGTTGAACGGTGCGGAACTCCTCGAGCCACTCCGGCTGGCAGAGAAGACGGCTCTGCCGGAGAGCACCGTCCGCACGCTCCTCGCCGGGGGAACACCACCCCGTGAGGAGGTTGGTGAACGGGTCTGCGCACGGGTGAGAATTCTCGCCGACGCCCACCTGGCCCGGACCGGGAGACGAAAGCCGGAGCTGGTCGCCGCCGTGCACCGGCAGCGCGGGGTATCCGAGGTGTGGGCCCGGCAGATCATCGACGGCAGGAAGGTTCCCTCCGTCGAACTCCTCCACGCCCTGGTGAAGTTCTTCGACCTCAACGACGCGCGGGCCCTGATGAAGAAGTACGGCGTGGCCGCCACGGACATGCGCCACCACGGAAGCCTGACCGCCGAGCAGCTCGAGACGCTCCTTGCCGGCGTCATCAAGTCCGTCATGCCCCCACAGGAGGACAACGGCCGATGAGTACCCGCGCCATGAAGTCTCTGCTCACCACCCTCGGCAGGGAAGCGTCCAGGACCGTCCGGCGGCCCGACGAACCGAGGGCCGTCATGAACGCGTTCTGCCAGGCCATGAGCGCACGCACGGGCCGCCCCGTCCAACTGGCCTTCCGCTCGTTCCCCGCGGACCTGCCCGTCCCGGTCTCCGGCATGAGGATCGACTTCGGCGAGCGCTCCGTCATCGTCGTCGAGCAGAGCATGCACCCCGAGGCCCAGCTCGTCATCCTCGGGCACGAGCTGTGGCACGAGGAGAACGGTGACTGCGGCCACCACGTCGCCGGCATGAACGCGGCGGCCCGCGCCACCACCGGCGTGGCGCCCGAAGCCGTGCGGCGAGCGGTCGAGCAGATCCTCACCACGGAGGAAGTCCCACGGGACGCCCTGCTGACCGTCGCAGCCCGGTCCGACTCGGTCGACAGCCAGGAAGTGGACGCCGAGACCTTCGGCCTGCTCTTCGGCCGTGAGGTCCGCACGTGGGTGACCGGCCGGTACGCGGAGAGCCCGGTCAGCGCGACCACCGTGGAGGGCCGCCTGAACCTGTCGCTCCTTAACCGGGGCGGGCGCCTTCTCCGATGAGCCCCCACTTCCATGTGCCGTACCTGCTGCCCACCGCTCTGCTCGCCATCGCGCTCGCCTTCAAGACGCCGACCTTCTTACGCGCCTGGCGCGACCCCGACGTCAGGGCGACCACCCTGCTGCTCACCTGGGCCACGGCCGTCCTCGTGGTGATCAACCCGATCAACATTCACCGGCTCAACGTACTGACCGGCGTCCCCAACATCGCGGCGCCCTGGGCGTACTCGTTCCTCACCGCGTTCAACGCGACCGGCCTGACCATGATCATCCGGTGGCGGGAGGCACCCTCCGAAGGCCGTCGGCGGCGGATGATCCGCATCTACTGGATCTACGCGGCCGTCGGAGTCGGCCTCTGGGCGACGTTCCTCCTGGCCCACGCCCCCGAACCCCGCGTCTACGACCTCGACACCTACTACGCCTGCACGCCCTGGATGCGCGAGCACATCCTGCTGTACGTGCTCGCGCACATGGTGTCGGCCCTGGTCGCCACCTACATGCTGTGGCGGTGGCTGCCCGAAGTGACCAACCGGTGGCTGAAGACCGGCGTGGTCTTCCTGCAACTCGGGTTCGCCTCCGGGCTGGTCTTCGACGTCACCAAGCTGATCGCGGTGAGCGCCCGCTGGTTCGGAGCCGACCTCGATGTTCTCAGCACCAAGGCCGCGCCTCCCTTCGCGCTCATGGAAGCCATTCTGGTCGCCCTCGGGTTCATCGCCCCGCAGACCGGGCCCGCCCTGCAACGGTGGAGCCGGGACCAGCGTGACTACCGGCGGCTGCGGTCCCTGTGGCGCGTGGTCCGCGTCGTCAGGACCGCCGCGGCCACCGCCCGGCTCGGCTTCTGGGCCCCGGTCGATCTGCGCCTGATGCAGCGCCGGCAGCGCATCCATGACGCGCTGCGCCTGCTCGCCCCCTACCTCGACCAGGGCCTCTACCGGCAGGCGTACGAGGCGGCCGCGGCCGCCCACGGCGCCGACGAGGCCCACGGGATCGCCGGGGCCGTCGCCGTCCAGGCCGCGACCGACGCGTACCGCGACCAGACCCCCATCGTCGGCGGCCGGCCCCAGCAGGCCGCACCCGACATCGCCGACCACATCGACGCCGTCTCCCGGGCCCTGTCCCGCCCCCGCCTCATCGGCAGCATCCGCCGGCGGGTGACCAGCACAGAGAGTGTGACCGCACATGCCTGACACAACCGCCCGCCGGCCCACCGTCATCGTCATCGGCGCCAGCGCCGCGGGTCTTTTCGCCGCCGCCGCACTCACCGACCACGCCGACGTCACCCTCCTCGAACGGGACACCCTGCCCGACGGCCCCGAGCCCCGCCGCGGCGTTCCCCAGGCCCGGCATGCCCACCTGGTGTGGAGCGGCGGCGTACGCGCTTTCAACGACCTGGTGCCCGGCCTCGTCGACGGCGTCGTCGCCGAGGGCGGCCGCCTGGTCCACATCATGGGCGACATGGTCTCCCGCGCTCCCAACGAGGTGTGGTTCCGCCGTTTCACGGCGACGCACCACCGCAACCTCGTCAGCTCCCGCGACCTCCTCGACGCCGTGCTGCGCCGGCACGTCCTCGCCGACCAGCGAATAACGCTCCGTCAGAACACCACCGCCCTGGCCCTCGTGGGCGACGCCGACCGTGTCACCGGTGTCCAGGTCCGCACGGGCGACGACACGTCCGTCCTCACCGCCGACCTCGTCATCGACGCCTCCGGCCGCGGATCCCGTGCCCCCCAGTGGCTCGAGGACCTCGGCCTGCCCCGCGTCACCGAGCGGGAAGTCGACGCCGGCGTCGCCTACGCCACCCGCGTCTACCGCGCACCGGGCACCACCGCCGACAGGGACTTCCCCCTCATCAACGTCCAGGCCAACCCCGCACACGCGCCCGGCCAGGGCGGGATCATCCTGCCCGTGGAGGACGGCCGCTGGATCGTCACGCTCTCCGGCACCCGCGGCGGCGAACCCACCGGCGACCCCGACGCGTTCGTCGACTTCGCGCTCGGCCTGGGCGACCCCGTCATCGGGGAACTGCTCAAGACCGCCGAGCCGCTCGGCGACGTCGCCACCACACGCAGCACCGCCAACCACCGCCGCTACTACGAGAAACTCGCCCGCTGGCCCGACGGGTTCACCCTCCTCGGTGACGCCATCGCCGGATACAACCCCGTCTACGGCCACGGCCTCACCGTCGCCGCTCAGGGCGCCCTCGCCGTCCGCGACACCCTGCGCACCACCCCGGTCACGGCCCCTGGTCTCGCGCGCCGCCTCCAGCGCGTCGCGGCCCGGCCCGTCGCCGCCGCCTGGGACCTGGCCGTCGGCCAGGACGCGTTCTACCCCGGCGCCAGTGTCACCCCGCCCACCGCAGTGGAGCGCTACCTCGCCGCGTTCGTCGACCGGGCAGTGGCCACCGGCGCCCGCAACCCGCGCGCGCTCGGCGCCCTCCTGGACGTGATGAGCATGGAGAAGCCGGCGACCCGCCTGTTCTCCCCGGACATGCTCGTCCCGATGCTGCTCGGACCGAAGCGTCCGTTCCTGGCCAAGCCGCCCCTCACCGACGACGAGCGGTCGGCCGCCAACCCCTGACCCGGATCATCCTCGCTCGACCGGGCAAGTCACTGGGGCCCCGTACGACTGACGTACGGGGCCCTCCCGTTCCTCGAACCGGGCACGAGGGCTTGCCGTCACTGGCGGTGGGCGCGCCATTCCGGGGCGAGGACCGCCCACATCTCCTTGTCGTAACGGGTGCCGCCGTAGGGCCAGTACTCCCGCCGCACACCCTCGAGGGTCATGCCGAGCCGCTTGGCCACCGCGGAGCTGCGCCCGTTGTCGGCCCGGCAGTGCCACTCGGCCCGGTGCACCCCGCGGGAGGTGAACGCCCACTCCAGCAAGGTGCGGCACGCCTCCGTCACCAGGCCGTGCCCCTCGGCGGCCGGCTCCAGCCAGCAACCGATCTCGCACGAACCGGAGACGGCGTCGAAGTCCACGAACATCACGCCGCCGACCAGCACGCCGTCGAGCCAGATGCCGTAGATGCGGGCGCCGTCCGCGGCCTGGCGCTCCGCGTACCGGCGCAACGTGGCCCGCGCGCCGTCGACATCGTCGGTGACGAACTTCGCCCCGACCCAGGGCCGGATGTGCTCGCGCGCCCGGTCCATATGGGCGGCGAACTCCTCGGCGTGCCATATCTCGAGCGGACGCAGAAGAGCGTTGTCCCGCAGCGGCAGGGAGAACATGGTGACCCCATTCACACAACAAGCGTTATGGTTATGTACGGTAGCAGCATGCCACGCACCAAGGGGGACCACGAGGCCCGCCGGCGCGACGTCTCCGAAGCGGTCTGGCGGGTGCTGGCCGCGCACGGCTTCGGCGGACTGACCATGCGCGCCGTCGCCGCCGAACTCGACGCGACCACCGGTCTGCTCACCCACTACTTCCCCACCAAGCGCGACCTCGTCGCATACGCCCTGGACCTGCTCGAACCGCGCAGCGACGCCCGTCTTCGCCGTACCGCGGGGAAAGGCATGTCCGCCGTGCGGGCCGCGCTCCTCGACGTCCTGCCGCTGACGGACGAGGCCACCGTCAGCAACCGGATCTGGGTGTCCTCCTGGGACATCGCGCTCGCCGACCCGGAGCTGAGCGCCGACTACGCCGGCAAGTACGCGCGAAGCCGCGACAAGCTCCGCGACCTGGTCGCCGCGGCCCAGCAGCTCGGCGAACTGCCCGCAGGAGACGCGGCCCGCGTCGCGGCCGGCATCCAGTCCTTCGTGCTCGGCCTGGTCGTACAGGCCCTCCTCGACCCCGAGGCGTTCCCGCCCCACCGCCAGATCGAGCTCCTCGACGACTACCTGGCGACGCTGGTCTTCCCGCCCCCGCCCGGTGACGGTCGGGCGGCCTCGTCCTGATGCGGCTTCACTCGGCTTTCCGGTGGGAGGCGAAGAACTCGGTCATTCGCTCCAGGCCCCGCTCGCCGAACATGGTCTCCAGGCTGGTGGCGGACTCGGCGGCGGACGCCTCGCCGCGCGGGAAGAGCGCTTCCTCGTACGCGGTCAGGGCCGCCTCCGTGTCGCCGGGGTGGGCGGCGATCGCCAGGCCGAGTTCGCCCTGCCCGTCGGACACCGCTGGGACCATGTCCCGGGCGTGAGCCTCCCGGTGCGCGAGGAAGCCGCGCTGATCACCGAGGCAGATGAAGAACCCGTCACCGAGGAGGGCGGCGCTGCCGGGGTGCCGGGCGTCGGCGTCGAGCAGATCGGTCTCGATGAACGAGGTGCCGGTGCAGGCGGGCTCGGCCGGGGAGAGCAGCGGTAGGACGCGCGACCAGGAGGTCGGTGGTGATGGCGGATCCGTCGGCGGCAGGGCCGCTCAGGTACGCGTAAAGGTCACGGGCCTTCGGCGTGATGTGCGCCGAAGGCCCGTGGGTGTGCCGGCCCGGGGTACCCGACGACCGGTCACGGAACCAGCGTGACAGGGAGCCTCTCAAGTCCGCGGAAGGCGGGGAACGGGACCTTGAGCCATTCGGCCTCGGACGCCGGGAAGTCGAGGTCGATCTTCGGGAACTTCTGGAAGAGCGTGGTCAGCGCCGTCCGCATCTCCATCCTGGCCAACGGCGCACCGAGGCAGTAGTGCGCCCCGCTGCCGAAGCCGAGGTGCGCGCTCTGCAGACCCGGCCGCTTCACGTCGAAGGTGTCGGGGCAGGCGAACTTCTCCGGGTCCCGGTTCGCGGAGGCGACCGCGACCTGCACGAGGGAACCCTTGGGAATGAGCGTGCCGCTGATGTCGATGTCCTCCAGCGCGTGCCGGAACGTCGCGTTCTCCACCGAGCCCTCGAAGCGGATGACCTCCTCGATCGCGTTCGGCAGCAGTTCCGGGTCCTCCAGGACCTCGTGCAGTTGGTCGCGATGGGTCAGCAGGTTGAACACGGCGTTGCCGATGAGGTACGCGGTCGTCTTGTGGCCGGCGAAGAGCAGCACCCACAGGG
Organism: Streptomyces sp. CB01373; assembly: GCF_002803075.1. Lineage (GTDB taxonomy): Bacteria > Actinomycetota > Actinomycetes > Streptomycetales > Streptomycetaceae > Streptomyces. The sequence goes on along the minus strand of NZ_NNBK01000015.1, from coordinate 119,597 downwards.
TCGACAGAAGCTCGCCGTCGGTCATGGCGCCCTGCTCGTCCTGCGTCCGGATCAGATCACTGAGCAGGTCGTCGGACGCGTTCTCCCGCTTCCGCGAGATGAGTTCGGCGAAGTAGTCCCGCAGTGATCCCTCGGCCTGTGCCAGCTTTTCCTTGTCCGCCTTGCTGAATCCGGTCCGTGCGACGGTGGTGCACCATTTCTGTGCTTGTGCGCGCTCGTGCTCGGGAATTCCGATGAGTTCGCAGATCACGATGAGCGGGAGCGGGAAGGCGAAGGACGACAGCAGGTCGATGGGCCCGTCGGTGGAACAGCGGTCCAGCAGTTCGTCGGTGACCTGCTGAATACGAGGACCCAAGGACTCGATACGCCGCGGACTGAACGCCCTGTTGACGATGCGGCGCAGCCGGGTGTGCTTGGGCGGGTCCGCGAAGAGCATGTTGTCGTCGAGCGCGATGGACGAGTCGCCGAAGATGGTGTGGTACGCGTCCATCGCCGCGTACATGTCCTTGCTGATGCGGGGGTCCGTCAGGGCGGCCTTGGCGTCGTCGAACCGGGTGATCAGATAGGTGGACACCCCGTGCGGGGGAGTCAGCCGGCACACCGGGGCCGACTCACGCAGGCACGCGTACACCGGATAGGGGTTGGCGCGGTACTCCACTGAACCGCGTGAGGCCGCCGCGATCGCGTCCGCTGTCGAGTTCGTCGTGTCCCGTTCGTCGAGCTGAGTCATCATCCCGGCCTTTCTGAAAGCTTCCGCCCCGGCCACGGGACAGCAGATGTGCGACTTACCATCCACCGGTCCCCGGAAGGATCCCGTGCATAAACGCGATTCGCCCGATCGCACCCACTGGCCTCCCGCACGGCCGCCGGGGCCCATTCGTACGGGCTGCGGCGGGGCGGATGTGCCTCTGTTCGGGTGATCGCTGCTTATCGGCTCGCCGAGCATGGCAAAAAACTGAGAGCGAGCCACGGAACCCATCGGCCCCCGTGCTGCGAAGACGCTGATCCGGAGGAGAACGCGATGAACGATCGCGGCAACGAGTATGTGCCCGTCCTGGTCGTGGGGGGCTCACTCGTGGGCCTGTCCGCATCCGTGTTCCTCGGACGCCTGGGCATCCAGCACTGTGTCGTCGAGCGTCACGCCGCCACGTCTGCGCATCCGCGCGGCCGCGGCAACAACATGCGGACGATGGAACTGTTCCGGACCGCCGGGCTCGAACCGCGGATCCGGCAGGCCGCGACCACGCTGTCGAAGAACCACGGGATCCTGCAGGTGGACACCCTGCGCGGAACGAACCGGCGGTGGCTCTCGGCGCGGATCACGGGCAGGCCGCCCGAGGCGGACCTGTGCTCGACGATGCGCTGCGCCTGCAGCCAGAACGATCTGGAACCGGTCCTGCTGCAAGGTGCCCGCGACCTGGGCGGGGACGTGCGCTTCAGCACGGAACTGCTGTCCTTCAGCCAGGACGACGACGGGGTGCAGGCCGTTCTGCAGACCAGGGACACCGGCGAGACGTACACGGTGAGGTCGGACTACCTGCTCGCCGCCGACGGTCCCCGCAGCCCCGTCCGCCAGCGGCTCGGGATCGAGCACTCGGGCTCGGGCGATCTGTTCCACAACGTCAGCGTCACCTTCCGCAGCAAGATGCTGCGCGAGGTCGCGGGGGAGCAGAAGTTCGTCGTCTGCTACGTCACCGACCCCGCCGGCGAAGGCGTGCTGCTGCCCGTGGACAACGAGGAGCAGTGGGTCTTCCACGTGCCCTGGTTCCCGGAGCGCGGACAAACGCTGGAGCACTTCACCGATGCCCGGATCACCGACCACATCCGGGCTGCGGCCGGGGTGCGCGATCTGGACGTGGAGATCACCGGACGAGCACCGTGGCACGCGGCGGACCGCGTGGCGAACAGCTATCGGGACGGACGCGTCTTCCTCATCGGTGACTCCGCTCACGAGATGCCGCCGACCGGGGCGTTCGGATCCAACACCGGTATCCAGGACGCGCACAACCTCGCCTGGAAGATCTCCGGGGTCCTCCGGGGCTGGGCGGACCCGGCGCTGCTGGACAGCTATGAGGCCGAGCGCAGGCCGGTGGCACAGACCACCAGCGCGCGGGCGACGATCCAGGCGGCTCGCGAACAGCACCCCGGCTACTCCGCCAGGACGGCGTCGAACGACACCGCGGACCTGATGACCGTGGCGCTGGGTTATCGCTACGCATCGCGGGCGGTGGTGGGCGCGAACGCGGACGACCCCGTCCTCCCCGACGTCCTGTGCCTGAACGGCGAGCCCGGAAGCCGCGCACCGCATCTCTGGGTCACACGCGACGGGGCGAAGGTCTCCACCGTCGACCTGTACGAGCGGTCCTTCGTCCTGCTCTGCGGGGGTCCTGCCTGGCACACCGCTGCCCGTACCGCGGGCGCGCGGCTCAACGTACCGCTCGACGTCCACTCCGTCGGCGACGGGGCGGAGTACGACCTGGACACCGGCGGCGACGCGGACTGGGCCTCGGTGCACGGCGTCGCACCGGAGGGCGCGGTGCTGGTACGTCCGGACGGCTTCGTGGCCTGGCGGGCCGAGGCCGGGACGGCGGACATGGAAAAGGAACTGACCGGCGCTCTCCTCCAGATTCTCGGGCGCTGAACCCCGCCGCGGCCCGGAACGCGGAGCCTCCTTCACAGGCACGACTTCCCGGGCGTCACCGGCGTCACCACAGAAACGGGAGCCTGTCCATGACAGATATACAGACAGCCGCGGGTACGGCCGCGGTGACCGGCATAGCCAACAGCGGGCCGACCGGGGCGGGCGAGGACGACGCACGCCGGGCGCGTGTCGACGTACACCACCACTACACCGCGCCGGAATGGCTCGACTGGGCGGAGAGACAAGAGATCGTCCAGCGTGGGAACCTGCCGCGGTGGACCCAGTGGGATCTCGGTACGGCTCTCGGGATGATGGACGCGGCAGGCATCCGGACCAGCGTGTTCACCGTCGCGATGCTGGGCCGCCTCCAGGATCCGAAGGTGCGCAAGGAAAGCGCCCATGTCGCCCTGCAGGCCGCCGGCGACCTCGCCGCAAGCCATCCCGGCCGCTTCGCCTTCTACACCCCCCTGTTCCTCGACAGCCCCGAGCTCTCCATGTGGTCGCTCACCCACGGAATGGACGAACTCGGGGCTGTCGGCGTCAGTGTGCGCACCAGCGTCAAGGGTGTCTACCTCGGTCATCCCGACCAGGACAGAATCCTGGCGGAGCTGAACGAGCGCTCCGCCGTGGTCAGTACGCACCCGATGGACGTTCCCGGAGGCGGTGCGGAGCTGGAGGGCGTACCGCCGTTCCTGTGCGACTTCCTGATGGACACCACGCGCGCGGCGATCAGCCTCATCCTCAACGGGACGCTGGACCGCTACCCGGACATCACCTTCATCCTCCCGCACGGAGGCGGCTTCCTGCCGTACATCGCCGGTCGCGTCGAGGTGTTCAGCGACCACCTGACGCCCAAGGTGGAACCCGCCCGGGTCCGTGACTACCTGCACCGCTTCTACTACGACACGGCCGGCCCCATGTCCCCGTCGTCCACGCCGAGTCTGCTGTCCACCGTGGACCCCTCCCGCATTCTCTACGGCAGTGACTGGCCACCCACCCCGGCACACCTGGTCACGGATGTCACCGCACCCGCGCTCGACAACGACCCCGCCCTCGACGAACAACAGCGCCGCTGCATCAACCGCGACAACGCGCATCGTCTTCTTCCGGCACTCGTCGCTCGCCGGTAGCGGCCTGTCGGGACGGGCTGCCGCCCACGAACCGGGCGTCGTCGAGACCGCCCAGCACTCGTCGGGGCCCGGCAGCCCGCCCCACGAACCGTGCGAACTCAGCGCAGGCTGAAGGCCGACATACGCAGCCCCTTGCTCAGCACCAGGTAGACGTCCGCACGGCCTTTCGCGCCCGCCGCCAGCGGCGCCGTCGCCGTCCTGTAGGTGTACGGGGACGATGTGCCGTCGAAGCGCGCCGAGCCGACGATCCTGCCGCCGGGCGAACCGATGCGCACCTCGAGCGTGCCGGAAGCCCCAGCCAGCTCGGCGGTCAACCGCGCGGCACCGGAGCCCAGTTGCGTGTCCGTGAACTTCAGCCACGCCCCGTCGGCCGTCGCGGCCACCGCCGTTCCCCTCGACTTCGACTCGTCCACCAGGCTGATTGCGCGGTAGTCGTCGAAGTTCTCGGCCCGTGTCGCCTTCCCGAGGTCCCGGGGCGGGATGGTCTCGCCCTGGACCTTCAGCGACGTACGCGCCCGGATGTCCGCCGACGACGCGCCGGCCATCACGTCGTACGTCCCCGACTCCACCACCCACTTCGAGCGCGTGACGTCCCAGTGCGCGAGATCCGACGTCGCCAGCCTCAGCCGCACCGTCTTCGTCTCGCCCGGCTTCAGGGACACCCGCGCGTACGCCCTCAACTGCCTCAGCGGCTGCTTGTCACGGGACGTCCGCTGGTGGACGTACAACTGGACCACCTCGTCGCCGGCCCGCCGCCCCGTGTTCGTCACCGCCACCTCGTACCCGTCCGAAACCCGCTGCAGCCCGCCGTAGCGGAACGCCGTGTACGACAGGCCGTAGCCGAACGGGTACAGCGGCCGGCCCTTGAAGTACTGGTACGTGCGGTCGGACTTGATGATGTCGTAGTCGAGGATGGAGGGGAGGTCGGACGCGGACCGGTACCAGTTCTGGGTGAGGCGGCCCGCCGGGTTCGCGTCGCCGTACAGGAGGTCGGCGAGGGCGTTGCCGGTCTCCTGGCCGGCGTGCGTGGTCCACAGCAGGGCCGGGACCTCCTTCTGCAGGGCTCCGAGGGTGGTGGGGTAGCTGTTCTCCACGACCACCACGGTCCGGGGGTTGGCCCGGCGGACCGCCTTGACCAGCGCCTGCTGGGAGGGCGCCAGTCCCATGTCCGTGCGGTCGTGCGCCTCGCGACCGTTGATCGCGGGCATCGAGCCGACCACGACCACGGCCGTGTCCCTGCCCCTGACCGCGGCGACCGCCTCGTCGACGCCGCTGCGGATCACGTCCTTCGCGTAGTGCGCCGCTTGGTCCTTCGGTACGAGGCCGAGCGTGCCGTCCGCGCCGGCCGGGCCGAGGTAGACCGGGTTCGACCACCAGGACTCGCCGGTCTCGTACCCCGCGTACCGCAGCAGGTACGTCCCGTCGGCCTGCCGCTCCAGCTCGAACTGCTGCTGCACGAACCAGCCGTTGGGCTGTGTCTGGTCGTTGACGAAACCCGACCAGTCGTAGCCGACGTACCTGCCGTTGGCCGCCGAGCGCAGGGTGACGATGCCCGAACCCCAGTCGAAGACGTCGAACTGCGCACGCACACCGGCGTCCGTGGTCTCCTTCAGGGCCGCGCCCGCCTCGCCCGTGCCCGCCGTCACGTACTTCCCGTTCGCCGTGTTCTTCAGGGCGATCCGGTCCACACCCTCGCTGCTCGTCACCGGAGCGCCGAGCTTGGCCGCGATGCCGTCCTTCGGCGTGACCGCGTAGGGGAGGGTGCCGGAGTACCAGTCGGTGTAGAGGGTGTCGGCGAGCGGGCCGACGACGGCGGCACTGGAGGACTTCCTCAGCGGCAGCGCTCCGTCGTTCTTCAGGAGCACCGCCGCCTCGGTCGCCGCCGTGCGCGCCAGCTTCCGGTGCGCGGGGCTGTCGATGACGGACTCGTCGATCGATCCGTATCTGCCGCCCCCCGGGTCGAACTCGCCGAGCCGGACGCGGATGCTCAGGATGTGACGGACGGCGGTGTCGATGTCCGAGGACTTCAACAGCCCGCTGGAAAGCGCCGACTTGACAGCCGCCGTGGTCGGTCCGGGATCGGTGTCGTTGTCGGTGAAGCTGTCGATTCCCGCCTTCAGCGCCGCCGCGTCCGCCTCCGCCTGGGTGCCGTAGTAGCCCTGGCTGCCGGTCAGGTTGCCGGGCGCGAAGGCGTCCGTCACGTTCAGCAGGTCCCGCGAGGTCCAGGAGCGCACGGTGTCGTCCAGGGCCGGGTCCACCGTGTCGGGGCGGCCGTTGACGAGGTTGTAGGAGGACATCACCCCGGTTGCCGCGTCCGCCTCGATCGCGGGCCTGAAGGCCTGCTCGTCGTACTCCTTCAGCACGCGCGGGCGCAGTTCGGAGGACGTGGTGTCGCGCTGGTACTCGTTGTTGTTGGCGAGGAAGTGCTTGAGCGTGGGAGCCGTCTTGAGGTGGTCCGGGTCGCCGCCGGTCAGACCGGTGCCGTATGCGGCGGAGATCGAGCCGGTGAGGTAGGGGTCCTCGGAGTAGCCTTCCTCGTTGCGGCCCCAGCGTGGGTCGCGCAGCAGGTTCACCACGGGCGCCCACAGATTGAGGCCCCAGCCGGCCGGGCGTTCCTGCTGGAAGCCGCGTGCCTCGTCGCCGACCGCCGAGCCGACCTGCCGGATCAGCTCCGGGTCCCAGGTGGAGGCGAGTCCGACGGCCTGCGGGAACACGGTGGTTTTGCCGAGCCAGGCCACTCCGTGCAGGGCCTCCGTGCCGGTGCGGAACTCCCGGATGCCGAGGCGGGGGATCGCGGGCTCGTACTGGTGGAGAAGGGAGATCCGCTCGTCGGGCGTCAGCCGGGAGAGCAGGTCGTCGACGCGCCGGTCGACGGGCAGGCGCGGGTCGCGGAAGGGGTGGACGGGGTCGCCGGCGTGGGCGGGAGCTGTGGCGCTCAGGCCCGCGATCAGGGCGAGCGCCACGGCGAGGGTGGTTCTGCGTCTTCCTCTGGTGCCTTTCATGTCACGGCTCCTTCGGCAAGTGCTGTGCTGGGTGGGGAACTTCAGGGGACGTCGCGCGGCCTCGTGCTCGCGCGGTCCGTCAGCCGGGGCGGCAGCAGCGTCGCCTCGGGTACGGCCGTGCCGTCCAGCTTCTTCATCAGCAACTCCACGGCCAGCGCGCCCAGTTCGGCGGACGGCAGGGCGACCGATGTGACGGGGACGCGGAGGGACTCGGCGAGCTCGTCGGGGCAGATCGCGGTGACGGACAGGTCACCGGGGACGCGCAGTCCGAGCCGCTCGAAGGCGTCGATCAGCGGCTCCAGGACCGCCTCGTTGTGCACGACCACCCCGGTCAGCGCGGGCTGCCCGCGCAGCATCTGCTCGGCGATGCGGCGGGCGGCCGCGGGCGTGGCCTCGCACGGGTGGACGGAGGACGCGAGCCCGTTGCGGTCGGCGGCGGCCGTGAACCCCTGTACCACCCGCTCGGCGAACGCCGTCTCCCGCACGTACACCTCGGGCGGCGACCCGACCAGCGCGACGACGCGGTGCCCCAGACCCGCCAGCCGCTCCACGCACAGCTCGCCCGCCGCCCTGAAGTCGAGGTCGACGCAGGTGAGTCCGCCGGGCTCCAGGGGGAACCCGATCATCACCGAGGGCCGGTCGAGTGACCGCAGCAACGGCAGCCGCGGATCGCGCAGTTGTACGTCCATGACGATCAGCGCGTCGGCCAGAGCGGTGTCCGCGACCCTGCGCAGTCCCTCGTCGCCCTCCTCCTGGGTGAGCAGCAGCACGTCGTGGTCGTGCCCGCGCGCGGTGGTCACCACCGACACCGCGAACTGCATGGCCACCGGGACATGGATGCCGGAGCGCAGCGGGACGACCAGCGCCACGACGTTCGACCTGCTGCTGGCCAGTGCCCGGGCACCGGCGTGCGGCCGGTAGCCCAGCTCGCGGATGGACGCCTCGACGCGTTGCCGGGTCTCCTCGGAGATGGGGCGCTTGCCGCTGAGGGCGTACGAGACGGTGCTCGGGGACACACCCGCGTGCCGTGCCACGTCCGTGATCTTCACCATGGTCAGTCCAGCTCCAGTGGGGGAGGAACCATCAGGCCGCCTTCAGCTCCAGCGACAGGAATCCGGTGCCCGCGGGCGCCCGCGCGATCCGCTCCCCGCAGGCCAGCGCCCAGGGTGCGGCCGGGTCGCTGCCGGCGGCCCGCAGCGTGTCGCCCTCCCGGACGACGGTGAACGTCACGTCCCCCACCGGCACGGTCACCCGCGCCCCGGGCTCCAGTCCGTACACGCGCAGGGTGACGCCGTCGGCGTACGCGTAGTCGGGCCGGTCGTCCACCGCGCCCACCGGGATCACCGCACCGGGCCTTACCAGCAGCGGAACGCTGGAGAACCCGTGCCGCTCGCGCACCCAGCGCGGGCCGGTCACGGTGTGCCCGTCGAGGAAGTGGGTCCACGTCCCCTCGGGCACGTAGTACGAGACGTCTCCCTCGTCGTCGAAGACCGGAGCGACGAGCAGATCGGGCCCGAGCATGTACTGCCGCTCCAGATGCGCGCAGCCGGGGTCGTCCGGGAACTCCAGCACCATCGCCCGCATCAGCGGCACCCCCTCCGCGCGGGCGGCGCGGGCGGCCTCGTACAGGTACGGCATGAGGCGCATCTTCAGCCGGGTGAACAGTCTGAGGACGTCCACGGCCTCCTCGTCGAACAGCCAGGGCACACGGTACGACGAGGAGCCGTGCAGCCGGCTGTGCGAGGACAGCAGCCCGAAGGCGATCCACCGTTTGAGCAGCGCCGGGGTCGGGGTGCCCTCGAAGCCCCCGATGTCGTGGCTCCAGAACCCGAAGCCGGACAGCCCGAGACTGAGCCCGCCGCGCAGCGACTCGGCCATCGACTCGTAGGTGGCCTCGCAGTCGCCGCCCCAGTGCACGGGGAAGCGCTGGCTGCCGGCGGTCGCCGAGCGCGCGAAGACGACGGCCTCGTCCTCGCCCCGGTGCTTCCGCAGCACTTCGAAGACGGTGCGGTTGTACAGGTACGTGTAGTAGTTGTGCATCCGCTCCGGGTCCGAGCCGTCCGCGTAGGCCACGTCGACAGGGATCCGCTCGCCGAAGTCGGTCTTGAAACAGTCGACGCCCTGTGCAAGCAGTGCCTCCAGCTTGGACGCGTACCAGTCGCGGGCGGCCGGGCTGGTGAAGTCGACGAGCGCCATGCCCGGCTGCCACAGGTCCCACTGCCACACGCTGCCGTCGCGCCTTCTGAGCAGATGGCCGAGGGCCTTTCCCTCGGCGAAGAGGGGCGAGCGCTGCGCGATGTACGGGTTGATCCAGACGCAGATGTGGAGGCCCTTGGCCTTCAGCCGGGCCAGCATGCCCTCCGGGTCGGGGAACACCCGCGGATCCCACCGGAAGTCGCACCAGTTGAACTCGCGCATCCAGAAACAGTCGAAGTGGAAGACGGACAGCGGCAGTTCGCGTTCCCTCATGCCGTCGATGAAGGAGGTGACGGTGGCCTCGTCGTACGAGGTGGTGAAGGAGGTGGACAGCCACAGGCCGAACGACCAGGCGGGCGGGAGCGCCGGGCGGCCGGTGAGGGCCGTGTACGTGCGCAGGATGTCCTTCGGGGTGGGCCCGTGGATGACGTAGTACGTCAACTGCTGGCTCTCCACGCTGAACTGGACCCGGGACACCGCCTCCGAGCCGACCTCGAAGGACACCTTGCCCGGATGGTCGACGAAGACGCCGTATCCCGCGTTCGTCAGGTAGAACGGGGCGTTCTTGTAGGCCTGTTCCGTCGCCGTGCCGCCGTCGGCGTTCCACATGTCGACGACCTGGCCGTTCTTGACGAGCGGCCCGAAGCGTTCGCCGAGGCCGTACACCGAGGTGCCGATGCCCAGACTCAGCTGCTCCCGCAGATAGTGGGCGCCGGTGGCGTCGTGCATGATGCCCATGCCCTTGCGGCCGCTGCTGGTGAGGACACGGCCGTGGGCGAGGAAGTCGACGTGCCAGGGCCCGGTGCGGGTGACGCGCACCGACAGGGTCCCGGAGGTCAGGGTGGCGTGCTCGTCGTCGTACTCCACCTGCGCCGTGCTGCCTTCGGGGGGACGTTCCCCGGGTCCCGGGAGGTCGTCCCGCCGCACCTCGAACCGCGGCCCTCGGGGCTGCTCGCCCTGGAAATGGGTGATCGTGAGGCCGATGACGTTCGGCATCGGCGCGTGGGCGCTGATCGTCACGACCGGTCCCTTCAGCAGGTCGCCGCGGTGGCGGATGGGCTGGGTCGGCGCGTGGATCTCCAGGGCTCCCGCGGAGGCGGTCACGTCCAGGACCTCGACCGGGTGGGCCGCGGTGACGCCTTCGCGCAGCAGCCAGTAGCCGTCGGTGAACTTCAAGCGCGTACCCCCTACTTGACGGCACCCACGGCGATGCCGCGGGTGAGAGTCCGCTGGAAGACGAGGAAGAAGACGAGGGCGGGCAGGACGCCCAGCAGGGCCGCCGCGTTGGTCATCGTGGCGTCCATCAGGCGTTGGCCCTGGAGGACGCCGAGCGCCACCGACACCGTCTGGTTGTCGTTGGAGATCAGCATGACCAGGGGGAGCAGGAACTCGTTCCATGTCCAGATGAAGAAGAAGACGAGCAGCACACCGATGGTGGGCCGGCTGACGGGGACCACGACCCGCCACAGCACCTGCCACCTGTTCGCCCCGTCGATCCGGGCGGCCTCGATGATCTCGCGCGGGAACCGGCCCAGCACGGAGGAGAGCAGATAGGTGCCGAAGGCTGCCTGGAGCACCGTGAAGACGATGATCACGCTCAGCCGGGTGTCGTAGAGGCCGGCCTGCTTGCTCAAGTAGTACAGCGGGTAGACCAGCGCCTCCTGCGGCAGCATGTTGGCGAGGACGAAGAAGGCCAGCACCCAGGTGCGGCCCTTGATGCGGCCGATGCCGATGGCGTACGCGTTGAGGATCGACAGGGCCGCCGCCAGGACCGCCACACAGCCGCTGATCAGCGCCGAGTTGACGAGCTTCTGGCCGTAGTCGACGCGCTGCCAGAAGTCCTTGAGGCCGTCCAGGTACAAGCCCCTCGGCAGGCTCAGCGGTCCGTGCTGGGAGTACTCGGCCGGTGACTTGACCGCGTTGACGGCGACGATCAGGAACGGCACCACCATGAACAGGGCCGCGATGCAGAGCGCCACGAGAACGGGGTAGCGGCGCAGGGCACTCGTCGTCATGTGCGGACCCCTTCCTCGGCGTCCTCGGCACGGGTCTGGAGTTTCAGGCCGATCAGAGAGAGCAGCATGATGATCACGGTCAGCACGGTGGAGATCGCGGCACCGTAACCGACCTGGGTCTTCTCGAAGAACGTGGTGAAGGAGAAGTACGACGGGACGTCGGTCGCGCCGCCCGGACCGCCCTTGGTGAGCACGTACACCGCGCCGAAGACCTTGAGCGCGGCGATGCTGCACCAGGTGAGCACGACCGAGATCTCGGGTCTGATCTGCGGCAGCGTGATGTGCCAGAAGCGGCGCCACCAGCCGGCGCCGTCCAGTTCCGCCGCCTCGTACAACTGAGGTTCGACGCGCTGGAGCCCCGCCATGAAGACGACGAGCGGGAAGCCGATCTGCACCCACACCATCACCCCCATCACGCTGTAGAGGGCGATGTCCGGGTCACCGAGCCAGTCCTGCTGCCAGGAGCCGAGCCCGACCGCGTTCAGCAGCGCGTTCAGAGTGCCGTTGTCGGGCGCGAGGATCCAGCTCCAGACGATGCCGGCGACCGCGATGGGGAGCACCTGGGGGAGGTAGAAGCAGGCGCGCAGGACGGTGGCCGTCCGGCTGCCGAAGTGCTTGCCGATGTGGTCGAACAGTGCGGCGGCCAGGACCAGTCCGAGCATCGTCGGCACCACGGCCATGGCGACGACCATGAACAGGCTGTGCCGGAACGACGCCCAGAACTCCGAGTCGTCCATCAGCTCGCGGTAGTTGGCGAGTCCGGTCCACCGGGGGCTGCCGACCCCCTGCCAGTCGGTGAAGCTCACACCGGTGTTCATCAGGAACGGCACGACGATGACGGCGAGGAAGGCGAGGACACCGGGGACGAGGAAGAGGGCGTAGGACTGGTGCGGGCGGGGCCGGCGCGCGCCGCCGGCCCGCGAGCCCCGTTCGACGGTGGCCGTCACTTCTTCGGCACACCCTTGTCGTACGCCTTCTGCAGCGCGTCGAGGCAGGCGTCCGGTGTCGCACTGCCCGTGATCAGCTTCTGTGTCTCGGAGACAAGGACGTCGTAGAAGCCGGGGACGGGCCAGTCGGGGTAGAAGGCCAGGCCGTCGCGGCCGGAGACGGTGTTGAAGTCGGCGATGAGCGTCTTGGCCCGCGGGTCGGTGATGGCGGAGGGGTCCGCCGCCACGGGCACGCCGCCCTTGTTGCCCAGCAGGTTCTGGATCTTCTTCGACATGGTGATGTCGATGAAGTCGTACGCGAGCTCCTTGTTCCTGGCGCCCCGGGGGACGACCCAGAGGTTGCCTCCGGAGCCGAGGGTGAGGTCGGAACCGGGCCACAGGACGGTGCCCCAGTCGAACTTGTTCTCCGCCGTGAAGCGGCCGTACCACCAGCTCCCGCTGAACAGGATCGGGTTCTTGCCCTGGATGAAGGCCACACCGGCGTCCTCGGCCTTGGTGCCGCTGGACGTCTTGCTGATGTAGCCCTTCTTCACCCAGTCGGCGAAGGTGGTCGCGCCGTATGTCCAGGCGGCGTCGTGGAAGTCGGTCCTGCCCCGGTAGAGCTCGTAGGAGTCGACCCAGGAGCGGTCGGCCTTCGACAGCGCCAGCTGGTACAGGTACTGCTGGGCCATGTACTCGGCGCCGGCGTTGGCGAGCGGCGTGACGCCCTTGGCGACGAACGTGTCCATGGCGGAGGTGAGGTCGTCGAAGGTCTTCGGCTCGGCGACCCCGTACTTCTTGAAGAGGGCCTTGTTGTAGAAGACCATGGTGTATTCGGCGTAGTTGGGTATCCCGTACCACTTGCCGGAGCCCATGACCCCGCCCGTGTCGTACTGGCTGGTGGTCTTCACTCCCGCGCTGAGCTTCTTGTCCCAGCCGCGCTTGGTGACCTCGGCGGTCAGATCGGTGAGGAGTCCCTGCCGGGAGAGCAGGCCCGCGGTGGCGTTGCCCTTGTTGTACTCCATGATGTCGGGCGCGTCGGAGGAGTTGAGGACCATGGGCGCGGTCTTCTGGATCTGTTCGAAGCCCTTCTCCTCGAACTTCACCTTCACGCCCGGGTGTTCCGCCTCGAACTCCTTGATGGCCTCGTTCCAGGCGGCGCCCATCGCGCTGTCCGGGCCCTCGTAGTGCCACAGCCGGAGCGTCCTGCCGTCCGGGGAACCGCCGTCCGAGCCACCGCAGGAGACCAGAAGCAGGGATCCGGCGAGGACCACCGCCGTCGCCACCACACGCCTTCGTGCCGTCAACATCGCGTGCCTCCAGGGGAGTCGGATGGAAATCAGGGACGTCACACAGCATTCATCGAATCGCTTCGATGCGTGACGTCGAAGCGCTTCGACGGTGGAAGGTAGGGCGGAGGACGCGGGCGCGTCAATGGGGTGGGCGCCAATCGGCCGATATTCGCGACGGTGACTGACGGGGTCTACGGGCGAAGGGCCACGCCGGTCACAGGTCGAGGGCGAGCGCGGCGAGCTCGGCGCGGGAGCTGATGCCCAACTTGGAGTAGCAGTTCCGCAGATGGAAGTCGACGGTGCGTGAGCTCACGAACAGCTGCGCGGCCACGTCCCGGTTCGACAGGCCCTGCCGGACCAGGCCGGCGACTTGGCGTTCCTGCGGGGTCAGCTCGGTGGCGGTGGTGACGTCGCGTCGGCGGGCGGACTCCCCGGCGGCGCGCAGCTCCTGCGCGGCCCGCTCGGCCCACGGGCCGGCGCCGAGATCCTCGAACAGCGCCAGCGCGGCGCGCAGATGCTCGCGGGCGTCGACCCGGCGGCGGGCGCGGCGCAGGTGCTCGCCGAAGGCCAGGTGGGTACGGGCCCGGTCGGGCAGCCGCGGGGAGCGGGCGTGCGCGGCGAGAGCACGCTGGAAGTGGACCTCGGTGTCACCGTCGCTGTCGGATTCCAGCAGGGCACGGCCGTGTTCGACGACCGCGGTCGCGGCCGGCAGACCGGTGCCCGCGGCGAACTGTTCCAGCTCGGCCAGCCGGCCGCGGGCGAGATCGCGTCGGTCGCCGCGGACGGCGGCATCGAACAGGTCGAGGGCGGCCAGGCGGCGCCACACCGGCCCCGTGATCTGCTCCAGGTGTCGCAGCGCGGTCGCCGGCCGCGCGGCCGCGCGCAGCCCGCGCGTCCAGTGCGCCAGGTCGGCGACGAGGCCGTCGGTGATGCCGACCCGGTGCTTGCCCCGGATCTCGGCGACCCTCTCCAGGTGCCGCTCGGCCGTGTCGTCCCCACGCAGCGCCGCGACCAGGGCGAGCTGCGCGGTGGGCAGCGCGGTCAGCCCCGGGTGCCCGGTGCCGGCGGTCAGCGGCAGTGCCTCGGCGGCGGCACCGGAGGCCTTCGACCAGGCGCCGGTCGCGATCTGGAAGTGGACACCGCGGGTGAGGGCGTGCTCGACCATGTTCAGCGCGCCGTCGCGGCGGGCGGCGCTCAACTGCTGCTCGTGCAGCCGCAGTCCGCGCTCGTCGTCGTCGATCAGCATCGCGGCGATGCCCAGGTTGGGCTGCAGCACATGGTCGTCGACCGGGTCGGCCTCGGTGAGGGCGAACGCGCACCGGAAGGACTCCGCGGCGGCCGCCCAGTCGCTGCGGGCGACGGCATCGAAGCCGTGCAGCAGGGCCCAGGCGGCCTGCACCCGGGGCGGCGAGTCCGGCGCGGGCCCGGTCACCAGCGCGGTCGGGTTCACCGCGCGCGGGGATCGGGCGCCGAACGCCGCGAGCGACGCGGCGAGCATCGCCAGCTGGGCCACCAGCGCCGCGTCCACGCCGACGGCGGCCTCGGCGGCCTGCAGGACGAGGTCATAGCCGTCGTTCAGCGAGCGGGTGTTCCACTCGATCTGCCCCTGCAGCGCGAGCAGTTGCGCCCGCGGCAGCGGATCGGTCACGTCCGTCGCGGCGGCCCGGGCGAGTGCCGAGGCGCGCGACGCGTGCGCGCCCAGCCAGGCCGAGGACGCGGCCAGGTACAGCCGCCGCCCGCGGGCCTCACCCCCCGCGGTGAGCTCGGCGGCGCGGGCCCACGCGGCGGACGCGGCCTCATGACCGCCACGGGCCGCGGCACGCTCGGCGACCTGGTCGAGGGCGCCGACGACGTCCTCGTCGGGCCGGTCGGCGGCGGCGGCCAGGTGCCAGGCCCGCCGCTCTGGGTCGCCGGTCAGCGCCTCGGCGAGCACACGGTGCGCGGCCCGGCGCTGCGCGCTGGTGGCCGCCCGGTAGACCGCCGAGCGAACCAGCGGGTGGTGGAGGGAGACGGCGTCGCCGTCCACGCGCAGCAGCCCGGACCGCTCCACCGCGTCCAGGGCGGCATCAGCGGCGTCGAGGCGCTCGGCGGCGTCGCGGACCACGGTCAGGCGGGCGGTGTCGTCGGTCGCGGCGACCAGCAGGAACCGCTGCGCGGGCTCGTCGAGGCGGCGGTAGCGGTCGAGGAAGGCGCGCTCCACGCCGCCGGTCAGCGGCAGCGGGGTGGGCAGCGGCGCCCGGCCGGTCAGCTGGTCGGCGGTGAGCACCCCGGCCAGCTCGACCAGCGCGAGCGGGTTGCCGCCGGTGCCCGCGACCAACTGGTCGCGCACCGCCGGATCGATGCCGGTCCCGGCCCGGGTGGACAGCAGTGCGTCGGCGTCGGCGCCGGTCACGCCGCCGAGCACGACGGTGGGCAGATCCCCGGCGTCGAAGCGGCGGGCGTCCCCGTCGCGGGCGGCGAACAGCAGCGCCACACGCTCGGCCTGCAGCCGGCGGGCGGCGAACAGCAGCGCCGCCGACGACGCGTCGTCGAGCCAGTGCGCGTCGTCGACGACGACCAGCAGCGGCGACTCCTCCGCGGCGTCGGCGAGCAGACTCAGCGTGCCGAGGAACGCAAGGAAGCGGTCACCCTCGCCCTCGGCCTCACCCATCGCCGCGCGCAGTGCCGCGGCCTGCGGCACCGGCAGGGCGTCGATGCGGGTGCGCAGCGGCCACAGCAGCCGCTGCAGCGCGGCGAAGGCCAGCGGTGACTCGGACTCCACTCCGGAGGTGCGCAGCACCCGCAGGTCCAGTGCGGTCGCCGGCGCGTCGTCCAGCAGCGCCGACTTGCCGGCCCCGGGGACGCCGCGCACCACCAGCGCACCGCCGCGGCCGGCGCGGGCGGCGTCGAGCAGGGCGGCGATCGCCGCGCGTTCAGGGTCCCGTCCGGCCAGCACGAGCCCCACGGTACCGAACGCTCCGGACCCGTCCCGGACCAGGACCTGGCGACCTCACCGGTGCCGACCGGGCCTTCGCCGCCGTCGTCGGCGACGCGATCGTCGGCGCCCTGGCCCGAGCCCGGCGGAGAACCCGGCGATTTTCCCGGTGCGACACACCCTGTCCCACGCCGATTCTTCAACCTGCCCGGCTTCATCATGAGACCTCGAGGAGTTCCCCTTGCCGTACAGCACCCTGCCCGCTGCGGGCGTCACCCCCGCAGACACCGAACCCCTGGCGCGTCGCACGTCGCTGCGGCTGTCCGCCACGCTGCTTCTCGCCGGACAGCTCCTGTACATCGCGATCACCCAGTTCCACACCGGCGGGGACGCGAACGACCACCATGCCGTGTTCGCCGCTTACGCCGACAGCGGGATGTGGACACTCGTTCACCTCGGCCAGTTCGCGGGGATGGCGATCCTCCTCGCAGGGCTGTTCGCCCTGCTCTTCGCCCTGGACGTCCGCAGCAGGACAGCGAGGTGGGCGGGCCGGTTCGGTGCCGCCTCCGCGGCGGCGACGCTGGCGCTGTACGGCGTCCTCCAGGCAGTGGACGGGGTCGCCCTCAAGCAGGCGGTGAACGCCTGGGCGAGCGCCCCGGCCCCCGAGAAGGCGGCGCGCTTCGCGAGTGCCGAGGCCGTCCGCTGGCTCGAGTGGGGGGTGAGGAGCTACCAGAACTTCGCCCTGGGCCTCGCCGTGCTCCTGTTCGCGGTCGCCGCCGCGCGGACGGCTTGGATCCCGCGGCCGGTGGTCCACCTGATGGGTCTTTCCGGCCTCAGCTACCTGGTGCAGGGCTGGGTGGTCGGCTCCGGGGGCTTCTCCTCGACGGAGTCCATCGCCATCGTGCTGGCCTTCGTCCTGGACGTGGCGTGGATGAGCTGGCTGGTCGCGGTCGCCTGGCGGATACGGGTCCCGGCGGCCGCGTCGCCCGGCCGATGAGGGCGCGGACCGAGTACCGGTCATCCCCGGCCCGCGAACCGCGGGCCACCTGACCGCACCGTCACCACCGCATCCAGGAGTTCCTTCTTGCTCTCCGGCACCCCCCGCACCTTCATCGGCTCAACCACCTTCGAGATCACCGGTATGACCTGTGCGCACTGTGTCCACTCCGTCACCGAGGAGATCTCGGGCATCGCCGGCGTCGAGTCCGTCACCGTCGACCTGGCCACCGGCACCGCCACCGTCACCGCCTCCCAGCCCGTCGACCGCGCCGACATCGCCGCCGCGGTCGACGAGGCCGGGTACGCCCTCGTCCCGTGACCCGCACCCACCTCTGGAGACATCCGTGCACGACCGCACTGCCACCCCGACCGCCGTCCCCGCGCCCACCGACCCCGCGGCCCACGACGGCCACCGCCTGAGCGCCAAGAAATTCGCCCTGCACTTCGCCGAGATGGTCGTGGCCATGGTCGTCGGCATGGTGGTCCTGCACCCGGTGTGGATGGCCGTCCTCGACACCCTCGGCGCCGCCGGAGTGATGCACAACCCCTACAGCGGCGCGCTGATCATGGCGACGAACATGACGGTGGCCATGTCCGCGTGGATGAAGTTCCGCGGCCATCGCTGGCGGCCCGTCGCCGAGATGGGCGCGGCCATGTACGCGCCCTTCCTCGTACTGTTCGCGCCGCTGTCGCTGGGACTCATCGACGCCGGCGCCCTGATGCTGTGGGGCCACCTGCTCATGCTTCCGGCGATGGCCGCGGCCATGCTGCTGCGTCCGCACGAGTACGCCCACTGCTGAGACCGCGACCGCGGTGCCGGCCCGTCCGGCGGCCGGACCCGGCCGTCAGGCCCTTCGCGGCATGAAAGAGGCGGGTTGCCTGCTCGGCAACCCGCCTCGCATCATCGTGAGCGGTCAGCCCCGGACGATGTTCTGCGCCTGCGGGCCCTTCTGGCCCTGGCCGATGTCAAAGGTGACGTGCTCGCCCTCGGTCAGCTCACGGTAGCCTGCGCCCTGGATCTCGGAGTAGTGGGCGAAGACGTCCGGGCCTCCGTCGTCCTGGGCGATGAAGCCGTAGCCCTTTTCGGAGTTGAACCACTTCACGGTGCCGCTGGCCATACTGATATTCCTTCGTCCATGCCTGGGAACAGCCCTTGATCACGGGCATCCCCGACTCCCGTGGCTGGGGAGCCATCAGCCGTTCTACCCCGCACCGCTCGGTATACCCGTCCGGAACACGCGCAGGTGCGGCCCGAGCGTCGGTGAGGCGGAGGCACAGGCCCGGTGAGCTCAGGTGATCGGGGTGGACACCGTGCCGATACCGTCGACGGCCACCTCGACCAGGTCCCCGGTCCGCAGGTACCTTCGCGGCGAGCGAGCCCTCGTGACCGGGGAGTTCGGTGAACTCGTCACCGTCCAGGCGGGCTGCGCATGTGCCCCAAGGAATGAAGTGACACCGGCAACCGTGCGCATCCGACAGCGGGACATCGTCTCCTGCTCGTCGTTCAACTGCGCCCCCGTCGCGAGCGTGGACTCGTTGTCCCGCCAGGTCTCGCGCAGCAGCGCCATCGTGCCCCGGACGTGCGAGAAGTGCCGTGCGAACTCCGCGAAGAACTCGTCACTGGTGACCGGGGAGCCTTCGGAAGGGTCCTTGCGCCGGGTCAGCTCGCGCAGCTCGTCGAGCATGCGCCGCCCCGCGCCCTGGGACCAGGCCGCCTGGTGCAGGCCTGCCGGCAGGGCATGACTCACCCGGCTCATGCAGCGACCTCGCCGGAGAGCGGGTTCGAGGAGGCGGAGGTCAACTCTCGGCGCGACCGACGGTGACGGTACAGAGCCATTCGCCGGACAGTTCCTGCGCCCGAAAGAAGGCGAAAGCCGCTGGGCCGGACAGACGGCGTGCGAGCCGGGGTAATGCTGTGCGGCGGGCCGAGAGCCGACGGCCGCGGCCCGGAACCCGGTGCTCGCGGCCGGGGCGAGGCTCGTAGGGCTCAATACGAACTGGTTCGCCGGGAGCGGCTGCAGGAAGCCGCAGGTGGTCGGGCTCGCCCCGGAGGCCGGACACGGGAGGTAACACATGTGCGGGATCACCGGCTGGGTGTCCTTCGACCGTGATCTGCGGTCCGAGAGCGCGACTTTGGACGCGATGACAGAGACCATGTCCTGCCGGGGTCCCGACGACCGCGGAACCTGGGCCGAGGGACCCGCGGCCCTCGGCCACCGCAGGCTCGCGATCATCGACCTTCCCGGCGGCCGGCAGCCGATGAGCGTCCGGACGCCCGAGGGCACGGTGGTGCTCGTCTACTCGGGGGAGACCTACAACTTCACCGAACTGCGGAGCGAGCTGACCGGCCTGGGCCACCGCTTCACGACCGACTCGGACACCGAGGTGGTCCTGAACGCCTACCTCGAATGGGGCGAGGGGCTCGCCAGGCGGCTCAACGGCATGTTCGCGTTCGCGGTGTGGGACGGCCGCCACAACCGGCTCGTGATGGTCCGCGACCGTATGGGGATCAAGCCGTTCTACTACTACCCGACCTCCGACGGCGTGCTGTTCGGCTCCGAACCCAAGGCCATCCTCGCCCATCCGCTCGCCCGCGCCCGCGTCCGCCTCGACGGACTGCGGGAGATGTTCTCGATGGTCAAGACGCCCGGACACGCCATGTGGGACGGCATGCGCGAACTGGAGCCCGGCACCGTACTCACCGTCGACCGGCAGGGGATGCGCCGACGCGTCTACTGGCAACTGGAGACCCGTCCGCACACCGACGACCGCGGCGCCACCATCGCCACCGTACGCTCACTGCTCGACGACATCGTCCGCCGCCAGCTCGTCGCCGACGTTCCCCGCTGCATGCTGCTGTCGGGTGGCCTGGACTCCTCGGCCCTGACCGCCCTGGCCGCCCGCCAACTGGCCGAGCACGGCGAGAAGGTACGCAGCTTCGCCGTGGACTTCGCGGGACATGCCGACAACTTCATCGCCGACGAACTGCGCACCACACCCGACGCCCCGTACGTGCACGACGTCGCCCGCGCTTCGGGCACCGAGCACCAGGACATCGTCATCGACGCGCGGGCCCTCGCCGACCTCGACGTAAGGGCGGAGACGATCCGGGCGCGCGACCTGCCCGTGGGCGTCGGCGATCTGGACTCCTCCCTCTACCTGCTCCTCCGGGCGATCCGCGAGCACTCCACGGTCGCGCTGTCCGGCGAGTCGGCCGACGAGGTCTTCGGCGGCTACCTCCAGTTCTTCGACGAGAAGGCCCGGACCACCGACACTTTCCCGTGGATGGCCCAGGCCGAGCGCTTCGGCAGCGACTCCGGCGTCCTGAACCCCGCTCTCGCCGAAGCCCTGGACCTGAAGGCGTACGTCGCCGACAGCTACTGCACCGCCGTCTCGGACATCCGCCGCCTCGACGGGGAGAGCGACTTCGAGTACCGGATGCGGAAGATCTGCCATCTGCACCTGACCCGGTTCGTACGGGTCCTGCTGGACCGCAAGGACCGGCTGAGCATGGCGGTCGGCCTTGAGGTGCGGGTGCCGTTCTGCGACCACCGGCTCGTCGAGTACGTGTACAACGCTCCCTGGTCGCTGAAGTCGTTCGACGGGAGGGAGAAGAGCCTGCTCAGGGAGGCGACCGCCGACCTTATCCCACGGTCCGTGTACGACAGGACGAAGAGCCCCTACCCGTCGACCCAGGACCCGCAGTACGCCGTCGCCATCCAGGAGCACGTCAGGGACATCCTCGCCCGCCCGTCCCACCCGGTCTTCGACCTGCTCGACCGGGACCGGGTGCACCAAGCGGCCTACCGGGACGCCCCGCAGGTCACGCTGGCCTCACGGCGCGGCCTCGAACGCACCGTCAACCTGGCGCTGTGGCTGGACATGTACAAGCCGGAGCTGCTGCTCACCTGACGTCCCTGTGACCGTGCCGGCCGGCACGGCGGACGTCGAGTTCGCCGTCCCGGCATTCGAGGGAGCCCGCAGCCCGGCCCGGCAGGCCGGCGAGGCTGCGGGGGTGCACTCCCACAGCGGCCGGCCCCGTCCTCAGGAGCCGGGGACCGTTTCACGGAAGCGCTCCCGTGAAGTTTGTTATTCACGGGAGTTGAGGGATTACGTGAACCTGTCACGCATGGATACGCTGCTCAGGGGCGCGGGAGCGCTCCCACGATCCTGCGCACGCCCCTGGCACTCTCCGACCCGAGAGCACGGAGGACGACTGTGACACCCCCCGACCACGCCCGGCATCCCGGGAAATCCCCCAGCGGCCCTTCCGCACGCCGCACTTCACTCAGGCGCCGGGTCGCCGCCCTGGGCCTGGCGGCCGGTGTGGCGACGGCCGGAACGGTGCTGCTGACCCAGGTGCAGGCGGCCGCGGTGCAGGGCAGCCTGCCCGCCGGTACCCAGTTCTACAAGGACCCCAACTCCCAGGTGGTCAAGTGGGCGGCCGCCAACCCCGGTGACTCGCGCCAGCCCGTGATCTCCACCAAAATCGCAAGCCAGCCGCAGGCCGTCTGGTTCTCCGTGTACAGCCCCTCCACCGTCACCGCCGACGTCAGCAAGGTCACCTCGGCCGCGGCCGCCGCCGGCCAGGTTCCAGTGCTGGTGGCGTACACGATCCCCAACCGCGACTGCGGAGGTGCCTCCGCGGGCGGCGCCCCTGACCTCGCCTCCTACGACAGCTGGGCCCGCGGCTTCGCGGCCGGACTCGGCAGCGGGCCGTCGGTCGTCATTCTGGAGCCCGACTCCATCGCCCTCACCACCTGCCTCAACTCCCAGCAGCTGAGCGACCGTTACGCCTCGCTCTCGCGGGCCGGAGCCGCCATCCACGCGGCCGCGCCTCAGGCCAAGGTTTACATGGATGGCGGTCACTCCACCTGGAACAGCGCCTCCGAGCAGGCGAACCGGCTGCGCGGCGCGGGTGTGCTGACCAATGCCGACGGCTTCTACACCAATGTCTCCAACTTCAACACCACTGCGGGCGAGGTGAGTTATGACAAGGCGATCCTCTCGGCGCTGGGCAACCCGTCCCATCTGCACGCCGTGGTGGACACCAGCCGGAACGGCAACGGCCCGGCGGGCGGCGGGGCCTGGTGCGATCCCTCCGGTCGCTCCCTCGGGAACTATCCCACCGTCAACACCGGAGACGCGGCGATCGACGCCTTCCTCTGGGTGAAACCGCCGGGTGAGGCGGACGGTTGTGCGGGCAAGGCGGGCACCTTCCTGCCCGACATCGCCTACGCGCTGGCCGTCAACGCCCCCAACCCGCCCACGAGCCCGCCGCCGACCACACCGCCGCCCAGCAGCCCGCCGCCCACCAACCCCCCGTCGGCCGGCGCCTGTGCCGTGAGCTACAGGATCAGCAGCTCCTGGGCGGGCGGATTCAACGCCGATGTGACCGTGAAGAACTCCGGCGGCGCCGCCATCAACGGCTGGACGCTGAAGTGGACCTTCCCGAACGATCAGAAGGTCGTCAGCGCCTGGAACGCCACCGCGACCCAGTCCGGCAACGCGGTGACCGTCACCAACCTGAGCTACAACGGCTCTCTGCCGGCGGGAGGCTCGACCTCCTTCGGTTTCCAGGGCAGTTCCGGCTCAGCCAACTCCGCCCCCACCGGCTTCACCCTCAACGGCACCGCCTGCACCGCGTCCTGACGGCACACCGCCCCTCGGCCGGCCCGACTCCTCCGGGCCGGCCGACCGTGCTCCCGCGCGATCCGCCGCACAACGCCGGGGAGCAGGCCACGTACTGCTGGTCGCGCTGCCTCGTGCGGCAGTGCTCCATCAGGCGACGGTGGTCGCCCCTCAACGGTGAGGGGCGCGTTCCTGTGCGTCATGCAGCGGGGCCCGGGGCGGAGACTCGCTTGGCGATGTCCCGCCGAGATGGCTTCTGCCACCTCATCAAGGGCAATACGGAGGAAGGACCCGTACGCGTCCTGGGGGAGGCTCGGGGCATGCTCCTTGGCCGCGATCATGTGCTCGCCGGCTGCGTCGAAGGAGCCGAGGCGGCGGTAGTTGTCGGCGAGGTTGAGGTGCAGGGACGGATAGAAGCCGGCGATGTGAAGGTCGGCTGGTGCTGCTGAACGCGCTGCTCGGTCACGGCGTCGGCAGCGTCCAGGGCGCGGATGTCCCAGGCCGGGCCTGGGCGGGGTCTTCGTAGAGGTCTGCCAGGTAGTGCGCGAGAGTGCAGCGGTGCAGCGGGTCGCCGGTGACGCCGATCGCGGACCACAGGGCCAGGAGCTTCTGGCGGGCGGAAGCGACGTCGCCGGCTCGTCCTTCGACGACGGCTTGGCTGATGGCTTCCATGGTCGTGTCGCGGCTGGTGGGGGTGGCGGTCATGGTGTTGTTCCTCGTCGTTCTTGCTCAGGCTGAGCGGTCGGACTTGATGGGCATGGTCAGGGTGGTGAGATCACCGCGGTCGGCGGAGCGGATCGTGACGGGCTGGTCCGGCCCTCGCAGGTCGGGCATCACGTCGGGGCCGATAGCGGTGCTGACGGCCGGACAGAGCGTGGTCGGCTCGAAGGAGATCTGAAGATTCAGCCCCGTCGTGGTGGCCGCGAGCGGGACACCTGGGGCCTCTGCCTCCGTCGCCAGGACATTCAGGCCGTGATGGGTCACCCGCAGCGTGATTCGATCTTCCGGGTGTTCTTCCAGCGCTCGCAGGAGGAGATCTTTCGAGAGCGTCACCCGGGTCGTGGCCTCGGGCAGCGACGCGAGCATCAGCCGGTAGTCGGGAAACTCCTCCGACAGCAGCCGGCAATGCCGGTCTTCCCGGTCTGCCATGCGCAGCCAGAATCCGTGCTGCGTCACCTCGACCCGCACCAGTGCGCTGCGGCGGATGTCCGAGATCGCGGCACGCAGTTCGTCACCGTCGACCGTGGCGGCCCAGGCCGCGGCCGTTGCTTCGGCCGGCACCAGGGTCCGGGTCGCGAGGCGGTACCGGTCCGTTGCGGTCAGCGTGACCGCTTCCTGCATCGCCTCGACGTGCAGGGCGCCGAGCACTGGCATCCCGGGTTCATGCGCGGTCGCGGTCAGGACCTGCTCGATCGCGTCGGCCAGAACCGGCCCCTTCAGCGCGGCAATCAGCAGACTCCGTACTTCCGTGAGCGAGTACTTGATCGAAGCGGCCTTCTGCTGCACTGCCGACGCGTCCCCGAGGACCTTCGCGACGTGCTCGTCGATCAGCCGGGACGCCTCACCGGGCTCGGCGTCGAGGACCGCTTCGACAACAGTGATGGGCATGGCGATGTCGCGGAGCTGACGCAGCGCGGTTGCCCGTGCCACCCGGTCGGCACCGTAGTAGCGGTAGCCGGAGACAGGGTCGACCTCGACAGGAGTAAGCACCCCGGAATCGGCGTAGAAGCGCAAGGCGCTCGCGGTCAGCCCGGTGCGTCGGGCAAAGACCCCGATCGGCATCAACTCAGAGTTCGGCACCCCGCCATCGTGGGGCTTCAACCAACATGAAGGTCAACACCGGCCAGGTCTTCCGCGCCCCGCACCCGTGACCGCGCGCGATCCGGCCTGGTGGCCGCGTGTCGCGGGGCGTCGCTGTCCGTGGTGGGCTGCGCGTGCCGTGGGGACGCAGAGTCACTAGGCTCGACATCGTGTCCACCGTGTGTGTGATGTCGGCTTCCCCGATCCCCGCCGGAGTGGCGGTCGCGACGCGCTATCTCGACCTCGCCGGTGTCTTCTCGTGCGCACTGCTGGGAGGCGCCGTGGCCCGCACGGCCGGGCTGGACCTGTTCGGGTTCTTGGTGGTGGGCATCATCTCCGGTCTGGGCGGAGGCGTGATCAGGGACGTGCTGCTGCAGCACGGCACACCGGTCGCGCTGACCGACTACGCCTACCTGCCGACCGCCATCGCCGGTTCCGTGGTGGTCTTTCTCATCAAGATCAGCGAGGCGTCCTGGACCCGGCTCTTCACCGCCCTCGACGCCGCCGTCCTCGGCTTCTGGGCGGTCACCGGGGTCAACAAGACGCTCGCCGTGGGGCTGGGATGGCTTCCGGCGGTCCTCCTGGGCACCGTGACCGCCGTCGGCGGCGGCGCCCTGCGCGATGTCGTCCTCGGCCGGGTACCGGCCGTCTTCGGGGGCAACGGTCTGTACGCCACCGTCGCCATCGCGGTCGCCGGAGTCACGGTGCTCTGCGTGTACCTCGGCGTGCCGGCCATCGGTGCCGGCCTGGGCATCACCCTGGCCCTGGCCTTCCGGCTCAGCGCTGTGCGATTCGGCTGGAATCTGCCCAACAGCCTGGACTGGCAGCCCCGTTCCAGGATGGCCGCGACACTGCGGCACGGCACCGGCACCGCCGCCCGGAAAGGGAAAGAAGACCAGTCCCACCCGCGCAAGGAGACGTCGTGACCGACCGGAACGCTGCGGTACTGTCCGGCCTCGCCGGCATCCGCTCCGATCTCGAGGACCTCTACCGGGACCTGCACAGGCACCCCGAACTCGGCCTGCGCGAGCACCGCACGGCGAAGAAGGCTTCCGACGCCCTGCGGGAACTCGGTTACGAGGTCACCGACGGCATCGGCGGCACGGGCGTGATCGGCGTACTGGCCAACGGCGACGGACCCACCGTCATGGCCCGCGCGGACATGGACGCCCTCCCGGTACGCGAACAGACCGGCCTGCCTTACGCCTCCACCGTGACCCTGACCGGTCCGGACGGCACCGAGCAGCCGGTCATGCACGCCTGCGGGCACGATGTGCACGTGACCGCCCTGCTCGGCTGCGCACAGCTGATGAATCGGGCCAAGGACGCCTGGCGCGGTACCTTCGTGGCGCTGTTCCAGCCCTCGGAGGAGAACGGCGACGGCGCCCAGGCCATGATCGACGACGGTCTCACGGCAAGGGCGCCCCGACCCGACGTGGTACTCGCCCAGCACGTCCTGCCCTATCCGGCCGGCTACGTCGGCACCCGTCCGGGGTCCTTCCTGTCGGCCGCGGACAGCCTGCGCGTCACCGTCCACGGCCGAGGAGCCCACGGCTCCATGCCCCAGGCAGCGGTCGACCCCGTGGTGATGGCCGCCATGATCGTGGTGCGCCTGCAGACCATCGTGTCCCGGGAACTCGCCGCCATCACCCCCGCCGTCGTCACCGTGGGCAGCATCCACGCCGGCACCGGCCCCAACGTCATCCCCGACAGCGCCGTCATCGAACTCAACGTCCGCACCTACGACGATGCGACGCGCAGCCAGGTGCTGAAGGCGATCGAGCGCATCGTCCGGACCGAGAGCGAGGCGTCCGGGTCGCCGAAGGCACCCGAGATCGAACGAACGGCGGCCTTCCCGCCCACCGTCAACGACGAGGAGACGACCCGGCGCGTCGCCGAGGCGTTCACGGCCCACTTCGGCGACGACGCACACACCATCGACCTGCAGACCGCCAGCGAGGACATGAGCGAGATCCCCCAAGCGTTCGGCGCGCCCTTCACCTACTGGGGCATCGGAGGCGTCGACGCCGAGCTGTACGCCGAGGCCGCCAAGAAGGGCACCATCGCCCAGGACGTCCCGGTCAACCACAGCCCCGCCTTCGCCCCCGTCGTCCAACCGACCCTGGACACCGGCGTCAGCGCAATGACGGTGGCCGCACTCGCCTGGCTCGGCAGCTGACGTGAACCCGGCACAGGTCTCCGACGAGCACGTCCGGCAAGCACACCGCCGATATTCGCTTGCGCACCCTCGTCAAGTGGGCCAGCGTCGCCTGACACCCGACGAAGGCAGAGAAGATGACCACGCAGACCCACCCCCTCGACCATGAACTCATCGAGGCCGCGGCCCACGTCGCTCGTACACGCTGCCGGGGCGACAACCACACCATGGCAGCCGCGGCCCGCGCCCGGGACGGCCGGATCGTCACCGCGGTGAACGCCTACCACTTCACCGGAGGGCCCTGCGCCGAGTTGGTCCTCATCGGCACTGCGGCCGCCCAGGGCGCCTACGAGCTGGACACGATCGTCGCCGTCGGCGACCGCGACCGAGGGGTCGTTCCCCCGTGCGGCCGGTGCCGTCAGGTCCTTCTCGACTACTTCCCCGCCCTCAAGGTCATCGTCGGCGGGGGCGACCGCGTCCGAACCGTCCTCATCACCGACTTGCTGCCCGAAAGCTACGTATGGGCCGACCACCAGCTCGACGACGGGGAAACCGCGCCACACGGCATGGGCTGACACCGCCGGCCGGCAACAGGGCGAACGTCGCCTGATGCGGCACCATGCGGGTCACCCGGGCGGTCGAGACGGCCGGTGCCACAGAATCCTGTGGCACCGCCGTCAACCAGTGACATGTCCGTGAGTGTGGCGCGAAAGAGAGTTGAGGCATCGACTCCCGTCACGGGAGTCTCCAGGTGCTCGCCGAGCAGGGGGACGCCGACGGGGAGGGCGACAGGCATGCTGCGCATCCATTTCACGACCGCGAGACCTGCCGGCCCACGGCCTGTTCGAGCCGGTCGGCCGGATCATCCGTCCCCGGCGTTCGTGGGCAGGATGAGCCGCAGAACGGTCTCGCCGTCGTAGGTCTCACCGGTGGGCTCGAACCCGAACTTCCGGTAGAAGGGCTCCGGTTCGCCGTCGCCGGACTCGTAGCTGGTCAGCAGCTCGGTGCCGCCGTCCGCGCGAACCAGGTCGGCGATCTGCGTGAGCGCGTCCCGGCCGATCCCTCGCCCCTGGTGCCGCTTGTCGACGAGGAGGCGCCAGATGAAGTGCCGTCCTTCGAAAGGACCCGTCGGCGGCTTCCAGGACAGCATCACGAAGCCGACCGGCTCGTCGCCGCGGTACAGGGCCCGGTACCAGGGATTGGCCTCGGGCGTCTTCGCCGCCTCCTTGAGCGACCAGGACACGGAGGCGACGAACTGCTTCTGGTCACGGCGGACGCGCAGGGCACGAACGGCATCCCGGTTGTCGTCGGTGATCTCCCGTAGGTGCACGCCTGGGGACCTCATGCCACACCCTTTCCTCGCTCCGGCGACCGCGCCACCGGGCCGACGTGAAGAGCCGCCGTGGCAGCGTATGCGACACACACGATCCGGAGCGTGACCGGCACGCCGGGCTGTGCTCGTCATGGCGCCGCTGTCCGGGCTCACGCCGACCCGGGCCAACAGGCCCAGTCACTCAGGGATGTTCAGCCCTGTTCCCGCTCACGGAAGAACCGGCACGATCGATGCGCCGGCCGTGTCCGCAGGACGGACCCCCGGCGGCGACGGCGAGCGCCGTCCCCCGTATGCCCCGCACCGCAAAGGAGAGTCATGCTTTCGCCCGAGTCGGCCGCGGTCGTCCGCGTCACCCTGCCCGCCGTCGGCGGGGCGCTGGACGAGATCACGACCCGCTTCTACGGAACCATGTTCGCCGAGCAGCCCGAACTGCTGGACGGGCTGTTCAACCGCGGCAACCAGGCAAGCGGCGAGCAGCGCCGGGCGCTGGCCGGGTCCATCGCCGGCTTCGCCACGGCACTGCTGGACGGCCCCGGCACCCGCCCTGACGCCCTTCTCGCCCGCATCGCCCACAAGCACGCCGCTCTCGCGTCACCGAGGACCAGTACACGATCGTCCACAAGTACCTGTTCCGCGCGATCGGCGACGTACTGGGTGAGGCGGTCACCCCCGAGGTGGCCGCCGCCTGGGACGAGGTGTACTGGCTTATGGCCGGCGCCCTCATCGCCCGGGAGGCCCGCCTCTACCAGGAAGCACAGGTCGACCCGCGCGATCCGTGGCGCCAGTGGACCGTCGTGGAGCGGCGGGAGGAGACCCCGGACGTGGTGTCCTTCCTGCTGCGCCCGGCCGACGACGGCCCGGTTCCCGCAGCCCGCGCCGGCCAGTACGTCAGCGCCCAGGCCGAGCAGCCCTGCCGGCACCCCTATCGGTCCCGTACCTGCGCCCGTCCCCAACTGCGAGGCAAATCAGGTCACTTGTTGCCGCTCGGGAAGCACAGTCGCTTCCTGTAGGTTCGATCACGTCCCGTTGGAGACGGGTCTGGACCTACGCGCGAGGGAGCCCGGATGGCCTTCATCCATCACACCACCATGACGCCGACCAAGCTGGAACTTCTCACCGAGTGGCTGCCGAAGCAGAACTGGTACTTGGGCGCCGCGAAGACGCCGGAACTGTTCAAGGCCGGTGGGTTCCGCCTGGACGATCCGGAGGGCGCGGTCGGGATCGAGTTCATGGTCGTGGTGGACGCCGCCGCGCAGGAGCCGGTGGCGTATCTCGTGCCGATGGGCTACCGCGATACGGCGCTGGAGGGCGTCCCGGGGGAGGCCCTGATCGGCACCTCCGAGCATGGGGTGCTGGGCACTCGGTGGATCTACGACGGCGTCCACGACCCGGTGGTGATGGCGCAGTTGCGCGCCCTCCTGCGCGGCGAGGCGATGCCGCAGCACCAGAGCGAGAGCGACACCCCTGACCCGACCGTCACCGTGCACGGCACCGGCCCTGACGATGGGCTCGACGTGCACATCAACCGAGTCCTGCGGCCGGCGGAGGCTGCTCAGAAGTCGTCCGGAAGCCTCGTCGCCGGGTGGACCTGGCCGAACGGAACGACCGTACGGAGCGTATTCGCGGCCATGGCGCCGCAGTAGGAGGTCACGCGGGCAGAGAGCGCCGGCCGGCCCGACCAGTCACTTGGCGACGGCGACGGCAACCAGCAACTGTTCAGAGGAGGTTGTCGGGGGTGATCGGCAGTTCGCGGAGGCGTTTTCCGGTGGCGTGGTGGACGGCGTTGGCAAGCGCGGGTGCGATGCCGACGAGGCCGACCTCGCCGACGCCTTTGGTGCCGGTCGGGCTGGCGTGGTCGGGTTCGCCGACGAAGACCACGTCGAGTTCGGGTATGTCGGCGTTCACAGCGACGAGGTAGTCGGCGAGTGTGGCGTTGGTGACGCGTCCGGTGCGCGGGTCGGTGGCGGTGTCCTCGTAGAGGGTCATGCCGATGCCGCCGACGATCCCGCCGATGATCTGGCTCCTGGCGGTCTTCGCGTTGAGGATGCGGCCGCCGTCGATGGCGGAGACCACCCGCGTGACCCGGATGAGGCCGAGGTCGGCGTCGACGCGGACTTCCGCGAACGTCGCGCCGTACGCGCCGGCGAGGGACATGCCCAGTTCGGCGGCCGAGGGTGGGGTGCTGTTCCCGTTCGCCGTGAGTTCGGACAACCCGTGGCGGGCGAGGATGTCGGCGTACGGCTCCCCGCGGCCGGGGCGCCCCGCGAGGTGGAGCCGCCCACCGGTGGACTCCACGTCGTCGGGGGACGCGCCCCGCAGCGGCGAGTCGGCGTCGCCGTGCGCGAGCCCCGCGAACGAGCGCATCAGTTGCCGGCAGGCGTTGTGAACGGCGTTGCCCAGCGCGCCGGTCAGGCCGGAGCCGCCCGCCATCATCGAGTGCGGCATGTCCGAGTCGCCCAAATCGAAGCGGACCAGGTTCAGGGGCAGACCCAGTTCCTCGGCGGCGAGTTGGGCCATCACGGTGTACGTGCCGGTCCCGATGTCGGTCGCCGCGCTGCGCACCAGCACGCTGCCGTCGCTGTGGATGGTGGCCTGCGCCGTGCAGGGCTGTGCGAAGTAGGGAAACAGCGCGCTTGCCATGCCGTAGCCGATGAGCCAGTTCTCCTCGCGCATGGAGCACGGTTCGGGGTCGCGGTCGGACCAGCCGAAGCGGCGGGCGCCGGCCTCGTAGCACTCCAGGAGCGCCTTGCCCGACCAGGGCAGTCCGTTGCGCGGGTCGACGTCCGTGTGGTTGCGCAACCTCAGCTCCAAGGGGTCCATGCGCAGGGTGCAGGCCAGTTCGTCGAGCGCCGACTCCAGCGCGAAGTTGCCCTGTGCCGCGGCAGGGGCGCGCATGGATGTCGGCAGGGCGATGTTGAGCCGCGCCTGCCGGTCCCGTGTGGTCACGTGGGGGCACTGGTAGGCGAAGGCGGTTCCCGAGGCGAACGGCTCGTAGTCGCTGCCCTCCATGCTCAGGGAGCTGAGGCTGCGGTGGTCGAGGGCGACCAGTTCGCCGTCGCGAGTGGCGCCGACGGCCAGCCACTGCACGCCGCTGGGGCGGTGTCCGACGGAGGTGAACATCTGCGGCCGGGTCAGGACCAGCTTGACCGGGCGGTTGAGCATGCGCGCGGCCATGGCGGTCAGGATCACGTGCGGCCACACGCGCAGCGCGGCGCCGAAGCCCCCGCCGACGTACGGGACCAGCACCCGCACCGAGCTCTCCGGGATGCCGAAGACCGTGGCGAGGGTGGTGCGAACCCCCGACGGCCACTGGCTGGTGTCGTGGACGGTGAGGGTGTCGCCCTCCCACACGGCCAGGGTGGCGAACAGCCCGAGCGGGTTGTGGGTGTTGTCCGCCGTGGTGTACGTGGCCCGGAGGGTCACCTCCGCCCTCCGCAGCGCCGCGGCGGCGTCGCCGCGCGAGTGGTCCGTCCCCCACGGGTCCGCGAGCTGTTCGGCCCGGGGGTCCTGGAGGTCCAGCAGCGGCTCCGAGGCCTCGTAGTCGGCCCGCACCAGCCGTGCCGCGGCGGCGGCCTGCTCCGGGGTCTCGGCCACCACGAAGGCGATGTGCTGCCCGTGGTGGAGGATCCGGTCGTTCCGCAGGGGTGAGGGCGTCGGCTCCCCGAGCACCGTCGCCGGTCCCGTGGCGACCTCGGGGGCGTTCTCGTGGGTCAGGACCGAGAGCACGCCCGGGGACTGCTCCGCGGCCCCGGTGTGCATACGGACGATCCGGCCCGCGGCGACGGTGCTCTGCACCACGGCGCCGTAGGCCTGGCCGGGGACGCTGAAGTCCATGGGGTACGGGGCCGTGCCGGTGACCTTGCGCGGGCCGTCGACCCGGTTGATGCCCGCGCCGACCAGCGGCCTGCTCTCGACGGTGCTCATGCGGTCACTCCTGCACTCCCGAGACGGTCTGCAACTGGCGCACCAGGGTGCGCCGGGCGAGCGGCACCTTGAACGCCGTGCCCGGGACGGTCCAGGCATCGCGCATCGTGGCCCCGGCCGCGTCCTGGAACGTGGCCGTCGTGGCCGGCGCGCCGGTCAGCACGTGCTCGGCCTCGTAGGCCCGCCAGGGCTTCGACCCGACCCCGCCCAGCCCGATACGGGCCTGGCGGATCGTGCCGCCGTCCATGACGAGCAGCACCGCGGCCGAGGTGAGGGCGAACTCGTACGACGCCCGCTCGCGGACCTTGAGGTAGCCCGACCGGGCGGTCGGCGGCGGCAGCGGGATCTCGACCTCGGTGATCAGCTCGGCGTGCTCCAGAACGTTCTCCCGCTCGGGGCTTTCGTCGGCCGTCAGGTAGAACTCCGTCAGCGGCACCGTGCGACGCGTGGAGACCCCCTGGATGTTCACGACCGCGTCGAGCGCCACCATGGCGACGGCGAGGTCGGAGGCGTGCAGCGCGATGCACCGCTCGCTCACGCCGAGCACGGCGTGCATACGCGCCACGCCCTGCACCGCGGCGCAGCCGGAGCCCGGTGCGCGCTTGTTGCACTCGGCGACCGTCGGGTCGCGGAAGTAGCGGCAGCGGGTGCGCTGCAGCAGGTTGCCTCCGATGGTGGCCATGTTCCGCAGCTGCACCGAGGCGCCCTGCAGCAGGGACTCGCGCACCATGGGCAGCCGCTGGGCCACCGTGGCGTCGGCGGCCAGTTCCTCCATGCTGGCGAGCGCCCCCACGTGGAGGCGGTCGCCGCGGCGCTCGATGCCGTGCAGCGGGAGCCGGGTGATGTCGATCAGCCGCGGCGGCTCCAGGACCCCGTCCTTCATCAGGTCGAGTTGTGTCGTGCCGCCCGCCAGGCAGGACGCCGCCGGGTCGTCCGCCAGCAGCTGCACCGCCTCCTGGGTGTTGGTGGCCCGGACGTAGTCAAAGGCGCGCATCGGTGCCTCCTCCGGACGCCGCTTCGCGTATCGCGGCCACGATGTTGGGATAGGCGCCGCAACGGCACAGGTTGCCGCTCATGAACTCCCGGATCTCCGCATCGGAGCCGGCCCGGCCCTCGGCCATCAGCGCCACCGCGGACATGATCTGCCCCGGCGTGCAGAAGCCGCACTGGAAGCCGTCGTGCTCCATGAACGCCTGCTGCACCGGATGCGGTCCGTCGGCGCCGGAGACGCCCTCGATGGTGGTGATCGCCCGGCCCTCGGCCTGGGCCGCCAGGGTCAGGCAGGCGAGCACTCTCCTGCTGTCCAGGTGGACCGTGCACGCGCCGCAGGCACCCTGGTCGCAGCCCTTCTTCGTGCCCACCAGGCCCAGCCGGTCCCGCAGGGCGTCCAGCAGGGTGACCCGGGTGTCCAGGCGCAGGGTGTGCGACCGCCCGTTCACGGTGAGTGTCACGACCCGCTCGGTGACCGCGGGACGGCCGTCCGTGTCCCGTTCCCTCGCCACGTCCCTCATCGCGTCCTCCTCCGGACGGGTCGGATACGACTCGTGCCCCAGGTGGGGGCGGATCCGGTGAGTGGGTTCCTCAGGCGCCACGAAAGGCGGAAATCGACCTTTTCGCGCCAATACGTCCGCCTTTTTCCTCAATATACGCCGAACGGGTGTACCGGCACGGGGTGCCGGCCCGTCTCCACGCCGCCCTCTCCCAAGACGGAACCCCTGCTCGATGAGCAGGGGTTCCGGGTGGTGGAAACGTGAGCACTCGACCGCGTGCGCGTCCGGGTCACCGGACGGTGAAGTCGGCCGCCTTGGTGTCCAGTGTCGTGGTGCCGTCCTTCGCGGTGGCCAGGACGGCCACGTGCCAGGCACCGCGCGGGGACGACTTGGCGTCGGCGTCGGTGACCCGGACGGTGTAGGTGCAGCGCACGGTGTCCTGCCCGGCGGACTTGCAGACGGCCGCCGTCTCCGCGGCGGCCATGTCCTTGGCGGTCAGCCCCTTCCCGGCGAAGGACGACTGCTGCGGCCAGGCCAGCACCTTCACGCTCTTGACACCGGAGGACGCCGTGACGTCGGTGACGAAGACCAGCGAGCCGTCGCGGTTCCCGTCGGGAGCCGAGTAGCGGGCGGTACTGTGCCCCAGCACCGGGGTCTGCTCCCCGGCCTGGGCGAGAGCGAACGCACCGGCGCCACCGAGGAGAGCGACACCGGCGACGACGGACAGAGCAACACGTCGGGACATGGGAATCTCCGTAACTGTCTCAACCCTGGATCGGGCTGCGCCACTTGGCTGCGGCGCTGCACCGATCCTCGCCGCGCGAGGACTCGCCGGACATGAGTGCGCATACTCAAGCCGAGTCGGGTAAAGGCCTCAGTCCGGACGGGTGATCACCTGGGGCACCGCGCGACCGCTCATGTACCGCACCCGGATTCGGTGCTACCCGCTCGCGCCGGCCCGGTCCGCCTTGTCCTCCTCGACCTGCGCCTTCGCGGGGTCCAGGAGCCGGGACAGGAAGTGCCGGGTGCGTTCATGAGCGGGGTTACCGATGACCTGGTCCGGTGTGCCGTCCTCGACGATCACCCCGCCGTCCATGAAGACGACCCGGTCGGCGACCTCCCGCGCGAAGCTCATCTCGTGGGTGACGACCATCATCGTCATGCCCTCGTCGGCGAGCATGCGCATCACGGCGAGGACGTCACCCACCAGCTCGGGATCGAGCGCGGAGGTCGGCTCGTCGAAGAGCATCACCTCGGGGCCCATGGCGAGCGCGCGGGCGATGGCGACACGCTGCTGCTGACCACCGGAGAGCGAGGTGGGATAGGCGTCCGCCTTCTCGGACAGGCCGACACGCCCCAGGTTCTCGGCGGCGATCTCCGCTGCTCGCGCCTTGCCCCGGCCGAGGACCCGGCGCTGCGGCAGCGTGAGGTTCTCGGTCACCGTCAGGTGCGGGAAGAGGTTGAACTGCTGGAACACCATGCCGATACGGCGGCGTACGGCGTCGATGTCCACATCGGGGTCGGTCACCTCGGTGCCGCCGACGAAGACCTGCCCCTTGGTGGGCTCCTCCAGGAGGTTCACACAGCGCAGCAGGGTCGACTTGCCGGAGCCGGAGGGCCCGATGACACAGACCACCTCGCCCTGGCCGATCTCCAGGTCGATACCGCGCAGCACCTCGTTGTCACCGAAGGACTTGTGCAGGCCGCGGACGAGTATCTCGGGGACAGTGCTCACTTGACGGCTCCCTGGGCCTTGGTCTCCATGCGGCGCACCACGAATCCGAGCGGGATAGTGACCAGCAGATAGCACAGGCCCGCGACCAGGATCGGCGTGGAGTTGGCGGTCTGGCTGGCCAGATCCCGGCCGAACTTGGACAGTTCGCGCTCCTCCAGCGTGACGCCGAGGAACAGCACCAGCGAGGAGTCCTTGAAGAGCAGGACCAGTTCGTTGGTGAGCGGCGGGAGAATGATGCGGAACGCCTGCGGAACGATGATGGAGACCATGGCCCGGGCCGGCGAGAAGCCCAGCGAACGGGCCGCCTCCATCTGCCCCTTGGGCACGGCCTGGATGCCCGCGCGGATCGTCTCCGCCATGTACGCGGCCGAGACCAGTCCGAGCGCGAGAGCCACCTTGCCGTACGTTCCCCCGATGATCTCCGTGCCGGGGAAGGCCAGCGGCACGGCCACACCGACGAAGATGAAGATCAGCAGGGCGGGCAGACCGCGGAAGATCTCGATGTAGACCCCGGCGACCCAGCGGTAGGGGCCCACGGACGACAGCCGCATCAACGCGATGACCATGCCGAGGACCAGGCCCACGACGAAGCCGGTCACGGTGAACAGCACGGTGTTCTTCAGCGCCAGGGTGATGACGTCCGGGAACATCCGCCGCGCGATGTCCGCCTGGGCGAACTGGTTGCCCAGCCGGCCCCAGTCGGCCGTGACCGCGAAGGCGATCACGGCGGCGACGAAGACGGCGTACTGCGCGCCGCGCGAGAGGGCGCGGCGCCGGCTCCTGGTCAGACGCCTTCTGCGGGGCCGGACCTCGGCGCCGGCGGTGCCGATGGCGTCACTCATGAGGCGGACGGCGAGGCGGCGGACGGGGTGTACGGGCCGATCCACTGCTCGTACAGCTTCTGGTAGGTGCCGTCGGCCTTCGCGTTCTTGATCGCCTTGTTGACCGCGGCGACGAGTTCGGAGTTGCCCTTCTTCACCGTGAAGCCGTACTGCTCACCGGTGTCGAGGTTGCCGACCACCTTGAAGGCGTCGGCGTTGGCCTTGTCCTTGAGCCAGCCCTGGACCACCGGGTAGTCGATGACGACCGCCTGGACCTGTCCGGTGCGCAGGCCGTTGAGGACGGCGTCGGAGGACTCGAAGGAGACGGGGTCGAAGCCCTGCCCCCGCACGTAGTCCTCCCCGGTGGTCTGCGCCTGGGCACCGAGCTTTTTGCCCTTGGCCTTCACATCGGCCAGGGACGTGACGCCGCTCTTCTTGTCGACCAGGACGGCCTGCGTGGCGTCGAAGTACGGGTCGGAGAAGTCGACGTTCTTCTTGCGCTCGGCGGTGATGGTCATGCCCGCGGCGGCCAGATCGCACTCGCCGGAGTTGAGGAACGCGCCGGTCTTGAAGTTCTCGAAAGGCGTGTCGAGGATCTGCTGCTTCACCCCGAGGTCCTTGGCGACCAGGTCGATCAGGGAGACGTCGAAGCCCTGGACCTTGCCGTCGATCTCCGACTGGAAGGGCGGGTACGGCAGATGCGTGCAGGTCGTGAGCCGGCCCGCCTTGACGAGGTCGACCCCGCCGTCGGCCGACTTGCCCGCGCCGCCGCTGCCGCTCGACGTGCAGCCTGCCACGAGCACCGCTCCGGCTGTCGCGGTGATGGCGGCCAGGATGCGGACCCGGCGTCCGAGGAGCGTGTTCACGGGGGGACCTCTCTGTGGGGGACGTGCGCATGCAGACTATAAGAAGATCTTTGACCCCCTCAAACAAACCTGAGGCGCAGGTGATTCCGTGCCCGCACCATCCCCGGACCGCCGTCACCTTGAGCGCGAACCGCGGCAGTCGACTCGCGAAGGCGCCATGCCCGCGGCCAGTCAGCCGAGACAGAACTTGTTGCCCTCCATGTCCTGCATCACGAGGCACGACTCGTTGAAGCCATGGGCGAGCAGCAGACGCACGCGAACCGCGCCGAGCGCGATCAGCCGTGCGCACTCGGCCTCAAGCGCGGCCACGCGCTCCTCACCCACGAGCCCGGTGCCGACCCGCACGTCAAGATGCACCCGATGTAGGCGCACTTGATCGCTCCACGGATCAAGCCCTGGCGGACTTTCGGGAGAGCGCCCCCTTCCGCCCGGGCATTGACGGCCGTGGTGCGTACGCCTACCTTGCCCTCACTCGCGCGGCGGACAAGTGCCCGCCGTGACGGGGCCCGAGGAGATGGGGGACAGGGCGATGAAGGCAGTGCTCCAGGAGCGGTTCGGGCCGCCGGACATCCTGCGGCTGGGGGAAGTCGACCGGCCCCGGGCCGAGGCCGGTCAGGTGCTCGTACGTGTGCACGCCGCCGCGCTCAACCCCTACGACTGGCACATGATGCGCGGCGACCCCTACGCGGCACGGCTGATGGGGGGCATGGGACTGAGCCGTCCGAAGTGCCGGGTGGCCGGCATCGACGCGGCCGGAGTGGTGGAGGCCGTCGGCGCCGGCGTGGAAGGGCTCCGGCCCGGCACTGCGGTACTGGGCTTCTGTGCGGGGGCGTTCGCCGAATACGCCTGCGCCACGGCGGAGTTGGTGGTGCCCAAGCCCGAGCGTCTGTCCTTCGAGCAGGCCGCGGCCGTGCCGATGGGGGCGGTGACCGCACTGCGCGGCATCCGGACGGTGGGCCGGGCCCGGGCCGGGCAGCGGGTGCTGGTCAACGGCGCGGGCGGAGGCGTGGGCACCTTCGCCGTACAGATCGCGGCCGGCCTGGACGCGGAGGTCACCGGGGTGTGCAGCGCCGGCAGCGCCGGACTGGTGCAGTCACTGGGCGCCGCGCACGTCATCGACTACGCCCGCGAGGACTTCACCGACGGACGTGTCCGCTACGACGTGATTCTGGACAACGTGGGCAACCTTCCGCCGGGCCGACTGCGCCGGGCTCTCACCCCGACCGGGATCCTGGTGGCCAACGGCGGCGGCTCACCCGGCCGGCTGTTCGGGGCGATCGGCTCCATGCTGAAGCTGGCCGCGGCCAACGCGGTCACCCGGCACAGCCTGCGTCCGATCATCCCGGCGACCCCGGGCGGTCCCGCCCATGAGGACCTGCTCGCCGTTACCGCGCTCATCGAGGCCGGTCAGGTCACTCCCGTGGTCGGCCGGACCTACTCCCTGGCCGACACGGCCGAGGCCATGCGCCATGTGGAGGAGGGCCACTCCCGCGGCAAGACCGTGATCACTGTGCGCTGACGTGTGCGGAAGCGCTGGTCCGGCGTGCAGTGGGCTGTTCAGGCCAGGGGACTGTCCGTGAGGCGGGCCAGCAGGTGCGCGGGGTCGTCGTAGACCGCGCCCGCCCCTGCCTGTTCCAGGTCGGCGCGCGGGATGCCGCCACACAGGACGCCGACGCAGCGAACCCCGGCCCGGCTGCCGGCCCGCATGTCCCACACGGTGTCGCCCACGAACACGGCCCGCTCGGCGGGGACCCCCCAGTTCGAGAGCGTGCGCGACCGGTTCGGGCGCGGGCTTGCCCTCCTCGACGTCGTCGGAACTGGCCGTGGCGGCGATGGCCTCGTCCGCGTCGATGGCGCGGCGCAGCGCACTCAGCTCGGGGCCGCTCGCCGAAGTGGCGAGGACCACCGCCCACCCGTTCCGGTGCAGTCGCCGGAGCAGCCGCCCGACGTCCTGAAGGGCCGGCAGCCTGTCGAAGTACTGGGCGTACAGGGCGCTGTCGGCGGCGCTGAGCCGGGGGTCCTGCTCCTTGTCGCGGTCCTCGCCGAGCAGGTGCGCGATCAGATCGGTGGAGCCGAGCCCGACCGCGCGATGGATGGCGTGCATGGGCACCCGGTGCCCTGCCTGCCGGAAGGCCTCCCACCAGGTGGTGACGTGGAGGTGGTTGGTGTCGACGAGCGTTCCTTCGACGTCGAAGACGGCGGCACAGTCCATCCGGGGTCCCTTGTCGCATGCGAGTCGAACGGATGAGAGGCACGGGCACCGGGTCAGGTGCCCGTCATGCCGGGCGGCGTCCCGCGCTCCCGGGTCGTGCCCAGCAACTGGTACCCGGTCACGTGGTCACCACGCGCTCCGGAGGCGTTCCGCACTCCTCCGGGTCTGTCGGCGCCTCCACCTCCTCAAGGGGTTCCGCGGCGCCGCCGGGGGAGCGCATCACCCCAGGTCCCGCCTGCCCGCCGCCGCGGACGTACTGGACGAACTGTGCGACGGACTCGGCCGGCTCGATGTGCTGGTCAACAACGCCGGCATCGGCACGACCACGCCTTTCGTCGACCTCGCCCCGGACGACGTGTGACGTGTGCTGGACGTGGACCTGGTCGGGCCGCTGCTGTGCGGGCAGAAGGCGGCGCGCCGGATGATCGGGCAGGGCCACGGCGGCCGGATCGTCAACGTGACCTCCGTGCACGAGCACCAGCCGCGTGTCGGCGCCGGACCGTACTGCGCGGCCAAGGCCGGCCTCGGCCTGCTGACCCAGGTCATGGCCCTGGAGCTCGCCGAGCACGGCATCACCGTCACCGCGGTCGCGCTCGGCGAGATCGCCACGCCCATGACCGGCCAGGAGGACACGGACGTGCACACCGAGCGGCGCCCCGGGGTGCCGCTCGGGCGGCCCTGAGACGCCCGCGAGGTCGCCGCCGTGATCGCCTTCCTCGCGGGACCCGACACCTCCTACGTCACGGGCGCGTCCTGAAGCGTCGACGGCGGCATGCTGCGCATGGGCCCCATGGCCGGCTCGCACCTGGAAAGCGACGACTGGAGGCGCCCTGAGCCGGCGGCCGGCGGGGGGAATGCTACAGCGCCGCGGTCCAGCCGCCGTCGACCGTCCGGGTGTGGCCGGCGATGCAGGAGGACGCCCGGGAGGACAGGAGACGACTGCGCCGGACGCGCCTCATCTCTTCCCGTGGCGGCGGCGCGTGCTCCTCCCGTCTTGCCGGACGGAATGCTTGACTTCGGAACAACGCAGGGCATTTCGCGACTACTCGTATCAAGGTGCGTCAATATGCAGGCAAGGCGAGCAGCATCCCCGTACCCCTGGACCGACGAGTTCGAGGCCGTCGTCCGCGAGATCGTCGGACCGCTCGCCGACGACGTGGACCGGGCCGGCCGCTTCCCGAGCGAGGGGGTCCGGGCACTGGGCGAGGCCGGCCTGCCGGCCCTGCTCCTGTCGCGCGAGAGCGGCGGGGCGGGCGCTGGACTGCGCGAAGGCGCGCAGGTGATCGAACGGCTCGCGGGCGCCTGCGGGTCGACGGCCATGGTGCTGCTGATGCACTACTCGGCCCTGAGCGTCCTGGACCGGTACGCCCCTGACGACGTGCGGCGTGACATCGCCGCGGGCCGTCATCTGAGCACGCTTGCGTTCTCCGAGCGGGGCTCCCGCAGCCACTTCTGGGCCCCGGTGGGCACGGCCACGCCCGACGGGACCGACACGGTGTGCCTGGACGCGCAGAAGTCGTGGGTCACCTCGGCCGGCCAGGCCGACAGCTACGTCTGGTCGAGCAAACCGGTCCAGGAGGACGGCGTCATGTCGTTGTGGCTCGTGCCCGGCGGCAGCGCCGGACTCGAAGTGCACGGCGAGTACGACGGGTTCGGACTGCGCGGCAACGCCTCCAGCCCCATGTCCGCCAAAGCGGTCCGCGTTCCCCGGACCGCACTGCTGGGAGCCGACGGGGAAGGGCTCACCACGGCTCTGGACGCGGTGCTGCCGTGCTTCCTGGTACTCAGCGCGGCCT
Organism: Streptomyces sp. CB01373; assembly: GCF_002803075.1. Lineage (GTDB taxonomy): Bacteria > Actinomycetota > Actinomycetes > Streptomycetales > Streptomycetaceae > Streptomyces. The sequence goes on along the minus strand of NZ_NNBK01000015.1, from coordinate 78,716 downwards.
TCTCGCTCGGTGTGACCGAAGCCCTGCTCGGTCTCACCGCCACGCACCTTCGCGACACGCGGCTTGAGCACCTGGACCAGACGCTCGCGCAGCAGCCGCTGACGCGCCACCAGTTCGCACAACTGCGGCTGAGCGCCGACTCGTTGCGCGCCATGATGGGGGAGACGCTCACCGCGCTGGAGAACGGACGCCCGGAGGCGACGCTGCGGGTCCTGCAGATCAAGGCCCTCGCCGCCGAGACCGCCGCCGCGGTCGCGGACGGCGCGATGCGACTGTGCGGCGGCTCCGCCTTCCGCCGTGAGACCGGCCTCGAACGGCGCTTCCGCGACGCGCTCGCGGCCCGTGTGATGGCACCGACCACCGAAGCCCTGCACGACTTCTGCGGCCGCACGGAACTGGGCCTGCCGCTCTTCGAGGAGGCCCGATGAGAGAGCTGGTGCTCGGCGCCGTAGCGTACGACCCCAAGGTCGTGACGATCTGGTCCGGATTCCGGTCGTGGCTGCGCGCGCGGGACCTGCCCTTCGACTTCGTGCTCCACTCCCATTACGAGCGGCAGACCCGCGATCTGGTCGACGGGCGGATCGACGCCGCCTGGCACTCACCGCTGGCCTGGCTGCGCACCCGTCGGCTGGCCGCCGCGGCCGGGGCGGTGGTGAGACCGCTCGTCATGCGGGACACCGACCGCGACCTGACCTCCGTGGTCGTGGTCCGGTGCGACAGCACACTCCGCTCGCCGGCCGACCTCAAGGGCAGGACCGTTGCCGTCGGCGCGGTCGACTCGCCCCAGGCGACCCTGATCCCGCTGCGGCACCTGGCCGACCTCGGCCTGGTCGCGGGCGCCGACTTCGAGGTACGCCGCCACGACACCGGAGTGGGCCTGCACGGCGACCACATCGGCGGCGAACGGGACGCGGCACGCGCCCTGATGGCGGGAGCGGCGGACGCCGCCTGCATGATCGACGCCAACCACCTGCTGTTCGCGCAGGAGGGCACCCTCCCGCCCGGCAGCACACGCCTCCTGACGCGCACCCCGCCCTACGACCACTGCCTCCTGGCGGCGGGACCGTCCCTGGACACGGAACTCGGGGAGCGGTTCACGGACCTCCTGCTGGCCATGTCCTACGACGATCCCGAAGTCCGCCGGCTCCTGGACCTGGAGGGGCTCACCCGCTGGGTGCCCGGGCGGGAGACCGGTTTCGGCCCGCTGACCGCGGCCGTCGACGCCACGGGCTTCTACGACGCGAGCGGCCGGATCACCGCGGACGGCTACCAGCCATGACCCCCGGCACGGCCGTGGTCGACCTCGGGGCGCTCGGCTTCGAGCAGGGCGCCCACCTGCTGCTGGACCGCGCCCTGCGGCAGGCGCCGCACGGCAGCCGGATCGAGGTCCTCGGCACGGACCCGGCCCTGCTGCCGCACCTGGCCGTCTGGTGCCGCCATGAAGGGCACGAGCTTCGGACCGCCGAGCCGGGGGAGGCGCCGATGGTGGCGCGCCTGCGGGCGGGGCCTGCCGCGGAGGCACGTTTCAAGGCCGCACAACGCGCCGGTGGCCCGTCCGCCGCGCAGATCGCCGAGCGGGCGCCCCTGCACTGGGGCCTCGCGGCACGCGGGGCGCTGGTGGAGGCGGGCGGCCCCGAGGTGCCCTTCACGGTGGTCGACCGGGACATCGCGTGGGCTGACCTCGCGCCGCGCCTTTACCAGCAGGCGGCCGCCTCACAGTGGGACCCCCAGGATGCGGTGGAGTGGGATGCCGATTTCACCCTGCCCGACGAGATCGAGGCCGCCGTCGTCCAGGTGATGACGTACCTCGTGGAGAACGAACAGGCCGCCCTCGTGGTGCCTGCGCGACTGCTGGTCCAGGTCCATCCCCACTTCCGTGAGGTGCTCCAACTGCTGGCGGTCCAGGCCGCCGACGAGGCCCGGCACGTGGAGGTCTTCACCCGGCGGGCGCTGCTGCGGGGCGGTGCGATGGGCACCTCCTCGGTGGGCGGCAGGGCGTCGCTCGCGACCCTGCTGACCGAGCCGGACTTCTCCATCGCGTCCTTCTTGCTCTCCGTGCTCGGGGAGGGCAGCTTCCTCAGCCTCCTGGCGTTCCTGGAGCGGCACGCCCCCGACCCGGTCACCCGCCGCGTCAGCCGTCTGGTCCGCCAGGACGAGGCGCGGCACGTGGCGTTCGGGGTCGGGCACCTGGAGCACCGGGCCACGGTCGACCCGCTGCTGCACGACCGGCTGCGGGCCGCGGTGGAGCGGCGGCACGACGCGCTGACCGGGACGGCGGGACTCAACCGGGACGTCTTCGACTCCCTGGTGCTGCTGGCTGCGGGCTCCTTCGAGCCGCAGGACATCGCACGCGGCTGGCAGGCGGTGCGACGGCTGCGGACCGAGATGGACGAGGGACGCCGCCACCGCCTGTCCCGTCTGGGCTTCTCCGACGGCGAGGCGGCCGCCCTGTCCGCACTGCACACCCGCAACTTCATGTGACGCGCGCTCCATCGAGCCGAGCCGGACGCACCACCCCGGGCCGTCGTGAGGACCGCCTGTTCGTAGGATGAGGCGTCCTGACGGGTGCACGGTAGGGAGGCCGTTGATGCTGGCTGCCGTCGCCGACTCGCCCGGACCGCTCGCCGAGGTCCTGTCCCTGCGTGATGTGGACGAGCCCGCGACTCCTGGCACGGGTGAGGTCGTGGTGCGCATGCTCGCGTCGACCGTCAACCCCTCGGACGAGGTGACCGTCTCGGGTGCCTACGGCTCGCGGACGTCGTTCCCCATGGTCCCGGGGTTCGAGGGCGTTGGTGTGATCGACGCTGCCGGCCCGGGCGTGCCTGCTGCGGCGGTGGGCCGGCGTGTCCTGCCGCTGGGGTCCGCCGGGGCCTGGCAGCAGTACAAGAGACTCGACTACTCCTGGTGTGTTCCGGTGCCGGACGACCTTCCCGACGAGGTCGCCTGCTTCGCCTGCATCAACCCCTTGACGGCCGTGCTGATGGTCGAGCGGTTCTGCCGGCCGGGCGTGCGGAACGTGGTGGTCACAGCGGCGACATCGGCCATCGGCCGACACCTGGCGGAACTCCTGACCGATCGTGGGGTCGCACCGGTCGGGGTCGTGCGCGGAACGCCGGGCCGGACGGTGGCCGAGCCGTCCCGGTGGCGGGCCGTGATCCGGACGAACGAGCCCGGGTGGCGCGAAGAATTGCGGTCGGTGATCGGCCCTCAAGGCGCCGATGTGGCCTTCGACTGCGTCGGTGGCGGCATGGGCGAAGAGGTGTTCACGCTGACGGCGTGCGGCGGCGTGTTCGTCCACTACGGCCTGCTGTCGGGAACGCCGCTCTCGGCGGAGTGCGTCACCGGCCGCGGAGACGTACGAGTGGAGCTCTTCCGCCTGCGCGACACCGTTCACGAGGACGGCGGACGGCACCTGTCCGGGCTGTTCGCACCGGTCTTCGAGAGCCTGCGCCGCGGACGCCTGCGCACGGCCGTCGGAAAGCGCGTCGGGCTCAGCGAACTCACCGGCCACCTCGACAGCCCGGCAAGCGGCCCCGCGGGGAAGATCCTCATCGACCCGCAGAGGTGACCACCGCCGCGGACCCGGTCGGCGCCGTTTCCGGCGCTGTCGTGAGTACGAGCCGAGTCCGCACTCGTGATCAGGAGCGGATCATCCTTACTACATGCGCCAACTGCGTGTCCACGACCCACAGCCATACAGGTCCGTCAGACGATTCGCACTCGATCACCGAGACGCCGGCTGGGAGCCACAACGCCTCTTGGGCGCCCTTCTGCCGGCGTACTCGGACAACACGCAGATCTGCCGGGACCTCACGGAGCCGAGTCCACGGCCAGCGAGGTTCCCATCGAAACTCTTCGGCGTCAGCTCGCACCCGGCCCGAACTCCATAGGCTGCCCACATCCGGCCGCTTGGCCCCGACAAGGAAGAGGGTTGCCTGCCCCATCCTGGCCCGTGCCAACGCCTGCCGCGATCGCCGACGGCGGATCACCTCGCCGAGCGGCACGCTGAGCATGAAGCAGATCCCCATGATCCACATAGACATGCGAGCAGTAAAACAGCTTGGTGACTGATCGCCAAAAGCCGATCCCGCCCGCTGGTGCACCAGGTGTCCTGGCGGTTGGGGCGCTCATCGGGAATGCCGACTGGAAGTGGTGCGGAATTCCTTTCGTGCCCATTTCTGCCCGAGGAATGCTGGATGTTTGATTCCAGCCATATTGCTTTACACCTGGGTGCGCGCGAGCCGCATGCCGGGGTGTCTCAGCCTCAGCCGCCGTTCACCGCACCGGCGTTGGAACTGCAGTTGGGCACAGTGCTGGTCGCCTGGCGCCATCTGTGGGAGACGCCCCCCTCCATTGTGGTGGCGATGCGCCGGATGATGACACGGACCGCCCGCCCCGGCTGTGGCTTCGGTTCTGTCTGTCCGCCGTCACGGCCTCCGGCGGGACGGCTGGTCGACGGAGTGCACATCAGCACCCGCCGGCTCGACCGTCCGGGCGCGGCACCGTGTCCCTCGCCCGCCACACCGTGCCCATTCCGCCGCTTCCGAGCCGTTCGATCAGCTGGAAGCGTCCGTCCACGAGCTCTTCCTCCGCACCCATGCGCAACAGATCAGGGACTGTGCAAGATCACGTAAGGCGGTTGAGACGGCTCGCTCATCGACCTGGTGAACATCGTGGCTCTCACCCGTAGCGTGCGTTGGAGACGGTTGTACCCTGGGTCGAGTGGGTTGTGCCCACGCACCATGTGACCGCTGCCAGCCCGAGGAGGTGACGGGATGAGTCCCTGCAGTAGTAGTCCCAGCAGTCCCAGCTCCCATTCCGTTGCACCCGGGGCGCCCGGCGGCCACCGCGCCGTCCTCTGACGGCCGCCTCGACTCGAAGTGCGAAGCGCCGGGCGGTGATCGTGTTCGCCGCCGGCGCGCCTCGGGTGCCGATCAGGCGGAGGTGCGTCATGACGATCACCATCACCCTGCCCCGTTTCCCTGTTCCCGAGGTGGCCGAGCGCGGTCTGCGGCAGTTGCTGCCGGTCGCCGAACCGGCGGTGCTCGCCCTGGCCGACGCGTGCGGCGTCGGGATGCCGGTGAGCCTGCTGTGGCTCGGCGTCAAGCTCGCCCGGTCGTCCACGCAGAGCTGATCGACGAGCTGATCGACAGCGCGGCCCGTGGGAGGCAGACGGTGAACGGTCCGCAGGAAGAAGCACGCCTGGCGGTTCGCCGCGCGAGGCAACGGCTGACCGAGGACGCGGCCGCCCTGATGGCCGCGTCCGGGGAAGCCGCCGAGATCGGGATGGAGACGCGTGCGGAAGAGCTCCGACGTGCCGTCCTCGTCGCCTGGAGCACCGGTGTGGCGCCCGAGGACATTGCCCAGGACGCCGGTGTGGAGCTCCGTGTGATCCGCGGCTGGGCCGTCCCGGGCCGCACACGTCCTGGCTCTTGATTGCGTCAAGACCTGGTCAACAAGTTGCGTAGACGTGCAAGTATGGCGCTACACTCGGGAAGGTTGAAGAGGCACCTCGTTCGGTGAGGCGTCTTCACGGACACAGGCCACTGACCCCACGACGTCGAGAGACGCCCAGGGTCAGGACAGGTCTCCCCGGCCCAAGGGGTGACCCCAAGTGGCTTCCCACGCAGAGGGATTACGCCGTGGAGTGCCAAAGCTCTGACGAGTTGGGGTGTACCGGCCGCCGTCGTGCGGACGGGACCGGTTCGCTCCTTGCCGTGTCGTCGACGACGCCCCTCGTGCGGGTGTCCCCGGCCGGAAGGAGGCGAGAGACATGGATTGCAGTAGCAGTCCGGGCCACAGTCGGCCCCTGACCCGCTTGTCCTCGCATTCTTCCGGCACGCGGTAACCATCTCCCTGCGCGGCCGCGCTGCGCCCCGTCTTCCCACCTTCCCCCCTTCGTCCTGACGACCGTGGAGACGGTGTGAGCTGTCCTGCGCGCCCGGGCGCGTGGGGGGATGGCTGCCTCGTGCCTCCGAACACCTCCCCCGGTGGGGGGATTTGGGAGGTACCCCATGGCCAACACCACCGCCGCGGCAGCCCGCTCCGCGGTTCTCGACGACGCGCACGTCGGTGACATCCGAGGCGCGCTCGGCACCATCAAGCTCGACGACACCGCACCCCGCACCGGCCTGCCGGCCAAGCTCAAGACCCTTCTGGCCATCGTCGGCCCCGGCCTGATCGTGATGGTCGGCGACAACGACGCCGGTGCCTTCGCCACCTATGGCCAGGCGGGCCAGAACTACGGCACCCACCTGCTGTGGACCCTGCTGCTCCTGGTGCCCGTGCTGTACGTGAACCAGGAGATGGTGCTGCGGCTCGGCGCGGTCACCGGTGTCGGCCACGCGCGGCTGATCCTGGAGCGGTTCGGGAAGTTCTGGGGCGCCTTCAGTGTGATCGATCTGTTCCTGCTCAACGCGCTCACCCTGGTGACGGAGTTCATCGGCATCACCCTGGCGGCCGGCTACCTGGGGCTGCCCAGGACCGCCGCCGTGGTCCTCGCGGCCGGGATCATCATCGCGTCGGCGTTCACGGGATCGTTCCGGCGGTTCGAGCGGATGGCGATGGCACTGTGCGCGGCCTCGCTGCTCCTGGTCCCGATCTACTTCATGATCCACCCGCACACCTCTCAGATGGCGTGGGACTTCATCGTGCCGGGCCTTCCCGGCGGGAGCGGACAGCTGTCGACGGTGATGCTCCTGATCATCGGAATCGTGGGGACGACGGTGGCTCCGTGGCAGCTGTTCTTCCAGCAGTCATACGTGATCGACAAGCGGATTACGCCGCGTTTCATGTGCTACGAGAAGGCCGACCTGTGGATCGGCATCGTCGTGGTGGTGGTCGGGGCGGCGGCGATGATGGGCTTCACCGCCGCGGCGTTCGCGGGTACCCACGGGTTCGGCCAGTTCACCGACAGTGCGGGCATCGCCACCGGGCTCGAGCAGAAGGCCGGCAAGCTGGCCGGGGTACTGTTCGCGATCGCGCTGCTGGACGCCTCGATCATCGGCGCGTTCGCGGTGTCCCTGTCGACCGCCTACGCGATCGGTGACGTGCTCGGGCTCAGGCACTCCCTGCACCGCGGCGTACGGGGCGCCAAGGGCTTCTACGCCGTCTACGCCGGGCTGGTGGCCGCCGCCGCGGTGATCGTGCTGATCCCCGGCTCCCCGCTGGGCCTGCTGACCGAGGGCGTACAGACCCTGGCCGGGGTGCTGCTGCCGTCGGCGTCGGTGTTCCTGCTGCTGCTGTGCAACGACAGGGCCGTCCTGGGCCCATGGGTCAACGGTCGCAGGACCAACGCGTTCACCGCCGCCGTGGTCGGTGTGCTGGTCGCCCTGTCGATCATCCTGACCGCCTCCGTGCTGTTCCCGGACATCTCCGCGCACGCGATCCTGCGGATCATGGCCGGATGCGCCATCGCCGGGGTGCTGGCCACCGGATACTCCCTCCTCCGGCGCCACGGTCGGACGGCGGAGGAGCCGATCGACCGCACGGGCCGGGACACATGGCGAATGCCCCGCCTGGAAACGCTGACCCGGCCGGTGACGTCCACCGCGTACCGGATCGGTATGGGCGCCCTGCGCACCTATCTGCTGATCGCCATGGTCCTGGTCGTCATCAAGATCGTCCAGGTGGCACTCGGGAACTGATCACCGCGGCACGCCTGCCGAAAGGCGGCCCGCCCTGAAGCAGGTGCCCCGTGCACCCCCTGACCACTTCGCAGTTCCTGACCATGCTCGCAACCGGCGCGCCCTGCGGGGCGCTGATCGGCGTCGAGCGGCAGCAGGGCGCCCGGATTCTTCGAGGGCGGAGCCTTTTGATCGGCACAATGTCCCGGTGACCCTCTTCACCTGCGCGAACTGTCGTCAGCCACTCACCGGAGATCTCAAGGAGGCACGGCCCCAGCGCGACACCGAAAAGCGGTGCGGTCACCGGATCGCTCCTCCGCGGATGGCCCGAGGCACCTATGCGATCAGCCATGACGCCAGTCGCTTCATCCTGCATCCCGACGACGTGCCGGGAACGGTTCCGCACCCCGATCACGGGCGTCGCAACGGCTGCTGCGGACTCGACGGTCAGGACGGGCCCAATCTCGTCTGTGCGGCCTGCGGCTCCGAGGTCGCCACCAAACAATCGGACTGCTGGACCCGGCATCTGGTGGCGCTGACGGCCGCCAAAGTCGTCGGCGAAGCCGAATTTCCATACTGAACTTGTCGGCTCCGGAACATGTGCGCGCTGCGGAAGGACGCAGCCCGGGCACTGAGCCCACCCCTTGGTGGGCGGGACACGGCGTGTTGTGTGAGTCTGCCCTGTCGACGATCCGTCGCAGCGACGGGGGAGCCCGAACCCCTGTGCGAACTGTGCGGCTATGGTGCTCGCATGGCCCTACCTACCCTCATAATCGTCAGGAACCGCCTGCGACCTGCCCAGTTGGCCACGGCCACCATGCCCGGGCTCGTAGCTGGAGGCCGGCGATGAACCGGCCTGTGCGGGCGATTGCTGTCTTCTGCGGCGTGCTGATGCTGGCTCTGCTGGTTCGGGCGAACTGGCTGCAATACGTGAATGCCGAGGAGTTGGCGTCGGATACGCACAATCGCCGTGTGCTGATCGAACGGTTCGCCGCTCCACGGGGTGACATCATCGTCGGTGGCGAGGCGGTGACCGGGGCCGAGGCGGTCGCGGGCAGGGAACTCAAGTACAAGCGCACCTACGTCAACGGTCCGATGTACGCGCCGGTGACCGGCTTCGCGTCACAGGCGCAGGGCATGTCGCTGCTGGAGAAGACCTATGACGGCATCCTGTCGGGGCAGGACGACCGGCTGGCGTTCCAGCACTTCCTGGACGTGGCGACGGGCAAGGAACGTGGCACAGGGTCCGTGGTGACGACGATCGACCCGCGGGCGCAGAAGGCGGCGTACAAGGGGCTGACCGGTCTGAAGGGTGCGCGGGGGGCCGTGGTCGCTCTGGATCCGAAGACCGGGAAGGTGCTGGCCCTGGCGTCGGCGCCGTCCTACGATCCGTCGGTGTTCGCGGGCAACACCTTCAAGGAGTCCGACAGGTTCCTGGCCCTGGACAAGGACAAGGGCAAGCCGCTGGCGAACCGGCCGCTGCGGGAGACCTATCCGCCCGGCTCCACGTTCAAGATCCTCACGGCTGCCGCGGCCCTGGAGCACGGCGTGGTCTCGGACATCGACGCTCCGAGCGGGGCGGTGTCCCCCTACCCGTTGCCCCAGTCGACGAACCGGATCGGCAGCGAGGCCGGCGACGCGACCTGCGGCAACGCTTCCATGAAGACCGCGATGCAGTACTCCTGCAACAACGTCTTCCTCGACGCCGCCGCCAAGCTGGGGGAGGACCGGATGCGCGAGACGGCGGAGAAGTTCGGGTTCAACGAGGACGTCTACTCACCGGACTTCGGAGACCTGCGCGCCACGAAGAGCATCTATCCGCAGGACCTGGACAAGCCAGGAACCGCGCTGACCGGCATGGGGCAAGGCAGCCTCACCAGCACTCCCATGCAGATGGCCATGGTCACCGCGGCACTGGCCAACGACGGCAAGCTCATGCAGCCCTACATCGTCGACGAGATCCGGGGACCGGACCTCAGCGCTCTGGAGAAGACCGCGCCGACCGTCATGAGCCAGGCCGTCTCCGCCGACACCGCGCACAAGGTGCAGCAGATGATGGAGCACACTGCCAAGGAAGGCAGCGCCCAGCGCGCGCTGATCGACGGCATCGTGGTCGGCGGCAAGACCGGCACAGCGCAGCGAGGCGTGAACGTCGCCGACGAAGTTCCTTACGGCTGGTTCGTCTCCTACGGCAAAAAGCCCGACGGCGCCTCGGTTGCCGTCGCCGTCTTCATCGACCCCACCGACATGGACATCTCCCGCCAGGACATCTCCGGCGGCCGACTCGGCGCTCCCATCGCGCGCAGCGTCATGATGGCCGTACTGCGGTAGTAGAGGGGCTCGCACCGGGCGGCGCCAAGGTTCCAGGACGGACCTCGACGCCGCCACGGCCGGCCACGGGAAGCCGCGCCGTCGGCACTACGCGAGCAGCCGCTCCACCAGCAGCAGGACACCGATGACGATCATCGCGGCTCCCGAGAAGCGGGTCACTGCTGAGGCGACGGCTGGACGTGTTCGCAGCACCCGTCGCGCGGCGGTGCCCACGCCTGTGTAGACCACGGCGCAGTTGGCGGTGTGCACCGGGCCCAGCACAGCGATCTGAGCCATGAGCGGCCAACTCGTGCCACAGAGCGTCTCGCCACCCTGCCCGGTGTCCAGCGCCTCAGCTCCACCCTCGTCATGGCGGACGTCGTCTCAGCCCGCCCTCTGCCCCTGTGACACCCGAGTGCTGCAACCACGCGAGCAGACTTGTGGTGGAAGCGGTGCCTGGCCCGGGTGAAAGGTTGAGCAGTGGGGCGGCATGACACCACGACCGGAAGGACGGAGGTGGCGGGCGTGGCTCTGCCGGACGGCGACGAATGGCTCTCCGGGATCCTCGGTGAGGGCCATATACGCGGCTTTGATCAGCTGCCCGCGCTGGTGGCCAAGCACGCGGCACGGGCGGGGATGGGCGATGCGCGCGTCTTCCTTCCGGACCTGCGCCGGCAACTGCTGCGGGAGGTCACGGGCCAGGGCCTCGACGCCGGCGCCGGGGGGTGAGACCTACGAGGTCGACGGCACCCTGCCGGCCGGGCGTTCGCCGGCAGCCAACTCCTGCCGGGCGGCGACGGGGAGCCGCGCCGGTGGTGGGTGCCGATCCTGGGCGGCACCGAGCGGCTCGGCGTGCTACGGGTCGATCTCGCCCCCGGAGTCGGGCCCGAGCAAGCAGCCGTGCTGGCCTCGCTGATCGCGCTGGAACCTCATGCCCCCGCTGTGCTTCGCCAACCACGCCGTGGCAATCGTGGCGGCAACCGCGGCCACCCGGCGCCGGTCCTGATCAGAGGCGGGAGGTGGATCACCACGTTGAGGTGTCCACCCTCGCACCCGCTGGGGACCGAACTGGACGTCCCCGCCACCCTCTGCCGCGAGCAACTGGAACCCGGAGACCGCGTCGTGCTCTACACCGACGGCGTCACAGAGGCCCGAGACCGTTGCGGCCCTGAGTTCGGTCTGGACGGCCTGACGGACTTCATCGTCCGCCACTACGCGGACGGCCTGCCATTCGCCGAGACGATGCGACGCTTGATGCACGCGATAGTGGACCACCACGCCGGGCAGCCGGCCGACGACGCCACCGTGCTCTGCCTGGAATGGCTCGGACCCAGCCGGAACACCCAGCTGCGCCCTCAAAATATCGATCAGGAATGGAGAAGCGCAGGCACAGAGCCGCCTCTAATCTGGCCGTCATGAACATCACCATTCACGCGACTTCCCTCCCGCACGACGACCCGGATGCGTCGCTCGCCTTCTACCGAGACGTCCTCGGCTTCGAGGTCCGCAGCGACGTCGGGCAGGGGAAGATGCGCTGGATCACGGTCGGCCCGGCCGGTCAGCCCGACACGTCGATCCTTCTGGCGCCGCCGGCTGCCGACCCGGGAATCACCGAGGATGAACGCCGCACCATCACCGAGATGATGGCCAAGGGCACCTACGGCTGGATCCTGCTGGCCACCCCGGACCTCGACGCCACGTTCGAGAGGGTGCAGGCCGGGGACACCGAGGTCGTGCAGGAGCCGACCGAGCAGCCGTACGGTATCCGCGACTGTGCCTTCCGCGATCCTGCGGGCAACCTGGTCCGTATCCAGGAGCTTCGCTGAGTCGTGCGGGTGCCGATGAGGCCGTACGGTCCGGCAGCGCCGCCGCCTGCAGGAACGCGGCGGCGCCCCAGCGCCGAGGTATCGGCCCTTCCGGCCGCCAGCACCAGGGCACTCGTGGACGTATGAAAGACGAAAAGAGGGGGAGTGTGCCCATGTGCCAGCCCGAGTGGCGGCGAGCACGCGTCCAGGCGCAGCGCCTGGCCGATCTCGCGCGGCTGCGCCGTGTCCGGGACCGGATCGACAGGGAGTACGCGCAGCCGCTGAACGTGGAGGCGCTCGCCCGGGACGTGAACATGTCCGCCGGGCACCTGAGCCGGTCGTTCCGGGCCGCCTACGGTGAGTCGCCGTACGCGTACCTGATGACGCGCCGCATCGAGCGCGCGACGGCGCTGCTGCGGCGGGGTGACCTCAGCGTCACCGATGTCTGCTTCGCGGTCGGCTGCGCGTCGCTGGGCACGTTCACCACCCGCTTCACCGAGCTCGTCGGCATGCCGCCCGGGGCCTTCCGGCGCCAGGCGGCGGAGGAGGCCGGTCATGCCGATGCTGTGGGCGCGTCCGACGACGGGGGTTCTGCGATCACGGTGGAGGGGATGCCGGCGTGCGTGGCGAAGCAAGTGACAAGACCGGTCAGGAATCGAGAAGCGCCGGCTCCCGACCAGCCCCTAGCGTGATGGTCATGGCAACCACGACTTCCACCGCATCCACCACGTCCATCGCGTCCGTCATCCTCGAGGTGGCCGACCCCGAGGCTGCCCACCGCTTCTACACCGCCTTCGGGGTGGACACGTACGTAAGCCTGCGGGCGTCCGACGCAGACTCCACCGGATTCCGCGGCTTCACCCTGGCGCTCACGGTGTCCGGGCCGGCCACCGTCGACAGCTTCCTGGACGCCGCCGTCGACGCGGGCGCCACGGTGCTGAAGCCCGCCGCGAAGTCGCTGTGGGGCTATGGCGGCGTCGTCCAGGCCCCGGACGGGACGATCTGGAAGGTCGCGACCTCGGCGAAGAAGGACACCGGCCCGGCCACTCGCGAGATCGACGAGGTCGTCCTCCTGCTCGGCGTCGAGGACGTGAAGGCCAGCAAGCAGTTCTACGTCGGCCGCGGTCTGACCGTGGCCAGAAGCTTCGGCGGCAAGTACGCCGAGTTCGCCTCCGGCGACTCCAGCCCCGTCAAGCTGGCGCTGTACAAGCGCCGCGGCCTGGCCAAGGACCTCGGCGTCTCCGACGACGGCACCGGCTCCCACCGCATCGCCCTCGGCACCGCCGCCGACCCTTTCACCGATCCGGACGGATTTACCTGGGAGACCGCCGCGTCACCGGCCCCCGAGGCGCCCACAGCGGCTGCATCGTTCTGACACCGGACCGGGGAACCTCAGGATCTCCGACGCCTCGGGCTAGGCCTGGTGGGCGGCGGAGATCTGGCCGACCAGGACGGCGAACGGCATGTCGAGTGCGGCGTAGCAGGGACCGGCCTCGGGGGAGGCGTTGTCGGCCAGGGACTCGACCATGAGAGTGGCGTAGTCGCTGACGATGACGCCCGCCTGCTGCATGCGCAGCAGTCCGGCCTCCCGCTTGGTCCGGCTGAAGGTGCCGGAGGCGTCCACGGCGACGTAGGCGTCGTACCCGGCTGCCGTCGCGGAGATCGCGGGCAGTGCCGCGCATACCTTGAGCGACACCCCGGCGAAGATCAGCTTTCGTCGGCCGGTGGTCTCGATGGCCTCGTGGACCCGGTCGTCGTGCCAGGCGTTGACCGTGCTGCGGTCGATGATCTTCTGTCCGGCAGGCAGCGCCTGGACCAGTTCGGGGGTGGTCGGCCCCCACATGCTGTCGGCTGCAGTGGTGGTGACGACCAGTGGCATGCCCAGCACGGTCGCCGCCCGTGCCAGCGCCACCACGTTGTGCTTCAGTTCCTCGACGGGGATGTCCCGGACGCCGGACAGAAGACCCACTTGGTGGTCGACCAGCACCACGGCGGTGTTCTCCCGGGTGACCGGCTCCAGGAACTTGCTGCGCTCGCTCATCTTCCGCTCCTCGAGGGTTGAGCCACAGCTTTATTGGTCACTAAACTAGATAGTCAAATTTGGTGACTACTTGACGCTATACCTCGGCCCTCCGAGGCGCAAGCACTGGTCGGGTAGGGCCCCGGGGCTGGGTCGCGGGCCCACTGGGCGGGTGAGTAGAACCGCTGGTCACACAGCACGAGCGGCGGACAGCCGCCGGGACGGGAGCAGCGTTGACCGGGCACCAGGCCACGGAACCGGACCTCGGCGTGCTCGCCGCCCGGATCCTCTTCTCCGTTCAGCGGGAGCTGTTCACCGAGCTCGCCGAGCAGGGCTTCGACGACATCCGGCCCCGCGCCGGCGCCGTCCTCGCCTACCTGCGAGCCGACGGCATCCGCGCCAGCGAACTCGCCCGCGCCTCCGGACAGCACAAGCAGGTCATCGGCTCCCTCATCGACGACCTCGAACGCCTGGGCTACGTCGAACGCAGACCCGACCCTGCGGACCGCCGCGCCAAACTGATCTGCCCCACCGAACGCGGCCTGCTCCAGATGGAGGCCGCCGCCGCCATCATGCGCACGATCGAGGAACGCCACGCCAAGGCACTCGGCAAGCAGGAGTACGCCGCCTTGAAGACGGCTCTGCAACGTGTGGCCGATCTCCAACGCAGGGCCCAGCGCGACAGCCAGGACCCGGGACGAAGCCACGGCAACTGAGCGACCAGCGAGGCTGGTTGGGCGTCAGTGCCCCAGGAGTGGCCTTCGCCGGCGCGAGGCCCCGGCGGCGGGACCCAGCAGCGAGCGAAGGCACCCGCACCGGACTCACTCCAGGCACCGTGAGGTGCTGGACCGGCATCCGCTGTCGAACTCCCGCGGGGGGCGTCCGAGGAGTTCGGTGATGTCGTTCGTGGCGCGGTCGTAGCGGTTTTCGCGGTGCAGCCGGGCCATGGTGGCGAGGTGATCGAAGACGTGGGGCGGCAGGTCCTGCTTCTTCAGGTCGTTCTCCAGCCACTCCTCGTACGGCACGTCGACGTAGGTCACGGTGCGGCCCAGGGCGGTGGAGACTTCGGCGGCGATGGCTGCCATGTCGCGGGAGTGCGAACCGGTCAGTTCGTAGACCCGGCGGGCGGGCGGGGCCGGGTCGAGCAGGAGGTGTGCGATCACCTCGGCCACGTCGGCCGCGGCGACCGGAGAGGTCCGGGCGGAGCCGAACGGGAGGCGGATCGTGCCGTCCCGCAGGATGGAGGCGGCGGCGACCCGGGCGAAGAGCGGATTCTCCATGAACACCGTGGGCCGCACGTGCACGACCGGCGCCCCCGACCAGTCGAGGACGTGCTCGGTCAGCCAGTGCAGTCGCTGCTGCCGGGATTCGGCGGCGCTGGTGAGGCTCATCTGCGACACCGTCATCTGCGACATGCTCACCAGCAGATCGAGGCCGTCGCCCTCCCGTACGGCGGCCGCGACCGTGGTGGCGGCCTCCAGGTAGACGGGGGACACGCTCATCCCGAAGTAGGCGCGGTGGCAGCCCGCCAGCGCCCGCACCACGTCGGAGCCGTGTGTGAGGTCGCCGACCACCACCTCCACCCCGTCCAGGGTCCGCAGCGCCGAGGTCCGCTCGTCGTCGTGATGAACCAGAGCCCGCACCGGCACACCCTGCGCACGCACAAGGTCGAGGACCATGCTTCCGACTCCGCCGACCGTGCCACCGACGCCGGTGACAAGGATGGGTCCTACGCCCATGTCGATCGCCTCCTGTCTTCCGAACCGGGATGTCCGGTCCGCTCGCCGCTGTCCGGCCTCGCAATCCGCCGGTCGCCCGCGCGTCTGCCTGCCGGCCTCCGGATCACCTGTGCCGGCAAGCCCTCCCGCCGTACCGGCGCGTGCGCGGCTCGGTAAGCGGTCATGCCCGGCGTTCCTCGGGGAACTCGTCGCCGTACATCGGCAGGCCGCTCAGGGACTGCTCGCGGGTGGCTTCCGCCTCGATCACGTCCCAGTGCTCGGCGAGGACACCGTTCTCGAGGCGGAGGAAGTCGACGGCGATCCACGGGGCGGGCTGGCCGTGCCCGGAGAACCGGCCGCGCACCATGACCATGTCCCCCTCGGCCATGATCAGTTCGCATTCGTGCCGCAGCTCCGCCGGGAAGCTCCGCACGAGGTCGAAGAGTCCCTCACGGCCGGGTGCGATGTGGGCGCTGTGCTGGATGTAGCCGGGGGACCAGAACCGCTCGGCGGCGGCGTAGTCCCGCTTGTTGAACAGCGCGTCGAACGCTTCGCGGACGATGGCCTTGTTGCTGTCCTCGACGGTGCTCATGAGGTGGTCACCCTCTGTCTGGTTCTTGTGGAGGCGGGGTGTCTCGTTGATGCTTCCCGCGGCCCGGGCCAGTGGCGTCCGCCGATGCGGTACTGCGCGAAGAGCCCGAGGGTCACGGTGGCAATGACGACGGCGCCGTAGCCGAGGAAGGTCCCGAGCAGACCGGCCGGAGCGACCAGGAGGCCCGCGATGACGGCCGGGATGGCAGAACCGCCCCCTCGACGTCGGGGCGGCGACACCGCTCCGAGGATCTGCAGTTCATGCTGCTGGTGATCGTCAACGTCTGTGTCGGCGGTCTGGTCGGTCTGGAGCGCTCCACCATCACCTCCGACGGCGCGAACCCCAGACGCCCCCGCGCACCGACCTTCGTATGCAGGGTTTAAAGGGGGCGCTCCGCAAAGTCCGCAGCGCTCGGCTCTGTAACAAGGGCCGCGACGGCGTGGTCGAGTCCAGTCACGCTCGGTTGTCCTCGGGTGCCCGGTAGGCTATTCCATAGAACCATGGAGAAAAGGGAAGGGATCATGGCGTCCAAGGAGTCGAAGGCGCAGCTGTACGAGGCGTTCGCAGCCAGCGGGAAGGCTCTGGCCAGCGGCAAGCGCCTGGAACTGCTCGACCTGCTCGCCCAGGGCGAGCGCACGGTCGACGCGCTCTCCAAGGCAGCGGGCCTGAACCTGACCACCGCCTCCGCCCACCTGCAGACCCTCAAGCAGGCCGGGTTCGTCGCCACCCGTCGCGAGGGCGTACGCATCCACTACCGGCTCGCCGGAGACGACGTCGCCCAGCTGCTCGCGCTGCTGCGCAAGGTCGCCGAAACCCACCAGGCCGCCGTCCCCGCCGCCCGCGACGCCTACCTCGGCGACGGCGCCGAACCGGAGGTCACCCGCCAGGAGCTGGCCGCGCGCGCGAACGCCGGACAGCTGGTCCTGCTGGACGTGCGCCCCCTGGAGGAGTACGAGGCCGGGCACATCCCCGGCGCCGTCTGCATCCCCGTCGAGGAACTCGCCGGTCGCATCGGCGAACTCCCCGAGGACGCCGACGTCGTGGTCTACTGCCGCGGCGAATACTGCGCCCTGGCCTACGACGCCGTCCGCCTCCTGAGCGACTACGGCCGCCGCGCCATCCGCCTCAACGACGGCATGCTCGAATGGCGCCTGGCCGAGATGCCCGTCGACGCCGGAGCCCTGACGTGACCCACCAGACCCCGCCGCCGCCCCCAGGCCTTACCAGCGGCCCCGTCTACCTGGACTACAACGCAACCACCCCCGTGGACCCCCGCGTCGCCGACGCCATGGTCCCCTACCTGACCACCCACTTCGGCAACCCCTCCAGCACCCACCCCTACGCCGCCGAGCCCCGCCGCGCCCTCGCGGCAGCGCGTGCCCAGGTCGCCGGCCTCATCGGCGCCCGAGCCGGCGAGATCGTCTTCACCGCCTCCGGCTCCGAGGCCGACCTGCTCGCCCTGCGCGGCGCCACGCTCGCATCCCGCCACCCCCGCCCCCACGTGATCACCCAGGCCACCGAGCACCCCGCCGTCCTGGCCACCTGCCAGGCCCTCACGCGCCTGCATGGCGCGCGCGTCACCGTGCTGCCCATCGACCACGAGGGCCTGCTCGACCCCGCCGCGCTCGCCGACGCCCTCGATGAGGACACCGTGCTGGTCTCCGTCATGGCCGCCAACAACGAGACCGGCGCCCTCCAACCCGTCCGTGAACTGGCGGAGATCACCCACCGGGCCGGCGCTCTCTTCCACTGCGACGCCGCCCAGGCCGCCGGGAAGATCCCCCTCGACGTGCGCGATCTCGGCGCCGACCTGCTCACTCTCGTGGGCCACAAGATGTACGCGCCCAAGGGGGCCGCCGCCCTCTACATCCGCGACGGCATCGATCTGGAGCCCGTTGTCTACGGCGGCAGCCAGGAAGCGGGCCTGCGCGCCGGCACCGAGAACACCGCCCTCGCCGTCGCCCTCGGGACCGCCGCTCAACTCGCCGCCGACGACCTCGCAGGCGGTGCCCCGGCCCGCATCCAGTCCCTGCGCGACGAGCTTCACGCCCGCCTCACCGCCGCTCTGCCCGGTCGGCTCCGCCTCAACGGCCCGGCCGCCCGGCGGCTACCGAACACGCTGAACATCAGCATCGACGGCACCCGCGGACACGATGTCCTCGCCGCGACTCCCACCGTCGCCGCCTCCACCGGCTCCGCCTGCCACAGCGGCACCCACACTCCCTCACCCGTCCTGACCGCCATGGGCTACGACCCCGAACGGGCGCTGGCCGCACTCCGGCTCACCCTCGGCCGCTGGAGCACAGCCGACGACATCACCGCTGCGGCCGACGCCCTCACCCGCGCCGTATCAACCACCGCGAGCAGCCGATGACCACCACCGAGCACTCGGCCGAACCGCTCCCGGCCGAACTCCGCAGTGAAGCGGACCTCACCGTCGACGGCGCCGGGCTGCTGTGTGTCACGCTGCTGCTGAAGCTGCGCGCCGCCATCGGCGGCGCAGCCCCCGGAACCCTCGTTCACGTCATCGCCACCGACCCCGCGGCCTCCCTCGACCTGCCCGCCTGGTGCCACATGACCGGCCACACGTACCTCGGCTCCCTCCCCAGCGGCACCGAGCAGGCCGAGCACACGGTGTACGCGCTCCGCATCAGCGCCAACGCGCACTGCACCAGACCCGACGCTCCCTGGCACACCACCCTGCCCTGACCACCCCCCGAGTGCGGCTACCGGCTCAGCAGGTCCGCCGCGAACGGCGACAGGTGACCGGCGGCGAACAGAGCGCAGCCCAACGAGCGCCCGGCCAGGCCCGCGCCGAGTTCTCGGGTCTGGTTCTGGGTGACTGCGGTGGGCAGTTGGTGGCGCTCAGCCAGCGGGAAGGTCTGCTCGGCTTCTGCTCCGTCGGCTGCGGATCTCGCTCAGCGACAGGACGATGGCCGCGAGGGTGAGGGGGAAGGCGAGGGCGCCGGCGATCTGGGTGATACCGAAGGCGCGCAGGAGGCTCGCGCCGAGCGCGATCAGGAAGAGGGACAGGGGGAGGCATCTGCGCCACGCCGGAAGGTCCCGCATCCGGGCAACAGAGAGCGAGCAGCAGAGCGTGAGGCAGAAGACCGTGATGCCCACGGCGGCGGTTGCGATCAGCATAAGGAGACGTCTCTCAGGGGAGTCGGGCGTTCCCTTCGATCGCGGGGCTCATGCGGCAGGGGAGGGATGGCCCTACGGAGCGTCTCGGCGGGGGCACCATTCTATTGGTCGCAGGTGTGGTGGAGCGACAACCCGACAGCACAGCCGGCCTTGGCTTCGGCGGGTTGATGGACGTCTGTGTCCACTGGTCGGCGTTGTTGTGCAACCGTCAACCCTTCTTGATCGTCTTGGGAGTTGTGGCCTGGCGTGGGCCGCTGATCGGCGCCCACGTCGGCTGCGTGACCTGACCGTCTCTCACCTGGAGATGTCATGAGAGCTGACTCCGTGCGCCGCGTACTGCGGCTCGGAGCCTGCACGACGCTCGCTGCCGGACTCGTCGCCGTGGGGCTCACCACTGCTCCTGCGTTCGCTGAGACCGAGCCGGAGACCGACCAACTCTGGATCACAGCTCCGTACGACCCGAACCTGCCGCTCGGCATCGACGGCGGAACACCGTTGACCCGCACGCTCGATGTCAGGCTCAACCACGACAACGACCATGTCGCGGTGACCGATGGCCGGCTCACGGTGGACGCTTCCGGTCTCGCCGGGGTCGCCGAGATCACCTGGCCGGACAACTGCACACCGAGTGGCGCTACCGCGGTGTGCGAGGTGTCCGAGGTGCCAGTGACCGGGAACACCGGCGGCGAGGTCCATCTGAAGGTCCGTGCGGCTGACGGGGCGGCCGTCGGGGCGCGGGGCCGTATCACCTTCAAGGCGACAGCCACCGCCGGCCTGGCAGGTACGCTCACCGCCCACCGGGACAGCACCACGGTCACGGTCGCGTCGGGACCCGACCTCGGAATCGCGGCCGGCGGCGACATCGAGCACGTCCTGCCGGGCAGCACGCAGACGCTTCCGTTCACGGTCACCAACTACGGCAACGAGACCGCGCACGGCTTCACCATCAGGGTGATGGCCTCGTACGAGTTGCGATACGTCAACCGGTACGACGCCTGTGTCTATACGACGTCGAGCGGGGACGGTTATGCCCCGATGTCGTTCGCGGACTGCACCTTCGATCAGGATCTGGCCCCGGGAGCCTCCTTCGAGCTGCCCGAGCCGCTGCGGGTCGCGCTCACCCGGCACGCGCTCCAGGAGCGGGTGGACATCTGGGCGCAGCCGGTCGGCGCGACCGACCTGGGGGGCTACGACGACTACGTGGCGCTGCAGATCGGTGCCGACAGCACCGCCGACTTCTCGGTGACCGGCGCGGCGGTCACGGGCGCCGCGGGCGAGACGGTCACCGCGTCGCTCACCTTCAAGAACAACGGGCCCGGCTGGCTGGGCAACCTGGTCTCCGGGGATCCGGTCGCCGTGCTCCGGCTGATCGTTCCGCCCGGCACCACGGTCACGGGCGTGCCGGAGAGTTGCATTCCGCGAACCCTGTCCGGCGACGCCTACTACCAGGGCCGTACGGGCGCCCCGCGCTACGACTGCCGGCTGCCGTACTGGGTGCTGGAGAACACGGAGCAATCCTTCGCCTTCAAGCTCCGGATCGACACGGTGGTGCCCTCAGCGACAGGTGAGGTCAGCATCCATCCCCCGTTCGGCGAGTTCCGCCACGACCCGGACCTGACGAACAACACGGCCGTCCTCACCGTGAACTAGCGCCCACCAGCGCCCCGGAAGGCACCTTCTCTCAGCGCGTCGCGCGGGTCTTCTCCGCGCGACGCGCCACCCCCTTCACGATCTTCCGGCCGTCGATCGCCAGTTCGCGGAAAATCCCGCTGACCTGGTCGGTGAAGCCCCTGGAGTCGATCTCACGCGAGGGGCTGCGCCACCTCGGGGGGCTTCTTCAGCGGTTGACTCGCGGGTCATGCTCGAGGCGCGCAAGGAGGGATTCGGCCCGCCCCCTGCCACCACGGCCGGCCCGACCACGCAGCCGGCCACGATCCCACGTCCAGGTCCGGTGTGGCTGATCGCGCGGCGGTCGTTCGCGCTGGGACTTCAGGCGGGCGGTGCTCGGCTCCCTCTTGCCGGGCGAGCCCGCCTGGCGCATGTTCCGCTCGTGGGCGATGGTGGCGCTAAGGACGGCTCGCTGTGCGGTGCCTGGCCGAGCGGGCCGGCTCGCGCATCGCGGAGATCGACGGCACGCATGCGATGCCGGTCTCACAGCCTCAGGCTGCCACCGCTCCTGAAGGGATCAGCCATGTCGAACTTCACCCCGTACCTGGAGCGCAACCAGGCTTTCGCGGCCGCCGGTGCCCAGGCCGATGTCCCCCAGGTCCCGTTCATCCCCTTCAAGCAGCTGTACCTGATCATCTGCATCGATCCGCGTGTGGAGCCCGCGGCTGTGCTCGGCGTCCGGCTCGGAGAAGCGATCGTCGCACGTAATGTCGGTGGCCGCGTGACTCCGGCGGTCATCAAGGACCTCGCCTGGATCGTGCACCTGCACGAGAACAAGACCCCCGACGCGGACTGGTTCGAGGTCGCCGTCATTCACCACACCGACTGCGGTTCTGGGTTGTTCGCCGACGACGATCTGCGCGCCGGCTACGCCGCCCGCGGCGGCTGGGACGACCAGACCTCCTTGGAGATGGCCGTCCTGGAGCCGTCAAAGACGGTCCAGAAGGACGTCGCGAAGCTGCGCGCGGCACCGGAGCTCGCGTCGGCCATCGGCCACATCAAGATCGGCGGCTACGCCTATGACCTCGGGACCGGGAAGATCACCACCGTCGTGCAGCCCGGCTGAGCAGGCCCCGGTCGTCGCCGGCAGTCAGTCCCGGCCGGCGACGAGGCGGGCAGCAACTGAGCCCAACACCGGATGCCGGGGCATCGCTGTCGCTGGGGAAGCAGCAACGAACTCGGCATGCTGCGTGGACTCTGCCTCGCCGAGGTGTGACCCACCGAGCGGCGGCCCGGTCGCGGCTGACAAGAGCCATCACCCTGATTCAGCGGTGCGCCCACGCGTCCTTCCTGCCCGCCGGTGAAGGAGGGCATTGCGGAGCGAAGCTGCCAGGAGGGCGCCCACCATCGGGGCCAGCAGGTAGACCCAGAGGTAGTCCAGTCGGTCTGCGGCGACGGCCGGTCCGAACTGGCGGGCGGGGTTGACCGAACCGCCCGTCGTCGTCCCCAGCAGTGCGATCGCCGTTCCGATCAGGAGTCCGACGAGCCATGGGACCAGCGGCGCCAGTTTGGGCACCGCTACAAAGAGCCCGACGAGAAGCACGATGATGCTCATCGAGACGGTCTCCGCCGCGAACAGCGCCCCGGCGGACCAGCCGAGACCGGGTTGGAGTGACGTGTCCTCGATCGGCGGCCTGCCCACGACGGGGCCCCACGTGGCGAGGCCCGCGAATGTGCCGAGAAGGGAGCCGACGAGCTGGGCCGCGATGTAGGGCGCGACCGCGGCGCCCGGGAAGAGCCCGAAGCGCCACATGGCGATGGAGATGGCGGGGTTGATGTGTCCGCCCGAGGCCTTCCCCGCCGGGCTGAGGATGAGCCCGGCCAGTAGCACGCCCACACACGCACCGATGACCAGCAGTTCCTCATGGGCTCTCGGGATCGCCGCCGAGACGGGTGAGGGCCCGGCGACCCAGCGCACGATCGTGGTGACGCCGAAGAGCAGCGCGGTGGCCAGCAGGCATTCCAGGGCGCTGCCTCGGGTCAGCGTCCGCCAAGTGACCGGACCGGCCGGGGGGCCGTATGGTCCGGCGGTCTGGTCCATGATGGTGAGCCCTGCCTGAGGTGTGCGGGAGCTGGGGGTCAGGGGCAGATGACGACGCGGCCTCGTATCCGGTTCTCCACCGCGAGGTAGGCGTCCTGGCCGTTCTCCAGGCCGTAGCGGTTGGCGATGGGCAGGGGGCGGAACTCTCCGGAGTCGAAGAACGGGGCGAGTCGTTGGAGCCTCGCGCCCGACTCGACGACGTCGTAGTGCCCGCTGTTGCACCCGAAGACCCGGATCTCGTCGCGGTACAGCTCGACCAGGTCGATCTCCACGGTCCGCGTGCCCACGGCGCTGATCACCACGAGTCGGCCCCGGCGGGCCAGCGAGGCCAGCGCCGCCGGCGTGGTGACGCCACCGACTGCGTCGTACACCACATCGGCACCCCTGCCTGCGGTGAGCCGCTTGATCTCCGAGGCGGTGTCCCGCGCACTGCCGTCGAGCGCGACGAACTCCTTGATGATCGATGCGGCGGGGGTACCGTCGGCGGGGTGGACCCGGTCCACGCCGATCACCCGGGCTCCAAGGGCGTGGGCGATCTGGGCGACGGCGCCGCCGACTCCGCCGGAGACGCCGAAGACGGCGATGATCTCGTCCTTGGCCAGTTGGGCGGCCTCGACGGCGCCGAGCCAGCCGGTGACGAAGTTGACCCCCACGGCCGAAGCCTCCTCGAAGCTCAGCCGCTCGGGCTTGCGGGCCAGCGCCGCCGCCGGAACAGTGAGCATCTGCGCATGTGAGCCGTCGCGGGTGAACCCGACATCCCCGCCAGTGCCCCAGACCTCGACGCCGACCCAATCGTGCGGCCCGTCGACGACAACGCCGGCGAAGTCGCGCCCGGGGATACGAGGAAGAGTCGTTCCCTCCATCTGACCGGCGACGTTCTTCAGGTCCGACGGGTTCACCGAGGCAGCCTTGACGGCTACGACGGCCTCACCGTCCCCCGCTACGGGGTCGGGCATCTCGGCCAGGCCCAGGACGTGGGGATCGCCGAAGCGGTCGAAACGCAGAGCACGCATGACGGCACCTTTCTGAGCCGGGACGGGCCATCCGCCCGCCGTGTGACAGCCCCCACACCACCGAGCATCACGCAGCTCCCTCATCGCGTCCAACGACAGTTTTCGATCAGCTCTATCTCCATCGGAGATAATGGGAGCTATGGAGCTCCGGCAGTTGGAGTACTTCGTCGCGGTCGCCGAGGAGATGAGCTTCTCCCGGGGAGCGCGACGGCAGAACGTCGTCCAGTCAGCGGTTTCCACCGCTGTCGGGAAGCTGGAACGCGAACTCGGTACGCCGCTCTTCGACCGGTCGAAGCTGCGCATCGAGCTCACGCCCGCCGGACGGGCCTTCCTGGCCGAGGCCAGGTCCACCCTGCACGCCGCCCAGCGGGCGAAGGATGCGGTGACCGGCTTCCACGGGCGGCTCAGCGGCACCGTCGATCTGGGGACGCTCATGTCATCCGGCCCGGTTGACGTCCCCGCCGCGCTCGGCCGGTTCCACGCGGCGTATCCGCTGGTGTCGGTGCGGCTGCGGCAGGGCCCCGCGGGATCGGCCGGGCATGTCGCGGCGATCGCCGAGGGCTCCCTCGACCTGGCCCTGGTCTCCCTGAGCGGCAAGCCCGCGATGGTCTCGCTACGACCACTCGTCGAAGAACCGATGGTCTTCCTGTGCCGCCCGGATCATGCCCTGGCCCGCCGCAGGCAGATCCGGATCACCGACCTCGCGGATGAGACGTTCGTGCACTTCGTCACCGGCTGGGGCGTCCGCCGCCAGGTGGACCAGGTGTTCCGAGACGCCGGCGTGGAACCCGCCGCACCCTACGAGGTCTCGGACTACGCCACCGCCGCCGGGCTTGTCCGCCACCGGCTCGGCACCACGCTCGTCCCCAGATCAGCGGCTGCCCCCTACACCGAACTGCGTGCCCTCCCCCTCGTCCCGACCGTGACATGGCGTCTGTCCCTGGCCGTCCCTGACGGACGGAAACTGTCCCCCGCCGCTGCGGCTCTGGCCGACGCACTGGGCCGTCAGGCGGGCGGGGCCTGAGCCCATCAAGCCGATGTGACACGGGCCCGGCCATCGCGGCCGCCACCCCGGAGACCTGACGAACCTCCCGCCGCAGCGCCGGCAGACTCCACGGGACGTCGCCGAACCGTGGGTCCCGAGCCGGTGCCCAGGCTCATCGGGGCCTCCCGTCCCGGACCCCGCCGACTACGAGCTCGACTGAGCCAGCCCGTAGACGCGCACGGCCGTTCCCTCGAACACCGCGGTGCGTTCGTGCTCGGTGAGCGTGGAGGTCAGGTCCCGGGCCGTGGTCAGGACCTCCTCGTATGGGGCCGCGAGGGTGCACACGGGCCAGTCCGAGCCGTACATCAGACGGTCCGGGCCGAAGGCCTCCAGCGCCACCTCCGCATAGGGGCGGAGGTCGGCCGGCATCCAGGCGGTGAGGTCGGCCTCCGTGACCATGCCCGACAGTTTGCAGACGGTGTTGGGCCGGCCGGCGAGCGCATGTACGGCGCTCGCCCAGGGCTCCAGCTCTCCGGAGACGATGGGCGGCTTGCCCAGGTGGTCGAGGACGAAGGTGAGTTCCGGGAGGGTCGCGGCCGCCTCCGTGCAGGCCGGCAGCTGGTGGGGGAGGACGACCAGGTCGTAGGCGAGGCCCGCGTCGGCTACGGCGGCCAGGCCCCGCCGTACGTCGGCCCGCAGCAGCCATCCCGGGTCGGGCTCGCCCTGCACCTGGTGGCGGATGCCCTTCAGGAAACGGCCGCCTGGGAGCCCACGCAGGCGGGCGAGTTCGTCGGCGACGTCGGGGCGGGTGAGGTCGGTCCAGCCGACGACACCCGCGATCAGATCGTGTTCGGCGGCCAGGGCCAGCAGTTCGGGGGTCTCCTCCGGCAGGGTGACCGTCTGGACGAGGACCGTGCGGGCCACTCCGGCCGCCTCGGCACGGGGTTTCAGGTTCTCCACGGTGAAGTTCCGTCTGAGCGGCCGGAGTCGGGGTCCCACGATCCAATCCTGGTCGCGGATCGACAGGTCCCAGACGTGATGGTGGGCGTCCACGGTCACGGCAGCTCCCACACGACGGGCAGCCCCGCGTCGACGCCCCCGCGGGAGTAGTCGTGCACGACGTCGAGCAGCTCGGCCATGCGTGCCTGCCAGGCGACGTTGGCCGGCAGCCGCTCCAGTTGGGCGAGGAGGCGGGGGTAGTCCTCGCACTCCAATAGGTGGAAGAGGTCGGTGCCGCTGCGCCAGATCGTCCAGGAGGTGGCCCCGGCGGCGCGGATGGCGGCGGTCAGCTCGGCCGGGACCTCCCG
Source organism: Streptomyces sp. CB01373 (assembly GCF_002803075.1). Lineage (GTDB taxonomy): Bacteria > Actinomycetota > Actinomycetes > Streptomycetales > Streptomycetaceae > Streptomyces. Next base: position 52,488 of record NZ_NNBK01000015.1, on the reverse strand, counting down.
GTGCGCGGCCTCGTAGTCGGTGATCCGGTCGGGCCTGACCTTGGTGTGCAGGGCGACTCTCATGAGGTCTCCTCGGTGGGCGGTAGGCCCGTCTCGCGTACTTCCCCACAGAAGGCGACGGGGACGTGGATTGCGAACTGCTCTGTGTAGTAGCGGACTTCGGCAGCAGAGCCGGCACTGATCAGAAGGCTGGGCCGGCCTCGACACCGCTGCGGCTCAGGGCGGTCACCGGACCGCCGGGCGCAGCCGCAGGCCCTGCATGCCGCCGTCGACGGCGAGTGCGGTACCGGTCGTGGCGCCGGACAGGGGACCGGCCAAATAAGCGATGGCGCCCGCGACTTCGGCGGCGGTGACGAGCCGGCCGGTGGGCTGGCGGGCCTGAAGTGCGGCGCGCTCGGCGGCCGGGTCGGGAGCGGCGTCCAGCAGGCGGCCGACCCACGGTGTGTCCACCGTGCCGGGGTTGACGCAGTTGACGCGGATGCCCTCGCGGACGTGGTCGGCGGCCATGGCCAGGGTCAGCGAGTACACGGCGCCCTTGGTGGCGCTGTACAGGGCGCGCTGCGGCAGTCCCGCGGTGGCCGCGATGGAGCAGGTGTTGACGATCGCCGCGTGCGAGGAGCCGCGCAGATGCGGCAGGGCGGCGCGGGCGGTGCGGACCATGCCGAGGACGTTGACGTCGAAGACGCGGCGCCACTCCTCGTCGTCGTTGTCCTCGACGGTGCCCTGGGCGCCGATGCCGGCGTTGTTCACCAGGACGTCGAGTCCCCCAAGGGCCTCGGCGGCCTGCTCGACGGCCCCGCGCACCGAGGTGTCGTCGGTGACGTCGGCACGGAAGGCGAGCAGCGGCTTCGCCACGGACGACGGGTCCAGGTCCAGGACGGCGACCTGCGCGCCCCGCTCGGCGAGGAGTTCGGCACTCGCCCTGCCGATGCCGGAGGCGCCTCCCGTCACCAGAGCCCTGAGTCCCTGGAAGTCGCTCATGCCGCATGTCCCTTCTGCAGGTCGGGGTCGGTGGCCCAGAAGGTGCCGCCGGGGAACGTGTAGCGCGCTATGGACTCCGGTCGCATGGCGGCCGAGAAGCCCGGGGCGGTGGGGGCCGCGTAGTGACCGTCCTGGATCACCACCGGGTTCAGGAAGTGCTCGTGGAGGTGGTCGACGTACTCGATCACCCGGTCCTCGGTGGTGCCGGAGACCGCGACGTAGTCGAACATCGACAGATGCTGCACCAGTTCGCACAGGCCGACCCCGCCCGCGTGCGGGCAGACGGGGACTCCGTACTTGGCGGCCAGCAGCAGGATCGCGAGGTTCTCGTTGACGCCGGCGACGCGCGCCGCGTCGATCTGGAGCACGTCGAGGGCGCCTGCCTGGAGCATCTGCTTGAAGACGATGCGGTTGTGCACGTGCTCGCCGGTGGCGACCTTCACCGGGGCCACGGCCTTGCGGACCGCCGCGTGGGCGAGGATGTCGTCGGGGCTGGTGGGCTCCTCGATCCAGTACGGGGCGAACGCGGCGAGCGCCCGGGTCCAGCGGATCGCCTCGGCCACGCCCCAGCGCTGGTTGGCGTCGATGGCGATGCGGACGTCCGGCCCGACGACCGTCCGGGCCACCCGGCAGCGGCGCACGTCGTCGTCAAGGTCCGCACCGACCTTCAGCTTGATCTGGGTGAATCCGTCGGCAACGGCCTGGGCGGCGAGTCGGCTGAGCTTGTCGTCGTCGTAGCCGAGCCAGCCCGCCGAGGTCGTGTAGGCGGGGTAGCCACGCTGGAGCAGGCGCGTCGTGCGCTCCTTCGCGCCCTCCCGGCCACGGCGCAGGATCTGGAGCGCCTCCTCGGGGGTGAGCGCGTCGGTGATGTAGCGGAAGTCGATCTGGCTCACCAGCCACTCGGGGTCGGCCTTGGCGAGCAACTGCCACAGGGGCTGCCGCGCGCGCTTGGCGGCGAGGTCCCACACGGCGTTGACGACCGCGCCGATCGCCATGTGCATCACGCCCTTCTCCGGTCCCAGCCAGCGCAGTTGACTGTCTCCGATCAGGTCCCGGAACAGCGAGCCGGGGTCGCCGCACACGTCGTCTACCAGGCGTCCGACCACGTGGTGGCGCAGCGCGTGGATCGCGGCGACCTGGACGTCGTTGCCCCGTCCGATGGTGAAGGTGAAGCCGTGTCCCTCCGCTCCGCCGTCCTCGTCCGTGCGCAGCACGACATAGGCCGCCGAGTAGTCGGGGTCCGGGTTCATGGCGTCGGAGCCGTCGAGCTCGCGCGAGGTGGGGAAGCGGATGTCGTGGGTGTCGACCGCGATGATGCGGGCGGGCGTCGCAGACACGGATGGCCTTTCGGTCGGTGACGGGGGAACCGGCGGGTCAGTCCTGGGCGCGGCCCGTCGTCACACGGGCGATCATGAGCGCGACCAGAATGATTCCGCCGTAGATGGCCTGGATCCAGAACGACGGCACCTGGGCGAGGGTGAGCAGGTTCTGCACGACGCCGAGCAGGAGTACGCCGGTCAGGGCGCCGAACATGGTGCCCTTGCCGCCGTCCAGGCTGATGCCGCCGATCACCGCTGCCGCGAACACTGTGAAGATCATGTTCTGGCCCTGGTTGGCGCTGATCGCGCCGACGTAGCCGGTCTGCATGATCCCGCCGGCCGAGGCCAGGACGCCGGCGACGACGAACACGCCGAGCATGACCCGCTCGACGCGGATGCCGGCCGCGCGGGCCGCCTCCGCGTTGCCGCCGATGGCGTACAGGGCTCGTCCGACGCGGTGGTACTTGAGCAACAGCCCGGCGACCGCGAAGGCGACGGCGGCCAGCCACACCGACAGAGGGACGGCCAGGAAGGTGGTGGTTGCCAGGGAGTAGAAGCTGTCGGGCATGCCGAACAGCGTCTTGCCCTTGGTGACACCGACCAGCAGACCGCGCAGCACGATCAGCATCGCCAGGGTCACGATGAAGGCGTTGAGCTTGAACCTGACGACGAGGACACCGTTGAAGAGGCCGACGACCGCGCCCACCACCAGGATCGCGAGCAGGGCGAGCGGCGCCGGGAACGTCACGCCCCATCCGGTCTGGTCCGAGGGGAGCACGAGGAGGGCGCCCACGGCCGGTGCGATACCGACGACCGACTCCAGGGACAGGTCGAACTTGCCGGTGATCAGCACCAGCGACTCGGCGAGCACCACCATGGCGAGGGCGGCGGAGGCGCCGAGGATCGAGATCAGGTTGCGCTCGGTGAGGAACGAGTCGTTGACGACCGTGCCGAGCACCATCAGCAGCAACAGCGCGGGCAACAGAGCGAGTTCGCGGGCCCGGCGCAGCAGGACCGTCCTGGCCGATCCCGCGGCGGTGGCGCGCGGCGGCGCGAGCGGCGCGGCCGCCCTGGTGTCAGCCATGGTCCACTCCTTCGATGGAGGCGATGAGCTCGTGGTCGCGCCAGCCCGCCGGGTGTTCGGCTACGACGCGGCCGTGGAAGAGGACGAGGACGCGGTCGCAGCGGCGCAGGTCGTCGAGTTCGTCGGACACGACGAGCACGGCGGTGCCGTCCTCGCGGGCGTTGTCCATCCGCGCCAGCAGGGACTCCTTGGACTTCACGTCGACGCCCGCGGTGGGGTTGATGAGCACCAGCAGCCGCGGGTCGGAGGCCAGGGCGCGGGCCATGACGACCTTCTGCGCGTTGCCGCCGGACAGGTCCGCCACCGGCTGGTCGGGGCCCTCGGTGTGGATACCGAGGCGCTCGATCAGTCCGCCGGCGACACCGCGTCTGGTGTCGGTGGAGACGAAGCCGAAGCGGCCGAGCCGGTCCAGCACGCTCATGGTGGCGTTGTCGCCGACCGTCATGCCGGCGACCAGACCCTGTTCGTGCCGGTCGCGGGGCACACAGCCGACACCCGACCTGAGCGCGGCCCGCACATCGCCGAACGGCAGCTTCCTGCCGTCGAGTTCGGCGGTCCCGCCGGTCGGGGTGTGCAGTCCGGCGAAGGTCTCGGCCAGCTCGATCTTGCCGCTGCCGCTGGAGCCGGCGAGTCCGACGACCTCGCCACCGCGGACGGTGAGGTCCACGTGCGCGTAGGCCTCGGAGGTGAGCCCGCGCGCGTCGAGCACCACGGGAGTGCCGACGGCGTCCGCGTCGTGTGCGTGCCCGCGCTCGTGCTCCGGGACCGACTCTCCCGCCATCGCCTCCACCAGGGCCGCGCGCGACAGGCCGGCGACCGGCGCTGTCGTGATCCATCGGGCGTCGCGCAGCACGGTGACGGTCTGGCAGACCTCGTAGACCTCCTGGAGATGGTGTGAGATGAACAGGAAGGTGACGCCGGAGTCCTGAAGGGCGCGCATCCGCGTGAACAGCCGCTCGATCTCGCGGTTGTCGAGCTGGGCGGTCGGCTCGTCGAGGACGATGAACCGCGCGCCGAAGCTCAGCGCCCGAACGATCTCGACCATCTGCCGTTCCTCGACCTTGAGTTCGCGGGTACGGGCCTCCGGGTCGACCCGCACGTCCCAGGTGTCGAGGAGGTCGGCGGCCTGCTGTCTCAGCCGGCGCCAGCTGATGAGGCGTCCGCGGCCCGTGGGCTGGCGGTTGATGAACAGGTTCTCGGCGACCGTCAGTTCGGGGACGACCGTCGGCTTCTGGTACACACAGGCGACCTTTCGGCGCCAGGCGTCGCGGTCGGTGAGCGCGGGCGCGGACTCCCCGTCGAAGCGGACCTCGCCCTCGTCGGGGGCCTGGAGACCGGTGAGCACGGCGACGAGGGTGGACTTGCCGGCGCCGTTGCGGCCGACGAGGGCGTGGGACTCGCCGGGCAGGACGGTGAGCCGGCCGTCGGCGAGGGCGACGGTGGGCCCGTAGCGCTTGACGATGCCCCGCGCCTGAACCAGCGGCGTGGTGTCGGAGCCGCTCATCGGACCGTGTTGCCCCAGAGTTCGGGGTCGTCGACGTTGTCCTTGGTGACCAGTGGGGCGGGCAACTGGTCCTCCAGGATGCCGCTGGGCAGCGTGACGATCGTGGAGCCGTGGTCGGTGGGCCCCGGCTTGAACGTCCTGCCCTGCATCGCCGCCTTGATGTAGTACATGCCGTACTTGGCGTAGGCGTCGGCGGGCTGCGAGACGGTGGCGTCGATCTCACCCTTGCGGATGGCCTCGTACTCCTGCGGGATGCCGTCGTTGGAGACGACGACGATGTGCCCGGCCGTGCCCGCCGTCTTCAGCATCTTCTTGGACTTCAGGGTCTGCAGGGTGGGCGCGAGGTATACGCCACCCGCCTGCATGTAGATGCCCCTGATGTCGGGGTTGGCGTTCAGGAGCGTGTCGAGCTTGGAGGCGGCCGTGTCGGACTCCCACTTGGCGGGGATCTCCAGCACCTTCAACTTGGGGAAGTTCTTCCGCACGCAGGAACGGAACGCCTCCGAGCGGTCGCGGCCGTTGACCGAGGCCAGGTCGCCCATGATCTGCACGACCTTGCCCGAGCCGATGTGCGCGCCCAGGTACTGGCAGGCCTTCTCGCCGTAGGCGACGTTGTCCGCCCGCACGACCATGGCGACCTTGCCCTTGTCGGGTGCCACGTCGACGGCGACCACGGGGACGCCCTTGCGCTCGGCCTGGTCGAGTCCGGCCTGGATGGCGGCGCTGTCCAGCGGGGCGACGACGAGGCCCTTCACGCCCTGGTTGAGCTCGTTGTTGATGTCGGTGATCTGCTGCGAGGGGTCGCTGTTGGAGTTGACTGTCTTCAGTGCGTCGACACCCTGGGACGTGGCCATCTTCGGCACGTAGTCGTTGTACGACTGCCAGAACGGCGAGGTGAGCAGGGGCAGGATCACCCCGACCTTGCCGTCGCCTTTGGCGCCCGTCGCGCCGCTGTCCTTGGTGCTGCCGCATGCCGTGAGCGCCAGGGTGCCGCAGGCGGCCGCGGCTGTCGCGCGCACCGCCCACGAGGGGAATCGCCTGTCCTGCCGCCGCCTGTCCTCGCGCCGCCTGTCTTGCCGTCCGTTCCGCGCTGTGTTGCCGGCCATGTGTCGGCTCCTCATCGAGCGAAATCGAGCAGTTGACGCATATTTATCAGACCACTTGGCGCCCACAACACCCTTCGGAGCCGATATTTGCTACTTGCCAGCCGCAGTGGTCGGACCACATCGATGACTAAACTGCGGCGCACGGCGACAGGAGGAGTGGCGTGGACGAAACCGCTGCGGGGGAGACGGAACCGGAGAGCACCGCGGCCGCTCCGCAGAAGGGCACGGTGACGCAGCGCGCCATCGACCAGATCAAGGCGATGATCGCCGAAGGACTGCTGGAGCCAGGGCAACGCCTGCCCACCGAGCGGGACCTCGCGGCGCAGCTGGGCATCTCCCGCAGTTCTATGCGTGAGGCGATCCGCGCGCTGACCGTGCTCGGCGTGCTGGACGCCCGGCACGGCTCGGGCACCTACGTCACTCGGCTGGAGGCCGGTGACCTGCTGGAGACGTTCGGCGTGGTCGCAGACCTCTCCCGCGGCCCGCGCCTGGTGGAGCTGCTCGAGGTGCGCCGCATCCTGGAGTCGACGGCGACCGCGCTGGCGGCGGCCCGGATCACCCCGGACCAGCTTGCCGAGGTGGAGAAGCACCTGACGGCGATGAACACCACCGACGATCCGGAGGAGATCCTCGCCCACGACCTCGCCTTCCACCAGGAGATCGCGATGGCCGCGGGCAACGAGACGATGGCCGCGATCCTGGACGGCCTGTCCTCACGCACCTTCCGCGCCCGCGTCTGGCGCGGCTACCAGGAGGAGGGGGCCTTTGCCCGGACCCGCCGCGAACACGCCGCGATCCACCGGGCACTGACCGCCCGGGACCCGGAGGCCGCACGGGCAGCCGCGGCCGCGCACGTGGGCGAGGTGGAGGAGTGGCTGCGGGCGCAACTGGACCTGTAGCGGACCCGGAATTCGCCTCCAAGGTGCATATCGGTGATCCGGCGCCGTTCAGCGGGGCCCGGCCGGCGCGCGCCATGCTCGACGAGGCTGCGGCCGACGCGGACGCCGGCGCAGGCCTCGCGCAGCGCACCCGCCGCCGTCGACGCGACCTTCCGCGCCCGGCTGCCCGCCGCGCACCTGGACCACAGGCCGCCCGCCACCGGCGGGGTGGGGGAGCAGGAGTACGCGCGCGCCGCGGTGGTGCTTCACCGAACCCCATGAACACGGAGGGTCTCCGGGGCGGCTGGTCGCGGCGGCCGGGGGCGGTTCACGCGGCGCCGGAGGTGCATCGGTACAGCGCCTCGCCCGTTGCGCCGGACGGTTCCGTGGCGCCGGCGGATTCCGTTCCGCCGTAAGTGGAGGCCGGTACGGGGGTGCAGGCGGACCGGACCCAGGCGGTGATCTGCGTGGCACCGGTGCCGTTGCCGGTGCCGTTGCCGGACAGGGCGCCCGTGTCGCGACCGCCGCCGCTCAGCAGCATGTACCGGAGCTTGCCGGAGGCGACCAGGTGCCGGAACTGCGCCTCGGTCGGGAACGGCACATCGCCGCTGTAGCCGCCCAACGGCAGGACATGGGCACCGGTGGAGAGGATGTAGGGAGAGGCGCGCCTCCAGCCGGTCGTGGCGAAGACGTAGGCGGCCGAGCCCTGGTGCGAGGTGGCGTACCGGAGCAACTCCCTCTGGGCCACGGTGAGTCGGTCGTCGTCCTGGAGGACGTTGAAGCCACCCGCGCCACCCGGCGCGCCGGGCGCGCCCTGGGTCTCCCCACTGCTGCCGGCACTGGTCCGGGGGCGCTGCCCCGTCCGGCCGCCCGCCGACGTCACCGAGCGGTGGCCGCGGTGCTTGCCGGACGGGCCGACCGCGCCCCTGCCGGAACTGGCGTACGCGGGGTTGAAGACCTGCACCGCCCACGCGCTCGGCGCGAACAGCAGCGCGGCGAGGGACGTGGCCAGCCCGGCGAGGGCGAGCCTGCCGCCGGAGGCGCCACGGCCCCGACGGCCCAGCACCAGCAGGACGACGGCCCCCAGGCCGAGCAGCCCCACGGCGGGTGCCAGCCAGGGCAGGAACGACGGGAACTCGCCGGCGAGATACGCGCTCCACGCCGCCGTGGCCGCCACCGCGCCCGGCAGCGCCCACGCGCGGGGGCCGCCCGCACGGTATGCACGCCACATCAGTGCGACGCCGCCGCCGGTGAGCGCGGCGAGCGGTACGGCGATGACGCCCATGTAGTACGTGTGGCCAGCGACGCTGCCCGCGCTGAACACCAGGAAGTACGTGGCCAGCCAGGTACCCCACAGGAGGGATCCGGCGCGGATCCGGTCGGTGCGTGGCCGGCCCCGGCGCCACAGCACACCGCAGGCGATGGCGACAGCGGCGATCGGGTAGAGCCAGCCGGTCTGCGAGGCGAGCGACCTGCCGAACATCTTCGACCAGCCGTCCTGGTCGCCGCCCCTGCCGCCGGACCCGGCCTGGCGGGCCTCGCTCGTCGGGGTTGCCGGCACATGGGTGACCGAACCCGCGCTCTGGCCGCCCTGCGAAGCACCATTCGTACTGGTTTCACGGTCGGCGATGCTGCCGTGGCCGCCTCCGCCGTTCCGTGTCGCGCTCACGCTGCCCGTGGAGGCCGCGCTGACACCGAGCGAGGAGAAGCGGTTGAGGAAGTTGTAGCCGACGACCATGCTGAAGGCGGAGTTGTCGGTGGTGCCGTCGACATAGGGCCGGTCCTTGGCCGGAGTGAGGGTGACGGCGATCATCCAGGACATCGAGACCGCGGCCATCACCAGCCCGGACACGCCCAGGTGCGCCAGCCGCCTGCGCAGCACGATCGGTGCCGACAGCAGATAGACGAGGGCGAGCGCGGGAAGCACCGCCCACGCCTCCAGCATCTTGGCCTGGAAGCCGAGACCGACCCACACCCCGGCGAACAGCAGCGGGCGCAGCCGGCCGTTCCGGGCGGCCCGCTGGGTCGCCTCGGCCGCCAGCAGCACGCACAGGGTGAAGGCGGGGTCCTCGACGGCAGTCCGGAAGAGCCCCACGGCCACCGGGGTCAGCAGAAACGCCGTGGCGGCGATGAGCGCTGCCTCGACTCCGGCCCAGCGCCGCACCAACCGGTACAGGACCAGCAGGCTCGCCACGCCCTCGATGACCTGAGGAAGAACCAGTGCCCAGGGGTGGAATCCGAAGATGCGGACGGAGAGTGCCTGTGGCCAGAGGAATCCAGGCAGTTTGTCGAGCGTAATGGAATTTCCAGGGTCGAAAGACCCGTAGAAGAAGGCCTTCCAGCTCTCCGACATGCTGCGGACGGCGTTGGCGTAGAACGTGTGGTACTGGCTGTGGTTGATCCCCCAGGCGTAAAGCACGGCGGCCAGCACGGTGATGACCAGCAGCGCGGGGCGCGCATACGCCGGCTGGCCCGCCGGCGCTCTCCAGCGCGCTCGGCGGTCGGCCCCTGCGGCGGTCGGGTCGAGAACTGTCGTAGCCATGCCCAGCAGTCTTCGGTACCACGCGAGCCCACTACGCCACAGAAACTCGCTTCAAGGCAATTCTCATTCTCCCGAGGGCAATCCTTTAACCGCGACGGGCAGAACGCGGCTTCGTTGGTTTCCAGGATTCCGGCCTCGACTTCTGAGGGCTGAGAGGGCGGTTCATGACTCTTTGAGTATTTCTGTGGTCGCCTGATGGTGTGAGCGAGGACGGAATCTGCTGGTCCGCCGCCTGCGGTCTGTTGAGGTGGCGGGGTGAGTGAACGCAAGCCGTATCCGAGTGACTTATCGGACAAGCAGTGGTCGTTGGTCGAGCCGGTGATCACCGCATGGAAGGACCGGCACCGCTCGGTCAGCGGCCATCAGGGCGCCTATGCGATGCGGGAGATCGTGAACTCGATCCTTTATCAGGGGCGGACCGGCTGTCAGTGGGCCTATCTCCCGCACGACCTACCGCCGAAGAGCGCGACGTACTACTACTTCGCCGCCTGGCGGGACGACGGGACCGACCAGGTCCTCCACGAACTCCTGCGGTGCCAGGTGAGGGAGCGGGCCCGCCGATTAGAGGACCCGACCCTGGTGGTGCTGGACACCCAGAGTGTCCACGCAGCCGCCGGGGTCCCCGCCGCCACGACCGGCCGGGATCCGGCCAAGCGGGTGCCGGGCCGTGGACGTTCTCGGTCTGGTGATCGCGGTGGTGGTCCTCGCCGCGATCGCGCACGACAACGCCGCGGGCATCGCCCTGCTGGACCAGGTCGCCGAGCACGCCGGTGGCACCGTCGAGAAGGCCCTGGTCGACCAGGGCTTCAAGAACCAGGTCGTCGTGCACGGCGCCGGCCTGGGCATCGACGTTGAGATTGTCGAACGCAACCCGCAGGACAAGGGCTTCGTCCCGCAGCCGAAACGGTGGAGGGTCGAGCAGACCTACGGGATCTTGATATTGCACCGGCGCATGGTCCGCGACTACGAGCACCATCCGTCCTCGTCCGCCTCCCGCGTCTACTGGGCAATGACTCACGTCATGGTCCGCCGACTCACCGGCACGAACGCCTCTGCCTGGCGCGACCCACAGGCGGTTTCCGCATGAACATCCGGCCCCTGCTCGACGCGCTGGACATCCAGGAGAGTGCCGCCCGGGCTCAGGCCGATGACCTCCGCACGCAGATCGGCCAGCTGCAGACCCGGCTACGGGAGGCCGAGACACACCTCGAGCATCTCGTGATCACCCGGAAGACCGTCACCGGCCTTGCCGACCGGCTCCCGGTCGGCCCACCGGACCTGCCCGAACACCCGGACTACCCCCGCATCCTCGCCGTCTTCAACGACGCGACCCGACCGCTGCGGGCCAAGGACGTCTGCCAAGCCCTCGACCACGAACTGCTGCCGAAGAACATCGAAGGCACCCGAGCCAAGCTGAAACGCCTGGTCAAACTCGGCATCCTCACCGAAGCCGACACCGGCAGCTTCACGGGCTCCCCCTGAAGACTGCACTCGGATGGTTCGTTTGGGGTTGTGCCTGGTCAAGGGGTACCGGTGCTCACCTCTCGGGGTCGGGCCAAGTCGCCACAAGTGCTCGCCGATTTGGAAAGCGGGGACCGGAGACCATCTCCTGGGTGGTCTCACCGTTGAGCCAGCACACTTGCTCGGGGCCGCCGTCGCCGGTGTCGAACAGGCAGCACACTCCGCCGCTGGCGGCGGTGAGGTCGGTGAACACCTTCCTGATGTTGGTCGACCGCGCGAACAAGCGGCTCATCCTCGACGTCGCTGCCCAGAACTCCACCGACGCGTAACCAGGGTGCAGGAAGGACTCGAACCGGATCGTCGCGTAGATGTACCCGATCTGGATGCGCCCGTCCGCCTCGGGTTCGGGGCCGCCCGTCTCCGCGTACTCGCGCAGTACGTCATCGACGTCGAACATGATGGACGTGTCGAGCTCGAGCGTGCTGCTCGTGGAGCAGTCGACTGGCTCGCTCTTGAAGTGGGACGTGAACGGGAGGACGAGCCGCTCACCGCCGGGCAGGGTGAGCTCGAGCGGCGGCACGCGAGGGGCCGGTGACGCCAGCTCGCCCAGATTGGCCAGCGCCTTGGCGACGTTTCGGGGACGTAGATAGATGTCGTAGCCGTAGGTCAGCCCCATTCTTCCCCCTCTACCGGGTCGAACCGCACCTTCTCATGACCCGCCCCTGGGACGCCTGCCGGTTTTGGAGAGGCACGCCGATCCGGCACCACAGTGGTTTCCCGCTGCTCCTTGCCTGCGTGGGTTCACCGCACCCAGTCCCCGCTCGCTGACCGGCGGATTCCACCCATGCTCACAGGCAATAGCAGGAAGCACTCAAAGGCTCACGAACCGCCCTCTGAGAACCCCTAACGGAATGCCCTACGCGGTCTTGAGGGATACGCCGGGGGTCGTGAACGAGCCCGGTTGCCAGTGTCCGCACGTGACTCTGACCGACCTCAGAACGGCTTTCGTGACGATGAGCAGCGGCGGCGCGTCCAGAGGGTCATTCATGATCGCCTTGTGATCCGAGATCGCGGCTTCATGGCCGCCCAGGACAACGACAGTTAACGCGGCCGGAGCTTCTTCAGCCGTCGCCAGCAGATGATGCTGCAAGCGAGGCTGAGGAAGGCTTCGTGGATGTCGTCGCGTACCTTGGAGGAGTGGGATCAGCTGGGTGACGTCGTTGCGGTTGCCGCTGGTCAGGGCGGCGGCGAGTGGGATGCCGGTGGCGTCGGTGATCAGATAATGCTTGCTGCCCCTCCTGCCCCGGTCGACGGGGCTTCTTGCCAGGCGTGCGTGGTGAAAGCGGCATCCGGCGGTCACCGAAGCCGCTTCTCCGCAACAACTGGCAACTCGTCCTGGTCTGCAACAGCAACAGCGTCAACGGTGCCCAGGTGACCGTCAACGGCCGCTGGCACACGGGCGACGGCTCCGACACCCTCTACTGCCCCAACGGCTACAGCGCCGCCTACACCAAGGTCAACAGCGACAACTGACCCCGGGCTCGCGACTGGGTGCCGGACCCTTCCTGCGGCTGTGGTGCTCGGTGCCACCGCCGCGCCGAGGGTTTCCTGACCGTGCCGAGCCTGCCGCCCCTCCTCGGGCGGCGGCGCATCCGGGTCGCGCGTGGGCGAGACGGTATACGGCCAAAGACGGTGAACGCCCACGGCGAGGGCCGGTGAATGGGGCAGGGAAGAGCCGGCGAACGAGTACGGGGTCATTGAGCGGCAAAGTCCCGGGTCCGCGGTGAGACACGGCACCCGGCACGACGTAGGGGAGGGAGGGATCCCCCCGCCGCCCGACCCTCCCGGAGGTACCTCGCCTGTGACGACCGTCAAAGCACCCCCGGCCCCGGGCGACGGCCGCGGTGACGAGGAGACTCCTCGGGGCTGGCATTTCAACTCCTCTCTGGGAATGACCCTGTTGCTGCTCCTGCTCGTGGTCGGGCAGAGCCCGATCCGGCGGGCGCTGGGCGCGCCGGTGATGCAGAGCTGGATGACCATCTTCCTCGCGGTGGTCGTCCAGGCACTTCCCTTCCTGGTCCTCGGCGTGCTGCTGTCGGCGGCTCTCGTGGTGTTCGTTCCGCCGTCGTTCTTCGCCCGTGCGCTGCCGAAGCGGCCCGCCCTCGCGGTGCCGGTCGCCGGGGTGGCCGGGGCGGTCCTGCCCGGTTGCGAATGCGCCTCGGTGCCGGTCGCCGGAGCGCTTGTGCGCCGAGGGGTCACGCCCGCGGCGGCGCTGGCCTTCCTGCTGTCCGCTCCCGCGATCAACCCGATCGTGCTGACCGCCACGGCCGTCGCGTTCCCGCGGAACCCGGAGATGGTCCTCGGCCGCTTCGTGGCGAGCCTGCTCGTGGCGTGCGCGATGGGCTGGCTGTGGCAGCGTCCCGGCCGCGCCGACTGGCTGCGGCCGCCGGCCCGTGCCTCGTACGAGGGCCGGAGTAAAGGCGCGGCATTCTGGGGTTCCGTACGGCATGACGTGATGCATGCCGGCGGGTTCCTGGCCGTCGGCGCCATGGCCGCGGCCACGCTCAAGGCCGTGGCACCGGAGAGCTGGCTGCGGACGGCGGCCGGCAACCCGGCCGTCGCGATCCTCGCGCTCTCGGTCCTCGCGGTGCTGCTGTCGATCTGCTCGGAGGCGGACGCGTTCGTCGCCGCGTCGCTGTCCCAGTTCTCGCTCGTCGCCCGGCTGGCGTTCCTTGTGGTCGGCCCGATGATCGACCTGAAGCTGTTCGCGATGCAGGCCGGCACCTTCGGCCGCTCCTTCGCGTTGCGGTTCGCTCCCGCCACCTTCGTGCTGGCGGTCCTGGTGTCGGTCTTGGTCGGGGCGGTGCTCCTGTGAGCCGCCAGGCACAGGCGGCCCTCCTGTTCCTGGTCGGCGGGGCGATGGTGCACACCGGCGCCACCAGCCTTTACCTGCGCTACGTCAAGACCGGGCTGCAGCCCCTGCTGCTCGCGGCCGGAGCCGTCCTGATCGCCACTGCCGTCGCCACCGCCTGGTACGAACTGCGCCGGCCGGCCACCGTCGGTCGGCAGCGGTACACGGGAGAGACGCGCGACGGACACCGGGACGGCGACGGCCACCGCGAGCCCCGGATCTCCTGGCTCCTCGTACTGCCCCTGTTCGCCCTCATCCTGGCCGCCCCGCCCGCACTCGGTTCCTACGACGCCATGCGCACCGGAACGGCCCTCCAGCCGCCCCTGGCCTATCCGGCCTTGCCGTCGGGCGATCCGCTCAAGCTCACCCTGGTGGACTATGCGGGGCGCGCGGCGTACGGGCACGGGCGCTCCCTCGGTAACCGGAAGGTCGAGATCACGGGGTTCGTCGCCCTCGACCGCGGCGGTACGCCCTACCTCGTCCGCATGGCCCTCAACTGCTGTGCCGCCGACGCCCAGCCGGTCAAGATCGGCATGTCCGGAAAGCTGCCGCCCGTCCTGCAACCCGACTCCTGGCTCCAGGTCACCGGCACCTACACCGGCAAGCGGACCAAGGACCCGGTCGGTGGCGGGATCATTCCGTTCATCGACGTCGTCGAAGCCAAGCCGGTCCCAGCCCCGGAGGACCCGTACGACGAGAGCTGGAACCAGTAGGGCGGGCGCGACACGCACGGCGTGCCGGGGAGTCCGGCGGCCCCGGCCGGCTCAACCGGCGGACACCCGCGTCCCTTCCAGCGTCACGGTCGGCACCCGGTCCCGTTGTGCGTCGTCCGGGAAGCTGGTCGCCGTGATCCCGGCCGCCATGCGCAGCTCGTCGAAGCAGATGTCGGTACGGGCCCCGCCGGCCTTCTCGGCCCGCTCGAACAAGGGACCGCCGGCCTGGTACACGGACTCCCGGCAGGCCAGGCAGCAGTGGCAGGTGGCCTTCGTGGCCCTGGCCGCGCTGCTCGTCCTCGCCCGGCGAGCTCGCGGGGGCTCTGGTTCGGGAACGACCTGCCGGCGCCGGCCGGCCGAGTGGACCGAGGCCGGGGTGTGGTTCCGGCTGCACGAGGTCCTCCTGGACACGCTCCGCAGCGCGAACGCCCTGGACTTCTCGCGGGCGGCGGTCGACGACTCCCACGCCCGGGCGTTACAGGGGGCTCCGAGGCCGGACGACGTCCCGTTGACCGTGGCAGGACGGGCACCCGGCGGAGCTCGACACCCTCGGCCTGGGCGTAGGCGAACACCCCTGGTCGGAGCCTTCGGAAAGTCATCGCGAGTTGCGACTGCCGCTGGGGCCGCCGCTTTGGCGGCTCGCGGCAAAGCGGGAAGGAGGCACGCCGAAGGTACGTGTGAAGGCGGCGGTGAACGCGGCGGGAGAGGCATAGCCGAGACGGACACCGACCTCGCTGACCGACGCGGTGCGCAGCAGCGGCATGGCCGCGAGCAGGCGGGCGCGGGCCCGCCACACGGCCGGGCTGTCACCGGTCTCCGAGCGGAAGCGCCGAGTGAAGGCCCGTTCGCTCATGGCTGTCCTCGCGGCCCATGCGGCGTTGGTGACGCCGGCGTCTGGGGCGGCCAGGTATTCGCGGCAGAGTTCCGCGAGATCGGCGGCGGCGGGAATCCCGACGTGGAACGGGAGCGCGGCGAGCTCAGCGATCTCGTGCAGGAGGAGGGCGGCAATGCTTCCCTCCCGTCCGGACAGGCTGTAATCGATCTCGAACTCGACAGCGACCAGGAGTAGTTCGCGCAACAGCGGCGGAACGTTGACGACGGTGCAGGTGGCTGGCCACCAGGGGACGGCATTCGGCTCGATGTACAGGCTCCGGGTACTCACCCCCAGCATGTGGACCCGGTGCCGGGTAGCGGCCGGAATCAGAACGGCGCGCTCGGGCGGAACGGTCCAGGTGCCCTCGGCGGTGTCGACGACCATCACCCCGGTGGCGCCGTAGAGAAACTGGGCGCGCCGGTGTTCGTGCCAGTCCAGTACGTGGCCGGGCGGATAGTCGGTGCCGATCGGCAGGACGACCCGGTCGGCGTGGTCGACGCCGGCCAGGGAGACGTTCTTCACCCCGTCATCCTACTGGCTGAGACGCGAAGGAACGGTGCCGGATATCGCATGCGGGAAACCCGTCGGAGCTGGTGGAGTGGGGGCTGTGGATGTTGTGGCATTGATCGGGATCGGGCTCCTCACGGGGGCGACCACGGTGTTGTTCGGATTCGGCGGCGGGTTCGTCACGGTGCCGGTCGTGGTGTGGGCTGACGCCGCGCTCGGCGCGGACGCGATGCAGGTGGCGACTGCCACCTCGGCCCTGGTGATGGTAGTGAATGCGGGTTTCGCGACAGCCGTCACACCGAGGCGGGTGCTCCTCGCGCTCCGCGGCAGCGGCATGCTGCTCCTCCTGCTCGCGGCCGGTGCCTCGGTCGGCGCGCTCGCCACGCGCCTCGCCCCGGCCGGTCTGGCCCGCTGGGCCTTCGTCGCGTACGTCGCTCTCACCATCGCCGACGTCCTCCTGCGCCCCGGCTTCCTGCGCCCGGGCTCCCGGATCGAGGCGACCTCCGATGCTCCGCGTCCACTGCCGACCGTCCTCGGCGCGCCGGCTGGTGCGGTCGCGGCCTTCCTCGGTGTGGGGGGCAGCGTTATGACCGTCCCCGCAATGCGGAGGGCAGGGCACACGATGCGCGTGGCGACCGCGCTGGCCAACCCCCTCACCCTCGCCATCGCACTGCCGGCCACCGCAGTGTCTCTGGGCGGCGCCGCGGTCCCCGCTGCCGCTGACGCGCACCTGCAACTGGTGGGGCTCATTGACCTTCGCGCTGCCTCGGCGCTGCTCCTCGGCGCTCTGCCGGTGATCGCGATACTCCGACGGCGCCCGCCACGGATCCCAGACCGCACCTACGCCTGGGCGTACATCGGACTGCTTGCCATGGTGACAGTCGCCATGCTGCTCTCGGCTTAGCCGGCGGCTGTCGGCAATTGGCTGCAGCCGTATGCGGAGTCGCGGTAGAGACCGCGGGCGTGGCGTTGGCTCTGCATGACCGCGGCGTGCTCGATGGCGGTGGTCTCACCCGGGGGCCGGTGGGGTCAGCAGGTGGGCGACGTCGGCGAAGTCGGTGATGAACGGTGAGCTGCTGGTCGTGCTCCAGGCGAGGCATACGTGGCCCACTGCGATGTCCTCGACGGGGAGCGTGACGACGTCGTGGCGAGTGTAGAAGGCGGCGGTGGAGAGCGGGATGACGCAGATGCCGGCCCCGGCCGCGACCAGTTCGAGTTTTTCCTCCACGCTGTTGATCGGCCGGACCTCGGCGCGCTCTCCGGTGCGCAGTTCGTCGGCCACATCCCGCCACTCCGGTACAGCGTCGGGATCCTGGAGCAGGTGCTCGCCGGCCAGGTCGCCGACGATGAGCGAGGACTTCGCGGCCAGTGGGTGGTCCGCCGGCAGTGCGACGACGCGGGGCTCGGTGAACAGGCGCCGTACCTGCAGGCCGTGCCGGTCGATGGGGAGGCGGACGATGCTGACGTCGGCCCGGCCGTCGCGCAGGACCTCGACCTGGTCCTGCCAGCCGGTCCGCAGCAGCCGGACGTCCAGTCCGGGGTGGCGGGAGGTCAGGGCACGTACCGCCGGGGTCACGGTGATGCCGGGCATGAAGCCGATGGTGAACTTCGGGGTAGCGGCGGCCGCGGCGGTGACCGCGCGGACCATGGCTGTGCAGGCCGCCAGCAGCCGGGGGGCTTCCTCCAGGAGCCGGGCTCCGGCCGCGGTCAGCGCGGTGCCCCGCCGGTCGCGGCAGAAGAGGAGCACACCCAGGTCGTCCTCAAGAGCACGCATCTGGCGGGAGAGAGCCGGCTGGGCGATGTGCAGCCGCTCGGCGGCGCGGCCGAAGTGCAGTTCCTCGGCGACCGCCACGAAGTAGCGCAGCTTGCGCAGGTCGACGTCCACGCCGGTGTCCTCTCTCGTCGTCCCCGTCGTCATCCCTCTGCGTTGACCTTCCTACCCCGGTGCGTGGGGACTCGTCGGTCATCATTCTTGAGCGAAGACGGCCAGCGGGTCGGTGAATGCGGGGGCCCAGCCGAGTTCGGCGCGGGCGCGGGTCGGGGTGATCTGCTGGTCCAGGGCGAAGGCGTCAGCGATGGGGCCCATGTCGGCGCGCGCCTGCTCCAGCGTGATGGACACGGTCTTGCCTGCCAGCCCGGCCCCGTGGCTGACGGCCTGTGCGACCTCCCGGGCCGTCGGACTGATGCCGCCCACACCCGCGTAGATTGAACCGGCCTTGGCGCGCAGGGCCGCCACGTAGAGTTCGGCGAGGTCCTCGACGTGGACCAGGGCCCAGTGCTGAAAGCCGTCGCCGATGTAGGCGATGGCGCCGGCTTCCCGGCCGGGCCGGGTGAAGAAGGTCTCGATGAGCCGGTTGTCCCCGCCGTACAACAGTCCGGGGCGGATGATCACGGGACGGCCGCCGCGGGCGGCGCGGGCCAGGACGGCGTCCTCGACGGGCTTGCGCCAGGCGACCAGGGCCGGCGGGTTCCAGGGAGCGTCCTCGTCCACGACGCCGTCGGTGTCGCCGTAGACCCACGTGCCGCCGGTGTGGAGGTAGGGGCCGGGGCCGAGACCGTCCTGCATGGCGGTGGCCGCGGCGAGGTCCTCCTCTCCTGTCTGAGCCTGGGCGAGGTGGATCACGGCCTCGGCGTGTGCCGCCGCGTCGTTGAGAACGGCCAGGTCCCCCAGGCTTCCGCGGACCGAAGCCGCCCCAAGGTGCTGGACCGCCCGGGCCGCGTGTTCGCTGCGGGACAGAGCGCGCACGGTGTGACCGTGGCGGTTCAGCGCCTTGATGACGGCCGTACCGATGTAACCGGAGCCGCCGGTGACGAAGACCTTCATGACGATCGTCCTCTCGTTTCGGGATCTTTTTCAGCCTGCGCCCGACGGGGTGGGTGCGTCCAAGACCTGTCCCGCCCGCTGTGATGCCGCTCCGGCATCAGACCGGGACAGCGGGTGCCGCGATCACCGCAGTGCACGTCCCCGGCCGGTACGCCGCCGCCCGCCGCCGACAGAGCTGCGACCGCCGAGGACGGCGCGGTCGCGACAGCGCGGGCTGCCGGGCTGCGATACCCGACCGAGCCACGGTCCCGCCCCCGTGCGCGGTGATGGCGCACGGGTGATCGGCGACCCGACGGATCTACCTCGACGGCTTCGCCGAGGTTTTCGCCGCCGCCGGCCCCGCCGCGGTGGTGTGGGACAACCGAGGCTTCGGCGACTCGGACCAGCACGCGCTCACCTACGCCCAGAACCGGCCCGAAGTGGACCCTGACCGCATCGGCGTGTGGGGCAGCAGCTTCACCGGCGGCCACGCCTTCGTCGCCGCCGGTACGCCACCCGCGATGATCCCCGTCATCGGGGACGACCCGGCGCGGGTGACGTGCATCCCCGCCGCCCCCATGGAGGGACGCATCAGCGGCATCGTCGGCACCCTGAACGCCTGCTGCTCGCTGTGCCTGCCCGCGGCCGTGTTCGACTTCGGCGTCCGCCCGTCCACGGCGGGCCCGGCGGAGGCCGGCCGTGGCCAGTGCGCGCCGGCCGGCGTTTGATCGGACTGCACCGTGCCAACGGCCCCGCAGCCAGGGCTGCGGGGCCGTCGCCCGTCATGACCTGGGACGGTTACGGGTAACTGGTGAGGTTCGCGACGTTGTTGGCGGAGTTGGACGGGCCTCCGGTGTTGTTGATGACGCGGCTGATGGTGCCCGTGCCGCCGAGGGAGACCGTGACCATGCTGGTGAAGCGCACGTTCGGGTTGTTCGGTGCCTCGATGGCACGCGCGGCGGTCACGCTCGGATTGACGTTGAAGTAGCAGTAGCTGCCGAGGCCGTACGCCTGGTGGCTGGTGACGGAGTCGGCCACCTTGTAGGCGGCGTAGCCCTGGGTGGAGCCGTTCATCCAGGCCGCCTGGTTGGGCGGGTCGTAGGGCATCTCGTTCTGGTAGAAGTACGTCCGGCCGCCGTTGCCGTTCCAGACGGTCTGGTACTTCTGGTAGTGCTCGACGAACAGGCCGTACATCGTGACGTTGTCGCCGTTCACCACGAGTCCGGTGTCGCCGGTGTTGCTGGTCCAGCCGACGCCGCTGCCGTGGTCGGCGCGCCAGATCCACATGTGGTCGCCGATGACGTTGGCGCTGTTGACGACGAGGCTGGTGGTCGCCTTGCCGACGCCCGCGCCGCCGACGCGGAAGTACACGTCGTGCAGGGAGGCCGGGTTCGCCGCGTGGGAGGCCGTGGAGCCGCGCGGGCCGACCTCCAGCAGCGTGGGCGAGTTGGTGGTGCCCGCGTCGAAGAGGACGCCCGCGATCTTCACACCGTCGACGTCCGCGACAGTCATCGCCGTGACCCCGTTGTCCGGTATGAGCGTGGCGAGGCCGAGGCCCAGGACGACGGTGTCGGGCCGGGTCACCCGCAGGGTCTGGTCGAGGTGGTAGACACCGGGTGTGACCAGGAGGTTCTTGCCCGAGGCCAGGGCGGTGTTGATCTGCGCGGCGGTCGCGCCCGGCTTCACGACGTAGAAGGTGTCCAGGGACAGGGAGGTGCCGGCGGCGCTGCCGCTCGCCCAGCTGGTCGCGGTGGAGTTGGTGCGCACCACCGGGACGAACACCTGGTAGGCGCCGGCCCCGTCCACGTACAGGAAGGGCTTCTCGCGGGTCACCGGGCTCTGCGCGACCGTCGTGTACGGCGGGTTCGGGAAGCTGGTGGCGGGCACGCCCTGGCTGCCGACGAAGACCATGTTCCAGTTGGACCCGGTCCAGCCGCCGAGCTGCGCGTTACGGGTCAGCCACTGCTGCTGGCTGCCCGAGTTGACCCGGCCGTCGATCTTGCTGTCGGCGAGGTAACCGCCGCTGGACCAGCCGCCGTCGTCCAGCGCGAGGTTGCCGCGCAGGTGCATCCGGCGGTACGAGGCCGCCTGCGAGACCGCCCAACGGTCGTTGCCGCCGGTCGGGTTGACCGACAGGTTCTCTGCGCCGCGCCAGAAGTTCTGCGTGGCGTTGCCCTGGAACCAGTCGGCCTCCGCGTGCACCGCGCCGTTGACGGTCACCGCGTCGGGGGTCAGGCCGAGGCCGAGGACCTGGGTGTAGAAGCCGACGTTGACGTCGGCGCTGTAGGTGCCAGGCTTGAACATGACGGCGTAGCGCTGGGAGCCGAACTGGTTGGTCTCCTGCTGCTTGAAGATCGAGTTCAGTCTGCTCTGGATCGTCGACGACGACATGGACGGGTCGAAGACGACCACGTTCGGGCCGAGGTCCGTCGATCCCGCGGGCGGGGTCACGGGGGTCACCTGGAAGCGTTGGGCGGCGGTGCCGTTGCAGGTGTACTGCACGAGCTGCACGCTGTCGGCGGTCGAGGCGGCGGGGTCGTCCAGGCACTTGCCGCTGTTGCGGTTGACGAAGTGGTAGGCGCCGCCGCCCTCGTCGACGGGCAGCCACTGCTGGTTGGCACCGCCGCCGTAGGCCCACAGCTGGAGCGGGGCGTTGTCGGCCGTGGACACGTTCGTCACGTCCACGACCTGGCCGACGTCGTTGCGGTTGTTGATGCGTACGTAGCTGCCGCTGGTGGCGGTGAAACTCCACTGCTGCGCGGTGGAGTTGTTGCAGGTGTACTGCTGAACCGCCGTGCCGTTTGCGGTGCCGGCGGCGCGGGCGTCGAGGCACTTGCCGCTGACCGCGTTGACGACGGTGGCCCAGTCGGTGGGCAGGGCGGCGGCCGCGGCGGCGGCCGCGCGCGGGGCGGACGTGCCGGGGTCCGCGGGAGTCGCGGCGCCCGCGGGAGCGGCCGTGAGGAAGGACGCCGCCGTCATGGTGACCAGGCTTGCGGCCAGGTATCTGGTGGCGGGGCGTGGGAGTCGGAACACGGGTCCTCCTTGCCGAACGGGTCGGCCGATGGGGATGGGGGATGCGATCAGCCGGTGTAGGCGGCGAAGACGCGTGTGTAGTCCCAGGCGGACTGGCCGACGCCGGAGCAGCTGTCGGCCGGGCCGCCGGTGCACGGGCGGTCGCGGTTGGCCGACCAGAAGGTCAGCCGGGCCAGGTGGTGCTGCTGGGCGTAGCCGAGGATGGTACGGAAGTCCGCGACCGTCACCGTCTCGTTCTGGTCGGTGATGCCGTTCATCGACGAGATGCCCATGGTGCGGTAGGCCTGGTCGTCGCTGTAGTGGTACGCGTTCTTCAGCGCGTTCTTGAGGCCCTCGGCGGCCTGCACGGTCAGGTTGCCCATGTTCCGTCCGGCACCGCCGAAGTCGAACGGCATGATGGCCCAGGCGTCGGCGGCCAGGCCGGAGGAGGCAGCCCGGTTGATCAGACTGGTGTCAGGGCCGCTCTGCCCGGTGCCGATGGTGATGTACACCTTCAGACCAGGGTTGTTGGCCTTCACGGTCTTCAACGCGTCGACCGTGCGCTGCTGGACGGTCGGGTTGCTGTACGCGTCGGCTTCGAGGTCGATGTCGATGGCCTTCAGACCGTAGGCGCTGATCACCTTCTGGTACGCGGAGGCGAGTTCGCCCGCGCTGGAGCAGGAACTCTCCAGCTTGTTGCCGCTGTAGCCGCCGAAGGAGGGGATGATGTCGCCGCCGTTCGCGCGCACGGTGTTGACGGTCTGCTGGTCGACGCCGCCGGTGAGCGGCCGGCTGCCGTCCCACTGGGGGTTGCAGTAGCCATTGCTGAGGACGAAGGCGAGCGTGAACCACTTGACGCCGGTGGCGTTGGTGATCGTGGTCGGGCTCGGCGGGCTGCCCCAGCCGTTGTAGAGGTAGGGCGCCACGGCCATGGACGTGGCCGGCGGGGGGCCGCCGTCCGCGGCGGGCGCGGTCCACTTCTGGTTGCTCGCGCCGGTGCAGGACCAGATCTGGGCGCGGGCGCCGTTGGCCGACGACTTGTCGGTGACGTCCAGGCACTTGTTGGCCTGCTGGTTGACGATGTCGCGCGCGGCGGTGACGGTCCACTTCTGGTTGGCGGCGCCGGTGCAGGACCACAGCTGGACCTTGGCACCGTCTGCGGTCGAACCGCCGGTGACGTCGAGGCACTTGCCGAGAGCGCGGATGGTGCCGTCGGAGCCGGCCGTCCACTGCTGGGCGGCGGTGCCGTTGCAGTCGTAGAGCTGCACGGCCGTGCCGTCGGCCGAGCCGGCACCGGCGACGTCGAGACACTTCCCCGCCAGTCCGGTGATGGTGCCGGTGGCGGCCTGGGCAGGGCCGGCCATGAGGAGGCCGGCGGAGAGGGCGAGTGCGGCGAGTGACGCGACTGCGAGCAGAGGTCTGGCCATGGGGGGAGTTGGCCTTTCACGTGGGGGTGGCGGAACGCGGCCCCAACACCGCCGTGACGCACGGACGTTGAGCGCATTCCATGTACTTTGTTTAAGGCGTGAAGCTAAAGGTCCGGACCATCGCCGTCAAGAGATGAAGCAGCACCTGGGATGCAATCGCCTCGATCCGCGATGAGTTGAACACCGGTGGAGGCCCGGCGGACACCACCGACCCGGTCCGGAACCGGGGGCAGATGCAGGTACTGGACCACGAGCTCGGAGGCGTGGAGCATGGCGCGTACGGTGCGGTCGATCAGCCGGACTGGGACCGAGTAGCGGTTCATCCGGACGCAGATCTGTTCTCTGAACTTGGTGGTGAGGAGCCGGCGAACTCAGTCGTCGTCGTGATCGAGGAAGAGGCGGGCCAGTCCGGGAAGACGGGCATGCATTTCCGAGGCGTCGTCGAAGTCGAAGCTCTCGCCCATATCGGCTGGTTCGCGGTCGGTTCGGGGGCCGCGGAACTGGTCGTAGTCGTCGTAGAAGGTGCAGTCGTCCTCGTCGCCGTTGATGCGCCTGTATGCGTAGGAGGCCGCGTAATTGACCGTTTCGTTGAACAGCGCCTCGTCGCTGCCTTCGGCTGCCGCAGCGATGACGTCTGGATGCACGGCGAGAACATCGGGTGCGGTGGCGGCCCGGTCGTACCAATCCCGGCCCTGCGCGATGAGTCCGGCACGGAAGTCCATGAAGGCGTCGTCGGAACAGCCTCCGCCGATCAGATAGCCGGCAGCCCACAAGTCCCAGCGGTGGATGGCCCCGTGGAGCTGGTCGAAGCACTGCTGGTATTCGAGGATCGTCTGCTTCGACGTCGCCGCGAGCCGTTCGACCAGGGCCGATGCGAATGCCTGGCCCGGGTCGCCGGAGGCCGAGGCGGCGTCGGTGCGCGCTGTTTCGATGATGGTCCAGAAGTCGTCGACGTTCATGGCCGCACCTTCTCACCTGGCCCTGACAACTGACTGCGGGGATTGGACGTGCCGCTGGGCGGCAGGAAGCTCGGGCCTCCGCGCTACGGCCATCGGCGTTGCAACGTCGACCGGCATCAGAGATGCACGCCAACGGAACGTCAAAAGACGTTGCCGAGTGCCAGGCTCAGAACCAGGAGACCAAGGCTCACTGGCATGCCCACCAGGGCCAGAAGCAGTGGGAGGAACGCGGCAAGCAGGTTGGACAGGGAGCGTCCCGGCTGCAGCCGGTTGCCCCACCCGCGGCCGACTTCCACACGCAACCGCTCGGCCGCCCGGCCGGAGACGAGAACGGGTGAGCCCGAGCGCTCGAGCAGCGCCTCGCGCACTGCGGTGTCAGGTGTTCCTTTGCCACCTGCGAGCTTGTCGATGATGATTCGGGTGCCGTGTACGTCCGTGAGGACGAGCCAGGCAGCGGAGGTACCGCGTCCGGAGATCTCCAGGCAACCGACCTTCTTGAGCTGGGTGAGATCGACGGTGCGTCGGCCGGTGAGCGTGCGGGCGGAGAGCAGACCGCCTGCGTGCAGTTGTGCGTGCCAGCCCTGATTGACGCCGTACACCGCTGCGGCACCGAGCAGGGGCGAGAACATCGCGAACAGGCACAGCCCGTCGTCGACCAGACCGGCTCGCACGAGCATCGCCGGTACCACCACCAGAAGCGGCGTGGTCAGGTAGGCGAGGAGGTTGCCGATCCGCTGCCCCGGCCGCCCCTGGCCGGGAACGGTGGATATCGTGCCTTCGGTTGAGTCGGTGGTCATGCCCCGACGGTATCCATCACTCAGGGGCGGGGTCACGAACCCGCAGGTGGGAAGTGTCGGCAACTCGCGTCGGAAATCGTTTCGAGGCGAGTTGGCGAGTAACTCGGGTCCAGTCGTCGTGATCGATGTCGATGAGATTGGATGTCACTGCGGTGGTCGTCTGGTCTTGGAAGATCTCGACGGGGAGGGATCATGACGCTCGGTGCGGTGCTGTTCGACGTGGACGGGGTCTTGCTCGACTCGGCTGAGGCGCATCGGCGTGTGTGGGGTGCCTGGGCGGGGCTGCGGGGCCTGAACGCCAGTGTGGTTTGGCCGTTGACGTTCGGTCGGCGGCCGGAGGACACGGTGAGGCTGACAGCCCCGGAACTGGATCCCTCGCAAGAGCGCTTGGTGCTCGACCAACTCCTGGATCAGCAACAGGATGCCTTTCCTGCGGTCCATGGCGCCGTCGAGCTGTTGTCGGCGCTGCCCGTGGACGCCTGGGCCATCGTGACCTCGGGCGACCGGGGGTCCGTGCATGCCCGGTTCGCGGCGGCGGGTCTGCCGCTGCCGCGGGTGCAGGTTTATGGGAGCGATGTTGTGCAGGCCAAGCCCGCGCCCGAGTGCTATCTGAAGGCGGCGGCCGCTCTCGGCCTGGAACCGTCGGCGTGTCTGGTCGTGGAGGACGCGCCTGCCGGGGTGGCTGCCGGGAAGGCGGCTGGGTGTCGGGTGGCCGGCTTCACCTCGACGCATCACCGGGACGATCTGCGCCCAGCGGATCTGTTTTTCGACACGCACGCGGATACGGCCGCCTATCTGAGGGCGGCCGCACTGCTGTCGACCGGCCCGTCGGCGTAGAAGAACCGACGGTCTGGTCTTGCCCTCCCCGGGTCAGCCGGCCCGCTCGGCTTGGGCCCCGGTGTGCGCGAGACGGCACTCGGTGCCGGTCCGGATGATCGCGCCGTTGAAGGTGAGGCGGTCGGCGATGGCCGCGCAGAGTCAGGGGTCGGTGAAGGTCTTCGTTCAGCCGCAGAAGGATTTTCGGACGAGCCGCCTACCGAATGGGTGCCGCACCCCGCGCCGCGGATGCGAGCCCGCCGGCGACGACGGCTACGCCGACGGGCCGGCACCCATCTGGGAGGCAGCGTCCGATCCGGCCTCCGGACGAACGACGTCAGCGAGAGTGACCGAGTTGGGCGAGGGCGTGGTCCAGCATGTCGACGAAGAAGTCCACCGCGGTGGTGTCGATGCACAACGGCGGCTTGATCTTCAGGATGTTGAGGTGGTCACCGGTGGGCTGGACGATGACACCGAGGTCGAGCACGCGGTCGCAGAGTTCGGCGGTCTCTTCCGTGGCGGGTTCCAAGGTGACGCGGTCGCGGACGAGTTCGAGGCCGAGGTAGAGGCCCGAGCCGTGGACAGCGCCGATGATGCCGTAGCGGCCGGCCAGTGCCTCAAGTCGGCTCTTCAGACGGCCACCGACGCGCACCGCGTTGCCTTGGAGGTCCTCATCGCGCAGGGTGTCCAGGACAGTGAGGCCCACGACGCTGGAGACCGGGCTGCCACCGGTGGAGGAGAAGAAGTAACCCTGGTCGCGGTACCGGTCCGCAACCGACTTGGACGTGATGACGGCACCGAGGGGGTGCCCGTTGCCCATGGCCTTGGCGACACAGACGACGTCGGGGACGACCTGCTGCTGTTCGAAGCCCCAGAACCAGTGTCCGAGGCGGCCGTAGCCGACCTGGACCTCGTCGGCGACGGCCAGGCCACCGTGACGGCGCACCGCCGCGTACACCTCGGCGAGATAGCCGTCGGGCAGGGCGACTCCTCCGGCGTTGCCGTAGAAGGTCTCGCTGAGGAAAGCCCCTGCCGGGCGGCCGGAGGCGGCCAGTTCGTCGATCACCGCGGCGGCCTCGGGCCCGTAGCGCAGCGCGTCCGCCCCGCGGTGCAGGCCGCGATAGGAATTGGGCGAGTCCACGGTGTGGACCCAACCCGGCCGGGTTGCCAGGGCGTTCGGGTTGTCCTGGAGTGAGGTGGAGACCGCGTCGGAGGCGTAGGTCCAGCCGTGGTATGCCTCTCGCAGAGCGACGACGTCGTGCTGTCCGGAGGCTCCGATGGCCAGCCGCAGGCCCAGATCCACTGCCTCGGAACCGGAGTTGACCAGGAACACCGTGTCCAGGGGCGCGGGCAGGAGGGCGGCGAGGCGTTCGGTGAACTCCACCACCGAGGCGTAGTGGAATCGTGAGTTGGTGTTGAGTCGTCGCAACTGCCGGGAGACCGCCCGCTCGACGCGGGGGTGTGCATGGCCCAGCGGGGTGACGTTGTTGACGATGTCGAGGTAGGAGCGGCCGTCGGTGGAGAGCAGATGGTGGCGCCAGCCGCGCTCGACGCGGGGAGGTTCGGTGTAGTAGTGCTCCTGCACGGTCGCGAACACGGCGTCACGTCGGTCGAGCAGGTCCCTGTCCTGCGCACGGTCGGTGGCCCGGAGACCGATGAGCGGGGCGGGGTCTGCGGTGAGCGCGAGCCAGCCGGCGGCGTACTCGGGGCGCACGGTGGCAGGGACGGAGGGGCCGTCGGTGTCACGCAGCGCAAGGTGGAGCGGAGTTCCTGAGGGGAGATGGGCGAGGTCCTCGCCCGCCTGGACTGTCGAGCCGGTGGAGACCACTGGGTGAACCGTGCGGGGGAAGGACAACGTCAGCGTCCGCGGGCCGTAGGTGATCTCCACGCGGCCCGGTGCCGCGGCGAGGACCTTCCCCGCGGCCGGGGCCCGCGCCACATCGGGCCGGCCGAGCCACAGGTCGATGCCGGTGGGTACCGTGGGAGCGGAGACGGCTGACAGTGCCGGAGCCTGAGTGAGTCGTGGATGCGCGTACCGGGTGGCCACCGCGGCCGCTCCGTCCGCGAGCGCGGAGGCCGCGAGCCGGTCCTCGGTGCCGGCTTCGAGCCAGGCTCCGTGGTCCATGGAGTCGGCGCCGGTGGACAGGTCGAGGAGGGTGATGTCGTCGGCGGCGAGGCCGCGCAGCAGGAAGTGCGCCGGTGAATCGGCGCGGGCAGGGACGTCGGCCAGGCCGATCGCGTCCTTGATGAGGTGGACCATCACTGGCAGGGGCAGTCGGGTGGCCTGCTCGAATATGTGCCACTCGCGGTCGAGCGCGGCCTTGGCGTAGGCGTTGTCCTCGTCGACGGCGGCCTGGTGCCGCCCGCTGGCGACCAGGCCGGCCGCGCGCAGGACCACGAGCGGCCACAACGCCTCCGCCTCCTCCGGGGACAGCGACCGAACGGCGTGGAAGGCCCGGACGGCGGGCAGCAGGTGATGGGGCTCGACCCCGTCGTGGTGGAGCATCGAGGAGAGCGAAACGGCCAGTTCGCCGACCGCCCAGCTCGTGGTCACGTCACCGAAGTCGATGACTCCGTCGGGCACGGGCAGGCGGTGATCGGGAGAACAGATCAGATTGTCGTCGGTGAGGTCCAGGTGCACCGCCTGCGACGGGAGCACGGCGGCAAGCTGCTGGACCCGCGCCCAGGCGTCGGCTGTCGCGGCCTGAACGGCGGCGCGCCGGTCGGGCTCGTCGATGTGCTCTGCGAGCTTGGCGACGACGCGGTCGGCGTGCCGCAGGTCCCACTGCAGAACGCGTTCGAGGCCCGGGTGGTGGAAGTCGCGCAGGGCGGTGCTGACCTTCCCGACGATCGTGCCCATGGCTGCCACGGTGCCCGGGGACAGGTGCCGTGGTCCCGAGAGCGCGCCGCCGGGCAGGTACCGCAGGAGCCGCGCGACGGCCGGCCCGCTCTCGGTGTCCACCGTCGTGCAGTACGGGGAGCCGTCGGGGTGGCGCAGGACGGTGGCGATGCGCAGTTCCGGGTGAGCCGCGGCGATCAGTTCGGCGGCGGTGTCCTGGGCTTCGATCTCCGTAGGACTGAAGGCGGGGTTGGCGATCTTCAGAATCGCCAAGGCCGTCCCGTCATCGTCGCACAGCAGGAAGTTGGCGTCCTGCTGGCTTCCCAGCGCCTCCGCGTGAGCGCTCATGCCGAAGCACTGGGCGGCAATGCCCTCTGCCTGAGCGGGTGTCACCTGTGGCACCGGAAGCGCTTCCTGGCTGAAGAAGTCGATGGTGCGGTACTCGTCGTGCGGCATGCAAGGTTCCTCGGCTGGTGTGGAGCGTGGTGTGGGCAGGCTGGGCTCGGACGCTCGGCTGCCTCAGTCGACTTCCCACAAGAAGCGGTGCGTGTGAATCGCGAAGTAGGGGAAGCTCTCCACGGATGCGACGCCCTCGACGGCCCGTACGACGTCGTTGATGAAGTCCAGAAGATCACTGGGGCGACCGCACACGACCTCGGTGAACAGGTCGTAGCGGCCAGAAGTCAGGACTGTGTACACGACTTCTTCATGCCGGGACAGTTCATCGGCCACCGCCCGGGAATCGCCCCCGATGCGCAGGCCCAGGAGAGCCATCGTCTGCTGGCCCATGGTCATCGGGTCGGTCACCCCGACGACCTGGACCGCCTTGGTGTCCAGCAGGCGCTGCAGCCGGTGCCTCGCGGCCGAGGGCGACAGTCCCACCTTGGGCCCCAGCTCGGCGTAGGGGATGCGACCGTCGACCTGCAGCTCCCGCAGGATGGCCCGGTCGATGTCGTCCATGAAGGACCTCCCTCATCTGCATGAACGGCAAGTCGTGTCGTCGTTTCAAGTACGATGACGGATCACTTCGCTCGAATCAAGTGTGCTGACGACGGAATCGAGCGAACCCCGGCTCGCAGGCTTTTGTGGGCGCGCCGGAGCCCTGTCAGGTTCCCGGCCGTGCCGGCTGACCGAGCCGACGCCGGCGGGTCATCGGTTTTCGTCCGTGCCGCAGCAGGCGAGCCTGAAGGTGCCCCTTGTGCATGCTTGGCAGGGTCATGACCATAGCTCTCATGTCACAACAGCCCCGCACGGGACCCCACCGCCGAACCGTCCTCTCCGCGGCCGCCGGAGCCGCGGCACTGGGCGTCGCGTCGGCATCGGCCGGCGCGGCGCCCGCAGCCGCCGCCAACAGCGGCAACGAGCCTGCCGGCCGGCCTGCCACCGCCCAACATCCCACCCGCGAACTGCGTCAACTTCTCAAGGAGATCGACCGCGACCGTATCGAGGCGACAGTGCGCAAGCTCGCCTCCTTCGGTACCCGGCACACCTTGTCCAGCCAGGACGATCCGCGGCGGGGCATTGGCGCGGCCCGCGACTGGATCTTCTCCGAAATGAAGAAGTACGCCGCTGCCTCGGGCGGCCGGATGACCGTCGAACTGCAGTCGTTCGTACAACAGCCCGTACCGCGCGTCCCCGTACCGACCCGCATCACCAACGTCGTCGCGACCCTCCGTGGCTCGGCCGCCCCCGATCGCGTGTACGTCGTCTCCGGGCACTACGACTCCCGGGCCACCGACGTCATGGACGCCGGCAGCGATGCGCCCGGTGCCGATGACGACGCCTCCGGTGTCGCGGTGGCCATGGAGCTGGCACGCGTGATGGCGGTCAGGCGTCCCGCCGCGACCATCGTCTTCGCGGCCGTCGCGGGCGAGGAACAGGGCCTGCTCGGAGCTGCCCACATGGCCGAGCAGTTCAAGACTGCCGGTGCGGACCTCCAGGCCATGTTCACCAATGACATCGTCGGCAGTTCCACCGCCGACGACGGCACCCGCGACCCGTACACGATCCGGCTGTTCGCCGAGGGCGTGCCCACCTCCGAGACCTCCGAACAGGCGGCCACCCGCCGCTCGGTGGGCGGCGAGAACGACTCCCCGTCCCGACAGCTCGCCCGCTTCGTACGCGATGTCGCGGTCAACGGCGCGACGGGCATGAACGTACGCGTCGTCTACCGCCGCGACCGGTATCTGCGCGGCGGCGACCACATCCCCTTCCTCGAACGAGGCTTCGCCGCCGCCCGTTTCACCGAGCCCGCCGAGGACTACGCACACCAGCACCAGGACGTGAAGGTCGTCGACGGCAAACAGTTCGGCGACCTGCCCGAGTTCTGCGACTTCGGCTTCATCGAGCGCGTGGCCAAGGTCAACGGAGCCGCACTGTGGACCCTCGCACAGGCCCCCGGCACCCCGAGGGGCGTGGGGATCGTCACCAGCAAGCTGACCAACGACACCGAGCTGGTGTGGGAGCGCGGTACGGAGGCGGACCTGGCCGGGTACGAGGTGGTGTGGCGGGAGACCACGGCGCCCGAGTGGACCCACGTGACCGAGGTCGGTGATGCAACCAGCCACACGGTGGAACTGTCCAAGGACAATGTCTACTTCGGTGTTCGCGCGGTGAACCGGGCCGGCCTGCGTGGCCCGGTGGCGTTCCCGGTTCCGAAGCCCTGACCACGGGCATGGCCGTTCCCTGGGGAGCGGCCACCCCGAACCGTCCCGCCCCACCGCGTCGGCCGATCGATTCCAGGGTGTCCGTCACCAGTCCCGCGCACAAGCGCGGGCTGTGCTCGCCCAGTCGGCGGCGAGCGGCGCCTTTGGTCACCTGAAGAATTCCCCAACGGGGCGCGAACACTAGCGTCCATGCTGATCAGGACGGTGGACCGGTCCGGATGGTACGGGGCCGCAGCCGCCGCCCTCACGCGGCGCCAGGTCTGCGGCGATGGTGACAAGGAGGTCTGGCTGATGATGTTCCGAAAACGCTCGCGGTATGCTCCGGTGCTGACCATGTCGTTGCTCGTGACGCTCGCCGCGGCCGGGTGCGGCGGCTCCGGCGAGGGGTCTCCCTCGGCCGCCGACCGACCGCGGTCGGACGCCACGGCCCGCACGGGCGACAGCGGCGGAACTCCGGCGAAAAGGCCGCCGGCGGACCCCTGCGGGCTCGTCTCCGTCCAGGAGGTGCAGCAGTTGGGAGGCGTGTCCGTCACGGCGAAGACGAGCGAGTTCAACACCACGGGCTGCGAGTA
Organism: Streptomyces sp. CB01373; assembly: GCF_002803075.1. Lineage (GTDB taxonomy): Bacteria > Actinomycetota > Actinomycetes > Streptomycetales > Streptomycetaceae > Streptomyces. The sequence continues at coordinate 20,717 of NZ_NNBK01000015.1, read as the reverse complement.
CTCGCACGAAGGGGTGCTGATCTCCTCGACCGTACAGGGCGACGAAGCCAAGGCCTTCGCCGACGACATGCTCGCGGGAGCTCACAAGAGGCGGCTCTCCGGCGTGGGCGAGGAGGCCTACTCCTACGACGCCTCCGACCACGGGACCTTCGCCGTGCTCTTCCGGAAGTCGGGCACCTGGGTCGCGATGACCGTGGTGGCGGACAGGGCGGACAACGCCGGACGGCTGAACGAACTCGCCCGGACGGTGGCCGCCCGCATCTGACACCGGCAGCCGGACCCGCGCCGAGCCGCACCCCACGAGCCCGGTGCGCGTTCGGCGTGGGCACGTGCCGGGGCAGTTGGTGCCCGGTGCCCCGGCGGTCGGTCCGGAGGAGAGGGCCGGGCACGGGCAGAAGTGTGGTCGTGCCGCGCGGACCGTTCCCGGGACCCACCTCGTCCGGCCGTGCCCGGAACCCCGCACGTCCGCGTGGGTGTGCGCATGCGTGACGCGGCCGGTGGCGGAGCAGTCCACGAGGCCGTCCGTCGACTGCCGCCGCTGCCCGGCAGCCGCAGCGGCCACGAGAGACGACGCAGCTACCAGTGGCCCGAAGGATTCCTGAACAGGGCGCGAACACGCCAGTCGATGATGGTCCGCGGGGGACACGGCGCCGCGCGCGTCGGCCATGGCGAACGGATCACGGCATGAGAATCATCCGGCTGTCGTCGGCTGTGTCACGGGGGGTTACGGCTCTGCGCCGGGGGTGGGCCATGCGTGCCGCGTGCCCGGGGAGGCGGGTCGCAGCGCTCGCGATCGCGCTCCTCCTGGCCACCACGGCGGCATGCGGTGGCGCACCCGGGCGCGTGCACGAGGGCTCCGGTCCGGCCGACACGCCCGAGGCCGCGCTCACCTACGGGACCGGGCCGGTCCGTGACCCGTCGGTCACCTACCAGCCCGACGTCGTGATCGTCGAGGACGGACCCCGAGCGATCCGGTCGGCATCCAGTGACGGCCTGACCTGGACCCTCGACGGAAAAGCCCGCGGCGCCCAGGACGTTCGGCCCGGAAAGGTCCTGTACGCCACCAGCCGCGCGGTGGGGCGGGTGCAGAAGGTGCGCCGGGCACACGGGGACGTCGTGGCCACCCTGGGCCCGGTGGAGTTCACCGAGGTCTTCCGCGACGCCCACCTCACCCTCGACCAGGACATCGACGACGGCGCGCTCCACTACCTGGAGATCCCGGACCTGCCCGGGGCGGTGACCGTGCCTGCGGATGCCCCGGCGAACGTTGCGACGGAGGCTGGGAAGGGCGTTGCGAAGGATGCCGCGCGGGACGTCCCGACGACGGCGCGGACAATCGGACGAACATCGGTGCGCGCCGCGCATTCGGGACGTGTCGGCACCGTGGTCGCACGTGGACCGGACCGGCTCGCCGCGGCGGCCGGGGACACGCTGCCGCCGGCCAGGTCGAGCAGCGTCACAGCGGATCTCGGGGAATGGAAGGCCGAGCCGTACCGCAGTCCGGGGGCGTTCGGCCTGAAGTTCAATCACAAGGCCGCGGGCGGGCTCAAGGTCTTCGTCGACTTCTCGCTGAAGACGGAGAAGCTGCACATCCGTTCCGATGTACGGATCTCCGGCGGTCGGGTCGCCGACGGGGCCACGTTCGCCGTCGAGGGGATCAAAAGCGCCGCGATCAGTATCGCCGCCGGTGCGGCCAACGGTGTCATCGACAACTCGAAGATCCGGGCCGAGGTACCGGTCCAGATGACCCTGCCGATCGCGGGGACCCCGTTCGCCTTCAGCATCAGCTGGAAGTTCAGCGTCGCCACCGCACTCGGCGGCAACAACACCACGGTGACCGCCAGTGGTGAATGGGGGCTCGACGGTGCCATCGGCATGGTCAACGGCGCGATCGTCACCCCCAAGCTCTCGGTGATCAAAAGCATCATGGACTCGATCACCGGAATCTCCGTCGGAGTCAGCGGCATCGCCACAGCCGTCGAGTTCAAGGTCCAGTTCGGGGTCGGTGTGCCCGCCGCCTTCGCCGGTCCCTACGCCAAACTCGTCATGGACTTCGGGGTGACCAACGGCTCGGCCCTCGGCGCCCCCCTGACCCGCTGTGTCGGAGCCACGCTGGACGGCAAGGTCGGCGGGGGCGTGGGGGTCTCGGTCTCCGCCGTGGCCATGGCCGCCCTCAAGAAGGTCCTGCCCACGATGAAGTTCGAGCTGCAACAGGAGAGTCTGACACCTTTCGTCCACAGACAGCAGACGCTGCCGGACGTACCGCTGTGCAAGTCCTGACACCGACACCAAGGCAGACAGCGAGGATCCCGATGAACCGCAACCGCAACCGCAGCCGCCCGCTTTCGCCACTGGTGCCCCTGGCCGTGCTCGCCGTGCTCGGGCTGTCCGGGTGCGGCGGCCACGGACAGCCCTCAGCCGCCACCCCCTCGTCGGCTGACCCGGCCCCGGCATCCCGGACTCCGGAGAAGAGCGCCGAGGCGCCGCCGCCGAACGGGGCGGACGTCGACCCCTGCGCCCTGGTGACCAAGCAGGAGGCCGAGAAGCTGGCCGGTACAGCGCTTGACCCCGCGACACCGGTAGGGGAGACCTGCACCTACACCGGTCCCGTCACCGGGCCGACGGCCCAGGTGGAAATCTTCGTCGGGGACGGCGCGAAGAAGTACCTCGACATCGAACGCGACCTCGGACACACGCTGAGGCCGCTGGCCGGTGTCGGCGACGAGGCGTACGCCGAGGACGAGGCGGTCTTCCTCCGCAGGTCCGACCTGTGGGTGTCGATCCGCCTGGTGCGCCTCAACGACCCGGCGGAGAACCGCACACCACTGGAAGAACTGGCCCGAAAGGTGGCCGCCCGGATCTGACCCGCGTCCGCGGTGCGCACCCGTCCCATCCCGAGGAACTCCTGCGATCCCAAGCGTCGCCGTCGTTCTTCGACAACACCGCCGAGTACCGGATCGACGCGCCGGAGAACCTCGGTGAGGGCCGGCTCTCCGAGCCCGCCGGAGATCTCACCGGGACCCACGCCAGAAACCCCGCCCGGAGTGAGTCCCTGACTTCCCGAAACCACCCGGCCCGTCCGCCTTCGTCATGAGTATCCTGACGCGGTGACCACCAGCGCGGGAGGGGCCGCGGGCGCTGACCGGGTGCGCGACCCCGATACCGTCGCACGGCTGGCGGAGTCGGCGCTGCGACAGGGGCAATACCACGAGGCGCTGCGGCATGTCGCAACGCTCCCGGCGGACGCGCCGCTGCCTGCCGAACTGGCCTGGCGGCTCGGCCGGGTACTCCACCAGCGGGGCGAGTTCGAGGGCGCCGAGTCGCTGTACGAACGCGCGGCCGCCGATGCCGGGGACACCGGCGCTGACCGGGCCCAGCTGCTGGCCGGCCGGTCGGCAGCACGCTGGGCCCGTGGTGACCGGGTGCGGGCGCGGAGCCTTGCAGACGAGGCGGTGCGGGCTGCCGAGCAGAGCCGCGACGACGCCGCGCTGGCGGCGGCCTACCTCGCCCAGGCGCTGGCCGCCTTCAGCGAGGGCGACCGCGCCGCCAACGAACACGCCTACGCCATGGCTTTCGCGGCGGCGGAACGGGCCGGGGACATAGGCCTGCAACTGCGGATCCGCTCCAACGTCGGCTCCCGCCTGGTCGAGGAGGGGCGTCTGCGTGAGGCGGTCGGTGCCCTCACCGAGGCGATCGGTCTCGGTGAGGGCGCCCCCCAGCAGACGCTGCTCGCACTGGCCCTGCACAACCGCGCCGAGGCCTGGCTGGGACTCAGCGACCTCGACGCTGCCCGCGCGGACGCCGACCGTGCGCTCACCCTGTGGCAGCGGGAGGGCTCCCCGCTCGCCGCGTTCGGACTGCTGATGATCGCCCGGGTGCACCTGGCCCGGGGCTCCTCCTGGCAGGCCATGGCGGCGTACCGCGAGGCCGTGGCGATGGCCGAGCCGGACGGCAACGCCCAGGTCGTCGCACAGGCATGGGCTGGACTGGCGCGCACCTGCTACGCCGACGATCCGGCCGAGGCGGCGCGGTACGCGGAGTTGTCTCTCACGCATCCGAGCGCCGCCGGGCCGGTCACCGGTCAGCTGGCCGCGGGCTGGGTCGCATTGTGCAGCGGAGACACCGCCTCGGCCGCCCGGTACGCCGCAGACGTCCGCTCGGAGGCCGGCCGCCGCCGCGACCCGGCCGGGCTGGCCGAGGCGATGGAACTCGCCGCGCTCGCCGTATACCGGAGTGATGCGGCCACGGCGCCGGGACGCCTTGCTGGACGCCGTGCCGCCGGGCTGGTGGAGGCGGCCGCGATCTGGACCGACGCGGGCAACGAGATCGCACTGGCCACCAACGCGCTGCTGCGGGCGCGCCATGCGGGCGATCGGCTGTCCGAGGACGTCGCCTGGCAGCGGCTGCACCGGCTCGGGGTGTGCGACGACGTCTGGCACATCGCAGGGCCGCTGGCGGCGATCGGTCCGCCGCCGGTCCCCGAGGTGGCCGTGCAGACCCTGGGCCACTTGGCGGTGCTGCTCTCCGGAACGCCCGTGCCCCCGGCCGGATGGCAGTCACGGAAGGCCCGTGAGCTGGTCATGGTCCTGGCGGGTCAGCTGGGAAGACCGGTCACCCGGACCGCGCTCGCCGCCCTGTTGTGGCCGCAGACGCCTCAGGAGGTGGCCAACCGCCGGCTGTCGGTGCTGATTTCGACGGTGCGCGCGGTCCTCGACCCGGCGCGGCGGCACCCGGCCAACCGCTTTCTGGTCACCGACACCTCCACCGTGCGACTCAACACGGACCACGTCGTCCTCGACACGGTCCGGTTCCACGACACGGCCCGTGCGGCCATCGCGGCGGACGCCGCGGTCGAGGGCAGCCGGGACAGGGCGGCCGCCGCCGACGTGGTGGCGCGCCTCGAAGTGGTCGTCGGTATGTACACCGGCGACTTCGGCGACGACGGTGAGCTCACCGGGGAGTGGAGCGACCGCCCGCGCGCAGCCTTCGCCGAGCTGCACCGCGACGTCGTCCGTACCCTCGCCCGGCGCTGCCTGCGGCTGGACCGCTGCGACGCGGCAGCGGGCTGGTACCTGCGCCTGATCGGCGAGGACGGCTACGACGAGTCGGCCCACCTCGGACTGATCGCCGCACTCTCCGCGGCGGGCCGTCACGGCGAAGCACGCCGCCGCTACCGCGACTACGCCAAGCGCATGGACGAGATCGATGTCCACCCCGCACCCTTCCCCACGGCGTGACCGCCCGGGCGGGAAGCCCGCGGCGTACGGGTCGTCTCTCACGCCCGGTCCCGGGCCGCACCGGACGTCGGCCGCCGGACCGCGACCATCCCCGGCCAAGCGCCGACCACATGTCGAGAACGGGCGGCCGAGTATGAGCGATCCCGCGGTCATCACGGAGAGGGAACCCGACCCACGGCAACCCTGGCCCAGGTACGCCTCGCCGGGCCTGGAAGTGATCAACGGCGCCGACGACGTCATGCTGGAGAGTCTGCTGATGGGCGCCACCGGCTGGTTCGCCGGCTTCCCGAACGTCTTCGCGGCGGAGTCCGCCTTTCTGTACGACCTGGCCGTCGCCGGGAAGCCGGCGGAGGCCCGCACGGTGTACGAACCGCTCGCGGCGCAAGCCGCTGACGCCATCGCCCCACCCCCGTCCGGGATGAAGCCGTACGAGGTCGAGGAGGTCATGCGCGTGCGGCGGGAGCGCCGGGAAGCCCAGGCGTGACCGCCTCGGACCGCACAGCCCCCACGGCTGCCGAGGTCCGTTCGATCCCCACGGCCGGATCCGGCCGGGAGTCGGTCGGCAGTGGGGCGAAGACCTGAGCCACTGCCGCCGATGTCCTGCCTGACATGGCCAACTCATATGCGGGCCTTGGCGATGGCGGCGTCGCGATAACCGAGGCACGCGCCGGCGCCGACGTGGTGCGCACCATGTACGGTCGGCGGCTTACCCGCATCGACAAGGGCGCCGGGGACTTCGTGACCGCCGCGGATGTGGAGGCCGAGAAGTCGATCCTCAGTGTCATCCATACCGCTCGGCCCGACGCACGTGTGCTCGGCGAGGAGGGCGGGCGGCACAGTGCGGCGGAGGCCGCGCGACAGTGGTTGGTGGATCCCCTGTGCGGCACGCTGAACTACGCCGTCGGCAACATGCTCGTGGCCGACAACGTGGCGCTGCGCGGCGGTGCAGCTGCGGTGGCCGACCCGCTCAGCGGCGAGGGACTTGCCCGACCCGGTCGCCATGACTACCTGAGTGTGCAGTCCGTGTTCAGGGTCGTTGTGATTGGTGGGCATTGCGGGGGTGTGGAGTGCTGCGTGGTCAGTCTCGCGTTGGTGAGTGCGGGGACTCTTCGGCGCGTTCCGGTCCTTGAGTTCTGGGGAAGCCCGGGGGCGCGGGGGTGAACCGTGGGCCGGCTGGGTGGTGTTGCCTCATGGTGTGGTTGTGGGGCCGGTTGCTCGTCCGTCGCGCGGGTTCGGTTCGGCGATGGTGTCCGAGGTTGTCCTTGTTCGGGTGTGGAGGACTTCGCGGCCTTGTTCGGCGGCGTGGATGAGGTTTTCGCTGACGAAGTCGAGGAAACGGGCGGCGTTTTCGAGGCGGGTGGCGGCGGGGGTGCCGTGGCCGAGGAGGCTGGCGCCTTGGCGTGCGGTTTCGATGAAGTGGTCGTTGGCGCGGGCGCTGCGGAGCATGGACTGGTACCAGAGGTCGTCATCGACGACGTAGCGCTCGCGGCGGCGTTCGTCGCGTTCGCGGCGGACGAGGTCCAGGCTTTCGAGGAATGTGATTGCTTTGGAGATGGAGGCGGGGCTGACGGTGAGGTGCTGGGCGAGTTCGGATGCGGTGAGGCTGCCGGTGTCGGTGGTGTAGAGGCAGCTCAGGACCCGGGCCATCATCCTGGGCAGGCCCGAGGCCATGAGGACGGTGGTGAGTTGTTCCTGGTAGCCGCGCACGGCTTCGGCGTCGCGGCCGTGGGGCTGCTGGAGTCTCTGCGCCTCTTGGGGTGCGGCCTGCCTGCGCCGGTGGGTGCGCTGTTGGGTGGCGTGGTGGGCTAGGTCTGCGCGGTAGCCGGCGGGGCCGCCGTTGCGCATCACCTCGCGGGTGATCGTGGAGGTGGGGCGGTCCAGACGCCGGGCGATTTCGGCGTAGGCGAGGTTGTCGGTCAGTCCTGCCGCGATCTGCTGGCGTTCGGCCTGCGTGAGTCTGCCTCCCGGCATCACGCCTCCCTTTTCCTTGCCCGGGACTGCTCCGCGGGGTGCTGCTCGGTGTCGCCTGACGTATCCATCATAGCTTTCGCCTTCAATCCATTGCAACGACCGGCTGTGCGGTCATTGCGTTAAGCGAGAGAGCGTTGCAACGATTAAGGTGCTTCTACCTGCGTCAACGCGTCTTTCATGCAAAAGCTCTGTTGCCGTGATGCAGAAAGCAACGTAGCTTTCCTGTTGTCGGAAACGCCAGTGAGTACAGGAGAGCATCATGCAGAAGTTCGACACTCCCGCCCCGATCGCGACCGTCGTGGACATCCCCGCCGGACGTATCCAGCTGATCGCCGCCGACCGTGCCACCACGACCGTCGAGGTTCTGCCCGCGAACCCTGCCAAGAGGCGCGACGTGCAGAGCGCCGAGCAGACCACCGTCACCTGCACCGACGGTGTCCTGCGGATCAGCACCGCCGAGCCCGAGAACCAGCTCTTCGGCCCCTCCGGCTCGGTGGAGGTCACCGTCAAGCTGCCCGCCGGCTCCCGCGTCGAGGCCAGGACCGCCGCCTGCGAGCTGCGTGGTGTCGGCCGCCTCGGTGACGTCGCCTTCGACGGCGCATACCGTCAGATCAAGATCGACGAGGCGGCGAGTCTGCGTCTCACCGCGGTCGACGGTGACATCGAGGTCGGCCGGCTCGGCGGCCCCGCCGAGATCATCACCGCCAAGGGCGACATCCGCATCACCGAAGCCATGCGCGGCACGGTGGTGGCCACTACGCAGTCCGGCGACATCACGGTCGGCGCCGCCACCGGCGTCTCGGCCGCCCTGGACGCCGACACCGCCTACGGCCGCGTCAGCAACGCCCTGAAGAACGACGGCACCACCGAACTCCACATCCGCGCCACCACCTCCCACGGCGACATCACCGCCCGCAGCCTCTGAACCGGCCGGGCCAGGACGCCCCGGCCGGCCCCACCGCGACCGGCAACCCGCCGGCCACCGCCGACGGCCGGCCGCCCCCAGAAGCCTGCGATCCACATACAGACCTTGAGGGCGGCCGGCGTCCTCAGAGGCCTGCGATTCACATACAGGCCCTGACCCTGCTGTACCGGATGCCTCACGCGACCAAAGGGGGAACACGTGACGAGCAACAGCACTCCCGCGACCCGTCCGAAGTGGGCCGGCATGGTGCCGGTGGAGGACGCGGCCCTGGCCGTCATGGACACCGGCGGTCCCGGCGCCCCGGTCGTCTACCGCAACGGCCAGTTCGCCACCCAGGGTTACTGGCGGCGGGTCACCGCCGAGCTGGGGGCCGCATGGCGGCACATCACCTACGATGAGCAGGCACGCGGCAGATCCGAGCGTTCGGCGGACTATTCCTTCCAGGCCGCCGTCCGCGATGTCGACGCCGTTCTCGCCGCCAGGGGAGTGGACCGGGCCCTTGTCGTGGGATGGTCCTACGGGGCGGTCGTCGCAGCCCATTGGGCCGGCCGCAATCCCGAGCGCGCCCTGGGCGCGGTCCTGGTTGGTGCAGCCCGCTGCCGAGCCTGAGAAATGGACCGTCTTCCTCAACGAAGGGCGCGGCCCCCTTCGGGAAGCCTCTCCAGTGTCATGTAGCCAGTTCATCCTCGACGTGGTGACCGGCATGACGGCTTCGTTTTACTTCACCGGCCTCGACGACATCGTTGACCCAAAAGACAGGACTCGTTTCATACCCAACTCGCAGCTCCTCAGCCAATAGGAGCCTGAGGTCAGGCCGGCCGACGACTGCTGCATCCGGGCTGCTCTGCCCCATGGCGACTGCGTTCGTCGTTCGTTGAATCGAGTCCGCCCCTTTCAAAGGGCCTGGGGGCGCGCCGCCGGGCACTGAACAGGAGAAAGAGGACAGCAGTCCTGCCGCCACCGGCCGTGGTGGTGGTAAGGATGGCTATTCGAGAGGGGTGAGTTCTCCTGCTCGTGCATCGATCAACATCGATGAGTTCTCAGGTCACCGCGCTGATGCGGCGATGTCGAGCAGTTGGTCGTGAAGTCCAGGGCGGGCGAACAGTGCGGCTCCGGTGTCGGTGCGCTGCTGGCCTGAGAGGTCGCTGAAGACACCCCCGGCCTCCTGGACGATCGGAATCAGGGCCGCGATGTCCCACGGACCGGCTCCTAGTAGGAGGAAGGCGTCGAGCTGACCTGTTGCCACGAGGAGGGCGCCGTGGCAGGTGCCGGATCCTGTGGACGGTTTCTTGGGCAGGGGTGCGGTGTGATCCGCGTTGGACCATTCGAGTGTCGGGGTGGTGCGCGCGGTGCGGGCGGCCAGTGCCGCGGCAACAGCGCGGTGGGCCTTGTTCAGCCTGGTCGGGGGCGGCCAGATCCCGAGGGCGGACTCGGCAGCGTTGCCGCCCTCGCTGATTCTCAGCGGTTGGGTCGGGTCGGACGGGTGGGCTGGAAGTGGTTTGGTCCACGCACCGTGGCTCGGCAGTGCCCACCAGCGGCGGCCCAGCGCGGGAGCGGAGACCATGCCGAGGGTGATGCGGCCGTCGTCCTCCAGCGCGATCAAGGTGCTCCATTCGGGATCCCCGGCTAGGAAGCTTGCCGTGCCGTCGATGGCGTCGATGATCCAGCGGCGACGGCCCTGGCCGTGGGCGCCGGACTCCTCACCGACGATTGCGTCGTCGGGGTACTGCTCGTGGATGCGGCGGAGCAGCGCTTCTTCGATTTCCAGGTCAGCGGCGCTGACGGGGCTTCCATCACCCTTGATCTGTACTGCTCTCTCGTCCGCTCTCCAATGCTGGTGGCCGATGCTGGCTGCCTGATCGGCGAGATGATGGGCAAACGTCAAGTCTGCTGAGTCTGGCATGAGTTGCAGTCTGCCTGACCGGTCTTGCTTGGTCACCTTCCTGGGCAGAGCAGCGTTCCGGGACCCGGTCGCCACTGGCCGGTCGGAGGCGTTCCTCTGGGCGGTCTCCGTTCTTCAGCCGATGCGCGAGTCGGGTTGCCGAGGATCCCTGTCAGATGGTGCGTTGTTCTTTCGAGGGAAGTGGCGCGTAGGCGAGGAAGTCGGTGCCGGCACGTTCCGCGTAGCGCATCGCGGTGGCAGCGCTGATGCCCAGGGTGTCCGCGAGGACGGACGGCGGAGCCTCGCGGACCATCTGGAGCCAGGTGCGCGAACGGGCGGCGAGAGGCCGGATACCGATCGCGCGGAGGATGCTCGCGGCGGCATAGACGTGCATGGGACGGCCGGGCATGAAACCCGGGAACAGCAGCTCGGAGGTCGGGTTTGCGGCGGTGTTAAGGCCGGGGCGGGCCGTCAGGTGAACACGGATCACGACTGCCGCCGGTTCCGGCACGCTCAACCAGTCTGAGCCGAAGGCGACTTGGAGCCCGTCAGGGGTGTCGCGCACTTGATCGGTGCGGAGTTTCACAATCCGCGAGAGCGGCTGACCGAAGAGTATGAGTATCAGCCCGATGGCCCGGTGGGCGGCGGGCAGCGTGTCGTGGAGAAGGAGCGTCCGCAAAGCGTTGAGGTGTTCTTCCTCGCTGGCCAGGGGGCTGGAGCGGCTTGTCGGCAGGGGCAGGGTGATGTTGCGGACGAGACGCTGTCTGATGGCCCAGTAGAGGAGGTTGGCGTACTGACGGGTCGTGGTGCCGTTGCCGAACCATGCGTCGATATCGTACTGAGTGCACTCGCCGAGTCGACGGCCTCGGATTCCAAGCCAGTTCAGGAACTGGGTGGCGACGGTGATGTGCTGCTTGGCGCGAAGGAATGCGCCGGCGGTCACAGGCGCGGTGCGGGCCTGGTCCCGTAGCCGCCGCTTCAGGTGCCAGCGGCTGTAGCGCTCGATGAGGCGGCGCTGCTCGGGATCACTGATCGCATCGAGTTTCGGGGTGAGCCAGCGGTCGAAGGCCGCGAGGTGCTCGTCGCGTTGGGGCAGGCAGCCGTGGGTGACCAGCAGACCGCGCAGGTACTCGACCGTCCGTGTCGGAGGCAGGCCGTCCAACGCCTCGTGACTGAGGGCGATGCTGCCGTCGGCCAGGCCACGCAGCAGTTCCCGGACGCGCGGGTTCTGACTGATCCAGGTGCACCCGGTGTTGGGGCGAGGCATGCCGACGATGGCCTGGGCCAGCGGCTGCAAAGACTCGGGTATGGCGCCGTCCGGGCCCGCAGGAACGGTACTGACCCTGACTGTGAGCAGACAGCGCCAGCAGATCGACTGATCGGTGGTCATGGCTTCGTCACCGCAGCGCTTGCAGCGGACGTCCCAAGGGACATCGCAGCAGCGGACGCAGAGGAACCGGCCGGCCGAGTCGATTCCGGGCAGAATGCCCTGGTGGCTGCAGCAGGCGCAGGTGCCCTGCCGGGTGCGTGCGGCTCGGACGCAGTAGCGGCAGACGATGCCTTCTGGCCAGCAGGTCGGCTTGGGGTAGCAGTTGCCACACCGGACGCAGGCAGGCCAGAGGCCGGGATCGGAGACGTACTTACGTGGCCGGGGCACGGTCAGTCCTCCAGGATGCGAGCCCGCTCAGGTCGAAAGTCCGGCTTGAGGTCGATCACGGTGGCCTCATCCGCCGTGCGCTTGCGTCGGTCGGCCTCGACGTAGGGCTCGATCAGATCCGCGGGCGAGCAGTTGAGGATGTCGCAGAGCGCTGCGAGCACTGGCAGCGACAGGCGCTCCGGCCGGTCGGTGACCAGGCGATAGACCTGGGCCGTGGACAGGTTGATGCCTCGGTCGCGCAGGAGCGGGATCAGCTCCGTGGTCTTCCAGATGTTGTGCGCGGCCATGATGCGCCGCAGATGCCAGTGATAGCTCAGCCGTCGGACCATCAGATGCCCTGCCTGCCGGTGACTCCGAGCGTCCTGCCGATCGTTCCGTCGAGCACTCGGCGCAGGGTGCGGGTGCGGAAGTCGGAGGACACCGAGGTGTAGAGCGAGGTGGTAGAGGCGTAGGAATGCCCGACCTGTTGCTGGACGAACAACGGGTCGTAGCCAGCCTCGATCAGGTGCGTCACGTAGGAGTGCCGCAGGCAGTGCAGGCTGAGTTCGGCGGGCAGGCCCAGCGCGTCCCGGTAGGCGGCGAAACGGTCGCCCAGAGCGCCCATGTCCAGCTGCCGGGAACGCTCGCTCGGCCACAGAGCCGTGCTACCCGCAGCCGTGTCGAACAGCTCCCGGTAACCGTCGAGCCACTGCTGCATGACCTTCACCGACCAGGGAAAGACGGTCAGGACGCTGCGGCGCTTGGGCGCCGAGCCCTTGGACGCCTTGCCCCAGCGGACATAGACGACGCCCAGGTCCCCGAACTCGGGAGCATGCGGGTTGCGGCCGAAGTCGGCGAGCTCCAGTTTGATGACTTCACGGCGCCGCAGCCCCCAGGCGTAGGTTGCCTTCAAGGCCGCCGCATCGCGCATGGCGGTCAGCCAGCCTTTACGCCCCGAGGTCCTGGCGGCGGCCACCTGGTCGTCCGCGTAGTTGAAAAGCCGTTGGAGTTCCACCTTCGTCAAGGCGCGGCGTCCGGGCCGTCCCTCGTAGTCGGCGGCGTGGACAGCGGTGTTCCACTCAAAGAACACCTGCGCCGGGTGGGTGCCGAACAACCGCTCGCTGACGGCCGTCCACTGATACCGCGGGTCGGCCGCATACTCCAGGAACAACCGCACATGGCCCTGGTAGCTGCGGATGGTCGACTGCGCCCGGGCCTGGCCGTCGCTGCGCAGGTGCGCGGTGAACTCCTCGACATCCTGTGGCCGCCAGGTCCACGGCCACTCATTGGTGTACCGCTGAAAGCGGCGCACCGCTGCCACTCGATCCTCGATCGTTGCTCTTGGCGAGGTTCCGGGCCAGCTGCTGATCGCGCCAGCCCGCGAGCATCGTCTCGAACACCTGTGCTTCCGGGTGCAGCAGCGGCGTACCGCCCACCACGAACAACGACGGTGCCGCACCGGGCACGTTCCACGACGAACCGCCCACCACCAGCCCCCCAACATGCCCCGAGTAGAGCGAACGAATCGTTCGTCAAATGAGAACGAGCGAGGTAGGACCAGGTCACGGCACCTGTCAGAACACGTTGGTACCGAGGTCCACCTGCCCGCCGACTCGACGATCACCCAGAAAGGGCCTGTTCGCGAGTCTCCTCACCCACGAGGGCGAGTTCTCGCAGCAGATGCAACTCACGGCCCTTGGACCATCGGTACAGCCATTAACGCTAAGCACTTGATCTTGGTCGTCTAGCACAGGTGATCGGTTCCGTGCGGGGGTTCGGCAGAAGATCCTCGATCACTGGTGGGACGTGGCTACGGTCCGCCGCATGCCGGTGGAGTTTCTGACTGATGAGCAGGCTGAGGCGTACGGGAAGTTTGCCGAGGAGCCGACGAGGCCTGAGCTGGAGCGCTTCTTCTTCCTTGATGACGAGGACCGGAAGCTGATCGCGAAGCGGCGCGGTGACCACAGTCGCCTCGGATTCGCTCTTCAGATGTGCACGGTGAGGTACATCGGGCTGTTCCTGGAGGACCCGCTCGACGTGCCGTGGCCCGTCGTCGAGCATCTGGCCGAGCAGTTGGGGATCAAGGACGTCTCCCAGATCAAGCGGTATACCGAGCGCAAGCCGACGCCGTACGAACATGCGTGGGAGATCCGCGACGCGTACGGCTACCACCTGTACGAGAACCACGAGCAGGGGCGGAAGTTCCGGCGTTCCTGCATGGGCGGGCGTGGACGGCTCACGCGGAGGGGCCGAAGGCGCTGTTCGATCACGCGGTGGGCTGGCTGCGCCGGCACCGGGTGCTGCTTCCGGGGGTGAGCGTGCTGGCCCGGCAGGTCGCCGAGGTCCGCACCATCGCGGACAGGCGGCTGCACGTCACTGTCGCCAAGGCGGCCCGGCGGGCGGATGCGGCGCTGCCCGGGGACCTGGTGGCCACGCTGAAGACGCCGGAGGGCAAACGGTATTCCGAGCTGGAGCGGATGCGCCGGCCACCGACGCGGACCACGGGCACCGCGATGAAGGCCGCGTTGCAGCGGGTCGATGACATCGCCGCTTTCCAGCTGGGGCGGGTGAAACTGGACAAAGTCCCGCCGAACCGGCTCTCCGCCCTGGCCCGGTCCGGGCTGGGCACCAAGGCGCCGAAGCTGGAGCGGACCAGTGAGCCCAAGCGCACCGCGATGCTCACCGCGGTGATGCGCCACCTGGAGGCGAAGGCGATCGACGACGCGCTCGACCTGTTCGAGATCCTGATGGTTACTCGGCTGATCAGCACCGCGAAGCGGTCCACGGACAAACATCGCCTCTCGACTCTGCCACAGCTGGAGAAGGCGGCACGGATCACGGCCAGAGTCTCGAAGGTGGTCATCGAGGAGCTGGAGCTCATCGAGGAGACCGGCTGCGATGTCGACGTGGCGGCGCTGGAGGAGGTCGCGCCCCGGGCAGCGCTCTCCAGCGCGGCCGCCACGGTGGTGAGCCTGGTGCCGGAGGACGACGACACGGCCGAGACCGCGCTGCGCGGGGCGCTGGCGCTGCGCTACAACACCGTCAAGCCCTTCCTGTCGTTGCTGGGCGAGACCTCGGCGCTCGGCGCGGCGACCGGCGGGATGCGCGTCCTGACCGGGGTGAAGCGGCTCCCGGCCCTGTCGCGGCGGAAGGTGAGCGAGAAGCCGCTGCTGCCGCGCGAGATCGACGACAAGCTGGTGCCGCCGCACTGGCGCAAGGCGGTGTACGCGAACGCGGACCTGCCGGAGGGAGCGGTGGACCGCGACGCGTACGTGGTGTGCGTGCTGGAGCAGCTGTTCCGCGCGCTGAAGCGCCGCGATGTCTTCGCCTCCCCCTCGCACCGCTGGTCCGATCCGCGCGCCCGCCTGCTTCAGGGCAAGGGCTGGGAGGCGGTGCGCGAGGACGTCCTGGCGGGATTGAGCCTCGACGAGAATGCCGATCAGCACCTGGGGGAGCTGATCGAGGCGCTGGACGCGATGTGGAAGCAGATGGCCGAGCGCCTCGAAGAGGCCGGCGCCGACGCGAAGATCAGTATCGAGGTACAGCCCAACGGACGCGCGAAGCTGAACGTGGAGAAGCTCCACGCGCTGGGCGAGCCGAAGTCGCTGGACTGGCTGCGCAAGCGGGTCGAGAAGATGCTCCCGAAGATCGACCTGCCGGACCTGCTGTTCGAGGTGCACGCTTGGACCAGGTTCCTGAATGCCTTCGTGCACCTGGGCGACGGCAGGACCCGTATTGACCACCACAGGCATGAGGTTTGTCCGACCTGGCACATACGCTGTCGCCACGGAACAGAGATCCTGAAGCTGGAGGCGGCATGTCGTTGACGTGGCTGGAGACGGAGGGCGGCCCGTTCATCGTGGTTCCACGCACCTCGCTGTCGCACTGGTCGGGAACGGAGGGCGACTACGACCGAGCTTGCGAGGTGATGGATTTCGCCGGAGTCCTCGCACTGCCTGACGGAGCCGAGGCGCTGGTTCTCGGGGACGAACCTCTCTCCACCGCCTACCTTCCCGCGCACCGAGTCCTCGTCCGCTGGTACTACGCAGAGAGCGAGGAAGGTGTCGCCGACATCATTCGGGCTGGGCTTGCCAACGCCGAGTGGGAGGAAGGACCCGTACTGAGCACCACGGGCGAGCTCGTCATGTTCGACGCCGCCTACTTCGGCACTGAGGTCGGGACACTCGCTGACAGCACGACTCTCGAACTCGCCGCCGGCCGCTACCGGGTGGACTCGACAAGCATCGAACCCAATGACCTGACGTCCTTTCGTGTCCACCGATTTGTCGCGCTGGCCTGACCCGACGTTCGTAAAGATCGTGGGAAGTCGCTGCTGAGGTCACTGAAGCAGGATCATCTTGCGTAGGAGTTCGAATCCGGCTCGCCCGTAGAGCTGCCTTTTAATCTTCTTGATGCGGTTCACGGCGCCTTCGATACTGCCGGAACTCCAGTCCAGGGTGAGGCCGGCTATCACGGCGTCGAGGTCCCGCAGCAGGTGGAGTGCGAAGCCGGTGAGTCCGGGTAGTTGACTGGCGTCGACTGCGTGGATCCAGGCAGGGAGCATGGCGCCGAGGCGGCCCGTGAGTATCTCGCCGAAGTCGCGGACATGCCCGGCGGCCGCGTCCAGTTCCGGGCAGCGTGCCAGGACATCCTTCAGGCCGGCGTGGTCTTCCTCGGCCAAGGTCGTGGGGTGTCGGGTGAGCCAGCCGGTCACCTGCCGCACCGTCGGCGGCCGTGGTGGTGCAGTGGACGGAGCCCCGCGCAAAGTGGCGATGTGCGCGCGGACCATGCCGTAGGTGACAGGAGCCTGCTCGGCTACCAGCTCGCCGTGCAGTTGGGTGACGCTGGTACATCCCTCGGCGAATCGCCGCTCCAAGTAGGTCTTGTAGGGGTCCAGTCTGCTGGGCCGGGGCCGGTTCTCGCGGAAGGTGTCCTGCCAGCGGGCGGCGTTCGCATACCGGAGCACGGTGTTGAGACCCCAGCCCAGGTGCCGGGCAATCGCCCGGCGTGAGTGACCCTGGGCGAGCAGCTCGTGGACCAGGGCATGTGAGGCCTTCTTCCGCTCGGCCCGCCGGCCGACGGGCTCCGAGTCGTCCTGCGGCTGATCGGAATCCCCTCCGGTGGCCTCCGGCAACATGCCGTTGGGCGACGGGTTGCGCAAGCACTCGCGGTGGGCGCCGACGCAGGTCTCCACGGCCCGGCCGAGGCCCTGCCACAGATGGAACCGGTCAGCGACCTGCAAGGCATCAGGGGCACCGCGCCGGGCACCCTAGGCGTAGGCGCCGGCCCGGTCCCGGCAGATGATCTCCACACCGGGGTGACGGACCAGCCACGCGGCCAGCGGCCCGGCTTCACGCGTCGGCAGCACATCGACCACGTGATGGTCTTCGACGCTGGTCAAGACGGTGGAGTAGGTCTGACCACGACGGATCGCGAAGTCGTCCACACCCAGCACCCGCGGAGTGCTGAACTGTGGATCGGGCAAGGCCATGACCCTGCGTAACAAGGTCATCCGTCCGGCGCTGAAGCCCAGCTGGCTCGCCAGCCGGGCGCCGGCCCGCCCGGCCAGCGCGAGCCCCACTCGCTCCAGGGCATGGTTGAGCCGCGTGGTGAACCGTGCGTACGAGGCGGCCAGCCGCGAGAACGGCTCGGAGAACGTCCGGCGCGGACAGTCCGCCGCCCCGCAGATGAAACGCCGGACCGTCAGCCGGATCACAAAGCCCTGGTCAGCCAGAGGAAGGTCCTTCAGCCTCCGCTGATAACGGTCGTGGACCCGGTCCGAGAAGCGGCCGCAGTCCGGACATGCAGAGCCTGCGTCCCGGCCCCTCGCCACCACCTCGACCGTGCCGAACGCGGCCGAAACCGCCTCGATCTCCACCTCGTCGATCCCCTCGAAAACCAGCGAGTCCCAGAACGGTGCATCGGTCTGCATGACCAACACCATCACCGCCCACAACCGACCGCAGCAGCGGCCAGCAGACATCTGAGGGAGCGTCACTTCCAACTGCCGGACGACAAGGCGTACGCGGTCTCACACGAACCCAACTCCTCGCAATCGAACGTCGGAGTAACGCTCTGCGACGACTCCCCAAGATCTGTGCCAGAACCGAGAAATGTAGGAACGGATGTTGGCGAGTGTTGGCAGCGGTTCCTGCCCCAGAGGGCCGGGAATGTCGGCCAGAAGCAGAAACAGCCAGGAGGCCGAACACCGATGCGACGCATCCACCAGGGGAGTCCGGGCCTGCAACGTCCGCCCCACCGGCACCGTGGGCTCCCAGATCGATCCGAAAACTGCCATCAAGGCACCGGCATCCTCGTCGCGACCACCTGAGCCGACCGGGCCGGGCTCAGCAGTCGTAGCGGTGGGTATACGGGGTGTCCGGACAGATGCGGCAGACGAAGAAATACATGCCGCCGAGGTCGCCGAGGTCCATGCCGTGCCCGAACGCGACGAGGGCGCCGGGATCCGCCTCGGCCCGCCAGGACGGGGTCGCGTCCCCGTCCTGGCGGGGGTCCCGGTCGTCCAGGGGGAGCCAACGGCCCATGCCCGGCTCGGTCGCGGTGACACTGAGTAGGTGTTCCATGCGGGTGCCGCAACCCGCGCAGTCGGGCCAGTCGGGCGGCTGGGTCCATCCCGGGTAGCCGCCGACCTTGCTCTGCTGCGTGGTGGCCACCTCGAAGTAGTCGTAGCCCCGTTCATCCTTCAAGGCCTCGAACCGCTCGTCGAGCAGTTCGCCGAGCCCTTCCGGCAGGTCCCAGTTCGGGTACTCCACAGCCGGTGTGGGGGACACCGTGCAAGGACGCGGCAGGTAGTCCCCCTCCGCGGTGTGCGGGCGAGGCGGTTCGCCGGCAGTGGCGCCAGCGGCTATCAGCGCCGAGCTGCGCCAGTAGAGCCGGGGGTTAGCTGCGTACTGGTCGTCCTCGTGAACGAGCGGGCACCACAGGATCTGCAACAGGTCGGTACCAGCGGGGAAGACGAGGTCGGGCACGTTCCGTGCGTACAGCTGGACCACCGGGACCATCGCGACCGGCTCGGGCCCGACGGGCGCGCTGAGCGGCTTGTAGTGGTCTGGTTCGGCGCACATCGGCCAGGGCTCGTCGGCCGGCCACAGCAGCGGCCCGCCGATGGAGCTGTCATCCGGGCCCGGCTGCCCGGCCCGGGGGTAAAGGAGGGTGACCTCGCGGACCGTACCGGTCAGCTCCGGAAAGGCCGCCTCGACCTCGAAGGGGATAGGCGCCAACGGCCGCGGCCCGGTCCGCCGGGCTTGAGCACTGTCCTGCTGTGTGTGCCCTGATGGCATGGGGCCTCCTGCTACTGGTGGTCGAACGCCACCGACCCTAGCCCCCGCCGCCGACAGCCGACGGTCCTGCCCTTACCTCCCGCTGCACTGCCTCCGAGCCGTCGGCGAGGGCCGGCCACACATTGGACTTCGGCAGCCCCCGGTCCCCCTCGGCGCGTAGAGCACAGTCACGGTCCCGAAGCAGGTACCCAGGTGTTCTCGTAACTCGGCGACATCACTTTCCCGTGGAACGAGACGTTCTCACCGCTGAGAGACAGATGTTCTTGATACTCACCTACAAAGCCAGCCCACCGGTTGTGCCGCGGGACCGAGATCTCCTTCGAGGAGCGTCTGAACGATCTGAGGCCGGCCCCAGAGGGCCAGGATCTCGTTGGCGATGGCCACGACGGGGAGGTGGTCCTGGTCACGCACCTTGATGGCTGCGGCCGACAAGGTGCGGGGGACGGCTCCGGCGTCCAGGAGAACGCGCCATTCCTGCACGCCGAGTTCCAGGAACTCCAGTCCGGCGAGCCCGGCGACCTCCATGGGATCGGTCAGCGTGCCGGGGAAAGCGGTGAGGGTGCGCAGGCGAGGCAGTCCGGTGACAGGGGCGAGGCTGAACGGCGTACCGTCCCACACACCGATGGACAGGACTTCCAGGGCGGGGTGAGCGGCGGCCTGGATGGTCTCAAGGCTTCCGCTGCCGACCCTGGCCACGACCGGAAGCTGGTCGCCGCGGCGGTCACGGCGTTCTTCCCTCACCCGGCCCAGAACGAAGTCGGTGAGGGAGTCAGCTATGAGTTCGGCGCCGAGGCTCTGCTCGTGGTCGACGAGGATGACCTGCCCGAGGTGTCCGCCCGGGCCGGGCGTCAGATCGACCGCCAGCTCGTCGCCGCCGTTGCCCCCGAAGACGATCCAGCCGGGTGAGCCGGCCAGGCCCTGCACCGCGGCGTCGGGCGGGGTGCTGACCGCCTTCGTCGCCGACAAACCCCAGCGGGAGTGACGGGCCGCCGCATCGACGCCGTACAGGTCGTCCAGGGCGGAGAGCTCGCAGCCGACCGCCGTAGTGACACGGTCCGCCGCTTCGTAGTCGTCGCCCCAGTCCTCCCATCGTGCCCGTGTCACCCGGTAGACCACCTTGAGCTCGTCGGGCAGCGTGACGCCGAGGCGCGCTTCGGCGGCAGCGATCTCCCCCTCCGTCGCGCCGATGGCGTCGGGCAAACGCTCGCGGAGCGTCCGATCCAGCAACCCCAGGTCCGCCGAGGGGGCGGGCATCGCCCCGGGCACCGGATCGGGGAGGCGGCGCCAGGGCTCGGGAAGGGAGCCGTCGGCCAGGACGAGTACCCCCAGGTCCGGGTAGCCGACGGCGGCTTCCACGACCGGGCTGGGCCAGACCAGGCCGAGCGTGGTGCTTCCGTCCGGTTGGACCTCCGCACTGAACGCGATCTCCTCAACTCTGCCACGCGCGAGTGCCCGCTGTATGTCCTCCACTGCGATCCGCTCTGTCGATGACATACGTCCCGGCAGGGTCAGACTCCAGCCGGAGCGGCTGATGCGTCCCGCCACACGGGCGGAGCGGGCAGCACGCCTCTCCGTGTCGCCGGCCAGCAGGAGCCGCAGTACGGGCTCCCAGGTCGCGAAATCGTGTACCGATGACAAGGGGGGTCTCCGATCAATCATGCGCAGACCGTACGCGGAGCCAGTGACAATGGATGTGGCCGGAGGGGGGTTGCGTCCTGGGAAGTGGTGTACGGGCTCCCACCTGATCCGGGCGTTTGGTCCGGCG
>NZ_NNBK01000014.1 GCF_002803075.1 Streptomyces sp. CB01373 | reverse complement strand
ACAGCGCCGATGGTACTGCAGGGGGGACCCTGTGGGAGAGTAGGACGCCGCCGAACAAATTTTGAAAGGGTTGGACCCCGAACTTCGGTTCCGGGTCCAACCCTTTTTTGTTTTCCGTTACTTGAAGTTCATGTTGCACAACCAGCATCCACCTCATGGGTATTGCTGCTCTGCTCAGGGCCGCCGGCGTCGGAGTCGGTGACGAGGTCGTCGTGCCGGCGTTCGGGAACGTGGAGGTCGCCGAGGCCGTGACACAGGTGGGCGCCCTGCCGGTGTTCGCCGACATAGACCCGGTGACGTACTGCCTCGACGCCTCCGTCGTCGAACAGGCCCTGACCGCACGCACGGTGGCCGTGGTCGTCGTGCACCGCTTCGGACGGTCCGCCGACATGGGGCGGCTGCACGCGCTGGGCCGGCGGCACGGGCTGCTGGTCCTTGAGCAGGGCGAGTCCGAGGTGCCGTACGACGAGACGGCGCAGCGCAGGGAGCGTGCCGCCTATCTCGACACCAAGCTGCGGGGTGTGTGGACGCCCGACGGCGGGGACGGGCACACCTACCAGCAGTACGTGGTGCGGGTGCCCGGTAACGGCCGACCCGACCGTGACGCCTTCGCACGCGCCATACGGGCCCGGGGAGTTGACTGCCGGGTGCCCGTGAAGACCCCCGTGCACCGGCTGCCGGAGTACCGTCGGTGCGTGTCCCTGCCGGAGACCGAGCGGGCCGCCGAGGAGACGCTGGCGCTGCCCGTGGACGCCTCGTTGACGCGCCGGGAGATGCAGCGGGTCGTCTCGGTCTGCAACGCGCTCGGCGGGCCGATCGCGGTTGGGAGCACGGCCCTGTTCGGGGTATGATCTATTTCGTTGCCGCGGGGGAAACTCCGAGAAGGCAACCGGCCCCTATAGCTCAGTCGGTAGAGCGTCTCCATGGTAAGGAGAAGGTCAACGGTTCGATTCCGTTTGGGGGCTCCGGCAAAAAGGCCCTCACCCTTCGGGTGAGGGCCTTTTCCATGCCCTGCGGCTCCCTACTGCGGGGGACCCGGCACCCGCATCGCCAGGATCGCCATGTCGTCGGACGGGGCGTCCGAGGCAAAGCGTTCCACGGCGCGCAGGATGCGGGCCGCCACCGCACCGGCCGTCAGGCCCGTACAGGTGGTGAGAACGTCCGCGAGACCGTCGTCGCCCAGCATCCGGGAGCCCTCACGGCGCTCGGTGACGCCGTCCGTGACGCACAGCAGCACGTCGCCCGGGTCCAGCGTGATCGTCTGCTCGTACAGCTCCAGGTCCTCCATGACGCCGAGCAGCGGCTGCGGGTCGGCGGCCGGCTCCACCGTGCCGTCCTGGCGCAGGCGCAGCGGCAGCGGATGGCCGGCGCAGACCACCTTCAGCCGGGCGCTGCCGTCCTCCTGCGGCCACAGCTCGCCGTAAAGGAGCGTGAGGAAGCGGCTGCGGGCGCCCTCGTCGAGGATCGCGGAGTTCAGGCGCTCCAGTACAGCCGGGCCGCCGAAGCCCTCGCGGGCCAGCAGCCTGAGCGCGTGCCGGGCCAGGCCGGTCACCGCGGCTGCCTCCGGGCCCGTGCCGCAGACGTCGCCGATGGCGAAGCCGTAGGCGCCGTCACGGATGGGGAAGAGGTCGTAGAAGTCGCCGCCGACCTCGTTGCCCTCGCCGGCCGCGCGGTAGATGACGTCGACCTCCACGCCCTCGACGTCGGGGAGCCCCGGCGGCAGGAGGCTGCGCTGGAGGGACTGGCTGATGGCCGTGCGCTCCGAGTAGAGCCGGGCGTTGTCCAGGGCGAGAGCGGCCCTGCGGCTGAGGTCCTCGGCCAGTTCCAGGATCTCCTGGCGGAAGTGCTCGTCGGCGGGCTTGCCGAGGGTGAGCATGCCGATGACGCGGTTGCGGGCGACCAGCGGCAGGACGACCGTCTCGCCGCCGACCGCGGAGGCCGTGGCAAGGGTCGGTCCGATGGTCGTACCGATCCGGTGGTGCGAGTCGCCCAGGGCGAGGCTGCGCATGGAGCTGCGCAGGGCCGCCTGGTGGGCGGCCTCGCCGGGGGCGGACCACACGCGTGCTCCGGGGGTGGGCACCGGGTCCGGTGGGGCGATCTTGGACAGCAGGGACTTGATGCCGTCGATCAGCTCCTCGTCCTCGTGCAGGACGTAGGACAGGTAGGGATCGGAGGCCGGGTCGGCGATCGTGTAGACGGCGCACCAGGTGGCCAGGGTCGGGACCGTCATCTGGGCCATCAGGGCGAGGGTCTGGTCGCGGTCCAGGGTGCCGGCCAGCAGGTCGGAGGCCTCGACGAGGAAGCTGAGGGAGCCGCGGCGCAGCCGCTCCAGCTCGCCGAGGCGGGCCGACTCGACGGCCAGGGCGATGCGGTCGGCGGCGAACTGCAGGCGCAGCGCCTCCTCGTTGGAGTACCGGCCGGGTGCCTCCGCGGCGACGCCGAGGGAGCCGGTGAGGCGGCCCTCGACCTTCAGCGGGACGGTGACGACCGAGCGCATGCCGGTGCTGTTGAGGAGGGGGACGGCGCCCGGGACGGCGGCGAGGTCGTCGTGGACGGCGGGCATCCGGGCGGAGCCGTAGCGGCCGGGGCCCGCCTCGACGGGGACGCGGGCGAAACGCTGACGCGCGGAGGGCAGGCCGGTGGAGGCGCGGACCTCCAGCTCCGTTTCGTCGTCGGTGGCCAGCAGGAGGAAGGCGGCGTCGCCGTCGAGCATGTCGCGGGCGCGTTCCACGGTGCGCTGCAGCAGGCCGTCGAGGTCGTCGGGGGCGGGGGAGCCGATGAAGACCTCGAAGGGGTCGGCGCCGGGGCCCTCGGGGGCACTGCCCGTGTCGGAGGTCGCCGGGAGGCGCAACGGGGTCTGGAGCACGGCCCGTTCGTGGTCGCGCACGAGGAGGCAGACCGTGGAGGGCTCGCCGTCGGTGTCGCGGACGCGGAGGTGGGAGGCGTAGACGGGGATGACGCGGCCGTGGGCGCCGCGGATGCCGTAGCTGCCTTCCCAGCGGGAGAGTTGGAGCGCCTCGGCGACGCCGGTGCTGGTGCCGGGGGTGTGGGGCCAGGCGGCGAGGTCGGTGAGCGGCTTGCCGACGACCTGCTTGGCGGCGTAGCCGAACAGTTCCTCGGCGTCCTCGTTCCAGGCGGTGACGGAGCCGCCGCGTTCGATCTGGACGACGGCCACACGGACCCGGCCGTCGGCGAGCGGGAGGAGGTCCGCGGGCAGGCAGGGGCCGGCGGCGCGGGTGCCGACCGGGCGCTCGGGCATGTCGAGTTGGAACCAGACCTTCTTGTGCGTCGGCGTGTACTCCACGCCCCAGCGGCCGGCCAGGGCCGCGCACAGTTGCAGGCCGCGGCCGCCCTCGCGGTCGGGGCTGCCCATGTTGACCGCCGAGCTCTGTACCGGGAGCTCGCGCTCGGGGTAGCGGTCGGACACCTCGATGCGCGCTCCGTCGTCGCTGCGCAGGCACAGCACGTCGGCCGCTGTTCCCGCGTGGACGACGGCGTTGGTGACCAGTTCGCTCGTGAGGACCACCGCGTCGTCGATGATGTCGCCGAAGCCCCACCCCTGAAGGGTGTCGCGGACGAAGGACCGGGCGGTCGCCACCGATCGGCCCAGGGGATCGAAGCTGGCGGCCGCGCGCGCGGTGATCACAGAACTCCTCGTCCGGTTGTCGACGTGCAGACCCTGGTGGCTGATGGGATCGCGCCGCTGTTCCGGCAGCTGCGGTCCGTTCGGCTGTGGCTCCGGGGGCGGTCCCCCGGGGATCACTCCGGTGGTCATGTCTGCGGCCGCCCTCCGATGCCCGCTCGTTCCCGTGCCACCGCCCAGACCGGACGGACCGGTGCGGCTGGACAGCCCCATGCAAGGTTACTTACCTTCGCCGTCCACGCGGATGCCGGTCGCCAGTGTTTCCGTCCCGAGGGTGTGCGGAGGGTGTGCGAAGCTGCCGAACTGTTATGGCCTGGTTCGGCCGGGGTGAAACACTGGGCAGGCTTCTGGTGAAGGTCCGGGCGGGCGGAGTGTGCTCTCTGCACCCAGAGCGACGGCTCTCCCTGCGGACTGATTACATCGGACACGAATACGCAGTAGTAACCGGTACGCCGAGCCGGCGTACCGCAGCACAGCGGTAACGGTCGACCCCTGCGGGAGGGACACAGTGGAGTCTGGCGCAGCGACGCGGGACACGAAGCCGCGCGCGAAAGGCGGACAGTCCCCGAAGAACCGGCGCACGGCGCACAACGGGACCACCGAGGTGGACACGGCTTCCCTGAACCGACTGCTGGCCGCTCTGGTGTCGATGCGCGACGGCAATTTCCGCAGGCGGCTCACGGTGTCCGGGGACGGCGTGATGTCGGAGATCGCCGCCGTCTTCAACGAGGTCGCCGAACGCAATCTGCATCTGACGGGCGAGTTGTCGCGGGTGCGGCGCATGGTGGGGCGTGAGGGAAAGCTCACCGAGCGGCTGGAGACGGGCGCCTGCGAAGGCTCCTGGGCGACGGCGATCGACCATTCCAACGCGCTCGTCGACGATCTCGTCCGGCCCGTCTCGGAGGTCGGCCGGGTCCTCACCGCGGTCGCCGAGGGAGATCTGTCGCCGCGCATGGAGCTGCGCTCGCAGGCGCCGGAGGGTGCCGGGCATCCGCTGCGCGGTGAGTTCCTGAAGGTCGGGCGGACCGTCAACAACCTGGTCGACCAGTTGTCGACGTTCACCGACGAGGTCACGCGGGTGGCCAGCGAGGTGGGCACGGAGGGCAAGCTGGGCGGTCAGGCCAGGGTGCGCGGTCTGTCCGGGTCGTGGAAGGACCTGACGGACTCCGTCAACACCATGGCGTCCCGGCTGACGGCGCAGGTGCGGGACATCGCGCTGGTCACCACGGCGGTGGCCAAGGGCGATCTGTCGCGGAAGGTGACCGTCCATGTCGCCGGCGAGATGCTGGAGCTGAAGAACACCGTCAATACGATGGTGGACCAGCTCTCCGCGTTCTCCTCCGAGGTGACGCGGGTGGCCCGTGAGGTGGGCACGGACGGCATCCTCGGTGGTCAGGCGCATGTGCCGGGGGTCGACGGCACATGGAAGGAACTCACCGACTCGGTGAACCTGATGGCCGGCAATCTGACGGCGCAGGTGCGCGGGATCGCCCAGGTCACCACAGCCGTGGCCAACGGCGATCTGTCGCAGAAGGTGACTGTTCCGGCGCGTGGCGAGGTCGCGCAGCTCGCGGACACGATCAACCAGATGACCGAGACGCTGCGCATCTTCGCGGACGAGGTCACGCGGGTGGCCAACGAGGTCGGTGCCGAGGGCCGCCTGGGCGGTCAGGCGAACGTGCCGGGGGTGGCCGGCACCTGGAAGGACCTCACCGACTCCGTCAACACGGTGTTCCGCAACCTCACCACGCAGGTGAGGGACATCGCCACGGTGACGACGGCCGTGGCGAGCGGTGATCTGTCGCAGAAGGTCACCGTCGACGTGGCCGGCGAGATGCTGGAGCTGAAGAACACCGTCAACGGCATGGTGGACCAGCTGTCGTCCTTCGGTGCCGAGGTCACGCGGGTGGCGCGGGAGATCGGGGTCGAGGGCGAGCTGGGCGGCCAGGCGCAGGTGGCGGGCGCGGCGGGGACCTGGAAGGACCTCACCGACTCCGTCAATACCGCGTTCCGCAACCTCACCGGGCAGGTGAGGAACATCGCCCAGGTGACGACTGCCGTGGCCAACGGTGATCTGTCGCAGAAGGTCACCGTGGACGTCTCCGGCGAGATGCTCCAGCTGAAGAACACCGTGAACACGATGGTGGACCAGCTGTCGTCGTTCGCGGACCAGGTGACCCGGATGGCCCGGGACGTGGGCACGGAGGGCCGGCTGGGCGGGCAGGCCCGCGTGGACGGGGTGTCCGGCACCTGGAAGGAGCTCACCGACTCCGTCAACTTCATGGCCGGCAACCTCACCTCCCAGGTGCGGCAGATCGCCCAGGTGACGACGGCCGTGGCGCGCGGCGACCTCTCGCAGAAGATCGACGTCGACGCGCGCGGGGAGATCCTGGAGCTGAAGAACACCATCAACACGATGGTGGACCAGCTCTCCGCCTTCGCGGACCAGGTGACCCGGGTGGCCCGCGAGGTGGGCACGGAGGGCCGGCTGGGCGGGCAGGCGCAGGTGCCCGGCGTCGCCGGTGTGTGGCGGGACCTCACGGACTCCGTGAACGGCATGGCCGGCAACCTCACCGCCCAGGTGCGCAACATCGCCCAGGTCGCGACCGCGGTGGCCCGCGGTGATCTCTCGCAGAAGATCACCGTGGACGCGCGCGGGGAGATCCTGGAGCTGAAGAACACCCTGAACACGATGGTGGACCAGCTCTCCTCGTTCGCCCAGGAGGTCACGCGGGTGGCCCGTGAGGTGGGCACGGAGGGCATCCTCGGCGGTCAGGCCGAGGTCCAGGGCGTCTCCGGCACCTGGAAGGACCTCACCCAGTCCGTGAACTTCATGGCGAACAACCTGACCATTCAGGTGCGCAACATCGCCGAGGTCACGACCGCGGTCGCCAAGGGCGACCTGTCGAAGAAGATCACCGTCGACGCGAAGGGCGAGATCCTCGAGCTGGTCACCACCGTCAACACGATGGTCGACCAGCTGTCGTCGTTCGCCGAGCAGGTCACGCGGGTGGCCCGTGAGGTGGGCACGGAGGGCATCCTCGGCGGCCAGGCGCACGTGCCGGGTGTCGTGGGCATCTGGAAGGACCTCAACGACAACGTCAACCTGATGGCCAACAACCTGACCATGCAGGTGCGCAACATCTCCCAGGTCGCGGCCGCGGTCGCCAACGGCGATCTGACGCGGACGGTGACCATCGAGGCGCGCGGTGAGGTCGCGCAGCTCGCGGACACGTTCAACACCATGGTGAAGACGCTGAGTTCGTTCGCCGACCAGGTCACCAAGGTGGCCCGTGAGGTGGGCACGGACGGCATCCTCGGCGGTCAGGCGTACGTCCCCGGGGTGGCCGGCACCTGGAAGGACCTCACCGAGTCCGTGAACCAGATGGCGTCCAACCTGACCGGTCAGGTGCGCAACATCGCCATGGTCACCACCGCCATCGCCAAGGGCGATCTGACCAAGAAGATCGACATCGACGCGCGCGGGGAGATCCTGGAGCTGAAGACGACCATCAACACGATGGTCGACCAGCTGTCGTCCTTCGCCGAGGAGGTCACCAGGGTCGCCCGCGAGGTGGGCACCGAGGGTCAGCTCGGCGGCCAGGCACGCGTGCGCGACGTCGACGGCACCTGGCGGGACCTGACCGAGTCAGTGAACGAGATGGCCGGGAACCTCACCCGGCAGGTGCGCGCCATCGCGCGCGTGGCGACCGCGGTCACCCGCGGCGACCTGAACCTGAAGATCGACGTCGACGCCTCCGGCGAGATCCAGGAACTCCAGGACTACATCAACAAGATGATCGCCAACCTGCGCGACACCACGATCGCCAACAAGGAGCAGGACTGGCTCAAGGGCAATCTCGCCCGTATCTCGGCGCTGATGCAGGGCCGCCGCGACCTCCAGGACGTGGCCTCGCTGATCATGAGCGAGCTGACGCCGGTGGTCTCGGCGCAGCACGGTGCCTTCTTCGTCGCCATGCCCCTCGCCGACGAAACTGACCCCGGGAGCGAGGGCGACGACTCCTACGAGCTGCGGATGCTGGGTTCGTACGGCTACTCGCTGGGTTCCATGCCGACGTCGTTCCGGCCGGGCGAGGCGCTGATCGGGACCGCCGCGCAGGAGAGGCGCACCATCCTCGTCGACAACGCGCCCAGCGGCTATCTGAAGATCTCCTCCGGGCTCGGCGAGGCTCCGCCCGCGCAGGTGATCGTGCTGCCGGTGCTGTTCGAGGGAACGGTGCTCGGCGTCATCGAACTGGCCTCGTTCACGCCGTTCACGCACATCCAGAAGGACTTCCTGAACCAGATCGCGGAGATGATCGCCACCAGCGTCAACACCATCTCCGTCAACACCAAGACCGAGCTGCTGCTGAAGCAGTCCCAGGAGCTGACCGAGCAACTGCGGCTGAGGTCGGAGGAGTTGGAGCAGCGGCAGAAGGCGCTTCAGGCGTCCAACGCCGAACTGGAGGAGAAGGCCGAGCTGCTGGCGCAGCAGAACCGCGACATCGAGGCGAAGAACTCCGAGATCGAGGAGGCCCGGCAGGTCCTCGAGGAGCGTGCCGAGCAGCTCGCGGTCTCCATGCGCTACCGCAGCGAATTCCTCGCCAACATGTCGCACGAGCTGCGTACGCCGCTCAACTCCCTGCTGATTCTGGCCAAACTGCTCGCCGACAACGCCGAGGGCAATCTGTCCCCGAAGCAGGTCGAGTTCGCCGAGACGATCCACGGCGCGGGCTCCGACCTGCTCCAGCTGATCAACGACATCCTGGACCTGTCGAAGGTCGAGGCGGGCAAGATGGACGTCTCCCCGACGCGTATCGCGCTCGTCCAGCTCATCGACTACGTGGAGGCCACCTTCCGGCCGCTGACCGCGGAGAAGGGCCTCGACCTGTCCGTAAGGGTGTCGCCGGAGCTGCCCGCGACCCTGCACACCGACGAGCAGCGGCTGCTCCAGGTGCTGCGCAACCTGCTGTCCAACGCGGTGAAGTTCACCGATTCCGGGTCGGTGGAGCTGGTCATCCGTCCCGCCCGGGACGACGTTCCGCAGCCGATCCGCGAGCAGTTGCTGGAGGCCGGCTCGCTGGCCGACCCGGACGCGCCCATGATCGCCTTCTCCGTCACCGACACCGGCATCGGCATCGCGGCCAGCAAGATGCGGGTGATCTTCGAGGCGTTCAAGCAGGCCGACGGCACCACCAGTCGCAAGTACGGCGGTACCGGCCTCGGGTTGTCCATCTCGCGGGAGATCGCCCAACTGCTCGGCGGCGAGATCCACGCGCAGAGCGAGCCGGGCCGCGGTTCGACGTTCACCCTGTACCTGCCGCTGCACCCGGGGGAGCTGCCGCCGCAGGGTTACCAGCAGCCCGGCTCCGTGCTGGACGCCGGCCATCTGGTCGCCGCCGCCGGGCCGGAGCCGTCCGGGCAGGAGGCCGCCCAGGCCGAGGCGCCGGCCGAGGTGAAGTCGTACCAGGAGACGCAGAGCGGTCCCGCCGCGCTGTTCCGGCGCCGCCGCAGGGCCCTGCCGACCGCCGACCACAGGCCGGCGCGGCACGGGCGGCCGCTCCAGGAGCAGTGGGTGGCGGCGTCGACGGGCCCGGCGGAGCCGGAGTCCG
Source organism: Streptomyces sp. CB01373 (assembly GCF_002803075.1). Classification (GTDB taxonomy): domain Bacteria; phylum Actinomycetota; class Actinomycetes; order Streptomycetales; family Streptomycetaceae; genus Streptomyces. The sequence goes on along the minus strand of NZ_NNBK01000014.1, from coordinate 248,042 downwards.
TCCCGCAGGGGCACCGGGACATCCGGTTCGGCGGCGAGAAGGTGCTCATCGTCGACGACGACATCCGCAACGTCTTCGCCCTGACCAGCGTTCTGGAGCAGCACGGCCTGTCCGTGCTGTACGCCGAGAACGGCCGGGAGGGCATCGAGGTGCTGGAGCAGCATGACGACGTGGCGGTCGTCCTGATGGACATCATGATGCCGGAGATGGACGGCTATGCGACGACCACGGCGATCCGGCGGATGCCGCAGTTCGCCGGGCTGCCGATCATCGCGCTGACCGCGAAGGCGATGAAGGGCGACCGGGAGAAGGCGATCGAGTCGGGTGCCTCCGACTATGTGACCAAGCCCGTCGACCCCGATCACCTGCTGACCGTGATGGCGAACTGGATGAGCGGGGAGTGACGGGGACGGCGGTGACCGGAACGTTCGCGGGGCGCGGTACGTTGTCGACTCGGAGTCCCCGGAGCCGTGTAGAAGCGCGGGATCCGGGGAACCTTCTGGTCTCCCGCGGCGTTTCTGCCAGGTGCACAGTGACATCACGGTGACAGGGTGTGGCGACGGGCGGGGTGCGGCTACGATGACCGGCACAAGGACGGGCGGCGCAAGGGTGCCGTCCCCTGGGGCGGCACCCGCCGGTGCCTCCCCGTTTCCTGCGGACAGGGGCGGCCCCAAGCCGGGGCGAGGAGGGCGGGCCATGGTGCAGAAGGCCAAGATCCTCCTGGTCGATGACCGGCCGGAGAATCTGCTGGCGCTGGAGGCCATCCTCTCTGCGCTCGATCAGACGCTGGTGCGGGCATCGTCCGGGGAGGAAGCGCTCAAAGCACTGCTCACGGACGACTTCGCGGTCATTCTGCTGGACGTCCAGATGCCGGGCATGGACGGCTTCGAGACGGCCGCGCACATCAAGCGGCGGGAGAGGACCCGGGACATCCCGATCATCTTCCTGACCGCGATCAACCACGGCCCCCATCACACCTTCCGGGGCTATGCGGCAGGCGCGGTGGACTACATCTCCAAGCCGTTCGACCCGTGGGTGCTGCGCGCGAAGGTCTCGGTCTTCGTGGACCTGTACATGAAGAACTGCCAGCTGAAGGAGCAGGCGGCCCTGCTGCGGCTCCAGTTGGAGGGCGGCGGCAAAGGAGCGGTGGGCGACGGCAAGGAATCGGCCGGTCTGCTCGCGGAACTCTCCGCCCGTCTCGCCGCGGTCGAGGAGCAGGCCGAAGCCCTGTCCAAGCAGCTGGACGACGAGTCCGCCGACGCGGCGGCGGTTGCCACGGCAGCCCATCTGGAGCGCAAACTGACGGGCCTGCGACGTGCCCTGGACGCGCTGGAGCCGGGCACGGGCAGTCCGTCGTCGCTGCCTTCGCAGGGCTGAGTCCGCATCCGGGTCGCGGGGCCCGGTCCGCTCGGCGAGCGGTGGGATCGGGCCATGCTTCCCGCGATGTACAGCTCCTGAGGGCGTGTCAGCCCGGCTCCTCTCCGGACACGACACGAACGGGTGAAGCAGCGGGCGCACGTGTCCGCTGTCGTCTCCCCCGGTAACCTCACACCCATGGCCTCACGTCCCTCCGCAGCCAAGAAGCAGCCCGCGAAGAAGGCCGCCGCTTCGGGGGCGGCTCCGGCGAAGAAGGCCGCCGCGAAGAAGGCCTCCGCCAGGAAGGCGCCGGCCAAGAAGCCCGCGGGCAAGGCGGCGCCCAGGCCCGCGCCCAGCCCCACGGGGGGCGTGTACCGGGTCGTGCGCGCCCTCTGGCTCGGGCTCGCGCACGCCGTCGGCGCCGTCTTCCGCGGAGTGGGACAGGGCGCCAAGAACCTCCACCCCGCGCACCGCAAGGACGGCGTCGCGCTGCTGCTGCTCGCCGTCGCCCTGATCGTCGCCGCGGGCACCTGGGCCGATCTGCGCGGACCCGTCGGCGACCTGGTCGAGATCCTGGTGACCGGCGCCTTCGGCCGGCTGGACCTGCTGGTGCCGATCCTGATCGCGGTCATCGCCGTCCGCTTCATGCGGCATCCCGAGAAGCCCGAGGCCAACGGACGGATCGTCATCGGCCTGTCCGCCCTGGTGATCGGCGTGCTGGGACAGGTCCACATCGCCTGCGGCTCGCCCGCCCGCAGCGACGGCATGCAGGAGATAAGGGACGCCGGCGGGCTCATCGGCTGGGGCGCGGCGACTCCGCTGACCTACGCGGTGGGCGAGGTCCTCGCCGTACCGCTGCTGCTGCTGCTCACGGTGTTCGGCCTGCTGGTCGTCACCGCGACCCCGGTCAACGCGATCCCGCAGCGGCTGCGGCTGCTCGGGGTGCGGCTGGGCATCGTCCACGACCAGGAGGCCGAGGAGTACGGCGACGACGACGAGCGCTACGAGGAGCAGTGGCGCGAGGTGCTGCCCGCGCGCTCCCGCAAGCGCCCGGACGCCGCCCAGCAGGACTACGACCCGGACGCCGTCGAGCAGGAGGCCCTGTCCAGGCGGCGTTCGCGTCCCCGTCGCTCGGCGGTGCCGCAGCCGGACATGCAACGGCAGATGGACGCCGTGGACGTCGCCGCCGCAGCCGCCGCCGCGCTCGACGGCGCGGTGCTGCACGGCATGCCGCCCTCGCCGGTCGTCGCGGACCTCACCCAGGGCGTCGGCGTGGGCGACCGCGGGGAGAGCACCACCCCGACGCCCGTGCCCGCCGCACGCCCCGGACAGGACGGCCGGACCGGACGGTCCCCGCAGGAGCCGCCGGCCCAGCGGCCCGCCGGCCACAAGCAGTCCGGGGTCCCCGACCTCACGAAGGCCCCGCCGGCCCAGCCCCGCGACCTGCCGGCGCGCGCCGAGCAGCTTCAGCTCTCCGGCGACATCACCTACTCGCTGCCCTCCCTGGACCTGCTGGAGCGGGGCGGGCCCGGCAAGGCGCGCAGCGCGGCCAACGACGCGGTCGTCGACTCGCTCACCAACGTCTTCACCGAGTTCAAGGTCGACGCCAGTGTCACCGGGTTCACCCGCGGCCCGACGGTCACCCGCTACGAGGTCGAACTCGGGCCCGCCGTGAAGGTGGAGCGCATCACCGCGCTGACCAAGAACATCGCGTACGCCGTGGCCAGTCCGGACGTGCGGATCATCAGCCCGATCCCGGGCAAGTCCGCGGTCGGCATCGAGATTCCCAACACCGACCGGGAGATGGTGAACCTCGGGGACGTGTTGCGGCTCGCCGAGTCCGCCGAGGACGACGACCCGATGCTGGTCGCCTTCGGCAAGGACGTCGAGGGCGGTTACGTCATGCACTCGCTGGCGAAGATGCCGCACATGCTGGTCGCCGGCGCCACCGGCTCCGGCAAGTCGTCCTGCATCAACTGCCTGATCACGTCCGTCATGATGCGGGCGACCCCCGAGGACGTCCGGATGATCCTGGTCGACCCCAAGCGCGTCGAGCTGACCGCGTACGAGGGCATCCCGCATCTGATCACGCCGATCATCACCAACCCCAAGCGGGCCGCCGAGGCCCTGCAGTGGGTGGTACGCGAGATGGATCTGCGCTACGACGACCTGGCGGCGTACGGGTTCCGGCACATCGACGACTTCAACCGCGCCGTGCGCGAGGGCAAGGTGAAACCTCCCGAGGGCAGCGAGCGCGAGCTCCAGCCCTACCCCTACCTGCTGATCATCGTCGACGAGCTGGCCGACCTGATGATGGTCGCCCCACGGGACGTCGAGGACGCCATCGTGCGCATCACCCAGCTCGCGCGTGCCGCCGGTATCCACCTGGTGCTCGCCACCCAGCGCCCGTCGGTCGACGTGGTCACCGGTCTGATCAAGGCGAACGTGCCCTCCCGGCTGGCGTTCGCCACCTCCTCGCTCGCCGACTCGCGCGTCATCCTCGACCAGCCGGGCGCGGAGAAGCTGATCGGCAAGGGCGACGGGCTGTTCCTTCCGATGGGGGCGAGCAAGCCGACGCGTCTTCAGGGCGCCTTCGTGACCGAGGCGGAGGTCCAGCAGGTCGTCCAGCACTGCAAGGACCAGATGGCGCCCAACTTCCGGGACGACGTCGTCGTCGGCACCAAGCAGAAGAAGGAGATCGACGAGGACATCGGCGACGACCTCGACCTGCTGTGCCAGGCGGCCGAGCTGGTCGTCTCCACGCAGTTCGGCTCGACGTCCATGCTCCAGCGCAAGCTGCGCGTCGGCTTCGCCAAGGCGGGGCGGCTGATGGACCTCATGGAGTCCCGGAACATCGTCGGGCCCAGCGAGGGATCCAAGGCGCGTGACGTTCTTGTGAAGCCCGAGGACCTGGACGGAGTGCTCGCCGTGATTCGCGGGGAGTCTGAGGGGTAGCAGGAAGACGCCGTCCGGCGGACGCGCCGGCTGCGGGTGGGCGCGTGGACCGTGATCCACCCGTTAGCGAGCGACGGGCAACCGTTTCGCCTGGGCGTACGTCAAGTTGAGCGAGAGGACCGGTGCGCGTCCAACCCTGGGCGCCACATCTGTCCCACCATCGGTTTGTCCGGCCATTCCGATGGCGTACAAAGTCCTACAGCCGGGTCGCTTCACCCTTTGGCACCTCCCTAGACTGAACCTCCAGCACAGGCGGCTACACGCTCGAAAGGCGCCCCCGTGTCCATCGGCAACTCCCCTGAAGACGAGCGTCCCTTCGAAGACGTTTCCGAGGAAGCCCGCCCCTCCGTCGGCCGTGCCCTGAAGGAGGCGCGGATCGCCGCCGGGCTGACCGTCAACGACGTCAGCAGCGCCACCCGGGTCCGCCTCGCCATCGTGCACGCCATCGAGGCCGACGACTTCGCGCCCTGCGGCGGCGACGTCTACGCCCGCGGCCACATCCGGAACCTGGCGAAGGCCGTGCGTCTCGACCCGGCCCCGCTGCTCGCGCGCTTCGACGCCGAGCACGGCGGCCGCCCCGCCCCGACCCCCGCCGCCCCCCTGTTCGAGGCGGAACGCATCCGCCCGGAGCGGCGCGGGCCCAACTGGACCGCTGCCATGGTCGCGGCGATCGTCGTCGTGATCGGCTTCGTCGGCTTCACGGCCGTCAAGGGCGGCAGCGACGACACCGGCGCCCAGGGGCAGATCGGCGAGGGCTCCACGCCCACGGCCGGCACCTCCGCCCCGCCCACGCCCAAGAGCAGCAAGCCCGCCGACCCGACGCCCGCGCCGTCCGACAGCGCCATCGCGGCCGCGCCGCAGGACAAGGTGACCGTGCAGGTCAGTGCCGACAACGGGCGCAGCTGGATCTCGGCCAAGGACCACAACGGCCGGATGCTCTTCGACGGGCTGCTGCAGAAGGGCGAGTCCAAGACCTTCCAGGACAGCTCCAAGATCAACCTGATCCTCGGCGACGCCGGCGCGATTCAGCTGTACGTCAACGGCAAGAAGATCGAGGACCAGTTCCAGCCGGGCGCCGTGGAGCGTCTCACGTACACCAAGGGCGACCCGCAGGTCGGGTAGCCGACTGTGCGCGGTCCGTACACAAAGGGCCGAACAGACAGGCGAGCACGGGGTTGGCCAAGCTCGGCCAACCCCGTCGACTTGGGCGGTCGTGGAGACAAAGTAGTCTTGAGCCCATGCCTGAACGCCGTACCGTCGCACTCGTCACTCTCGGCTGCGCCCGCAACGAGGTGGACTCGGAGGAGCTCGCAGGCCGTTTGGAGGCGGACGGCTGGCAGCTCGTGGAGGACGCCGCGCAAGCGGACGTCGCCGTGGTCAACACCTGTGGCTTCGTGGAGGCCGCCAAGAAGGACTCCGTCGACGCCCTCCTGGAGGCCAACGACCTCAAGGACCACGGCAGAACGCAGGCGGTGGTCGCGGTCGGCTGCATGGCCGAGCGGTACGGCAAGGAACTCGCCGAGGCCCTCCCGGAGGCCGACGGCGTGCTCGGCTTCGACGACTACGCCGACATCTCCGACCGCCTCCAGACGATCCTGAGCGGCGGCGTCCACGCCTCGCACACCCCGCGCGACCGCCGCAGGCTGCTGCCGATCAGCCCGGCCGAGCGTCAGGACGCCGGCACCGAGGTGGCCATTCCCGGGCACGGCCCCACGGACCTCCCGGAAGGTGTCGCCCCGGCCTCCGGGCCGCGTGCGCCGCTGCGCCGCCGGCTGGACGGCGCCCCGGTCGCCTCGGTCAAGCTCGCCTCCGGCTGCGACCGGCGCTGCTCCTTCTGCGCCATCCCGTCCTTCCGCGGCTCGTTCATCTCCCGCCGCCCGAGCGACGTGCTGAACGAGACGCGGTGGCTGGCCGAGCAGGGCGTCAAGGAGATCATGCTGGTCTCCGAGAACAACACCTCCTACGGCAAGGACCTCGGCGACATCCGCCTCCTGGAGTCCCTGCTGCCCGAGCTCGCCGAGGTCGACGGCATCGAGCGGGTGCGGGTGAGCTACCTCCAGCCGGCCGAGATGCGTCCCGGACTGATCGACGTCCTGACCTCCACCCCGAAGGTCGTCCCCTACTTCGACCTGTCGTTCCAGCACTCCGCGCCCGGCGTGCTGCGCGCCATGCGCCGCTTCGGCGACACCGACCGCTTCCTGGAACTGCTCGACACCATCCGCACCAAGGCTCCCGAGGCCGGCGTGCGGTCCAACTTCATCGTCGGCTTCCCCGGCGAGAGTGATGCCGACCTGGCCGAGCTGGAGCGGTTCCTGAACGGCGCCCGGCTGGACGCCATCGGCGTCTTCGGCTACTCCGACGAGGAGGGCACCGAGGCGGCGACGTACGACGACAAGCTCGACGAGGACGTTGTCGCCGAGCGGCTGGCGCGGGTCTCCCGGCTGGCCGAGGAACTCGTCTCCCAGCGGGCCGAGGAGCGCGTCGGCCAGACGGTGCACGTGCTGGTCGAGTCCGTGGACGCCGAGGACGGTGTCCGCGGCCGTGCGGCGCACCAGGCGCCGGAGACGGACGGCCAGGTGCTGCTCGTGGGCGGCGAGGGCCTGGACGTCGGTCGTATGGTCGAGGCGAAGGTGGTCGGTACGGAAGGCGTCGACCTGGTGGCCGAGACGCTGGCGGGCACGCTCGCGTGGAGCGAGGGGGTGGGCAGATGACGGGAGTCCCGGCATCCGCTGCGGGCGGCTCCTCCGGCGCGCAGGGCAGGGCCGCGGGGGCGGCCTCGCGTCGCGCCGGCGCCGACGGGGCCACGGGCGCCTCCCGTGCATCCCAGGTTTCCCGTCCTGCCGCTGCCGCCGGTTCCGGTGCGACGGACGCGGCCGGAGCGGCGGGCGAGGCCGAGCGGGCGCAGGGCGCCGGCAGGTCGCCGCGCGGCGGGAAGATCGCGGCCGCCGCCGTGAACCAGGCGAGCGTGTGGAACGTCGCCAATCTGCTGACCATGCTCCGGCTGCTGCTCGTGCCCTGCTTCGTGGCCCTGATGCTGACCGACGGCGGGTACGACCCCGCGTGGCGGTCGCTGGCCTGGGCCGCCTTCGCCGTCGCCATGATCACCGACCTGTTCGACGGCCACCTGGCGCGGACGTACAACCTCGTCACCGACTTCGGGAAGATCGCCGACCCCATCGCCGACAAGGCCATCATGGGTGCGGCGCTCATCTGCCTCTCCGGGCTCGGCGACCTGCCCTGGTGGGTGACCGGAGTCATCCTCGGCCGGGAACTGGGGATCACGCTCCTGCGCTTCCTGGTCATCCGCTACGGCGTGATCCCCGCGAGCCGCGGCGGCAAGCTGAAGACGCTCACGCAGGGCGTGGCCGTCGGGATGTACGTACTGGCGCTGACGGGCTGGCTGGCCACGCTGAGGTTCTGGGTGATGGCCGCGGCGGTCGTGCTGACCGTGGTGACGGGCCTGGACTATGTGAGACAGGCCATCGTGCTGCGCCGTCGGGGAATCGCCGAGCAGCGTGCCGCGTTGGAGGAGTCGCAAGCGTGAGTTCGCCGGCCGCCGACGTAGTGAGGCTGCTCACGGTGAGAGGCGAGACGGTCGCCGTGGCCGAGTCGCTGACCGGTGGCCTGGTCGCGGCGGAGATCACCGCGGTGCCGGGGGCGTCGAAGGTGTTCCGGGGCTCGGTCACCGCCTACGCCACCGAGCTCAAGCACCGGCTGCTGGACGTCGACGCCACCCTGCTGGCCGAGCGGGGAGCGGTGGATCCGCAGGTCGCGGCCCAGATGGCGGCCGGGGCGCGGAAGGTCATGGAAGCCGACTGGGGCATCGCGACCACCGGAGTCGCCGGCCCCGACCCGCAGGACGGACAGCCCGTCGGCACGGTCTTCGTGGCCGTCGACGGGCCCCGCACGACGGAAACCGGTGCCGACCGCGGCGGGAAAACGGCCGCGCTGCGGTTGAACGGCAGCCGGGCGGACATTCGTATGGAGAGTGTACGGAGGGTACTCGCACTGCTTTTGGAGCAGATCGCGGGCGAACAGACCGGAAATGAGCGGGCACAGGATACGGAACGGAACGGGGGGTTTTGATGTTTACAGCCCTGAGTGAACACGACATCGCTCCCCGCACGGCCGCGGCGCAAGGCGGTACGGTGGGGCGTGAAGGATGCGGCTACGCGGTCCGAGGAGGGAGCCACCGATGATTCTGCTCCGTCGCCTGCTGGGTGACGTGCTGCGTCGGCAGCGCCAGCGCCAGGGCCGTACTCTGCGCGAAGTCTCCTCGTCCGCCCGAGTCTCGCTCGGCTATCTTTCCGAGGTGGAGCGGGGGCAGAAGGAGGCTTCCTCCGAGCTGCTCGCCGCCATCTGCGACGCGCTGGACGTACGGATGTCCGAACTCATGCGGGAAGTGAGCGACGAACTCGCCCTTGCCGAGCTGGCCCAGTCTGCTGCGGCCACCGAGCCCGTGCCCACGCCGGTTCGCCCGATGCTGGGTTCCGTGTCGGTGACCGGTGTGCCACCGGAACGGGTGACCATCAAGGCGCCCGCCGCCGAGGCGGTGGACGTGGTCGCCGCGTGACCTGTCGCACGCGCGCGTGAACCCACGCACACGTGGATGAGGCCCCGGCCGGGCCTCTCCGGGGAAACCTGGAGGGGCGCGGCCGGGGCTTTCACCTTGTCCGGGGGTTTACGGCGGGTTTCGCCGCGGCCCGTTTGCCGGTGCCGGGCGGGGCCGCCATCGTGGAGGCCAGTGCGGCGGTCCGTCGTCGGCCGGAGGTGATGGTGGGTGCGATGGCGCGGCCGATAGTGCGCTGGGGGGCCGCTCTGGGGCTGGGTGCCGCGTGGTGGTGGGCGGTGCTGCGGCTGCTGCTGTCGGGCGATGCGGGAGTGCTGGAAGGGGCCGTCGCGGCCGGGGGATGGGGGCTGAGCCTGCTGCCCGTGCACTGCGTGCCCAAGGAGGGGGCCGGGGAGAGGGGCAAGGGGAGCCACAAGGAGGGGGCGCGGGAAGAACCGGGCGAGGGGCAGGACGGGGGGCTCGGAACGTCGGCGCCCACGGACGGTGATGAAGCGTCGTTTCCCGCCTCCGAGGGGTGGCCGTACGGTGCCTTCGGAGCGTCACCCTCCGCCGGCGGGAGATGGCCGTTCGGCACCGCGAAGGCATCGCCGCCCCCTCGTTCGGACGGGGAATCCGGCCCGTCCTGAAGGACCGGGCGGGCGGTCAGCCAGTGGTGCGGTGATAGCGATCCCGCCACTTCTGCGCGCTGCCCGGCGCCGGTACGGGGCCTGCCTGGCAGCTCGGACACCAGTACGTGGGCCGCTCCTGGGAGCCGTCGCCCTGGTCGGCCACCCGGACGGAGGTGCCGCAGCGCAGACAGGGGCGCGGTGCCCGGCCGTACACGAACAGGTCATGGCCCCGAAGGCCCGTGGTCCGGCGGACCACACGGTCGCGGTTGGCCTCCAGAAGATTCTTGGCCAGGGCGGGCAGCTTCGCGGCGCGGTCGGCGGGCACGGCGCCGACCGGAAGCCACGGCGTCACGCCGAGCAGGAAGCACAGCTCGCTCTTGTAGACGTTGCCGATGCCTGCGAGATTGCGCTGGTCGAGCAGGGCCTCGCCGAGCGGGCGGCCCGGGTCGGCCAGGAGGTTGGCCAGGGCCAGGTCCGGGTCCCAGTCGGGGCCGAGGAGATCGGGGCCGAGGTGGGCGACGGTGCGCTCGTCCTCCGAGGTGCGCAGCAGCTCGAGAACCTGGAGGCGATAGCCGACGGCAGAGCGGTCGGCGGTGCCGAGGACGGCGCGGATCTGGTGGCCGGGGCCGCCCTTCCAGCGCTCCCCGGCGCCGTACACCTTCCAGGCGCCCTCCATCAGCAGATGCGAGTGCAGCGTCAGGCCGCCCTCGAAACGGGTGAGCAGATGCTTGCCGCGGGAGACGGTGTCCAGGACGGTCCTGCCGGTGAGGTCGACCGTGGCGTACTTCGGCACCCGGAAGTCGCTCCGGGTCAGCACCTCGCCCGCGAGGGCGTCGCGCAAGCGCCTCGCGGTCTGCCAGACCGTGTCGCCTTCGGGCATGGGTCAAGGGTGGCACGTGCGGGTGGGCGGCCACGTACGGGTGCGCGTGGGTCGGCTCCCGCTGCTCGGGGGCACTGTCCGGATCACCGGGTCATGCGCGCGTCACCCGGTTCATGCGCGCAGGCGCAGTCCGCGCGGGGTCGCCACGAAGCCCGCTCCTTCCAGGAGGGCGCCGATGGAGGAGGTCAACGCGGAGGCGCCGTTGACCCGCTCCACCGTCACCGTGCCCAGCGAGCCCGCTCGGGCGGCCGCGGCCAACGCCTCGGCGGCCTCCCGCAGGCGCGGGTCGTCACCGGCCGCGCCGTCCGGGTCGGCCGGCCAGGCCAGCAGCGTCTTGCCGCCGCGCTCCATGTACAGCGTCAGTTCGCCGTCGACGAGCACCACCAGGGAGCCGGCCTTGCGGCCCGGCTTGTGTCCCGCGCCGGTCGGCGGCTCGGGCCAGGGCAGGGCGGCGCCGAAGGCGTTCGCGGGGTCGGCGGCGGCGAGGACGACCCCGCGGGCCGCTGCGTCGGCGGTGCGGGCACGGCGGTCGCCGAAGCCGCCTCCGTACGGGAAGCCCGTCCCGCCGCCCCTCGGGCCGCCGAGTCCCGGTGAGGCGAGGTCGCGGGGTGAGACGTAGTCACCGGGCGCCGGGCGGCCGGAGTCCAGCCAGTCGACGTCACCGCCGAAGTCGCCGTCAAGGCCACCGCCGAGTTCGGCGGCGGGGAAGCCGGAGTCGATGCCGCCACCGGGGACCCAGGAGCCGTCCGGGGAGCCGAAGCCGCCGGGGCCTCCGTCCCCGGAGACCGCGCCGGGCAGGCCCTCGCCCCGCTCACGGGCGTTCGCCACCGCGCGCAGCCGGTCCACCGCGCCGTCCATCGCGAACTGCGCGGCGCCCAGGCCCTCCACCACGTAGCCCCGCCGGGCCTGGCCGCTGTCCTCGAAGGCGGACAGGACCCGGTACACCGCCGAGAAGCCGCCCTCCACGCCCTCCGCCGCCACCGCGCCCCGCGTCACCACGCCGTGCCGGTCGAGGAGCGTACGAGCCAGGGCGTGGGCGCGCACGGTGGGGTCGGGGTCGCGGGCCGGGAGCAGCGACCAGCGGCCGGCGACGGTCGGCGGGCCGCTGCGGGACGCGGTGCGGGCGGCGGCCGTCAGCGATCCGTAACGCCCGCGCGGGACGGTGCGTTTGGCCCGGTGCGCGGTGGAACCCGCGGTGCGGCCCGAGCCCAGCAGGGAGCGCATCGGGGCGAGCGTGTCGTTGGTGAGCCGCCCGGACCACGCCAGGTCCCACAGCGCGTCGGCCAGTTGGGGATCCGTGGCCTCGGGGTGGGTGGTCGCGTGGACCTGGTCGGCGATCTGACGGAAGAACAGGCCGTATCCGCCGGAGAGGGCGTCCAGGACCGACTGGTGCAGCGCGGTCAGCTCCAGCGGGTGCGGGGACGGCAGGAGCAGCGGGGCCGCGTCCGCGAGGTACAGGGAGACCCAGCCGTCCTTTCCGGGCAGCGCGCCCGCGCCCGCCCACACGACCTCGCCGGCCGAAGTGAGTTCGTCCAGCATCGAGGGGGTGTAGTGCGCCACGCGGGACGGCAGGACCAGCTTCTCCAGCGCGGAGGCGGGCACGGACGCGCCCTGCAACTGCTCGACGGCGCGCACCAGTCCGTCGATGCCGCGCAGGCCGTGCCCCTTGCCGAGGTGCTGCCACTGGGGCAGGAACTGGGCGAGCGCGGCCGGCGGCACCGGCTCCAGCTCGTGCCGCAGCGCGGCCAGCGAACGCCGGCGCAGCCGCCGCAGCACGGCCGCGTCGCACCACTCCTGGCCGATGCCCGCCGGATGGAACTCGCCCTGTACGACACGGCCGCCCGCGGCGAGCCGCTGGAGCGCGCCCTCGGTGACCGCCACGCCCAGGCCGAAGCGGGCCGCGGCCGCCGCCGACGTGAACGGGCCGTGGGTGCGGGCATAGCGCGCCAGGAGGTCGCCCAGAGGGTCCTTCACCGGCTCGGTGAACGCCTCCGGGACGCCCACGGGCAGCGCGGTGCCGAGCGCGTCGCGCAGCCGGCCCGCGTCCTCGATCGCGGCCCAGTGGTCGGCTCCGGCGATCCGGACCCGGATGGCCCGGCGGGCCCCGGCCAGCTCCGCCGCCCAGCCGGACTCGGCGCCCCGCTCGGCCAACTCGGCCTCCGAGAGCGGCCCGAGCAGCCGCAGGACGTCGGCGACGCCCTCGACGTCCTTCACACGGCGGTCCTCGGTCAGCCACTGAAGCTCGCGCTCCAGCTCCACCAGCACCTCGGCGTCGAGCAGTTCACGCAGCTCCGCCTGGCCCAGCAGCTCGGCCAGCAGCCGCGAGTCCAGCGACAGCGCGGCGGCGCGGCGCTCGGCGAGCGGCGAGTCCCCCTCGTACAGGAACTGGGCGACGTACCCGAACAGCAGCGAACGGGCGAAGGGGGACGGCTCGGGGGTGGTGACCTCGACCAGGCGCACCCTGCGCGACTCGACGTCGCCCATCAGCTCGACCAGGCCCGGCACGTCGAAGACGTCCTGGAGGCATTCGCGGACCGCCTCCAGGACGATCGGGAACGAGCCGAACTCGCTCGCCACCTGGAGCAGTTGAGCGGCGCGTTGGCGCTGCTGCCACAACGGGGTGCGCTTGCCCGGGTTGCGGCGCGGCAGCAGCAGCGCGCGGGCGGCGCACTCGCGGAAGCGGGAGGCGAACAGCGCCGAGCCGCCGACCTGGTCGGTGACGATCTGGTCGACCTCGCCCTTGTCGAAGGTGACGTCCGCGGCCCCGACGGGCGCCTGCTCCGCGTCGTACTCCAGGCCGGCCCTCATCGGTTCCTGGTCGAGCAGGTCGAGGCCCATCAGGTCGGCGTCGGGCAGGCGCAGCACGATGCCGTCGTCGGCGTGCATGACCTGCGCGTCCATGCCGTACCGCTCCGACAGGCGGGCGCCGAGCGCCAGCGCCCAGGGGGCGTGCACCTGGGCGCCGAAGGGGGAGTGCACCACGACCCGCCAGTCGCCCAGCTCGTCGCGGAAGCGCTCCACGACGATCGTCCGGTCGTCGGGGACGTGCCCGCAGGCCGCGCGCTGCTCCTCCAGGTACGACAGGACGTTGTCGGCGGCCCACGCGTCGAGGCCGGCGGCCAGCAGACGCAGCCGGGCGTCGTCCTGGGGCAGGGAGCCCACCTCGCGCAGGAACGCGCCCACCGCGCGGCCCAGCTCCAGCGGGCGGCCGAGCTGGTCGCCCTTCCAGAACGGCAGCCGGCCCGGCACGCCCGGCGCCGGCGAGACCAGGACCCGGTCGCGCGTGATGTCCTCGATGCGCCAGGAGCTGGTGCCGAGCGTGAAGACGTCGCCGACCCGGGACTCGTAGACCATCTCCTCGTCCAGCTCGCCGACCCGGCCGCCGCCCTTCTTGGGGTCCGAGCCGGCGAGGAACACGCCGAACAGCCCGCGGTCGGGGATCGTGCCCCCGGAGGTGACGGCGAGGCGCTGAGCGCCGGGGCGGCCGGTGATGGTGCCCGCGACGCGGTCCCACACCACGCGCGGTCGCAGCTCCGCGAACGCGTCGGACGGGTAGCGCCCGGCGAGCATGTCCAGGACGGCGGTGAACGCCGATTCCGGCAGTGAGGCGAACGGCGCCGCCCGGCGGACCATGGAGAGCAGGTCGTCCAGCTGCCAGGTGTCCATCGCCGTCATCGCCACGAGCTGCTGGGCGAGGACGTCCAGCGGGTTGGCGGGCACCTTCAGGGACTCGATGGAGCCGGAACGCATCCGCTCGGTGACCACCGCGGCCTGGACCAGGTCGCCGCGGTACTTCGGGAAGACCACGCCGGTGGAGACCGCGCCGACCTGGTGGCCCGCGCGGCCGACCCGTTGCAGTCCGGAGGCCACGGACGGCGGGGACTCGACCTGGACGACGAGGTCCACGGCGCCCATGTCGATGCCCAGCTCCAGGCTGGAGGTGGCGACCACCGCGGGGAGCCGGCCCGCCTTGAGGTCCTCCTCGACCAGGGCGCGCTGCTCCTTGGACACCGAGCCGTGGTGCGCGCGGGCGATGACCGGAGGCGCGCCCTGCGCCGCGCCGGAGCCGCCCATCAGCTCCGCGGGGGAGTGGTGTTCGTCCAGGGGCTCGCCGGTCGCCCGCTCGTAGGCGATCTCGTTGAGCCGGTTGCACAGGCGCTCGGCCAGCCGGCGGGAGTTGGCGAACACGATCGTCGAGCGGTGAGCCTGGACCAGGTCGGTGATCCGCTCCTCGACATGCGGCCAGATCGAGGGCCGCTCCGCCTTGTCGCCGTCCTCGGCGACAGGGGAACCGCCCAGCTCCCCCAGGTCCTCGACGGGGACGACCACCGACAGGTCGAACTCCTTGCCTGACTCCGGCTGGACGATCTCCACCTTGCGGCGGGGCGACAGATAGCGGGCGATCTCGTCGACCGGGCGGACCGTCGCGGACAGGCCGATGCGGCGGGCGGGCCTGGGCAGCAGCTCGTCCAGGCGCTCCAGGGACAGCGCGAGGTGCGCGCCCCGCTTGGTGCCGGCCACCGCGTGCACCTCGTCCAGGATCACCGTCTCCACGCCGGTGAGCGCGTCCCGGGTGGCCGAGGTCAGCATCAGGAACAGCGACTCGGGCGTGGTGATCAGGATGTCCGGCGGGCGGGTGGACAGGGCGCGGCGCTCGGCCGCCGGGGTGTCGCCGGAGCGGATGCCGACCTTCACCTCCGGCTCGGGCAGGCCGAGGCGGACGGACTCATGGCGGATACCGGTCAGCGGGCTGCGCAGATTGCGCTCCACGTCCACGGCGAGGGCCTTGAGCGGGGAGACGTACAGCACCCGGCAGCGCTTCTTCGGATCGGCCGGGGGCGGGGCGGAGGCGAGCTGGTCGAGCGCGGCGAGGAAGGCGGCGAGGGTCTTGCCGGAGCCGGTCGGGGCGACCACCAGCACGTCCGAGCCCTCGCCGATGGCCCGCCACGCGCCCGCCTGGGCCGCGGTGGGCGCGGAGAAGGCCCCCGTGAACCAGCCGCGGGTCGCGGGGGAGAAGCCGTCGAGGGCCCGGTGTGCGTCGCTGACCATGAGTCCATCGTGCACCCGGCCACTGACAACGCCCTCTGGCCTGGGCGGGCGCCCGGGAACGCCGGGGCGGCCCCCGCACTCGCGCAGCCGGGCCGACGACGGAGAATCGGGAGCATGGCGGCAGCGGGTGAGGAGCGGGCGCGGCACTGGCGGTACGAGGAACTGCCCGGTGTCGATCTGCTGCGGGCCCGCTACGTCCGCAAGGAGTTCGTGCGGCACACCCACGAGCACTTCGTGATCGCCGCCATCGTCGAGGGCGTGGAGGTGTTCCACCACGGAGGGTCCGACCAGTACGCGGGGCCGGGGACGCTGGCGCTGGTCAATCCCGACACCCCGCACACCGGGCGGGCGGCGGTGCCCGAGGGGTGGCGGTACGGAGCGGTGTATCCGTCGCCGGAGCTGGTCGCCGAGATCGCCGGGGAGACCACGGGCATCCGCGGGACGCCGGGCTTCGTCCGTCCCGTGCTCGACGATCCGTACGCCGTCGGGCTGGTGCATCAGGTGCTGCGGGCCACGGACGAGGGCAACGCGCTGGCCGCCGACACCCTGCTGCGGGTCGCCGTGACGCGGCTGCTGCGGCTCAACGGCGGGGCGTTGCCGCAGCGGGAGATACGGACGGCGGGGGCGCGGACCGCGGCACGCGCGCGTGCCGTCCTGGAGGAGCGGATGGCCGAGCCGCCGAGCCTGGAGAGGCTGGCGGCCGACCTGGGCAGCAGCCCGTTCGCGCTGCTGCGCGCCTTCCGCAACGCCTACGGAATGCCGCCGCACACCTGGCTGACCGACGCCCGGGTGCGCCGGGCCAGGCGGCTGCTGGACGCGGGCACCGCGCCCTCCCAGGCCGCCGTCGCCGTCGGCTTCACCGACCAGTCGCACCTGAGCCGGCACTTCACCCGGATCGTGGGCGTGCCCCCGGGCGCCTACCAGCGCGAGCGCAAGAACGTACAAGACTCCAGGCCCCGGCTGTTCCTACCCTCGGCGTTGTGGCAGAACAGACAGCTCTCGCAGACATCCGCGCCGACGACGGAGGAAAACCCGACGCCGCCGTCGTACGGGACGCCCTCGGGGTCGGGATCGCCGTAGGACTGTCCGGGTTCGCCTTCGGGGTGACCTCGGCGGGCAGCGGGCTCACGCTCTGGCAGACGTGCGCGCTCAGCCTGCTGGTGTTCACCGGGGCTTCCCAGTTCGCGCTGGTGGGGGCGCTGGCAGCCGGAGGCAACCCGTACACGGCGGCCGCGGGCGCCTTCTTCCTGGGCGTGCGCAACGCCTTCTACGGGCTGCGCCTGTCACAGCTGCTGGCCCTCCCGCGCGCGGTACGGCCGTTCGCGGCCCAGTGGGTCATCGACGAGACCACCGCGGTGACGCTGGCCCAGCCCACGCGGCGCAGTGCGCGGATCGGCTTCACCGTCACCGGGATCACCCTGTACGTGCTGTGGAACCTCACCACGCTGCTGGGCGCGCTGGGCGCCAAGGCCCTCGGCGACACCGACGCCTGGGGCCTGGACGCGGCCGGGCCGGCCGTCTTCCTGGCGCTGCTGGCGCCGATGCTGAAGACCTCCACCGAGCGGGCCGTCGCCGCTCTGGCCGTGCTGCTCGGGCTCGGTCTGCTGCCCGTGCTGCCGGCCGGTGTGCCGGTCCTGGCGGCCGCGCTCGCCGCGCCGGCCGTGCTGTACCTGCGGGGCCGTCGCGGGAGCGGCGCCCGTGACGACGTACGAGAGGGAGAGCGTTGAACATCTGGATCGCGGTGGCGGTGACCGCTGTCGGCTGCTACGCCGTCAAGCTGGCCGGGCTGCTCGTTCCGGCGGGCGCCCTGGAGCGTCCGCTGGTGAAGCGGCTCGCCGCGCTGCTGCCCGTCGCCCTGCTGGCCGCGCTCACCGCCCAGCAGACGTTCGCCGACGGGCACACGCTTGTGCTGGACGCGCGGGCGGCCGGAGTCGCGGCCGCCGCCGTGGCGCTGCTTCTGCGGGCGCCGTTCCTGGTCGTGGTCGGGGCGGCGGTGCTGGTGACGGCCGGGGTACGCGCCCTGACGGGGTGAGCCGGGGGCCCGTCGGTGGGGTGGGGGCGCCTGCCCGAGGGGTGGGGCCCAGCCGGTGGGTGTGGGGCGCCGCCTGCTCGTGGGGCGGGCGCCTGCCGGTGGCGGCTCGGCCGATGAGCCATGGCGTCGTGGCGTGCATCAGCGGAGCCCGGCCGAGGAGCCGGGGCGTGTACCGGTCGTGGTTCAGCCGATGGTCCGGCCGTAGGCCCTGAGGGTGCGCAGCGCCTCGATCGTGACCATGGGGCGTGCCTCGAGGGCGGGGCCCGGAGCCCACTTGCGCCAGGTGACGGGCCAGCCGCCGTCCTCCTCCTGGCGGCCGGCCAGGAAGTCCAGGGAGCGCTTCATCTCCTCGTCCGTGAACCACGCGCGCGCGAGGGAGCCGGGCGTCCGCGCGTAGTCATGCGGAAAGTGGTGCTCCCCGGGTGCGTAGCCGGGCGCGACCGGAAAGGCCTCGGGATGCTCCGGGTCCAGCAGCGCCAGCCGCTGGTCGCGCACCAGACGGCCGAGCCGGTCGGCGGCCGCACGCGCGCGTGTGCGGTCGGGTACCGAGTCCAGGAAGACGACGGCCGCCTCGATCTCGTACGGGTGGGAGGTCTCCAGGGACTCGGCCCGCCGCCAGCAGAAGTCGGTGGCCCGGAAGAGCCAGGCGTGCCACACCTCGTTGCGGTGCAGCAGGCCCACCACCGGCCCGGTGGCCAGCAGGTCGCTCGGCGGATCGTCCACGATCGGCACGAAGGGGGCCGCCGGATAGCCTCGCTGACCGGGATGGACCGCGGGCAGCGCGCCGTCGGGGGTGGAGACGGAGGTCAGATAGCGGCACACGCGCTCCACCCGCTGTCCGCCGCAGCGGCCGACGGTGTCCAGCACGCGCAGCGCGTGCGCGGTGTGCAGCGGCTGGCTGACCGGGCCCCGCAGATCGGGCTCCAGCGCGTGACCGTACCCGCCGTCCTCGTTGCGGTAGGCGTCCAGCGCGGTCTCCACCGGATCCGCGGCGCCGTTCAGGAAGTGGTACGCGAACAGCCGCTGCTCCAGCACGCGCGCGGTGAGCCACACGAAGTGCTCGGCGCGGAACAGCGGGGAGGACGCCGGGGGCGGCGGGGGAGAAGGGGGAGCTCCGGTCTCGGCCATGCGTCAGACCGTAGGGCGGAAAGCGTTCTCCCCAGGTGGCCCCGGACCGAGGTCACCCGCAGGGGCGGGATACTGGGATCATGCGGTTGACGGTCTTCTGGGAGCGGATGGCGGAGCACTTCGGCGCGGGGTACGCCGAAACCTTCGCGCGCGATCACGTGATGTCGGAACTCGGCGGGCGCACGGTGCACGAGGCGCTGGCGGCCGGCTGGGACGCGAAGGACGTGTGGCGCGTCGTGTGCCGGGTCATGAACGTTCCGCAGGAGAGGCACTGACCGGCCACGACGGGCATGGGCCGGTGCCGGGCCGTCAGTGGCGTCGGCGAGACTTGCACCGTGGCACCCACTGACGAGACCGGCCAGACGGCCCCGCACGCATCCCCGTCCGCGACGACGCCGCCTCCCCGGTCTCCGGAACCGGCCGAGGGCGTCGCCGGGGCGGGCGCCCGCATGCCCCGCTGGCTGCCGCGCGCCATGGTGCTCGCGATCGGCCTCGTCGCCGCCTTCCAGCTCGGCAGCTGGGCCTTCCACCAGCTGACCGGCCTGCTCCTCAACGCCCTCATCGCGTTCTTCCTGGCCCTCGCCATCGAGCCCGCGGTCAGCCGCATGGCAGCCCGCGGGATGCGCCGGGGGCTCGCGACCTTCCTGGTCTTCCTCGGCCTGACGATCGCCTCGGCGGGCTTCGTGATCCTGCTCGGCTCGATGCTCGCCGGGCAGATCATCAAGATGGTCGAGGGCTTCCCCGAGTACCTCGACTCCGTCATCAACTGGGTCAACTCCACGTTCCACACCGAGCTGAGACGGGTGGACGTGCAGGAGGGCCTGCTCCACTCCGACTGGCTGCGCACGTACGCGCAGAACAGCGCCGCGGGCGTGCTCGACGTGTCCGCCCAGGTGCTCGGGGGCCTGTTCCGGCTGCTGACGATCGCCCTGTTCTCGTTCTACTTCGCCGCAGACGGTCCGCGGCTGCGCCGCACCATCTGCTCCCTGCTGCCGCCCGCCCGCCAGGCGGAGGTGCTGCGGGCGTGGGAGATCGCCGTCGACAAGACCGGCGGCTATCTGTACTCGCGCGGCCTGATGGCGCTCGTCTCGGGGATCGCCCACTACGTCCTGCTCCAGGCCCTGGGAGTGCCGTACGCGCTCGTGCTCGGTGTCTGGGTGGGCCTGGTCTCGCAGTTCATCCCGACCATAGGCACCTATCTCGCGGGCGCCCTGCCGATGCTGATCGCCTTCACGGTGGACCCCTGGTACGCGGTGTGGGTGCTGGTCTTCGTGGTGGTCTACCAGCAGTTCGAGAACTACATGCTGCAGCCCAAGCTGACCGCGAGGACCGTGGACATCCATCCCGCGGTCGCCTTCGGCTCGGTCATCGCCGGCACCGCCCTGCTCGGCGCGGTGGGCGCGCTGATCGCCATTCCCGCGGTCGCCACCCTCCAGGCCTTCCTGGGCGCCTATGTGAAGCGGTACGCCGTCATGGACGACCCCCGCGTCCAGGGCCACCGCGGACGCGGCCCGGTCCCGGGCCTGCTCGACCGCGCGCGCCGGATGTGGCGGGCCCGGTAGGGCGTACGCGGCGGGGCGTGCTCGGCTGGGCTTACTCGGCAGGCGTCGCGGCGCTCGGCGCGCTCGGCTCGCTCCTCGGTCAGTGGCGAGCCGTGGCGACGAGGCGTCTCAGCGCGGCCTGTGCGGGTGGGCCCCAGGTCGGCTTGCCGCCGGGGCGGCCGTGGGTGCCGGCATCTCCGACGAGGACGCAGCTGAGGGCTTGCAGCACGGCCCAGCCGCGGGCGCGGCGCAGTGTCGCGGCGTCCGGGGCCGCGTCCGGGCCCGGACGGTAGGCGCAGTGGAAGCGGTCGAGGGCGTCCTCCGGCAGCAGCAGCCAGGAGGCGGCCAGGTCGCAGGCCGGATCTCCCGCGCAGAGGTCGCCGAAGTCGATCACGCCGCAGAAGGTGCCGTCGGCGGTGAGGACGTTGGCCGGATGCAGGTCGCTGTGGATCCATAGGGCCGGGCCCGTCCAGTCGGGCGCGCGGACGGCGTCCTCCCAGACGGCCCGGACGGCGTCCGGGCCGGGGACCAGCCCCAGCCCGGTGGCCGTGGCGAGCGGCTCGGCGAACGAGTCGGGGCGCTCGGCCAGCGGTCTGCCGCGGCCGAAGCGGCCGGTGGGCGCCTCGTCGGGGGCGGGTCGGTGAAGAGCCGACAGGAAGGCCGCCAGGGCGTCGGCCGCCTCCGCGGGGCGCGTGGCGGGGGCGAGGTCGGCAGGAGTGCCCGGCACCCAGGTGGTGACGACCCAGGGCCGCGGAAATCGCTCGGAGGGCTCGCCGAGGCGCTGCGGGACGGGGACCGGCAGAGGAAGGCGCGGGGCGAGGGAAGGCAGCCAGGCGTGCTCCTTGCGCAGTAACGCGTCCGCCGACCGCGTTGCCCAGGGCAGTCGGACGGCGAGGTCGTCGCCGAGCCGCCACAGTTGGTTGTCCCAGCCGCGCGCGCCGAGCCTCAAGGGGCGGTCGGCCAGGTCGGGATGCTGGTCGTGCAGCAGATCCCGGACCAGCTCCGCGGTGATCGCGATCTCGGTGTGGGTCATGCGGAGCCACGGTAGCCGGGCGGTGTCCTGCCCGCTCCGGTGCCGCTCGGCGCGCTTGACACGGAAATCGAACATCCATTCTTATAGGAGCTCCGGCAAGGCTCGACGGAAGGGATTTCGCCCCGGTTCGGGGGGAGAAGTGCCTGAGTTATCCACAGGCCGGACGTGCGTCGGGGCGCATTGTCAGTGGCAGGCGTTAGCGTCTTTGACGTGAAGCGATCGACACAAGCAAACCGGGTGGAACCCATGGCAGGAACCGACCGCGAGAAGGCGCTCGACGCCGCGCTCGCACAGATTGAACGACAATTCGGCAAGGGCGCGGTCATGCGCATGGGCGAGCGGTCGAAGGAGCCGATCGAGGTCATCCCGACCGGGTCGACCGCGCTCGACGTGGCCCTCGGCGTCGGTGGCCTGCCGCGCGGCCGTGTCGTGGAGATCTACGGACCGGAGTCCTCCGGCAAGACGACCCTGACCCTGCACGCGGTGGCGAACGCGCAGAAGGCGGGCGGCCAGGTCGCGTTCATCGACGCGGAGCACGCCCTCGACCCCGAGTACGCGAAGAAGCTCGGCGTCGACATCGACAACCTGATCCTCTCCCAGCCGGACAACGGCGAGCAGGCCCTGGAGATCGTGGACATGCTGGTCCGCTCCGGCGCCCTCGACCTCATCGTCATCGACTCCGTCGCCGCGCTCGTCCCGCGCGCGGAGATCGAGGGCGAGATGGGCGACAGCCACGTGGGCCTGCAGGCCCGGCTGATGAGCCAGGCCCTGCGCAAGATCACCAGCGCGCTCAACCAGTCCAAGACCACCGCGATCTTCATCAACCAGCTCCGCGAGAAGATCGGCGTGATGTTCGGCTCGCCGGAGACCACGACCGGTGGCCGGGCGTTGAAGTTCTACGCCTCGGTGCGCATCGACATCCGCCGTATCGAGACCCTGAAGGACGGCACGGAGGCGGTCGGCAACCGGACCCGCTGCAAGGTCGTCAAGAACAAGGTCGCGCCGCCCTTCAAGCAGGCCGAGTTCGACATTCTCTACGGCCAGGGCATCAGCCGCGAGGGCGGTCTGATCGACATGGGCGTGGAGCACGGCTTCGTCCGCAAGGCCGGCGCCTGGTACACGTACGAGGGCGACCAGCTCGGCCAGGGCAAGGAGAACGCGCGCAACTTCCTCAAGGACAACCCCGACCTGGCCAACGAGATCGAGAAGAAGATCAAGGAGAAGCTGGGCGTCGGCGTGCGGCCGGAGGAGCCGACCACGGAGCCGGGCACGGATGCCGCGGTCACCACCGCCGCGGACGCCACGGCCAAGGCGGCGCCCGCCAAGGCCACCAAGCCCAAGGCCGCCTCGGCCAAGAGCTGACCCGTGACACGGCGAACCGACTGGGCCGAGTACGAGTACGAGCACGCGGACGAGTACGCCGCCTTCGGTGCCCCACGGGGGAGGGGCACCGGGGACGCCCTCGGCTCGGGCACGGACCAAGACGGCGCGTACGGAGACGGCGGGTACGGGGACAGCGGGTACGGGGAGGCCGAGCCGGGCGCTGGTGTGCCCGGGGACGGCGGCGGACAGCGGCGCGCGGGTGGCCCACCCGTGGGTGGTGCGCGCCGGGGCGGCTCGCGTGACGGTGGGCCGCGCGGTGGACGCGGGGGCCGTCGGCGCGGCCCCGTCGAGGCGTCCGCCGAGGACGGGGGCACCTCCTCCGTGTCGAGGGCGGGGCAGGGGGAGCCTCCGGGGGACCCGGTGGAGCGGGCGCGCGCCATCTGCCTGCGCCTGCTCACCGGGACCCCGCGCACCCGCAAGCAGCTCGCGGACGCCCTGCGCAAGCGGGAGATCCCGGACGAGGCGGCGGACGAGGTCCTCTCCCGGTTCGAGGAGGTCGGACTGATCGACGACGGCGCGTTCGCGGACGCCTGGGTGGAGTCCCGGCACCACGGACGCGGACTGGCCCGGCGCGCCCTCGCCCGGGAGCTGCGGACCAAGGGCGTCGACACGGCACTGATCGACGAGGCGGTCGGCCGTCTCGACGCCGAGCAGGAGGAGGCCACCGCACGCGAACTCGTCGCCCGCAAGCTGCGCTCCACCCGCGGCCTCGACCGCGACAAACGGCTGCGCCGCCTCGCCGGGATGCTCGCCCGCAAGGGCTACTCCGAGGGCCTGGCCCTGCGCGTGGTCCGGCAGGCGCTGGAGGAGGAGGGCGAGGACGCCGACTTCCTCGCCGACGAGGGCTACTGAGCCGGCGCCCTCCGGGGCGTCCGGCGCGGGGAGGCACGGACGACACCACGGGGTGCGAGGCCTCGTGGGCCCGCAGGCCCAGGCGGGCGACTCCCTCTGCGACTGCGTCCCTCTACGACGGCTGCCCGCGGCCGTCCCACGGCGTCACCGGCAGCCCGGCCGAGCGCCATGCCTGGAAGCCGCCCACCAGATCGGTCGCCCGGAGCAGCCCCAGCCGGTGCAGGGACGCGGCCGCGAGACTCGACGCGTAGCCCTCGTTGCAGACGACGACCACGCGCAGGTCGTGACCGGTGGCCTCGGGGGCACGATGGCTGCCCAGGGGGTCGAGACGCCACTCCAGCTCGTTGCGCTCCACGACGAGGGCGCCCGGGATCAGACCGTCCCGCGTGCGCAGAGCGGCGTAGCGGATGTCCACCAGGAGGGCGTCGCCGGCCCGGGCGGCCGCGTGCGCCTCGCGCGCTTCGACGCGTTCGTAGCCCCGGCGGACCCGCTCCAGCAACTCGTCGATTCCGACGGGTGGTTGAGGTGTGCTCACTGCCAGTCCTCCGGGCGCTCGACCTGCTCGAGGCGCAGGGTCTGTTCGGTACGGCTGTAGCGGCGGATGCGGGGCAGCGGCGGGTGGTAGGCGTGCACGGAGACGGCGTGCCGGCCGGTGGACTCGTTGAGCACCTCGTGCACATGGTGGCGTCCGAAGGAGCGGCCCCGCCCCGCCGGAAGCCGCCGTTCGCGGTCGACGCCGTCGGTGAGTTCGAGGGTCCGCCAGCCGTCGGTGGGCAACCGGGCGGCGAGCGAGTTCTCCTTCAGTTCGCCCGAGGCGGTGACGAAGGCGCCGACCGAGTCGGCGTGGTCGTGCCAGCCCGTGCCGGTGCCGGGCGGCCAGCCGATCAGCCACGCCTCACTGCCGCCGGGCCCGTCCAGGCGCACCCAGGTGCGGCCCTCCGGGCCGAGCGGAAGCGAGGCGATCAGCTCGGTGTCGGCGGCGGTGCGCCGCACGAAGTCGAGGAGTTCCGCCTGAGTCGGCGCCTGCTCGGAGGACGCGGAGGACGCGGCGACGGCGGGAGCAGACCCGCCGGGAGAGGACTCGGCGGGCGAGGGCCCGGCAGGGGAGGAGTCGGCAGGGGAGAGTCCGGAAGCGGGGGACACGGGAGCCGAGGACCCGAGGGGCGAGACAGACACGTACACCGTCCTGAAGAGCGTTCGCGGAGGGCGCGCGGCGGCACAGGGTACGGACGTATGGCGTACGAGGGTGTGCGGATCGGGTGGCGCGCGCCGGGTGAGGGGAGGCGAGTTCAACAGGCCGGACGACACACGCAGCCCGCATAGCGGACGAGGTCCATATGGACCCTCCGCCACAGGCGCACATCGGTGTCGGTCACGTTCGGGAGTAGACCATGACGGTCCTGACCGGTCAACTCGCCCTCACCCTGTGGACCGCGCGGCGGACGGTCCGCGTGCGGTCCACAGGGCTCCGCGGTCAGCGCGCGCCCGCCTCGGCACGGTCCTCGGCGCGTCCGGCGCCGCCCAGCGCCGTCTCCGCCGCGGTGTACAGGTCGGCCGGGCGCACCCCGCTCAGCGCGGTGACCAGATGCCCGTCGGGCCGTACCAGCAGGACGGTGTGGGGGGCGGCGCCCGGGTAGCTCTCGGCGACCAGCAGTTCGGCGGGGTGCGGCAGCGCGGTCACCGCGGCGGCCAGCCGGGGCATGATGCCGGCGCTCACCCAGTGCCGGCGCTCCCACACCCCCGTACCCGGCGCGATCAGCACCACCAGCAGCGCGCCCCGGCCCAGACGGTCCCTCAGCGGCACGAAGGAGCCGTCCTCCGCGGTCACCACCACGTCGGCGACCGGGGAGCCGGCCGGCGTGTCCACGAGAACCTCGCCGTCCAGGGGCGGGGGTGTGAGCGGCGAGTCCGTGTACGCCCCCGGCGCGCCCAGCGGCCCGCGCCCCAGATGGCCGTCCATCAGCAGGGCGTCGTTCCCACGGCCGGATCCGGGCACGAGGGAGCGCAGTCCGCCGCCCCCGCGCAGTACGGGCAGCAGTTGGTCGGCGGCGCGCAGCCGGGCCGCGACGACGGCGCGCCGCTCGGTCTGGTAGCTGTCCAGCAGTGCCTCGTGCGGCCCGTGGTGCCAGGCCGGCGCCAGCTTCCAGGCGAGGTTGTCGGCGTCCCGCAGGCCCTCGTCGAGACCCTGGGTGCCGAGCGCGCCCAGCAGATGCGCCGCGTCCCCGGCGAGGAAGACCCGCCCGGCGCGCCAGCGGCGTGCCACCCGGTGGTGGACGGTGTGGACGCCGGTGTCGAGGAGTTCGTACGACGGCGAGGTTTCGCCGGTCCAGCCGGTGAGGGTCTCCCGGATGCGGGCGAGCAGCAGTTCGGGTGTGACCAGGTCCTTGCCGGGCGGCAGCAACCAGTCCAGCCGCCACACGTCGTCCGGGAGCGGACGGGCGGCGATCTCCCCGGCGAAGGGGCCGGTCGTCCGCCACGGCGGCAGTCGGTGGAGGAACGCTTCGCCGGGATGGGGCAGTTCGGTGCGCACCGCGGCGACGGCGTGCCGTTCGACGGCCGTGCGCCCGGGGAAGCGGATGTCCATGAGTTTGCGCACGGTCGAACGCGGGCCGTCGCAGCCGACCAGGTGACTGCCGCGCCACCATGTGCCGCCCGCTCCGCGGGTGTGGGCGGTGACCCCCGTGGTCTCCTGCTCCATGCTGTCCAGCCGGCTGTCCACGGCGAGTTCGATCAGCGGTTCGTGGGCGACGGCGGCGCGCAGGGCGCCGGTCAGGACGTGCTGGGCGATGTGCAGCGGCGCGGGTTCGGCGTCGTCGAAGGCGACTTCGTGCATCACCTGTTTGCGCCGCAACGACCGCCATCCGGCCCAACGGAGGCCGGCCCCGCCGAGCGGCACACCGGCCAGGCGCTCCACGAGCGCGGTGGTGTCCTCGCGCAGGACGACCGTACGCGCGGCGCGCGGCGCGTCCGTGCCGGAGCCCTCGTCGAGCACGACGGAGGGCACCTCCTGACGCGCCAGCGCCAGGGCGAGCGTGAGCCCGACGGGCCCCGCTCCGACAACGATCACCGGATCCACGGCGCGGCGCCTCCTGCCAGCAGCGGTGTCCTGGAGGTGAGAGGTGAACAGAAAGCCGGAGCACGGTGCACGATCACAGAACGTATGCAACAGACTGGGCGCCAGCCGGTCAAGCGGGACGCACGCCGGTGCTCCAGGTGCGCGGTGGCGTGCGCCGTGCGGCGGCTCGTGTGCGCGGCCGACCGCCGTGCCCCTTCGCGGCGTCCTACGCCGAGGGGGTGCGGCGGCAACAGGCCACCGCACCCCCCTCGGGTGCCTCAAAACTGCTGGACCATCCGTCAGGTCGAGCCGCCCGCACCCGTTCCGTAGGTGCCACCGGTCTGGGCGGGGTTGACCTCCTCCTCGTCCGCGGCGAGGACGACGCCGGTGCTCCGCTTGCTGCGGCGCAGCCTGCGCTCGAGCCAGCTCGCGAAGCTGGTGAGGGCGAAGTTCAGCAGGATGAAGATGACAGCCACCACGATGAAGCTGGCGATGACGTTGGCGTAGTTGGCCGCGAGCGTGCTGCGGGAGCCCAGCAGCTCGGGGAAGGCGAGCATCGCGCCGCCCAGCGCGGTGTCCTTCACGATGACGACCAGCTGGCTGACGATGGCCGGCAGCATGACGGTGACCGCCTGCGGGAGCAGGATGCCGCTCATCGTCTGGCCCTTGCGCAGACCGATCGCGTAGGCGGCCTCCGTCTGCCCCTTGGGCAGGGCCAGGATGCCGGCACGTACGACCTCGGCGAGAACCGAGGCGTTGTAGAGCACCAGGCCGGTGACGACCGCGTAGAGGGGGCGCACGTCGCTGGCGATGCCCGTGGAACGGACGTAGAACTCGTTGGCGAACAGCATCAGCAGCAGTACCGGGATCGCCCGGAAGAACTCGACCACCACACCGGCCGGAACCCGGACCCACCGGTGGTCGGACAGTCGGGCTATGCCGAAGAACGCGCCCAGCGGAAGGGCGATGACCATGGCGAGCGCCGCGGCCTTCAGCGTGTTGCCGAGGCCGGGCAGCAGGTACGTCGTCCAGGCCGCGGAGGTGGTGAAGGGCTGCCACAGGGCCCACTTGAGCTGGCCCTTGTCGTTCATCGTCGACCAGATCCACCACAGGAGCAGTGCGAGCAGGGCGACGAAGACGACGGAGAGGATCACATTGCGCCGCCTGGCCCGGGGGCCGGGGGCGTCGTAGAGCACGGAACTCATCGCTTCACCGCCAGTCGCTTGCCGAGCCAGCCGAGGAAGAGGCCGACGGGCAGGGTCAGGACCACGAACCCGAGGGCGAAGACGGCGCCGATGGCAAGCGTCTGGGCCTCGTTCTCGATCATCGTCTTCATCAGGTAGGAGGCCTCGGCCACACCGATCGCGGCAGCCACGGTCGTGTTCTTGGTCAGTGCGATCAGTACGTTGGCCAGCGGTCCGATCACCGCGCGGTACGCCTGCGGCAGCACGACGAGCCGCAGCGACTGGCTGAAGTTGAGCCCGATCGCGCGCGCCGCCTCCGCCTGCCCGACCGGCACGGTGTTGATGCCGGAGCGCAGCGCCTCGCAGACGAACGCCGCGTGGTAGGCCACGAGCCCGAGCACCGCCAGCCGGAAGCCCTGGATCTTGAAGTCGGACGCGCCCATCGTCACCCCGAAGATGTCGGCGAGGCCGAGGGAGGTGAAGACGATGAGCACCGTCAGGGGGATGTTCCGGAAGATGTTGACGTAGGCGGTGCCGAAGCCGCGCATCAACGGAACCGGGCTGACCCGCATCGCGGCCAGCAGGGTGCCCCAGACCAGGGAGCCCAGGGCGGAGAGGGCGGTGAGCTTCACCGTCATCCAGAACGCCCCTAGGACGTCGTAACCTTGAAGAAAGTCGAACACGATCTCCCGCGCTTCCGGGTGTGTGGGGTACGAGGACGGCGTGGCGCGCCGCCGCCTTGTGCGCGGTGGGCGGCGGCGCGACTGTGGAACCCTGCTATGCCTGCGGATCCCTGCTTACCGGACGAGCCGGGTCACTTGACGAGGTCGCCGATCTTCGGGGCGGGCTCGTTCTTGTAGTCGGCCGGGCCGAAGTTCTTCTTGACCGCGGCGTCCCACGAGCCGTCGCTGACCATCTTCTCCAGCGCGGAGTTGATCTTGTCCACGGTCGCGGTGTCGCCCTTCTTGACACCGATGCCGTAGTTCTCGTTGCTCAGCTTGAGCCCGGCGAGCTTGAACTGGCCCTTGTAATTGTCCTGGGAGGCGAAGCCCGCGAGGATCGAGTCGTCGGTGGTCACCGCGTCGACGGCACCGCTCTGCAGGCCGGCGATGCACTCCGAGTAGCCCGCGTTCTCCTTCAGGGCGGCCTTCGGCGCGATCGTCTTCTGGACGTTCTGCGCCGAGGTCGAGCCGGCCACGGAACACAGCTTCTTGCCGTTGAGGTCCGTGCCCTTGGAGATGTCCGAGTCGGCCTTGACCAGCAGGTCCTGATGGGCCAGCAGGTACGGGCCGGCGAAGTCGACCTTCTGCTTGCGCTCGTCGTTGATCGAGTACGTGGCCACGATGAACTTCACGTCGCCGTGGGCCAGCGCGTTCTCACGCTCGGCGCTCTTGGTCTCGACCCACTCGATCTGGGAGGGCTTGTAGCCGAGTTCCTTGGCCACGTAGGTGGCCACGTCCACGTCGAAACCGGAGAACGAGCCGTCGGGCTGCTTCAGACCGAGGCCGGGCTGGTCGAACTTGATGCCGACCTTGACCTTGCCGCCACCGCCCGACGACCCCTCGTCCTTCTTGTCGTTCGAGCTGCACGCCGTCGCCGACAGGGCGAGGGCGAGGACGACGGCCGAGGCGGCGGTGACCTTGCGGAGCTTCATGTGAACTTCCTTCGGTGTTGAGGAGATGCTGAGCCGTCGGACGGCGACGGCAGGATCACGGGCCGGCGGCGTACTGCGCCACCGGCGGGCCGCCGCGTCAGTGGTGCAGGATCTTCGAAAGGAAGTCCCTGGCCCGGTCGCTGCGCGGGTTGCTGAAGAACTGGTCGGGCGCGGCCTCTTCGACGATCCGGCCGTCGGCCATGAAGACCACCCGGTTCGCGGCCGATCGGGCGAAGCCCATCTCGTGGGTGACGACCACCATCGTCATTCCGTCCCGGGCGAGTTGCTGCATGACCTCCAGCACCTCGTTGATCATCTCCGGGTCGAGCGCGGAGGTCGGCTCGTCGAACAGCATGACCTTCGGGTCCATGGCCAGCGCCCGCGCGATCGCCACGCGCTGCTGCTGGCCGCCGGAGAGCTGCGCGGGGTACTTGTCGGCCTGCGCGCCCACTCCGACCCGGTCGAGCAACTCGCGGGCCCGCTCCTCGGCCTTGGCCTTCTCCGTGCGGCGGACCTTGATCTGGCCGAGCATCACGTTCTCGAGCACGGTCTTGTGTGCGAAGAGGTTGAAGGACTGGAAGACCATGCCGACGTCGGCGCGCAGCCGGGCCAGCTCCTTGCCCTCCTGCGGCAGCGGCTTGCCGTCGATCGTGATGCCGCCCGAATCGATGGTTTCCAGACGGTTGATGGTGCGGCACAGAGTGGACTTCCCGGACCCGGAGGGCCCGATGACCACGACGACCTCGCCGCGGGCGATCGTCAGCTCGATGTCCTGGAGCACGTGCAACGCGCCGAAGTGCTTGTTGACGCTCTTCAGGACGACCAGATCGGCGGTCGAGGCCACGTCTTCCTTGGCCATCGATACTTCGGTCATCGCTTTCAGGCTCCGTCCTCCTCGGTTTCGGGGGACAGTAATGACCGATGCGACCAGCGTCATCACATCTGAGGGAGATCTGAGCATCACGATCCGGTAGCGGCCGTGCACATGTCGTAGCGCGGCCGGGTGGGGCGCGTACCGGCTGGATAACGACACAGGGTGCGCAACCGGAAGCCTCTTGACGCCGTCCTCGTCCATCAGCGTCACTGCCATGGTGCACACGCGCGCATGCACGACGTGTACACACTGTGACCGTACGACTCATGAACCGGAGGGGGCCGGAATGCGACTGCTCCTCGTCGAGGACGACAACCATGTCGCCGCCGCCCTGTCCGCGGTCCTGGCGCGGCACGGGTTCGACGTCACCCACGCCCGCAGCGGCGAGGAGGCCCTCCAGGCCCTCGTCCCCGAGAGCGCCTGCTTCGGCGTGGTCCTGCTCGACCTGGGCCTGCCCGACCAGGACGGCTACGAGGTCTGCGCCAAAATCCGCAAGCGCACCAGCACCCCCGTGATCATGGTGACCGCCCGCTCCGACGTCCGCTCCCGCATCCACGGCCTCAACCTCGGCGCCGACGACTACGTGGTGAAGCCCTACGACACCGGCGAACTGCTCGCCCGTATCCATGCCGTCAGCCGCCGCACCGCCCACGAGGACGCGAACGCCGCCGGGGAGACCACCCTGCGCCTGGGCGCGGTGCTCGTCGAACTGCCCACCCGGCAGGTCAGCGTGGACGGCGCGGTCGTCCAGCTCACCCGCAAGGAGTTCGACCTGCTCGCGCTGCTCGCCCAGCGCCCCGGCGTCGTCTTCCGGCGGGAGCAGATCATCAGCGAGGTGTGGCAGACCAGTTGGGAGGGCACCGGGCGGACCCTGGAGGTGCACGTCGCCTCCCTGCGCTCCAAGCTGGGCACGCCGGCGCTCATCGAGACCGTACGCGGCGTCGGTTACCGCCTCGTCGCCCCGGCCGCCTAGCGGGGACGGGTGAGCTCACGTCTGCTGCCGCTGCTCATCGTCCTGATGGCGGCCGTCCTGCTCGCGCTCGGCGTTCCGCTCGCCGTCAGCGTCGCGGGCGCCGAGCAGCAGAAGGCGGTCGTGGACCGCATCGACGACTCCGCGCGCTTCGCGGCCCTGGCCCAGTTCGTCACGGACGGGACCAGCGGCCCCCGGCGCACGGTCCCGGACGAGCGGCTGGAGACCCTCCGCCGCGAACTCGGCAGCTACCACGGGGTCTACGGCATCCGGGCGGGCGTCTTCTACCGGACCGGGGTCCCGATGGCCAACGCACCGGACGACTGGTCGCTGCCCGCGCACGGCGAGGTACGCGACGCCTTCGACGAGGCGCTGCTGAGCCGGCGCAGCCACGATCCGGAGCAGGTCTGGCCCTGGCAGCGCCACCGGCTCGTCGTCGCCTCCCCCGTCATCCGGGACGGCGACGTCGTCGCGGTCGTCGTCACCGACTCGCCGACCGGGCAGATGCGTTCGCGGACCCTGCACGGCTGGCTGCTCGTCGGCACCGGCGAGATCGCCGCGATGCTGCTCGCCGTCGGCGCGGCGCTGCGGCTGACCGGCTGGGTGCTCAGGCCCGTACGGATCCTCGACGCCACCACCCACGACATCGCCACCGGACGGCTGAAGTCCCGGGTGGCGGCCGCTGGCGGACCGCCCGAACTGCGAAGGCTCGCCCGGTCGTTCAACGAGATGGCGGACAACGTCGAGGACGTGCTGGAACAGCAGCGCGCCTTCGTCGCCGACGCCTCGCACCAGTTGCGCAATCCGCTCTCCGCGCTGCTGCTGCGCATCGAGCTGCTCGCGCTCGAACTGCCCCAGAACAACGAGGAGATCGCCTCGGTACGCACCGAGGGCAAGCGCCTCGCCCAGGTCCTGGACGACCTGCTCGACCTGGCGCTCGCCGAGCACGCCGAGCCGGATCTGCGACTCATCGACATCGGGGAGCTGGCCGCCGAGCGGGTGGCGGCCTGGGCGCCGGCCGCCGAGGCCAAGGGGGTGCGGCTGGCCGGCGACTGCCCGGCCACCACGGCCTGGGCCGACCCCGTGGCCCTGTCGTCCGCGCTCGACGCTGTGATCGACAACGCGGTGAAGTTCACGCCGGACGGCGAGAGCGTCGAGGTGACGGTCTCCTTCAACCGCGACACGTCGACCGTCGTCGTGGCCGACCACGGCCCCGGCCTCACCGACGAGGAAATCGCCCGCGTCGGCGACCGCTTCTGGCGCAGCGGACGCCACCAGAACATCCAGGGCTCCGGCCTCGGTCTGTCCATCTCCCGCGCCCTGCTCGCGGCGGGCGGCGGCTCGATCTCCTACGCCCGGCACCGGGTGGAGGAGCCGCGCGGACTGCGGGTGACCGTGACCGTGCCGAGGTCGCCTCCTACGGCTTGACCGAGCGGTAGTAGCGCCGCGCGCCCTCGTGCAGCGTCAGGGGGTCGGTGTAGATCGCGGTGCGCAGGTCGACGAGCTGGGCGGAGTGGACGTGGGCACCGATGCCGTCACGGCTCTTGATGACGGTGCGGGTCACCCACTCCGTCAGCCTCGGGTCCATGTCCTCGCGCGTCATCAGCACGTTGGACACGGCGATCGTCGGCACGGCCGCGCCGTTCTGGACCGACGGGTACGCCGACTCCGGCATGTTGGTGGCGCGGTAGTAGCGAGTGGCGCCGCCCTCGGCGTGCAGCCTGGCCACCAGATCGGCCTCGATCGGCACGAAACGGAACGGGAACTGCTCGGCCAGCCGCCGCAGACCGTCCGTCGGGAGCCCGCCCGACCAGAAGAACGCGTCGAGATCGCCCTGCCGCAGCCGGTCCGGGGCGGTGCCGATGCCGTCGCCCATCGGGCGGATGTCCGTCTCCGGGTCGATCCCGGCCGTCCTGAGCACCCGCTCGGCGATCAGCCGGACCCCGGACTCCGGCGGCCCGACCGACACCCGCTTGCCGCGCAGGTCGGTCACGGAGCGGATGCGCGAGTCGCGCGGGACGACGAGTTGCACGTAGTCGTCGTAGAGGCGGGCCACACCGCGCAGCCGCGAGGCACCCGGGCCGTGGTTCACCTCGTACGTCTCCACCGCGTCCGCCGCGGCGATGGTGAAGTCGGACCGGCCGGTCGCCACGCGCGCGACGTTCTCCTGGGAACCGTCGCTGGTCAGCAGCCGCACCTTCAGATCCGGCATGTCCTTGGCGAACGCGGTGCGCAGCCGCACGCCGTATTCCTGGTAGACCCCGCGCAGGGTTCCCGTGCTGAAGGTGATCGTCCCGCTCGGAGGTGCCTCGCCCAGGGGCAGCAGCCACCACAGCAGCAGCCCGAGGACCACGACCCCGGCGACCGTGCCCTGGAGGCCGCGGCGTCGTCCGATGCGGCGGAACAGCGTAGGCATGCGCGCGATCCTGCCAGTGGTACGCCGTGCTGACCAGGGGCGGGTGGCCCGGCGGCCGGTCAGGCGGACGGCCGGTGGCGTCCGGGCCGGCGGCTACCCTCGCGGTATGAGTTCCTCGCCCGCCGATCTGGTCCGTGAGTTCCACCGTGCCTTCGGGCTCGACGCCCGCCCCACGCCGACCCGGGTGCCGCCGGAACTGGCCGCGCACCGCGGGGAACTGCTCGCCGAGGAGGCGGCCGAGGTCGCGGAGGTCTCGGTCGGCGGCCCGCTCGACCGGCTCGCGCACGAACTGGCGGACGTCGTGTACGTGGCGTACGGCACCGCCCTCGTGCACGGCATCGACCTCGACGAGGTGATCGCCGAGATCCACCGCGCCAACATGACCAAGCTCGGCCCGGACGGCCGGATCGCCCGCCGCGCCGACGGCAAGGTGCTCAAGGGGGAGCACTACGTCGCACCGGACGTCTCGGCCGTACTGCGCCGGCAGGGCTGGGCCCCCGAGGGCGTCTGAGGGCGCGCGGCCGTCCTGCGGCGGTCCCGAGTCGGCCGTGCTGCGCCGGCAGGGCTGGGCCCGCGCGGCGGTGTCCGAGTGCGCAACGGGGTTCCACGGCGCTCCCGGGCCGGCCGGGTGGGCGCGGTGGGGGCTGGGGCCCTGGCGGCGTCCGACGGCGCGTGACCGCTCCACGGCAGTGCCGAGGTGCCCGGCGGCGCGCGCAGCGTGCGACCGCCTCATGGAAGCCCGGAGTCGGCGGGCAGTCGCGGTGAGGGGCGGGCGGACCGCACCGCGAGTACCAGCGCCAGCGCGGACAGCGTGGCCGCGTCCTTGAAGGCCCGGCGGGTCGAGGCGTCCAGGTGCGGGAAGGTGAACTGGGGCACCTGCGGGACGAGCGCGACCCAGAACCACGGAGAACGCGTCACCGAGTCAGCCTCCAGCACGCCGGCGACCAGCAGCGGCACCACGACGACCAGATAGTGGTCGTAGGACGGCCGGGACACCAGGTAGGAGGCCAGCATCAGCAGCGCGGCCGTGTCCGCGAGCCGCGCGGGACCGGGAACGCCGCGCCGCCAGCGCAGCCGGGCGCAGAGCACCCCGGCCGTCGCCGCGGCCAGGGCCACCACCTCGGCCGGTACGGTCGGCAGCCCCAGCCGCGGCAGCACCGCCGGCAGGGACGCGTCGAACGGCCGCATCAGACCGTCCCCGCCCTTGAGCAGGAAGGGCAGGGTGCGGGTGAAGAAACCGCCCGGGTCCGGCATGATCAGGGCCGCGCCCGCCGAGAGGGCCAGTGGCACCGCCACCATCCACGCCAGTGCCCGCCACCGCCGGGCCAGCACCAGCAGGACGGCCACGGGCAGCAGCAGCGGCTTCACTGCCACCGAGAGACCCAGGACCACTCCGGCCAGGTCCCAGCGGCCCCGGTCGGCCAGCAGCAGCGCCAGCGGCAGCGCCAGCGCGCCGACCGCCGTCCAGTTCCCCAGGTTCACCAGATGGCCCACCGGCGCCCAGCACAGCACCAGCGCCAGCAGCCCCAGCACCGCGAACCGGCTGTGCGCCGGCACCCGGAACAGGCGCACCGCACACCACCACCCGCCCGCGATCAGCGCCACGCAGGCGATCGGCGCGGCGACGCGCACCACGGGCGCCGGCAGCGCGGCCTGACCGGCGGCGAACAACACGGCACTGGGCAGGTAGAGGAAGCGCCGGTCGGCGTACGGGGCGCCACCGGCCAGCCAGACCTGCCCGGCATGGACGACGAAGGCGTTGTCCATACCTCCCCCGGTGAACGCGACGGCCACGCGCGCGGCACGGGCGAACAGGACGACGGCGAGGAGGGCGACCGGGACGGGACCGGCAGGCCGCAGCAGCCACGCACGCAGCACCGCGGTCGGGGGCACGTCCGGCACGGGTGCCCGCAGGGCGTCACGAAGCTCCGTCACGCCTGTCATTCTGGGTCAGTTGTCCACCTGCGGGAGGAAATGGCCGCTCGTGTCGCCGTCACGCGGGCGCAAAGCCTTCCGGCCGCTCCGTCGCTCCCACGGACCCGCGCGGTGCCCGGTCCCGCCCCGCCCGCATGTCCGTGAAGCCCGGCTCGGAAGCCCGTGAGGCCCGGCCCGGAAGGGCGTGACGCTCCGCCGTTCTGGTGCCGTCCGGGACCACCTACCCTTGTTGCATGACCAGCAGCAGCGACCGGAGCCCCGCAGTGGACGTTCAAGGACCCAAGAGCTACGAGATCCGCACCTACGGGTGCCAGATGAACGTCCACGACTCCGAGCGGCTGGCCGGCCTGCTCGAGGATGCCGGCTACGTGCGGGCGCCCGAGGGGGCGGACGGCGACGCCGACGTCGTCGTCTTCAACACCTGCGCCGTCCGGGAGAACGCCGACAACCGGCTGTACGGCAACCTGGGGCACCTCGCGCCGCAGAAGGCCAAGCGGCCCGGGATGCAGATCGCGGTCGGCGGCTGCCTGGCGCAGAAGGACCGGGACACCATCGTGAAGAGGGCGCCCTGGGTGGACGTCGTCTTCGGCACGCACAACATCGGCAAGCTGCCCGTCCTGCTGGAGCGCGCCCGCGTGCAGCAGGAGGCTCAGGTGGAGATCGCCGAGTCCCTGGAGGCGTTCCCCTCCACGCTGCCGACGCGGCGCGAGAGCGCGTACGCGGCCTGGGTCTCGATCTCCGTCGGCTGCAACAACACCTGCACCTTCTGCATCGTCCCCGCGCTGCGCGGCAAGGAGAAGGACCGCCGCCCCGGCGACATCCTCGCCGAGGTCGAGGCCCTGGTCGCCGAGGGCGTCTCCGAGATCACTCTGCTCGGCCAGAACGTCAACGCCTACGGCTCCGACATCGGCGACCGCGAGGCGTTCAGCAAGCTGCTGCGGGCCTGCGGGAACATCGACGGCCTGGAGCGGGTCCGCTTCACCTCGCCGCACCCGCGCGACTTCACGGACGACGTGATCGCCGCGATGGCCGAGACCCCGAACGCCATGCCGCAGCTGCACATGCCGCTGCAGTCCGGCTCCGACACGGTGCTGAAGGCGATGCGCCGCTCCTACCGGCAGGAGCGCTACCTCGGGATCATCGAGAAGGTCCGCGCCGCCATCCCGCACGCCGCGATCACCACCGACATCATCGTGGGCTTCCCCGGCGAGACCGAGGAGGACTTCGAGCAGACGCTGCACGTCGTGCGCGAGGCGCGCTTCGCGCAGGCGTTCACCTTCCAGTACTCCAAGCGCCCGGGCACCCCGGCCGCCGAGATGGCGGACCAGATCCCCAAGGAGGTCGTCCAGGCGCGCTACGAGCGGCTGGTCGCCCTCCAGGAGGAGATCTCCTGGGAGGAGAACAAGAAGCAGGTCGGCCGCACGCTGGAGCTGATGGTCGCCGAGGGCGAGGGCCGCAAGGACGGCGCCACCCACCGCCTCTCCGGTCGCGCCCCCGACAACCGCCTGGTCCACTTCACCAAGCCCGAGCAGGACGTACGCCCCGGCGACGTGGTCACCGTCGAGGTCACCTACGCCGCCCCGCACCACCTCCTCGCCGAGGGCTCGGTGCTCGACGTGCGCCGTACGCGCGCGGGTGACGCCTGGGAGAAGCGCAACGCCGCCGAGGCCGCCAAGCCGGCCGGTGTCATGCTCGGCCTCCCGAAGGTGGGCGCGCCGGAGCCGCTTCCGGTCGCCGCGGGCAGCGGCTGCGGCTGCGACTGACCCCGGCGGGCTCGGCCGGCCGACCCCCGGCCGACCGGCGGCGTTACGCTGCGGATCATGCTTGTCGCCGCCGCTGTCTGCCCCTGCCCGCCCCTCCTCGTGCCCGAGGTGGCCGCGGGAGCCGCACCCGAACTCGACTCCGCCCGGGCCGCCTGCACGGACGCGCTGGGCGTGCTCGCCGCCGCCCGGCCCGATCTGCTGGTGGTCGTCGGACCCGCGGAGGCCTGCGGGAGCGGCCTTCAACCGGAGGGCGCCCGGGGCTCGTTCCGCGGCTTCGGCGTGGACCTGGAGGTACGGCTCGGCCGGGACACGGGTACCGGGTCCGGGGGCGAGCTGCCGCCCTCGCTCGCCGTCGCCGCCTGGCTCCTCGAGCGCACCGGCTGGTCCGACGCCCCGGTCGAGGGACTCGGCGTGGAGGAGTCACTGACACCCGAGCGGTGCGCGGCGGCCGGCCGGGATCTCGCCGCGCGGGCCGGCCGCGTGGCGCTGCTGGTGATGGGCGACGGCAGCGCGCGGCGCACGCTCAAGGCGCCGGGGTATCTCGACGAACGGGCCGAACCCTTCGACGCGGGCGTCGCCCGAGCGCTGGGGGAGGCCGACACGTCGGCTCTCATGGCGCTGGACGGTGTCCTGGCGCACGAACTGAAGGTGTCGGGCCGGGCCTCCTGGCAGGTACTGGCCGGCGCGGCCGAGGACGCCGGCCTCTCCGGCACCCTGCTCCACGACGACGCACCGTACGGAGTGGGATACCTGGTCGCAGCCTGGTCGTGAGCCTGCTTCCGAGCGGGACGCGGCGCACGTCCTGGTCATGACCGGGAGACGGCGCACACGGCGGACGGCCGGGAGGCCCAGGGCCTCCCGGCCGTCCGCCGTCGCCCCTCAAGACGTGGGCGGCGGTCCCTCCGGCGGCGTCGGCGCGGCAGCGCCGCCCGGCGCCGTGCCGGTGCCCGGGTCCGGGCTCGTGCCCGGCTCAGGGGCGGTGCGGGTCTCCGGGCCCGTCTCGCCCTTGTGGGCGAGCCGGTCCATGGCGTGCTTGGCCTTGCCCGTACCCGCGTGGATCCTGTCGCTGTACTTGCCCTTGGTCTTCTCGTCGACCACCTTCGCGGCCTTGTCGAGGTTCTGCCCGATCGTGCCCCCGTGGCGCTGGGCGAGGTCCGACACCTTCTCCTTCGCCGGGCCGATCCTGGCCTTCATGTTGTCCAGCAGACCCATGGTTCACCTTCCCTGACGGGGCGGATTCCTGCTCCCCGGCGGTCGAGGTCCCCTCCGCCCCTTCGACCTCCGAAGGAGTCGCGCAAAAGCGTCCATACTCACTCGATACCCTACTCGTGCTACCCCCTCACCTGCCGTCACACGACTCGTGCGAGGGACCGCCCGCGGGGTTTGGGAGACTGGTGCGGTGAGCAGCGCACCCCCCGCCCCCCGCGTCATCGCCGTCGTCGGCCCCACCGCGGCCGGAAAGTCCGATCTCGGCGTCTTTCTGGCCCAGCGCCTCGGCGGGGAGGTCGTCAACGCCGACTCCATGCAGCTCTACCGAGGGATGGACATCGGCACCGCGAAGCTGACGCCCGAGGAGCGCGGTGGCGTCCCCCACCACCTGCTCGACATCTGGGACGTGACGGTCACGGCCTCCGTGGCCGAGTACCAGCGGCTCGCCCGGGAACGGATCGACGCGCTGCTCGCCGAGGGGCGCTGGCCGGTCCTGGTCGGCGGTTCCGGCCTGTACGTCCGCGGGGCCGTCGACAACCTGGAGTTCCCCGGCACCGACCCCGAGGTGCGCGCCCGTCTGGAGGACGAGCTCACGCTGCGCGGATCCGGGGCGCTGCACGCCCGCCTCGCCGCCGCCGACCCCGAGGCCGCGCGGGCGATCCTGCCCAGCAACGGCCGCCGGATCGTCCGGGCCCTGGAGGTGATCGAGATCACCGGCCGCCCCTTCACCGCGAACCTCCCGGGCCACGACTCGGTCTACGACACCGTCCAGATCGGCGTCGACGTGGCCCGCCCCGAACTCGACGAGCGCATCGCGCGCCGGGTCGACCGCATGTGGGAGGCGGGGCTCGTGGACGAGGTGCGCGCGCTGGAGGCGCGGGGCCTGCGCGAGGGGCGTACCGCGTCGCGTGCGCTCGGCTACCAGCAGGTGCTCGCGGCGCTCGAGGGGGAGTGCACCCTCGACGAGGCGCGCGCGGAGACCGTGCGCGCCACGAAACGCTTCGCGCGCCGCCAGGACTCCTGGTTCCGGCGCGACCCCCGGGTGCACTGGCTGAGCGGGGCCGCGGCGGATCTCACGGAACTTCCGCATCTCGCCCTGGCGTTGGTCGAACGACCGGTTACAGCCTGATCACGTCATGGCATCGGGACGCCCAGGCCGTCATCCAGGCCTCCGGCGCCGTGCCATCATCAAGCTCGGATCGACCGAGTGAAGTCCTAGTTGGGAGGGCGCGTGGCGATGGAGGCCGGCCCTCGCGACACCGCACAAGACATCGACCGCATCACCGTGGAGCGCGGCGACGCGGAACCGGACGAGGGCTCGTTGAGCCCCGACGGGCCCGACGAGACGCAGGGTGGTGTGACCGCGGACGGACCCGGTCCCGAGGAGATGTTCCCCGGGCCCGAGGTGGAGGTCGAGCTGCGCCCGCAGCGGCGGCTGCGCATCTGGCAGCTGGCCCCGATCGTGGGCCTGGCCGTCGTCGGCTCGCTGATGTTCGCCTTCCCGCTGGCCTTCGACGGCGACAACGGCGCCGTGATCGCCATGCTGGGGCTGCTGATCTGCTCCTGCTCGGCGGGCTGGGGCATGATGGCCGCCCGCCGCGTGGGTTACACCTGGCCGGGCCTGCCGCCGCGAGGCTCCGGGCGGCGCCTCGACTGGCGGGTGATCGGCGCGTACATCGTCGTCGTCGCCGTGGTCGTGGTGCTGGCCGTCTGGCGCGTCGCGCGCCTGCGATAGGGCCTGGCCGCCCGGTCCCGCTCGTACCGCGGCCCCCGACTCACGTGATCACCGGCTGCCGGCCGGTGAACGTGATCACGGGGTTGTCGGAGCGACCCCGTACGATCGAGCCATGAGCACGCGCATCCCCTTCCTCAAGGGCCACGGCACGGAGAACGACTTCGTGATCGTCCCTGACCCGGAGAACGCCGTCGAGCTGTCCCCGGCGGCCGTCGCCGCCCTGTGCGACCGCCGCGCGGGCATCGGCGCGGACGGGGTGCTGCACGTCGTACGCTCCGCCGCGCATCCCGAGGCCCGCGCGATGGCGGCCGAGGCGGAGTGGTTCATGGACTACCGCAACGCCGACGGCTCCGTCGCGGAGATGTGCGGCAACGGCGTGCGGGTGTTCGCGCGCTACCTCCAGTACGCCGGACACACGACGGAGGGCGACCTCGCCATCGCCACGCGCGGGGGCGTGAAGACGGCGCACATCGCCAAGGACGGGGACGTCACCGTCGGCATGGGCAGGGCGACGCTCCCCGAAGGCGACGTCACCGTGAGTGTCGGCGAGCGCAACTGGCCCGCGCGCAACGTGAACATGGGCAACCCGCACGCGGTCGCCTTCGTCGACGACCTCGCCGACGCAGGCGAACTGCTCGCGCCGCCGCCCTTCAGCCCGGCCTCCGCCTACCCGGACGGCGTGAACGTCGAGTTCGTCGTCGACCGCGGTCCCCGCCACGTCGCCCTGCGCGTGCACGAGCGCGGCTCGGGCGAGACCCGCTCGTGCGGCACGGGCGCGTGCGCCGTCGCCGTGGCGGCCGCCCGGCGCGACGGCGCCGACCCGGCGGCCACCGGTGCCCCGGCGACGTACACGGTGGACCTGCCCGGCGGAACGCTGGTGATCACCGAGCGGCCGGACGGCGAGATCGAGATGACCGGTCCCGCAGTGATCGTCGCGGAGGGCGTGATCGACGCGAAGTGGCTGGAAACAGCGGTCGGCTGACGGCCGGTCGGCTGGGCATCGTAGCCCCGGCGGTCCATGGGAAGGTCATACGTATGCCCGGAGACGGAAGCGGGCAGCGAATCCACGGCCCGTCCCCTGCCAGGTGACTGAAAACCGTAAACATCCTGGCCATCGCTCGATTGGGTGATCCGTTTCACGCTCGCCGGGAGACGGCCGGTCGGGCGTGCTGGGCTCGGTAGCATCAATCACCGGCCCGGACGGGGGATCCGTTGCCAACCCCTGTGCCGAGAACGCCCTGGGGCGCCCCGTCCGCCGGTCCACGCAGCCGGAGGTGCCCATGAGTGCGGATGCCACGAATCCTGCGGCCCCGGGCCCGGTGGCTCCCGCCGGGCCCCGACGCAGGGCCCGCCCGCGGATCGACCTGCGCCGGCTCGGCCGTGCCGCGGTGCTCGGCCCGACCGCCCGCGACCGGCTGCCCGACGCCATCGGCCACGTGGCCGAGGCCCA
The DNA here is from genome assembly GCF_002803075.1 of Streptomyces sp. CB01373. Classification (GTDB taxonomy): domain Bacteria; phylum Actinomycetota; class Actinomycetes; order Streptomycetales; family Streptomycetaceae; genus Streptomyces. The sequence continues at coordinate 206,410 of NZ_NNBK01000014.1, read as the reverse complement.
CCGCGCGCACTTCCCCGAAGCCGACCTCGAACCGCTGCGCCGGGCCTACGTCCTGGCCGAGTCCTCGCACCGCGGCCAGATGCGCAAGAGCGGCGAGCCCTACATCACGCATCCGCTCGCCGTGACCCTCATCCTCGCCGAACTCGGCGCGGAAACCACGACGTTGACCGCGTCCCTGCTGCACGACACCGTCGAGGACACCGACGTGACGCTGGACCAGGTCCGCGAGCAGTTCGGTGAGGAGGTCCGCTACATCGTCGACGGCGTCACCAAGCTGGAGAAGGTCGACTACGGCGCGGCCGCCGAGCCCGAGACCTTCCGCAAGATGCTCGTCGCCACCGGCAGCGACGTCCGCGTGATGTCGATCAAACTCGCCGACCGGCTGCACAACATGCGCACCCTCGGCGTGATGCGCCCGGACAAACAGGCCCGCATCGCCAAGGTGACCCGGGACGTCCTCATCCCCCTCGCCGAACGGCTCGGCGTGCAGGCGCTCAAGTCCGAGCTGGAGGACCTCGTCTTCGCGATCCTGCACCCCGAGGAGTACGCGCACACGCGCGAGTTGATCGCGGAGAACGCGGGCCGACCGGGCGACCCGCTCACCGAGGTCGCCGAGCAGGTGCGCGGAGTGCTGCGCGAGGCCGACGTGCCCGCCGAAGTGCTCATCAGACCGAGGCACTTCGTCTCCGTGCACCGGGTCTCCCGCAAGCGCGGCCGGCTGCGCGGCAGCGACTTCGGCCGGCTGCTGGTCCTGGTGAACGAGGACGCCGACTGCTACGCCGTCCTCGGCGAACTCCACACCTGTATGACGCCCGTCGTCTCGGAGTTCAAGGACTTCATCGCCGTACCCAAGTTCAACCTCTACCAGTCGCTGCACACCGCCGTCGCCCGCGAGGACGGACAGGTCATCGAAGTCCTCATCCGCACCCACCAGATGCACAAGGCCGCCGAGGCCGGGGTCGTCGCACTCGGCAACCCCTACGCCCCTCCCGCCGAGGAGCACACCACGAGCGACGGTGAGCGTGCCGACCCCACCCGCCCCGGCTGGCTCTCCCGCCTCCTCGAATGGCAGCGGGCCGCGCCGGACTCCGACACCTTCTGGTCCACCCTGCGCGAGGACCTCGCCCAGGACCGCGAGATCACCGTGTTCCGGCCCGACGGGGGGACCCTTGGCCTGCCCGAGGGCGCCACGTGCGTGGACGCCGCGTACGCCCAGTACGGCGAGGACGCGCACGCGTGCATCGGCGCCCGAGTCAACGGCCGACTGGCGACGCTGAGCACCGTCCTGAAGGACGGCGACAGCGTCCAGCTCCTGATGGGCCAGGACCCGGCCTCCGAGCCCTCCCGGGAATGGCTGGACCACGCCCACACCCCGGCCGCCCGCATCGCCATCCAGCGCAGGCTGGCCACCCGCCAGTCCGCGGTGGACCGGGGCCAGGACGCCGACGGGGGCGCCGCACCGTCGCAGGCCGACGCTGCACCGTCGCAGGTCTCCGGACCCCTCGTGACGGTCCAGGCGGCCGGGCCGGCCGTGAAGACCGCCTTCGGGCCCCGCACGGCGAGCGTCGTGGTCGCCGGCCGGCCCGACACGGCCGCACGACTCGCGGGCTGCTGCACACCTGTGCCGCCCGACGCGATCACCGGCTTCGCCGTGCGCGGGGGAGTGGTGACGGTGCACCGCCTGGAGTGCGCGGCGGTCGGACGGATGAGGAGTGCGGGGCGCGCCGAGTTCGGCGTGCACTGGGGGGAGACGACGGCGTGCCGTGTCACGCTGCTCGCTGAATCGTTCGGCCGCCCCCATCTGCTGGCCGACCTGACCGAGGCCATCGCCGTCGAGGGCGTCGAGATCATCTCCGCCACCGTGGCCCCGCCGGCACAGCAGCGCGTCCACCACACGTACACCCTCCAACTCCCCGACGCGGCCAGGCTCCCGGCCCTGATGCGCGCCATGCGTAACGTCCCGGGCGTCTACGACGTGAGCCGGACGCAGCCTCAGCCGCCGGGGCTGTGAGCCGCGCGGGTCCTTCTTCGCGCGTGGCGCCGGGCTGCTGACCATGTGTCCGGCCCGCCGCCCGCGCGTCGAGCCTGCCGCCCGCACGCCCGTCTCGCCGCCCGCGTGTCCGGGGCGCCCGCTCTCGGCACGCGCGCGCCGCCCCGCGCCACCGCGCTTCAGGTGCACCCCCGTGCCCCGGCGCGCCCCCGCGCTTCCGCGGCCCTCGGCGTGCTCCCGTCGGGCCCTTTCGGGTGGGTTGGGCGCGAGTCGGCGCGGTCGGGTGGGTGGGCGCTGGTAGCGGTGGTGCATGCCGCTGAGCCTTGGATCATGTGTTCCGCGTCGCCTGAAGGCGACTCTCCTCGCGTCCGCCGTCTCCGTCTGTCTCGTCGCCGCGAGTGCTCCGCCCGAGCCGCTGGGCATCGGCGACCGGCTCTTCCCGCACCTGGGCAACCCCGGGTACGACGTGTTGTCGTACGACCTGTCGTTCACCTATGGCGGTGACAACGCCAAGCCGCTCCAGGCCGTCACCACGATCGACGCGTGGACCACCGAGGATCTGGAGCGCGTGAACCTCGACTTCGCGCACGGCACGGTGAACTCCGTGGAGGTCGACGGCCTGCCGGCCGAGTTCGCCATCGCGGGCGAGGATCTCGTGGTCACCCCCAAGATCCAGCTGCCCCAGGGAAGTTGGATGCGCATCACCGTGCGCCACACCAGCGACCCCATGCCCGTGAAGGACCGCGACGGCGGCTGGGTGCGCACCTCGGACGGCCTGGCGATGGCCAACCAGGCCGACGCCGCCCACCTGGTGTTCCCGTGCAACGACCATCCCTCCGACAAGGCGATGTTCACCTTCCACATCACCGCGCCCGAGGGGTACACGGCCGTCGCCAACGGCCTTCCGGCCGGCGTCACACGGACCGGTGGGACGACGACCTGGTCGTACCGCACCGGGCATCCGATGGCGACCGAGCTGGCTCAGGTGTCCATCGGCCGCTCCACGGTGGTGCACCGGACCGGCCCGCATGGCCTGCCGCTGCGCGACGTCGTCCCCACCGAGGACCGCGAGGCCCTCGAACCGTGGCTGGCCAGGACCCCCGACCAGATCGCCTGGATGGAGAGCAAGGTCGGAACGTACCCCTTCGAGACGTACGGCCTGCTCATGGCCTCCGCCGCCACCGGCTTCGAACTGGAGACGCAGACCCTGTCACTCTTCGAGAAGAAGCTGTTCACCGAGCCCGCCTACCCCCGGTGGTACGTCGAGTCGGTCATGGTGCACGAGCTGTCCCACCAGTGGTTCGGCGACAGTGTCAGCCCGCGCACCTGGTCCGACCTGTGGCTCAACGAGGGCCACGCCACCTGGTACGAGGCCCTGTACGCCGACGAGAAGGCGGAGAAGCCGCTGGAGACCCGGATGAAGGCCGCCTACGGTGCCTCCGACCGCTGGCGCGCGGCCGGCGGACCGCCCGCGCGGCCCAAGCCGCCGAAGGCCGGCCAGAAGATCGGCATCTTCCGGGCGAACGTCTACGACGGCTCCGCGCTCGTCCTGTACGCGCTGCGCCAGGAGATCGGCAAGCCGGCCTTCGAGAGCCTGGAGCGCGCCTGGGTGCAGGCCCACCGGGACGGCACGGCCACCACCGCCGACTTCGAGCGCCTGGCCTCGGGCATCGCCGGACGCGACCTGAGCGGGTTCTTCCAGGCCTGGCTCTACGGCGAGAAGACCCCGCCCATGCCCGGTCACCCCGACTGGAAGCAGGCCCCGCCGCCGGAGACGGAGAAGAAGAAGTGAGGGGAAGCGAGAAGAAGCGGCCGGAAGCGATCGGAGGTGCCGGGGCGGGCCACCGGGGGGAGGAACCGGGGGGAGGAACCGGAGTAATAACGCCGTGACGAGACGGGCCGTACCGTGCGACCATCTTCAGACCGGCGCGAGCACGGGCCACGGGAATCTCCCGGGGTACCCGTACGTTGTGACATGTGACGGACTCTCCCACCACGTAAGGACCAAATGACCTCCTCTTCTTCCTCTTCCCAGTCGTCCGAGGCGTCCCAGGACAGCAAGCGCCTCGCGCACTCCTACCCCGAAGGTCTCCGGGCCGATGCCCTGATGGAAGAGGACGTCACCTGGAGCCACGAGTTCGACGGAGAGCGGGACGGCGATCAGTTCGACCGTTCCGAGCGGGCGGCACTGCGCCGTGTCGCGGGACTGTCCACCGAGCTCGAGGATGTCACCGAGGTCGAGTACCGCCAGCTCCGCCTGGAGCGGGTCGTGCTCGTCGGCGTATGGACCTCGGGGACCGCGCGGGACGCGGACAACTCCCTGGCCGAACTCGCCGCCCTCGCGGAGACCGCGGGCGCGGTCGTGCTCGACGGCGTGATCCAGCGCCGCGACAAGCCCGACGCGGCCACCTACATCGGTTCCGGCAAGGCGAACGAGCTGCGGGACGTCGTCCTGGAGTCGGGCGCGGACACCGTCATCTGCGACGGTGAGCTCAGCCCGGGCCAGCTCATCCACCTCGAGGACGTCGTCAAGGTCAAGGTCATCGACCGTACGGCCCTGATCCTGGACATCTTCGCCCAGCACGCCAAGTCCCGGGAGGGCAAGGCGCAGGTCGCGCTCGCCCAGATGCAGTACATGCTGCCGAGGCTGCGTGGCTGGGGTCAGTCGCTGTCCCGGCAGATGGGCGGCGGCAGCGGCGGCGGCCTCGCCACGCGTGGTCCCGGTGAGACCAAGATCGAGACGGACCGTCGGCGGATCCGCGAGAAGATGGCGAAGATGCGCCGGGAGATCGCGGAGATGAAGACCGGCCGCGAGATCAAGCGCCAGGAGCGGCGCCGCAACAAGGTGCCCTCCGTCGCCATCGCCGGTTACACCAACGCCGGCAAGTCCTCCCTGCTCAACCGGCTCACCGGCGCGGGTGTCCTGGTCGAGAACGCCCTGTTCGCGACCCTGGACCCGACCGTGCGCCGGGCCGAGACCCCGACCGGGCGGCTCTACACGCTGGCGGACACCGTCGGCTTCGTCCGGCATCTGCCGCACCACCTGGTCGAGGCGTTCCGCTCCACCATGGAGGAGGTCGGCGACTCCGACCTCATCCTGCACGTGGTGGACGGGTCCCACCCCGACCCGGAGGAGCAGCTCGCCGCGGTGCGCGAGGTGATCAGGGACGTCGGCGCCACCGACGTACCCGAGATCGTCGTGGTCAACAAGGCCGACGCGGCCGACCCGCTGGTGCTCCAGCGGCTGCTGCGGATCGAGAAGCGCTCGATCGCCGTCTCGGCCCGCACCGGGCAGGGCATCACCGAGCTGCTCGCGCTGATCGACAGCGAGCTGCCCCGGCCGTCCGTCGAGATCGAGGCGCTGGTGCCCTACACCCACGGCAAGCTGATCGCCCGTGCCCACACCGAGGGCGAGGTGATCTCCGAGGAGCACACCGCGGAGGGCACCCTGCTCAAGGCCCGGGTGCACGAGGAGCTGGCGGCGGAACTGGCACCGTACACGCCCGCCCCCGCGCTCTGATCCCAGCCGTACGGCCCGAGGGCCCGCCCCCTGTCACAGGGGGCGGGCCCTCGGCGTACCAGCGGGCCGGATCACCGGCCGCCGTACGTCCTGCTCATGTTCTGGTACAGCGCCTCCGCGCCCCGCCCCAGCTGCGGACCCGCCAGCCAGGTGTGGTCCGACGGGCCGATCGAGGTGTTGGACACCAGCTTGGTCTTTCCGCCCACCACGCGGAACCAGCCGCCGCCGGAGGAGCCGCCGGTCATGGTGCAGCCGATGCGGTACATCGTCGGGAGCGACGGGCTGAGCGAGAGCCGGCCCGGCCGGTCGACACAGCGGAACATCTTCAGACCGTTGTACGGAGGCGCGGCCGGGTAGCCCCAGGCACCCATCGTGGCGACCCGGGTCGCCGTGGGCGCGGAGAAGTCCACGTCCAGGGCCGCACCGACGGTCTCCTCCAGCGACCGGGAACCGGACTCCGGCTTCACGTGCAGCACGGCGTAGTCGTACGCCGCGCCCGCGCCGCCCGTCTCCGCACCGCCCTGGATCCACTGGCCGGAGGTGGACGCCCAGTCCGCCCACCAGGCGCCGTACGGGGCGACCTCGGAGGCGCGCGCGTTGCTCAGCCGCGCCGCGGACTTGCCGAGGTCGTTGTACGACGGGACGAAGGCGATGTTGCGGTACCAGCCGCCCTTCTTGCCCGCGTGCACGCAGTGGCCGGCCGTCCACACCAGGTTGGACCTGCCCGGGTGGTTGACGTCCTTGACGACCGTGCCCGAGCAGACCATCGAACCCTGGGGCGAGTCGAAGAAGACCTTGCCGACCGGGGCCGCGTTGTCGTGGTAGGGCGTCTTCTCCGCCTGCGCGCGGACCGGCCGCGGCGCCGGGTCGCTGACGCCCTGGTCGGCGACGGCGTCCTGGGTGGAGACCGTCTTGTTCGCCTCCTGGGCGGACTGCATCCGCTCGGGCTTCCACAGGCCCTTGATCACCGGGTTGACGAAGTCCTTGGCCTCACTGAGCCACTTGTCCTTGTCCCAGTCCTTCCAGCCGCCGCGCTGCCATTTGTCGACATCGATGCCGTGCTCCTTGAGCTTGTCCGCGATGTCGGCCGGAATCCTGACCTTGTCGTCGCTGCCGCCGTTGTCGCTGCCGCTGCCCGCGGTCCGCGGGGCGGTTGTGTCCGGCGTGCCGGCGGCGTCGGTCTTGCCCGAGGAGCCGGCGCAGGCGGTGGCGGTGAGCGCCAGGGCCGCGACGAGCCCGGTGGCGGCCAGGACGGTGCGCCGGCGCGCGCGCCGGGGCGTGGCGGACCTACGTATGAGCGGCATGATGCGATGAACCCCCGTCGGTTGGTGTGAACACCGTGCGCGCCCGGCCCGAGCGCCGAACGCCCCTTGGTGCTTGGTGCTTGGTGTCGTGTGCGCGGCGGGACGGTGAAGGTTCCAGGAGAAGCCGTCGGGCGCCCCGCCGCCGTGACGGCCTACTGTCCGGCGAACTTGCCGCTGACCGCGTCGTACACGCTCTTGGCCGCCGGGCCCAGTCGCGGACCCGCCAGCCAGCCGGCCGTCACGGGACCGATCGAGGTGTTGGAGACCAGGGCGGGCTTGCCGTCCGAGCCGGCCGCGACCCAGCCGCCGCCGGAGGAGCCGCCGGTCATGGTGCAGCCGATGCGGTACATCGTCGGGTCCGAGGCGTTCAGCGACAGCCGGCCCGGCTTGTCCTGGCACTGGTACAGCCGCTGCCCGTCGTACGGGGGCGCGGCCGGGTAGCCGGTCGCGGTCAGGCTCTGCACCTTGGGCACGGCCGGGGCGGCGAAGTCCACGGGGAGCGCCGCACCGACGGTCTCCTCCAGCGACCGGCCGCCGCCGCCCTGCTCGGGCGTCACATGGATGACCGCGAAGTCGTAGGCGGCACCCTGCCCCCCGGTCGGACCGCCCTGCTCGATCCACTGCTCCGAGGTCTGCGTCCAGTCCCCCCACCACACGCCGTACGGGGCGACCTCGTCCTTGGCGGCGTTCTGCAGATCGGCGGTGCTGCGGCCCGCGTCGTTGTACGAGGGCACGAAGGCGATGTTGCGGTACCAGCCGCCCTTCTTGCCGGCGTGCACGCAGTGGCCTGCCGTCCACACGAGGTTGGACTTGCCCGGGTGGGCCGGGTCCTGAACGACCGTCGCCGAGCAGACCATCGTGCCCTCGGGGGAGTCGAAGAACACCTTCCCCGCCGTCGCCGCGTTCGCGTGGTACGCCGGCGAGACCGCACGCGCCGTCACCGGGACCGGAGTCGGGTCGGTGACACCCTGGTCGCCCGAGAGATCGTTGTCGACGCCCTTGTCCGGGTCCTTGGCGCGGCGCATCCGCTCGGGATCCCACAGGTCCTTGATGATCGGGTTGACGTAGTCCTTCGCCTCACGGAGCCAGTCGTCCTGGTTCCAGTCCTTCCAGGCGCCGTTCTTCCACTTGTCGATGTCGATCCCGTGTTCCTTGAGCTTCTTCCTGATGTCGTCCGGGATCTTGATCTTTCCGTCGCTGGTTCCGCCCGTGTCGTCGGCGGTCGCGACGGCGGAGGGCCGCCCGTCGGCCTCGCTGTCGCCCGAGTCGCAGCCCGTGGCGAGGAGCGCGAGCCCCGAGGCCAGGGCAACGGCGGTCAGCACGGGGGAGGTTGTGCGGCGGGCGCCCCCTCCTCGACGCGCGGTGAAGAACGGGCGTATGGGTCGCATGCTCTGACTCCCCCTGCTAAGAACGGACTTGCTGCTTGCCGTCGCACTCCCACCGTGAATCCGGGGCCGGTTCACCCCGGCCCCGCGGCGTGCGCGAACGGCACCACACACTATGCGTTCGGCGTGGGGGCCCGCCGACGGAACGGCAACGGTTTCGCTACGGGCAGTGGTTCCGCCACAGGCGGTTCCCCGGTCAGGCGGTTCGCCCCGGGTCCTGCCCCTCAGCGCGCCCGTGCGGAGTGCGCCGCGGCACCGTCGCCACCGCAGAGGCGGCTCAGCGTCCCGACCGCGTCCCGCAGGCCGACGCAGCGGGGGAAGTCCCGACAGGTCCGCCGCTCCCAGCCCGGACCGGCGGGCAGGACGGCAGGCCGCCCGCGCGCCCCCGGCGCCCCCCACTCCAGAGCCGCGACCCGCCGGGCCAGTGGCACCGACGCGGTGGAGCGGGCCTGCGACCACAGGACCACGGCGGTCGGACCGGTACGCCGCACGCAGGCCAGCAGCGCCTCCACCGGCACCGCGGCGCCCAGCATCCGGGTCGGCACCCCTCGCTCGCCCAGCGCCGCGTTCAGCGCCTCCAGGGGGAGGGAATGCTGCTCACCGGTCACGCAGGCCAGCACCACCGGCGGAACGTCCACCCGGACCGCGGCGCGGGGCAGCAGCAGCGGCATGCTGCGCAAGGTGGTCGACACCTGCCAGGACAGCAGGTGCTCCACCTCCACGTACCGCTCGCCGGACGACACCCACTTGCGGCCCACCGCGCGCAGGGTCGGCACCATCACCTCCTCCCACGCCACGGTCAGCCCGTACCGCCGGACCGCGTCCAGCAGTCGGCTCTCCAGCTCCGGCGCGTCCAGGCGCACCGCGGCACGGGCCAGGCCCCGGCACTCCTGCCGCACGTCGCCCAGCGGCAGCCCGCCGCCGGCGCCCCCGCGGAGAGGCGGCTCCCCCACCCCGGACGACGACGCGCGCCGGGCGGAGGGCACGGCGGGGGACGGTTCGGCCTGCCCGGGCGGGCCGCCGCGCCTCAGGCGGGTCACCCGGGCCGCTTCGGCCGGGGGCGCGCCCGCCGACGTCAGCCGGCACATCTCCTCCACCATCGCGATGTCCTGGGGACTCCAGCGCCGGTGCCGTCCCCCCTCCCGCACGGCGGGCCCCAGTCCGTAGCGGCGGTCCCAGGAGCGCAGGGTGGTCGGGGACACGCCCAGGCGGCGGGCCAGAGCTCCCGTGGTCAGCCCCGCCACGGGCGATGTCTCGTCGCTCATGCTTGGGGCCTCTCGTATGGATCATGCCGGGCTCGCGGGCCCTGGCACCGTGCCTCGCGGCGTTGTCGTCGGTTGGCAGGGCTCCGCCCCGCCGCCCTCCTCCGCCTTGCGATCCACGGCACCAGACCCCGCTCCCTGATCCGGCCTGATCCAAACGAAAGACCCTAGGTCCTCGCGCCTGCTCCGCCGGTTTCGCCTGCGATCCCGATCCCCATTGTCCGACGTCCCGTGCGAGACCGCCGCGGATTGGTCACACCCCCCCGGGACCGGCGCGCCGACGAGCAGCGATCCCTGACGCCGGGGATCTTGAGCTCACCCGTAACCGTGCGCTCCGTCCGGGGTTGTAGCGGTGAGGGTCCTGATGTCCGCGTCCGGGACCCCCGCGCCGTGGGCGGTGACTCGCCCCGGCGGCGCGAGAGGCCGGCGCCTTGCGTCAGTGGCAGGCCGACGCCCTGGAACAGCGGGAGGACAAGGAGCCGTGACCGTGACGGAGTCTGCGCCCGTAAGCTGCGCGTCCCCGGGGGCGCACGCCTCGCTCGAGGGGATCCTGCGGCGGCAGTCGGCGCGCGAGTCGGCGGCGCGCACCTATGCGCGAGCCCTGCCGATCGTGCCCGTAAGGGCCCGCGGGCTGACCCTCGAGGGCGCGGACGGCCGCCGCTACCTGGACTGCCTCTCCGGCGCGGGCACCCTTGCCCTCGGCCACAACCACCCCGTCGTCCTGGAGGCCATCCGCAAGGTCCTCGACTCCGGCGCGCCCCTGCACGCCCTCGATCTCGCCACACCCGTCAAGGACGCCTTCGTCACCGAGCTGTTCCACACCCTGCCGCCCGGACTCGCCGGCCGGGCACGCGTGCAGTTCTGCGGCCCGGCCGGCACGGACGCGGTGGAGGCCGCCTTCAAACTTGTCCGGGCCGCCACCGGCCGTACCGGGATGCTGGCCTTCGCCGGCGCCTACCACGGGATGACCGAGGGAGCGCTCGCCGCCTCGGGCCACGCCACCGACGTACGGGTCGCGCGCCTGCCCTACCCGCAGGACTACCGCTGCCCCTTCGGCGTCGGCGGCGCACGCGGAGCCGAACTCGCCGCCCGGTGGACCGAGTCGGTCCTGGACGACCCGAAGTCGGGCGTACCGCTGCCCGCCGGGATGATCCTCGAACCCGTCCAGGGCGAGGGCGGGGTGATTCCCGCCCCGGACGACTGGATGCGGCGCATGCGCCGGATCACCGAGGAGCGGTCGGTCCCACTGATCGCCGACGAGATCCAGACAGGGGTGGGCCGCACGGGCACCTTCTGGGCGGTGGAGCACAGCGGTGTCACACCGGACGTGATGGTGCTGTCCAAGGCCATCGGCGGCAGCCTTCCGCTGGCCGTCGTGGTCTACCGCGACGACCTGGACGTCTGGGAACCCGGCGCCCACGCGGGAACGTTCCGCGGCAACCAGCTCGCCATGGCCGCCGGCACGGCCACCCTGGCCCATGTCCGCGAGAACCGCCTGGCCGAACACGCCGCGTCCCTCGGCTTCCACATGCTGACCCAACTCCGCGACTTGGCCGGCCACTTCCCCTGCGTCGGCGAGGTACGCGGCCGCGGGCTCATGATCGGCCTCGAACTGGTGGATCCGGAGGGGGACTTCGAGAGGGACAGCGGGGGCAGCTCGGCGGCTGGTTCGGGAGGGACCGGTGTGGGGGCGCCGGGCACGCCGGGAAGCTCGGGCACGGGGACGACTGGAACGACGGCGGTGGTGGACGGTGTGGTGGTGGCGGAGCAGCGTCGCGCCGGGGCCGGCCGGGCGTCGGGAGCCGAGGAATTCCGCCGCTGCGACGCCCGGGAGTTGCCGTCGGCGAGGGGCGATGACTGGGGCATCGGCGCGGGTGGCTGTGTCGATGACAGCCCGGGGCCGGCGTCACCCAGTGTCCGAGAGACCCGTCCCGCCGCACCCGAACTCGCCGCCGCCGTCCAACGGGAGTGCCTGCGGCGGGGCCTGATCGTGGAACTCGGCGGCCGCCACGCGAGCGTCGTACGACTCCTTCCCCCGCTGACGATCACCGACGAGCAGGCCGCCGCGGTGCTTGGCCGCCTGGCCGACGCGGTCGAAGCGGCGGCCCGGAGCCACACCGGCCGGGACGGCCAGGAGCGCGGGACCCCTCGGAGGCAGCCGCGACTCACCGGCCGCTCGGAAGGCGCGGGGTAACACACACCCTCCGGCCGTCGTCGTCGGCCGGTGCCCGGGACGAACAGGTCCGGGCTGGCACTGGCCCCGCGCCACCGACCTGGCCCGAGCCACCGGTGCCTGAGCCGGACGGGCCGACCAGTTCACCCGACGCCCGACGCCCCACTCCCGACGCCCGCGTCCGACGCTCGCCCTGCCGAACCCCTGACCCCACGGGCCGGACAGCCCGCCGAAGGCGACCGCCCCGCTCCGCCAGCCGCCCCACCGGCACATCCCGAAACCCCCGGATACCGCCGGATACGCACCCCCTCCGAGCCCACCGCTCACCCGTACCGCCCCACTGCTGCCCTGACCGCCGCCCCCCACGGTCGCCCAACCGGTCCGTCATCGGCCGGACACGTCGACCCGAACGTCACCCGAGGAGCCGTCTTGAACCTCACCCCCATCCCCCACGGCCGCTCCCGCCCCACCCCCGACCCGGCCGAGACGGTCCCCCGTCAGCCGAGAAGGACATCGGCCGCTCCACGGCTCGACGGCACACCCACCGACCTCCTGGAACACCCCGACCCGCACACGGCCGCCCAGTCCGCGGCCGTGGAGAACCTCCTGCGCTGCTGGGTGCGCGAGACCGGCGCCGCCGCTCCCTGCTACGGCACCCTCCGCATCCCCCTACGGGCCGGCGGGACGGCCCTGCTCGTGCCCGTCCACCACTGGTCCCCGACGGGCTGGCACCGCTTCGGCCTTCCGTACCTGGCCGACGCCCCGGAGGACGCCCCGCCGGCCGACGCCGTCACGGTCGCCACCCTGCTCGCCCGGGAAGCACGCGTCAGGAGCCGCGTCCCCAGACCCTCGCGTGGGCCCGCAGCCGTCGACCCGTCACCGGAGCGGACTTCGGCCGAGCCCTGCGACACCGCCGCACTCGACCTCGTCGCCCGTGTCGCCGACTCCGTCCGCGGCACCACTCTCTTCCTGCGCGACCGCCGGCACCGTCCCACCGACGGAACCGACCGTTTCCTCTCCGCGGAGCAGGCCCTCCTGCTCGGGCATCCGCTGCACCCCACCCCGAAGAGCCGCGAGGGCCTGTCGGAAGCCGAGGTCCGCCACTACTCGCCCGAATCGCGAGGCTCCTTCCCGTTGCACTGGCTGGCGGTCGCCGACTCCGTACTCGCCACCGACTCCGCCTGGACCGAACGCGGCCGGACGGTACCCGCGGGGCTGCTCACCGCCCGGCTCGCCGGAGCGGAGCTGCCCCTGCCCGACGGATATACCGCCCTGCCGCTGCACCCGTGGCAGTCGCGCGAGGTACGCCACCGCCCAGGTGCGGCGGCCCTGCTCGACGCGGGACTCCTGCGCGACCTCGGCCCCTGTGGGCCGTCCTGGCATCCCACCTCCTCCGTACGCACCGTCCACCGCACCGGCGCGGCCGCCATGCTCAAGCTGTCGCTGGGCCTGCGCATCACCAACTCCCGTCGTGAGAACCTCCGCAAGGAACTGCACCGGGGTGTGGAGGTCCACCGGCTGCTACGCAGTGGTCTCTCCCCGGAGTGGCGCGCGGCGCACCCCGGCTTCGACATCGTCCGCGACCCGGCCTGGCTGGCCGTGGACGACCAGGACGGGACACCGATGCCGGGTCTGGACGTGATGATCCGGCACAACCCGTTCCATGCGGCGGACGACGTCTCCTGCGTCGCGGGACTCGTGGCACCCCGGCCCTATCCCCGGGCCGGCGCCCCCCTCTCCCTGCGGTCCCGCCTGGCCGAGGTCGTCACCGGCCTCGCCGTCCGCACCGGCCGTCCGTCGAGAGCCGTCGCCACCGAGTGGTTCCTGCGCTACCTCGAACAGGTGGTCCGCCCCGTGCTGTGGCTGGATGGCGAGGCCGGGGTCGCCCTGGAGGCGCACCAGCAGAACACGCTGCTCCTGCTGGACGACGAAGGCTGGCCCGCGGGCGGTCGCTACCGCGACAACCAGGGCTACTACTTCCGCGTCTCCCGGCACGCGGAACTCGACGCCCGGCTGCCCGGCATCGGCGAGCACAGCGACACCTTCGTCTCCGACGACGTCACCGACGAACGCTTCGCCTACTACCTCGCCGTCAACAACGTGTTCGGTCTGATCGGCGCCTTCGGCTCCCAACGGCTCGCCGACGAGCGGCTGCTGCTGGCCGCCTTCCGCCGCTTCCTCGCCGCCACGGCATCTGGACCGGCCCGCATGCGCTCCACCCTGCCGGGCCGCCTGCTCGACTCCCCGGTGCTGCGCTGCAAGGCCAACCTGCTGACCCGGCTGCACGGCCTCGACGAACTCGTCGGCCCGGTCGACACCCAGTCCGTCTACGTCACCATCGCCAACCCCTTGTTCCTCTGACCGTTCCTCTGCCCCGCACTCCGACGTGACTTCGACTCCCGTCCTTCGTAGACCCTCCTTCCGAGAGGAGCGCGCCATGCCTCCCACCGACGCCGAAGCCGCCACCGGGCAAGCGCCGGCAACCGCTCCCCCCCTCCGCACGACCGAGGCGGGCACCGACGGAGCGGACACGCTCGAACTGCGCCTGCCGGACGACTTCGTCGCGCGCTTCGGGGGGACGACCGGGACGCGCACCCCGGCCGTGGCCGACCTGCTCGACGGCGTGGGTGACTGGGGCCCCACCCTCACCCCCGTCGGCGCGTTCCAGTTGGTTCCCGTCCGGCTGGAGCGGGATCTGCCGCTGATCAGTCGCTGGATGAACGACCCCGCCGTCGCGGAGTTCTGGCAACTGGCCGGGCCGCAGGACGTGACCGAGATCCATCTGCTTGCGCAACTCGACGGCGACGGCCGCAGTGTCCCCTGTATCGGCCTGCTCGAGGGCACGCCGATGAGCTACTGGGAGATCTACCGGGCCGACCTCGATCCCCTGGCCCGGCACTACCCGGCCCGGCCGCACGACACCGGTATCCATCTCCTGATCGGCGGCGTCGCCGACCGTGGGCGAGGGCTCGGCAGCACCCTGCTCAGAGCCGTGGCCGACCTGGTGCTCGACCGACGCGTCCCCTGCGCCCGCGTCCTCGCCGAACCCGACCTGCGCAACGCACCCTCCGTGGCCGCTCTTCTGAGCGCCGGTTTCCGGTTCGCCGCCGAGGTCGACCTGCCCGTCAAGCGGGCCGCCCTCATGATCCGCGACCGGTCACTGCGTGATCTGCTGTGACAGTGAGCCCCAGTGCCATCACGTCTGGTACACCGCCCGGGCCGATCCGGTTCCCACCCCGCCGGACGGGAGTAGGAGATCCCCAGCCACCGGAACTCGCCTTGATCGCCCGATTGTCAGTCCCGAGCCGTAGGGTGGTCGCGCTATGACGAAGCCCTCCCTCCCCGAACTCCTGCATGCCGCCGTCGCCGCCGTCGGCGGTTCGGAGCGCCCCGGCCAGGTGACCATGGCCCAAGCCGTCGAGGACGCGATCGACGACGGCTCGCATCTGCTGGTCCAGGCCGGCACCGGCACCGGAAAGTCCCTCGGCTACCTCGTACCCGCCCTCGCCCACGGGGAGAGAGTGGTCGTGGCCACCGCCACCCTCGCCCTCCAGCGCCAGCTCGTCGAGCGGGACCTGCCGCGCACGGTCGACGCACTGCACCCGCTGCTGCGCCGCCGCCCGGAGTTCGCCATGCTCAAGGGCCGGTCGAACTATCTGTGCCTGCACCGCCTGCGCGAGGGCATGCCGCAGGACGAGGAGGAGGGACTGTTCGACCAGTTCGAGGCTGCCGCGCCGACCAGCAAGCTGGGCCAGGACCTGCTGCGGCTGCGCGACTGGGCCGACGAGACCGAGTCCGGCGACCGCGACGACCTGACGCCCGGAGTGTCCGACCGGGCCTGGGCGCAGGTGTCGGTCTCGTCGCGGGAGTGCCTGGGCGCCTCCAAGTGCGCCTACGGCGCCGAATGCTTCGCCGAGATGGCCCGTGAGCACGCCAAGCTCGCCGAGGTCGTCGTCACCAACCACGCGCTGCTCGCGATCGACGCCATCGAGGGAGCGCCGGTCCTCCCGCAGCACGAGGTGCTCATCGTCGACGAGGCGCACGAGCTCGTCTCACGGGTCACGGGCGTCGCCACCGGTGAGCTCACCCCCGGCCAGGTCAACCGCGCGGTGCGCCGTGCCGCCAAGCTGGTGAACGAGAAGGCCGCCGATCAGTTGCAGACCGCGGCCGAGGGCTTCGAGCGTCTGATGGAACTGGCCCTGCCCGGCCGCCTGGAAGAGATCCCCGAGGACCTCGGCTATGTGCTGCTGGCACTGCGGGACGCCTCGCGCAATGTCATCTCCGCCCTGGGCGCGACCCGTGACAGGTCGGTCCAGGACGAGGACGCCGTCCGGAAACAGGCGCTGGCCTCGGTGGAGAACGTGCACGACGTGGCGGAGCGCATCACCAACGGTTCCGAGTGGGACGTCGTCTGGTACGAGCGCCACGACCGCTTCGGCGCCTCCCTGCGCGTCGCTCCCATGTCCGTCTCGGGCCTCTTGCGGGAGAAGCTCTTCGCGGACCGCTCCGTCGTCCTGACCTCCGCGACCCTCAAACTGGGCGGCGACTTCAACGGCGTCGGCGCCTCCCTCGGTCTCGCGCCGGAGGGCACCGAGGGCGACGACGTGCCGCAGTGGAAGGGGGTCGACGTCGGCTCCCCCTTCGACTACCGCAAGCAGGGCATCCTGTACATCGCCAAGCACCTGGCGCGTCCCGCGCGGGACGGTGACCGGGGTGACATGCTCGACGAGCTGACGGAGCTGATCCAGGCGGCGGGCGGACGCACGCTCGGTCTGTTCTCCTCCATGCGGGCGGCCCAGCTGGCCGCCGAGGAGTTGCGGGGCCGTATCCCCGAGTACCCGATCTTGCTCCAGGGCGAGGAGACGCTGGGCGAGCTGATCAAGAACTTCGCGGCGGACCCGAAGACGTGCCTTTTCGGCACGCTGTCGCTCTGGCAGGGCGTGGACGTCCCCGGACCCGGCTGTCAGCTGGTCGTCATGGACAAGATTCCGTTCCCGCGCCCCGACGACCCGGTGATGAGCGCCCGCCAGAAGGCCGTGGAGGACGCCGGCGGCAACGGCTTCATGGCGGTGGCCGCCACCCACGCGGCGCTCCTCATGGCCCAGGGCGCCGGACGTCTCGTACGGGCCTCGGGGGACCGGGGTGTGGTCGCCGTGCTGGATCCGCGTCTGGCGACTGCCAGGTACGGCGGCTATCTGAAGGCGTCGCTGCCCGACTTCTGGCACACCACGGACCGCAACCAGGTCCGCAAGTCGCTGGCGGCCATCAACGCGGTGGCCGAGCAGGAAGGCAAGTGACCGTGGGGGCGGTCTGACCGGTGGTGGTCAGGCCACCCCCACGATCCGCGAGCACGGTGACGGGAACTGCCCCGTACGACCAGACGACGCACAGCACGGAGCCCCGGAACCGGCGCAGGGGTCCCGGGGCCCGATCAAGGGGGCAGGTGGGCGAGTCCGCCCGGCGCGGTACTCACACGCGCCGCAGGACCGCCACCACCTTGCCGAGGATGGTCGCTTCGTCGCCCGGGATCGGCTCGTACGCCGCGTTGTGCGGGAGGAGCCAGACGTGGCCGTCCTCGCGCTTGAAGCGCTTGACGGTGGCCTCGCCGTCGATCATCGCGGCCACGATGTCGCCGTTCTCGGCGACCTGCTGACGGCGGACGGTGACCCAGTCGCCGTCGCAGATCGCGGCCTCGATCATCGAGTCGCCGACGACCTTCAGGACGAAGAGCTCTCCGTCGCCGACCAGCTGCCGGGGCAGGGGGAAGACGTCCTCGACCGACTCCTCGGCGAGGATGGGACCACCGGCGGCGATCCGGCCGACCAGAGGGACGTACGAGGCGGCCGGCTTGCCGACCGTGTCCGTCGGCTGCAACGCGGTGGCCTGGTCGGAGCCGCGGACCTCGTACGCGCGCGGACGGTGCGGATCACGCCGTAGGAACCCCTTGCGCTCCAGGGCCATCAGCTGGTGTGCGACCGAGGAGGTGCTGGAGAGGCCGACGGCCTGCCCGATCTCCCGCATCGACGGCGGGTAGCCGCGCCGCTGCACGGAGTCCCTGATGACCTCGATCACCCGGCGCTGTCGGTCGGTGAGGCCCGAGCTGTCCGCCCGGATGCCCGGAGGTCGGCCCGGCAGGGAGCGCTTGTGCCCCTCGGGATTCGTGGCTTCGTTCATCGCATGCACCGGCTCGAGTCGGCCCTGGGAGCGGTCCTGGGCAGTGATGGTGGCACTGTCTGCGGTGGTGGTCACGTCGGCCCCTCTCGATGGTCTCCCTCCGGCACAACGGTAGTTGCTTTCGAAAGGTTGCGCCAAACACACGTTCGAGTGAAAAAACGCCGACAGCCGGACTTGATCACGTTTCTGGGTGTAAGGGCAGTGCGGTGACCGGCAGGCAAAAGCGCTCATTGTTGTACTCTTCACCGCCGGGACGGCGACCTCGTGGGCGGCTGCCCCAGTCTGCCATCCGGTATGCCGTCATCCGGGTGCCGCCTCCCGTCTGCCCGGGAGTCCCACGCGTCCTCCGTGCGGCGCTCACGGTATCTCCGTAAGCTCCCCCGGCGGGCGCGGGCGCAACCGGCGTGTTGCCCGCGGCGGCGCCGGTGCACGCCGCGTGGCCGCATCACGCGACACGCGCGTATCGCCTGCCCCAATGGAGTCGATCCCCACATGTAGTGGTTGGATGGCTACAGCGGCCCACAGATTGTGTTCCCCCCGGTCTTCGCGCCGCTGTTCATCGCCTATGCTTGTGCCTGCTTCGCGGGGCCCATGGGTCTGGTGAGGTCATTGAGTCTGCTGTGAGGAGGGTTGGAGTCCATGCACTGCCCCTTCTGCAGGCACCCCGACAGCCGCGTGGTCGACAGCCGCACCACGGACGACGGCACGTCCATCCGCAGGCGCCGCCAGTGCCCTGACTGCTCCCGTCGGTTCACGACGGTGGAGACGTGCTCGCTCATCGTGGTCAAGCGGTCCGGAGTCACCGAGCCCTTCAGCCGGATCAAGGTCATCAACGGTGTGCGCAAGGCCTGCCAGGGGCGGCCCGTCACTGAGGACGCCCTTGCTCAGCTGGGCCAGCGGGTCGAGGAGGCGGTGCGCGCCAGCGGCAGCGCCGAGGTGGCCGCTCACGAGGTGGGGCTCGCCATACTCGGCCCCCTGAAGGAGCTCGACCTCGTCGCCTATCTGCGGTTCGCGTCCGTCTACCGGGCGTTCGACTCGCTGGAGGACTTCGAGTCCGCCATCGCGGAACTCAGAGAAGGAACGGTGCACCCCGCCGCGCAGGACGGCGACGGCGCTTGCGCGGGGTGCCAGGAAGACGGCCGCGGGCGCGGTGGGACGGCTGAGGTCCCCCCGCCCGCAGGCGCCGCCGACTGAGCAGCGGGCCGGTCAGGACGACGCGTCCTGACCCGGCTCGGCGGCGGTGAGTGAAACCGGTCGCGGGTGGCAGCGAGGGCGCCCGCGACGCCAGACAGAACACCGTGCTCCGGAACAACAGGGGCACTTCAGGGCGTTTACGCCCGTACAGGGAGGCGGCATGACAGAGACGGCGAGCGGTCCGGCACGAGGTTCCCGAGCCAAGGGCACCAAGGCCAACAAGGGACTGCGTATCGAGCGCATCCACACCACCCCCGGCGTGCACCCGTACGACGAGGTGGCCTGGGAGCGCCGTGACGTCGTCATGACCAACTGGCGCGACGGCTCGGTCAACTTCGAGCAGCGTGGCGTCGAGTTCCCCGACTTCTGGTCGGTGAACGCGGTCAACATCGTCACCAGCAAGTACTTCCGCGGTGCCGTCGGTACTCCGCAGCGCGAGACCAGCCTCAGGCAGCTGATCGACCGCATCGTGAAGACGTACCGGCAGGCCGGCGAGGAGAACAAGTACTTCGCCTCGCCCGCCGACGCCGAGATCTTCGAGCACGAGCTGGCCTACGCCCTCCTGCACCAGATCTTCAGCTTCAACAGCCCCGTCTGGTTCAACGTCGGCACCAAGCAGCCCCAGCAGGTCTCCGCCTGCTTCATCCTGTCCGTCGACGACTCCATGGAGTCGATCCTCGACTGGTACAAGGAAGAGGGCATGATCTTCAAGGGCGGCTCCGGCGCCGGCCTGAACCTCTCCCGCATCCGCTCCTCCAAGGAGCTGCTCTCCTCCGGCGGCAACGCCTCCGGGCCCGTCTCCTTCATGCGCGGTGCCGACGCCTCCGCCGGCACCATCAAGTCCGGCGGCGCCACCCGCCGCGCGGCCAAGATGGTCATCCTCGACGTCGACCACCCCGACATCGAGGACTTCATCCAGACCAAGGTCAAGGAGGAGGAGAAGATCCGCGCCCTGCGCGACGCGGGCTTCGACATGGACCTCGGTGGCGATGACATCACCTCCGTCCAGTACCAGAACGCCAACAACTCGGTCCGCGTGAACGACACGTTCATGAAGGCGGTCTCGGAGAGCGGGACGTTCGGCCTGCGCGCGCGGATGACCGGCGAGGTCATCGAGCAGGTCGACGCCAAGGACCTGTTCCGCAAGATGGCGGAGGCCGCCTGGGCCTGCGCCGACCCGGGCATCCAGTACGACGACACGATCAACCACTGGCACACCTGCCCGGAGTCCGGCCGCATCAACGGCTCGAACCCCTGCAGCGAGTACATGCACCTGGACAACACGTCCTGCAACCTCGCCTCGCTGAACCTGATGAAGTTCCTCAAGGACGACGGCCAGGGCCACCAGTCCTTCCAGGTCGAGCGCTTCGCCCAGGTCGTCGAGCTGGTCATCACGGCGATGGACATCTCCATCTGCTTCGCGGACTTCCCGACCCAGAAGATCGGCGAGAACACCCGCGCGTACCGCCAGCTCGGCATCGGCTACGCCAACCTCGGCGCGCTGCTGATGGCGACGGGCCACGCCTACGACTCCGACGGCGGCCGCACCCTCGCCGGTGCCATCACCTCCCTGATGACCGGTACCGCCTACAGGCGCTCGGCCGAGCTCGCCGCGGTCGTCGGCCCGTACGACGGCTACGCCCGCAACTCCCAGCCGCACCTGCGGGTCATGAAGCAGCACGCCGACGCCAACGCCACGGCCGTCCGTATGGACGACCTGGACACGCCGGTCTGGGCCGCCGCCACGGAGGCCTGGCAGGACGTGCTGCGGATCGGCGAGAAGAACGGCTTCCGCAACTCCCAGGCGTCCGTCCTCGCGCCCACCGGCACCATCGGCCTGGCCATGTCCTGCGACACCACGGGCGTCGAGCCCGACCTCGCGCTGGTCAAGTTCAAGAAGCTGGTCGGCGGCGGCTCGATGCAGATCGTCAACGGCACCGTCCCGCAGGCCCTGCGCCGCCTGGGCTACCAGGAGGAGCAGATCGAGGCGGTCGTCGCCCACATCGCCGAGCACGGCAATGTGATCGACGCCCCCGGCCTCAAGCACGAGCACTACGAGGTGTTCGACTGCGCCATGGGCGAGCGCGCCATCTCCCCGATGGGCCACGTCCGCATGATGGCCGCGATCCAGCCGTGGATCTCCGGCGCCATCTCCAAGACGGTCAACATGCCGGAGTCGGCGACCGTCGAGGAGGTCGAGGAGATCTACTTCGAGGCGTGGAAGCTGGGCGTCAAGGCGCTCGCCATCTACCGCGACAACTGCAAGGTCGGTCAGCCGCTCTCCGCGAAGAAGAAGGACGAGAAGACCGAGGTCGCCAAGAAGGCCGAGGACACGATCCGCAGCGCGGTCGAGAAGGTCGTCGAGTACCGCCCGGTCCGCAAGCGGCTGCCCAAGGGCCGGCCCGGCATCACCACCTCCTTCACGGTCGGCGGCGCCGAGGGCTACATGACCGCCAATTCCTACCCTGACGACGGTCTCGGCGAGGTCTTCCTGAAGATGTCCAAGCAGGGCTCCACCCTCGCGGGAATGATGGACGCCTTCTCGATCGCCGTGTCGGTGGGTCTCCAGTACGGCGTGCCGCTGGAGACGTACGTCTCGAAGTTCACCAACATGCGCTTCGAGCCGGCCGGCATGACCGACGACCCGGACGTGCGGATGGCGCAGTCGATCGTCGACTACATCTTCCGCCGCCTGGCGCTGGACTTCCTGCCCTTCGAGACGCGCTCCGCGCTCGGCATCCATTCCGCCGAGGAGCGTCAGCGCCACCTCGAGACCGGCTCCTACGAGCCGGCCGACGACGAGGTCGACGTCGAGGGCCTGGCCCAGTCGGCGCCGCGCCAGACGGACCTGAAGGCGGTCGCCACGCCCAAGGCCGAGGTCGAGTCGGCCAAGCCCGCGCCCCAGCAGGCGCACACCAGCGCCGAGCTGGTGGAGATGCAGCTCGGCATCCAGGCCGACGCCCCGCTGTGCTTCTCCTGCGGAACGAAGATGCAGCGGGCCGGCTCCTGCTACATCTGCGAGGGCTGCGGCTCGACCAGCGGGTGCAGCTGATCGGATGGCAACACCGTGAAGTAAGGGGCGCCGGCCATGGGCCGGCGCCCCTTACGCGTTTCGGCTACGACGGGCGTGCCCGGCCCATGCTGTGGGTGAAGCCCTCCGGGTCGTCCTCGAAGCCCTGGACGCCGGGGCGGAACTCCCAGGTACCCGCCTCGTTCCGCGTGAACTCCGCGAGTGTGGCCGCCGTCGCGCCGAGGACGCCGCCGAAATCGCCCTCGGCGAGAACGGTGTACCCCTCCCGGACGCGCATTCCGGGAGCGAGGACGCCGGCGAAGGTGCGGCGTGCCGGACGCTGCTGGATGACGACGCCGACCACCACGCGCGCGTACCCGTCGCCGAGCCGGTCGAGTTCCAGTGTCATCACCTCGTCCCACCCGAAGCCCTGACCGTCCCTGCTGTCCCGGTTGAGATAGATGGTGCCGTCGGGAGAGCGGCTGTCGAAATGCACCACATAGGCTGGTTCGCCATGCGGGTCGCCCGCCCGGTAGGTTGCGGCGACCAGATCCAGGTCGGTGGGCGGCTGCCCCGCGGGACTGGGATCCCACTTGACCGCGACCTCGACCTTGCCGATCCCCTTGCTGAGTCCGCTCATCTGACTCCCCTTGACCGACCTTGTGCGCCCCTCTGCCTCAACTTCCCTTCAGCGGGCGCTTGTTGTCCATCGTGCCACGCGCGCGGGGGCGCTTGCGCGGGCGCTGTCCCCACGAGAGTGACCGAGGCCACGTCCCAGGGCCTTACGATGGCGCGGTGCTGGTCAAGTGGATTCGCTGCACCGTGGTGGACCGCCGGGGCTTCGAGCGGGGGCAGCGGAAATGGGCGGGGCTTCTTGGAGAGCCGGGGTTTCGGGGACAGGGGGGCGGGTGGAGCCGGGGGCGGCCGGGTGTCGCGCACATCTTCGCCTTCTGGGAGAGCCGTGCCTTCTACGACTCCTTCATGGCCCGCTCCCACGACCGGCTGGCCGCGACGCAGGCCGGCACCTTCAAGGACGCCCAGGTCCGGCTGTTCGACTACCGGTTCGACGTGAAGACCGGCTTCGAACCCCGCTTCTCGGACGCCGACCTGCTGCGGGTCGCCCTCTGCCGGGTCCACGAGGAGCGCACCGAGCACTTCACGCTGATGCAGGAGAAAGTCTGGAACCCGGCGATGGCCGGCTCGCCCGGCATGGTGCGCGGCCTGTTCGGTGAGGCCCCCGGCAACGAGTTCCTCGTGCTGTCCATGTGGCAGTCCTCCGCCGAGCACGGCAAGTACCGCACCGAGCGCGTGGAGCGCCTCGCGCTGCGCGCCCAGACGGAGGCCGACGTGGCGTCGCTCACGGGTGACATCGTGGAACTCGAGAGCACCTGGACGGTGTGACGGCGGACGCCGGCCCACGCGCGTGTGTGGCGCGTGCCGCACGATTTGTGTGATGTGCGCCGTACGAGGCCCGCCGGAGTCCTCGAACGGCGCCGGCCCGATCTACTGTTCTGGCATGGCACGACCACGGCGCATCATCCTTGTCCGGCACGGCGAGTCAACGGGCAACGTCGATGACTCCGTGTACGAGCGCGAACCCGACCACGCGCTGGGACTCACCGAGCGGGGCCGGCGACAGGCCGAGGAGACCGGCAAGGAACTGCGGGAACTGTTCGGACGCGAACGCGTGAGCGTCTACGTCTCCCCCTACCGGCGCACCCACGACACCCTCCGCGCCTTCCACCTGGACCCCGGCCTCATACGCGTGCGCGAAGAGCCGCGGCTGCGCGAGCAGGACTGGGGGAACTGGCAGGACTGCGACGACGTGCGCCTCCAGAAGACCTACCGGGACGCCTACGGGCACTTCTTCTACCGCTTCGCCCAGGGCGAGTCCGGAGCCGACGTCTACGACCGGGTCGGCGGCTTCCTGGAGAGCCTCTTCCGCAGCTTCGAGGACCCCGACCACCCGCCCAACGTCCTCCTGGTGACCCACGGCCTGGCCATGCGGCTCTTCTGCATGCGCTGGTTCCACTGGACCGTCGCGGAGTTCGAGTGCCTCTCGAATCCGGGGAACGCCGAGATGCGGATGCTCGTTCTCGGGGACGACGGCCGCTACACGCTCGATCGTCAGTTTGAGCGGTGGCGTGAGCCGGAATCGTACGGGATCACTGGATGGAGCGGCTGAGCGATGACCCCTGACTCCTCTCCGGGCGTGCGCCTGGAACGAGCGCTGGCCAGTGCGCGCGGGCTCGCGGTGGGGGACGCGCTGGGCTCGCAGTTCTTCGCCCCGGCGAACCACCCGCTGCTCAGGCGCCGCGAGCTGCCGCCCGGCCCGTGGCAGTGGACGGACGACACCGAGATGGCCTGCTCCGTCGTCACCGTCCTGGCCGCCCACCACCGTGTCGACCAGGACGCCCTGGCGCAGTCCTTCGCCCGGCGCCACGCACCGGAGCGCGGGTACGGCGCGGGTACGGCGGGGCTGCTGCGGCGGATCAGCGAGGGCGGCGACTGGCGCACGCTGGCGCCTGCCCTGTTCAAGGGGCACGGGTCGTGGGGGAGCGGCGCCGCCATGCGCACCGCGCCCCTGGGCGCCTGGTACGCGGACGATCCGGAGCAGGCCACCCACCAGGCCGAGATCTCCGCCTACCCCACCCACCAGCACCGTGAGGCCGTCGTGGGCGCCATGGCCGTGGCCGCGGCCGCCGCACTGGCCGCCGCGCCCGGCGGGCCGCCGACCGCGCAGGCGCTGCTCGGCGGCGTCATCGACCTCGTACCGGCCAGGAGCGCCGTCGGCGCCGGCCTGCGGCGCGCCCGCGACATGCTCGACTACGGCGACGTGGCCACCGTCGCCGCGGTGCTCGGCTCCGGACGGCGCACGACGGCGCACGACACGGTGCCCTTCGCGCTCTGGTCGGCCGCCCGGTGCCTGGCCGACTTCGAGGACGCGTTCTGGACGACTGCCCGGGCCGGCGGTGACGTGGACACCACCTGCGCCATCGTGGGCGGTGTGCTCGCCTCGGGGAAGGCAGGGGCCCCGCCCGCCGAGTGGGTGCGGCGCACGGAGGCACTGCCCGACTGGGTCCCGGCGTCCGTGTGACCTGCGCTTCGCGCGATGATTCGCGAATGCGACCCGGTGTGGGTGGGGTGCTTCCAAATGTGACCGCCGAAGGGGCGGACGGGTCGGGGATCAAGCTTCTTCCGGATGTCTCCTCCCTTTTCGGAATGCGGCCGTGGGAGCGAGGTCGGAGAGGGCGAACAGCGGTGTGCGGGACGTCGTCCGGGGCACGATGACGCGCCGCGCCGGAATGTGCGTGAGCGAACGAACGGGCTTTGAAACCGGACCCCGGCCGTCCGCGTTCGGGGCGGGGGGATGCTCAAGGGAAGGCGGGGTGTCGCAGCGGGATCCGCGCAGCGTAGGCTAAGGGCGCCATGCCGTACGAACCCCCCACTCACACCGTCGAACGCTCCCTCAGGGCGACGACCGGAGCGAAGGTCATTGCCGGTGTCGACGAGGTGGGGCGCGGCGCTTGGGCCGGTCCCGTCACCGTCTGCGCGGCGGTCACCGGACTGCGCCGTCCACCCGTGGGACTCACCGACTCCAAACTGCTGACCGTGAAGCGACGTACCGCACTCGCCACGGAACTGCAGACGTGGGTGACCGCGTACGCCCTCGGGCACGCCTCTCCGGAGGAGATCGACAGCCTGGGGATGACGGCGGCGCTGCGGCTCGCGGCGGTGCGCGCCCTGGAGGGTCTGCCCGTCCCTCCGGACGCGGTCATCCTCGACGGGAAGCACGATTACCTGGGGGCCCCCTGGAGGGTCCGTACGGTCATCAAGGGCGACCAGTCGTGCGTGGCCGTCGCGGCGGCTTCGGTGATCGCCAAGGTCTACCGCGACAAAATGATGGCCGAACTGGGTATCGAGCATGCAGACTTCGGCTTTGCGGCCAATGCCGGATATCCGTCGCCCGTGCACAAGGCCGCGCTGGAGGAGCGGGGACCCACCCCGTACCACCGGCTGTCGTGGGCGTATCTTGATGCGCTGCCCAGGTGGCGGCACCTCAAGAAGGTCCGCGTCTGGGCAGACGGAGGCGTTCCGGAGGTCGAAGGTCAGCTCGGCTTCGACTTCTGATCCTTCCGCTCGGCCTGAAGTGGCACCCGCCCACGCGAGCCGCACCAACGTTTGATAAATATCAGCCCATGCCTCTCATTCCCGAGGAGCCTCAGATTCACGAGAGTGCCCAGGGTCCCCGCGTCACGCCGTCTTCCGGCCGCACCGCGCCGACCCCCCGCCCTGTTCCCGGCCCCCGTCCCGCGGCTCCGCCGCGCCCCGGTCGTCCCGGTGCCGCACGGCCCGCGCCGCCGGCGCAGCGCGCGTCGCGGGAGTCGGCCCCGGCCAAGCCCGGGCCGTCGCGGCCGACCGCCCCTGCCGCCGCGGCGGCCCCGCAGATCCAACTGGTTCCGGCTTCCGCCGACGGCGCGCTCGACGCCGCCGAGGAAGCGGTCGACATGCTCCTGGAGTCGGGCCGTGCCCCGGCTGACGTACTGGTGATCACCACCGGTGAGTCGCATCCGTGGGCCGCGCACGAACTGTCCTTCGGTGAGGCGTCCTACTGGGCGCAGCACGACGCGCGCGACGACGTGTTCTACGCGGACGCCGCCGTGGCCTCGCGTGCCGCGTCCCGGCCCGTGGTCGTGGTCGCGATCAACGGCGGCCCCCAGGCCGCTGGTGCCGCGGCCCTGTCCCTGGCGCACACCAAGGCCGGTGCGCTGCTGGTCGTCTGCGGTGATCCGCAGCAGGTCAACTCGGTGCTGGGCGCGGCTGTCTGAGCCGCGTCCGGCCCGTCCGGCGGTCCTGAGTCCGTACGGCCTCGAGTCCATTCGGCCTCGAGTCCATTCGGCCTTGAGTCCGTCCGGCGGTCCAGGGACCCTCCGGCGGTTCCGAGTTCGTCCGGGGCCGAGGGAAGCCGACGTCGTGCTCGCCGCGCCGTTCGACCGGCGGCGGGGCTTCGTCGTGCGGACACCGGTTGGTCGTCCAGCACGCACGGGTGACGGGGGACGTCCTCTTCGTCAGCGGGCCGCCGCGCGGCGCAGCACCTCGGAGGCCGCGCCGCCGGTGCGCGGCAGCGGGGGTGGAGCCTCGGCGGTGCCGAAGGGCTCGGGTGTCGAGTACGCGTGCGGCCGCCGGCCCCCGCGGCCCTCGCCGAGGACCTGCCAGCCGTCCCGGGTCAGCGTGATGTACGCCCCGCAGCGCAGCCCGTGCAGTGTGCAGGCGTCACGCAGTCCCCACATCCACGCACCGTCCTCCTCGGTCCAACGCGCCTCACCGTCACGGCAGTAGAGCAGTACGGCGGTGCGCACCGGGGTGCGGCGCCGCAGATCGTGCGGGATGACCTGGCGCAGTTGGTCCAGCAGTGCGTTGCGGAACATCCAGCCGTCGGCAGGCGCCTGCCGGCGGACGAAGGAGGCACTCGCCCGCAGCCGCTCGTCCGGGTCGAGGACCGCGACCACGGCGGTGGCGGGCCTGGGACGGTGCCGGGCGTGCAGTCCGCTGACGACCTCCCGCGGATTGCGCAGCAGAGGAATGCCCGCAGACGCCCACTCCGCGGGTTCGAGCACCCTGTGGGCGGAGGTGGCGGACGTTGACAACGATGCCGCCGAGGATGGAGCGAATCCGAAGGTCACGTTCCTCCCTTCGGCTACGCGCCCACACTGCGGGCGGGATCGGATTCGGGGGAGCGCACACCGCAGGAGAGCCCTACCGGCCAACGGCTGAGCCGTGCGGGGAGCGGACTTCAATTCTTCCTGTCGAACTGGGATGCGGCAACGAGCAATTGAGGGCACCGGCCGTTATCGGGCGACGCACGGCTTATATCCCTACCCGGCGCTCGCCCCGCGACTCCTGGGACCGTCCGCGTCGTTCGTGTGGGCCGCAGACATGTCCCATCAGCCCTGCACCGCCAGGACCAGCGGCATCACCGCCTGTGCGCCGGCCCTTCTGAGCAGGCGGGCGGCGACCGCGAGGGTCCAGCCGGTCTCGGTGAAGTCGTCCACGAGCGGCAACGGGCCGGGTTTGGCGGCAAGGGCGGAGACCAGGGTGGGCGGTACGGCCAGTGCCCCGTCCAGTGCCTTACGTAACCAGCGGGCCGGACCGGCCCGGGGCTCGGTTCGGCCCGGTCCGTCCCTCGGGCGGCTGGTGGAGCAGCGGGGCGTGCCGTCCGTCACGCGGGGTGAAGTGGCCGATTGTCCGTGCCGTCGGGTTGCATGGGGGCATGAACGATCTGGAGCTGCGTGCCGAAGCCGACGCCATCCTCGCCGAGCTGGTCGGTGATCCGACGGGGTCGGCGCGGCTGCGGGAGGACCAGTGGCGGGCTGTGGCGGCCCTGGTGGTGGAGCGCCGCCGCGCGCTGGTGGTGCAGCGCACGGGGTGGGGCAAGTCGGCGGTGTACTTCGTGGCCACTGCTCTGCTGCGCCGACGCGGTTCCGGACCTACGGTGATCGTCTCGCCGCTGCTGGCGTTGATGCGCAACCAGGTCGAGTCGGCGGCGCGGGCCGGTATCCAGGCGCGCACCATCAACTCGGCCAATCCGGAGGAGTGGGAGACGATCCACGAGGAGGTCGAGCTCGGTGACGTCGATGTTCTCCTGGTAAGTCCTGAACGCCTTAATTCTGTCGATTTCCGCGACCAGATGTTGCCCAAGCTCGCGGCCACGACGGGCCTGCTGGTGGTGGACGAGGCGCATTGCATCTCCGACTGGGGCCATGACTTCCGTCCCGACTACCGCAGGCTGCGGGCGATGCTGGCCGACCTTGCCCCGGGCGTGCCGGTGCTGGCCACCACGGCGACCGCCAACGCCCGGGTCACGGCGGACGTGGCCGAGCAGCTGGGCACCAGTGGCGGCGAGGCGCTGGTACTGCGTGGCCCGCTGGACAGGGAGAGCCTGCGGTTGGGCGTGGTGCAGCTGCCGGACGCCGCCCACCGGATGGCGTGGCTGGCGGAGCATCTGGACGAGCTGCCGGGTTCCGGGATCATTTACACGCTCACGGTGGCGGCGGCCGAGGAGGCCACCGCGTTCCTGCGGCAGGGCGGTCTTGAGGTGGCCTCGTACACGGGCCGGACGGAGAACGCCGACCGTCAGCAGGCGGAGGACGACCTGCTGCACAACCGGGTCAAGGCACTGGTGGCCACCTCCGCGCTGGGCATGGGCTTCGACAAGCCGGACCTGGGCTTCGTGGTCCACCTCGGCTCGCCGTCCTCGCCGATCGCGTACTACCAGCAGGTGGGCCGCGCGGGCCGCGGCGTGGAGCACGCGGAGGTGCTGCTGCTGCCGGGCAAGGAGGACGAGGCGATCTGGCGCTACTTCGCCGAGACCGCCTTCCCGCCGGAGGAACAGGTGCGCCAGACCCTCGCGGTCCTCGCCGAGGCAGGACGGCCGTT
This sequence comes from Streptomyces sp. CB01373, assembly GCF_002803075.1. GTDB lineage: Bacteria > Actinomycetota > Actinomycetes > Streptomycetales > Streptomycetaceae > Streptomyces. Next base: position 176,961 of record NZ_NNBK01000014.1, on the reverse strand, counting down.
GTCCGTGCCGGCCTTGGAGGCCTCGGTGGATCTGCGGCGCAGCAGGCTGGAGACGATGTTGAAGGTGCTGGACGTGGACGGCGCCGTGCGGCGGGTGAAGGGCGGATGGACGGCCACGGGTTCCGGCTGGGTGTACGACGCGGAGCGGTATGCACGTGTGGCGGAACAGCGTGCGGCCGAGCAGCAGGCCATGCGCTCCTACGTCACCACCACCGGCTGCCGCATGGAGTTCCTGCGTCGCCAACTGGACGACGAGGAGGCTGCGCCGTGCGGCCGCTGCGACAACTGCGCGGGTGCCTGGGCCGACCCTGCCGTCTCGGCGGAGACCCTGGCGGGGGCGACGAAGGAACTGGGCCGCCCGGGGGTGGAGGTCGAGCCGCGCCGGATGTGGCCGACGGGCATGCCCGCGCTGGGCGTCGACCTCAAGGGGCGTATCCCGGCCCAGCAACAGTGTTCCCCGGGCCGGGCTCTGGGGCGGCTCTCCGACATCGGCTGGGGCAACCGGCTGCGCCCGCTGCTGTCCGAGCAGGCGCCTGACGGGCCCGTCCCCGAGGACGTGCTGAAGGCTGTGGTGACGGTGCTCGCTGACTGGGCACGCTCTCCGGGCGGCTGGATGGCGGACGGCCCGGATGTCTCTGCCCGGCCGGTAGGGGTCGTCGCCGTGCCATCCCTGTCCCGCCCCCGGCTGGTCGACTCCCTGGCTCAGGGAGTCGCGAACATCGGGCGGCTTCCTTTCCTGGGCGCCCTGGCGTACACCGGGCCGAGCGACGTGCATGCGGCGCGACGCAGCAACTCCGCTCAGCGGCTCCGGGCGCTGGCCGGCGCATTCACCCTTCCTGAGGACCTGGCCGGCGCTCTGGCCCGTACGCCAGGGCCCGTCCTGCTCGTGGACGACTGCACCGACTCCGGCTGGACCCTCGCGGTTGCCGCTCGCCTGCTGAGGCAGGCGGGGGCCGGCCAGGTTCTGCCGCTGGTGCTTGCTGCGGCGGGCTGACTGCCCTGGCCGACCTGTACCCGGCAGGGACCGCCGCCAGTACGAGAACGACAAGAGCCGGGTTCTGGTTGAAGCAGGTCTCCTGGACCTGCTCATTCACGTGGGGATCAGTGATCTGCCGGAGATGGTGGCCCCCACGCTCTGGTCGTGGCGGTGCCTGAACGGGCCACTGCCTGTCGGCCGCCGCACGCAGACAGCCTGCTGTCACCTGGCTGGTGGACGCCGGGGCGCCAGGCGGCGCAGTTCCGCGTCCCGCCGCGGTTCGGCGGGCAGGGCCATGGACGCGAACACTCCCTCGAGAAGGGGAAGGTGGTGCGCGGCGTCGATGCCGACGCCGCGCACCTCACCGGCGTTTGCCACGGCCGCCGCCCGGTATCCATCGCCGTGCGTCATGCTCCCGACGACACCGTCCGGCCACGCGGGCCCTCCGCCTTCGCCGCTGAGGACGGGGGGCGATGCCCACGTCCGCGAGGGCCCGGCGGGCGCACCAGCGCACAGTGGCGAACTCCCGCGTGCGTTTCCCGACGGCCCCCGCCGCGCTCCCCGGCTCGGCGCCGAGGAGCGGGGCATGGACGGGATCACCGAACGACTCGGCCGGCGCGACCGATGGTGGCTACAGTTTCTCGATCATGATCGTCGTCCCCCCCGGGCGCTCCACCCCGGGGGAATCAGCCGCCCGCCACCGAGGCGATGGACACGACCGCGGAGAAGACGTCCCTGTCCTGCTGCCGGCCGGTGACCAGCACCCTGCGGTTGCCGTTCAGGTCGTCCGGGAGCGAGGCGGACTCGATCCAGCAGGTGGTGTCGAACTCGGCGTAGCGGGCGAAGACGACGCTCATCCCCACCACCACGGCGGCGTCCGGGTGGACCATGGCCTGGGCCGCCTGACGCGCGGCTTCGAGCAGCAGCATGCCGGGCGCGTGGTCCACGGGGTGGTCGAAGAGGATCGGGTGCGCCCGGTCGACCCGCAGCTGCCAGCGCGTGCTGGAGTCGGTGGGCGAGAGGACCACGTCCTCGAAACTGCTCCGCCCCACGCGCTCGGGCGACGCGGGGGAGGGCAGGGGAACCGCCTGCAGGCCGGGTATGTCGGCGTAACGGCCCCGCAGACGTTCGTAGACGGTCCGGTCCTGGATCGTGAAGCGGGTGCGCGCGACGGCGAGGACCGTGCTGTCCCGCACCAACTCGAAGCGCAGCGCCAGGGCAGAGGCGCGCGCCTTGCGGCGTCTGACGTCCGTGCACGTGATGCGCAGGTCTATACCGACCGCGCCGCCGTCACTGCGCAGGGCGTCCGCGTCGAGTTCCCAGGCGAAGTCCTGCCAGAGCAGTTGGTGTCCGAGCGGTACCTCGTAGGCACCGTGGGACAGCAGCGGTAACGTCTGGCGCACCGTCTCGCAGAGCAGCATCGGGTCGTGCATGCCGAGCCGGGTCTCGTAGAAGACATGCTGCTCGGGCCAGCCGGCCTCCACCGCGTAGGAGTCCGCCCCCCTGCGGCACCAGTTGCTCAGCAGCACCTCGGACGCGTCGCGCTTGTGCGTGTACGACCGAGGAATGGCAGTAGGCATTTCTGTCACAGGCAGATGAGCAAGCTGAAGCGACATGGCAGTCCTCCCCTTGGGCTGCTGGCGAATGCCAAAGCGATAACGAGCGGACACGCATGCGTGCCGCCTCGGATAACATAGAGGTCGTTCTTTTTGTTTGTCGAGAGGTTGGGGCGGTCAGTGATGGCACGACGCAGGCAGGAACGTGCCGTTCGTACCCGAGAAGTACTGCTCAGGGCGGCGGCCGAGATCTTCGACGCGGCCGGGTACTCCGGCGCGAGCGTCAACAAGATCCTGGAACGGGCCGGGCTGACGGCCGGGGCCATGTACTTCCACTTCAAGAACAAGGAAGCCCTGGCCAGAGCCGTCATCATGGAGCAGGCCGCCGATCTGGAGTTCCCCCCGAGCGAGCCCGGCCTCCAGCAACTGCTCGACATAACCGGGTACCTGGCGTGCGAACTGAAGAGCAACACGCTGCTGCGGGCCGGCGTCCGGCTGGCGGTGGAGCAGAACGAATCGGGTCTTCAGGAGTACTCGATCTACGAGTTCTGGATCGACCACTTCCGGGAGACCCTGGTCGAGGCGCGCACGAGGGGACAGTTGCGCCCCTACGTCGACGAAGCGGACTTCGCGCGCGTGATCGTCGGTGCCTTCACCGGTACGCAGATCATGTCCGAGATCTCCAGCGAGCGGGCCAACCTGCCCGAGCTGATCGCTGCCATGTGGCGCTGCCTGCTGCCCGCCCTGGCGCCGGACGAGGTCGTCGCGCAGCTCGTCATCCCCCACGACGGGTCGGCGGCGACCGCGTGAGGCCGCCCCGCGTGGCGGTCACCGGAGCCACGGGCTTCGTCGGTTCGGTGGTGCTCCGCGGGCTCCTCGAAGCGCGTGCCGACGGCCGCGTCGACGACGTGCGCGCCCTGGTGCGCACACCTCCCGGGAGACGGCTCCGGGACGAGGCGGGCCCGTCGTGGTGCCCCGCGGACCTGACCGATCCGTCCTCGCTGTCCGGAGCGCTGGACGGTGTGCACGTCCTGGTGCACCTCGCGTCCCGGGTGTCCGGCGAGGCGCGCGCGTGCGAGGCCGTCAACGTCCGGGGGACCGCGACGCTCATCGAGGAGGCCCGCCGCAGCGGTGTCCGACGCGTCGTCCAGCTCTCGACGACCGCGGTGTACGGAGCCGGGCCGCACCGCGGGCTCACCGTGAACGAGATCGCGCCGGCGCCTGTCTCCGCGGCCAGCGCCACCCGGCTCGAAAGCGAGCGGCACGTGCTGGCGACGGGCGGCACGGTGCTGCGGGCCGGTCTGATCGTGGGCCAGGGCGACCGCTGGGTCGTCCCGGCGCTGGCCGAACTGCTCGCGCGGGTTCCGGCCCTCTGGGACGGCGGACGCGGCCTGCTGTCCCTCATCGACGTCGAGGACCTCGCACGGCTGATCACGACGACGGCGCTCATGCCGGACGCGCCGCCCACGGGCATCCATCACGCCGCCCACACCCGCCCCGTACGCGTCCGGGACCTTTTGACCACACTCGCCTCCCTCGGCGTACTGCCGAGTGTGACCGGGTCATGGCCCTGGGACGCCTGCGTACGCCGACTGCGCGAGGTGCCGGGTCCGATGAGCGAGCGCCAGTTCTCCCTCCTCGCCCTCGACCACTGGTACCGCGGCGAGGAGATCTGGCGCCTCACCGGCTGCCCGGAGGGCCCCGGCCCGCTCGCCCGCCTCGCCTCCGCGTCCGCGTGGTACAGGTCGTTCCTCGCCGAAAGACCCTGGGGTCCTCAGGCGGTGCGGGGCAGTGAGGCGGGGGCCTCGGGCGCGGCGGGGGTGGTGGAGGCCGGGGAGTAGAGACGGCTGTAGGTGTAGGCGGCGGAGACCAGGGTCATGTGATGGTGCCAGCCGGGGTAGGAGCGGCCCTCGAAGTCGAGGAGGCCGCAGTCCTCCTCAAGGCGGCTCACGGTGGCGGCGGCGCCGGAAGCCAGGTGGGCGAGCGCGGCGATGCGCCCGGCGCGTTCGTCGAGGAGGGTGGAGAGCCATGCGCGCGGGGCGCCCTGCCGGGCGGGGTCCCACTCGGCGAGGAGGCGGTGGGTCTGCCTGCTGCCGGGCAACCGGACCCGGGTGGACAGCATCCTCACGTCACCGCGGCCCGGGGCGTGCACCGTGGCGTATGTCTGGTGGGTGCCATGCCGGTGCAGGAACTCCTGAACGGACAGGGCGCCTTGGGCGTCCTGGGCGTCGGCAGGGGCGGCGCGAGGGCCGAGCGGGAGTATCCGCAGACCGGGCGGCACCGCCACGACGAAGTTCTGCCCCCGCCGGCTCAGGCCGTTGACCAGGAGGGTCGCGTCCGGGCACTCGCTCATGTCCACCACCGCGGGGACCGCGGTGAGTCCCGCGCGGGACGAGACCATATCGAGCAGATCGAGGATGTGCTCCCAGTACGGGCGATGGCGGGCTGTACCGGGAATCCTGGCCCGCTCACGCAGGTCCGCGTCGTCGCTCCACCGCTCGGGAAGCATCAGACGCCAGTCCACCGGCAGGTGCATGTCCCCGGAGGAGAGGAACAGCCCGACTCCCATCTGGCAGTTGATGGTCCGGCCCAGCCGTGGCACGAAACGGCGGTGCACCCCGCACGAGTGCGCGCCGCGCTTGGGCAGGAACGCCGAGGCGACCGTCAGGGCCAGGGGCGTGGTGCGCCCCTGTACGACCCGGGTCAGTTCCTCACGGGCCGGTTCCCAGTCCCAGGGGCTGGTGTTGATGAACTGCTGCAGAGACTGCGACGCCGTCGGCGACGCCGAGATCGCGGCGGCAAGGCGGCGTATGGACTTCTTGCCCGGCGTCGCGAGCAGCCCGCGCAGGTAGCCCAGGGCCCATCGTCGTTGGTCGGCCCGTGGGAGATGTCCGAAGAGTGTGTCGCTGAAGGTGTTCAGCGAGGCCGTACTCCACTGCGGTGACAGAACCAGGTGCTGCCCGGCCATGGTGCGCTCCCTCCACGTGCATGCCGACCAAAAAAGAATAGCGAACGTTCTCTTTGTTTTTGAGGGGGATGGGCGCTTTCGGTGAGACTTCGGCAAGTCACTGAAGTACCCGCAGGCGTTTCCGTAAAAAACGGGCACAGATGCAGATGCGGCCACCAAACCCCGTACATCTATCGGAAGTCGGCGTTGTGACGGAGCTCTCGCCACCAGAAGCTGGACAGCAACGCGGCCCATCGCATTGAGAGGAGACCAGCAATGACGCGATCGCGGACGTGCGCGGAACGCGACGACCGCCCGGCCCGCGGAGGCTGTCCACGGTGAAACAGGGAAGAGCGGTCCGGACCCGCGAGTCCCTCGTCCGGGCCGCCGCCGACGCCTTCGACGCCGCGGGCTTCGAGGCCACGTCACTGGGACGGATCTGCGCGGGGGCGGGCACCTCCATGGGCGCGCTGACCTTCCACTTCCGCTCGAAGGCCGCACTCGCCGACGCGGTGCAGCAACACGGCATCGCGCTCACCGACGAAGTGGTGCAACGGATCCTCAGAACACGTCAGCCCCCGCTGGAGACCATCATCGCCATCACCCTCGCCGTCGTCGGTCTGCTTGAGGAGAGTTCCGTGGTCCGGGCCGCCGCCGGGCTCAGCCGCGAGCGCGTGGCGACCACCTCGCCGTGGCCCTCCTCGTGGATTCCCGTGATCGAGGATCTGGTGACCCGTGTGCCCGAGGAGACCCTGAGCCCCGGCACCCACCCGCGTGCGCTCCTCTCCCTGGTCACGCATCTCGTGACCGGCGCCGAGGTGCTCATCCACACCGGCGGCGAGGCCGCGGAGCCGGACCATGTCCGCGCGGTGACCCAGGTCGCCGAGATCTGGGAGCTCACGCTGCGCGGGCTCTCCCCGACCGTGCGCCTTCCCCAGCAGCGGCGGACCGGGGCCCGCACGCGGAGTGCTCCAGGACGGGCACGGACGGCAGAGGACGGTGCTGTTTAGGCGACTTGCCAAGATCGGGAGCGGACTTGGCCGGGGGCTGGGACGCGCCCCCTCTCGCCCCATAGTTTCGGCTGCGGCTTCCATCCGAGCGCGACGAGAGGAGCACCGTGTACATCAAGGAAGTCCGCCGGCTGGACCGGGTGATCATCCGGTTCGCGGGCGACTCGGGTGACGGCATGCAGCTCACCGGCGACCGCTTCACCGCGGAGACCGCGTCGTTCGGCAACGACCTCGCCACACTGCCGAACTTCCCCGCCGAGATCCGGGCCCCCGCCGGGACGCTGCCCGGGGTCTCCTCCTACCAGTTGCACTTCGCCGACCACGACATCCTCACGCCGGGCGACGCCCCGGACGTACTCGTCGCGATGAACCCGGCGGCGCTGCGGGCGAACATCGGCGATCTGCCGCGCGGCGCCGAAGTGATCTTCAACACCGACGAGTTCACCGGGCGGGCGATCCGGAAGGCGGGCTACGCGACCTCGCCGCTGGAGGACGGCTCACTCGACGGCTACCGCCTCCACCCGGTGCCGCTGACCACGCTGACGGTGGAGGCGCTGAAGGAGTTCGAACTCTCCCGCAAGGAGGCCGAGCGCAGCAAGAACATGTTCGCGCTCGGCCTGCTGTCGTGGATGTACCACCGGTCCACCGAGGGCACCGAGAAGTTCCTGAAGTCGAAGTTCGCCAAGAGGCCCGACATCGCGGCCGCCAACATCGCGGCGCTCCGCGCGGGCTGGAACTTCGGTGAGACGACGGAGGACTTCGCCGTCTCCTACGAGGTCGCCCCGGCGGCCACCGCGTTCCCGACCGGCACGTACCGCAGCGTCTCCGGCAACCTCGCACTGTCCTACGGCCTGGTCGTCGCGTCCCGGCAGGCGGATCTGCCGCTGTACCTGGGCTCGTACCCGATCACCCCGGCCTCGGACATCCTGCACGAGCTGAGCAAGCACAAGAACTTCGGCGTACGGACCTTCCAGGCCGAGGACGAGATCGCCGGGATCGGTGCCGCCCTCGGTGCCGCCTTCGGCGGGTCGCTGGCGGTGACGACGACGTCCGGCCCGGGTGTGGCCCTGAAGTCGGAGGCCATCGGGCTCGCGGTCTCGCTGGAGCTGCCGCTGCTGATCGTCGACATCCAGCGCGGCGGGCCCTCGACGGGTCTGCCGACCAAGACCGAGCAGGCCGACCTGATGCAGGCGATGTACGGCCGTAACGGCGAGGCCCCGGTTCCCGTGATCGCGGCACGGACGCCGGCGGACTGTTTCGACGCGGCGATCGAGGCGGCCCGGATCGCGCTGACGTACCGCACCCCGGTCTTCCTGCTGTCGGACGGCTACCTCGCCAACGGCTCCGAGCCCTGGCGCATCCCGGAGCCGGACGAACTCCCGGACCTGCACGTGCGGTTCGCGCAGGGCCCCAACCACACCCTTCCGGACGGCACCGAGGTGTTCTGGCCCTACAAGCGCGACCCGCACACCCTCGCCCGGCCGTGGGCGATCCCCGGCACGCCCGGCCTGGAGCACCGCATCGGCGGCATCGAGAAGCAGGACGGCACCGGCAACATCTCCTACGACCCCGCCAACCACGACTTCATGGTCCGCATCCGGCAGGCCAAGATCGACGGCATCGACGTACCGGACCTGGAGGTCGACGGCCCGGACGAGGCGAAGACGCTGGTCCTGGGCTGGGGCTCGACGTACGGGCCGATCACGGCCGCGGTACGGCGGCTGCGCCGGGCCGGGCAGCCGGTGGCGCAGGCGCACCTGCGCCACCTCAACCCCTTCCCGCGTGACCTCGGCATCGTCCTGCGCCGGTACGAGCGGGTCGTCGTGCCGGAGATGAACCTCGGCCAGCTCGCCACCCTGGTCCGGGCGAAGTACCTGGTCGACGTGCGGTCCGTCACCCAGGTGAACGGCATGCCGTTCAAGGAAGAGCAGCTCGCCCACACACTGGAGGCGATCATCCATGACCACTGAACTCCGCCTCCTGCCCAAGCACTTCAAGTCCGATCAGGAAGTGCGCTGGTGCCCGGGCTGCGGTGACTACGCGATCCTCGCCGCCGTGCAGGGTTTCATGCCGGAGCTGTGCGTGGCCCGCGAGAACATCGTGTTCGTCTCGGGCATCGGCTGCTCCTCGCGCTTCCCGTACTACATGAACACCTACGGGATGCACTCCATCCACGGCCGCGCCCCCGCCATCGCCACCGGACTTGCCACCAGCAGACGGGACCTGAGCGTGTGGGTGGTGACGGGTGACGGTGACGCGCTCTCGATCGGTGGCAACCACCTGATCCACGCCCTGCGCCGCAACGTCAACCTCAAGATCCTGCTGTTCAACAACCGGATCTACGGCCTGACCAAGGGGCAGTACTCGCCGACCTCGGAAGTCGGCAAGATCACCAAGTCGACGCCGATGGGCTCGCTGGACGCGCCCTTCAACCCGGTGTCCCTGGCGATCGGCGCGGAGGCGTCCTTCGTGGCCCGCACGATCGACTCCGACCGCAAGCACCTCACCGAGGTGCTGCGTCAGGCCGCCGCCCACCCGGGCACCGCGCTGGTGGAGATCTACCAGAACTGCAACATCTTCAACGACGGCGCCTTCGACGCCCTCAAGACCGCATCCAATTCAAAACCGGGGCAGCGGGCCGAGGAGGCAGTGATCCGACTGGAGCACGGCAAGCCGATCCGCTTCGGCGGCGACCTGTCGCAGGGGGTGGTACGGGACCAGCTCACCGGCGACCTGAGAGTGGTCACGGTGACCCCGGAGAACGAGGCACAGGTCCTGGTCCACGACGCCCACACCCCGTCCCCCACTGCCGCCTTCGCGCTGTCGCGGCTGGCGGACCCGGACACGCTGCACCGCACCCCGATCGGTGTGTTCCGCTCGGTGGAACGGGCCGTCTACGACACAGAGATGGCCGACCAGCTCGACACCGCGATCGAGCGATACGGCAAGGGGGATCTGGCGGCGCTGCTCGCCGGTGGCGACACCTGGACCGTCGTCGGCTGATCCTGAGCGGAAGGCGGTACCACCGGTTCGACCGGTGGTGCCGCCTTCTGTTTGCCTCAGCCGGCCCCGAGTTCCTCCCCGATGGCGACCGCGAACGTGTCCCCGTCCTCCTCGGTGGTGTCGAAGGCGGTCACCCAACGGACCTCACCGGTGCGCTCGTTCCAGACGTCGGAACGGGAAGCGTTTCAGCAGTCGCCGCGTGACGTCCGGTGGCAGGACGGCGAAGACGTGGTTGGCCCCGGGCGCCGTCCATGTGTACCAGCAGGCCCAGGCCGTGGGCCTGCTCGCAGAGGGCGTGGATCTCGTCGTCGGTGTGGCGGAGCCCGGTCTCGGTGCACTGGGTGAGGGAGACGACCTTGGGCTGTGTCCGGTGCAGATGACGGCCTGGCAGACGTCGAGCATGGCCTGCGGCGCCGCCACGTTGGCCCCGGTGCCGCTCAGGACCGGGTGAACGTCCGCTGCGGGACCGGAGTGGCCCCGGACGGTCCGCCCCAGTCGTTCGGTGTGGACGTCACCGCCGTAGCTCGGCTGGTGGCCGCCGTCGGCGCGGGCGATCGCCACCAGCGCCTCGGGGTGGACCCCGGCGTGGTTGTCGCCGGCGAAACCACGCCGGGTGGGTTCGTGGCGGGGGGCGTGCGGCCCTTCCGGCCGGGAGCGTACGGGTGGCGGTCGAAGGCCCCCGCGGTCAGAGGGCCTCGGTGCGGATGGTGCGCGGCACGCCCCGCACCTGGGTCAGGTCGCGCAGTGCCGCCACGGCCGCGGAGAGCGCCCCGTCCAGGGCGCGCTGGGTGGACAGGAACAGCCGGGCGCCGCCGTCGGCACGCGTCTGCCGGAAGTCCTCGACGGACACCCCGTGGCGTTCGAGTACGGCGATCACGGCGCCGACGACGCCCTGCTGGTCCGTCACGTCCAGGGTGATGTGGTAGCGGGTGATCACGTCCCCGATCGGCCGGACCCGGCGTCGTTCGTACGCCGTGTCGTCGGACGCTGTGACACCGGCGAGCCGGTTGCGGCAGGCGGCGACGAGGTCGCCGAGCACGGAGGCGGCCGTGGGCGCCCCGCCGGCGCCGGGGCCGTAGAACATCAGCTGCCCCGAGGCGTCGGCCTCCACGAACACCGCGTTGAACGCGTCGCGCACCGAGGCCAGCGGATGGCCGGCGGGCAGCATCGCCGGGTGTACCCGGACGGTGATGTCGCCGTCCGGGGCGCGGTCGCAGACGGCGAGGAGTTTGACCACCCGGCCCACGGACCGGGCGGCGGCCATGTCCGCTGCGGTGATGTCAGTGATGCCCTCGCGGTGCACCTGGTCGAGGCGGACCCGGGTGTTGAACGCGAGCCCGGCGAGGATGGCCGCCTTGGCGGCCGCGTCGTGGCCCTCGACGTCAGCGGTCGGATCGGCCTCCGCGTAGCCGAGGGCCATGGCTTCCTTCAGTGCCCTCGGGTACTCCCAGCCGGCGGTGTCCATGCGGTCGAGGATGAAGTTGGTGGTGCCGTTGACGATGCCGAGCACCCGGGTGACCCGGTCGCCGGCCAGGGACTCGCGCAACGGCCGCAGCAGGGGTACGGCACCGGCCACCGCGGCCTCGTAGAACAGGTCGACGCCGCTGTCGCGGGCGGCGGCGTGCAGTGCGGCGCCCTCGGTGGCGATCAGGGCCTTGTTGGCGCTGACGACGGAGGCGCCGTGGGCGAACACCTTCGTGATCAGGTCGTACGGGCGGTCGACGCCGCCGATGACCTCGATCACGACGTCGATGTCGCCCCGGGTCACCAGGGCGTCCGCGTCGGTGGTGACGAGGTGGGAGGGGATGCCGGGGCGAGGCAGGTCCGCGCGGCGCACCGCCACCCCGGCGAGCTCCACCCGGGCGCCGATGCGTGCGGTGAGGTCGGCTTCGTGAGCCGCCAGATACCGTGCGACATCGCTGCCGACGACGCCGCAACCCAGCAGAGCTACCTTCAGAGTGCGCATGTCGGACTGCTCCGTTTCCGAGACCGAAGTGAGAGGGCCGTGGTCGGCCGGGAGGGGAAAGGGCGTGGACGCCCGGCGGGCGGTCCCGCGTCCACGGTGGCGAGCCCGGGCGGTGCCGGCAGGGGTGTGCCGGCACCGCCGCGGGCGCGGCCCACGGGCTGATGTGGGCGGTCTACGGGGTGATGAGGCCGGCGATCGCGCCGACGGTCGGATCCTGGAAGAGCTGCCTGATCCGCAGGCGCACACCCGAGCGCTCGTGGATGTCGTTGATCAGCCGGCTGGCCAGAAGGGAGTTGCCGCCGGAGGTGAAGAAGTGCTGCTCGACGCCGACGTCCCGGATGCCGAGAAGCTCGGTGAACAGCTCGGCCACCAGGATCTCCCCCGCCGTGGCCGGTTCACGTCCCGCGCGGGCCACCTGGGACTCGGGCCGGGGCAGGGCCCCCTGGTCCAGCTTCTCGTTGGCGGTGAGCGGCAGCCGCTCCAGGACGACGAACGCGCTCGGCACCATGTAGTCGGGCAGCGCCGACTCGGCCTGCGCGCGCAGCTTGTCCAGGTCGGGGGCCGCGTCGTTCGCGGAGACCACGTACGCCACCAGCCTCTGGTCGCCCGGAGTGTCCTCGCGGACGAGGCAGACCGCCTGGCTGAGCTGCCCGTCGCGCAGCAGGACGGACTCGATCTCCCCCAGCTCGACCCGGAACCCTCGGATCTTGACCTGGTGGTCGAGCCGGCCGAAGAACTCGATGACGCCGTCGGCCCGCCAGCGCGCCGCGTCCCCGGACCGGTACATGCGGGCGCCGGGCCCGCCGTACGGGTCGTCGACGAAGCGCTCAGCGGTCAGGTCGGGCCGGCCCAGGTATCCCTCGGCCAGCTGGACACCGGCGAGGTACAGCTCGCCGGTCACCCCGGGCGGCAGCTGGCGGCGCTGCTCGTCGAGCACGTAGAGGCGGGTGTTCCATACCGGCCGGCCGATCAGCACCGGGCCGGGCTCGGGCTTCTTCGGGCACAGCATCGAGGTCACGTCCACGGCCGCCTCGGTGGGGCCGTAGACGTTGAACAGGTCGGCGTCGAGGACCGAGGAGAACCACGCCTGCAGTTCGGCGGGCAGGGCCTCGCCGCCGCACACCACACGGCGCAGGCTCGTACAGGCGGCGGCGCCCGGCTCCCGCAGGAAAACCTTCAGGCCGGAGGGCACGAAGTGCGTGATGGTGATGTTCTCGGTGGCGATCGTCTCGGCCAGGTACGCGGGGTCGCGGTGCCCGTCGGGGTCGGCGACCACGATCGACGCCCCGGCGAGCAGCGGCCAGAACACCTCGCGCACGGTCACGTCGAACCCGGCCGGCGTCTTCTGCAGCAGCCGGTCGTTCGGCCCCAGCGGCATCTGGTGCTGCATGTGGTGCAGCCGGTTGGTGATGGCACGGTGGGCGACCACCACGCCCTTGGGGCGTCCCGTCGAACCCGAGGTGTAGAGCACGTAGGCCGGGGAGTCGGGGGTGAGCGGTGCGCGCCGGTCGGCGTCCGTGGGCGGAGCCGGGGTGGCCGCCGCGAGCCGGGCCACGGCGTCCGGGTCGTCCAGGACCAACTGCCGCGCGGGCACCAGGACCGAGTCCGTCAGCTCCCGCACGGTCACCACATGGGTGACCCCGGCGTCGGCGAGGACCTGGTTGATGCGTTCCACCGGGTAGCTCGTGTCCACCGGCAGATAGGCGGCGCCCGTCTTGACGATGGCGAGGGCCGTGACGACGTAGTCGACCGACCGCGGCAGCACCATGGCGACGATGTCCCCGTGGCCGGCGCCGTCGGCGATCAGCAGCCGGGCGATCCGGCTGGCGCGCCCGTCCAGCTCGGCGTAGCTGAGCCGCTGGTCACGGTGGCTGAGGGCGGTCCGCTCCGGATGCGCCGCGGTGTTCGCCTCGACCAGCTCGGGAAGCGTCAGGGTCGGCACCGGGTGCGCGGTGTCGTTCCACACGTGCATGATCTGGTGGTGCTCGGCAGGCGTGAGCAGCTCGACGCCGCCCACCTCGGCCGTCGGGCCGGCCTCCAGGAGGCGCCGGGTGAAGTGGCTGAGACGGTCGGTGTGCGCCGCCAACTCCTCGTCGCTGTGGCGCTCCGGGTTGCCCCGCGCCCGGGCGTCAAGGCGGCCGTCCGCGTCGAGGGTGAGGACGAGGGCGAGGCCGTCCACCGCCACCGGGCCCGCGTCGAGGAGCACCTGTGTGCCGCCGGGCGCGGCGACGGCCTCGGCCGTGACCGGCGAGGTGCGGGCCGCGCGGACCCGCTCCACCAGCTCGGCCAGGGTCGTCGTGGGCTCGACGCGGAGCCTGAGCGGCCCGGGCAGGCCGGCCACCCTGAGCTCCACGTCCCCCTCCGAGGTCAGCCGGTAGCGGTAGGCCGCAGCGCAGGCGAGGACGTGGTCGGCCCAGTCGGCGGCCGACGACGCGGTGACGTCGTCGAGGAGGATCCCTCCCGCGGACGTGGTCCGCGGTGCTTGTGTGTCGTGCACGGTCATGCGCCACGCTCCAACAGGAATCGGTGTACGGCCTCGGCCACGTCCGGGGTGTCGAGCAGAGTCGCGGTGTCCACGGGGAAGCGCCGTACGGCGCGTGCGTGCACGGCACCCGGACCGCCGTGCGCCGAGGTCAGGGCGAGCGCCGCGGCCCAGCCCTCCTCCGGGTGCAGTTGCCGGGCCGCGTGCAGGTAGGAGACGTAGGACCGGAACAGGCCGAGCAGGTCCTCGCTGGTCTCCTCGTCGAACCCGAGCAGGTCGAACGCGGTGCCGGCGACGGTCTCGTAGACCTTGACGACCTGGGCCGCGGTGGCGGTGAAGTCCTCCTCGCCGGCCGCCTCGCAGACCGCCAGGACCTCGGCGACCGCGTCGGACCGCTCCTGTTCCGGCACCACCGTGAGGGTGTCGACGGTCTTGCGGAAGTCGCGGTACAGGCTCAGCCGGGCCACCGGCTCGGGGTCGAGCAGCAGCAGCGCCGGCCGCTCCCCCTGCTCCGAGGCGATCTCGTCGGCGAGCGCGGCGGCGAACACACCGCCGACGCAGTAGCCCATGACGGTGTCGATGTGCCGGGGGCCCTCCGGGAGCCGGCGCCACCGGCGCAGATAGTCCTGCGCCGACAGCAGCTCGTTCTCGGCCTCGGCGGGCTGGGCGGTCTGCCAGATCTCCCGTGGCGTCAGACGCGCGGCGAGGCGGCGGAAGTCGGCCTCCGGCCTGCCGGTGGAGTCGAAGTCGACCGCCAGGACCGTACGGGCCGGGTCGCCCTCGCCGATCCTGCGCCAGCTGTTCGCGCTCATCGTGGTTCTCCCCCCGGCTTCCGCAGCAGCTCGGCCTCCTCGGCCGGGGTGAGCCCCGCCTCGCGCTCGCGGTCGAGACCGAGGCGACGCTCGTGGGCGAGGACGTCGCGGACGACGTCCTCGATCGGGCGGTGGGTGAGACCGGCGGCGACGGCCCGGGTGTGGTCGTGGGCCATGAATCCGCGGTCCTCCGGGGGCACCCACAGCGGCAGCGACTTCGGTCCCCGCCACACCTGCACCCCGGCCCGGTCCAGGTGCTCCTCGGAGACCGGCACGAGGTCGGTGTCCGGTGCGCCGACCGTCTTGACGATCAGGTCGAGCAGGTTGCCGAAGGGCAGGCTGGGGCCGACTCCGTTGTAGGTGCCTGCGATGCCCTGTTCGCCCGCGCCGACGATCCACGCCGCGAGGTCACGTACGTCGAGCACCTGCGTGGGCTGCTCGGGGACGTCCGGTACGGCGACGCGGCCGCCGCGGGAGATCCGCGCGGGCCAGTAGCCGAAGCGGTCGGAGACGTCGCCGGGGCCCACGATGAGCCCGGAGCGCACGATCAGCGCCCGCTCGTCCAGGGCGGCGCGCACCGCGTTCTCGCAGGCGACCTTGATGGCGCCGTAGAGATGCGGGTGCTCGATCCGTTCGAGTGCCGACGCGCCCGACTCGGCGGGCTCGTGGAGGGCCGCGTCCTCGTTCTGCCCGGCGGTGACGGCGTCGGCGTACACGTTGATGGATGATACGAACGTCCAGTGCCGGGCGCGCGTGCCGAGCACCCGCAGCGCCTCCCGGACCCACGGGTACGACATGGTGGCCACGTCCACCACCGCGTCGAAGTCGATGCCCGCCAGCGGGGCGAGGCCGTCGGGGGCGTGCCGGTCGACCTTGACGAGCGTGGCACCCTCCGGGACGTTCCCGGAGGTGCCGCGCGCCGCGCAAACGACCTCGTGCCCTCGGCGTACGGCATCGGCGGCGACGGCGTGCGACAGGAAGGCCGTACCGCCCAATACGAGGATCCGCATGCTCAGGAACCCCCGTGGGCGACGGGGCAGCCGGTCATGGCCGACTCCTCGGAGGAGTCGGCGGCGCGGGGCCGCAGACGCTCGTACGACACCGGCAGCTTCGCCAGACCGCGGCTGACCGAGTTGTCGTACACCCACTCGGTGTCCGCCGGGTCGATGGCCAGAGTCAGGCCCTCAAGCCGGCGCAGCAGCGTGGGGAAGACGACATGGCCCTCCAGCCGGGACAGCGGGGCCCCCGGGCAGAAGTGCGGGCCGTGGCCGAAGGTGAGATGGCGGTTGTTGGTGCGGGTGATGTCCAGACGGTCGGGGTCGTCGAAGATGTTCGGGTCGCGGTTGGCGGCGGCGATCAGCAGGTGGACGAACGCCTCCTTGCCGATGGGGACGTCGCCGATCTCCATGTCCTGCGCGGCGACGCGCAGGGTGCCGCGGTAGCTCGGCGACTCGTAGCGCAGGAACTCCTCGACTGCCGAGACCACCAGATCGGGCTGGGAGCGCAGCAGGTCGAACTGGTCGCGGTGGGTGAGCAGGGCGTGAACGCCGTTGCCGATGAGGTTCGTGGTGGTGCGCTGGCCCGCGATGATCACCAGGGACATCGTCGAGGCGATCTCGTCGATGGTGAACGTGCCCTCCTCGTCGGCAGCGCGGAGGAGCTGGCTCACCAGGTCGTCGCCCAGGTCGGAGCGGCGCGCCTCGAGGAGATCGAGGATGTACTGCTCGAAGGCGGAACTCACCTGCTTGAGGCGGTTGTTGGCCTCCTCGTCCGCGTACGGGGCACCGCCGAGGATCTTGGACCAGTCGTAGAGCATCTCGCGGTCCGAGACATCCACGCGCAGGTACTCGAAGATGACCATGACGGGCAGGACGCGGGCGAACTCCATCAGGTCGATCTCGCCCGACTCCGGGAACGCGTCGATGAGGTCGTCGGCGATCTCCTGGATGCGCGGGCGCAGCTTCTCCATGCGGCGCGGAACGAAGGACTTGCTGACCAGCTTGCGCAGCCGCGAGTGTTCCGGGGCGTCCGCGATGAGCATGTTGCGGGCCTGGACGGGGCTGTTGTCGAAGAGCTGGTCGCGGAACCACTTCGGCGCGTTGTCCAGGGACTTGGAGATACGGCCGTCGCCGAACGCCTTCAGCGCCGTGTCGTAGTCCGACACGATGTACGCCTCGGCACCGGGCGGATGGTTGATGGCACGCACGGGGCAGGACGACCGCAGCTGCGCGTAGGTCGCGTTCCGGTCGTCGATCGGGTGGGTGAAGAACTCCGGGGGCAGCGCCTGCGCCTGCCTCCCCGGCAGCTCCGCGCCGGCCTCGACAGGGCCGGCCTCGGTGATCTCCTGTGTCATGGCGACTCCTTGGTGTTGGCTCGAATCACGTCAGGTCCCCGGCGGAGGCCAGGGTTCGGATGCCCTTGGTCAGGGTGGGCAGGGCGCCCAAGGTGGCGACAGCGCCGATCGTGGCGAAAACCCAGGCCGGGCCCGCGGCCTCGAAGACGACACCGATGCCGAGGACGCCGAGGGGCGAGACGATCGTGGAGCTGAAGATGATCGCTCCGAGGACCCGGCCCTGGAGCCTGTCGGGCACGACCTTGGCCGTGTAGGTGAGAAACAGCGCGTTGATGATCGGTCCGCGGATGTAGACGCAGGCGACGACGATGCCGAGCGGTATGACCCCGGGCACGGTCGCAAGCAGCACGGCGGCGACCGGACCGATCCAGTAACCCGCGATGAACACCGCCGACGGACGGGCCCGCCTGATGATGAACTCAGCTACCAGCGCCCCGGCCAGCCCGCCCATGCCGGCGATCGCGAGGGTCAGCCCGATGAACGACTCGGACGCTCCGCGTTCGGTCCCCGTGGCGATGACGGCCAGGGAGATCCCGGTCGTGTTGAACGCCAGGTTGGACAGCGTGACGCTGACGATCAGCGGGCCGAGCACCGGATGCTTCGCCAAGTAGCGGAATCCGCCGAGGAGTTCCTTTTTGGCACCGGGCACCGCCTGCGGCTGCGGTGTTCTGGGGACGAAGAGCATCAGCACGGACGAGACCGCGAAGGAGATGCTCGCGCCGATGAACGGCAGCACCCGCGTCACCCCGTACAGGGCCCCGCCGATGGACGGTCCTGCGGTGATGGCTCCGAACCAGCGGATCTGGTTCTGCGCGGTCGCCTGCGCGAGCTGGTCGGGCCGCACCAGCTGCTTGATCATCGCCATGCCGGCGGGCATCGACAGACCGAAGCACGCCGCCGACACGATGGCGATGCCGAGCGTCACGGCCACGTTCACCGCGTCCGCGAGGACCAGCAGGGTGAACACACCGAGCAGTGCCGCCCGCAGCATGCTGCAGCCGATCAGCAGCTGCTTGCGGTCCATCCGGTCGGCGAGAATGCCGCCCCAGAAGGACATCAGACCCTGCGCGAGCAACTGGGCCGAGCCGACGAGCCCGGCGGAGACCGCCGAACCCGTCGTGGTCAGGATGAGCATCGGATAGGCGACACCCGCGGCGTTCTCGCCGACACCGGCGAATGCCTCGCTGCTCCACAGCGCCTGGAAGGGCCGGTTGCGCAGCAGCGTCGGCCCGGCGGACGGCTCGGGCGCCGACTCGGGCAGGTCGGCCGTGGTGGCCGCCGGCTGGTCACTCGCCATCGTGCCGCTCCTCGATCGAATTGTCGGCCAGCAGGCCGCTGAGCTTCGCGGCGAGATCACCCACGTGGGGCTCTCGCAGCAGCGACCAGTGCTCACCGGCCACCGGCACCACGGTGACGTCGGGCCCGTACAGTCCCTCAAGGCCGAGCCGCAACTGCCGGGCCTCCCCGGCGCCGACGCCCACCTTGAACACCGCGGTCGGGCAGCTGACCGGGCGGGGCCGGTAGCGCGTCAAGGTACGGAACTTGTCCAGCAGCAGCCCGCGCAGCGCCGGGTTGCGCCGGGCCTGCGCCCCCGCCTCACCCACTCCGAGTGCGGCGCAGGCCATGAGCCGCAGGTGCCCCAGCACGAACGTGGGGTCGGCGCCGATGCGGCGGCCCGCCTGGCCGGGCATGTACGCGTCCAGGCAGACGAGCAGGTCGACGCGTGCCCCGCGCCGGGCCAGTTGGCTCGCCATCTCATGGCCCACGACGGCGCCGAAGGACCAGCCACCGATGGTGTATGGGCCCTCGGCCTGGAGCCCGGTCAGCGTCTGTACATGGAACGCGGCGATCTCCTCGATCCGCGCTCCGTCGACGTCCCTGGGCTCCAGCCCCAGCACCGGGCGCGTCGTGTCCAGGCCGTCGGCCAGGGCGAGGTAGCTCAGCGTGGAGTCGGCCGCGTCCGCCACCAGGAACACGGGCCTGCCCGAGCCCTCGCGCAGCCGTGTGAAGCGCGGCTCGGGCGGGGTGGCCGCCTCGGTGACGGCGGCCTCGGGCACGGTCTCCCCGAAAGGCCCGTCGCCCAGCTGCTCCTCCGCGACCCGGTGCAGGTGACCGAAGGTCGGCTCACGCATGAACTCGGCGACGGGGACGACGACGTGAGCCTTCTCCCGTAGCTGAGTCATCAGGTTCAGCACCACCAGCGATTCACCGCCGAGGTCGAAGAAGTTGTCCGGGTCGGAGGCCGACGTCACGCCCAGCGACTGGCACCACAGCTCCTCGACCCGGCGCCGGGCTGCGGACCCCCGGTTGGCGCTGTCGGCACGCGCGGTGTCCGGGCGCGGTGCCTCGGTCCCGGGGTCCCGCTCGGCGAAGGGGTGGCCCGGCAGCGAGCACCGGCGGGCGGTGTCCGGCGCGCCGTCGAGGGCCGCCCCGGCCGCGGCCAGGGTGGGGCCGGCGACGTCCAGGCCGCGCTCCCACAGCGCCCCGAGGCCGCGCAGCAGCCCGCGCTCCTCGTCCTGCTCCCTGCCCAGCAGCGGCACCGCGGCGTGGGCCGGGTCCCACTGGGGGGCGAGGCGCAGCGCGCCCAGCATCGTGCTGCCCGGGCCGAGTTCGACGAACGTGTCGCAGTCGGAGCCGAGCAACGTCGCCATACCGGCGTCCAGCTGGACGGGCCTGCGCACATGCGCACCCCAGTAGTCGGGGCCCGACACGGCGTCGGGGTCGGCCCAGTCGCCGGTGACGTTGGAGACCATGCGCAGCTCGGGCAGCCGGGTGGGCATGACCGAGATCAGCTCCGCGAGACGGTCGGCCACGGGGGCCTGCAGTTCGCAGTGAGCGGCCCGGTCGACGTTGAGCGGCTTCAGGTCCAGTCCGGCCAACGCGTCGCCGTCGATCAGCTCCGTCATGGCCTGCGCGGGTCCGGAGAGCACCACGCCGCCCCGGCTGAACATGGAGACGGTCACCTCGTCGCCCAGCCGCACCCTGCGGGTCACTTCCTCCACGGGGGCGTTGACCGCGAGCATCCGGCCGGGTGCCGTGGCCCGCAGTCCTTCGGCGCGCTCGTGGACCAGGACGGCCGCGTCGGTCGGCGACCACACTCCGGCGAGCGCGGCGGCGGCGTACTCGCCGACGCTGTTGCCGAAGAGCGCCGCCGGCTTCACCCCCCAGTCCTGCAGCTGCCGGGCGAGTGCGTAGCCGAGCGTGTAGAGCCCCAGTTGCTGGTGCGCCCAGTCCTCGAACCACTCCGGCGCCACGGGGGTGCCGGAGACCACCGGGGACAGGTCGATCCCGAAGCGGGCCCTGGCGAAGCCGGCGATCTCGTCGAAGTGCTCACGGAACGCCGGCAGCAGCCGGTACGGGGCCGCACCCGTCGGATGTCGCAGCACTCCGTGCCCGGGGAAGAGGAACGCCACCTGTGACAGCGACCGCCGCTGCGGTGCGCGCACACCGCGCAGTAGCCGGGCTGCCTCGGCGTGGTCGCGCGCGACGACACAGGCCCGGTGCGGATGCTGCCTGCGGTCCGCCAGCGTCCGCGCCACCGCGTCGAGCGCCGGCGCGGGTTCGGCTTCGAGCCGCTCGGCGAGCTGATGGCCGTACCGTCCGAGGGCTTCGGGCGTGGCGGCGGAGAGCAGCAGTGTCCGGGCCGACGAGCCCTCGGCGGGTGCCGGGGTCAGGGGCGCGGCGGCGAGGACGACATGGGCGTTGGTGCCGCCCACGCCGAAGGCGCTGACCGCGGCGACGGGGGTCCGGCCCGCGGGCCACGGGCGGCTGTCGACGCACACCTCGAAGGGCGACGTGTCCAGGTCGAGCAGCGGGTTCGGCTTGGTGTAGTGCAGTGTCGGCACCAGTTCCCGGTGTTCGATCATCAGCACCGTCTTGATGAACCCGGCCACCCCGGCCGCCGCGCTGGTGTGGCCGATGTTGCTCTTGACGGAGCCCAGCCAGGTCGGGTGGTCCTGCTGTGCGGTGCCGAACACATCGGTCAGGGCTGCCACTTCGACCGGGTCGCCCATGGGGGTGGCCGTGCCGTGGCACTCAATGTGGTCGATGTCGCCCGGCTCGACCTCGGCGACCCGCTGGGCGTGCCGGATCACCTCGCTCTGGCCGGGAATGGAGGGCGCGGTGAAACCCAGCTTGTCCGAGCCGTCGTTGTTGAGGGCCGAACCCCGGATCACCGCGGCGATCCGGTCGCCGTCCCGCAGCGCGTCCTCCAGACGCTTGAGGACGACCACCCCCACGCCCTCGCTGGGCACCGTGCCGGCGGCCTTCTCGTCGAAGGGGCGGCAGTGGCCGTCGGGCGAGAGGATGCTGCCCTGCTCGTGCAGATAGCCCCACTCGCCGGGCGGCGACACGGTGACACCGCCGGCCAGCGCCGCGTCGCACTCGCCGGTCAGCAGCGCCTGGCGCGCCATGTGGATCGCCGTGAGCGACGTGGAGCACGCCGTCTGCACGGTGATCGCGGGTCCGCGCAGTCCGAGTTTGTACGCCACGCGGGTCGCCACGAAGTCCTTCTCGTGGCTCACCATGCGGACCAGGGGGCTGAGTTCGCCGGAGCTGTCGAGCAGGGTCCGGTCGGACCCGGCGTACACCCCGACGCGTCCCTCGAACCGGCCGACGTCGAGAGCAGCGTCGTCGAGGGCGGTCGCGGCGCATTCGAGGAACACCCGCTGCTGCGGGTCGATGTGCGCCGCCTCGGCCCGGTTGTAGCGGAAGTACGTCCAGTCGAAGTTGCGTGAGCCGTCGAGCACGCCCTTGGCCGGTACGAACTCCGGGCGCCGCACGAGTGAGGGGTCCGCGCCCTTGGCGAGCAGGGCGTCGATGCCGAACCGCGTGATGCCTTCACGCCCGTCGCGCAGCAGTTGCCAGAACTCGCGTACGTCGGCGGCGCCCGGGTAGCGGCACGCCATTCCGACGACGGCTATCGCTTCGGTGGGCCGGGCCACCGCCATCGTCCCGCTCACTGGTCGTCCGCCCTTCCGAGTTCCTCCACGAGGCGGCGCACATGGGCAGCGGTGGGGGTGAGCAGGAAGTCGCGCAGCCGCAGCGTCAGACCGAACTCCTGCTTGACCAGGCGGATCAGCTGGACCGCGCCCAGCGACGTGCCGCCCATCGCGAAGAAGTCGGTGTCGGCGTCGACCGGCCCGGCGGTCTTCCCGGAGCGGTTGCCCGTGCGCTCGATGGCCGTGGTGAACAGCTCGGCGATCCGCGTCGCCACGTCGTCGGCGGGCGGCTGCGCGGCGGGCGCCGCCGGGGCGGGAGCCCGCCCCGCGGCCGTGGCCACGGCGGCCAGCGCCTTGCGGTCGACCTTGCCGTTCGCGGTCACGGGAATGCGGTCGACGAGCGCCCACAGCGTGGGCACCATGTAGTCCGGGAGCGAGGCGGCCAGATACCTGCGCAGCTCGTCCGTGCCCGGGGTGGCACCGGGATCCGGCACCACGGCCGCCACGAGCCGCTTCTCGGCGCTGTCGGCCCCGGTGACGACCACCACGCAGTCCTTGACCTGCGGGTGTCCCGTCAGCACATCGCTGATGGCGCTCAGTTCGATGCGGTAGCCGCGCAGCTTGACCTGGTCGTCGGCGCGGCCGAGGAAGGCGAGCCGGCCCCGGGTGTCGAGGCGTACGACATCGCCAGTGCGGTAGAGCCGCTCCGGCACGTCGGGCGAGAACCGTCCGAAACGCCGCCGGGTCTCGGCCTCGTCGCCGATGTATCCGTCGGCCAGTCCCTCGCCGCCGGTGTACAGCTCGCCCACGGCGCCGGGCGGAACGAGCCTGGCCCGCTCGTCGAGGACATGGACGTGGGTGCCGGGCATCGGGGTGCCTATGGGGAGCGGTCCCGACACGTCCTCGGGGCGGGTGACCGTGTGCGTGGTGGTGAACGTAGTGTTCTCGGTGGGCCCGTAGCCGTTGGTGACCACCAGGTGGGGGTGGCGGGACAGGGCACTGGCGACATGGTCGTGCGGTACGACGTCACCGCCGGTCAGCAGCTGCTTCAGCGCGCCGAACGAGTCCGGCGCGAACTCCTCGACCAGCCGGAACAGGCCCGCCGTCAGCCAGGCGACGGTCACTTCCCGCTCGACGAGGAAGGCGCCCAGCTCGCTCGGGGAGGGCAGCGAGTCGGCGGGATAGATCTCGAGCGTGGCGCCGGTGAGGAGCGCGCCCCACAGTTCGAGCGTGGAGGCGTCGAAGGGCAGCGGCGACAGCCGCAGCATCCGCTCGCCGGGGCCGGTGCGCACGTAGTCGGCCTGGTGGACCAGTCTGATGACGGCGCGGTGGGGGACGCTGACGCCCTTGGGCTGCCCTGTGGAGCCGGAGGTGAAGGCGACGTAGGCCCGGCGTCCGTTGTCGGCGGCGGGACGCTCGGTGCTGTCCGCCGCGTCGGCGGAGCCGGCCCAGGCCGCCTCCCAGGGCGCGACGGCCGCCACGTCCTGCAGTGCGGCGTGGTCCGCCTTGTCCGCCGGGACGATCACGGCCGCCGGCGCGGCCTTGCCTACGATCAGTTCGGTGTGCGCGAGGGGCAGACCGAGGTCCACCCCGACATAGGCGGCGCCGGCGAAGAGCACGCCGAGGACGGCCACGGCCTCGGCGACGGAGCGCTCCACCCCGACGATGACGGTGTCACCGTCGCGGACACCCGCCTGCCGCAGCTGCCGGGCCTGCCGGTCGGCCGCCCGGGTCAGCTCCGCGTAGGTCAGTTCGACGTCTCCCTCGCGGACCGCGACCGCGTCGGGCGAGCGCCGCGCCACCTGGCGGAACAGCTCGTCCATGGAGGTGGCCGGGAACTCCTCGCGTACGTCGTTGACCGCGGCCAGCTGCGCACGGCGCTCGGCGGACAGACAGCGCACGTCCTCCAGTGCCGCGTCCGGGGCGGTCGCCAGCGCCTCGGTGGCGGCGCGGAAGTCGGCGATGAACCCGTCGGCCTCGGTCTGTGTCCATACGGCGGTGGCGTACTCGACATGGCCGGCGAGCGTCGGTTCGGCCTGTCCCACCAGCAGGGTGAGGTCGAACTGGGCGCCGCCGCCGTGCCCTTCCTCGATCCGGACGTCGAGCTCGGAGGTGCTCAGACGCTGGGGAACCAGCTGGTCGTGCATGCCGAAGCACACCTGGACCAGCGGGTGGCAGCCCACGCTGCGCTCGACGCCGAGACGGGCGACCAGCTCCTCGAACGGCACCTGTCCCGCGTCGATGCTGAGCGTCAGCGAGTGCTGCACGGAACGCAGGTAGCCGGCGACCGACGCCGAGTCGTCGATGTCGATCCGCACCGGAACGAGGTTGCCCGCCACTCCGACGAGACCCTCGAGCTCGGAGGTGTCCCGGCCGAGCAGCGGTACGCCGACCAGCAGACTGCGCACCCCCGTGGTGCGGCCGAGCGTCAGCGCGAACGCGCCGAGCAGCAGGGCGAACGGGGTGATGCCCAGGGCGCGGGCCGTCTCGGTGACGGCGGCGCTGGCCGGGCCGCCCAGGTCGAGGGGCCGGCGGTCGCCCGCCGCGTCCTGCACCGCGGGGCGCTGCCGGTCGGCGGGCAGCTCCAGGACGGTTGGCACGGAGTCCAGGTGCCGGGTCCAGATACCGGTCTGCCGGTCCCACAGGCCGACCGCCCGCTGCTCCTCCTGACGCCGGATGAGGGTGCCGAGGGGGACGCCCCGGCCGAAGTCCGCGGGGGTGCCGCCCGACAGTTCCTCGTAGTGGGCGAGCAGTTCCCTGAAGACCAGGCCCACGGCCCAGCCGTCGAGCACCATGTGATGCGCCGTCAGGACGACGGCCTGGCGGCCCGACGCGTGGGTGAAGTACAGGAAGCGCACGGCCGGCTCGGCCTTGAGGTCGAAGGGGCGCCGCGTGTGTGCCTGGGAGGTACGGCGTACCTCGTCCTCGAAGCCGGCGGCCTCCCCGGCGCAGACGATGCTGGTGAACTCCGCGGTGTGCTCGTCCAGCGCCGTGCGTACCACGGCGCCCGTGGCCTCGTCCTCGGTGAAGACGGTGCGCAGCCCCTCGTTGCGGGCGACCGTGCGGGCGATGGCCTCCTTGAGGACCTCGACGTCCAGGTCCCCCTTCTCGACGAAGGCGGTGAACACCAGGTTGTAGGGGGAGCCGCCGGTGATGCTCTCGATGAGCCACATGCCCCGCTGGGTGCGGGACAGCCCGCTCTCGTGAGCCGCCGTGTCGGCGGCGGCTACGGCCTCCCGCGGCGCGGCCTCCACCTCGGCACCGGCCAGGACGGCGGCCAACGGCTCGCCGCCGAGCAGGGCCTTCATCGGGATTCTCACGCCCAGCTGTTCCCGGGCCAGGGCGGCGAGCCGCATGGCGCGCAGCGAGTCGCCGCCGAGTTCGATGAAGGAGTACACACCAGAACTCGCGCTGTCCGCGTCCGTGTCCAGGACCGCGGCAGCAAGGTCGTCAAGCGTCATTGATCAGTCTCTTCCCACGGGTACGAGGAGTGGTCGCGGTTGGCGTGAGATACGGAAGCCCTGGGTCAGCCGCGGGCGGCGCCGAGGATGCGGTCGCGGGAACCGGACCCGGCGGCGGACGCGCCGGGCCCGGCCGGAGCGGCGAGGAGTTCGGCGTGGCCGCGTACGGTTCCCGCGCGGAAGAGGTCCATGGTCCTCAGGGCCTGGCCGGAGGCCTGGCTGAGCCGCTCGACGAGCATGATGAGCAGCAGCGAGTCGCCGCCGGCGTCGAAGAAGCTGACGTCGTCGCCCACCTGGTCGTCGGTCTTGAGGACCTCCTGCCACAGGGAGCGGACGAGCTCGACGCGGGCCTCGGGCGTGGACAGGTCTACGGCAGCGGACTGGTCGGTCACGGTTTCCTCCGGAGAGTCGACGAGTTGGATGGCACAGCGCTGAAGGTCTGCGAGGAGGGCGGCGACGTCGCCCCGGTCGTAGAGGGCCTCGATGAAGTCGGCGGACAGCTCCAGCTGCCGGGAGCCGGATTCCTCGGTCACGGTGACGAACAGGCCCAGGTCGTACTTCATGTGCAGGGACGGCAGGGGCTGGATGCGGCCCACCACGTCCTCGGCCAGGTGCAGGTCCGCGGGCATCTCCGCCATGTTCACCAGCACCGGGGACAGCGGCGGCCAGATGACCTCCCGCTCGGGCCGCAGGCCGGCGGCGACGGCCTCGAGCGGCACGTCGGCGTCGACGAAGGCCTCCATGGCGGCGAAGCGGGTGGTGCGAAGGAGCTCACGCCAGGTGGTCGCCTCGTCGAGGGGCACCCGGATCATGGCGGTGTTCATGAACATGCCGATGGCGTCGGCGTGGGCCGGATCGTCACGGCCGGGCCACCCGAAGGCGAAGAGGAAGTCCCGCTGGTCGCCCGTGCGCGCCAGGGAGGCGGCGAACAGGGCCGTGGCGACCATGAACGGGGTGCAGCCCTCGGCCTCGGCCACCGCCAGCAGGTCCTCGGTGAGGCCGGCGTCGAGCCGGAGGGCGGCGCTCGCCCCGGACAGCGAAGGGTCGTCGGTCTGCCGGCGGAAGGGGATCCGCACGTCGACGGGGACACCCATGAGCCGTTCGAGGACCGCGGGCAGCCGTTCCTCCGTCTCCTCGGGTCCCGCCATGGTGACCACTTCGCTGGGGTGCGGGGGGGTGCTCAGACGGGGTTCGGCACCGGCGAAGCCCGCCCGGTACACCTCGGCGATCTCCGCCATGAGCAGCGTGCGCGACCAGCCGTCGCAGACGATGTGGTGCACGGTGAACACCAGCAGCGTGGTCCCTGCGTCGACGCGGATCACCTCGGCACGGGCGGGCGCCTCGTCGGCGAGGTCGAAGGGCGTGTAGCACAGGAGGTCCACGAGCCGGTCCAGCTCCTGTGCGGACCAGCCCTCAGCGGCGGCGTCGAGGAAGCCGGTCTCGGCGGGCGGGGCGTCTGTGCGGTACTCGATCCGCTTGTTCCAGGCGTCGAGCCGGAAGCGGGAGCGCAGCGCGGGATGCCGGCCCAGGACCCGTCGTACGGAGGCCACGAGCAGGTCGTGGTCCACCGGTCCTGAGAACCGCACGACGGTGGGGATCAGGCTCGTGGGACGCAGGTGCTCCACCCGGTCCAGGACCCACAGCCCCTTCTGCGCCGCGTTGGCTTCGTACCACTGGGGCTCCGTGGTCGGCCGGTTGAGCGGGAGTATGTCTTTCGCCGTTTCCATCGGATCCCCCTCAGGAGCGCCGGCGCGCGGTGATGGGCACGTGCTTGTAGCCGGACGCGAAGTTGGAGATGAGCCGCTCGGGCTTGCCAGCCGGCTCGAAGTCCTCGTAGCGGGCGAAGAGTTCCTCGAACAGGACGCTGACGGTGATGCGGGCGACGCTGTGCCCGACGCAGTAGTGCGGGCCGATGCCGAATGCGAGGTGTTTGTTGGGCTTGCGCCGGATGTCGAAGGTCTCGCTGTTCTCGAACACCTCCTCGTCGCGGTTGGCGGAGCCGAGCCAGGCGACGACGGCGTCACCGGCGGCGATGCGCGTACCGCGCACGACCGTGTCCCGGGTGGCGTAGCGCAGGACGTGATTGACCGGTGAGGCCCAGCGCAGTGCCTCCTCGTAGGCCGTCCCGTTGACGTCGGGGTGGGCCGCCCAGTCCGCCATCACGTCGGTGCCGGTGAACTCGGCGAGGAAGAAGGTGGGGGCGTGCGGGGTGGTGACATTGGCGCCCAGCAGCAGGCTGTAGCAGTTCGCGACGATCTCGCTCGCGGACATGTGCCGGCCCTCAAAACGGGTGGAGATCAGCACACTGAGCAGGTCGTCACCGAGGTTGTCGCGCCGGTGGCGCATGAGGTCCTGGAAGTAGCCGAACAGCTCGCGGTGCGCCGCCTGCAGCGTCGCCTCCTTGCCGCCCGGGTCCTGGAACTCCGGGTCGTCGGCGGCGATGCACACAGTGGTCAACCTGCTCAGCCAGGCCCAGTCCGCCTCCGGCAGCCCCATCATCGTGCCGGTGACCGACATCGGCAGCGCCAGCATGGCCGTGCCGAAGTCGAACGCCTGGCCCGAGCCGAGCGGTTCGAGAAGGTCGACGACCTTCCCCCGGATCGTCTCCCGCTGGCGGTCCACCGCCTTCACGGCGAGGGCCTTCTTCAGCCGGGCCTGCCGTTCGGTGTGCCGGGGCGGGTCCGTGACGGCCAACTGCTGGCCGCCGGCAGGGTCGTCGGTGCCGAGGAGGTCGAGCAGGGTGCCCCGCTCGGAGGTGAACGTGGTGGAGTCGCGCAGCACCAGATCGGTGTCGGCGTACTTCACCACGGACCAGAAGCCGCGCTCGTCGTCCACCTGGTGCCAGCTGAGACCGTCTTCCTGACGCAACCGGCGCCAGATCTCGTAGGCGTCTCCGCTGCTGTAGAGGGTGGGGTCGATGAGGTCGGCTGATGCCGCATCGACTGGGCAGCCGGAGGAACGAGTTTCGTGCCTGGAGATGGCCCGACTCCTTTCACGGAAGCATCGCGGTACGGAGGGCGGACGGCACAGGCCGGCCCGGGCGTCGGACGGAGAAAGCACGCCGCCCGCGAATTCGAAAAGGAGCGGGGGCGAGTCGCGAGAATCGAGCGGTTTGCCGCCCGCGACCGACATGGCTGGACCGTATCCCCTGGCCGCCCGCACCGGGCAAGCGGCGACGAGCCATGCCTCGACTACTTACGCAACTTGCCATTCTGGTTCCGGGGCACCGGCCATGTGCTGAACCCGGTCGCGTACCCACGTAAGCTCCCGATCCAGCTCGCACACCCCACTTCCCCGGATGTCGCCGCACAACCCGCGGGCTGCACGTTCGTATCCAGAGAAACCCCGAACCATTTCGGCAAGTCGACCTTGCAAGGAGCATGCCCATGCGTTACCGCACGCTCGGCGGGACCGGCATGGAAGTGAGCGCGTACTGCCTCGGCACCATGAATTTCGGCTACGTCGCGAATTCCGACCACGAATCCTGTATTCGCATCGTCCACACGGCCCTCGACCAGGGAATCAACTTCGTCGACACCGCGGACATGTACGCGGCGGGCGAATCAGAAATCATCGTGGGAAAGGCACTCAAGGGACGCCGCGACGACGTGGTGCTCGCCACGAAGGTGCACTTCCAGATGGGTGAGGGCCGCAATCGCAGCGGCAATTCACGACGCTGGATCACCCAGGCGGTGGAGGACAGCCTCCGTCGGCTGCAGACCGACTGGATCGACCTCTACCAGGTACACCGCCCCGACTACTCCACCGATGTGGAGGAAACCCTCGGGGTCCTCACCGACCTCGTCCACCAGGGAAAGATCCGCGCCTTCGGGTGTTCGTCCTTCCCCGTGGCGGACATCGTCGACTCACACCATGTGGCCGAGCGTCGTGGCCTGATGCGCTTCCGCACCGAGCAGCCTCCGTACTCGCTGCTCGCCCGTGGCATCGAGGCCGATGTACTGCCCGCCTGTCAGCGCCACCGGATGGGCGTGCTGACCTGGAGCCCGCTCGCCTTCGGGTTCCTGTCCGGCAAGTACCGCAAGGGCGACGCCATCGACCTCACCCAGGGCCGCCCCGCGGTCGTGCCCGCGCGTTTCGACCCGGCGCTGGCCCAGAACACGGCGAAGTTCGACGCCTTGGAACAGTTGATCGACCTCGCCGGCGACATCGGTTGCACGCTGCCCGAACTCGCCCTGGCCTTCGTCACCGCGCACCCCGCCGTCACCTCCGCAATCACCGGCCCGCGCACCATGGACCACCTCGACAGCGCCCTCAAGGGTGCTTCGCTCACCCTCGACGACGCGGCCCTCGACCGGATCGACGAGATCGTCCCGCCGGGAACCGACCTCTACGCCCCGCTCGCCTCCTGGCCGCCGCCAGCCCTCGCGACCCCCGCGTTGCGCCGCAGGCCGCTCCGGGACCGGGCCGCGGCCTGACGCGCCATCGCCGTGCCGCATTCCGGCCGCCGGCGCGGTACGCCGACGCCGTCACATCTCATTCGCCCATGGGGCGATCATCCCACCACACCGACTGGAAGCCGAGGTCATCCGAGATGAGTCAGGACGAGCAGCCGTCCGGCGACTACGCCGCCACGCCCGCGCGTACTCCCATGGCCCCCATGGAAATCTTCGAGCGCTCCGAGGCACGCTCGATGCCGTGCCGCCACCACACCTGGGACCACAGCCCGGGCGGAGAGAGTTGCCCCTTCACCGACCCCATCTCGCTCGGACTGTGACACGCAGCGGACCCACACCACGCTGAACCTCACACCAAGGAGATTCCATCGTGAGCCAGGACGAACTCTTGGCGCGCTTGGAGACCGCCGTGGTCGACGCGTACTCCCTGTACCGCATCGCCCTGGGACACACCCCACGCGGATCCGTCCTGCGAGACGCGGCTCTGACCGGTGACATCCGCCTGGTCGTGCCCGCGTTCAGCTTCGGCGTCGCCTGCGCCATGCGTACCTGCTGGGACGAGGAGTGCGACGAACGGCACCCGCCTGGCGCCGGGGCGACGATCCGCCGGTTCCTCGGCGGCCCCGGCGTCGAGGCCGCCGAACCCACGCCGGAGGCGACGGTGGCGGCCGGGCAGTTGTACGCGGACTGCGCCCAGCACCGTGTCACGGGCGCCGAGGTCCTCGCCGCCTGCCACACGGTGGTGCTGGCCGGCGATCGCGGGACGCCCCTGGTCTCGGCGGCCCGGGCGTCGTACTGCTATATGCCGCTGGCCGACCGGCGACCGGGCCTCCGTATCGACTACGTCTGACACCGTCACCCGACCCGGTCCGACTCGCCACCACTGAACGGGAGAAGCAACCCCCCATGTCGTATGTGATTGCGCAGCCCTGCGTCGACGTCAAGGACAAGGCCTGTCTCGAAGAGTGCCCCGTCGACTGCATCTACGAGGGCGAGCGCGCCCTCTACATCCAGCCCGACGAATGCGTCGACTGCGGCGCCTGCGAGCCGGTGTGCCCCGTGGAGGCCATCTTCTACGAGGACGACGTCCCCGCGAAGTGGCAGGTCTACATTCAGGCCAACGCGGAGTTCTTCACCGAGCTCGGATCGCCCGGCGGCGCCTCGAAGCTGGGTCTGATCGAGCACGACCACGCCCTGGTCGCCGCGCAGCCCCAGCAGACCCTGGCCTGAGAGGGAATCGTGAGCATGACTGTCCCGTCCCCCTGGCTCAAGCGCATCGGGGGGCCTGCCCAGGCCGACGGCGGCACGCCCGAGTTGGTGTGCTTCCCGCACTCCGGTGGCGCCGCGAGCTGGTACCGGCCCCTCGCCGCCGAGCTCGGCGACGACACCCTGACCGTCGCGGTGCAGTACCCGGGCCGACAGGAACGGCACGACGAGCCGGCCATCACCGATCTGCACGAGCTGGCCAACCGCACCGCCGAGGCGCTCGGCAACGCCGACGCCGGCGTGCCGCGGATCTTCTTCGGCCACAGTATGGGCGCCATCCTCGCCTACGAGGTCGCTCAGCGGCTCGGCGAGCGGGGTCCGGCGGCGCTGCTCGCCTCGGGCCGCCCCGCCCCCGACCGTGTTCGGCCGACCACTTCGTACCTCCTCGACGACGCGGCGCTGGCCGAGCAGATCTCCTGGCTCGGCGGCACCACGAAGGAACTGCTCGACGACCCCGAGATGCGCTCGCTCCTGCTGCCGGTGATCCGCAGCGACTACCGGGCGAGCGAGACCTACCGCCCTCGGCCGGGCTGTGGTCCGCTGGGCTGTTCCCTGATCGCGCTGGGAGGCGATGGGGACCCCGTCGCGCCGCTCGACGACGTCCGGGCCTGGTCCCGCCATACAACCGGCCCGTTCCGCCTGGAGCTTCTGCCGGGTGGCCACTTTTACCTCCTGGACCACTGGGCGGCCATCGCCGGCCTCGTACGGACCTGCGTTCGACCGCTGACGTCGGTGCCTGGAATCATGCCCGGATGAGCGACATGCCTCCCCCGAGCCAGCGCGTCGAGCCGTTCCGCCTGGACATCGCGGAAGCCGATCTGGACGACCTGCGCCGACGCCTGGACCACACCCGCTGGCCCGACGAACTGCCGGGCGCGGGCTGGGATTACGGGGTGCCACTCGCGCATCTCCAAGAGCTCGCCCGGTACTGGCGGCACGACTACGACTGGCGTGCCGCCGAGGCCCGGCTCAACGAGTGGCCGCAGTACACCACCCGGATCGACGGCGCCCGCGTCCACTTCGCGTACATCCGCTCTCCCGAACCCGATGCCACGCCCCTGCTGATGACCCACGGCTGGCCCGGCTCCCTGGTCGAATTCACCCACGTCGCCGGACCCCTCACCGATCCGGCGCGATACGGCGGGGATCCCGCCGACGCCTTCCACCTGGTGCTGCCGAGCATTCCGGGCTTCGGCCTGTCGGGTCCCACGAGCGAGCGCGGCTGGGAACCGCGCAGGGTGACCGCGGCCTTCGCCGAACTCATGCGCCGGCTCGGCCACGAGCGCTACGGGGTGCAGGGCGGGGACTGGGGCGCCGCGATCTCCCGCGAACTCGGCCGTACGCGCCCCGAGGTGATCGGCGTCCACCTGAACCTTCTGCCCAACGGCTACATGGCGCACGACCCCGGCGACCTCTCCGGACTCTCACCGCAGGAGGCCGAGAACACCCGCCGGTCCTGGGCCCGCTTCCAGGAGTGGGTACGCGACCGGCAGGGCTACGCGGACATCCAGTCCACCCGTCCGCAGACCCTGGCGTACGGCCTGACCGACTCGCCGGTCGGCCAACTCGCCTGGGTCGCGGAAAAGTTCCACGAGTGGGCCGAACACACTGTGAACCGTGACCTCCTGCTCACCAACGTCATGCTGTATTGGCTGACCGCCACCGCTGGCTCCTCCGCGCGCATCTACTACGAGCGCGCGCACGCGGACTACTGGGGCACCCCGCCCGAACCCTCCACGGCACCGACCGCCGTCGCCCACTTCCCCCACGACAACTTCGTCCTCCTCAAGCACATCGCGCAGGAGACGAACAACATCGTCCAGTGGACGGACCACGAACGCGGCGGCCATTTCCCCGCCCTGGAAGAGCCGGACCTGCTCGTCGACGACATCCGGAGGTTTTTCCGCATCCTGCGCCTCGGAGCGGATCATAACTGAGCGTCAGCTCCAATAACTGGGTACACCTTGCCGTGCGTGAATGGGGTGCTCTGGGCATATCGGTCCAGCGCGCCCGATTCGCGGAAGGTGGGCGATGAGCAGTGCCGAGACGCGCATCAAGGCGTGAAGCGGGACCGCGACGGAGACCCGGTCAATGGCGAGCCCGTCGTCATCGATCTTCCTCCCATCTTCACGCCCGCCGAGATCAAGGAGTTGAAAGCCGCCGCCAAGCGCCCGGCGCGACGATCGCCCCAGAGGCGGATCTATGAACTCTCCGGGCGCGTCGTGAGCCCCTGTGGCCAGCGACAGGACGTCGACCGCCCCCTCGCCTCGGTGTTCGCCGAGCTGATCGTCCGGGCGTGGATGCCGGCCCGGGCCGCGGCCTCGACCTGGTTGCGCATGAGGGCGAGCAGCGGGGAGACGATCACGGTGGGGCCGCTTCCGCGCGCCCGGAGCAGGGAGGTGGCCACGAAGTAGACCGCGGACCTGCCCAGCCGGTGCGCTGCACCACCAGGGCCCGGCGCCGGTCGGCGACGAGGGCCTCGATCGCCTTCCACTGGTCCTCGCGCAGTCGGGCCGTGCCCGTGCCGTCGCCGACCGGACGGGCGAGGACCGCGTCGGCCGCCTTCCGGAGGTCTGTGTTGCTCGTGTGCTCCGTGGGTTCCATACGACAGGACGGCACTGACAACCGGGAAAGCCCGGAGCCGGGGCAGGCGCGTCGAAGCGGGCACGCGGGCTGCGACTGACGTGTCCTCGTCCAGAGTTGTCCACAGGCCCAAGCGGACTTTTGCATTCCGCGAGATCGTCGGCACATGACGAATCACAGCGAAACGGCCGGACCCTTCGAAAACGGGGACATCGCGTACGACGGATCCGACGCCGTGCACCAGGTCACCCTCCGCACCCCCGCCGAGCTCGCGGACGCCCTGCCCTATCTGCTTGGGTACCGGCCCGAGGACAGCGTCGTCCTGGTCGCGCTGAACGACCGGGGCGGGCGCGGCCGGTTCGGCGGCCGCGCCCGGGTCGGCATTCCGGCCAGCAGTGACGACTGGCCCTTCGCGGCCCGCCAGCTGGCCCACGGTTTGATCACGGGCAGCGAGCGGAGAGGCGCCAAGCCCGGGCAGATGGTTGCCTTCCTCTGCCAGGAGCCGGCGGCGGGCGAGTCGGGCCGGGACGTCGTACGGCGGCTGGAGCCGCTGGCCCAGAAGCTGCGTACGGAATGCGGTCACCTCGACGTTCCCGTGATCGAGGCACTGTGCATCTCCGGCGGGCGCTTCTGGTCGTACTGCTGCCCGACCGACGGCTGCTGCCCCGACGACGGACTGCCCATGGGGCTGCCCGGAACCTCCGTGCTGGCCGCCGCGGCGGCGTACGCGGGCGTTCAGGTCAGGGGCAGCCTGAGGGAACTGCGGGCCAGGCTGCTGCCCTGGGAGACCGCCGCGGCCCTGGAACAGGAGATCGCCCTGGACACCGCGGGACTGTCCCTGGTGCCCAGGATTCTCGACGAGGCGGAGCGTGTGGCGGTGGCCGAGGAGACCCTGCGGCTCGCCGAGCGCGTCATGACCCGGTTCGCCGAGGCGCCCTTCGTGCCCGGTGCCGCCCGCGCGGACCTCCACGACGACCAACTGCTCGATCACGAGGAAGCGGCGTCGCTGATCCTGGGCCTCCAGGACCGTACGACGCGGGACCGCGCGGCGGAGTGGATGGAGGGGGACGAGGCCGGTCCGGCGCTGCGGCTGTGGCGGTCGCTCGCCCGACGTTGTGTCGGTCCGTACGGAGAGCACGCGGCGGCCCCCCTGACCCTCGCGGGCTGGGTGGCCTGGTCGGCCGGGGACCAGTTGGAGGCCCGCGAGGCACTGGCCATGGCGCTGGGCGCGGACCCCGACTACCTCTTCGCCCGTCTGCTGCACCAGGCCTGCAACGAGGGCCTGGACCCCGAGTCGGTCCGGCGCTGCCTGCGGGCGGAGCGCCGGGGACGGGCGGGGTCGACAGCGGCGGACGCCGGCGCCGTCGCGGAAGTGGCCGGGGCGGCAGCGGCCGGGGTCGAGGCCCACCAGGGCGAACCGGCCGCCAGGGCCGACACGGTAACTGCGATCACCGCGGTCACCGCGCCCCCTGGGGACGCCGAGGACACCATGGCCACCGGGGACGCCGTGGCCACCGCGGTCAGCGAGGATGCCGTGGGGCCGCAGGGGGCGAGCGGAACCGGGGGCGGCGCTGCCTCGGGGGTGCCGGACCCCGTGTCCGGCCGTGGTCGTCCGACGCGCGTGGAGGGGCCCGTTCCGGCCGGGTCGCGCCCCGCGACCTCACGGACGGACCGAGCGTGCCCGGGTCCCGCCAGGTCGCCGGGCCGTCCGGGTACGCGCACTTCAGGACGGGGTGGTCCGCGTCGCCGAGGTGCCGGCAGGCCGGGTGCCGACCGGGGGAGCGGTGCCTCCGAGAAGCGCCCGTGAAGGAACGCGCACAGGGTCGCGAAGTGAGGGGGACCGATGCGGATCAGCCATTGACGGGACCGGCGAAAGGAGTGTTTATCGTCAGGCAGACGACTATGATCGCGACATGCCCTACGACCCGTCAGCCTTTCCGCCTTTCGCCGTCACCGTTGACCTGGTCGTGCTGACCGTGCGCCGCCATTCCCTGTGCGCGCTGGCGGTGCGCAGGGGTGAGCCGCCGTTCCAGGGCCGGTGGGCGCTTCCCGGAGGGTTCGTACGGGAAGACGAGGATCTGGCACAGGCGGCGGCGCGGGAGCTGGCCGAGGAGACCGGACTGCGCGTACACGACCCGTTCGCCCCGGTCCAGGACGACGGCGCGCACCTGGAGCAGCTCGCGACCTACGGCGACCCGAAGCGTGACCCGCGGATGAGGGTCGTCAGCGTCGCTCATCTCGCCCTGGCTCCGGATCTGCCGGCGCCCCGGGCGGGTGGCGATGCCGACCACGCCCGTTGGGCGCCCGTGGAGGAGTTGCTGCGCCAGGGCGGCTACGGCCGTGACGGAGAGCCGGTGGCGCCGCTGGCCTTCGATCACGCCCAGATCCTCGCGGACGGAGTGGAGCGGGCCCGCTCGAAGATCGAGTACTCGTCGCTGGCGACCGCGTTCTGTCCGCCGGAGTTCACCGTCGGTGAACTGCGCCGTGTCTACGAGGGGGTGTGGGGCGTGGCGCTGGATCCGCGCAACTTCCACCGCAAGGTGACGGGCACCCCGGGCTTCCTCGTGCCGACCGGAGGGACGACCACCCGCCAGGGCGGCCGGCCGGCCCAGCTCTTCCGGGCCGGGGGAGCCACGCTGCTCAACCCGCCGATGCTGCGCCCGGAGGTCTGACCCTCGTCCGCCCGTCGCCGTCGTGAGCCGGTGTGTTCGCCAAGCCGGACGCCGGGCACGGAGAACCGATCCAGTTGACCATGTGGGAGGAAGGAGGCGAGTAACGCCGAACGGTTGCCGAAAGCGAGGCGCGATACCCGGAAAAAGCGGACATGACGCGCTATCTTGCTGCGGTGATCCAGGCCTTCGGACTGACCAGCGACTCCCGTAAGGACCTTCCGCTCTCCGTCGACGACGTCTCCTTCGCAGCGCACGCGGGTCGTGTCACCGCGCTCCTCGGAACGGCGGGCTCGGGCAAGACGACGACGCTCAGACTCATGCTCGAGCTTCAACAGGGCTGCGGCATCACCTACTTCAAGGGTCGCCCCCTGCACCGCATCGCTCACCCCTCGCGTGAGGTCGGCGTTCTTCTGGGCGACGTTCCGGGACACCCCGCGCGCACGGTCCGTGGCCATCTGCGCATGCTGTGCGCCGCGGCGGGGCTTCCGGTACGGCGCGCCGACGAAGTCCTCGAGGCCGTCGGGCTCGTCAGCTTCCGGGACGAGCGACTTGGCACTCTGTCCCGGGGGATGGACCGCCGGCTGGGGCTGGCCTGCGTCATGCTGGCCGACCCGCACACGCTGGTGCTCGACGCCCCCGCCGGCGGACTGTCCGTGCGGGAAGGCCGTTGGCTGCACGGTGTGCTGCGGGCCCATGCGAACCAGGGCGGTACGGTCCTGTTCACCACGGCGGACCCCAAGGAGGCGGCCCGCACCGCCGACCGCGTCGTGACGCTCGAACGCGGCAGACTCGTCGCCGATCAGGAGGCCGCGGACTTCGCCCGCCACCGGCTGCGTCCCCGCGTCAGCGTGCGCAGCCCGCACGCCGCGCGACTCGGTGCTCTCCTGACCAAGGAGGCCCGTACCGCCCGCCGCTCCGTCGAAGTCGTACGCGAGACCGGCAACCGTCTGTCCGTCTACGGCAGTACGTGTGCCGATGTCGGCGAGGCCGCGTTTCGCCACGGCATCCTCATCCATCAACTTGCCCACGAGGTGGGGGACATGGGCGCCGGCGCCGGTTCAACGCCTTCGGTGGCGGACGCGGGGGCGCGGCTCGCGGACAGCGAAGAGGGCGGCGCGAAAGAGGGCGGCGCGCTCGCCTCTTCGCCCACAGACGGCGGTTCCGCCGACCAGCACTCGGAGGAGCCGCACCCGGGGGAGCCGCCTGTCATCAGGCGCCCGAAGAGCGAGTCCGGCACGGCGCAAGGCCTCGGCTCTGCCCTGGAGCTGCGGGCGATGGTGGCCTCCCCCGCGGCTCACAAGGGAAGCCTGCTCCCGGCGGCCGGCTCCGGTGAAGGGAGGCCCGTCACTCGTACCGCCGACGGCGCGGATCTCACGACCGGTTCCGGGGGCCCGGGCGCCAACGCCGAGCCTGACGACCCGGTTGCCCTCACCGGCGTCGGCGCCTCGGGGCCCACCATCGGCCACGGCGGTCCGGGCCGCGCCCACGATTCCCAGGCGCCGGCAACGGCCACCGGCTCCGAGGGCAGCACCGGTGCCCCCGCTTCTCTGCCCCTCGTCCCGACCAACGGTTCCGAAGCCCCCGGCACCACCGCCGGTTTCGAAGCCCCCGGCACCACCGGCGGTTTCGAAGCCCGTGACTCGGCCACCGCCCCCAAAGCCCGTGACTCGACCACCGCCCCCAAAGTCCGCGACTCGACCACCGCCCCGGAAGTCCTCAACTCGACCGTCGCTCCCGAAGCCCGCGGTTCGACCACCGGTTCCGAGCCGAAGGCCGCCACCGCCACCACCCCTGACGTGGCCGGCGCCGCCCCCTGCGCCGCCGGCGTTTCCTCGCTCTCCGAAGAACCGTCTGCGTGTGCTGAAACCGCGGACGAAGCCGCCTCGGCGACCACGCGCCCCGACCAACCCCCGGCCACCCGGCGGACGACCGCGCACCCCGCCCCCGCACACCACCCCGCCCCCGTACCTCCAACGACCGACCACCCCGCACACCCCCACCCGTCCATCCCAACCCCCCGCCCTGCCGAGGCCGCCGGCATCGACGGTTCGTCCTCCCTGCCACCCCCCATCTCCGTCCGGCCCGGTGCCGGCCCCCTGCGGCCCCTGCGGTACGAGCTGCGCCGGGCCACCGGGGTCGGCACCGGCTTCTTCGTCAGTGCCGTCGTCCTCGTCTGTTCCGTCCTCACGGCTCTGGTCATGGGGCGGATGGGACATGCTCCGCAGCCTCGGCTGCTGGCGGCGTGGCCGCGGCAACTGCCTCTGCCGCCGGCGGCGCTCGGCGCCGGGTTGCTCGGGGCGTTCGCCTTCGGGGACGAGTTCCGTCACCCCGCGCTGGCGGCGGACCGTGGCACCGTCCCCCGTCGGCTGGGGCTGCTCGCCGCGAAGCTGACCGTGGCCACCGCGACCGCGCTGGTGCTCGCCTTCCTCACGGTCGGCTGCGACGCCGAGGTGCTCTATGCCATGTACGGGCAGGAACTCGCCCAGGTTCCGGGCGACTGGCTCTCGCTGAGCGCGAGTTGGCTGTGCCTCGTGGCGGGCTGCGCCTGGGCCGGGGTGCTGGCGGCGGGGGTGTTCCGGTCCACCACGGCAGGGCTCGCGGCCGTGCTCTCCGTACCGGTGCTCGTCGTGCCCCTGGTGGAGAAGGCGTTGGGAGGCAGGGAGTGGGACGCCGCCGGTCTTACCGCCCGGCTGCGTCGGGTCCACCTGCTCCAGTGGCCCTTCGGCGGTGACCGCTACGTGGCCGCCGCAGCGCGGCTGATCGCCCAACCCCTGGGCGGGGCTCTGGCGTTGACGCTCGGCGGGCTGCTGTGCGCGTACCTGCTGACGGCGCTGCGGAGCCGGACCCGATGACAGGGGTTCGCTCCCTTTCGGTCGGGCTCCGTAAGCAACTTCCCAGGGAGAGCCCATTTCTTTCCGATAAGGCGTCAATTGAGGCGAAGTGAGCGATCACCCTTTCGTGTGCTTTTCACCAAAGACCTCAAGGGAGTTGGAGACGACGCCGACAAAAGATCCGTGAGTACCCTTGCGCACACCATGATGACCGCCGCCCGCTCCACAGACTCCGGTCTCGTCGGCCCGGGCGAACTAGACCGTTACCCCTACGCCGAGGCGCCCGTCCCCGGCCGCGTCGCGAGCCCCGCCTGGGAGGGCGCCGACCCGGAGCTGGGGCGCGTGGGCCGGCGTGCCGCGGGCAGCCGCGGACGCGGACTGCACGGCCAACTCGTCCAGCAGCTGGGTCAGATGATCGTCTCCGGCGACCTGGGCGCCGACCGTCCGCTGGTGCCCGAGGA
This sequence comes from Streptomyces sp. CB01373, assembly GCF_002803075.1. Taxonomy (GTDB): domain Bacteria; phylum Actinomycetota; class Actinomycetes; order Streptomycetales; family Streptomycetaceae; genus Streptomyces. Next base: position 137,227 of record NZ_NNBK01000014.1, on the reverse strand, counting down.
GATCGGCCAGCGCTTCGAGGTCTCCCGCACCGTCGTCCGCGAGTCGCTCCGCGTGCTGGAGGCCAAGGGCCTGGTCAGCGCCCGCCCGAACGTCGGGACGCGGGTGCGCCCGGTCAGCGACTGGAATCTCCTGGACCCGGACATCATCGAGTGGCGGGCGTTCGGTCCGCAGCGCGACGACCAGCGCCGCGAGCTCAGCGAACTGCGCTGGACGATCGAGCCGCTCGCCGCGCGTCTCGCCGCCGGGCACGGCCGCGAGGACATCCACCAGCGCCTGTCCGACATGGTCGAGATCATGGGGCACGCCCTGGGGCAGGGCGACGCGCTCACCTTCTCCCGCGCGGATGCCGAGTTCCACTCGCTGCTCATCCAGATCGCGGGCAACCGGATGCTGGACCACCTCTCCGGGATCGTCTCGGCCGCCCTCCAGGTGTCCGGCGGGCCCGTCACGGGCTGCGACCGTCCGAACGAGGCCTCCCTCGCGCAGCACGCCCGCATCGTCGACGCGGTCGTGGCCGGCGACGGCACCGCGGCGGAAGGCGCCATGCGTCAATTGCTCACGGTGCACCCCGAGGTCGAACGGGTGGTTCCCGCGCCGCGCGAGCACTGAACCGCGCGAGCACCGGTCCCTGCGTGGGCGGCACGGCCCGGGCCCTGCCGTCCTCCGGCGGGCTCCCGCGAGAGGCGGGTCGCCGGCCGGCCGTGGGTGTCACACCCGACACACACCGGCTGACTGCGGGCACGGCTCGCGCCGCAGGCCGGCTGACGGCGGGAAGCGCCCCGTCGCCCACCGGCCGACCGAGGGCATCGCCCCGCCGCGGACCGGCCGACCGCAGGCACCGCCTCCGTCGCACACCGGCCGACCGCGCGCGGCACCGTCGCACCCCGGCCGACCGTGTGACCCGCTCCCGTCGCCATACGGCCGACCGAGGGCGCCGACCCGCAGCAGACCGGCCGACCGGTACGCCGCCCCCGCCGCGAACCCGTGAACCCGCGGAGCCGTACGTGACCGGGGCGAGCCGCCTGTGGGTTCGTCACCGTGGTGGGTACCCGACTCCATCTGCCCATCTCTGACCCTTTTTACGCACTTACGGGGTGTGACTGGGGCCACGCAGATTGGGCGTAACACTCCTGGGTACAACGCGATGACCTAAGAGGTGACGGCCGAGGAGGGAATACGGACGCCGATGTACGGCGCTGTGCAACTTCCCGGCCCCCGCCCGCGCCGTCGGCCCAATCCCCAGGCCGGTGGTCGGCTCCTGTCCATGACGGACGGGGCCGGAAGCCGTTTTCCAACGTTCCGAGAGGTTGTTCGTGTCGGCCAGCACATCCCGTACGCTCCCGCCGGAGATCGCCGAGTCCGTCTCTGTCATGGCGCTCATTGAGCGGGGAAAGGCTGAGGGGCAGATCGCCGGCGACGATGTGCGTCGGGCCTTCGAAGCTGACCAGATTCCGGCCACTCAGTGGAAGAACGTACTGCGCAGCCTCAACCAGATCCTCGAGGAAGAGGGTGTGACGCTGATGGTCAGTGCCGCGGAGCCCAACAAGCGCACCCGCAAGAGCGTCGCAGCGAAGAGCCCGGCCAAGCGCACCGCCACCAAGACGGTCGCGGCGAAGACGGTGACCACCAGGAAGGCCACCGCCACCGCTGCCCCGGCGGCGCCCACCGCCGGCGCGTCCGTCGAGGAAGAGACCCCCGCGAAGAAGGCCGCTGCCAAGAAGACGACGGCCGCCAGGAAGGCGGTGGCCAAGAAGACGACGGCCGCCAAGAAGACGGCTGCCAAGAAGACCACCGCCGCCAAGAAGGACGACGCCGAACTTCTCGAGGAAGAGGTGCTCGAGGAGGCCAAGGGCGCCGAGGAGCCCGAGGGCACCGAGAGCGCCGGCTTCGTGCTGTCCGACGAGGACGAGGACGACGCGCCCGCCCAGCAGGTCGCCGCGGCCGGCGCCACCGCCGACCCGGTGAAGGACTACCTCAAGCAGATCGGCAAGGTCCCCCTGCTCAACGCCGAGCAGGAAGTGGAGCTGGCCAAGCGCATCGAGGCGGGCCTCTTCGCCGAGGACAAGCTGGCCAACTCCGACAAGCTCGCCCCCAAGCTCAAGCGCGAGCTGGAGATCATCGCCGAGGACGGCCGCCGCGCCAAGAACCACCTCCTGGAGGCCAACCTCCGTCTGGTGGTCTCCCTGGCCAAGCGCTACACGGGCCGCGGCATGCTCTTCCTGGACCTCATCCAGGAGGGCAACCTCGGTCTGATCCGCGCGGTGGAGAAGTTCGACTACACCAAGGGCTACAAGTTCTCCACGTACGCCACCTGGTGGATCCGTCAGGCGATCACCCGGGCGATGGCCGACCAGGCCCGCACCATCCGTATCCCGGTGCACATGGTCGAGGTCATCAACAAGCTCGCGCGCGTGCAGCGCCAGATGCTCCAGGACCTGGGCCGTGAGCCCACCCCGGAGGAGCTGGCCAAGGAGCTCGACATGACCCCGGAGAAGGTCATCGAGGTCCAGAAGTACGGCCGCGAGCCCATCTCGCTGCACACCCCGCTGGGCGAGGACGGCGACAGCGAGTTCGGTGACCTCATCGAGGACTCCGAGGCGGTCGTCCCGGCCGACGCGGTCAGCTTCACGCTGCTCCAGGAGCAGCTGCACTCGGTCCTCGACACCCTGTCCGAGCGCGAGGCCGGCGTCGTCTCCATGCGCTTCGGTCTCACCGACGGCCAGCCGAAGACCCTCGACGAGATCGGCAAGGTCTACGGCGTGACGCGTGAGCGGATCCGCCAGATCGAGTCCAAGACCATGTCGAAGCTGCGCCACCCGTCGCGCTCGCAGGTGCTGCGCGACTACCTCGACTAGTCCGGTACTTCGACTGGTCCGGTCGTATGACACCGAGGGCCCGGTTCCCCCAGGGGGCCGGGTCCTCGTGCTGCGCGTCGCGTCACTGTGCATGACTCTGGGTGTTCCGTGATCGTCCGAGAGTGAGGAGCACCCATGCGACGCCGTTCTGCCCGTGCCCTGATCTGGCCGCTGGTCCTGGCGGCCGCGGGAGCCGCGATACCGCTGTCAGCGGCCGCACCTGTAGCCGCTGACAGCGTTGTCATCGGCGGCTTCCCCGTCGACGTCTCGCAGAGTCCGTGGACCGTGGCGCTCTCCAGCCGTGACCGGTTCGGAGGCACCCGCGCGGGGCAGTTCTGCGGGGGCGTGGCCATCGGTCGCACCGAGGTGCTCACCGCGGCCCACTGTCTGGCCAAAGAGGCCGTGGGCGCGCCGCCGACGCCGGATCTGAAGGTGATCACGGGCCGTACGGATCTGCTCTCCGATCAGGGCAAGGAGGTCCCCGTGCGGTCCACCTGGGTCAATCCGCACTATGACCCCACCACCAATGCCGGTGACTTCGCCGTGCTCACTCTTGCCGAGCCCATGCCGGAGAACGCCGTCGTCCCCATGGCAGCCGCGGGTGACCCGGCGTACACGCCGGGTACGAGCGCCACGGTCTACGGGTGGGGGGACACCACGGGTACCGCCGCCTATGCCCACAGCCTGCATGGGGCGCCTGTGCACGTCCTGCGGGACGAGGAGTGCCGGCAGGCCTATCCGGGCGGCGGCGAGGGCACGTACCAGCCCGAGAGCATGCTCTGTGCGGGAGAGACCGCTGGGGGCCGGGACGCGTGCCAGGGCGACAGTGGGGGCCCGCTGGTCGCCCAGGGGCGCCTGATCGGGCTTGTGTCGTGGGGCAGCGGCTGCGGGCGCGCCGGGAGCCCTGGTGTCTACACGCGTGTCTCCGAGGTGGTCCGGGCGCTGGGCCGGGTCGGCAAGAAGGCGCCGCGCCCGCCGTCCGGCGAGTCGTGACCGGCGTCGCCGGTCACGAGGACGGGCGGTCGCTCCTGGGTGCCAGGGGCGACCGCCCGTTCGCCGGTCTGTGCCGAGCTCGCTCGTCGGGCGGGAGGGTCAGAGCTCTTCCTCGGAGGCGTTCGCCGGAACGGAGGTCAGGCGCTCGGTCTCGTCCTGTATCTCAGCGGCGATCTTCTTGAGTTCTGGCTCGAACTTGCGACCGTGGTGGGCGCAGAAGAGCAGTTCTCCGCCGCTCAGCAGGACGACGCGCAGGTATGCCTGGGCGCCGCAGCGGTCGCAGCGATCAGCGGCCGTCAGTGGGCTCGCGGGGGTCAGAACAGTAGTCACGTCGCCTCTTCTCTAGCTCGACGAGCTGTCGTACCAGGGTCAACATCCAACCAGCCCCAAACGTTCCCGATCGTGGCTTTTCCTCGAAAAATCTTCTTCGGGGCGGCAGGCTGCTGCCGGTTTGGCGGCGAATGTGCCGTATCGCGTGTCTATGTGTCGTACGGGTTCGCGCTCTCGGTCATGGTCGGTCCTCCCCGGCCGGGTTGCCGGTTGTTCATGAGGACGTGCCCGGAGCCTAAATGGTTCATGCCTCGAAGGGAACGTGATATGTGCTTCACTCGGATGAAGGATCGAACGTGTATGCGACCCTCTACTAGTCTGTGTTCCTGCCGAGGGTTGCGTTACAAGGGCTCTACCAGGCCTCGGTACCCTCTGAGCGGCTACCCAAGCCGCGCCCTTACCCAACAGGGCCACATCTGAAATTCAGCGAGGAGCGAACCGCGTGACCGCCGAGACGTCCGTGCCGTCCACAGCGCTGCTGGCAGGAGCAGACCGCGACGGTTCCAACTACACCGCTCGGCACCTGCTCGTCCTCGAGGGGCTCGAGGCCGTGCGCAAGCGCCCGGGCATGTATATCGGGTCCACCGACAGCCGCGGTCTGATGCACTGCCTGTGGGAGATCATCGACAACTCCGTCGACGAGGCCCTCGGCGGCTACTGCGACCACATCGACGTCGTGCTGCACGACGACGGCTCGGTGGAGGTGCGCGACAACGGCCGCGGCATCCCGGTCGACGTCGAGCCCAAGACGGGCCTGTCCGGCGTCGAGGTCGTGATGACCAAGCTGCACGCCGGCGGAAAGTTCGGCGGCGGCTCGTACGCCGCCTCCGGCGGTCTGCACGGCGTCGGCGCCTCCGTGGTCAACGCCCTGTCCGCCCGGCTGGACGTCGAGGTGGACCGGGGCGGCCACACCCACGCCATCAGCTTCCGGCGCGGTGTGCCCGGCGCGTTCACGACGGGCGGGCCCGAGGCCAAGTTCGAGCCCGGGAGCGGACTGCGCAAGGCCAGGAAGATCCCCAAGTCCCGCAGCGGTACCCGCGTGCGCTACTGGGCCGACCGCCAGATCTTCCTGAAGGACGCCAAGCTCTCCCTGGAGAACCTGCACCAGCGCGCCCGCCAGACGGCGTTCCTGGTGCCCGGGCTGACCATCGTCGTGCGTGACGAGTACGGCCTCGGCGAGGGCGGCAGCAAGGGCGAGGAGTCCTTCCGCTACGACGGCGGCATCAGCGAGTTCTGCGAGTACCTGGCGAGCGACAGGGCCGTCTGCGACGTGCTCCGCTTCACCGGGCACGGGACCTTCAAGGAGACGGTCCCGGTCCTCGACGACCACGGCCAGATGACGCCCACCGAGGTCACCCGCGAGCTCGGCGTGGACGTCGCCATGCGCTGGGGGACCGGCTACGACACCACCCTGCGGTCCTTCGTCAACATCATCGCCACCCCCAAGGGCGGCACGCACGTGGCCGGCTTCGAGCAGGCCGTCGCCAAGACCATGAACGAGGTGCTGCGCGCCAAGAAGATGCTGCGCGTCGCCGAGGACGACGTCGTCAAGGACGACGCCCTGGAGGGCCTCACCGCGGTCGTCACGGTCCGCCTGGCCGAGCCCCAGTTCGAGGGGCAGACCAAGGAGGTCCTCGGCACCTCGGCGGCCCGGCGCATCGTGAACAACGTCATCACCAAGGAGCTCAAGGAGTTCCTGACCTCCACCAAGCGCGACGCCGCGCAGCAGGCGCGCGTGGTGCTGGAGAAGGCCGTCGCCGCGGCCCGCACGCGCATCGCGGCCCGCCAGCACAAGGACGCGCAGCGCCGCAAGACGGCCCTGGAGTCCTCCTCGCTGCCCGCCAAGCTCGCCGACTGCCGGAGCGACGACGTCGACCGCAGCGAGCTGTTCATCGTCGAGGGCGACTCCGCGCTCGGCACGGCGAAGCTGGCCCGGAACTCCGAGTTCCAGGCGCTGCTGCCCATCCGCGGCAAGATCCTCAACGTCCAGAAGTCGTCCGTCACGGACATGCTGAAGAACGCCGAGTGCGGCGCGATCATCCAGGTCATAGGAGCCGGATCCGGCCGGACCTTCGACATCGACGCTGCCCGCTACGGCAAGATCATCATGATGACCGACGCCGATGTGGACGGCTCCCACATCCGGACCCTGCTCCTGACGCTGTTCCACCGCTACATGCGCCCCATGGTCGAGGCGGGCCGGGTGTTCGCCGCGGTCCCGCCGCTGCACCGCATCGAGCTGATCCAGCCGAAGAAGGGCCAGGACAAGTACGTCTACACCTACTCGGACCGCGAGCTGCGCGACAAGCTGCTCCAGTTCCAGAGCAAGGGCGTGCGGTACAAGGACTCGATCCAGCGCTACAAGGGCCTCGGTGAGATGGACGCCGACCAGCTCGCGGAGACCACCATGGACCCGCGCCACCGCACCCTGCGCCGGATCAACCTCTCCGACCTGGAGGCCGCCGAACAGGTCTTCGACCTCCTGATGGGCAACGACGTGGCACCCCGCAAGGAGTTCATCGCGAGCTCCGCCGCGACCCTGGACCGCTCGCGCATCGACGCTTAGGGCGCGTCGGACGCGTAACGCACAGCCGGGACGCGTCACCTGATGGGGTGAAGACCGGAGGGAAGAGAAGTCAGGGAACTTCCGGTTCTGTCCATCCTTGGGCATGCAGTCAAGCAACGACCGCCTCCGCGCCGGCGGGGGCGGTCCCGGGAACGTGCCCGGGACCGACGAAGGCCCGGACCCGGAGTCCGGGGACATCAGATACCGCGACCCCTGGTACGACGCGCTGGCCTCCGGCTGGGGTGACGGCAATGGCACGGCGGCCCCCGCCGCACCGGTACCGGCGGCCCGCCGCGAGGATCGGACCGGACCGGGGGACGGCGCGGCGGCCGCCGCGTACCTCGAGGTGCAGCGCAGCCCTGCGTTCCAGGAGGTGCGCAGCCGCTACCGGAGGTTCGTGACGCCGGCGGTCGCCCTCTTCCTCGCCTGGTACGTGGGCTACGTCGTGACCGCGACGACCGCGCCGGGGTTCATGGCCCGGCCGGTGGCGGGCGTGGTGAACGTGGGGATGCTGGCGGGCCTCGGGCAGTTCCTCAGCACCTTCCTCCTCGCCTGGGCCTACGCCCGGCACGCCCGGCTGCGCAGGGACCGTGCGGCGCTCGAACTGCGCTGGGACACCCAGGAGCTGACGCGCGGTGCGGGCGGTGGTGCCTCGTGACCGGCAACCACCAGACCCTGGCGCTGGTGCTGTTCAGTGTGTTCGTGGCGGTCACCCTGGGGATCACCACCTGGGTGAGCCGCAACCGGCACGGATCGGCGGAGGAGTTCTACGCGGGCGGGAGGCTGTTCTCGCCGATGGAGAACGGTTTCGCCGTCGCGGGCGACTACGCGTCGGCCGCCTCCTTCCTGGGTGTCCCCGGTCTGATCGCCCTGTTCGGCTACGACGGTGTGCTGTACGTGGTGGGCTTCTTCGTGGCCTGGCTGGTCGTGCTCTTCCTCGTCGCCGAACTGGTCCGCAACTGCGGGCGCTTCACGCTCGCCGACGTGGTCGCGGCGCGGATGAGCGCGCGGCCGGTGCGGATCGCGGCGGGAACTTCCTCGGTCACCGTGTCCGTTCTGTATCTGGTGGCGCAGATGGTGGGCGCGGGCAGCCTGGTGGCGCTGCTCCTGGGCCGGACCGGCGCGGGGGTGCAGGCCTGGACCGTCATCGGCGTCGGCGCGCTGATGGTGATCTACGTGTCGTTGGGAGGGATGCGGGCCACCACCTGGATCCAGATCGTCAAGGCGGTCCTGATGCTGGGCGGCACAGTCGTGCTGACCGTGCTGGTCCTGGTCAGGTTCCACGGCGACATCGACCGGCTGCTGCTCACCGCGGCCGAGCGCAGCGGTCACGGGGGCGCCTTCCTGGTGCCCGGACTGAAGTACGGCGGGGATCTGACCTCGCGTCTGGACTTCATCAGTCTCGGACTGGCGCTGGTGCTCGGCACGGCGGGGCTGCCGCACATCCTGTCCCGCTTCTACACCGTGCCGACCGCTCGGGCCGCCCGGCGCTCGGTGATCTGGTCCATCGGGCTGATCGGCGGCTTCTACCTGATGGCGATCGTCCTCGGCTTCGGAGCGGCCGCGATCGTCGGTCCCGACGCCCTGCGCGGGTCCAACGCGGCCGGGAACACGGCGGTCCCGCTGCTGGCCCTCGACCTCGGCGGCGGCGCCGACTCCACGGCGGGGACGGTGCTGTTCGCGGTGGTGGCCGCGGTCGCCTTCGCCACGATCCTCGCGGTGGTCGCCGGGATCACCCTCGCCTCCTCCGCGTCGGTGGCCCACGACCTGTACGCGTCGCTGCGGCGCCGCGGTGCCCGGCAGCGCAGCGAGGTGGCCGTGGCGCGCGTCGCCGCGGTCGGCATCGGCCTGGTCGCGATCGCCCTCGGCCTGCTCGCCCGCAACCTCAACGTGGCCTTCCTGGTGGGTCTCGCGTTCGCCGTCGCCGCCTCTGCGAACCTGCCGGTGCTGCTGTACTCCCTGTTCTGGCGCGGCTTCACGACCCGCGGTGCGGTGTGGGCCGTGTACGGCGGTCTGGTTCCCGCGCTCGGGCTCGTCGTGCTCTCCCCGGTGGTCTCCGGCAGTCCCGACGCGCTGTTCCCTGGCGTCGACTTCCAGCTCTTCCCGCTGGAGAACCCCGGCATCGTCTCCGTCCCGCTGGGATTCCTCGCCGGCTGGCTGGGCACCGTCACCTCCCCCGAGGCCCCGGACGAGGCCAGGCACGCCGAGACGGAGGTGCGGTCGCTGACGGGGGCGGGGGCCGTGTAGAGACACCGGGGCCCGTAAACCCCGTGCCTGCCGGCTAGGGCGCCACCCACGCGTAGCGGTGCTCCGGCCGTCCCGTGTCGCCGTACTTCAGGGACAGGCGCAGGCGTCCTGCCTGTTCCAGGTGGCGCAGGTAGCGCTGGGCGGTGGAGCGGCTCAGGCCGGTGCGGGCGGCCACCTCGTGGGCGGACAGGGGCTGGTCGGCGCGGTGCAGGACGCCGCAGATGAGGTCCGTCGTCGGTTCCGACTGGCCGCTGGGCAGCCCCGGGGACGTGGGAGCGGGCGTGGTGCGCAGGGCGCCGAAGATCCGGTCCACCTGCTCCTGCCCGGTGACGCCGCGCCCGACCCGGTCGACGGTGCGGCGCAGGGCGGCGTAGGACTCCAGGCGGGTGCGCAGCGCGGCGAAGGTGAACGGTTTGACCAGGTAGTGCAGCGCGCCCAGGCGCATGGCCTGCTGGACGGTCGCCACGTCGCCGGCCGCCGTGATCATGATGACGTCGGTGCCGATGCCCTGTTCCCGCATGCGGTTGACGAGTTCCAGACCCGTGCGGTCGGGCAGGTAGTGGTCGAGCAGGACCAGGTCGATGCCGTCGCGCTGCACGGTGGACAGGGCCTGCGCGGCACTGTGCGCGCGGGCGGCCACCCGGAAACCGGGAACCTTTCCCACGTACTTGGCGTTTATTTCGGCGACACGGAAGTCGTCGTCGACCACCAGGACGTCAATCATCGGGCCTCTTTCCCTCAAGGCCAGGCGGGCGTTGAGCTGTTGTCGGGCTCCGTTGTTGTAGCGCGAGCAAAACGAGCACAACAGGTGCTTGCGAGCAAAAGAACGGCTTGCGCTCAGAAGACTGATGCTGTGGCCGGGGACACATCTACCGTCCCGGGCCATGAGCGCAGACACCAGCCCCGTCATCGAACTACGGGGCGCGAGCAAAACGTTCAGGACCCCGTCAGGGGGCCTGCACACGGCCGTCAGGGACCTCGACCTCACCGTGCGGCGCGGCGAGTTCGTGGCCGTGGTCGGCCCCACCGGCTGCGGCAAGTCGACCACCCTGACCCTCGTCAGCGGGCTGGAGGAGCCCACCGAGGGCGATGTGCTGGTGGCCGGCGAGCCGGTGCAGGGCGTCGGCGGGAAGGTCGGCTTCGTCTTCCAGCAGGACGCCACCTTCCCCTGGCGCTCGGTGCTGTCCAACGTGATGGCCGGGCCGCGATTCCGCGGCATGCCGAAGGCCGAGGCGAAGGAGAAGGCCCGCGCCTGGCTGGCCAGGGTCGGACTCGCCGCCTTCGAGGACCGTTACCCGCACCAGCTCTCCGGCGGCCAGCGCAAGCGCGTCGCCCTCGCCGCCACCTTCGTCAACGACCCCGAGATCCTACTGATGGACGAGCCGTTCTCGGCGCTCGACGTGCAGACGCGGGCGCTGATGTCGGACGAGCTCCTCGAACTGTGGGAGGGCACGGGCGCCTCGGTCGTCTTCGTCACCCACGACCTGGAGGAGGCCATCGCCCTGGCCGACAAGGTCGTCGTCATGACCGCCGGCCCCGCGACCGTGAAGCAGGTCTTCGACATCGGCCTGCCGCGGCCGCGCAAGGTCGAGCAGGTGCGCCTCCAGCCGGAGTTCATCGACATCTACCGCGAGATCTGGGAGTCGCTCGGCGAAGAGGTCCGCATCACCCGTGAAAGAGGTGCCGCCCATGTCGCCTGAGGTTCTCAGCACTCCGGTCGTCGAAACGGTCAAGACCTCGGACCGGGCGCACTCCAGGGCCCGCGCCGCCCGCAGACGCAAGGTGGTCGTCGGCTCCGCCCGCGCCCTGGTGCTGGTGGCCGTGCTCGGCCTGTGGGAGGCGCTCTCCAGGGCCAAGGTCATCGACTCGTTCAACTTCTCCATGCCGTCGGAGATCTGGGACCAGATCTGGACCTGGATCACGCACGGCACCGCGCAGGGCTCGCTGGGTGAGCAGATCTGGTACACGCTCTACGAGGCGCTGATCGGCTGGGTGCTCGGCGTGGTGATCGGTGTGGTCCTCGGTATCGCGCTCGGACGCATCACCTTCCTCGCAGATGTCCTCGGCCCCTACATCAAGGTTCTCAACTCCCTCCCGAGGATCGTCCTGGCCCCGATCTTCGTGATCTGGTTCGGGCTCGGACCGCTCTCCAAGATCGCCTCGGCCGTGGTCCTCGTGTTCTTCCCGGTGTTCTTCAACGCCTTCCAGGGCGCCCGGGAGGTCGACCGCAACCTGGTGGCCAACGCGCGGATCCTCGGTGCGAGCGACCGCAGGGTCACCTTCCAGGTGGTCATCCCGTCCGCGACCTCGTGGATCTTCACCAGCCTGCACGTCAGCTTCGGCTTCGCCCTCATCGGCGCCATCGTCGGCGAGTACATCGGCGCCACCAAGGGCATCGGCCTGCTCGTCGCGACGTCCCAGGGCAACTTCAACGCGGCCGGCGTGTACGCCGCGATGGTCATCCTTGCCGCGGTCGCGCTCGTCGCCGAGGGACTGCTCACCTTCGCCGAGCGCCGCATCTTCCGCTGGAAGCCGGCGGGCTCCGGGGACTGACGTCCGCCGCCGCACCGGCTTCCCTCCCGCCCCCCGCACCTCGCTTCCCGTATCGCCTTTTCTCACAAGGACGTGACCCTCATGCGCAAGAGCACCAGATTCGCTGCCTCGGCCGCCGCCGGCCTGCTCGCCCTGTCCTCCCTCACCGCCTGCGCCAACGAGGCGGCGAGCTCCACCGGCAGCGGCGGGGGAGGCAAGGGGGAGAAGGTCAAGATCATGGTGGGTGGCCTGGACAAGGTCATCTACCTGCCCGCGATGCTCACCCAGCGCCTCGGCTACTTCACCGAGGAGGGCCTGGACGTCGAGCTGCTGAGCGAGCCCGCCGGTGTCCAGGCCGAGACCGCACTCGTCTCCGGCCAGGTCCAGGGCGCCGTCGGCTTCTACGACCACACCCTGGACCTCCAGACCCACGGCAAGTACGTCGAGTCCGTGGTGCAGTTCTCGCACGCGCCCGGTGAGGTGGAGGTCGTCTCCACCAAGGCGGCGGACAAGATCACTTCGCCGAAGGACTTCAAGGGCAGGAAGCTCGGCGTCACCGGCCTGGGTTCCTCGACCGACTTCCTCACCAAGTACCTGGCGGTCAAGAACGGTGTGAAGGTCAGCGAGTTCAGTCCGGTCGCCGTCGGTGCGGGGCCGACCTTCATCGCCGCACTCGAGCAGGGGTCCATCGACGCCGGCATGACGACCGATCCGACCGTAGCGACGATCCTGGAGAGGAAGGCGGGCAAGGTCCTCATCGACATGCGCACGCCCGAGGGCTCGCAGGAGGCGCTCGGCGGCCCGTACCCGTCGTCCAGCCTGTACATGCAGTCGGACTGGGTCAACAGCCACAAGGAGACCACCCAGAAGCTGGCCAACGCGTTCGTGAAGACGCTCAAGTGGATGTCCACCCACAGCGCCGACGAGATCGCCGCCAAGATGCCCGCCGACTACTCCCAGGGCAACAAGACGCTGTACGCGGAGGCGATCAAGAGCACACTGCCGATGTTCACCAACGACGGCGTGATGCCTCAGAACGGCCCCGAGACCGTCGAGAAGGTGCTCAAGGCGTTCAATCCCAACATCCAGAAGCACGACGTGGACCTGAGCAAGACCTACACCACCGAGTTCGTTGAGAAGGCCAAGGGCTGAGATCCGTATGCAAGGGGGCCACGGCCTTCCCCTCCCCCCGGAGCCGTGGCCTCAGGCGCGGGCCGCCCACACATAACGGTGTTCAGGGCGGCCCGCGCCGCCGTACTTCAGCGTCAGCCGGACCCGTCCGGTGCGCTCCAGGAACTTCAGGCAGCGCTGGGCGGTCTGCCGGCTCACCCCGGTCCGCTCGGCGACCTCGTGGGCCGACAGGGGCCCGGCGGCTCCCATCAGGGTCCGGCGGACGAGTTCGACGGTCGCGGGGGAGTGGCCCTTGGGCAGGCTGGGCTCCGGCGGCGCCGACAGCGCCCCGAAGAGCCGGTCGACCTCGGCCTGTTCGGCCTCCCCGCCACTGTCCAGGGTGCGGCGCAGTGCCGCGTACGCCTCCAGTCTGGAGCGCAGCCCGGCGAAGGTGAACGGCTTGATCAGGTACTGCAGCGCACCGTGCCGCATCGCCGCCTGCACGGTCGACACGTCACGGGCCGCCGTCACCATGATCACGTCGGTCCCGATGCCGCGGCTGCGCATCTCCCGCACGACCGACAGGCCCGTGTCGTCGGGCAGGCAGTGGTCCATGAGGGCCAGGTCGAGCTGAGGCAGCGTCTCCAGCCGGTGCAGGGCGTCGGCGGCGGTGTGCGCCGCGGCGGCGACGCGGAAGCCCGGCACCTTCTCCACATAGGCGGCGTTGATCTGCGCCACCCGGACGTCGTCGTCCACGACCAGGACCTCGATCACTGCTCCTCCTCGCCGGTCCCGGCGCCGAGGGCGGCCACCTGCGCGGGCTCCGCGTCGGCGAGCGCCTCGGGCAGTACGACCGTGAACTCCGCTCCGCCGCCGGGCGCCTCGCCCACCGTGACGGTTCCGCCCTGCCGCTCGGCGAGCCTGCGCACCAGGGACAGACCTATACCGCGCCTGCCGTGCGCCGGCGGCTGCTTGGTGGACCACCCTTCCGTGAAGATCAGGTCGCGCCGCCCCGCCGGGATTCCGGGCCCGGTGTCGCGCACCCGGAGCACGGCGGTACGTCCCGCCGCGCGCAGTTCGCCCTCCACACGCGCGTGTGGAGTCCCGGCGACCGCGTCCAGCGCGTTGTCGACCAGGTTGCCGACGATCGTCACCAGCCCCCTGGGGTCGACGAGCCGGTCCGGCAGGTGCGTGCGGTCCGACAGCCACAGCGCGACCCCGCGCTCGGCCGCGACGGTCGCCTTGCCGACCAGCAGGGCGGCGAGCAGCGGGTCCTGGATCTTCTCGGTGACCTGCTCGGTGGTGGCCCGGTGGTCGCCGACCACCTCGCCGACGAACTCCACGGCGTCGTCGTACATCTCCAGCTCGAGCAGGCCCAGCAGGGTGTGCATGCGGTTGGCGTGCTCGTGGTCCTGGGCGCGCAGGGCGTCGATCAGGCCGCGCGTCGAGTCCAGCTCCCGGCCCAGCTCCTCCAGCTCGGTGCGGTCGCGCAGGGTCGCGACGGCGCCCCCGTCGTCGGTCGGCATCCGGTTGGCGACCAGGACGCGCTGCCCGCGCACCGTGAGCAGGTCCGTGCCCGTCACCCGCCCGGCCAGGACGTCGGTCGTACGGCCCGCCCCGAGCGCCTCGTCGAGCGACCGGCCCACCGCCTCGTCGCCGAGGCCGAGCAGCCGCTGCGCCTCGTCGTTGAGCAGCCGGATCCGTCCGCTGCGGTCCAGGGCCACGACCCCCTCCCGGATGCCGTGCAGCATGGCCTCGCGTTCGGCGAGCAGGGCCGCGATGTCCGAGAAGGCGAGGTCCCTCGTCTGCCGCTGGACCCGCCGGGAGACCAGCCAAGCCGCCAGCGCGCCCACGGCCAGGGCGCCGCCCGCGTAGGCGAACAGGCCCGGAATGGCGTCGATCAGCTTGCCGCGCACGCTGTCGTAGGCGATGCCGACCGAGACCGCGCCCACGATGTGGTGGCCACCGTCGTACAGGGGCACCTTGCCGCGTGCCGAGCGGCCCAGCGTGCCGGTGTCGATCTCCATGACCTTCCGGCCGGCCAGGACCGACTCCGCACTCGTCGACACGTGCCGGCCGACCTGCTTCGGATCCGTGTGCGACCAGCGCATGCCCCGTCTGTCCATCACGACGATGTACTCGGCGCCGGTCGCCTTCCGGATCCGCTCCGCCTCCTGCTGCACGGGGCCGTCGACGGTCGGGACGGTGTGCTGGAGGTCCTGTGCGATCTGCCGGTTCTCGGCGGTGGTCTCGGCGATGGCGAGGGCGCGGCGCATCGCCTGCTCGTCCAGCTGGTGGCTCAGCGGCGCGAGGAACAGGCCGGTCGCGAGCACGGCGACTCCCGCGGCGATCGCCAGCTGCATCAGCAGCACCTGCGAGAAGACACGTCGCGGCAGACCCAGCCGCCGGCGGCGGGCGGGAGGAGTGGCGCTCATGGCCATGACAGTACGTCGGGACACGGGGCCGTTCCCGGGCTGTTCCCGGTGTGTGGCGCGGATCATCTCTCACACCACCGCCGCACGGCCGCCCCGCCTCGGCCCGTCGCCTTGCCGCTGCCGTTCCGTCGCGCGACTGCGGTGTCGCCGCTGTCCCGCGCCGTTGCCCCGGCTTGCCGCCGTTCCGTCGTGCCGCCGGGCGGCCGCCGTTCCGCCGTGCGGTCGCGGTGTCGCGTCGAGTCATCGCGCTGATCTGCTGCCGTGCGGCTGCCTCGCGGCGCCGCCTGGCGCTGTCCCGCGCCGCTGCCGTGCCGCCGGATCGCCGTGTCGAGGCTGTGCTGCGGTCCGCCGGTCCGCCGTGCCGACGCTGTGCTGCCGTGCTGTCGTGCGGCTGTCTCCCGGCGGCGGTGCCGTGTCGCCGTTGTCCCGAGTCGCCCCGCCGGACCGTTGCCCCGGTCCGTGGGCCGTCAGTGGGCAGCCCGTGGCTGGTGAGCCGTCAGGCCGTCAGTGGTGCGGTCGCCAGTTCGCGGACGGCGGTCACGTCCATGTGCGTGGGCCCGCCCAGCACCGAGGTGCCGCAGCTCTCCGGGCGCGGCGGCAGGGCGGCCCCCTGGGACACGGCCACGTGCCACCGGCGTCCGTCGGCGTGGGCGACGGTGACCTCCCAGCGCGGCGCCGATCCGTCGGTGCGTACGACGCTCAGCGCGTCCGCGCGGTACTCGCGCGCCGTCTCCCGCACCGCCAGTTCCGCGGCCTGCCCGGGCCGTTCCCAGGCCGTTCGGCCCCGGCAGCCCTCGAGGACCATCCGGCCCTCGCCCACACGGTGCAGGATCTCCTTGACGGCGTGGGCCTCGGCCCGGCCGTAGGCGTATCCGAACGGCAGCACGAGCAGGGTCGGCGAGAAACGGTGGCCGCCCAGGTGCGTGACCTCCCAGACGTCCTGGACCCCGGAGGCGGCGAGTTCGGCCGCGAGGGGACGGCCGAGCAGGGCGCAGCACTGGTCACGCTTGCCGTTGGTGCACACCAGCGCGAGCGGATCACCTGTGTGCGGCCCGCCCTGGAGGGCGGCGTCGAAGGTGTCGTGGTCGCCCATGCCCAGCGCGGCGAAGTCGAGGGCCAGCAGGCGTTCCGGGTCGGCGGTCACGGCGCTGCGCAGCCATACGTTCCCCGGGACCGTATGGGCCGCGTACACATGCCGTACGGACTGGGTGCGGCGGTCGGCGTGCCGCCCCGGACGGCGGATGAGCGCGATCCGGACGCCGGTGCCCCGCGCCGCGCGATCGAGCGCACGTCCGAGCGTGGGGTCCAGGTGGCTCGAAGTGAGTGCCTTGGCACCCCAGGGGCCGGGCTGTTCCAGCAGCAGCCATGTCGTCGCCGTGGCCGCGGTGGCGGCCATCGGCTCGTCGAGCTGCCGGGAGACGGTAGAGCACGTACTCACGCAGGTGAGCCTAACCTGACTCGGCCCGGATCCACGCCAGCCGTAGGGGTGATCTTCGCCGGGCGCTCGCGCAGCGCCCCGGCGTGCGCACGGCTCGTATCCTTGGTCGGCATTCCATCCTCGTACGTGCGCAGGGCCGTGAGCCGGTGCACGCGTCGGCATGAGAGAGGTCGCGTGGTGAGTCAGCCGAGCCGGTACCCGAGTCCGAGCCGCAGCGCGGCGCAGATCCCGGTCGTGGTGCTCGCCGGTTTTCTGGGCTCGGGCAAGACCACGCTCCTCAACCACCTGCTGCACCGCAGCGGCGGCAGCCGCATCGGCGCGATCGTCAACGACTTCGGCGCGATCGAGATCGACGCCATGGCGGTCGCGGGAGCCCTCGGGGACTCCACCGTCTCCCTGGGCAACGGGTGCCTGTGCTGTGCGGTGGACGCCAGTGAACTCGACGTCTACCTCGACCGGTTGACGAGCCCGGCCGCCGGTATCGACGTCGTCGTCATCGAGGCCAGCGGGCTCGCCGAACCCCAGGAACTCGTCCGCATGGTGCTGGCCTCCGAGAACCCCCGGGTCGTCTACGGCGGGCTCGTCGAGGTCGTGGATGCCGCCGAGTTCGGCGACACCCGTGCGCGGCATCCCGAGATCGACCGGCATCTCGCGCTCGCCGACCTCGTCGTCGTCAACAAGACCGACCGGGCGGCCGACGGCGAGAAGGTGCTCGCACTCGTACGGTCCCTGGCCGACGGGGCCGCCGTCGTCCCGGCCTCGTACGGCAGGGTGGACCCGGAGTTCCTCTTCGACTGCCGGCCGAGCGAGGAGCGGATCGGGCAGCTCTCCTTCGACGACCTGCACGCGTCCGGCGCGGACGAGGACGACGACCACCACGCCGCGCATCTGCACGCCGGCTACGACAGTCTCTCCTTCGTCTCCGACGTGCCGCTCGATCCTCGCCGGCTGATGCGGTTCCTGGACAGCCGCCCCGACGGGCTCTACCGGATCAAGGGGTACGTCGGCTTCGGCCGCCACGACGTGCGCAACCGCTACGCCGTGCACGCCGTCGGGCGTTTCCTGCGCTTCTACCCCGAGCCCTGGCCGGACGGCGACGACCCCCGTCCCACCCAGCTCGTGCTCATCGGCTCCGGCATCGACGCGGGCGCCCTCGGCAAGGAGCTGGAGGTGTGCAAGCAGGACACCCCGCACGCCGACGAGCACGGCATGTGGGGCGTCCTGCGCTACGTACGGGACCCCGAGAGACACGACCCCGAGGCCCCGGGTCAAACGGACCCGGACCTGCCGGACCCGGACCTGGCCTGACCGAAACCGGCCCCGGACCCGGCGGACCCCCGGCCTAGGGCCTCTCGTTTGGATCATGCCGGGCTCGCGGGCCCTGGCACCGTGCCTCGCGGTGTTGTCGTCGGTTGGCAGGGCTCCGCCCTGCCGCCCTCCTCCGCCTTGCGATACACGGCACCAGACCCCGCTCCCTGATCCGGCCTGATCCAAACGAAAGACCCTAGACGGGCCCCGCGACCACCGCCACCGTCTTCGGCAGCGACACGCCCGAGCCGTCGCGGCGCGGGTCGAGCTGCGGGAGTTCGGCCGGGCTGCCGTTCTTCTGCGTGGCCAGGGCCGGGGTGGGCCCCGCCCAGGCGAAGGCCAGGCAGTCCTCGCCCTTCAGGAACCGCTGGCAGCGCACACCGCCGGTGGCGCGGCCCTTGCGCGGGTACTGGTCGAACGGTGTGACCTTGCCCGTCGTCTGCACGGAGTCGTCCAGCGAGCCGCGCGAGCCTGCGATGGTGAGGACGATCGCGTTTGCGGCCGGGTCGACGGCCGTGAACGAGATGACCTTGGCGCCCTCGGTGAGCTTGATGCCGGCCATGCCGCCGGCCGGGCGGCCCTGCGGGCGGACCTGGGAGGCCTGGTAGCGCAGGAGCTGGGCGTCGTCCGTGATGAAGACCAGGTCCTCCTCACCGGTGCGCAGCTCGACCGCGCCGACGATCCGGTCACCCTCCTTGAGTGTGATGACCTCCAACTCCTCCTTGCTGGAGGGGTAGTCGGGCACGACCCGCTTGACGACGCCCTGCTCGGTACCGAGCGCCAGGCCCGGAGACGACTCGTCCAGCGTGGTCAGGCAGACCACGGTCTCGTCGTCCTCCAGGGAGACGAACTCCGCCAGTGGCGCTCCGCCGGCGAGATTCGGAGCCGACGTCTGCTCCGGCAGATGGGGCAGGTCGACGACGTTCACGCGGAGCAGACGGCCCGCCGACGTCACCACGCCCACCTCGCCCCGGCCGGTCGCCGGGACCGCCGAGACGATCACGTCGTGCTTCTGACGCTTGCCGTCCGTGCCCTGCGCGAACGGTTCGCCGTTCGTCGTGCGGGCCATCAGACCCGTCGAGGACAGCAGGACGCGGCACGGGTCGTCCGCCACCTGCAACGGCACCACGGCGGCCGGGACGTTGCTCGCCTCCAGCAGCATCGTGCGCCGGGGAGTGCCGAACTTCTTGGCGACCGCGGCCAGTTCGGCCGAGACCAGCTTGCGCAGCTCCGCGTCGGACTCAAGGATCCGGGTCAGTTCCTCGATCTCCGCGATGAGCTTGCCCTTCTCCGCCTCCAGCTCGATGCGGTCG
The DNA here is from genome assembly GCF_002803075.1 of Streptomyces sp. CB01373. Lineage (GTDB taxonomy): Bacteria > Actinomycetota > Actinomycetes > Streptomycetales > Streptomycetaceae > Streptomyces. The sequence goes on along the minus strand of NZ_NNBK01000014.1, from coordinate 118,099 downwards.
TACTTGGTCAGCCGGCGCAGCGGGGTGTCGAGGATGTACTGGGTCTGGACCTCGCTCAGCGAGAAGCGCCGCATCAGGCGCTCCTTGGCCTGCGCGGAGTTCTCGCTGGAGCGGATCAGACGGATGACCTCGTCGATGTCCACCAGCGCGGTGAGCAGGCCCTCCACCAGGTGCAGTCGGTCGCGCCGCTTGCGCCGCCGGTACTCGCTGCGGCGCCGTACGACCTCGAAGCGGTGGTCGAGGTAGACCTCCAGCAGCTCCTTCAGACCGAGCGTGAGGGGCTGGCCGTCGACCAGGGCGACGTTGTTGATGCCGAAGGACTCCTCCATCGGCGTCAGCTTGTACAGCTGCTCCAGGACGGCCTCGGGCACGAAGCCGTTCTTGATCTCGATGACCAGGCGCAGTCCGTGCTCGCGGTCGGTGAGGTCCTTGACGTCGGCGATGCCCTGGACCTTCTTCGAGCCGACCAGGTCCTTGATCTTGGCGATCACCTTCTCCGGGCCGACGGCGAAGGGCAGCTCGGTGACGACCAGCCCCTTGCGGCGCGCCGTCACGGTCTCCACCGAGACCGTCGCGCGGATCTTGAAGGTGCCGCGGCCGCTCTCGTAGGCGTCCCTGATCCCGGACAGGCCGACGATCCGGCCGCCGGTGGGCAGGTCCGGGCCCGGGACGTGCCGCATCAGGGCGTCCAGGTCCGCGTTCGGGTGGCGGATGAGGTGGCGGGCGGCCGCGATGACCTCGTTGAGGTTGTGCGGGGGCATGTTCGTGGCCATGCCGACGGCGATGCCGGAGGCGCCGTTCACCAGCAGGTTCGGGAAGGCGGCCGGCAGGGCCACCGGCTCCTGCTCCTGGCCGTCGTAGTTGGGGGCGAAGTCGACGGTGTCCTCGTCGATGGACTCCGTCATCAGGCTCGTGGCCTCGGCCATCCGGCACTCGGTGTACCGCATGGCGGCCGGCGGGTCGTCGTTGCCCAGCGAGCCGAAGTTGCCGTGGCCGTCGACGAGCGGGACACGCATCGAGAAGGGCTGGGCCAGGCGCACCAGGGCGTCGTAGATCGACGCGTCGCCGTGCGGGTGCAGCTTGCCCATGACCTCGCCGACGACGCGGGCGCACTTCACGTAGCCGCGCTCGGGGCGCAGCCCCATCTCGTTCATCTGGTAGACGATGCGGCGGTGCACCGGCTTGAGTCCGTCCCGGGCGTCCGGCAGCGCGCGGGAGTAGATGACCGAGTACGCGTACTCGAGGAAGGAGCCCTGCATCTCGTCGACGACGTCGATGTCGAGGATCCTCTCCTCGTACGAGTCGTCGGGCGGCGGGGTCTTCGTGCTGCGGCGGGCCATCGCTGCCGGCTCCTTGCTGAAGCGTGGACGGGATCTGACGCGGACCATTGTGGACCGCGCGACTGACAGCCCGGACCACGCCCCGTCCCCACAGGGCACGTTCCGCCCTCCCGCCCCGCCTCCGGGGACCCCCGCCGTCCCGTGGCCGCTGGTGGCGGTGGTGCCTCTGGTGCCGGTGCGAACTGCGGGGACGTCCTGTTCCGCGGTGCCGTGACGCGCGGCTTTCCGTCTCGCTCTCGGCGTACGGACCGTGGGAACTTCGCCACGGGTCCGCACGCTTGCATACAGTGGCAGGACCGGCAGGAAAAGGGCGGTTCGCAGACCGCCATCGCGATCGAAGGGACGTACATGCCCATGGGTCACACGGCTGCAGCCGAGGCAGGCTCCGGCGGCCTGACAGCGACCGAGTACCGCCTGGCCAACGGCCTGCGCGTGGTGCTCTCCGAGGACCACCTGACCCCGGTCGCGGCGGTGTGCCTCTGGTACGACGTCGGCTCGCGCCACGAGGTCAAGGGACGCACCGGCCTGGCTCACCTTTTCGAGCACCTGATGTTCCAGGGCTCCGCCCAGGTCAAGGGCAACGGCCACTTCGAACTGGTGCAGGGCGCGGGCGGCTCGCTCAACGGCACCACCAGCTTCGAGCGCACCAACTACTTCGAGACGATGCCCACCCACCAGCTGGAGCTCGCCCTCTGGCTGGAGGCCGACCGCATGGGCTCGCTGCTCGCGGCGCTGGACGACGAGTCCATGGAGAACCAGCGGGACGTCGTCAAGAACGAGCGCCGCCAGCGCTACGACAACGTCCCCTACGGCACCGCCTTCGAGCGGCTGACCGCCCTCGCCTACCCGGAGGGCCACCCGTACCACCACACGCCGATCGGATCCATGGCGGACCTCGACGCGGCCACGCTGGAGGACGCGCGCGCGTTCTTCCGCACGTACTACGCCCCGAACAACGCCGTCCTGTCGGTCGTCGGTGACATCGACCCGGAGCAGACGCTCGCCTGGGTCGAGAAGTACTTCGGCTCCATCGCGTCCCACGACGGCAAGCCCGAGCCCCGCGACGGCTCCCTGCCCGACGTCATCGGCGGGCAGCTGCGCGAGGTCGTCGAGGAGGAGGTCCCGGCCCGCGCCCTGATGGCCGCCTACCGGCTCCCGCACGACGGCACGCGCGTGTGCGACGCGGCCGACCTGGCGCTCACCATCCTCGGCGGCGGCGAGTCCTCGCGGCTCTACAACCGGCTGGTGCGCCGCGACCGTACGGCTGTCGCGGCCGGTTTCGGCCTGCTGCGGCTGTCCGGCGCGCCCTCCCTCGGCTGGCTGGACGTGAAGACCTCCGGCGATGTCGAGGTCCCCGTCATCGAGTCGGCGATCGACGAGGAGCTCGCCCGGTTCGCCGAACAGGGTCCGACGGCCGAGGAGATGGAGCGCGCGCAGGCCCAGCTGGAGCGCGAGTGGCTGGACCGCCTCGGCACGGTCGCCGGCCGCGCCGACGAACTGTGCCGTTACGCCGTCCTGTTCGGCGACCCGCAGCTCGCCCTGACCGCCGTCGCCCGGGTCCTGGAGGTGACGCCCGAGGAGGTCCAGGAGGTCGCCAAGTCCCGTCTGCGTCCCGACAACCGCGCGGTGCTCGTCTACGAGCCGACCGCCGCCGCTGCGCAGGACGACGCCCAGGACGCGGACGCCGCGGCCACCGACGAGACCGAGGAGGCGGCGAAGTGACCGAGCTCGCCACGATGGAGTTCCACCCCCAGCCCCGGGCCGGCGCGGCCAGGCCGTGGGCGTTCCCCGCCCCCGAGCGCGGGACGCTGGACAACGGCCTGACGGTGCTGCGCTGCCACCGCCCCGGCCAGCAGGTCGTCGCCGTGGAGGTGCTGCTGGACGCGCCCCTGGAGGCGGAGCCGGCCGGCCTGGACGGCGTGGCCACGATCACGGCGCGGGCCTTCTCCGAGGGCACCGACAAGCACTCCGCCGAGGAGTTCGCCGCCGAGCTGGAGCGCGCGGGCGCCACCCTCGACGCGCACGCCGACCACCCCGGCGTGCGGCTGAGCCTGGAGGTCCCGGCCTCGCGTCTGGCCAAGGGGCTCGGCCTGCTGTCCGACGCCCTCAGGGCGCCCGCGTTCGCCGACTCCGAGGTCGAGCGGCTGGTGCGCAACCGGCTCGACGAGATCCCGCACGAGCTGGCCAACCCGGCCCGCCGCGCCGCCAAGGAGCTGTCCAAGGAGCTCTTCCCGGCCGACTCGCGCATGTCGCGTCCCCGCCAGGGCACCGAGGAGACGGTCGGCGCCATCGACTCGGCGGCCGTCCGCGCCTTCTACGACCGGCACGTGCGCCCGGCCACGGCCACCGCCGTGGTCGTCGGCGACCTCACCGGAGTCGACCTCGACGAGCTGCTGGGCCGGACCCTGGGCGCCTGGAACGGCGCGCCCGCCAAGCCGCGGCCCGTGCCTCCGGTCACCGCCGACGACACCGGCCGGGTGGTCATCGTGGACCGGCCCGGCGCCGTCCAGACGCAGTTGCTCATCGGCCGGATCGGCCCCGACCGGCACGCCCGTGTGTGGCCCGCCCAGGTGCTCGGCACCTACTGCCTCGGCGGCACCCTCACCTCCCGCCTGGACCGCGTCCTGCGCGAGGAGAAGGGCTACACCTACGGCGTCCGGGCGTTCGGCCAGGTGATGCGTTCGGCCCCCGACGGGTCGGGCGCCGCGATGCTTGCCATCAGCGGCTCGGTCGACACCCCGAACACCGGCCCGGCCCTGGACGACCTGTTCACGGTGCTGCGCAAGCTCGCCGCCGAGGGCCTCACCGACGCCGAGCGTGACGTCGCCGTGCAGAACCTCGTCGGTGTGGCCCCGCTGAAGTACGAGACGGCCGCCGCCGTGGCGGGCACGCTGGCCGACCAGGTCGAGCAGCACCTGCCCGACGACTACCAGGCGACGCTCTATCAGCAGCTCGCCGCCACGGGCACGGTGGAGGCCACCGCGGCCGTCGTCAACGCCTTCCCGGTGGACCGTCTCGTGACGGTCCTCGTCGGTGACGCGGCGCAGATCAAGGAGCCCGTCGAGGCCCTGGGCGTCGGCCGGGTCACCGTCGTCGAGGCCGAGTAGGAGCACACCCGGTCGCCGCCGTGCGCGGCGACCGGCACACACGCGCGTGGGGCCCTGGTGACCGAAGCGTCACCAGGGCCCTGTGTTGTCCGAGTGTGGTCCGAATTGAGGGGGAGAGTGCCTGTCTGCCCTGTGGTATGCGCTACAAAACTTCTGATCCGTTTGGGAATTGAAAGCGGCCCCGCTTAGCGTCGGTCCGGCTGTTCGTCGGGCAGTGCGCCGCGTCCGCGGCACCGGACAGTCATCGCCGAGTCCCCGTACGGCGCGAGCCAGGGGAGCCGGGGACCCATCGTCCCTGGGGTGAATCGGACACCCGCGCGCGATGCGAGGGGGCCGTAGGAGACCTTCCCGCTCCGAACCCGTCAGCTAACCCGGTAGGCGACACGGAAGGAAAGGATCCACGTCTCCATGGCGTTCACCCGCGCCGCCGGGAAGCACCGACGGCCGAGCCGGATGCACCGCACCACCGCCCGCGCTGCGGGCGTCGCGGCCCTGGCCACCACCGGTGCCATCGGCACCCTCGCCGCCCCGGCCCTCGCGGCGGAGGCTGCCGCCCCCGAGGACACCGGCCTCACCCCGGTCGTCACCCTCGGCGACAGCGTCGCCGAGAAGATCGACGCCCAGGCTGTCGCCCAGCACCGGGCCGCCGCGCGCAAGGAGGCCGAGAAGGCCGCGCGCAAGAAGGCCGCCGAGCAGGCGGTGAAGGAGCGCGAGGCCAAGGCGCGCGCCGCCCGCGAGGCCGAGCGCGAGCGCCTCAACGCCTTCGTCACGCCGATCTTCGACTCCTACGTGTCGACCGGCTACCGGAGCGGCGGCTCCCTGTGGTCCTCCGGCACCCACACCGGCGTCGACTTCCACGCCGCGAGCGGCACCAGCGTCCACGCGGTCGGCAGCGGCACCGTCGTCGACGCCGGCTGGGGCGGGGCGTACGGGAACCAGGTCGTGATCAGGATGGCCGACGGCATGTACACCCAGTACGGCCACCTGTCGTCCATCCAGGTCTCGGTGGGCCAGCAGGTGATCCCCGGTCAGCAGATCGGCCTGTCCGGCGCGACCGGCAACGTCACCGGACCGCACCTGCACTTCGAGGCCCGTACGACCCCGGACTACGGCTCCGACGTCGACCCCGTGGCCTACCTCCGCAAGCACGGCGTCAACGTCTGACCCGCCGCCCGGCGTACCGTCCGTCACTCCCGAGGCCCCGGCTCCCGAGCCGGGGCCTCCGGCGTACCCCGGCGGTCTTCCGGCGGCCGACCGGGCACACGGAAGCCGTGCCACCCGTCCGGGCGGCACGGCTTCGGCGCAGGACCGTTCCTGCCGGTCAGACCGTCTCGGGAAGCTCCTCGAGCCCCTCGGCGACCAGCTTGGCCAGCCGGTCGAGCGCGGCGTCCGCGCCGTCGGCGTCGGAGGCCAGGACGACCTCCTCGCCGCCCTCGGCGCCGAGGCCGAGCACGGCCAGCATGGAGGCCGCGTTGACGGGCGTCCCGTCGGCCTTGGCGATCGTCACCGGGATGCCTGCGGCCGTGGCGGCCCGGACGAAGATGGAAGCGGGGCGGGCGTGGAGACCCTCGGCCCAGCCGACGTTGACGCGGCGCTCAGCCATGTGTTGCTGCCCTTCAGGTGATCAGGGTTGTCTAGACCAGTTTTCCACACGTGGTGCGAGCACGGAGCGGGCGTGTGCGCCGCTCCGGGTGGCGTCGGACCGCGGCCTCGGTCCGACGTGTGTCCTCCACAGACTGCCTCGCGCCGCTGTGGGACGCGAGCCGTACGCTGGGCCCCATGCAGACCTCGCCGGACCGGCACGAGTACCCCGCCCACTGGGAGGCCGACGTGGTACTGCGCGACGGCGGCACCGCACGGATCCGCCCCATCACCGCCGACGACGCCGGCCGGCTGGTCAGCTTCTACGAGCAGGTGTCGGACGAGTCCAAGTACTACCGCTTCTTCGCGCCCTACCCGCGGCTCTCCGCGAAGGACGTCCACCGCTTCACGCACCACGACTTCGTGGATCGGGTGGGACTCGCGGCCACGGTCGGCGGCGAGTTCATCGCCACCGTACGCTACGACCGCATCGACGCGGACGGCATGCCCGCCTCGGCGCCCTCCGACGAGGCCGAGGTCGCCTTCCTCGTACAGGACGCCCACCAGGGCCGGGGCGTCGCCTCCGCGCTCCTGGAGCACATCGCGGCCGTCGCCCGGGAGCGCGGCATCCGCCGCTTCACCGCCGAGGTGCTGCCGGCCAACACCAAGATGATCAAGGTGTTCACGGACGCCGGGTACACCCAGAAGCGCAGTTTCGAGGACGGCGTCGTACACCTGGAGTTCGGCATCGAGCCGACCGACCGCTCGCTGGCCGTGCAGCACGCACGGGAGCAGCGGGCCGAGGCGCGGTCGGTACGGCGGCTGCTCGTGCCCGGCTCGGTCGCCGTCGTCGGAGTGGGCCGCACGCGCGGCGGCGTGGGCCGCGGCATCCTCGACAACATCCGCGACGCCGGGTTCACGGGGCGGCTCCACGCCGTGAACCGGGCCTTCGGCGAGGACTGCCGGGAGATCGACGGGGTGCCCGCCCACCGCTCGGTGCGCGACATCGACGGTCCCGTGGACCTCGCCGTCGTCGCCGTGCCGGCCGAGCACGTCCCGGACGCCGTCGCCGAGTGCGGGGAGCACGGGGTGCAGGGGCTCGTCGTGATCTCCGCGGGCTACGCGGAGAGCGGCCCCGAGGGACGCGAGCGGCAGCGCGCGCTCGTGCGGCAGGCGCGCTCGTACGGCATGCGGATCATCGGGCCCAACACCTTCGGCATCATCAACACCTCGCCGGACGTCCGGCTCAACGCCTCCCTCGCCCCCGAGCTGCCCCGGCCCGGCCGCATCGGTCTTTTCGCCCAGTCAGGGGCCATCGGCATCGCGCTGCTGTCCCGGCTGCACCGGCGCGGCGGCGGGGTCACCGGGGTCACGGGAGTGTCGACCTTCGTGTCGGCCGGCAACAGGGCGGACGTCTCAGGCAACGACGTCATGCAGTTCTGGTACGACGACCCCGACACCGACGTCGCCCTGATGTACCTGGAGTCCATCGGCAACCCGCGCAAGTTCACCCGCCTGGCCCGGCGTACGGCGGCGGTGAAGCCGCTGGTCGTGGTGCAGAGCGCGGGCTCCGCCCCGCAGGGGCACGCGGTACGGGCGACGCGGCTGCCGCACGCGACGGTGTCCGCGCTGCTGCGGCAGGCCGGCGTGATCCGGGTCGACACCATCACCGAACTGGTCGACACCGGCCTGCTGCTCGCCCGGCAGCCACTGCCGCCGGGACCGCGGGTGGCGATCCTCGGCAACTCCGAGTCGCTGGGCGTGCTGACCTACGACCGCTGTCTCGCGGAGGGCCTGCGCCCCCAGCCTCCGCGCGACCTGACGACGGCGGCCTCGGCGGAGGACTTCCGGGCCGCGCTGTCCCGGGCGCTCACCGACGAGACCACCGACGCGGTGGTCGTCACGCTGATACCGGCGGTGGGGGAAGGGGCCGCCGCGGACACGGCCCTGGCCGAGGCGCTGCGCTCGGCCGCCCAGGAGGTCCCCGGCAAGCCGGTCCTGGTGGTCCACGTCGAGTTCGGCGACCTGGCGGAAGCCCTCTCCGCCGCCACGAGCACGGCCCCGCCCCCCGGCCCGGGCCCCCAGCCACCGGCGACCCCGCTGCTGCCGCCGTCCACGGCACCCGGGTCGGCCCCGGCTTCCCCGGGGGGCCCGGACCGCCCGGCGGGCGGGGCGTCTCCCTCGGGTCCGGTTCACCAGGCGGGCGCGGCCTCCCCGGCGGGCGCGGAGCCTCAGCCGGGCGGGGCGTCCCCGGCCGACTCGGGCCCTCAGTCGGGTGCGGCCTTCCCGGCGGGCGCGGAGCCTCGGTCGGGCGGGGCGTCCCGGGCCGACTCGGGCCCCGAGCCCGGCGTGGCACCGCACGTCGGCCAGGGCCTCCGGCCGGGGGCGGCGGGCCATCGGCCCGCCCCGGCCTTTTCGTCCGCCGACCCGAACCCCGAGACCGGCACCGGCCCGAAGGCCGTGTCGGGTCCGGACCGAACTCCCGGCGCGGGCGCGCGGCCCGGTTCCGGCCCCCGGCCACCGGCCCCCCACGCGCCCGAAGAGGCCGGGGGCACGGGCCCTGGGACCGTGGCGTCGGCCGGTGCGAGGGCCGAGCCGGTCCCCGCCGGGTCGCGACTGATCACCGCCTACCCCGCCGCCGAGCGCGCCGTACGGGCGCTCGCCGAAGCGGTCCGGTACGGGCAGTGGCGGCGGGAGGCGGCGGAGCCCGGCAGGGTGCCGGAGTACGAGGACATCGACGAGAAGGGCGCCGCCGCGTTCATCGGCGGGCTCCTGGAGCGCGGGCAGGGCCTCACGCTCGGCACGGAGAAGACCTGCGAGCTGCTCGGCCGGTACGGCATCCACGTGCGCCGGGCCCTGCCCGCGCCCACCCCCGACGACGCCGCCGAAGCCGCCCGCACCCTCGGCTACCCCGTCGCCCTGAAGGCCACCGCCCCCCACCTGCGGCACCGCGCCGACCTCGGCGGCGTACGCCTCGATCTCACCGACGAGGAGCAACTCCGCTGGTCCTACGCCGAGTTGACCGACCTCTTCGGCAAGCCCGAGGAGGTGCGGCCGGTGGTGCAGGCGATGGCGCCCCGAGGCGTCGACACCGTCGTGCGCGCGGTCATCGACCCGGCGGCCGGCGCCGTGCTCTCCTTCGGGCTCGCCGGCGTCGCCTCCCAACTGCTCGGCGACATGGCGCACCGGCTTATCCCGGTCACCGACCGCGAGGCCACCTCCCTGATCCGCTCCATCCGCACGGCGCCCCTGCTGTTCGGCTGGCGCGGCTCCGCCCCCGTCGACACACCCGCCCTGCAGGAGCTGCTGCTGCGCGTGTCACGGCTGGTCCACGACCACCCGGAGGTCGTCGCAGTCACCCTGGAACCGGTCGTCGTCGCCCCGCGCGGGCTGACCGTCCTCGACGCCTCCGTGCGCCTGGCACCCCCGCCCGCCCGCGACGACCTCGGCCCGCGCACGCTCCCGGTGTACTGACCGGGACTCCTCGCTCCGCGGCGGTGCCTCGCAGTCAGTGCGCCCCCGTAGGATGGACGGCATGGCCAAGACCAGTACGACGACCCAGGGGCTGCGTTCGGCGATCGAACGCAGCGGCTACTACCCGGCTCTCGTGGCCGAGGCGGTGGAGGCCGCCGTGGGCGGGGAGCCCATCCGGTCGTACCTGGTCCACCAGGAGACCACGTTCGACCAGAACGAGGTGCGGCGGCACGTGACGGTGCTCGTCCTCACCGGCAACCGCTTCATCGTCAGCCACACCGACGAGCAGGCCGCCGACAGCACCTCCCCGACGCCGTACGCCACCACGTCCACGGAGTCGGTCAAGCTCGACCGGATCTCGTCGGTCGTGGTCAGCCGCGTGGTCGCCAACCCCGAGCAGTACACGCCGGGCACGCTGCCGCGCGAGGTCGTGCTGACCATCGGCTGGGGCGCCGTGTCCCGGATCGACCTGGAGCCCGCCGCCTGCGGCGACCCCAACTGCGAGGCCGACCACGGCTACACGGGCAACTCGACGGCGGACGACCTCAGCCTGCGCGTCAGCGAGGCCGGCGACGGCCCCGAGACGGTCCGGCAGGCCCTCGCCTTCGCCCAGGCCATCTCCGAGGCCACCGCGGACCCGACCCGCTGATGACCCGCCCCTTCTTCCCCGACGACGCCACCGCCTGGGACCACCCCGAGCCGCTGGCCGTCGAGTCCGCACCCGCCCCCGCGTACGGCACCGGCTCGCTCGCCGACCTGCTGCCCACGCTGGCCGCCGGCATGGGCGTCCCGCGGATGACGGCCGCGATCGACGAGCTGGCCCCCGTCGACCGCGCCTGTGTCTTCCTGATCGACGGCCTCGGCTGGGAGCAGCTGAAGGCGCACCCCTTGGACGCGCCCTACCTGAACTCCCTGCTCGGCAGCTCGCGCGGCGGCACCGGCCGCCCGATCACCGCCGGGTACCCGGCGACCACGGCGACCTCGCTCGCCTCCGTCGGCACCGGCCTGCCCCCGGGCGCGCACGGCCTGCCCGGCTACACCGTGCGCAACCCGGCCACCGGCGAGCTGATGAACCAGCTCCGCTGGCAGCCGTACTCCGATCCGCGCGCCTGGCAGCCCCACCCCACGGTCTTCCAGCTCGCCCAGCAGGCGGGTGTGCACGCCGCCCAGGTGTCCTCCCCGACCTTCCAGAACACCCCGCTGACCAAGGTCGCGCTCAGCGGCGGCACGTTCCTGGGACGGCTGACCGGCGAGGAGCGCATGGACGTCGCGGCCGAGCAGCTCGCCGCCGCCGACCGGGCCCTCGTCTACACGTACTACTCGGAACTCGACGGCGCCGGTCACCGCTACGGCGTCGACTCCGACACCTGGCGCGGACAGCTCATGCACGTCGACCGGCTGGTCCAGCGCCTGGCCGAGCAGCTCCCGCCGCGCAGCGCGCTCTACGTCACCGCCGACCACGGCATGGTCGACATCCCGTTCGACGAGCGGCACCGCATCGACTTCGACGAGGACTGGGAGCTGCGCGCGGGCGTCGCCCTGCTCGGCGGCGAGGGACGCGCACGGCACGTGTACGCGGTGCCGGGCGCCGAGGGCGACGTGCTCACCTGCTGGCGCGAGGTGCTCGGCGAGCAGTTCTGGGTCGCCTCCCGGGACGAGGCGATCGCGGCGAGCTGGTTCGGGCCGCGCGTCGACGAGCGGGTGTACGCGCGGATCGGCGACGTGATCGCCGCCGCCCACGACGACGTCCTGCTCATCGCCTCCGAGCAGGAGCCGAAGGAGTCGCTGATGGTCGGCAACCACGGTTCGATGACCCCTGCCGAGCAGCTGGTCCCCCTGCTGGAAGTACGCTCCTGAGGCCCCTTCCCCCCCACTCGCTGTACACCACCGTCCTCCACACTCGCCGAAAGGTGCCCAACTGCTCATGCCAGAGCTGGTGTTCTTCTCCGGAACCATGGACTGCGGGAAGTCGACACTGGCTCTCCAGATCGAGCACAACCGCTCCGCGCGCGGCCTTGTGGGCATGATCTTCACCCGTGACGACCGGGCCGGCGAGGGCAAGCTGTCCTCACGCCTCGGCCTTGTGACGGACGCGGTGGAGGTCGAGGACGGCGTGGACCTGTACGCGTACATCGTCGACCACCTCTCGCAGGGCCGCCGCGCCGACTACGTGATCGCGGACGAGGCGCAGTTTCTCGCGCCCGAGCAGATCGACCAGCTCGCACGCGTGGTCGACGACCTGGAGATGGACGTCTACGCCTTCGGCATCACGACGGACTTCCGCTCCAAGCTGTTCCCCGGCTCCCAACGCCTGGTCGAACTGGCCGACCGCGTCGAGGTACTCCAGGTCGAGGCCCTGTGCTGGTGCGGCGCCCGCGCCACCCACAACGCCCGCACCGTGGGCGGCGTCATGGTGGTCGAGGGCGCCCAGGTGTTCGTCGGCGATGTGACCCGTTCCATGGACGAGATCGGCTACGAGGTCCTGTGCCGCCGCCACCACCGCCGCCGCATGACAGCCGCCTCGGCCCGGGCGGCGGCACTGTCCCCGGACGTCCTGCCCGTGACCGCCGACTGACCGAGCGCCTGCGCCCGCGTCCGGACGGCAGCACGCCTCACGGCACCGTCGCCGGTGCCCCGGCACTGTCACCGGCTGTCCTGCCGATATCACCCTCCTGAGCGACACCAGCCGTCAACACTGCTTGCCGTCCTGCTGGGCATCAACGCGCGCTCCGGATCAGGGCGAACCGGGCCCCCTCCGGATCCGTCACGGTGGCCACGCGGCCCTGGGTGGTGTCCCGGGCGGGGGTGAGGACCCGGCCGCCCAGGACGGCCAGGCGGGCGGTCGCCTCGTCGGTGTCGGGGACCTCGAAGTACGTCATCCAGTGCGGGCCCCGGTCAGGGGGCAGGGACCGGCCCACCCCGTGGACTCCGGCGACCGGACGGCCGTCGAGGTGCAGGGTCACGCGGTCGACGTCGGCGGAGCCGTCCGGCTTCCGTTCGTAGCCGAACAGCCTGGTGTAGAACGTGGCGGCGCCCGCGCTCTCGTAGGTCAGCAGCTCGTGCCACACCGGGGTGCCGGGCAGCCCGGCGATCTCCGTACCCGGATGCGGCCGGGCCCGCAAAAGGCCGAAAACCGCGCCCCACGGGTCGGAGCCGATCGTCAGCCGTCCGATGCCGCCCGCGTCCAGCGGGCCCACCCCGATCGTGCCGCCGCACAGCCGTACCGCTTCCGCCGTCAGGTCCACGTCGTCCGAGGCGAGATACGGCGTCCACGCCGCGGTCAGGCGGCGGCCGGGCGGCAGTTGTCCGATGCCGCCCACCTCGTGGCCGTTCAGCAGGGCCCGCGCGCAGGGGCCCGACCGGCTCGGACCGGGCTGGAACTCCCAGCCGAAGAGGTCCCCGTAGAAGGCCTGCGCGGCGGCCATTCCGTGCACCATCAGGCTCACCCGGCACGGTGTGCCCGGTCTGTTCCGGGCGGGTGCCCGGCCGTTCGGGACGCCCGGCTCAGGTGCCTCGGTCATCGTCACCTTCTCCTCGGCCTCCAGGGCCTCTCGACGGCCGCCTCGATTCCGTTCTCCGGACCCCTAGTGCTGTGACCGGAAAGGTTCACCGGCTCGCGACGCCCGGCACGGCTCCCCCAAGCTCTTCGAGCAGGGGGGACCCCCAGCCGCGTTGTCGCATCACCCGAGTACATCCAGTACACGGGCGATGCTCCGCCTTGCGATGCACCGCACCGGACGCCGCGAGCTTTCCGGCAAACCTTTCCGGCCACAGCACTAGCCGATGCGCCGGCGAGGCGGGGTCCCGTCCGGAGGGTGCCCGGTGTGCGGTGTCCCGACCGTTTCGATGCGTTTACCGAAGGATGTCGATCGGCTGTACAGCATGTGGCCGATCCCGTACGCCTCGTGATCGGAAGTGCCCGGCCGAGCAGAGTAGCCCGACGCGGGCGATGCGGCCACCCCGTGCGCGAGGATGGGGCCATGAACGCCATCATCTCCGCATCCGATCTCGCGAACGCCCTCGCGGGGCCGCGGCCGCCCGTGCTGCTCGACGTCCGCTGGCAGCTCAGCCTGGCCGCGGCGGCCGGCGCGGCGCCCTTCGACGGGCGCGCCGCCCACGCGGCGGGGCACATCCCTGGTGCCGTCTTCGTCGACCTGGACCGCGAACTGGCCTCGGCGCCGGGCGGAAACGGTCGCCATCCGCTGCCCGACCTGGAGGTGTTCGGCGCCGCGATGCGCCGCGCCGGGGTGTCCGCGGACCGGCCGGTCGTCGTTCACGACGGCGGTCAGGGCTGGGCGGCGGCCCGTGCATGGTGGCTGCTGCGCTGGACCGGGCACCCCGACGTGCGGGTCCTGGACGGGGGCCTCGTGGCCTGGGAGGGCCCCCTGGAGACCGCCGTGCCCGAACCGGCCGAGGGCGACTTCGTGCCGAAGCCCGGCGCGCTGCCGCTCCTCGACGCCGACGCGGCCGCGGCGCTGGCCCGGTCCGGCGTGCTCTTCGACGCCCGCGCGGGGGAGCGGTACCGGGGCGAGGTGGAGCCGATCGACCTGGTGGGCGGCCACATCCCGGGCGCGGTGTCCGCGCCGACCACCGAGAACGCGGGCCCGGACGGGAAGTTCCTGCCGGCCGGGGAACTCCGGGCGCGGTTCGCGGCGTTGGGCGCGACCGACGGGCGCGATGTCGGCGTCTACTGCGGCTCCGGCGTCTCCGCGGCGCACGAGGTGCTGGCGCTTGCCGTCGCCGGGATCCCGGCGGCCCTGTACGTCGGCTCGTGGTCCGAGTGGTCCTCGGATCCGTCCCGGCCGGTCGCGGTGGGGCCGGATCCGCAGTGACGGGACGTCAGGTCGTCGGCCGGGAAGATACTCCCAACGAGTGACAGCCGGTCAGCCGGAACCGGTACCGGACCGTCAGGAACCGGTGGCGGCGGCGCGCACGGCGAAGGGCCGCACCCGACGGGCGCGGCCCTTCCTCTCGTACAGCCTTGCCACCGCTGCCCGTTACTCCTGCTTCTTGCGGCGTGTGCCGAACACGATCTCGTCCCAGCTCGGCACGGCGGCCCGGCGGCCGGGCCGGACCCCGTCGGCCTCGGCCTGCCGGTCGGTGGCGCCGGTGAGGCGGTCGCGGTGGCTGGTGACGGAGCGCGGCATGAGGACGTCCGCGTAGGCGGAGCCGGCCGAGGCAGCGGGGGCCGGGGGCTCCTCGGCCGCCAGGTCCTCCTCGGGCTCCTCCACGGGTTCCGGCGCGCGCTCGGGCACCACCAGGTCGCCGCGGAAGCTCGGCACCGCCTCCAGCAGGCTGGTCAGCGTGTCCCGCTCGCCGACGCTCTCCTCGGGGGGCTCGGGTGCCTGTCCCGGCAGTGCCGGACGGTCGCGGTCCCGGTCGAAGGGGCGATCGCGCGGCAGACGCGCGATGCGCGGCACGAACGGAAAGCTGGGCTCCGGGGAGCCGAGGTCGTCGGACTCGCCGATCAGGGCGCGGGCCTCGTCGTCGACGGCCTGCACCAGGCGCCGCGGCGGGTCGTACGTCCAGCTCGCCGAGTGGGGTTCGCCCGCGACCAGGTAGACCAGCAGGACCTCCCAGGTGCCGTCGTCGCGGCGCCAGGAGTCCCACTGGGCGGTGTCCTTCTCGGCGCCGCGCAGCAGCAGCCGTTCCTGGACGGTCTCGCCGAGCGGCGGACCGGAGTTCTCGCCGGGGCGGCGGACGGGGGTCTTGCGGGCGCGCTCGGCCATGAAGGCGCGCTCGGCGAGCACGGGGCCCTCGAAGCGCCGTACCCGGTCGACGGGGATGCCGGCGAGCTGGGCGACCTCTTCCGCGGTCGCGCCCGCTCGTATCCGGGCCTGGATGTCGCGGGGGCGGAGATGGCTCTCCACCTCGATCTCGATCTGGCCGAGGCGGGGACGGTCGCCGCGCACGGCGGCGCGGAGCCGTTCGTCGATCGGAAGCGTGTACTCCGTGCTGTCCGCAGCCTTGAGCACCAGCCGTGTGCCGTCATTGGAGACGGCCACGACACGCAGTTCGGGCATGGGGACCTCCCGGGTGGTGCCTGCCGACGTCACGTGCGTCGCTGCTTCCGCTTGTCGAGTGTGGCCTGCCCGGGTGCAGCCTGCCACAACCTTGCCGAGTTGCCCGGCGTGTCGGGCACGGGCCCTGGAACGCCGTTATGGCACGGTTACCTGTTTGCAACGCTAAGTGACCAACGCCGTCACCCTGTGCAATCAGCCCCCTCCCGGCGGTCCAGCATGGTCCCGGACACCCCGAAGGGAGGCCGGGCCCAGGGCTCATAACGGTACTCCATTCGGGCCACGTGCGTGGATGGGCGCGCCGCCCGAGTTCTGGCCGGAGGCGGTACTCGGCCGCCCCCGTCCGGCTTCTTCGATCATGCCCGTGGGGAACTTCACTTAATCGCCGCAAACGGAACTATCGCTTTCGTCCGTACGTCCCTTTCTCGTGCGTTCGGCCGGTCATCTACGAAGGGTGTGGCCCTGCGCGAAAGATGCGGGTTTGTGCGGAAAGGGCAGGCAAGGTCCGGTCATGCGTAAAAGGTCCGACGGTGGCGGTGTGCCGAGCATCGGCGAGGAGGTGAGGAGGAGGCGGTTCGACCTGAGCGTCGCCCAGGTCGCGGGCAGCGCCCTGGCGGCGGTGGCGGCCGCGAAGCTCGCCTCGTACTTCGGCGTCTACGGCACGATCCTGGGGGCTGGTGTCGTCAGCGTCCTGGCCACCTGCGGCGGTTCGGTCCTCCAGCACTTCTTCCGGCGTACCGGCGAGCAGCTCCGCGGGGTGGGCGCCGCCCCGGGTGCCTTCCCGGCTGCCTCACCGGGGACCCGCCCGACCGCTTCCCCGGCCGCCTCTCCCGCGCCGGTCACGGCGGCCGCCCCCGCCGGGTGTATCCCGCCGCCGGTGGGTGAGTTCGGTGAGGGGACCGTCTACCGGGCCCGGATCAAGAGCTGGAAGCGGCCCGTGGTCGCAGCCGCCCTCGTCTTCGGGGTCACCATGGCCGGAATCACCGCCTACGAGTTGGTGTCGGGCGACAGCTTCAGCGGCGGCAGGGGTACGACGGTCGGCTATGCCGTGACCGGCCATCGCTCGCCCTCCGTGACCCCGGACGAACACGCGCCCACCTCCTCGCCCTCCCGCACATCCGGGAGCGGGGAAGGGACTTCGCCGGACGGAGCCGCCTCCGGTGGCCCCGACCGCGGCACCGGGGCGAGCCCGACGCCCGCACCCGAGGCCACGGGTGACAGTGGCGACAGCGGAGGCGGCACCACGGGGACCGCCGGCACCGACGGCGCCGGGGATGGCGGGCCCTCCGACTCCGGCACCACGGCCCCGGCACCCGGCGCGAGCGCTACGGCCCCAGCACCCTCCGCAAGTAGTCGTTCTGGAACAGCCGCTGGGGATCCAGCCGGTCCCGCAGCGCCGTGAACTCGCCGAAGCGCGGGTGGACCGCGGCGAGTTTGCCGGCGTTCCTGGTGTGGAGCTTGCCCCAGTGCGGCCGGCCCTCGTACGCGGTGAAGATGCTCTCCGCGGCCGTGAAGTACCGCTGGTAGGGGGTGCCCCGGAACATGTGGACCGCGATGTACGCGCTGTCCCGTCCCGAGGCGGTGGACAGGGTGATGTCGTCGGCGGGCGCGGTGCGCACCTCCACCGGGAAGCTCACCCGCAGTCCGGAGCGGTCGACCATCGCCTTCAGCTCGCGCAGCGCGTCGGCCAGGGCCTCGCGCGGCACGGCGTACTCCATCTCCACGAAGCGCACCCGGCGCGGCGAGGTGAAGACCTTGTAGGCGATGTCGGTGTACGTCCGCGCGGACAGCGCGCGGCTGGAGATCCGGGCGATCGACGGAATGGTGGCGGGCGCCGCGCGACCGACCCAGTTGGCCACCTGGAAGACGCCGTTGGAGAGGAACTCGTCCTCGAACCAGCCGGCCAGCCGCCCCACCGGCTGCTCGGGGCCGGCGCTGCGGTTGTTGCGCTTGGTGTTGGTGCTACCGGTGTGCGGGAACCAGTAGAACTCGAAGTGCTCGTTCTCCGCCCAGAGTTGGTCGAACTCCGCGAGCACCTGATCCAGGCTCATCGGCTCCTCGCGGGCGGTGAGCAGGAAGAGCGGCTCCACCGCGAACGTGAGGGCCGTGACGATCCCCAGCGCGCCCAGGCCGACGCGGGCGGCGGCGTAGACCTCCGGGTTCTCCTTCGCGGAGCAGGTGAGCACCGAGCCGTCCGCGGTGACCAGTTCAAGGCCCTTGATCTGGGCGGCGATCGACGCGGAATCGCGGCCCGTGCCATGGGTGCCGGTGCTGGTCGCCCCGGACACCGTCTGCTCCATGATGTCGCCCATGTTGGTGAGCGAGAGGCCCTCCCGCGCGAGAGCGACGTTGAGTCGCTTGAGCGGGGTGCCGGCCTCGACCGTGACCGTCATGGCCTCACGGTCGATCCCGCGTATGCCGGTCAGCAACCGCGGGCGGATCATCACCCCGTCCGTCGCGGCGATGCTCGTGAAGGAGTGACCGGTGCCGACGGCCTTGACCCGCAGTCCGTCCTCGGCGGCCCTCCGCACGGCGGCGGCGACGTCCTCCACCGTGGCCGGAGTGACCTCCCGCCCGGGACGCGCGGCGACGTTGCCGCCCCAGTTACGCCATGTGCCGTTCTTCGCGCTCGTCGTGCTGCTCAACGAAGCCTCCCCGACGCGGAGCCGGCCTGCTGAGCCGGCGGTACCCGAGGAAACCGACCGCCACCGCGACGGCCCCGGACACCGCCGGGACCCCGTACCCGGCCCGCGCCCCGGCCGCGTCGATCACCCAGCCGGCCACCGAGGAGCCCAGCGCCACCCCGACCGCGAGCCCGGTGCTCACCCAGGTCATGCCCTCGGTCAGGTGCGAGCGTGGTACGTGCTCTTCGACGAGGGCCATCGTCGTGATCATTGTGGGAGCGACGGACAGGCCCGCAACGAACAGCGCCACGGCCAGAAACGGCAGGTTTCCGACCAGTAGGAGGGGGATCATACTCACGGCCATCGTGCAGATGCCCAGCAGCCAGCGCCGGGCGGGCGGTCCCGCGAAGCGCAGCAGGCCGAAGACGACGCCCGCCGTGCAGGAGCCCGCCGCGTACAGGGCGAGCACGACGCTCGCGGCGCTCTTGTGCCCCTGCTGCTCGGCGAAGGCGACGGTGACCACGTCGATCGCCCCGAAGATCGTCCCGGTCGCCACGAAGGTCGACACGAGCACCTGGAGCCCGCGCGCACGCAGGGCGGAACCGCCGACGTGGTGCTCGCGCGGGTGCGGCGCGGGCTCGGTGGCGCGCTGGGCGGTCAGCCAGAACACGCCCACCGCCAGGAAGCAGGAGGCCAGCAGCGGCCCCGCCTCCGGGAACCAGACCGTGGACAGCCCGATGGAGACGATCGGCCCGAAGATGAAGCAGGCCTCGTCCACCACCGACTCGAACGAGTAGGCGGTGTGCAGCTGTGGTGTCCCCCGGTACAGGGCGGCCCAGCGCGCGCGGACCATCGCGCCCAGGCTGGGCACGGAGCCGATCCCGGCCGCGCAGACGAACAGCACCCAGTCCGGCCACCGGAAGTGCGCCGCGCACAGCAGGACCGCCGAGGCGGTCAGCGCGACGAGCGTCGCGGGGCGCAGCACCCGGCGCTGCCCGTGCCGGTCTACCAGCCGGGATATCTGCGGGCCCAGGACCGCGGCGGCCAGCGCGATGGTGGCCGACAGCGCGCCCGCGAGTCCGTAGCGCCCGGTGAGCTGGGAGATCATCGTGACCACGCCGATGCCCATCATCGCCAGCGGCAGCCGGCCGAGGAACCCCGCGGCAGAGAAGCCCTTGGAGCCTGGAGCGGCGAACAGGGCACGGTACGGGCTGGGCACAGGGTCTCCGCGAATCCGGTAAGGCGTGAAGGAAGCTGATACAGCTTACGGACCGGGCGCCCCCGGCGCACCACCCCCTCCGGACTTCCGGAGACATCTCCCCACGGACACCCGCGCAACGTCCCACTCCGGACTCCCGCGCGCCGCTGCCTCCGGACTCAGGCCCACCCCATTCCAGACTCTCGCGCCCCTGCGGGCCGGGAGCCCGCCCGTCGGTGCGGAGTGGCAGGATCGAGGCATGCCTGACGTGCTCGACGCCACCCCGTACGACGCCCTGCTCCTGCTCTCGTTCGGCGGCCCCGAGGGGCCGGACGACGTGATCCCGTTCCTGGAGAACGTGACGCGCGGGCGAGGCATCCCCACCGAGCGCCTGAAGGAAGTGGGCGAACACTACTTCCAGTTCGGCGGGGTCAGCCCGATCAACGCCCAGAACCGCGCCCTGCTCGACGCCCTGCGCAAGGACTTCGCCGACCACGGCCTCGATCTGCCGGTCTACTGGGGCAACCGCAACTGGGCCCCCTACCTGACGGACACCCTGCGGGACATGGCCCGCGACGGGCGCCGCCGCATCCTGGTCCTGGCCACCAGCGCCTACGCCTCCTACTCCGGCTGCCGCCAGTACCGCGAGAACCTCGCGGACTCCCTCGCCGCCCTGGGGGCCGAGGGCCTGGACCTGCCGAAGGTCGACAAGCTGCGGCACTACTTCAACCACCCCGGCTTCCTCCAGCCCATGATCGACGGCGTGCTCGAATCGCTCGCCGGCCTTCCCGAGGACGTCCGCGACGGCGCGCACATCGCCTTCTGCACCCACTCGATCCCGGTCTCCGCCGCGGACACCTCCGGCCCGGTCGCGGGCCACGGCGACGGCGGGGCGTACGTCCGCCAGCACCTGGACGTGGCGCGACTGATCGCCGACGAGGTCCGCGAGCGCACGGGTGTCGACCACCCCTGGCAGCTCGTCTACCAGTCGCGCTCCGGTGCCCCGCACATCCCGTGGCTGGAGCCCGACATCTGCGACCACCTCGAGGAGCGGCACGCCGCCGGGGCCCCGGCCGTCGTCATGGCGCCCATCGGCTTCGTCTCCGACCACATGGAGGTCATGTACGACCTCGACACCGAGGCCACGGCCAAGGCCGCGGAACTGGGCCTTCCGGTGGGCCGCTCCGCCA
Source organism: Streptomyces sp. CB01373 (assembly GCF_002803075.1). Lineage (GTDB taxonomy): Bacteria > Actinomycetota > Actinomycetes > Streptomycetales > Streptomycetaceae > Streptomyces. The sequence continues at coordinate 97,565 of NZ_NNBK01000014.1, read as the reverse complement.
CCGTGGGCGCCGACCCGCGGTTCGCCGCCGCCATCCGCGACCTGATCATGGAGCGGGCCGCCATCGAGCGCGGACAGCGGGTCACGCCGTGCGCCCTGGGCGCGCTCGGCGCGGACCACAACCTGTGTCCGGTGGGCTGCTGCCCGGCCCGTACGCCCCGGCCGGCCGCCGCGGGCGCCGACAGTCCCTACGCGTGAGGAGCCCCGTGACCGACACCCTGCCCGCGGAACTGCTGCAAGTCGCCCGCCAGGCGGCGGCACGCGCCGGAGAGCTGCTGAAGGACGGCCGCCCGGCCGATCTGACGGTGGCCGCCACCAAGTCCAGCCCGATCGACGTCGTCACCGAGATGGACATCGCCGCCGAGAAGCTGATCACCGGCCTGATCGCCGACCGGCGCCCCGACGACGGCTTCCTCGGCGAGGAGGGCGCCTCCGTCGAGGGCACGAGCGGTGTCCGCTGGGTGATCGACCCGCTCGACGGCACCGTGAACTACCTGTACGGGCTGCCGACCTGGGCCGTCTCCATCGCCGCCGAGCAGGACGGCGAGGCGCTGGTCGGGGTCGTGGTCGCCCCGATGCGCGGCGAGGCCTTCCACGCCGTGCGTGGTCGCGGCGCCTGGGCCACCGGAGCCTGGGCCGGCGAGCGCAAGCTGTCCTGCCGCGCCGCGCCGCCCCTGGACCAGGCGTTGATCGCCACCGGCTTCAACTACGTCGCCGAGGTCCGCGCCCACCAGGCCGACGTGGCCCGCCGGCTGATCCCGCTGCTGCGCGACATCCGCCGCAGCGGTTCCGCCGCGGTGGACCTGTGCGACCTGGCGCTGGGCCGCCTGGACGGCTTCTACGAGCGCGGTCTGAACGCGTGGGACTACGCCGCGGGCGACCTGATCGCCCGGGAGGCGGGCGCCGCGTCCGGTGGCCGCCCCGGAGAGCGCCCGTCCCGCGACCTGACGGTAGCGGCCGTCCCCGGCGTCTTCGAGCCCCTCCAGAGCCTCCTGGAGGACCTCGGCGCCTGGCACGACTGAGGTCCCACGAGAGCCATCGACACAGCGGGACCCCGGCGCTGGATTCGCCGGGGTCCCGCTGTGCGCGTGCAGGCTGGTCAGACGCCGGACACGCCGACCTCCACACCGTGTTCGGCGGCGAGGCGGCGCAGGTCGTCGAGTTCGGCCAGCTCGACCTCGACGAGGAAGTCGTCGCCCTCGTCACGAGCCCGGGTCAGATCGGACTCGGTCGCCTTTATGCGCTGCAGAAGTCCTGCGGTGAATGCGTCCATGCTTGCGCCCCCTCGTCCTGGGTCGGTGGGTCGGTGGCACGGGGGTGTGCCGTTCGGAAGGGGCGATCACGTCTCAGCAGGTGCCCGGCGCTGCCCGACCGGGCGGCGACGGCGCTGGACACCCACACCCACTCTGCCGAAGCGGATCGCGGAGTACCGCATGGTGCTGCGGCACATGCAGAGCGTGATCGCGGGGTGTAATCCGTCCTCCCCCGACTCCTCGCGACGGAAACCTCGGCCGGACAAGAAAATTCGGGATTCACGGACGCTTCGCCCATCGCTCGCCTGCCGTGCACCGTCCGCTACCACGGCTTACCGCCGACTTACGGCCGAAAAGGGCAGGATGGAAACACACACGAACGAAGACCCCTGCCGGCGTGCGCCCCGAGCGGCGCTACGCGGGTGGACACAGGAAGGACATGCGACGTGCGCGTACTCGTCGTCGAGGACGAGCAACTGCTCGCCGATGCGGTGGCCACCGGACTGCGCCGGGAGGCCATGGCCGTCGACGTCGTGTACGACGGTGCGGCCGCCCTGGAGCGCATCGGCGTCAACGACTACGACGTGGTCGTCCTCGACCGCGACCTCCCGCTGGTGCACGGCGACGACGTCTGCCGCAAGATCGTCGAACTGGGCATGCCCACGCGCGTGCTGATGCTCACCGCCTCCGGCGACGTCAGCGACCGTGTCGAGGGCCTGGAGATCGGCGCCGACGACTATCTCCCCAAGCCCTTCGCGTTCAGCGAGCTGACGGCACGCGTGCGTGCCCTGGGCCGGCGCACCAGCGTGCCCCTGCCGCCCGTCCTGGAGCGCGCCGGGATCAAGCTCGACCCCAACCGCCGCGAGGTCTTCCGCGACGGCAGGGAGGTCCAGCTCGCGCCGAAGGAGTTCGCGGTCCTCGAGGTCCTGATGCGCAGCGAGGGCGCCGTGGTCTCCGCGGAGCAGCTCCTGGAGAAGGCCTGGGACGAGAACACCGACCCGTTCACCAACGTCGTGCGCGTCACGGTGATGACGCTGCGGCGCAAGCTCGGCGAGCCCCCGGTGATCGTCACCGTGCCCGGCTCCGGCTACCGGATCTGAGCCGCCGTGGCCGCGACCCCGGCGCCGCCCCAGGCGCCCCCGAAACCCACCTGGGACCCCAGAAGGCCGGAGCCCGCCTTCCCGTGGCTGCGCCCGACCATCCGGATAAGGCTGACGCTGCTGTACGGCGGCATGTTCCTGATCGCCGGCATCCTGCTGCTGTCGATCATCTACCTGCTCGCCGCGCAGGCCCTGCGCACCGGCAACCAACCGCTGTTCAAGATCGTCGACTTCAACGCCCTGAGGGTCACCAGCACCGACTGTCCGGGCGTCGACAACGGCAACCTGTCGCTGTCGGAGTTCAACGCCGCGATCAGCGCCTGCATCGACCACCAGCGCCAGGCCGCCCTGGACAGCCTGCTCAGCCGCTCGCTCCTCGCCCTGCTCGGCCTCGCCGTGATCGCCTTCGCGTTCGGCTACGCGATGGCCGGCCGTGTGCTGTCCCCGCTCGGCCGGATCACCCGCACCGCCCGCGCGGTGGCCGGCTCCGACCTGTCCCGGCGGATCGAGCTGGACGGCCCGGACGACGAGCTGAAGGAACTCGCGGACACCTTCGACGACATGCTGGAGCGGCTGCAGCGGGCCTTCACCGCCCAGCAGCGCTTCGTCGGCAACGCCTCGCACGAGCTGCGCACGCCGCTCGCGATCAACCGCACGCTGCTGGAGGTGCAGCTCTCCGACCCGCACGCGCCGATGGAGCTCCAGCAGCTCGGCAAGACCCTGCTGGCCACCAACGAGCGCAGCGAACTGCTTGTCGAGGGCCTGCTGCTGCTCGCCCGCAGCGACAACCAGATCGTCGAGCGCAAGCCGGTGGACCTCGCCGAGGTCGCCTCGCAGGCCATCGACCAGGTGCGCGGGGAGGCGGAGGCCAAGGGGGTCGTGATCCGCGGCGAGCGCAAGCCGGCGGTGGTCCAGGGCAACGGCGTGCTGCTGGAGCGGATCGCCCTGAACCTGGTGCAGAACGCGGTGCGCTACAACGTGGCCAATGAGGAGGTGCAGCGCGAAGCGCTTCCGAACAAGGGTGGTGGCGGGAGACGGGAGGGCGGGTGGGTGGAGGTCACCACGGACGTCCAGCACGGTCAGGCGATCCTCGTCGTCACCAACACCGGCCCGGTCGTCCCGGCCTACGAGATCGACAACCTCTTCGAGCCCTTCCGGCGGCTGCGCACCGAGCGCACCGGCAGCGACAAGGGTGTCGGTCTCGGTCTGTCCATCGCCCGTTCCGTGGCGAGGGCTCACGGAGGCCACATTTCGGCCGTGCCGCGTGAGGGGGGTGGGCTGGTGATGCGAGTGATGCTGCCGATCTGAGATCATTGCGCCGACACACGGGGATGTTCGCTTTGCGCGGAAATTCCCGGGGCCGTTCCCGGCTTCACCGTGTGTGATCGATCACATGGGCGGTTTTCCGGCCATCTACTCTGCGTGGTCATGTGAACCCCCAAAATGCCGGAAAAATACCGGTTTTCAGGGGGCATGATCACGGGAAGTACACGGTGGGACCGCTTTGGAGCGGGGCATCCGGACCGTGTACGGTCCCGATCGCCATCCACACCGATCACTCTTGAGGAGTGCGGTTGGGTGTCGATTGAGTAACAGACCTTGATGTGAGGCAAAATCTCCGCCTCAGGTCGGGCACAAGTCCGGCCTCTCACGCGTTACGTGCGCTGGAGACACCGCATACACCCAGAGGGGGAGAGCGACATGGCAACCGATTACGACACCCCACGCAAGACCGACGACGACGTTGACTCGGACAGCCTGGAAGAGCTGAAGGCCAGGCGGAACGACAAGTCCACCTCGGCCGTCGACGTCGACGAGTTCGAGGCCGCAGAAGGCCTGGAACTGCCCGGCGCGGACCTCTCGAACGAGGAGCTGGCCGTCCGGGTGCTGCCCAAGCAGCAGGACGAGTTCACCTGCATGAGCTGCTTCCTGGTGCACCACCGCAGCCAGCTGGCCCGGGAGAAGAACGGTCAGCCGATCTGCCGCGACTGCGACTGAGGCAGGGTCGGCCGTGACTGGCTCGACCCCTCCTTGGAAGCGCCGCATCCCCCGCGGGGGAGCGGACCCGGGGCCGCCCGACGGCCCCAACGGCGCGCGTGACGACGAGCGAGGGCCGTCCCGTACAACCGATCCGGACGGATCGGCGGGATCGCCCGCGCTCGCATCGGTCTCGGGGCGCGGTGACCCCGCCGACCCGGCGGGCGGATCCGCGCCCGCAGTCCGGCGGCAGGCCTCGGCGTTCCGGCACCACGCCCGCACGGTCGGGAGAGTGGCCAGGAGCGGCGCACGCGTGAGCAGTGGCCGCGCCAGGGTGGCCCTCTCGTACCTCACCGACCGCGTCATCGACACGGCCCCGCGGATTCCCGTGAGGGACCTCGGCGCGCTCCGCCGGCAGTTCCCCGGCCTCGGACCCGAACAGCTCGCGGACAAGCTCGTGGCGGGCGCGGCGCACGCCTCCTCCACGGTCGGAGCGGGCGTCGGCGCGGCGGCGATGCTGCCGGTACCGCCCGCGATGCCGACCCAGCTGGCCGCGGAGGTCACCGGAGTCGCGGCGATCGAACTCAAGCTGATCGCGGAACTCCACGAGGTGTACGGGGCGCGGCCCCCCGGAAATCTGAAGGTCCGCAGTACCGCGTATCTGGCCGCCTGGTCGCACGAGCGCAAGATCGACGTGCGGAATCCGACGACGATCGACATCGCCCTCGGGGGCCGGGTGAAGCGCCAGCTGCGCCGGCAGATCATGAAGCGGACGGCGCGGGGCCTGCCCAAGCTGACGCCCTTCATGGTGGGCGCCGCGGCCGGAGCCGTGATGAACCGGCGCGAGACCAGACGGCTCGCCGCCCGCATCCGCTCGGACCTGCGCAAGGTCCAGGTCCCATGGGGCGAACTGCCCCCGCTGCCGTCCCTGGAGGCGGCCGGGCACCCGCTGCGGCTCCAGGACACCGACGACGACTTGGACGGCTCCGGTACCACCGACGGTCCCGACGCCACCGGCGGCTTCGGGAAGCCCGAGAGCTGACCCCGGCCGCCCGGGGTCACCCGTACGAAGCCGCGCGGCCCCGGCGCCCCCTGGACGGCGTTACGGGCGTTACGCGGCCTCGGCCTCCACGGCGGCCCGCGCCGCACGCAGCGCCTCGGCCAGCCGCTCCGGCTCCCGCGTCGACAGGTACAGGTAGGGCGTGGGGTCCTCGGGGTCGGTGACGATCACCCGCAGCGCCCCGGGGATGTAGGCGCGCAGCAGCAGGAAGGCGCGGGTGTCGGCCTTGTGGGTGCGCCAGGCGCGCGCCTCCTCCGCGTCCAGCACCTCCGTCTCGCCGAGCGCCGTGACCGGGATCTTCGCCTCGCCCGCGATCAGCAGTCCGCCCACGACCCGGATCCGCGGCGAGCCGTAGGAGCTCGCCACGACCGCCGACGCCGCGGTGCCGCCGACCAGGCCGCCCAGCATCGGCAGGGTGCCGAAGGGAAGCAGGACCAGGGCGCAGGAGATGCCCATCAGAAGGCTGATCAGCCACCAGGAACGGGGCGCGGTGAGGCGTTCTTCGTAGGGCTGGGCGGAGAGCTGCATGAACCAAGCTTGGCACGGTGACGGGCCCGCGCCGACGCGCGGGTAAGGTCTGCGCCTGTGAGTGGTAGTTCCGCAGCTCTTCAGCCCCCGCCCGACGCCGTGGCCCCGGTCCGGCACCCCGACGCCCCCGCGCCCGGCGAACTCCTCGGCTCGCACTACGCAGAGTGCTTCGGCTGTGGCGAGGAGCAGCCGCACGGGCTGCACCTCCAGGCCCGGGCCGGGGAGGGCGTCGCGATCACCGCCGAGTTCACCGTGCAGCCCGCCCACCAGGGCGCGCCCGGCCTCGCCCACGGCGGGGTCCTCGCGACCGCCCTCGACGAGGCCCTCGGCTCGCTGAACTGGCTGCTGCGGACGATCGCCGTGACCGGGCGGCTGGAGACGGACTACGTGCGCCCGGTGCCGGTCGGCACCGTCCTGCACCTGGAGGCCGAGGTCACCGCCGTGGCCGGGCGGAAGATCTACTCCAGGGCCACCGGACGTGTCGGCGGCCCCGACGGGCCGGTCGCCGTCCGCGCCGAGGCCCTGTTCGTCGAGGTCAAGGTCGACCACTTCGTCGACCACGGCCGCGAGCAGGAGATCCAGGCAGTCATGAACGACCCCGACCAGGTCCGGCGCGTCCGCGCCTTCGAGGTGAACCCGTGAGCCGTGAGCCCCTGAACGTGCTGATCCGGCGTGTCGACGCCGACGTACCGCTTCCGGCGTACGCGCATCCCGGTGACGCGGGCGCCGATCTGCGCACGACCGTGGCGTGCGAACTGGCGCCGGGGGAGCGGGCGGTACTGCCCACTGGAGTGTCTGTCGCGCTCCCGGAGGGGTACGCGGCCTTCGTGCACCCGCGATCCGGACTCGCCGCCCGCTGCGGTGTCGCCCTCGTGAATGCCCCGGGGACGGTTGATGCCGGGTACCGTGGGGAGATCAAGGTGATCGTGGTGAATCTCGACCCGCGCGAGTCCGTGCGGTTCGAGCGCTTCGACCGGATTGCCCAACTGGTCGTCCAGCAGGTCGAGAGGGTCCGCTTCCAGGAGGTGGCGGAGCTTCCCGGATCGGCGCGGGCCGAGGGGGGCTTCGGGTCCACCGGCGGCCACGCCGCCGTGGACGGTGCGAGCGGCACGAACGGCCGGGCCGCCATGGGCGGGCCGGCGGGTGGGAATCGATACGCTTCGGTCGTATCCGACCGGGAAGGACAGTGACGTGTTCGGACGTCGCAACAAGAAGGGTGCCGCCGAGGACGCGGCCGGCGAGGCCGAGCAGGTCGTCGACAGCGTCGACACCGAGGCGGACGTGGACGTGAAGGGTGAGCGCGAGCGCTTGCGGCTCGAGCCCGGACCGCGGCCCGACGGGCCCTGGGACAGCTCCGAGGTGCGCGAGCCGGCCGAGGGCCGCGTGGACCTCGGCGGGATGTTCGTACCGGGTGTCGAGGGCATGGAGCTGCGGGTCGAGGTCGCGGGCGACGCGATCGTCGCGGCGACCGTCGTCCTGCACGACAGCGCCATCCAGTTGCAGGCCTTCGCCGCGCCCAAGCGCGAGGGCATCTGGGGCGAGGTGCGCGAGGAGATCGGCAGCGGCATCACCCAGCAGGGCGGCATCATCGACGAGGTCGAGGGTCCGCTGGGCTGGGAGCTGCGCGCGCAGGTGCCGGTGCAGCTGCCGGACGGCACGGGCGGCTACCAGGTCGTGCGGTTCGTCGGCGTCGACGGTCCCCGCTGGTTCCTGCGCGGGGTGATCTCCGGGCAGGGCGCGGTGCAGCCGCAGGCGGCCGGACTGCTCGAGCAGATCTTCCGGGACACGGTCGTGGTCCGCGGCGAGGGCCCGATGGCGCCCCGCGACCCGATCGTCCTCAAGCTGCCGAACGACGCGCAGATGGTGCCCGAGGGCGTCCAGCAGGACGAGGGCCAGTCGCGCTTCTCCGGCGGGATGGGCCAGCTCCAGCGCGGACCGGAGATCACCGAGGTCCGCTGACCGCGGTCAGCCGGACACGGTCCTCTCATCGACAGGACCCAGGGCCGTACCTCCGCGGTGCGGCCCTCCGCCGTGCGCGGACTCCGCCGCGGCTCCGGCCGGAAACCTTCGCGGACGTCCGTTCGTCTGGATATTGAACGGACGGGCGCGGCTGGTGATACTGGCGCCCGGTCCACGGGGGCGTGAACGGGGAGGGCACATGAGCCAGGTGATCACCGAGACCATGGTGCGCGTGGAGGACGTCCACAAGTCCTACGGGCAGGGCGAGGCCGCCGTGCACGCCCTGCGCGGAGTCTCCTTCGAGGTCCCGCGGGGCGAACTGGTCGCACTCAAGGGCCGCTCGGGCTCCGGCAAGACCACGCTGCTGAACATCGTCGGCGGGCTCGACGAGCCGGACCGGGGACGGGTCCACGTCGACGGCCGCGACCTGTCCGAACTCGGTGAAGAGGGCCTCCTCGCCCTGCGCCGGGACCACGTCGGGTTCGTCTTCCAGTCCTTCGGGCTCATCCCGATCCTCACCGCCGCGGAGAACGTGGGCGTGCCGATGCGGCTGCGCCGCGCCGATCCGCGTGTGCGGGAGGAGCGCGTCGAGCTGCTGCTGTCCCTGGTCGGCCTCGCCGACCACGCCCGGCAGCGGCCCGGTGAGCTCTCCGGCGGCCAGCAGCAGCGCGTGGCCATCGCCCGCGCCCTCGCCAACGAGCCGGCGCTCCTGATAGCCGACGAGCCGACCGGCCAGCTCGACGCGGAGACCGGCCACGCCGTGATGGAGCTGCTGCGCGCCGTCGTCCGCAGCGAGCAGGTCACCGCACTGGTCGCCACCCACGACGCCACCCTGCTGGACCTCGCCGACCGGGTGCTGGAGCTGCGCGACGGCAGGATCACCGAATCGTGACGCCCTGAAGCCCTGAAGCCCTGACGGCCTGATGCTCTGACGCCCTGAGGCCGTATGGCCGTGACGTCGTACCCCCGTGTCGCCCTCCCGCCCCGACCCCGCGCACGTCGGGGTCGTGTCCGTCAGGGTTGTGTCAAAGACGGCCATCCGCCCCCGCGCGACCCCTTATGTCGCGATTATCGGCCGTAAGGTCGACGCGGCATACGGAGCCGTGACGGGAAGACAATGGGGCCATGGGACGCGGCAAGCTTCGGATCTATCTCGGTGCGGCACCGGGCGTCGGCAAGACGTACGCGATGCTCTCCGAGGCACACCGCCGGGTGGAGCGGGGCACCGACTGCGTCGTGGCGTTCGTCGAGCACCACGACCGGCTGCGCACCGAGGTGATGCTGCACGGTCTCGAGCAGGTCCCCCGCAAGGCGCTGGAGTACCGCGGGAGCACGTTCACCGAGATGGACGTCGACGCCGTGCTGCGCCGCGCCCCGGCCGTCGCCCTGGTGGACGAACTCGCCCACACCAACATCCCCGGCTCCCGCAACGCCAAGCGCTGGCAGGACGTGGAGGAGCTGCTCGCGGCCGGTGTCGACGTCATCTCCACGGTCAACATCCAGCACCTGGAGTCCCTCGGCGACGTGGTCGAGTCGATCACGGGCGTACGGCAGCGGGAGACCGTCCCCGACGAGGTGGTGCGGCGGGCCGACCAGATCGAGCTGGTCGACATGTCGCCCGAGGCCCTCCGCCGCCGGATGGCCCACGGCAACATCTACAAGTCGGACAAGGTCGACGCCGCCCTGTCCAACTACTTCCGGCCCGGCAACCTCACCGCGCTGCGCGAGCTGGCCCTGCTGTGGGTGGCCGACCGTGTCGACGAGTACCTCCAGCGCTACCGGAGCGAGCACCAGGTCTCCAGGATCTGGGGCTCGCGCGAGCGGATCGTCGTCGGCCTGACCGGCGGTCCCGAGGGGCGCACCCTGATCCGCCGGGCGGCCCGCCTGGCCGAGAAGGGCGCCGGAGGGGAGGTCATGGCCGTCTACATCGCCCGCAGCGACGGACTGACCTCCGCCTCCCCGAAGGAGCTGGCCGTCCAGCGCACCCTCGTGGAGGACCTGGGCGGCACCTTCCACCATGTCGTCGGCGACGACATACCGGCCGCGCTGCTCGACTTCGCCCGCGGGGTCAACGCCACCCAGATCGTGCTGGGCTCCTCGCGCCGCAAGACCTGGCAGTACATCTTCGGACCGGGCGTGGGCGCCACGGTGGCCCGCGAGTCGGGCCCCGACCTCGACGTGCACATCGTCACCCACGGACAGGTCGCCAAGGGGCGCGGACTGCCGGTGGCCCGCGGTGCCCGGCTCGGACGGGCCCGGATCGTCTGGGGCTGGACGGTCGCGGTCGCCGGCCCGGTGATCCTCGCGCTGCTGCTGAACACCGTGGACCTCGGCCTCGCCAACGACATGCTGCTGTTCCTCGCCCTGACGGTGGCCGCGGCCCTGCTGGGCGGGCTGCTGCCGGCGCTCGCCTCGGCGGCCGTCGGATCGCTGCTGCTGAACTACTACTACACACCGCCCCTGCACCGGCTCACCATCGCCGACCCCAAGAACATCGTGGCCATCGCGATCTTCGTCGGGATCGCCGTGTCCGTGGCCTCCGTGGTGGACCTCGCCGCCCGCCGCACCCACCAGGCCGCCCGGCTGCGCGCCGAGGCGGAGATACTGTCCTTCCTCGCGGGCAGCGTGCTGCGCGGGGAGACCAGCCTTGAGGCGCTGCTGGAGCGGGTCCGCGAGACCTTCGGCATGGAGTCGGTGGCCCTCCTGGAGCGGCAGAGCGAGGTGGACCCCTGGACCTGCGCCGGCCGTGTGGGCACGGGCGGGCCGCTCCAGCGCCCCGAGGACGCGGCCGTGGACATGCCCGTCAGCGACCACATGGCGCTGGCGCTGACCGGACGGGTGCTGCCCGCCTCCGACCGCCGCGTGCTGGCCGCCTTCGCCGCCCAGGCCGCCGTCGTCCTGGAACGCCGGCGCCTCCAGGAGGAAGCCGACCAGGCCCGCGCCCTCGCGGAGGGCAACCGCATCCGCACCGCGCTGCTCGCCGCCGTCAGCCACGATCTGCGCACCCCGCTCGCCGGGATCAAGGCGGCCGTCTCCTCGCTCAGGTCCGAGGACGTCGAGTGGTCCGAGGAGGACCGCGCGGAGCTGCTCCAGGGCATCGAGGAGGGCGCCGACCGGCTCGACCACCTCGTGGGCAACCTGCTCGACATGTCCCGCCTCCAGACCGGCACCGTCACTCCGCTGATCCGTGAGATCGACCTCGACGAGGTGGTGCCGATGGCGCTGGGAGGGGTGCCCGAGGACAGCGTCCACCTGGACATCCCGGAGTACCTGCCGATGGTCGCCGTCGACCCCGGGCTGCTGGAGCGCGCGGTCGCCAACCTGGTGGAGAACGCCGTGAAGTACAGTCCGGCGGACGAGCAGGTGGTGGTGTCCGCCAGCGCCATGGCCGACCGGGTCGAGGTCCGGGTCGTCGACCGCGGACCGGGCGTCCCCGACGAGGCCAAGAACCGTATCTTCGAGCCGTTCCAGCGGCACGGCGACGCCCCGCGCGGAGCCGGCGTGGGCCTCGGCCTCGCCGTGGCACGCGGCTTCGCCGAGGCCATGAGCGGCACGCTCGACGCCGAGGACACGCCCGGTGGCGGTCTGACGATGGTCCTCACCCTGCGGGCCGCGGAAAGCCTTCGCGGCCCCGCACGACTCGCCGAACCAGAAAGGCAAACCACATGACGCGGGTGCTGGTGGTCGACGACGAGCCGCAGATCGTGCGGGCCCTCGTGATCAACCTCAAGGCACGCAAGTACGAGGTCGACGCCGCCTCCGACGGCAGGAGCGCCCTCGACCTCGCAGCCTCCCGCCACCCCGACGTGGTCGTGCTCGACCTGGGCCTGCCCGACATGGACGGCGTCGAGGTGATCAGGGGCCTGCGTGGCTGGACCCGGGTTCCCATCCTGGTGCTGTCCGCCCGGCACTCCTCCGACGAGAAGGTCCAGGCGCTGGACGCGGGCGCCGACGACTACGTCACCAAGCCGTTCGGCATGGACGAGCTGCTGGCCCGGCTGCGGGCCGCCGTCCGCCGCGCCGAGCCCGTCGGGAGCGGCGAGGACGGCGTGCTGGTGGAGACCGAGGACTTCACCGTCGACCTGGCCGCGAAGAAGGTCAACCGGGCCGGCAAGGACGTACGGCTCACCCCGACCGAATGGCACCTGCTGGAGGTGCTGGTGCGCAACACCGGCCGGCTGGTCAGCCAGAAGCAGCTGCTCCAGGAGGTGTGGGGGCCGTCGTACGGCACGGAGACGAACTATCTGCGCGTGTACATGGCACAGCTGCGCAGGAAGCTGGAGGCCGACCCCTCGCACCCCAAGCACTTCGTCACCGAACCGGGGATGGGCTACCGCTTCGAGAAGTGAGCGGTTACGTCCCCCTCGGGGACCCCCGGTACGCTTCAGACATGAGTGCTGTTCCTCGTTCAGACAAGCCGGTGGGCCGGTTCCGGCGCATGCTCGACCGGCTTTCCTCGTCGCAGGAGGACCTGGAGTCCGAGGAACTGCGTGAGGACGCCGAGACCGCGGGCTGTACACGCATCGGCGACTGCACCGACCGGCAGATCGTCACGGTTACTGGTACCTTGCGCACGGTCACCCTGCGTCCGCGTGCCGGAGTCCCGGCCCTGGAGGCCGAGTTGTTCGACGGCACGGCCGCCCTGGACGTGGTGTGGCTCGGCAGGCGTTCCATCGTCGGTATAGAACCGGGGCGCAGGCTGATCGCATCGGGCCGGATCTCGATGAGCCGGGGCCGCCGGGTGCTGTTCAATCCCAAGTACGAACTGCGACCCCTGGGACGGGAGTAGCCGGTGACGTCACTCGACAAGCCGACCGAAGACACGACTGCCGACCACGATGCCCGGGCGGTGACGGAGGCCGCCCTGTTCGAGGCGTTCGGCGGGGTGCGGGGCATGGTCGAGACGGTGCTGCCCGGCCTCCTCTTCGTCACCATCTTCACGATCAACAAGGACCTGCACTGGTCGGCGATCGCCGCGCTGGCCGTGTCGCTGGTGCTGGTCGTGGTCCGGCTGGCGAGGCGGGACACCGTCAAGCACGCCTTCAGCGGTGTCTTCGGCGTCGCCTTCGGTGTCGTCTTCGCGATGATGACCGGCAACGCCAAGGACTTCTACCTGCCCGGCATGCTCTACACGCTGGGCCTGGCCGTGGCGTACATCGTGACGACGCTGGCCGGGGTCCCGCTGATCGGCCTGATGCTCGGCCCGGTCTTCAAGGAGAACCTCTCCTGGCGCACCCGCAACCCGGGCCGCAAGAAGGCCTACGCCAAGGCGAGCTGGGCCTGGGGCCTGATCCTGCTCGCCAAGTGCGCGATCCTCTTCCCGCTGTACTGGTGGGCCAACACCGCCCAGCTCGGCTGGGTCCTGGTCATCCTGAAGATCCCGCCGTTCCTGCTGGCGGTCTGGCTGACCTGGGTCTTCCTCGCCAAGGCGCCCCCGCCCATCGACGTGTTCGCGGAGATGGAGGCCGAGGAGAAGGCCGAGGAGGAGCGCAAGGCGGCCCTGACGCCGGAGCACGGCGAGGAACCGGCCGCAGGCCGTCACCGCCGCCAGAACTGAGCACCGCCGCATACGGCGAAGGGGCGCCCCGGATCTCCGGGCGCCCCTTCGCCGTATGCGGGCGCCGGTGCTCGTACCGGGCGCCCCGCGCCGTGCGCGGACCTGTGTGCGGACCTCGGGCGCTCAGCGCTCCCGGCGCACCGACAGCAGGTCCTCCAACTGCTCCTCACGGGCCTGCGCGGCCACGAACAGCAGCTCGTCACCCGCCTCCAGGGAGTCCTCCCGGGACGGGGTGAGCACCCGGGTGCCGCGGATGATGGTGACCAGCGAGGTGTCCTCGGGCCACTCGACGTCCCCGACCTGGGTGCCGGCCAGCGCCGACTCCTCCGGCAGGGTCAGCTCCACCAGGTTGGCGTCGCCGTGGCTGAAGCGCAGCAGCCGTACGAGGTCACCGACGCTCACCGCCTCCTCGACCAGCGCGGACATCAGCCGCGGCGTGGACACGGCCACGTCCACGCCCCAGGCCTCGTTGAACAGCCACTCGTTCTTCGGGTTGTTCACACGGGCCACCACCCGCGGTACCCCGTACTCCGTCCTCGCCAGCAGGGAGACGACCAGGTTCACCTTGTCGTCGCCCGTCGCGGCGATCACCACGTTGCAGCGCTGGAGCGCGGCCTCGTCCAGCGAGGTGATCTCGCAGGCGTCGGCCAGCAGCCACTCGGCCTGCGGCACGCGCTCGACCGAGATGGCGGTCGGCGCCTTGTCGATGAGAAGGACCTCGTGGCCGTTCTCCAGCAGCTCGCCCGCGATCGAGCGACCGACCGCGCCGGCACCGGCAATGGCGACCCTCATCAGTGACCGCTCTCCTCTTCCGGGCCCTCGGCGAACGCCGCCTCGACCTTCTCCACGTCGTCCGTCCGCATCATCACGTGCACGAGGTCGCCCTCCTGGAGCACGGTCTGCGAGCTCGGCAGGATCGCCTCGCCGAGGCGGGTCAGGAACGCCACCCGGACGCCCGTCTCCTCCTGGAGCTCGCTGATCTTGTGGCCCACCCACTTGGGGGAGGCGTGCACCTCGGCGAGCTGGACGCCGCCGGTGGGGTCGCGCCACAGCGGCTCGGCGCCCGAGGGCAGCAGCCGGCGGAGCATCTGGTCGGCCGTCCAGCGGACCGTGGCCACGGTCGGGATCCCCAGGCGCTGGTACACCTCGGCGCGGCGGGGATCGTAGATACGGGCCGCGACGTTCTGCACGCCGAACATCTCGCGGGCCACCCGGGCCGAGATGATGTTCGAGTTGTCCCCGCTGGAGACGGCCGCGAAGGCACCGGCCTCCTCGATGCCCGCCTCGCGCAGGGTGTCCTGGTCGAAGCCGATTCCGGTGACCCTGCGGCCACCGAACCCGGGGCCCAGCCGGCGGAAGGCGGTGGGGTCCTGGTCGATCACGGCGACCGTGTGCCCCTGCTGCTCCAGGGTCTGGGCGAGAGCGGAGCCCACTCTCCCGCAGCCCATGATGACGATGTGCACGACCGTCCTTCCGATGTCAATAGCGACTGCTCAGCCCCATCAGGGTCTCAGACAGAGGGACAAGCTACACATGCCCGGTCCGGGGCGGGCACCCCCTGTCGCGTCCTTAACGCCTCCGCGGCGCGTGGCGCCTCACTCGGCCCCAAGGCGTCCCACTCGGGTCCGCTCGGTCTCGAAGGGCCGGCGCCGAGTGATGCTGCGCACGCTGCGCAGGGTCAGGAATCCGAGGCCGAGCAACGCGGCGGCGGCGCCGATCAGCTCCGCGGTAGGGGGCACGGGACCTCCGGGGGGTCGGCGGGGAGCGGGGTCGAGACATCTAGGCACGACACACACCCCGCCTGCGGAATCCGCAGGGTCTTCGGTACCGGAATTCACTCGTGAGGCAGATCTGGACCGGCGGGTGCACGACCCGGGGGGCTAAGGCCTACGATGCTCTGTTGTGTCCAAACTGACCGACGTGCCCAAACGTATTCTGATCGGGCGCGCACTGCGCAGTGACCGGCTGAGCGAGACGCTCCTGCCGAAGCGCATCGCCCTACCCGTCTTCGCCTCCGACTCGCTGTCCTCCGTGGCCTACGCGCCCGGCGAGGTACTGCTGGTCCTGTCCGTCGCCGGCGTGTCGGCGTACCACTTCAGCCCCTGGATCGCGGTCGCGGTCGCCGTGCTGATGCTCACCGTGGTCGCCTCCTACCGGCAGAACGTGCACGCCTACCCGAGCGGTGGCGGCGACTACGAGGTCGCGACCACCAACCTCGGCTCCAAGGCGGGCCTGACCGTCGCGAGCGCGCTGCTGGTCGACTACGTCCTGACCGTCGCCGTCTCGATCTCCTCCGGCATCGAGAACCTCGGCTCCGCCGTCCCCTTCGTCGTCCAGCACAAGGTGCTGTGCGCGGTCGCGGTGATCGTGCTCCTGACAGTGATGAACCTGCGCGGGGTGAAAGAGTCGGGCACGCTCTTCGCCATCCCCACGTATGTGTTCGTCTCCGGCGTCTTCATCATGATCGTGTGGGGCGCCGTCCGCGGACTCGTCCTCGGCGAGACCATGCGGGCGCCGACCGCCGACTTCCACATCAAGGCCGAGCACCAGGGACTGGCCGGATTCGCCCTCGTCTTCCTGCTGCTGCGCGCCTTCTCCTCCGGCTGCGCGGCGCTCACCGGTGTCGAGGCGATCTCCAACGGCGTCCCCGCCTTCCGCAAGCCCAAGTCCAGGAACGCGGCCAGCACGCTGGCGATGATCGGCCTGCTGGCCGTGACGATGTTCTGCGGCATCGTCACCCTGGCCATGACGACCGGCGTCCGCATGTCCGACAACCCGGCCGCCAACCTCCTGAACAACGGCGTCCCGGTCGGCCCGGGCTATGTGCAGAACCCGGTGATCTCCCAGGTCGCCGAGGCCGTCTTCGGCAAGGGCAGCTTCCTGTTCCTCATCCTGGCCGCGGCGACGGCGCTGGTCCTGTTCCTGGCCGCCAACACCGCCTACAACGGCTTCCCGGTGCTCGGCTCGATCCTCGCCCAGGACCGCTTCCTGCCCCGCCAGCTCCACACCCGCGGCGACCGGCTCGCCTTCTCCAACGGCATCGTGCTGCTCGCGGGCGCCGCCATCCTGCTGGTCGTCGTCTACGGTGCCGACTCCACCCGGCTGATCCAGCTGTACATCGTCGGCGTGTTCGTGTCCTTCACGCTCAGCCAGGTCGGCATGGTCAAGCACTGGAACCGCCACCTGGCCACCGAGCGGGACCCGGCCAGGCGCAGCCACATGATCCGCTCCCGCGCCATCAACACCTTCGGCGCGTTCCTCACCAGCACCGTGCTGGTCGTCGTCCTCGTCACCAAGTTCACGCACGGCGCCTGGGTGGCCCTGCTCGGCATGTGCATCTTCTTCGCGACGATGACCGCGATCCGCAAGCACTACGACCGGGTCACCGAGGAGATCGCGGCCCCCGACGGCCCGGACGACGACACCGTCCGGCCCTCCCGCGTCCACTCCGTGGTCCTCATCTCCAAGATCCACCGTCCCACCCTGCGGGCCCTGGCGTACGCCAAGCTGATGCGCTCGGACACCCTGGAGGGCCTCACCGTCAACGTGGACCCGGCCGAGACCCGGGCGCTGCGCGGGGAGTGGGAGCGGCGCGGCATCGACGTACCCCTGAAGGTGCTCGACTCGCCCTACCGCGAGGTCACCCGCCCGGTCATCGAGTACGTCAAGAGCCTGCGCAAGGAATCCCCGCGCGACGCCGTCTCGGTGATCATCCCCGAGTACGTCGTCGGCCACTGGTACGAGCACCTGCTGCACAATCAGAGCGCGCTGCGCCTGAAGGGCCGGCTGCTGTTCACGCCGGGCGTGATGGTCACCTCGGTGCCCTACCAGCTGGCCTCCTCCGAGGCGGCCAAGCAGCGCGCCCGCAGGCGCCAGGAGTGGAGCGCGCCGGGTGCGGTGCGGCGCGGCCCGGCCCAGGAGCGCCCGAAGGAGCCGAAGGAGTCGCCGGCGGCCAAGGGCTGACCGGCTTCCGCTCGGCGCCGCACCTGATGGTGAACGGCCGGATGGCACCCACGTAGACTGGTGGGCTGTTGTCCGGCCGTACGCCTTTCCCGATCTGGAGTCACCCCACCATGCACGCAGAACAGAAGAACTCGCGGGTGGGCCAGGAACAGGGCCCCTCGCTGGTGGGGCAGGAGTACGAGGTCGAGATCGGCCCCGTCGCCCACGGCGGCCACTGCATCGCCCGTACCGCCGAGGGCCAGGTGCTGTTCGTACGGCACACGCTGCCCGGCGAGCGGGTCGTGGCACGGGTGACCGAGGGCGAGGAGGGCGCCCGGTTCCTGCGCGCCGACGCGGTACGGATCATCGACGCCTCCAAGGACCGTGTCGAGGCCCCCTGCCCCTACGCGGGCCCCGGCCGCTGCGGCGGCTGCGACTGGCAGCACGCCAAGCCGGGTGCCCAGCGGCGGCTCAAGGGCGAGGTGCTCGCCGAGCAGCTCAAGCGCCTCGCGGGCCTCACGCCCGAGGAGGCCGGCTGGGACGGCACGGTGATGCCCGCCGAGGGCGACAAGCTGCCCGCGGGCGAGGTCCCGCAGTGGCGCACCCGCGTGCAGTACGCGGTCGACCCCGCCACGGGGAAGGCCGGCCTGCGCCGCCACCGCTCGCACGAGGTCGAGCCGATCGATCACTGCATGATCGCGGCGGCCGGGGTGAGCGAGCTGGGCATCGAACGGCGCGACTGGACCGGCATGGAGTCCGTGGAGGCGATCGCGGCGACGGGCTCGCAGGACCGCCAGGTGATCCTGACCCCGCGCCCGGGCGCCCGCCTGCCGCTGGTGGAACTCGACAAGCCGGTCTCGGTCCTCCGCGTCGACGAGAAGACCGGCGGCGTCCACCGCGTCCACGGCCGCCCGTTCGTCCGCGAACGCGCCGACGGCCGCACCCACCGCGTGGGCGGGGGCGGCTTCTGGCAGGTCCACCCGAAGGCGGCGGACACCCTGGTCACGGCGGTCATGCAGGGCCTCCTGCCCCGCAAGGGCGACATGGCGCTCGACCTCTACTGCGGCGTCGGCCTCTTCGCCGGCGCCCTGGCCGACCGCGTCGGCGACAAGGGCGCGGTCCTCGGCATCGAGTCCGGCAAGCGCGCGGTGGAGGACGCCCGGCACAACCTCGCCGACTTCCCCCGCGTCCGCGTCGAACAGGGCAAGGTCGAGTCCGTCCTCCCGCGCACCGGCATCACCGAGGTCGACCTGATCGTCCTCGACCCGCCCCGAGCGGGCGCCGGCCGCGCCACGGTCGCCCAGCTCGCGTCCCTCGCCGCCCGCCGCATCGCCTACGTCGCCTGCGACCCGGCCGCCCTGGCCCGAGACCTGGCGTACTTCCGCGAGGGCGGCTACCGGGTGCGGACGCTGCGGGCGTTCGATCTGTTTCCGATGACGCATCATGTGGAGTGCGTGGCGATTCTTGAGCCGACTGCTAAGGGCGTCTGACCTGCGGTTCAGTAGTAGCGTCGGCGGGTCTCGACCTGTTTCGCTATATCCAGCAGGTCGAAACCCTCGGACCCGCTTCACCTGCAGGTTAGTGCTGGAGTGACTGGTGGGAGCGGCTGCGTGATGCCCGGTCGTCGGGACTCTTGACGCTCATATGACGCACTGCCCCAGTCGGCTAGGCCGACTGGGGCAGTGCGTTGCGATGCCTGTAAACGGCCTCGCCGGGGAGCCGCTGACATGGCTCTGCGCCGACCAGCATGAGTGATTTCTGTGGCCAGCCACTAGGAAAGTCGGGCTGGACAGGATTTGTCTAAGCAGACTTAGACACACTGTGGTCGATCCAGGCTGGTGGGGAGTTCCGGTGGATGAGAGGGTGCTTGCCAAGCCCGAGGACGTGGTCGACCGTGATCGTGAGTGGGATCTGCTCACCGAACTTGTCACGGACCCGGATCCGGCGATGCGTCTGGGGATCGTGTCGGGGCGCAGGCGGTACGGGAAGTCGTATCTCCTGCAGGCGCTGTCGGAGCGCGTCGGGGGTCTGTACGTCACCGCGGTCCGGGAGGAAGGGCGGCTGCCGGCGCTCCAGCGGTTCAGCGGTTCAGCGACGCCATCGCGACCCACGCGGGTCTCCGGCCCGGCACGCTGCGGTTGACCGACTGGCGTGAGGTCCTGTCCAACGCCCTTGATGTCACTGCGCGTTCACAGACACCGTTGTTGGTGATCGACGAGTTGCCGTATCTCCTCCAGCGCTCTCCCGAGATCCCTGGCCTGCTCCAGCAGCTCTATGACGAGCGTCAGCGGGGCACCGGGGCCGGACCTGGAGCGCGGGTGATCCTGTGCGGGTCCGCGACGAGCGTCATGCACGAACTGCTGTCGGGAACGAAGCCGTTGCGCGGCCGTGCGGTGATCGACCTGAGGCTGGGGGCCTTCGACTACCGGGCCAGCCGTGCGTTCTGGCAGATCGAGGATCCGCTGACCGCCCTGCGGGTGCACGCCGTCCTCGGTGGCGCTCCCGGTTACCGGCCGGTGGCGGCCCGCCCGCACCCGAGCGACGGCTTCGCCGCCTGGCTGACGCGGACACTCCTGGACCCGGGGCGGGCGGTGTACTCGCGCACGGAGACGGAATATCTGTTGCGTGAGGATCCTCGGATCACCCAGCACAGCCTCTACTACGACATCCTCACCGCGATCGCCCAGGGCGCCTCCACCCCCACCAAGATCGGCGCGGCCCTGGAACGGCAGCGCAACGCGGTCACCCACCCGCTCGACGTCCTGGAGTCCACGGGCTACATCCAGCGCGAGCAGGACATCCTGCG
The DNA here is from genome assembly GCF_002803075.1 of Streptomyces sp. CB01373. Lineage (GTDB taxonomy): Bacteria > Actinomycetota > Actinomycetes > Streptomycetales > Streptomycetaceae > Streptomyces. The sequence goes on along the minus strand of NZ_NNBK01000014.1, from coordinate 77,384 downwards.
TCCCCGCCACCCCGTCATCACCCTGGCCGACCCTGTCATCCGCTTCAATCAGCTGATCACCCTGCCGCAGGCGGCCACCGTCGAACAGGGCTTCGCCGAAGAGGCGTGGCAGGCCGCCGCGCCGACCTTCAACTCGAAGATCCTCGGCCCTCACTTCGAGGACCTGGCTCGCGCCTTCACTCGCCGATACGCCCACGCCCTGCTTTCCGGCGGCCTGCCCGGCCCGGTCGGCACCACCGAGGTGGCGGACCCCGCAGCCCGCACCAAGCACGAGGTCGACGTCATCGCCCTGGCCCTGGGCGAGCGCCCGCAGGCTCCTCGCGCCCGGATCGCCCTCCTCGGTGAGGCCAAGGCCACCGTCGCCCGCCGCGGCACCGGGGACCTGCAACGCCTGGAGCACATCCGCACCTTGCTCACCGACCAGGGCTACGACACCACGGGCACCATCCTGACCCTGTTCTCCCTGCACGGGTTCTACCCGGATCTGATCGAGTCCGTGGCCGGCCGCGAAGATCTGCTCCTGGTCGACCTGGCGACTCTCTACGGGATTGGCTAGCCACCAGTCCTGTCGTGATGTCTTCGGCAGCCCCAGCGGCGCGATGGGGCGTGCCTGCGCACAGCGTCGGCGGAGGCGAATGGTCTGCCGCAGCCGGTTCAGGCAGTCGTGGCGACGCCGACGCCGATGAACAGCCGGCCAGTCGGCAGCCTCCAGTGGTGGCGGACCACCGGGTGGGTGAGGAGCGCGCGTGGGACGGGACAGACCACGCGGAAGCCGCGCAAGCCGGGGATTCGGTGGCATGCGCCCCGCCCACGAACGCACCCGTACGTCCACGGCGTTGCACGGTGCGACGCTAGAGGTACGACGTGATCACCACGACCGAGACGAGTTCTCCGGCGGCGGAGCGGCCGGGCCATACCGGCCAAGTCCCTTCGCCTTCGTGTGGAACGACACCAGATTGCTTCCGGTCGCATCAGCGACGGCACGTATGTGGCCGTCGCTGATGGACTCGCATGCGCCGTCGTTCTGCTCCTACCTGCCGCCGTACGCGCCGCAGCTCAACCCGGTCGAGGGCATCTGGTCCCTGCTCCGCCGGCGCTGCCAGGCCAACACCGCCTTCACCGACCCCACCCACCTGATGCGCGCCCTCCGGCAAGGACTGCGCCAGGTCCAGTACCAGCCCGACCTCATCGACGGATGCCTTGCCGGCACCGGACTCACCCTGACGAGACCACGCCTACAGTGAGGAGAAGCCCTTACGTGACGCCGGACCGGACAACAGCGCCGTCTGCTCGGCGTAGTTCTCCGGCTGCCAGAACAGCATAGGCAGCGCCGAGGAAGAGCACGCCTGGGATGGCGAGCATGGTGCGCTGATCGCTCTCCAGGACATCTTGGTAGCGGCTCTGGGAGATCTCGACCGTGCCGCGCTCATGGGGCGTCGTGTCGAAGGCGACATAACGGCCGTCCCTTACCTCGGCTGACTGAAGGTTCCCCTCTGTTGCCGTGCTGAAGACCAACAGCACCACACCCCACAGGGCCAACGCTCCGAGTGTCATCTGCACCTTGCCGGGCAGGCACCGGAAGGCCATCCATATCGCATGCTTGTCCGCGCTCCTCATGATCAGTCGGACCAGAGCAGATGCAAAGGTCAAGAAGAGCGATACAAAAATCGCGGCCGCCAACCATCTCGCGCCTGTGAGCGGCAAGGCCCCGGGCAGCCACGTGAGCGTGGCCAGCACCAAGAGCGTGGTGCCCAGCCCGGCTGCAACACCACCGTGCAGCTTGAAAGTCCACCCCATGCTTCACAGCGTGTCACAGAGTCCGGTCAAGGTCGTTGCCGTGCACCCTGTGCGCACCTCAGCAAACGGCATACCGCAGGGATCACGAATCGTCAGTTTCTCTACGACATCACGCCAACAAGGTCGGTAATGACCCGGCACGGGCGCGTCGCCCGCACCCCGGTCAGCCCACGCGACCCCGCCGAACCTGCTGCGATCCTGGCTGAACGAACGCGCTGGACGACGCGGCGACCCCTTGTTCTGTACCCGCACCGGACGGCGCCTCAGCCGCGACGCCGTCGCCCAACGCCTGAGCACCCACGCGCAGGCCGCCGCACAAGCCTGCCCGTCCCTGCTCGACAAGAGCATCCACCCGCACGTCCTACGGCACAGTTGCGCAATGTCGCTGCTGCAGGCCGGCGTCGACACCACGGTCATCGCGCTCTGGCTCGGCCACGCCGGCGTCCGCTCCACCGACGCCTACGTCCACGCCGACATGACCATCAAGGAGCAGGCGCTCGCCCTGACCGCACCGGTCAGCGCGAAGCCGGGCCGCTACCGCCCCAGCGACAACGTCCTCGCGTTCCTCGACAGCCTGTGACTATGCCGAAGCGCCTTCTCAGCGCGCCATCGCGAGATCCAGTTGCCGAGCCTGCTCTCGAACCCGGACCGCCCAACCGATCCCGGAACCAGCCTTTGCCGGAGCCACCTGGACATCGTGCAGGCCAGCCTGGGCAGAACCAGGCTGGTCTGGCCAGCGCACCTCGGCACCTGCCCGTTCAGCCAACACCAGCATTGTCGCGATGAACTCGTCAGACAGCGCCTCCAGAACGGGATGATTCGAGCTGTCACGCCAGGCGAGCAGGGCGCCGACGAACGCTGCCAGAGAATCCGGAACTACTTCGGCCTCATCCTCTTCCATCGGGCCGATCCCCGACGGCAGACCGAGCACCTCTGCAAAGACCGCCGTCTGACCCAGGAAGAGCGCCGACGCACCGTTCGACGGATTCCACAGGGTCGCATCCCCCAGCGAGAAGTACTGGCTCATCAAACGCCTCTCCGCTGGTCCAGTTGCCGCACCGCGAGCAATCCTAGGACCCAGCCGGCATCAGATCAGCATAGTCGCGGGCTCGGCATAGATCGATGAGCTGGGATATATGGAACTGGACCGCCACGGCGCCGAACTGCTATTCCAGGTTCTGACCGAGCGGGAGGAGAAGAACAGCGTCGCCATCGCCTCGAACGAGTCCTTCGGAGGCTGGACCAAGACCTTCACCGACCCACGTCTCTGCGCGGCCATCGTGGACCGCCTCACCTTCAACGGCACCATCATCGAGACCGGGACCGACTCATACCGCCTTGCCAGCACCCGGGCACGGGCCGAAGAGCCTGCCAAGACCGGCTGACTCCAGCGGGCTCGGCACCGCTGTTCCCGGCAGGATTCTGGCGGGTCACACTGCCGGTCGGGGCACTTCTGGTTCCAGCGCGTCCGTGCCAGCCTGGGCGGTCGGTGACTTGACCGGCTAGCAGACGGGGGGAAGCGTGGGAGACGTTGCGGTGCAGGTGGACAGTGTCTTCGACGGCCGGTTGAAGTGGCGTTCTGGCTACCTCATCCGCAGGGCCCGCCGGCGAGGCCGGACCGACCTGCTGATCCAGGTGGACCTGCGCGACCCTCCCGGCAGCATGTCACCCAAGTGGTGCCTGGTGTCCGTCACGGAAGGCGAGCGCCAGTTCTGCAGCGTGGATCGGAGCACCCTCAGAACGGTTCGCTTCGTCCCTCTTCTTCCAGGCCCGCACTCACTACGGCTTGAGGTTCTTCGAACCCGCAGGCGACGTTCCACACGAGTCGAGCGGACGGTTGTGCTCGGCCAGGGAGACATTCTGCTGGCGACCTGCGACCCGGTTCAGCCGAACGTCTTCTACCGGCGCAGTCCCGAGGCGGACACATGGAGTCTGCAGATCCTTAAGTAGCACCACATCGGCCGCATATGTCTCACACCTGCCGCTACCTGCTTCGACGGCCCACTGCCCTGACGGGCAGTGGGCCGTCCCGCGTTCGCGGACTCGACAGTGCCGTCATTTCTCGTCGACATTCACGAGCTGGCTGATCGACAACTGACTCCGGAACCGGGCGACAATCGCTGTTCCTTGAGATGAACGAAGCCAACCCACAGATCACCGGCCACGGTACTCACCAGCCGCACCGGGGCGGGTCGTCCTGCCAAGGGCGCGGGGGCCTGCAGGAATCCGAGGTAGCCGTGACGCTCGTTTGACGCCCCGGCCCTTGCGGGGCACCTCGTGACACTCGCGTCAGAGCACCCGCGGCCCCCCTGGCCCCGATCCGCCCTGTCCTGGTTCACCCAGTTCCGCAGGCCCTCCGGGGCTCACCCCGATCTCCCGGGCAACCTCTGTCACCGTCTTCCCCGACGAATGGACAAGCGCGACCGCGTCCCGCTTGAACTCGGCCGTGTTGAGTGGGCCGCCGCTCGTACCGACTCTGACGATCATTTGCTGGTCCAGCTGCTCGCGCTCAAGACGTGCCAGCGCATGGGGTCTTCCCGAAGCTGGACGAGATTCCCGACACGGTTGTCGACTTCGTCCGCCGCGCGGTCGACCTGCCGGGGTCGGGGGCGCGACGAGCGGCATACACGGTCGTGGACGATGAGGGTGCCGGACCGGTCCGTTTCGGCCCGGAGGGTCCGGGTTGCGGGCTATCGTCTGACGCACAGTCTTAGCGCTTTGAGGGGGACGGATGACGGGCGTCGAGGTCGCGGTCGGGTATGTCTTCGCATGGCTGGTGCGCAAGGCCAGGCCCGTGGCGGCAAGAGCGGACGCGGAGGTCGACCGCGGCCTGGACGCGGGCATGGACCGCCTGCACGACCTGGTGAGCCGCAAGCTCGGTCGGGACCCCGCGTTGGAGCGCGCCGCAGAGGAGGCCGTCGCCGAGCCGGGACAGCTCTCGAAGCGGACCCGGCAGCGGCTGGTGTTTTCCCTGGAGGACGCCGCCGAGCACGACCCGGCCTTCGCCCGGGCCCTCACGGCCCTGGTGGAGCAGCTGCAGGCCGCCGGGCCGGCCGCCGCCGCGGGCGCGGTGTTCGCGTCCGACCACAGTCAGGTCGTCACCGGCCCGATGTCTGTGACGGCGACGGGCGACCGCTCGATTGCCGCAGGGCAGATCGGCAGCGTGACGATGGGTCCCGCGCCGGACCCTCAGGTGCCGGGTTCGGCTCAGGGCTGATCGCACCCGGAGTCGGCTCCACCAGCCCGCACCATGGCGGGGGTTCCGCCATCTCTGCCGTCGGCGGCGTCGCCGCCGCCTCGATCGACAGGCTCGAATACCACCGCCACGAGCATGCCCCGCCGCGCCCACCCGTCTCGTGGCCGGTCACGCCCGAACGGATACCTCTCCCAGACTCGGCCGACCAGCCGCGTTCGAAAGTCGGGCAGCAGCTGGCGGACGCGCTCGCCACGCACCGGTCGGTCCTGCTCAGCGGGCCGGGCGGGGTCGGCAAGTCGCAGTTGGCCGCGGCCCATGCGCGTCAGGCCCTGGACAGTGGTGCCAGCCGGTTCGTGCTGTGGGCGGACGCCACCGACAGCGCCTCGCTCAAAACCTCGTACGCCAACGCCGCCGAGCGGCTGCAACTGCCCAACCTTCCTGAACGCGATCTCCACCGGAAGGCGGAGGCGTTCCTGGAGTGGTTCCGCACCCCCGGCCCGCCCGGCCTCGTCGTCCTGGACAACCTCGCATACCCGGCCACTCTCGCCGACTGGCTGCCGTACAGCACCGCCGCCGACCGGCACGTCATCGCGACATCCCGCATGCGCGGGGCTTCCACCGGTGCGCTGCTCGGTACCATCGTCGAGATCGGTGCCTTCGGGCCGGACGAATCACTGGCTTTCCTGCGCAAGCGCATTCTGGCCTCCCCGCGGTCCTACCTGGCCGGGGACGAGCACACCCGGGCGCTGTCCGAGCTGGCCGGGGAGCTCGAACACCTCCCACTGGCCCTCGGCTACGCCGCGACGGCCATGGTCAAGGAGGCACTCACGGCCACCGGCTACCTGAAAGCGCTCCGGGACCGATCCCGCCGCCTTGACGCACTGCTGCCCCCGGACCCGACCGGCAGCGGGACCACCGTCACCGCGGCGCTCCTGCTCTCGCTGGAGGCCGCCGAACATCAAAGCCCGAAGAGAGCCGCTACCCCAGCCCTTCGGCTCGCCGCCTGCCTCGACCCCGCTGGGCACTCCAAACGGCTCTGGCAGGCACCCGCGGTGCGGGACTTGCTGATCAGCGAGGGTGCCGAGGACTACTCCGGGATCGATGGCCGCGGCGTCGGCGGCATGGCCCTGCAGGTGCTGGACGATTACGGGCTGATCACGTACGCCGGGGAAGCCGAACCCCGGGCCGTGCAACTGCACGCCCTGACCGCTCGGGCCGCCCGCGAGACCCTCACTCCCGACCGGCTCGCCGCCTGGGCTGCCTGCGCGGCCACCGCCCTGCTCGGCCTGTGGCCCGAATTCGACTACTCTGAAGCAGAGTTGGAGAAAACCCTGCGGGCCAACGCGCGCACCCTGCGGCAGCACTTCGACGACCGGCTCTATCTGGTCGCGGACGGCCCCGCGCTGATTACTCGCTACGCCCGCAGCACTGCCGCCGCCGGTCTGCTCCGCGACGCCGCCGAGCTCTGGACCGCCCACGCGGACGCCACCGCCCGGCTGCTCGGCCCGGACGCGCCGGAGACGGTCGCCGCCCTGGCCGGCAGGGCCGAGACCTTGATCGCCACCGGTGACCACGCGGGGGGTCTGGCACTCGTCCAGGAGGCTGTTGAGCGGGCGCTGCGAACCGAGGGCCTGGTTTCGGAGGCATGCCTGTCCGCTCGGCTGATTGCCGTCCAGGCCCACAGCTCGGCCGGCCGGTACGATACCGCCGCCGCGCTGGCGGGCGAACTGGTCGACGACGCGGTGTCCGCGCTCGGCCCGGCCCACAGGGTCGCGCTGGCTGCCCGGCTGGCCGCGGCGGATGCCGAACTTTCGTGCGGCCGCGCGCAGGCGGCGGCCGCGCACGAACAGGCGGTCCTGGACCAGTCGGGAACCGCCGGGCTGCTCGGGGGCGCCGCCGAACTGCGGCTGGAGGGGTCGGTGCTGATCACCCGGTTCGTCCGGACCGGGGACGCGCGGGCCGCCCACGACGCGGCGACGCGGCTGCTGGAGCGCCGAGAGCGGCTGTACGGCCCCGACCACCCGGAGACTGTCGCGGCGCGGCTCGCCGTGGCCGTGGCCGCCCTGCGCGGCGGGCGCGGTGATGAGGCGTTGGAGCAGGCGGCCGAATCCGCAGGTGCCCTGTCCGCGGCCCTGGGCGACGGGCATCAGGCGACCTTGGGCGCCCGGAGGGTCGCCGCGCTGGCCCTGATCTCACTCGGGCGTCCGGCCGAGGCCGCCACGGCGGCGGCCGCCACTCTGTCGGCGGCGACCTCTGCCCTGGGCGAGGAACACCCGGCCGCGCTGCACTGCGCTGCCACGTTCGCCGCCGCCCTGAGCGAGGCGGGGCGGCGCCGCGAGGCCGCGCCGGTGCTGGAGCGCATCCTGGAGGTGCGCACCGGGCTCCTGGGCGCCACCCACCCGGACACGCTCAACTCGCGGGCCGAGCTCGCCGCGTCGCGCAAGCTCGACGGCCGGCTGGCCGAGGCCGAGGCGATACTCCGGGAGGTCCATGACGCGGAGGCGACGCAGCGGGGCAGTGAGCACCCCGAGACCCTGACGGCCCGCCACAATCTCGCTGTGGTCTGGTCGGAACTGGGCCGCGACGCGGAGGCGGCGGCGGCCTTGGCCGAGGTGGTCCGGCTCCGTTCGGCCCTGTTGGGGGCCGAGCACCCGGACACCCTGACCGCCCGTCAGTCCCTGGCCGCCACGTGGGCGCAGACCGGCCGGATGCTGGACAGCCTCGCTGAGAACCGTGCCGTCCGGGCAGTCCAGGCCGCCACCCTGGGCCTCACCCACCCGAGCACCTTGAACAGCCGCAACAACGCGGCGCTCTCCCTGCACAGATGCGGGCGCACGGCGGAGGCCGTCGACGAGTTCCGCGCGATCGTCGCCGACGCGACCGAGGCGCTCGGAGCGGACCACCCGATCGGGCTGACCGCCGGTTCGAACCTCGCCGCCTGCCTGACCAAGCTCGGCCGGCACGCCGAGGCCGTCGACCTGGCCCAGGAGCTGCTGGACCGGGTGGTGGCGACTGGCACGTCAGCCGCTCAGCTGGTCCTGGTGCTGCGGACCGGGCTGGCACGGTCCCTGGACGGGGCGGGCCGCGCGGCCGAGGCGGTCGCCGTTCAGGAGCGGTTGCTGGCCGATGTCGAATCCGCGTTCGGCCCCGACCATCCGACCGTCCTGCTCGCCCGGAGCGACCTGGGGAACATGCTTGTCCAGTTGGGGGACCTCACCAGGGCGGTCGAGGTCGTCCGCGCCACCCTGGCGGGTAGCGTGGAGCGCTACGGCGAGGACCATCCGCAAAGCCTGTCGGCCGCGGTCAACTTCGGTGCCGCGCTGTACGCGGCCGGGCTGGTGGAGCAGTCGGCCGCGGTGACCGAAGCGATCGCGCAGGGCTCCGCGCGGGTGCACGGGCCACTGGCGCCCGCCGCCATCAACGCGCGTGGGAACCTGGCAGTCGCCCTGGCCGGGATCGGCCGCACCGCCGAGGCGATCGAGATCGGCCGAGACGTCCTGCGCCACCTCACCGACCTGCACGGCCTCGGCCACCCGAGCACACTCACGGCCAAGGCCAACCTCGCCGCGGCGCTCAAGGCCGACGGGCAGTTCGACGAAGCCCTGGCGCTGGCCCGGGAAGTGGCCGAGACACGCCGCAGCCTGCTCGGCCCGGAGCATCCGGACACCCTCACCGCCAAGGTCAACCTCGCGGCGCACCTGTGGGACGCGGACCAGGTGGACGAGGCGGTCACCCTGGAGAAGCAGGTCCTCGGGCTGCGCGAGGCGGCGCTCGGCCCCGGGCATCCCGACACCCGGCTGACCCGCAACAACCTTGCTCACAGCCTGTCGGCCCTCGGCGACGACCAGACCGCCGCCGAGTTGCACGGCCGCAACGTGGAACTCGCCACCGAACGCCTCGGGCCTGACCACCAGTCCGTCCTGGAGAGCCGCTGCGCCCTGGCCCGCGCGCTGGGCTCGGCCGGGCGGCCCGCCGACATGCTGGTGGAGCTTGAGGACGTGGTGGCACGGGCCGACGCCGCCGCCCTGGACGCGGCCGTCCGCTCGTACTTCCGCCTGCAACTCGCCCTTGCCCTTGACGAGGCCGGTCGCACCGCCGAGGGACTGGAACTGATGCGCCAGGTCGCGGCGGAACTCGCCGAGCGAGTCGGGCTGGAAGAGCGGGACACCCTCCGAGCCCGGGCCAACGTCGCGATCATGCTCGGCCGCCTCGGCCGGACGGGCGAGGCGCTGACACTCCAGCAGGAGCTGCTCGACATCCGTGAGCGGCTGTGGGGGGCGGACCACCCCGACAGCCTGACCGCCCGGGCGGACCTTGCGGCGGCCACCTACCGGGCCGGCCGGTTCGCGGCCGCCGCCGCCCTGCTGGAGCCGGTCCAGTCCGCACGGCGCGCGGCGCTGGGGCCCGACGACCCCCGCGTCCTGGCGCTGACCGGCAACCTCGCCGCCATGCGCTCGCGCGCCGGCTTCGCCGAGTCGGTGATCCCGATTGAGGAGGAGGTGCTGGCCCGACGCGAACGCGTCAACGGGCCGCAGCACCCAGACACCGTCTGGACCCGAGCCAACCTCGCCGCCACCTGCCGCCGCGCCGGACGCACCGCAGCCGCGGTCGGGCACGCCCGGCAGGCATACGATGACGCGCTCGCCGTCCTCGGCACCGGGCATCCGACCACCCGGCAGACCGCCGTCGGTCTCGCCGACGCTCTGTTCGCTGACGGCCGGCCCGACGAGGCGGCCGATCTGGCCGAGCCCGCGTGGTCCGCCGCGCTGGCCGAAGGCGCTCCGGGCCATCCGACCGCCGTCCAGGCATGCACGGTTCTGGCGCGGATCGCCCTTGGCTCCGGCCACCCGGACCGGGTGGCCACCCTCGCCGCGCCCGCGCTCACCGCCGTGCCGGACACTATCGGTCCTGAGCACCCCGACACGCTGATCCTCCGTCACCTCCACGCCATCGCCACCGCCTCCAGCCCGGCAACCGACCCCCGGGTCCGGCAGGTACTCGCCGCACTCGCCGTAGCCCTTGGCCCGCTGCATTCGGAATACCTTGCGGCAGCCCGGCTCAGCACCATGCGCTGAGCCGGGTCGGCGCTCGGGGTGCTCGGTGCCGAGCAGCCCCTCGCTGCCGGCCAGGACCTGCTCCAGCAGGGCGGTGGCCTCGGTGCCTTGACCCACAGGTCAACGATGCGGGAGGCCATGTCGTCCGGATTCCACGCTGCCCGGCGGGCCAGCACAACAGGTCCAGGCGGCAAACGGAAGCAGCTCACGACAGTTGGCTGCGAACAGCCCACCCGGTGATGGTCCACAACCAGCCACGTCGCGGTCGGAAATCAGGTCACGGCTGAGGCCGACGGCCGCCGTCCGTGAGGCACTGCACTGGACGGGTCTCAGGAACGGAGGCCAACGCGTACCTCGGCAGTGACGCTCGTTTGACGCTCTGAGCGTCCAAAGGGTCCTTCGACGGAGTTCAAACGGCCCTTTGACCTGCGGCTACGTCAGAAAGCCACACTTCTGACATCTTTCCGATGACGCATCATGTGGAGTGCGTGGCGATTCTGGAGCCTGCGGGAAAGAGCCGCTGACCTGCGGTTCAGCGGTGACGCCAGCGGGTCTTGATGCTCGGTCGTCCGGACTCTTGACGCTCATATGACGCACTGCCCCAGTCGGCCAGACCGACTGGGGCAGTGCGTTGCGATGCCTGTAACGGCCCCGCCGGGGGAGCCGCTGAATGGCTCCGCGCCGATCACCATGAGACGTCTGTTACTAGCCGTCAGGAAAGTCGGGCTGGACAGATTCTGCACAGCAGCCTCGGCTACCGCAGCCCCGCCGACTACGAAGCCGCCCCGGCGGCCTGACCACCACACCGATGGTGTCCGTCGAAGCGGAACAAGCTCACTCGACCCGTGTTCGATCCGGGACCGTCGGATTCTCCGATCCGCGGTGGACTACGGATGCGGGCATTGGCTCGGGCGTCGGAGAACGTCCTGGCTGAGCAAAGTTGTGGCCGACAGCTCGCGTAGGGCTGTCGGCCGCAGCACGTCTGGCAGTGTCCGACCAGCCACGGCGTATCAGCAGCCGTCTCTCTTCCGACTCAGCCGCGACTGTCAGAGGCGCGCACTACGGTCCTGCTATGGCAGCCAGAATCGATCTGACCCTTGATTGCGCAGACGCGAAGCTCCTCGCTGAGTTTTGGAAGACGGCCCTGGGGTATATGGACGAGCCGCCGCCCGCTCCCTTCAGAACCCGCGAGGAGTGGCTCGCGCAGTTCGATCTTCCGGAGGACGACTCCGCGGACGACGGCGCGTGGCTTTGCGATCCTGACGGCGACGGCCCCCGGCTCAGCATCCTCAAGGTCCCCGAGCCGAAGACCGCGAAGAACCGACTCCATATCGACGTCCGGGTGCCGGGACACGGCAGCCGCGATGAGAAGTGGGCGCGGATCAGGGCGGAGTCCGAGCGGCTGGTCAAGGCGGGCGGGGTCGTCCTGGAGGAGTTTGAAGGGCATCACATGGTGATGGCCGACCCGGAGGGCAATGAGTTCTGCGTTGCCGCGGCCTCCGCTTGACGCTGACCGGGTGCGGGATCACCCCGCCGCCGACCGGCACGATCCGCTCGTCGCCCAGTAGCAGACTTAGGGGTCCACCGGCAGCGGTGGGCGCCGGTCCTCGGGCGAGCGGCCCGTCGTTGGGGCAGCGACAACGGTCTCCTCGGCCCAGGGCGGAGGATCGTCCTTCTCGTCCTCCGTGTTCGAACGCATCCGCCGGGATGTGCGTCTTGATCCGTTGCTGTCGCAGCGGGCTCTGACCAAGATCTTGGTCGACAACCCATATACCGGGAGCTTCACCTCTTCGTGTGTCCAGTCTCGCGTCACCTAGTGACCAGGAAGATTTGAAAGCGCTCATCGCTCAGCTGGTCGTCTTGACGGGTGCGCTGCTGCGCCCATGGCGTCGCCCGCTGAGCTCGGCATCGAGCGTCTCCTGAGCTACGCGCATGGCCTCGGCGTATACGGGCGCCTGCAGTCGCTTCCACATCTCTTCCTCAGAGACGTCTTCAACGCGGCTGATTACCCACCAGATGTTGCCGAACGGGTCCTTGATACGCCCTCCGCGTTGTCCGAAGGCGTCGTCCGCGAGGGAAGTGACGGCCTGGCCTCCGGCTGCGACGGCTCGTGAGAACGCCTCGTCCGCGTCGCCGACGAACACGCGTAGCAGGCTCGGCATGGGGGGCCAGTCAGCATGTCGGTCGAAGGCCAGCACGACGGTGTCGCCGACCCGGATCTCACCGTGGCCGATCAAGCCATCTTCGGTCGACACCCGCCCCAACTCCTCACCTTCGAACGCCTGGGTGACGAAGTCGAGGAAGGCCCCCGTGTCGTCGGTTACGACCCAGGGCGCAACGCTGGTGTAGCCCTCGGGAGCGGCGTTGGTCTGCTCGGGCATCGCGGTCCTCTCGCTGATGTTGGTCGTCAACAGCGACGCTAGGTGCGATATAGGCCAGTTACCGTCCTAGATCACGGCCGGGCTTTGGAGCGCAACCGGTCCTTTCCTCACAACTGCTCGCGCTACGCCCGCTCCATCACTTGCCCCGACCTGGCCGCGTCAGATTGGTAGTTGGTCTCCGTCAGCGCGTCCGGGTGCCGCGGCGTCCTGAACCAGGCCGACGCGCTCTGGGAGTTGGCGGCGGCCGGCGGCTTGCCGCGGCGCGTCGACGGCTGTGTGCCGTGCTGGGGTGCAGGTCAGTTGCGTCCTGCCATGACGCCGCCGTCGATGTCCCAGACGGCGCCGGTGACCCAGTCGGTGCCGGTCGACAAGAGGAAGGCGACGGTGGCGGCGATGTCGTCGGGGGTGCCGGTACGGCCGAGGGGGTGGAAGGTGTTGAAGCCGTCGAGCGCGGCGTCGACGTCCGCCTTGGGGATGAACTCCTCGTAGATCGGGGTGCGCACGACGGCCGGGGCGACCGCGTTGACGCGGATGCCGTGCGGGGCGAGTTCCATCGCGAGGTGCTGGGTGAGGGAGTGCAATCCGGCCTTGGCCATCGAGTACGCCGACGAGGGCGTGGCCGCGACGGCCTGGTGTGCCCACATGGAGCCGATGTTGACGACGGCTCCCTTCGTGCCGCGGGCGATCATGTTTCCGGCGACGGTCTGGGTGAGGAAGAAGAAGGCCCGGTTGAGGGCCTGGTAGCGGTCGTAGTCCTCGGACGTGTGCTCCAGGAAGGGCTTCGGCGCGAAGACGCCGGCCGCGTTGACGAGGAGCGTGGCGTCGGCGTGCTCCTCGGTGAGGATGACGCGCAGGCGGTCGACGGCCGCGGGGTCGGCCAGGTCGGCCGCCAGACCGACGGCCTTGCCGTGGGTGGACAGGGCAGCCGCCGCCTCGTCGGCGCTTGACTGCGTGCGGCCGGTGACGACGGCGCTGCCACCGGCATCGAGGACGTGGCGGGCGACGGCGCGGCCCATACCGCTGGTGCCGCCGATGACGACGAGCTTCTGGCCGGAGAAGTCTAGGGTGGTGCTGGACGTGTGATATGCCATGGTTATGCCTTACTCGGTCGGCAGGGGTGGAGTCGTGCGGTAGAACCCGCGATGTGCCTGCCAAGTTAGGCATTCCGCGCAAGGGCCGGTAGAGGCTCCTGCTGAATCGCGCTATAAGTGATGTGTATGGCTAGCCGCGGGCAGCCGCGAGGCTGTCGGCAAGGCGGCGCAGGTCCGCGGCGAGCGGGGAATCGGCGCTCCAGACCGCTTCGAAGGAGATTTGAACCTCGCGGCCCTCATTCACCAGCGGACGGTGGGGCACGTCGGGCGAGGTGAGCTTGGAGCGGGGGACCATGGCCGAGCCCAGGCCCAGCTTCGTCCAGTCCTCCAGGACCTGGTAGCCGGCGGCTTCACCCGGATACGTGTTCAGGGGCATCTCGTGCGCCTGGAAGAGCTGTGCGGTGAAGGTGGTCAGGCCGCATGTGTCCGGCACGAGGATGAACTGATCCTTGCCGGCCTCTTCGAGTTCGAGCGGAGTCCCCTGCGTAGAGTCGGGGGTGACGACGACGATCGGCTCGACGTCGACGACCCGGTGCTCGAAGCGTGGCATCGCGGCGACGGCCGGGATCAGGATGATGTCGAGCTGACCGGCCAGCAGGCATGCGCGCAGGTCCTGCATGTTCGCCTCGCGCAGTACGAGGTCGCGGGGGTCGGGAAGGTCGCAGACCTTGGCGAACGCCCGGGCGACCAGGTGGGAGCCGATCAGAGGCGAAAGGCCCATGCGGATCTTCTGCTCGCCCGGCTCGGTCAGCCGTCTGGCCTCCGCCGCGACGGCGTCGAGCGCGGCCAGGGCACGTTCGATCAAGGGAAGGATCCCGGTGCCGAAGGCGGTCCGGGTCACGCCGCGCGGCGAGCGGTCGAAGAGCTTCCCACCGAGGCGTTCCTCCAGCTTGGCGATCCCGTTGGACAGGGCGGGCTGGGTCACACCGTAAGCGCGTGCGGCGGCACTGAAGGAGTTCGTCTCGGCGACCGCCTGCGCATACCGGAGCCCTTCGGGGTTCAGGCGATCGGGCATAACCATTCCTTATTGCTCCATTCGCGCATGCCCCTACCCGGTCAGGTTTTACTGCTGTTACGGTGGGGCTCCAGCTGGTTCAGCATAACCATCACCTATATGCCTCGTGGGTGTTCGGAATGGAAGGCACCCCTTTGTGGTCACCTTTGTGGCCGAGAGGACCTCGCTCAGGGGCACGTTGGTGCGTGTGTCGGTCACGACGAGCGGTGTGCGCAAGGTGTCCGGCATGCCGAGGTTGCAAAGCTCCGGCAGCCCGCGGACGGTCGTTTTTGCGTGCCTGCGGCCGAACTCTTCGAGATCGGCAGTGTTGACGCGGACCACCGCCGCGATGTCGGCCATGGGCGCCGGGTTCTCGGTGGCGACATCGAGGTCCTGGCTCGGGCGGCTCACGAGGCGGTGCGCCCGCACGGCATACCCGCCGGTGAGAACCAGGGGATACGGAGAGCCGAGCGCGATCACATCCGCCAGGAGGCGCGTGTGCAGCTCCGGCATGTCCGTCACGCCGCTGCCCGGGTGTGGGAGGCGAGCTGGGGGAAAGCGTCTTCCCATACGGCGCGCACGGTGCGGCCGACGAGGGTGCGCAGGACCGGCCACAACTGGAGGAGCAGGTCCCGGTTGAGCTAGTGCTGTGACCGGAAAGGTTCACCGGCTCGCGACGCCCGGCACGGCACCTCGCCGCGTTGTCGCATCACCCGAGTACATCCAGTACACGGGCGATGCTCCGCCTTGCGAGGCATCGCACAGGACGCCGCGAGCTTCCGGCAAACCTTTCCGGTCACAGCACTAGCGGGGCAGATCGTCGCGCAGGCCCTCGTGCAGGACGGTGCGGTAGAGGCCCATGCGCTGGCGAGGCTTGCCCAGGTCGTACGAGGTCATCCCCGACCAGGCCATGTGCAGTGGCAGCTTTACGACCCCCTGGGACGGGCCGTGCAACTCGTCCAGCGACTCCGGCAGACGCCGCCGGAACTTCTCCCGGTACAGCGCGAGGTCCTCGGCGACCGGGCCCGAGATGCTGCTCGGCGTGGGTGCGGCGTCCTGTGGGCTGGAGGGCATGACTCCATCATGGCGACCGGAGGAGTCGTGAGGGTCATGATGCGCGAGGCTGCTTCCGCACTGAGTGGGCTCGCGCAGGTGAGCTGGCCGTGGCCGCCTGTTCGGCTCGATCAGGAGGGGTGGACTGTTGGCCATGACGCTCGTTCGACCTCCTGGGCGCCCGCACGCGGGACAGCCACCTGCGGCTTCTTGCGGCGGGATGCGGGTGGGGAGTGCTCTGCCTTGACGGCGCCCGGCCCGGCGAGTCTTCTCGCCCGCCGATCACGGGCTTGACCTTGACATGGTGACAAGGTGTCCCCTGGGTGCAGGAGGTGGTTTCGATCAACCCGACAAACGGAACCCCGCAGAACGCCCGCGTGGTCGCCGCCCTGAGCGCCGCGGACTCGTCGGTCCGGCTTCAGGCGGCCCTGGCGGTCGGCTCGAACCCCGACTCCGGCTTCCTGGAGACGCTCGTCGAGCGGTGTGCGGTCGAGCCGGACTTCTACGTGCGGGACATGCTGACCTGGGCGTTGACCCGCCTCCCGGCGGAGATCACCCTGCCGCGGATCCGCCAGGAACTCGACTCCGAGCGCGCTCGGGCCCGTAGCCAGGCGTTGCACACCCTCTCCAAGATCGGCGACAGGAGCGCGTGGGCCTGGATCACGCGCGACATGCTGCGTGACGCCGACGACGAGGTCGCGCGGACCGCGTGGCGCGTCGCGGTCGTCCTCGTGCCGGAGGACGAGAAGAAGGACCTGACCGACGAACTGGTCACGCAGCTCGGCCGCGGCGACCGCGATGTGCAGCTGAGCCTCAGCCGGGCCCTCGTCGACCTCGGCGACGTGACCGGGCCCGCCCTGGAGAAGGCCGCGGCGAGCCCCGATCCGGTGGTGGCCGCGCACGCCGGTGCCACCGAGCTGCTCCGGCGGAATCCGGAGACCGGTTTCGACGCGGCCGTCGACGAGGCGAAGCGAGTGGTGACCCTCGGCCCGGAACGAGCCGCTGCCGTGGAGACCGCGGAATGCTGATCGGTGACGTGGCCCGTCACTCGGGGGTGAGCCCCCGGATGCTCCGGCACTACGACGCCCTCGGGCTGGTGCGGCCGACGGGTCGCACCGTCGGCGGCTACCGCGAGTACTCCGCAGAGGACGTCCGCAGGATCTTCCACGTGGAGAGCCTGCGGTCCCTCGGGCTCTCCCTCAAGCAGATCGGGCGCGCGCTGGAGGACCCGGCCTTCACGCCGTCCGCCCTGGTCAGCGACCTCATCCGGTGGACGGAAGACCGCTTGGAGCGGGAACAGGAGCTGCTGGACCGGCTCCGCGCCGTCGACGCGTCGGCGCCCACCGGCTGGCAGGACGTCCTGCGCATCGTCGAACTCATGCAGGGGCTCAACTCGCCCAGTGCCGCGCGCAGGCAGCAGGCCGTCCTGGCCCGGCCGGAGGGTGTACCGGTTCCCGCCGAGCTGCTGGCCGAGGCGGTCCTCACCGAATCCGACGCCAATGTCGCGGGCGCCCTGCGCTGGGCGCTCGCCCGATCGGGCGGCGACGGCGTGGCGGCACTGGCCGCCGGCGTGCACTCGGAGGACGTCGACATCCGGCGACGCGCGGTGCTGGCGATCGCCGAGATGGCGGAGGCCCCGGGCGCGACCGCGGTGCTCGCGGACGCGCTCGGGGACCCGGACACGAGGGTGCGCAGGTATGCCGCTCTGGCGCTGGGCAGGCGCGGCGTGACCGGGGCCGTGCCGACGCTCGTCGGCATGGTGGTCGAGGGCTCCAACGACGTCGAAGCGGCGGAGGTTCTGGGAACGCTGTCCCAGGACCCCGGGTGCGCGGACCGGATCATGACCGCGGTGGTCGACGAACTCGCCGCGCCCACCGCGGACTCGGCGACGCGGATACGTCTGACCCAGGCGCTGGTCGAGCTGTCGGGGACCTCTGCGCAGGAGGTCCTTCGCCAACTGGCCCACGACGACGACCCCGCTGTCGCCCGCGTTGCCTCGGTCTTGGTCACGGTGGTCGACGAGCGGTCTTCCGGAGACCGAGGCGACGAGGATTCCTGAAGAGGCCATCCGCTGAGAAAAGCCGGCCCCTGCCGGGGTCAGGTCGTCGTCGACGACTTCCCGGTCGACCGCCGTCAGGAAGGTCTCGGACAACACCTCCTCGGCCGTCGGCCAGTCGCCCGACAGCCGGTAGGCGTGGTTGTAGACCTCCCGCGCGTATTCCTCGTAGAGCGCGGTGAACGCCTCGTGGTCGCCCGCACTGATCCGTGCGCGCATGCGCTCCCGATCTCCCTGCGCGCCCGGCGGAACGCAGCGCAGCAGGGTGTTCGTACCTGCCCGAACTGCCTGGCACGCTTGATCGTTGATGGGCAGTTTCCATGCGTGTTCGGCAGTTCTGTAATCTTCGCGCTCTCAGCTCCCACGCCACCGAGGAAGTACACATGGCCGAAACGCCCGATCTCCGCTCAGACAGCGCAAAAGGGAACTTGTTCACTCAAATCCGCAATCTTCCCCGCTGGCAAGGCATACTCGCGGCCCTCCCCCTGGGGCTGATCCTCATCGGTGGATTGATCGGCGGTCTCATCGGCGTGCTCGGCGCGGTCATCAACCTTAAAATCGCCCGCACCGCTCTGGCCCCCACCGGGAAAGCTCTCTCCATGACGGGCGTCATCTTCGGGGCCGTGATTGCTTTCCTCTTGATCGCTGCTGTACTGGCGGGGTTCTAGCAAGCGCGGTTGCCGCTGTCCCGCGCACGGTCGTGAGAAACGTGAGGACGTGAACGCGTCCACGTGGGGTCGGATTGCCTCGATCTGGCATGCGGACATGGTGCTGGTGCCGAGGTCACTGCGGCACGAGGCGTGTGCCGCCCTGCGGGACGCCTGCCACGAGATTTTCGGCCTCGCACCCTGACCGTCGCTTTCCCGCGAAGTCCGCGAACCGGCCTGGGGCATCACACCACTTCGGCAATTCCGGTGGCGCGCAGGCGGCTGTCCGGATCGGGGAGAGCGGTGGAGATGTGTACTCCTCCCGTCGAGCCCTGCCGGGCGTTCAGGGGTCAGGCCGAGGTGTCATCGCAGGACGTCCAGGACCGCGTCGGGCGTGTCGTCGCGGAGGAGGGAGGCGAAGACGACTTCGCCTCGACGGCCATCCTCTGGCCAACATGCCTTGGCGTATCCGGCTTGGAAGGTCGTCATCACAGGTCAGCGTGCCTGCCGCAACGCAGAAGCGGATGGTCTTGAAAGCCGTCGGGGCAGCGATGTCACCGTGGTTTCTTGCCAGAGCTGGTCAACGCCCTGGCCTCACCCAGAGGCATCATGGGGGCGTGGACATCGAACTTCTGTACTTCGCCGGCTGCCCGAACTGGACCGTCGCCCAGGAGCACCTCACGGAGGCGCTCGCCGCCGCGGACCTTTCCGGCCTGGGCGTGGAGCTCCGCGCCGTCGAAACGGATGAAGAAGCCCGGGCACTGCACTTCCCCGGCTCTCCCACGATTCGCATCGACGGCCAGGATCCGTTTCCCGCCGTCACGGAGACATACGGCCTGACCTGCCGCGTCTACTCGACGCCCGGCGGCCTCGCAGGGGCGCCCACCGTCGAGCAGCTCGTCCAGGCCCTCACCCGGCCTCTTTTCCTTGAGCAGACTTCGCCAGCTCCGCGTTGAACTGAGCACCGACCAGAAGAGCCAGGTTGGCCAGCCACAGCCAGACCAGGAAGACCACGACGCCCGCCAGTGAGCCGTACAGGCGGTGATAGGTGCTGGCGTGGGAGGTGTAGACGCCGAAGCCGAGCGAGACGGCCAACAGGAGCCCTACCGCCAAGGTGCCGCCGGGGGCCATCTTCCGCACAGGGCGGGAAGGCGCGGGGCCCGAACGGTACAGCACGAGCACCAGGGCGACGGCGACCGCGGCCACGACCGGCCATCGCAGCGCACCCCAGACGGCCTGCGGCCCGGTACCCAGGTCCAGCGCCCGGCCCAGACGCCGGGTCAGGCTGCCGGTGAGAAACAACGCCAGGGTGGTCGTGAGAAGCAGCGAGATCAGGACGAGGGCCGTGGCGATGATGCGCGGAGCGGTGCGCCAGACCGGCCGACGTGCGCTGACGCCCTGCATGGCGTGCAACGCCCGGCGGAAGACACTCAGATAGCTGGATCCCGACCATAGGGCTCCCGCTCCGCCGAGAAAGACCAGCGTCCATGCCGCTGACGACTGTTCGGACATCTGCCGCAGGGTGCTGCGCAGCAGTGCGCGGGACTCCACCGGGGCGGCCTGCGACAAGCGGTCGATGACCTCCGGTTTGGCCGTCGGGATGGTCAGTCCCACAATCGAGAGGATCACCAGCAGCACCGGAAACAGGGCCAGGACCGCGTAGTACGTCAAAGCGGCGGCCCAGTCCGTGACGTCGTCGTCCCAGACCGCCACCGGCGTTCGGCGCAGCGCCGCCGCCCACCGGCCCGCGCGGCCGTCTGCATTGGTCATGAGGCGAATTCTCTCCCCCTGTTCTAGGCCGCTGCCATAGAAGAGGAGCCGAAGGGGCCTTCCCGGATCACACCCGGCAAGGCCCACCTTTTCGAATTCCCTTTACCTTTTCCTCGGCCCTCAGCGCCCCACGCGACTTCTGTCCCGCTGTGGCGATAACCGGCTCGTGCCCCGGTTTCCCCTTCATAAACAAGGCGCCGTTGCGGCATGTCGGTGACATTGCGGGGCACACGGCGGACAGGAGGTTGATAAATATGGGTCCCCTGCTGCTCGTTCTGCTTCTTGCCCTGATTCTCTTCGGTGTCGGCTTCGCCATCAAGATTCTTTGGTGGGTCGCCATTGCCGTCCTGGTGCTGTGGCTTCTCGGCTTCGTCATGCGCTCCACCACCGCCGGCGGTGGCCGAGGCCGTTGGTATCGATGGTGACCTGACTCGCATATGCGCGTGCTTCGCAGGGCTCGGCCGATGTGACGGCCGAGCCCTGCGCGTAGGCACCGGACAAGAGGCCTGACCGGAAGCTCAGAGGCGTGCGTCGGCCGCCAGTGCGGTGAACGCCGACCAGGCGCCGGGGGAGACGGCCAGCGCCTGCCTGTCCGTGTCCTTCGAGTCCCGGACGAGAACGGCGCCGGGGCGCAGGGCGACCTCGATGCAGTTGTCGCCGCCGCCGCCGCTGTAGCTGCTCTTGAACCAGGCCAGCTCGCTGGTGCTCATAGCGCTCCTCGCATCTGATCCAGCAGGCTCGCGGTGGCTTGGTGACTCAGAGCCTGCGAGCGCATCTTGCCATAGCGCTGGAACATCTGACTTACAGCTTTCGGGTCACTGATGAGCATGCTGGTGCCGTGGCCTTCGACGTAACCGGCCCAGCGGTGTTCGGCTGTCTCGGCAAGGTACATCTGGCCTTCGAAGCCGGAGTGTTCCTCCAGGAGCAGCGGCACGACCTGGAGTTCCACGTTGCGGTACCGGCCGACTGTGATGAGGTGGTCGAGGAGGACTTTCGTGACGGCCGTACCTCCCATGCGGCGCTCCAGGAGTGCCTGCTCGACGACGAAGCTGAACGTCGTGTTGGGGCGCTCGACGAGAAGCTGCTGCCTGGCCAGTCGTGCTGTCACCTGCCGTTCGCACTGTGCCTCCGTGAGCGGAGGCAGGTGCCGGTCGAAGATCGCGCGAATGTATGGCTCAGGTTGCAACAGGCCTGGGACGACCCGACTTTCATACGCGTACAGCGAGATCGCCTCCTCCTCGACCCCCGCCCACTGCCGGAACCACGACGCCAGTCCCGCCTTCCGCGTCAGGCTCCTCGCCGCAGCCTCCAGCACCCGTGACGCGACCGCCCCCAGGACTTCGTCCGACCGCTTCAGCAGTTCCCTCGGCGGGAAACGCTTCCCCTGCTCGATCTTGGCGACGTACGCGGGCGAGTAGCGCACCAGCGGCGCGAACTGCTCCTGGGTCAGGCCGGCTTCCTCCCGGAGGGCTTTGAGGACCGCGCCGAAGGTCTTCAGGCTGTCGGAGAGTTCCGGCTCGCAGCCCCCGCCCGCCCCGCCACCGTTGTCCGTCGTCATCGCAGCCGCCTTCCCCTGTGCCACCGGGCCGTACCCGTGCCGTACCGTTCGTCGTCCGGGCTGCGCCACGCCAGACCGATCAATGCTCACGCACAGCGACCGGCCCAGTCCAGTGCGTGAACCAGTACAACGTGATCTGTATCAGCGGCGGACCTGCCGACGGACTGTCAACTGGCAGCACCCTGGCCCACATGCCAGCCCTGAACCACGAATCCGCCACCCCCACACGCACGTTCACGCAGCGTTTCTCCGCCACCCGGCGCGGTGCCCGCCTCGCCCGGCTGCTCGCCGCGCATCAGCTCACCGAGTGGGGGCATCCCCGTGGGACCGAAGCGCATGACACCGTCGTGCTCGTCGTCGCGGAGCTCGCGGCGAACGCCGTTCTCCACGGCCGTGTACCCGGGCGGGACTTCGCCCTCGCGCTGTTCTTCGAGGAGGGCCGGGACGCCGTCCGGATCGAGGTGACCGACACCCATCCCGCCCTGCCGGCGCGCATGGCTCCCGGCCCGGACCAGGACGGGGGCCGTGGCCTGGTCCTCGTCGACGCGCTCGCCGACGACTGGGGCGTACGCGACCGCCTCGGCCCCGGCAAGACGGTCTGGGCCGAGTGCGCCCTGTGAGGAGGGCTTACGGGTTCGACTTCAAGGGGTCGCCGAGGGCTCAGTTCCCCAGGGACGACAGCGCGGCAGCGACCCGTTCGGCTGCCTCCGGTGGGGTCGAGGCGTGCGGGGAGAGTCTGAGGGAGTCGGTGCGCACGGTCGTGGTGACGCCTTCCGCGTGCAGTGCCTTGGCGACGAGGGCCGGATCGTGGTCGGGCAGGGTGAAGGAGAGGATGCCCGCGCGCCGCGCCGGGTCGGCGGGGGAGAGGACGCGGCCGCCGTATGCCTCGACGGTCTCGGTGAGTTCGGCGATCCGGACGGCGATCGCGGCTTCGATCGCGGGGACGGTGTGCCGCTCGACGAGGTCCAGCGCGGCCGCGAACGCGGCGGCCGTCACCGGGCTCAGATTGGTGATCGACCACCGTCGGGCGTCCGGGGCGGGCGGGTGCTCGGCTCCGTCGAAGAGGCCGACGTCCTCCACGCCCGTCCAGCCGGTGAGGACCGGCTCAAGGGACTCCAGGGCGCGGTCGGACAGGGTGGCGAAGCCGGTCGACCATCCGGCGCGCAGCCACTTCTGGCCGCCCGCGACCACCACGTCGGCGGCGTCCCAGGGCAGGGAGGCGACACCGAACGCCTGGATGGCGTCCACGATCAGCAGCCGGTCGGGGCCGATCGCCTCGCGCAGCGCCGCCAGGTCGGCGCGGAAGCCGGTGCGGAAGTCCACGGCGCTGACCGACACGGCCACGACGTCGTCGGTCAGCGCGGCGCGGACCAGGTCGGGGGTGACTCCGGAACCGGGCGCGGGGTCGAGCCAGTGCGGCGTGGCCCGGCCCAGGTCCGCGCTGCGCCGCCACGGGTAGTGGTTGGCGGGGAAGTCGGTGCGCGGCGCGAGGACCACGCCCTCCCGTACGCCGAGCGCGGCGTGGAACAGACCGGTCGACGCGTTCGGGAGCAGCACGGTGTGCCGGGCGTCGGTGCCCGCGAGGCGGGCGGCCGTGTCCCGCGCGGTCTCCTCCGCGCGCATCAGCGTGTCCACGGTGGTGTGGTCGGCGCGGGCGGAGGCGTCCAGGGCCTGCGCGGTGGCGGTGACGGCGGCCCGGGACGGCGGCCCGAAGCGTGCGAAGTCCAGGTACCCGGCGGGTGTGTCGAAGTGGGCGGCGTACGACGTGAGCACGGGGCTCGTCCCTCCGGGGTGGTGCGGGCGGATCGGGTGGTGCGGCGGGCGGTGGAGCGAAGTCCGGTAGCGCCACGGAGCCCGCCCGCGCATCCTGCCACAGCGCTTCGGATGCTCCAGATGGTGAGATGCCCGTGCGCGAGTCGAAACCCCTCGGTGGAGAAGATCACGTCCGAGATCGCGGTCTTGGCCGGGCGGGCGGCACGCGATACGGTCTGTCCGATATCGACGACGGCGAGACGGAAGCCGGTGGGAATCCGGCACGGTCGCGCCACTGTATGTGAACGCCCCCGGGCGTTCGTGAGTCAGACCCGTGGCTGTCGTCCTGTGCACCACCGAGATGGGACGCGAACTCCCAGAGGAGGTTCTGCCATGGCGCAGACCGTCGCCCAGCCGACTGCCACCGCCGCACCCGCCCCGCTGCCGCTGAAGGCGATAGCCCCCTGGGCGGTCTTCTTCGGCGTTCTCATGCTGGTCCTGCTGTACTTCGTCGGCGCCGAGCAGGGCGCCACCTCCGTGTTCAGCGGCACGGACGTCCACGAGTGGGTGCACGACGCCCGCCACCTGCTCGGCTTCCCCTGCCACTGAGCCGAGGGACGCCGCACGCTCATGAACTCCGCAACGGTAAGAAACCTCCTGGTGCGGGGCATGCTCGCCGGCCTCGCCGCCGGTGTGCTCGCCCTCGTCGTCGCCTACTTCCTCGGGGAGCCGTTCGTCGACAAGGCGATCGGCTTCGAGGAGGCGCACGCCCACGGGCACTCCCACTCCCATGACGAGGTCGAAGTCGTCTCCCGTTCCCTCCAGTCCACCGCCGGTCTCGCCACCGGCGTCCTCGTCTACGGGGTCGCCTTCGGCGGCATCGCCGCGCTCGCCTTCTGCTTCGCGCTGGGCCGCGTGGGCCGCTTCTCCCCGCGGGCGACCGCGCTGCTGCTGTCCGGCTGCGCGCTGCTCGCCGTGTACGTCGTGCCGTTCCTGAAGTACCCGGCCAACCCGCCCGCGGTCGGTGAGGAAGACACCATCGGCAAGCGCACGACCCTGTACTTCCTGATGATGCTCCTCAGCATTCTTCTCGCGATCGCCGCCACCATCCTGGGCAAGCGCCTCACGCCCACGCTGGGCACGTGGTATGCGACGGTGGCCGCGGTGGCCGCCTTCGCCGTGGTGATCGGGCCGGCGTTCGCCTTCCTGCCCGCCGTCAACGAGGTGCCGTCGCACTTCCCGGCCACCGTGCTGTGGCGGTTCCGGCTCTCCGCGCTGGCCATCCAGGCCGTCCTGTGGGGCGGGTTCGGGCTGCTCTTCGGCGAGTTGGCCGAGCGGCTGCTGAACCCCCGGCCCGCGACCGCCGCGTCCGTACAGGCGGTACCGGCCGCGCACTGAACCCCTTCAGCCCGCACGAGCACCCTTCAGCGCGCACGACAGGGCCCCTCGGAATCGTCCGGGGGCCCTGTCGCGTTCGGTCAGGGCGCCGCCAACGGCTGTCCGAGTCGCAGATTCCAGCGGCCGGCCCGTCCGCTGAGTTCCGTGGCCGTCAGCGGCGGTACGTCCAGCCGCCAGAAGCCGGCCAGGGGCAGGTCCAGTGCGTGGACGATCGCGGCCCGTACGACCTCCGGCTCGACCACGGCGAGCGTACGGCCGTCGGTGTCCCGCGCGGTGTCCAGCCGGCGTCCGACCCGCTCGCACACGTCCCGCACCGACTCGCCGCCGTGCGGCGCGCAGTCGGGGTCGGCGAGCCAGCGGCCCACCGCCTCCGGCTCGGTGGCCATCACCTCCTCCAGGGTCCGGCCCCGCCAGCGGCCCGCGTCCAGGCCCGCCAACTCGGCCTCCGCCACGCCGTCGAGACCGAGCGCCGAGGCCGTCTCCCGGCAGCGCACGCTCGGGGACAGGAACACCCGGGCGGCCGCGGGCAGCGATCCTGCGGCCGAACGGGCCTTGACCACGCCGCCGTTGTCGAGCGAGTCGCCGTCGTCGAACCGGGCCTGCCGCAGCGACGGGCTCGTCGCGGGCGAGATGAGCGTGATACGGCTGGTCAACGTCACTCCTACCGTGCGGTGTTGACGGCGGTGCCGGCGGCGCGCAACGCCTCGATCTCGTCGGGTGGCGCGGATTCGTCGGTGACGAGGGTGTGCAGTCGCGCGACCGGTGCGACGAAGGCGTGTGCCGTGCGGGAGAGTTTGCTGCCGTCGGCCACGGCGAGCACGCGCCGGGCCGATTCGATCGCCGCCCGCTTCACCGCCGCGTCGTCCAAGTCGTAGGCGGTCAGGCCCTGTTGTGCATTGAGCCCGCAGCAGCCGACGACGGCGGTGTCGAAGCGCAGGGCCGCCAGCGAGGACAGGGTCAGGGGGCCGGTGAGGGCCCCCTCGCCCGGTCGGGGCCGCCCGCCGGGCACGAGGAGGGTGGTCTGCCCGGGGTTGTCGGCGAACACGTTGACGGCCTGGAGCGACAGTGGCATCACGGTCACCCGCCGGCCGCGCAGTGCCCTGGCGACCTCCAGGCACGTGGTGCCGCTGTCGAGGACGACCGTCTCCCCGTCGGCGATCAGCGCGGCCACCTCCGCGCCGATGCGCTCCTTGGCCCGCGTGCCCTCCTGCGCGCGCAGGGTGAAGGGGGGCTCCTCGCCGCGCAGCAGCAGGGTCCGGGCGCCGCCCCGGAAGCGCTCCAGCACGCCTTGGGCCGCCAGGGTCTCCAGATCGCGGCGGACGGTCATCTCCGAGGCCCCGGTCAGTTCGGCCAACTGGCCGACGCCGAGGCTGCCCGCCTCCCGCACCGCGTCCGTGATCTGCCTCAGGCGGTCCATGTTCCCCATGGCCGTGATTGAACACCATGCACCGACAAACAGGAATGCTGTGAGAACAGGCGCTTTTCAAACAAGCAGAATGTTCGATACGTTCGTATCCATGGAGCGAACCCTTCGTGTCGCGCGTCTGGCGACCTTCGCGTACTTCATCCTCAACGGGACCCTGCTGGGGATGTGGATCGTGCAGATCCCGGCCATCGAGCACCGCGTCGGCGTGAGTCACGCCGTCCTGGGCGGCTTCCTGCTCCTGCTCGGGGCGGGCGCCTTCGTGGGGATGCAACTGGCCGGCCCGGTCGCCGACCGCCTCGGCACCCGGATCGTCGTGCCCGCCTCGGGTGTGCTGTGCAGCGCTGCCCTGGTGCTGCCCGGACTGGCCTCCCGGCCGTGGATGCTCGCCGCCGCCCTGATCGTGCTCGGGTTCGGCAACGGCTGCCTGGACGTGAGTATGAACGCCCACGCCGTCCAGGTCGAGAAGGCGTACGGACGCCCGGTGATGTCCGCGTTCCACGCCACGTTCTCCGTCGGCGGCGTGGTGGCCGCCCTCGCGGGTGCCGCCGTCGCGAGCGCGGGCTGGACCCCGGCGGCGACGCTCGGCACGGCCGCCGCACTGGGAGTGGTGGCCTCCGTGTGCGCCGCCCCCGGTCTGCTGCCCTCCGCCGCGTCCACCGTCGCGGGACCGGGCGCGGATGCCGGGAGCGAGTCCGGGGCCGGGTCCGGCGGGCCGGCCGAGCAGGCGGACCGGGCGCGCACCCGTATCTGGATCCTGGCCGTCCTCGCGCTGATGGTCATGCTGTGCGAGGGGGTCGCCAACGACTGGAGCGTGCTGCACCTGCGGACCGTCCTCGGCGCCTCCGAAAGCACCGCGGCCTTCGCCTACGGCGCGTTCGCCGCGACGATGACCGTCGGCCGTCTGCTCGCGGACCGCATCTCGGCCCGCTTCGGCCCCGCCGCGATCCTGCGGTACGGAGCCTCGGTCGCCGCCGTCGGCATGGCGGCGGCCGCCCTGTCGCCGTGGACGCCGCTCGCCCTGGCCGGCTGGGGGCTGTTCGGCGCCGGGCTCTCCGGCTGCGTTCCCCAGCTCTTCAGCGCCGCCGGACACGCCGACGCCGACGCCGCCGGCGCCAACGTCTCCAAGGTCGCCGGACTCGGCTACCTGGGCATGCTCGCGGGACCGGCCGTCATCGGCTGGCTCACCCGCCTGGTCCCGCTGAACCTGACCTTCTTCCTCCCGGTGGCCTGCTGCGTCGTCGCGGCGGCGACGGCGGGGGTGCTGCGGTCGCGGGGGACCACGGTCGCGGGCCGCGGGCCCGTTCCCGAGGTGGGGCCCCGGACTGGGTCACCCCTCCGGGGTGAGGGTGCCGCCGAGGGTCGAGGCGCGGGCCACTAGCGCGGGGCGCAGCCGCCGGGAGCGGCCCTGCTTGCCGTTCAGCATGGCGACCAGGGTCGTCGCCGCCACCTCGCCCATCCGGTACATCGGGGAGCTCACGGAGGTCAGGGACACCGGGAGGGCCGCCGCCAGGGGGACGTCGTTGTAGCCGACGATCGCCACGTCCCGGCCGACCGCGAGGCCCGCGTCCCGGACCGCCGCCATCACGCCGATCGCCGCGAAGTCGTTGACCGCGAAGACGGCGGTGGGCCGCGGCCGCAGGGCCAGCAGCCGCTCGGCCGCAGCCCGGCCGCCGGGCACGTCGAAGCGGGACGGCACGACGTGGCTCCCGGGCACTGGCAGGCCCGCCTCGGCGAAGGCGTCGAGGAAGCCCTGGGTGCGCTCCGTGCCGGTACTGGCGTAAGGCTCGCCGGCCACCACCGCGACCCTCCGGTGGCCGAGTTCCAGCAGGTGCTCCGCGGCCAGTCGCCCGCCGAGGACGTCGTCGGTGGTCACCGAGACCCGTCCCGGCAGCCGGCGCGACACCAGCACCAGGGGGACGTGCCGGCGGGCCAGTTCGGCGACGAGGTCGGTGTCGGAGCGGGCGTCGCCGAGCACCAGGCCGTCGACGCGCCGGGCGAGCAGGGCGTCGGCCCGCCGCCGTTGCAGCTCCGGGTCGTCGGCGGTGTTGGCGACCACGGTGTGGTAGCCGGCGGCCGCCGCGGCCGCGTCGATGCCCTCGTAGACGGTGGCGAGCACGATGTCGGTCAGTCTCGGGACGAGCACGCCCAGCATCCTGGAGCGGCCGGTGCGCAGCGCCGCCCCGGCCGGGTCGCGCTGGTAGCCGAGTTCCTCCGCGAGCGCCCGGATCACTGTGGCGGTGTCGGCGGCCACCCCGCTCCGTACGCTCTCGTCCGGGCTCAGTGCCCGTGACACCGTGGAGACGTGGACCCCCGCCTGCCGGGCTATCAGGGCCAGTGTGACCGGGGCGCGACCGGTCTGTGCACCGGCCCCCGCCCGCGCTCCCTGCCGATCCACGCTGGCTGCCCCTCTTCTCGTTTCGTCCGGGTTCTTCTCGGTGTCTCTCGACGGTTCCCGGGTTTCGCCGGGCTCCTGCCGGAACCCGTGGGTGCCCCCGCGTCGCGCCCTTGAGCTTCGCACATCCCCGAACCGTCCGGCCAGACAAGTGTGCGGCAACCCATTGACCCGCCGCAATCGTTTGCATAGCCTCTGCGCAATCGATTGCGGAGAGAGGGTCCATGCGTCGTATCCAGGTCGTGGCAACCGGCGGCACCATCGCGAGCCGTTCCGGGGCGGAGGGCCGCCGGGCGACCGTGCTCGCGGAAGAACTGGTCGCGTCGGTCGGCCCGCTGCCGGAAGGCGCGGAGGTGAGCACACGCGACGTGGTCACCCGGGGAAGCTACGCCTTCGACACCGCCGACCTGCTGGCGCTGGCCCGTGAGGTGCGCGGCACACTGCGCGACGGCGCCGACGGGGTGGTGATGACGCACGGCACCGACACCATGGAGGAGACGGCCTTCCTGCTCGACCTGGCGTTCGACGACCCGCGGCCGATCGTGCTGACCGGCGCGCAGCGCCCGTTCGACGACCGTGCCGCCGACGGTCCGGGCAACCTGGGCGACGCCCTCGCCGTGGCCGCCGACGACGCCGCCCGCCGGCACGGCACGCTGCTGGTCTTCGACGGCTTCGCCTTCCCCGCCCGCGGGGTGCGCAAGAGCGACACCATGTCGGCGCACGCCTTCACGGCGCCCGGCCGCGGTGCCGCGCTGCGCGTGGTCGGCCGGCGGGTGGTCCCGTTGTGGCAGTCCGTGCCCAGCCCGCGGCTGCCCCTCGACCTCGACCTGCCCCGGCTGCCCCGGGTGGACGTGGTGCCGGCCTACCCCGGGGCGGACGGGCTGTTCGTCCGGGCGAGCCTGGCCGAGGGCGCGGCAGGGGTCGTGGTGGCGGCGGTCGGCGCGGGCAACGCCGGGCCGGAGCTGGTGGAGGCGGTCGCCGAGGCCGTGGCGGCGGGCCACCCGGTGCTCATCTGCTCACGGGTGCACTCGGGCCCGGTCGAACCCCTCTACGCGGGGGGCGGAGCCGAACTGCAACGGGTCGGCGCGATCTTCGCCGGTGATCTCAGTCCCTGGCAGGCCCGGCTGTTGCTGGCCGCCGCGAGCACGGTACCCGGAACGTCGCCGGCCGCAGTCGTCCGCGCCTGGCTCGCCGGACGGGACCCGTCGTCCGACACCGGCTCCTGACCGCTTCCCGGCCGACTGACTTCCCGACTCCGCGAGCCGTCCCGACTTCTTGACCCGTCCCCGTCCCCGACCCGTCCCCGACCCGTCCCCGACCCGTCCCCGCCCGGACTCCCCGAACCGCCCCCGTCCCCGACCCGACTCCCCGACCGCTTCCGATCCCCCCACGCAGCAAGCAACCCCAGCAAGAGCAAGGAGATTTCGATGACCAAGGAAATCCTCGTCAGCTTCGGTGTGGACGTAGACGCCGTCGGCGGATGGCTCGGCTCCTACGGGGGTGAGGACTCCCCCGACGACATCTCCCGCGGGTTGTTCGCGGGCGAGGTCGGCGTGCCGCGCCTGCTGGAGCTGTTCCGGCGCCGCGGCCTGACCCAGACGTTCTTCTGGCCCGGCCACTCCGTCGAGACCTTCCCGGAGGAGTTCGACGCCTGTGTCGCCGCCGGTCACGAGATCGGCGTGCACGGCTACAGCCACGAGAACCCGATCGCCATGAGCCGCGAGCAGGAGGCCGCGGTCCTGGACCGCTGCATCGAGCTGATCGAGACCCGTTCCGGGCGTCGCCCGACCGGCTACGTGGCCCCCTGGTGGGAGTTCAGCCCGGTCACCAACGAACTGCTCCTCGAACGCGGGATCAAGTACGACCACTCGCTGATGCACCGGGACTTCGAGCCGTACTACGTGCGGGTCGGCGACTCCTGGACGAAGATCGACTACAGCCGGCCGGCCGAGGACTGGATGAAGCCGCTGGTGCGCGGCCGGGAGACGGACCTCATCGAGATCCCGGCGAACTGGTACCTCGACGACCTGCCTCCGATGATGTTCATCAAGGCCAGCCCGAACAGCCACGGCTTCGTCAACCCCCGTGACATCGAGCAGATGTGGCGCGACCAGTTCGACTGGGTGCACCGGGAGATGGACCACGCCGCCTTCACCATGACCATCCACCCCGACGTGGCCGGCCGCCCGCAGGTCCTGCTGATGCTGGAGCGGCTGATCGACCACATCAACTCCCACGAAGGCGTCCGCTGGGTGACCTTCGACCAGATCGCGGACGACTTCGCCGCCCGCAACCCGCGTCAGAAGGGTGACAGCAGATGACCACCGCACAGGAACAGCAGACCGTCCACGAGAGAGACTGGCCGCGCGGCGGCGCACCCTCGGACGAGGTCCTCTTCAAGGGCCCCCCGGCCCTCAGCCGGCGCACCATCACGACCACCACCGTGGTGTGCTTCCTGGCCTGGGTCTTCTCGGTCTACGACTTCGTGCTCTTCGGCACCCTGCTGCCGAAGATATCCGAGACGTTCGGCTGGACCACCGGACAGGCCACGGCCATCGCGACCGGGGTGACGGTCGGTACCTTCGTCGTCTCGCTGCTGGTCGGGCCGATGCTGGACCGCTGGGGCCGCAAGCCCAGCCTGATCGTCACCACCGCGGGCGCGGCGCTCTCCTCAGGCTTCACCGCCCTGGTCGGCGGCGCCGCCTCCCTCATCGGTGTCCGTGCCATCTCCGGCCTCGGCTACTCCGAGGAAGTCGTCAACAGCGTCTACCTCAACGAGATGTACGGCAAGAGCCGGCGCCGCGGCTTCATGTTCAGCCTGGTGCAGAGCGGCTGGCCGGTCGGCGCACTGCTCGCGTCGGCGTTCGCCGCCGTGCTGCTGCCGGTGATGAGCTGGCGCTGGATCTTCCTCCTCGCCACCTTCCCGGTGGTGGTCATCCTCGTCGCCGGGTCCAGGCTTCGTGAGTCGCCCTCCTTCGTCGCCCTGAAGCGGACGCGGGAGCTGCGCAAGGACGGGCGCGAGGCCGACGCGGCCCGGCTGGCGGAGCTCTACAGCCTCGACATCACCCGGGACGACGAGTCCGGTCTGCGCCAGCTCTTCGCCCCGGACCTGCGCCGCCACACCCTGTGCCTGTCCGGAGCGTGGCTGTTCAACTGGATGGGCATCCAGATCTTCTCGGTGCTGGGCACCACGATCCTCACCGACGGCAAGGGCGTCTCGTTCTCCAGCGCGCTGGTCGTGCTGATCCTGGCCAACCTGGCCGGTTTCCTCGGCTACCTCTTCCACGGGTACCTCGGTGACCGGATCGGCCGGCGGACGACCATCATCGTCGGCTGGAGCATCGGCGGCATCGTGATGACGGCGATGCTCTTCGGGCCGAACAGCAGCGCGTACGTCATCCCGATGTACGCCCTGGGGCTCTTCTTCCTCCTCGGCCCGTACTCCGCCATGGTGTTCTACATGGGCGAGTCGTTCCCGGCCCGGGTCCGGGGCATCGGCTCCAACACCGCCCACGTGATGGGCCCGGTGGGCGCGATCGTCGGCTCGGCGCTGCTCAGCGCCCTCATCGGGATCGGTGCGAGCGCCACCATGGCCGCGTTCCTCGCGGGCGCCCTGGGGATGTTCATCTCCGGCGTCCTGATGCTCGGCGCCCGCAACGTCAGCCAGGACGCGGACGAGGAGTCCGCCCCCGCGGCGCCCGCCGCCTGAGCAGCACCTCCTTCCTTCCCCTCCCTCTTCCGGTGCGTGGCGGCCCACACCCGCCACGCACCGGAAACCCCACGAAAGGCAGGACATGCCCTCCAGCGAGCACACCGCACCGGTCCGCGACGACGGGCTGGCCGGCAAGGTGGCCGTCATCACCGGCGGCGCGAGCGGCATCGGCCGCGCCCTGGCCGTGGCGTACGCGCGCGCCGGGGCCGACAGCGTCGTCGGTTTCTACCCCAAGGACCCGCACAGCGCGGAGGAGACCATACGGCTGGTCGAGGACGCCGGCGGCCGGTGCACCGCGGTCGCGGTCGACGTCCGGGACAGCGAGCAGGTCGACGCCCTGGCCCGGTCCGCCGTGGAGACGTACGGGCGGCTGGACATCGCCGTAGCCGGAGCCGGAGTGCTGCGCCGGGCCGCCCTGGCCGAACTCGACGACGACGCCTGGAACGACATGCTCTCGGTCGACCTGACCGGAGTGCTGCGCACCTTCCGCTCCGCCGCCGCGGTGATGACCGGCCCCGGTGCCATGGTGGCGGTCTCCTCCATCGCCGGCGGGGTCTACGGCTGGGACGACCACGCCCACTACGCCGCCGCCAAGAGCGGGGTGCTGGGGCTGTGCCGGTCGCTGGCGACCGAACTCGCCCCGCGCGGCATCCGCGTCAACACCGTCATCCCCGGGCTGATCGAGACCCCGCAGTCGCTCGACGAGGCCAACTCGCTGGGCCGCGCGGGGCTGGAGCGGGCCGGCCGGAGCATCCCGGCGGGCCGGGTGGGCCACGCCGACGAGGTCGCCCGCGTGATCCGCTTCCTCACCAGCGACGACGCCGCGTACATCACCGGCCAGGAACTGGTCGTGGACGGCGGTCTGACGGTCCGGTGGCCGGAGTGACGGCGCGGCGGCGGCAGGACACGGAACAGCGCGGAAAGGTGAACGGCATGGGAGTCCTCCAGGATCAGGTCGCCCTGGTGACCGGCGCGGCGAGCGGCATCGGCACGGCGATCGCCGACGCCTACGCGGCCGAGGGCGCGCGGCTCTTCCTGGCCGACCGCGACGCCGACCGGCTGACCGCGCTGGCCGAGCGTTACGCGGCGCAGGGGACGGAGACGGCCACCGCGGTCGTCGACGTGGCCGACGCGGAGCAGACCCGGCACATGGTGGAGAGCTGTGTGGCCGAACTGGGCGCGCCCGACGTCCTGGTCAACTCGGCGGGGATCCTCACCGAGGTCCCGCTGGTCGAGATGGACGTCGAGACCTGGGACGAGATGATCGCGATCGACCTGCGCAGCGTCTTCCTGTGCTGCCGGTGGACGGTGCCGCACATGGTCGCCCGCGGCAGCGGCCGGGTCATCAACATCGCCAGCCAGCTGGGCATCAAGGGGGGCGAGGGCCTCGTGCACTACTCGGCCGCCAAGGCCGGCGTCATCGGGCTGACCAAGGCCCTCGCCCGTGAGGTCGCCCCGCACGGAGTGCTGGTCAACGCGATCGCTCCGGGCCCGGTGTTCACCCCGCTGGTGGAGGGGATCAGCGAGGACTGGAAGCAGGCCAAGCAGGCCGAGCTGCCCCTCGGCCGGTTCGGGGTCCCGGCGGAGGTCGCCCCCACCGCCGTGCTGCTGGCCAGTGATCCGGGCGGCAACCTCTACGTGGGCCAGACCCTCGGACCCAACAGCGGCGACATCATGCCCTGAAGCCCCGACAGGAGGGAGCCACGATGTGCGGAGCCTGCGGCGCGGGCCGTTCCGTACCGCGCTGGGAGGACGTCCTTGCCCGGCCCGGCCGTTCGGTCCTGGCCGACCGCGCGGCGCGGACCGAACGACTCCTGGGGCCCGGATCGGGACTGCGGGTCCGGGCCTGGATGTCCGCGGGATACCTGCTTGCCGACCGGGTCGGCCGTACCGTGCACGCGGCGGACCTGGACACGCTGTGGCGTGCGGCCGCCGAGCGCGGCGCACGGCCGGCGGGCTGGCGGCCGCTGCGGGGCCCGGCCGCCACCGTGCCCGTCGAGGTGCCCGGCGGCTGGGACCCGGCCACGGTCGCGGTGTGGTGCGCCGCCGTGGCCCGGACCGAACCGGACGCCTCGCTGAAGGTCACCCTCCCCGACCCCGGCGGGGCGCGCACCGTACTGGTGGAGATCGGGTCGGGCGCCGTACGGGCCACGGTCCTGGAGGCCGGCCCGGACGGCCCGGAGCGCGGGGGCGCGATCCTGGTCGGCGGAGTCGGCGCGGCCGGTGCGGCCCGGCATCTGACGGACTGCCATCAGGTGGCGCGTGGGCCCGCGGACGGGCTGTAGTGGGCTGGGCCGATGCCGTCGAAAGTTTCGAAGGTGTCGGCCCTCAAGTTGATCTAGTGCCTGGAGGCCTCGTCGGGATCGGCCGGAAGAATCAGGCCTCTATGGCTCTGAGCAGGAAAAACATGCTTCCTTGGGGCTTCGAGGTCGAGCGAACGTTTCGAAATTCCGACCGAAACTGTTGACACCCGTCGGACCCGGCTCAACACTTCACACCGCTGCGTCACCTCCTGGCAGCCGGCCGTTCCGCGAGGTCCTGTCGTGCTGCCCGCCCCCCACCACCTTCACGAGGAGGAAGCACG
Source organism: Streptomyces sp. CB01373 (assembly GCF_002803075.1). Classification (GTDB taxonomy): domain Bacteria; phylum Actinomycetota; class Actinomycetes; order Streptomycetales; family Streptomycetaceae; genus Streptomyces. The sequence goes on along the minus strand of NZ_NNBK01000014.1, from coordinate 42,523 downwards.
GACATGAACACGCTCGTCCGGACGACCGGCCGCAGACGCGGTCGCTTCACGTGGTTCATCAGGAGCCTCTGTGCCGCCGCCATGATTGTCATGGCCGCGATGACTTTGCCGGGCACCGCCAGCGCCGACACGGTCATCACCTCGAATCAGACCGGCACCAACAACGGCTACTACTACTCGTTCTGGACCGACGGCGGCGGCTCGGTCTCCATGAACCTCGGCTCCGGCGGCGGCTACAGCACCCAGTGGAGCAACGTCGGCAACTTCGTGGCCGGCAAGGGCTGGGCCACCGGCGGCCGCAAGGCGGTCAACTACTCGGGCAGCTTCAACCCGTCCGGCAACGCCTATCTGGCCCTCTACGGGTGGACGACCAACCCGCTCGTGGAGTACTACGTCGTCGACAACTGGGGCACCTACCGGCCCACCGGAACGTTCATGGGCACCGTCACCAGCGACGGCGGCACGTACGACATCTACAAGACGACGCGGGTCAACGCTCCCTCCATCGAGGGCACTCGGACCTTCGACCAGTACTGGAGCGTCCGGCAGTCGAAGAAGACCGGTGGAACCATCACCACCGGCAACCACTTCGACGCCTGGGCGGGCAAGGGAATGAAGCTCGGCAGCTTCAACTACATGATCCTCGCGACCGAGGGCTACCAGAGCAGCGGCAACTCCAACGTCACCGTGAGCGACGGCGGTTCCGGCGGTGGCGGCACCGGCGGCGGTGGTGGCGGTGGTGGTGGTGGCACCGGTGGGTGCACCGCGACGCTGTCGGCGGGTCAGCAGTGGAGCGACCGGTACAACCTGAACGTGTCGGTGAGCGGTTCGAGCAACTGGACGGTGACGATGAACGTTCCGTCGCCGGAGAAGATCATCGCGACCTGGAACATCAGCGCGAGTTACCCGAGCTCGCAGGTGCTGGTCGCCAAACCCAACGGCAACGGCAACAACTGGGGTGTGACCGTCCAGACCAACGGCGCCTGGACCTGGCCCACGGTCTCCTGCAGTGCGAGCTGACCCTGCCGACACCGAAGACCTCTTCAGAAAGGTCCCAAGCCGCATGAGTACCAGACCACTTGCGTCACTCCGGTCCCTGGCCGCGGGACTGGCCGTCGCGGCGCTCGCCGTGGCCGGCTCCCTCACCGTCGAAGCCGCTCCGTCGTACGCCGCCACCTGCAACGGCTACGTCGGGCTCACCTTCGACGACGGGCCGTCCAACGACCACACCCCGGCCCTGCTCAACGCGCTGAAGCAGAACGGGCTGCGGGCCACGATGTTCAACGAGGGCCAGTTCGCGGCCTCCTACCCGGCCCAGGTACGGGCCCAGGTGGACGCCGGAATGTGGGTCGGCAACCACAGCTACACCCACCCGCACCTGATCCAGCAGAGCCAGTCGCAGATCGACTCGGAACTCTCCCGGACCCAGCAGGCCATCGCCGCCGCGGGCGGTGGTACGCCGAAGCTGTTCCGGCCGCCCTACGGCGAGACCAACTCCACGCTGAAGTCGGTCGAGGCCAAGTACGGCCTGACCGAGATCATCTGGGACGTCGACTCGCAGGACTGGAACAACGCGAGCACCGACGCGATCGTGCAGGCCGTCTCCCGGCTGGGCAACGGCCAGATCATCCTCATGCACGAGTGGCCCGCCAACACGCTCGCGGCGATCCCGCGGATCGCCCAGACACTGGCCTCCAAGGGCCTCTGCTCCGGCATGATCTCCCCGCAGACGGGCCGCGCCGTGGCCCCCGACGGGGGCGGTTCCGGCGGTGGCGGCACCGGCGGCGGTGGTGGCGGTGGTGGTGGTGGCACCGGTGGGTGCACCGCGACGCTGTCGGCGGGTCAGCAGTGGAGCGACCGGTACAACCTGAACGTGTCGGTGAGCGGTTCGAGCAACTGGACGGTGACGATGAACGTTCCGTCGCCGGAGAAGATCATCGCGACCTGGAACATCAGCGCGAGTTACCCGAGTTCGCAGGTGCTGGTCGCCAAACCCAACGGCAACGGCAACAACTGGGGTGTGACCGTCCAGACCAACGGCGCCTGGACCTGGCCCACGGTCTCCTGCAGTACCAGTTAGTCGTCCGGTGGCGCGGCGGACCACGGCCGCCGCGCCACCGGCGGTTCGCGGTTCGCGCGAGCGCGCGCGGGGGCCACCGGAAGCGGGCCCCCGCGCGCTCAACCCTTCTTCGGCGCGCTCGGCTTCGCTGCCGTCAGCGAGATGTCCTGGCTCGACAGCGTCTGTGGGGTGGCCGTGAACGCGCGCAGACGGATGCGGACACCGCGCCGGGGGACGGTGTACCTGCCGCCGGGCGGCCGCAGTTCGAGGCGGGCGGTGGAGTGGCCGGGGATCGTGGCCGGACCCTTCGCCAGGGACCAGAACCTGCCCGAGCCCTGGCTCGTGGTGAGCATGAAGTGCGGGGTGAGGGGGTCGCCGCCGGTGTTGGTGACCTGGAGGCTCAGCAGGGAGACGTGCCGGGCGGAGGACCGCTGCACCCCCGTGACCCGCATGGCCAGCGGCGGCCTGCCCGTCACCGCCAAGGCCGCGCTGAGCAGCGCGGGTACGACCAGGAGCCCGACCGCCGCGATCCGGGCCGGGCGCCGGTGAGGTCCCGACAGCGGGCGCGGCCGGGGCTGCCAGGCCCGCGTGAACTCCGTGGACGGCGCCGTGACCACGGCCGCGAGCCACAGCGGGGTCATCATCAGGTAGTAGCCGTCCTGGGAGCGGGTCGCCAGGAAGAAGGCGCACCAGGGCAGCACGGTCGCCGCCGGGCCGAGCCGCCGTACGAAGAGCACGAACAGGGCCAGCAGGCCCGCGGCGAGGAGCACACTCGCACGCGAGTACCAGTCCAGGCGGTCGCTGCCGTCGGTGAAGTACAGGGAGACGTCCATCAGGCCCTGTCCGTGCAGCACCGCGCCCTGGGTCAGCGGCAGCGCGACGCCGCGCAGCCAGTCGCCCGGCTCGTGCACGATGAAGTACGCGTTGACCAGCAGCCATACGGTGACGGTGGTCCCGAGCACCCGGAGCAGCACCGACAGGGCCTGCCGGTGTCCGAGTTCGCCGCGGCGCACCGCATAGATCCCGGCGAGCAGGAACGGGGTCACGAACCAGGGGAGTTGCTGCGCCGCGCACGCCGCGCCCAGGCACGCGGCCTGGGCCAGGCCGGCCGCGCCGAGCCGCCCGCCCTGACCGATCCGGGGCCAGCGCACCACCACCGGGATCAGCAGCGCCAGGGCGAGGATCGCCGGATAGCCGAGGCGCCCGTAGGTCGGCAGGAAGCCGAAGCCCAGGCAGACCATGGTGGCCGCCGGGCGCCACCGGGGCGGCAGCATCCGCCACAGGATGACCGTGCCGACGATCAGTGCGCCCGTGCTCACCGCTGTCGCGGGGGCGCCGCCGTGCCCGAGCCACAGCAGGGGCGCGGTCAGCAGCACCGCCAGCGGGGGGTAGCCGTAGGTGTAGTCGTAGCCGCCGTACACGGTGGGGGTGAGCGCCACGTGACCGTGGAAGAGCCAGGGCCAGGGCTGCCCGTACACCGGGTGCCCCGCGACGAGTTCCCTCGCCGCCTGCGAGGTGAGGACCGCCTCGTCACCGCCCGCGTGGTTCAGGACCCAGGTGCACAGGGCGAGCGTCACCGCGGTCAGCAGCACGCACAGGTCCACGCGGGCCAGGGACCGCGTCCGGCGGACCACCAGGGCCAGCACCCCGCAGACCAGGATCGAGGCGTAGCACAGGGAGATGACGCCGGCGACGGGGAGCAGCCGGGACGCGGCCTGCGTCCACGCCGCCCGGGTGCCGATGAAGAGACTGACGACTGCCAGCAGTGTCAGGACGCGATGCCACTGAGCCGGCGGTTCCGGGGCGGACACCGCCGACAGTGTCCGCCGACCGGGTGCCACCAGCTGTTGTTCTGCCAAGTGCACGACATGCGAAGGTAATCGGATCCGGTGAGCGGCGCGTGGCGAGGGGTGAAGAGTCCGGTGTGAACGCGGTAAGAAGCCCCTTTCCGGCAGGAAACGGTCAAGCTGTGTGTCGCTGGCGATCCATATGGGTTGAGAAGATGCCTCTTTCGGACACTCTCGGGACCTCTTGTCGCGCACCGTGTCGCTGTTGGGCCGAAAGGGTGACTTGGCGTAAGAATTGAGTGGTGCAGGTGAGGCAAGCGAGTCAGGGCAGGGGGCGCCGATGAACAGGCGCGACGTCACCGATGAGCAGTGGGAGGGGCTCGCCCAGGTCGTCCCGCTGCGCGGCCGCGACGCCTGGCCGTCCGCGGTGGACCACCGGGTGCCTCCGGAGGCGACGACGGAGGCGCGCCGTCGCTTCGTCGTTCTGCGGGTCAATGTGTTCGCGGACGCCCGTGACGTCGCCGAGACCCTGATGGCGGGCGTCCCGGTACTTCTCGACCTCACCAGCGCCGAGGGTGAGGTCGCCAAGCGGGTCCTGGACTTCAGTACCGGCGTCGTCTTCGGGCTGAGCAGCGGGATGCACCGCGTCGACCGCAATGTCTTCCTGCTCACGCCGCCCGGCACCGAGGTGAGCGGACTCATGCCGGGCGCGGCGGTTCCGGGCCGGTGAGTGCCGGTTCCGCGCCAGTGGTAGACCTGGTGCCGTGACTGAGGAATCCGAAGGTCCGGATCTGGCCGGGTTGCAGCGGCGGCTGGCGGAGTTCGCCGCGGCGCGCGACTGGCAGCCGTACCACACACCGAAGAACCTGGTCGCCGCCCTCAGCGTGGAGGCGTCCGAACTGGTCGAGATCTTCCAGTGGATGACGCCGGAGGAGTCGGCCGGCGTCATGGCCGACCCGGAGGCGGCGCACCGCGTCCGCGACGAGGTCGCGGACGTCCTCGCGTACCTGCTGCAACTGTGCGAGGTGCTCGGGGTCGATCCGGTGGCGGCACTGGCGGCGAAGATCGACCGGAACGAGCGGCGGTTCCCGGTGCCGGGCAAGCCGGGGGAATCGGAGGAATCGGGGGGATCTGGGGGATCGGAAGGCTCGGCTGAGTGAAGAGGGGAGGAAGCCCACCCTCCGTTGTCACTCTCCGAATTCGTTCATCCGGCCGAAACCGTTTTGTTGTCCGCAGATTTCTACCTTCCTCTGGCCTTTCGCCCCAAGCGCCTTCACTCTGGGTAGTGAACAAGGGTGTTCGGGCGGACGTGCGAACAGCACGTCGGGACAGACGGGGGCAGCGCATGGACGCGGTGCGGCTCATCCTGGCGAGCAGGCGTGCCCTGGCGGGCAGCGACGAGACCCCCGCCATCCTGACCGAGGTGTGGCAGGCGCAGGCCCTGGCGCAGGCGATCGGCAGCCGCCTCGCCGTCTCGGGACCGCCCGAACTGCGGGGCGAGGCACTGGGGTTGACCGAACTGGCGGGCCGCGGCTGCGGCGTTCTCGGCGCGCCGGACCTCGATCCGGCGGACCTGCGGGCGGCCCGGCTCACCGAACTCGAGGACGCCCGGCAGGTGTTGCTGAACCTGGACGTCCTGCTCGGCGAGGCCGGCATCGCGCTCGTCGGCGTCGCCAGCTCGGCCGCCGACGAGGCCATGTACTGGCAGTGCATGGAGGCGATCGACGCGGCGGACGAGTCCCGGGACCGGGTCCGCGAGATGGTGCGGAAGCTGGCCGCGCGGGAGGCGGTGCCGCCGCAGAAGGAGGCGATTTCACCCGACCGGGGGCGGGAGGGTCGCGGGTCCCGGTGAGGCCCCCGCGCCGGCCGGCCGGCCGGCGTGCAGGATGGGGGTATGGATCTCCGCATCTTCACCGAGCCCCAGCAGGGGGCGACCTACGACACCTTGCTCACCGTGGCGAAGGCCACGGAGGACCTGGGGTTCGACGCCTTCTTCCGCTCCGACCACTTCCTGCACATGGGCGACGTGGACGGCCTGCCCGGACCCACCGACGCCTGGATCACCCTCGCCGGACTCGCCCGCGAGACCAAGCGCATCCGGCTCGGCACCCTGATGACGGCCGCCACCTTCCGGCTGCCCGGCGTGCTCGCCGTCCAGGTCGCCCAGGTGGACCGGATGTCCGGCGGCCGGGTCGAACTGGGCCTGGGAGCGGGCTGGTTCGAGGAGGAGCACAAGGCGTACGGGATCCCCTTCCCGAAGGAGAAGTTCGGCCGCCTGGAGGAGCAACTGGCCATCGTCACCGGGATGTGGGCGACGGAGGCCGGCAAGACCTTCGACTTCCGCGGGACGTACTACGAGCTCACCGGGTCGCCCGCGCTGCCGAAGCCCGCGCAGGCGAAGGTCCCGGTGCTCGTCGGCGGGCTCGGAGCGACCCGCACGCCGCGGCTCGCCGCCCAGTACGCCGACGAGTTCAACGTCCCGTTCGCCTGCGTCGAGGACAGCGAGCGGCAGTTCGGCCGGGTCCGGGCAGCCGCGGAGGCGGCCGGCCGTGGCGCCGACGATCTGACGTACTCCAACGCGCTCGTCGTCTGCGTCGGCCGGGACGACCAGGAGGTCGCCCGCCGTGCCGCCGCGATCGGCCGTGAGGTCGGCGAACTGAAGGCCAACGGACTGGCCGGCTCCCCGGCCGAGGTCGTCGACAGGATCGGCCACTACGCCGCGATCGGCGCCGGCCGGATCTACCTCCAGATTCTCGACCTGGCCGACCTGGACCACCTGGAATTGATCGCCGGCCAGGTGCAGTCGCAGCTGTCCTAGGGACCCCGGCGGTCAGGGCGGCCCTGGGGTCACGCCCACGGGCTGCCCTCCCGCAGGCACACCGCCGAGGCGCTCAGCGCCGCCTCGTGCAGCGCGGTGAGGGTCTGGACACCGGCGACGAGCCGTGCGCCGGGCAGATCGGCCGGAGCGAACCAGCCGTGCCGGTCGTGCTCGGCGCTGAGCCGCACGGCCGTGTCCGCGCCGCCGGGCAGCGTCCCGCCGTAGAAGAAGCAGTCCAGGACCGGGCCTGTGCCCAGCACGTCCACGCGGTGATCCACGCCGATCAGCCGTGGCACCGGCCCGAGTTCGAGGCCCGTCTCCTCGCGCATCTCCCGCCGGGCCGCGGTCCAGGGGTCCTCGCCGTGGTCCAGCATCCCGCCGGGCAGCCACCAACTGCCCGCCCCGGGCTGACCGGAGCCGTAGCGCAGGAGCAGGACGCGGCCGTCGCCGTCCAGCACCACCACACACGCGGCGAGGAGCGCCTGCGGCTGCGTCCTCACCCATTCCTCCCGCGGCATCCACTCCACCACTGATCGCCTCCCGGACGCTCTCGGCCGGCACCCCCGCGGCCGCGGTCTCGGCCCGGCCGCGCCGGTACCGGCTGTTTCTCCTGCCCCCTGACAACGACGCCGCGGCCAGGGGGAAGTGGGCGGCGAATATTGGAAGGCACAGGTCCGGCCCCCTGTGCGAAGGTGAGGACGTCGTCCTGCCGAGCCCCCGGGATCACGGTCCTCGGGGGCTCCGGCGTACCCGGCACCGCAGCCGTCCATCCAGCCGGAGAGGCCCTCCGCATGTTCCTGACCATCACCACCACCGGCACGCCCGAACACCCGGCGACCGACCTCGGTTTCCTGCTGCACAAGCACCCGGGCAAGGCGCAGGCGTTCTCCACCTCCTACGGCACCGCGCACGTCCTCTACCCCGAGGCGGACGATCAGCGGTGCACGGCGGCGCTGCTCCTGGAGGTCGACACGGTGGCCCTGGTCCGGCGCGGCAAGGCCAAGGGACGCGGCGGCGCCCCCGACGCGACGCTCGCGCAGTACGTCAACGACCGCCCCTACGCCGCCTCTTCGCTGCTGGCGGTCGCGCTGAGCGCCGTCTTCTCCAGCGCCCTGCGCGGAGTGTGCCGGGCGCGCCCCGAACTCCCGGACCGGCCCCGCCCGTTGCGCATCGAGGTCCCCGCGCTTCCCGCCCGTGGCGGCCCCGCCCTCGTGCACCGCCTGTTCGCGCCGCTCGGCTGGACGGTCTCCGCCGAACCGGTCGCGCTGGACCCGGAGTTCCCCGAGTGGGGTGACTCGCGGTATGTGCGGCTCGTGCTGGAGTCGGAGGCGATCACCCTCGCCCAGGCGCTGCGCCACCTCTACGTCCTGCTCCCCGTCCTCGACGACGCCAAGCACTACTGGGTCGCCCCCGACGAGGTCGACAAGCTGCTCCGGGCAGGTGAGGGCTGGCTGCCCGCGCACCCGGAGCAGAAGCTCATCACCAGCCGCTACCTCTCGCGCCGCTGGTCGCTGACCCGGGAGGCGATGGAGCGCCTGGAGCTGCTGCGGCTGGCCGAGGCCGACGACAGCGGGGTCGAGGAGCTCGACAACGCCGTGGCGGCGGAGACCGAGACCGAGGAGAAGCCGACGCCGCTGGCCGTGCGGCGACGGGACGCGATCGTCGCCGCGCTGCACGAGCACGGGGCCGCCCGGGTCCTCGACCTCGGCTGCGGGCAGGGCCAGTTGGTGCAGACGCTGCTGCGTGACGCGCGGTTCACCGAGATCGTCGGCGTCGACGTGTCGGTACGGGCCCTCACCATCGCCGCCCGGCGGCTCAAGCTGGACCGGATGGGGGAGCGGCAGGCCGCCCGCGTCACGCTCCGGCAGGGCTCGCTCGTCTACACCGACAAGCAGCTCAAGGGCTACGACGCCGCCGTGCTCAGCGAGGTGATCGAGCACCTCGACCTGCCCCGGCTGCCCGCCCTGGAGTACGCGGTGTTCGGCGCCGCCCGCCCCCGTACCGTCCTCGTGACCACTCCGAACGTCGAGTACAACGTCCGCTGGGAGAGCCTCCCCGCCGGGCACGCCCGGCACGGCGACCACCGCTTCGAGTGGACCCGTGAGCAGTTCGGCCAGTGGGCGCGCGCGGTGGCCGAACGCCACGGCTACGACGTCGGGTTCCGCCCCGTGGGCCCCGACGACCCCGAGGTCGGACCGCCCACCCAGATGGCCGTGTTCACCCTCGGCACCACCAACGACAGCAGAGACAGCGAGAAGGAGGCGAAGGCGGCATGACCGAGACACAGACCCCCGCACGAGGAGGACGCGTGCTGCCCGTGACCGACCTCTCCCTGGTCGTCCTCGTCGGCGCCTCCGGCTCGGGCAAGTCCACCTTCGCCCGGCGCCACTTCAAGCCCACCGAGATCATCTCCTCGGACTTCTGCCGCGGACTGGTCTCCGACGACGAGAACGACCAGGGCGCCACCCGCGACGCCTTCGACGTGCTGCACTACATCGCCGGCAAGCGCCTGGCGGCCGGCCGCCGTACCGTCGTCGACGCCACCAGCGTGCAGCAGGACGCCCGGCGTCAGTTGATCGACCTCGCGAAGAGCCACGACGTGCTGCCCATCGCCATCGTGCTCGACGTGCCGGAGGAGGTGTGCGCCGAGCGCAACGCGGCCCGCGCCGACCGGGCCGACATGCCGCGCCGGGTGATCCGGCGGCACACCCGCGAACTGCGGCGCTCCCTGAGGCACCTGGAGCGCGAGGGCTTCCGCAAGGTGCACGTGCTGCGCGGGGCCGAGGAGGTCGAGAACGCGTCGGTCGTCACCGAGAAGCGCTTCAACGACCTCACCCACCTCACCGGCCCGTTCGACATCATCGGCGACATCCACGGCTGCTCCGCCGAACTGGAGGCCCTGCTCGCCAAGCTGGGCTACGCCGACGGAACGCACCCCGAGGGCCGGACCGCCGTGTTCGTCGGCGACCTGGTCGACCGCGGCCCGGACAGCCCGGGTGTGCTGCGCCGGGTGATGTCCATGGCCGAGTCCGGCGACGCGCTGTGCGTGCCGGGCAACCACGAGAACAAGTACGGGCGCCACCTCAAGGGCCGCAAGGTCCAGCACACCCACGGACTCGCCGAGACGATCGCGCAGATGGAGGGGGAGAGCGAGGAGTTCAAGGCACGGGTACGGGAGTTCATCGACGGTCTGGTCAGCCACTACGTCCTCGACGGCGGGCGGCTGGTGGTCAGCCACGCCGGTCTGCCGGAGAAGTACCACGGCCGCACCTCGGGCCGGGTGCGCTCGCACGCGCTCTACGGCGACACCACCGGGGAGACGGACGAGTTCGGCCTGCCGGTGCGCTACCCGTGGGCGGAGGACTACCGCGGGCAGGCGGCCGTGGTCTACGGCCACACCCCGGTCCCGGAGGCCACATGGCTCAACAACACGATTTGCCTGGACACCGGCGCGGTGTTCGGCGGCAGGCTGACCGCGCTGCGCTGGCCGGAGCGGGAACTGGTCGACGTACCGGCCGAGCGGGTCTGGTACGAGCCGGCCAGGCCGCTGCGCACCGAGGCACCCGGCGGGCACGACGGGCGTCCGCTGGACCTCGGTGATGTGCACGGCCGCCGGGGCGTCGAGACCCGGCACGCCGGACGGGTGGCGGTGCGCGAGGAGAACGCGGCGGCGGCCCTGGAGGTCATGAGCCGCTTCGCGGTCGACCCGCGGCTGCTGCCGTACCTGCCGCCCACCATGGCGCCGACGGCGACGTCGAAGGTGGAAGGCTACCTGGAGCACCCGGAGGAGGCGTTCGCCCAGTACCGGGAGGACGGGGTGGCCCGGGTCGTGTGCGAGGAGAAGCACATGGGCTCGCGGGCGGTGGCCCTGGTCTGCCGGGACGCGGAGGCGGCGCGCCGCCGGTTCGGAGTGGAGGGCCCGACCGGTTCGCTGTACACCCGCACCGGACGTCCCTTCTTCGACGACCCGTCGGTCACCGAGGAGATACTCGGGCGGCTGCGCGCGGCGGCCACCGAGGCGGGCCTGTGGGCGGAGCTCGACACCGACTGGCTGCTGCTCGACGCCGAGCTGATGCCGTGGTCGCTGAAGGCCTCCGGGCTGCTGCGCTCGCAGTACGCGGCGGTCGGCGCGGCCTCCGGAACGGTGTTCCCGGACGCCCTGGCCGCCCTCGAGGGAGCCGCGGCGCGCGGTGTCGACGTGACGGGCCTGCTGGGCCGGCAGCGCGAACGGGCCGCCGACGCGGCCGCGTTCACGGATGCCTACCGCCGCTACTGCTGGCCCACCGAAGGCCTGGACGGAGTCCGCCTGGCGCCGTTCCAGATCCTGGCGGTGCGGGGCCGCAGCCTGGCCGGACTGCCGCACGACGGGCAACTGGCGCTGATCGACCGGCTCGTGGAGCACGACACGACCGGTCTGCTGCAGACCACCCGCCGTCTGTACGTCGACGTGGCCGACCCGGAGTCGGTGCGGGCGGGCGTCGACTGGTGGCTGGAGATGACCGGACGCGGCGGCGAGGGCATGGTCGTCAAGCCGCTGGGCGCGCTGGTGCGCGGCGAGACGGGCCGGCTGGTGCAGCCCGGCGTCAAGTGCCGCGGCCGGGAGTACCTGCGGATCATCTACGGTCCCGAGTACACCCGCCCGGACAACCTCGCCCGGCTGCGTCACCGCTCCCTCCACCACAAGCGCTCCCTGGCCGTCCGCGAGTACGCCCTCGGTCTGGAGGCCCTGGACCGGCTGGCCGGCGGCGAACCGCTGTGGCGGGTGCACGAGGCGGTGTTCGGTGTGCTCGCGCTGGAGTCGGAGCCGGTGGACCCCCGTCTGTGACGGGGTGTCCCGCCGCTTCCGGCGGCTCTCGTCAGAGTGACGAAAAAAGGAGGCCGTGGAAACAGGTGCGCGGAGGGTGAAACCGGCCGCCGTTGGCCAGGATGGAGGCATGGGATTCCATGTCGACTCCGAGGCCGGGCGGCTGCGCCGGGTCATCCTGCACCGGCCCGATCTCGAGCTCAAGAGGCTCACCCCCAGCAACAAGGACGCCCTCCTCTTCGACGACGTCCTGTGGGTGCGCCGGGCGCGCGCCGAGCACGACGGGTTCGCCGACGTGCTGCGCGACCGCGGGGTCGCCGTGCACCTCTTCGGCGATCTGCTGACCGAGGCGATGGAGATCCCGTCGGCCCGCTCGCTCGTCCTGGACCGCGTCTTCGACGAGAAGGAGTACGGGCCGCTCGCCACCGATCACCTGCGGGCCGCCTTCGAGAGCCTGTCCGCCGCCGAACTGGTCGAGGCCCTCGTCGGCGGCATGACCAAGCGGGAGTTCCTGGACGCCCACGAGGAGCCGACGTCCGTGCGCTTCCACGCCATGGAACTGGACGACTTCCTGCTCCGCCCGCTGCCCAACCACCTCTTCACCCGCGACACCTCCGCCTGGATCTACGACGGCGTGTCCATCAACGCCATGCGCTGGCCCGCCCGGCAGCGCGAGACCGTCCACTTCGAGGCGATCTACCGCCACCACCCCCTCTTCCGGGACGAGTCGTTCCACCTGTGGTCCGAGGGGCAGGCCGACTACCCGTCCACCATCGAGGGCGGCGACGTGCTCGTGATCGGCAACGGCGCCGTGCTGATCGGCATGAGCGAGCGGACCACGCCCCAGGCCGTCGAGATGCTCGCGCACAAGCTGTTCGCCGCCGGCTCGGCCCGGACGATCGTCGCGCTCGACATGCCCAAGCGGCGGGCCGTGATGCACCTCGACACCGTGATGACCATGATCGACGGCGACACCTTCACGCAGTACGCCGGGCTCGGCATGCTCCGCTCGTACACCATCGAACCGGGCTCCGAGGACAAGGAGTTGAAGGTCACCGACCATCCGGCGGAGCACATGCACCGGGCGATCGCGGCCGCCCTGGGGCTCAGTGAGATCCGGGTCCTCACCGCCACCCAGGACGTGCACGCGGCCGAGCGCGAGCAGTGGGACGACGGCTGCAACGTCCTCGCCGTCGAACCCGGCGTCGTCGTCGCCTACGAGCGCAACGCCACCACCAACACCCACCTGCGCAAGCAGGGCATCGAGGTCATCGAGATCCCCGGCAGCGAACTGGGCCGGGGCAGGGGCGGCCCGCGCTGCATGAGCTGCCCGGTCGTCCGGGAGGCGGTGTCGGGTTAGCCGTGTGCCCGGGGGATCACGTTCCGGTGACGGCGGGAAGAGGGTCTTGTATCGCAGATCACGTCGGCGTACGGTCCGTATCACCCCGGCGAACAAAGTGTTCGCTCAAGAAGTATCAGGTGTTCGCTCATGACTGATCGTTCGTTGCCGGGACCCTCCGGTGGTGACACCGACAGTGCCGCCGACGCGGCGCTGGGGGGCCGCATCCGGGAGTACCGGATGATGCGGCGGATGTCGCTGCGGGCCCTGGGGGAGGCGGCGCAGGCCAGCCCCGGGTTCCTCAGCCAGCTGGAGCGCGGGCAGGTGAACTGCTCCATCGGCATGCTCCGGCGGATCGCCGACTCGCTCGGTCTGACCGTGGCCGACCTGTTCGACCAGGACGGCCGGCCCGGTCCGAGGGTGGTGCGCAGGGCCGACAGGCCGATGCTGCACACCGCTCCAGGGAGTCGCAAATTACTCATTTCGCAGCGCCCGCTCAGCCATCTGGAGGTCTACGCGGGCGAGTTCGACCCCGGGGCCTCCACCGGTGACGACGCCTACACCCATGGCGACTCCCAGGAGATCCTCCTGGTGATCAGCGGCGCCGTACGGGTCGAGCTCGACGGCCGGGCCCATGACCTGGAGGCCGGCGACAGCATCGAGTACCGCTCCTCGGTGCCGCACCGCGTGGTCAACCACCACGAAGACCCCGCCGAGATCCTCTGGATCATCAGCCCGCCGACCCCGGACTGACTCCCCCGCTCCCCTCTCCTTCCCGCACCGCATCCGACTCCCGAGCCCCGTACGCCGCACCCCTCCTCACCGCGCCCTTCCCGCGCGGTGCCCCGCCGCGCCCCGCCGCCGTGCGCCCGCGCGCCGTGCCCTCTCGGTCCCCTTGCGTCTTCGCCGTCCTCCTTGGAGACAGTCATGCCCGGAATATCACGCAAAATCATGGGGTGTGCCGCTGCCGTCGGCGCCCTGCTGCTGACCGTCACCGGCTGCGCCGGCACCGGCCCGGCGGCCGCTGACGTCGACCTCGGCCCAGGACCGGCCGTGGCCGGCCAGGTGAAGAAGGGCGCGCTCGACGGCGTCACCCTCACCTTCACCTCCTACGGCGGCATCTACCAGGACGGTCAGGAGGCCGCCGCCGTCAAGCCGTTCGCCACCGAGTCGGGGGCGAAGGTCCTCTCCGACGGGCCCACCGACTACACCAAGGTCAAGGCCCAGGTCGACGCCAAGAACGTCACGTGGGACGTGGTGGACGCCGACACGCTCTGGGCCAAGCGCCAGTGCGGCAAGATGTTCATGCCGCTTGACAAGGACATCGTCGACACCTCCAAGCTGCCCAAGGGCACGGAGGACAAGTGCTCCGTGCCGGCCATGAGTTACGGCGTCGTCCTGATGTACGACAAGAAGAAGTTCGGCGACAACCCGCCGAAGGACTGGGCGGACTTCCTCGACACCAAGAAGTACCCCGGCAAGCGCGCGATCCCCGGCTTCGCGTCGGACGCGGCCCCGGGAGCGCTGGAGGCGGCGCTGATCTCCGACGGGGTCGCTCCCGACCAGCTGTACCCGCTGGACGTCGACCGGGCCCTGAAGAAGCTGACGAGCGTCCGCTCCTCGCTGGTCTTCTGGGACACCGGCGCCCGGTCCCAGCAACTGCTGGAGTCCGGTGAGGTCTCCATGGCGATGGTGTGGTCCGGCCGCGCCTACTCGGCGGTCAAGAACGGCGCCCACTTCGCCCCGCAGTGGAACCAGTTCCTGCCGGTCTCCGACTCCCTCGCCGTCCCCGTCGGTGCCAGGAACCCCAAGGCCGCCATGGCGCTGATCAACTACTACCTGGGCGCCGCCCAGCAGACCAAGCTCACCGAGCTGACCTCCTACTCGCCGATCAACACCGACGCCAAGCCCAAGCTCGACACGCTCGCCACGCAGTACCTGACCACCACCCCCGAGCGGCAGGCGCAGGCGCTCCAGGTCGACAACGACTGGTGGGCGAAGAACCAGGAGCAGGTCATCCAGAAGTGGTCCGACTGGCTGGCGCGGTAACCCATGACAGCCCTGATCGAGATCGCCTCCCCGGCCACCGGCGGCCGGCCCCGCAAGGGCGCCGGCGGCCGGTGGGGATGGCTGCTGCTCCCCTCGCTGGTCCTGCTGGCCGTGCTCTTCCTGGTGCCGCTTGGCCTCATGGCCTGGCGCAGCGTCAGCGAACCGACGCCCGGTGCGGCCAACTACTCCTGGTTCTTCACCAGCGACGTCGCCCTCGCCACACTGGTCCGCACCCTGACCGTCGGCGCCGTCGTCACCCTGGTGACCCTCGTGCTCTCCTACCCGTACGCCTACCTGATGACCGTCGTCGGCGCGCGGGCGCGGATCTGGCTCACGCTGCTGGTGCTGCTGCCGTTCTGGACCAGCCTGATGGTGCGCACCTTCGCCTGGGTGGTGCTGCTCCAGGACAGCGGCGTGGTCAACCAGATCCTCGGCACCGTGGGTCTCGGTCCGCTCCAGCTGATCCGCACCCCCACCGGCGTGGTGATCGGCATGTCGCAGGTGCTGATGCCGTTCATGGTGCTGCCGCTGTACGCCGTGATGAGCGGCATCGACCGCCGGCTCCTGGACGCCGCGCAGGGCATGGGCGCGCGCCCCGCGATCGCGTTCCTGCGGGTGTTCGTGCCGCTGTCGCTGCCCGGAGTGGGCGCCGGCGCGCTGACCGTGTTCATCACCTCGCTCGGCTTCTACGTCACCCCGGCGCTCCTCGGCTCGCCCGACCAGGCGCTGATCTCGCAGCAGATCTTCACCCAGGTCAACGGCCTGCTCGCCTGGGGCCGCGGCGGAGCGATGGGCGTGGTGCTGCTGGCGGTGACACTGGTCCTGCTGGGACTGGTCGGCGTCGTCCTGCGCCTCACCCGCGGCCGGGGAGGTGCCCGATGAGGACCGCACCCGCGCGGATCGCGCTGTGGGCGTTCAGCGTGCTGGTGGGCCTGTGGCTCATCGCGCCGACGCTCGTGGTGATCCCGCTGAGCTTCACCGACAAGGCGTCCCTGGTGTTCCCGCCGAGCGGCTGGTCCACCCACTGGTACACCAACTTCTTCACCGACCCCCGGTGGACCGAGGCGCTGTTCTCCTCGATCCAGGTCGGCGCCCTGGTCGCGGTGGTGGCCACCGCCCTGGGCACCGCCGCCGCGATCGCGCTCACCCGGTCCGGCTCACGCTGGGTCAAGGCGTCGTACGGGCTGCTGCTGGCCCCCATGATCGTGCCGACCGTGGTCGTCGCCATCGGTGTGTACGCGCTCTTCCTCCAGTACAACCTGCTGGGCACCCTGCTCGGCTTCGTCACCGCCCACACCGTGCTGGCCCTGCCATTCGTGATCATCCCGGTGACGGCGAGCCTGCGCGGCTTCGACCGGCGCCTGGAGGACGCCGCACTGATCTGCGGCGCCACCCGGTGGGGCGCCATCCGGCAGGTGACCCTGCCGCTGATCGCCCCGGGCGTCGTCTCCGGTGCCCTGTTCGCCTTCGTCACCAGCTTCGACGAGGTCGTGGTCTCGCTGTTCATCCAGAGCCCCTACCTGCAGACCCTGCCGGTCAGGATGTTCGCCAGCGTGACCCGGGACACCGACCCCACCATCGCCGCGGCCGCCACCCTGATCATCGTCTTCACCACGGTGCTCGTACTGGCCGCCACCTTCGCCACCGCCAGGAGGAACCGTGTCCGCTGAGACCAGCCTCATCAAGGCGCGCGGAGCCCGTATCGAACTGGCGCAGGTGCGCAAGGAGTACGCGGACTCCGTCGCCGTCGACGACGTCTCCCTGGTGATCGAACCGGGCGAGTTCATGACCCTGCTGGGCCCCAGCGGCTCCGGCAAGACCACCACCCTCAACATCATCGCCGGGTTCACCGCCGCCACCTCCGGCACGCTGACCATCGGCGGCAAGCAGATGCAGGACCTGCCGCCGCACCGGCGCGACATCGGCATGGTCTTCCAGCACTACGCGCTCTTCCCGCACATGACCGTCGCGGAGAACGTCGCCTTCCCGCTCAAGCAGCGCAAGGTGCCGAAGGCCCGCCGCGCCGCGATGGTCGAGGCGGCCCTGGAGACCGTACGGCTCGGCGGCTACGGCCACCGCAGGCCGCGCGAACTGTCCGGCGGGCAGCAGCAGCGCGTCGCCCTGGCCCGCGCCGTGGTGTACGAGCCGAGCGTGCTGCTGATGGACGAGCCGCTCGGCGCGCTCGACAAGAAGCTGCGCGAATCCCTCCAGCTGGAGATCAAGCGGGTGCACCAGGAGGTCGGCTCCACCTTCGTCTTCGTCACCCACGACCAGGAGGAGGCACTCGTCCTGTCGGACCGCATCGCCGTCTTCGACGACGGGGGCATCCAGCAGGTCGGCACCGCGAGCGAACTCTACGAACGGCCCCGCAGCCTCTTCGTGGCCGAGTTCCTCGGCGAGTCCTCCACCGTCCGGGGACGCGTCGAGGCGGACGGCGACGACTCCCGCGTGCGGGTCGGCGACCGCACCGTACGCGTCGCCGGCCGGCTGCCCGGCGGCGGCGCGGCCGCCGTCGTGGTCCGGCCCGAGCACCTGCGGGTGCAGCCCGCCGCCGAGCCCGTCGCCCCCGGCGTCAACGCGCTGCCCGCCCGAGTCACCCAGGAGATATACCTGGGCTCCGGCCGCAAGCTCGAACTCGCCCTGCCCGACGGCACCGTGCTGCTCGCCCGCGAGCAGGCCGACCGGCTCTCTGGCGTCCGCCACGGCGACGAGGTCACCGTGGTCTGGGACGTCGAACGAGGCGTCCTGCTCGACGACCCCTCCGGCACCACCCACCCATCCACTTCGGGCGACCGGATCCCGGTCGCCGCCGCGGAAGAGAGCGGACGATGAGCACCACTCCCGCCACCAGCCCCACCTTCGTCAACGGCGACGTCTCCTTCTGGTTCCGGGAGAGCGGCCTCCCCGCCCGCCGTCCCGCCCTGCCGGGCGACCTGGACGTCGACGTCGCACTCGTCGGCGGCGGCTACACCTCCCTGTGGACCGCCTACTACCTCAAGAAGGCCCAGCCCGACCTCAGGATCGCCGTCCTGGAGAAGGAGTTCGCCGGGTTCGGCGCCTCCGGCCGCAACGGCGGCTGGCTCAGCGCCGAACCGCCCGGCCAGATGCGCCGCTACGCCAAGTCCCACGGGCGCGAGCCGGCCGTCGCCCTGCAGCGGGAGATGTTCTCCTCCGTCGACGAGGTCGTCCGGGTCGCCGCCGAGGAGGGCATCGACGCCGACATCCAGAAGGACGGCCTGCTGCACGTCGCCACCAACGCCGCCCAGGAGCGGCGGCTGCGCGAAGGGCTGCCCACGCTCCGCGCCGAGGGCTGGGGCGAGGACGACCTGGTCGAACTCGACGCGGACCAGCTCGCCCGGCGGGTCCGCGTGGCCGGCGCCCGCTACGCCCAGTGGAGCCCGCACTGCGCCCGCATCCAGCCCGCCAAGCTGGTCCGGGGCCTGGCCGACGTGGTGGAGCGGATGGGCGTCGCCATCTACGAGGGCACCGAGGTCACCGAGATCCGCCCGCGCGAGGCGGTCACCACCCACGGCACCGTCCGGGCGTCGCACGTCATCCGGGCGCTGGAGGGGTTCACCGCCGAGCTGCGCGGCCACCGCCGCGTCTGGCTGCCGATGAACAGCAGCATGATCGTCACCGAGCCGCTGCCCGCCTCCGTGTGGGAGGAGATCGGCTGGCGCGGCGCCGAGCTGATCGGGGACGAGGCCAACTCGTACTGCTACATCCAGCGCACCACCGACGGCCGCATCGCCATCGGCGGGCGAGGCATCCCGTACAAGTTCGGCTCCCACGTCGACCAGCGCGGCGAGACCCGCGACGCCACCCAGGCGCAGCTCCTGGCCATCCTCCGGCAGCACTTCCCGGCCACCGAGGGCGTCGCGATCGACCACACCTGGTCCGGAGTGCTGGGCGTGCCGCGCGACTGGTGCGCCACCGTCCACCTGGACCGGGACACCGGCATCGGCTGGGCCGGCGGCTACGTCGGGCACGGCGTGACCACCACCAACCTCGCCGGACGCACCCTGCGCGACCTGATCCTCGGCCGGCAGACCGACCTCACCCGGCTGCCGTGGGTGGGCCGCAAGGTGCGCGGCTGGGAGCCGGAGCCGCTGCGCTGGCTCGGCGTGCGCAGCCTCTACGTCGCCTACCGCGCCGCCGACCGGCACGAGAACTCCGGTCTTGAGCGCACCTCCGTCATCGCACGCGTCGCCAACGTCATCAGCGGACGCTGAAAGGAGCGGTAAGCCCATGGACACCGACACCACCGCACTCGCCGTCGCCTTCCTCGCCGACCCGGCGAGCGCCGACCTGCCCCCCATGGCGCCCAAGCCCACCAGCACCACCGGCCAGCGGGAGACCACGCTCACCCTGTGGCAGTCGCCCGACGGGGTGGCCGAGGTCGGGGTCTGGGAGTGCGACCCCGGCCAGTTCACCGCCACCCGCGAGGGCTACGACGAGGTCTGCCAGGTGCTGACCGGATCCGCCACCGTCCGCACCGAGGGCGGTGAGGACGTCGAGCTGCGTCCCGGCGCCACCCTCGCGATGCCGGCCGGCTGGCGCGGCACCTGGCAGGTCCACGAGACCCTGCGCAAGGTGTATGTGCTGCGCACCCACGGGACCGGCGCATGACCCTCGTCCTGCACGGCGGCCGGGTGTGGACCGGCGACCCGCGGCGCCCCGACGCCACGGCCGTCGCCGTGTCCGGCGGCCGGATCACGGCCGTCGGCACCGACGCCGAGGTACGCCGGGCCGCCGGCCGCCCGGCCGAGACGTTCGACCTGGCCGGCCGGACCGTGGTGCCCGGCCTCCAGGACGCGCACATCCACCCGGTCTGGGGCGCCCTCGAGGCGCTGCGCTGCGACCTCACCCGGGCCACCGACGCCGAGGGCTGCCTCACGGCCGTCCGGGAGTACGCGGCCGCCCACCCCGGCCGGCCGTGGATCCTCGGCGGCGGCTGGGGCATGGACTGCTTCCCCGGCGGCTGGCCCACCCGCGAGCCCCTGGACGCCGTCGTACCGGACCGGCCGGTGTTCCTGCCCAACGCCGACCACCACTCCGCGTGGGTCAACTCGGCGGCACTGGCGCGCGCCGGGATCGACGCGGCCACCCCGGACCCGCCGGCCGGGCGGATCGAGCGCGACGCGGCCGGCCGGCCCACCGGAGTGCTGCACGAGAGCGCCATGGACCTGGTGGCCCGGCTGCTCCCGCCGGACACCGCCGAGGACCAGCTCGCCGCGCTGAGCCACGCGCAGACCCATCTCTTCCGGTACGGCATCACCGGCTGGCAGGACGCCATCGTCGGCGCCTACGGCGGGGCCGGCGACACGCTCGCCGCCTACCGGCGGGCCGACGCGGAGGGGCTGCTGAAGGCCCGTGTCACCGGCGCCCTGTGGTGGGACCGCGACCGCGGCCTGGAGCAGCTCGACGACCTGGTGGCGAGGCGCGGGGAGCCCGGCCGCCGCTTCCGGGCCGGCGCCGTGAAGGTGATGCAGGACGGCGTGCTGGAGAACGGCACCGGCGCCCTGCTGGAGCCGTACCTGGACTCCTGCGGGTGCGCCACCGGCAACGCCGGCCACTCCAACGTGCCCGCCGCGCTGCTCGCCGACGCGGTGACCCTCCTGGACGCCGCCGGATTCCAGGTGCACTTCCACGCGATCGGCGACCGGGCGGTGCGCGAGTGCCTGGACGCGGTCGAGGCCGCGGCCGCTGCCAACGGGGCCCGCGAGCGGCGCCACCACATCGCCCATGTGCAGTTGGTCGACGACGCGGACATCGCCCGCTTCGCCGCCCTCGGGGTGACGGCCAACGTCCAGTCGCTGTGGGCGACCCACCACCAGCAGACCGACGAGCTGACCAACCCGCTGCTGGGCGAGGCGCGGGCCG
This sequence comes from Streptomyces sp. CB01373, assembly GCF_002803075.1. Classification (GTDB taxonomy): domain Bacteria; phylum Actinomycetota; class Actinomycetes; order Streptomycetales; family Streptomycetaceae; genus Streptomyces. The sequence continues at coordinate 21,784 of NZ_NNBK01000014.1, read as the reverse complement.
GCCGGCAGTACCCCTTCCGCCGGCTGCTTGACAGCGGCGCCCGGCTCGCCGGAGGGAGCGACTGGCCGGTCACCACGGCCGACCCGTGGCAGGCCATGCACGTCGCCGTGCACCGCACCGAACCGCCCGGTTCGGCGCACACCGGATGGCCGGGCGCCGACCGCCCGTTCGTGCCGCACGAACGGCTGGAGCTGACCGACATCCTGCGCGCGTACACGGCCGGTTCGGCCTGGGTGAACGGCAACGACGACGAAGTCGGCCTGCTGCGCGAGGGCATGGCGGCCGACCTCGCCGTACTCGACCGGGACCTGTTCGCCGCGGACACCGGCGTGGCCGGCACCCGCGCCGTGCTCACCCTGGTCGCGGGGGAGGCGGTCCACACCGCGTGAGCGGCCGGCTCACCAGTTGACGGGGAGGGTGAGCGGCGACTTGCTCGGCGACTCGTCCTCCCAGATGGGGCGGTGGTCCTCGGCCAGGCGCAGGTCCGGGAGCCGGTCGAACAGCGCCTCCAGGCACACGGTCATCTGCGCCCGGGCCAGATGGGAGCCGATGCAGTTGTGCGCCCCGCGGCCGAAGGTGAGATGGGGGTTGTCCGCGCGGCACAGGTCGAGCCCGTCGGGGTCGGTGAACACGCTCTCGTCGCGGTTGGCCGCCGCGAGCACGGGCAGCACGGCGTCGCCCGCGCGGATCGTCCGGCCGTGCAACTCGATGTCCTCGACGGCCTGGAGGACGACGACGCCGTTCATCACCGGCACATAGCGCAGGAGTTCCTCCACCGCGCCCGGCAGCAGGGCGCGGTGGTCGCGCAGACGCGCGTACGCGCCGGGCACGCTCAGCAGGGTCAGCACCGCGTCGGCCAGGAACATGGTGCTCGTGCGGTAGCCGGCGACCAGCATGGACAGCCCGAAGTTCACCGCGCTCTCGTGGTCCAGAGCGCCGCGATCGCACTCCCCGACCAGCCGGGTGAGCATGTCGTCGCCGGGCTCGCGCCGCTTTCGGTCGAGCAACGAGGTGATGTACTCGCGCAGTTGCGAGGTGGCCTCGCGGCCCTCCTCCAGGGTGAGGATGGCGCCGAGCGCGGCGTCCGCCCTGGGCAGGAAGTAGTCGCTGTCCTCGTAGGGGATGCCGACGAGATCGCACATCACCATGACGGGGAAGGGCTCGATGAACCGGACGACCAGGTCGCCGGGCTGGTCGCCGGCGACGAACGGGTCGAGCAGCCGGTCGGCCGACCGCCGGATGCGCGGCATCCCGCTCCGCACGGACCGGACGCTGAACGGCTCGCTCAGGGCCCGGCGCAGCGCGGCGTGCCGGGGGCCCTCCAGCTCCATCATCGTGACCAGGCCCGGCTCGTCGCCGGGGGCATGGCCGGGGCGGGGCGGCCAGTCGGTGATGCTCGGCCTGATCAGCCGGGCGTCGGCGACGAGTTCCTTGACGTCGTCGTAGCGGGTGGCGTACCAGGCGGTGGCGCCGATCGGCAGCCTGACCCTGGCCAGCGGGCACTCCTGGCGCAGCCGTTGGTACTCCTTGGGCGGGCCCATGGTGCCCGGCGGCGGCAGGGGCAGCTCGATGACGGGCACGACGGACACGTCGGGCACGTCGACGGCGGGTTCCGGCGTGGTGTTCACGGGTGGACCTCCCCTGGTGCCTGCGGATGGGCTCACCAGCCGACCGGGAGGGTCAGCGGTGACTTGGTGACGGACTGGTCGTCCCAGAGGGGCTGTCGACTCCGGGCCGGACGCAGCCCCGGGAAGCGGTCGAGCAACGCCTCGATTCCCACGGTCAGTTCGGCGCGCGCCAGATGCGCGCCGACGCAGTTGTGGGTTCCCCGGCCGAAGGCGAGGTGGGGGTTGTCCGCGCGGCACAGGTCGAGCCGGCCGGCGTCGGCGAACGCGCTCTCGTCGCGGTTGGCGGAGGCCAGCACGGGGATGACGGCGTCGCCCGCGCGGACGGTCTGCCCGCCCACCTCGACGTCCTCGGTGGCGAGCAGCAGCACGGTGCCGTTCATCACCGGCATGTACCGCAGGAGTTCCTCCACCGCGCCGGGCATGAGGTCGCGGTGGTCGCGCAGGCGGGCCCACTGGTCCGGCCGGCGCAGCAGGGTGTGCACCGAGCCGGCCAGGAAGAAGCCGCTGATGCCGAAGCCGACGGTGAGCATGGACAGCCCGAACGCCGTGACCTCGTCGTCGGTCAGCGTCCCGTCCTCGGTCTCGCGGACCAGCAGGGTCAGGACGTCGTCGCCGGGCCGGCTCCGCTTCCGCGCGATCAGCTCGGCCACGTACGCGTGCAGCAGGCCGGTGACCCTGCGTCCCTCCTCGGCGGTCACCATGCCGCCGAGGGCGGCGTCCAGGACCGGCAGGAACCAGTCCCGGTCCTGCCAGGGGATGCCCACCAGGTCGCACAGCACGAGCAGCGGGAACGGCTCGGTGAATGCGGCCACCAGGTCGCCGGGAGGGCCGCCCGCCGCGAACTCCTCCAGCAGCCGGTCGGCGAGCGCCTGGATGCGGGGCAGCCGGTCCCGGACGGCCCCCGCGCTGAACGCCGGGGCCACGGACCTGCGCAGGGCCAGGTGCCGGGGGCCGTCCAGCTCCGCCATGGTGACCAGGCCCGGCCCGTCGTCGGCGGCCGGTCCGGGACGCGGCGGCCAGTCGTTGATGGTCGGCCTGATCAGCCGGGGGTCGGCGAGCAGCGCCCGGACGTCCTCGTACCGGGTGACGTACCAGGCGGTCGCGTCCATCAGCAGCCCGACCCTGGTCACGGGACGGCTCTCGCGCAGCCGCGCGCACGTCTCGGGCGGCCCCATGGTGCCGGGCGGCGGCAGCGGGAAGTCCAGGACGTCCGCCTCGGGGCCCGGCGCCGGCGCGCCGGGTGACTGTGGGGTCATGCTGGCTCCTTCGGCGTGGGCTGAGGGAGTCCGGCCACCGGCGCCGGCTACGGGCGCTCGATGTAGCCGGTGGCGTAGAAGTACTCCAGGTAGCGGTCCAGCAGATCCGCGTCGACGGGCGGGCAGCTCAGGCCCGTACCGGCCAGGTCGCGTTCGATGTTGTCCCGCCCCACGGACGGGAAGGTGCCCTCGAAGTACATCTCCTTGACGGACATGTCCGCCTGCTTGCAGCGGTCCACGCACAAGGAGACGAACGGGGCGGTGGGACTCGTGGGGTGCCGCGCGACATGGCGGACGAGGTCGTCCACCCACTCCTCGTAGGGAAGCCGCCGGATCCGGTGGCCGCTCGCGTCCATCCGGTCCAGCATGTCGCGCAGGCTCGCCGGGCGGGGGTTGGTCATGTGGTAGGTCCGGTGGGTGGTGCGGTGCCCGGTGGCGATGTGCACCACCGCCTCGGTGAGGAAGTCCACCGGGACGAAGTCCAGCGGCAGCGGGATGTCGGGGGCCAGCCCGGTCTCGGTGATCGTCTTGAACAGCGAGCAGATCGCCGTGTCGGTGTTGCACGCGCCGGTGCGCCGGTCGCCGGTGATCTCGTACGGCCGGTGGACCGCCACCGGCAGGCCCTGGCCGGCGGCGTCCCGCAGCACCTCCTCGGCCACCCACTTGCTCTCGGCGTAGCCCATGGTGAGCCGGTCGGCGTGGTCGAGCGGCAGGTCCTCGTCCACGTGCCGCACGCCCGCGGTGCCGAAGCCGGCGAGCACCGCGATGGTGGAGAAGAAGTGCACGGGCACGGCCCGTTCGGCCGCCAGTCCTACGAGCTGCCGGGTGCCTTCCACGTTGGCGCGGCGCAACGCCTCGTACGGGTAGAGGAAGTTGACCTGTGCGGCGGCGTGCAGCACCAGGTCGAGGGTGCCGGCCAGCTCCTCGGCGCGGCCCGGTTCCATACCGAGGCCGGGCTCGGCGAGGTCGGCGGGGAAGCACACGACGCGGTCGGCCGCCTCCGCGCCGGCGAGGCCGAAGCGGGCCAGGTTCCGCATCACCTTCCGCCGGGCGTGCGCGGCGTCGCGGGCGCGCACCGGGCAGTGCACCCGGGCGCCGGTGCGTCGCAGCAGCCGGTCAAGCAGGAAGGCGCCGACGAAACCGGAGGCTCCGGTCAGCAGCACCTCCCCGGGGTGCCGCCAGTCCGGTTCGGGACCGCGCGGCGACGGCAGGGCGAAGCCGAGCCGCGACTCGGCGCGGAAGTCCACGGCGTGGGCCTCGGGGGCCGCCCGGGCCCGCCGGCCCTCGACGGAGGTGAGGGTGGCGACGGCGGCGGTGAAGTCCTCCAGGGTGGGGGAGCGCAGCAGGCTGTGGACCAGGGTGCGGCCGTACCGGGCGTCGAGGCCGAAGGCGGCCAGGGTGCGGGTGACGACCTCGGCCGCCAGCAGGGAGTCGCCGCCGATGTCGAAGAAGCCGTCCCCGGGCGCCGGGCGCACGCCCAGCACCACCTGCCACACCCGCGCGACCGTCTCCTGCGGGCCTGGGTCCGAAACCGGAGCCGGACCCGGACCGTGCCCGGGACCCGCCGGTGCGGTGGCCGTCTCCGTGCCTGTCCCCGCGCCCATCCCCGTGCCCGTGGCCGTCGCCCCCGGGGCTGTCGTCTCGGGGGCCTTGTACGGTGCCGTGCCCGCAGCCGACCTCGGGGCCGTGTCCGGCGCCGCCTGCAGGCGCAGCCGGCGCCGGTCCACCTTGCCGCCCGCGGTCACCGGGAACCGCCCCACCTCCACCAGCCGCGCGGGCACCGCCGCCGCGGGCAGCCAGGCCGTGAGGCCGCCGCGGATACGGTCAAGCGGCAGCGCCATGCCGGGCCGGGCCGGTGTCACGTACCCGATCAGGCTGTCGCCCTCCAGTTCCACGACGGCCTCGCCCACCGTGTCGTCAGCACGCAGCCGCGCCTCTATCTCGTCCGGCTCGATGCGGTGCCCGCGCAGTTTGATCTGCCGGTCGACCCGCGCCCGGTACTCCAGGACGCCGTCCGCGCGCCGCACCACCCGGTCGCCGGTGCGGTAGAGCCGCGTACCGGGCTCGAAGCGGTTGTCGACGAAGCGCTCGGCGGTCAGCTCGGGGTCGCCGAGGTATCCCAGCGCGAGCCCGTCCCCGCCGACGAGGAGTTCGCCCTCCTCACCGGCGTCCGCGAGCGTGCCGTCCGCCCGCACCACGTAGCAGGTGGAGTTCTCCAGCGGCCGCCCGATCGGCACCGCCGTCGCCTCGGGCGGCAGGCCGTCCACCAGGTGCGCGGTGGAGACCACGCTGTTCTCGGTCGGACCGTAGAAGTTGACCACGGTGGTGTCCGGGCAGGCCGCCAGGATCGCGCGGGCCAGCTCCGGGTCCATCGCCTCGCCGCCGGCCGAGGCGAACCGCAGCGACCGCAGCGCCGACGGCCTGGTGCGCCCGATGTGGTGGAACACCCCGGTGGTCAGGTAGGCGACGCTGACCCGCTCGGACAGCAGCCGGGACTCCAGGGCGGCCGGGGACAGCAGCTCCTCCTGGTCGGCGATCACCACGCAGGCCCCGGCGAGCAGCGCGGACCAGATCTCGATCGTGGAGGCGTCCGAGGAGAGGCCGTAGGCGTGCAGCACCCGCTCACCGGGCCGCGGCCGCTGCCACACCAGATCGGAGGCGGCCAGCCGGACCACGCCGCAGTGCGGGACCGCCACGGGTTTGGGACGGCCGGTCGAGCCGGAGGTGAACATCACATAGGCGCAGTCCCCGGAACGTGCCCCGGTCCGCGGGAGCGCGACCGGGGCGCTCGGCGCCGACCCGTTCAGGGCGATGCGCGTACGCACCCGCCGGATCCGGCAGACACTGCCGGGCAGCGTCACCACGGTGTGCACCCCGGCGTCCTCCGCCATCGCCTGGAGCCGTCCGGGCGGCGAGGCGTCGTCGAGCGGGACGTAGGCCGCACCGGCCTTGAGGATGCCCAGAAAGGCGACCAGCGCCTCCAGGGACCGGCCCCCGCACACGCCGACCCCGTCGCCGCGCCGCACCCCGGAGCCGAGCAGCCGGGCGGCCAGCGCGTCGGAGCGGTCCTTCAGCTCGCCGTAGCTCATGCTGCGGCCGTGCTGGACGGAGGCGGTCGCCCGTGGGCGCAGCGCGGCCCGGGCGTCGAACAGCTCATGCAGACAGCGATCGCGCGGGTACCACACCGTTCCCGCGTTCCACGCCGGCGCCACCGGAAGCGTCCTGCTGTCAGTGACCATCGGGATGTCCCGTCTGTGCTGCACGTGAACCGCCCGCCGCACGGAGAACTACGACTCGAACTCCGCGGCGAAGGCGGAGAAGTCGGCCGTTCTCCATCTCTCGGGCCGCATGCGGATGAGGATGTCGTCGACCAGCTGCTCCTGGTTGGCCGCCAGGTAGGCCGCCGCGGTCTCCGCGTCCAGGTACCGGTGGGCCAGCGCCTCCTGCTCGGCCGCGGGCAGCGGATCCTCGACGCCCACGACCGGCCCCTCCACGCTCACATACCGATACGGGGCCGACTCGTCCTGCGCGCAGAGGCTGAACCTCCCGGCGTCACGGATGAGGCGGGCCTTCAGCGACTGCCGCCCGGTCGCGATCGTCACCGGACCGCCGGGACGGTAGGAGTACCAGAGCGGGACCAGCAGCGGCCCACCGCCGTCACGAGGATCGTCGACCCCCAGGATTCCCACGTGGAGGCCGGCGAGGAACTCTTCCCGGTCTTCGACCGACATCCTGAGATCCATGACTCCCAGAGTTCAACAGACCCGGGCGCTTCGCATCCCGGACCCCGGCACTCTGTATAGAAATGTGGAACATCGTATAGACTTCCACAGTCCGCATTCCGCCCGCCGTCCCCAGGAGACTCCCCGATGGTGCACGTCCCGACCGGTCTCACCGGCCGCCACTTCCTCAAGGAGCTGGACTTCACCGAGGAGGAGTTCCGCGGCCTGGTCGGGCTGGCCGCCGAGCTGAAGGCCGCCAAGCGGGCCGGGACCGAGACGCCGTACCTGCGGGGCCGCAACATCGCGCTGATCTTCGAGAAGACCTCGACGCGCACCCGCTGCGCCTTCGAGGTCGCCGCCGCCGACCAGGGCGCCTCGACGACGTATCTCGACCCGTCCGGATCCCAGATGGGGCACAAGGAGTCCGTCAGGGACACCGCCCGTGTCCTCGGCCGGATGTTCGACGCGATCGAGTACCGGGGCGACAGCCAGGACACCGTCGAGGAACTCGCCGCGCACGCCGGCGTCCCCGTCTACAACGGGCTCACCGACGACTGGCACCCCACCCAGATGCTCGCCGACGTGCTCACCATGACCGAGCACTGCGCCAAGCCGCTGAGCGAGACCGTCTTCGCCTACCTCGGCGACGCCCGCTTCAACATGGGCAACTCCTACCTGGTCACCGGCGCCCTGCTCGGCATGGACGTACGGCTCGTCGCCCCCAAGAGCTACTGGCCCGCCCAGGCGGTCGTCGACCGGGCCCGCGAACTGGCCGCCTCCAGCGGCGCGCGCGTCACCCTCACCGAGTCACTGGAGGAGGGCGTGCGTGGCGCCGACTTCGTCGCCACCGACGTCTGGGTCTCCATGGGGGAGCCCAAGGAGGCCTGGGACGAGCGGATCGAGGCCCTGGCCCCGTACGCCGTGACGATGGACGTGCTGCGCGCCACCGGCAACCCGGACGTGCGGTTCCTGCACTGCCTGCCCGCCTTCCACGACCTCGGTACCGAGGTCGGCCGCGAGATTTACGAGCGGCACGGCCGCACCTCGCTGGAGGTCACCGACGAGGTCTTCGAGTCGGCCCACTCGGTCGTCTTCGACGAGGCGGAGAACCGGCTGCACACCATCAAGGCGATCATGGTCGCCACCCTGGCCTGACCGGCCGTCCGTCAGACCCGCGGCCCGGAGCCACCCCTTCCGCCGCCGCCACGCGACCTCCCCCCGCACAAACGGGGGACACCCCGAGGCCGCCCCGCACCACCAGAAACGAGCACCACCCCCGCATGTCCGCTCCCCGCATCAAGTCCCCGGCCCTCCTCGTCGCCGAGTCCGGCGCCGACAGCGCGGGCCACGGCCTCAAGCGCACGATGGGCCTGTTCCAGCTCGTCTGCTTCGGCATCGGCGCGGTCGTCGGCACCGGCATCTTCGTCGGCCTGTCCGACTCGGTCGCCCAGGCCGGTCCCGCCGTCGTCGTCTCCTTCGTCCTGGCGGCGATCACCTGCGTGTTCACCGCCTTCTCCTTCGCCGAGCTCGGCGGCGCGATCCCCGTCTCCGGATCCTCGTACTCCTTCGCCTACGCGGGCCTCGGCGAGACCACCGCCTTCCTGGTCGGCTGGTGCCTGCTGCTCGAGTACGGCATCTCCATCTCCGCGGTCGCCGTCGGCTGGAGCCAGTACGTCAACGAGCTGCTGCACAGCCTCACCGGATGGCAGCTCCCGGCCGCCCTCTCCGCCGGACCCGGCGACGGCGGGGCCGTCAACCTCCCGGCCGTCCTCGTCATCGCCATGGCCTGCCTGCTGCTGGTGCGCGGAGTGCGCGAGAGTGCCCGGGCGACCGCTGCGATGGCCGTGCTCAAGATCGTCATCCTGGTCGCCTTCTGCGCCATCGGGTTCTCCGCCTTCAAGCACGGCAACCTCACCCCGTTCTCGCCGGCCGGCCTCGGCGGCATCGGCGCGGGCACCACGGCCGCGTTCTTCTCCTACATCGGCTTCGACGCGATCACCACCGCGGGCGAGGAGGCCAGGAACCCGCGCCGGGACATCCCGGTCGCCATCCTCGTCTGCATCGGCCTGGTCACCCTGCTGTACTGCGCGGTCGCGCTCGCCGCGATCGGCGCCATCGGCGGCGACCAGGTCGGCGGCCGGCCCGCGGCACTGTCGTACGTCGTCAACACGGTCACCGGCTCCACGGTCGGCGGCGCCGTGATCGCCTTCGGCGCGGTCGTCGCCATCGCCTCCGTGGTGCTGACCGTGACGTACGCCCAGTCCCGCATCCTGATGTCGATGTCGCGTGACGGGCTCGTGCCGCCCGTCCTGCAGAAGGTCTCGCCGCGCACCTCGGTGCCCGTCGCCGGCACCCTGATCGTCGGCGTGGTCTTCGCGATCCCCGCGGCGTTCGCCTCGCTGGACGTCGTGGTCAACCTGTGCACCATCGGCACGCTCGCCATCATGGGCGTCGTCAACATCGCCGTGATCACGCTGCGCCGCCGCGAGCCGGGCCTCGCCCGCACCTTCCGGGTGCCGCTCTACCCCGTGCTGCCGGTGCTCGGCGTCGGCTGCTCCCTGTACCTGATGTACGAGACCGGCTGGACCACCTGGCTCCAGTTCGCCGGATTCCTCGTGGCCGGGCTGCTGGTGTACGCCGTCTACGGCCGCCGGCACTCCCGGCTGGCGGCACGGGCCGGGGCCGCGGAGGTCACGCAGGGCGCAGCCGGGGCGGACCCGCGGACAACCTGAACCACACCGCCTTGCCCGAGGCGGTCACGCGGTGCCCGCAGGCGGAGCTGAGGGCGCGGATCAGCAGCAGGCCGCGCCCGTGCTCCTGCCAGGGGTCCGGGGCGGCGAGGCCCGGCCGGGTCAGGCCGCCGGGCGGGTCCGGGTCCGGATCGTGCACCTCGACATGGCAGCCGGTCGGCAGCAGCTCCACCACCAGCTCTATCGGGCCCCGGCCCACGGCGTGCTCCACGGCGTTCGCGACCAGCTCCGCGGTCAGCAGCTCCGCGGTGTCGCAGTCGGCCGTGTGCTCCAGCTCCGTCAGCGCCGTCCGTACCAGGGCGCGCGCCACCGGCACGGCGGCCGCCGAGTGCGGCAGCGCGACGCGCCAGGACGGAGAGGACGGCACGAAGTGCCTCCGCGAGGGACGGTCGTCGGGTGACGGGTGGGCCGGGGCTGAAGGGTGCTCGGGCAAGGCGGGTCCGTTCGGGGCGGGGGGCGTCCCGGCGGCGGCCACCAGGTTGTCCCGCTTTCAACGAGGGGAATGGTACGGGGGCCGCCCAGGCGATCTTGTGGCGGCCTCGGCTCCGGAGCCGGCGGCGCCCCGCACGCCCATCTATCGCGCACTCGTGACGACAGTCATCAATGAGTGATAACTTCACGGGGAGAGTCCGGCGCGGCAGAGGCCCGGCGCTTCATCGGCGCGGCACGGCCCCGGCACAGCGCGGCAGAGGTTCGTGGCAGTCCCCCGAGGAGGCCCCACGTCATGAGTCCCTTCACCGGCTCCACCGACCGCACCCCCCACTGGCACCATCTGCGCGTCGAGCGCGCCGACGGCGTCGCCACGGTCACCCTCGCCCGCCCCGACAAGCTCAACGCGCTCACCTTCGGCGCCTACGCCGACCTGCGCGACCTGCTCGCCGAACTGTCCCGCGAACGTGCCGTGCGCGCCCTGGTGCTGGCCGGCGAGGGCCGCGGCTTCTGCTCCGGCGGCGACGTGGACGAGATCATCGGCGCCACCCTGAGCATGAACACGTCCGAGCTGCTCGACTTCAACCGGATGACCGGACAGGTCGTGCGCGCCGTACGGGAGTGCCCGTTCCCGGTGATCGCCGCCGTGCACGGGGTGGCGGCCGGGGCCGGAGCGGTCCTCGCCCTGGCGGCGGACTTCCGGGTCGCGGACCCCACCGCACGGTTCGCCTTCCTCTTCACCCGCGTCGGCCTCTCCGGCGGCGACATGGGCGCCGCCTACCTGCTGCCCCGGGTGGTCGGGCTCGGCCACGCCACCCGGCTGCTGATGCTCGGCGAGCCGGTGCGGGCGGCCGAGGCCGAGCGGATCGGCCTGATCAGCCACCTCACCGACGAGGGCAGCGCCGACGAGGCCGCGCGGTCCCTGGCCCGCCGGCTGGCCGACGGACCCGCCCTCGCCCACGCCCAGACCAAGGCCCTGCTCACCGCCGAACTCGACATGCCCCTGTCCGCCGCGGTCGAACTGGACGCCTCCACCCAGGCCCTGCTGATGAACGGCGAGGACTACGCCGAGTTCCACGCGGCCTTCACCGAGAAGCGCCCGCCGAAGTGGCGGGGGAGGTGACCGGGGTGACCGGTGCCATGAGGGTCGCGGTCATCGGCGGCGGACCCGGCGGCCTGTACGCGGCGGCCCTGCTGAAACGGCTCGACCCGACCCGTGAGATCACCGTCTGGGAGCGCAACGCGCCCGACGACACCTTCGGGTTCGGCGTCGTGCTCTCCGACGAGACACTCGGCGGCATCGAACACGCCGACCCGGTGGTGTACGAGGCACTGCGCCGGGAGTTCGTGCGCTGGGACGACATCGACATCGCCCACCGGGGCACCCGGCACACCTCCGGCGGCCACGGCTTCGCCGCGCTCGGCAGACGGCGCCTGCTGCGGATCCTGCACGAACGCTGCCGCGCGCTCGGCGTCGACCTGCGCTTCCGCACCGAGGCACCGGACCCCGCGCGGCTGACACGGACGTACGACCTGGTCGTCGCCGCCGACGGCGTGCACAGCGCCACCCGCGAGGCCTACGCCCACGTCTTCCGGCCCCGGGTGACCGGCCACCGCTGCCGCTACATCTGGCTGGCCGCCGACTTCGCCCTCGACGCCTTCCGCTTCGAGATCGCCGAGACCGAGCACGGCGTGGCACAACTTCACGGCTACCCCTATTCCCGCCCGTCGCCCGACCACCACCCCTCAACGAGGCCCTCCCGGCCGCGGGACGATGGCGCCTCGACGGTCATCGTCGAGATGCGCGAGGAGGTGTGGCGCGCGGCCGGCTTCGACACCATGGACGAGCAGGAGTCCGTCGAGCGCTGCGCCAAGATCTTCGCGGACGCGCTCGGCGGACGGCCGCTGCGCTCCAACAAGTCCACATGGACCACCTTCCGCACGGTCGTCACCGAACGCTGGTCGCACGGCAACCTCGTACTGCTCGGCGACGCCGCCCACACCGCCCACTTCTCCATCGGCTCCGGCACCAAGCTCGCCGTCGAGGACGCCCTCGCCCTCGCCGCCTGCCTGGACGAACAGCCGTCCCTGCCCGAGGCGCTCACCGCCTACGAGGAGGAGCGCAGGCCGGTCGTCGCCTCCACCCAGCGCGCGGCCCGGGCCAGCCTGGAGTGGTTCGAGAACCTGGACCGCCACCTCGGCATGCCGCCCCGCCAGTTCGCCTTCAACCTGCTCACCCGCAGCCGCCGCGTCACCCACGGCAACCTCCGCCTGCGCGACCCCCGCTTCACCGACGCCGTGGAGCGCGAGTTCGGCTGCCCGCCCGGGACACCGCCCATGTTCACCCCGTTCCGGCTGCGCGGACTGACCCTGCGCAACCGGGTCGTCGTCTCACCCATGGACATGTACTCGGCCACCGACGGCGTCCCCGGCGACTTCCACCTCGTCCACCTGGGCGCCCGGGCGCTCGGCGGCGCCGGACTGGTGATGACCGAGATGGTCTGCGTCAGCCCCGAGGGCCGGATCACCCCGGGCTGCGCCGGCCTGTGGACCGGCCGGCAGGCCGAGGCCTGGCGGCGGATCACCGGCTTCGTGCGCCGGCAGGCCCCGGACACCGCGATCGGCGTGCAGCTCGGCCACAGCGGACGCAAGGGGTCGACCCGGCTCATGTGGGCGGGCATGGACGAGCCGCTGCCGCAGGGCAACTGGCCGCTGGTGGCCGCCTCCCCGCTCCCGTACCGGCCGGACAGCCAGGTCCCGCGCCAGGCCACCCGGGCCCAGCTCACCGACATCCGCGAGCAGTTCACCGCCGCCGCCCGGCGAGCCGCCGGGGCCGGCTTCGACCTGCTCGAACTGCACTGCGCCCACGGCTATCTGCTCTCCGGCTTCCTCTCCCCGCTGACCAACCGGCGCACCGACGCCTACGGCGGCTCACTGGACAAGCGGCTGCGCTTCCCGCTGGAGGTCTTCGACGCCGTACGCGGAGTGTGGCCCGAGGAACGGCCGATGACCGTAAGGATCTCCGCCACCGACTGGGCCGAGGGCGGTACGACCGCCGCCGAGGCCGTGGAGATCGCCCGCGCCTTCGCCGCGCACGGCGCCGACGCGATCGACGTGTCGACCGGGCAGGTGGTCTCGGACGAGCACCCCGAGTTCGGGCGCTCGTACCAGACGCCGTTCGCCGACCGCATCCGCCACGAGGCGGGCGTCCCGGTGATCTCGGTCGGCGCGATCTCCTCCTGGGACGACGTCAACTCCCTGATCCTGGCCGGTCGTACGGACCTGTGCGCGCTGGCCCGCCCACATCTGTACGACCCGCACTGGACCCTGCACGCGGCCGCCGAACAGGACTACACGGGCCCGGCCGCGCCCTGGCCGGCGCCCTACCGGGCGGGCAGCCGCCGCCCGCGGACGGGGCGTACGGACGCGCCCAAGCCGCGGCTGGGGCTGGGGGGTTGAGCGAGGTTGAACGGGGGTTGAGCCGGGGGCAGCGGCTCGGAACCGGTCGTGCGGAGGCCGACGCTCGGAAGGTGACCGGCGTCAGAGACCGGCGAACTCGGCGCCCGTGTCCCGCAGCCGCTCGTGCAGCCCCTGGAAGACGGCGGCCGAGCGGGCACCGGGCCAGTCGGCGGGCAGCAGCCGCGCGGGCAGGCCCGGGTCGGCGTACGGCAGATGGCGCCAGGAGTCCAGGGCGAGGAGGTAGTCGCGATAGGCCTCCTCGGCCGGGGTGTCCGCACGCTCCTCCCAGGCGCGCAGCACGCGCGCGTGCCGGTCGAGGAACGCCTCGTGCTGCTCGGCGATCGCCGCCAGGTCCCACCACCGCGCGACCGCCTGAGCGGTCGGGGTGAACCCCAGGTGCTCACCGCGGAAGAAGTCGACGTACGGGTCAAGGCCCAGGCGCCGCAGGGTGTGCCGGGTCTCCTCGTACAGACGGGCCGGAGCGATCCACACACCGGGCGCCGCCGTGCCGAAGCCGAGCCCGGCCAGCCGGGAGCGCAGCACGTGCCGCTTGTTGCGCTCCGACTCCGGCACGGAGAACACGGCCAGCACCCAGTCCTCGTCCCCGGACTGCGCCGTGGCATAGATGCGGCGGTCGCCGTCGTCGAGCAACTGCCGTGCCTCGTCCGACAGTTCGTACCCGGCCGCGCCCTGCGCCGTACGGGCGGGCAACAGCAGCCCGCGCCGCTTGAGCCGCGACACCGAGGAGCGCACGGACGGCGCGTCCACCCCGACGGCGGCCAGCAGCCGGATCAGCTCGGCGACGGGCACGGGGCCCGGCGCGAAGCGGCCGTAGGCGCCGTAGAGCGTGACGATGAGGGACCTCGGGGCGTGTAGCGCCTGCTGCTCGGACACGTTGATCATTTTAGGTCTTCGGCATCACTGCTGGTCACCGTCACGACTGGTCACCCGGGCCGCTGCGGGCCGTCACCGCCGGGCGGTGCCACGTGCGCGCTGTCACCGCCGGGTGGTGTCATGTCTGCGCTGTCACCGCTGGGCGGTGTCACCGGCGGCCCCGTCGGCGCGCAGCCGGAACCGCTGGAGCTTCCCGGTGGCCGTGCGCGGCAGCACGTCCAGGAACACGATCTCGCGCGGGCACTTGTACGGAGCCAGCTCCGACTTGAGGTACGCGCGCAGCGCCTCCGCGTCCCGCCGAGCGCCCTGCCGCAGGACGACGTAGGCGACCACGACCTGCCCGCGGTCCTCGTCGGGCCGCCCGACGACCGCCGTCTCCACCACGTCCGGGTGGCGCAGCAGCGCGTCCTCGACCTCCGGACCGGCGATGTTGTACCCGGCCGAGATGATCATGTCGTCGGCGCGGGCGACGTAGCGGAAGTAGCCGTCGGGCTCGCGGACGTAGGTGTCGCCGGTGACGTTCCAGCCGTCCCGCACGTACACGCGCTGCCGGGGGTCGGTGAGGTAGCGGCAGCCGACCGGACCCTGGACGGCAAGCAGCCCCGGCACTCCGTCCGGCACCGGCTCACCGTGCTCGTCCTGCACGCGCGCGTGCCACCCCGGTACGGGAAACCCGGTCGTGCCGGGCCGGATGTCCTCGTCCGCCGCCGAGATGAAGATGTGCAGCAGTTCGGTGGCGCCGATGCCGTTGACGATGCGCACTCCGGTCTGCTCGCGCCAGGCGTGCCAGGTGGCCGCGGGCAGGTTCTCCCCGGCGGACACGCAGCGCCGCAGCGAGGAGACGTCGTACGAGCCGAGTTCGTCGAGCATCGCGCGGTAGGCGGTGGGGGCGGTGAACAGCACGGACACCCGGTGCTCGGCGATCGCGGGCAACAGCTGCCGCGGGTGGGCCTGTTCGAGCAGGAGCGCACAGGCGCCGGCCCGCATCGGGAAGACCACGAGCCCGCCGAGCCCGAAGGTGAAGCCGAGCGGGGGACTGCCCGCGAACACGTCGTCCGCGCGTGGTCCGAGCACATGGCGGGAGAAGGTGTCCGCGACGGCCAGCACGTCCCGGTGGAAGTGCACGCAGCCCTTGGGCCGCCCGGTGGTGCCCGAGGTGAACGCGATGAGCGCGACGTCGTCGGCGGCGGTGTCCACGGCCGGGTACGGCGTGCCGGGCACCGCACGGCGCAACAGGTCGTCGGGGCCGTCGCCGCCGTACGTCGTGACGACGAGCCCCGGTATCCCCGCGTTGGCCAGGTCGTCCACGGCCCGGATGTCGCACAGCGCGTGCCGGACCCGGGCGATCTCGCAGATCGTGCTCAGCTCGTGCGGGCGCTGCTGGGCCAGCACGGTGACGGCGACCGCGCCCGCCTTGAGCACGGCCAGCCAGCAGGCCGCCAGCCAGGGGGTGGTGGGGCCGCGCAGCAGCACCCGGTTGCCGGGGACCACACCGAGGTCGCCGGTCAGGACGTGCGCGATGTGGTCGACGCGGGCGCGCAGGTCGCCGTAGGTCCACGTCTCCCCGGCGGCGGTACGGAACACCGGGCGCCCGGCGTCTGTGCGGTCCAGCAGCTCGGCGGCGCAGTTGAGCCGGTCCGGGTAGCGCAGCTCCGGGAGGTCGAAGCGGAGTTCGGGCCACTGGTCCGGGGGCGGCAGGTGGTCGCGCGTGAAGGTGTCCACGTGCGCGGAGGCCGTCGGCCGCGCGGTGCCGCCCCTGCCGGAGTCCACGGTGTCCATGGCGGTTCGCCCCCTTGTCGTGGTGGGCACGCACAAGGAGCGTATCGTGTTGGTGACGACAGTCAACGGTACGCGATACGGTGGATCGCGCCTCGGGTGGCCGGGGGCGGTGCCGGGTTGGCGGCTGGCCTTTGGTCGTTGACCGTTGGCTGGCGGCCAGCGGCCAGCGGCCAGCGGTCGGCGGCCGGCGGATCGGCCGACCGGGAGGTCGGGAGGCAGGGAGGACGGCGAATGCCCGCATTCTCACTCGAACCGGAACGGGCGTCCTGGTGCGCCGAGTTGCGCGTCCTGGCCGCCGAACGGCTGCGCCCGCTCGCCGAGAAGGGCGAGCCGGGCCACGTCAACCGCGCGCTCCTCGCCGAACTGGGCCGACTCGGCCTGCTGGCACGCCTGTTCACCTCCGGCGCCCTCGATCTGTGCCTGATGCGCGAGTCCCTGGCTCACGCCTGCACCGAGGCCGAGACCGCCCTCGCCCTCCAGGGCCTCGGCGCCCACCCCGTCCATGCCCACGGCACCCCCGCACAGCGCGCCCACTGGCTGCCGAGGGTGACGGACGGCAGCGCGGTCGCCGCCTTCGCCCTGAGCGAGCCGGGCGCGGGCTCGGACGCGGCGGCACTGGCGCTGGCGGCCCGCCCGGACGGCCCCGCCCGCTGGCGGCTCACCGGCGAGAAGTGCTGGATCTCCAACGCCCCCGAGGCCGACTTCTACACCGTCTTCGCCCGTACGGCACCGGACGCGGGCTCCCGCGGCGTGACCGCGTTCCTGGTGCCCGCCGACCGCCCCGGCCTCACCGGCACAGCGCTGGAGATGCTCTCGCCGCACCCCATCGGCGCGCTCCACTTCGACGGCGTTCCCGTCACGTCCGAGGACGTGATCGGCGAGAGGGACCGCGGCTTCCGGGTGGCCATGGGCACGCTCAACCTGTTCCGCCCCAGCGTCGGCGCCTTCGCCGTGGGCATGGCGCAGGCGGCGCTGGACGCCACGCTCGTCCACACCGCCCGCCGGGACGCCTTCGGCGGCAAGCTGAGAGACCTCCAGACGGTCGCCCACCAGGTCGCCGAGATGGCCCTGCGTACGGAGGCGGCCCGCCTGATGGTGTACGCGGCGGCGACGGCGTACGACGAGGGCGCCCCCGGCGTTCCCGGCCGCGCCGCCATGGCGAAGCTCCTCGCCACCGAGACCGCGCAGTACGTCGTCGACACCGCCGTCCAACTCCACGGCGCCCGCGCCCTGCACCGCGGCCACCTGCTGGAACACCTCTACCGCGAGGTGCGCGCCCCCCGGGTGTACGAGGGGGCGAGCGAGGTGCAGCGGGGAATCATTGCGAAGGAGCTGTACGCGGGGCTGGGTGAGCGCGGGGAGGGCCGGTGACCGACTTTTGTGAACGCCTGGCCGCGTACGACCCGGGAGGTCATGTGACCGCCGACCGCGTGAACCCGCCTGGGGAGTGGGAGTCCGTGTGACCGCCGAGCCGCGTACGACCCTGGAGGCCATGTGACCGCCGACCGTGTGAACCCTCCCGTCCTGTCCCCGCCCACCGGCTTCTCGCACGCGGTGGTCGCCACCGGCTCACGGCTGGTGTTCCTGGCGGGCCAGACGTCGCTGGACGCCGACGGCAAGGTGGTCGGAGAGACCCTGCCCGAGCAGTTCGAGCGGGCGCTGACCAACCTGCTGACCGCGCTGGCGGCGGCCGGCGGCACCGCGTCGGACCTGGCCCGGGTCACGGTGTACACCACGGACGTCGCCGCCTACCGAGCCCGCGCCGCCGAACTCGGCCGCATATGGCGCCGGTTGGCGGGCCGTGACTACCCCGCGATGGCGGTGGTCGGGATCGTACGGCTGTGGGACGAGCGCGCCCTGGTGGAACTCGACGGCTTCGCGGTACTGAGCGAGGGCTGATCGGGCGGTGTCGGCCAAGTGGTCGACGGGCACGCGCCGCCGAAGAGTGAGGATCGCGGCCACCGCCGAGGACGCCGGGTACGAGTGGAAGCTCGTGTTCTCCAGCCACCCGGGAGGTTCTTCCATGCCCCTGCGTCCCGTACTCGGAGCCCTGGGCGCGGCGGCGGCCGCCGTGCTCGCGCTGAGCACACCCGCGACGGCCGCTCCGGACGCCAACCTGACCATCGACCAGACGGCCCGCCTGTCGGCGGACGGCACCGTGACCGTATACGGCACCTACCGCTGCTTCGACGCGAACGGCCTGGTCTTCGTCGGCGCCGCCATCAGCCAGGACCCGTCGGCCACCCGCTACGGCATCGGCGGCACGCGTGCCGTGTGCGACGGCGCCTACCACCGCTGGCACAACTCCGGCACGGTGACACCGAACCGGCTCACCCCCGGCCCGGCCCGCGTCGAGGCCGCCCTCGTCGAACTGAGCTCCCACAACGGCCTGCCCCTGCCCGACATCCACGCCACACGCCATCGGGACGTGGTACTGGTCGCAGACTGAACCGGCCCCGGGCTGCCCGGCACCGGCATCGGCGGGTGCTGGGCATCCCGTTCAGGCCCTCGCGCTTTCAGACCTTGATCACGGTGGCCCGTCCGCGGCAGAGCGCGGTCAGGTCCTCGGGGTCCGAGGTGAGGATCGTGACCGGGCCGGGCGCGGCGAGTGCGGTGGCGCTGAGCATGGCGTCGATGGCGTACTTGTGGCCGTGCAGGCCGGCGTCGGTGAGGAGAGCGGCGGCGTGGCGGGCGACGGTCTCAGTGACCGGTTCGACGACGAGTCGGGACAGTGTCCACTCCAGCGCCGGGCGTCCGATCCGGGGGTGGACCACCTCGACCAGGGTGGCCGCGGAGGTGATCACCCGGAGATCGTCCGCTCGGGCCAGGGCCAGCCAGCCGGTGACGGCACGGTCCCGCAGCACGGCCTTGGCCAGCCCCTCGCTGTCGAGGACCAGGGTGCCGCCGGGAACGGCGGGGGAACGCGTCACGCGGCGTTCGTCCCGCCCTGCTCGCGACGAGCCCGGTGGAGCTGTTCGCGCAACGCCTGGATCTCCTCGTCGGTGACGGGACCGTGCTCGGCCTCGGCGACCTGGATGAGTTCGTTGAGGTTGTCGCGCTCGATCTGCCGGGCCACGGCGGCGGCCACGTAAGCAGACAGTCCCGAGGGGCCACCGCGGGCCTTGGCGGCTTCGGCGATGTCACGCGGCATGGTGATCGAGTACTTGCCGGTGGGCTCACTCATGCCCCTCATCCTACTCGTGGTGTGCTCAACGCGCTCAGACCCACGACGGAGCGGAGCGGCGCCGCTTCGGCGTGGGGGCGAGGATCTCCACCGGCCGTCGTTGCAGGTGCTCGTGGACGAGCGAGGCGTTCAGGCCGGCCACCAACGGGAACTGCGCGATGTCCTCCAGCGCGGACGACTTCTGATCTTCCTCAACTCTGCTCCCGATGTGAAACCTTCGGAATCTCCCAACAGGCTGTGCGATGATCACCACGCGATCGGGGGGCCGTTAATTCTGCACGAAACGGTCGCTTCGAGCCGCACGTCGCAGCCAATCGACGAAAGGCCATCCGTGCGCAGGCTCGTCTACTACATCGCCACCACGCTCGACGGTTTCATTGCCGGGCCGGACGGCGCCGATCCCTCCGGCCCGAACGGCTTCTGGCCAATCCCTGACGATTACCTCCAGTACATCGTGACCGAGTACCCGGAGACGCTCCCCGCTCCGGCCCGGGCGGCATTGTCCGTCACGGCCGAGGGAACGCGCTTCGACACCGTCCTCGAAGGGCGACGCAGCTATCAGATCGGCCTCGCGGCCGGGATCACCGACGCCTATCCCCACCTGCGTCATCTCGTCTTCTCGCGAACCCTGTCCGAGAGCCCGGACCCTGCCGTCGAACTGGTAGCTGACGATCCGGTGGCGAAGGTGCGAGAGCTGAAGCAGGAGGACGGCAAGGACATCTGGCTGATCGGTGGCGCCGAGCTGGCCAATGCCCTGTACACCGAGATCGATCAGCTGATCCTCAAGGTGGGATCACTTACTATCGGTGCCGGGATACCGCTCTTTTCCCATAAGTCCACCTTCGAACCGCGCCGCTGGGAACTCACAGACCAAGCCCTCTTGAAGAGCGGAGCGCTATTCCTCACCTATGCGCGCGTCACCGACTAAAGGAGCTGTTCGCATGTCAGGTCGAGGTCGTCGTCCTGACATGTGAGCCCCTGACAATGGGCGAAGAGCGGTACTACGCGGCCGAGATCGTCCTGAAGAGCGACTTCGTCAATGGACGGGTCGGCCTCCAGGTATCCCTTGAGGATCTGGACGAGTGGGAGCGTTGTCTCGATGCTCTTGAGGCTGAGGCGGGGGCTGAGTGGCCGACTGGGGGCCGCAGTGCCTGGCTGGCAGTGGTTCCCGAGGACCCGGTGGAGGTGACCGTGCACGACTCGCCGTCGACGCAGATTGCTGTGCGCATGCCGATCGACGTCGCCTCGGACTGGTTGGAGGAGAACCGGCTGCGCTTGGATCGCGTCCAGAAGGCCGTCGCAACCGTCTCGTAGTGCCCCGGCGTCGCAAGCGTCCTGGACCACTTGACTGGGGCCGCAGCGGCCACGTACCGGCCTGCGTCCGCGACGCGTACTCCAGAGCCACCGGCACGTGAGTGAGCTGTCGATCGACTGGCTCCCGACGGCCCACAGACGGCCCGGGCTGTCCGATACGCCTACCGACGACAACCTTCCGTTCCACCTCCACGGGGAGGAGAAGCCCAGTCACCCACCCGAGCCCCTCTTTCCGTCACGTCATCCCGGTCCCGAAAGGGGGCGGCGGCAAGCAGGCCAGGACTGACAGCCATGCTGAGCACCCGCCCGGCCGGCGCGCCCGCTCGGTGTCACACGGGCGCCTTTCAACGTGCCGGGCTGTGTGCAGCCGGCCGCACGCCTCACCACAGCTCCGCAGACGACCTGTGGCCGACTGCCGAAACCACCGCACTCGTGGGAGCTAGGCGGCGTTGGGTCGCGCGCCACGCATGCCCGAGGCGGGCCCCTGTACATCCTCGGCCAGGAAGATCTCACCTTCCCCGAAGTCCGGCGCCCGGAAGGGGTTTGCCGTCGGAGGGGGCGATGCTGCAGTGGCGCAGCGGGGTTGCTCTTCCAGGGCGGAGAACAGCGACGTCAGATCGATGAGGGGTCTCCCTTGGGTCGCAGGCCCCTGACGGGGCCTGGCGTGCCGTGGCCGGGCACAGCGGTCCTACAGCTTGGTCATCTTGGCGTACGGGCTCAAGATCCGCATTTGCGCCGAGCCGAAATCCACGAGCGCCGCGATTCCGTCCTCGATGCCGATCACCCGGCCGAGGCCGTACACGTCGTGCGTGACCTGGTCGCCCACGGCGAAGTGCTTGGGCGGCGGCGCGACCGGGGCCTTGAAGGGGCTGGTGGGCAAATGACGCTTCGGTGCAGCAGGCTTTGTCATCGCCCCCAGTATGCACCTACGAACCGCGCTGGTGGCCGACACCCAGCGGTAGGAGGAGCTGATCATCGCCCTCCACTCCGGCGAGAGCTGAGCCCGCCGACCGGTCGGCAGACGGGCGGGGTCGGGCGGTTCGGCCTCGCAGGCGGCCGAACCGCCCGTATCCTTCGTGGTGTCTACGGCGTCACATGGCGGGCGCCAAACACTGGAGGCAATACCCCGTGCTGATCGCTCAGCGTCCCTCGTTGACCGAAGAGGTCGTCGATGAGTTCCGCTCCCGGTTCGTGATCGAGCCGCTGGAGCCGGGCTTCGGCTACACCCTCGGCAACTCCCTTCGCCGTACCCTCCTGTCGTCGATTCCCGGTGCCGCTGTCACCAGCATCCGCATCGACGGTGTCCTGCACGAGTTCACCACCGTGCCGGGCGTCAAGGAGGACGTCACCGACCTCATCCTCAACATCA
>NZ_NNBK01000013.1:173959-264418 GCF_002803075.1 Streptomyces sp. CB01373 | reverse complement strand
CGCGCCGCCGCCCGGCGCCCGCCCCGGCGGCTACGGCTACCCGCCCGCCGCCCAGCGGCCCGCGCCCGCCCCGGCCGCCGGCGGCGCCACCCGCCACTGGATCGAGATCAACGGCAATCGCCACCAGATCTCCCGCCCGACACTCGTGCTCGGCCGCAGCACCGAGGCCGACGTGCGGATCGACGACCCCGGCGTCTCCCGCCGGCACTGCGAGATCCGGACCGGAACGCCCTCGACGATCCAGGATCTCGGGTCCACCAACGGCATCGTGGTGGACGGGCAGCACACCACCCGCGCTACGCTCCGCGACGGCTCGCGGATCGTCGTGGGCAGCACCACCATCATTTACCGGCAAGCCGAAGGGTGAAGCGGGGGCAATGTCAGAGCTGACCCTCACGGTCATGCGGCTGGGTTTCCTGGCCGTACTGTGGCTGTTCGTGATCGTGGCCGTGCAGGTCATCCGCAGCGACCTGTTCGGTACGCGCGTCACCCAGCGGGGGTCCCGCAGGGAGACCGCCCGGCCGCAGCAGGCCGCGCGCCAGGCCGCGGCGCCGCCGCAGCAGCGCGGCCAGCAGGGCGGTGGCCGCCAGCGCCGCAACGCCCCCACCAAACTCGTGGTGACCGAGGGCATCCTCACCGGTACCACCGTCGCGCTGCAGGGCCAGACCATCAGCCTGGGCCGTGCGCACGACTCCACGATCGTGCTGGACGACGACTACGCCTCCAGCCGCCATGCCAGGATCTACCCGGACCAGGGCGGTCAGTGGATCGTCGAGGACCTCGGATCCACCAACGGCACGTACCTGGACCGGACCCGGCTGACGACCCCCACACCGATCCCGCTGGGCGCGCCGATCCGCATCGGCAAGACCGTCATCGAGCTGCGGAAGTAATACGACTAATGAGCGAGCGGAGCGAGCACGCAACGGCGGCCGGCACCCCGGGCCCCGGCGCGCTCCCGACCGGAGGGTGGGCACCGTGCGGATGTACCCGGAGCCGACGGGCGAGGTGCGCATGAGTCTGTCACTGCGCTTCGCCGCCGGATCGCACAAAGGCATGATCCGCGAGGGCAACGAGGATTCCGGTTACGCCGGCCCGCGGCTGCTCGCGATCGCCGACGGAATGGGCGGCCAGGCCGCCGGCGAGGTCGCCTCCTCCGAGGTGATCTCCACCATCGTCGCCCTCGACGACGACATCCCCGGCTCCGACATCCTCACCTCGCTCAGCACCGCCGTACAGCGCGCCAACGACCAGCTGCGCGCCATGGTCGAGGAGGATCCCCAGCTCGAGGGCATGGGCACCACGCTCACCGCCCTGCTGTGGACCGGCCAGCGCCTCGGCCTGGTGCACGTCGGCGACTCGCGCGCCTACCTCCTGCGCGACGGCGTGCTGACCCAGATCACGCAGGACCACACCTGGGTGCAGCGCCTCGTCGACGAGGGACGCATCACCGAGGAGGAGGCCAGCACCCACCCGCAGCGCGCGCTGCTCATGCGCGCCCTCGGCAGCGGCGAACGCGTCGAACCCGACCTGTCCATCCGCGAGGTACGCGCCGGCGACCGCTATCTGATCTGCTCCGACGGCCTCAGCGGCGTCGTCTCCCACCAGACGATGGAGGAGACCCTCGCCGGCTACCAGGGGCCGCAGGAGACCGTGCAGGAACTGATCCAGTTCGCCCTGCGCGGCGGCGGCCCCGACAACATCACCGTGATCGTCGCCGACGTCCTCGACCTGGACACCGGCGACACCCTCGCCGGACAGCTCTCCGACACCCCGGTCGTGGTCGGCGCGGTCGCCGAGAACCAGAACCACCTGCACGACAACGGCATCATGCAGACCCCCGCCGGACGCGCCTCGGGCCTCGGCCGCCAGGTGCCCGGACAGGGCGGCGGTGGCGGCGAGTTCGGCCCGCCCGGCTCCGGCGGCGACACCGCCGGCTACGCCCCCGCGGACGAATACGGCGAGGACGACTTCGTCAAACCCCGCAAGAGCCGCAGGTGGCTCAAGCGCTCCTTCTACAGCGTGCTCACGCTCGCGGTCCTCGGCGGCGGCCTCTACGGCGGCCACCGCTGGACGCAGACGCAGTACTTCGTCGGCGCCAACGAGGAGCACGTCGCCCTGTACCGGGGCATCAGCCAGGACCTGGCGTGGCTGAAGCTGTCGAAGATCCACGCCGACCACCCCGAGATCGAACTCAAGTACCTGCCGCCCTACCAGCAGCAGCAGGTCAGAGCGACGATCACCGAGGGCGGTCTGGCCAACGCCCAGAAGAAGATCGACGAGCTGTCCGTGCAGGCCTCCGCGTGCAAGAAGGAGGTCCAGCGCCGCACCGCCGAGGACAAGAACGGCGCCAAGGCCGAGGAGGGCCAGGCGGGCGGCACCACGGGAACCACCCGCACCGCCTTCACGTCCAAGGCGACACCGGCGCCGAACCCGTCGACGGCCAAGTCCCCGTCCTCCCCGTCCACGTCCGCCACCGCGTCCACTCCCAGCCCCGGCCCCACTCTCTCGGAGGAAGAGCAGAAGGTCGTCTCGCTGTGCGGTAAGCAGTAGGCAAGCCGTGAGAGGCCCTGTCACACGATGAGCACTACCAACCCGTCGATGCAGCACACGTCCACGATCGGCGCGATCGGCGCGCCCAGCCGCCGCAACACCGAACTCGCGCTGCTGGTCTTCGCCGTCGCCATCCCGGTGTTCGCCTACGCCAACGTGGGCCTGGCCATCAACGGCCAGGTGCCCGCGGGCCTGCTGAGCTACGGCCTGGGCCTCGGTCTGCTGGCCGGTGTCGCGCACCTCGTCGTCCGCAAGTTCGCCCCGTACGCGGACCCGCTGCTGCTGCCGCTGGCCACCCTGCTGAACGGGCTCGGACTGGTCGTCATCTGGCGCCTGGACCAGTCGAAACTGCTCCAGGCCATCGACCAGGCGGGAACGGCCGCGCCTCGGCAGCTGCTGTACACGGCGCTGGGCATCGCCCTGTTCGTGGTCGTGATGATCTTCCTCAAGGACCACCGCGTCCTGCAGCGCTACACCTACATCTCCATGGTCGGCGCGCTGATCCTGCTGCTGCTGCCCCTGGTCCCCGGCCTCGGACAGGACATCTTCGGCGCCAAGATCTGGATCTCGGTCGCCGGATTCTCCATCCAGCCCGGTGAGTTCGCGAAGATCGTGCTGGCGGTCTTCTTCGCCGGCTACCTGATGGTGAAGCGCGACGCGCTGGCCCTCGCCAGCCGCCGCTTCATGGGCCTGTACCTGCCGCGCGGCCGCGACCTCGGCCCGATCCTGGTCGTCTGGTTCATCTCGATCCTGATCCTGGTCTTCGAGACCGACCTCGGCACGTCGCTGCTGTTCTTCGGAATGTTCGTCATCATGCTGTACGTCGCCACCGAGCGGACCAGCTGGATCGTCTTCGGTCTGCTGATGTCCGCCGTCGGCGCCGTCGGTGTGGCCAGCTTCGAGACGCACGTCCAGCAGCGCGTCCAGGCCTGGCTCAACCCGATGAAGGAGTACGCGCTCAGCCAGAAGGGCGTCCAAGGCCACTCCGAGCAGTCCATGGAAGCGCTCTGGGCGTTCGGCTCCGGCGGCACCCTCGGCTCCGGCCTCGGCCAGGGCCACTCCGACCTCATCAAGTTCGCCGCCAACTCCGACTTCATCCTCGCCACCTTCGGCGAGGAGCTGGGCCTGGCCGGCCTCATGGCCATCCTGCTGATCTACGCCCTGATCGTGGAACGCGGCGTGCGCACCGCGCTGGCCGCCCGCGACCCCTTCGGCAAGCTGCTCGCCGTCGGCCTGTCCGGCGCCTTCGCCCTCCAGGTCTTCGTCGTGGCCGGCGGTGTCATGGGCCTCATCCCGCTGACCGGTATGACGATGCCCTTCCTGGCGTACGGCGGTTCCTCCGTCCTCGCCAACTGGGCCCTGATCGGCATCCTGATCCGGATCAGCGACACCGCCCGCAGACCGGCGCCCGCTCCCGCCTCCAACCCCGACGCCGAGATGACCCAGGTGGTCCGCCCGTGAACAAGCCCCTGCGCCGAATCGCGATCTTCTGCGGTCTCCTCGTACTCACCCTGCTCGTCCGTGACAACTGGATCCAGTACGTCAAGGCCGACACCCTCAAGAACGACAAGCACAACCGCCGTGTCACCATCGCCCGTTACGCGACCCCGCGCGGCGACATCATCGTCGGCGGCGGCAACCCGATCACCGGGTCGGTCGAGACCAAGAGCAACGGACTCAACGACCTCAAGTACAAGCGCACGTACAAGGACGGCCCCATGTGGGCGCCGGTCACCGGGTTCACCTCCCAGGCCTTCGGCGCCACCCAGCTGGAGTCCATCGAGGACGGCATCCTCACCGGCAACGACGACCGGCTGTTCTTCCGCAACACCCTGGACATGATCACCGGCAAGCCCAAGCAGGGCGGCAACGTGGTCACCACGCTCAACCCGGCCGCGCAGAAGGCCGCCTACGACGGCCTGAAGAAGGTCGGCGGCAAGGGTGCCGCGGTGGCCCTCGACCCCGCCACCGGCAAGATCCTCGCCCTGGCGTCCTACCCGTCCTACGACCCGTCGTCGTTCGCCGGCAACTCCAACAAGGACGGCGAGGCCTGGCAGAAGCTCCAGAAGACGGCCGACCCCAACGACCCGACGCTGAACCGGGCACTGCGCGAGACCTACCCGCCGGGCTCCACCTTCAAGGTGGTCACCGCGGCCGCCGCGCTGGAGAACGGCCTGTACAAGTCGGCGGACGAAGCCACCAACTCGCCACTGCCGTGGATCATGCCGGGCACGACGACGCCGCTGCAGAACGAGGGCAACATCCCCTGCAAGGACGCCACCATGCGTGAGGCGCTGCGGGTGTCCTGCAACACCGTCTTCGGCAAGATCGGCGCGGACCTCGGCAACGACAAGATGCTCGAGGAGGCGAAGAAGTTCGGCTTCGACAGCGAGCAGTTCACGCCGGTGCGCAGCAACGCCTCGGTGTTCTCCGACGACATGAACGAGTCGCAGACGGCCCTGTCCTCCATCGGCCAGTTCAACACCGCCGCCACCCCGCTCCAGATGGCCATGGTCGCCTCCGCCGTCGCCAACGACGGCAAGCTGATGAAGCCGTACATGGTCGACAAGCTGCAGTCGCCCAGCGTGGACACCCTGGAGCAGACGGAGCCGCAGGAGCTGAGCCGGCCGCTCAGCTCGCAGAACGCCCAGATCCTCCAGTCGATGATGGAGACCGTCGTCAAGGACGGCACCGGCCAGAACGCGAAGATCAACGGCGTCACGGTGGGCGGCAAGACCGGTACCGCCCAGCACGGCGTCGACAACAGCGAGAAGCCGTACGCCTGGTTCATCTCCTACGCCAAGCTCGCCGACGGCAGCTCGCCGGTCGCCGTGGCCGTGGTGGTCGAGGACAACAACGCCAACCGCGACGACATCTCCGGCGGCGGCCTGGCGGCTCCCATCGCGAAGAACGTCATGGAGGCGGTCATCAGCGCCAGGCAGTGAGTCCTGTCACGCTCCCTTCACATCGGTGCACGTTGCGATACCGGTCCTGTATCGGGTGACGGGCTTGGCCAAGTCACACAGAGCGAGCCGGGTACGGTAGGCCCGGACAGCAGCCTCCGGCGGCACAAGGGTGCCGGTCGGGACCGACGGAGAGGGCTGGTAGCTAGCTATGGAAGAGCCGCGTCGCCTCGGCGGCCGGTACGAGCTGGGCCATGTGCTCGGCCGTGGTGGCATGGCGGAGGTGTACCTCGCGCATGACACCCGGCTGGGACGCACCGTGGCGGTGAAGACGCTCCGCGCCGACATGGCGCGCGACCCTTCCTTCCAGGCCCGGTTCCGCCGGGAGGCCCAGTCGGCCGCCTCGCTCAACCATCCCGCGATCGTCGCGGTCTACGACACGGGCGAGGACTACATCGACGGGGTCTCGATCCCGTACATCGTGATGGAGTACGTCGACGGCTCCACGCTCCGGGAACTGCTGCACAGCGGCCGCAAGCTGCTGCCGGAGCGGTCCATGGAGATGACCATCGGCATTCTCCAGGGCCTGGAGTACGCCCACCGCAGCGGCATCGTCCACCGCGACATCAAGCCTGCCAACGTCATGCTGACCCGCAACGGCCAGGTCAAGGTCATGGACTTCGGCATCGCCCGCGCCATGGGCGACTCCGGCATGACCATGACCCAGACCGCGGCCGTCATCGGCACCGCCCAGTACCTGTCTCCCGAGCAGGCCAAAGGCGAGCAGGTCGACGCGCGCTCGGACCTGTACTCGACAGGTTGCCTGCTCTACGAGCTACTGACGGTCCGCCCGCCCTTCGTGGGTGACTCCCCGGTCGCGGTGGCCTACCAGCACGTGCGCGAGGAGGCGCAGCCGCCGAGCGTCTTCGACCCGGAGATCACGCCCGAGATGGACGCGATCGTGATGCGGGCGCTGGTCAAGGACCCCGACTACCGCTACCAGTCCGCCGACGAGATGCGCGCCGACATCGAGGCCTGCCTCGACGGCCAGCCGGTCGCGGCCACGGCCGCCATGGGCGCGGTCGGCTACGGCGGCTACCCCGACGACCAGCCGACCACCGCCCTGCGCTCCGACGCCGGAGCCGCGGGCGCGACGACGATGCTGCCGCCCATGAACCCGGACGACGGCGGCTACGGCTACGACGACCGCCCCGACCGGCGCCGTCAGAAGAAGTCCAACACCTCGACGATCATGCTGATCGTCGCCGGCCTCCTGGTCCTCGTCGGCGCGATCTTCATCGGCATGTACGCCTTCAGCAGCAACGGCGTCAACAACGACGAGTTGAACGTCCCCATCTTCGTCGGCCAGACGAAGCGCGAGGCCCAGGAGTCGGCCAGGAACGCCAGCATCGAAGTGGCCTTCACCCAGGACACCTGCGACGACCAGCCCAAGGGCAGGGTCTGCTCGCAGGAACCCAAGGACGGCAAGGTCAAGAAGGGCGACACGGTCAACCTGGTGCTGTCGACCGGGGCGCCGAAGGTGACGGTTCCCAGTGTCCGCGGCCTGAGCTTCGAGGCGGCGCAGTCCCAGTTGGACGATCTGGGCTTCAAGGTCGAGAAGAAGACCCAGGAGTCGGACCAGGATCCCGATGTAGTCATCGACCAGGACGTCAAGGGCGACACGAAGGTGGAGAAGGGCTCCACCATCACGCTCACGGTCGCCACGGAGAAGAGGCAGGTCGCGGTCCCGGACGTCTCGGGCAAGACCTGCCAAGAGGCCCAGCAGGTGCTTCAGGGCGTCAACCTCAACAGCACGTGCAGCGAGGTGCCCACCGACGACCCCAACCGGGACGGCAAGGTCGTCCAGACCGACCCGGGCATCGGCCAGCAGGTCGACAAGGGTGCGAACGTGAACATCCAGGTCGGCAAGTTCCAGCAGCAGAAGAAGCAGGTGCCCAACGTCCGCGGCCGAACGGTGGCGGAGGCCAGGCAGATACTCGCGGCTGAGGGCTTCACCAACGTCCAGTTCGCCGATGGCAGCAACCAGGACGACAACTCGGTGGTCTTCAAGCAGGATCCGGGCGAGGGGCAAGAGGTCGACGACCCCGGCAGCACCCAGATCACGCTGACCACCTTCGGGGGAGGCAACAACAGGGGCAACGGCGGCTTCTTCGGCGGCTGACCCCCGACCCCGGCACTCGGAGCCCCGGCTCCCCTCCAACAAGGGGAACCGGGGCTCCGTCGTACGCCGGTCAGCTCATCGCAGTTCCGCCGGCGGGGTCCGCCTGGCGTCGACCTTCTCCGTGCGGACCAGTTCGCCCCAGACCACGTAGCGGTAGCGGGAGGTGTACACCGGCGTGCAGGTCGTCAGGGTGATGTAGTGGCCGGGCTTCTTGACGCCCGACTCCTCGGGGACCGCGGACAGGACCTGGACGTTGTACTTGGAGGTCTCCGGGAGGATGTCGTAGACCTTGTAGACGTACCACTTGTCCTTGGTCTCGAAGACGACCGGATCGCCCACGCGCATCTTGTCGATGTTGTGGAACTTGGCACCGTGACCGTCCCGGTGGGCGGCGAGGGTGAAGTTGCCGGCCTTGCCGGACATCGGAAGGGTCGCCTTGGCGGGGTCCGTGTAGTAGCCGGCCACCCCGTCGTTGAGGATCTCCTCCGCCGTGCCCTTCTTGACCAGGACCTCGCCGTTGTGCATGGACGGCACGTGCAGGAAGCCGATGCCGTCCTTGGTGTCCAGCGCTCCGGGGCCGCCGGGCACGGAATGCGCCCACTCGTCGCGGACCTTGCCGCCCTCCCGGTCGGCCTTGCGGTCCGCCAGGACGTTCGTCCACCACAGGGAGTAGACGACGAACAGGCCGAGAACCAGACCCGTCGTGATCAGGAGCTCACCGAAGACGCTGACGGCGAGGGCCAGCGGGCCGGTCCCCCGGCGGCGCCGCCCTCGGCCGGCGCCCGACGCGTCACCGTGCCCTTCGCGGCCGTCGGTGTGCCCTGCCGTGTCGTCCGTGGTCGCTGCCACTGTTCATCCGCCCTTTAACTGACGAGCGCATCCGGCTTGCCCTTGCTGCGCGGCCGTTCCTCGACCATCTTGCCCCAGACGATCATCCGGTACTTGCTGGTGAACTCCGGTGTGCACGTGGTCAGCGTGATGTAACGGCCGGGTCCGGTGAAGCCCGACCCCTTCGGAACGGGATCGAGGACGCTGATGTTGGCCGGCGGGGTCACCGGCAGGATCGACGCCATCTTGTAGACGAAGTACGTGTCCTGCGTCTCCACGACGATCGCGTCGCCCGGCGAGAGCTTGTTGATGTACCGGAACGGCTCACCGTGCGTGTTGCGGTGGCCCGCCAGCCCGAAGTTGCCCGTCTTCGCGTCGGGCATCGCCGTGTTGAGATCGCCCTTGCCGTAGTGCCCGACCATGCCCTTGTCCAGCACCTTCGCCTTGCTGGTGCCCTCCGCGATGGGCACCACCACGTCCAGCTTCGGGATGTGCAGGAGGGCGAAGCCCTGCCCCGGCTCGAACGTCCCGGGGCTGCGCTTGCCGCTCGCCCAGTCGTCCTGGAGCTGGTGCGCCTCACTGCCCGCCTGCGCGTGCGCCCGGACGTTCGTCCACCACAACTGGTAGGTGACGAAGAGCAGCATCACCACACCGGTGCTGATGAACAGCTCGCCGATGACCCGGCTGGCGATCACGGCCGGGCTCGCCCTGCGCGCCCGCGCCTGCCGGCGCGCCTCCATCCGGGACAGCGGCGCCGACGACCGGTCCGCCGGGCTGTCCTCCTCCGGCAGCGGGCCGCCAGCGGCCCCACGACGTCCGTTACGGCGCCTGGCGGCCTTTCTGCGGGCCGCGCGCCCACCCGGCGAGGGCGAGGAGGCCTGCGCGGCGGAAGAGGCGCCAGGCGGCGGTTCCGGGATCCGCAGCGCCATCGTCTCGTCGTCGACGGGAGGCAGATACGCCGTCGCGTCGCCCGAGGACCCGTACGGCGCCCCCGTCGCGCCCTGCGGGGGCTCCGCGCCCTGCGGGGGCACGTTCGGGGCGACCTGCTGGGGCGCCGCCCCCTGCGGCCCGTAGGACGCGGCGTAGGGGTCCTGGGGCACACCCTGCGCCTGGCCGGCGCCGTACCACCCTTCGAACGCGTCCGGTCCCCCGTACGACTGCTGCCCGTACGAGGTGTCCGTCTCGCGCTCGGGGCGCAGCGCGGTCACGCCGTGGCCCTGCCCACCACCGGGGCGAGCCCCGCCGACCTCGCCACGGCCTCCTTGTCGCCGCACTCCGCCAGCCAGTTGGCCAGCATCCGGTGCCCGTGCTCGGTCAGCACCGACTCGGGATGGAACTGCACGCCCTCGACGGGGAGTTCACGGTGCCGCAGGCCCATGATGATGCCGTCCTGCGTGCGCGCCGTGACCACCAGCTCGTCGGGCACGGTCGCCGGCTCGGCGGCCAGGGAGTGGTAGCGGGTCGCCGTGAAGGGGGAGGGCAGGCCCGCGAAGACGCCCGTGCCCTCGTGCTCCACCGGCGAGGTCTTGCCGTGCAGCAACTCGGGCGCGCGGTCCACCACACCGCCGTAGGCCACCTGCATCGACTGCATGCCCAGGCACACGCCGAAGACGGGGACACCGGTCGCGGCACAGTGCCGGACCATTTCCACGCAGACACCGGCCTGCTCGGGCGTGCCCGGACCCGGCGAGAGCAGTACGCCGTCGAAGCCGTCCTGCGCGTGCGCCGTCGACACCTCGTCGTTGCGCAGCACCTCGCACTCGGCCCCCAGCTGGTACAGGTACTGGACCAGGTTGAAGACGAAGCTGTCGTAGTTGTCGACGACGAGAATCCGCGCACTCACTGGTTGTCCACCGTCACATCGTTGAAGGGAAGCAGCGGTTCGGCCCACGGGAAGACGTACTGGAACAGGGCGTAGACCACGGCGAGGACGAGTACCAGTGAGATCAGCGCCCTCACCCACGCGTTCCCCGGCAGATGCCGCCAGATCCAGCCGTACATGCCGTCCCTTCCGTCTCCCACGGCACCAGACTCACGCCGTACGCCACCAGACTAACGGCGCGGCGCCCGAGGTTTCCCGGCCTCCGTGAGCCGTGCGGAAACCGCCTGCGCCCGGACGTACGTGGCAACAGCGTCGATCACCTCAACGACCGCGGACCCGTTTTTGTACGGCCCTTTGTCGATCCGATACGCGAACCGGGCCGTTCCGTTCACCAGTACGACTACTGCACGGGCTTCGCGTAGTGCAGGTCCACCGTGCCCGAGTAGCCGGGCAGGGTGGCGGTTCCGTCGTCGGTGACCTTCCAGCCCAGGCCGTAGACGTTGACGTACACCATGTAGTTCTGGATCGCCGGGGAGTCCGCGAGCGCCTTCTGGAGCTTCGCCGGGTCGCCGACCGCCGTGATCCTGTACGGCGGCGAGTAGACGCGGCCCTGGAGGATCAGCGTGTTGCCCACGCAGCGCACCGCACTGGTGGAGATCAGCCGCTGGTCCATCACCTTGATGCCCTGGGCGCCGCCGTTCCACAGCGCGTTGACCACGGCCTGGAGGTCCTGCTGGTGGATCACCAGGTAGTCGGGCTGCGGCTCGGGGTAGCCGGGCAGCTTCGCGGTGGCGTCGGGCGGGGCGTCGTTGAGCGTGACCGTGATCGCCCTGCCCGTGAGCTTCTGCGTGCCCGCGCTCTTCTCCAGGCCGGTCAGCCTGCCGTCCTGGGGCTTGCCGCCGTCGTCGCGCGCGGCGAGGGACTCGATGTCGTCGCGCAGGGCGGCGTTGGACTCGTCGAGTTCCTTGTTCTTCCGGCTGCGCTCCTGGACGAGGTCGGACAGCTTCAGCAGGGACGTGTCCGTGCGGATGTTGGTGCCCTTGGCCGTGTTGAAACTGGTGAAGAAGATCAGCCCGGCGAGGGCGAAGACGGCCACGGTAAGGATCCGCACGGGCCTCGGGCGGCGCGTGCGGGCCGGGCCGGCACCCGTCCCCGAGAAGTCGGCGGAATTGGTCAACGTACCCTTATCTCCTTCGGCGCCGCGGAAGCACTACGCTAACGGACGTCCGGGGGAGTGCTCGGAGTGCCCTTGTACGCTGCTCCGGAGCCAGCCCAGTTCCCTGCGCGGCCACCAGCGCATCGACAGGAGAGACCCTCGTGCCGAAGTCACGTATCCGCAAGAAGGCCGACTACACGCCGCCGCCCGCCAAGCAGGCGGCGAGTATCAAGCTGGAGGGCCGCGGCTGGGTCGCGCCCGTCATGCTGGCGCTGTTCCTCATCGGGCTGGCCTGGATCGTCGTCTTCTACGTGACCGACGGCTCACTGCCCATCAAGGCCCTCGACAACGTGAACATCGTCGTGGGCTTCGGCTTCATCGCCGCCGGGTTCGCCGTCTCCACGCAGTGGAAGTGACGTCGTCCTTCCGGTGAACGCAGCTTTGCCCACGGCTATCCGCTGAGTTATCCACAGGCTGGTGAAAATTTCCACATGCTGCCTGGGGAAAACGCTGATGATCTGTGGATAACCCGCCTGCCGTTGACACCGGTACGACTGTCACACCGCTCCTCCAGAGCGTGCACGCCCCCTGCCTGACCTGCGACAACACAGGACATCGGCAGGGGGCGCACCCGTTCCCGCACGCTATGCACAAGATCCGACACCGGTTGTGGACAACGGACGCTCTCAGGTGAGCTGAACCGTTCTGAGCACCGTCAACACGACGACGACCGCCAGCACCAGCGCGCACGTGCCGTACTGCACCAGGTCACGCCGCTCGCGCGGGGCGTGCACCATCGCGTACCCCACCACGACACCGGCGACCAGGCCGCCGATGTGCGCCTGCCAGGCGATGCCGCTCCAGCTGAAGGTGAAGATCAGGTTGATCACCAGCAGGGCGATGATCGGCCGCATGTCGTAGTTGAGCCTGCGCATCAGCACCGCGGTGGCGCCGAACAGGCCGAAAATGGCGCCCGAGGCGCCGAGCGAGGCCTGGCTCGGCGAGGCAAGCAGGTAGGTCAGCGCTCCGCCCGCCAGCCCGGAGACGAAGTACAGCGACAGATAGCGCAGCCGTCCCAGGGCCGCCTCCAGGGGGCCGCCCAGCCACCACAGGCTCAGCATGTTGAAGCCGATGTGCCAGATCTCCTGATGCGTGAACATCGAGGTCACCAGGCGGTACCACTCGCCGGCCGCGACACCCGAGGTGGGGGTGAAGGGAGCCGGCGGCCAGGCGCCGATCAGGAACAGGTTGCCCACGAGCGAGGAGTCGACGCTGACCGCGATGAACACCGCGACATTGATCCCGATGAGGATCTTGGTGAGCAGGCGGGGGTCGGCGGTCATGGTGCCGCCGGCCAGCGTGCGGGGCCGCGACGCGGCGGGCGGGTGGCCGGTGCCGGAGCCGCCGCGGACGCAGTCCGGGCACTGGAAGCCCACAGAGGCGTCGACCATGCACTCGGGGCAGATCGCCCGGTCGCAGCGGACGCAGCGAATGCCGGTCTCGCGACCCGGATGGCGGTAGCAGGTCGGCAGGCTGTGGGCGTCCGGCGGGCCCTGGTCCGCCGGGTCCTGGCCCGTCGGGCCCGTCGGGCTGCCTGGTGCCTGGTCCATGGGGTTCCCCTCGATTCGTCCTGCTGTCCTGCTCGTCCTACTGGTCCCGCCGGCCCGCCGCGAAACACGGCTGCGGCTGCTCGTGGGCAACGCACCGCCCCGCCCATCCTTACGGACAAGCGGGGCGTTTGGTTCCCTCGCGGAGATGTCGGGACGAGCCCTTCACTCAGCCTTCGCGGGTCTCCACGACGACCGACTCGATGACGACGTCCTTGAGCGGGCGGTCGGTGCGCGGGTTGGTCTGCGCGGTCGCGATGGAGTCCACGACCTTCTGGCTGGCCGCGTCGGTGACCTCGCCGAAGATGGTGTGCTTGCGGTTCAGCCAGGCCGTCGGACCGACGGTGATGAAGAACTGCGAGCCGTTGGTGCCCGGACCCGCGTTGGCCATGGCCAGCAGGTAGGGCTTGTCGAAGGAGAGGTCCGGGTGGAACTCGTCCTTGAACTGGTAGCCGGGACCGCCGGTGCCGTTGCCCAGCGGGTCACCGCCCTGGATCATGAAACCGCTGATCACCCGGTGGAAGACCGTGCCGTCGTAGAGCTTCGCCTTGGACTTCTCGCCGGTGGCGGGGTGGGTCCACTCACGCTCGCCAGTGGCGAGTTCGACAAAGTTCCGGACCGTCTCGGGAACGTGGTTCGGCAGGAGCCGGACCTCGATGTCGCCGTGGTTGGTCTTCAGGGTGGCGTAGAGCTGCTCAGCCACGATCTGCCTTCCGTTGTCTTCCTGTGACTCCCCGATCCTCGCACGGCCCGCGCCGTGCGTCGCCCGGCGGTCGGTTCCCTCGGGGAGATCCGCCGATCCGGTTGCGGAGAACCGGGCGAGTCGTCCCGGGCGGGAGCGCGGCGCGGCGATCCGTGGCATTGTCGACGACAAGCTCCTGTTGCTCCGCATTCATCCCCCATCGATTCAGCCCTTGCCGCACGTGCCCGCCTTTCGGCGGACTTCCGGCCGGCAGGGCCGGCGCGGTGACCACGTGCGTCACCCGTGACCCGGATGCCCGGTCGCACATGCCACCGGGCCCGTTGGCAGGCATGATCCGTAAAAGGGTGGAAAGTCGAATTACCGTACGCCACCGAGGAGGAGGAACCCGTGACCCGCATCGACAGCGTGCGCGCCGCGACCGGCTCGGCGAAGGACAGCGTGCTGCACGCCGCGGAAGTGGTGGCGCCCTACGCCGACACGGCCAGGGACAGGGCCGCGCACTACGCACACGAGGCACGCGTACGGCTCGCGCCGAAGGTGACGCTGGCCGCCGACCAGGCCCGCGTCCAGTACGGCGCCTATGTCGCACCCCGGCTGGAACAGGCCCGCACGCAGGCCATGGCCCATGTGCCGCCGAAGATCGACCAGGCCGCCCAGGAAGCCGCCTGCCGGGCGCGCCGGGCCGCCCGGCAGGCCGCCGAGTACTCCCGGCCGCGGATCGAGCAGGCGATGGCCGCGGCGGCGCCGGTCGCGGACGAGGCCGCGGCGCGCGGTGCCGCAGCGCTGGTGGCGCTGCGCGGTCAGGTCCCGGCCCGGAAGATCCAGAAGCTGGCCCGCACGCAGCAGCGGCGTGCGCGGGCCGGGCGCGCGGTGAAGCTGCTCGCGCTGGCGGGCGCGCTCGCCGGCGGCGCCTTCGCCGCCTGGAAGTGGTGGGACAAGCAGGCCAACCCCGACTGGCTGGTGGAACCGCCGGCCGCGACGGAGGTGCCCGAGTCGGGCCGGCTGACGTCCGTGGACGGCACCGGCCAGTCCGTGCTGGACCCCGAGGTCCAGGCGAAGGAGGACGAGGAGACGTCGGACCGCGACGAGTAGCTGCCCCCGGAGACGGAAGAGCCCGCCTGACCGGTGTGTCCACAGGTCAGGCGGGCTTTTGTCGCGATCACACGGGTCCCGTTCCGCGAGCGGGTAGGTTGAGTTTGCCTGGGCACCGACAAGATCTGAGGGGGACCCCATGCTCGACGGAATCACAGGAACCGTTGCCATCGGCGTCACGGCGGCATTGGCAGTCGCCGGGGAGCGTGCCTCGAAAAGGCGCGAGAAGGCGTTCTGGGAGCGCTACGGATCCTTCGAGGGGTTCCGGGGTCAGGTCGACGAGGAGAGGGTCCAGCGGGTGCGCAGGGAGCAGGGCGACGTCGCCGCCATCAAGGCGGTACGGCAGACCTACCCGTACGTCTCGCTCCTCTTCGCGAAGCGCTACGTGGAGGAACTCCCGGCGTAGCCGTCGCCGTGCGTGCGCACCGCACACACGAAGAATGCCCTCCGAAACCACGTTTCCGCAGATCAGAGGGCATTTCACCGGTGGAGCCTAGGGGAGTCGAACCCCTGACATCTGCCATGCAAAGACAGCGCTCTACCAACTGAGCTAAGGCCCCGGAAGACAGCATCCGGCCGGAAGATCCGTCCACCGGTCGGGTGCCGCAGACCAGAGTACCGGGTCACCCCCCGGATCTCGCAAAAAGATTGGGGCTCCCCGCGGCCGACCACTCTCCGTAAGATGCTCCGCGTGGTTCGCTACAGCGAACCGCGGTTCTTGGGGAAGCGATGGGGAGACGCAATGGACGCCGCACAGCAGGAAGCCACCGCAAAAGCGCGGGAACTGCAGCGGAACTGGTACGGGGAGCCGTTGGGGGCGCTCTTCCGCAAGCTCATAGACGACCTCGGGCTCAACCAGGCCCGGCTGGCGGGAGTACTGGGGCTGTCCGCCCCGATGCTGTCGCAGCTGATGAGCGGCCAGCGCGCGAAGATCGGCAACCCTGCGGTGGTCCAACGCGTGCAACTTCTCCAGGAGCTGGCGGCCCAGGTGGCGGACGGCAGCGTCAGCGCGGCCGAGGCGACCGAGCGCATGGACGAGATCAAGCGGTCCCAGGGCGGCTCGGTGCTCAGCAACACCACGCACACGTCGAACACTTCGGGGGCGCCGACGGTCAAGCGGGTGGTCCGCGAGATCCAGTCGCTGCTCCGCTCGGTCGCTGCGGCCGGTGACATCATCGATGCCGCGAACACCCTCGCCCCCAGCCACCCCGAACTGGCGGAATTCCTCCGGGTGTACGGCGCGGGCCGCACCTCGGACGCGGTCACGCACTACCAGTCCCACCAGAACTGACACCGCGGGGGGGGCGAATCGCGCGTCGAGGGGGAATCCGAAGGGGGGACAGCCCCAGGGGGAGGAGCGACGCACAGCCATGGGTGAGGTCTTCGCCGGCCGGTACGAGCTGGCCGACCCGGTCGGGCGCGGTGGAGTCGGCGCGGTGTGGCGGGCCTGGGACCACCGCCGTCGCCGGTACGTGGCCGCCAAGGTCCTCCAACAGCGCGACGCGCACTCCCTGCTGCGCTTCGTGCGGGAGCAGGCGCTGCGGATCGACCACCCCCATGTGCTCGCGCCGGCCAGCTGGGCCGCCGACGACGACCAGGTCCTGTTCACCATGGACCTGGTGGCCGGCGGCTCCCTGGTCCACCTGGTCGGGGACTACGGCCCACTGCCCCCGGCGTTCGTACGCACTCTGCTCGACCAGTTGCTTTCGGGCCTCGCGGCGGTGCACGCGGAGGGTGTCGTGCACCGTGACGTCAAGCCCGCCAACATCCTGCTGGAGGCCACCGGAACCGGCCGGCCCAGGCTGCGGCTGTCGGACTTCGGCATCGCGATGCGGCTGGGCGAACCGCGGCTGACGGAAACCAACCTGGTGGTGGGGACACCGGGTTACCTCGCTCCCGAGCAGATGATGGGCGCCGAACCCGACTTCCCCGCCGATCTGTTCGCCACCGGTCTGGTCGCCCTCTATCTGCTCCAGGGCGCCAAGCCGGACGCCAAGGCGCTCGTGGAGTATTTCGCCGAGCACGGAACTCCCGGTGCGCCCAAGGGCGTTCCCGAGCCGCTGTGGCAGGTCGTGGCGAACTTGCTGCAACCCGATCCGCAGGCCAGGTTCCGTACCGCGACCGGTGCGCGCAAGGCTCTTGCCGCGTGCGCCGAGCTCCTGCCGGAGCCGGGCCCCGACGACGAGCTGATCGAGATCTTCGACCAACTCGGCCCGCTGCCACCGGGGTTCGGACCCGAGGGTCCGCTCACCCGGAGCCCTGGGGTGACGGTCGGGCGGACGGCGGCGTCCGGTTCGGCCGGTTCGGTCGGTTCGGTCGGCGGTTCCGGGATTCCCGGTGCCGGGGCCGCCGCTCCCGGTAACGGCGGTTCCGTGGCTTCCGGTGTGGGTGCCGCTTCCGGCAGCGGGGGCGTGCCGGACCCGCGTCTCGATCCCCGGGAGGGGACCGGGTCGGCACCGAGCACGGACGGCAGCGGTCTGCCGTCGGAGCCGCCCCAGCCCTCCACCATGTCCGACACGGGCAGCTTCCACCTGCCACCGCCCCGCCCCGCCGCCCCGGCGCGGGAGATTCCACCGCCCCAGGGCGCTCCCCCGCACGCTCTTCCATCCCCTGCCGTGCCCCCGCACACCACGCCCCCGCAGGCCGTCCCCCCGGCACCGGCCGCCCCGCCCCCGCCCGGTGGCACGCCGCTCGAACCCGCGGCCCACGTCTCCCCTCACGACCCCACCCACGTGCTGTCCTCCCCCGATTCGCGGCAGCGAGCTGATGTCTCCACCGCTTCGTACACCGCCCAGGCCCCGCAGGTTCCCGTTCCGGCGCGGGGAGCCTCACGCCACCGCGCCGGACGGCCCCGCCGCCCCGGCCCGCCCGCGACGGTGGCGATCCCGCTGCTGCTCCTCGCGCTGGCCTGCTACGCAGTCGGTTTCTGGGCACTGAGCCGTCTGTAAGGCGCGCCACAGGCCGGTCCCAGCCAATCCTGGCCGATCCGCGGCCGCCCCGGCGATCGCGTGCCCCTCGCGCCTCTCCCGCCGCTCTACAGGGCGTCGGCCCTGCGGCGGGCGAGCACCGTCCACGCCCCGAGGACGGCCAGCAGGACCGTTCCCGCGCCGATCCCGCCGACGGCGAGCGCCCGGAGCGCCGCGGAGCCGTCCGCCGCCCCGGCCGGGGTCGCCGCGGCCCGGTCGTGGGCGGTGACCTCGAAGAGCTGCCCCGGTTCGGACCGGCCCGCGTAGTCCGGACCTGGCTGCGCCGTGCCGTCCACCCGTACCCGCAGGACCAGACCGTAGGGCCCCTCGCCGAAGGAGTCGGCGGTCTGGGCTGCGAGGTGCACGACCAGGTAGTGGTGGCCGGCGAACCGCATCCCCTTGACCTGGGCGGCGAAGCCGTGGCGGTTGGCGTGGGCGACCGGCGGCACGGGTGCGAGGGCGGCGGACGTCTGCCGGCCGCTGTAACCGGCGTACGCCTCCTCGACGAATCCGCGCACCGGGTTGTAGAGCGACAGGGTCAGCGCGCCGTTCACATAGCCGCTGCCGCCGCTGGAACTGCCCAGCTCGACGCCGGCGTTCAACTGCTGCCCCCAGTCGACCGGGACCTTGTAGAAGAAGGTCTGGCCGGGCCGGATACGGGTGCGCCACACGCCCTGCCCGACCGTGCTCGCCGCGGCGAACCCGGCGCCCCCGGCCCGTTCGGCCGCCTGGCCGGTGACCGGCTGGGGCGAGGCGGAGTTCCAGGACCCGGGCGCGCTCGTGGCCCCGGCGCGTTGCAGCGGCGGCTCCGAGACGACGGCGAGTTCCAGGGGCCAGGTGTCGGACGAGGATGCCTTGGCGCCGACGCGTTCGACGAGGACGTAGTACGACCCGGCACCCTGGCACAGGGGACGGCCGGAGGAGATCTCGCGCGCGCCCCACGCGGCAACGGGATGCGGACTGCGGCTCGGGCCGAAGCGGGCGGCCTGCGAGGAGCAGGAGGCGCCGCGGGCGTCCCGCACCGAGATCCTGAGGCCGTCGGTGGCGGCGACCGTGGTGCCGGCTCCGGGCACCGCCGTGGCGGAGACGTAGGCGGTGGAGGTGGCGTCCAGGTCGAGGCGGTAGTACAGCTTGCCGCTGCCCGGCAGGGAACTCCTGTAGGTGCGGCCCGGTTCGAGGGGTAAGGCGTCCGTGGTGCTCGTGGCTCCGGTGACGGACCGGGCGCCGTCGGTGAACGCGTACGGGTCCGCTCCGCCGGCCGCGAGAGCGCTCGGCCCGGGGCCGGCCGCCGCGAGGCACAGTGCCGCCGCGGCCACGGCCAGGCGCACGGCGAGCTGGTGCGAGAGACACCGGCCGCGCCGATCACGCCGTGAGCGCCCTGCCGCCGCCCGCCGTCCCGCCCCACGCCGTACCATCCCGCGCCACCCCTCGCGTTCCGTCCCTCCGGACGTCGCCCATCATTCCCCGGGGGCCGCTACGCCATCCGCGCATTCCCCGGGCGCACACGCGGCAACGGTCTCAGGAAGCGACACCTACCTCACCCTCCGCGACCCCGCAACACGAGAGCGGGCCCGCCGGGACCGGGGCCCACAACACAAAACCCCGACCGCTACGGCGGTCGGGGCCTGCTCAGTTCGGGATGTCGGTGCTCACGAACCCGTGGGCACGGAGTCAGTCGCCTCCGTCCACAGATCCTGCTCGGCGCGATCCGCCTGGATCTGGCGGTACACGAGGAGCCCGCCGATGGCGGCCAGTGCGACCAGGAGAAGCTTCTTCACCGCGCGACCTCGTCTTTCGTTGACGTAGGGGACCTCTGGCGCCCGACTATACACACCGGCCGATACCGATCGGTGACCTGCGTCGGCTGTCAACTGCCGTGCGCGCGAGCGCAGTAGGCGGGGACGAAACCGCTCCGACCGGAGGGTGATCACACCCGCACGGACGGTTACTTTTGGGTGCGCTCATCCCACCTTCGCACCTTTTCATCGCTCATGCGCCCATCCGAGTGGTGTTCATCCGAAGATCGCCGCGCCATGGGCGTTGGTCCACCACTTCGCGGCGCCCATACACATGATGAGCAAAGTACGCAAATCGCCCAACCTGAAAGTGAGGGGCCATGGACCAGCACAAAGTCATGAAGTTGTGGACCGCCATCGTCACCGCCTTCCTCGCGCTCTGCACGGCGCTCGGACTCATCACCACGACGGCCGCCTCCGCGGCTGCGGCCGCGCCGCAGCCCGAGACGGCGCCCAAGAGCACCGCACCGGTGCCGGCACAGACGACGCCGTCCTTGTCCAAGCCCCCCACCCCGTCCTTGCCCCCGACGATGAAACAGCGCATCCGCGCCGAGGCTCACGGAAGAACCCCGGGCTGCCGTCACCGCCCGCCGGTCGACGCCTTCTCCCTCGCCGCCGAACCCCGATGCCTCCCGGACGAACCGCCGGCCCGGCCGACCATCCCCCTCCAGCGCTGACAGGGCCGCACCGGCCCGGCCGGTGCCACCACCCGCACCCTTGACGTAACGGCGATTCGCGTACAGCACCAGCCGCAGAACGCGAAGCTCCCCGGCCACCACGGCCGGGGAGCTTCACCTGCGTCCACGCCCCGGCTCCTCACGCCTCGGGTTCCCTGCCGTCGGTGTCCCGTTCACGGGACCGGCGCCGCTTCGGCCGGGGGCGGATGTGGTCGTGGACGGCGCCCGCAGCGATCACCACGCCAACAACCAGCATGAGGGCGGAAAGGAGCCGCAGCATCCCCTGCCCGTACAGGGCCTGATGGCCGAACCAGGCCAGGGCGACGCAGGTCATCAGACGGTCGCCGATTTTCCTCAGGCGCGGGTCCATACGCACTCCCGACTACTGGACAGCGGCTGGGGCTAACAGGATTTGAACCTGTGGCCTCATCCCTATCAGGTCGACAACGCAGGATGGGCGTACTGGGTCAAGCGACCTTCGGCCTGGATCGCTGGTCTGCTGAGGTTCAGCCTTGACCGCCGCCGTTCGCCCCTGTTGGTGTCAGCCACTGGTGTCAGGCGCCAGTAGCCGAAGATCACCGGCCAGTGCAGTAGGAGTCCACGGTCTCCCCATGGCGGGTTGCAGTCGCGGTGCCGAAGGATCGCGGTGATCCTGGCAGTGGAGCGTGGCTGGCGTCGCATGGCGCTGTGCGTCGGTGATCGCGCTGTACAGGAAGGTGGCAGCCATGGCAGCGATGCCGAACGAGATACGGCGAGGGCACGGGGGGTCGGACAGCAGCGAAAGGCTCAGCGGCGCGTCCCTCTTCGCCGGGGCCGTGATGATGCTCAGCGGGCCGCTCAGCATTCTCATGGGGGCATCCGGCATCGCAGGGGACAACTTGTTCGCCGCGTCCCAGTACGCCTATCGGTTCGACCTAACCGCTTGGGGCTGGATTCACATTGTGGTCGGACTGGCACTCGCCATTGCCGGCATGGGGGTCGTGACAAACAAGAGCTGGGGTCGCGGGGCTGGTGCGGCGGCGGCAGGGATCAGCCTGATCACCCAGTTCATGTTCGTTCCGTACTACCCGCTGTGGGCCATCCCCGTGATGACACTTGACCTTCTGATCATCTTTGCGCTGACGAGGTTCCACGTCGGAACCAACAGCGGTTGGTGACACACCTCGGCCCACCACTCTCCCCAGCTCCCATCCCGTCCGCCATCGACCCACACACCGTGGAGCGGGCGTGGTTCCTGGCGTCGAGGTGGAGCGCGCGACTGGTGCGGGCGTCCCGCACCCACCGCCTCTACGCGGCCTGCGTCCTGGTCCTCGTGCTGGGGCTCCGCCGCAGTGAGGTCCTGGGCCTGCGCTGGCAAGACATCGACTGCGAGGCTCGCCACTTCACCCCGGTCAAGCAGGTGCAGCGCGTCAAGGGCGTCGGGCTGGTCCTGAAGGACCTCAAGACCGAGTCCTCACAGGCCGTGCTTCCTCTCCCCGAGTTCTGCGCCCGTGCCCTGGAGGAACGGCGGGAGCTGCAAGAGCTGGAACGGAAGATCGCCGGCGAGCACTGGTCTCAGGAACCGGACCATGACCTGATCTTCTCCTCGGAGCGCGGCGGCATGATCGACCCGGTGGGCTTCTCCCGGACCTTCGACCGCCTCGTGAAGCGCGCCGGCGTCCGCCGCATCACCGTCCGGCTCGCCCGGCACACCTGCGGCACGCTGCTCGCCTTCCTGAAGGTGCACCCCAAGGTCGCCCAACTTCTGGAAGACCCGCTCATCGGCTGATGTCAGCCGTGGATGTCAAAGACCCCCAGCCGGTATCGACTGGGGGTCTTTTCGCTGGTGGGGCTAACAGGATTTGAACCTGTGGCCTCATCCTTATCAGGGATGCGCTCTAACCAACTGAGCTATAGCCCCGCCGCGCTCTGCGGGGTATGTCCCGCGCGCTGACT
This sequence comes from Streptomyces sp. CB01373, assembly GCF_002803075.1. Classification (GTDB taxonomy): domain Bacteria; phylum Actinomycetota; class Actinomycetes; order Streptomycetales; family Streptomycetaceae; genus Streptomyces. The sequence goes on along the minus strand of NZ_NNBK01000013.1, from coordinate 242,198 downwards.
CCTGAAGATTAGCGCACGAGGGGGGCAGTCCCAAAATCGGTTGTCGGGGGACCGTCAGCGGACGTTTCGCGACACCGCCGCAGACGCCGTGGAGGGCGCGTCGGCCGGACTACTCGTCCTCGGCCAGCGTCAACTCGACGCCGCCGGCGAAGCCCGCGGAGAGGTTGTACATGAACGCTCCGAGGGTCGCGAGGGCCGTCGCCAGCACCACGTCGATCACGGCGATGATCGACGTGAACATCAGCACGTGGGGGAGGGACAGGAAGGACTGGAGGTCGAAGCCGTTGGACTCGTTCGAGCCCGTGGCCTCGGAGATCGTCCCGCCGACCGTGGAGAACACACCCATCGCGTTCATGACCATCCACAGCACGGCGGCCGCCACGATCGTGCAGATGCCCAGGGCGATGGAGAGCAGGAAGCTGACCTTCATCACCGACCACGGATCGGCCTTGGCCACGCGCAGCCGGGCCTTGCGGGTGCGCGGTTCGGTACGCACGCCCATGCGCGGCCGGCGCACCGCCTGGGAGGCGGGCTCGGCCGCCGGGTAGGCCTGCGGCGGGTGGTACGGCCCGGCGGGCTGCTGGGACTGCCGGTCACCCGGCAGCGGAGAGCCCGCCGCCTGCTGACCGGCCGCGGCGTTCGCCTGCTGGGCCTGCGGACCTCGGGTGTCCGTCACCGTTCCCCCCTGGGATCCGTGAGTGTGGGGCGTGTGCGCATCGGCCGCGGGCGACTTGATCGCTTGCAGATTGGTCGTATGCGTGTCCGTCGCAGGCGCGGCGGAGCCACGGCCGCCGCCGTCCGCTCCCGTACCAGTGGAGGTACCGGCCGATCCGGCGCCCGTGGCTCCGCTCACGATGACTCTCTCCTCGAGCTACTCGGCCGAGGACACCTCGCCCTCGTCCGTGCCGCTGGTCGCGGCCCCCTCGGCGGTCTCGTCCACGGCCACGTCGCCGTCGACTTCCTCCGCCTCGCGCCCCGCCTCGGCGTTACGTGCGATACCGACGACGGCATCGCGCTTCCCCAGATTGATCAGTTGGACGCCCATGGTGTCACGGCCCGTCTCCCTGACCTCGTTGACTCGCGTACGAATCACACCGCCCGAGAGCGTGATGGCGAGGATCTCGTCGGTCTCCTCGACAACCAGCGCTCCCACGAGCGAACCGCGGTCCTCCACGATCTTGGCGGCCTTGATGCCGAGGCCGCCACGACCCTGGACGCGGTACTCGTCGACACGGGTCCGCTTGGCGTACCCGCCATCGGTGGCAGTGAACACGAACGTACCGGGTCGAACAACATTCATCGAGAGCAGTTCGTCGCCACCGCGGAAACTCATGCCCTTGACACCCGAGGTGGCACGGCCCATCGGACGCAGAGTGTCGTCCGAGGCGGTGAACCTGATCGATTGCGCCTTCTTGCTGATCAGAAGCAGATCATCATCGGCGGAGACCAGCTCGGCCCCGATCAGTTCGTCATCGGAACCGCCCTCCTGCTCACGCAGGTTGATCGCGATGACACCACCGGAGCGAGGAGAATCGTAATCCTTCAGAGGCGTCTTCTTGACCAGGCCCGCCTTGGTGCCGAGCACCAGGTACGGCGCCGCTTCGTAGTCGCGGATCGCGAGGATCTGAGCGATCGCCTCGTCCGGCTGGAAGGCCAGCAGGTTCGCCACGTGCTGACCGCGCGCGTCCCGGCCGGCGTCCGGCAGCTCGTAGGCCTTCGCCCGGTAGACCCGGCCCTTGTTGGTGAAGAACAGCAGCCAGTGGTGCGTGGTGGAGACGAAGAAGTGGTCGACGATGTCGTCTTCCTTCAGCTTCGTGCCGCGCACGCCCTTGCCGCCGCGCTTCTGGGCGCGGTAGTCGTCGGTCTTGGTCCGCTTGATGTAGCCGCCGCGGCTGACCGTGACGACGATGTCCTCTTCGGCGATCAGGTCCTCGATGGACATGTCGCCCTCGTAGGGGATCAGCTTCGTCTTGCGGTCGTCGCCGAACTTCTCGACGATCGCCGCCAGCTCCTCGCTGACGATCCCGCGCTGGCGGACCGGGGAGGCGAGGATCTGGTTGTACTCGTTGATCTTGGTCTGGAGCTCGTCGTGCTCCTGGACGATCTTCTGCCGCTCCAGGGCGGCCAGTCGCCTCAGCTGCATCTCCAGGATGGCGTTGGCCTGGATCTCGTCGATCTCCAGCAGGCTCATCAGGCCCTCACGCGCGACCTCGACGGTCGCACTGCGCCGGATGAGCGCGATGACCTCGTCGATGGCGTCCAGGGCCTTCAGCAGACCGCGCAGGATGTGCGCCCGCTCCTCCGCCTTGCGCAGCCGGAACCGCGTACGGCGGACGACGACCTCGACCTGGTGCGTCACCCAGTGACGGATGAACGCGTCCAGCGACAGCGTGCGCGGCACGCCGTCGACCAGCGCCAGCATGTTGGCGCCGAAGTTCGTCTGCAGGTCGGTGTGCTTGTAGAGGTTGTTCAGGACGACCTTGGCGACCGCGTCCCGCTTGAGGACGATCACCAGGCGCTGACCGGTGCGCGAGCTGGTCTCGTCGCGGACGTCCGCGATACCGCCGATCTTGCCGTCCTTCACCAGGTCGGCGATCTTCTGCGCGAGGTTGTCCGGGTTGACCTGGTACGGCAGCTCCGTGACCACCAGGCACTGGCGGTTCTGGATCTCCTCGACCTCAACCACGGCGCGCATGGTGATCGAGCCGCGGCCGGTGCGGTACGCCTCCTCGATGCCCTTGCGGCCGACGACGAGCGCGCCGGTGGGGAAGTCCGGGCCCTTGATCCGCTCGATCAGCGCGTCGAGGAGCTCCTCGTGGGAGGCCTCCGGGTTCTCCAGGTACCACTGGGCACCGGAGGCGACCTCGCGCAGGTTGTGCGACGGGATGTTCGTGGCCATGCCCACCGCGATACCGGCCGAGCCGTTGATCAGCAGGTTCGGGAAGCGGGCGGGCAGGACGGTCGGCTCCTGGGAGCGGCCGTCGTAGTTGTCCGTGAAGTCGACGGTCCCCTCGTCGATGTCGCGGACCATCTCCATCGACAGCGGCGCCATCTTGCACTCGGTGTAGCGCATGGCCGCCGCCGGGTCGTTGCCCGGCGAACCGAAGTTGCCGTTGGAGTCCACCAGCGGCATCCGCATCGCCCACGGCTGCGCGAGGCGGACCAGCGCGTCGTAGATCGAGGAGTCGCCGTGCGGGTGATAGTTGCCCATGACGTCGCCGACGACGCGGGCGCACTTGTAGAAGCCGCGGTCGGGGCGGTAGCCGCCGTCGTACATCGCGTACAGCACGCGGCGGTGGACGGGCTTGAGACCGTCCCTGACGTCCGGCAGCGCACGCGAGACGATGACGGACATCGCGTAGTCGAGGTACGAACGCTGCATCTCCGTCTCGAGCCCGACGGGCTCGACGCGCATGGCGAGTTCGCCGCCCTCTTCAGGGGTGACTGGAGTGTTCTCGTCGGCCATTGCTGGTGAGGATCCTTCCTGGTGCGGTCAGCTGAGACCGACTCAGATGTCGAGGAAGCGGACGTCCTTGGCGTTGCGCTGGATGAACTGGCGGCGGGCCTCGACGTCCTCGCCCATCAGGACCGAGAACAGGTCGTCGGCCTGGGCGGCGTCGTCGAGGGTGACCTGGCCGAGCACACGGTGCTCCTGGTCCATGGTGGTCACACGCAGCTCCTCGGCGTTCATCTCGCCGAGACCCTTGAAGCGCTGGATCGAGTCCTCACGGACCCGCTTGCCGCGCTGGCGGCCCATCTCGAGGAGCGCGTCGCGCTCGCGGTCGGAGTACGCGTACTCGACGTCCTCCCGGCCCCACTTGATCTTGTACAGCGGGGGACGCGACAGGAACACGTGCCCGGCCTCGACCAGCGGCCGCATGAAGCGGAACAGGAAGGTCAGCAGCAGGGTGTTGATGTGCTGGCCGTCGACGTCGGCGTCCGCCATCAGGATGATCTTGTGATAGCGGAGCTTCTCGATGTCGAAGTCCTCGTGCACACCCGTGCCGAACGCGGAGATCAGCGCCTGGATCTCCTGGTTCTGCAGGATCTTGTCGATCCGCGCCTTCTCGACGTTGAGGATCTTGCCGCGGATCGGGAGGATCGCCTGGTACTCCGGGTTGCGGCCGGACTTGGCCGAGCCGCCGGCGGAGTCGCCCTCGACGATGAAGATCTCGCACTTGGTCGGGTCGTTCGACTGGCAGTCGGAGAGCTTGCCCGGCAGCGAGGCCGACTCCAGCAGGCCCTTGCGGCGGGTGAGGTCGCGGGCCTTGCGGGCCGCCACGCGCGCGGTGGCCGCCTGGATGCCCTTGCGGATGATGTCCGCCGCCTCGACCGGGTTGCGGTCCAGCCAGTCGTTGAGGTGCTCGTAGACGGCCTTCTGGACGAAGGTCTTCGCCTCCGTGTTGCCCAGCTTGGTCTTGGTCTGGCCCTCGAACTGCGGCTCGCTCAGCTTGACCGAGATGATCGCCGTCAGACCCTCGCGGATGTCGTCGCCCGTGAGGTTGTCGTCCTTGTCGCGCAGCAGCTTCTTGTCGCGCGCGTACTTGTTGATCAGGCTCGTGAGGGCCGCGCGGAAGCCCTCCTCGTGCGTACCGCCCTCGTGGGTGTGGATGATGTTCGCGAAGGAGTACACGCCCTCGCTGTAGCCGCCGTTCCACTGCATGGCGACCTCGAGGGACAGGCTCTTGTCCTTGTCCTCGGCCTCCAGGTCGATGACGGTGGGGTGCACCACTTCGCCCTTGCGGGAGTTGAGGTACTTCACGAAGTCGACGATGCCGCCGTCGTAGCGGTAGACGACCGCCTTGACCTCGTCCTTCTCGTCCGCACCCGCCTCGTCCGCCCCCGACGTGGCCTTCGCCGACTCACGCTCGTCGGTGAGCTTGATCGTCAGGCCCTTGTTGAGGAACGCCATCTCCTGGAAACGCCGCGACAGCGTCTCGAAGGAGTAGTCGGTGGTCTCGAAGATCTCCGGGTCGGCCCAGAACGTGACGGACGTGCCGGTCCGCTCGATGGCCTCGTGCTTGGCCAGCGGAGCGGTCGGGACGCCCATCTTGTAGTCCTGCGTCCAGCGGTGGCCGTCGGTCCTGACCTCGACCGAGACCTTGGCCGACAGGGCGTTCACGACGGAGACGCCGACACCGTGCAGACCGCCGGAGACCGCGTAACCGCCGCCCCCGAACTTACCGCCCGCGTGCAGGACGGTCAGCACGACCTCCAGGGCCGGCTTGTTCTCGGAGGGGACGATGCCCACCGGGATGCCGCGGCCGTTGTCGACCACGCGCACGCCGCCGTCGGCCAGGATCGTCACGTCGATGGTGTCCGCGTGCCCGGCCAGCGCCTCGTCGACGGAGTTGTCGACCACCTCGTACACGAGGTGGTGCAGGCCGCGCTCACCGGTGGAACCGATGTACATGCCGGGTCGCTTGCGGACCGCGTCCAGACCCTCGAGGACGGTGATCGCGCTGGCGTCGTAGGAGGCCGTGACCTCGCCGTTCGAGGATGCGGCCCCGTTCACGCCGGCGTCGGTGGACGGGATGTTCTCGTTGGGGTTGCCGGAATCGGCCACGAAGCGCCCTTTCTGGCACAGCACGAGCCGGGCTCCTGGGGGTGCCCCCTCCGGGGAGGGTTGCCGGAGCGGCTGCGGCATGTTGCGTTGGTAAGCCTTGATCAGCGTTGCTCAGCTTTTCCCGGACGGTCCCCACGATTGGGGCGGGATCTCCTTCCAGTCTACCGGTAGCGCCGACAGTGATGGGGGTTTGCCGGTACCTGAGTACGCATGTGGCGCCCTCAACCGGTCTTGGCCGGGTCCCGATATGCACAAGGGGGCTCCGAGAGGCTCACAGCGGCACTCAGCGCTTCCGGGCGTCAACACTTCGCTACTCCCGGGTCACGTAGGGATTCGCAAGAGCGTGCGGATGCGCGGAGGACCGCCGTCACGCACCCCGAAAGGGCCGTCAGGGCCCCGCTGTGTGACGTCTGTCACCCATAGGTGTCGCCGGGTCCCGTACTGCCCGGAACCCGCAGCGGACCGTACCGGCGACCACCGCTGCCCGGCCCGAACACCTTGATCGTGCGCACCGCGCCGTGCCCCAGGTCCTCGTTGAGCCGGGCCACCAGCGTCGGAGCCAGCAGCCGCAGATTCGTCGCCCACGCCGTCGAATCGCAGCGCACGGACAGCACCCGCTCGTCCTCGTCGTAGCGATCCGGCACACAGTGCTTGGCCACGTCCGCCCCGACGATCTGCGGCCAGCGCCCCATCACACCGCCCACCGCGGCAGGAGCCTCCCAGCCGCGCTCGGTGATGAGCCGGTTGATCGCCGCGCCGAGAGCCATCGGATCACGGCCGTCCGCCCGCGCCCCGGAACGCAGACCACCACGCCGCGCCTGCTTCCGCTGCTGCGCCGCGTCCCCACGCGCGCGTGCCGCCTCCTTCGCCGCACGCAGCGCCACGCGCGCGAGGTCCACGCCCGACGGCTCGGGCGCCTTTCCCCGGCCCGCGTCCCGCTCGCCGCTCATACGCGCTCCACCGTCCCGTCCGACACGGTGAACCGCGTACCCGTCAGCACGTGCGGTACGTCGTCGTCGACCGCGGCGGTCACCAGCACCTGCTCACCGGGCGCCACCAGCTCCGCCAGCCGCTCACGGCGACGGCTGTCCAGTTCCGCGAAGACGTCGTCGAGGATCAGCACCGGCTCATTGCCCTCCGCGCGCAGCAGGTCGTACGACGCCAGGCGCAGCGCCAGGGCGAACGACCAGGACTCGCCGTGCGAGGCGTACCCCTTCGCCGGCAGCTGGCCGAGCCTGAGCACCACGTCGTCCCGGTGCGGCCCCACGAGCGTCACGCCCCGCTCGATCTCCTGCTTGCGGACCTCCGCGAGCGCGGCCATCAGCTGCGCGTAGAGATCCTCACGCGTGTGTGCCTCGCCCGGCGCCGACGGCTTGTACTCCAGCACCACCGGACCACCGCCGGGCGCCAGCTGCTCGTACGCCTTGTCCGCCAGCGGCTCCAGCGCGGCGACCAGGTCAAGACGCTGCGCGAGCAGCTCGGCGCCCGCCCGCGCCAGATGCTGGTCCCACACGTCCAGCGTGGACAGGTCCATGGAACGACCGCCGTGCCGGCGCGCCAGCGCGGCCGACTTCAGCAGCGTGTTGCGCTGCTTGAGCACCCGGTCGTAGTCCGAGCGCACCCCCGCCATGCGCGGGGAACGCGCCGTCACCAGCTCGTCGAGGAACCGCCGCCGCTCCCCGGGATCGCCCTTGACCAGGGCCAGATCCTCGGGCGCGAACAGCACGGTCCGCACGATGCCCAGCACATCCCGCGGCCTGACCTGCGAGGAGCGGTTGATACGGGCGCGATTGGCCCGCCCGGGGTTCAGCTCCAGCTCGACCAGCTGCTGCCGCTCGCCCTGCCGCACCTGCGCCCGGACCACCGCACGCTCGGCGCCCATGCGGACCAGCGGAGCGTCGGAGGTGACCCGGTGGCTGCCGAGCGTGGCCAGATAGCCGATCGCCTCGACGAGATTCGTCTTGCCCTGGCCGTTCGGGCCGACGAACGCCGTGACACCCCGGTCGAGCGGCACCTCGGCCCGGACGTACGAGCGGAAGTCGGCCAGCGACAGATGCGTGACGTGCATGGTCGTTCACCGACCTCCCCCGGCGTTGCGGACCGCCGAGACGGTCCGGTGAAACTACTTCTTCTCCACGGCGTGACCGCCGAACTGGTTGCGCAGCGCGGCGATCATCTTCATCTGCGGCGAGTCGTCCTGACGCGAGGAGAACCGCGCGAACAGCGAGGCCGTTATCGCGGGCAGCGGCACGGCGTTGTCGATGGCCGCCTCCACGGTCCACCGGCCCTCGCCGGAGTCCTGCGCGTAGCCCCTCAGCTGCTCCAGGTGCTCGTCCTCGGCGAGGGCGTTCACCGCCAGGTCAAGCAGCCAGGAGCGGATGACGGTGCCCTCCTGCCAGGAGCGGAAGACCTCGCGGACGTTCTCCACGGAGTCGACCTTCTCCAGCAGCTCCCAGCCCTCGGCGTAGGCCTGCATCATCGCGTACTCGATGCCGTTGTGGACCATCTTGGCGAAGTGGCCCGCCCCGACCTTGCCGGCGTGCACGGCGCCGAGGTCGCCCTCCGGCTTGAGCGCGTCGAAGACCGGCTGCACCTTGGCGACGTTCTCCGCGTCGCCGCCGTACATCAGCGCATAGCCGTTCTCCAGGCCCCACACACCGCCGGAGACGCCGCAGTCGACGAAGCCGATGCCCTTGGCGGCCAGTTCCTCGGCGTGCCTCTCGTCGTCCGTCCAGCGGGAGTTCCCGCCGTCCACGACCACGTCGCCGGGCTCCAGCAGCTCGGCGAGGGCGTCGATCGTGCCCTGGGTGGGCTCGCCGGCCGGGACCATCACCCAGACCACGCGCGGGCCGTGCAGCTTGCCCACAAGCTCTTCCAGGCTGTGGACATCGGCGAGGTCCGGGTTGCGGTCGTATCCGATGACGGTGTGGCCGGCGCGGCGGATCCGCTCGCGCATGTTGCCGCCCATCTTGCCGAGGCCGACGAGACCGAGCTCCATCAGTTGCGTTCCTTAGGTTTCACGACGTGGCGTTGCGGCACTTTCGTACCTGCGTCCGAGCCTAGACCCGGACGCTCGCGCACATCCGTGGGCATACCCGCTCATTCGTATGCCCGGACCTGAGGCCGCCACCTGCGGGAACGCGCCCGGCAGGCAGCCCGCTCAGCCGCTCAGGCGCACCGGCATGATCAGGTACTTGTAGGCCTCGTCCGCCTCGGCGTCCACCGCGGGCTTGCCGCTGAGCAGCGCCGGCTTGGTGGACGTCGTGAAGGACAGCTGCGCCACCGGGGAGTCGATCGCGCTGAGGCCGTCCAGCAGGAACGTCGGGTTGAAGGCGATCGAGATGTCGTCGCCCTCCAGCTGCGCGTCGACCCTCTCCACAGCCTGTGCGTCGTCGCTGGAGCCGGCCTCCAGGATCAGCACGCCCTGCTCGAAGCTCAGGCGCACCGGGGTGTTGCGCTCGGCGACCAGCGCCACGCGCTTGACGGCCTCCACGAAGGGGGCGGTCTCGATGACGGCCACGGAGTTGAACTCGGTCGGGAACAGGGTGCGGTACTTCGGGAGGTCGCCCTCCAGCAGCCGCGTGGTCGTACGCCGCCCGGCACCCTCGAAGCCGATCAGGCCCTCACCGGAACCCGAGCCGGACAGTGCCAGGATCACGCTGTCGCCGCTGGTCAGCGCCTTGGCGGTGTCCAGCAGGGTCTTGGCGGGCACCAGGGCGACCGCGGAGGCGTCCGGGTTCTCCGGCTTCCACAGGAACTCGCGGACCGCGAAGCGGTAGCGGTCGGTGGAGGCCAGCGTGACGGTGTCGCCCTCGATCTCGATGCGGACACCGGTCAGCACGGGCAGCGTGTCGTCGCGGCCGGCCGCGATCGCCACCTGCTGCACGGCGGAGGCGAAGACCTCGCCGGGGACCGTGCCCGTCGCGTTCGGCATCTGCGGGAGCGCCGGGTACTCCTCCACAGGCAGGGTGTGGAGGGTGAAGCGCGAGGAGCCGCAGACCACCGTCGCCCGTACACCGTCTGTGGAAATCTCCACCGGCCGGTTGGGCAGGGCGCGCGAGATGTCGGCGAGCAGGCGGCCGGAGACGAGAACCGTGCCCTCCTCCTCGACCTCGGCCTCCACGGACACACGCGCCGAGACCTCGTAGTCGAAGCTGGACAGGCTCAGCTGGCCGTCCTCCGCCTTGAGCAGCAGGCCGGCGAGAACAGGCGCCGGCGGACGGGCCGGCAGGCTGCGTGCCGCCCACGCCACTGCCTCCGCGAGTACGTCGCGTTCCACCCGGATCTTCACCGTAAGCCGCCTCCTGCTGTTGCTACTGAGTCCTCCGACTCGGTGTCACCGCCCACTGGGACGGGAAGGACACCGGGGACCAGTCTGACGCACAGCACTGACAGTAGGCGCCCGTCGGGGTCAAGTCGCTGCGAGGCGCGGTCGGGCTCGAGAGCTCGAGTTGTGCACAGGCCCCGCTTCGAAACGGATTCCGCTCTCTCTCTGGTCAGCAGTAGTAGTAGGGCCTGTGGATACCGTGGATAACCACGTTTGCCCAGCTCAGCACGGGAATTTTGTCCACGGGCCCTGTGGGTGGGACCGGTGGACAACTCACCGTCTCTGTGGAGAACGGGAAGTTCTGCACACCCCGCCCACAGGCTGAGGGCAGTTCTCCCCAGCTGCGTCCCCAGCTTTACCCAGGTTTCCCACATGCCAACCGTGTGGCTCGGTGTGACGGCTTTCACTCGACGCGGTGACCAGGGGCGTCGCGTTGCCGAACAGTGGACAGGGGTGTGGAGAAGCAGCCGATCCTTGGGGACAACGGCCCCCAGCCTGTGGGTTGCCGGTGGACAACTCTGGCCGCCACCTGTGGACATCCGCTTCATCCACAGTCTGTGGAGATCGTTCGTCCACCATTCCACAGGCCTCTGAGCTGGGGGGATGATGTGCCGATCGCACAGCCTGTGGAAGCGATCTGGACAACTTCCCGGTCCCCAGGATGTGGACGGAAAAAAGTCGGCGAATCTGTGGAGGACGGCCGTAACCCGCCGCGGATTCGAACAGCGGTGGACGCCCGACGGCTCGGGGCAGTACGCCGCGACGGCTCAGGGACGGGCGGCGCAACGGCTCAGCGCCGGACGGCTGGACGCCGCAACGACTCAGGGCGCCTCCGGGATCCGCTCCCGGAGGCGCCCTGAGCGCCGCTGTGGGTGTTCTCAGCCGTTCTTGATGCGGTTGGTCAGCTCCGTGACCTGGTTGTAGATGGAGCGCCGCTCGGCCATCAGCGCGCGGATCTTGCGGTCCGCGTGCATCACGGTGGTGTGGTCGCGGCCGCCGAACTGCGCGCCGATCTTCGGCAGCGACAGGTCGGTCAGCTCCCGGCACAGGTACATGGCGATCTGGCGGGCCGTGACCAGCTGGCGGCCGCGCGAGGTGCCGCACAGGTCCTCGACCGTGAGGCCGAAGTAGTCCGCGGTCGACGCCATGATGGCCGGCGCGGTGATCTCGGGGGTCGAGTCCTCGCCGCCGGGGATGAGGTCCTTCAGGACGATTTCCGTCAGGCCCAGGTCCACCGGCTGCCGGTTGAGCGAGGCGAACGCCGTCACCCGGATCAGCGCGCCCTCCAGCTCGCGGATGTTGCGCGAGATCCGCGAGGCGATGAACTCCAGCACCTCGGGCGGGGCGTTCAGCTGCTCCTGCACCGCCTTCTTGCGCAGGATCGCGATACGCGTCTCCAGCTCGGGCGGCTGGACGTCGGTGATCAGCCCCCACTCGAACCGGTTGCGCAGCCGGTCCTCCAGCGTCACGAGCTGCTTGGGCGGCCGGTCGCTGGAGAGCACGATCTGCTTGTTGGCGTTGTGGAGGGTGTTGAAGGTGTGGAAGAACTCCTCCTGCGTCGACTCCTTGTCCGCGAGGAACTGGATGTCGTCGACGAGCAGGATGTCCATCTCGCGGTACCGCTTGCGGAAGCTGTCGCCCTTGCCGTCGCGGATGGAGTTGATGAACTCGTTGGTGAACTCCTCGGAGCTCACGTAGCGCACGCGCGTGCCCGGGTACAGGCTGCGCGCGTAGTGGCCGATCGCGTGCAGCAGGTGCGTCTTGCCGAGCCCGGACTCCCCATAGATGAACAGGGGGTTGTACGCCTTGGCGGGTGCCTCGGCGACGGCGACCGCGGCCGCGTGCGCGAAGCGGTTGGACGCGCCGATGACGAACGTGTCGAAGAGGTACTTGGGGTTCAGGCGCGCGGTCGGCTCGACGGGTCCGGCCGCCGGTGCGGGCTGCGCGGCCAGCGGGCCGGGGGCGCCGTGGGGGCCGCCGCGGCGCGCATGACCGGGGCCGGCCGGCTCCGGCTGCTCGCGGTGGCCGGTGTCGCGCTGGTCGTAGTCACGGGCGTCACGGGCCTCGTAATCGCCGCGGGACGGGTCGTAGTCGGAGCGCGGCTGGTCGTACGGCGGGCGCTCCATCGAGGGGGAGCGGTAGTCCTGCGCGTAGGAGTCCTTGGCCGGCCCGTACGCGTCCTGGTGGCCGTATCCGGTCTCCTGCGGGCCGTAGGCGTCCTGGGACGGCGAGGCGTAGGGGTCCCGCTCCGGGAAGCCGAGCCGCTGCTGCTGCCACCCGTAGTCGTCCTGGTGGTGGCGGGGCCAGGCGCCGGGCTCGGGACGCTGGTACTCGGCGTACTCCGAGGGGTAGGCGGGACGGGCGGTCGGGAGGTGGTCGCCGCCGTCCGCCGGCTGGGCGCCCGTGCGATGGGGCGGCATCTGGTCGCCCTGGCCGCCCGGGTACTGGTCGGGGCGGGCGGGACGGTGGGCGTCCGCCCGGCGCCTGCCGTAGCCCTCGTAGCCGCCGCCCTGGCCCGTGGGCAGCTCCTGGTCCTCGTAGCGCGGCGCCGGGGCGGGCGCGGGGGCCTGGGACTCGCCCACAGAGCTGTCGACGGTGATCGCGATGCGGATCGGGCGGCCGCACTCGCGGCTCAGCGACTCGCTGACGGCCGGGGCGAGGCGCCCTTCGAGTACGCCCTTGGCGAATTCGTTCGGCACCGCGAGCAGCGCGGTGTCCGCGACCAGCGCGAGCGGCTGGCAGCGCCGGATCCAGTGTTCGTCCTTCGCCTCGACGCCGTGTACGTGTCCCTCGCCGAGAAGCTGGTCAAGAACCCGTGGCCACACTGCGGCAAGATCGGCAGGTACGTCAGCCACAGGGCACGCTCTCTCACAGGTCCCACGAACGTGTGGTGCGGGACGGGTCGGTATCTAAAACGGGTGGGGCGGGGGACATGGGAACGAATCGGAGTCCAGTCACGGTAGTCAGCGTGACGGCTGCGGTTCAAGTCGTTGTCCCCAGCCTGTGGACAGTGTCCCTCGGGGGAGGCGGGTTTGACCGGATGGCCCAGCCGCGCGTACCGTACCCAGGTCGAGTTGTCGATGGCTGCTGCCGCCTGCCTCCGAAGGGCACAGATCACGTCAAGGGTGATCGGACAGCGGTGCACTTGGGCGTTACTGCGAGCTACTCGTGGGCGCACGGTGACAGCCAGGACGGCACCCCGCCACTACTGATTCTTTCTGGAGCCCCCGAGTGAGCAAGCGCACCTTCCAGCCGAACAACCGTCGTCGCGCGAAGACCCACGGCTTCCGGCTGCGTATGCGCACCCGTGCCGGCCGCGCGATTCTCGCGTCTCGCCGTAGCAAGGGTCGCGCCCGTCTGTCCGCCTGATTCCGGTCAGGTCATGACGTCGTGCTGCCCACCCAGAACCGGCTGAGGCGGCGCGAGGACTTCGCGACCGCGGTACGACGAGGGCGTCGAGCCGGACGCCCGCTTCTCGTCGTCCATCTACGCAGCGGTGCCACGGACCCGCACGCGCCAGGGGAGAGCGCTCCCCCGTCGCGTGCGGGTTTCGTCGTGAGCAAGGCGGTGGGCGGCGCGGTCGTCCGCAACGCGGTGAAGCGCAGACTTCGCCATCTGATGCACGACCGAGTCGCCTTGCTGCCCCCCGGTAGCCTGGTAGTCGTACGAGCGCTGCCCGGTGCGGGCGACGCCGACCACGCACAGCTGGCCCGAGACCTGGATGCCGCCCTTCGACGGCTGCTGGGAGGGGGCACGCGATGAAGTACCCGCTGCTGGCTCTGATCAAGCTGTACCAGTGGACCATCAGCCCGTTGCTCGGGCCGGTGTGCAAGTACTACCCATCGTGTTCCCACTACGGCTACACGGCCATCGACCGGCACGGTGCGATCAAGGGAACGGCGCTCACAGCGTGGCGCATCCTACGGTGCAATCCGTGGTCGCTCGGCGGTGTGGACCATGTTCCGCCGCGCAAGCGTCCGCGGTGGCACGAAATGCTGCGTGACGCCTGGCGTGCGCGCAGGGGCGGGTCCTCCGCCGCCGAAACGGCCACCGACGGGAAGATGCCGGCGGTCCCGGCCGCAGAGACCTCGTCCCATGCCCAAGGAGCATGATTAGTGGACACGATTGCCAGCCTCTTCAGCTTCATCACGACACCCGTTTCCTGGGTCATCGTCCAGTTCCACACGGTGTACGGCACGATCTTCGGCCCTGACACCGGGTGGGCCTGGGGCCTGTCCATCGTGTCCTTGGTGATTCTGATCCGCGTCTGCCTGATTCCGCTCTTCGTGAAGCAGATCAAGGCGACCCGGGCGATGCAGACGCTCCAGCCCGAGATGAAGAAGATCCAGGAGCGCTACAAGAACGACAAGCAGCGCCAGTCCGAAGAGATGATGAAGCTCTACAAGGAGTCGGGTACCAACCCGCTCTCCTCGTGCCTTCCCATCCTGGCGCAGTCGCCGTTCTTCTTCGCCCTGTACCACGTGCTCAACGGCATCGCGACGGGCAAGACGATCGGTGTCATCGACGATCAGCTGCTGGCCAGTGCCCGTAAGGCGCACATCGTGGGGGCGCCGCTCGCCGCGAAGTTCATGGACAGCACCGACAAGGTCACCGCGCTCGGCGCCACGCTGACCGACGTCCGCGTGGTGACCGCAGTCATGATCATCCTGATGTCGGCGTCGCAGTTCTACACGCAGCGCCAGCTGATGACGAAGAACGTCGACACGACGGTGAAGACGCCGTTCATGCAGCAGCAGAAGATGCTGATGTACGTCTTCCCGGTCATGTTCGCCATCTTCGGCATCAACTTCCCCGTCGGTGTCCTCGTCTACTGGCTGACCACCAACGTGTGGACCATGGGCCAGCAGATGTACGTCATCCACAACAACCCCACCCCGGGTTCCAAGGCCCAGGCCGCCTACCTGGAGCGGCTCTTCAAGCACGTCTCGCACCATGGCAAGACCCGCAACCGGCGGGAGAAGGCCATCGTCAAGGCGATCGTGGTCAAGGGTCGTGACCGCAACGAGTTCGAGCGCAAGTTCATCAACGGTCTGAACAAGGCGGGTCTCGCGGCCCAGTCGGACGGCTCCGTGATGAAGGGCGAGAACGCCGCCGTGGCGCAGGCCGAGGACGGAACGACCACTACCGCCACCGCTACCGCTCCCCGGCGCCAGCAGCCCAAGCGGCAGAGCAAGGCGCAGCGTCAGTCGGGCGGCACGAAGCCGGCCGAGGAGGCGACGGAGTCCTTGTCGCTGACCAAGTCCGACGAGCCGGAGGACGCTCCGGCCGCGGCGGGCAAGAAGGCCGCCTCGAAGCCCGGCAACGGCACCCGCAGCAAGGCCCAGTCCGGACAGCGCAAGGGTCCGCAGCGGCCCAAGTCCCCGTCCAAGAAGTAAGAAGGAGCCCATCCCGTGACGGAAGGCACCACCTCCGCCGCTGCCGAGGGCGCGGACGCCCTGACCCGCCTGGAGCAGGAGGGCGAGATCGCGGCGGACTACCTCGAGGGTCTACTGGACATCGCCGACCTCGACGGTGACATCGACATGGATGTCGAGGCCGACCGCGCCTCTGTCTCGATCATCAGTGACAGCAGCGGTCGCGACCTGCAGAAGCTGGTCGGCCGGGACGGCGAGGTGCTGGAGGCACTGCAGGAGCTCACGCGCCTGGCCGTGCACCGGGAGACCGGCGACCGCAGCCGTCTGATGCTGGACATCGCGGGCTACCGCGCCAAGAAGCGGACCGAGCTGTCCGAGCTGGGTGCGAAGGCCGCCGCCGAGGCCAAGAGCAGTGGCGAGCCGGTGAAGATGCAGCCGATGACTCCGTTCGAGCGCAAGGTCGTGCACGACGCGGTCAAGGCCGCCGGCCTGCGCAGCGAGTCGGAGGGCGAGGAGCCGCAGCGCTTCGTCGTCGTGCTTCCCGCCTGAGCGGTCCCACGTTCCACCGGCCCCGTCTGTTGCGCAGGCGGGGCCGTACTTTGTCAGCCTGGTAGTTCTGATGGTCGGCGCCGAGAGCGCCGATGCGGTACGGAAGGACGGTCCCCGTGACGGCGGAAGCGGAGCTCCCCCCTGCGCCCGAGCAGGCACGTGACGTATTTGGTGATCGCTTCACGGATGCGGTCCGGTACGCCGAGCTGCTGGCCGAGGCAGGAGTGCAGCGAGGGCTGATCGGCCCGCGTGAGGTACCCCGTCTGTGGGAGCGGCATCTGCTGAACTGTGCCGTGCTCTCGGAGGTGGTTCCCGAGGGCGTGACGGTGTGCGACGTGGGCTCGGGCGCCGGTCTGCCCGGCATTCCCCTGGCCCTGGTCCGCGAGGACCTGAAGATCACGCTGCTGGAGCCGCTGCTGCGGCGCACCAACTTTCTCACCGAGGTCGTGGAGCTGTTGGGTCTCGACCACGTCACCGTTGTCCGGGGGCGTGCCGAGGAAGTGATGGGCCAGCTTCCGCCGGTCCACGTGGTCACCGCTCGCGCGGTGGCGCCGCTGGACCGCCTGGCGACGTGGGGCATCCCGCTGCTGCGTCCCTACGGGGAGATGCTGGCCCTCAAGGGGGACACCGCCGAGGAGGAGCTGAAGAGCGCGGCCACTGCCCTGAGTAAGCTCGGCGCGGTGGAGACGTCCATCCTGCATGTGGGTGAGGGCGTCGTGGATCCGTGCTCCACCGTCGTGCGGGTCGAGGTCGGGGAGAGCCCGGGTGGCGTGCGCTTCGCGGCCAAGCGGGCGAAGGCGGCGCGGACGGGTCGGACACGACGGCGCCGATAGCCGGTCGTACTCCACACAAGCTGCCAAACCTCCGCATGCCGGAGTGTCGCGACAGTCCGACCTCGGCCGCTGTGCATCGTGTTTCACGTGAAACGTCGCTCACTGCTGCACGGCATCATCGACCGTGGTCGCGCTGCGGCCAAACCTCGCGACCGCAAGCCTCTCGGTTCACTCGGACAGGGATCAGGGTTGTCCACAGAGGTGGATTTCTCCACAGAACGTCAGGCCTCACTGGTTCACGACCCCGAAGGCATGGGAGGCTCTGTGCATTGCGAGCCTGAAGTCGAGGAGAGTGAATCCTTGCGGTCCGACGCCAACATTGCGGGACCGATGACCGATCCGGTCCCCGGTCCCCGTACCGAATCGATGGGGGAGGATGTTTCACGTGAAACGCCGCCCCCGATGGACGACACTCCCATCGGTCGTGCTGCCCAACTGGCGGTCGAGGCTCTGGGCCGCGCCGGCGAGGGTCTGCCCCAGCCCGAACAAACCCGAGTCATGGTGGTGGCCAACCAGAAGGGCGGCGTGGGCAAGACGACGACGACCGTCAACCTTGCCGCCTCGCTGGCTCTGCACGGTGCCCGTGTCCTGGTGATCGACCTCGACCCGCAGGGCAATGCCTCCACGGCGCTGGGTATCGACCATCACGCCGATGTCCCCTCCATCTACGACGTCCTGGTGGAGAGCAGGCCGCTGGCCGAGGTCGTCCAGCCCGTCCCCGATGTCGAGGGTCTCTTCTGCGCTCCTGCCACGATCGATCTCGCCGGTGCGGAGATCGAGCTGGTGTCCCTGGTGGCGCGGGAGAGCCGGCTTGAGCGGGCGATCCAGGCCTACGAGCAGCCGCTGGACTACATCCTCATCGACTGCCCGCCCTCGCTCGGCCTGCTGACGGTCAACGCGCTCGTCGCCGGCCAGGAGGTTCTCATCCCGATTCAGTGCGAGTACTACGCGCTGGAGGGCCTGGGGCAGCTGCTCCGCAACGTCGACCTGGTCCGGGGGCATCTCAACCCCACCCTGCATGTGTCGACCATCCTGCTCACCATGTACGACGGCCGGACGCGCCTGGCGTCCCAGGTCGCGGAAGAGGTGCGCAGCCACTTCGGTGAGGAGGTGCTGCGGACGAGCATTCCTCGCTCGGTCCGTATCTCCGAGGCGCCGAGCTACGGGCAGACGGTGCTGACTTACGATCCAGGGTCAAGCGGTGCCCTCTCCTATCTGGAAGCGGCACGAGAAATCGCGCTGAGGGGCGTTGGTGTCAGCTACGACGCCACGCACGCCCACGCCAGCGCACAGGGTGATCCGAACATGGTGGAGGGGATTCAGTGAGTGAGCGACGGAGGGGGTTGGGTCGCGGTCTTGGCGCGCTGATCCCCGCTGCCCCGACCGGGGAGAAGCCGCCGGCTCCGGCGACGGCAGGAGGCGCGGGCTCCGCGTCGTCCTCGGCTGTCCCGGTGCTGACGGGTGACCGCGGTGACCGGGGGGTGGCGGCGGCGAAGGTGACCACGCTGCCCTCTGTTTCACGTGAAACAGCGCAGCCGCAGGCGAGCAGCTCGGCTGAGGTGACCGCGTCGGTGATGGGCGCCCACTTCGCCGAGATCCCCCTCGACGCCATCACGCCCAACCCGCGCCAGCCGCGTGAGGTCTTCGACGAGGACGCGCTGGCCGAGCTCGTCACCTCCATCCAGGAGGTCGGGCTTCTCCAGCCCGTCGTCGTCCGGCAGCTCGGCCCGGCGCGCTATGAGCTCATCATGGGTGAGCGGCGCTGGCGGGCCTGCCGTGAGGCAGGGCTCGCGGCCATCCCGGCGATCGTGCGCGCGACGGATGACGAGAAGCTTCTCCTGGACGCCCTGCTGGAGAACCTGCACCGGGCCCAGCTGAACCCGCTGGAAGAGGCAGCCGCCTACGACCAGCTGCTGAGGGACTTCAACTGCACGCACGACCAGCTGGCGGACCGGATCGGCCGGTCCCGCCCGCAGGTCTCCAACACCCTGCGTCTGCTGAAGCTCTCCCCGGCCGTGCAGCGTCGGGTCGCCGCCGGAGTTCTTTCGGCGGGACATGCGCGGGCGCTGCTCTCCGTCGAGGACTCGGAGGAGCAGGACCGGCTTGCCCATCGGATCGTCGCCGAGGGACTGTCGGTGCGGGCGGTCGAGGAGATCGTGACCTTGATGGGGTCGCGGCCGACGGCGGCCCCTCGGTCCAAGGGGCCGCGTGCCGGAGGTCGGGTCTCCCCGGCCCTGTCCGACCTCGCGACGCGTCTGTCCGACCGTTTCGAGACGCGGGTGAAGGTCGACCTGGGGCAGAAGAAGGGCAAGATCACCGTCGAGTTCGCCTCCATGGAGGACCTGGAGCGCATCCTCGGCACGCTGGCTCCGGGCGAGGGCCCAGTCATGCAGCAGAGTCTTCTGGATGGCGAAGAGCCGGAGGAGGAGATGGAGGGCTGAGCCCGTCCGATGGGATGGGTTCGGCTCGATCGCTCGGCACAGGCGGGTCGTGTCCGGTGTGTACCGGAACACGGCCCGCTCTTTGCTTTCAGGCGGTATCGATGCAATCGCATCGTCGATACGATGCGTTCGGGTATGACGCATCCACCCGGCGGTACCTCTAGAGGGAGGCAGGGCATGCGAACGGTGAGCCGCACCGGAATGCTCGGCGCGGTCTTGGGGCTGGGTGCGGTCGGCGGATTTGTCGGCAGCCTCCTCAAGGAACGCAGCGCTCTGACAGCCGCGCGTGGCGCCGCGGGCGAAGGAAGCGAGGAACAGCCTTCATGGGCCGTCGGCTCGTACCGCTCACGCTGGACAACCTTCAAGACCTCCCCCAGCGCTGCCGTGCGTGTGTCTTCTGGGAGCTGGACCCCGTCAGTGGTGAGGCAGCGCTGAAGGCCGGCACGGTCACGGCGGAAAAGGAAGCGTGGATCTCCGCCGTCCTGCTGGACTGGGGATCCTGCGGTCGGGTCGTCTACGTCGACGACGTGCCCGTGGGTTTCGTGCTCTATGCTCCCCCCGCCTATGTCCCTCGTTCCACGGCCTTTCCCACGAGCCCCGTCTCTCCGGACGCCGTGCAGCTGATGACCGCGTTCATCATGCCGGGCTATCAGGGGCAGGGGCTGGGTCGTGTCATGGTCCAGACGGTTGCGAAGGATCTGCTGCGGCGGGGCTTCAAGGCCATTGAGGCATTCGGGGACGCCCGCTGGAAGGAGCCCGCCTGCGTGCTCCCCGCCGACCATCTGCTGGCCGTGGGGTTCAAGACGGTCCGGCACCATCCAGCCCATCCGCGGCTTCGGCTGGAGTTGCGGTCGACGCTGTCCTGGAAGGAAGACGTGGAGATGGCGATCGACCGGCTTCTGGGAGCGGTGCAGAAGGAACCGGCGCTGAGGCCGCTGTAAGCGAGCTGCCTGCTACAGACGAACTGCGACATGCGAATGGGCCAACCCCTCAGGGTTGGCCCATTCGTGTTTCACGTGAAACATCGCCGCCGTCTCGGCGGCCCCGCCATGCTTACTCGGCGACGAAGTCCTCGAGATCGCGGATGATCGCGGCCTTGGGCTTCGCCCCCACGATGGTCTTGGCGACCTCGCCGTTCCGGTAGACGTTCAGGGTCGGAATGGACATGACCCCGTACTTGGCGGCGGTGCCCGGGTTCTCGTCGATGTTGAGCTTGACGACCTCGATCTTGTCGCCGTACTCGGCGGCGATCGCCTCGAGGGACGGAGCGATCTGGCGGCAGGGACCGCACCAGGCGGCCCAGAAGTCCACCAGGACGGGCTTGTCGCTCTTCAGGACGTCCTGCTCGAAGGAGTCGTCGGTCACGTTCTTCAGGGTGCCGGCCACAGCGGGCTCCTTAATTGGTCGTGCGGTGGGGTGGTGGGGGCTCAGACGGTGGACTTCTCGGGCTCGGCCTTCTGCTCGTTGTCCGCGAGAGCCGCGAGGAAGCGCTCGGCGTCGAGGGCGGCGGAGCAGCCGGTGCCGGCCGCGGTGATTGCCTGGCGGTAGGTGTGGTCGACCACGTCGCCGGCGCCGAAGACACCGGTCAGGTTGGTGCGGGTGGACGGCGAGTCGACCTTCAGGTAGCCCTCCTCGTCCAGGTCCAGCTGGCCCTTGAAGAGCTCCGTGCGCGGGTCGTGGCCGATGGCGATGAACAGACCGGTCACCGGAAGGTCCGACAGCTCGCCGGTCTTGATGTTGCGCAGCTTCAGTCCGGAGAGCTTCTGGTCGCCCTGGATCTCCGCAACCTCGCTGTCCCAGACGAACTTGATCTTCGGGTCGGCGAAGGCGCGCTCCTGCATCGCCTTGGAGGCGCGCAGGGTGTCCCGGCGGTGGACGACGGTGACGGACTTGGCGAACCGGGAGAGGAAGGTCGCCTCCTCCATGGCGGTGTCACCGCCACCGATCACGGCGATGTCCTGCTCCCTGAAGAAGAAGCCGTCGCAGGTGGCACACCAGGAGACGCCGCGGCCGGAGAGCGTGTCCTCGTTCGGCAGGCCGAGCTTGCGGTGCTGCGAGCCGGTGGTGACGATGACGGCCTTCGCCTGGTGCACCGTGCCCGAGGTGTCCGTGACGGTCTTGATCTCACCGCTCAGGTCGACGGAGACCACGTCGTCCGGGATCAGCTCGGCGCCGAAACGCTCGGCCTGCGCACGCATGTTGTCCATGAGCTCGGGGCCCATGATCCCGTCACGGAAGCCGGGGAAGTTCTCCACGTCGGTGGTGTTCATCAGGGCACCACCCGCGGTGACCGCACCCTCGAAAACCAGCGGCTTCAGCGACGCGCGCGCGGTGTAGAGCGCCGCCGTGTAGCCGGCGGGCCCGGAGCCGATGATGATCACGTTACGGACATCGCTCACGGCTTGATTCCTCGTCTCTGGACTGTGTCCTACGGCCGGGGGGAGCCTCTCTCATAGCTCTCACCCCACCCAACGGATCCTAAGGGGCAGGCATTCCCGGTGTGCCGGGGCACACGGTGGCGCGACAGCGCACGGGATGTCATGCGATGCCACGCGGCGCGAGGACCGAGCGTGCGGGCTCAGGAACGCGCGTAGGAGCGCGACAGCAACACCTTGACCGTGACCGCCTGGTGGCGGACACAGGTCGCATCGACCAGGTAGGCCGTGACGCGGCTGCTGTCGCCGGAGGCATCGGGGAGCACGACGAGATAGGCGTCCTTGCCGTCATAGGTACCCGCCCGGGCGGCGAGCGGGACGCCGCTGTCGTTGATGCCCTGCCGTACGCACGAGGGGACGGTCGGCGGCGGGCTCTTCAGCAGTTTGGGCCTGTCGGTACCGGCAGCGGATTCCACCCCGAAGTCATGGGGTGTGTGGGCGTCTCTGCGCGGCGGCTGCTCCTGGGCGAGGAGATCGGCGACCTCGCTCTTGAGGGTGCTCGCGGAGAAGGTGTCCGCGGACGCGCTTGGACGATCGTGCGCCGTCGTGTCGGATGGCTTGTCGTCGTGGAGCGTCGCCAGAACCACGGATGTCACCCCCAGGGCGGCGAGGGCGACGACGGAGCCGAGAACGGCGACCCTGCGGCGTCCCCGGCGGGTCCCTGTCCTACGACCCGGGCCGGTGCTGGCGGCGCGAGGACGGCCGGAGGGACGGTCCACGGCCGATGTTTCACGTGAAACACGCGCGCCACCTGTGAGCGGGGGCCCGGCCACTGGGGCCTCGGCTGCAAGGGCCGCGTCGATTCGGGCCGCCACGTCGGCCGGCATGGCGGGCACATCCGGCAGGGCGCCGAGCAGACCACGGATCTCCGTCAGCGACGCGTGGACGTCGGCGCACAACTCGCACTCGTCCAGATGCCGCTGGAGGTCGTCGGCCCGGGCGGGGGCGAGGAGGCCCTCGGTGAGGTCGGAGATCTCGGTGACGTCCGGGTGCCCGGCCGCGTCTGTCGTGGATGTCACGCTCGCCCACCTCCGCCCTTCACAGCAGCTGAATCGCCTGATCCTTTGCCCTGCGCGTCTCTGCCCTCGGGGCGCGTGCCTTCAGGATCCGTCTTCGGTGGGACGGATGTCCCCTGCGCCCGGTTCCGTCCCGCGCCCGATTCCTTCTCCTCACGCGTGCGCCTCGGGCGCAGATGGGTGAGCAGCGGCAGGAGTCTCGCTCTGCCCCGGGCGCAACGGCTCTTCACCGTCCCGCTCGGCACATCGAGGATGCGGGCGGCCTCGGCCACCGGATAGCCCTGCATGTCCACGAGCACCAGGGCGGCCCGCTGATCCGGCGGGAGAGTGCCCAGCGCCTCGACGAGCTGCCGCTGCACGTCGTTCCTCTCGGCAGGCGCCGAGGCCGACTCGTGCGGCTCCAGCAACTGCTCCAGGCGTTCGGTGTCGTTCACAGGGGAGGTCTTGCGGGAGGCGGCCTTGCGGACCCGGTCCAGGCAGGCGTTCACCGTGATCCGGTGCAGCCAGGTCGTGACGGCCGACTGGCCGCGGAAGGTGCCGGCGGCCCGGTAGGCGGAGACGAACGCGTCCTGCACGGCGTCAGCGGCCTCCTCACGGTCGCCCAGCGTGCGCAGGGCGACCGCCCAGAGCCGGTCACGGTGACGGCGCACCAGCTCACCGAAGGCCTCGCGGTCGCCCTCCACGTGACGGGCCAGGAGGTCCTGATCGCTTACGTCGCCATATATGGTGCCGTCCGCCACAGGATGCCTCCCCCTCGCGTCCGTACTCAGCCGGTGAACTTGAGGTCCGTCACAGCCTGCTTGTATCCCGGGTTGCTGTACGCGTCACCTGGGGCGTACGGCAGAGCGGTGAACCACACCAGCACGTACTGGGTCTTCACCGGCTTGACCACCTTCACCTCTGCGGTGGTGCCGGTCGTCGTCACGGACCCCAGCTTCGTCATCGAGGTGATCGGCACCGACGAACTCATCGAGTCCGTGCCGTACAACGTGACGGTCGTGTGGTCATTGCCGTACAGGAGCGCTATGGACGCGGAGGAGACCTCCTGCGCCGAACCGAGGTCGTAGACGATGCCGACACCGGGCTTGAAGACCGGGTTCAAGTCCGGCCCCTCCTTGTAGCTGGAGGTGCGCCAGTACGTCGAGCTGTCCCCGTCGTATGTCTTGCCGACATCGGCGGGGTGCTGGGCATCACCCTTCGCGACGTACTCCTGCGCGCCGTAGATCTTGAGCGGCTGGGCCGGCTTCGGCTTCGTGTCCTTCTTGTCGGTGTCGTCCTGAGTCTGCGTCTGGGTGTCGTCGGACTTGCCGCCCTGGCCCAGCAGGGCGTCCGCGAGCTGCCAGCTGCCCAGGCCCAGGGCGGCGATGAGGAGGGCCGAGACGGCCCACTTCAGGGCCTTGCCGGTGCGGCTCTGCAGCGGGGGCGGCGGGGTCGGGACCGGCTGGGTGACCCCGGGGCGCGGAGCCGGACGGCCGTACGCGCCCTGCTGGTAGGAGGTGCCCTGGTACTCCGGCGGCGCGGTGAACGTCGGCTCCGGCGGCCGGACGCGCGGCATCTCGCCGATTGCCTTGACCAGTTCCTCCGGGGTGGTGCACGCCGACTCGTGGCGGGAGGCGGTGGCGCCGTCGTTGACGAGGGCACGCATGGCGAGTTCGGACAGGCCGCGGTGGACGCCCGCGCGCACCTGGTCGGGGGGGATGAGACCGATGTCCTTGGGCAGGCCGGACATGCCGTAGGCGTCGCTCTCGTACGGCCAGCGCTGGGTGAGCGCCGCATACAGCAGTGCGCCGATCGCCTCCGTGTCCGTGCGCTGCGGGGTGTCGGAACTGATGCCGCGCAGCGCCGCGTTCACGGCGAGACCGCGGACCCGCCACTGACCGGTGGAGGTGCGCAGTACGGCGTTGGGGTTCAGTCGCAGATGGGCCAGGCCCTCGCGGTGCGCGGCGGCCATGGCGGACGCGATCTGGCTGACCAACTGGTAGGCGTCGTGCGGCTCCAGAGGGCCCGAGGCCAGAAGCGTGGTCAGCTCCGTCGCGTCCGGCAGCCACTCGTGGACGACGTAGACGAGGTCGTCCTCCTCGACGGCGTCGAGGACCTGCACGAAGCGGGGGTCGCCGAGCAGGGCGGAGGAGCGGGCCGCGGCCAGCACGGACCGCGCTCGCGTGTGGTCCGCCGGCAGGATGTGCACCCCGACGGCGCGACGGAGTTTCTCGTCGACGGCTCGCCAACTGCTGAATCCGTCCAGACGGGTGACGCACTCCTCGAGGCGGTAGCGTCCGGCCAGCTTGTGACCGCTGTGAAGATCGGGTGGTGAGGTCTTCCTCCCGGGACTCTCCGTCCCGTCGCTCCCCTGTGCCTCTTCGTTGTCCGTGCCCCGCTCCCGGTGCTGGGCCACCCCGTCGGACGTGGACTGGTCCGCCTTGGCGGTCAGCGGCTGCTCGCCGCTGTTGTCTGCCACGTCGACGGCAGCCGTGATCCGTTCCGCCACCGTCGCTCCTGCCTCCCCATCCATCGCGCGCTGTCCGACGCCGAATCCAATTGTGCCCACAGTCCGGCGCTATGCACGACACACAGCTGCGGACGATGGTTGTGCGCCTACCCCCGACTCAACGCCCCAGGCGCCCGCGGACCATACCCACGAGCCCGTTGATTTCCTCGATGCGCATCCGGCGGGCGGCGACGAAGAAGACCCCGAGCAGCAGTGCGCCACCGGCCAGCAGCGCGACGAACGACCCGAAGACGCCCTGGCCCAGCGTGTGGCCGATGCCGTAGCAGGCCGCGCCGCTGATCAGTGCCGCCGGCACCGAGGCGATGCCCAGCCGCGCGTACGTCCGCAGGACACGCGAACCGTCGAGGTCGCCGCCCAGCCGCTGTCGCAGCCGGCGCCAGGCGACACCGACGCCGATCGCGTATGCGAGACCGTACACGGCCGCCATGCCGGCCACGGACCAGCGGGCCGGAAGCAGGAAGTAACACAGGAGCGAGGCACCCGCGTTGACCGCGGCCACGATCACCGTGTTGTAGAAGGGCGTGCGGGTGTCCTCGTAGGCGTAGAAGGCGCGCAGGACGACGTACTGCACGGAGTACGGGATCAGGCCGAGTCCGAAGGCCATCAGCATGTAGCCCATGTTGGTGGCGGCCGCGGTTCCCGAGGAGCCGAAGATCAGCGTGCACATGGGGATGCCCAGGGCGAGGAACCCGAAGGAGATGGGCACGATGGCGACCGCCGTCGTGCGCAGACCCTGCGAGACGTCGTCGCGGACGGCGCCGGTGTCGTTCTCGGCGGCCGAGCGTGAGAGGCGCGGCAGCAGGGCCGCCATCAGCGAGACCGTGATGATGGCCTGGGGCAGGCCCCAGATCAGCTGGGCGTTGGCATAGGCGCTGAAGCCGGTGCCGTCGATGTGCGTGCTGGCGACCGCGGAGGTGGCCAGCTGAGTGACCACCAGGGCGCCCGCCTGGTTGGCGAGGACGAAGAGGACGGTCCACTTGGCCAGCATCGCGGCCTTGCCGAGACCGTGCCCCTTCCAGTCGAAGCGCAGGCGGAGCCTGAACCCGGTCTCGCGCAGGTACGGGATCATCGCGAGTGACTGCACGACGAGGCCGAGGAGCACGCCGACGCCGAGCAGGCGCTGGCCTTCCGGCGGGATGTTCGTGACGGTCATGTGGGAGTTCGCGGACGTGCCGTAGACCCACAGGAACGTGCCGAGTGTGAAGATGATGACGATGTTGTTCAGGACCGGCGTCCACATCATGGCGCCGAATCTGCCCCGGGCGTTGAGGATCTGCCCCATCACCACGTGGACGCCCATGAAGAAGATCGAGGGCAGGAAGTACCGGGTGAAGGTGATGCCGACCTCGTTGGCCGCCGGATTGCCGGAGACCGAGTTGGAGAGCATCCGGACCAGCAGCGGCGCCGCGAACATCGTGAGGGCGGTGAGCGCGCCGAGCGCGACCATCACCAGGGTGAGCAGCCGGTTGGCGAACGCCTCGCCCCCGTCGTCGTCCTCCTTCATGGCACGGACGAGCTGCGGGACGAACACGGAGTTCAGGCCGCCGCCGACGGTCAGGATGTAGATCATCGTCGGCAGCTGGTAGGCCACCTGGAAGGTGTCGCCGAGCAGGGCCGTGCCCAGTGCGGCCACGATCATCGCCGAGCGGATGAACCCGGTGAGCCGGGAGACCATCGTGCCCGCCGCCATGACGGCGCTCGACTGCAGCAGTCCCGAGGCCTTCCCGCCCTTCTTCGCCGCCGGAGCGGGGGCTGGCTCGGCTTCCGGGGCAGGGGCCTCGGCGACGGCCGGTGCGGGCGCGTACGGCCCCATCGGTCCCTGACCGGCGGCCGGGGCCGGGGCGGGACCGGGAACCGAGGGGACCGCCATCCGCGGGCGTCCGCCCATGTCCTGCGGTGGCCGGTAGCCGTGCTGTCCCGGGCCCTGGTGGCCGTAGCCGCCCTGACGCGTGTCCGGACCGCCCTGCTGCTGGTCGCGGAAGAGGTGGGCGAAGGCGTCCGGCTCGTGGTGGTCCTCGCCGGAGTGGCTGACCAGGTCGTCGACGCCGACGAACTCGGTGGTCCGGGGATCCTCGCCGTGCGGCAGGTACTGGGTGGTTCCCGACGGCTCCGGCGGCGGGGTCTGCGCCCACACGCGCGGGTCGGGGGCGTGGGGCGACTGCGCGGGGCGGCCGTAGAGCGGCTGCTGCGGCCCGTTCGGGCCCGGGGGCGGCGGAGGGTGCGCGGCGCGGTCGTACAGCGCCTCGCCGACCGGGTCCTGGGCGGTGAGGTCCTGCGCCCGGTAGGGGTCGTCGTCGTAGGCGTCCTGGAGGTACATGTCCGCGGGGGGCTCCGGCGGCGTCTGGCCGTGTCCGGGCGGCGGCGCGTCGGGGTGGCCCGAGCCGCCCACGGCCTGGCCGCGGTCACCGTCGTACGGCGCGTTCATGCTTACCCCACCTCATCGTCCCGGGCCCTCCGGGCCACGACATCCTCAACGGTCCACCTTCTCACCCGTGCCGGACGGGTCTGTGCTTTCCGCCGCGGTGTCCGGTGTCGGGTCACTCGGCTGCTCCGGGTCGTCCGCCCGGGACCGGGTGCCGGACTCTTCTGTGCCTTCTGCGGGACGACCGGCGGTGCCTTCGGGGTTCTCCGGCTCGACGCCTTCCGGCCCGTCCGCGCCGTCGCCGGCCTCTCCGGCGCCGTCCTCGCCGTCCCGCGCTTCCTCTGCGCGCTCGGCGTGCTCGGCGTCCTGAGGACCCTGGGGGTCGTGGGCCGCCTCCTTGGCCGTTGCACGCTTGCGCTGGGTGTACATGCGGAAGCCGGCGAGGACGAGCAGCAGGACGCCGCCACCGATGACCAGCATCACCGTGGCCGTGATCTCGGTGACCTTCACGTCGAAGGTGACCGGCGCGCCGTACTCCTGGCCGTCCTGCGTGTAGAGCTGGGCGACCACCGTCACGGGGCCGTTGGCGTTGGCCGACGTGGTGAACTTCACGGACTGGGTGTGCCCGCCGGCGACCGCGACGGACTGCTCCGAGTACGCCTTGCCGCCGATCTTGAGGCGGGTGGGATTGGTCGAGGTGAGCCGCAGCATCAGGTGGTCGACGCCCTGCACCAGGTTGTTCTGCACGGTCACCGGGATCGTGGCGCTGCGTCCGGAGAGCTTCGTCTCCGACTTGTCGATCAGCTTGACCTGCTCGGAGAGGTCGTCGAGGTACGCCTCCACGCCGTTCCGGAAGTCCCTCGCCCCGCCGGACCGGCCGCGCCACGACGTGGCCATCTCCCGGTTCATGGCCCGCCCGAAGGGCGTGACGACCCGGGACGGGTCGGTCAGGACGACCCGGAAGTTGTCGACCTTGTCCTGCGTCCTGGCGATCGCCCCGAAGGCGGCCGGCCTGAGTTCCTTCCTGCGCAGCGAGGAGGGGTAGTCCGCGGCGGACGGGATCTTCGTGGTGGCGCCGGGGTCCGGCTTGGCCGCGGCGGCCGCGGCCAGGTCCTGCGACTGGGACCAGTTGCTCTGCCGGAGGGCCGTCAGCGCCTGCGCCATGGCCTGGGCCTGGCTCGCGCTGGGCATGCGCTGCGGGGCCACGACGATGCTGCGCTGCCGGCTCGTCTGGCTGTCGAGCTCCAGGCTCTGGGCGAGGAACTCCTGCACGGCGAGTGTGCTGGCGCCGGCCTGCGTCAGGTCGCCCTCGAACGCCGTCGACAGGCGGGCGTCCGCGACGATCGCCGTGGTGCCGCCGCCGATCGGGCGGGCGGCGGAGGGCGTATACGACAGCCCGCCGGTCTCCTGGAGGCTGTCGCTGCGCGTGATGATCCTGTCGGCGCCCGCGGAGGTGGCGACCTTGACGATCGACGGGTCGACGGCGCCCTCCACGGGCCAGGCGAAGTCCGTGCTCGGCTTCACGTGGAGCACCGTCTCCACCGTGCTGGCGGCGACGTCGGTGGCGTCCTTGAGCTGGCTCAGCGAGCCGGTGACGCTCGTGCCGTGGTGGGCGAGGGAGGCCAGGTCCGGGTCGGCGAAGGGCAGCGCCACGACGTCCTTGCCCGCCACCGCCTGCTGGAGCTCGGCGAGCCACTTCTTGGCGACATCCTGGTGGGTGCCCGGCACGGGCGTGCCGTCCGCGGTCTGGATGCGGTAGTTGCGGGTCATGGCGTCGACGGACGCCAGCAGGTCGGGGTCGATCACCCAGGTGACGTCGAGGTCCTTGCCCAGCGACAGCATCCGCTCCAGGCGTCCGCCGGGCGCGAGCTCCTTGGCGAGGTCGTCGTCGAGGAAGACCGGCGTCTGCTGTGCCCCGGGGCCCGTCTCGGCCGTCAGGTGGACGCTGGACACCAGCGGCCACAAATAGGTCGTCCTGGTCTTCGTGCCCGCGTCGTTCGGCTGCCACGGCAGGAACGTGCGCTGGATGCCCAGGACCTGCTCCCAGGGCTGGACGGAGGTCTGGCCGGACAGTGAGACGGAGAACTCGTAGACCCCGTTCGCGCCGAGGTTCAGCTTGTCGACCGGCACGGAGATGCTGAAGTGCTCCGCGACGCCCGGAGCGAGCTGCGTGAACTTCTGGGCGTACTTGTCGCCGACCTCGGGGCCGTCGGCGCCCGGATCGAACCTGGTGCGCTGGGCCACGGAGTCGATCGCCGAGCGGGTGTCCAGCTCCGGGCCTACGCGCAGGCCCACGTGGGCGTCGGTGACGGCCTGCTTGCCCTTGTTCGTCACGGTGCCGGACACGGTCAGCGTGTCCCCGTCCGTGGGGGCGCTGGGGCTGAACGAGTCGACTGAGACGGCGACCGTGCGCGAGCCCGACGCGGTCTGCGGGGACTCCTGCCCGGCGGCTTGTGCGGACGGGGTGGCGGGCAGCTGGAGCAGAGCGGCCAGCAGCGGTGCTCCGGTGAGCAGCGCCCCGGCACGCCGCAGCCTTCGGCGGGCAGGTGAGGGACTGGTCCCCTGGAAGTCTGCCGCCTCGGCCACGCGCTCGCCCGTCCCTCGTCGTCAGTGGTCGTCGGAATGTGCGTCCACGCATGGTAACGATGTGCGCCGGGGGGAAGTGCCTCGGAGGCGGTTTCAAGATCGCTGGACGCGGGTGGACGCCCTGGATATGCCCGTATCCAGGGATGCTGTTCGTTACGTCACAAAGGCGCAGGTTGCGTAGGTAATAAGGAGAGCTTGAGCAGGTAATAAAGGGGAGCCGCCGCCGCGTCCCGTGCGGTGTTGTTGCCGCGCATCCGCCGCGGCCGGTGCCGAACAATGTCGGCGCGGTCGGGCGCCCGGGCCACGTACCCTTTTCTGTTGTGCCGAACGCCAACGAAGACACTTCCCCTGCCCTGAGCCAGGTGCAGCAGCGCGCGGTGAGCGAGCTGCTGCTGGTCGCCCCTGTCGCCGACGACCTCGCGCGCCGTTTCCAGGAGGCCGGGTTCTCTCTCGCCCTGGTCGGCGGCTCGGTCCGGGACGCGCTGCTCGGCCGGCTCGGCAACGACCTGGACTTCACGACCGACGCCCGCCCCGAGGACGTACTGAAGATCGTGCGGCCCTGGGCGGACGCCGTCTGGGAGGTCGGGATCGCCTTCGGCACGGTCGGGGCGCAGAAGCAGGCCCGTGTCGGGGATGTCGACCGGTGCTTCCAGATCGAGGTGACCACCTACCGGTCGGAGGCCTACGACCGCTCCTCGCGCAAGCCCGAGGTGTCGTACGGCGACTCCATCGAGGAGGACCTCGTCCGCCGTGACTTCACGGTCAACGCCATGGCCGTGGCGCTGCCGGAGAAGACGTTCATCGACCCGCACGGCGGGATCGGCGACCTCGAGGCACGGGTGCTGCGCACTCCGGGCACACCCGAGGATTCCTTCTCCGACGACCCGCTGCGCATGATGCGGGCCGCGCGCTTCGCCGCCCAGCTCGACTTCGAAGTCGCCCCCGAGGTTCTCGCGGCGATCAAGGAGATGGCGGGACGTATCGAGATCGTCTCGGCCGAGCGGGTCCGGGACGAGCTGAACAAACTGATCCTGTCGGCTCACCCGCGCAAGGGCCTGTCCCTGCTCGTCGACACCGGTCTCGCCGACCATGTGCTGCCCGAGCTGCCCGCCCTGCGTCTTGAGAGCGACGAGCACCACCGGCACAAGGACGTCTACGACCACACGCTGATCGTGCTGGAGCAGGCGATGGAGCTGGAGGAGGAACCCGACCTGACGCTGCGCCTCGCCGCCCTTCTGCATGACATCGGCAAGCCGCGCACCCGTCGCTTCGAGAAGGACGGCCGGGTCTCCTTCCACCACCACGAAGTGGTCGGCGCGAAGATGACCAAGAAGCGCATGACCGCGCTGAAGTACTCCAACGAGCTGGTGAAGGACGTTTCGCGGCTGGTCGAACTCCATCTGCGTTTCCATGGCTACGGCACCGGCGAGTGGACGGACTCGGCTGTCCGCCGCTATGTCCGCGATGCCGGCCCGCTGCTCGACCGCCTTCACAAGTTGACCCGCTCGGACTGCACCACCCGCAACAAGCGCAAGGCGGCAGCACTGTCCCGGGCGTACGACGGCCTGGAGGAGCGCATCGCCGAGCTCCAGGAGCGGGAGGAGCTCGACGCGATCCGCCCGGACCTCGACGGCAACCAGATCATGGAGGTCCTCGGCGTCAAGCCCGGACCGGCCGTCGGCAAGGCGTACAAGTACATGCTGGAACTGCGACTCGAGAACGGCCCGATGGGGCACGACGCGGCGGTGGCGGCCCTCAAGGAGTGGTGGGCCGAGCAGGAGCAGCAGGGCTGAGGGTGCGTGGAAAGGGCTCGTGTTTCACGTGAAACACGAGCCCGGGAAACGCCGAGGGGCGATGTTTCACGTGAAACATCGCCCCTTCGTCATGGGTCAAGCGGGTGTTACTTGGTCTCCGTCAGGCACAGCACCACGTCGTGTCCGCCTCCGGACTGGACGTAGGAGACGGTCCACCCCTTGACGCTTTCGCACTTGTTCTCGTCGGAAGAGCCGTCGAACTTCTGGATCACCTTGTACTCGGCCTCACCGGACGAGCAGTCGACCTCCTTGAGGTCGGCGTGGGAGTCGGTTCCCTTGTTGTGCAGGCAGGCGCCCACCGAGGTCGTCTCGGCGTCGGTCTGGGTGAACCACCAGCCGATGCCGAACTTGACGAGGAGGACGGCGGCAATGAGGCCCATCGTGCCGAGGACGCCCAGCACCTTCTTGCCCCCGGACTTCGGCGGAACGGGCGGCGGGACCGGGGCACCCTGCTGCTGCGGGAAGGGGGCGTACGGCGCCTGCGGCGGGTACGGCTGCTGCGGGGCTCCAGGCTGACCGGCCTGCTGCCCCATGGGAGCGGTGGGCGCCTCAGCGTGCGGGTTCTGGCCCTGGGGCGGCGGCGGAGTGGTCATTCGGGGGTCCCCCTGGAACTAGTGCATGACGGCAAGAACATGCTGTCGAAATAAGACGCACGTAAGTTACAGGCCGGGACTGACACTGCTGTAACCCGGTGGGGCTCTGTGTCATTGACGTGACACTTGTCGGCCTGCAAAGCGTGTCATAGCGGCCGCAACTGCCCCGTAGAACACGGCGACCATCACGACGAGCGCGGACGAGCGGCCGTCCGGTGGCAGCATCAGCGCGGCGACCCCCGCGGCGCCGACGAACGCCACGTTGAACAGCACGTCGTACACGGAAAAGATCCGGCCGCGGAAACCGTCGTCCACCGCGGACTGCACCATCGTGTCCGTGGCGATCTTCGCGCCCTGGGTGGTCAGCCCCAGCACGAACGCCGCGACGAGCAGGGGGCCGGTGGCGAACGGCAGGCCGAGGGCGGGTTCGAGGACCGCGGCGGAGCCGGCGCACACGGCGATCCAGCCGGACGGTCCGAGCCGGCCCGCCGCCCACGGTGTCATCACGGCCGCCGCGAAGAACCCCGCGC
Organism: Streptomyces sp. CB01373; assembly: GCF_002803075.1. GTDB lineage: Bacteria > Actinomycetota > Actinomycetes > Streptomycetales > Streptomycetaceae > Streptomyces. Next base: position 209,262 of record NZ_NNBK01000013.1, on the reverse strand, counting down.
CGGAGAGAGCCAGCGCCAGCCCGAGCAGACGCAGCCCGTCCCGTGTGTTCGAGGTCAGGCCGTAGCGGCACAGCATCAGCACCAGGACGGTCAGTGCCCCGTAGCAGAACCGCATCAGCGTCATCGAGGCCAGCGCCCAGGCGGCCTGCCGCCGGGACGGCGCGACGAGGTGCCGTACGGCCGCCATCAGCTCGCGCGCGGTGACGTTCAGCGCCGCGCCCAGCCGTGGCCGCCGCGGCTCGCGGTCGGGCCCGAGCAGGTCCGGTGCCATGAGCAGCGAGGTCAGGGCCGCGCACAGATACAGGGCGGCGCCCAGCAGCACCACGGCCGCGTCGGAATCCGCTCCCACCAGCCGCACGGCGAAGGCGAGGCCGCCACCCGCGAAAGCGGCCAGGGAACCGGCGGTCGGCGACACGGAGTTGGCCATCACCAGCCGCTCGGCGTCGACCACGCGCGGCAGCGCGGCGGACAGCCCGGCGAGCACGAAGCGGTTGACGGCGGTGACGCACAGCGCGGAGACGTAGAACAGCCAGTCCGGTACGGCGGCGACCATCAACACGGCCGTGGCCGTCGCCAGCACGGCCCGTGCCAGGTTGCCGTAGAGGAAGACCTGGCGACGGCGCCAGCGGTCCAGCAGGACGCCCGCGAAGGGGCCGATCAGCGAGTACGGCAGGAGCAGCACCGCCATCGCGGAGGCGATCGCGGCGGGCGAGGTCTGCTTCTCCGGGGAGAAGACGACATAGGTGGCGAGCGCGACCTGGTAGACGCCGTCGGCGCTCTGGGAGAGCACGCGCACGGCGAGCAGGCGCCTGAAGTTCCTCAAGCGCAGCAGGACGCGCAGGTCACGGACGACGGCCATGGGGTGACAGCCTCACATGTGGGAGGGCCCCCGGGTGCACGCGAGGCGTACACGGACGGGGGCCCAACAGCCCTGGCAGGAGCGGTTTTGTGAAGCGCTCTCTAGCGCTCGACCTCGCCGCGGATGAACTTCTCCACGTTCACGCGGGCCTCGTCGTCGAAGTACTGCACCGGCGGGGACTTCATGAAGTACGAGGACGCCGACAGGATCGGGCCGCCGATGCCGCGGTCCTTGGCGATCTTCGCGGCGCGCAGGGCGTCGATGATGACACCGGCGGAGTTCGGGGAGTCCCAGACCTCGAGCTTGTACTCCAGGCTCAGCGGGACGTCGCCGAAGGCGCGGCCCTCGAGGCGGACGTACGCCCACTTGCGGTCGTCGAGCCAGGCCACGTAGTCGGACGGGCCGATGTGGACGTTCTTCTCGCCGAGGTCCCGGTCGGGGATCTGGGAGGTGACGGCCTGGGTCTTGGAGATCTTCTTGGACTCCAGCCGGTCGCGCTCCAGCATGTTCTTGAAGTCCATGTTGCCGCCGACGTTCAGCTGCATGGTGCGGTCCAGGATGACACCGCGGTCCTCGAACAGCTTCGCCATGACGCGGTGCGTGATGGTCGCGCCGACCTGCGACTTGATGTCGTCGCCGACGATCGGGACGCCCGCCTCGGTGAACTTGTCCGCCCACTCCTTGGTGCCGGCGATGAAGACCGGGAGCGCGTTGACGAAGGCGACCTTGGCGTCGATGGCGCACTGGGCGTAGAACTTCGCCGCGTCCTCGGAGCCCACGGGCAGGTAGCAGACCAGGACGTCGATCTGCTTGTCCTTGAGGATCTGGACGACGTCGACCGGAGCCTCGGCGGACTCCTCGATGGTCTCCCGGTAGTACTTGCCGAGACCGTCGAGGGTGTGGCCGCGCTGAACCGTCACACCGGTGCTGGGCACGTCGCAGATCTTGATGGTGTTGTTCTCGGAGGCGCCGATGGCGTCCGCGAGGTCCAGGCCGACCTTCTTCGCGTCGACGTCGAAGGCGGCGACGAACTCGACGTCACGCACGTGGTAGTCGCCGAACTGCACGTGCATGAGGCCCGGGACCTTGGACGCCGGGTCGGCGTCCTTGTAGTACTCGACGCCCTGCACCAGCGACGCGGCGCAGTTGCCCACGCCGACGATGGCTACGCGAACCGAACCCATTCCGGTTGCTCCCTGTGTGTAATCGGTGAAGCCCCGACGGGACCTCACGTGGCGGTGTCGTCGGGCGTATCCGGCCGGGAAGACTCCCCGGACCGGGGCAGGCCGCCCGTCGCTCCAGTGGTGGTGTCCAGCGAGGCGGGACCCCCGGAGACGGAACCCTTGAGGTCCCGCCCGGCCCGCTCGCTCTCGATGAGCTCGTTCAGCCAGCGCACTTCGCGCTCCACGGACTCCATTCCGTGGCGCTGGAGCTCGAGTGTGTAGTCGTCGAGGCGCTCCCGGGTGCGTGCCAGGGAGGCGCGCATCTTCTCCAGACGCTCCTCCAGCCGGCTGCGGCGGCCCTCCAGTACGCGCATGCGTACGTCGCGCGACGTCTGCCCGAAGAAGGCGAATCGAGCGGCGAAGTGCTCGTCCTCGTACGTGTCGGGGCCCGTCTGCGAGAGCAGCTCCTCGAAGTGCTCCTTACCTTCGGCCGTCAACCGGTAGACGATTTTGGCGCGTCGGCCCGCGAGTGCGGCGGAGACGGCGTCCTCAGGAGCGCTTCCCGGCTCCTCGATCAACCAGCCGTTGACGACCAGCGTCTTGAGGCAGGGATAGAGCGTCCCGTAGCTGAACGCACGGAACACGCCCAGTGACGTGTTGAGCCGTTTGCGCAGTTCGTAGCCGTGCATCGGGGATTCGCGGAGCAGGCCGAGTACGGCGAACTCGAGGATGCCGGAACGCCGGCCCATCGTCGCCTCCTCTCTGCCGCGATCCGGTGGCGGCGGGGCCGCTCCGGGTGCCGTGACGCTGCTTATCTCGCACTGATGTATCGAGTCGATACATCACGACGATAGATCCCACCCCCGCATGCGACAAGAGGGGGCGGAGTGAACGGGATCACATCGCCGGTCGGTCGGAGGCAAGTTGCCTGGTTTGGGGTGAACTTCGGGGCTCACCGGGTTTAGCCAGTGCGTAGTCTGTGCGCCATGCACATCGCCGGGAACCGAGTGACGCCTGGGGATCGTCCTCGCTCCCGGTGCGGTACGGGTGAATGCGTGACCGACCACATCCGTACTTCGGGGGGACCGGAAAACAGCCGCCGTCTCCAGGCGCGCGAGAAAGCGCCTGCCCGAGGAGTAATCGTTCGATGAGCGAGCACCGTCGCAAACCGCCGCAGCCGCAGGGAGGCGGACGTGCCGCGGCCCGACGCGGTCAGTCCGCCTCGTCCTCCGGCCGCCGTGCGGCACCGCGAGGCGCCACCGGATCTCCTGCCGATTCCGGTTCACATGGCGTGGAAGGCGGGGACCGCCCCTACGGCAGCCGTGCCGAGGCCCGGCGGGCGGCGCAGAGGGGCAGCGGCCGACGCGGCCGGCCGGACGGTCCCGGACGCGGCCGAGGACGGCCGGGGCCGCCCCCCGAGAAGCGGTTCATCGACTACCCGCGCGCGGAAGGGTACGGATGGCGCCGCTGGATACCGTCCTGGAGGCTGGTCTCCGGGTTGTGCATCGGCTTCGTCGGCAGCCTGGTGGCCGTCGCCGGCGTCGGGTACGCGATGGTGAGCGTGCCCAGTGAGGCGCACGCCGCGGCGGTGTCGGAGAACAACGTCTACTACTGGGCCGACAAGACGCAGATGGTCGCCACCGGCAGCGGCCAGAACCGGCAGAACGTCACGATCGACCAGATTCCCAAGGCCATGGGGCTGGCGGTGATCTCGGCCGAGAACAAGAGCTTCTACAAGGACTCGGGTGTAGACCCGATGGGTATCGTCCGCGCGCTGGGGAACATGGCGACGGGTGGTGACACGCAGGGTGGCTCGACGATCACCCAGCAGTTCGTGAAGAACACCTACCTGAGCCAGGACCAGACGGTCTCCCGGAAGTTCAAGGAGATGTTCATCTCGATCAAGGTGGGCACGAAGCTCTCCAAGGACGACATCCTCCAGGGATACCTGAACACCTCGTACTACGGCCGTGGCGCGTACGGCATCCAGGCCGCCGCCCAGACCTACTACGGCAAGGACGCCGTCAAGCTCACGCCCAGCGAATGCGCCGTACTCGCCGCTCTGCTCAAGGGCCCGACGTACTACGACCCCGCGGGCAACGACAACCTCGACTCCACGGCCACCGCCGCGGCCAACCACAAGCGTTCGGAAGTGCGGTGGAGCTGGATCCTCGAGCAGATGCACAAGCCCGATCTGAAGGATCACCTCACGGACGCCGAGTACCAGGAGGCGATCAAGAAGTACCCCGAGCCTCAGGGCCGTAAGGCGATCAAGGGTATGACCGGCCAGGTCAGCTACCTCGTCGACGCGGCGAAGCGGTACGTCCTGAAGCACTCCGACATCACGGAGGCGCAGTTCGACCAGGGCGGGTACCAGGTCTACACCACCTTCGAGAAGGACAAGGTCGACGCGATGGCCGCGGCCGTCAAGAAGGTGGAGAAGGCGAACATCGACCCGAAGCGCGAGCTGGACAAGCACGTTCAGTTCGGTGCGGCGTCGGTGAAGCCCAATGACGGTGCGATCGTCGCTCTCTACGGTGGTGTCGGCTTCGAGAACGGCCACTTCACCAACAACGCGGACACCTCGGGCGTCCCCGTCGGTTCGACGTGGAAGCCGTTCGTGCTCGCCGCGGCGATGCAGTACGGCACCTACAAGACCGATGGCGTCGGGGTCTCACCGCTCAGCAAGTACAACGGCAATGACCATCTGAAGGTCATGAACAACGACGGGTCCTTCGTCCTCAAGAAGGACAACACGCCCTTCTTCCAGAACAACGAGGGCCCCTTCCCGTGGGGCTACATCACACTGCGCAAGGCGATGGAGCAGTCCATCAACACCCCCTTCGTCCAGCTCGGCATGGACGTGGGGATGCGGAACGTGGCGGACGTGGCTGAGAAGTCCGGCCTTCTGAAGGACAGCTTCGCCGATCTCAACGCGTCGTTCGCCCTCGGTACGTCGACGCCCAGCGCGATCCGCATGGCCGACGCCTACGCGACGTTCGCGGCCTCGGGGAAGCAGGCCGACCCGTACTCGGTGACGGTCGTCAAGCACAATGGTTCGGAGCTGCCCGGCTTCGAGAAGCCGCGCCTCAAGCAGGCGATGCCCGAGATCGTGGCGCACAACGTCACCGACGTCCTCGAGAACGTCATCGAGAACGGCACGGGTAAGAACGCGCTCGCCCTGGGCCGCAAGTCCGCGGGCAAGACGGGTACCACCGACAAGAACAAGTCCGCGTGGTTCGTCGGCTACACCCAGCAGCTCTCGACCGCGGTGACCATGTTCCGTGAGGAGCCCAAGACCCACAGTCTGCTCTCCATGAACGGCACGGCGGGCAAGGACTCCATCCACGGTGGTGACATCCCCACCCAGGTGTGGACCGAGTACATGAAGGCAGCCCTGCAGGGGAAGAACGACCCCGGCTTCCCCAAGGCCGAGAAGGTCGGCGAGATCGCGGACGGGGCCGGCGCGCCCTCCCCGACTCCGACCCCGACCGCCACCGAGACCGCGGAGGAGAGCCCGAGTCCCTCGCCCACGCCCAGTGAGACCGAGCCCGACCCGGCGCCCTCGCCGACCCGGACCCGTTGCGGTTTCTTCGGCTGCAACGGCAACGGCAACGGCAACGGAGGCGGCAACGGCAACGGCGGTCAGACCGGCGACGGCGGCGTGGACGGCGGCACCGACCAGTCGTCGCCTTCGCCGACCGAGTCGGACGGCAACAGCGGCAATGGCAACGGAGGCGGCAACCGGGGCAACGGCAACGGAGGCAACGGTCTCTTCGCAGGCCCGGCCGGCGGTTGATCCGAAGTCCGAAGCGAGCGCGCGCCACGACCTCCTGGTCGTGGCGCGCGCTCGTTCGTGTGATGGGGCGTTTCGGGTCCGGCCTCAGCGAGGAGAACGGGCCGTCGCGCCCTCCGCGGTGCCGACCGGGCACGTGCCCCCGGGACGTACGGCAGGATGTGCCCCATGCCCAGTGCTGAATCGACGCAAGCGAGCGTGCACGAGCCGGACCCGGTGCGGCCCACCAAGGAGGACAAGGTCGCGGCGGCCGGCAGCGAGCTGATCGGCGGCCCCGTCGGGCGGCGTGCCCTGCTCGGAAGGTCCTGGTGGACCCCCGTACGGGTCGTCGCGCTCGTCGCGATCGGCATGTTCGCCCTCGGCCTGGTCCAGAAGGTGCCCTGCTACCACGGCGCCTGGTTCTTCGGTGCGAGCTCCCAGTACACGAAGGCCTGCTACTCGGACATTCCGCATCTCTACCAGGGCCGTGGTTTCGCCGAGGGCCTCGTGCCCTACTTCGACAGGCTCCCCGGTGACATGCCGTACCTGGAGTACCCCGTACTGACCGGGGTCTTCATGGAGGTGGCCTCCTGGCTGACCCCGCACAGCGGCAGCATCCAGCACCAGGAACAGTGGTACTGGATGGTCAACGCCGGGATGCTGATGGTGTGCGCGGCCGTCATCGCCGTCTGTGTGACCCGCACCCACGCCCGGCGGCCGTGGGACGGTCTGCTGGTGGCCCTCGCGCCGGCCTTCGTGCTGACCGCCACCATCAACTGGGACCTGCTGGCGGTCGCGCTGACGGCCGCCGCGATGCTGATGTGGTCCCGAGGGCGTTCGGTCGCCTTCGGCGTCCTGCTGGGCCTCGCCACGGCCGCCAAGCTCTATCCCGTCTTCCTGCTCGGCCCGCTGTTCGTGCTGTGCTGGCGGGCGGGGAAGTGGCGGGACTTCGGCAGAGCGCTGGCGGGCGTCGTCGTCGCCTGGCTGGTGGTGAACCTGCCGGTGATGGCCTTCGCCTCGGAGGGCTGGTGGCAGTTCTACAGGTTCAGCCATGACCGGGGCGTCGACTTCGGCTCCTTCTGGCTCATCTGGGCCCAGAACTCGACCAGTCCGCCGAGCACCGACTTCGTCAACACCACGGCCACCCTGCTGGTGGTGCTGTGTGCCCTCGGCATCGCGGCGCTGACGCTGTACGCCCCGCGCCGTCCGCGCTTCGCCCAGCTCGCCTTCCTGATCGTGGCGGCCTTCATCCTCACCAACAAGGTCTACTCGCCGCAGTACGTCCTGTGGCTGGTCCCGCTGGCCGCGCTGGCCCGCCCCAAGTGGCGCGACTTCCTGATCTGGCAGGCCTGCGAGGTGGCGTACTTCCTCGGCATCTGGATGTACCTCGCCTACACGACCAGCGGAGACGCCCACAAGGGGCTGCCGACCGACGGCTACCACTGGGCGATCGCCGTGCACCTGCTGGGCACGCTGTACCTGTGCGGAGTCGTCGTGCGCGACATCCTCATGCCGGAGCGGGACGTGGTGCGCCGGGCCGGCGACGACGACCCCTCGGGCGGTGTCCTCGACGGCGCCGAGGACGTCTTCGTCCTGGGCACCCGGGCCCGGCCACCGCACCCGGAGGGAGACTTGGGCGGGGCGCAGGTGGAGTGGGGCGGGCAGGGCCCGGCCGCACCCAGGAGCGATTCGCTCTGAGCGAACAGCCTCCTCGGAGGGGCATGCGAAAGGCCGTGTCCGGCATCGCCGGACACGGCCTTTCGTACGAGATCGGGTCCCGCGACCGCCGCTCAGTGGTCCATGAGCCGGTCGAACTGCGTGGTGGTGTTGCGCAGATGGGCCACCAACTCGTCGCCGACCTTGGGCTCCGGAGCGTCCGAGGGGACGAACAGGATCGACACCTGCATGTGCGGCGGCTCCGCGAACCAGCGCTGCTTGCCGCTCCAGACGAACGGGGAGAGGTTGCGGTTCACCGTGGCGAGACCGGCGCGGGCGACGCCCTTGGCGCGCGGCATGACGCCGTGCAGCGCCTTGGGGGCCTCCAGGCCCACTCCGTGCGACGTACCGCCCGCCACGACCACCAGGAAGCCGTCCGAGGCCGCCTTCTGCTGGCGGTAGCCGAAACGGTCGCCCTTGCTGACCTTGGTGACGTCCAGGACCGCGCCGCGGTACTCGGTGGCGTCGTGATCCCCCAGCCAGAGCCGCGTGCCGATGCGGGCACGGAAACGCGTCTGCGGGAACTGCTGCTGCAACCGGGCGAGTTCGTCCGCCTTGAGGTGGCTGACGAACATCGTGTGCAGCGGCAGGCGGGCCGCGCGCAGCCGGTCCATCCAGCCGATGACCTCCTCCACGGCGTCCGAGCCGTCCGTGCGGTCCAGCGGCAGGTGGATGGCGAAACCCTCCAGCCGGACGTTCTCGATGGCGGCGTGCAGTTGCGGCAGATCCTGCTCGCTGATGCCGTGCCGCTTCATCGAGGACATCACCTCGATGACCACACGGGCCCCGACGAGGCCGTACACCCCGTCGATCGACGACACCGAACGGACCACACGGTCGGGCAGCGGCACCGGCTCCTCGCCGCGGCGGTACGGCGTCAGGACCAGCAGGTCACCGCTGAAGAAGTCCTTGATGCGGGCGGCCTCGTACGTCGTGCCGACGGCGAGGATGTCGGAGCCCAGCCGCGTGGCCTCCTCCGCCAGCCGCTCGTGCCCGAATCCGTAGCCGTTGCCCTTGCAGACCGGGACAAGCCCGGGGAACTGCTCCTGCACGTGCTTGTGGTGCGCCCGCCAGCGCGCGGTGTCGACGTAGAGCGTGAGCGCCATGGCCGGACCTGGAACCTCTCTCGTAAATGCGGTGTATCAGAAGTATGGAAGGTGTCGACGGGGTCGAACCGAAGAGTGTCAGGTCAGCGGCGCGACATGTAGATGTCGAGCGCCTTGTGGAGCAGCTTGTTCAGCGGGAAGTCCCACTCGCCGAGGTACTCGGCGGCCTGGCCGCCGGTGCCGACCTTGAACTGGATCAGACCGAAGAGGTGGTCGGTCTCGTCCAGCGAGTCGGAGATGCCGCGCAGGTCGTAGACCGTGGCGCCGAGCGCGTAGGCGTCGCGCAGCATCCGCCACTGCATCGCGTTCGAGGGCCGGACCTCGCGGCCGATGTTGTCGGAGGCGCCGTAGGAGTACCAGACGTGCCCGCCGACGATCAGCATCGTCGCCGCCGCCAGGTTCACGCCGTTGTGCCGGGCGAAGTACAGCCGCATGCGGTTGGGGTCCTCGGTGTTGAGGGCCGTCCACATGCGCTGGAAGTACGACAGCGGGCGGGGCCGGAAGTGGTCGCGGACCGCCGTGATCTCGTACAGCCGCTGCCATTCCTCGAGGTCCTGGTAGCCGCCCTGGACGACCTCGACGCCGGCCTTCTCCGCCTTCTTGATGTTGCGGCGCCACAGCTGGTTGAAGTTCTTGTGCACCTCTTCCAGCGACCGGTTGGCGAGCGGCACCTGGAAGATGTAACGGGGCTGCACGTCGCCGAAGCCGGCGCCGCCGTCCTCGCCCTGCTGCCAGCCCATACGGCGCAGCTTGTCGGCGACCTCGAAGGCGCGGGGCTCGATGAAGTCGGCCTCCAGGTCGCGCAGACGTTTGACGTCCGAGTCCTGGATGCCCTTCTTGATGGTCTCGGCGTTCCAGCGGCGGATGATCACCGGCGGGCCCATCTTCACCGAGAAGGCGCCCTGCTGCTTCAGATGCGCCAGCATCGGCTGGATCCAGTCGTCGAGATTCGGCGCGAACCAGTTGATGACCGGCCCCTCGGGCAGGTAGGCGAGATACCGCTTGATCTTGGGCAGCTGGCGGTACAGGACGAGACCCGCGCCGACCAGTTCGCCGGTACGTTCGTCGAACCAGCCCAGGTTCTCCGAGCGCCACTCCGCCTTGACCTCTGACCATGCCGGGACCTGCATGTGACTCGCCGCGGGCAGATTCTGGATGTAAGCCAGATGCTGCTCTCGACTGATGGTCCTCAGGGTCAGGCTCATTCGGGGCGCTCCTCGGGCTGGCGTGTCCCCATGGGTACAGGGGCTCCGGCTCTCGCGCCGAAGCCTACTGCGCCCCGGGAGCGCGCAGACTGGCCGTACACAACCTTCGGCCCGGCCCGTTCATCGCCGTGGCAGCGGTCGTGCGGTCGTACGGGCGCGTCCGCGGTCTGTCGGCGGACGCCGTCCCCGAGGAGCGGCCGGGCGTGCCCGGTCTCAGCCGAACAGGCCGCCGAACAGGCCGCCGTGCGCCAGGCCGAGGTAGAAGCCGACCGCGGAGGCGCCGAGGCCGAGCACCAGCCCGAAGCGCTCGCGCGTCGTCACGGAGATCCACTGGCCGTACGCACCGGTGAGGATCCCGACCAGACCGGCCCAGGAGCTCAGCAGGTGCAGGCTGTGGAAGAGGAGCCCGGTGATGAACGCCAGCACGCCCAGTACCAGGGTCACCACGAGCAGGGTGTCCTGGACCGGGTGGGACTTGCCGTCGGTGGCGAAGAGGCCGCCGCCCGCGGCGGTGTTCGGTCGCATCGTCTGTGCCATGGGGCACCTCCAGCGAAAAGCGGCGCATCCTAGCGCCGTGCACACCCGAGGGGTCCAGGTTGACGGGTCTGGCGCCCCGATTTCAACCGGAAGCAGGTGTGCGGGTAGTCTGTACGTTCTGCACGGTGTCTGCCCAGGCTGAGCCACGCCCAATCTGGAGAGTCCGTCAGCCGGCCCTCATTGTCAGTGGCGGCTGATGTACTGCAAGCACTGTTGCGTACGCATCACAACCCTCCTGCCACGGAACGACCGTGGCCGTTGAGTCCAGAGGAGGTGGGTTCCACATGCGTCACTACGAGGTGATGGTCATCCTCGACCCCGATCTCGAGGAGCGTTCTGTCTCCCCGCTGATCGAGAACTTCCTTTCTGTCGTCCGTGACGGCGGCGGAAAGGTCGAGAAGGTCGACACCTGGGGCCGTCGTCGTCTCTCGTACGAGATCAAGAAGAAGCCCGAGGGCATCTACTCGGTCATCGACCTGCAGGCCGAGCCTGCGGTCGTCAAGGAGCTCGACCGCCAGATGAACCTGAACGAGTCGGTCCTCCGGACCAAGGTCCTCCGCCCCGAGATGCACTGAGCCCTTCGCTCAGCTGATCTCGGGATTCGAGTAGCAAGCAGCCAGAGCAAACCCGCCGAGAGGTACCCCCATGGCAGGCGAGACCGTCATCACGGTCGTCGGCAATCTTGTCGACGACCCCGAGCTGCGCTTCACCCCGTCCGGTGCGGCGGTCGCGAAGTTCCGCGTCGCGTCCACTCCCCGCACCTTCGACCGTCAGACGAACGAGTGGAAGGACGGCGAGAGCCTTTTCCTGACCTGCTCGGTCTGGCGTCAGGCGGCGGAGAACGTCGCCGAGTCGCTCCAGCGAGGCATGCGCGTCATCGTGCAGGGCCGGCTGAAGCAGCGGTCCTACGAGGACCGTGAGGGCGTCAAGCGCACGGTCTACGAACTGGACGTCGACGAGGTCGGTGCCAGCCTGCGCAACGCCACGGCCAAGGTCACCAAGACCTCGGGCCGCGGTGGCCAGGGTGGTTACGGCGGCGGTGGCGGCCAGGGCGGCGGCCAGGGTGGCGGCCAGGGCGGCGGCGGCTGGGGCGGTGGCCCCGGTGGCGGCCAGCAGGGCGGTGCTCCCTCCGACGACCCGTGGGCGACCGGTGCTCCCGCCGGTGGCAACCAGGGCGGCGGCTGGGGCGGCGGCTCCGGCGGCGGTGGCGGCTACTCGGACGAGCCCCCCTTCTAGGCGGGCCGTACCCCAACTTCTTGATCACACAGGAGAAACACCATGGCGAAGCCGCCTCCGCGCAAGCCTAAGAAGAAGGTCTGCGCATTCTGCAAGGACAAGGTCACGTACGTGGACTACAAGGACACGAACATGCTGCGGAAGTTCATTTCCGACCGCGGCAAGATCCGTGCCCGTCGCGTGACCGGCAACTGCACGCAGCACCAGCGTGACGTCGCCACGGCCGTGAAGAACAGCCGTGAGATGGCGCTGCTGCCCTACACCTCCACTGCGCGCTAAGGGAAGGGTGAGCCACACATGAAGATCATCCTCACCCACGAGGTCTCCGGCCTCGGTGCCGCGGGCGACCTCGTGGACGTCAAGGACGGCTACGCTCGCAACTACCTGATCCCGCGGAAGTTCGCTATCCGCTGGACCAAGGGCGGCGAGAAGGACGTCGAGCAGATCCGTCGTGCTCGCAAGATCCACGAGATCCAGACCATCGAGCAGGCCAACCAGATCAAGGCCCAGCTCGAGGGCGTGAAGGTCCGCCTGGCCGTTCGCTCCGGCGACTCCGGCCGCCTGTTCGGTTCCGTCACCCCGGCCGACGTCGCCTCGGCGATCAAGGCTGCCGGCGGTCCCGAGGTCGACAAGCGCCGCATCGAGCTCGGCGCGCCGATCAAGTCCCTGGGCGGTCACGAGACGTCCGTGCGTCTGCACCCCGAGGTTGCCGCCAAGGTCAACATCGAGGTTGTCGCCGCGTAAGGCGTTCCGCTCTGCTTGAGCAGTTGGTAGGGGCCGTATCCGTCGAGGATGCGGCCCCTACCGCGTGGCTGAGTCAACGGCCCGGGCAACGGTGTTTCATGTGAAACCTGGCAGGCCGTGGTGTTTCACGTGAAACGTTCAGCGTGCCGCTCCCGTGACGATCCACCGGCCCGAGCGGGAACGCAGCCAGAGCGTCAGCATCCGCACCGCCATCATCAACGTCATGGCAGCCCAGAGCGCGGTGAGTCCGCCGCCCAGCACGGGCACGAGCAACGCCACGGGTGTGAAGACCGCCAAGGTCACCAGCATGGCCCCGGCGAGATACGGTCCGTCTCCCGCACCCATCAGCACACCGTCCAGGACGAAGACCACGCCGCAGATCGGCTGGGAGAGCGCCACCAGAAGCAGCGCTCCCAGTGCCGTGTCCTTGACGAGGGCGTCACTGGTGAACAGCGGCAGGAAGAGCGGTCGGCTCACGAACACCAGGAGCCCGAGGGCGAATCCGACGGCCGTCCCCCACTGCACCATGCGCCGGCAGGCCTCGCGAGCGCCCTGGGGATCGCCGGCGCCGAGGTAGCGGCCGATGATGGCCTGCCCGGCGATCGCGATGGCGTCGAGGGCGAACGCGAGCAGGCTCCACAGGGACAGGACGATCTGGTGGGCGGCAATGTCCGCGTCGCCGAGGCGGGCCGCCACGGCCGTGGCGATCATCAGGATCGCCCGCAGGGAGAGCGTACGGACGAGCAGCGGGGCACCGGCCTGTGCCGATGCCCTGATTCCGGCCCGGTCGGGCCGCAGGGAGGCATGGTGCCGACGCGCTCCACGGACGACCACACAGAGATAGACCGCCGCCATGCCGCACTGGGCGATGACGGTGCCCCAGGCCGAGCCCGCGATGCCGAGTCCGGCGCCGTAGACGAGCCCGACATTGAGGACGCCGTTGGCGACGAACCCGGCGATGGCCACATACAGCGGTGTCCGGGTGTCCTGAAGTCCACGAAGGACTCCGGTCGCGGCCAGCACAACGAGCATGGACGGAATGCCGAGTGAGGAGATGCGCAGATAGGTCGTCGCATACGGCGCCGCCGTGGGCGAGGCGCCGAAGAGGTCCACCAGGGCGGGCGCGGTGGGCAGGACCACCGCGATGACGGCGGCCCCGAGTAGCAGCGCCAGCCAGATGCCGTCCATGCCCTGGCGGATGGCTGCCGGGATGTCGCCCGCGCCGACGCGGCGGGCGACCGCCGCCGTGGTGGCGTAGGCGAGGAAGACGAAGACGCTGACAGCGGTGGTCAGAAGGGCCGAGGCGATGCCGAGTCCGGCGAGCTGCGCCGTGCCGAGATGGCCGACGATCGCGCTGTCGGCCATCACGAAAAGGGGCTCGGCGACGAGCGCGCCGAAGGCCGGTACGGCCAGCGCGACGATCTCTCGGTCGTGCCGGCGCCGGGTGGCCGGGCGGCGTGCGGGGGCCTGTGTCATGAGCACTAATGTAATCGTCCACAGGTAAGAGATGCAAAGCTCTTGCACTCCTTACTTGAGCTTTGATGGCGTTCGCTTGTGCGTACCGTTCGAGACGATCTTGGTCCGACTGGGAAAGTTTTTCTTCTGCACAGCCGGTGGATGGGAAAGTGGCAGGTCAGAAGAGGTCCGTGGGTGACGCCGAGGGCTTTTTCACAGGGCTGTCCACCGGCTCGTGCACAGGTTTCGCCGAGTTCTCCACAGCATCGGGGCCGTCGTCCACATGGCCTGTGGATAACCAGATTGGCTGACGCTGTTCTGGGCCCTACCGTGGTCCGGCGCCCGCTCCGTCCGCCGGCTTCCAAAGCGTCATAAACCTGACGCGCCTGAAGCGGAGTTGGGCCTCTCATTTTGTCAGTGCCGTCCCGTACAACAGACGGGCACGGCGAGGTCCGCTCGGCGGACGGGAGGAGGCTGCTCGGTGAGCATTTCCGAGCCCCTGGACGACCCGTGGGCCGACAGCGGCCCAAGTGATCGTCTGCCCGCCTCCCGCCGCCGCCCCGACACGGACCGCGGCCGGGACGACCAGCACGACCGCGGCAGGGAGAACGGCGCGTGGGACGACGGGGGCTCCGCCTTCGAACGCGTTCCTCCACAGGACCTCGACGCCGAACAGTCGGTGCTCGGTGGCATGCTCCTGTCCAAGGACGCCATCGCCGACGTCGTGGAGATCCTCAAGGGCCACGACTTCTACAAGCCGGCCCACGAGACGATCTACACGGCGATCCTCGACGTCTATGCCAAGGGCGAGCCGGCCGACCCCATCACCATCGCCGCCGAGCTGACCAGACGCGGCGAGATCAACAAGGTCGGTGGCGCCTCGTATCTGCACACGCTCGTGCAGACCGTGCCGACGGCGGCGAACGCCGCGTACTACGCCGAGATCGTCCATGAGCGTGCGATCCTGCGCCGCCTGGTCGAGGCGGGTACGCGCATCACCCAGATGGGATACGCGGCCGACGACGACGTCGACGAGATCGTCAACCGAGCCCAGGCCGAGGTCTACGCGGTCACCGAGCAGCGGACCAGCGAGGACTACCTGCCGCTGGGCGACATCATGGAGGGCGCGCTCGACGAGATCGAGGCGATCGGCTCGCGCAGCGGGGAGATGACCGGTGTGCCCACCGGGTTCACCGACTTCGACTCGCTGACGAACGGACTGCACCCGGGTCAGATGATCGTCATCGCCGCGCGCCCCGCGATGGGCAAGTCGACGCTCGCGCTGGATTTCGCGCGGGCGGCGTCGATCAAGAACAACCTGCCCAGCGTCATCTTCTCGCTGGAGATGGGGCGCAACGAGATCGCGATGCGTCTGCTGTCCGCCGAGGCCCGGGTCGCCCTGCACCACATGCGTTCGGGCACGATGACGGACGAGGACTGGACGCGGCTGGCCCGCCGGATGCCCGACGTCTCGGCAGCTCCGCTCTACATCGACGACTCCCCGAACCTGTCGATGATGGAGATCCGGGCCAAGTGCCGGCGCCTGAAGCAGCGCAACGACCTCAAGCTGGTCGTGATCGACTACCTCCAGCTGATGCAGTCCGGCGGCTCCAAGCGTGCCGAGAGCCGGCAGCAGGAGGTCTCGGACATGTCCCGTAACCTCAAGCTGCTGGCCAAGGAGCTGGAGGTCCCGGTCATCGC
This sequence comes from Streptomyces sp. CB01373, assembly GCF_002803075.1. GTDB lineage: Bacteria > Actinomycetota > Actinomycetes > Streptomycetales > Streptomycetaceae > Streptomyces. The sequence goes on along the minus strand of NZ_NNBK01000013.1, from coordinate 193,765 downwards.
GCTCTCCCAGCTCAACCGTGGCCCCGAGCAGCGCACCGACAAGAAGCCGATGGTCTCCGACCTGCGTGAGTCCGGATCCATCGAGCAGGACGCCGACATGGTCATCCTGCTGCACCGCGAGGACGCCTACGAGAAGGAGTCACCGCGCGCCGGCGAGGCCGACCTGATCGTCGCCAAGCACCGCAACGGCCCGACCGCGACCATCACGGTCGCCTTCCAGGGCCACTACTCACGCTTCGTGGACATGGCACAGACCTGATCGGGCGGCTTGTACGGTCTCAGATTTCGTGGCCAAATCTCACGAGCGATGGCCAAGCGATGGCATATCCGACACGAATCTGAGACTGGCAGGTCAAGCCGCCGTGAGACAGCGGGAAGCTGCTCAGCGCCTCGTCTCGTACCTGGTCAGGACCACGCCGCCGGGAAACGTCCGCGTCTCCACCAGGTTCAGGTTCACCCAGCTGTCCAGCGCGGTGAAGAACGGCGTGCCGCCGCCCACGAGGACCGGATGGGCGGCGATCACGTACTCGTCGATCAGCCCGGCGCGCATGGCCGCCCCGGCGAGCGTTGCGCCGCCGATGTTCATTGGGCCGCCGTCCTCGGCCTTGAGCCGGGTGATCTCGGCGATCGCGTCGCCGGTGACCAGGCGGGTGTTCCAGTCGACCTTGTCGATCGTCGAGGAGAACACCACCTTCGGCGTGTCCCGCCAGTTCCGCGCGAACTCGATCTCCGCCGGGGTGGCGTTGGGCTGCTGGTGGCCGGTCGGCCAGTAGGAGCTCATCGTCTCCCACAGCTTGCGCCCGTACAGCGACAGGCCACTCGCCTGTTCGTGGTCGAGCCACCACTGGAACAGCTCGTGGCTCGGCGGTCCGCTCCAGCCGATGTCGTCGCCGGCCGCGGCGATGTAGCCGTCCAGGGTCAGATTCATGCCGTAGATCAGTTTCCGCATGGCCCAGCCTTCCGTTCGTGGGTGTCCGGCGTATAGACCAGTGCGGCGCGGGAAACTCATCGGTGCGCGATCTGGGTTCGCCTGAGACAGCCAAGAATGCCCAGGTTGCGCAAGATCGACATGTCATGAGCGGCGAGACCCTACACGGCCGCGGTCCGGTCGAGCGTGGCTCTTCGCGGCCGTGCGGAAAAATGTGCTCGACGTGTGCCCGACTCTCCGGGTGGACTGTGGGCATGACGACATTTCAGGATGACCTGCTTCCCGGTACTCGCCGGGCTTTGCTGCACCGGATCGCCGTGGCCCAGGCCGAGGGGCGGGCGCCGTCGCTCGTCGCAGCGGTCGTCCGGGAGGGGCGGACGGTCTGGCACGGTGCGCGGACGTCGGTGGACGGACACGCACCGGATCAGAACACGCAGTACCGCATCGGCTCGATCACCAAGACCTTCACCGCCGTGCTTGTTCTGCGGCTGCGCGACGAGGGCCTGCTCGACCTCGGGGATCCGCTGGAGAAGCATCTGCCGGGCACCGGCGTGGGGGAGGCGACCGTAGCCGAACTGCTGGCGCACACGAGCGGGTTGGCCGCCGAGTCGCCGGCGCCCTGGTGGGAGAGGTCGCCGGGGGTCCTGCGGCCCGAGCTGGCCGATGTGCTGGGCGAGGAGCCGCTGCGCCATCCGGCCGGCCGGCGGTTCCACTACTCGAATCCCGGTTACACCCTGCTGGGCGCGCTCGTCGAGGAACTGCGGGGCGCTCCCTGGGAGGACGTCCTTCGGCGGGAAGTGCTCGAACCCCTGGGCCTGCACCGCACGGGTGCCCGTCCCGAGGCGCCGCACGCGGGGGGCTGGGCGGTGCACCCCTGGGCCGACGTGATGCTGCCCGAACCCGCCGAGGACCTCGGGCGCATGGCTTCGGCCGGGCAACTGTGGTCCACGACGGGGGATCTGGCGCGCTTCGCCGTCTTTTTGGTCCAGGGAGACGACCGGGTGCTGAGCGCCGAGTCGCTTCGGGAGATGAGGACTCCGGCGGCTCCGCCCGAGGCGGCGGATGTGGCGTCCGGGTACGCGTACGGCCTGGGGCTCGAGGTGCGGCGGTGGGGCGAGCGGCTTCTGGTCGGACACGGCGGGTCGCTCCCGGGCTTTCTGGCCTCGCTCACCATCGGCGTGGAGGACGACGTGGCCGCGGTGGTGCTGGCGAACTGCACGTCCGGGCCGGCGCTTGCCGCGGTGGCGGCCGACCTCGTGGGGATCGTCGCCGACGCCGAGCCGCGGATCCCGGAGCCCTGGCGGCCGCTGCGGAAGGCCGAGCCGTCGGTGCTGGAACTGGCGGGACAGTGGTACTGGGGGACGTACGGGTTCGGCCTGCGGCTGACGGCCGACGGGCTCGCCTCGCTGGAGCCGCTGTCCGGTAACGGCCGTCGTTCACGGTTCCGGGCGAACGGTGACGGCACCTGGACGGGGCTGGAGGGCTACTACGCCGGCGAGGTGCTGCGGGTGGTGCGGCGGCCGGACGGGTCCGTGGACCATCTGGACCTCGGGTCGTTCGTGTTCACGCGTCAGCCGTACGACGTAGAGGCTTCCGTGCCCGGCGGCGTCGACCCGGAGGGATGGCGAGGCATCGGATAAGCCCGGAAGTCCTCCACGATCCGAGGGGCGGGCGTTTCACGTGAAACGCCCGCCCTTCGGCGTGTTTGTCTTCACGGGCTCACAGATGGAGCTTGAAACCCACGTGCGAGGCTTCGAAGCCCAGGCGCTCGTAGAAGCGGTGGGCGTCGGTGCGCGTCCTGTCCGACGTGAGCTGGACCAACTGGCAGCCCTCACGCCGTGAGGTGTCGATGGCCCACTCGATGAGTCGCGTGCCCAGCCCGCTGCCGCGCTCGTCCGCGTGGATGCGGACGGCTTCGATGATCGACCGGGTGGAGCCGCGCCGGGACAGGCCCGGAATGATCGTGAGCTGGAGTGTGCCGACGACGCGGTCCTCGCGCTCGGCGACCACCAGGTGCTGGTGGGGATCGGCGCTGAGCCGCTCCAGCGCGGCCAGGTAGGGCGCGAGGTCGTCTGGGGACTCGCGCCGCGCCCCCAGCGGGTCGTCCGCGAGCATGGCTACGATGGCGGGGACGTCGGCGGCGACTGCGGCTCGTATGGCGAGATCTTCCATGGCCCGCACCCTATGCGGCGATCCGGCTCGCGCCGGGACTAGGCCGGGGCGGTGGCGTGCAAGGACTCGACGGCCCGGACCAGTGGTGCCAGCTCCGGGTTCTTCGCGGCTTCGTCGAGTGCCTCGCGCAAAGCCCCGTCGTTGGTCGGCCGGGCCTCCGCCAGGAGCTTGAGGCCGGCTTCGGTGACGTTGGTGTAGATGCCGCGACGGTCGGTGGGGCACAGGTAGCGCTCCAGGAGACCGCGGTCCTCGAGCCGGGTGACCAGTCGGGTGGTGGCGCTCTGGCTGAGGACGACCGCGTCCGCGACCTGCTTCATCTGCAGATGGCCGCCCTCACCGTCGTGCTGCCGGCTGAGCACGTCGAGCAGGGAGTATTCGCGCACGCTCAGATCGTGCCCGGCCTGAAGGGCGCGCTCGATGCGCGTCTCGATCCCGCCGTGCAACAGGGCGAGCGCCGACCAGCCCTGGGCCAGGGCAGTGAGCGCGGGGTCCGTCGCTGTCATGGGCGTCTCCTCCGTCCCGGAGCGGCTGCGTCCAGGATAGAGCAGCGCAGCAATAGACCGCCTTCAAAGATATGGCGCGCATGCAACAATCGAGTGGCCTCGTCCCTCAGCCCGCCGCGACGGTGAGCGGAGCGAAGCGGCGGGTCCAGTCCCCGGGCGGCTCCGCGACGCCGTACATCATGACGTCGTTGCCGAACACCGGGGCCAGCCCGCGTTCCGTAACCCAGGCCAGCAGCTCCTTGTGACGCACGTCGATGTCGGTGCGCAGCCGGCGGTCGGTTCCGGCGGCGAGGGAGGCGATCAGAGCCTTGGCCGTCTCCGTGTCCCGGGCGATCAGGGGGCCCACCACATGGGTGTCCATGTTGGGCCAGGCCGCCGCGTACCCGATGATCCGGCCGCGCTCCTCGGCGACGCGCAACTGGTCGGCGAACGCGGGCAGTCGCGTGACGGCCGGGGTCCGGTCGACGCCGAACACCTCCTCGTCGAGCCGGAGGATGCCCGCGAGGTCCGCCGCGGTGGCCGCGCGTGTGGCGATACGGGATCGTGGCTCATCCGGCCCGTCCGGCGTGAAGTGCCCGACCACCATCTCCGCCCTGCCCGTGACCTTGAAGCCCAGCTCCTCGTAGAGCGGACGGCCGAACGGTGTCGCATGGAGAGTCAGGGGGGTGCTGCCCATCGTCGAGACGACATGGCGCATCAGCCGCCGTCCGATTCCCTGGCGGGCATGTCGTTCCGCGACCAGGACCATGCCGATGGCGCCGAGATCCGGACGGCCCTGCGGTCCGTACTCGCTCACGACGCACGTGGCGACGAGTCCTCCGTCCGGGTCGTCGATGCCGTAGCCCGTACCGGCCGTCAGAAGGAAGCTCCACTTGTGCTCCTCCCGCAGCCATCCCCGGTTCTCGGACAAGTCGGCGCAGGCGGTGAGATCACGAAGCGTCAGGCGGCGGATGGGGAAACGCGCGGAGGAAGGAGTCGACACGCAGGTCAGGCTGTCCGAAGGACCCCCTCGGCGTCCACCCGTTTGGGACCACACGTACGTGCTTTTGGCCATGCCGGACCGACCGGTGCCCTCAGCCCAGGTCGGGAGCGTGCATGGCCCGCACGCCCTCGATGTTCCCGTCCAGGTAGTGGCGCAGGGACAGTGGGACGAGGTGGACGGAGGCGATGCCGACCCGTGTGAACGGCACACGCACGATCTCGTACTCCCCGGCGGGCTGGTCCACCTCCGGGCCATGCCGCTGGGAAAGGTTCATGGACTCCAGCCGGCAGACGAAGAAGTGCTGCACCTTCACACCGGTCGCGCCACCGTCCTCGCCGATGTGCTCCACGGTGTCCACGAAGCAGGGCACGACATCGATGATCTTGGCGCCGAGTTCCTCGTGCACCTCGCGGTGCAGGGCGTCGACGACAGTCGCGTCACCGGGCTCGACCCCGCCGCCGGGAGTGACCCAGTAGGGATCGACACCAGGCTTGGTGCGCTTGATCAGGATCAGGTCGTCACCGTCGAGGAGAACGGCGCGGGCGGTGCGCTTGACCACGGGTCGGACGGTCATGGGAGAAATGTGGCCCGGCTGGTTCCACGTGAAACATCGCACGCCGCTTCGGTCTCACGCCGCGCTCTTCTCCCTCATCCAGTAGCCGCGCTCTTCTTCACTCAGTACCAGTTCGCTCAGTACCACGTGGTGGCCGCCCGCAGCAGCCACTCGTGGGCCCGCGCGATGTGCGGCATCGCCAGCGTTCCGGCGCGGACCGCGAGGAAGTAGGTGCGCAGCGGCGGTACCGCCGGCTCGTGCAGGGGCACGATCTCGCCCCGCCTCAGGGCTGCGGCGCACAGATACCGGGGCAGCACCGCGAGCCCCGCGCCCGCGACCACGCAGGCGAGGACCGCGCGCAGATCGGGAACGATCACCGTGCCGGACGCCGCGGGCCGGGCGTTGAAGACCGAGCCCCAGTAGCGGGAGGTGAAGGGGAGCGACTCGTGAACCTCGATCACGGGGACAGTCTCCAGTGCGGGCGCGACCGTGCGACGTGGTGTCGCGGGAGTGATCCGCTCGGCCCAGCGCGGAGCGGCGACCAGGACGTGTTCCTCGTCGCACAGCGGAGCCGCCGTGAGCAGTCCGCCTCGGGGCCGGGCCGTGCTGATGGCCAGATCGTGATGTCCGGCGGACAGTCCGTCCAGGATCTCCTCGGCGGTCCCGAAGGAGGTACGCAGCGCGAAGCCCTGTCCGTCGTCGCCGGTCAGTCCGGTCAGTGCGGGCAGGGCTCGTTCCGCGACGAACTCCGGCGGCCCGGCCAGGTGCAGCGTGCGCAGGGAGGACTCTTCGTCGAGGTCGGACTCGGTGATCTCCACGAGCGCGTCCAGGTGTGGCGCGGCCTTGTGCGCGAGCTCGTCGCCGATGGTCGTGGGCGTCACACCACGGGCCCTGCGCAGGAACAGGGGACGTCCCAACTGCCGTTCCAGCGTGCGGATCTGTGAGGTGACGGCCGGCTGGGAGAGACCGAGGAGCGCCGCGGCGCGGGTGAAGGAGCCCGCGCGGTGCACGGTCACGAACGTGCGCAGCAATGCCAGATCCATGCACGCCCACCCCTCTTGGTGCCCTTTCGCGCGGCCCCCGGCCCCGCCCAACTATAAATATGTCGATAGGTCTCTGTCGCTACCGTGATTGGACACTGACGGAGAGTCAACTAGCCTTGGTCGCGCGGTTCTTGCGCGCGGAACCGAGGACGGTCCGAGCCACGAGGGGGGAGGCTCGGACCGTCCGCCCTGCGTGGATGGAAGCGGGCGGCGGCGGGCGGTGCCCGCGAAGCGTCAGCCGGCCGGCTCCGCCGACTCCTCCAGCGCCCGCAGTACATCCGCCACCAGGTCCTCGGGGTCCTCGGCGCCGACGGACATCCGGATGAAGCCCTCCGGCACCGCGTCGCCGCCCCAGCGTCCGCGTCGCTCGGCGGTGGAGCGCACCCCGCCGAAGCTCGTCGCGGGGTCCACGAGCCGCAGCGCGTCGAGGAAACGCTCGGCACGCGCACGCGTGGGCAGCGTGAAGGACACCACGCACCCGTAGCGCCGCATCTGCCGTGCGGCGGTCCTGTGCGAGGGGTCGTCGGGCAGCCCCGGGTAGCGCAGCCCGGTCACCTCCGGCCGTCCGCGCAGCGCCTCGGCGAGAGCGAGGGCGGAGGTGTTCTGACGGTCGACGCGGAGTTGCAGGGTGGCGATCGAACGGTGGGCGAGCCAGGCCTCCATCGGCCCCGGGATCGCGCCGACGATCTTGCGCCAGCGGCGTACGGCCGCCATGGCCTCGCCGCCGCGGCCGGCGACGTATCCCAGCAGGATGTCGCCGTGCCCGGTGAGCTGCTTGGTGCCGCTGGCCACGGAGAAGTCCGCGCCCAGTGCCAGCGGCCGCTGCCCGAGCGGGGTCGCCAGCGTGTTGTCGACGGCGACCAGGGCGCCACGCGCGTGTGCCGCCTCGACCAGCCGCCGGATGTCGCACACGTCCAGCCCCGGGTTCGACGGGGACTCGATCCACAGCAGTCGTGCCCCGTCCAGCGCGTCGAGCTGGGCGTCCCCGCCGGTCGGTGCCGTGCGCACCTCGATCCCGTACTCCTGAAGCTGCTCGCGCACCAGGGGCAGCGCCTGGTAGCCGTCGCTGGGCAGCACCACCGTGTCCCCTGTGCGCAGCTGGGAGAAGAGCACCGACGAGATGGCGGCCATGCCGGAGGCGAACACCAGCGTCTCGACGCCGTCCTGCCCGGGTGCCTCCAGTTCGCCGATGGCGCGCTCCAGCAGCGTCCAGGTCGGGTTCTCGTCGCGGCCGTAGGTGTAGGGGCCCGTGGGGTCGCCCGGCAGATGGAAGTGGGCGGCGAACACCGGCCCCGGAAGCGTCGGTTCGTGTTTGACCGGCTCGGGCAGCCCGGCCCGCACCGCACGTGTTCCGTCACCCGCGCCGGTGGGGAAACGGGGCTGCTCCCGCGTGCCGTTCCGGTCGTCCGCAGCGGAGTCGTTCATGCCGCCTGCCTTCCTTCGCCTGCTGTTCGTTCTGCGGTGGGCCGAGCGCGGCCCGCCGCCCACTTCCTGCTCGGGGGTGCTTCCTCGGCCCCTCGGGTCAGTCCTCGTCCGGCAGGACCAGGTTCAGCGCCCAGGAGACGACCGAGACGATCAGACCGCCCAGGACGGCCGTCCAGAAGCCGTCGACGTGGAAGCTCAGATGGAGCTTGCCGCACACCCACGACGTCAACAGCAGCATCAGCGCGTTGACCACGAGGGTGATCAGGCCCAGTGTGAGGATGAACAACGGGAAGGTCAGTACCTTCACCACCGGCTTGACCAGGAAGTTCACCAGCCCGAAGATCAGGGCGACGACGATCAGCGTGCCGGCCTTCTTGGCGGTGTTGTCCCCGGTCAGGGTGATCTTGTCGAGCACCCACACGGCGACCGCCAGGGCGCCCGCGTTGGCGATCGTCTTGACTACGAAATTCTTCATGTGTCTGATCGTGGCAGACCAGATCGACTACGAGTACGGGCGAGGACGATGAAGGCATTCCGGCTGGACGAACTGGAGACGGAACGAGCCGCGAACGAGGGCGCCTACCTTCAATTCCTGCGCGAGCGGAACATGTCGGTCGGTCTGTACGCGCTCGACGCGGGCGGGCAGGACCCGCAGAAGCCGCACAACCAGGACGAGGTGTACTTCGTCGTCAGCGGCCGCGCCTCCATCACGGTCGGTCTGGAGACGACCGAGGTGGCCCGCGGCAGCGTGGTGTACGTACCGGCCGGAGTCGCCCACAAGTTCCACCACATCAGCGAGGATCTGCGGGTCCTGGTGGTGTTCTCTCCCCCGGAAGCCTGAGGCGGCGTCTCGGGGTTCCCTAGGGGACCGGTCAGGGCAGGACAAGGGGTGCGAGGGCCCCGCGGGCGCCCTCCCGGCTCTAGCATCGAACGCAGAACACCGGCAGGGTCCGCACCGGGGAGTGCGAGCCGCCGACAGGACCCGGCCCCGAGCCGGCGGAGAGATGAGGACGAGGGCAATGCGAGAGATCTTCGCGGGTCTGCCGTGGTGGGTGAAGTGGATCGCGGTGCCCGTCATCGCTCTGGTCGTCTTCGGTGGCGTGATAGCGAGCGTGATCGGCTTCGTGGTGTGGCTGCTGTTCAAGGTGCTGATCTTCGTGGCGCTGGTCGGCGGGCTGATCTACATCGTGCGGAGGTTCCTGACGGGTTCGTCCTCGCGCAGCGACTGGTGAGTGTCAGGGGCAACCGGTGGCCGGTAACGGGAATCGCCGGTTCCCTCGCGGGAGGGAAGTTTCGCGGACAAGCCGTCCGTGTGCGGTGACAGGCGGATAGGGTCCGGAGATCGACGCGGGGGCCGTCCCCCGCGGGCGCGCACACCCCCCCATCGTGTTCCCGCACGGCTGCCCCCTCGCGCTACGGGAGTGACCCCTTGGCCACGGCTGACACCGCACCCGCAGAACGGCACGCGCCGCCCGCACCCCGGGGGCCGTCCCGCTCGACGGCCCTCCCGGCACAACCGCGTTCGTCGGCCCCCGTGGAACGGCCCGGGGCCACGGTCCCGGAGCAGCCACGGCCCCAGCAGCCCCCGACCCTCATCGGGTCCGTGCAGCGCGCGATGCGCCTGCTGGAGGCCGTCGCGCGGCACGAGCACGGAGCGCCCGCGAAACAGCTCGCCCGTGAGACGGGCCTGGCCCTGCCCACCGCCTACCACCTGCTGCGCACCCTCGTCCACGAGGGCTATCTGCGCCGCGACCGGGGCCTGTTCTTCCTCGGCGAGGCCGCTGAACGACTGAGCAGCAGCGGAGCGGCGCAGAAACGTCGCAGCACGATCGTCGAGGCGCTCGCCCAGTGGCGGGACTCCATCGGTGCTCCGGTGTACTACGCGATGTACCGCGAGGGCGAGATCGAGCTCATGTGCGTCTCCGCCACCGCGGCCGCCCCGGCGGTCGAGGAATGGGCCGGCTTCCGCGAGACCGGGCACGCGCACGCGGTCGGCCAGTGCCTGCTGTCCCAACTGGACGACAGGGCCCGCCGCGACCATCTGGACCGCTACCCCGTGCAGTCCCTCACCCCGTACACGGTCCGTGACGGCCACTCGGTGCTGCGGCGTCTCGAGCGCATCCGGCCGATGGAACCGGTGACCGAGCGGCAGGAGTACGCGCTGGGGACGGTCTGCGCGGCGATCCCCATCACGGTGGGCACCACGGCGGCCGCGATGGCCCTCTCCCTGCCGGCCCACCAGGCGGACCGGCTCCTGCCCGCCGCGCGCCAGTTGCAACGCGAGGTCGGACGGCGTCTGGGCTCTCTGGCGCTCTCTATCAGTATCTGAAAACTCACTCCTTGTGATCTGGTGTGTACGTTCAGCAAGATGCACCAGTCACGGGAAGGATTCCCGGCCAGTCGACGGCAAACACCGGGGTAGCGATGCGCGAGTCCGTACAGGCAGAGGTCATGATGAGCTTTCTCGTGTCCGAGGAGCTCTCCTTCCGCATCCCGGTGGAGTTGCGGTACGAGACCAGTGATCCCTATGCCGTACGGCTGACCTTTCATCTGCCCGGGGACGCCCCGGTGACCTGGGTGTTCGGGCGGGAACTGCTGATCGACGGGGTGGGGACCCCGTGCGGGGACGGCGATGTGCGCATCTCACCGGCCGGCCGCGACTCGCTGAGCGAGGTCCTGATCCGGCTTCAGGTCGGTGGCGACCGGGCGCTGTTCCGCTCCTCGACGGCGCCCCTGGTGGCGTTCCTGGACCGTACGGACAAGCTGGTGCCCCTGGGGCAGGAGGGCGCGCTGGCCGACTTCGACGCCCACCTCGACGAAGCACTGGACCGCATCCTGGCGGAGGAACAGAGCGCGGGCTGAGACCTCGCGGCAGGGGGACACGAGCGCTGCCGTAACGCTTCGCCACGGCGCCAGGGCGTGCAGGAACGCTTCACCGGTCGCCCGGGAGGCAGACGGCCCCCGGGCCCCACGTCAGCGCCTGCGGCGCCTGCCCCGTGCGCCGCGCGCCGGAGCGGGCAGGGCGGCCGGTGCCGCGGCCTCTATCAGTCCCGGACGGTCGGCCGAGACCACGAGCGCCGCCAGCGCAGTGGTGACCGGCACCGAGGCGACCAGGCCGATCGAGCCCACCAGCGTGCGCACGATCTCCTCCGCGACGAGTTCACTGGTGGCGACGGTCGTCACACCGCTCTGCGCGATGGAGAACAGCAGCAGCAGGGGGAGCGCCGCACCCGCGTACGCGAGGACGAGGGTGTTGACGACGGAGGCGATGTGATCGCGTCCGATGCGGATGCCCGCGCGGTACAGCTCGCGCCGGCCCATCGCGGGGTTGGCCTCGTGCAGCTCCCAGACCGCCGAGGTCTGGGTCACCGTCACATCGTCCAGGACGCCGAGCGAGCCGATGATGACACCGGCGAGCAGCAGGCCGCTCATGTCTATCGACGGATACAGGCCGTGGATCAGTCCGGTGCTGTCGTCGGTGTTGCCGGTCAGCGCGGCCCAGCCGATGAACAGGGAGCCCAGAAAGCCGATCAGCATCAGCGAGATCAGCGTGCCGAGTACCGCGACCGAGGTACGGGCGGACAGGCCATGGCACATGTACAGCGCGATCAGCATGATGGCGCTGGCCCCCACCACCGCCACGACCAGTGGGTTCGATCCCTGAAGGACCGCGGGCAGGATGAAGAGGTTCAGCACCAGGAAGCTGATGGCCAGCGCGACCAGCGCCATGACGCCCCGCATCCGCCCGACGACCACGACGGCGAGTGCGAAGACACCGGCCAGCAGCGCCATCGGGAAGCGCCGGTCGACGTCGGTGACCGAGTACTGCAGGTCCTTGGGTGCCGAGGGCTCGTAGGCGACCACGACCTTCTCGCCCTGGTGCAGCTGCCGGGACTGGTCGGGCTGCACGATCTCGGTGAAGGTACGGCCCTTGTCGTTGCCGGTATCCACCCGGATCGTGGCCTTCTTGCAGGCGCCGGACTGCTGCTGCTGTGCGGAGGAGCCCTCGGCGGTGGAGGTGTCACCGGTCGGTGTGTCCCCGGAGGCGTTCACCGACCCGCAGCTGACTTCGAGCACCTCGACGACGGTGGCCTGCTGGGCCTGCCGGTCGAAGCCGACGCCGGTGCGCTCGTGCGACGGGGCCCCGCCCGGCCACAGGACGGCGAGTCCGGCCACCACCAGGGCGGCGAACGGAATCAGGATCGCGGCGATCACCTTGCGGAGGTGCTTCGACACGGGTGCGGCGGGCCCGTGGCTGTGACTGTGCCCGTGTCCGCCGCCGCTCCCCGGGCCGTGTCCGCCGCCGGTCGCGGGGCCGTGCCCGTGGCCGGTACCGGCGCCGTGCCCATGGCTCGTACCCGTGGCTTCCTGGCCGTGCCGGAAGTCCTGTTCGCGCCGGGGTTCGGGCGGCGGATGGGGGAACTGCTCTGTCGTGGTCACCGCCCGATCATCGCAAGAACGGGACAGGCCCACTGTTCACCGCGCCACAATGGACGCTAGCGTGGTGGCACCTTTGCACACGCGGGAGCTCGGAGCACCGGGCTGAGAGGGCGCTGACCTCCGTCTTCGCGATGTTTCACGTGGAACGTGCGATGTTTCACACGAGACGCCGACAGACGGACACCGCTGCGTCGACCGCCGAACCTGTTACCGGGTAATGCCGGCGTAGGGAGTAGGTCTCATGACCAACAAGGACGTACGCACGCCTGCCTCCAAGCAGATCCCCGGCGGCGCGGAGCAGATCGCTTCCGCCGCTTCCGGCGAGGAGGCCGGGAAGTCCATCGGCTGGCACAAGGGCTACGTGGAGGGCTCACGGCCCGATCTGCGGGTGCCGGTCCGTCAGGTGCACCTCACCAACGGGCAGTCGGTCACGCTGTACGACACCTCCGGCCCGTACACCGATCCGCTCGTCGGCACCGATGTCCGCAGGGGCCTGCCGCCGTTGCGGGAGAACTGGATCGTGGCCCGCGGCGACACCGAGGATTACGCGGGCCGTCCGGTCCGCCCCGAGGACGACGGAATCAAGCACACCTCGCCGCGCGGCGGTCTGCGCAACCTCGACGCGGTGTTCCCCGGACGGCCGCGCCAGCCCCGCCGCGGCCGTGACGGCCGAGCCGTGACACAGCTCGGGTACGCGCGGCGCGGGGAGATCACTCCGGAGATGGAGTTCGTGGCCATCCGGGAGAACGTCGCTCCCGAGACCGTCCGCGAGGAGATCGCGGCAGGCCGTGCGGTGCTGCCGGCCAACGTCAACCACCCGGAGATCGAGCCGATGATCATCGGCAAGCGGTTCCTGGTGAAGGTCAACGCCAACATCGGCAACTCCGCGGTGACCTCCTCCATCGAGGAGGAGGTGGAGAAGATGACGTGGGCGACCCGCTGGGGCGCCGACACGGTCATGGACCTCTCCACCGGCCGCAACATCCACACCACCCGGGAGTGGGTGCTGCGCAACTCCCCCGTCCCCATCGGCACGGTCCCGCTCTACCAGGCCCTGGAGAAGGTGGACGGCAGGGCCGAGGAACTGACCTGGGAGATCTACAAGGACACCGTCGTCGAGCAGGCCGAGCAGGGCGTGGACTACATGACCGTCCACGCCGGGGTGCGCCTCGCCCATGTGCCGCTCACCGCGAACCGCAAGACCGGCATCGTCTCGCGCGGCGGCTCGATCATGGCCGCCTGGTGCCTGGCGCACCACAAGGAGTCCTTCCTCTACGAGAACTTCGAGGAGCTCTGCGAGATCCTCGCCGCCTACGACGTCACCTACTCGTTGGGCGACGGGCTCCGACCCGGCTCGATCGCGGACGCCAACGACGAGGCCCAGTTCGCGGAACTGCGCACGCTCGGGGAACTCGGCCGGATCGCCAGGCGTTTGAACGTACAGACCATGATCGAGGGCCCGGGACACGTCCCGATGCACAAGATCAAGGAGAACATCGACCTTCAGCAGGAGATCTGCGATGAGGCTCCGTTCTATACGCTCGGCCCGCTGACGACGGACGTCGCACCGGCGTACGACCACATCACCTCCGGCATCGGCGCGGCGATGATCGCCTGGTGGGGCACGGCGATGCTCTGCTACGTCACGCCCAAGGAGCACCTGGGCCTGCCCAACCGCGACGACGTCAAGACCGGCGTCATCACCTACAAGATCGCCGCCCATGCGGCCGACCTCGCCAAGGGGCACCCGGGCGCCCAGGAGTGGGACGACGCGCTGTCCGACGCCCGCTTCGAGTTCCGGTGGGAGGACCAGTTCAATCTCGCCCTCGACCCGGACACGGCGCGGGAGTTCCATGACGAGACCCTCCCGGCGGAACCCGCCAAGACGGCCCACTTCTGCTCGATGTGCGGCCCGAAGTTCTGCTCGATGAAGATCAGCCAAAGCATCACAGAGCGGTTCGGCGGTGCGGCGGCCGAGGGTGCCACGGCGGAGGAGATCGCCGAGGGCATGCTGCAGAAGTCGAAGGAGTTCGCGGAGGCGGGGAACCGGGTGTACCTGCCGATCGCCGACTGACGCAAGGCGGGGCGGTGCTCTCCGCGAGTGGGCAAGGGCACCGCTCCGGTCGCTCTCGGGACGTGCCCCCGCCGCCGGTGGGGGCGAGGACGAGAGCGTCGCCTCGGGGAGAGACTCCGGTGGCGGTTACTCCGGCTGGTGTTCCGGGCCTCCGAAGTCCGGGCTGCTGAAGTCGGGGCTGGAGAAGCGCGGGCGGCGGGTCGGGGCTCCGTCGTCCGGGCTGCTGAAACCTGGCCGGTCGTAACCGAGTTGCGGCATGCGGCCGGTCGGTGCCGCCGGTCCCGCATACCCCGGCGAGGGGGAGCGGGGGTCGGCGAGCGCCTCGCGCAGGAACGGCAGGATGCCCCGTTCGAGCAGGGCCTCCTGCCAGGCCTCCCTCGCCTGGGCCACCTCCTCGCCCAGTTCGGCGTAGGCGCCGCTGTCGAGCGAGGGGCGGTTGCGCAGCGCGGTGAGCAGCAGCCCGGCCGCGGCGGCGAGGATCGCGGCCGCGGTCAGGGCGCCGAACACCCAGCCCACCGTGATCATGGACTGGGCGAACGCCTGGTCAGGGTCCAGCATCCTCAGGAGGTAACCGAGGAGGAGGAAGAGGGCCGCTGCGGTGCCGGCGAGGACGGGGGCGAGCACCGCGACGACGGCGCCCGCGCCCGCGCCGTGGGTCTCGGCGGTCTCGCCCATGGTGGCGGCCAGTCGGACCGGCCCGCCCGGCTCCGCCGAGCCGGCCCCGGTGAGGGAGGACGGGACGGCCGGCGCCGGCCGCCGCAGTTCCTCCCGGAGCTTGACGTAGTGGTGGTACTCGGTCGCCGCGGCCGCCGTTATGACTGCGGTGGCGCTCAGCGCCATGGTGCGCAGTTGTTCCGAGTTGAGCCGCTGCCCGGCAGCGGCCGGTTCCGGGTGGTGTGGGGCGGAGCGCAGCGCCTCATCGAGGATCCGCTCGTATTCCTGGCGGTCCTCGCTCAGCAGGTGCTGCGGAACGCTGTTCATGTGCATCCCCCGATGCTCCGTAGGGCTTGGGGCTCGCATGGCGGCGAGCCGTCGGGCAGAAACGGAGGGGAGCCTGCTACGGATAAGCCGATGGTAGAGCCGTGACGGCGCGCGGTGACAGGGGGTTTCCACAAATTGGGTGGCGACCTGCGCGGTCGTCTCCGCGGGGCGGGCTGCCCGGTGAACGGTCAGATGCCGAGGGGCAGTTGCTCGACCAGCAGTTTCCCGGCCATGGTCACGCCACCGTCCATCGCGATGGCGAGTCCGTCGGCGTAGACGTGCGGTCCCTCCACGACCGGACCCGCGGACTCCTCGCCCTCCTCGGTGCCGACTTCGCCCAGCAGATAGGGAATGGGGCTGTGGCCGTGAACGATGCGGGTGCCGCCGTACGTATCGAGCAGGGAGCGTACGGCGTCGGAGCCGCCCTCGTCGCGGAAGGAGAAGCGCTTGGTGAACTTGCGGAACAGCTCCCAGACTTCGTTCACGTCGTTGCGGGTGAGCGTCTCGCGGACGGTGTCGTTGACCTCTTCGATCGAGGCGCCGTACTCGAGGTAGGAGGTGGTGTCCGAGTGCACGAGCAGGTAGCCGTCGACCGCCTCGACGGCGTCGAGACGCGCCATCCACTGCAGGTGGTGGTCCTGGAGGCGGTCCATGTCGGACTTCTGGCCGCCGTTGAGCAGCCAGGCCGCCTGGAAGGTCGCGGTGCCCGCGCCGGAGTTGACGGGGGTGTCGCCGAACCGCTTGGCGCCGAGCAGCAGCAGCTCGTGGTTGCCCATGAGGGCCTTGCAGTAGCCGCCGGCCGCGGCCGCCTCGGCGGACAGCCGCATCACGAGGTCGATGACGCCGATGCCGTCCGGGCCGCGGTCGGTGAAGTCGCCGAGGAACCACAGCCGCGCGGTGCCCGCGCACCACTGGCCGGCGGAGTCGACGAGTCCCTTGGCCTGGAGCGCGGCGACGAGCTGGTCGAGGTAGCCGTGCACGTCACCGACGACGTAGAGGGGGCCCGGGGCGGCGGCGGACTGCCGGGTCGGAGCGGAGGCCGGGTCGACCGCCGCCTGAAGCGTGTCACCGCGCTTGATGACCGGCAGGTCGCGCTCGGTGGGCGTGTACGCGGCCGAGTAGCCCTCCTTGGGCGCCGCGGTGGCCTTGTCGGCCGGCCGGGCCGTCTCGGCGGGATGCGTGCCGCGGGCGTACGGGCCGGCCTCGTTCACGTACGCGGGGACCCGGAAGTCGCGCAGCGTAGCCGTCCGCTCCACCTCGGGTCCCTGACCGGCCCCCTGAGTCATCGACCCCTCCACCATCGCGCCGCCTGTGCACCGCTTCGGACTGCCTGGTCGCAGCGGCCCGCGGTGTCGTGGGCCCATCATAGGAACGCGGATCGCGCCATGTGATGACCCAGGGGTGGTGAATCGGGACTGGACTCCGGTTCACCGTGGCTTTCGCCCCGATTGGGCAGTCTTCGGCGGTCCCGCGGCCACCCGAGTCCCGGGCGCCCGCGGGGTCACTCGTGTCCTGCGCGGCACGGCGGCCATCGTGCCCCAGGGTCTTTCGTTTGGATCAGGCCGGATCAGGGAGCGGTGCCAGGGCCCGCGAGCCCGGCATGATCCAAACGAGAGGCCCTAGCGGTCCTCCGACGCGCGGGGCGGGCTGACCGTCCTGCGCTGGGTGCGGCGCTGCGACGAGGTGCGCACGATCAGCTCGGTCGGTATGACCTGCTCGACCGGCTGGTCCGACTCGACCCCTTCGATGGCGTCGATGAGGAGCTGGACGACCGCCGTGCCGATCCGGCGCGGCTTCAGGGAGAGCGTGGTGATGGGCGGCTCGGTGCTGGCGTACACCGTGGACTCGCTGCAGCACACCAGCAGCAGGTCGTCGGGGACGCGCAGGCCGTAGCGGCGGGCGGCGGCGAGCAGGTCGGTGCCGTTGGGGTCGAACAGCCCGTAGACGGCGTCGGGCCGGTCGGGGCGGGCCAGCAGCCGGTCGGCGGCGACGGCGCCCGCGCACGGGTCGTGGGCGGGGTAGGCCTCGTACACCGGGTCCTGGCCGACGCGCTTGCACCACTGGAGGTAGGCGGTCGTCGACAGGTGGGTGTAGGTGTCCGTCGTGGTGCCGGTGAGCAGGCCGATGCGGCGGGCGCCGGCCTCGGCGAGGTGGTCGAGGATGCCCAGGACGGCGGCTTCGTGGTCGTTGTCGACCCAGGCGGTGACCGGGAGCGCCCCGGCCGGGCGGCCGTCGCTGACCACCGGTAAGCCCTGCCGCACCAGTTCGCTGACGACGGGGTCCTGGTCGGAAGGGTCGATGACGACCGTGCCGTCCAGGGCGACGTTCGACCACACGTCGTGGCGCGAGGTCGCGGGCAGGATGACGAGGGCGTAGCCGCGGGCGAGCGCGGCCGAGGTGGCGGCGCGGGCCATCTCGGCGAAGTACGCGAACTCGGTGAAGGTGAAAGGTTCATCCCCGTACGTGGTCACGGTCAGGCCGATGAGGCCGGACTTGCCGGTACGGAGCGTGCGGGCCGCGGCCGAGGGGCGGTACCCCAGCCGGTCGGCGACCTCGCGGACATGGCGCCGGGTGGCGTCGGGGAGCCGTCCCTTGCCGTTGAGGGCGTCGGAGACGGTCGTGATGGAGACTCCGGCGGCGGCGGCCACGTCTCTGATGCCCGCCCGGCCCGGCCGGCTTCCTCGGCGTGAGGTTTCCGCGCGGCTCACCTGGTGCTTCCCTGCTGCTGTCATGGCGAGCCGATAGTAGGGCTCTTGCGGTGGGGTAGTGCGGACGCATATGCACCCGTTGGCAGGCACGTTTCTGCATGGCCATTTGGGTCCAAGCGCCTTTGAAACCATGTCAGTTACCCAGTTTCATGTTAGGACGTGACCCGGCGGCACGCATGGACCTGTCGAGCCCTCGATGTCTCGAAGAGGTCTCAACTCACCTGCACGGGGGATGCGCGCCACGGCGCAAGCCACCGGCGCGTAGATATATGTGTGACGCGCCCCCCAATTCGTACGTCTTCGTACGGGCGTGCCGTCGATGTCGGTGTGACGGACGCGGCCGGCCCTCGCGCGAGGTGATGGTCGCCGACCCATACGCAGCGGCGCCCAATCCTCTTAAGGTGTGCAGTATTGGATGCCGGTGGTGGTCACGAGGAGGACTGCGGTGAGCGAGACAAGCCCGAAGCTGCGTGCTGAGCTGGAGGGTATCCCCACCTACAAGCCGGGGAAGCCCGCCGCGGCCGGCGGTCCGGTGGCGTACAAGCTGTCCTCGAACGAGAACCCCTACCCGCCGCTGCCGGGGGTCATGGAGACGGTGACGACGGCCGCCGCCGCCTTCAACCGCTACCCGGACATGGCGTGCACGGGCCTGACCAACGAGCTGGCCGAGCGTTTCGCCGTGCCGGCCTCGCACGTGGCCACGGGCACCGGTTCCGTCGGTGTCGCCCAGCAGCTGATCCAGGCCACCAGCGGCCCCGGCGACGAGGTCATGTACGCCTGGCGGTCCTTCGAGGCGTACCCGATCATCACACAGATCAGCGGGGCGACCTCCGTGAAGGTCCCGCTGACGCCCGGTGACGTGCACGACCTGGACGCGATGGCGGACGCGATCACCGAACGCACGCGTCTGATCTTCGTCTGCAACCCGAACAACCCGACCGGCACGGTGGTGCGGCGGGCCGAGCTGGAACGGTTCCTCGACCGCGTGCCCTCCGACGTACTGGTGGTCCTGGACGAGGCCTACCGCGAGTTCATCCGCGACGCCGAGGTGCCGGACGGCGTGACGCTCTACCGCGACCGGCCGAACGTCTGCGTGCTGCGCACGTTCTCGAAGGCGTACGGCCTCGCCGGGCTGCGCGTCGGCTTCGCCATCGCCCACGAGCCGGTCGCGGCGGCGCTGCGCAAGACGGCCGTGCCGTTCGGAGTCAGCCAGCTCGCGCAGGAGGCGGCGATCGCCTCGCTGCGCGCCGAGGACGAGCTGCTGGGCCGGGTCGGCTCGCTGGTCTGCGAGCGCATCCGGGTGGTCGACACGCTGCGCGCACAGGGCTGGACGGTGCCCGAGACGCACGCCAACTTCGTGTGGCTGCGGCTGGGGGAGCGGACGGTCCCCTTCGCGGAGGCCTGCGAGCGGGCCGGCGTGGTGGTCCGGCCGTTCCCGGGTGAGGGCGTCCGGGTGACCGTCGGGGAGGCCGAGGCGAACGACATCTTCCTGAAGACGGCGGAGGCGTTCCGCAAGGAGATCTGATCCGGCCATGTCCGATCCGGCCAGGACTGATCAGGTTGCGCCTGATCCGGGCCGGGCCTGATCCGGTCGGAGACGAGTCGGTCCTCGGTCGGCCGAAGGCGACGCGGGAGCGCGCGAGAAGGGGGTCCCCCGGGTTCTGGGGGGGACCCCCTTCCCCGTCCGAAAATCAGTGGGTCATAATTGCTTGTGAATGTGAACGCGTTCACAAGCGAGTCCGATTGTTGCCTGTTGTGCAGGTCACACCGGGATCAACCGCCGCCGTGACCGCGGTGACGTAAGGAGAGTGACGACGTGAACCTGGCGTTGGCGCCGGAGACACTGGCGCGCTGGCAGTTCGGCATCACGACCGTCTACCACTTCCTGTTCGTTCCCCTGACGATCTCGCTGGCCGCCCTGACGGCCGGACTGCAGACCGCCTGGGTGCGCACAGAGAAGGAGAAGTACCTCAGGGCCACCAAGTTCTGGGGCAAGC
>NZ_NNBK01000013.1:0-173928 GCF_002803075.1 Streptomyces sp. CB01373 | reverse complement strand
TCCTGATCAACATCGCCATGGGCGTGGTCACCGGCATCGTGCAGGAGTTCCAGTTCGGCATGAACTGGTCGGACTACTCGCGCTTCGTCGGTGACATCTTCGGCGCCCCGCTCGCCTTCGAGGCACTGATCGCGTTCTTCTTCGAGTCCACGTTCATCGGACTGTGGATCTTCGGCTGGGACAAGCTGCCCAAGAGGATCCACCTGGCCTGCATGTGGATGGTGTCGCTCGGCACGATCCTGTCGGCGTACTTCATCCTCGCGGCCAACTCCTGGATGCAGCACCCCGTCGGCTACCGGATCAACGAGGCCAAGGGCCGCGCCGAACTCACCGACTTCTGGGCGGTGCTGACCCAGAACACGGCGCTCAGCCAGGCCTTCCACACGCTTTCGGCCGCCTTCCTGACGGGTGGCGCCTTCATGGTCGGCATCGCCGCCTACCACCTCACCCGCAAGAAGCACGTGCGCGAGATGAAGACCTCGCTGCGGCTCGGCCTGGTCACGGTCGTCATCGCCGGCCTGCTCACCGCGGTCAGCGGCGACGTCCTCGGCAAGGTCATGTTCAAGCAGCAGCCGATGAAGATGGCCGCGGCCGAGGCGCTGTGGGACGGACAGGCGCCGGCGCCGTTCTCGGTCTTCGCCTACGGCGATGTGGACAAGGGCCACAACACGGTGGCCATCGAGATACCCGGCCTGCTCTCCTTCCTGGCCAACGACGACTTCACCTCCCACGTCCCCGGCATCAACGACGTCAACAAGGCCGAGCAGGAGCGGTTCGGGCCCGGCGACTACCGGCCCAACATCCCCGTCGCGTACTGGGGATTCCGCTGGATGATCGGGTTCGGCATGGCGTCCTTCGCCATCGGCCTCGCCGGACTGTGGCTGACCCGCAAGAAGTTCCTGCTGCCGCGGCATCTGCGGGTCGGCGACGACGAGGTGCCCCATCTGGTGCTGCTGCCGAACAAGGCGCTCAGCCCGAAGCTGACCACCTGGTACTGGCGCATCGCGATCTGGACGCTGGCCTTCCCGCTGATCGCCAACTCCTGGGGCTGGATCTTCACCGAGATGGGCCGTCAGCCGTGGGTCGTCTACGGCGTGCTGCAGACCCGGCACGCGGTCTCCCCCGGTGTCTCCCAGGGCGAGGTCCTCACCTCGATGACCGTCTTCACGCTGCTCTACGCCGTCCTCGCCGTGATCGAGGTCAAGCTGCTGGCGAAGTACGTGAAGGCCGGCCCGCCCGAGCTGACGGAGGCCGACCTCAACCCGCCCACGAAGATCGGCGGCGACGAGCGTGACGCCGACAAGCCGATGGCCTTCTCGTACTAGGCCGAGGGAGCTGCACAGCCATGGAACTGCACGACGTCTGGTTCGTCCTCATCGCCGTCCTGTGGACCGGCTACTTCTTCCTGGAGGGCTTCGACTTCGGGGTCGGCATCCTCACCAAGCTGCTGGCCCGGAACCGGCCCGAGAAGCGGGTGCTGATCAACACCATCGGCCCGGTCTGGGACGGCAACGAAGTCTGGCTGCTCACGGCGGGCGGCGCGACCTTCGCCGCCTTCCCGGAGTGGTACGCCACCCTCTTCTCCGGCTTCTACCTGCCGCTGCTCGTGATCCTGGTCTGCCTGATTGTGCGCGGAGTCGCCTTCGAGTACCGGGTCAAGCGGCCCGAGGAGAACTGGCAGCGCAACTGGGAGAACACGATCTTCTGGAGCTCGCTGATCCCCGCCTTCCTGTGGGGCGTGGCCTTCGGCAACATCGTGCACGGTGTGAAGATCGACCGGAACTTCGAGTACGTCGGCGGGGTCGGAGACCTGCTCAACCCCTACGCGCTCCTCGGCGGCCTGGTCACCCTGACGCTGTTCACCTTCCACGGCACGGTGTTCACGGCCCTGAAGACCGTCGGTGACATCCGCGAGCGGGCGCGGAAGCTGGCCCTGCGCGTGGGGCTGCTGACGGCCGTGGCGGCGCTGGCCTTCCTGCTCTGGACCCAGGCTCACACGGGCAACGGCAGGAGTCTGGTGGCGCTCGTCGTGGCGGTGGTCACCCTGGTGTCCGCGCTGGCGGCGAGCCAGGCGAAGCGTGAGGGCTGGGCGTTCGCGCTGTCGGGCGTCACCATCGTGGCCGCCGTGGCGATGCTGTTCCTGTCGCTCTTCCCGAACGTCATGCCGTCCACGCTCAACCCGGACTGGAGCCTGACGGTCACCAACGCCTCGTCCAGCCCGTACACCCTGAAGATCATGACCTGGTGCGCCGGGATCGCCATGCCGATCATCCTGCTCTACCAGGGGTGGACCTACTGGGTGTTCCGCAAGCGGATCGGCACGCAGCACCTCGCCGAACCCGCGCACTGAGTCCGATGAGGGTGTGTTTCACGTGAAACACACCCTCGGGGCCGAAGGGCATGTTCTCCATGAAACCGATCGATCCGCGACTTCTGCGTCACGCCCGTGCCACCCGGCTCTTCCTGGTGGCCGTCGTCGGACTGGGCGCCGTCGGGGCATGCCTGGTCATCGCTCAGGCGATGCTCATCGCCGAGGTGGTGGTGGGCGCCTTCCAGCACCGGATGCCGGTCGCCGAACTCCGCACGCCCCTGCTGCTGCTGGCCCTCGTCGCCTGCGGCCGTGCGCTGGTCGCATGGCTGACCGAGCTCGCCGCGCACCGGGCGAGCGCGGCGGTGAAGTCCGAGCTGCGCGGGCGACTGCTGGAGCGTGCGGCGGCGCTCGGCCCCGGCTGGCTGAGCGGGCAGCGCACGGGCTCGCTCGTGGCCCTGGCGACGCGAGGTGTCGACGCCCTGGACGACTACTTCTCGCGCTATCTGCCGCAGCTGGGGCTGGCCGTGGCCGTCCCGGTGGCGGTGCTCGCCCGGATCGTCACCGAGGACTGGGTCTCGGCGGCCATCATCGTCGCCACCCTGCCCCTCATCCCCGTCTTCATGATGCTGATCGGCTGGGCCACGCAGTCCCGCATGGACCGTCAGTGGCGGCTGCTGTCCCAGTTGTCGGGCCACTTCCTGGATGTCGTCGCCGGACTGCCGACCCTGAAGGTGTTCGGTCGGGCCAAGGCACAGGCGGAGTCGATCCGGCGGATCACCGGGGAGTACCGGCGGGCGACCATGCGCACGCTGCGGATCGCCTTCCTGTCCTCCTTCGCCCTGGAACTGCTCGCCACGCTGTCGGTGGCGCTGGTCGCCGTGACGATCGGTATGCGGCTCGTGAGCGGCGACATGGACCTCTACATCGGACTGGTCATCCTGGTGCTCGCGCCCGAGGCATACCTGCCGCTGCGGCAGGTAGGCGCGCAGTACCACGCGGCGGCGGAGGGACTGGCGGCCGCCGAGGAGATCTTCGCCGTGCTGGAGACCCCGGTACCCGAGTCCGGCACCGGGGACGTGCCCACCGGCGCCCTGACCTTCGAGGACGTCAGCGTCCGCTATCCCGGGCGGTCCGCGGACGCGGTGACGGATGTGTCCTTCTCCGTGCGGCCGGGGGAGACGGTCGCGCTCGTCGGGCCGAGCGGTGCGGGCAAGTCGACCCTGCTGAACGTCCTGCTGGGATTCGTGAAGCCCAGCACGGGCCGGGTGCGCGTCGCGGAAGCCGATCTCGCCGACGTCGACCTGGAGCAGTGGCGCTCGCGCATCGCCTGGGTTCCACAGCGGCCGCACCTGTACGCGGGAACGATCGCCGAGAACGTACGGCTGGCCCGGCCCGACGCGGACGACACCGCCGTGCGCGGGGCGCTGGCCGACGCCGGTGCGCTGGAGTTCGTGGACGCGCTGCCGGAGGCAATGGAAACCCGGCTCGGAGAGGACGGGGCCGGGCTCTCCGCCGGGCAGCGGCAGCGGCTCGCGCTCGCTCGGGCCTTCCTCGCCGACCGGCCCGTCCTGCTGCTCGACGAGCCGACGGCCGCCCTGGACGGAGCGACCGAGGCGGAGGTCGTGGACGCGGTACGGCGGCTGTCCTCGGGCCGGACGGTGCTGCTCGTAGTGCACAGGCCCGCACTGCTGGACGTGGCGGACCGGGTCGTGCGTCTCGACGGAACCGAGTCCGCCGGGCCGGCGCCGGCCGTGACCCGCACCGCTCGGGCACACGCCGCCGAAACTCCCTCCGTGCGAACGGAGGAGACCGGACCGGCCTCCGCCCCGGCCGATTCCGCGCCCGAGGCCACCGCTGTCGCCCGAGGCGTCCTCGCCCGGGTGCGGGCCATGTCCGGCCCCCGGCGTGGCCGGCTCGCCCTCGCCCTGCTGCTGGGCAGCCTGGCGCTCGGCAGCGCGGTCGGGTTGATGGCCACCTCCGGGTGGCTCATCTCCCGGGCGTCCCAGCAGCCGCCCGTGCTCTACCTGATGGTGGCCGTCACGGCGACCAGGGCCTTCGGCATCGGGCGTGCGGTCTTCCGGTACGCGGAGCGGCTGGTCTCGCACGACGCGGTGCTGCGGATGCTCGCCGACACTCGGGTCGCCGTCCACCGGAGACTGGAGCGGCTGGCGCCCGCCGGGCTGCGCCGGATGCGCCGCGGCGACCTGCTGACGCGGCTGGTCGCCGACGTGGACGCGCTCCAGGACTACTGGCTGCGCTGGCTGCTGCCCGCCGGTGCGGCACTGACCGTGTCCGCCGCCACCGTCGCCTTCACGGCCTGGCTGCTGCCGGAGGCCGGGGCGGTGCTCGCGGCCGGCCTGCTCGCGGCCGGGGCAGGCGTCCCGCTGATCACCGCGGCTGTGGCCCGGCGCGCCGAGCACCGGCTCGCCCCGGCGCGCGGCGCCCTGGCCACCCGTGTGACCGAACTGCTCACCGGAACCGCCGAACTGACCGTCGCCGGCGCCCTGCCCGCCCGCACCGCAGAGACCCGGCGGGCCGACCGGCTGCTCACCCGGATCGACTCGCGCGCCGCCACCGCCACCGCGCTCGGCGACGGGCTCACCGCGCTGATCTCAGGACTGACCGTCGCCGCGGCCGCCCTGGCCGGCGCTCAGGCGGTCGCCGACGGGCGGCTCGGCGGTGTGGCCATGGCCGTTGTCGTCCTCACCCCGCTCGCCGCCTTCGAAGCGGTCCTCGGCATGCCGCTCGCCGTACGACACCGGCACCGGGTACGCCGCAGCGCGGAGCGGGTCCACGAGGTCCTGGACGCCCCCGAGCCCGTCCGTGAACCGGAGCGGCCCCTGCCGGCGCCCGCCTCGCCGTTCCCGCTCACCGTCAGCGACCTGACGGCGCGGTACGCGGGGCAGAACCGGGCGGCGCTCACCGGAGTCGACCTGACGCTCCAGGAGGGCCGCAGGGTCGCCGTGGTCGGGCCGTCCGGCTCCGGCAAGACGACGCTCGCCCAGGTACTGCTGCGCTTTCTCGACGCGGAGGCGGGCACGTACACCCTCGGCGGCGTCGACGCCGGCGCCCTGGCCGGCGACGACGTACGGCGGCTGGTCGGGCTGTGCGCCCAGGACGCGCACCTCTTCGACAGCTCGGTCCGCGAGAACCTGCTGCTCGCGAAGAAGGACGCGACCGAGGCCGACCTGCGGGACGCCCTCGCCCGAGCCCGGCTGCTCGGCTGGGTCGACGCTCTGCCCGACGGTCTCGACACACTCGTCGGCGAGCACGGTGCCCGGCTGTCGGGCGGGCAGCGTCAGCGGCTGGCCCTGGCCCGCGCGCTGCTCGCCGACTTCCCGGTGCTGGTGCTCGACGAACCCGCCGAACACCTCGACCTGGCGACCGCCGACGCGCTCACCGCCGACCTGCTGGCCGCCACCGAGGGCCGTACGACGCTGCTCATCACCCACCGTCTGGCCGGGCTGGCGGCCGTGGACGAGGTGATCGTCCTCGACGAGGGGCGCGTCGTCCAGCGGGGACCGTACGCGGAACTGGCCGCGCTGCCGGGGCCGCTGCGGCGGATGGTCGAACGGGAGACGCAGACGGAGCTGCTGGTGGGCGTGGGGTAGCGGCCCGTTCGCGGGCCGCTACCGGCGGGCGGCCCGCCCGCTACGGCCGCTCCCCCAGCAACCGCTCGATGACTACCGCGACGCCGTCCTCGTTGTTGGCGACCGTCCGTCCGGACGCCGCGGCGATGGCGGCGGGGTGCGCGTTGCCCATGGCGTAGGACCGGCCGGCCCAGGTGAGCATCTCGACGTCGTTCGGCATGTCGCCGAAGGCGACGACCTCCTCCTGGGAGATGCCGCGCTCGGCACAGCACAGGGCCAGAGTGCTCGCCTTGGAGACGTCCGGACCACTGATCTCCAGCAGGGCGCTGGGGCTGGACCGGGTGATGGAGACGTGCTCGCCGGCGGCGAGGCGGGCGACGGCGAGGAAGGCGTCGGGGTCCAGTGCGGGGTGGTGGGCGAGGATCTTCAGGATCGGCTGGGCGGTACCGACTCCGCCCGGCGCCAGCAGCTCCTCGGCCGGCGCGAGGACGTCGGGCAGCTCCATGTGCAGCTTCGGATAGGCCGGCTCCTGGTGGAAGCCGTAGGTCTGCTCGACCGCGAACACCGTGCCCGGAGCCGCCTCGCGCACCAGCCGTACGGCGTCCAGCGCGGTGTCCCGGGCCAGCTCGCGCACCTTCACGAAGCGATGGGCGCCGGGACCGCCGTGCAGGTCGACCACGGCGGCGCCGTTGCCGCAGATCGCCAGACCGTGGCCGTGGACGTGGTCGCTGACCACGTCCATCCAGCGGGCCGGGCGGCCGGTGACGAAGAAGACCTCGATGCCCGCCTCCTCGGCCGCCGCCAGGGCGGCGATCGTGCGCGGGGAGACCGACTTGTCGTCGCGCAGCAGGGTGCCGTCGAGATCGGTGGCGATCAGCCGAGGCGGAACGCTGGGGGCGCCGGGGGTGCCCCCCGGCTCGAACGAGGTCGAGAGCTGGGGTGAGGCCGGGGTCTCTGGCTGTCGAGTCGCTGAGGTCACCGCGTCATTGTCGCCTATATGTCCGCACGATCGTGCGAGAGTTCGCACATCTGAGGGGTTGCATCGGTCACGTCAGCTGGGAGGGCGCTTCCATCGCGATCCGCTCGAAGACCTTCTGGTCCGCGGCGAAGTCCGAGTCGGGGATCGGCCAGTGGATCACGATCTCGGTGAATCCCAGCTCCTGGTGGCGGCCCGCGAAGTCGACGAACGCGTCCAGGGACTCCAGCGGACGACCGCGGTCAGGGGTGAATCCGGTGAGCAGGATCTTGTCGAGCTGGGAGGCGTCACGGCCCGCAGCGGCACACGCGTCCGCGAGCTTCTCGGTCTGGGCGCGAAGGGCCTGGACGGACTGCTCCGGCGTGCCGTTCTCGTAGAGCTTCGGGTCACCCGTGGTCACCCAGGCCTGTCCGTACTGTGCGGCGAGCCGCAGCCCGCGCGGCCCGGTCGCGGCCACGGCGAACGGCAGCCGGGGCCGCTGCGCGCAGCCGGGGATGTTGCGCGCCTCGTGCGCCGCGTAGAAGTCGCCCTCGTACGACACCGCGTCCTCGGTCAGCAGTTGGTCGAGCAGCGCGACGAACTCGGCGAAGCGGTCGGCCCGCTCCCGTGGCGTCCAGGGCTCCTGCCCGAGAGCGGTGGCATCGAAGCCGGTGCCGCCCGCGCCGATGCCGAGCGTGATCCTGCCCCCGGAGATGTCGTCGAGGGAGATCAGCTCCTTGGCGAGAGTGACCGGGTGCCGGAAGTTCGGCGAGGTCACGAGGGTGCCCAGCCGCATCCGCTCCGTCACGGCCGCGGCGGCGGTCAGTGTCGGCACGGCCCCGAACCACGGGCCGTCGCGGAAGCTGCGCCAGGACAGGTGGTCGTAGGTGTAGGCGGCGTGGAAGCCGAGCTGTTCGGCACGTGTCCATGCAGAACGGCCGCCCTCGTGCCAGCGGCGATACGGAAGGATCACGGTGCTCAGGCGCAGACTCATGGACCCGAGCCTAGACACTCGCGGGTGTTTCACGTGAAACGGTCACCGCGGGTGGCCGGCGGCCGTGGACCGAGACGGTCAGCGAGTCTCGGGAAACCGCAGGTACCGGGGCGGCACGGACTGTGTCAGCCACACCCCGTTGGCGCTGACATGGAAGACATGACCGTCGCGGTGCATGGCGGCCGCGTCCACCGAGAGGACGACCGGGCGGCCACGGCGGGCGCCGACGCGGGTCGCGGTCTCGCGGTCGGGCGAGAGGTGCACGTCGTGCCGGTTCATCGGCCGAAGCCCCTCGCTGCGGATCGCCTCCAGCCTGCCGGCCACGGTCCCGTGGTAGAGGTACGGCGGCGGCGTCGCGGCCGGCAGCCCGAGGTCGACATCGATGGTGTGGCCCTGACTGGCGCGGATGCGGCTGCCCTCGATCGTGAAGCGCCGCTTGTCGTTGGTGGCGACCACGTGGTCCAGTTCCTCGCGGGTGAACCGGAAACCGTGCGCGGACGCCGCCGTGATCAGTGCGTCGATTTCGACCCAGCCGCCCTCGTCGAGTGTGAGCCCGATCCTCTCGGGCTGGTGGCGAAGGTGCTTGGCGAGGTACTTCGACACCTTCACGGTGCGTCTTTCGTCCATGCCACCAGCATGCTGGGAGAGACGCGGATCACGCAGGTCAATTTCGCCCGCGAGGTTTGATCCACAGCAAAGTGATGTTGTCCACAGGTCGGGGGCCCATACCTGTGGACAACTGGCCGCCGATTCAGGTGCGTTGGCCCGGATCCGCGGTACCCAGCGGTGGTTTCGCCCGCGCGAGCCGGCGTCGCGCCCGCGGACTGAAGCGGGACATCGCGCGCAGAAGACGGGCCTCCGGCGTCACCGCCACCACCGCCTCGTCGCGCACCACCGCGCGCAGGATCGCGTCGGCCACCTTCTCCGGCGGGTAACCGCGCAGCCCGTAGAGGCGGGCCGCGCGCTGTCTGCGCCGCTGTTGCTCCTCCGTGTCGACGCCCGTGAAGTGCGCCGTGGACGTGATGGCGGTATCGACGAAGCCGGGACAGACCGCCGTGACGCCGATCCCCCGCCCTGCCAGTTCCGCGCGCAGGCACTCGCTCAGCATCAGCACCGCCGCCTTGGAGGTGCTGTAGGCGGGCAGGGCCTTCGACGGCTGGTACGCCGCCGCGGACGCGGTGTTGACGATGTGTCCGCCCTGGCCCCGCTCGGCCATCCGCCTCCCGAACAGGCGGCAGCCGTGGATCACTCCCCACAGATTTACGTCGAGGACCTTCCGCCAGTCCTCGGGGGTGTGGTCGAAGAACGAGCCGGACAGTCCGACGCCCGCGTTGTTCACCAGGACGTCCACCACTCCGTACTCGGCATGGACCTTCCCGGACAGCCTCTCCATGGCCTGCTCGTCGGAGACGTCCACTGCCTCGGCCCAGGCAGCCGGAGCCCCGAGCTGCCGGGACTGCTCGGCGGTGCGGGTCGCGGCCTCGGCGTCCCGGTCGACGGCCACCACGCGCGCGCCTGCCCGGGCGAAGGCGTACGCCGTGGCCCGTCCGATGCCGCTGCCCGCGCCGGTGACCAGCACGAGCTGCCCGGCGAAGCGATCGGTGTACTTCCCGGTGGCGGCCGGCTGCGGCTGCCCGCCCTCGGTGGCCGTGACGAACTGGGTGATCCAGGCCGCCAGTTGGTCGGGCCGGGTGCGCGGGACCCAATGGCCGGCGGGAAGCGTGCGGCGCACCAGGCCGGGGGCCCACTGCTCCAGGCCGTCGTACAGGCACTCCGAGAGGAAGGCGTCGTCGAGCGGGGTGATGAGCTGCACCGGCGTGTGTGCGTGGGCGTCCGCCCGTGGTCCGCGCAGCCGGGCTCGCACGTTGTCCCGGTACAGCCAGGCGCCGTGGGCCGCGTCCCGGGGCAGCGAGGAGGTCGGGTAGTCGTCGCCGGGGATCTTCTCGATGCGCCGTAGAATGCCGGGCCAGCGTTTGCCGAGTGGGCCGCGCCAGGCCAGCTCGGGCAGCCTCGGCGTGTGCAGCAGGTACACGTACCAGGACTTGGCGCCCTGGCCGAGGAGCTGGACTGCCCGGCGCGGGGTGGGGCGCCTGACGCGCCCGGCGATCCAGTGGCCGAAGTGGTCGAGGGAGGGGCCGGACACCGAGGTGAAGGAGGCGATCCGGCCCTCGGTGCGCCGGACACTGACGAACTCCCAGGCCTGCA
Source organism: Streptomyces sp. CB01373 (assembly GCF_002803075.1). Lineage (GTDB taxonomy): Bacteria > Actinomycetota > Actinomycetes > Streptomycetales > Streptomycetaceae > Streptomyces. Next base: position 163,873 of record NZ_NNBK01000013.1, on the reverse strand, counting down.
CCGAGCCCCAGTCGTGGCCCACCAGGTGCACCGGCCTGTCCGGGCTCACCGCGTCCGCGACCGCCAGGAAGTCGTCGGTCAGCTTGTCGAGGGTGAAGCCCCCGCGCAGGGGCCGCGGCGCGGTGGAGCGGCCGTGTCCGCGGATGTCGTAGAGCACGACGTGGAAGCGGCCGACGAGGCGCTCGGCGACCTCGGACCAGACCTCCTTGCTGTCCGGATAGCCGTGCACCAGGACGACCGTGGGCTGCCCCGCATCGCCCAGTTCGGCCACGCACAGCTCGACCCCGCCCGTGCGCACCCAGCGCTCCCGCGCGCCCTTCAGCGTCGTCACGTCTCCTCCGCCCGGGTCGGATCGACTGCCGCCTGTGCCTGTGCCGTGCCCGTGCTGTGGTCCTGGCGACTCTGACACTTGTTAGATCAGGCGTCAACAATGCGGTCCGGGTGCCGGAACTCCGTGGGCCGCCCGGTCCCCAGGGTCCACCCCCTAGGGTCCCCGTAATACTCGAGGGGGACCCGAAGACGGCTCTGGGGTCTGACGACCGGCGTGGTCCGGATCACTACCGTCGAAGACGTGACTGTGATCGCGACCGAAAGCCTGAGCAAGCGGTTCCCACGGGTGACCGCGCTTGACCGGCTCTCCGTGGACGTCGGACCGGGTGTGACCGGACTCGTCGGCGCCAACGGAGCCGGCAAGTCCACACTCATCAAGATCCTGCTGGGTCTGTCCCCCGCCACCGAGGGCCGCGCCGAGGTGCTCGGCCTCGACGTCGCCACCGAGGGCGCCGCCATCCGTGAGCGCGTCGGCTACATGCCGGAGCACGACTGCCTGCCACCGGACGTGTCGGCCACCGAGTTCGTCGTCCACATGGCGCGCATGTCCGGCCTGCCCCCGACCGCCGCGCGCGAGCGCACCGCGGACACCCTGCGCCACGTCGGCCTGTACGAGGAGCGCTACCGCCCCATCGGCGGCTACTCCACGGGTATGAAGCAGCGCGTGAAGCTCGCCCAGGCCCTGGTGCACGACCCGCAGCTGGTCTTCCTCGACGAGCCGACCAACGGCCTCGACCCGGTCGGCCGCGACGACATGCTCGGCCTGATCCGCCGCATCCATACCGACTTCGGCATCTCCGTCCTGGTCACCTCCCACCTCCTGGGTGAACTGGAGCGCACCTGCGACCACGTGGTCGTCGTCGACGGCGGCAAGCTCCTGCGCTCCAGCTCCACCACCGACTTCACCCAGACCACGACGACCCTCGCCATCGAGGTCACCGACAGCGACGAGCACCCGGACGGCACCCGGGCGGTGCGCGAAGCGCTCCACGCGCGCGGGGTGGAGACACAGGACAGCACCGGCCTGCCGGGCGCGGGACACGTCCTGCTGCTCACCGCCCAGGGCGAGGAGACCTACGACCTGGTGCGGGACCTGATCGTGGACCTCGGCCTCGGCCTCGTGCGCATGGAGCAGCGACGCCACCACATCTCGGAGGTCTTCCGGGACAGCGACGAACAGCACGACGCACAGGGGAAGGAGGCGGTCGGCCATGGCGGTTGAACACACCGCGGCAACGCCCACGGGTGACCAGACCCGCATCCACAACATCGGCTACCGCAGCTACGACGGCCCCCGCCTCGGCCGCGCCTACGCCCGCCGCTCGCTGTACTCGCAGTCCCTGCGCGGCGCCTACGGCCTCGGCCGCTCGGTGAAGTCCAAGGTGCTGCCGATGCTGCTGTTCGTGGTGATGTGTGTGCCCGCGGCCATCATCGTCGCCGTCGCGGTCGCCACCAAGGCCAAGGACCTGCCCATCGAGTACACGCGCTACGCCATCATCATGCAGGGCGTCATCAGCCTGTACGTCGCCTCGCAGGCACCCCAGTCCGTCTCGCGCGACCTGCGCTTCAAGACCGTGCCGCTGTACTTCTCACGCCCCATCGAGACCGCCGACTACGTGCGCGCCAAGTACGCGGCGCTGGCCTCCGCGCTGTTCATCCTGACCGCCGCCCCGCTGCTCGTGCTCTACGTGGGCGCGCTGCTGGCCAAGATGGACTTCGCCGACCAGACCAAGGGATTCGCCGAGGGAGTCGTCTCCGTGGCACTGCTCTCACTGCTCTTCGCCGGCATCGCCCTCGTCATCGCCGCCGTCACCCCGCGGCGCGGCTTCGGCATCGCCGCCGTGATCGCCGTGCTGGTCATCTCCTACGGCGCCGTCTCCACCCTCCAGGCCATCGCGGAGGTCCGGAACAACTCCGGCGCCATCCCCTGGATCGGCCTGTTCTCACCGGTCACCGTCGTCGACGGCGTGCAGACGGCCTTCCTGGGCGCGACCTCCTCGGCCCCCGGCGGTGTCGGCCCGGGCAGCGGACAGGGCGTCGTCCACGTCCTCGTCGCCCTCGGCGTCATCGCCGCCGCATACGGTCTCCTGCTGCGCCGCTACAAGAAGGTGGGACTGTGACGACCCTCAGCATCGACCATGTCTCCCGCTGGTTCGGCAACGTGGTCGCCGTCAACGACATCACCATGACGATCGGCCCCGGCGTCACCGGACTGCTCGGCCCCAACGGCGCCGGAAAGTCCACGCTGATCAACATGATGGCCGGCTTCCTCGCCCCCTCCACCGGCACGGTCACCCTCGACGGGCAGGCGGTGTGGCGCAACGAGAAGATCTACGAGCACATCGGCATCGTCCCCGAGCGGGAGGCGATGTACGACTTCCTCACCGGCCGCGAGTTCGTCGTCGCCAACGCCGAACTGCACGGCCTGGGCGCCAAGGCCGCCCAGAAGGCGCTCGCCACGGTTGAGATGGAGTACGCGCAGGACCGGAAGATCTCCACGTACTCCAAGGGCATGCGCCAGCGCGTGAAGATGGCCTCGGCGCTGGTCCACGACCCCTCGCTGCTCCTGCTCGACGAGCCGTTCAACGGCATGGACCCGCGCCAGCGCATGCAGCTGATGGACCTGCTGCGGCGCATGGGCGACGAGGGCCGCACCGTGCTGTTCTCCTCCCACATCCTGGAGGAGGTCGAACAACTCGCCTGGCACATCGAGGTCGTGGTCGCCGGACGGCACGCCGCCAGCGGCGACTTCCGCAGGATCCGCCGCCTGATGACCGACCGGCCGCACCGCTACCTGGTGCGCTCCAGCGACGACCGGGCACTGGCGGCCGCGCTGATCGCCGACCCGTCGACGTCCGGCATCGAGGTCGACCTCGCCGAGGGCGCGCTGCGCGTCCAGGCCGTCGACTTCGGCCGGTTCACGACCCTGCTGCCGCGGGTCGCCCGCGACCACGGCATCCGGCTGCACACGGTCTCGCCCTCCGACGAGTCCCTCGAGTCCGTCTTCTCGTATCTGGTCGCGGCGTAGGAGGCCGAAGATGTACGACCCCACAGTCGCCCGGCTCACCTACCGGGCCCTGCTCGGCCGTCGCCGGGCCCTCATCCTCGGCGCGCTGCCGCTGCTGCTGATCGTGATCGCCACGGCCGTCCGCGCCCTCGCCGGAGCCGACGACCAGACCACGGTGAACGTCCTGGGCGGGTTCGCGCTCGCCACCATGGTGCCGATCATCGGCGTCATCGCCGGCACCGGAGCGATCGGACCGGAGATCGACGACGGCTCGGTGGTGTACCTGCTGTCCAAACCGCTCAAGCGGCCGACGATCATCTTCACCAAGCTGATCGTGGCGATCGCGGTGACCATGGTCTTCTCCGCGGTGCCGACCCTGGTCGCCGGGCTGATCCTCAACGGCAACGGACAGCAGATCGCCGTCGCCTACACGGTGGCCGCGCTGGTCGCCTCCATCGCCTACGCGGCCCTCTTCCTCCTGCTGGGCACGGTCTCCCGGCACGCGGTGGTCTTCGGGCTCGTCTACGCGCTGGTCTGGGAGGCGCTGTTCGGCTCCCTGGTGGCCGGGGCGCGCACGCTGAGCGTCCAGCAGTGGGCGCTGGCCGTGGCGCACAAGGTCTCCGGCGGGGACATGGTCACCTCCGACGTCGGGCTGCCGACGGCGACCGTGCTGCTGGTGGTGGTGACCGTTCTGGCCACCTGGTACGCCGGACAGAAACTGCGGTCGCTGACCCTCGCAGGCGAGGAGTAGGAAGGCATCCACTCAAGGCCGGGCAGTCCTGCCCGGCCTTGACGGAGGCTTCACCTCCACCCGGGCACACTGGGCAAACCGGATGAAGCGGCAGGAGGATGTGATGGCGGGCGACGTGCCGGAGAGCGAGGGCCGGGGGGCGACCGGGGACACGTGGGACGACGTCGTCCTGGACGCCGACTTCATACGGGGCGCCGGGACCGCCGAGCCCTCCGCCCGGGCGCGGATGCTCGCCGCGCGCTGGCGGCGCGAGGAGCCCGAGCCCCAGCCGTGGCGTTCCGACGAGCCGCCCGCCGGATGGTTCTTCAGCAAGGCCCGACGGCGTCGGTGGCGGCGCGGTTGAAGTGGCCCGGGGCGCCCGGTAATTCGGTGGCGCCGAGGCCGCCGTAGCGGCACAGTGGTGGTGTTCACCGCGCCGGATCGTGCCGGCGCCACGTTCTGGGAGAGGAGCTGGGCGATGCCGATGCACGGCAGTACGCCGAGCTCCCGACAGGGCAGCCCGCGGCGGGCTCCGGAGTAACTACCGGCTCCGTCGAGCCCGCTCCGCACGGGGAGCTGCCCGGGGCGGCCGCTTCGAGCACGCGAATCCCTTCGCGTGGGCCGCCCACCCGGAGGATTGGCCGAGTGGCAAGGCACCGGCTTGGTTCAAGCCGCGGTCGGGGTCACCCCCGCGCACGTTCGATCCGTGCATCCTCCGCCGAGACCGAAGGTTCAGCCCGCCAGCTTCTCCAGCAGCACCGCGATGCCGTCCTCGTCGTTCGAGGCCGTCACCTCGTCCGCGACCGCCTTCAGTTCCTCGTGGGCGTTGGCCATCGCCACGCCCCGCGACGCCCAGGCGAACATCGGGATGTCGTTGGGCATGTCGCCGAAGGCGATGGCGTCCGCCGCCTTCAGACCCAGCCGCCGCGCGGCCAGCGAAAGCCCCGTCGCCTTGGACAGGCCCAGCGGCAGCAGTTCGACGATGCCCTCGCCGGCCATGGTGACCGAGACGAAACCGCCGGCGGTCCGGCGGGCCACGTCGGCCAGTTCGTCGTCCGTGAGGTCCGGGTGCTGGATGTAGATCTTGTTGAGGGGCGCGCTCCACAGATCCGCGACGTCCGTGAACGGCGTCGCCGGAAGCGGGCCCGCCGCGTAGCCGGGACCGACCAGCACCTCGCCGTCCAGGCCGTCGCGGCTCGCCGCCAGAAACAGCGGACCGACCTCCGCCTCGATCTTGGCCAGGGCCACCGCCGCCAGTCGCCGGTCCAGGGTCACCGAGGTCAGCAGACGGTGCTCCCCGGCGTCGTACACCTGGGCGCCCTGGCCGCAGACGGCGAGGCCCCGGTAGCCGAGGTCGTCCAGGACGTGCCGGGTCCAGGGCACCGCGCGGCCGGTGACGACGAGATGCGCGGCACCCGCCGCGGTGGCCGCGGCGAGCGCCTCACGGGTGCGCCGGGAGACCGACCCGTCGGAGCGCAGAAGCGTCCCGTCGAGGTCGGTCGCGATCAGCTTGTAGGGGAACGGCCCGGCGACGGGTCTCACTTGGCCACCGGTTCCAGAACCTCCCGGCCGCCGAGGTAGGGACGCAGAACCTCCGGCACCCGCACGGAGCCGTCGGCCTGCTGGTGGTTCTCCAGGATCGCGACGATCGTGCGCGGGACGGCGCACAGCGTGCCGTTGAGCGTCGCCAGCGGGCGGACCGCCTTGCCGTCACGGAAGCGGATCTGGAGCCGGCGGGACTGGAACTCGGTGCAGTCCGAGGTCGAGGTCAGCTCGCGGTACTTGTCCTGAGTCGGAACCCACGCCTCGCAGTCGAACTTGCGCGAGGCAGAGGCGCCCAGGTCGCCCGAGGCGACGTCGATCACACGGAACGGCAGCTCCAGCGAGGTCAGCCACTGCTTCTCCCACTCCAGCAGCCGCCGGTGCTCCTCCTGCGACTCCTCGGGGTGGACGTAGGAGAACATCTCGACCTTGTCGAACTGGTGGACACGGAAGATGCCCTTGGTGTCCTTGCCGTGCGAGCCGGCCTCGCGGCGGAAGCACGGGGAGAACCCGGCGTACCGCAGCGGCAGGCGCTCGGCGTCGATGATCTCGTCCATGTGGTACGCCGCCAGCGGCACCTCGGAGGTGCCGACCAGGTACAGGTCGTCCTTGTCGAGGTGGTAGACGTCCTGGGCCGCCTGGCCGAGGAAGCCCGTGCCCGCCATCGACTGGGGGCGGACCAGCGCGGGGGTCAGCATCGGGGTAAAGCCGGCCGCGGTGGCCTGGGCGATCGCCGCGTTCACCAGCGCCAGCTCCAGCAGGGCGCCGACACCGGTGAGGAAGTAGAAGCGCGAGCCGGAGACCTTCGCGCCGCGCTCCACGTCGATCGCGCCGAGGAGCTGGCCCAGCTCCAGGTGGTCCCTGGGCTCGAAGCCCTCGGCGGCGAAGTCGCGGATCGTGCCGTGCGTCTCCAGCGTGACGAAGTCCTCCTCGCCGCCGACGGGCACGTCGGGGTGGATGAGGTTGCCGAGCCGGAGGATGAGTTCCTGGGTCTCGGCGTCGGCCGCGTCGCGCTCGGCGTCGGCGGTCTTGACGTCGGCGGCGAGCGCGCCCGCCCGCTTCAGCAGCTCGGCCTTCTCGTCACCCGAGGCCTTGGGGATGAGCTTGCCCAGCGCCTTCTGCTCGGCGCGCAGCTCGTCGAAGCGGACGCCGGACGACCTGCGCCGCTCGTCGGCAGACAGGAGGGAGTCGACGAGCGCGACGTCCTCTCCACGGGCACGCTGCGAGGCGCGCACACGGTCGGGGTCCTCACGGAGCAGACGAAGGTCAATCACGCGGTCAAGGCTACCGGTGCGACGTTCCACCCCACGACTCAGTATTCCGAACCATGGAGTACGTGCCGTTATGGGGGAATTGCCTCCCGTGTCAATAATGGAGACCCGTCTCCCTGGAACGAGGCAGGTGGCGGGCGCCGGGTTGACCTGATTCCCTTGTGCGGAACGGGACTTGGGGTCGAGTTGTCCACAGGGATCCACAGTCCACGGAGAGTTTTCCACAGGCTGTGTGGAAGATCTGTGGATTTCGGAATTGATCACTCCGGAAGCGTGCTGCGGACGGAGGAATTCCCGTCTCGATGTGCCAGGGTGCCCACTTTCGGGTGGAAAGGGGTCGCCCCAAAAGATGAACCAAAGGAGACAGGTGGACGAAGGGTGACCTGTGCGCCCCCGGCCGCTCTTGGGTGCTGAAGGCCGATTTGTCGACCGAGTCCCCATTGGGTGTCGACTTGTCCCCAGGTCGAGAGGGCCGAGGACGGGAGGGTGTGGATAACTCCTGTGGACAACGAGCATCCGCAGGCAGCACCGGCCGGAATCGGCGCGACCGGCTAGAAACGACCGTCCTGGCAGCGTGCCACCCAGTCCGCCGCCGCCACGAACTCCTCGTCCGAGGTCCCGGTCAGCCGAGGCCGCAGGTCCGCCGTGTCGGCGTCCGCCCGCGGGTACGAGCCCAGGAAGCGGACCTGGAGGCAGATCCGCTTGAGCCCCATCAGGGCCTCCGCCATCCGGCGGTCGGTGATGTGGCCCTCGGCGTCGACGCAGAAGCAGTAGTTGCCGATACCGGCGCCGGTCGGACGGGACTGGAGCAGCATCAGGTTGATCCCGCGGGTGCTGAACTCGCCGAGCAGGTCGCGCAGCCCGCCGGGATGGTCGTCGCGCTGCCACAGCACCACGGACGTCTTGTCCGTGCCGCTCGGCGCGGCGGGCCGCGCCGGCCGGCCGACCAGCACGAACCGTGTCTGCGCGTTCTCCGCGTCGTGGATGTTCGTCTCCAGGGGCACGAGCCCGTACCGCGCGGCGGCGAACTCACCGGCGAACGCGGCGTCGTAGCGGCCCTCCTGGACCAGGCGGGCGCCGTCCGCGTTCGAGGCGGCCGACTCCCAGACGGCGTCCGGGAGGTTCGCCGAGAGCCAGTTGCGCACCTGCGGCTGGGCGGCCGGGTGAGCGGTGACCGTCTTGATGTCCGACAGTGTCGTACCGGGCCTGACCAGCAGCGCGAAGGTGATCGACAGCAGCACCTCGCGGTAGATCATCAGCGGCTGGCCCGCGACCAGCTCATCAAGCGTGGTGGTGATGCCGCCCTCGACGGAGTTCTCGATCGGCACGAAAGCGGCCTCGGCCTCGCCGACCCGGACGGCGTCCAGAGCCGACTGCACGGACACGTACGGGACCAGTTCCCGGGTGGCCGTCTCGGGAAGGGTGCGCAGGGCGACTTCGGTGAAGGTGCCCTCGGGGCCGAGATACGCGTAGCTCGCTGGCATGACCTCACCCTAATGGCCGCGGCCGGACCCGGCTCGCGTGTCTCACGGACGCCCCTCCCACGGGTGAATCGGGTGTGACGGGTGTGATTCCCCGGGTGTGACGGGTGCGATCCCGCCGCCTCCCGCGGTACTCACCCCTCCAGGAGCCGCTGCCCCACGTACTCGCCCTTCGCCGCCCCGCCCGGGACCGCGAAGAGACCGCTAGCCTCGTGCCGTACGTACGCCGACAGCGCGTCGCCGCGGTCCAGCTTGCGCTGCACCGGCACGAAGCCGCGCAGCGGGTCCGCCTGCCAGCAGATGAACAGCAGGCCCGCGTCCGGAGTGCCGTCGGTGTCGAAGCCGTCGTGGTAGGAGAAGGGGCGCCGGAGCATGGCCGCGCCCCCGTTCTGGTCGGGTCGGGTGATCCGGGCGTGGGCGTTGACCGGGACGACGTACGTGCCGTCCTCGCCGGTCTTCTCCAGGTCCATCGCGGTCGTCTCGGAGCCGCCGCTGAGCGGCGCCCCGTCGGACTTGCGGCGCCCGATGACGTCCTCCTGCTGGGTGAGCGGCAGCTTCTCCCAGTCGTCCAGGAGCATCCGGATACGGCGTACGACGACGTAGGAGCCGTTCGCCATCCAGGCGGGCTCGCCGTTCGCGGGCACGAAGAGGCGCTGGTCGAAGTCCGGGTCGGCGGGCTTCGGGTTGCGGGTGCCGTCGATCTGCCCCATCAGGTTGCGGGCCGTCATGGGCCGCGTGGTGGCTCCGGGGGAGCGGTTGAAGCCGTTCATCTGCCAGCGGACGCGGGCGGCGCCGCCCGCGTCCTTCTGGAGGGCGCGCAGGGCGTGGAAGGCGACCAGCGCGTCGTTGGCGCCGATCTGCACCCACAGATCGCCGTTGCTGCGTGCTTGGTCGAGCCGGTCGGAGGAGAAGTCCGGCAGCGGGTCGAGAGCGCCGGGCCGCTGCCGGCTCAGGTCCGTACGGTCGAAGAAGGAGCGGCCGAAGCCGAAGGTGACCGTCAGCGCCGAGGGCCCCGCGTCCTGTGCCACGTCGGTGTCGTCGTGCGGGGCCGGTTCACCCGCCATCAGCCGCTCGGCCGTCGCCGACCAGCGGCGCAGCAGCGCGGCGGCCTCCCTGCGGCCCGCACCGGGCACGAGGTCGAAGGCGACGAGATGGCCGCGGGCCTGGAGGGCGTCGGTGATGCCGGGCTGATGTTTCCCGTGAAACATCGCCCGGTCGGCGCCGAGCGAGGTGAGCGGGGTGGCACCGGCGGGCGCCGCGGTGTAGCCGAGGCCGGCGCCGGCCGCGCCGAGGACGAGTCCGGTGGCTCCGGCGGTGCCGAGCAGCCGCCGTCGCGACACGCCGGCTCCGGCTCCGGTTCCGGTGCCGGCCGACGCGGGCGCGGACTTGGAGGAGGTGGCCTCCGGGGTGGACTGGTCGGTCATGGTGCGGTTCAGCCGATCTGCGCGTTCTTGGTGACGGACACCTGGTCGATGTCGGAGGTCCGCACGGTCGCTTCGACCTTCCAGTCGCCCGCCATGGGGATCTGCACTCCGCTCGCCACCCAGTGTCCGGTGGTGACGTGCTCCGGGGTCACCGGGAGCGGCCCGATGTTCTTCGTGGCCAGGGTGAAGGAGATCTTGAGCTCGGCGACGTCGCGGAGACGCCCGTCGGTCCCGAGGGCGAAGATGTGCAACTCGTTGCCGCCCACGCGCGCGGGGTCGATGTCGATCCGTACGACGCCCTTGCCGTCCTTGCCGCCGGTGTCGAAGGGCATGTCGAGCGTGACGGCGCCCGCCGCGGAGGACGAGGAAGAGGACGAGGAGGACGACGTGGCGGCCTTGGCCTCGGTCTCCGTGCGCCCCGGTTCGGTCTGCGTCAGCACGGTGGTGACGACGAGCAGCACGACGGCGACACCGGCCTCCATCAGGACGGACCGACGCAGCCCGAAGCGGTGGGGGTCGGCGTCCCGCAGCCGCTTCTGCCGTGCGGTGTCCACGGCGGCCTGCTGCCGGGCGAGCTGGGCGGCGCGCCGCGCGGCCTCGCCCTTCGCCGCTTTGCCACCGGGCTGCGCCTTGCCACCGGTCTTCCCCTTGGCCGCCTCCTTCCCACCGGCGCCCGCTTTCCCCGCCTCGGCCTTACCAGCTGCTTTCCCGGCCCCAGCTTTCCCCGCCCCGCCCTTCCCGGATCCGGTCTTCGAGTCGGCGCCGGCCTCGGTCGTCGCGTCCGAACCGGACTTCCTGCCCGCGGCCGCCGCGACCTTCGCGCGTGCCTTGGCCGACACCTTCGTGGTGGCCGTCTCCGCCAAGCGGCCCGTCCAGCGGCGGGACGTGGCGGCGATGCCGACCATCAGCAGCACCAGAGCGATTTTGATGAGGAGCAGCTGTCCGTAGCGCGTATCGGTGAGCGCCGACCAGGAGCCGACCTGCCGCCAGGACTGGTAGGTGCCGGTCGCGACCAGCGCGAGGACGGAGCCGAAGGCGAGGCGGGAGAAACGGCGTACGGCCGCGGGCTCGATCGGGGTCTCGGCGGGCGCCCGGTACAGCGCGACCAGGAGCGCGGCGAGCCCGCCGAGCCAGGCGGCCACGGCGAGCAGGTGGACGACGTCGACCGGCATCGCGATGCCGGGCTGGAGACCGGTCGAGGCGTGCTCGGCCATGGCCCAGCTGGCGGCGAGGCCGACGGCGACCACGGTGCCGCCGATCGCGAGCCCGAAGGTCAGATCGCGCTTCTCGTCGTCCGCGCGTTTCTGGTACTCCCCGAAGAGCACCGCGACGAACAGCGCCGCCGCCGCGAGCAGCAGCAGCCGGGACACGAGGGCCGCACCGCTCTTGGTCTGGAGCACCTGCCCGAGGAGCGTCAGGTCGAAGACGTCCCCGATCTTTCCGGAAGTGGTGTAGGAGCCGCGCAGGAGCAGCAGCGCGAGCGTGGCCGCGGTGAGCGCGACCCAGCCGGAGACGACGAGCCGCTGCACCGCCCGCACGCCCGAGCCGCGCTGCCAGCAGGCCAGTACGAAGGCGGCGCCGCCGGCCAGCACGATGAAGCCGGCGTACGACACGTACCGCCCGACCCCGTAGAGCGCGCCGACGATCCCGCCGCCCACCGTCTGGTCGCCGACCGTGGCGGACGTCTTGGAGGGGGCGCCGATGGAGAAGGTGTAGGCACCGCCGACGGGGTGGCTGTCGGCCGAGACCACCTGGTAGGCGACGGTGTAGGTGCCGTCCGGCAGTCCGCTGTGCAGGCGCACGGCGTACGTCGTCCCGCTGACGTTGGCGGGCTTCCCGGTGTCGACGCGGTTGCCCTTGGGGTCCAGGACGCGCAGCGAGTCGTCACTCATCGCGACCTGCTCGGAGAACGTCAGCGACACCTGGGAGGGCGCCTTGTCGACCACCACCCCCTGCTGCGGATCGCTGCCGGTCAGCGCGGCGTGCGCGGAGGCCGGGGCGGCTCCGGCGAGGAGCACGCCGGCGACGGCCAGGAGCAGCAGCGTCAGGGTCCGGAGGCGTGGGGCGATGGTCTGCGACAAGGTGGTCCCTCCCTCAGTGTCCGGTCGCGGGGTTGTACGTGGCCGATTTCACCGGCATCTCGACCTTGACGGTGCCGGATTCGGCGAAGTGCAGTTCGACGGGGACCGTCTGGCCCTGCCGGGGCGCGCGCTTCAACTGGTCGAACATCAGGTGGTTGCCGCCGCTCTTGAACACGAGGCGGCCGTGGGCGGGGACGGTCAGGGGGCCGGCTTCCGTCATGACCCCGCCGGCCGTCTGGTGCACGGTGACGTCCTCGGCCTCGGCGCTGGTGACCGAGGTGAGTTCGTCCTTGGTGCCGCCCTTGTTCTCTATGGTCAGGAAGCCGGCCGCCATGGAGGCCGAGACGGGCTGGGGCATGTAGGCGGAGTGGACGGAGAGGTCGGCCTTCGTGCCGCCGGTGTCCGAGGACGCGCCGCAGCCGGTCAGCAGGGCGGTGCCGGTCAGGGCCGCGGCCACGAGCGCGGCCGCCGCTGCCTGCCGCCTCACGGGTTCTCCCCCTTGACGATCCTGGGGAGGTCCTTGGTGTAGTCGTCGACGGTGGCGTCCTCGCCGTAGAGGACGTATCCGGCGTCGGTCTTCGGCGAGAAGGCGATCACCTGGGTGCCGTGCATCGAGACGAGCTTGCCGTTCTTGTCCTTCGTGGTCGGCTCGATGGAGATGCCGAGCGTGCGCGCGCCGGCCTGGATGGTGGAGAAGTCGCCGGTCAGTCCTATGAACTGCGGGTCGATCCCCTTGAGCCACTTGCCGAGTTCGGCCGGGGTGTCGCGGTCCGGGTCGGTCGTGACGAACACCACGCGCAGGTCGTCCTGCTGGGCCTTGGGCAGCGCCTTCTTGGCGACCGCGATGTTGCTCATGGTCAGCGGGCAGGCGTCGGGGCAGTGGGTGTAGCCGAAGTAGACGAGCGTCGGGTGGCCGGAGGTCTCCTCGCGGAGGTCGTACTTCTTTCCCTGGGTGTCCGTGAGGACCAGGTCCGGCTTCTCGAACGGCTGGTCGAGGACGGTCGCGGCCTTCTGCGAGGTGTCCTCGGAGACGACGGCGACGGGCTTCCTGCCGTCGTCTCCGCTGTCGCAGGCGGAGAGGGTCATGGTGGCCGCGGCGAGCAGCGCGGCCGCGACGAAGGTCTTGTTGTGCATAGAGAAATGTCCCAGATGTGAGAACTCCGGCGCGCACCGGGGGCCGTACGCGGGAGTGGCACGACCCCCGGAGCGCGTGACGGACTGGCCGCGGATCAGGCGGTGGTCCGCCTGCGGCCGGCGAGTACGCCGTAGGCCACGCCGGCCGCGCCGACGAGGATGCCGACAATGCCGAGGACGCGGGCGGTGGTGTCGCTGCCGCTCTTGGCGGAGTCGGCGGCGGTGGTCTGGGCGGCGGGCTTGGTGTCGGCGGTGTCCTTGGCCGACGCGTCGTGCCCGTCACCGTCCGAGGCTGCGGTCAGCTGAAGCGTCGGCGCCGGGTTGTCCGGCTCCTCCTGGCCCTTCTGCGGCACCTCGATCCAGCGCACGACCTCCTTGTTGGAGTACGTCTGGATCGCCTTGAAGACGAGCTGGTCGGCGTCCTCCGGCAGCGTGCCGACGGAGACGGGGAACTTCTGGAAGAAGCCGGGCTCGATGCCCTTGCCGTCGGCGGTCCAGGTGACCTTGGTGACGGCCTCGGAGATCTTCTTGCCGTGCATCTCCAGCGGCTTGTCCAGCTGGGACTTGGTGACGTCGACCTTCCAGCCGGGCACCGGCTGCGGCATCACGGAGGCCAGCGGGTGGTCGGTCGGGAAGTTGACCTCGACCTTGGTGGTGGAGGCGTTGTCGCGCTCGTTGGGGACCTTGAAGTCGACGACGGCGTAGCCGCCCTTGGCGGCGGCGCCCTCGGGCTGCACGGTGACGTGTGCGAACGCGGGGGCGGACAGCGCGAGGACGGCCGAGCCGGCGACGGCGGCGGTGGCGACGAGTCGGGAAGCCTTCATAAGGGGTGCACTCCGCTTCGAGTGGGTTCCGGTGTGTGGGGGTGCGCGTGCGGAGCGGGACCAGTGGTGTTCCCGCCGGACGGGCACGCGCGCGCGTGCCGCACGACGGCGGCCGCTCCCCCGGCGGAAGCCCGCTCGGTGGGGTGGTGGTCGCGTCGCGTCAGGCAGCGAGGGCGAGTGCGGCGGCGGCCGGCGGGCCGCGGCGGATCACCGTGTGCTGGAGTGCGGTGGTGTGGGGGGTGAGGGGCGCGGAGTCGGCGGTGCGCGGCAGGCGCGGGCCGGTACCGGCCGCCGTGGGCAGCCCGGCGCACAGGGCGCGCACCAGGGCGAGCGCCCCGCGCAGGGACCGTACGAGCGCGGTCTCGGCGACTCCGTGCGCCGACAGTTCGATCAGCCGCAGCAGGGCCAGGTCGCCGCGTCGCAGCACCCAGCCCGTGGCGAGGGCGGCCAGGACGTGGACGAGCAGCATCGGCAGGGACGGCAGCAGGGCGGCCACGCCCATGGGAAACGGGGAGGCCGCCGAGTGGTGCGGGGCGTTCAGGCCCGCACCGGCACCGGCGTAGGCGTGTGCGTCGACGAGTATCCGGTAGGCCTGGGCCGGGCTGATCGCGGCTGCGGTGGCCCCGCAGACGTACCGGGCGGCCCGCTGGACGAGCTCGGCGTCGGACAGAACGGGCGCGGAGCCCGTCGATCCCGCGGAGCCCATGACCATGGCGCCCATGCCGCTCTGCCCCATGCCGAACAGGGCGTGCAGCACGGTCTGGCCGACCACCAGCAGCGCCGCGATCCCCGGCAGGGAACGCGCCCGCCCGGCGAGCGGTGCCACCACGACCAGCGCCCCGAGGAACCCGGCGCCGAGCGTCCACAGCGGCACCGCGGCACAGGAGGCCAGCGAGTGCCCGGCCGCGGCCAGCACGACGCAGACCGCGGCGAACACCGCGGCCCGCAGGGTCCGTAGACCGCGTCCGGCTGGCGCCGTGCGCGGGTGGGGGGCAGACATGGCGGCCTCATCATCCCACTGGACCCGGGCCCGCCGTACAGCAGGTCCACAAGATGCGGTAGGTCCGGAAAGTCACGGTCTGATGACGTCGGCCCGCACATACACCGATTCCCCGTCCCGCCGCGTCCGCCGATCGCGCGGTGCCGAGTCGGCGCAGTGCTTATGGACGGGCACTCGGGGCAATACGTAACGGTATGTCGAGCCGCGGCCGGGAGGCTGGAGCATGAGCATCTGGTGGTCACTCCATCTGCGGCGTGACGCCGCGAGCGTGCCGCTCGCCCGGCGACTGCTGCTCGGCACGATGGAGACCGCGGGCGTCGACCCCGAGATCTCCTACGACCTGTCCGTGGCCCTGAGCGAGGCCTGCGCGAACGCGGTGGAGCACGGCGGGGACACCGAGTCCGGTGACGCGTTCCGGGTCACCGCCTTCCTCGACGGGGAGAAGTGCCGCATCGAGGTGGCCGACACCGGCCCCGGCTTTCCGCCGGCGGGCCGCCGGCGCCCGGTCCGCGCCGCGCGCGCCGAGGCCGAGCACGGCCGCGGCCTGTACCTCATCCAGGAACTCGCCGACCACGTCCACATCCGCAACAGGCCGGGCCGCGGCGGCGCGGTGGTGGTCTTCGACAAGAACCTCAAGTGGCGTGAGGACGCCCCGCTGATGGCGGTGTAGCGCCGCGCGAGACGCGGGCCGGACCTTCGGGCGTGTCCCGGGCCCGGCGCGGCCTCAGGCGTCGGCCAGGAGCTTCGCCAGTGCTTCCAGAGCCTCGGGGTAACCCTCCCCCCGGGTACGTGAATTCGCCGGGCGCGTCCCGGCGCGGGAGGGCCGGGCACCCCGCGGGTACCCGGCCGTCACCTCCGTGTCAGCTCTTCAGCGACGCCATCCAGGCCTCGACCTCGTCGGAGCGGCGCGGCAGGCCCGCGGAGAGATTGCGGTTGCCGTCCTCGGTGACGAGGATGTCGTCCTCGATGCGGACGCCGATGCCGCGGTACTCCTCCGGGACGGTCAGGTCGTCGGCCTGGAAGTACAGGCCCGGCTCCACGGTGAGGACCATGCCGGGCTCCAGCGTGCCGTCGACGTACGTCTCGGTCCGGGCGGCGGCGCAGTCGTGGACGTCCATGCCGAGCATGTGGCCGGTGCCGTGCAGCGTCCAGCGGCGCTGCAGGCCGAGCTCCAGGACCCGCTCGACCGGGCCCTCGACCAGGCCCCACTCGACGAGCTTCTCGGCGAGCACGCGCTGGGCGGCGTCGTGGAAGTCGCGGTACTTGGCGCCCGGCTTCACCGCCGCGATGCCGGCCTCCTGGGACTCGTACACCGCGTCGTAGATCTTCTTCTGGATCTCGTCGTACGTGCCGTTGACCGGCAGCGTGCGCGTGACGTCGGCGGTGTAGAGGGTGTGCGTCTCCACGCCCGCGTCCAGCAGGAGCAGGTCGCCGGAGCGGACCGGGCCGTCGTTGCGCACCCAGTGCAGCGTGCAGGCGTGCGGGCCGGCCGCGCAGATGGAGCCGTAGCCGATGTCGTTGCCCTCGACGCGCGCGCGGAGAAAGAACGTTCCCTCGATGTAGCGCTCGCTGGTCGCCTCGGCCTTGTCGAGGACCTTCACCACGTCCTCGAAGCCGCGCACGGTGGAGTCGACGGCCTTCTGCAGCTCGCCGATCTCGAAGTCGTCCTTGACCAGGCGGGCCTCGGAGAGGAAGACGCGCAGCTCCCCGTCGCGCTCGGCGGTGACCTTGTCGGTCAGCGCCTCCTCGATGCCGGCGTCGTAGCCGCGCACGACGCGGACCGGGCCGGTGGCCTCGCGCAGCTTGTCCGCCAGTTCGCGCACGTCGGAGGTCGGGATGCCGTAGAGCGTCGCGGCCTCGGTCAGGGAGTGGCGGCGGCCGACCCACAGCTCGCCCTGGCCGGAGAGCCAGAACTCGCCGTTCTCACGGTCGGAGCGCGGCAGGAGGTAGAGCGTCCCCTCGTGGCCGTCCGCGGTGGGCTCCAGGACCAGGACGCCGTCCTCGGTCTGGTTGCCGGTGAGGTAGGCGTACTCGACCGAGGAGCGGAAGGCGTACTCCGTGTCGTTCGAGCGGGTCTTCAGGTTGCCCGCGGGAATGACCAGCCGCTCGCCGGGGAAGTGTGCGGACAGCGCGGCGCGGCGGCGCGCGGTGTGCTCCGCCTGGGCGACCGGTTCGAGGTCGTGCAGCTCGGTGTCGGCCCAGCCGGACTTCATGTTCTCGGTGAGCTCGTCGGACACGCCCGGGTACAGGCCGTTCTTCCGCTGCTTGATCGGTTCTTCTTCGGCGGTCTCCGGGGTCTCCGGCAGCTCCTGCGCCACGGTCTTCCTCCTCGATACAGCCACTGGGCCGTCCCCATCGTACGGTCGTGCGGAA
This sequence comes from Streptomyces sp. CB01373, assembly GCF_002803075.1. Lineage (GTDB taxonomy): Bacteria > Actinomycetota > Actinomycetes > Streptomycetales > Streptomycetaceae > Streptomyces. The sequence continues at coordinate 146,676 of NZ_NNBK01000013.1, read as the reverse complement.
GGGGGCCAAAGGCGGAAGTGCCTGTTACCGGGCGGCCTACTCGAAGCGCGCCGCCAGCAGCGCCACGTCCTCCGCGCCGTCGGTCATGTCAAGTCCGTTCGGCAGGACCGTGTGCAGGACGTGGTCGGCGACGGCCGCCGGGTCGTGGCGCAGCGCGCGCGGGACGCTCGCCGCGGCCGTGTGCAGCCGGGCGAAGGCGCGGTCGACGGAGTCGCCGGTGCGGTGCAGCAGCCCGTCGGTGTACAGCAGCACCGTCTCGCCCGCGGACACCTGGAACTCCACGCTCGGCGCCTCCCAGCAGGCGAGCATGCCCAGCGGCGCGGACACGGACGTCTCCACGAACTCAGTGCGCCGTTCGCCGAGCACCAGCGGCGGGCAGTGCCCCGCGCCCGCCATGGTGATCCGGCGCGGCGCGGGCTCGCAGTAGGCGAACAGGGCCGTGGCGGAGCGGGCGGGCTCGGTCAGCCGCAGGAGCAGTTCGAGGTCGGACAGGACGGCGACGGGATCCTCGCCCTCCATCACCGCGTACGCCCGCAGGGACGCCCGCAGCCGGCCCATCGCGGCGATCGCGCCCGGCCCGGCGCCGGTGACCGAGCCGACCGCGAGGCCGAGCGCGGCGTCGGGCAGCGGCAGCGCGTCGTACCAGTCGCCGCCGCCGCGCGGGCCGGTGCGGTGCCGCGAGGCGAGCTGGACACCGGGGACGCGAGGCAGCCGGGAGGGCAGCAGCTCCTCGTAGACCGTCGCCATGCACGCGCGCGTGCGCTCGGTGTCGAGCAGGCGCGCCAGGTGCTCGGTGGCGAAGCGGAGGTAGAGGCCGACGAGATGGCGCCGCCGCTCGGCCGGCTCGGCGGGTTCGTCGTAGAACCAGACGGCGGCGCCGAGGCGGCCGGCGGCCTCGGTGGACAGGGGCAGCGCGTAACAGGCGGCGTAGCCGAGGCGGCCGGCCACCTCGCGGTGGCGCGGATCGAGGCCGTCCTCGGCGAACAGGTCGGGACGCACGTCCTCGCCGTCGCCGCCCGGCAGGCCGGCCGCGGTGTCGAGGAGCGTCCCGTACGGCATGGCGCTGCGCGGCACGGTCTCGATGTGGCCGAGATCGGCCCGTGCCAGGCCGAGGCCGATGGTGGTGTCGGGGCCGAGTCCGTCGTCCGGTTCGAGGACGGCGAGGCCGCGGCGGGCGCCGACGAGGGCGGCTCCGGCGCGCAGCAGTTCCTTCAGGGCGGCGTCGAGTCCGTTCGTACGCGCCAGCCGTTCGGTGAGCTCGTTCAGGGTGGTGAGGTCGGAGACCCAGCCGGCGAGCCGGTCCTGGAGGAGGGCGCCCGCCGGGCGGGGGGCGTGCGGGCCGGACGGACCGCTCGGGGAGGTGTCCGGGGCGGCGGGTGGAGGCGCGACAGTGTGTGCGGGAGCGGGGACCGTCGAATCGATTCCAGCCACTTTCGGGGGGTGGGGGGCGTTCATGGCGCCCGGCCTTCCGACCGGTGCGTATTGCTCAAAAGCATCGCAAACCCCCATGTCATTCTGCGCCGCCAGCAGTGTCTCCACATGTACACGCACTCGTGAGGGGATGTCCAGCATTGTCCTGCCGGGTTTCCTGGTGTCAGAGGGCTTCTCGGGGTCTTCTTCCCAACCTCTTGCTAAAAGAGGAAGTTGGCTTGAAACTGCCTCGGGTGACGGCCTGTTGCGGTCGACTGGGCTTGCTCGACAGAGCGTCACAGCGGTCGTGATGGGTACGTACTCGGAGAAGGCCAGGGGTGGTTGGTTGCCACCCGGAACCTGGCGACGGACCCGGGCGTCTTAACCACCGACGACCGTGCCCCATCCTTGCGTGACGGCGGCGGAGAGCAGAAGACAAGACGGCATAACGCCATGCTCCGCCACCCCGCGCCACGCCCATGCTTCTGGTAGACGCAGTATGGACGGGGCTGCCGTGGAAGCAGCCGATGTTCGGCCCATAGGGGTTCCCCGTGCCTGAAGGCAGGGGTGTGATGCGCCAACAGGTACGCACAGTCAGTGATCGACACATGGTGTGAGTGGTCCACGGTGTTGCCAGCGGTGCAACGGAAAGGAACGAGCGCTCATGCGCGAGATCCCCGGAAGGCGACGCGGGCTCCTGTCCCAGCGCAGCGACGAGAGGCCTGAGTCGATCAGCGCGGCCCTGACCTTCGCGACCCGGTGGCAATGGCCCGTGCTGCCGGGCGTGGCACTGGATCCGCGGCGGCCCGACCGCTGCGGCTGCCCCGACCCGGAGTGCACGGTGCCCGGCGCGCACCCCTTCGAACCCGGCCTCCTGGCCGCCACCACCGACGCCCGCATGGTGCGCTGGTGGTGGACCAACCGGCCCACCGCGCCGATCGTCCTGGCCACCGGGGGCACGGCCCCCTGCGCGGTGAGCCTGCCGGCCCTCCCGGCCGCGCGCGCCCTCACCGCGCTCGACCGCGTCGGCATGCGGCTCGGCCCGGTCGTCGCCTCGCCCAAGCGCTGGGCGATCCTCGTCAAGCCGTATTCCATGGAGCAGTTGGGCGAGTTGCTCTACGCCAAGGACTTCGTCCCCGGCTCGCTCCGCTTCCACGGCGAGGGCGGCTACCTTGCGCTGCCCCCCTCCGAGACCGGCGACGGCCCGATCCGCTGGGAGCGTGCCCCGCTGCCCGGCTCCGCCTCGCCCTGGGTGCCCGATGTGGAGGCCGTGGTCGACGCGGTGGTGGAGGCCCTCACTCGTACGGGTGTGAGCGCCCCCGAGTTGTAGGGGTGTCACGGCCGCGGCGGGCGAACTGCCCGCCCCGGGTCGTTATCGTCCCCCTCATGCTGCGTCCCTCCGCCGGACCCGGAAGAGTGCCGGGCGGCGGCCCCGCGCTCCGGCGCCTCCGTCTGCTCGCTCTCCTGGGCGTCGTCGGCTGCGCCGTCGTACTGCCGCCGGCCGGGGCGTCCGCCGGCCAGGCCGGCCACCGAAGCGGCGGGGACGCCCGGTCGGCGGTGCGCGCCCTGCCGGGCGGCGACGGCAGGACGCCCTCCGCCGCGCAGGCCCCTTCCACGCGGGTGCTCGGCCTGGGGCTCGCCACCGTCGCGCGCTGCGGCCCCGAGGTCACCGCGCCCGGCGGTGTCGAGGCGCAGACGTGTGTGCTCACCCAGGGCGGGGACACCTGGGCGCGTACCTACTACCGCAACGCGACCGGGCGGCCCCTGGAGGCCGGCCTGACCCTCATGGGGCCGGGCGATCGCACCGTACGGACGCATTGCGCGCCGGCCGGGGGCGAGGAGCCGGATACCTGTGAGACGCCGCGGGAGCACAGCCGGGGGACCGTGGCGGCGTACAGCGCCGTCGCGGAGTTCGCCGAGCGCGGCGGGCGGGCCGCGCTGCTGCTGCGATCGGGGAGCAACTCGTCGATGGCGACGGGCCGTTGACGTGCCGCTGCGCTCGGTGAACGGCTGCGGACACGCAAGCGCCCGGTTGCTGGCGACGGGGGATGCACCAGCAACCGGGCTACTGGAACGGTAACAAGAGATCGGCAGTTCGCAAATTCGATCCCGGCTTTCCAGTCACCGGGTGCATGGCCTTTTAGGTCACCGACTCGACTGCGCCGCCCGTCGGTTGTGACGGGCGTCACTTGCTCTGCCCGAGCCGGGTGAGCGACCGGACGGTGACCGGGCGACCGGCTGGACGGCCGCCTCGGCGACCGGCCGGAGGGCTGACTCAGCGACTGGCCGGGCGGCTGACCGGGCGGCCGGTCGAAGGTCCGGCCGCCCGGTCGTCGCTCAGCTCAGCGTGACCTGCCGGTTGGTCAGACCGCCGCGGGCCCGGCGCTCGTCCCCGGTCAGCGGCGCCTCGCTGGCCAGCGCCGCGGCCAGGTGCTCGGCGAACTCGGCGGCCGGCTTCTCCACGTCCTGGGCGCCCATCTCGCTCGGCAGGTCCCACACGGGCACGGTCAGGCCGTGCGCCCGGAAGGAGCCCACGAGACGGGTGCCCTCACCGAGGTTCGAACGGCCCGCCGCGTGCAGTCGCGCGAGGGCGTCCAGAAGCTGCTCCTCCGGGTGCGGCATGACCCAGCGCAGGTGGTTCTTCTCCGGCGTCAGGCACCAGTACGCCGCCTCGACGCTCTCCAGACGCACGGTCGGAATGGCCGCCGCGTTGGCCCGCTCCAGGGAGGCGGTGACCTCCGGCGTCGCGTTCTCCGCGTCCGGCACCCAGAACTCGAAGCCCTCGTGCACCACCGGTTCGAAGGAGGCCTTCAGGTCGAGCAGATCCTGGAGCCGCGGGCCGTCGGCCGGGGCGCGGCGGCCCTGCACCGGGGTGCCCGGCTTGGCCTCCAGGGCGCGCAGCAGGGTGTCGGCGAGGTCGCGGCTGATGTCGCCGGACGACGTGTCGTTCTGCAGGCCGAGCAGCACCGAGCCGTCGTCGCGGCGCATCGCGGGCCAGGCCATCGGCAGGACCGTGGCGAGTGTGACGGCCGGGACGCCGTCGGGCAGGCCGTCGCGCAGGGCCAGCCCGGCCGTGGCGGCGGGGACCAGCTCGCGCAGCGCCACCCAGTCGCACTCGCCGGGCAGTCCCTCGAAGGGCCGCTGCACCAGCTCGGTCACCGCGTGCGCGGCGGCCCGGCCGTGGCAGGCCTTGTACCGTCGGCCACTGCCGCACGGGCAGGGTTCGCGCGCACCGACGACCGGGACCTCTCCATCCGTGAGCTGCGGGCGCTTGGCCTTCGTCTGGGGTCGCTTCTTGGCCATCTGGGTGTCTCCCGGTTACGGCTCGTCTCGTACGGGCGCGAGCCTAGCCGTTCACGCCGTCAACGACGGGACCCTGTGGACGCGGCGGGAAATGTGGACAACCGGTCGACCCCGCGTCCGTGTCCGGGACGCAGTACCTCGACGGACCCGGGGTCTCCCGCTCGCAGGCCTCGCGCGCGCCCGCCCGCGCCCGGAACGGGCCCGGAGAGCGGTGCACGGAAGCCGTCGGCTCAGCGCGCACGGACGCGCCCGCGGTCCGGCCCGGGCGATGCCCGGGCGCGGCGTACGCGTGCGTGGGTCAGTCCAGGTCGCCGAAGGCGTCCGTGAAGCCCAGGTCGGGCACCGCCGCCACCGGCGGCGCGGTGATCCGGGAGGCGAAGTCGTCGCGACGGTGACCGGCGTCCGGGTCGTGCACGTCCGAGTGGACGACCACCCACACCGTGACCTCGCCGCCGACGCTGTCCCGTACGCCCCAGTCGTCGCAGAGCGCGCTGATGATGTTCAGCCCGCGGCCGCCGTGAGCGGTGACCGAGGGGGTGGCCGGGGACGGGCGGGTCGGGCCGCCGCCGTCGGTCACCTCGATGATCAGCCTGCCGCTCGCGTCCACCCGCCACGCGGCCCGGACGTCGCCGTCTCCGGCCAGGGCACCGCGCAGCGGCCGGCCGTGCTTGCAGGCATTGCTCAAGAGTTCGGAAAGGATCAGTACGGCGTCGTCGACGACCGATTCCGCCACGCCGCCGCCGCGCAGTTGATCACGCATCCGGCGCCTTGCTCCCCCCACGCCCGCAGGGCCATGGGGTACGGCCATGCTCGACGACGTGGGCACCTCCTGTGCCACCACCAACGCCACCCCCGAGACCTCCTTCGCCCCACGCCACGGAGTGGATGCCCCACCGGCCTGTACCGGAAACCGGCCGAATCGCGTCCGGCGACGCATTTGGAACGGTCGGTCACGCACCGAACGCGCCGGAGCACTCCCTGTCATCGCGGCTGGACCGACGGCAGGTCACGCGGCTGGACCGGCGGCGGTCAGCGGCCGAGCCGGTGCAGGACCGCGCGCGGGCGGTTGGTGATGATGGCGTCCACCCCGAGGTCCACGCAGAGGTCGACGTCCTCGGGCTCGTTCACGGTCCACACGTGCACCTGGTGTCCCGCCTGCTTGAGCCGCTCCACGTACGCCGGCTGGTTGCGCAGGATGCGGATCGAGGGGCCCGCGATCCCGACTCCCGCCGGCAGCCGCCCGTCCCGCAGCCGCGGTGTGACGAACTGCACCAGGTAGACCGTCGGCAGTGTCGGCGAGGCCGCCCGCACCCGGTGCAGCGAACGTGCCGAGAAACTCATCACACGCACCGGCGACTTCGCGGGCGAGGCGGGGGCGTCCAGTCCGAACCGCTTCAGGAGCGCCAGCAGCCGTTCCTCGACCTGCCCCGCCCACCGCGTGGGGTGCTTGGTCTCGATGGCCAGCTCCACCTGGCGCCCGGCGTCGGCGACGAGTTCGAGCAGCCTCTCCAGGGTGAGGACGGAGGTGTCCTCCGGGTCCTCGGGCCGCACCTCCCAGTCCGGCTCCTCGGCCCGGCCGCGCCAGGACGCGCGCGTGCGCCACGATCCGAAGTCCAGCGCGGCGAGGTCGGCGAGCTCCAGCGCCGACACCGCTCCCCGGCCGTTGGACGTACGGTTGACGCGGCGGTCGTGCACGCAGACGAGATGGCCGTCCGCGGTCAGGCGCACATCGCACTCGAGGGCGTCAGCGCCGTCCTCGATGGCCTTCCGGTAGGCGGCCAGCGTGTGCTCCGGGGCAGCCTCGGAGGCTCCGCGGTGGGCGACGACCTGGATGTGGTGCTGCCGTACGTGGGTCACCGCGCCATGGTGCCACCGCGGCGGAATGGGCGGGACGGCGGAGAGCCGTCGATAATGTGTCCTTTTCATGCGAGATGACCTATATAAAGAATGCACCGGGACCCACAGCATCGGCTTATGGTGCTCTGACGGCCCGTGGGAAAAGCTGACTACGTACATCTGCAGCACATGCACAGCTGGTGCGCGCCGGGTCGCCGGCGGGCATGCCGAGCGTGACCGAGTGCGACCGACAACAACAGCCGTGGACCAAGGAGAAGAGCTGTGAGCACCGAGAACGAGGGCAACACGGTACCGCCGGCGCCGTCCGCACCTCCCGTGCCGGTGGAGACTCCCGCTGCTTCCCCGCACCCGGCCGCCCCCCAGGGCGGCCCTGCCGCACCCCCGCCCCCGGACGTGCCCCCGTACGTCCCGGGAGCCCACGGCGCGCCCGCACCGCAGGACCCCGGCGCGCCCGTCGACGGCTCCTGGCCGCCCCCGTCGCCCGCCACGCCCGCCTACATGGACGGCGGCGCGGGAGGCTCCGGCTGGGGCGCCGCGTACCAGCAGCACCAGCCCGCGCCCAAGCCCGGCGGCCGGCGCGGCGGCCTGATCGCCGCGGTCCTGGTGGCCGCCCTGGTCGCCGGCGGCCTGGGCGGAGGCCTCGGCTACACCCTGGCCAGGAACGACGACAGCGGCTCTACCACGGTCTCCGCCTCCGACACCGGCGCCTCGCAGATCAAGCGCGACCCGAACTCGATCGCGGGTGTGGCCGCCAAGGCCCTGCCGAGCACGGTCACCATCGAGGCCGAGGGGAGCGGCGGCCGGGGTGGTACCGGTACCGGCTTCGTCTTCGACACCCAGGGCCACATCGTCACCAACAACCACGTGGTGGCCGACGCCGTCGACGGTGGCAAGCTCAGCGCCACCTTCCCCGACGGCAGGAAGTACGACGCCGAGGTCGTCGGCCACGCCCAGGGCTACGACGTCGCGGTCATCCGGCTCAAGAACGCCCCCTCGGACCTCAAGCCGCTCGCCCTCGGCGACTCCGACAAGGTGGCCGTCGGCGACGAGACGATCGCCATCGGAGCGCCCTTCGGTCTGTCGAACACGGTGACGACCGGCATCATCAGTGCGAAGAACCGTCCCGTCGCCTCCAGCGACGGCGGTTCCGACAGCAAGGCCTCCTACATGAGCGCCCTGCAGACGGACGCCTCCATCAACCCGGGCAACTCCGGCGGCCCGCTTCTCGACGCGCGCGGCGCGGTCATCGGCATCAACTCCGCCATCCAGTCCGCGAGCGGCGGCGGCCTCGGCAGCTCCGGCCAGTCCGGCTCGATCGGCCTGGGCTTCGCCATCCCGATCAACCAGGCCAAGTACGTCGCCCAGCAGCTGATCAAGACCGGCAAGCCCGTCTACGCCAAGATCGGCGCGTCGGTGTCCCTGGAGGACACGTCCAGCGGCGCCAAGATCACCGACCAGGGCGTCAGCGGATCCGCCCCGGTCGAGTCGGGCGGCCCCGCCGCCGAGGCCGGCCTCAAGCCCGGCGACGTCATCACCAAGCTCGACAACCGGGTGATCGACTCCGGCCCGACCCTCATCGGCGAGATCTGGACCCACAAGCCCGGCGACAAGGTCACCGTCACCTACAAGCGCGGCGGCAAGGAGCACACGGCGCAGCTGACCCTCGGCTCCCGCATCGGCGACAGCTGATCCCACGCGCGCCCGCCAACCCGTTAGTCTTGTCCCCGCGCCGCCACACGCGAGCGGCGCGGGGTGGGTTGCCCGAGCGGCCTAAGGGAACGGTCTTGAAAACCGTCGTGGCGCGAGTCACCGTGGGTTCAAATCCCACACCCACCGCGTAGCAGGTCAGAAGCTTGCAGGTCAGAAGGGGTGCCACTCTCCGGAGCGGCACCCCTTCCGCGTGACCTTGTCTTACCCTGGCTCGCCGGTTCCGTGGCATCACGACTCGGCGCGTTGGGTGATGGCCGCCTCGGTGCGGTCTCCCAGGAACTCGTACCACCGGCGTTCCAGGCAGACGTAGCGGACGTCCGCTTCGACGAGGCTCAGGAAGCCCGACACGGTCTCGGTGAGGCGTTGCTGCAGCCCTGTGTCGGCCAGTGTTCCGTCCTCGGCGAAGGACTGGTAGCTGTCGGCCAGGCTGAACATGTCCGGGTAGACGCGGGTGCCCAGGTGCTCCAGGGGAACCCGCAGAGCCCACAGCCCGCGGTTGCCGCCGATCAGGGACGGTGAGGCGGAGACGAGCATCGCGTGCTTGTTCTTGAACGGCTGCGGCCGGACACGGGAGACCCAGTCGATCGCGTTCTTCAGAACTCCCGGCACGGAGGCGTTGTACTCCGGCGAGGAGATGACGAAGGCGTCGCTCTGCTCGAGTCGGTCGCGCAGGGCCAGGGCGCCCTGGGGCAGTCCTTCGGTCGCCTCCATGTCGCCGTCGTACAAGGGCATGTCGAAGTCGCGCATGGTGGCGAAGTCGACGGTGGCACCGGTGTCGGAGATGAGCCGGGCCACGAGGGAGGCGAGGCGTGCGTTGGCAGAACCGGTCCGCAGTGCCGCGCCGAAGACCAGGAACCGCAGCGGACCGGGAGGCGTGTCCGTGGGCATGGATCCGTCCTTCCGTCGTGGGCGGGCGTCTCCAACGGGGGCGCCCCACTGACCAGTGTGGTTCCGGGAGCGCCGCCGTGCGACCGGCAGCCGAGCAGGCCCGGCCGATGATTCGGCGCCCGCTCGGGGCGGTTCTCGCCGAGGGCTCAGGTCCGGTGGCCCGTCAGGCGGGCTGCGGAGGCTGTGGTCGCGCGGGCCTCGCGTTCGGTCAGGCCGGTGTGGCGGGCCGCGTCGATCAGGGCGTCGACGAGGGAGGGGCCGATGCCGTGCTCGTAGGCGCGGCAGGCGGCCCAGAACAGGCGGGTGTTGCGCTGGCCCTCATGAGCGTCCAGGACGAACCGCACCAGGCCCTGGCCGTGCCGGCCCGCCGAGGGCGGTGCGAGGTGGCGGGAGGTCCGGGGCGGGGGCAGCAGCAGGCGCAGTAGGGCGCGCGGGCAGGGGGCCGGGGCGAGGCGCGCGGTGCCGGGGGCGGTCGCGTAGACGCCGTGTCCGGTGCGGGAGCCGGGGCCGACCAGGTAGCCACCGGCGCCGCGGATGTCGATGCCGGGGGCCAGGCGGCCGGCCGAGTTGGGGACGACGACGTCGGGCGGCCCGCTCAACCACAGGTGGCGGCCGCCGCTGGGGGTCAGCACGACCACCGTGGCGGGGATGGTGAACAGATGGCGCAGGGCGAGCTCGCGCAGGGCCGTCGCGGCGTCCGTGCCGCTCTTGGTGTCCAGGTCGACGCCGATCAGATGGTGCGGGGGCAGTCCGCAGGCGATGCCGTAGCCGGTGGCCCACGGTGCGGCGGCGAACAGTTGCCGGATGCGGGCCGGGTCGCTGGAGGCGTCGTACACCCCGTGACCGAAGCGTCCGCACTCGCCGTGGCAGGGCGGACATGGCGGACCGGGCGGGCCCGCCGGGCCGGGGCCGTCGCGGTGCGGGGAGCGCAGGGCCGGGAGTTTCGTCCGGGACAGGGGGATGACGGCCAGCCCGCGTTCGGCGGCTGACAGGGCGTGCGCGAGGGCCAGCGTCGTGGCCTGCCGGTCGATGGTGGCCATGCTTCTATGTTCGTACGTACGTTCGAGAAAGGGAAGAGGGGTGGGCGCGGCGCGCCGGAAGGCCGGGATTTCGGGCTGCTTCCCGAGAGGCGCCCCGGCCCTTGCGGCGCTTGGGGAGCAGCGGTCCGCACCGTCCCCGCCGCGGTGCGGGGCGACAGAAAAGGCAGCGAAAGGGGTTTATCGACTTGTCCTCACGCTTGCGTGCGAATCAGGCGCTCCGGGGTGGTTCGCCGGGTTCCGGTGGGCAACTCTGATCTCGCGACGTCGTGAGAAGGCCCGGACGGTCGGCCAACTGTCCAGGCGAAAGCCGTACTTCATGTACTCCCGGCAAGGCAGCCGGCGCGTACCTCGTACTGGAGGAGCAACATGGCAAGCATCCGTACCGCCCGTGTTCTCGCCGCAGCCGCGGCCATCCCCCTCGCCGCGGCGCTCTTCACCGGCGTCGCCGCCGCGGACACGGGAGCCGTCGCGGGCGACGGATCGAACGCGGGCGTCGCCGGCGTCGTCGGCAGCGGGGTCGGCCGTGACAACAGCGGCAACTCGTCCACGACGCAGCAGCAGGCGGTCGGCTCGGGCGCCACGAACCAGAGCAACACCGCACAGGTCAGCCGCTCCGCGTTCACGGCCATCCAGCAGGGCAACAGGAACGTCGTCGTCCACTTCACCCGGCTCTGGTGAGCCGGGGCGGGCCGGCGCGCGATCTGGGGACCTGCCGGCCCTGAACTCCCTGGTGGGTGTGCTCGTGGGGACGTAACACACCTCTGCGCGGCGGTACTTCGGTACCGCCGCGCAGTCGTGTTCCGTGCGGCCGCGGCGCAGTGACCTGCTCGCCCGGAACGCCGGCCGGGACGTCCCCCAGGGGTGAACCCGCAGTACACGCGCCCCGTTCCTCCACCTACAGGAGGTGCGGCCGGACCCACCCCTACAACCTGAGGCGGACCCGGCTGCGGGACCTGCGGGCGATCCGCGGGAGCGGGTGCCGCTCCTAGCGTGGAGCCATGACCACACCCGTCTGCACCAGCGTGTCGAAAGCCGCCGTTCTGGCGACCGGGACTGCGGCGTACCCGTCCTTCGCGTCGTACGTGCGGGACCGGCAGCCGGTGCTGCTGCGCGCCGCGCGGTCGCTGACCGCGAACCCGAGCGACGCGGAGGACCTGCTGCAGACCGCGCTCACCAAGACGTACGTGGCGTGGGAGCGGATCGAGGACCACCGGGCGCTCGACGGCTATGTGCGCCGCGCTCTGCTGAACACCCGTACCTCGCAGTGGCGCAAGCGGAAGGTCGACGAGTTCGCCTGCGACGAGCTGCCGGAGCCGGAGCCGGCGCCCGGCGCGGCCGATCCGGCGGAGCAGCAGGCGCTGCGCGACGCCATGTGGCGGGCGATCATGAAGCTGCCCACCCGGCAGCGGGCGATGGTCGTCCTCAGATATTACGAGGACCTCTCCGAGAACCAGACGGCCGAGGTGCTCGGAGTGTCCGTGGGGACGGTGAAGTCGGCGGTGTCACGGGCGCTCGGCAAGCTGCGGGAGGACCCGGAGCTGGTGCGCGTGCGCTGACCCTCGTGGGAACGTTGTGTGATCGATCGTCCCTGGCTAGTGACATACCGCGCGGTATGTGAGCAGAATCGGCGCATCCCTTACCACCGCGTAGCGACGCTGCCCCGGGAGGACGCCGTGCTGAGCACCATGCAGGACGTACCGCTGCTGATCTCGAGGATCCTGGCCCACGGGTCGACGATCCACGGGGCGTCGCAGGTGATCAGCTGGACCGGTGACAGCGAGCCGCACCGCCGCTCCTTCGCCGAGATCGGCGAGCGCGCGGCCCGGCTGGCGCACGCCCTGCGCGAGGACCTCGGGGTCGCGGCCGACGACCGTGTCGCCACCCTCATGTGGAACAACGCCGAGCACGTGGAGGCGTACTTCGCGATCCCCTGCATGGGCGCGGTCCTTCACACCCTCAACCTGCGCCTGCCCGCAGAGCAGTTGGCCTGGATCGTCAACCACGCGGCCGACCGTGTCATCATCGTCAACGGCTCCCTGATCCCGCTGCTCGGCCCGCTGCTGCCGCACCTGAAGACGGTCGAGCACGTCATCGTCTCGGGCCCCGGCGACCGCACCCCGCTCGACGGCTCCCACGCCCGTGTGCACGAGTACGAGGACCTGATCGCGGCCAAGCCGGTCACCTACGACTGGCCCGAGCTGGACGAACGCCAGGCCGCCGCCATGTGCTACACCTCCGGCACCACGGGCGACCCCAAGGGCGTGGTCTACAGCCACCGTTCGGTCTACCTGCACTCCATGCAGGTCAACATGAGCGAGTCCATGGGCCTGACCGACCGGGACACCACGCTCGTGGTGGTCCCGCAGTTCCACGTCAACGCCTGGGGCCTGCCGCACGCCACCTTCCTGTCCGGCGTCAACATGCTGATGCCCGACCGCTTCCTCCAGCCGGCCCCCCTCGCCGAGATGATCGAGCGGGAGAAGCCGACCCACGCGGCCGCCGTGCCCACCATCTGGCAGGGACTGCTCGCCGAACTGACCGCCCGCCCCCGCGACGTCTCCTCCCTCACCCAGGTCACCATCGGCGGCTCGGCCTGCCCGCCCTCCCTCATGGAGGCCTTCGACCGGCTGGGCATGCGCGTCTGCCACGCCTGGGGCATGACCGAGACCTCCCCGCTCGGCACGGTGGCCCGCCCGCCGGCCCACGCGATCGGCACGGACGAGGAGTTCGGCTACCGCCTCACCCAGGGCCGCTTCCCCACCGGGGTCGAGGCCCGCCTGACCGGCCCCGGCGGCGAACGCCTTCCCTGGGACGGCGAGTCCGCGGGCGAGCTGGAGGTCCGCGGACCGTGGATCGCCGGCGCCTACTACAACGGCCCCGGCGCCGAACCGCTGCGCCCGGCCGACAAGTTCAGCGAGGACGGCTGGCTGAAGACCGGCGACGTGGGCACCATCAGCCCCGACGGCTTCCTCACCCTCACCGACCGGGCCAAGGACGTCATCAAGTCGGGCGGCGAGTGGATCTCCTCCGTCGAGCTGGAGAACGCCCTGATGTCCCACCCGGACGTCGCCGAGGCCGCCGTCGTCGCCGTACCCGACGACAAGTGGGGCGAGCGCCCGCTGGCGACCGTCGTCCTCGGGGAAGGCGCCACCGCGGGCTTCGAGGCACTGCGGGCCTTCCTCCAGGAGGAGCGCGGGATCGCCAAGTGGCAGCTCCCGGAACGCTGGACGATCATCGAGACCGTTCCGAAGACCAGCGTGGGCAAGTTCGACAAGAAGGTGCTGCGCAGGCAGTACGCGGCCGGGGAGCTGGACGTCACCCGGCTCTGACCGCGGAGGGGACGGCACGCGCGCGCGTACGCGTACGACGCCGGGCGGGGAGCGAGAAGGCTCCCCGCCCGGCGTCGTACGCGATGTGGCCTGGCCGGTTGGTCAGTTGGTGCCGACGCGGGCCAGCAGATCGACGAGCCGGCTCTGCACCTCGTCGCTGGTGGACCGCTCCGCGAGGAACAGCACCGTCTCGCCCGAGGCCAGCCGCGGCAGGTCGGCCTGGTCGACGGAGGCGGTGTAGACGACCAGCGGGGTGCGGCTGAGCTGCCCGTTCGCCCGCAGCCAGTCCAGGATCCCGGCCCGGCGCCGGTGCACCTGCATCAGGTCCATCACGACGAGGTTCGGCCGGAACTGCCCGGCGAGCGTCACCGCGTCGTTGTCGCTCGCGGCCCGCGCCACCTGCATCCCGCGCCGCTCCAGCGTCGCCGTCAGCGCCAGCGCGATCTCCGCGTGCTCCTCGATCAGCAGCACCCGCGGCGGGTGCTGCTCGCTGTCGCGCGGCGCGAGCGCCTTCAGCAGTACGGCCGGGTCGGCGCCGTAGGCCGCCTCGCGCGTCGCCTGCCCGAGTCCGGCCGTGACCAGCACCGGGACCTCGGCGGCGACCGCCGCCTGCCGCAGCGACTGCAACGCCGTGCGCGTGATCGGCCCGGTCAGCGGGTCGACGAACAGGGCGGCGGGGAAGGCCGCGATCTGCGCGTCCACCTCCTCGCGGGAGTTCACGATGACCGGCCGGTAGCCGCGGTCGCTCAGCGCCTGCTGGGTGGTGACGTCGGGGGCCGGCCAGACCAGCAGCCGACGCGGGTTGTCCAGGGGCTCCGGGGGCAGTTCGTCGTCCATCGGCTGCGGCCGCGGGGTGTCCGCGACCTCCACCGCACCGCCGGGACCGTCCAGCGGCTCGGGACCCTCGGCGGCGTTCTCGTCCGGGGCCCCGATGGCGTACGACCGTCCGCCACCCTCGGTGCCGGGCGCCACGACGGGTCCTCCCAGGGAGGGCTGCGCGGGGGGCTGCTCGGCCGACGGGTGCGGGCGGGCCGTCTGTTCCGGCCGCTGTGCCTGCATCGGCGCCGGCGGCGTCTGGATCTGCTGGGGGGCGGCGGCCGGGTCGGGCCGGGTGCCCAGCTTGCGGCGGCGGCCGGAACCGCCGGACGTCTGCGGGGGCGGCGTGGCGGACGGCGGCTGGGGTGCCTGCGCCTGTGCCGCCTGCCGGACGAACGGCACGCCCTGTCCCAGGGTGCGCACGCTGATCGCCCGCCCCTGCGTCGAGTGGGGATCGACGGGCATGGCGGCCTCGGCGGGCAACGGCTGGGCCGCACGCGGGACCGCGGCGCCGGGGCCGGGCTGCTGCCCGGTGGGCTGGGCCTGTACGGCCGGCTGTCCCGCCGCCTGCTCGGGCGGGAGGGCGGTGCCGGCCGGGACGCCGGGAGCAGCAGGGGCTGCCTGCTGGGGAACGGCCTGCGCCGGGGGCATGGGGGCACCGATGGCGTTCGGCGGTACGGGGCCGCCGACCGCGCCGGGCACCGGCTGAGCGGCGGGGACCGGCTGAGCCGGGACGCCCTGCGCGGGAACGGGCTGTCCGGGAAGCGGCCCGGCGGGGGGCTGCGGGGCCGGGGCCTGGGCGCCGGGGCTCTGCACGCGCGCGAGTGCGGGAGGCTGCGGGGGGAGCGGCTGACCGGCGATGCCGAGCGCGGGAGCGGGCGCCGTGCCCGCGGCCCCGTGCTCCGGCGACGGCACCTGTCCGGGCAGGACCGCCTGCCCGGACGGATGCGGCGCGGGCAGCGCCTGCCCGGGAACCTGCGGCGCCGCACCCGGCTGTCCGGGCACCGCCGGCGGCATGGCGGGGTGGCCGGGCAGCCCCTGGGGCGTGACCGGCTGACCGGGAACCATCTGCGGTGCGGCGAGCTGCCCAGGCACGCCCTGTGGCATGACGGGTTGGCCGGGCAGGCCTTGAAGCGCGGCGGGTTGGCCGGGCTGGCCTTGTGGCGTGACGGGCTGACCGGGGGGCACTTGTGCGGCGGGAGGCTGTCCCGGGACCGCCTGCGGGGCGGGGTGCCCCGGCACCGCCTGCGGCTCGGCTGTCTGAGCAGGCAGGCCCTGCGGTGCTGCGGGCTGAGCGGGAACGGCTTGCGGCGCTGCGGGCTGGCCAGGAACCCCTTGCGGCGCTGCGAGTTGCCCAGGCGCACCCTGCGGCATGACGGGCTGACCGGGCAGGCCTTGAAGCGCGGCGGGTTGGCCGGGCAGGGCTTGCGGCGTGACGGGCTGACCGGGAGTCACCTGTTGCGGTACGGGCTGTCCGGGCGCCCCCTGCGGCGCGGCGGACTGAGCAGGAACACCTTGCGGTACTGCGGGCTGGCCGGGGAGCCCCTGCGGTGCCGCGGGCTGTCCGGGCACACCCTGGGGAGCGACCGGCTGACCGGGAGCCACCTGTTGCGGGGTGGGCTGTACCGGCACCCCCTGAGGCACGCCCTGAGGCACGGCAGGCTGACCCGCACTCACCTGCGGAACGGCCTGCGCGAGCGCCTGGACGCCCCCCGCCGCACCCTGCGCGGGCGCGCCCGGCAAGGGCACGGGAACGGCACCGGCAGGCGCACCGGGAACACCGGGAACACCGGGAACACCGGGGGCACCGGCTGCACCAGCGGCCCCTTGCACACCCTGCACACCCGGCGCATCTTGCGCGGGAGTCGCGCCGGTTGCCGCGCCGTCCTGCGGCTGGGCCACCGCCCGCCGCCGGCGTCCCGTCGGCGCGCTCGTGGGATGCGGCTGCGGCGGCGTGTGGTCGTCGGCCTGATCGTGGGACACGGCGTCGTGCTGTCCGTCGCTTCCCAGGGGAACGACGGCAACGGCACCCTGCGCCGCCTCCGGGCCTCCGCCGGGCCGGTCCGCCTCCGCGGGCGGCAGGGCGAACACCGGACGCGGGGCCGCCTCCTGTGCGGCGGCACGCTCGGTGGTAGCGGCCAGGGCGCGCCGACGGCGCCCGCTCGGCTGCTGGGCAGCCGCCGCGCTCTCGCCGCCCGTCGCCTCGGTCTGCGCGACCTCTGCCTGTGCTGCCTCGGGCTGGGCAGCACCCGCTGCGGGCAGCGCCGCCGGCAGTGCCTGGGGCTGCCTCGTCTCCCGCCGCTCGGCGGACGCGGGCACGCCCTGCGGCGGCACCGTACCGCCGAGTCCCGTACCCGAGGCCGCCGTTCCCGCCGCGTGCTCGCCCGCCATGACCACGGCACCCTCGGACACGCCCGCCGCGTCGTCGGCGGACTGTCCGCGCCGCCGTCCCGTACCGCCGGAGCCGTCCGCGCCCTGGTCCGGAACCTGCCCGGCCTCCTGGGACGGCTCGGCCGCCCGCCGCCTGCGCCGACCGGTCGGAGCCGCCGGTGCCCCGGTCGCCTCCGCGTCGCCGTCGCTCTCGAGGAACGCGTCCGTCGAGGACCGCCGGGCCCTCCGCCGCCCGCCGTTCGCAGGCTGCTCGGGCACAGCGGGTTCCGCGGGGGCGGGCTCCGCCGGAGCCGGGGCCGGCTCCAGGGCCTGGACAGGCGCCGGGGCCGGGGCCGCGACGACGCCGGCACCGCCGCCGAGCGGCACCTCCAGGACGTACGCGCTGCCGCTCATGCCCGGTACTTCGTGGGTCTGGAGGACACCGCCGTGCGCCCGGACGATCCCGCGCACGATCGGCTCGTGCACCGGGTCTCCCCCGGCGTACGGCCCGCGCACCTCGATCCGGACGACCTCACCGCGCTGCGCCGCCGCCACCACGACGGTGTTGTCCATGTAACCGCCCGCCGAGACGGGCGAGTTCCCGGTCGCGTCCACGCCGGCGACGTCCGCGACGAGGTGCGCGAGCGCGGTGGCCAGACGCCGCGGGTCGACCTCGGCCTCGATGGGCGGCGCGTGCACGGCGAACTGCACCCGCCCGGGGCCGATCAGCTCGACGGCGCCGTCGACACCGGCGGCGACGACCGCGTCCAGCATCACGTTCGTCCGGATGATCTCCTCGCTGCCGGCGTCGAGACGCTGGTAGCCGAGGACGTTGTCGATCAGCGTCGTGATCCGGGCGTACCCGGCCGACAGGTGATGCAGCACCTGGTTGGCCTCGGGCCACAGCTGCCCGGCGTCGTCGGCGGCGAGGGCGGCCAGCTCGCGGCGCAGCTCGTCCAGGGGGCCGCGCAGGGAGCCGCCGAGCAGGGTCAGCAGCTGCTCGTGCCGGCCGGCCAGCGCCTCGTAGCGGTCCTTCTCCCGCTCGCCGAGGGCGGCGTAGCGCTCCTCGTTCGCGGCGAGTTGCTCCGCGTGCCGCTCGGTGAGCTCCTCGATCTCGGTGACGTGCTGCTGGCGCAGGGCGGTGAGCTCGGAGGCGTGGTCCTCGGCGAGCTGATCGAGCCGCTCCTCGTGGCGCTGCTCGTCGGCGGCCTTCTCGTCGGCGAGCGCGTCGTAGGGGCGCCGGTCGGTGAAGGTCATCACGGCGCCGACGAGCTGGTCGCCGTCGCGTACCGGCGCGGTGGTCAGATCGACCGAGACCTTGTCGCCGGACTTGGACCACAGCACCTGCCCGCGCACCCGGTGCTTGCGCCCGGAGCGCAGGGTGTCGGCGAGCGGGGACTCCCCGTACGAGAAGGGGGAGCCGTCGGCGCGGGAGTGCAGGACGAGGGTGTGCAGCTCGCGGCCGCCGAGTTCACCGGCCCGGTAGCCGAGTATCTGGGCGGCGGCGGGGTTGACGAGCACGATCCGCCCGTCGGTGTCGGTGCCCACGACGCCCTCGGCGGCGGCCCGCAGGATCATCTCGGTCTGCCGCTGCGAACGGGCCAGTTCGGCCTCGGTGTCGACGGTGCCGGACAGATCGCGGACGACCAGCATCAGCAGTTCGTCGCCGCTGTAGCCGTGGCCGTCGTAGGCCTGCTGGCTGTTCTCCAGATTCGCGCTCGTGACCTCGACCGGGAACTCCGAGCCGTCGGTGCGCCGCGCCGTCATCCGGGTCGGCTTGGTCCGCCCGCGCGGGTCGATGTGGTCGGGCCGCCGCATGGAGCCGGGGATCAGCTTGGAGTCGAACTCCGGCAGCAGATCGAGCAGTCCCCGCCCGACGAGGGCCGTTCCCGGCGTCTCGAAGGCCTCCAGCGCGATGGTGTTGGCGTTGACGACGGTGCCGTTGGCGTTGACCAGCACCAGCGCATCGGGCAGCGCGTCGAGTATGGCAGCGAGGCGAGCAGCGCCTCGGGATGGCCTGCTGCTCACGAGACGCTTCCTCCCTGTCACCGCACCTTGCCGACCGCGGGGGCCATCTTGCCAACCGGCCCGCAGCGTGTCACGCGAGGGAGTCTATGCGCAGAGGTTGCTGCCGCGATGCCGGATGAGAGGGAGGTCGCACGCGGAGTTGACGTCGAACCTGTGACCGGACGATTTGGCTTCGCACGACCTTCGCGAGACCTTTACGCACTCCCTGCCCACGACACCCGCGGTGGACGCCTACGCACCAGTACACGCGCCCACGCGCCGGCCCCAGGCCGCCGCGCCGGTACGAGACTCCGCGCCCGTCCCCGTCCACCGGCCGGTACGGGGCGCCCCACCCGTTCCTGGCGGTCCCCGCCCGCGCGCCGATAGCGGGACTCCGCGCCCGTCCCCTCTTACTGGCCTACAGGCCGGCGCGGGACACCGTGGTCGGCCTCGGGGCGCTGAGGTCGGGCAGCAGTGGCACGAGCCGGTTCCAGCGGTCGATCCGGCAGCCGTCGCCGCGGTCGTAGGTCGCGTCGACGCGGCGTCCGGCCCACGTCCCGGTGATGTGGGCGGTGGCCGGCCCGCCGTACTGCATGGTGCACACGCTGCCGTCGGGCACCGGCGCGAAGGGCTCCTGCCCCCAGCGCGTGTTGCGGTCGAGCACGTCGCAGGCCCGCCGGGCCTCCGGGTGACTGCCCCCGGCCGGGTGGCAGAACAGCCTGTACGTCCCGTCGCGGCGCACGCCCGCGTGCCGCACGGTGACGGTGAGGTGGTCGCCTGCCCGGTCCTCGGCCCGGACGGGCGGCGGCGCCGCGGCGGAGGCGGCGGGCACGGCCGATACCGAGGCGAGCCCGGCCAGTACGGCGGAGGCGCCGAGGGCCAGCGTCCGCGCGAGCGCGGAACGCCGCACGGGGAAAGATCGGGTCTGAGTCATGCCCGGACTAACGCCTCGTGCCCCGGGACGTTGCGCCCCGTCCGGCACCCCGGCCACCGGCCGGCCCACGCCGGCAGAACGGCTTTGCCCTGGGCCCCACCGGCCTAGTACCGTAGGGGGCGATTGGTGACACCCCACTCGGCTGTGTCATCATCTGCACGCACCACTCGCGCGCTCGCGTGAGCGGTAGTGCTGGAGGCGTCGCCTAGTCCGGTCTATGGCGCCGCACTGCTAATGCGGTTTGGGCCTTAAAGCCCATCGAGGGTTCAAATCCCTCCGCCTCCGCGCATGATCACCGAAGCCCCGGTCTCTCCCGACCGGGGCTTCGGCGTTACCGGCTCCGGCTCGCTTTCAACCTTGTTTCCGCAGGTCACAAGGGGTGGGGGGAATGGATTTCACATGGCGGCGGCAGTCATGTAATGTTCTTCCTGTCGCCGCGAGGGGCCCGGAAGGGACCGAAGCGAAGACGAAAAACAGAACAAGCACTCGTAGCTTAACGGATAGAGCATCTGACTACGGATCAGAAGGTTGCAGGTTCGAATCCTGCCGAGTGCACACAGGTCAAAGGCCCCTCAGGATCATCCTGAGGGGCCTTTGACATCAATGGCTGACATCAACGCAGCCCGAAGTGACGATTACTCCTCGGCGTGCGGCTCCTGATCGCCGTCTGATTCCTCCGCCGGCTCGTCCAGGCCCAGTGCGTCGTCCATCCGGGCGGCGGCCCGGAGCGTCGTGCTCATCACGTGCGCGTAGGTGTCCAGCGTCATCGTGATCGTGCTGTGCCCGAGCGTTTCCATGATCGTGCGAGCGTCCACGCCCTGGGCGAGCAGCAGCGACGCGCACGTGTGTCGGAGGTCGTGCACCCGCACCCGTCGTACGCCGGCGTCCCGGCACAGGATGGTGAGCATCCGGTTCGGGCCGCGAGGGTCCGTTACGCGACCGGTCGGCGTGGTGAAGATCAGCCCATCCGGCTGCCCCGGTACGGGCTGCCACTTTTTCCCCGCGACCTTGCGTTCCCGTTCCTGCTGGAGTCGGTGCTGTGTGAGTGCCCGCATGCAGTGCTTCGGGAGGGACACCGTACGAATGGAGCGCATCGTCTTCGGACTGCCGAAGATCAGCTCACGCCGGATGCGCTGTACGTTCCGGCGGACGCGGAGCTGTCCGTTCGTGAGGTCGACGTCCGCCCAGGTGAGGGCGAGTGCCTCACCCCGCCGCAGACCCGCGGACACGAGCAACAGCCACAGGGCGTAGAGGCGGTGGGAGCGGGCGGTCTTGAGCATGATGCGAGCCTCTGCGGCGTCCAGCGGACGCACCTCCTTGCGGGTGACGGTGGGGGTCTCCACAATCCGCGCGACGTTCCGTGCGATCAGCTCTTCCCGAATCGCCTGTTGCAGCGAAGACCGGAGGACGGCATGGATGTACTGGACGGTCCGGGCGGACGGGCGACGCTTACGGCAACGGCCCACGGCGCAGCACGAGCGCATGCCCTCCGGACGCTCCGCGTCCGCACCCCGCAGGCAGCACAGGCAGGAGTTCTTGAACTCCGAGAGGAACCGGCGCACGTCCGCCGGCGACAACCGGTTCAGTCGCTTCTTGCCGAGAGCGGGTCGGATGTACAGGCGGGTCAGACCCTCGTAACTGTTCAGCGTTGACGGCTTGAGCCGCTGGGGTGCGATGGTGGCGAGCCAGTAGGTGAGGTAGTCACCTAACGCCATGGTGGACTCGGCGGCCGGAATGCCCTGACGGGTCTTCTCCTGCAACTCCGTCAGCTTCTCGGCCACTTCCGCGCGGGTCTTGCCGTAGACGAACTTCCGGGTGCGAGTCCCATCAGGGCGGTAGACGTAGGCAGCGGCCTGGTAACGGCCGTCCGCACGCTTGGTGATCGTTCCCTCGCCGTTGGCGCGACGCTTGGCCATTGAGCGGCTTCCTCCATCCGGTCATGCATGTACTGGCGAACTGCGTCGACCGGGACGCGGCGGGCCCGGCCCGACGTGTAGCTGTGGAGCTGTTTGGTGCGAATGAGGTCGTAGACCTTGCTGCGGCTCAAGCGCAGGGCGGTCATCACCTCGGGGACAGTGAGGGCTTCGGGTGCTGCGGGCACGGCGGTGCGCACGACGAACCACCTGGGATGCGGGGGCGTCCTCGGCCCCCGCGTCAGCGCTGGTCAGACGGCGTTTTCGGTGCCGGGTGGCGGACGTGGCGGACTTTCCGGGGGTGGGGGGCAGTAGCGGGCCCACGCGTCCCACAGATCGGCGCGTGGTAGCCCTTGAGGACGCTCCCGGCGGTCTTGATGTTGCGGGAGGCGATGGGCTCGTTGTCCGCCGTCATGTATTCCGCGAGCATCCGGGACAGGCGCCGGTTGTCGAGCGGCTTGCCGTGCAGGTCGGCCCACGGGCGTCGTCCAGGGCGTTGAGCCGGTCCAGGATCGCGACGGTGGGCAGACGGTCGATGCCGGTCAGGACGTGGTCGCGCAGGTCGGTGAGCAGCCGGACGTCGATGCTGCCCTTGTCGTTGGCGCGGGAGGCGGTCACGAGGGTCACGCACGCGGCGCGGGCCCGCTCGGGCCAGTGGCCGCCGATGGCGTCGGCGATGGCGAGCAGCGGTTCCCACACGTCGGCCGGCCGGTCGGTGACGCCGTCGGGCATCTCCGGCCAGGCGCCCATGACGAAGCCGCGGGCGTGTTCGGCCCATGCGGCAAGCCGGTCGCGGAGCTTGTGGCCCTCGGCCTCGTGGACGCGGGCCCGGAAGGGCTCCACCCTTTCGTTCCGTGCGCGCCGCCGCATGCGGATGATGACGGAGCGGCTGAGGATTGTGTCCGGGAGCGAGCCGAGTCCGGCGACCGCGACGGCGCAGTAGGAGGGGAACGCCTGCACGGTCTGCTGTCCGCCGTCGCCGATACACCGGTAGGTGACGCCGGTACGCCGGTGTCCGGCGTTCAGGAAGCCGCGCAGCTCCTCGTTGTCCCCGGCCTTGGGGCCGAAGTCGGTGTCGATCTCGTCGAAAAGGATCGTCGGCCTGCCGTTCCCGCTGGACACGCTGCGGAACAGGGCTGCGGCGGACGCGTTTACGGCCGTCATGGGCTGCGGCACGAGCGTTTCCACGATCTCCAGCGCCCGCGTCTTCCCGGACCCGGGCTCGAACGCGGTGCATCCCAAACCGGTTATGACGGGATCCCGCTGAGTTACTCCTTCAGGCTGTCGTCATCGTCCTCAATTGGCGTGTCGGGAAACACCGCATGGTCGCCCCGTTACCGTGCGGGGGTCGACCACAAAGGACTGCCCGGCGGTTGGCGGGTAAGGGCTCCCTCAGCCGCGTACCGGCGTAGCCCGATCGAGAGGATCTGGACCTTGAGCGATTTTTCCCGCCGCTACCTGCTCAGGGCGTCAGCGGCCGCCGGCGCCGGGGCGATCGTCGTCCCGGGCCTTACGGCCGCAGGCGCGCCGGACATTGCGGCCGCGAGTACCTCGGGCCTTCTGGCCGCGAGCGACCCGGCTAAAGGGTCGTCAGGATGTCCGCCGGCGAAGCTGACCGGTCGCGTCGTCCGCCCCGGTGACGCCTCGTACACGGATGATCGCATCGACTACGACCAGCTGTTCTCTCACTACCCGCTGGTCATCGTCTTCGCCCAGAAGACCCAGGACGTGGTGAACGCCCTCACCTGGGCGCGGCAGCACAACGTCGCACTGCGGGTACGCAGCGGCCGCCACGCCCTGGAGGGCTGGTCGAACATCGACAACGGCATCGTGATCGACGTCAGCCAGCTCAAGTCGGTCCACATCGACACCGACGCTCGTATCGCGACGGTCGGCGCCGGCCTGACCCAGTTGGAAGCGGTGACGACGCTCGCCAAGAAGGACCTCGCGGTCACGACCGGAAGCGAGGGCAGCGTCGGCTTGGTCGGTGCGACGGTCGGCGGCGGCCTTGGCCCCCTCAACCGCTGGCTCGGCATGGCCTGCGACAGCCTGATCGGGACCGAGGTCGTCGTCCCGTCGGGTCGCGACTGCGCCAAGGTGATCCATGCCGACCTGAAGGACCACTCAGACCTGCTCTGGGCGCTCCGTGGGGCGGGAAACGGCAACTTCGGAATCGTCACGCAACTCACCTACAAGGTGCACCCGCTCAAGCGCATCGCCTATGTGCAGGCGACCTGGGACGGCCTTACGGACCTGCATGGGATCTTCGATGCATGGCAGCGTACGGTACCGTTCGCCGACAACCGCCTCGGATCCGAAGTCGAGATCCACAAGTCCCAGATCCTGCTGTTCGCGTGGCTCGCGGAGGGCACGGCGGCAGAGGCCCGAAAGATGCTGGCCCCGATCCTGTCGATCGGCACGCCCGATGTGAAGGTGCAGGTCGGCAACTGGGGCCCCATCTTTGCCGGAGCCCAGGTCCCGCGCTCGCAGGAGCCCGCCAACGTGAAGTTCTTCTCACAGTTCGCCAAGAAGCTGTTCCCGAAGAAGGCGATCGACGTCATCGGCTATTACATGCGAAACGCTCCCACGGAGGACAGCAACTACTTCGTCGATGCCTTCGGCGGGGCGATCAAGAAGGAGCCCCGCGGCGGCACCGCGTTCGTGCACCGCGACGCGATCTTCTACGGCGAGATCGGCGCAGCCTGGGGGACTCCTTCAACGACACCAGGCGTCTGCGACCCGCTCACCTCGACGTGCCAGGCCTGGACCGCCGAATTCAGCCAGGCGATGCGCACCTTCGTGGACGGCGCCTACGTCAACGTGCCGAACGTCGGCATGCAGGAGTGGGAGACCGCCTACTGGGGGAGACGCCACTTCGAGCGGCTGCGCGAGATCAAGGCGAAGTACGACCCCTACAACGTCTTCCAGTACGAGCAGAGCATCCCGCCCGCGTCACGCTGATCGACAGTTCGCCGTCGGGGCCCCGCCCCGGTCAGGCTCGGCCTTTCACGCAGAAGGGCCCGGCGCGGTCGAAGGGGTGTCGTTAGCCTGAAGCAAGGTGCGACGTTGGTGCATTGGATGGCTTCTGCGACTTGATCGACTGCGACCAGCACGCGCCTACGGATCAGAAGGTTGCAGGTTCGAATCCTGCCGAGTGCGCAGCACACCAGAAACCCTGTGGAGTGATCCACAGGGTTTCTGGCGTTTGTCCTGACGGCGGTGGCCGACGGCGACCGTGTCCGGGGGTGGGCTCACTTCCTGGGCGTTGCCCGGCCGAGGAGCCACAGGGCAGTGATCAACGCGATCGGATAGGCGGCCGCCGACCACGGCTGCGGCACCCAGTGCTGCGCTCCCACCACCGAAGCGGCGAGGGCGAGCCAGCTGAAGAACAACCACGGCCGTTTGACCACTCCGCCGCAGACCGCCTGCCATCGGCTCCCGAAGCTCTGCCTGCCCGCAGACTCACCAGGCCGCGCTGATCCCATAGCCGGAGCCTAACCACTCGCAGCGAACCAGGAGTCCCTCGCGGAACGGCGTGACTGTCCGTGACGCCTTCGCCCTGGGAAGAACGCGCCGCGCTGCCCGACCACGCAGCGCAGCCGTGGAAGCGACACCGCCCCGCAGACCGAATACCGTCCGAATGCCAGCGCCACTACCTCAACGGCTGGCGCCTGGGACCGAGGTACCCCCCGGAGCGGGCCCTCGGCCGGATGCTGAGGGGCTATCAGCGCACCGACCACACCTCGGCGTACTGGTTCCTCGGGTGCTACTGGCAGACGGATCCCAGGACGGGAAGTCGGGTTGGTGGTATCCCGCGCTCGCGGTCGGGGTGTTGTCAGTGGGGCCCCGTACTCTCGCAAGGGATGACGCGGGTGTGGAAGTGCTCGGGGATGCGGTGGTCCGCGGACGGTCCTGTGCTGGTGTGGGACGGCGGGCGGCCGAGTGCGCTGCCGTGGGGCAAGCGGGTGGCCTTCGAGGTCGCGGAAGGGGGAGTGCGTACATGCGTGGGAGCGCGGGGGCACGCGTGTCCGCTCCGGGCGGCGGTGCCGGGGCGGAGCGCGGGGGCGCGGTGCGAGGAATGTGCCCGGCTGGACCGGGCGCACTCCGTGGCCGCGGACACGTTCGCGGACGACCCGCGGCCCTACCACGTATATCTGGCGTGGTTCGGGCCCGGCATGGTCAAGGCCGGGATCACGGCTGTCGAGCGGGGCTCGGCGCGGCTGCTTGAGCAGGGGGCCGTCTGCTTCAGCTGGCTGGGCGCGGGTCCGCTCATGGCGGCGCGGCGAACCGAGGAGCTGCTGCGCGCCGCGCTCGGGGTCCCGGACCGGATTCCGTACGCCGAGAAGCGGGCCGTACGGTCAGCGCTGCCGGTGACCGAGACCGAGCGGGCCGCCGAGATCGAAGAGCTGCACGCGCGGGCCACCGCGCTCGGCGGCTGGCCGGAGTCGCTGGAGCGGGAGCCCTTCCGGCCCGTCGACCACGCCGGGATCTTCGGGCTGACCGGTCTGCCGGCCGCCGTGGGCGCGGTGACCGAACTCGTCGCGGGCGGGGTGGTGAGCGGCGAGCTGATCGCGGCCGCCGGGCCCGATCTGCACCTTGCCGCCGGTGGCGGGGTCGTCGTGCTCGACACCCGGCTGATGGCCGGCTGGGAGCTGCGGCCCGCCCACGGTGTGGGATTCACCATGCCGGTACGGGAGTTGCGGAATCCGGTGGGCATGGAGGGCGGGGGGCAGAACGGGCTGCAGGACGGCTTGTTCTGAAGCCCGCGGGACGGAAGTGCCCTGCCACGAGGAAGACTTCCGGACCGCCGGGGCATCAGGGGCCGCCGCGGCCGGGACACGTGGCTCCCAGGCTCCTGAGAGCCGCCTGTGGGTTTCTCAGAAAAATCACAGACAGGTGAAAGTCTGCTCTCAGAGGCTCCCTGAAAGGTGTCCCCCATGACCACGACCTCGCCCCAGGGGCACACCGAACTGCTGAGGCCGGACGGGAGCCCCGTCCGGGTGCTTGTGGTGGACGACGAGGAGTCGATCACCGATCTGCTGTCCATGGCCCTGCGCTACGAGGGCTGGCAGATCCGCAGCGCGCGGGACGGGCAGGGCGCCGTCCGGACCGGGCGCGAGTTCAGGCCCGACGCCGTCGTCCTGTCCATGACGCTGCCCGACATGGACGGCCTCACCGTCCTGGGCCGGCTGCGCGGCGAACTGCCCGGGGTGCCCGTCCTCTTCCTGACCGCCAAGGACGCCGCGGAGGACCGCGTCGCCGGGCTGACCGCGGGCGGGGACGACTGTGTCACCAAGCCGTTCGGCGTGGAGGAGGTCGTGGCGCGGCTGCGCGGGCTGATCCGGCGCTCGGATGCCGCCGACCGGCGCTCCGCTTCCGTGCTCGTGGTCGGCGACCTCAGCCTGGACGAGGACAGCCACGAGGTGTCGCGGGGCGGGGAGGACATCCACCTCACCGCCACCGAGTTCGAGCTGCTGCGCTTCCTGATGCGCAACCCGCGGCGCGTGCTCAGCAAGGCTCAGATCCTGGACCGCGTCTGGTCCTACGACTTCGGCGGGCAGGCCAACGTCGTCGAGCTGTACATCTCCTACCTGCGGCGCAAGATCGACGCCGGCCGGGAACCGATGATCCACACCCGGCGGGGGGCCGGTTACCTGATCAAGCCCGCCGCGTGAGGGGGCGCCCCGCGCCGCGTCGTTGAGGTCCGTCCGTCGCCGCGCTGAGGTCCGTCCGCCGCCACCCAAGCCGCCGGTACGCCGTACAGACGGCCCTATACGGTGTATAGCATGTCGACGACCTCGCCGGAGCAGACCTCCTCCCCGGCCGCCCAGGGCCACCCCCAGCGCTGGCTGATCCTCGGCGTCATCTGCCTCGCCCAGCTCACCGTGCTGCTGGACAACACCGTCCTGAACGTCGCGATCCCGTCCCTCACCCGTGAGCTGCGCGCGGCCACCTCCGACATCCAGTGGATGATCAACGCGTACTCGCTCGTGCAGTCCGGGCTGCTGCTGACCGCGGGCAGCGCCGCCGACCGGTACGGCCGCAAGAAGATGCTGGTGGCGGGGCTGGTCCTGTTCGGCATCGGTTCGCTGGCCGCCGCGTTCGCCGACTCCACCGGGCAGTTGATCGCCGCCCGCGCCGGCATGGGCGTCGGCGGCGCGCTGCTGCTGACCACCACGCTGGCCGTGGCGATGCAGATCTTCGCCCCGGCCGAGCACCCCAAGGCCATCGGCATCTGGAGCGCGGTCAACGCCCTCGGCTTCGCGATCGGCCCGCTGATCGGCGGCTTCATGCTGGACCACTTCTGGTGGGGCGCGATCTTCCTGATCAACCTGCCGGTCGCCCTGCTGGGCCTGGTCGCGGTCCTCGTCCTTGTGCCGGAGTCCAGGAACCCCCGAGGCGACCGGCCCGACCTGCTCGGCGCGTTGCTGTCCACGATCGGCATGACCTCGCTGGTCTACGCGATCATCTCGGGCCCCGCGCACGGCTGGACGTCGACGCGGGTGCTGGTCACGGCGGCCGTGGCGATGGCGGTCCTGGCCCTCTTCGCGCTCTACGAGAGCCGGATCCCGTATCCCATGCTCGACATGCACTTCTTCCGCGACCGCCGCTTCACGGGCGCGGTCGCCGGGGCGGTGCTGATCACCTTCGGCATGGGCGGCGCGCTGTTCCTGCTCACCCAGCACCTTCAGTTCGTCCTCGGCTACGGCCCCCTGGAGGCCGGACTGCGCACCGCGCCGCTGGCCCTGGCGGTGGTGGCGCTGAACTTCACCGGACTCGCGGCCCGGTGGACGACGCGGCTGGGCACCCCGGCGGCGGTCGGTCTCGGCATGGTGCTGATGTCCGGCGGGCTGGTGTCGATCGCCACGCTCGCCTCCGGCGGATACGCAGGCACCCTGCTGGGACTGCTGCTCATCGGCGCGGGCTGCGCGATCGCCAACCCGGCCATGGCCCACGCCATCATGAGTGCGATCCCGCCGGCCAAGGCGGGCGTCGGGGCGGGCATCAACGGCACCCTGGCGGAGTTCGGCAACGGGCTCGGGGTGGCCGTCCTCGGAGCGGTGCTCAACTCCCGGTTCGCGGCGGTGTCCCTGCCGGTGGCCCTGGCCGCCGCCGGGTCGGCCGCGGAGCGGAAGCGGGTGACCGACGCGTTCTCCGCCGGGCTCGGGACCAGCCAGCTCGTCGGAGCGGTGGCCGTGCTGCTCGGCGGCCTGCTGGCCGCCGCGTTGCTCCGCCGCGCCGAGCGGGCAGACTCGGGATTGGTGGTGGCCCACTAGTCAGGGTCTTTCGTTTGGATCAGGCCGGATCAGGCCGGATCAGGGCGCGGTGCCAGGGCCCGCGAGCCCGGCGTGATCCAAACGAGCGGCCCTGGGGCCTCTCTCGTGCGGCACCGCCCCGCGCGCCCCGCGGGCGCGTCGGTACGGCCGGCGGTTCAGGAGTCGAGGAAGGTGCGCCATGGTGAAGGCAGCCCAGGGGGCCAAGGGCGCGGCGCGGACCAGCGTCTGGCTGGAGGGCAAGGCGCCCCGCGGTGGGCGCGGCGGGCAGCCGTCCGGTCTCGACCGGGAGCGGATCACCGAGGCCACGGTGCGGCTGCTGGACGCTGAGGGGCTGGCGAAGTTCTCGATGCGCCGGCTCGCCGCCGAGCTGAACGTGACGGCGATGTCCGTGTACTGGTACGTCGACACCAAGGACGACCTGCTCGAACTCGCCCTCGACGCCGCCTTCGGCGAGCTGCGGCTGCCCGAGCCGGACGAGGAGGCGGACTGGCGCGAGCAGTTGCGCCGGCTCGCCGCCGAGTACCGGGCGCTGCTTGTGCGCCACCCCTGGCTGTCGCCGCTCGCCGGGACGTTCCTCAACATCGGCCCGAACTCGCTCGCCTTCTCGGGCACGGTGCAGCGGATCATCCGCCGTACCGGGCTGCCCGAGCAGCGGCTGACCGGGGCGATCTCCGCCGTCCTCCAGTTCGTGTACGGCTACGGCACGATCGAGGGCCACTTCGTGGCCCGCTGCGCCGAGGCGGGCATGCCCCCGGACGACTACTTCCGGCACGCGATGAGCGCGGCGACCCGCGCCCCGGACGCCGCGGAGGTGCTCCGGGAGTCGGCGATCCTCATGGCGGCCCGCGGCGGCGACACGGTCGCGGAGATGCTGGACCGCGACTTCGCCTTCGCCCTGGACCTGCTGGTCGCCGGCATCGAGGCGATGGTCGCCCGCGGCTGACTAGGCGTCGCCCGGCGCGAGCCGGGCCGGGAACCCGCCCGTCGCCACAGGGCCCCAGCGCCGTGGAGTGATCCGGATGATCGACTTGTCCTGCCGGACCATCGCCTCCCGGTACTCGTCCCAGTCCGGGTGCTCGCCCGCGATGTTGCGGTAGTACTCCACCAGGGGTTCCACGGAGTCCGGCGCGTCGATCACCTCGGCCGTTCCGTCGATCTGCACCCACGGTCCGTTCCACTCGTCGCTCAGCACGACGATGCCGACCCGTTCGTCCCGCTTGGCGTTGCGGGTCTTGGCCCGCTTCGGATAGGTGGAGACCACGATCCGCCCCGAGTCGTCGACTCCGCAGGTCAGCGGTGAGGCCTGCGGGCTGCCGTCGGAGCGCCGGGTCAGCAGCAGGGCGCGGTGGCGGGGTCGTACGAAGTCCAGCAGCTCATCCAGCGAGACGCGGGTGTTGGTCGCGATGTCCGGTGCCATGCCCGCAGCCTAGGCGCTGCCCTGCGCCGACGGCGGCTGCGACGCCGGTTCGCGGGGCGGAGGCCGACCGTCAACCAGGCGGAACCTGCTGGGTGGGACGAGATAAAGTTCTGTTCGTCCTGTGCTCGCAGTCGGGAATGTGCTGCGGAGCTCTCCTGCGCATGGCCGTTTGGCCGTGCATGCCGAAGAGGTTCGTGGTGCCTGCGTCCGACTTTTCTGAATTGCCCCGTTTTCCGGGGGATCTTGAGCTGGCCGAAGCCCTGACGACGGCGGCTCAGCAACTCCACGACACCGCCACCCCGCACAGCACCATGCGAGCCGCCGTACGGCTCGCCGTGGGCCTGCTGCCGGGCGCCGAGCACGCGGGCATCTCGGTGCTGGAGCGCGGCAGCGGCCGCAGTGCGGTC
Source organism: Streptomyces sp. CB01373 (assembly GCF_002803075.1). Classification (GTDB taxonomy): domain Bacteria; phylum Actinomycetota; class Actinomycetes; order Streptomycetales; family Streptomycetaceae; genus Streptomyces. The sequence continues at coordinate 115,998 of NZ_NNBK01000013.1, read as the reverse complement.
GCCTGGACCGACGAGGTCGTGCGCACCGCCGAGGCGTCCGGTGACGGGGGCGGCCCGGAGCCGTACTGGGACCACCTGTGGCATGCGCCTGTCGTACAGCTGGCGGACAGTGAGACGGAGGACGGCGGCGCGTCGCTGGCCGGTCTGGGCCTGCGCTCCGCGCTCGCGCTGCGGCTGCGCGCCGACAAGCGGCGGCTGACCGTGCTCACCGTCTACGCCCGCAAGCCGGGCGTCTTCGACGACGCCGCGACGCGCGTCGGACGGCTGTTCACCGCGCACGTCAGCCTCGCCCTGGACTCGGTGACCGTGCGCGAGCAGCTCACCGAGGCGATGCGCACCAGGGACCTGATCGGCCAGGCCACCGGGATCCTCATGGAGCGGCTGAACATCGACGCGGCGGAGGCCTTCGACAGCCTGGTGCGCGCCTCGCAGCGGGAGAACGTCAAGCTGCGCGACCTCGCCCGCCGGATCGTCGATGCGAACAACGCCACATGAACGACCATGAGTTGATCGGCGACAGGGGGACACACGCAACCCCATGAGCCCCGAGACGACCCCTGACCCGCTGGAGCGGGCGATCGTACGCAGCGGCGGTCTCGACACGCTGCTGCGTGATCTGACCGACCGTGCGGTCGAGGACGTGCCCGGCGCCGCCGCGTGCAGCATCACCGTCCGCCGCGACGACCGGCTGCTGACCCTGGCGGGCAGCGGCGGCCTGCCAGGCGGCCTCGACCTGCGCCAGTACGAGAACAGTGACGGCCCGTGCGTCACCGCCGCCGAGACCGCGGTCGAGCAGTACGCGCCCGACCTGGCCGCCGAGACCCGCTGGCCCGCGTACACGCCGTACGCGCTGTCCGTCGGGGTGCGGTGCGTACTGGCGCTCCCGCTCGTCGTGACCGGTGAGACGGGCGCCGCGATCAACTTCTACGGCGCCGAGCCCGGCGCGCTCCGGGCGGGCCGGCACAAGGCCCGTGCCTTCGCCGCCCGCGCCGCGGACGCCGTCGACCTCGCCCTGCGCCTCGAACGCGACCGGGCCGCCGTGCCCGACGTGCGCACGGCGCTGCTGTCCCGCAGCGTCATCGACCAGGCGATCGGCGTTCTGATGGCCCGGGAACGGGTCGACGCGGGCAGGGCCCTGGAGCGGCTGCGCCGTATCTCCCAGCACCGCAACACCAAGCTCCGCGACCTGGCCGCCGACCTGGTCTCCCGCGTCACGGACCCGGGCCGCCCCCCGTCGGGCGGCCGGTAGGGCGGGCCGAGGGTCCGGTGCACCACGCCGACTACGCCGCGGGGAGCGCGGTGCCCTGGACCGCCTGGATGTCCAGTTCGACCCTCAGGGTGGTGCCGATGGCCGCGATACCGGCCTGGAGGACCTGGTTGTAGTTCATGGCGAAGTCCTCGCGGCGCAGCTCGGTCGTCGCGCGGAAGGCGGCGCGGGTGCCGCCCCAGGGGTCGGCGCCGGTGCCGAGGTACGCGAGGTCGAGGTCGACCGGGCGGACCACGCCGCGCATGCCCAGCTCGCCGTGGACGGTCCAGCGGTCGGAGCCGGCGGCGGTCACACCGGTGGAGCAGTAGATGATCTGCGGATGCCGCTCGACGTCCAGGAAGTCCGGGGACTTCAGGTGGCCGTCGCGCATGTCGTTGCCGGTGTCGATGGAGCCGGCGCGGATGACCGCCTCCACCCGGGACCTGGTGACGTCGTCGGGGGCGATCTCGACGGTGCCGGCGAAGTCCGTGAACCGGCCGCGCACGCTGGAGATCCCCAGGTGCTGGGCGATCGCGGCGACCGAGGAGTGCGCCGGGTCGATGGTCCACGGCCCCGGCGGGGGCAGTTCGGCGCCGCCCTGCCGGGCCAGCGTCACCGCGCCGACCTCGGCCCGGCCGCTCGCGGTGACGATCGCGCTGGAGGCCGCGGGCGCGTACCCGACCGCCGTGACGATGACCGTGTACGCGCCCGGTGCCAGCGCCGTCGTGTCCCGTACGGCGCCCTCCGCGTCGGCCTCGGCCCGCAGCACCTGTGTGCCCGTCATGTCGGTCATCGTGACGACCGCGTGCGACACGGCCCATCCGTCCCGGGTGCGGATCCTCGCGGTCAGTCCCATCCCGTTTTCTCCCTGCGCAGCCTTGCAAAATGGTCGGAAAGCGACCGGCCCGCGGCGCGGCGCGACTCCCCTCGGAGCGCGCCCCGCCACGGGCCGGACCGTGACCCGGGATCCCGCCCGGGCCTCATGGGCACCCTGGCCCGGGGCTACTCGCCGGGGTGGGCGAGCTCGATGTCGTGGTCGTCGACACCGCGGCCGGTGACCGTGAGGGCGGTCGCCACGGGCGGGTAGCCCGTCGCGATGACGGTGTAGTCACCGCCGTTCAGATCGGTGAAGGCGTACGCCCCGTCCGCGCCGGTGGTGGACGTGCCGACCACGTTGCCCGCCGCGTCGACCAGGGTCACCCTGGCGTCCGCGAGGGGCCCGTGCGGAGCGCGGACCACGCCCTGGAGTTGCGCCCCGGCCTCCAGGCCGATCTCGACCCGGGTGACCCCGGTGCCGCCGACCTCGACCGGCAGCGCGCGCGGCCGGTACCCGGCGGCGTTCACCGCGACGGTCACCGCGCCCGGCACCAGCTCGGCGAAGGAGAACTCGCCGCTCTCCCCGGTGGTCCCGGTGGCCAGCAGGTCGCCGCGGACATCGGTGACGATCACCATGGCGTCCTGCACCGGCAGCCCGGACCCGGCGGCGCGGACCACACCGCCCAGCCCGCTGGTGCCGCTGAGCAGGATGTCGTACGCCACCGGCTCGCCACTCACGACCACGGTGGAGGCCTGCGGCTGGAAGCCGTCGGCGGAGGCGATCAGGACGTACGAGCCCGCGCCCGGCGCGTCCACCGCGTAGGCGCCGTCGGCCTGCGCGACCGACCGGCCGAGCTGGCGGCCCGCCAGCGAGATCAGCGTGACCGCGGCCTGCGGCACCGGCGCGCTCTCCACGCCCCGGACGAAGCCGTGCACCGGAATCCCGCCGCCGGCACCGGCACCGGCACCCGGCACACCGGGCGCCACCGTGGCGACCGCGGCCAGGTGCTGCGTGCCCTCGGGACCGTTCCCGGCGCCCTCGGCGGGGGAGGCGGCCATCGCCCAGCTGGGCACCCGCTCCCCGGCGGAACCGGCCGCGGCCTCGGAGGGCAGGGCCTCGGCGACGACGGGGGCGGCGGCCGGGTCGAGCGGCGCGGACTCGGCCTCGGCGGTCTGCGCCAGCCCGCCCTTGGTCCGCAGCGGGACCTCCTTGATGAACAGCGTGATCAGGAAGGCCACCGCCGCCAGCGCGGCGGCGATCAGGAAGATGTCGGCGATGCCGTGCCCGTAGGCGCTCTCCATGACCGTGCGCAGCGGCTTGGGCAGGGCGTTCATGTCCGGGATGGTGTCACTCGAGCCGGAGGCGGACATGGAGGCCGCGTACTTCGGGCTGAGGTCGGCCAGGCCGTCCTTGACGTAGTCGGTGATCCGGTGGGCCATCACCGCGCCGAGCGCGGAGACGCCGACCGCACCGCCGAGGGAACGGAAGAAGGTGACCGTGGAGCTGGCCGAGCCGAGGTCGCTCGGGGCGACCTGGTTCTGCGTGCACAGCACCAGGTTCTGCATCATCATGCCGATGCCGAGACCCAGCAGGGCCATGAAGACGGCCGTCTTCCAGTACTCCGTGTCGTAGCGGATGGTGCCGAGCAGGCCGAGACCCGCCGTCACCAGCACGCCACCGCTGACCAGCCAGCCCTTCCACCGGCCGGTACGGGTGATGAACTGCCCGGAGAGGGTGGAGGAGACGAACAGACCGCCGATCATCGGGATGGTCATGACGCCCGACATCGTCGGGGACTTGTCCCGGGCGAGCTGGAAGTACTGGCTGAAGAACACGGTGCCGCTGAACATCGCGACACCGACGAACAGCGAGGCGAGCGACGCCAGCGTGATGGTGCGGTTGCGGAACAGGCGCAGCGGGATGATCGGCTGGCTCGCCTTCGCCTCGACGAGCACGAACAGCAGGCCGAGGACGATCGAACCGGCCACCATCGCGTACGTCTGCCAGGACAGCCACGCGTACTTGTCACCGGCGAAGGTGACCCAGATCAGCAGCAGCGACACGGCGGCGGAGATCAGGGACGCGCCGCCCCAGTCGACCTTGACCTCCCGCTTCACCACGGGCAGGTGCAGGGTCTTCTGCAGGACGATCAGCGCGATGACCGCGAAGGGCACACCGACGTAGAAGCACCAGCGCCAGCCGAGCCAGGAGGTGTCGGTGATGACACCGCCGAGCAGCGGGCCGCCGACGGTGGCCACGGCGAAGGTGGCGCCGAGGTAGCCGGAGTAACGGCCGCGCTCGCGGGGCGAGATCATCGCGGCCATGACGATCTGGGCGAGGGCGGACAGACCGCCGGTGCCTATGCCCTGCACCACACGGCAGGCGATCAGCATGCCCGGGTTCTGCGACAGGCCCGCGCAGGCCGACGCCAGGACGAAGATGACGAGCGCTATCTGGACGAGCGCCTTCTTGCTGTAGAGGTCGGCGAGCTTGCCCCACAGGGGAGTGGCCGCGGTCATCGACAGCAGGGCGGCGGTGACCACCCAGGTGTAGGCGGACTGGCCGCCGCCGAGGTCACCGATGATGTGCGGCAGCGCGTTGGAGACGATCGTGGACGACAGGATCGCCACGAACATGCCGAGCAGCAGCCCGGAGAGCGCCTCCATGATCTGCCGGTGCGTCATCGGAGCGCTGCCGGAGGAGCCTCCCCCGTGCTTGGCGTGAGCCCGCACACCGGCTGGTGTGGTCGTTGCCATGGGCTTCCTTTTTCTTACGTGCTTGCGGGTGTACGGGTGGTGTCGGGGGCAACGGGCGCGGGGATCCGGGCCGGAGCGGAACGGCAGTCGCCGAAGCTGTCGCGCAGGCGCGTCATCAGCCGGATCAGCTGGCCGACCTCGTCGTCGGTCCAGTCGCTCAGCCGCTCGCTGAGCAGGCGGGTGCTCCGCCGGGTCAGCTCGTCGAGCTGGTCGAGGCCCGCGGGCGTCAGGCGCAGGATGCGCGAACGCTTGTCCGCGGGGTCCGGGATCCGGTCGATCCAGCCGCGCGCGGCGACGTGCGCGACATGCCGGCTGGTCACCGACATGTCCACGGCGAGCAGCTCGGCGAGCTTGCTCATGCGCATGTCCCCGTGGCGGCCGAGAAGGGTCAGCACGGCGGCCGAGCCGGCCGGGCAGTGGGGCGGCAGTATCCGCCCCATGTCCCGTTTCACGGCACCGACGGCACTGAGCTGACGCGCAAGTTCTTCGTACTGCGCCTGCTCGGCCATCACACCTCCCCGAATTCGTTGCTCGGGGCAACCGTAGAGGTGGTTGGTTGCCGCAGGCAAACAAATCGGGCCCTGGTGGCGCAAAAAGTTGGCAAAGGCAAGTATTGGCTAATGTAAATCCGCAGGTGAGGTGTGGTCCGCCGGTCCGGGACCACGATGCGCACCAGGCACGTCCGGAAGTCCGTCGGACCGCCCCTCTCCGGGGCTCCCGCCAAGTGCGGTGCCGGGCCCCGCGCTTGGGTGGCGGCAGCGTTTTCGCTAGGGTCTCGGGCCATGGCTAACACCCAGGGCCCGCAGGGCAACTACGACCCCGCCGGCAGCACCCAGATGTTCCGCGCGTTCGTCGACGATGCGCCCCCTCAGAGCACCCAGCAGCAGGCCTCCTCCGGCCCGCGCACCGGCCTGATCGTCGGTGTCGTCGTCCTGGTCGCGGTCGTCGCGGCCGTCGCCTGGCTCGCGCTCAAGTAGGGCGAACCACTCTTCTCTGTACGACTCCGCCGGCCTTGTCACCCCGTGCGAGGCCGGGAAACGGCTCCCGGACGTACCGCGGCCGCCGACGCGCCCGCAAGGGCGCCTCGGCGGCCAGGAGTCGGCATCACCACGGCTTCGTGCCGTGCTGCCCGACGCGCGTCCGGTGCCCCGCCGGGCGGGATGCGCCGGACCGTGCGGATCAGTCGTTGATGAGTCCTTCCCGCAGCTGTGCCAGCGTCCGGGTCAGCAGCCGGGAGACGTGCATCTGCGAGATGCCGACCTCCTCGCCGATCTGCGACTGGGTCATGTTGGCGAAGAAGCGCAGCATGATGATCCTGCGCTCCCGGGGCGGCAGCTTGGCCAGCAGCGGCTTGAGCGACTCGCGGTACTCCACGCCCTCCAGCGCCGTGTCCTCGTAGCCGAGGCGGTCGGCCAGGGAGCCCTCGCCGCCGTCGTCCTCCGGGGTCGGGGAGTCCAGCGAGGAGGCGGTGTACGCGTTGCCGACCGCGAGGCCGTCGACCACGTCCTCCTCCGACACACCCAGCACGGTGGCCAGTTCCGTGACGGTCGGGGAGCGGTCGAGCTTCTGGGAGAGCTCGTCGCTGGCCTTGGTGAGCGCCAGACGCAGTTCCTGAAGGCGCCTGGGCACGCGCACCGACCACGAGGTGTCGCGGAAGAAGCGCTTGATCTCACCCACGACCGTCGGCATCGCGAAGGTCGGGAACTCCACGCCCCGCTCGCAGTCGAAGCGGTCGATCGCCTTGATCAGGCCGATGGTGCCGACCTGGACGATGTCCTCCATCGGCTCGTTGCGGGAGCGGAAGCGGGCCGCCGCGTAACGGACCAGCGGGAGGTTGAGCTCGATCAGGGTGTCCCGGACGTAGGCGCGCTCCGGGCTGTCCTCGTCGAGTGCGGCGAGCCGCAGGAACAGGGAGCGGGACAGGGTGCGGGTGTCGATGGTCTCCGAGGCCGGCAGGGCCGGCGCGGCCGGAGCCGCCGGGGCGGGAGCGGCCTCGAGGGCCGCCACGTCGTCGAGGGCGTCGAGCGGCTCGAGCGCCGGGGAGGGCGTCTCGCTCTTCGTGAGCGTCAGCACCTTGGAGCTGCCCTGGTCTGCGGACATGCCACCCCCTCTGGGTCGCGGGACGGTCGCGGCCACGCTCTCTGACGAGGAGAACGCAGCCCTCACCTGAATACCGGAGCCGAAGCCTCGGCAAACGCGCTTCCCGCAGAATGTCACATGTCGGCAACGCGCTGTAGGGACTTGTCGACAAGTCAGAACTGAATCGGCCCTGGAAAGAAGGGGTCTGACGGCTTATCTGCCCGAAGATGTCGGGAACTGCCCTGATGGGTGATTCGCTCGTGCCGGTTACGCCTCGATCCTGTTTGCGGATCGCAATCGCTGGAAGCTACGGGCGAGTAGCCGGGACACGTGCATCTGGGAGACGCCGAGCTCCGCACTGATCTGTGACTGGGTCAGATTGCTGTAGTAGCGCAGCAGGAGGATCCGCTGTTCCCGTTCGGGAAGCTGGACGAGGAGATGGCGGACGAGGTCGCGGTGCTCGACGCCGTCCAGGGCCGGGTCCTCGTAGCCGAGCCGGTCGAGCAGCCCGGGCAGCCCGTCGCCCTCCTGTGCCGCCTCCAGGGAGGTCGCGTGGTACGAGCGTCCGGCCTCGATGCAGGACAGCACCTCCTCCTCGGTGATGCGCAGCCGCTCGGCGATCTCGGCGGTCGAGGGGGTGCGGCCGAAGGCGGTCGTCAGGTCCTCGGTCGCGCTGTTCACCTGCACCCACAACTCGTGCAGCCGGCGCGGGACATGGACCGTGCGGACGTTGTCCCGGAAGTAGCGCTTGATCTCGCCGACGACCGTCGGCATCGCGAAGGTCGGGAACTGCACGCCCCGGTCCGGGTCGAAGCGGTCGATGGCGTTGATGAGCCCGATGGTGCCGACCTGGACGACGTCCTCCATCGGCTCGTTGCGGGAGCGGAAGCGGGCTGCCGCGTAGCGCACGAGCGGCAGGTTCGCCTCGATGAGCGCCCCGCGCACGCGGGAGTGCTCGGACGTACCGGGTTCGAGCTCCTTCAACTGGGTGAAGAGCACCTGCGTGAGGGCGCGGGTGTCGGCACCGCGCCGCTTCTCGGGAGCCGGGGCCGGGGCCGAATCCGAATCCGAAGCGGGAGTGGAGGCGGGAGTGGGCGTCGCAGTCGGGTTCGTGGCCGCAGTCGGGGTCGGGGTCGGGGTAGCCGGAGTCGGGGCGGCCGGGGCCGGGGCCGAGACAGGATCCTGGGGCGGCGCAGTCTTGGCCGACACGGTCAACGCCACCTCTTCGTCGATCAACTCATCCGTCAAAAGCGGTCATAGCATCACAAGACAGGTGCATCGTGTTCAAGCACCGCATATGCACGTGTTGAGGGATGAAATAGGGCATAAGACGTCGAAAAGCCCCGCACCGTTCCGATGCGGGGCCGAGCGTGCAGCCGTACGGCCGTAAGGCTGAGAAGGTACGGGCCGTCAGAACTCGTAGTCGGCGATCACCCACGTGGCGAACTCGCGCCACTGGGTCACGCCCGCCTGATGGGCCGGGTGCTCCAGGTACCGGCGCAGCGCGTCCGGGTCCTCGACCGCCGAGTTGATCGCGAAGTCGTATGCGATGGGCCGGTCGCTGACGTTCCAGCCGCACTCCCAGAAGCGCAGGTCCTCGATCTGCCCGCCGAGGGCGCGGAAGGCCTCGGCCCCGGCGACGACGTGCGGGTCGTCCCGCTCCACGCCTTCGTTCAGCTTGAAGAGGACCAGGTGGCGGATCATCATTTTCCTCCGTTGGCGGCCCACGTCATGAATTCGCCTATGGCCTTGGCGGCGTCCGAGATGCCTTCGAACCCTATCTCGACGTAGCCCGCAGCCCCCCTCGGGTCCGTGATGATCACGTACAGCACGAAGACCACGACCACATAGACGACGATCCTCTTGGCGTTCATCGCCATCGTGGCCTCCCCCTGTCGGTGACTTCCCGGTCGCCGAGTTGCCTGGTAGTCGGTACTGTCCGGGCCGAGCGCTGTAGATGATCGCACAAAGGGCCCCGTCCTGTCGGACGGGGCCCTTCTGAAGCGGTAGCGGAGGGATTTGAACCCTCGGTGACTTGCGCCACACTCGCTTTCGAGGTCTGTTCGTACTGGTCAGCCCGTGATCCGGGCCCGTTCAGCCCTGTTCATCCGCGTACTCCCGTCCGCCGCGTGAACCGCCGTGAACGTCTCCGGACGAGGGTGAATGAGACGGAAACTGAGACGGCGTTGTCACCGGTGACCAGGGCGTCAACCTCTCTGGGACGGCACTTCGCGGCCCGTCGTCTCCCTGTGCCGACTTTCGCGGGAGGATACCGGTAGGAGGTCGTGAGGCATAGCAAGCTCACCTGCTGGTCGCTGGGCGAGCCACCCTGAGCGCCTATGGGGCGGTTCCTCGGTGCGGACATGCCTGAAGCCCAACCGCTCGTAGTAGCCGTGCAGCCCGGAGTTCGTGCGCCAGGTGTCGATGCGCACCCAGCTTCGACCTTCGAGCGCTGCAAGGCGGGACATCCAGTCGACGACCCGTATGCCGAGCTGCCGGCCAGATGCCCTGCGGGCGACGATCAGCTTGTACAGGTACAACGCCGTTTCGGGGTGGTCGGCGTCCGTCCAGAAATCCCGGTCGACCGGACCGCGGCTGACGGTGGCGAGCACTTCATCATGCTCGCCAACTACGACCCATGCGCGCCCCTCATCTATGCTGGCGCGCCATTTCGAGATGGCCCGTTCGCCGGTTTCCGGGTCGCTCCACTGATCCGTTCCTTTGGTGCGTAGCCACCCTTCGGCCTCTGCGCGCAGAGCCAAGAGAGCAGGCACATCCTCCGACGCTGCGGGGCGGAGATATTCAGTCTGTGCTGACTTCATAGAGGATCTTGTGCCTGTCTCCAGGGAGGATGGTGACCATGCAGCGGAGGGGGCGGCCCCCCGCGTCATAGCCCGTTCGGGTGTGCTCTGCGATCGGTGTTGCCGCGGGAAGGGCAAGTAGCTCAGCCTCCTGGCGAGTCGGCATGCGCACTGAGATTTCGTCCACGTACTTGGCTTGCACGAGTCCCACGGAGGCCAGGATGCCGCCGGGCGCGGAGACGTCTCGGGGCTCCATCAACGGTGTGCCGTTGACGAGTGCCTGGGGGAAGTACGAGTCGGCAAGCGCGTAAGGCCGGTTGTCTATGTACCGGACGCGCTTGCGTGCCACGGCCAAGCCGTCTTCGGGCAGTTCGAGGCGTGCGCGGACGTGGGATGGAGGCTCGACGATCGACACCGTGATGTCCTGACGGGGAGCGTTTCCGTTCTCGGCGATCACGCTTGCCCACTGGTCGCCGGCTGTTTGTCCCTCAACCGCGGTGGCGTGGCGACTACGACTCTCCAATGTCGTCCAGTTCCACACCACAGGCGGGTAGTGCTCACGGACGTACTTGCCCTGGCCCTGCCCGGTGACGACCAGGCCTTCCTCTACCAAGAGGCGAACGCCGGCGCGGATGGTTTCGCGGCTGTAGCCGTACTCGCTCATCATCCTTGATTCGCTCGGAAGCGCCGCACCCCCTGCCAGTCCGCCGGACAGGATCTGTTCACGCAGGTCATGGGCGATTTCCTGCGCCTTGGTCATACCGCGTCGCACCGGCAATCCCTCTCCTCTGCTCCAACTCCTCCGTACAAGTTAGACCAGGGGGCTTGACTCTCCAAGCCGGACTCGTGCAATCTCTTGCCCAAGCACTCCTCCAGACAAGTCGGATGGGGTGTCCCGTACGGTCATGCCGTACTAGGCCGCCCGGAGGGCTCTGGAAGGGGCTCGAAGGAAGCGCCGGTTCCTTGAGAACTCAACAGCGTGACGAGGTGGCCGCCTCCTCCGATAAGGCGGCCGGCGCGGCGTAGGACCGCGCATGTGCACGACTCGACCTCTCCGCAGCTCCACTGCTGCGGCCGGTTGCCTCCGCTGCTCGTCTCGTACGAGCAGCGCTGAGGGGAGCCGGATGTTCCGACTTCAACGGCGCGCGGCCCCGGTGCTGGAACACCGGGGCCGCTGTTCGGGCCGTTCCTATGCGAGAGGAACACGACCCAATGGAACACATCGTCACTGTTCAGGACGTTGTTACCGCGTTCGCCGACTTCATGGAGCCGACGGCTGCGGAGCTGGACGCGATCGAGCTGGAGATGCCCGTGATCCTCGCGGACGTCGACCTGCTGGACGCGCAGATCATCACGCTGGACCGCACGCCGTCCGAGCTGGACGCCCGCCGCATCCGCCGCGCCCGCCGCAGGGCGCTCGCCGCCCGCGTCGCCCTGCTCAACCGCACGGCCGGCGCGATGCTGCCCGGAGGTGCCGCGTGAGCGACACCGGCCGCAACCTGAGCGCCGCGCACGCCGAGGTGAAGGCGGAGATCGCGCGGACGGACAGCAAGACCGGACTGCTGCTGGCGTTCGTCGGCGCGGTGCTGGCCGGCGCCTGGACGGTCGCCCGCGACCTGCCCCTGACCCTGTCGGCCGCCATCGTCGGTGGGGGTGGCCTGGCGGTGCTGGTCGCCGCGGCCGGGATGCTGCTGCGCTCGGTGCGCCCGAACCTGGGAGGCCGGCACGGCTTCCCGCTGTGGGCCACCCTCACCCCCGACGAGATCACCACCACCGTCAACGACGTGGACCTCGCGGCGGACATTGCCGGCCTGTCCCGGCTGGCCGTCGCCAAGTTCACCTGCCTGCGCCGCGCGGTCGACCTCACCTACACCGGCGGCGCCCTGCTCATCCTCGCCGCCCTGCTCACGATCGGAGGCAGGGCATGAACCGCAAGGAACTGACCCGCTCGCAACGGGTCGTGCTCGGGGCCGCGTTCGCCATCATGGCCGCCGTCGGCGGTATCGGCGGATACGGCACCTTCAGCAACATCGGCCACGCCTACGGCACCGGGACCGCCCTCGGTGCGGTCGCCGCCGGCGAGGGCGCCACCGCCGTGCTGGGCCTGGTCCTGCTCGGACTGACCATGCTCGGACAGTCCTCACCCCTGCCGATCCGGGTGGGGCTGTGGGCACTGCCCGCCGCCGCGTCCGTGATGGCCGCGACGGCGGGCCCCGACATCGGCCGAACCGTCATCTACGCCGTCACCCCCATGGGCATGTGCGTCTCGGCTGAGGGCATGGCGTTCCTGGCGCGTCGGATCGTCGTCCACACCGATGGCCGCGATGCCGAGGCCGAGGCCCGCGCGGCCGCCGTCGTCCGCGAGCTGGCCTATCACCGGGCCGTCGCCGCCAACCACCCCGAGGCGAAGGATCGGGAGAAGGCGGAGAAGCGGTCGTGGAAGCTGGCCCGCAGGGTCGGCACCGGTGACTACTCGTTGGGGGCGCGGCTGGTCGACGTGCAGCGGGATCGGGTGACGGCCGGCGCGGAAGCCGCGTTGGCCGCGATGTTCACCGCCCCGATCGATCTGCCCGCCGCACCCGCAGCCGACCCGATGGGCCCGGCAGACACCAGCAGTGCGAATGTGGAGGAATCCACCGGGACCGAGAGGAAACGGTCTACGGCTGACCAGCCGGTATCGGCTCCGGTCGCGATCACGCTGACGCGACTGCCGGTGCCCGATCAGGTGCCGGTCGACTACGTGAAGCCGGCCGTGTCACTCAAGCCGCTCGCCTCGATCGAGCCGACTCCGACCGCCCCGATCGCACGGCGGTCGGTGGCCGCGGAATCGACCCGACCCCGACGGGCCACGGGCCGTGTGCCCGCCGTAGCGAAGTCGACCCGGCCCAAGCGGACAACGGCTCAACTGCTCGATGAGGCACGAGCGGTGACGGCCGATTGGCCGGACGCGAAGGTGACCGCCGAGGGCATCCGCCGCGAGGTGCACACCTCGCCGGCCAACGCCCGGATGCTGCGGGACACGATTCTCGCCGACCGCGCCGCCACGGCTGAGACGGCCGCGTGATGGGGGCGCTGCCGGTGTTCCGGTGGCGCCTGGCCCCGGACGGCTACGCCACCCGCCGACAACTCCGCGCCCGTGGCCTGCGCCCGGGTGGTCAGGGCGTGGCCGCTCAGCTCGAACGGCCACGCCGCCGCCGCGGACCGCTGGTCGCCTACCTCTACCGGGTCGACCTGGCCAAGCCGGTCCGGCCCATGACCCCGGCCCGGCGGGCGGCTCTGGCCAAGGCCAACGCCGCCCGCCGCATCTGCCCGCAGTGCCGACGCGACGCCGGATACGTCATCCCCGGCTCGCTCGGCACGTGCGTTCCCTGCGCCTTCCCCGACCACTCCGAAGTCCCGAGGAGCACCTGACATGGGCAAGCCCGACACCCGCCGCCTGGACCGCGAAATCCAGAAGACGAATCGGAAGCTGGAGGCGGTCCGCGAGCGGGAGATGTGGCCGCTGGACAGCCGCGAGCGGCGCGCGATCGTCGCGGCCATGGCCGGCGGCTCCTACGGGGTCATGCGCGGCCGGGGCACCGACCGCGCCGACCGCCGCCTGGAGTTCGCGTGGAGCAGCGCGGAGACCCGGCTGATCGCGGAGATCACGGCCTTGCAGACGGAGCGGCAGCGCATCGTCACCGAGGCCGCCGCCGCCAAGTCCGCCAAGAAGTCCTCCGGTTGGTGGTGACCGCACCGCCGGCCGGATCCATCACGGATCCGGCCGGCCCGCCGCCTCCCCCCTCAACTTCGCCCCCGTCCGGGGCAGTCAGGAGTAGCCCTCTCATGAGCGGCAACGTCGTTCACCTGCACAAGCACACCGACCCGCCCGCCACCGTCGACACCCGCCCGACCCTCACCGTCGTCCCCGAGCCGCCGACCGCGCCGGTCGTGCCGCTGTGGGTCCGCTCGGGCCGTGCCATCCGCACGGTGGTCACGCACGAGACGACCAGGACGGCCGCGCGCGGCGCTGCTCGGCACGGCCTCTACGTGTTCGGTGGCGCGCGGATCGTGGCCCGCCGTACCTGGGACGGCCGCACGGCCGCCCGCTATGAGCGGATGCTCCGGGCGGCGGAGGCGGCCGGGAACTATGAGGCCGCGGCGGAGTGGGAGGAGCGCGGGCAGCGCTTCCGTGAGGCCCGTCACCGTCGCCGCATGGACCTCCTGCACTCCCCGATGGACGCCGCGAAGGGTGTGCTGGTCGGCACCGGTATGGGCATCGGCTCCCTGGTCGCCCTCGGCGTCGTCCTGGCCATCGCCAACAAGGACGCCACTGACGTCATCACCCCGCTTATGGCCGTGGTCAAGTTCATCCAACTGTTGATCACGATCGTTCAGGTGGTGTGGGGGCCGCTCGTCTCGATCGGCCCGTTCCTCGCCCTGCTCGCCCTGTGGGCCGTCGGCAGCCACCAGCAAGCCGCACCCCAGTGGGCGCTCCCGGTGAACGTCCGCGACACCGCGGGGGAGCCCATCACCCCGTCCATCGTGGTCAAGGCCCTGCGCGACCTCGGCGTCCCGGCGCTGCGGAACGCCATCAAGGAGATGGGCGACGCCGGCGCGTCCATGCTCGGACCCATCCGGATCGCCGGATGCGGCGTCGAGGTGGACGTCACCCTGCCGTCGGGGGTGTCCACGGTCGAGGTGCAGAACCGGCGCCGGAAGCTCGCGGAGAACCTGACCCGGCACGAGCACGAGGTGTTCATCACCCTGCCGGAAGCCGCCCGCACCGTGCGGCTGTGGATCGCCGACTCGGGAGCTTTGGACGAGCCGATCGGCCCGTCCCCGCTGGCCACCGACGACACCCTGACCGCCGACTACACCAAGGGCCGCGCCCCCTGGGGGCAGGACCTGCGCGGGGATGCGGCTCTGCTGAGCCTGTTTCAGCGCATGCTCCTGGTCACGGGCCTGTCGAACCAGGGCAAGACCGCCGCTCTGCGGGCGCTCGCGCTGTGGCTCGCCCTGGACCGCACCGTGGAATTCCGCATCGCCGACCTCAAGGGCGCCGGCGACTGGGCCATGTTCGACGGGCTCGCCACCGTCCTGATCCAGGGGCCGACCGATGACCACGTCATCGAGGCGACCGAGATGGTCGAGGGGGGTGTGGAGGAGATGAACCGGCGTCTCCAGGCCCCCGACGGTGCCGCCTTCCCGCCGCTGATCCTGCTGGTCGACGAGGCGCAGGTGGCGTTCATGTGCCCGGCCAAGGACGAGGACAGGCGGCCCTACGGAGGCAGCAAGGCCACCAGCCGGTACTTCACGGCCGCGCGGAAGATTCACAACCAGGGCCGTGCGGTGAACGTGCTGCTGTGGCAGGGCACGCAGGACCCCACCGACCAGAACCTCCCCAAGCTCGTCCGGGAAGGCGCCCACACTCGCGCTTCCCTCGCCCTCGGTACCGAGTCGCAGTCCCGCATGGCGCTGGGAGACAAGGCGGTCGACGGCGGGGCCGCTCCGCACCTGCTGCGGCAGGGCCTGGACAAGGGAACCCTGGTCGTCGCCTCCGACGGCATCGAGATCCCGGCCGGCCAGGCGTCCATCACCGTCCGCACCCACTACATCGACACCGACACCGCAACTGAGATCGCGGAGCGGGCCAAGGCGCTGCGGGACGGGGTGGCCACCTTGCGCGTCATCGAGCGGGGCGAGGAGCGTGACCCGCTCGCCGACATCTTCGCCGTGCTCGGGGACGCGCCGCGCGTGCTCACCGCCGACGTGCTCAAGCGACTGTCCACGCTCGACCCGGACGCCTACGGCCGGTGGACGCCCGGCGACCTCAAGCGCGTGCTGGAGGACGCCGGCGCGGAGCCGTACAAGTCCGACGGCCGCATGGTCGTCGGCCGCGACCGCGTCGCCCGCGCCCTCACCAACCGCGACAGCGACGGTTCCGCTTCCGCCTCCCAGTGACAGGGAGGCGACCCCCGACGGGCCAGGGAGACAGGGAGAACTCCCTGAACGCCTCCCTGACCCGCCTCCCTCGCCCTGACCAGCGCAAATGATCGCTCAGGGAGTCAGGGAGGCACGCAGGTCAGACCCCCGAAACACCCCTCAACAGCCCACCCCCAAGGGGGTGGTTCCGCCTCCCTGAGTAAGCACCGGAAGGGATTCCGCATGACCCCCGAGACCACCCCCAGCCCGGCCCGACCGGACGCCCGGATGAGTGACGACCAGGCCGCGGCCGAGGCACGGCGGATCATTGCCGACGCGTACCGGCCCGCACCCGAGGTGCCGACCTCGTACCGCGACACCAGCCCCCTGCCCGCCTACGGCAGCACGCCCCCGGTCCCGCAGCCGGACCACCGGATCGTTCCCGCCTGGGCCGCCGGCACCGCCGTCGCCGGCATCGGCGTCGGCGCCGCCTGCGTCGGCGTCGGATGCGGTGTCTGGCTCGCCTGCCAGGGATTCGCCGCCGTCTCCCTCGCGTCCGTCCTGTTCGTCACCCTGCCCATCGCCGCCGTGGCCGCCATCGTGGCGGCCGTCGGATCGGCCCTGCGCTCCCTCAAGGCCACCCACACCGAACACCACCACCACTACGCCGGCCCGGTCCGCCAGGAGAACACCACCACCCACACCCGCGGACTGATCGCCCGCACCACCAACCACTAGCAACGCCAAGGGCGGCCCCCACCGTCTCGCCAAAGATCGCGGGGCCGCCCTTGCCCAACCAGTCCGCAACAGACCTGTTGGAGGTCTCCAGCATGACCCATGACGACCGTTTAGCGCTGCTGTCCGCAGCGCTGGACGCCGCCGCCCGCGGCTGGCACGTCTTCCCCCTGCGCCCCGGCGCCAAGCGGCCCGCCCTGCACGGGGAGAAGACCTGCCCCGGTACCGGGCCGTGCGAGCACGGACACCGCAAGTGGGAACAGCGGGCCACCACCGACCCGGATCGCATCCGCGCCGCGTGGTCGCGGGCGCCGTTCAACGTCGGCATTGCCACCGGCCCTTCCGGGCTGGTGGTCGTCGACCTGGACACGCCAGAGCACAAGGGCAGTTCGGACGCGCCTGACGGCGCGACGACCTTTGGGGCGCTCTGCGAGCGCGCCGGGCACGCCGTCCCCACCACCTACCGCACCCGGACCGCGAGCGGCGGACAACACCTGTACTTCACCGCCCCGTCCGGCGTCCGGCTGACCAACACCGCGGGCACGGTTGCCGATTCGGTCGACACCCGCGCGTGGGGCGGCTACGTCGTCGCCGCCGGCAGCATCACACCCGCCGGACCGTACGAAGCGCTGTGCCGCCCTGAGACGGCCGCACTGCCCGCGTGGCTGCAAGCCATCCTGCAACCGGCCCCCAAGCCGTCGCAGGCACCCTCGACGGCCATCACGGGGCAATCCCGCCGATACGCGGATGTAGCGCTCGCCAACGAGGCGCGGAACGTGGCCGCGGCCCAAGTCGGCGAACGGGAAACGACGTTGTTCCGTGCCGCGCGGGCTCTTGGGCGGTTCGTCGCGTGGGGCGACCTCCCCCGGTCGGTGGTCGAGCAGGCTCTTCAGGAGGGGGGCGAGTCGGCCGGACTGTCCGCGTCCGAGTGCCGCTCCACCCTCCGCAGCGCCCTGGACTGGTCCATCGCCCACAACCAGGCAAGGCGGGATGCGGCATGAGCGCCCGTCCTCGCCTGAAGAGCATCACCACCACCCCGGACGGCCTGCGCGCCGCCCAACCGGCCACGCCCCCGGCGGCCGTGGGCGAGCCGAAGGACGTCGCCCGTAAGGGCGTCCGAACTGCTCTTCGTTCTGACCGGTACCGGACCGACGAGGCCCGCCACGGCACGGACGACCCGACACCGGCCCGGCCCGGTATCCGCATCTACGCCCCGCCGGTCTACCGCGATCACTGGGACGGGGCCCGCTGGTCCAAGCGCTACGGCGACACCCCCACCGCCGCCTACGCCTGCGCCTGCGGGCAGACCGGCACCGCCGCCGGCCCCCGCGCCGTGGCCGCGCTGGTCTCCGAGTACGCCGCCCACAAGTCCGGCTGCGCGGGAGCTTCCACGACCACCCGAGAAAGGAGGGCCGCCGCATGAACGCCATTGACGGGGCCGCGCTGCTCGACGAGGTGGAAGCCTTCCACCGCCGCTTCAACGTCTTCCCGCACGAGGCCGCCTACATCGCCGTGGCGCTGTGGGACGCGCACGCCCACCTGCTCGACTGCTTCGACTCCACCCCGCGGATCGCCTTCCTGTCCCCCGAGCCGGGGTCGGGCAAGTCGCGGGCACTGGAGGTCGTGGAAACCCTCGTGCCGCAGCCCATGACGGCCGTCAACGCGTCCGCCGCCGCCCTGTTCCGGTCCGTGTCCAACCCCAACGGGCGGCCCACGATCCTGTTCGACGAGATCGACACGATCTTCGGTCCCAAGGCGGGGGACAACGAGGAACTGCGCGGCTTCCTCAACGCCGGCCACCGTCGCACCGGCGTGACGTACCGGTGCATCGGCGACGGCGGCAACCAGACCGTGCAAGCCTTCCCGTCGTACTGCGCAGTCGCGGTCGCCGGACTCGGAGCCTTGCCGGACACGATCATGACCCGCTCGGTCGTGATCCGGATGCGGCGCCGGGCCCGCAACGAACGCGTGGAAGCCTTCCGCGCCCGCCTCCACGAAGCAGAGGGCCACAAGCTCCGTGACCGACTCGCGCAGTGGACGGAGCAGGCCCGCGACTCGGTCATGGGGGCGTGGCCCGAGATGCCCGACGGCGTGACCGACCGGCCGGCGGACGTCTGGGAACCCCTGCTCGCCATCGCCGACGCGGCCGGCGGCGCCTGGCCCACCAGGGCCCGCGAAGCCTGCGTGACCCTGGTGACCGCGTCCAAGGCCAACGACAAAGGCAGTCTGGGGGTCCGGCTGCTGACCGACCTGCGTGATCACGTCATGGTCGGCATTGATCGCCTGCCCACCGTCGCCATCCTCGATCGGCTCAACGCCCTGGACGATGCCCCGTGGGCGGACCTGCACGGCAAGCCGCTCGACAACCGGCGCCTGTCCAAGCTGCTCGCGGAGTACATGACAGCGGACAACGAGCCGATCGCCTCCCGCAACATCAAGGCCGCCGGAAGCGTCCTGAAGGGCTACTACAGCGCCGATCTGTGGGACGCGTGGGCCCGCTACTGCCCCCCTCCCCCGGAAAGTCCGCTACCTCCGCTACCCGGCACCGAAAACGCGGCCTGACCAGCACTAACGCGGTAGCGGCAACCGGCCCCGGTTGCCGCTACCTAGCCGCTACCCATCCGCTACCGCTACCCCTTCCCGCTACCTCGAACAGGCCCCTGACCTGCACGGTAGCGGCGGTAGCGGAAGTAGCGGACTTCCCGGGAGGGGGGCCAGGGGTTCAACGCCCTCCGCACGAGACGAAGGAGCTTCAACGGCATGGATACGGCCCACATTGCTGCCGCCGTAGATCACGACCTCGTGCTGCTGACCGTCGAAGAGGCCGCCCGCCGCCTCCAGATCGGCCGAACCGTCTGTTACCGGCTCATCAGCTCCGGAGAGCTGGAGTCCATCACCGTCGGCCACCTCCGCAGGGTGCCCGCTGACGCCGTACCTCAGTTCGTCGCCCGCCGCCGGGCGAACAACCACCGTGCCCGCACCGCCGCGTAAGGACACCGAATGGCAGAGCAGTCGAAGGACAATAAGCGCACCCGACAGCCCAACGGCCGGTCGTCCATCTACCTGGGCAAGGACGGAAAGTGGCACGGCCGGGTGACGGTCGGGATCCGCGAAGACGGCAAGCCGGACCGCCGCCACGTGGAGCGCAAGACGCGGGCCGAGGTGACGGCCGCCGTCCGTGAGCTGGAGAAGCAGCGCGACGCTAAGACCATCCGCAAGGCCGGCCGCCCCTGGACGGTCAAGACGTGGCTGACGCACTGGGTCGAGAACATCGCTCCGCTCACCGTCAACGAGAACACGATGGTTGGGTACGGCGTCGCCGTGCGGAAGCATCTGATTCCCGCCCTCGGCGCTCACCGGCTCGACAAGCTGAAGCCGGAGCACATCGAGCACTTTTACGGGCGGATGCAAGCCGACGGCCGCAAGGCGGGGACGATCCACCAGATCCACCGGACGTTCCGCACTGCACTCAACGAAGCGGTGCGACGCGGACACCTCGTCCGGAACCCCGTCCAGCTCGCCAAGGCACCCCGCGTGCGAGAAGAGGAGGTAGAGCCGTACACCGTCGAAGAGGTGCAGCGGCTCTTGCGTGCGGCGGACGAACGGCGGAACTCCGCACGTTGGGCCGTGGCCCTCGCCCTCGGACTCCGGCAGGGTGAAGCGCTCGGCCTCAAATGGACGGACGTAGACCTGGAACGGGGCGTCCTGATGGTCCGTCGGAGCCGTCGTCGGCCGCGCTATGCCCACGGATGCGGCGACACGTGCGGAAGGAAGGCCGGCTACTGCCCACAGCGCCAACGGACCAACCCGGAGACGGCCGACACGAAGTCCCGCGCGGGACGCAGGGCCGTCGGAGTGCCCGCACAGCTTGTGGACCTCTTGCGGACTCACCGGGCCAAGCAGGAGACCGAACGAGCGGCGGCCGGTAGCGACTGGTCGGAGGAGGGGTGGCTGTTTTCCACCCCAACGGGTGAGGGCACCTCGCCCCGAACGGACTACGACGACTGGAAGGAACTACTGAGCGCCGCGAAGGTGCGGGACGGGCGGTTGCACGACGCCCGGCACACCGCCGCCACGGTCTTGTTGATCCTCGGAGTCTCCGAGCGGGCCGTTATGGGAATCATGGGA
Source organism: Streptomyces sp. CB01373 (assembly GCF_002803075.1). Taxonomy (GTDB): domain Bacteria; phylum Actinomycetota; class Actinomycetes; order Streptomycetales; family Streptomycetaceae; genus Streptomyces. The sequence goes on along the minus strand of NZ_NNBK01000013.1, from coordinate 95,532 downwards.
TGGTCCACCACGGCCATGGCCGCGCGGTATCAGCACATGGTTGACGCCGTCCGCAGCGATATCGCGCGCCGGGTTGACGGACTCATCTGGCGGCCGACTGAGCGCACGAGGGATGTTGACGGCTGAGTGCCCGTAGGGTGCCCCGTCCCTGTCAGGGGCGGGGCACGTTCGGCATGTAGCACGTGGCTAGTTCCGCATGGCGGAGGAGGACGGCGCGGTGAAGACCGACGTGGGGTTCACCACCGGTGCCGAGCTGTCGTTGTGCTGGCCTTTGCCGACGTCGCCAAAGAGGAGCATCAAGACGGTGATCACGGCGCACGCCACGCTGATGGCTTCGACGATGTCTCCGCGGGTCGCGGGAAGTCCAGGGCGCGCGTGCGTGGAGTGCTTGAACACGAAATAACCGATCAGACATCCGATAACCATGATCGCGATTCGCACACCTTCGATGTGTACGGTCAAAGTAGGTCCCCTGTGGGCTCCGGGGGCCTGTCCGCCTTTACCCGCCAAGATTTCGGCGGGCAGGCCCCCTCTTCTAGGGCCTCGCGGGATTGCGGTGGCCCTCCTTCCCTTCGCGGGGCTCGTAGGGCCTCAGACAGCAAGAAGCCCAACTTTCCTTAGAAGGAAGTCGGGCTAAGCCCCGGGGGCCACGGAAATACGTTGCATGATCGCTGCGGGTAGGTCAAAGACATCAGGGGGTTGGGCTCCGTGAGTTCCTAGCGCTCGTGGCACGAAAGGTCACATAAGAGGACGAAGTGCAATGGTGTAGACCGAAGTGCAATGTTGTAGACGGGGTGCGAAGCGTGTGAGCCTCCCGCCTTTGTTGGTACGAGGTCGCGGCGAGGGATCGTGCTCGTCGTGCGGCTAACTGAGACGGGAACTGAGACGGAGACGCGCGAAGGGTCCGACTCTATGAGTCGGACCCTTCGTCTATCTGCGGTAGCGGAGGGATTTGAACCCTCGGTGACTTGCGCCACACTCGCTTTCGAGGCGAGCTCCTTCGGCCGCTCGGACACGCTACCGAGGGAGACCTTACAGCACACCGGGCCGTGGCCCGAAATCCGTTTCCGTCCCGTCCGGCGGCCGGGGTCAGCGGCCGCGGAAGAAGTCGGTCAGCAGCGCGGCGCACTCCTCGGCGAGCACGCCCTCGATCACCTCGGGCCGGTGGTTGAGCCGCCGGTCCCGTACGACGTCCCACAGGGAGCCGGCGGCGCCGGCCTTCTCGTCGCGGGCGCCGTAGACCACCCGGTCCACCCGGGACAGCACGAGGGCTCCGGCGCACATCGTGCACGGCTCCAGCGTGACCACCAGCGTGCAGCCCGCCAGCCGCCACTGCCCGGTCCTCGCGGCGGCCCGCCGGATGGCGAGCACCTCCGCGTGGGCGGTCGGGTCGCCGGTGGCCTCCCGCTCGTTGTGGCCGACGCCGAGCACGGTCGTGCCGTCGCCGGCCAGCAGGACCGCGCCGACGGGCACGTCCCCACCGGGGAGAGCCCGCCCGGCCTCGTCCAGCGCGAGCCGCATCGCGGCCCGCCAGGGGTCCCGCACGGGGTCGGGGACCTCGGCCGGGTCCGGAGTCCCGTTCGTCCGCAGCGCGTCCGGCCCGGTCAGCGGACGGTCTCCAGGACCTCCGAGGCGCCCAGGGCCTCGGCGATGGCGTTCAGGGCGTCGTCCGGGTCCAGGGTGCGCAGCTCCTTCGGGCCGACGCCGAGATCGGCGAGGATTCCGCCGTCGCCCAGCGGGCTGTGCGTGATGGCCTCGCCCGACGGCTCCTCCTCGTCCTCGGCGGAGGCCGGTTCACCCTCCTCCGTGCCGTCGAGGTCGAGGGAGTCCAGGTCGGGGCCGTCGTCGCCGGGTTCCCGGCCGAGCAGTTCGTCGGTGAGCAGGATCTCGCCGTACGAGCTGCGGGCGGCGGCGGCGGCGTCGGACACGTAGATGCGAGGGTCGTCCTCGCCCTCCACGCGGACCACGCCGAACCACGCGTCCTCCTGCTCGATCAGGACGAGCACCGTGTCGTCGTCGGTCGAGGCTTCCCGGGCCAGCTCGGCCAGGTCGGCCAGCGTCTCCACATCGTCGAGCTCTGTGTCGCTCGCTTCCCACCCGTCTTCGGTGCGCGCGAGCAGTGCGGCGAAGTACACCGTGACTCTCCCACTGGTCATAGGCGTGCCGGTTGGGGGTCCCCCCGGCGGAGGTTGTGGGCGGGGGAGCTGGGCTCCGAGCCCCACCCACTCGGAATCGTGGCAGAAACAAGGCCTTCAGGGGACGTCTTCGGCTCCCTGTGTCCAGCAGTTTTGACCGCACACCGGTAAAGGACTCACCAGCGCGCACGTTGCCGCCACCAGCGGATCGTACGCGGCTTTCCCCCGGCGGCCACGCACACCCACCGTCGGAGGCGTCCGTGCGGGTGCAGGTGGCGTCCTACCAGCGGAACGTGCGCATACGCATGGCGTGCCGCAGCCGGGCGGTCCTGGCGCGGCGGGGCTGGACGCGGTCGCGCAGGGCCCGCGCCTCGGCGAGGTCGCGCAGGAACCGGGCCCGGCGGCGGCGCCGTTCGGCGTCGGCATCCACCGCGCCGGCCGTCTCCGGGAGGTCCCCCGTCTCCCGCCGCGCGCGCCGCGAGGGGTCCTTGCCAGGTTCCCGTTCCCGCTCAGGCATCGGCTCACCACCCCAGTCCGTCACTCCCACTTTCCCCCCGATGGCGGGTTTGATGCCACGCCGGAGCACGGTGGCGGGGCGCGGTCCGGGCCGCACCCCATGGGGCAGCGGGCGGGCGGGCCGGATCGGGGCCCGATTACTCTTGGCCCATGCGTCTCCACGTCGTCGACCACCCGCTGGTCGCTCACAAGCTCACCACGCTGCGCGACCGCCGCACCGACTCCCCGACCTTCCGGCGGCTCGCCGACGAACTGGTCACCCTGCTCGCCTACGAGGCGACCCGCGACGTGCGCACCGAACAGGTCGACATCAACACGCCGGTCGCCCGGACCACCGGCGTCAAGCTCTCCCACCCGCGGCCCCTGGTGGTGCCGATCCTGCGGGCCGGCCTCGGCATGCTGGACGGCATGGTGCGGCTGCTGCCGACCGCCGAGGTGGGCTTCCTGGGCATGATCCGCAACGAGGAGACGCTCCAGGCCTCGACGTACGCCACGCGCATGCCGGAGGACCTCTCCGGCCGTCAGGTCTACGTCCTCGACCCGATGCTCGCCACCGGCGGCACGCTGGTCGCGGCCATCCAGGAACTGATCAAGCGCGGCGCCGACGACGTGACCGCGGTCGTCCTGCTGGCCGCCCCCGAGGGCGTCGCCGTCATGGAACGCGACCTGGCGGGCACCCCGGTGACCGTGGTGACGGCCTCGGTCGACGAACACCTCAACGAGCACGGCTACATCGTCCCGGGCCTCGGAGACGCGGGCGACCGGATGTACGGCGCCGCCGAGTAGCTCCTGCTCACGGCCCGACGTCCCTCAGCCGGAGCACCTGTGGCCGCCCCGCGGGCAACCGCCCGCCGCCGGGCGGCCGCGGAACCTCAGCAGGCGCTCTTCGGAGTGGTCGCCTCCGGCTGCGGGGCGGTCAGGGCGGTCAGGGCCTCGTCGGCGGCCGCCGACCGGGTCAGCGCCTTGAAGCCGGTGCCGATGATCAGGTCCACGTCGGTGCCCTTGCGGGTGTCGGTGCGGCTCTCCGCCCCGGCGAGCTGCGTGGCGAGGACGGGCAGCGAGGTGTTCAGCGAGGACGCCGGGCCGAGGAGCAGTCCGGCGCCCTTGACCTTCTTGTCGAACGCCTCGTTCGCGTTGCCCACCTGACCGATGCGGAAGCCGCGCTTCTTCAGCTCGTCCGCGGTCTGCTTGGCCAGGCCGCTGCGGGGCGTGGCGTTCAGGACGTTGACCGTGATCTGGCCCGGCTTGGGCAGCGCCCGGGCCGCGTTCGTCGGCGACGGGCTCGCCGTGGGCGAAGCCTTGGTCGAGCAGTCGCTGCTGGCCGCCGAGGCCTTGCTGCCGCCGGTGAAGACGTCGATGAGCTGCCACGTGCCCCAGCCGATCACGCCCAGCACCGCGACGGAGGCGGCGGCGAGGAACGCGAGCCTGCCGCGCCGCCGGGGCTTGCGCATCCGCGGGTATCTGTTCCCCGTGATCCGGTACTTCCCGCCCATGCCGGGGGGAGTCAGCATGCTCATGGGCGCAGCGTAATGCGCGTGAGCGGTGATTCCTACTAGATGATCATTGGTGACCGCTCAGCTGAACCCAAAAGGTCCAAACCGTCGCCGAACGGCGGTCCGGAGGGTGGCCCGAAGCCCGGAGGCTCAGTCCAGCTCCAGCACACGCGCGTGCAGCACCTGGCGCTGCTGGAGCGCCGCCCGCACGGCGCGGTGGAGGCCGTCCTCCAGGTACAGGTCGCCCTGCCACTTCACGACGTGCGCGAAGAGGTCGCCGTAGAACGTCGAGTCCTCCGCGAGGAGGGTCTCCAGGTCGAGCTGCTGCTTGGTGGTCACGAGCTGATCGAGGCGGACCGGGCGCGGCGCGACGTCCGCCCACTGCCGGGTGCTCTCCCGGCCGTGGTCGGGGTACGGCCGGCCGTTTCCGATGCGCTTGAAGATCACACGGAGAGCCTACCGGCCCAGACCTTCCGGGCGCAGCCCGGCCACCGGAGTGCGGCGCTGGAAATGCCGCGGCAAAACCGGGCGAACCGGGAACGGGGGACGGAGCTGCCGGCGATGCCGGCGATGAGCGACGGCGGAGATCATGCCAGGACTGCGGGTGCGGAGTCCCGGCCGTTGGACAGTTGTACACAGGCTGTGGACAACGGGTCACGCGGTACGGGGGACGTGCTCGGCGTGCCCGCGGATGCGGAAGGCGGTGACGATCTCGAAGACGCCGACCACCACCAGCCACCACCCGCCGAGCACGATGAGCACCGCGGCCGACGCCAGCGGAGAGTCGATCAGCACGATCCCGGCGATGAAGGTGAGCACGCCGAGGAAGATCTGCCAGCCGCGCGCGGGCGCGCCGCGGTCGTGGACGGCGGCGATCGTCAGGGTGATGCCGCGGATCAGCCAGCCGATGCCGATCCACAGCGCGAGCAGCAGGATCGACTGCGTGGCGCCGCGGAAGCACAGCAGGCCCAGCAGGATCGACAGGGTGCCGCTGATGAAGGCCAGCACGCGCAACGAGGCCGTCTTGTGGGTGCCGAACGCGGAGACCAGCTGGAGCACGCCGCTGACCAGCAGGTAGATCCCGAAGAGGACGCCGGCGGCCAGCAGGGAGGCGCCCGGCCAGAGCAGTACCAGGATGCCGAGGATCAGCGCCGCCGCACCGGTGGCGAGGACCGCCTGCCAGGCGGCGTGGGACAGCAGGTGCAGGGGTCCTTCCAGCGGCGGTTCGTACTGCGGGGGCGGCGAGGGCGGCGAGGTCCGCACGTCCCGTGGGTCCCGCGTGGCGTGGACGAGACGATCGTCGTACCCCGCGCCTGCGGGGCCGCTGCTCGGTGGCTCGGTCATGGTCCATGCTGCGAACGGGCGCGCGACCACCGCCACTTGGGACCGGCCGGTCGGCTGACGTCCGCCGCGGGGCCCGCCCGGGGCGTACCGCCACCCGGTCACTTCCCGGAAGACTTCGTCCCCTTGCCCGCCCTGCTCGACCTGCCGGTGCCGGTCGTCCTGGCCGTCTTGACTGTCTTGGTCGTCGTGGCTGATTTGGCCGCTCTGGCCGCCACCTTCAGTTCCTGCTTGTGCGCCCGCACTCTGGCCGGCGAATCGGGCCCGGTGATGTCGGCGACGGACCGGTGGGAGTCCGGCTCGCCGTACGCTCCCGCCGCCTCCCGCCACCCCGTGGGCCGCACACCGAGCTGCTTGCCGAGCAGCGCCAGGTAGATCTGCGCCTTCCGCTTGCCGAACCCGGGCAGCTCCTCCAGCCGTCGCAGCAGCTCCCGCCCGCTGTCGACCCCATGGCCATCGACGCCGGGTAGCGGTGCACGGCCGGTTTGTCCGACAGGAGCCGGGCGAAGGTCTCCGGCTCGAAGGCCACGATCTCGTGGGCGTCCAGGTCGTCGGTGCCCATGCGCCTGGCGATCGTCGCCGTCCCGGTGAACGCCCACTCCATCGGGACCTGCTGGTCAAGCAGCATGCCGACCAGGGCGGCGAGCGGACTGCGGCCGCGGAGCGCGTCGGCCTCGGGGTCCTGGGCGAGGTGAAGGGTGACGTCCATGTCCCGATGGTCGCCCGCCGGACGGCGGGACGCAGCCGGAGGATCCCGGAGGGCCCCGGAGGACACGGAGGATCCCCGGTGGGCAAGACTCGGTGAGCAGAACGCCGCCTTCGTCCGTACCCATCCAGAAGCCGGCGAGTGCCAAGACGGAGAAGTGACGTGACCGGACGGCGGGGCGAAGGTCGGGACGGCGCTGTGCGCCGTGGACGCGTACGGCGGCGGCGACTTGGGAAGCTGACGCTGCTCGGCGCGGTACTGGTCCTGCTCCTTCTCGGTGGCGCCTCACCCGCCTCGGCGCACGCCGCACTGCGGAGCGCGGACCCCGCCGACGGAACCGTCCTCAAGTCGGCGCCCGGCACGGTCACTCTGTCCTTCACCGAGTCCGTCAGCCTGCTCGACGACTCCTTCCGTCTCTTCGACCCCGAGGGGCGGCGGGTGCCTACGGGCGAGCCGCAGCACGCGCCGGGGCGTCCGGACACGGCCCGGGTGGCGTTCCCCGAGGGGCTCGGCGAAGGCACGTTCACCCTGGCGTGGCGGGTGGTGTCGGCGGACAGTCACCCCGTCTCCGGCGCCTTCACCTTCTCCGTGGGAAAGCCGTCCCCGACGATGGCCGCGATCGACACCGGGCCGGCCGAGAACCCCACGACCCGCGGCCTCTACGATCTCGCGCGCTACACCTCCTACGGCGCCGCCGCCCTGCTGATCGGCACGGCGGCCTTCGCACTGCTGTGCCGCCCGCCGCACACGGGCCCGCTGCGCAAGCCGCTGGTGGCGGGCTGGTGGGCGCTGCTGGCCTCCACGCTCGCCCTGCTGGTGCTGCGGGCGCCCTACGAGACCGGGACCGGTCCGGCGTCGGCCTTCGACCCCGCGGCCTTCGCCCGCACCCTGACCGGCCGCCCCGGCCTGGTGCTGCTGACCCGCCTGGCCCTGCTCGCACCGGCGGCCCTCCTTCTCGTACGGCTGTCCCGGCGCCCGCCGGAGGAGAAGCCCTCTCGTGCGAACCTGGCGGCGGGCGCCGCGCTGGCCCTCGCCCTGGCACTGACGTGGGCGGGGTCCGAGCACGCCTCGGCCGGCATCCAGGTTCCGGTGGCGATGACGTCGTCGGTGCTGCACCTGCTGGCGATGGCGGTCTGGCTGGGCGGCCTGACAGCCCTCCTGACCACCCTTCAGCACGCCACACCGGACGAGCCGGAGACAGGACGCGCCGCGCCACCGGCCACGCGCCGGAAAGCGCCCCCGGCTTCTCCGGACGGCGACCCGGAGCCGAAGGCGAAGGCGGCGGTCACGGTGTCTGCAGAGGGCAGCGGCGGCCGTACGACGGTCGCGGCCCTGGAGGGCACTGCGGCCACGGGGGCCTCGGACGGCGCCGCGACCTCGGCCGCTCCGGTCGACGGTCCGGCTCGCGCGGCGGCCGGTGCGGTTGGCCGGACGGCGGCCGGTGCCTCGGCGCCTTCCGTCGACGGTCCCGCGCTGACCGCCGCGGTGGTGCGCTTCTCCCGGATCGCCTTCGGCGCCGTCGTCGTCCTCGTGGTCACCGGCGTCTACCAGTCCTGGCGCGGCCTCGGTTCCTGGACCACGCTCACCGGCACGGAGTACGGCCGGCTGCTGCTGGTCAAACTCGTGGTGGTGGCGCTGCTGCTGGCCGTGGCGGCCCACTCCCGGCGCTGGACGGCACGGCTGGTGACGGCGGACGCGGACCCGGCCGCGTCCGACGGGAAGGCACCGGCGGAGGAGTCCGGTACGAAGACATCCGTGTCCGCCCCCGACGTCTGCCGCCGCGCCCTGCGCCGCTCGGTGCTGGCCGAGGTCGCCGTGGGCATCGCGGTCCTGGTCTTCACCACGGTGCTGGCCGGCACCCTGCCGGGCCGCGCGGCCGCCGAGGCGGCGCAGGCCGCGCCCGTGGCCGGGGTCCCGGGCGCCTCCGTCACGATCATCCCGTTCGACGTCGGCACCCCCGGCGGTCACGGCAAGGTGCAGATCACCCTGGAACCGGGCCGCGTCGGCCAGAACGCGGTGGAGGCCGTCGTCTACGGTCCGGACGGCGGTCTGACCACCGTCCCCGAACTGCGCCTGTCCCTGTCCCTGCCCGCACGGAACATCGGCCCCATCGACGCCGCGCTGACCAACAGGGGCGGCTACTGGGGCACCGACACCCTCAATCTCCCGATCCCCGGCACCTGGACCATGAAGGCGACGGTACGGGTGTCGGAGATCGACCAGGCGAGCGAGGAGCGGAAGGTCCACATCCCGCGCTAGCGGCCGAGGGACGCAGGCCGGCGCGTCGCCCGTGCGGAACGCGGCGGGTCGGTACCCGTGACATGCGTCCGAAGGGACGTACTGTCGACGTGCCGCACGCCGAACGGCGGCTCACCGCCCCATGTCCGTCTCTTCATTTGTACGGATGAGACATCCGATCGCACATATAGAGCTAATCAGGGAATTCCTTCACCCATTTGCCGCGCATCCGGGGAAAGTCGGACGGCGTTAGTCGAGATATGACTAAGGCAACCAGGGAAGGGTACTGGGGTCTGTTCGGGGGTCAGGAGCGAGGGGACCCGGTCGCCGCTCACGCGGTGGCGCTGGGCCCCTACACCTACCTCCCCGCTCCCGTGCACTCGTCGGCCACCGTCAACGGGACCCTGACCAGAGGCGGTTTCCCCGTCGCCCTCAAGGTGACGGAACCCCTGCTGCGGGATTTCCTGGACGCGATGAGCACGCTGGAAGCCGACCTCGCCCGCCGCTGGCTCGGATCGGTGGGCCGGTCCCGTTTCCCGGGAGCGGAATAACCGGCCGCGTCATGTACGACGAACGTATCGATCGCCGTTCCGGCCATTCGGCAGATTATTCGGGCTTTTCGGGCTATTCCGGCCATGTGGGCGGATACCAGGGGGCGGGCACCGGGCGGCACCGGGGTCCGGCGGAGTTCTTCACCTCTCCCCTGGAGCCGCCGGACGCGACCTGGGACCCGGCCGAGGAACTGGCCTTCATGCTCCAGGACGCCATGGAGGAGCACCGGCCGGACATCCCCGGCATCCCTGATGTCCCCGTCGCCCTCGACGAGGCGCCGGTCGCCGAGGCCGCCCCGAGCACGCCCCTGGAGAACCTCCAGGCGATCACGGAGGAACTGCCTCCCCTGAAGGGGGTCGCCCGGCGCCATCGAAAGATCCGGGAACGCAAGCGTCCGGACGTCCTGCGGACCGCCAGTCATGTCATCGCCGCGCTGACCGCGGTGATCGCTTCCTCGGTGAGCTTCTTCGGCGGAATGGTTGCCTACGATCCCCTCCACGTCGTGGCCGTGGCCCGTATGGAGGGCGGCATCGCCTCCTGGTGGCCCCTGCTCGTCTACGGTCCCTGGCTGGTCGCCTCGCTGTCCGTGCTGCGGTCCGCGCTGCACCGGCGCCGCGCCGTCCACTCCTGGGGCGTGGTGCTGATCTTCTCGTCCATCGCCATGCTCCTGTGCGTGTTGCAGGCGCCCAGGACGATCGTCGACATCGCGGCCGCGGCCCTGCCGGGCCTGGCCTCCCTGGCCTGCTTCCAGCAGCTCGTACGTCAGGTCACCCTGACCCGCCCGCCCCGGCGGGCCACGCCCCGCCACCGTCAGCCCCGCACTCCGCACCCCGGGACCCCGCCCATGTCCACGTCCGCCGCCCGCGTCCGTGACGCCCGCCGCACCGCGACGACGGCACGACCGGCGCGACCGGCCGGAGGCGCGGCGGGCAAGAGGTTCTGAGCCGGACGTTCCCCGGCGCCGGGCCCCACGGACCTGGCGCCGGGTTCACCATGGAGGTGGACGGAGTGTGGCGCACGCGAAGGAGGGCCGCCATGGCAGCAGCGCATCTCCCGGCGTCGCCCTTGATGATCAGGGCGACCGACGACCGGCGGGCCGAGCTCGTCCTCACCGGGGACATCGGTGCCCACGCCCTGCGGCCGCTGGAGGAACGACTCGCGGCACCGCAGCTGAGCGAGACCGACGAGTGGGTCGTGGACATGAGCGGGGCCACCCACCTCGACCTCGCCTGCGCCTACGCCCTGCTGCGGGCCGCCACGCGGTGGCCGGCGACCGCGGTCACCATTCGCGGAGCCCGGCGCGCCGTGCACCGGACCCTGCACCAGGCGGGGTTCGACGCGGTCGCGGTGATGGAGGACTGAGGAGGCTCATGAGGTCAAGAGGACCCATGAGGCCGAAGGGGTGCCGTCATGGGAGGGGCCTGATCGGACGGAGCCCGAATAGTTCGGTGACCGATGTAATCTGAAGTCATGGCTCCGGATACGACGCACACCCCGCCCCGCCCGCGCTGGCCCGCCGTGCTCACCGCGGAGCGGGCCCGCCCGGAGGGGATCCGGTCGCGGCCGAACGCCTGGCGGCTGGCCGTGGCCACGGTGTGCTTCGGGGCGTTCATGGGCCAGCTGGACGCGAGCATCGTGACGCTGACCTACGGCAGCCTGCGCACCGAGTTCCACACCTCGCTCGCCGCGGTGGAATGGGTGTCGCTGGCGTATCTGCTGGCCCTGGTGGCGCTGCTGGTGCCGGCCGGGCGGCTGGCGGACGCCCACGGCCGCAAGCTGCTGTACCTGTACGGGTTCGCCGTCTTCACACTGGCGTCCGCCGCCTGCGGACTGGCGCCCTCCCTGGTGGCGCTGGTGGGCTTCCGGGTGGTGCAGGCGGCCGGAGCGGCGTTGATGCAGGCCAACAGCGTCGCGCTGGTGACCACCAGCGCACCCCGCGGGCGGATGCGCAGCGCGCTCGGCGTGCAGGCCGCCGCACAGGCGCTGGGGCTCGCCCTGGGGCCCACGGTGGGCGGGGCGCTGGTGTCCACCCTGGGCTGGCGCTGGGTGTTCTGGGTGAACGTGCCGGTCGGGCTGGTCGCGCTGGTGAGCGGGCACTATCTGCTGCCGCGCACCAGGGCCCGTACGAGGGTGACCCGCTTCGACTGGGCCGGACTGGCGCTGCTGGCCGTGGCGACGACCTGCGCTCTGCTCGGTGTGTCTGCGGCCTCCGGTCTGCCGGTGCCCGGCTGGAGCGTGGTCCTGCTGTTCGGCGTGGCCGCCCTGGCCGGCTGGGGGTTCGCCCGCCGTCAGCGGCGGATCGCCGCGCCCCTGCTCGACCTCGCGCTGCTGCGGGTGCGCGCGGTGACGTTCGGGCTGGTCGGGGCGCTCAGCGGATACCTGGTGCTGTTCGGCCCGCTGGTGCTGGTGCCGGTCGTGCTGACCGCGCGGGGGGCTTCGGAGCTGACCGCGGGGCTGGTGCTGACCGCGCTGCCCGCCGGGTTCGCCCTCGGCGCCACGGGCGGTGACCGGTTGCTGCCGCGCTCCCTCAGCGACCGTGGCCGGTGCCTGGCCGGAGCCGGCGTGTTCCTCCTCGCCACGGCCGCGCTCATGGCCGTTCCGCTGACCATCGCCTGGCTGGTGCCGCTGCTGGCCCTGGTCGGCGTGGGGCTGGGGACGTTCACCCCGGCCAACAACGCGCTGATCATGGGCGCGATCCCGGCCCGTTCCTCCGGCACCGGCGGCGGTCTGGTCAACATGACCCGCGGTCTGGGCACCGCCCTGGGGGTGGCACTGGTGACCCTCGCCCTGCACCTGGCGGCCGGCGGTGGAACCGAGGCCGGCGCCCGGTGGTCCGCGGCGATCCTGGTGGCGGTGTCGGCCGTCGCCGTGGTCTCGGCCCGGCTGGGTCCCGAGCGGGGCGACCACGGGCGGTCCCAGTCGGAACTCGGGGCGTGAGGAGGCGAGTGAGACCGGTGAACCACGCGCGTGAGACGGTGAACACCCCGCGTGAACCGGCGGACAAGGCGGTGCCGCCGCGAGCAGGAGGGCGCCCGCGTGGACCCGGCTACCCTTGCCGCATGTCCGCGCAGCCCCGTTCCGAGCTTCCCCTGTTCGGCCCCGCCGCCGAGGCGCTGGACGCCCGTCTGCTGACCGAGGCTGTCACCCGCCTGCGCCGCGCCCTGCGGGCCTCGATCCGCACCGACTATCCGTGGGAGAAGCTGCCCATGGCCCAGGTCGAGCTGCTCCAGGTGCTCGGCGAGCACTCGCCCGCCCGGATCAGCGACCTCGCGGCCCGCCAGCGGCTCGCACCGAGCACCGTCAGCGGACTGATCGGCCAGATGATCACGACGGGCCTGGTCGCGCGCGAGGTCGACTCCGCCGACCGCCGCGCCTCCGTCGTCACCCTCACCGACGCCGGCCGCGACCAGCTCACCGCGTGGACCACGGCCCACGAACGCCGGATGGACGCCGCCCTGGCCTCCCTGGACGACACGACCCGCTCCGCCATCGCCACCGCCTTGCCGGCCCTCTTCCAACTCGCCGAACAACTGGGCCGGTTGGACGACGGCTCCTGACGCCGTTCGAGACACCGTTCGAGGGGCCGTTCGAGACGCCGATCGACACACCACCTTGCCGTCGGCGGGGCGTTTGCGTGTGTTTGCGGTGATTCAATACCGTTGGTCGCGGGGGCAGTCGACGTTCGGGCAGGGCAGAGCGATGACCGTGAGTCCGTCTTCGCCGCGGCCGGCGGCACACCGGGAGCAGGCGCCCGTTCATCTGTCGTCGCTGGTGAAGCGCCCCGTGGTGGACCCGGGCGACCGGTCGCTCGGGCGGCTCTCCGACGTGATCGTCCGGCTGCGCGGCGCCGACTATCCGGTGGTGACCGGGCTCGTGGTCGGCGTGGGCGGCCGTGAGCTGTTCGTCCCGGTCGAACAGGTGGCTGCTCTCGACGCCGAGGGCCTGGTGGAACTCGAGAGCGCACGGCTCGACCTGCGGCCGTTCGGGCGGCGCGAGGGTGAGGTGCTGCTGCGGGCGGACGTACTGGGCCACCGGCTGATCGACGTGGGCGAGGCCCGCCTGGTCCGCGCGCAGGACCTGGAACTGGCCGAGCGCGACGGCCAGTGGCTGCTGTCGGGCGTGGACACGCACCGCCCGCACCGACTGCTCGGGATCTTCGGGGACCGTGCGACGGGGCACGCGTGCCGTGACTGGCAGGCGTTCGAGCCGCTGATCGGACACAGCCGCAGCGCGCTGGTCCGCCGTCCCACGGCCCGGATCCGGCGCCTGCGGCCCGCGGAGATCGCCGACCTGCTCGAAGACGCCTCCAGGGACGAGGAACGCGAGATCCTCGGCGACGTCCGGCAGGATCCGGAGCTGGAGGCCGACGTCTTCGAGGAACTGGAGGAGGACCGGGCCTCCCGGCTGCTCAACGCCCGCACCGACGAGGAGATCGCCGCCGTCCTGGCGCGGATGCGGGCGGACGACGCGGCCGACGCCATCGACGATCTGCGCCAGGGCCGCCGGCGACCCGTGCTGGACCTGCTGCCCGCCGGACAGCGGGCCAAGGTGCTGACCCTGATGGGCTTCAACCCCGCCAGTGCCGGAGGCCTGATGGGGATGGACTTCCTGGCCCTGCCCCCGGATACGCCCGTGAGCGAGGCCGAGGCTGCGGTCAGGCGCGCGAACCGGCTCCAACCGGAGGCGCTGACCAGCGTCTACACCGTCGACGAGGACGGCCGGCTGCTCGGCTGGGTCCGGCTGGTCACCATCCTGCAGAGCGACCCCGGGCTCCGGCTGGCCGAGGTGAGCGAGGCCGATCCCGTGCGCGTCGGCCCGGACACGGACCTGGTGGACGTCGCCCTGCTGATGACGGACTACAACCTCATCACCCTGCCGGTCGTGGACGACGAAGGAGTCCTGCTCGGTGTGATCACGGTCGACGACGTACTGGAGGCGACACTGCCGGAGGACTGGCGGCGCCGGGAAGTGGCCCCGCCACCGGACGCGCATCGGACCGTTGAGGCCGGAAGCATCCCTGGCGCCACTGGTGCCGGCGGCGCCGGGGGACCGGATGGGCGTGAGGAGCCCTCACCATGAGGGAACCCCGGCAGCCCCGGCCCGACCGGCAGCCCGCCCGGCGCCCGCCGCAGCAGCCGCCGCCCGGCGCCCGCCCGGAGGACGGTCCGCCCGAGTCGGGGGCTCGCTCGGAGGACCGTAGGTCCCGGCCCGGCGCGCGTCCGGAGGACCGTCCGCCTACGCCGGGCTCGCGGCCGGACGCGCCGAAGTCCGGCAGCCCACCGCCGGACACGCCGCCCGAGCCCGGTCCGCACCCGGACTCGCCCACCAAGCCCGGTCCGCGCCCGGCCGGGGGCGGACCCACGCCCGGCCCGCGCCCACAGGCGCACGGCGCCGATGCGCACCCCGCAGCCCCGGACAGGCCACCGGTCCCACCGGTCGGTCCCGGAGCCCGGGGGCACGCCGCCACGCCGGCACGCGACGGCGCCCCCCGTGACCGGAGCCCCACGCCACCGGCGGGCCCCCGCCCCCGCCGCACGGCGGTGCTGGACGAGGCCCACCTCGGTGACATCGAGGGCGCGCTGGGACGTATCCGGCTGGAGGAGGCGGACTCCAGCCGGAGTCTCAAGCGGCGGCTGCTGACCTTCCTGGCCATCGTCGGCCCCGGCCTGATCGTGATGGTGGGCGACAACGACGCCGGCGGGATCTCCACGTACGCCCAGGCGGGCCAGAACTACGGCTACAGCCTGCTCTGGGTGCTCCTGCTGCTCATCCCCGTCCTCATCGTCAACCAGGAGATGGTGGTCCGGCTCGGAGCCGTCACCGGTGTCGGGCACGCCCGGCTGATCAACGAGCGCTTCGGCAGGTTCTGGGGCTGGTTCAGCGTCGGCGACCTGTTCGTGCTGAACTTCCTGACGATCGTCACCGAGTTCATCGGCGTCTCGCTCGCCCTGAGCTACCTCGGCGTGGACAAGTACATCGCCGTGCCGGTCGCCGCCGTCGCCCTGGTGGCGATCACCGCCTCGGGCAGCTTCCGGAGCTGGGAACGCGCGATGTTCGCCTTCATCGCCGTCAGCCTGCTGCTGGTGCCACTGGCGCTGCTGTCCCACCCGCGCTACGGAGCGGCCGTGCACCACCTGGTCGTCCCGGGCGTGCGGGGCGGGGTCACCTCGGAGGCCGTCCTGCTGATCATCGCGATCGTCGGTACGACCGTCGCCCCCTGGCAGCTGTTCTTCCAGCAGTCCAACATCATCGACAAGCGCATCACACCGCGGTTCGTCGGCCATGAGCGCGCGGACACCGTGCTGGGCTCCCTCGTCGTGATCGGCGGCGCCGTCGCGATCGTCGTCGTCGCCGACTACGCCGTGAGCGGTACGGGCGCGGCCGGGCACTTCACCGACGCGCTGGGCGTCGCCGAGGCCCTGGGCGGGCACAGCCGTGTGCTGGGAGTGATGTTCGCGGTCGTGCTCCTGGACGCGTCGATCATCGGCGCCGCGGCGGTCACCCTGGCCACCAGCTACGCCTTCGGCGACGTGTTCAACCTGCGCCACTCCCTGCACCGCAGCTTCCGCGAGGCCAAGGCGTTCTACGGGACCTACGCCGGGATGGTCCTGCTCGCCGCCGCCATCGTGCTGATCCCCGGTGCGCCCCTCGGGCTGATCACGACCGCCGTTCAGGCCCTGGCGGGCCTGCTGCTGCCCTCCGCGTCGGTGTTCCTGCTGCTGCTGTGCAACGACCGGGCGGTCCTCGGCCCCTGGGTCAATCCGCGCTGGCTCAACATGGTGGCGTCGACCGTCATCGCGGTGCTCCTGATGCTGTCCGGGATCCTCGTCGCGACGACCCTGTTCCCGTCGCTGGACACCACCCGGATCGCGCTGTGGCTCACCGGTGTGCTGGTCGTGGGGCTGCTTGGCGCGGCCGTGGGACTGCGTGTCATCCGCGCCCGCCGGGGCCCGGAACTGCCTCCGCCTCCGCGGATCCCCCGCTCGGAACGCGAGAGCTGGCGCATGCCTCCCCTCGCCCTGCTGGAGCCCGTCGTCTGGTCCCCCGGACTCAGACTCGGCATGGGCCTGCTGCGCGGCTACCTGGTGATCGCCGCGCTGCTGCTGGTGGTCAAGGCCGTCCAGATCGGCTGAGCCGGGATCGGGGGCCTGGCCGAGCACCGGACGCGGGGCGACGATGGAGAGGTGAGGGAGGCCTGATGTGATCCCGCCCCACCCGCACCAAGGAGATCGTGTGGTGGCATACCTGCTGCCGGTGTGGACGAGGCTCCCCGCCGCCGACCGCATGGGCGTGGCGGCGGCCGTGCTGGGCGCTGCGCTGGTCGCCCTCATCGTGGGTACGAGGATGCGGCGGGGCCGTTCCCGTCCGTTGTTCAGGAACCCACGGGCCCGCCGGCCCGCCGAGCCGGTCGACACGTCATGGTTCACCGCCCACACCCTGGACGGCTTCCCCGAGGAGGCGGTCCGCGCCACCCTGGGGACCCCGGCCGCCCCGTCCCGCGAACGCCTCTACGCCGCCTGGGTCCTCGCCACGCACACCCAGGGCACGGACGCCGTATGGCTGGAGAAGAACCTGGCCCTCCCCGCCGACGCGGCCCACCTGATCACCGAGGCCGCCGAAGCCAGACGCCGCGAGTTGTCGGCACAGGAGAACCGCGCCACGAAGGCACGCGAAAGCGACCAGCCCTGACTGAGCCCCAGGCCCGCGCCAGCGATCGGCAGAGGCCACTCAGGAGGCGAGGACGCTGATCCCGTCTCCGAGCAGCTTGAGTCCGAGGACGGAGAAGAGGACGGCCATGACGGCAGCGTTGTGCTGTGCGGCCCAGTCCCGCCAGCCGGTGAGGATGCTCTTGGCGCGTTCTCCCATGGACAGGTAGACGGCCAGCGGCGCGAGGACGCCGAGCGATGCGATGACGACGAAGATCGCGAGTGCGCCGATCTGCTGCGGTACGGGGATTCCGGCCGAGCTGATCGAGGCACCGGCGGCGATGGTCAGCGGGGCGTTCTTGGCGTTGGCGGCCGAGAGCAGCAGCCCGAGTCCGAGCACCTTGGAGGGGGTGAAACGGTCGATGGCCGCCATCCACTTCGGCAGGTGTGCCTGTGAGGGGTCACGGGGGCGTCCCCGCCACTGCCGGACGGCGAACAGGACGAGCAGCACGCCCAGCGCGAGCTTGAGGGCTCCGACCCAGGTGGCCGGGTGCTTGTGCGTGGACGCGCCGCCGGAACCTCCTACCGCCAGCATGATCGCGCCGAGGGCGGCCAGGCCGAGGATCCAGCCGACAGCGAACAGGGTGCCGTTCGGACGTCCCTGCGGCGTGGCCAGGATGAGGATGATCGCCACGATCGGGAGCGGACTGATCGCGACAGCGGCCGCCAGTCCGAGCACATCGCCGACGGCGTGTCCCATGGCGGCCTCCTCGAAGTGAGATCGGGTCCGTTGCTCATCGTGCGCCGAACGCCGCCCGCAGACGCGGTGTCCGTGCCGTACGGGTGACTGATCGACCGGCGAAGAGCCGGCCGGGCCTCCGCGACGCGCGCCCGTTCGAAGGGCGCTTCATGAGGCCCATGACCCGATCGGCCCAGCCGACTGTGCCGCTGATTGCCCGGCGTGCGAGCGTGACCAGGGGGCTGCGTGAGGGCGGGGGGCTGATGCGGCTTGACGGGGCACTCAGTGGCGGAACCCGCTGCTGCGGGACGTCGCTGATGCCTCGGCCGAGCCCCGCGCGTATCGGCGCATGAGGAGAATCATGAACCGTCGTGTCGTCCACACCCGTGGAGGGTTGCCCGCCGACGTTCTGACCGTCGTCGAGGAGCCGAAGCCGACGGCGCCCGAGCGCGGCCAGGTCCTCATCCGCACCACCGCCTTCACGGTGCACCCCGGTGATCTCCAGGCCATCGAGGCGTACCCGGGCAGTGCTGCCCGACCGGTCCCGGCCGGCGCGGAGGCCACCGGCGTGGTGGAGGCCATCGGCCCGGGCACACGCGTGGCGCCCGGGGTCGAGGTCGGCGGCCGTGTGACGGTCTTCCCCCAGCCGGGGGCGTGGGCGCAGTGGATCGCGGCGGAGGCAGAGGTGGTCGTCGCCGTACCGGATGAGCTGCCGGACGAAGTCGCCGCGCAGATGCTGGCGAACCCGTTGACCGCGGTGATGCTGCGCCGTGAGGCGCAGGAGCACCTGGCCTTCGGATATGACGGTTTCCTGGTGCAGACCGCCGCGGGCTCGTCGGTCGGGCGGCTGGTGACGGGCCTGGCCCAGTTCCACAACCTGGCGCTCGTCAACGTCGTCCGCAGCGATCGCGGTGCCGCTGAGCTGCGCGAGCGGTTCCCGGACACGCCGGTCGTGTCGACAGAGCATCCGAGGTGGGCCGACGAGGTCCGCGAGGCAGCCGGTGGCCATCCGGTGAGTGTGGCTCTCGACCCGATCGGCGGGAAGCTGGCGGAGAGCCTTCTGGACCTGTTGGCGCCGGGCGGCAAGCTGGTCAGTTACGGGCTGATCGCCGAGGAGCCGCTCTCGGTGCACGCGTCGACGCTGCTGAGCAAGTCGCTGACGCTGCGGGGCAAGAACATCGGACGGTGGCTGTCCGAGGTCTCCGCCGAGAGGCGGGCGTCCGACGTCGCCACCGCGAAGCAGATCGCGCTGGGGCTCAAGGACCAGTTCGACGTGGCCGCCACGTACGGCCTCGGCGAGCTGACCAAGGCCGTGGAGCACGCCGTACGACCCGGCAAGGTCGGCCTCGTCCTCGTCCGCCCCTGGTAGCCGCCCCCACCACGGAAACCGAGACGGGCAACGTCGAAGGTACGTGTGATGCACCTCACATTCTGACGTGCAGAATATTGCGCAACTTTTTGAGTTTCCCAGCGATCTCTTGTGCGAACACGTTGGTCACCCCTGTCTCTGAGGTTCGCATGAAGATTCGCCGCTACCTGGCTCTCGCTGCCGCTACGGCCGCCATCACGCCTGCTGTCCTTCTTGCGGCCCCGGCCGCTTTCGCGACGGACGGCAACCCTGACTCCTCCTCCAGCACCCCCGCCTCCACCGACAGCGAATCGGCTGCCTTGAGCGGGTCCGACGCCAAGACGGAAGGCGACGGGTCCGACACCAAGGCCGAGGACGGATCGGACACCAAGGCCGAGGACGGGTCCGACACCAAGACCGAGGACGGATCGGACACCAAGACCGAGGACGGATCGGACACCAAGACCGAGGACGGGTCCGACACCACCGAGGGCGGGTCCGACTCGAAGGGCGAGGGCACTACCGACGAGGAGCCGGCCACCCCCAGCCCCAGCGCCTCGCCGTCCGAGACGCCGGGCCCGCAGGTGTGCAACGACAGCGAGGACTACACGCAGGACAAGAACCTGCACACCAGCCTGTCCGGCCTGCCCTCGCAGATCGTCGCGGGCAGCGGGTTCCACAACTTCAAGCTGAACGTCAACAACTCCGGCCACAACGCCTACAAGCGTGTGGACCTCGGTGTGTTCGCCGCTCAGGTCAACGAGAAGAACTACGAAGTCACCACGAGCTACCTCACGCTCCAGTACAAGGACCCGGCCACCGGCACGTGGCAGAACATCTCCCTGAACGAGAACGACGAGGGCGCCGGCTACCTCGGCTACACCGACGTCCAGGCCAAGGAGTCCTTCTCCATCGACCTGCGGCTGAGCATCGACAGCAAGGCCCCGGCCGGCATGGGCTTCGCCATCTCCATCGGCATGTACGCCGATGACAAGGGCAACTGCGTCTACTCCAGCGACGACGACTTCTACCAGTTCGACGTCCTCGCCGCCGGCTCCAAGTCGGGCAACCCGGGCGACGCCAAGCCGCAGGGCGGCCGGAAGCCGCTGCCGGCCAAGCCCGCCGGCGACAACCAGATCGTCCCGCAGGGCCACCTCGCCGAGACCGGCTCCAACTCGGCGCTGCCGATGATCGCGCTGGCGGGCGGTGCCGCGGTCGCCGTCGGCACCGGCGCCGTGTTCGTCGTGCGCCGCCGCAAGGCCGACATCGGCGCCACAGCCTGACCGCGCACCTGACGCGCCGACTCTGAGCTCACCGAGTCACGAGGGCCGCACCCGCACACGCGGGCGCGGCCCTTCGCCATCTGATCCGTAGGCGGGTGCGGCATCATCACGAACCGACTGCCTGCCGGCCCTGTTGGCTCGTCTGCCGAGGCGTGGGTGTATCTCTGTGCGCGGTTATACGCCTCTGGGACAACGTCGAAGGGCCCCACCTTGCGGTGGGGCCCTTCGACATCGTGCCCGGTGAGGCACTGGCGGAGGATACGAGATTCGAACTCGTGAGGGGTTGCCCCCAACACGCTTTCCAACTGTCCGCATGGCCGTACAAGGGTGTTCAAGCCGGTACGCGCGGCAGCTCAGGACCGGTGGGTGTACGGCGGCGAACGCTGATGCCCTCCAGCGAACTGGACAAGGACCAGGACAACGAGCGGCGCCCTGAGAACGGCGGCGGTGGGCGCGATCGTCAGGCGCCTGGGTCTACCGGAGCCAGCGTTCGCGGTGGTGGCGGACGCACTCCAGGTCGATGGCGTGCTGAGAGTGGGTCCGCAGGGTGCCGGCAGGCTGGCCGCCGCAATCACCGTGAGGTCGTCCCAGGCGGTAGCACCGTATTCCACAGGATGGCGGCGAGATGCTACGGAAGGGAGGGCTCGTGATCAGACAGCCCCTTCCGCCGCTCCATCGTCCGACGCATTACCGGCATCCGCGCCATCCGTGGAGCTCTGAGGCAGACTTCGCCAAAGGCGCTCGCGTTGGATTTCAGCATCAATCTGCTTCCGCTTAGTCGCGCCTCGCTCCTTGACCACCGTGTTCAAGACGGAAGCGGCAGGAACTGCGAGCGCAACTACAACGGCGGCACATTCCGACCAGAAGGACACACAGGGTGCGGCGCTCGGGCCCGGCGCCGCATCCCTCCTACAGGCAGAGCGATGGGGCTGGCGTCAGCACACTGGCCCGGCCCGCGGGCACTGTGGCGGGATACCACTCCGATGGTGGGTCTGCAAATGTTTGGCGGACCATCCGCAGCCAACCGAAGCGGTTCTGTGCTACAGGCAGCGTGGCACAGCCAAGGTCGCGGCGTCCGCAGAACCCCAGAAGTCCGTCACGGCACCGCACTCCAAGTGCAGCGTCGTCAGTGCGGTCCGAGCGACCCCCGAAGACCCCTCGGAGTCGGTGCCACAACGCAGTCCGCCGCAGGTCAGTAAAGTTCCTGCCCTTGAACCAACCAAGTTCCCCGCGCTATCTGGCGCGAGTGGGAGGCGCGTTGCCACTCACAGCCCACGCGAGCGCAGTAGGGTCGCCTGCCCGGATCACCACGTCCAGGATGCTCCCCTCTCCCACTTACTTGCCGACCCCAAAGCGGATACCCTAAACAGGTTGCATCGAAGGGGTGGGGGCACAATGGAACCGCTCGGTTCGGCAGGAAACGCCGATGACTTTTCTATCCATATTCCGGCAGTTGAACTCATAGGCGGGGGAATTGTCACCCTTCCAAGATCTGGCGTGACTGCCATTGTGGGCCCGAACAACGCAGGCAAATCCACACTGCTTCGGGAAATTGCTGCGCACGTCAAGCACGGCCACTTGAACGCGAGACTTAACAGCACTGCACATATCGTCGATCGCATTTTGATAAAGCAGTCCGGCAGTCTCGATGATGCACGCGCCTGGATATCGCAGCACGCTACGACTGTTAATCTGTCGGGCCAGAATCATTTCGTTCGCCCCGGGGCGCAGGTCCCCATCGACGCTGTCAATTGGCGTCTCGTTCCCGATATCTCAGAAGGCGGCCTGCAGGAGGTAAATGATCTCCTTGCATTCTACGGGGACGCATGGGGGCGGATGAACGGTGCAGCACCTGTGGAGATGCGAGACGTCTTCAATGGCCCAGCCCTCTCCCCTTTGCACATCTTGCAAGATCGCAGGGATCTTTTCGATGAACTTAACAGTATGTCACTAGAGGTTTTCGGACAGCCGCTAACGCTGGATCGGCTAAGCAGGAACGTCAACCTTCGAGTAGGGGACACTGGGGTTCCCGTCCCCAAGATCGATGAAATCAGCGAGGAGTATTGGCGGGCGCTGGCGTCTCTTCCACCTTTGACGGTACAAGGGGACGGAATGAAGAGTCTGATTGGGCTCCTCGTCCCACTGGTCACGTCGGCATATCCCATTGTTTTCATCGATGAGCCTGAGGCGTTTCTACATCCCCCGCAGGCCATGGCGTTGGGCAGAATTCTCGGCGAACAGGCAAAATCGAAGCGGACGCAGGTTGTGCTGGCGACGCACGACCGAAATCTTTTGTCGGGACTGCTTCAGTCTGAAACGGACGTCTCAATCATTCGCCTGGAGAGAGGAGGTGACGGCCGAACCCGCGCTCACCAACTAAATGTTGACGACTTGAGGGAAATCTGGGATGACCCCGTCCTTCGATACTCGAATGTGCTAGATGGACTATTCCACAAAGCTGTGGTTCTTGCGGAAGGTGAGCGAGATTGCAAGTTTTACTCTTCGGCTCTCGAAGAATGGGAACCGAAGGGAGGACTGCCTATTCCTTCCGGGGACATCTTGTTCGTTCCTAGCGGTGGGAAGGACGGATTTCCTCGTCTCGCCAAAGTCCTGCGCTCCGTTAGTGTTCCCGTTGTCGCAAGCCCTGACTTGGACATCCTCAATGACAGAGGGAAGCTTCGCGTTCTCGTGCAGGCAATGGGGGGCGACTGGTCTCTTTTGCAGCAAGACTACGATCGAGCCACTGCGGAATTCAGGCAGCCCCGCGAGGCAACCTACGTCTCACACGTCCTATCGGCATTGAATGGCGTATTTTCTTCCCGTCAAGGTGAACGCTTTACCGCGGAGATCCGGAGTGAATTTATGGCCCAATTGCGAAGCAGGGGAAACCCGTGGTCGTCCTTGAAAGATTACGGCGAACTTGCTTTTCACGCAGACCCGGTGGCAGCTCAAAGGCTTCTCGACAATCTCGAATCAATGAGAATCGTCGCCGTGAGGGTGGGCGAGTTGGAGCGTTTTGCCCCGCATCTTGGGGTGGCCAAGGGAGCGGGGTGGCTGCCCGCCGCTATCACGGCCGACTATCACAGAGGTGAGGCTGTCCGTAAGCACGTCGCGTCACTAGTGACGGCCGCAGCATAGGCCAGTGTGGTTGCCTGGGCGATGCACATCCCGTCTCACTAAGAGGTCTGGCGTTCATCAGCGGGTGTCGGTGCTGCCAAATCGCCATCCCGGCAGGGCGGCAAGCGTCCGCGCCCTGGCCTCCACAACGGCCATGCGCGCTTCCCGCTCGCCCTCGTGTGTGTGGGCCGCCTGACTCGTCACCTGCCCTGGCCACTTCCGGTAAAGGAGTCCCGTCTCCGCGTGGAACCAACCGCGGCTGACCGCGTTCAAGGCGAGCAGGAGACCTGTGTCTTCCGACGCAGGCAAAGCCATCCACCCGCCTAGTGCGAGCACCAGGTCACGCCGCATGCAGAGCGTCGCCGGGTGGACTTGTGCCCGGTAAGCGTTCGCCTTCCAGTGGTCCAGCACGGCGCCCATTTCGACCGGGCCAGCAGGCGGGTCCTGGTCAAATCCCACGGTGCTGCCGTCTGGCAGCAGATCGAGCACCCGCGATGTGGTCCACCCGATCTCACCGTTCGCAAGGGCGGCGATGTCACGCGCCAGAGTGCCGGGTGTCAGCATGTCGTCCGCGTCCAGCACCTTGACATATTCGCCACGTGCTCGGGACAGACCCATGGTCCGGGCCATGGCCGCACGGCCGGCGCGGCCCTGCCCGAAGCTCACCCGGTCGTCGTCAGGCACGTACGGCGCTACAGCGTCCGTCTCGCCGTCTTCCTGGATGACCCACTGCCATTCCCACCCGTTCGGCAGTTCCTGTTCCGTGAGCGACTTGTAGGCCGCGGGCAGGAATTCCGCTCCGGGCGCGTGAACAGCAGTGATGACCGTGACGATGTGGACCACAGCTCACCACCTGCCCAGCGGGGTCGTGAACTCCAACTCGGTTCGGTCTCCTGGCAACGTCACGTCGGCTACCTCCACAACCCGCCCTTCGGTATCGACGCATGTCTTCCGAAGGACCATGACGGCTACACCTGCCGTCAGGCCCAACTCTTCGGACTCTTCGAACGTAGGCGGTCGGGCCGTGACCCGCTCGACTACGCGGGCCACCTCGATCCCGATGCTGTGGAGCTGGTTCTGAGTGCCCCCGGGCCACGGTTCGTGGGCCACGTCGAGCAAGGCCGGGTTGGCTGAGGCCATGTCGTAGAGCAGCCGGGACCGCGAGACGTTGAACGGTGCCTCTTCCTCCCGGTACCGGGTTCGGTATACGCGTTCCAGTAGACGCGTTCCAGCTGGCACGCCGAAGGCTTCGGCGAGATCCTCGTCAGCCTCCACCTCGCTGAACTCAGCGCTGAAGACCAGGTCAGAGATGGTCAAGCCCGTGTCGTGTTCGGTTGCACCCGTCTGCTGACGCTCGTCCAGCGACTGCCGAGCCCGATCCTTCTCCCACTGGTGGCGCCCATTGGTTCGGGTCACCAACCTGCGCGGCTTGCGGACCACGTTGCCGCGCCCGTGCAGCTTCTCGATGAGCCCTTCCGCCTGCAACACGCCGAGCGCCTGGCGCACGGTCGGCAGGCTCTTCCGGTACTGGTCCACAAGCTTCGTTTCGGCGGGCAGACGGTCGCCCGACTTGAGTTCACCTGCGCGGATGCGCTGCCGTAGATCGTCTGCAATGCGCTCATACGCCTTGGCCATGTGGTGTTCACCGTCCTGTCTGGTGGGCCCTCTCAGCATAAGTCCTCAAGAGGTGTTGACGACTTACCCGGGCTCCGTCATAGTCAAAGCAACTCCTAAAGAGGAGTTGAGGACAGGAAGTCCTGTGGTTCTTCCTGCCCTTCTTTGTCGTGTCGGTTCGGGATAGCTCGTGCACGTGGGGCCCTGAGCTGGTCGTTCCTTGAGAACTCAACAGTGGACCGAGGACCTACCGCCTGTCCTCAGGACAAGAAGGCGGCACGCGCGGTGCAAGACCCGCGCACCTTCGACCTCTCCGCAGCGCTCACCCGCTGCGGCCGGTTGCCTCCGCTGCTCGTCTCGTACGAGCAGCGCTGAGGGGAGCCGGAACCGACTCCAACGGCAAGCGGCTCCCGGGGGGCATCCCGGGAGCCGCGTTCGGGCCGTTCCTCTCTGGAAGGAACCAGACCCAATGAGTCACATCGTCACTGTTCAGGACGCTGTTACCGCGTTCGCCGACTTCATGGAGCCGACGGCCGCGGAGCTGGACGCGATCGAGCTGGAGATGCCCGTGATCCTCGCGGACGTCGACCTGCTGGACGCGCAGATCCTGACGTTGGACCGCACGCCGTCCGAGCTGGACGTCCGCCGCATCCGCCGGGCCCGCCGCCGGGCGCTCGCCGCCCGCGTGGCCCTGGTCAACCGCACGGCCGGCGCGAGCCTGCCCGGGGGTGCCGCGTGAGCGACACCGGCCGGAACCTGAGTGCCGCGCACGCCGAGGTGAAGGCGGAGATCGCGCGGACCGACAGTAAGACCGGGCTGTTGCTGGCGTTCGTCGGCGCGGTGCTGGCCGGCGCGTGGACGGTCGCCCGCGACCTGCCCCTGACCCTGTCGGCCGCCATCGTCGGCGGGGGCGGCCTGGCGGTGCTGGTCGCCGCGGCCGGGATGCTGCTGCGCTCGGTACGCCCGAACCTGGGCGGCCGGCACGGCTTCCCCCTGTGGGCCACCCTCACCCCCGACGAGATCAACGACGTCGTCAACGACGGGGACCTCGCTGCGGACGTCGCCGGCCTGTCCCGGCTCGCCGTCGCCAAGTTCACCTGCCTGCGCCGCGCGGTCGACCTCACCTACACCGGCGGGGCCCTGCTCATCCTCGCTGCCCTGCTCACCGCGGGGGGTGCGCTGTGAGGACGTTGACGGCGCAGATGTCGAGCGACGGCGGCCGGCCGTGGCGCCTGTACGTCGTGCTGCTCGGCGAGACCGAGTGGCCCACCTTCCAGTGGGAGCGGTCCGCACCGGCGCCCACCATCGCGGAGCGCCGGACGGCGCTGGCCCGCCTCGGCTACGAGATGGCGCCGGGCGCTGAGTGGTCCTGGATCGAGGACAGCAAGGTCTACAGCGACGACAGCACCCCGGTCGTTCTGATCGCGGCCGTGGACGTGCGCGAGCAGGAAGGGGACGCGACGTGAGCGCGAAGACCGTACTGCCCGCCGTCGCGATGACGGCCGTGTCCATGGTGCTCACCCTGGCCGTGGTCGTCATGTGGCTCGGTACGGCGATGCCGTGGCCGGTCGCCCTGGTCGTCGGTCTCGGCATCGACGGCGGATGGCTGGCCACCCTCGCCTACGAACGCCGCCTCGCGGCACAGGGCGACCACTCCCGCTCCGTGACCGCCGTGGGCTGGTCGTTCGGGCTGATCGCGACCGGTGTCCTGATCACTCACGCGCTCACCGCCGACCATGCCGTCGGCGCGTGGCTGGCCGTGGCGTGGCTGCCGATCGCGGCGAAGGCCCTGTGGCTGGTGCACGGGCTGTGGGAACGCACCGCGCTGACCCCGAGCGCGCTGGATGCTATCCGCAGCATTCAGCAGGATGCCCGCGACAAGGCGGCCGTGGCCCGTGCCCAACTGCGGGCGGGTGCCGTGACCGAGGAGACCCGGCTGGCGGCCGTGACGGCGGCCGGCGCCCGCGTCGCCCGCGTCCAGGCCAAGACCGCCGGGCAACTGGCCGGGGCCTGGTCGGAGTTGGAGGGGGCCCGGCAGGGCGAGGGCACCGGCAGGGCTCTGACGAGCGTCGCCACCGGATGGGACCTGCCCGCTTGGGGGGCCGTGCCGGTCGGCGAGACCCCGGCCCCGGCTCTCGCTTCAACCGATTCCACAAATGTGGAGGAATCGACCGAGAGTAGTCGAGAACGGTCTATGGCTGACCAGCCGGAATCGACTCCGGTCACGGTCACGCTGACCCGGCTCCCGGTGCCCGATCCGCTGCCCTGTGATCTGGGCAAGTCGGACACCGCGGTGAAGTCGATTCCGACGGTCGCACCGGCCATCGAGCCGGTACCGATCGAGACGGCTCCCGCCCGATCGATCCCCGCAGAATCGACCCGACCGCGCCGCGCCACGGGCCGTGTCCCGGAATCGGCGAAGTCGACCCGTACCCGCCGCACCCCCGAGCAACTGCTGACCGAGGCACGCAAGGTAACGACCGGATGGTCGACCGGGCAGATCACGGCAGAGGCCATCCGCCGGGAGCTGCACACCTCGCCGGCCAACGCCCGGATGCTGCGGGACACGATCCTCACCGAGCGGTCCGCCACGGCTGAGACGGCCGTGTGATGGGGGCGCTGCCGGTGTTCCGGTGGCGCCTGGCCCCGGACGGATACGCCACCCGCCGCCAACTCCGCGCCCGCGGGCTCCGGCCCGGTGGCCAGGGCGTGGCCGCTCAGCTCGAAAGGCCACGCCGCCGCCGGGGCCCGCTGGTCGCCTACCTCTACCGGGTCGACCTGGCCAAGCCCGTCCGGCCCATGACCCCGGCCAGGCGGGCGGCCCTGGTCAAGGCCAACGCCGCCCGCCGCTTCTGCCCGCAGTGCCGACGCGACGCCGGATACGTCATCCCCGGCTCGCTCGGCACGTGCGTTCCCTGCGCCTTCCCCGACAACTCCGAACCCGCGAGGAGTAGCTGACATGGGCAAGCCCGACACCCGCCGCCTGGACCGCGAGATCCAGAAGACGAACCGCAAGTTGGAGGCGGTCCGCGAGCGGGAGATGTGGCCGCTGGACAGCCGCGAGCGGCGCGCGATCGTCGCGGCCATGGCCGGCGGCTCCTACGGAGTCATGCGCGGCCGAGGCACCGACCGAGCCGAACGCCGCCTTGAGTCCGCGTGGCAGTCGGCCGAGACGCGGCTGATCGCGGAGATCACCGCCTTGCAGACCGAGCGGCAGCGCATCGTCACCGAGGCCGCCGCCGCCAAGTCCGCCAAGAAGTCCTCCGGCTGGTGGTGACCGCCCCGCCGGCCGGGCCCGTCACGGATCCGGCCGGCCCGCCGCTTCCCCTTCAACTTCGCCCCGACACCGGGGCAGTCAGGAGTGTTTCCCTCATGAGCGGCAACGTCGTTCACCTGCACAAGCACACCGACCCCCCCGCCGTCGACACCCGCCCGGCCCTCACTGTCGTCCCCGAGCAGCCGGCCGCCCCGGTCGTGCCGCTGTGGGTCCGCTCGGGCCGCGCCATCCGCACGCTGGTCACGCACGAACACACCCGGACGGCCACCCGCACCGCCGCCCGACACGGCCTCTACGTGTTCGGGGGCGCGCGGATCGTGGCCCGCCGGACCTGGGACGGCCGCACCGCCGCCCGCTACGAACGGATGCTCCGGGCCGCGGAAGCGGCCGGGAACTATGAGGCCGCGGCGGAGTGGGAGGAGCGCGGGCAGCGCTTCCGGGAGGCCCGGCACCGCCGCCGCATGGACCTGCTCCACTCCCCGGCGGACGCTGCGAAGGGGGTGCTGGTCGGCACCGGGATGGGTATCGGTTCCCTGGTCGCCCTCGGCGTCGTCCTGGCCATCGCCAACAAGGACGTCACCGACGTGGTCACGCCGCTGATGGCGGTGGTGGAGTTCATTCAACTGCTGATCACGATCGTGCAGGTGGTGTGGGGGCCGCTCGTCTCGATCGGCCCGTTCCTCGCCCTGCTCGCCCTGTGGGCCGTCGGCAGCCACCAGCAAGCCGCACCCCCGTGGGCGCTCCCCGCGACCGTCCGCGACACGGCGGGGGAGCCCATCACCCCGTCCATCGTGGTCAAGGCCCTGCGCGACCTCGGAGTCCCGGCGCTGCGGAACGCCATCAAGGAGATGGGCGACGCCGGCGCGTCCATGCTCGGTCCGATCCGGATCGCCGGATGCGGCGTGGAAGTCGACGTGACCCTGCCGTCGGGGGTGTCGACGAACGAGGTGCAGAACCGGCGCCGCAAGCTCGCGGAGAACCTGACCCGGCACGAGCACGAGGTGTTCATCACCCTCCCTGAAGCCGCCCGCACCGTGCGGCTGTGGATCGCCGACTCCGGGGCTCTGGACGAGCCGATCGGCCCGTCCCCGCTGGCCACCGACGACACCCTGACCGCCGACTACACCAAGGGCCGCGCCCCCTGGGGACAGGACCTGCGCGGCGACGCTGCCGCGCTGAGCCTGTATCAGCGGCACCTGCTCATCACGGGCCTGTCGAACCAGGGCAAGACCGCCGCCCTTCGGGCGCTCGCCCTGTGGCTCGCCCTCGACCGCACGGTGGAGTTCCGGATCGCCGACCTCAAGGGCGCCGGCGACTGGGCCATGTTCATCGGGCTCGCCACCATCCTGATCCAGGGCCCGACCGATGACCACGTCATCGAGGCCACCGAGATGCTCGAAGGCGGCGTCACAGAGATGGAGCGCCGGTTGCAGGCGCCGGACGGTGCCGACTTCCCGCCGCTGATCCTGCTGGTCGATGAGGCGCAGGTGGCGTTCATGTGCCCGGCCAAGGACGAGCAGAAGCGGCCGTACGGCGGCAGCAAGGCCACGTCCCGCTACTTCACCGCCGCGCGGAAGATCCACAACCAGGGCCGTGCGGTGAACGTGCTGCTGTGGCAGGGCACGCAGGACCCCACCGACCAGAACCTCCCCAAGCTCGTACGCGAGGGCGCCCACACCCGCGCCTCCCTCGCGCTCGGGACCGAGTCGCAGGCGCGGATGGCGCTGGGGGACAAGGCCGTGGACGGCGGGGCCGCGCCGAACCTGCTGCGGCCCGGTCTGGACAAGGGCACGGTCGTCGTCGCCTCCGACGGCATCACTATCCCGGCCGGACAGGCGTCCATCACGGTGCGCACGCACTACATCGACACCGAGACCGCGACCGAGATCGCGGAGCGGGCCAAGGCGCTGCGGGACGGGGTGACCACGCTGCACGTCATCGAGCGGGGCGAGGAGCGTGACCCGCTCGCCGACATCTTCGCCGTCCTCGGGGACGCGCCGCGCGTGCTCACCGCCGACGTCCTCAAGCGACTCTCGGCGCTCAACTCGGACGCCTACGGCCGGTGGACGCCCGGCGACCTCAAGCGCGTCCTGGAGGACGCCGGCGCCGAGCCGTACAAGTCCGACGGCCGCATGGTCGTCGGCCGCGACCGCGTCGCCCGCGCCCTCACCAACCGCAACGCAGACGGTTCCGCTTCCGCCTCCGAGTAGAGGGAGGCGACCCCCGTCCGGTCAGGGAGGCAGGGAGAACTCCCTGAACGCCTCCCTGACCCGCCTCCCTGGCCCTGACCAGTGCAAATGATCGCTCAGGGAGTCAGGGAGGCACGCAGGCCAGACCCCTGAAACACCACTCCACAGCCACCCCACAAGGGGGTGGTTCCGCCTCCCTCACCGAGCACCGGAAGGGATTCCGCATGACCCCCGAGACCACCCCCAGCCCGGCCCGGCCGGACGCCGGGATGACCGACGACCAGGCCGCGGCCGAAGCACGGCGGATCATCGCCGACGCCTACCGGCCCGCACCCGAGGTGCCGACCTCGTACCGCGACACCAGCCCCCTGCCCGCCTACGGCAGCACGCCCCCGGTCCCCCAGCCGGACCACCGGATCGTCCCCGCCTGGGCCGCCGGCACCGCCGTCGCCGGGATCGGCGTCGGTGCCGCGTGCGTCGGCGTCGGATGTGGTGTCTGGCTCGCCTGCCAGGGATTCGCCGCCGTGTCCCTCGCGTCCGTCCTGTTCGTCACCCTGCCCATCGCTGCCGTGGCCGCCATCGTGGCGGCCGTCGGATCGGCCCTGCGCTCCCTCAAGGCCGCCCACACCGAACACCACCACCACTACGCCGGCCCGGTCCGACAGGAGAACACCACCACGCACACCCGCGGACTGATCGCCCGCACCACCAACCACTAGCTACGCCAAGGGCGGCCCCCCACTCACGCCAATGAAGCGGGGCCGCCCTTGCCACCCAGCACGCTCGTAACGAACTGGAGGACTCCAGCATGACGCAACCCGCCGACACCCGGCGAGAGCGCACCCGCCAAGGCGGCATGAACGAGCACCTACTGACTGCCCTGGGCCTCGCCGCGTCCGGCGTGCCGGTCCTGCCCCTGCGCAGGGGCAAGGTCCCGTTCGGCAACTGCCGCACCTGCGCGGGCAACGCGTGCGGCGGCCGGCCGAACATGAAGACCGCCGGGCCCTGCCGCTGCCCCGGCATCTGCCACGCCTGGGCCGCCGCCACCACGGCCCCGGCCGTCATCGTCTCGTCCCCGTGGGTCGCGGCGTGGCGGCAGGCGGTGTGCGTCGGCTACCACCCCGGCGGCGCCGGCCTGACCGTGGTCGACCTGGACAACGCGGACGCCATCGCCTGGGCTCGCGGTGCCCTGCCCGACACGCGGACCGTGCCGACGACGCGCGGACAGCACTGGATCTACCGAGGCATCATGGCGTCCCGCAACGCGGTGCGGCCCGGCGTCGACATCAAGTCGTCCATGGCCTACGCCCGCTACCTCGGGCCCGGCACCGGCGCCATGACCGCCCTGCCGGACGCCGTCCGCGCGCTGACCGTGAAGAAGCCGTCCCCGCCCCCCACCGCGCCGCACCCTGTCACCGTGTCCGTACCGGCCAGGGACGGAACGTGCCCCCACCGCACGCCCCGCTTCCTGGACCGTGGCATCGCCATGGCCGAGCAGCGCATCACCGAGGCCCGCAGCGCCGTCCACGCCACCGTGTACCGGACGTTCCTCGCGGTGCTGTCCACGCACGGCCGGTGCGGCTGCCTCACCGACACTCACATCGGCCGGCTGTTCGCCGCCGCGCAGGCCAAAGGCGAGTCGCCGCGGCACTGCACCGACGCGTGGACCAACGCCCTGACTGCGCTGGGGATGTGACCATGTCCGACGACGAGAAGACCCCGGCCCGCGAGGTCATCACCGACTACGCACAGGCGCACTTTCGGTACTTCCGCACCGCCGACGGGACCGTGTACGCGCAGAAGAACGGCCACCCCGTGGCCCGCCCGATCCGCTCCCAGGGCACGACGGGCAGCCACCGGCAGGAACTCATGGTCGGACTGTTCAGGGACGGCATCGGCGTGTTCAACGGCACCGCGATGAAGGAAGCGCTCGACCTGATCGAAGCGTTGGCGCTGACGGAGGACGTGCAGCCCGTGCACATCCGCGTCGCCCCCGGATTCGACGGGGCGACGTGGCTGGACCTGGGGCGCAGCGACGGGCAGTCCGTGCGCATCCATCCCACCGGATGGGACATTCGCACCCCGGACCCGCAGGAAGTCTGCTGGCGGCGTACCCAGCTCACGGGGGAGCTGCCTTTGCCGGTGAAGGACACCGACGGCAAGGGCATCGATCTGCTGATGCGGTTGTGCAACTTCGCCACTGCGGAGACCGAGTGCCTGGCCATCGCATGGCTCATCGGCTGTCTCGGACCGGCCGTGCCCGTCCCGGCCCCGTTCCTCACCGGCCCGCAGGGTGCGGGCAAGTCCACCGGTGGGCGGATGCTCGTGCGGATCATCGAGGGCATGACCGGGGACCTGCGCCGGGCGCCGAAGGATGAGGAGAACCTGATCACGGCGGTGGCGGCCGGCTGGGTCACCGCCCTGGACAACCTCTCCCACATGACCCCGGAACTGTCCGACGCGATGTGCTGCATCGTGACCGGGGCCGAGAACGTCAAGCGCGCCCTGTTCACCGACGGGGACGTCTTCCGCATCGGCTACCGCCGCCCCCTGCTCCTGACCGGCATCGACGTCGGCGTCATCCGCCCCGACCTCGCCGAACGGCTCCTTCCCCTGCGACTGGAACGCCCCCGGGTGCGGCGCACCGAGGCGGAACTGTGGTCCGACTTCGCAGAGGTGCTGCCCGTCATCCTCGGCTCTCTCCTGGACCTCACCGTGCAGGTGCGGGCAGCGGAGGCGGACATCCCGACCGACCTGCGCATGGCCGACTTCGCGCACCTGTGCGCGCAGCTCGACGCGGCCACCGGTCTGGGGGCGCTCGCCGCCTACCGGGCCAGCCTGGACGACCTCAACGACGACGTCATCGAGGGCGACCTGTTGGCACAGACCGTGCTCAAGCACGCCGCCGGCATCGACCCGGGAACCGAGCAGCGGATGACGTCTGCCGAATGGCTCCACTGCCTCACCGGCCTCTACACGGGCGAGGACTTCCGTCCCCTGCCCAAAGGGTGGCCGACCACCGGCAAGGTGCTCTCAGACCGACTCAAGCGCCTTCAGCCCACCCTCGCCGCCCGGGGCGTCCTCATCGACTGGGGACGCACCAACACGTCCCGCTATATCGAGATCGCGCGGCCGGCCGCCACGTCGCCCCCGTCCGAGCAGGAAGCGGCCTTCTGACCGCCCGGCACCACGACCGCCCCACAAGCAAGAGGAGCACCCGTCCACGCGTGCTCCTCTTGCTCTTCGGCGGCAGCGCCGCCCTGCGATGAACGCGCCGCGAAGCGGCTCCTTCTTCACTCTCTGAGCCGCGCACCACAACAGACACCACCCCCTCTTTGTCCGAAGTGGAGAGCCGCTGCGTCACCTGCGTCACCCACACCCCGAAAACGCCCGGTGACCTGCCGAAACAGCGGTGACGCAGACAGCCGATTCCTGCGTCACCCCGCGTCACCTGCGTCACCCGATGACGAAGGACTGCGTCACCGGTGACACACCCCCACCGCGCTGCGTCACCCCGAAACAGCAGGTCAGAGCGGCGAATGACGCAGATGACGCAGGTGACGCAGAAATCCGCACCTCGGACACACGTGAACTCCGGATACAGACTCCGCCCCCGACGGACAGTCCCAGAGGAGACCGTTCCATGAGCATCGCCACCGTGGACATCGCACCACTCGCTGAGGCTGGGGACCTGGCCCCCGTTCTGTTGACCGTCGAAGAGGCGGCCCGCTGCCTCCGCATCGGCCGCACGACCTGCTATGCCCTCATCCGCACCGGAGAGCTGGAGTCCCTGACCATCGGCGGACTCCGACGCGTCCCCGCCGACGCCCCTGCTGCCTACCTCGCCCGCCGCCGCGCCGAACAGCGCGTCGCCTGATCTCACCCTCCCGGAGCGCCGCCCGACTTGCGGGCGGCGCTCCGGTCTGTCTACCTCGCACCGACCGGAGGAACTGCCAGTGGCAGAGGAGAAAAAGCGCACTCGCCGAGCCAACGGCGAATCGGCTATCTACCTGGGCAAGGACGGCCGTTGGCACGCCCGCGTTCCCATGGGCTACAAGGACGACGGAACGCCCTACCGCCGACACCTGACGCGCCCGACCCGCAAAGAGCTGGTTGACGAGGTCAGGAAGCTGGAGAAGCAGCGCGACGAGGGTTCGGCACGTCAGCCCGGTAAGCCGTGGACCGTCGCGAAGTGGCTTGAGCACTGGGTGGAGAACATTGCCCGGCCGGTGATCAGCGAGAACACCTACGCCGGCTACGAGGTGGCCGTTCGGGTGCACCTCGTGCCCGGCATCGGCAAGCACCGGCTTGACCGTCTGGAACCGGAGCACCTGGAGAGCCTGTACCGCCGGATGCAGAGCGCCGGCAGCAAGCCGGGCACTGCTCACCAGGTCCACCGGACGGCCCGTACCGCCCTGGGCGAGGCGGTACGGCGCGGCTACGCGACCAAGAACGCTGCTGCGCTGGCGAAGCCGCCACGCATGGAGGAGGGCGAGAACGAGGTAGAGCCCTACTCGGTAGACGAGGTGCAGAGCCTGCTGCTCGAAGTCAACAAGCGCCGGAACAGCGCCCGATGGATGCTCGCCCTCGCGCTCGGGCTGCGGCAGGGAGAGACGCTTGGACTGCGATGGGCTGACGTCGACCTGGACAACGAGTACCTGAAGCTTCGCCGGAACCGGCTACGGCCGAAGTACGAGCACGGTTGCGGTGAGGCTGCGCCCTGCGGCCGGAAGCCGGGGTACTGCCCGGAGCGCGTGCAGGTGCGGCGCGAGACCAAGAACACCAAGTCGCGCGCGGGACGCCGCGCGGTGCCTCTTCCCGGGCCCCTGGTCGTGATGCTCCGCAGCCACAGGGAAGCACAGGAGCGAGAGCGCGAGACGGCCGGGAACCTGTGGGTGGAGTCGGAGTACGTGTTCACCAAGCGGTTAGGCGGCCCGCTCAGCCCGAACACGGACTATCACGACTGGAAGCGGCTGCTAGAGGACGCGGGGGTTCGTGACGGTCGACTGCATGACGCGCGCCACACCGCAGGCACGGTCCTGATGTTGCTGGGCGTCCCTGACCGGGTCATCGACCAGATCATGGGATGGGAGCCGGGAGGGGCCGCCCGGATGCGGGCTCGGTATCTGCACGTGACCGATCCCATGCTCAAGGAAGCGGCCCGGAAGATCGAGCGAGCCATCTGGGGAGCGCCCGGAACACCCGCTGTGGACAAAAACCAGGACAACGAGGTCTGAGGACAACGTCGAAGGGCCCCCTGTTTCCAGGGGGCCCTTCGACATCGTGCCCGGTGAGGCACTGGCGGAGGATACGAGATTCGAACTCGTGAGGGGTTGCCCCCAACACGCTTTCCAAGCGTGCGCCCTAGGCCTCTAGGCGAATCCTCCGCCGGAAACATTACATGACTCGGAGGAGTGCTCGCGAACTCGTTGCCGGTGCCCGGGATCGGGTACTCTGTGCGGAGCCCCTCACGCGGCGCTATCTGACTGAACTCCCCCAGGGCCGGAAGGCAGCAAGGGTAGGTCGGCTCTGGCGGGTGCGTGGGGGGCGCTTGCGTCCACGGGCCGGACACGTTGTCGGTGGGCGCCTATAACCTCGTATGCGTGTCGTCTCTCGCGCTGTACCGCCGCTATCGCCCGGAGTCGTTCGCCGAGGTCATCGGGCAGGAGCATGTCACCGACCCGTTGCAGCAGGCGCTGCGGAACAACCGGGTCAATCACGCGTACCTGTTCAGCGGTCCGCGCGGGTGTGGCAAGACGACCAGCGCGCGGATCCTCGCCCGGTGCCTGAACTGCGAGAAGGGGCCGACGCCCACCCCCTGCGGGGAGTGCGACTCGTGCCGCGACCTGGCCAGGAACGGCCCGGGGTCCATCGACGTCATCGAGATCGACGCCGCTTCGCACGGCGGTGTGGACGACGCCCGTGACCTGCGCGAGAAGGCCTTCTTCGGGCCCGCCCGCAGCCGGTACAAGATCTACATCATCGACGAGGCCCACATGGTCACGTCGGCCGGTTTCAACGCGCTGCTCAAGGTGGTCGAGGAGCCGCCGGAGCACCTGAAGTTCATCTTCGCCACGACCGAGCCCGAGAAGGTCATCGGGACCATCCGGTCGCGCACCCACCACTACCCCTTCCGTCTCGTCCCGCCGGGCACCCTGCGGGACTACCTCGGCCAGGTCTGCCAGAAGGAGGACATCCCCGTCGAGGACGGGGTGCTGCCCCTCGTCGTGCGGGCCGGCGCCGGATCCGTGCGTGACTCCATGTCCGTCATGGACCAGCTGCTCGCCGGTGCGCGGGAGGAAGGTGTGACGTATGCCATGGCCACCTCGCTCCTCGGCTACACCGACGGCTCCCTGCTCGACTCCGTCGTCGAGGCCTTCGCCTCCGGGGACGGCTCCGGCGCCTTCGAGGTCGTCGACCATGTGATCGAGGGCGGTAACGACCCCCGGCGGTTCGTGGCCGACCTGCTGGAGCGGCTGCGGGACCTGGTGATCCTCGCCGCCGTGCCGGACGCCGCCGAGAAGGGGCTCATCGACGCCCCGGCCGATGTCGTGGAGCGGATGCAGGCCCAGGCCCGGTCCTTCGGCGCCGCCGAGCTGAGCCGCGCCGCCGACCTCGTCAACGAGGGCCTGACCGAGATGCGCGGCGCCACCTCGCCCCGCCTCCAGCTCGAACTGATCTGCGCCCGCGTCCTGCTCCCCGCCGCCTACCGCGACGAGCGGTCGGTGATGGCCCGCCTCGACCGCATCGAGCGCGGCGTCAGCTTCTCCGCGGGCGCGGGTGCGCCTGCGATGGGGTACGTGCCAGGGCCCGAGGCGCACGGGGGAGCGCCGATCGCGGTGGGCGGCCCCGCGGGTACGGCACCCGCCGTACCTCCTGTTCCGCCGGGCGGTGGAGCGGCCGCGGCTCGGGCTGCCGTGCGGGGCTCGGGCGCCCCTGACGCGTCCACGCCCTCCGAGGCCCCTGCGCCGACCGCACCCCCTGCCCCGGCAGCACCCCCTGCGCCGGCCGCGAGTGACCGTCCCCAGGAGACGGCTCCGCCCACCGCACCCGCCCCCGCACCGCCCGCCGCCGCACCCGCCGCGCCCGGTGCCTGGCCCACCGCGGCAGCCGCGGGCGGCGGCCGGCGGCCGGGCGGCTGGCCCACAGCGGCAGCACCGGGCGGCGGGGCACCGGGCGCGCCGAGTGCGTCCAGCACGGGGCCCGCGCAGCAGGCACCCTCGGCGAGGCCTGCCGCCGCCCCGGTCCCTTCCGCCCCACCGGCCCCGGCAGGCGGCGGGCTCGACCCCCGCGTCCTCTGGCCGAACGTCCTCGAAGCGGTGAAGAACCGCCGTCGCTTCACCTGGATCCTGCTCAGCCAGAACGCCCATGTCTCCGGCTTCGACGGCACCACCCTCCAGATCGGCTTCGTCAACGCCGGCGCCCGCGACAACTTCGCGAGCAGCGGCAGCGAGGACGTGCTGCGCCAGGCGCTGGCCGAGCAGTTCAACGTCCAGTGGAAGATCGAGGCGGTCGTCGACCCGACGGGAGGCGGCGGCCCCGGTCCTCAGCCCCCGGGCGGCGGCTACGGTCCGGGTCCCGGTGGCGGCGGCTACGGCGGTGGGGGCGGCGCGACAGCGCAGCGTACGCCTGCTCCCCAGCCCGCGGCTCCGTCGGCGCCTGCCGCGGCCCCGAACCGGCCGCCGTCCGCCGCGGCACCCACGCCCGCCCCTTCTCCGGCACAGCCGTTCTCCGCCCCCGAGCCGCCTCCCGTCGCCCCCGAGGACGACATCCCCGAGGACGACGACCCGGATCTCGACGAGTCGGCCCTGTCCGGTCACGAACTGATCGTGCGGGAGCTCGGCGCCACGGTGGTCGAGGAGTACTCGACGGAGTAGGGGAGCAGGCCCGTGCCCGGCCCGCCCGCTCGAGCGGTCCGGCTCGGCCTGCCCGCGCCTTTCCCTGCCCGGAGGAACCTACAAACGCCCTTCCGTCCTTTCCTCGGCGGCCCGCACAAAGGGCCCCGGGCCGCTGCCGTTAGGCTGACCCCGTGAAGGTCCTCGTCATCGGCAGCGGCGCCCGCGAGCACGCCCTGTGCCGTTCCCTGTCCCTCGACCCCGCCGTCACCGCGCTGCACTGCGCGCCCGGCAACGCCGGCATCGCCGAGGTCGCCGAGCTGCACCAGGTCGACGCCCTCGACGGCGCGGCGGTGTCGGCGCTGGCCGCCGAGCTGGGTGCCGACCTCGTGGTCGTCGGCCCCGAGGCCCCGCTGGTCGCCGGGGTCGCCGACGCCCTGCGTGAAGCGGGCGTCCCGGTGTTCGGTCCCTCCAAGGAGGCCGCGCGGCTGGAGGGCTCCAAGGCCTTCGCCAAGGACGTGATGGCCGCGGCAGGCGTGCCCACGGCCCGTTCGTACGTCTGCACGACGGCCGAGGAGGTCGACGAGGCCCTCAACGCCTTCGGCGCCCCCTACGTCGTCAAGGACGACGGTCTCGCCGCCGGCAAGGGCGTCGTCGTCACCGACGACATCGAGGCGGCCAGGGCGCACTCGGCGGCCTGTGACCGCGTGGTGATCGAGGAGTACCTCGACGGACCCGAGGTCTCCCTCTTCGCCGTCACCGACGGCGAGACGGTCGTCCCGCTCCAGCCCGCCCAGGACTTCAAGCGGGCGCTCGACGGCGACAAGGGCCCCAACACCGGTGGCATGGGCGCGTACTCGCCGCTGCCCTGGGCCGACCCCAAGCTCGTGGACGACGTCCTGCACAGCGTGCTTCAGCCCACCGTCGACGAGATGCGCCGCCGCGGCACGCCGTTCTCCGGGCTGCTCTACGCGGGGCTCGCCATCACCGGCCGCGGCATCCGCGTGATCGAGTTCAACGCCCGTTTCGGCGACCCCGAGACCCAGGTGGTCCTCGCCCGCCTCCAGACCCCGCTCGCGGGAGTCCTCATGGCCGCCGCCACCGGTGGCCTCGCCCACCTGGAGCCCCTGCGCTGGAGCGACGACGCGGCCGTCACGGTGGTCGTCGCCTCCCACAACTACCCCGGCACCCCGCGCACCGGTGACCCGATCACCGGCCTCGACGAGGTGGCCGCGCAG
Source organism: Streptomyces sp. CB01373 (assembly GCF_002803075.1). Lineage (GTDB taxonomy): Bacteria > Actinomycetota > Actinomycetes > Streptomycetales > Streptomycetaceae > Streptomyces. The sequence continues at coordinate 56,265 of NZ_NNBK01000013.1, read as the reverse complement.
GACGCCCCGCACGCGTACGTGCTGCACGCCGGCACGCGGCGCGAGGACGGCACCGTGCTGAGCGCGGGTGGCCGCGTGCTGTCCGTCACGGCGACCGGCAAGGACCTGACCGAGGCCCGCGACCGCGCGTACACCGCCGTCGCCCGGGTCCGCCTCGACGGGTCCCAGCACCGCTCGGACATCGCGGCGAGGGCCGCGGCGGACGCCTGACGCGACACCCGCCCCCTCCGCACCGGCCCTGTTCTTGGACGACAGGTCCTGAACAGCAGGTCTTGAACAGCACGTCTCCCGAACAGCAGGCCCCGGCTCCCCGAGTCGGGGCCTGATCATTGCGCTCTGTCGTCCGGCTCTGACCAAAGCCATTCCATCGAGTGACCAATACTCCATCCGGCTGACGCGGGCCGGGGGCCCAACTAGTGTGCGCGCAGGCATTCCGGCACTTGGCCCACCGGCATTGCGATGTCAGTCATGGGTGCCACAGTGGGGGAATGAGCAACGCCAGGACAGTCGGGAGGGGGTGACGGGCGGTCGTGACCGGTATGGGTGTGGAGGTCGGTGTCCAGGCCGCGCGCTCCAGGGCCCTGGCCGTGCTGCGCGTGCGCAGCCGGGCGCTCGCCGTCGCCCTGCTGCCCGCCGCCCTCGCCGTGATCCTGCTCGCCGGCGGCTCGACCGGGCACCTCGTGGGCCGCGGCTGGGACCTCGCCCGCTGGGTGGTCGGCGCCGTCGCGGTCGTCGTCCTGCTCCTGGCCGCGGGCATCGGGCTGGTCGTGGCCCGGGCCCGCCCCGCGATGACCCCGACCGTCCCGATAGCCGAGAAGTCGGCCCCGGACCTGTACCGCCTGGTGCGCGAGCTGGCCGACCGCCTCGGCGTCCCCGCCCCGTCGGCCATAGAGCTCACCCCGGACTGCGACAGCTGGCTGGAGGACCGTACGCACCCGGCCCACGGCCCACCCGCCGGGCAGGATCACCCGCACGGCGAGCCGGACGCGCCGCGCGGCCTGTCCCCGGCCCGTCCGGGCCGTACGGGGCAGGCGCCCGTGCTCGTCATCGGCTCCCCGTTCCTGTGGTGGATGCGCGTCGGCGAGCTGCGGGCCGTGCTCGCCCCGGTCGTCGCCGGTACGGGACCCTCGGCGCACCCGGACATAGCCGCGGCCCGGCGTTTCGTCCGCGGTCTGGACGCGGCGGTGGCCGTCGCCTCGGCACCCGGCCGCCCCCCTCTGGTCCGCTCGGTGTACGCCGGACTCGGCTGGGTGGCCCGGCTGATGCTGCACGGCTGCCGGGAGCACGCGGCCCTGATGGAGCGCGGCGTGGCGGCCGCGGCGGCGGAACGCGCACAGGCTGTGGACTACGGGCTGAGGATCGCCGCCCAGGAGCAGGTGGGCCTGGCGTACGCGGGCTGGGACCGGCTGCTCACCAGGGTCGCGCTACCCGCCTGGCGCATGGGCCGCTGGCCCTCCCGCCTCGACGCCGGTGTCGTCGCGGCCCTCACCGAACTGTCCCGCCGCGACCGCCTGGCCGAGGGTTTCACCTCCCGGCTCGGTGAGCGCCCGGCCTGCGACCTGCTGGAGGAGCCCGGCGCCGTCGACGAGGCCGCCTCGCTGCTGGCCGCGCGTCTCTTCCACGGCGGCCCGGCCGAGCGCGGCCGGAACTGGTGCCCGGTGGACTGGCAGGAGTACCCGGACGAGGTCGTCGACCGCAAATGGCGTACGGATGCCGCTCGCCTCCACCGCGTTCTGGACCGCCTGGGCGTCCGCCGCTCCCCCGGTTCCGCCGCCGATCCGCACGGACCGACCCTGGCCCGGGTCCTGGAGCACCTGTCCGCTCAGTCCCCCGCCGCCCCCTCCGCTACCTCCGGCAAGCTCCGCGAGCGGACGGTCCTCCCGGCCGACGAACCGGCCGACGACACCCGACCGGCCCACGACGACGAGGCACACATCGCGCACCACCCGTCCGACGAGCCCGACGAGCAGGGCGGACACGGCGGGCACCACGGACACCGCGAGCGCCCCAAGCGCCAAAAGCCCGCAGAACGCGACGAACACCCAGAACACGACGAACACCCAGAACGCCTGGAACGCCTGGAACACCCAGGACACGGGGAACATCTGGATCACGGGGAACCCCCCGGCGTACACACGCAGCCCGGCGAGCCCGCCGCCCCCGAAGACCCCCTCACCCCGGACGAGAACCCCGGCCTCGGCAGCGAGCGAGGTGCCGCGCTCGCGGCCGGCATCAGCGCCGAGCTGGCCCGCGAGGAGGCGTCGGAGCCCCCGGCGGGTACGGCGCCGACGGGAGCCGGGCAGGTCGCCGGTACGCCGCCGCGGAGCGAGGACTCGCTGCCCCTCTTCCCGCTCGAACCGCACCGCACCGGCCGCGAACTCCTCGCCGACCACGTCACCGCGATGGTGTGCTGCGCCGCGATGGACACCGCCGACGCCTCCCCGGGCCTCGACTGGCTCGACGGCCCCGCTCTCCTCATCAACGGGGAGAGGGCCGCCGATCTCAGCCCCAAGGTCCTCGCCCTGGTCGAGGACGGCGACCCGGTCCCGTTGCGGAACTGGCTGGTCGACTCGGGCATACGTCCGGAAAAGCCCGTACGGCTGGTCTGACCTGGACCGAAGCCGACCCGGCGGCCGCGCTACCGGATCCCCCGCTTCCACTTTCGGCCAATTCGCAACGAATAGTGACAGCATGCGCGCGTTATGTGATGTGCTGGGACCGATAACGCACGTGGCAAGTCCGTGCGACATACGACAGCCGGAACAGGACCGACAGATCCGCACCGCCGCAGGACGGACCACGGGGGCACGAGGGAGGGGATCGGGCATGGGATCGGAGCAGATCCGCCGCTGGGAGTCGGGGGCTCTCGCGCACGCCGTGACGGACCCCTTCGGCCTGGGCCCCGTCCCCTGGCTGCGCGGCAGCGAGACGTACTTCGACGACACCGGGCACGTCGTCCCCTGGTACGTGGACCCGCTCCCGCAGACGCCCCCGCAGACGCCGCCCCCGCGGACCAGGTCCGGCCGCCCCCGCGTGCCCGCTCCCCGCGCCTCCGGCGGCGGTCCCCGTTCGGCCGACGACGTCCACCGGCAGATCAAGGGCTTCGTCTCCACCGGTGCCGTCACTCCCGGCGAGGCGATCGACTTCCACGTCACCGTCGACCCGCCCCAGCAGTTCGGCGTGGACATCTACCGCATCGGGCACTACGGAGGCGACGGCGCCGCCAAGATCACCACCAGTCCGCGCCTGTCCGGCATCGTCCAGCCCCCGCCGCTGACCGCCGACCGCACCGTCTCCTGCCACCACTGGTGGCTCTCGTGGCGGTTGCAGGTGCCGTCCCACTGGAGCGTCGGCGCCTACGTGGCCGTGCTCACCACCGACGACGGCTACCGCTCCCACATCCCGTTCACCGTCCGCGACAACCGCCCCGCGGACCTGCTGCTGCTCCTGCCCGACATCACCTGGCAGGCCTACAACCTCTACCCGGAGGACGGCCACACGGGCGCCAGCCTCTACCACGCCTGGGACGAGCACGGGCGGCTGCTCGGTGAGGCCGACGCCGCGACCACGGTCTCCTTCGACCGCCCCTACGCCGGGGCGGGCCTGCCCCTGCACGTGGGCCACGCCTACGACGTCATCCGCTGGGCCGAGCGCTACGGCTACGACCTCGCCTACGCCGACGCCCGCGACCTGCACGCCGGCCGTGTCGACCCCACCCGCTACCGCGGTCTGGTCTTCCCCGGCCACGACGAGTACTGGTCGGTGAGCATGCGCCGCACCGTCGAACTCGCCCGAGAGAACGGCACGTCCCTGGTCTTCCTCTCGGCCAACACCATGTACTGGCAGGTCGAACTGGGCGCCTCCCCGTCCGGCGTCCCCGACCGCCTGCTGACCTGCCGCAAGCGCAAGGGCCCCGGCCGGTCGGTGCTGTGGCGGGAGATCGACCGGCCCGAGCAGCAACTGGTCGGCATCCAGTACGCCGGCCGCGTCCCCGAGCCGCACCCGCTGATCGTCCGCAACGCCGACCACTGGCTGTGGGAGGCGACCAGGGCCGAGGAGGGCGAGGAGATCGCGGGCCTGGTCGCGGGAGAGGCCGACCGCTACTTCCCGCGCACCCCGCTGCCCGAGTACCAGGACCGCATCCTGCTCGCGCACTCCCCGTACACGGACGGCGAGGGCGTGACGCGCCACCAGGAGACGTCCCTGTACCGGGCGCCCTCCGGCGCCCTCGTCTTCGCCGCGGGGACCTTCGCCTGGTCCCCGGCCCTGGACCGCCCCGGCCACGTCGACGCCCGGATCCAGCGCGCCACCGCCAACCTCCTGGACCGCATCTGCAAGCGCGACTGACCCGCTGCCGGGGATCGATGTCCGATACGGGAGAATCGGTCCATTGGACAGAACCACGGGGAGGAACCGTGTCCGGATTCGTCGAAAAGCCCGAGCCGATCCAGGTTCCGGGCCTGGTGCATCTGCACACCGGCAAGGTGCGCGACCTGTACCAGAACGAGGCGGGCGACCTCGTCATGGTCGCCAGCGACCGCATGTCCGCCTACGACTGGGTGCTGCCGACCGAGATCCCCGACAAGGGCCGCATTCTCACGCAGCTGTCCCTGTGGTGGTTCGACCGGCTCACCGACCTGGCCCCGAACCACGTCCTGTCCACCGAGGTGCCCGAGGGCGCTCCCGCCGACTGGGCGGGCCGCACCCTGATCTGCAAGTCCCTGCGGATGGTCCCCGTGGAGTGCGTGGCCCGCGGCTACCTCACCGGTTCGGGCCTGGCCGAGTACGAGCAGACCCGCACGGTCTGCGGCCTCGCCCTGCCCGAGGGCCTGACCGACGGCTCCGAGCTGCCCGCCCCGATCTTCACCCCGGCCACCAAGGCCGAGGTCGGCGAGCACGACGAGAACGTCTCCTACGAGGAGGTGGCCCGCCAGGTCGGCGCGGAGACGGCCGCCCAGCTGCGCCAGGCCACGCTCGCCGTCTACGGCCGGGCCCGGGACATCGCCCGCGACCGCGGGATCATCCTCGCCGACACCAAGTTCGAGTTCGGCTTCGACGGGGAGGCGCTCGTCCTCGCCGACGAGGTGCTCACCCCGGACTCCTCCCGCTTCTGGCCGGCCGACCAGTGGCAGCCGGGCCGCGCGCAGCCGTCGTACGACAAGCAGTACGTCCGCGACTGGCTGACGTCCGCCGAGTCCGGCTGGGACCGCAGGAGCGAGCAGCCCCCGCCGTCGCTGCCGCAGCCGGTCGTGGAGGCGACGCGGGCGAAGTACGTGGAGGCGTACGAGCGGCTGACGGGGACGAGCTGGGCGTAGGGAACGAAAAGGCCCCGGTCCGATGGACCGGGGCCTTTTTCCCGAGCGGACGACGAGGCTCGAACTCGCGACCTCAACCTTGGCAAGGTTGCGCTCTACCAACTGAGCTACGTCCGCACTGCGCCGTGGCGCGAGGCCAACTATACCCAACCTCGCTCCCGTGCGAGCTGTACTGCCGCATGTCGATTCTCCGCGCCGAGTTTCGTCACGGCCGACGACAGGTAGTTCCGTACGGTCCCCGGGGACAGCGCGGCCCGCTCGGCGATCTCCGCGACCGGTGCCCCGTCGGCGGCGAACTCCAGCACCTCGGCCTCCCGCGCGGTCAGCGGGGAGTCCCCGGCGGAGATCGCGTCGGCGGCCAACTCCGGGTCGACGTAGCGGTTTCCGGAGTGCACGGTGCGGATGATCTCTGCGAGCCGCTGGGCGCTGACGGTCTTCGGGACGAACCCGCGCACACCCGCGGCAAGCGCCCGCTTCAGATGTCCGGGCCGTCCGTGGCTGGTCACGATCAGCACCCGGCAGCCCGGCATTTCGGCCCGCAGGGATGTGGCGACCTTCACACCGTCCGCGCCCGGCATTTGCAGATCAAGCACGGCCACGTCCGGCGCGTGCGCCCGGGCCATGGCCAGCGCCTCCGGTCCGCTCGCCGCCTCCGCGACGATCAGCAGGTCGTCCTCGAGGGACAGCAGGGCGGCGAGCGCGCCGCGGATCAGGTGTTCGTCGTCGGCCAGCAGCAGCCGGACGGGCACGGGGGACGTCGTCATCGGGTGGCCTCGCTCAACGGACGTGCGGTCTGGGGACCGGCGGCGGGCGGCGGCAGCGGCACCTCGGCGGTCAGCCGGAACCGGCCGCGTCCCGCGGGTCCCGCCCGCAGGGTGCCGTCGAGCTCCGACAGCCGTTCACGAAGACCGGCGAGCCCGGAGCCCGGCCGGTCACCGGCGGGGGACTCCGGCACCCCGTCGTTCTCGACGGTCAGCTCGGCCCGGCCGTCGGCCACGCGCAGGGACACCGTGCACCGCCGGGCGTCTCCGTGCCGGAGCACGTTCGTGGCGGCCTCCCGGACGACCCAGCCGAGCGCGGACTGCACCGGCGTGGGCAGACCGGCCGGTGAGCCGGTGACCGCGCAGTCGATGCCGGCCGCCGCCAGGACGCCCTGGGCGCCCGCGAGTTCCGCGGCGAGGTCGGCCTCCCGGTAGCCGCGGACCACGGCACGGACCTCGCGTTGCGACTCCTGGGCCAGCCGCTGCACCTCGATCATCTGCTCCACCGCCTCGGGCCGGCCGCGCCGGCCCAGTTGCACGGCCAGTTCCGCCTTCAGCGCGATCACCGCGAGGTTGCGCCCCATCACGTCGTGCAGATCCCGCCCGAACCGCAGGCGCTCCTCGGCGACGGCGAGCCGGGCCCGGGTCTCCCGCGCCTCGTCGAGGGCGTAGACGGCGTTCAGCAGCCAGACGGAGAAGACGGAGGTGAAGGCCAGGGACGCGCCCCCGACCAGCACCATGACCACGTTGGCCAGTGCGGCCGGGCCCGGCATCCCCAGAGGGAAGGCGATGATTCCGGAACCGGCCGCGAAGCCCGTCACCACCGCGGCGACCCGGCGCCGGGTGCGCACCCCGAGGGCGATGATGCCGGCGCCGAAGACCAGCACGCACGCGAAGGCCATGCCCGCCGCGGTGTCCACGTTCTCGCCCTGGCCGTGCGCGTGCACGCCGAGCGCGAGGACGGCCAGCACCGCGGTGACCGCGCCGAGCGTCCACAGCAGCCGCAGGGGCTGCTCACGCCTGCCGCGAGTCCAGTCGAGCGCACGGGACGCGGTCACCGCGCAGAGCGCGGCGTGCCCGGTGACCGCCGCCGCCAGCCAGGCCGCCGGGTGGGGGCCCACCTGGCCCAGGACCATCAGCCCGCCCATGACCGCCTCGATCAGCGCGAAGATGTGGAACGACCACCGTGTGTACGTCTCGACCTTGGCTGTCGTGCTTTTGCCGCGCCACCAGCCGACGGGCCCGCGCATGGCGTCCCCCACCTCTTCCCGTCCCCTCCGCGCCGTCTCTCAGCGCCTCGGCTCCCAGCGGAACCGGCGCCGTACAGCAAACACCGCGAGCACGATCCAGGCCAGCGCGATACCCACGGCCCGCAGGGCGTCGTAGCCGCTCAGGTCTCCGGTCCAGCCGCCGCGGACCAGCGTGGTCACCGGGCTCAGCGGCAGCAGCTCGCAGCACCGGGCGAGCCGCTCGGGGAGCAGTTCCAGCGGCACGGTCAGCCCGGAGCCGATCATCGAGACCAGCAGCAGCGGGAGCGAGGTGACCTGGGAGCTCTCGGTGGTCCGGGTGAAGCCCGCGGTGACGGCCGCCAGCAGCACGCCGAGCAGCAGGCCCAACAGCAGGCCGACGACGGCGAGATGGGGCGAGCGCGGGGCGGGGACGTGCAGCAGCGCGGTGCAGGCGCCGGTCAGCAGCAGGCACTGGACGAGGCCGGTGGCGACGGCCGGCAGGGCGGCCCCGGCGAGGATCTCGGTGTCCCGCAGCTCGCCCGTGCGCAGCCGCTTGAGGACCAGTTGCTCACGCCGGGCGACGAACACGCCGACCAGGGTGGAGTACACGGCGAGCAGCAGGGAGAAGCCGATCGCGGCCGGCAGGATGACCAGCCCGACGGTCAGCCCGGCGTCCTCCAGGTTCATCTGCGCGGTCGCCGACCGGACGGTGAAGGGCAGCACCAGCGGCAGGAGCACGCCCGCCACCAGAACACTCCGGTTGCGGGCCAGCAGAAGCAGCTCGGCGCGCGCGAGCGCGGCCATCCGGCCGGCGGGGGTGGTGACGGCGGTGCTCATGCGGCGTACTCCTTCGTCCGCGGCGCGGCGGCGTCCCGCGCGATGTCGAGGAACGCCTCCTCCAGCGAGGCCGGCCGGACATCCAGCCTGGCCAGTTCGATCCCGGCCCGGTGTGCCCACAGCAGAAGTTCCGTGGCGGTCCGCTGGAGTTCGTGGGTGCGCAGCCGTACGGCGCGGCCGTCCATCTCGTGCTCGCACACGCCCAGTCCGGCGAGCGGTGGCAGGTCGCCGAGGAAGTACCCCGCGGGCAGGTCGAAGGAGATCCGGGACGGCTGCGCGGCGGTGACCTCGGCCGGGGTACCGGCGGTCGCGATGCGTCCCTCGTGGAGGATCGCGATCCGGTCGGCGAGCCCTTCGGCCTCCTCCAGGTAGTGCGTGGTGAGCAGCACGGTGGTGCCGCGGTCGCGCAGCGCCCGCACCAACTCCCAGGTGTCCCGGCGCCCTTCGGCGTCCAGCCCGGTCGTCGGCTCGTCCAGGAACAGCACCTCGGGCTCGCCGAGCAGCGCGAGTGCCAGGTCCAGGCGACGCCGTTCACCGCCGGAGAGCTGCTTGACCCGTACGTCCGTGCGCCGCCCGAGACCGACCTGTTCGAGCGCCTCATGGGGCGGGCGGGCCCCGCTGACGCAGCCCGCCCACATCCGCGCGGTCTCGGCGACGGTCAGCTCGGAGGGGAAGCCGCCCTCCTGGAGCATCACACCGGTGCGCGGCCGTACCAGCGCCCGCTCCGCGTACGGGTCGTGCCCGAGCACCCGCACGCGCCCCGAGGCCGGTGACGCCAGTCCCTCCAGGAGTTCGACCGTCGAGGTCTTTCCGGCGCCGTTGGTGCCGAGGAGCGCGAAGATCTCCCCCCGCTCCACATGGAAGGAGATCCCGCGCACCGCCTCGAATCCGCCCTCGTACACCCGGTGGAGGCCGGTCACCTCAATCACGTGCTCGTCCGTGTCCATGGATCCAGCGTCCCGGCGGCCGGAGCGCCGCAGCAGTGCGCGGTGTCATCACCCCGCATGACAAATGTCAGAGCGGACGCAGGAGAGAGAACAACGAAAAGACCCCGGTCCGATGGACCGGGGTCTTTTTCCCGAGCGGACGACGAGGCTCGAACTCGCGACCTCAACCTTGGCAAGGTTGCGCTCTACCAACTGAGCTACGTCCGCATTGCCTCCGACCGGCTCCCACCGATCGGCGCGAGCACCAGCCTACCTGATCCACATCAGTGGTCCGGACCGGCGGTGCAGAGCGGGTGACAGGAATTGCACACTGCGCCTTCCCCCTGGAAGGGGGATGTTCTACTACTGAACTACACCCGCATGGACTCCGTGGGCCTCGGCCTTCCGGCCTCGCCCCTCGGCGTGCTCCAGACATTAGCTGATCAACAGGGGGGTTGCGCAAGTCGGTTGCCCCCAGGGCCCGCTGACGGGCCCTGGTTCACGGCGGGGCGCCCCCGGCGGCGACCCGTCACTGGGCCGCGCTGAACGCCTCGTAGACCTTCTTGGGGATGCGGCCGCGCGCCGGCACGTCCATTTTGTGAGCCTGCGCCCAGGCGCGGACGGCGGCGGGATCGGGAGCGACCTCCGTCTGCCGGTACGTCTTGCCCGACTTCGACCGCTTGCGGCCGGCTTCCACGTACGGTGCGAGCGCCTTACGCAGTTTCTTGGCATTGGCTTGGTTCAGGTCGATCTCGTAGAACCTGCCGTCCAGTCCGAAGGCGATCGTTTCCGCCGCTTCCGAGCCGTCGATGTCGTCAAAGAGAGTGACCACGACACGCTGCGCCACGAATATCGGTCCCTTCGTGCGGCACCTCTGCGGTCCATCTGGTCCGTCATGTCGTGCATGACGTGCGGAGATGTTCAAAGATGCCGACTGTCCGCCTGTTATCGGGAAAAGTATCGGCTGTTGCCAATTCATTTGTACAGTGCCGGGCATTGCAAGGGGAAGCCCGACTAAATCTGTCCGCGTGTCCCGGCGCAATACCGGATCAGGGGCCGAACCCGAACTTTCCCAGAACTTTTCACGACGACCGGCCGTCGGCGTGGGGCCGTGACGGCCGTCACGTAGTTTCCTACGAGTCTACTCGCGTAGAAATTTTGTACGGGTAGTCTGAAGGAACCTGCTCAGCACCACACACCGGGAGTGCCAGTGGCACGCGTCGTAGTCGACGTCATGCTCAAGCCGGAGATCCTCGACCCCCAGGGCCAGGCGGTGCAGCGCGCACTGCCGCGGCTGGGTTTCGAAGGCATCTCCGACGTCCGTCAGGGAAAGCGATTCGAACTGGAAGTGGACGGGCCCGTCGACGAGGCCGCGCTCGCCCGCATTCACGATCTTGCCGAATCCTTCCTCGCCAACACCGTGATCGAGGACTTCACCGTCAAGGTCGAGTCCGATGACGTAGTCGCGGGGGCCACGAAGTGACCGCTCGTATTGGCGTCGTCACTTTCCCGGGCAGCCTGGACGACCGTGACACCCAGCGGGCGATCCGCCTCGCCGGTGCCGAACCGGTCGCTCTCTGGCACAAGGACAAGGACCTCAAGCAGGTCGACGCGGTCGTCCTGCCCGGTGGTTTCTCCTACGGCGACTACCTGCGGGCCGGAGCCATCTCGCGCTTCTCGCCGGTGATGGGGAGCGTCATCGAGCAGGCGCGGGCCGGACTGCCGGTGCTCGGCATCTGCAACGGCTTCCAGGTGCTCACCGAGGCCCATCTCCTCCCGGGCGCGATGCTCGGCAACGACCACCTGCACTTCATCTGCCGCGACCAGAAGCTGCGGGTGGAGAACGCGTCGACCGCCTGGACCAGCGACTACACCGCAGGCCAGGAGATCCACATCCCGCTGAAGAACATGGACGGGCGGTACGTCGCCGACGCGTACACGCTGGACAAGCTGGAGGCCGAGGGCCGCGTCGCCTTCCGCTACCTCGACGTCAACCCGAACGGCTCGCTGCGGGACATCGCCGGCATCACCAACGAGGCCGGCAACGTCGTGGGCCTCATGCCGCACCCGGAGCACGCCACCGAGCCGCTGATCGGCACCGGCCGCACCGACGGTCTCCCGTTCTTCACCTCGATCCTCAAGAAGCTGGTCACCGCATGAGCAGGACGCCTCTGGACACGGTCGAGCACGCGGCCGCGACCCCCGACGTCGAGCTGCCCTGGGCCGAACTCGGCCTGAAGAAGGACGAGTACGAGCGGGTCGTGGAGATCCTCGGCCGCCGCCCGACCGGCGCCGAGCTCGCGATGTACTCCGTGATGTGGTCCGAGCACTGCTCGTACAAGTCCTCCAAGGTGCACCTGCGCCAGTTCGGCGAGAAGGCCCCCGAGAGCGACGCCCTGCTCGTCGGCATCGGCGAGAACGCCGGTGTGGTGGACGTCGGCCAGGGCTACGCGGTCACCTTCAAGGTCGAGTCGCACAACCACCCCTCCTACGTCGAGCCCTACCAGGGCGCGGCCACGGGCGTCGGCGGCATCGTGCGCGACATCATCGCGATGGGCGCGCGCCCGGTCGCCGTCGTCGACCCGCTGCGCTTCGGCGCCGCCGACCACCCCGACACCAAGCGGGTGCTCCCCGGCGTGGTGGCGGGCATCGGCGGCTACGGCAACTGCCTGGGCCTGCCCAACATCGGCGGCGAGGTCGTCTTCGACGCCTGCTACCAGGGCAACCCGCTGGTCAACGCGGGCTGTATCGGCGTGATGCGGCACGAGGACATCCACCTGGCCAAGGCCTCGGGCACGGGCAACAAGGTCATCCTGTACGGGGCCCGTACGGGCGGCGACGGCATCGGCGGCGCGTCGATCCTCGCGTCGGAGACCTTCGACGACGCGAAGCCGTCCAAGCGCCCGGCGGTCCAGGTCGGCGACCCCTTCCAGGAGAAGCTGCTCATCGAGTGCACCCTGGAGGCCTTCGCCGAGAAGCTGGTCGTCGGCATCCAGGACCTCGGCGCGGCCGGTCTGTCCTGCGCGACGAGCGAGCTGGCCTCCAACGGCTCCGGCGGCATGCGCGTCATCCTGGACGACGTCCCGCTGCGCGACTCCACGCTCTCGCCCGAGGAGATCCTCATGAGCGAGTCGCAGGAGCGCATGTGCGCGGTCGTCGAACCGGAGAAGGTCGACCGCTTCCTGGAGATCTGCGAGAAGTGGGACGTCATCGCCACCGTCATCGGTGAGGTGACCGACGGCGACCGGCTGGAGATCTACTGGCACGGCGGCAAGATCGTCGACGTCGACCCGCGCACGGTCGCCCACGAGGGCCCGGTCTACGAGCGCCCGTACGCGCGCCCGGAGTGGCAGGACGCCCTCCAGGCCGACGACGCGAACAAGCTGCCGCGTCCGCAGACGTCCGAGGAGCTGAAGGACCAGGTCCTGAAGCTGGTGGCGTCCCCGAACCAGGCGTCCAAGAAGTGGATCACCCAGCAGTACGACCACTTCGTGCAGGGCAACACCGTGCTGGCCATGCCCGAGGACTCCGGCATGATCCGGATCGACGAGGAGACCGGCCTCGGCGTCGCCCTCGCCACCGACGGCAACGGCCGCTACGCCAGGCTCGACCCGTACACGGGCGCGCAGCTCGCGCTGGCGGAGGCGTACCGCAACGTCGCCACCACGGGCGCGAAGCCGCTGGCGGTCTCCGACTGCCTGAACTTCGGCTCGCCCGAGGACCCGGCGGTCATGTGGCAGTTCGCGGAGGCCGTGCGCGGTCTGGCGGACGGCTGCAAGCAACTGGGCACCCCGGTGACCGGCGGCAACGTCTCGCTCTACAACCAGACGGGCGAGGCCGCCATCCACCCGACCCCGGTGGTCGCCGTCCTCGGCGTGATCGACGACGTGGCCCGCCGCACCCCGGTCGCCTTCCAGGAGGAGGGCCAGCTCCTGTACCTCCTCGGCGACACCCGCGAGGAGTTCGGCGGCTCGGCCTGGTCGCAGGTGGTCCACGACCACCTCGGCGGCCTGCCCCCGAAGGTCGACCTGGAGCGTGAGCGCCTGCTGGCCGAGATCCTGATCTCCGCCTCCCGCGACGGCATGATCGACTCCGCGCACGACCTGTCCGACGGCGGCCTCGTCCAGGCGGTCGTGGAGTCCGCCCTGCTGGGCGGCAAGGGCGCGCGTCTGGTCGTACCCGACGGCCTGGACGCCTTCACCTTCCTGTTCTCGGAGTCGGCCGGCCGAGCCGTCGTGGCCGTGCCGCGCTCCGAGGAGGTCCGCTTCAACGACATGTGCGGCGCCCGGGCCCTGCCCGCCACCCGCATCGGCGTCATCGACGGCGACACGGTGGAGCTCCAGGGCGAGTTCGAACTCCCCCTCGCCACCCTGCGCGAGTCCCACGAGGGAACGATCCCGGCGCTGCTGGCGTAAGCCCCGTCGACGTACGCGGGCAGGCCCCGCCCGGTTCAGGGCGGGGCCTGCCCGCGCGTTCCGCCACCGTCTCGGCCGCCGGTCACGGCCGGGACGGCCGCGCCGCCGTGAAGGCATAGGCTCGCCGGCATGAGCCCGGTCAAGAAGCGCTCCCGGTCCCGGACCTACGACCCCGAGCGGACCCGTGGTGCCGTGCTGGCGCAGTTCGGGCATGTGCGGGATGCCGTGCGTGTGCTGACCGCCGAGCAGCTCGCGCTGCCCACGCGGCTCGGGGACTGGACCGTGCGGGATCTGGCCGCCCACGTCGGCATGGCGCTGTCGGCCGTCGGCCGGCTGCTCGAGGAACCCGAGCCGGCCCGGCAGGACGGCGCCCTGCTCGACTGGCCGTCGGCCATCGGCGCCGACGCCGCCGCCATCGCCGCCCACGCCCGCCAACTCGCCGAGCGGAACCCGGACCTCGGCGCCTACCTCGACGCCACCGAGCGGGACTTCACGGCCGCTCTCGCCGCGCACCCCGGCACCCGGCTGCTCGGCACCAGCGCGGGCGCCCTGCCGCTGGCCGACTACGTCGTCACCCGCACCGTCGAGCTCGTCGTCCACACCGACGACCTGAACGCCGCCGTGCCGGGCCTGGACATCCCCCACGACCGCCAGGCGCTGGCCGCCGCCACCCGGCTGCTCGCCGACGCGCTCGCCGCCCGTGCGCCCGGCGGATCGACCGAGGTGCGCATCCCGCCGTACGCCGTCGTGCAGTGCGTGGAAGGCCCCCGGCACACCCGCGGCACCCCGCCCAACGTCGTCGAGACCGACCCGCTGACCTGGGTCAGGCTGGCCGCCGGCCGGCTGGCGTGGCGGGACGCCGTGGCGGCCGCCCAGGTCAGCGCGAGCGGGGAGCGCGCCGATCTCGGCGGGCTGCTGCCGCTCCTGGCCTGAACCCGCTCCCCGAGGCATCCACGGCCCCAATGGTGTGCGACACCTCACTCATGTCCGCCAGGAAAAGTCCGCGGCGCCTTCCCGGCGGTACCCCACCCGGCGGACGGATGATCGACACAGCGCCCTGACCTGCTGAAACGCCGACGGCGCGTGCGAGGCGACGGGGAAAGTGGCCCCGGACCTGCGCGCATCCCCCAATTCGGACCAGTGGTCGACCTCGCCTACACTCGGAACCGTGCCACGTGGTGACGGACGACTCAACCACGACCTGCTCCCCGGAGAGAAGGGCCCCCAGGACGCGTGTGGCGTCTTCGGAGTCTGGGCCCCGGGTGAAGAGGTCGCGAAGCTCACGTACTTCGGGCTGTACGCCCTCCAGCATCGGGGCCAGGAATCCGCGGGCATCGCGGTCAGCAACGGCTCCCAGATCCTCGTCTTCAAGGACATGGGACTGGTCTCCCAGGTCTTCGACGAGACCTCGCTCGGTTCCCTCCAGGGTCACATCGCGGTCGGACACGCCCGCTACTCGACCACCGGCGCCTCCGTGTGGGAGAACGCCCAGCCGACGTTCCGCGCCACCGCGCACGGATCGATCGCCCTCGGACACAACGGCAACCTGGTCAACACCGCCCGGCTCGCCGAGCTGGTCGCCGACCTGCCGAAGGACAACAACGGGCGCTCCACCCGCGTCGCGGCCACCAACGACACCGACCTGCTCACGG
This sequence comes from Streptomyces sp. CB01373, assembly GCF_002803075.1. GTDB lineage: Bacteria > Actinomycetota > Actinomycetes > Streptomycetales > Streptomycetaceae > Streptomyces. The sequence goes on along the minus strand of NZ_NNBK01000013.1, from coordinate 41,130 downwards.
CCCTGCTGGCCGCCCAGGTCGACGCCGACGGCAAGCCGCTGACCATCGAGGAGGCGGCCCACGCCGTCCTCCCGCAGGTCAAGGGCGCCTTCAGCCTCGTCTTCATGGACGAGCACACCCTCTACGCCGCCCGTGACCCGCAGGGCATCCGCCCGCTTGTCCTGGGCCGCCTGGAGCGCGGCTGGGTCGTCGCCTCGGAGACCGCCGCGCTGGACATCACCGGCGCCAGCTTCGTCCGCGAGATCGAGCCCGGCGAGTTCGTCGCCATCGACGAGAACGGTCTGCGCACCTCCCGATTCGCGGAAGCGAAGCCCAAGGGCTGTGTCTTCGAGTACGTGTACCTGGCCCGCCCGGACACCGACATCGCAGGCCGGAACGTCTACCTCTCCCGGGTCGAGATGGGCCGCCGCCTGGCGAAGGAGGCCCCCGTCGAGGCCGACCTCGTCATAGCGACCCCGGAGTCCGGCACCCCCGCCGCCGTCGGCTACGCGGAGGCCTCCGGCATCCCCTTCGGCAGCGGCCTGGTGAAGAACGCCTACGTCGGCCGGACCTTCATCCAGCCCTCGCAGACCATCCGCCAGCTCGGTATCCGCCTGAAGCTGAACCCGCTGAAGGAAGTCATCAAGGGCAAGCGCCTGGTCGTCGTCGACGACTCGATCGTGCGCGGCAACACCCAGCGGGCCCTGGTACGGATGCTCCGCGAGGCCGGCGCCGCCGAGGTGCACATCCGGATCTCCTCGCCGCCGGTGAAGTGGCCCTGCTTCTTCGGCATCGACTTCGCCACCCGGGCCGAACTCATCGCCAACGGCATGAGCGTCGACGAGATCGGCACCTCCCTGGGCGCCGACTCGCTGGCGTACATCTCCATCGACGCCATGATCGAGGCGACCACCATCGCCAAGCCGAACCTGTGCCGCGCCTGCTTCGACGGCGAGTACCCGATGGAACTGCCCGACCCCGAGCTGCTCGGCAAGCAGCTGCTGGAGTCCGAGCTGGCCGCCGGCCCGGCCGCCACGGCCGCGACCGACGCGATCCGCCGTCCGTAAGCACGCAAGACGACACAGAGGTTCCCAAGGTCATGTCTTCCGAGACCACTGGCGCCAGCTACGCGAGCGCCGGCGTCGACATCGAGGCGGGCGACCGCGCCGTAGAGCTCATGAAGGAGTGGGTGAAGAAGACCCGCCGCCCCGAGGTGCTCGGTGGCCTCGGCGGCTTCGCCGGCCTCTTCGACGCCTCCGCCCTCAAGCACTACGAGCGCCCGCTGCTCGCCTCCGCCACGGACGGAGTCGGCACCAAGGTCGACATCGCCCGCAGGCTCGGCGTGTACGACACCATCGGTCACGACCTGGTCGCCATGGTCATGGACGACATCGTGGTGTGCGGTGCCGAGCCGCTGTTCATGACCGACTACATCTGCGTCGGCAAGGTCCACCCCGAGCGGGTCGCCGCCATCGTCAAGGGCATCGCCGAGGGCTGCGTCCTGGCCGGCTGCGCGCTGATCGGCGGCGAGACCGCCGAGCACCCGGGGCTGCTCGGTGAGGACGACTTCGACGTCGCCGGCGCGGGCACGGGCGTCGTGGAGGCGGACCGGCTGCTCGGCCCGGATCGCATCCGCAAGGGTGACGCGGTGATCGCCATGGCGTCCTCCGGGCTTCACTCCAACGGGTACTCCCTGGTCAGGCATGTGCTGCTGGACCGGGGCGGACTGCCGCTGGAGGCGCATGTCGAAGACCTCGGCCGCACCCTCGGCGAGGAGCTGCTGGAGCCGACCAGGATCTACTCGCTGGACTGCCTGGCCCTGATCCGGACCACCGAGGTGCACGCCTTCAGCCACGTCACCGGCGGCGGGCTCGCCGCCAACCTGGCCCGGGTGATCCCGGACGGTCTGCACGCCGTGGTCGACCGCGCCACCTGGACCCCGGCCCCCGTCTTCGACCTGGTCGCCAGGACCGGCGACGTCGAGCGGCTGGAGCTGGAGAAGACCCTCAACATGGGTGTGGGCATGATCGCGATCGTGCCCGAGGAGTCGGTCGACGTGGCCCTCGCCACCCTGGCCGACCGAGGTCTCGACGCCTGGGTGGCCGGCGAGATCACCGACCGAGGCGCGCACACCACGGGCGCGGCCCTGGTGGGGGACCACGAGTGAGTTCCCGTGACCGGCACGCTCCGGCCGCCGATGCCCGGTGGGCGTCGGCGGCCGTCAGCGGGCGCACGAAACCCGGTCCGGTGTGTGAGCCCCGGACCGGGTGAGGTGCGATGCCTACGGCACGCCGGATACGGCTGAGCCGCCGCGGGCGTTATGCGCCGCGGCGGTGCTGCCGCGAGGAGTTGTCGTCCTCGTCCTCGCCGTCGTCCTCGTACAACTCGGCGTACCGTGAGTACACGTCGTCGTCCTGCTCATCGTCCTCGAAGCGGTCGCCGTTCGGCGACTGATTCGACGTCGATGCGCCCAGCTCCTCGGCCAGGCGTGAGAGATCCGTCCCACCGCTGTTGTACTTCAGCTGGCGGGCGACCTTCGTCTGCTTGGCCTTGGCCCGGCCGCGCCCCATGGCTCGACCCCCTCAACGACGGGGCTCGATGGCCCCAGAGTCTGACACGCGTTCATGATCCGGAACGGGCTCTCCGTGGAGAGACCGGTCCGTAGGGCTTCCACGGTACCTGAGCCCGCGCCCATACGGTACGTCGCCCACCGGACGCGCGTGTGCACAGGACCGTCGAGGAAGCCTGTCCTTGCTGGTCAGTGGCGATTTTAACCACTTATCCGCGGACGACCCGCCGGTGGAAGTGAGAGTTCTCTCCAACCGTCCACCGGCAGGTACCGCACGGACGTGCGACGTCCGCCGTACCGTCAGCGGGCGGTCCGGGCTTCCCTGGCTTCCGACATCCGCTGCTCGGCGATCCGGTCGGCCGCGGCGGCCGGCGGAATCCCGTCTTCCTTCGCACGTGCGAATATGGCGAGCGTGGTGTCGAAGATCTCCGACGCCTTCGCCTTGCACCGGTCGAAGTCGAAGCCGTTCAGTTCGTCGGCGACCTGGATGACACCGCCGGCGTTCACCACGTAGTCCGGCGTGTAGAGGATCGAGCGGTCGGCCAGATCCTTCTCGACGCCCGGGTGGGCGAGCTGGTTGTTCGCCGCGCCGCACACCACCTTGGCGGTCAGCACCGGCACGGTGTCGTCGTTCAGGGCGCCGCCGAGAGCGCATGGGGCATAGATGTCCAGCCCCTCGGTCCGGATCAGCGCGTCGGTGTCGGCGGCCACCGCCACGGCGGGGTACTGGTCGGTGACGCGCCGTACTGCGTCCTGCCGCACGTCCGTGATCACGACCTGGGCACCCTCCTTGACCAGGTGCTCCACGAGGTAGTACCCGACCTTGCCGACGCCCGCGACGCCGACCTTGCGGTCGCGCAGCGACGGGTCGCCCCACAGGTGCTGGGCGGAGGCCCGCATGCCCTGGTAGACGCCGAAGGCGGTCAGCACCGAGGAGTCGCCCGCGCCACCGTTCTCGGGCGAGCGGCCGGTGGTCCACCGGCACTCGCGTGCCACGACGTCCATGTCGGCCACGTACGTGCCGACGTCACACGCGGTGACGTAGCGCCCGCCGAGCGAGGCGACGAACCGCCCGTAGGCGAGCAGAAGTTCCTCGGTCTTGATCTTCTCCGGGTCACCGATGATCACGGCCTTGCCGCCGCCGAGGGCGAGGCCGGCCATGGCGTTCTTGTACGACATGCCACGCGCGAGGTTCAGCGCGTCGGCGACGGCCTGCTCCTCGTTCGCGTACGGGTAGAAGCGCGTACCGCCGAGCGCGGGGCCCAGGGCGGTGGAATGGATGGCGATGACGGCCTTGAGGCCGCTGGCGCGGTCCTGACAGAGCACGACCTGCTCATGGCCCCCCTGCTCCGAGTGGAACAGGGTGTGCAGGACGCCGTTGGTCACGTCGGTCACGGTGGTGACTCCCGGGTAAGTAGCGGCGAGCGGGGACTGACCCTCCGAGAACCTCCGCACGTTGTGGTGGCGGGGGCGGCGGGAGGGGTGGTGGGCGGCGGCCGGTGGGCCGCTCAGCAGGAGATTAGACCCTGACTCCGCCATCCATGACCCTCGTGGTCCCGATCACCCTCCCCCGGAGTACGCCGCCACCCGGGCGTGGGACGATTTGCTGTGGTTTTCCGTCCACCCGGGTGCGGGCCGGGCGGGTTTCGGGTCCGGTCCGGTGGGGAGGGAGCAGGCGTGCCCAAGGTGTCCTCCGTGGTCGTTCCGTACGCGACCTACTTGCGCGTGTACGAGCCGCTGGCCGCCTTCCCGGAGCCGGAGCGCAGCCACTGGGCGCGCTATGCCCGGCGCCCCGACCGCCCCTCCTGCCAGGACGAACTGCGCCGCTCGCTGGCCGACCTGCTGCCCACCCCGCCGGTGCCGGTCCCGGTGCACGAGAGTCCGGACGCGTTCGTGCTCGACGTCGAAGGGGTGGTCTGCGTCTGCCCCTGGCGCACCCGGCTGCGCAGCTGGCAGGCCCTGGGCGGCCTCGCCGAGGAGTTCCCGGCCGCCGTGCTGGACGCGGTGCTGCCGCCGCTGGTGCGCCACCAGGCCACCCAGGACTACGAGCGCTGGCTGGCCGACAACCCCGACGCCCGCCCCTGGATCCGCACCGCGACCTGGCAGGTGCCGCTGAGCTGGTTCGTGCTGGTCTCCGACGAGGAACGCGAGTACGTCAAGGGCTCCGGGGACTCCGGGAGCCCCGCCGGCTTCGGGGGCGACGTGCCGGTGCTGCGCTACCGGACGCCGATGGTGCAGGCGCGGCGGCGGGTGGCGCGCGGGCTGCGGGCCCTCAAGGACGCCGTCGACGAGGGGCCGATGATCGACGGCCTGGTGGACGTCGGACGCTGGCTGGAGGAGTTCCACCCGCGTTCGCTGGTGGAACTCGACTACGGCGGCCTGGTGCACGCGCTGCCGGCCGGTGAACTGGAGGGCGACCACTCGGCGGCCGACGTGGCCGAGGGGGTCGAGGCGCTGCGTCAGGGCGACGGGGCGGCCGCGGGGGAGGCGTACGGGCGGCTGGTGGAGCGTTGGCGGGCGGTGCGCGACCGGCGGTCCGCGAACTGACGGCCTGCCAGGAGCGGCGTCCGAGGTGACGCAGATCACGGCCGAACGGGGTCGCGAACAGCGTACCGTCAAGGGCGTTTCCGGGAGCTGACGGGACGTAGGTTCTGATCCGGGCGTTTACGTCAAGGGTGACGGACGGCACTTACCCGACTCTTGCGCCGCTTGCCACTCCTCGTGCCAAAATAGGACAAGGAGTCCGGGGAGGGCTCCTTCCGTCCAACTGTGCTCCACTATGGGCGGAATCTCCGCATTGCACTCTTTGGGGGGTCTGGTGCCTCCTGATCGCGCTGTGACTGATCGTCACAGTGGCGTGACTGTCCGCTATGGCATGGTCCATCGGCTTCCGTCGCTGATGAACACCTGGGAGGGCAATTCCATCGGTTTGGCCGACGCGGCTGGACAGATGGTGTAGTTGTAGTGCCGAGGACAAGCCGTTCGTCCTATAACCGACTCGACTCGCGTCCGCCATTTCGGGCAACGCGGGTCAAGGTGCAGAATTTAGAGGAAAGAACCGAGAAGGTTCGGTTCTCCCGAGGAGGCCGCTCATGACCGCTCGCACCCCTGATGCCGAGCCGCTGCTGACCCCGGCTGAGGTCGCCACCATGTTCCGCGTCGACCCGAAGACGGTCACGCGCTGGGCGAAGGCCGGCAAGCTCACGTCGATCCGCACGCTCGGCGGGCACCGCCGCTACCGCGAGGCCGAGGTCCGCGCACTGCTCGCGGGCATTCCGCAGCAGCGCAGCGAGGCCTGAACAACCGAATAACCGGACGAACCGGCTGGTCCCCCAACTGGTCGAGACGTCCGGAACCGCAGCTCCAAGCGACGCGGGTCCTGCCCCAACAGGCCCCACGCCCAAGCCATCAGAGCTCCGCAGGCAAGTGAACAAGGGTGCGTCGTCGATCGCGCTGGACTCCGCCGGGTCCAGCGCGATCTTTTTTGTGTGCCTTCCGGACCCACGGGGTGGCTCTGTGAGCGGGCTTGTCGGAGTCTGGGGAGGCTCGGCGGATCATCTGTGGAGCAACGCGCAGGGCAGTGCAATTGCACATATTAAATTGACCCCGTGTAGGGCGGGAGTAAATACCGCACTTTCAGAAACTCATTCGGTGACACCCGTCACATGCCGAGGCGCTTGTTGCCGACCGGGTCTCTGCGCTAATGGAAGATCCGGTTCCATCGCCGCATGCCCGCAAGGGAGTTGGGGATCCGGCGCGCGTCACGGGCCGGCTCACGCCGTCGGGGCGCTGTCGTCCTCCACGGCCTCGCCAGTCGCGCTGGAGGCCGTCCGTGGGGCGCCGGCCATCTCCAGGCGCAGCAGTTGGTGACAGACGGCGCAGCGGCGGGTGAGGTGGCGGTACGACGAGGCCGCCGCGAGGTGTGCGCGGAGCAGCGCCCGCGTCTCGTGCCTGGCCGATGCCGCCATACGCCACCTCCAGTGGACCGCGGGGGAGCGGGGCCTGTTCCCTGGGTACCGAGGGAATGTGACGCCGTCAAGACACGGCGGCGGGCCGCAGGGCGTCCCGGCGCCCCTGTGATGCTCCGGAAGCGGCTTCGTGGACGGGGCGCGTGAGCGCACGGGAAGAGGGCCCGTACCCCCTCGGGGGTACGGGCCCTCTTGACAGAAGCGGTCCTGACGGGATTTGAACCCGCGGCCTCCACCTTGACAGGGTGGCGAGCACTCCAAACTGCTCCACAGGACCAGGTTTCGCGGCGCCATTCGTGCGTTGCGCTGCGAAAAGAGACTCTACAGGAGCGGGGGCCCGGGGTCGAACTCACTCAGTGCGCACGGTCCGTCACGGAGCGGCCGCGTCGATCGCCTTCACGATCCGCTTGTCGGAGACCGGGTACGCCGTGCCCAGCGCGTGCGCGAAGTAGCTCACCCGGAGCTCCTCGATCATCCAGCGGATGTCCAGGACCGAGGACGGCACCGGCCGGCCTCGCGGCATCTGCTCCAGCAGCCACGCGTACTCGTCCCGCATCTCATGGACCTTCTCCATGCGCGTGGTGTCCCGCTGGACGTTCGTCGGCATCTGCTGGAGGCGGCGGTCGGCGGCCACCAGATAGCGCATCAGGTCCGGCAGGCGCCGTACCCCGGACGCCGTCACGAAACCGGGCTTCACCAGGCCGTCCAGCTGAGCCCGCAGGTCCGCCAGGTTCGGCAGCAGCACGGGGCTGCGTACGGCCTTCAGACGGCGCTCACAGGCCTGCCAGGCGGCCAGCACCTGCTGCACCTGGCCCACCGTCCGCACGGTCGTGTCCACGATCTCGGCACGCACCTTGTCGTACAGCTTCCGGTACGACTCCTCGTCCCAGACCGGCCCGCCGAAGTCCGCGATCAGCCGGTCCGCCGCCGCCGTCGCACAGTCGTCGAACAGCGCCTGGATCGAGCCGTGCGGGTTCGCCGAGAGTGCGAGCTTCTGCTGGTTGCTCAGCTTTTCGGACGCGAACTTCGCCGGGTTGACCGGGATGTTGCGCAGGATCAGCCGCCGCGTGCCCCGCCACATCGCCTCGGCCTGCTCGGCCTCGGTGTCGAAGAGCCGCACGGACACGGTGTCGCCGTCGTCGACGAGCGCCGGGTAGGCCTTCACCGGCTGGCCGGCCCGGCGCGTCTCGAAGACCGGGGCCAGGGTGCCGATGGTCCAGTCGGTCAGGCCCTTGCGCTCAAGGGACTCCCCGCCCTGCCGCTCCGCGGTCGCCGCCGCGGCCTGGGACAGGGCCTCGCGCGCCCTGGGCTTCAGCTTCAGTTGCAGCGCCTGGAGGTCCTTGTCCTCGGCCAGCTTGCGGCGCCGCTCGTCGACGATCCGGAACGTGACCTTCAGATGGTCGGGGACCCGGGACCAGTCGAAGTCCTCGGCCTCGAAGGGCACACCGACCATGCGCTTCAGCTCACGCGCCATCGTGGTCGCCAGCGGCTCCTGCAACGGCACCGCCGATTCCAGGAACGCCTTCGCGTAGTTCGGCGCCGGCACGTAGTTGCGGCGGATCGGCTTGGGCAGCGAGCGGATCAGCTCGGTGACGACCTCCTCGCGCAGCCCCGGGATCTGCCAGTCGAAGCCCTCGTCCGTCACCTGGTTCAGCACCTGCAACGGGATGTGGACGGTCACGCCGTCCGCGTCCGCGCCCGGCTCGAACTGGTACGTCACCCGGAACTTGAGGTTCCCCTGCCGCCAGGAGTCCGGATAGTCGGCCTTGGTGACCGCCTCCGCCGACTCCCGGATGAGCATCTCCCGCTCGAAGTCCAGGAAGTCCGGCTGCTCGTGCCGCTTGCTCTTCCACCAGGAGTCGAAGTGCGCACCGGACACCACGTGTTCGGGGACCCGCCGGTCGTAGAAGTCGAAGAGCGTCTCGTCGTCGACGACGATGTCCCGGCGCCGGGCCCGGTGCTCCAGCTCCTCCACCTCGCTGAGGAGCCTGCGGTTGTCGGCGAAGAACTTGTGGTGCGTACGCCAGTCGCCCTCGACGAGCGCGTTGCGGATGAACAGCTCCCGGCTGAGCTCCGCGTCGATCCGCCCGTAGTTCACCTTCCGCTGGGCGACGATCGGAACGCCGTACAGCGTCACCTTCTCGTACGCCACCACCGCCGCCTGGTCCTTCTCCCAGTGCGGTTCGCTGTACGTCCGCTTCAGCAGATGCCCGGCGAGCGGCTCGACCCACTCCGGCTCGATCCTCGCGTTGACGCGGGCCCACAGCCGGGACGTCTCCACGAGTTCGGCGGACATCACGAAGCGCGGCGGCTTCTTGAACAGCGCCGAGCCCGGGAAGATCGCGAACTTGGCGCTGCGGGCGCCCAGGTACTCGTTCCGGCCGCCGTCCTTGCGCGCGCCCGGCCCGGAGTCCTTGGACTCCTTCACGTCCTTCATGCCGATGTGCGACAGCAGACCGGCCAGCAGCGAGACGTGGATCCGGTCGGCGGGCGCGTCCTGGTCGTTGAGCTCGATCCCCATCTGCTTGGCGACCGTGCGCAACTGGCTGTAGATGTCCTGCCATTCGCGAATACGCAGGAAGTTCAGGAACTCCTGCTTGCACATGCGCCGGAACGACGAGGAGCCCCGCTCCCGCTGCTGCTCGCGGAGGTAGCGCCACAGGTTGAGGTAGGCGACGAAGTCGCTGGTCTCGTCCCGGAAGCGGGCGTGCTGCTGATCGGCCTGGGTCTGCTTCTCGGCGGGACGCTCACGCGGGTCCTGGATGGACAGCGCGGCCGCGATCACCATGACCTCGCGGACGCAGCCGTTGCGGTCCGCCTCCAGCACCATCCGGGCCAGGCGCGGGTCGACCGGCAGCTGGGCGAGCTTGCGGCCGGTCTCCGTGAGCCGCTTGCGGGCGTCCTTCTGCGCCGGGTCCAGCGCGCCCAGCTCCTGGAGCAGCTGCACGCCGTCACGGATGTTGCGGTGGTCCGGCGGGTCGATGAACGGGAACTTCTCGATGTCGCCGAGGCCGGCCGCGGTCATCTGGAGGATGACCGAGGCGAGGTTGGTCCGCAGGATCTCCGCGTCCGTGAACTCCGGGCGGGTGAGGAAGTCGTCCTCGCTGTAGAGCCGGATGCAGATGCCGTCGGACGTACGCCCGCAGCGGCCCTTGCGCTGGTTGGCGCTGGCCTGCGAGACCGGCTCGATCGGCAGCCGCTGCACCTTGGTGCGGTGGCTGTACCGGGAGATCCGGGCGAAGCCGGGGTCGATCACGTACTTGATGCCGGGAACGGTCAGCGAGGTCTCGGCGACGTTGGTCGCCAGGACGATCCTGCGGCCGGAGTGCGGCTGGAAGACCCGGTGCTGCTCGGCGTGCGACAGCCGCGCGTACAGCGGCAGCACCTCCGTGAACCGGTAGCTCTTCTTGTTGAGCGCGTCGGCCGTGTCGCGGATCTCGCGCTCCCCGGAGAGGAAGACGAGGACGTCCCCCTGCCCCTCGGCCATCAGCTCCTCGACCGCGTCCGTGATCGCGGTGATCTGATCCCGGTCGGCGTCGTCGGAGTCGTCCTCCAGCAGCGGCCGGTAGCGCACCTCCACCGGATACGTCCGCCCGCTGACCTCGATGATCGGGGCGTCCCCGAAGTGCCGTGAGAAGCGCTCGGGATCGATGGTGGCCGAGGTGATGACGACCTTGAGGTCCGGCCGCCGCGGCAGCAGCTGCGCGAGATAGCCCAGCAGGAAGTCGATGTTGAGGGACCGCTCGTGGGCCTCGTCGATGATGATCGTGTCGTAGGCCCGCAGCTCGCGGTCGGTTTGGATCTCCGCGAGCAGGATGCCGTCCGTCATCAGCTTGACGAACGTGGCACCGGGATCCACCTGGTCGGTGAACCGCACCTTCCAGCCGACGGCCTCACCGAGCGGGGTGTCCAGTTCCTCTGCCACACGCTCGGCGACAGTACGGGCGGCGATCCGGCGGGGCTGGGTGTGCCCGATCATGCCGCGTACGCCCCGGCCGAGCTCCATGCAGATCTTCGGGATCTGCGTGGTCTTCCCGGACCCCGTCTCACCGGCGACGATGACGACCTGGTGAGCACGGATCGCGTCGGCGATCGCGTCCTTCTTCTGGCTGACCGGCAACTGCTCGGGATAGCTGATCGCCGGCACCCGGGAACGCCGGGCGGTCATGCGCTCCTCGGCCTTCCCGACGTCGCCCTCGATCTCGGCGAGAACGGCGGCACGCGCCTCCGGCTTGCGAATCTTGCGCGCACCTTCGAGCCTGCGGCCGAGCCGGTGCGCGTCGCGCAGCGACAACTCGTTCAGCCGGGAGGCGAGGGCGCCGAGGGCGGGGGCGGGATGCGTAGACATACGGGACCCAGGATCTCATCCCCGGGATTTTCCTGGCGAACGCTTTAGCTCGCGGGCCGCGGGCCGCCGCGGGCGGCACCCCGGTTCGTGTGCGCGCCGCCGGTTCGCGCGTGCGCACTCGGCCGGCGTCACCGCCCCCGGGGACAAAGTCCCTGCGAACAAAAAAGATCCCGCCCATCGGGCGGGATCCTTCTCTGGTGGCTGGGGCCGGGGTCGAACCGGCGACCTATCGCTTTTCAGGCGATCGCTCGTACCAACTGAGCTACCCAGCCATTGAGGTTTCACGTGAAACCTCAGCGGTCCTGACGGGATTTGAACCCGCGGCCTCCACCTTGACAGGGTGGCGAGCACTCCAAACTGCTCCACAGGACCATGGTTGTGTGCGAACCAACGAACGTAAGTGTCGCACACCGTACTGCGTGCCCCCAACGGGATTCGAACCCGTGCTACCGCCTTGAAAGGGCGGCGTCCTAGGCCGCTAGACGATGAGGGCTATCGGCCCGCCTGGGCGCTTCTCAGCGCGTCGGGGACGTGAAAAGCATAGGGGATGGCCGGGGGTATCGCCAAAACCGTTTACGAGCCGGAGGGGGAGGGGGTGGACGGGGTGGGGCCGGACGGGGTGGGAGTGGCGCCCGGCTTGTTCTCCTCGGGCAGGTGGCGGCTGACCTCTGCCGTTGTCCGGCCCAGGCCGCCCAGCTTGATCGCGTCCCAGGCCTGGAGGCGGCGGCTGTCCCGGTCGAGGTAGAGGATCGACGCCTCGATCGGGGCCGGGTACTTCCCCTCGACAGCGCGCAGCCCGCTGCCGCCCGTGGATCCCTCCATGCGCAGCCGCGTGCCGTACCTGAGGACCTCCGTCCCCTCGTGGTGGAGGTGGCCGCAGAGCACCAGTGGCACGGTTCCGTCCGTCTCGCGGGCCGCGGACGGTTCGTGGGCGATGGCGATGTCGACCGGGGTGCCCTTGGCCTGCTGGTCGCGCAGGGCCGAGGCGAGACGGGCGCCGGCCAACTCCTCGGAGGCCTCAGCGCCCGCTGCGCCGGAGCGGTCGGGGGTGAACTGGGGGTCGCCGGTCCCGGCGAAGCGCAGTCCGGCGACGGTCTCGGCACGGCCGTCGTCGAGGACGTGCACGTTCTTCATCCGCTCCAGATACCGCTGGGTGACCTTCGAGTCGTGGTTGCCGCGCACCCAGACATACGGGACACCCAGGTCCTTGATCGGGTCCAGGAAGCCGTTCTCCGCCGCGGTGCCGTGGTCCATCGTGTCGCCGGAGTCGACGATCACGTCCACCTTGTACTGCTCCACCAGCGAGGCGATGATCTTCCAGCTCGCCGGGTTGAGGTGGATGTCGGAGACGTGCAGGACCCGGATGGTCATCGGGTCCGGCTGGTAGGCGGGGAGGGTGGAGGTGACGTCGTAGAGCTTGGTCACGTTCGTCACCAGGCGCGCCAGCTCCTGCTGGTAGACGTCGAACTCGGTGACGATGCTGCGCGCGTTGCCGACCACGGAGGGCGCCGAGGACAGCAGTCCGGAGAACTTCGGTTCCAGCACCGACTTGGGGTTCCAGGTGGCGTACGCCGTGGCCCCGGACGCGGCGAGCAGGGTCAGGGCGAGGCCGCCGGCCGCCAGAGCGCGGCGTGGGCGGCGGTAGACCGCCAGGCCGAGCGCGGTGGCGCCGGCGACGACGGCCACGCAGGACCGTACGGCCAGGTCGAGGGTGCCGTGCTCCACGTCGTGCGCCACTTCGTCCTGGAGGCCGGAGAATCGCTCCGGGTGGTCGACCAGGGCCTGGGAGCGGGCCGGGTCGAGCTGGTCGACGTTCACGTCGAGGCGGACCGGGGCGATGTGGCTGTCCAGTTCCAGGGAGCCGAGGGGGGAGACGTTGATCTTCGTGCCGCCGCTCAGGGAGGGGCGCAGGGTCATCGTGGTGTTCATGGGGCCGACGGGGGCCCGTACGTTGCCGACGACGAGCAGCCCCAGCCAGGCGCCGGCCAGGACGACGGCCACCAGTCCGGCGGCGCGCGCCCAGGGGCGCGGTTCGTGCGCCAGTGACAGCGCCGGACCTGGGCGCGGTGATCGGCGGCGGGGGGCGACTGCGTGCGCCGCCTTCAGCATGGCGGCGTGCACGGCCCTTCGTATGCCTCGGAGAGGGTGCGGGCGGTTCAGGTCTGCGACGGGAACGCGGGGCATTGGGCGCGTATGCCCGGGCCCGACACCCGATATGCCCGCGCACGGCATGCTCGCGTGGCCGTGCCGGACAATGACCGTGTGCTGGAGATGACGCGCGAGGAGTTCGAGGAACTGGTCGCCGAGGCCCTCGACCGGATTCCGCCGGAGCTGATGCGGCTGCTGGACAACGTCGCGGTGTTCGTCGAGGACGAGCCGCCCGCCGACGATCCCGAGCTGCTGGGGCTGTACGAGGGGACCCCGTTGACGGAGCGCGGCGAGTGGTACGCGGGGGTGCTGCCCGACCGGATCACGATCTACCGCGGGCCGACGCTGCGCATGTGCGAGACACGGGAGGACGTGGTCGCGGAGACGGAGGTGACGGTGGTTCACGAGATCGCCCACCACTTCGGGATCGACGACGAACGTCTGCACGCGCTGGGGTACGGCTGACCTTCGCGGGGCGGGGCGCGTGTCCTTGCGCGGGTGAAGGGAGTTGGGCACGGCGACTTCTTTCTCCCGGAGGTGGCTGCCCGTGCGCCCCTTGTACGTATCCGTCCGTCTCGCCGCGGCGGTCGCCGCCGTCGCCGCCGCCGCGGGCTGCATGAGCGTGGGGGAGGACGCCGGCGGTGCGGTCAGGCCGTCGCACTCCGCCGGAGCGAAGGGCGGCCTGGCCCCGGGTGGCGAGGGCGTGCTGTCCGGCGGCGGCGCGGGCCACGCCGGTGGCGGCGGGGAGGGCAGGCATGGCCACGGGGGCAAGGGGAAGCCGGGCGGGACGCCGGCCGCTTCCGACTCGCCGTCCGCCGAGGCGGGCGCGTCGGCGGCGCCGGGCGACGGCGGGGTGCCGCCGAAGGCGGGCGAGCCGACGCCGACCGAGGCGGTGCCGGTGCCCCCGCAGACGTCCGCCGCGCCCGAGCAGCCGCCGGCCTCGCCGCCCGCTCCGCCGGCCCAGTCGGATCCGCCGGTGTCCGAGCCCTCGCCCTCGGCGCACGACGGCACGGGTTCGCAGCTGGAGCAGCGGGAGCGTCCGTACAGGCCGGGCTGGCGGCCGCACCGGACGAGGGGCTGAGCCGACCTGCGGTGATGCCGCCGGTTCGCCTTCGCCGCGCCGCCGGTTTGCGTTCAGGGGTGCAGGGTGCGTATGGTGGTAGATCGTTTGATCCCATTTGCCCGGCGCCCATGCAGAGCGCGCCGTGTGGCGCGTACTCTCCTTTGCCGTGGCGGACCGCATCGAGGCGGTCGTGGCGCGAATCACGGAGTTGACGGGCGCGTGCCGACGAGACTCCGGAAGGTTTCGCATTCGCATGTCCATTTCCACTGATCACGTCGTCGTGCCCGAGAACGCCGACGACGCTCCCGAGAACAACGAGGCCCCGGAGACCACCTTCGCGGACCTCGGCCTGCCCGAGGGCGTCGTCCGCAAGCTCGCGCAGAACGGCGTGACCACGCCTTTCCCGATCCAGGCCGCGACCATCCCGGACGCCCTGGCCGGGAAGGACATCCTGGGCCGGGGCCGCACCGGCTCCGGCAAGACCCTCTCCTTCGGTCTGCCGACCCTGGCCACGCTGGCCGGCGGACGCACCGAGCGGAAGCGGCCGCGTGCGGTCATCCTCACCCCGACCCGTGAGCTGGCCATGCAGGTGGCCGACGCCCTCCAGCCCTACGGCGACGTCGTCGGTCTGCGCATGAAGGTCGTGTGCGGCGGCACCTCCATGGGCAACCAGATCTACGCCCTGGAGAAGGGCGTCGACATCCTGGTCGCCACGCCGGGCCGGCTGCGCGACCTCATCAACCGCGGCGCCTGCTCCCTGGAGGACGTGCGGATCACGGTCCTGGACGAGGCCGACCAGATGTCCGACCTGGGCTTCCTGCCCGAGGTCACCGAGCTGCTCGACCAGGTTCCGGCGGGCGGTCAGCGGATGCTGTTCTCCGCGACGATGGAGAACGAGATCAAGACTCTCGTCGACCGGTACCTGACCGACCCGGTCAGCCACGAGGTCGACGCGGCGCAGGGCGCGGTGACGACCATGTCGCACCACATCCTGATCGTGAAGCCCAAGGACAAGGCGCCGGTCACCGCGGCCATCGCCTCCCGCAAGGGCCGCACCATCATCTTCGTGCGCACCCAGCTCGGCGCCGACCGCGTGGCCGAGCAGCTGCGCGAGGCCGGCGCGAAGTCCGAGGCGCTGCACGGCGGCATGACGCAGGGCGCCCGTACCCGCACCCTGGCGGACTTCAAGGACGGGTACGTCAACGTCCTGGTCGCCACCGACGTCGCCGCGCGCGGCATCCACGTCGACGGCATCGACCTGGTGCTGAACGTGGACCCGGCCGGCGACCACAAGGACTACCTGCACCGGGCCGGCCGTACGGCCCGCGCGGGCCGCACGGGCACGGTGGTCTCGCTGTCCCTGCCGCACCAGCGGCGTCAGATCTTCCGCCTGATGGAGGACGCGGGCGTGGACGCCTCGCGCCACATCATCCAGGGCGGCGCGGCCTTCGACCCGGAGGTTGCCGAGATCACCGGCGCCCGGTCGATGACCGAGGTGCAGGCCGAGTCCGCGGGCAACGCCGCTCAGCAGGCCGAGCGCGACGTCGCCCACCTCACCAAGCAGCTGGAGCGCGCGCAGCGGCGTGCGTCCGAGCTGCGCGAGGAGGCCGACCGGCTGGTCGCCCGGGTCGCCCGCGAGCGCGGCGAGACCGTGACGTCCGAGGGCTCGGCCGCGGTGGCCGGTGAGCAGGCGGTGGCCGAGGTGTCGGTACCGGAGCAGCCGGCGGCCCGGGACATCGAGCGCATCGACCGGGAAGAGGGCGCCGAGCGCGAGGAGCGTACGGCGGCCCCGTCGTCGTACGACCGGCGTGAGCGGCGTGACGACCGGGGCGGCTTCAACCGCGACCGGGACCGTGCGCCCCGTTCCTTCGACCGTCGTGACGACCGCGGCGGCTTCAACCGCGACCGTGACCGCGGCGACCGGGGCGGCTTCCGCCGTGACGACCGGGGCGACCGCGGTGGCCGTTCCTTCGACCGCGACCGTGACCGCGGCTTCGAGCGCCGTGACGACCGCGGCTTCCGCCGTGACGACCGAGGTGACCGGGGCGACCGTGGTGGCCGTTCCTTCGAGCGGCGTGACGACCGGGGCGGCTTCGACCGCGACCGGGACCGTGCGCCCCGTTCCTTCGACCGTCGTGACGACCGCGGCTCGTTCGACCGCCGTGACGACCGCCGTGACGACCGTGGCGGCTTCCGCCGCGACGACCGCCCGGCCCGGCGCGACGAGCGCGGCGGGCACCGTGGCAGCGACCGCCCGTTCAACCGCGACCGCCAGGGCGACCGGCCCGGCTTCCGCTCCGGCGGCCACGAGCGCCCCTACGGCCGCCGTGACGACCACCGCAGCGGCGGCGGCGGCGGTTCCTTCGGCCGCCGCGACGACAAGCCGCGCTGGAAGCGCAACGGCTGACGCCGGGTGAATTCACCCGCAGGGCCCGTACGACTCCTGTCGTACGGGCCCTGCGGTTTTTCGAGCGAGCCAAAAGGGGATCTTCCGACCCCGGCCGTCACCCGGTCACCACCGATCACGCCGAACTTCCGGCCTGGCACCCCCGATACCCGATCGGCGACGGGCCCTCCTCCCGCTATGCTCGGGTAGGCAACATCGCCCGGGCCCTTAGCTCAATTGGCAGAGCAGTGGACTTTTAATCCATTGGTTGTGGGTTCGAGTCCCACAGGGCCTACCGGCGCCCGCGCCCTCGGAACCCCCGCCGACCTGGTCGGACGGGGGTTCCGTCGTTCCCGGCGCCTGCTCGGCGGGCGAATCCGTAGCCGAGGTGGTCACCAAGTGGTCACGCTGGCCCGCTGCTGGCCCGGCCGGCGCCGCCTTCCTGGCGCGCGGCACGAGGGCCGAGGCACGCTCGGCGGCATCCCGCCCGACGCCTCCGGGCAAGTGCGAGTAAGTGTCCACCGTGATCGCAATGGACGAATGGCCGAGGCGCTTGGACACGATCGCCACGTCTACGCCCGCGGCGAGCATGAGCGATGCCTGACCGTGGCGCAGGTCGTGAAGCCGGATGCGGCGCAGGCCGGCCGCGTCGATTAGGGCGCCGAACAGCTTGGTTACGTCGTCCGGGCGGAGCGGGTTGCCGTCCTCGCGGGCGAACACGAGGCCGTGGTCGGCGTACGCCTCGTCCCACTGCTCGCGCTCGGCGTCCTGGCGCATCCGATGGGCGAGCAGGGCGCCGACGGTGGCCTCGTCCAGGTCGACGACGCGGTCCTCGCCGCTCTTGGTCTTCGGCTTGCCGAACGACATTCCGAGGTGCCCGGCGGCGCAGTACGGGCACGGGACCGGCGCCTGCTTGTTCTTCTTCCGGCCGGACTCCTGTACGACCTGCTGCCGGACCACGATGACCCGGCGGGCGAAGTCGACGTCATCCCAGCGCAGGCCGACGGCCTCGCCGCGGCGCAGGCCCGTACCGGCGATCACCTCGAACAGCCCGCCGAGACCATTGTCGAGCGGCTACTGACGATCTCCGGTGAGGACGCGGTCACTGTCGACCGGAAGCACAAGGAACCGTGGTCCGGGCGCCTTCCGGCGCGGTTCATGCTGCTGTCCAATGAACCCCCCGCGTTCCGCGACTCATCCGGCGCGATCGCGTCCCGACTGCTCATCCTCACCATGACGATCAGCAACCTCGGTCGCGAAGACACCACTCTCGAACGCGACTTGGCCCGTGAGATGCCCGGCATCCTGAACTGGGCCCTCGACGGTACTCGGCGAAGTGGTGCGGATCGCCGCCGAGGCCGCTGGCACTCTCGACCGGCTCACCCGGGCCGCCATCGAGGCTGAGGGAAACTCCGGCCGGCACCGCGCCGCCCTCGCCCGTGAACAGCAGACTCTCGACCGCCTCACCCGGAAGCTCGCCCGCCGAGGGGGCGCCCGTGGTTAGGGGGTGTCCGACGGGTCGGCACAGTCCCTGCGACTCTCCCGGCTACGCTCGCGCGGGAGCGCCCCGCGGGGCGTGGCTGCGGGGCGCCTTGTGGGGTTTAGTCGACAGTCATCCCGTCGTATTTACCGCCCCAGCATTTGACGGTGTTGTGCAGATAGGGCTGTCCGCCGCCCTCCCTGCACTGAGAAGGCGTGGTGAAGCCACTGCCACCACCCTGTGCGGTGGCGGTGGCGGCGCCTGTGAGGCCGAGTCCGGCGAGGGCTGCCGTGGCGATGACGGCGGCGAGGATTCGTCGAATGCGCATTCGGTTCCCCTTTCACGGATTGCCTCGGTTGGGGCACTAGCCAGGTTGAGCTTCGCCCATGTGGGCGGCACGTCATGTTGCGCCATTCAGGTGACATGGCTGTCGGGAGCGAGGCCGCTGACCCGGCCCGCCCAAGGCCTTCGCGGCCGGCTGGGAAGGCGGGACGGGCGGCGGAGCGATGGCAGCTCTGGGGGTGGGGACGGTCTGCATGACGCGACCCGTCAGACACGCTCTAGCCACGCCGAGCAGGCCATAGCCGCCCGCATCGCCGCCGTACGAGCCCGCCGAGCCCAACAGGCCGCCCAACGCGCCGCGTTCGCCGAGCAGCGCACCCACGGCCTACAGGTGCGGCACACGGCCAAGCTGCGCCGCCTGGACCCGGCCGCCAGTGGCCTGCGCGTTCCCGAACGGGGGCGGCGCGTACGCGGTCGCGGGGCGCCATCTGGGCCGGCGGGTCAGTCTGGTCGCCGCCGCCTCGCTGATCATCGACTACGTGCTGAACGTCGCCGTGTCGGTCTCCGCCGGCGTGGCCGCGCTCACCTCCGCCTTCCCCGTCCTGTACGGCGACCGGGTGCTGCTGTGCGTGATCGTGCTGGGGCTGATCACGGCGGTCAACCTCTACGGGGTCGCCGAGTCCGCCAAGGTGATGATCGCTCCCACCGTGGTGTTCGTCGTGGCGATCGCCGCTGTCGTCGTGGCCGGGCTGGTGCGGCGGACGCCGGCGGTCCCGCCCGTCCATCCGACGGCCTCGGCCGTCTCCGCGGTCGGAGTCCTGCTGCTGTTGCGGGCGTTCGCCTCGGGCTGCTCGGCGCTCACCGGTGTGGAGGCCATCGCGAACGCCGTCCCCACCTTCCGCACCCCGAGGGTCCGGCGGGCGCAGCGCACCGAGGTCGCGCTCGGCGCGCGGCTCGGTGCCATGCTCATCGGCTGTCGCTGCTCATCGGCAGGTTCCACGTCGCACCGAGCCGCACCAAGACCGTACTGGCGCAGCTCACCGAGGCGTCCCTGGGTCACAACGCCGGCTTCTACGTCGTGCAGTTCGCCACCATGACGCTGCTCGCGCTGGCGGCCAACACCTCCTTCGGCGGCATGCCCGTCCTGACCTCCCTGCTGGCACGAGACAACCATCTGCCGCACGTCTTCGGGCCGCGGGCCGACCGGCAGGTCTACCGGTACGGCGTCGTCGTGCTCGCCGCCACCGCCCTGATCCTGCTGGTCGTGGCCGAGGGCGACACCCAGAAACTGGTGCCGGTCTTCGCCATCGGCGTGTTCATCGGTTTCACCCTCTCCCAGGCCGGCATGGTCCGGCACTGGCGCCTGGACCGGGGTCCCGGACGGCATTGGCGCGCGGCCGTCAACGGCGTCGGGGCACTGCTGACCCTCGCGGCGCTGGTCATCGAACTGGTGTCGAAGTTCGGTGAGGGCGGCTGGCTGGTCTTCGCCGCGGTCGCCGTCCTGGTGACCGTGTTCGAGTCGGTACACCGCGCGTACCAGCGCATCGGCGCGGCCCTGCACCTGGGCGAGGTCCCCGCACGGCCCGCGCCGCGCCACTCGGTCGTCGTCGTTCCCGTCGGCGCCGTCAACCTGCTCACCAGCGAGGCCGTCAGCGCCGCGCTGTCACTGAGCGACGAGGCCCGCGCCGTCACCGTCGTGCACCCCGAGGACCGCGCCGCCTCCTCCGCCGACGAGGTCCACGCCGCCTGGAACGCCTGGCAGCCCGGGGTCCCCCTCACCGTGCTGCAGAGCCGCACCCGGTCCCTGACCCGGCCCGTCGTCGACCACGTGCGCGCGCCGGCCGCCCAGGAGCGGCACTGCCGGATCGTGGTCCTCATCCCGGAGATGCACCTGCCCAGGCCCTGGCAGCGGCTACTGCAGAACCAGCGCGGCGCGGTCCTCGACCGCGCCCTCCGCCGCCACACCGACGCCGTCATCTGCCGGCTCCGGTTCCGCATCCGCCTCGATCACTGAACCGAACCGACCGGTGGGCGGCCCGCTCGCGCCGCGGGCGCGGCCACCGGCACGGTGGTGCCGCGTTCGCGGGCGACGGGGTCGGTCACACTGGAGGCGAGCCCGCCGCCGAGAGAGAGGGCGTCGATGCCCCACCCGTACGTCCTGCTGTCCGCCGCCGTCTCGCTCGACGGATACCTGGACGACACCGGTCCCGAGCGCCTGCTGCTCTCCAGCCCCGCCGACTTCGACCGGGTCGACGAGGTGCGGGCGTCGTCCGACGCGATCCTGATCGGCGCCGGCACCCTGCGGGCCGACAATCCGCGGCTGCTGGTGAACTCGCCCGAGCGGCGGGCCGCCCGCCGCGCCGCAGGGAAGCCGGAGTACCCGCTGAAGGTCGCGGTCAGTGCCTCCGGCGAGCTGGACCCCGAAGCGCCCTTCTGGCACACCGGCGGCGAGAAGGTCCTCTACACGACCGACGAGGGCGCGCTGCGGCTGCGGCGTACGGGCCTGGCCGCCGACGTCGTGCCGCTGGGCGCCGAACTCGACTGGCCCCGGCTGCTCGAGCACCTGCACGACGTACGAGGGGTGCGCCGGCTCATGGTCGAGGGCGGCGGAACCGTCCACACCCAGCTGCTGCGGCAGCAGCTCGCGGACGAGGTGCAGCTCGTGCTCGCCCCCCTGTTCGTGGGGGACCCGGACGCGCCCCGGCTGTTCGGGCCGGGGACCTACCAGGGCGGGCGGCTGCGGCTGATGGAGACGCGGACCATCGAGGACGTCGTCCTCGTGCGCTACGAGCCCACCGCTCCCGGCACCGCCGGCCGCGCCGCTCCCGCGGACCGGCACTGGCTCCGGATCGCCTGCGAACTGGCGGCCCAGTGCCCGCCGTCCCGGACCGCGTTCAGCGTGGGCGCCGTGGTGGTCGCCGCCGACGGGACCGAACTCGCCCGCGGGTACTCGCGGGAGGGGGACGACCCGTTCGTGCACGCGGAGGAGGCGGCGCTGGCCAAGGTCGACCCGGCGGATCCGCGGCTGCCGGACGCCACGGTGTACAGCAGCCTGGAGCCGTGCGCCCGCCGCGCCTCCCGGCCGCGTCCGTGCGCCCGGCTGATTCTGGACGCCGGGGTGCGGCGCGTGGTGACGGCGTGGCGGGAGCCGGACACGTTCGTCGAGGGAGCCGACGGCACCGGGGTGCTGGCGGCCGCTGGCGCGGTCGTCGTCGTGGTGCCGGAGTTCGAGGAGAGGGCCACGGAACCCAACCGGCATCTGTTCGGCTGAGAGGTTGGTGCGAGCGGCCTTCCGGATGGCATATACTGGTGTCACAACGACGCGGGGTGGAGCAGCTCGGTAGCTCGCTGGGCTCATAACCCAGAGGTCGCAGGTTCAAATCCTGTCCCCGCTACTGAAGGCTCAGGGCCGGAATCCGATTCATGGATTCCGGCCCTGAGTGTTTTCGCGCCTCCACGGGTCCTCGTCTCAAGAGCTCCGGAAAGCGCGGTCAACTCGCCCGGTTTTCGGTGCTCATGGACCGTAAGGTCGGGCCGGAAGGTTGAGTGATCAAGCCGAACGGCTTGGAATCAGGGGCCCGAGTCTATTAACGTTCGATAACGCAGCACGGTCGTCCCAGCCGTCACAAGAGGCGGCTCCGTGCGCGCACGCCGAATCCCGCAAGGGAACCGGGGAACCACCTACTTGGGGTGAATCGAGCGTAAGCGCCGTATGAACACGGCTTGTTTACGCGCGTAGGAGACCTTCCCGCTCCGAACCCGTCAGCTAACCCGGTAGGCGATGCGGAAGGAAAGGAGTGCGCCTTCGTGGCGTCCAACCCGCCTGCTCCGGAAGCCCCGTTCGCGCCGAGCCGCCAACACGGCGAGACCTTCGGCTACGACAGCCGACGCGCCGATGAGGGCCCCTGGGAGGAATGGAACCCGAGCGCGGAGTCCATCCGTCCCGTCCGCGGCCGGCACCGCGTCGCCAAGCAGCGCGGCGGCGGGCTCGCCCGCAGCTCCACCGTTCTCGGCGTCGGCGTCATCGCCGCCGTCGGCGCGGGGGGCATGGCCAGCGCCAACAGCGCCAAGCCGCCGGTGTCCATCTCGCTGCCCGACCTGCCCTCCGTGGGCTCCCTGTTCGAGGACAACTCCGACGCCGCCCCCGAGGGCTCGGCGACCGCGCTCAGCGGCATCGGCGTGACCGCCACCGAGACCGAGCAGGGCACCTCGGACGCCGGCGAGGTGCTGCGCAACCGGATCATGGCGCAGGCCGAGCAGCAGCAGGAGCAGATCGAGGCCAAGGCCCAGGCGGATGCCCAGGCCGCCGCCGCCAAGAAGGCCGCCGACGAAGCCGCGAAGGCGCGGGAGACGGCCGAGGCCGAGGCCGCCGCCGCCAAGAAGAAGGCGGACGAGGAGGCCGCGCGGAAGGCCGAGGAGGCGCGGCTGGCCGAGCTGGCCAAGCAGTACACGCTGCCCACCTCCTCGTACACGCTCACCTCCACCTTCGGCCAGGCCGGCTCCATGTGGTCCTCCGGCTACCACACCGGCCTCGACTTCGCCGCGCCGACGGGCACCCTGCTGAAGGCGATCCACACCGGCACCGTCACCGAGGCCGGCTGGGCCGGTGCCTACGGCTACCGCACGATCCTCACCCTCGACGACGGCACCGAGCTCTGGTACTGCCACCAGTCCTCGATCAGCGTCAGCGTCGGCCAGCAGGTCAGCACGGGCGACGTGATCGGCCGCGTGGGCGCCACCGGCAACGTCACCGGGCCCCACCTCCACCTGGAGGTCCACCCGGGCGGCCAGTCCACCGGGATCGACCCGACGGCGTGGCTGCGCGACAGGGGTCTCACCCCCTGACGGACACGGACCGGCCCCACCGCCGACGAAGCCGTGGGGCCTGTTTGCGCAACCTTTGCGGCCGGATGCGGCCTGTCCGGAATGGGCTGCTCCGGCACGTTTGTTGATGTCATGCATGACTTCTCTACGCACACTGGGCTCGTCCGAGCTGGAGGTCTTCCCGCTCGCCCTCGGCGGCAACGTCTTCGGCTGGACCGCCGGCCAGGAGCAGTCCTTCGCCGTCCTCGACGCCTACACGGCGGCCGGAGGCAACTTCGTCGACACCGCCGACTCCTACTCCGCGTGGGTGGACGGCAACCAGGGCGGCGAGTCCGAGACGATCATCGGCAGGTGGGTCGAGGAGCGAGGCAACCGCTCCGACGTCGTCATCGCCACCAAGGTCAGCCAGCACCCCGACTACCAGGGGCTGGGCGCCGCCAACATCAAGGCCGCGGCCGACGCCTCCCTCAGGCGCCTGGGCACGGACCACATCGACCTGTACTACACGCACTTCGACAAGCCGGAAGTCCCCGTCGAGGAGATCGTCGGCGCGCTCGACGAGCTGGTCAGGGCGGGCAAGGTGCGGCACATCGCCGCCTCCAACATCTCCGCCGAGCGGCTCCAGGCCTCCCTGGACTTCTCCGAGCGCGAGGGCCTGGCCCGGTACGTGGCGCTTCAGCCGCACTACAACCTGGTCTCGCGCGACACCTACGAAGGCGGTCTGCAGAGCGTCGCCGAGCGGTCGGGGCTGGCCGCCGTCCCCTACTTCGCGCTCGCCTCCGGCTTCCTGACCGGCAAGTACCGGCCCGGTACGACGGTGGACAGCGCGCGGGCGCAGGGCGCGGCCAAGCACCTGGAGACCGAGCGCGGCCAGAAGGTCCTCACGGCCCTGGACGAGGTCGCCCGCGCCCATGACGCCGAGGCCGCCACGGTGGCCCTGGCCTGGCTCGCCGCACAGCCGACGGTGGCCGCCCCGATCGCCTCGGCGCGGACGGTGGAACAGCTCCCGGCGCTGCTCGGGGTCGCGCAGCTGCGGCTGACGGAGGAGGAGCTCGGCAAGCTGACGCGGGCGTCGGCGTGACTCCCGTCCCCGGGGGTCGCTAGGACGGGGTCCGGTACGGGTTGTACGAGGGGTACGGCACCGCCTGACCGTAGGGATACGGCGTCGCCGGCCCGTACGACCCGTACCCCGGGGGCCGCGGATGTACCCCGTAGGCCCCGTGCACCCCGTACGTCCCGTAGGCCCCGTGCACCGCGTACCCCGGCCAGGGTGGCGCGGCGATGGGCGTCGTCATCCTGGCCGCGTGGTCCAGGGCGGGCTGCGCCACCTCCCGTCTGCGCCACAGCTCGTGCAGCAGTTCCCGTTCCCGTACGGTGAAGTCGGCCCCGGCCCGGCCCAGGCGCCCGCGGTGCCGGAGGAACGCCAGCGAGGTCGCGTACGCCTCGTACTGGGCGACCGTCCGCGCCGCCTGCCTGCCGAGGTGGCGCCGCGCGTGGTCGCGGGCCAGCCGGCGCGCCCGCATGGAGGCCAGGGCGAACGGTTCGGCCGGGTTGAGCCATCCCGCGGCCGTGTACGCGGGCAGTTCCTCGCGCACGGTCCTCAGCTCGCGTTGCCGGGTCCACACGACCAGCCAGGTCAGCAGCCCGAAGACGGGCACCATGATGGCGGCGTAGACCGCGAAGAAGCCGTACTCGCCGAAGGTCGTCGAGCCGTTCCACAGGGCGTGCATGCCCATCGCGAGCAGCAGCCCGGCCGGCGGCGGCAGCAGGCGCCGCAGGCGGCGGCGGTCCCCGGACATGGCGGCGATGCCGAAGCCGATGCCGGTGAGCACGGTGAACATCGGGTGCGCGAACGGCGACATGATGACGCGGACGAAGAAGGTCGCCGCCGTGACGGAGGCGATGCCACGGTCGCCGGTGAGCTGGTCGGTGCCGAAGGCGTTGCCGAGGTAGAGGATGTTCTCGGTGAACGCGAAGCCGGTCGCGGTCACGCCGGCGACGACGACCCCGTCGACGATGCCGGTGAAGTCGCGTCTGCGGAAGAGGAAGACCAGCAGGACGGCGGCGGCCTTCGCGGACTCCTCCACGACCGGCGCTATCACCGTCGCGCCCAGGGTGTCGGCGCCGTCGGCGTCGGCCGTCGCCGTGGCTATCCAGTGTGTGGCGAAACTGTTCGCGACGATCGCGATCAGGGCCGCCGCGCAGGCGCCCCAGGCGAACGCGAACACCAGGTTCCGCCAGGGGCTCGGCTCGACCCGGTCCAGCCAGCGGAAGGCGGCCGTCAGCAGCGGTACGGGCAGCACCGCGAGCCCGAGCCCGACGAGGAACCCCTCGGTGCCGGTCTGCCGGCGCACCAGGGCGAGGATGACGAGCCCGGACAGCGCCAGCAGGGTGACGAGGGCGCCGTACCTGACCCATCGCCGCTGCCACCAGTGCGCGTGGCGGGACGGGCCGCCGGGGGCGTCGCCGGGAGGTGTCGGGTACGGGGGGCAGGTGTCCACGGCATCGGCCCTCACGAGGTCACTGCGGCTGCTGGTCTTCCGGCCGGGGTACGCGGCGGAACAGCAGATCGTTCACCACGTGACCCTTCTCCAGTCCCTGGCCCTCGAAACGGGTCAGCGGACGGAAGCCCGGACGTGGCGCGAAACCGCCGTCGGGCCGGGTGTTCTCGAAGTCCGGGTGCGCGGTCAGCACGTCGAGCATCTGCTGGGCGTACGGCTCCCAGTCCGTCGCGCAGTGCACGAGCGCCCCGGGCCTGAGCCGGGTGGCGGCCAGCGTCAGGAACTCCGGCTGGATCAGCCGCCGCTTGTGGTGCCGCTTCTTCGGCCAGGGGTCGGGGAAGTAGACGCGCAGCCCGCCGAGGCTGTCGGGGGTGAGCATCTCGCGCAGCAGGATGATGGCGTCGCCGTTGCCGACGCGGACGTTGCCGAGTCCGTGCCGGTCGGCGAGGCTCAGCAGGTTGCCCTGGCCCGGCGTGTGCACGTCGACGGCGAGGATGTCGGTGTCCGGGTCCGCGGCCGCCATCCGGGCGGTGGCCTCGCCCATTCCGAAGCCGATCTCCAGCACCACCGGGCGGGCGTTCCCGAACAGCTCGGCGAGGTCGATCACCCGCTGCCCGTCGATGTCCAGCCCCCAGGTGGACCACAGCCGCTGCAACGCGTCCGCCTGGCCCGCGGTCACCCGGCTCCGGCGTGGCTGGAAGCTGCGGATCCGCCGCTCGAAGTGCGAGCCGGCCGGATCGGCCCTGGGCCCGTCGGGGAAACGCGGCTCCCCCTTGGCCCGGGTGTGCCGCAGGGACACGCCGGGCTCGTGCCGGGGCAGCTCGCCGGGGGCGGGAGCCTGGGGGGTGTTCAGCGAGTCAGTCACAGTGGGAACGATTTTACGGGGGCCCGGCACGAAGCGGTCCTCAAGGCCGACGGGGCCCGGCGTGCCCTTCATGCCGCCGCCAGCACGGCCAGGGCCCGCCTCGCCACCTCGCGCCCGATCGGCAGCGAGGCGGTCGCCGCGGGACTGGGCGCGTTGAGCACGTGCACCGTCCGGGCGCCCTCCCTGATCAGGAAGTCGTCCACCAGCGTGCCGTCGCGCAGGACGGCCTGCGCCCGCACCCCGGCCGGGGCCGGCACCAGGTCGTCCTCCCGCACCGCGGGTACCAGCCGGCGCACCGCCCGGGTGAAGGCGGCCCTCGACACCGACCGCCGCAGCTCCCCGGCCCCGTACCGCCAGTGGCGGCGGGCGATCCGCCACGACCCGGGCCAGCCCAGCGTCCCCGCCAGCTCCCGCGGCCGTACGGTCCCCCATCCGTAGCCCTCGCGGGCCAGCGCCGGCACCGCGTTGGGCCCGATGTGCACACCGCCGTCGACCCCGCGGGTGAGATGCACCCCGAGGAACGGGAACGCCGGATCGGGCACCGGATACACCAGCCCCCGCACCAGCTCCGGCCGCGCCAGCTCGTAGTACTCCCCGCGGAACGGCACGATCCGCACCTCCGGGTCGTCCCCGGTCATCCGTGCCACCTCGTCGCAGTACAGCCCCGCGCAGTTGACCAGCACACGCGCGCGGACGATCTCACCGCGCCCGGTCAGGACGGCGACCCCGAGCTCCGGCCGGCGGTCCACCCGCACCACCCTGGCCCCGTACCGGATCCGCGCGCCGGAGGCCCGCGCAAGCTGCCGTGCCACCGCCGTGAAGTCGCAGATCCCCGTCGTCCCCACGTGGATCGCGGCCAGTCCGCGGACCTCCGGCTCGTACTCCTCGATCTGCGCGGGGCCCAGCTCGCGCACCGGAATGCCGTTCTCCCGGCCGCGCTGCACCAGCGCGTGCAGCCGGGGCAGCTCGTCCCGTCCGGTCGCCACGATCAGCTTCCCGGTCACCTCGTGCGCGATGCCGTACTCCGCGCAGAACTTGACCATCTCGGCGGCGCCCCCCGCCGCGTACCGTGCCTTCAGCGAGCCCGGCCGGTAGTAGATCCCGCTGTGGATCACCCCGCTGTTGCGTCCCGTCTGGTGCCGGGCCGGGCCCTGCTCCTTCTCCAGCACGGTCACGCGGGTGCCCGGCGCGGCGCGCGTGATCGCGTACGCCGTCGACAGGCCGACGATGCCACCTCCGATCACCAGCACGTCGCAGTCGTAAGCGATGTCCGGCCGCACCTGCTCCACCTCCCGCCTCGATAGTGCACTGCGCCACTGACAATGCCCTCGAGGCGGTGGTACCGCGCGGCCGGGGTGTCCTGCCGCGCGCGGGGAGCGGGCAGGTTCAGGCGGTGGTCATCAGCAGCGGGCGGGCCCGTTCGCGCAGCTCGACCACGCGTGGCTCGTCGCTGTAGGGCTCCAGCCGGTGCAGGAGGTCCTTGACGTACTCCGTGGTGCGCGCGGAGGAGATCCGCCCGGCGACCTCCACGGCCCGCACGCCCTGCTCGCAGGCCGCGTCCAGGTTGCCGGACTCCAGTTCGGCGACGGCCGAGACGACCAGTCTGAGGCCGTGGGAGCGGACGAACTCCTCCGTCGGCTTCGACAGCGCCTGCTCGGTGAAGCGGCGGACCTGACGGGGTGCCTTCAGGTCCCGGTAGCACTCGGCGGCGTCGGCGGCGAACCGGTCGTAGCCGTAGAAGCCGAGCCAGGACGGGTCGTTGTCCCCGTCGCGGGACCGTTCCAGCCAGCCCTCGGCCGCCTTGAGGGCGGCGCCGGCCGCCTGGGCGTCGCCCGCGCGCGCGTGGGCGCGTGCCTCGACGAGCCGGAAGAAGCTCATGGTGCGGGCGGTGGCCAGGCCCCGGTTGCGCTCCAGGGCGGCCTGCGCGAGGTCGACGCCCTCGTCGCCGAAGCCGCGGTAGGTCGCCTGGAGGGACATGGAGGCCAGCACGTAGCCCCCGAGGGGTACGTCGGCGGCGGCGCGGGCCAGGCGCAGCGCCTGGATGTAGTAGCGCTGGGCGGCCTCCTGCTGACCGGTGTCGAAGGCCATCCAGCCAGCGAGCCGGGTCAGTTCGGCCGAGGCGCCGAACAGCGCCCTGCCGACCTCGTCGGAGTACGAGGCGAGCAGCAGCGGCGCGGCCTCCACGCGCAGGCACTCCGGCACCATCGACGAACGCCAGTCGCCGCCTCCGTACTTGGAGTCCCAGCGCCTGGCGTCCTCGGCGGCCTCCCGCAGCTTCTGCACATCGCTGTGGCCGACTTTGACCGGTGCGCCGGAGGCCTCCGCAGGGCCCGCCTCGCGCGCCACCGAACTGTCGGCCGGGGTTATCAGCCAGCGCGAGGCGGGCGTCGCGTACGCGCTCACCGCGAACGATCCGGCGAGCGACTGCCAGATGCCGCCGGAGCCGGCCCGGCGGCCGGCGAGGTCGAGCCGGTACAGCTCCGTCGCCGACTTCACCGCCTGGCCCACGTCCCTGGGGAAGGCGAGGCCCACCTCGGGTGCGGGATCCGCGTCCGCCAGGCCGATCTCGTGGAGCGGCACCGGGCGGCCGAGCTTCTGCCCGATGGCGGCCGCGATGAGGTGCGGCGCCGCACCCTGCGGCACCATCCCCTTCGAGACCCAGCGCGCCACCGAGGTCTTGTCGTAGCGAAGCGTCAACCCGCGCTGGGCGCCGAGGTCGTTGACGCGCCGCGCGAGGCCTGCGTTGCTGATTCCCGCGAGGGCGAGAACGGCGCCGAGCTTTTCGTTCGGCCCGCGTTGCTCCCTGGACATGCGCCACCCCTCGACACAGACGGCTGTCGCGCTGGCATAACCACGCGGCATTCGTAAACCCAGCGTAGTTCGCCGCATCCCAAGCGTTAAGGGGCATTCTTCCGGATGGCGGGATTGTGGCCCGCACTCAAGTGCGGGCCCTGCACGCAGGGTTGCGGCGTGCACCTGCTGTGTGGCCGTGCGCCCGTCCGTGCGCTCTACTCCGGCCACCGGGGGAGCGGTTCCATGGTCCTGCGTGGGTCGGCCCGCTGTACTGGATCCAGTGGGCTGGGGGACACCGCCGCCTTCATCCCCGCGGGTGGCGGAACGGTCCGGGGGGCGAACTCCGCCTCCCGGACTGCGTGTTGTCCGCGTGACGCGCAGTGCGAGTACGGAGCGTGCGCACGCGTGCCCCCATGGTGCGGAATTGGCCGAAAATCGACCCTGTGTGCCAATGCCGAATTACCGCCCCCACCATGGAAGTTGAGGGCGCGAAGGGTGTCGCGGGGAGCGCATCAGGGGGCGCATTCGAGTCGCAGCGACCTTGCACGGTACGGGCGTTCGCCACCACCGGGCCAGGCGCACGGGGGCGCGTACACCCCACCCAAGGCGGCTCCGCCTCCCCTCCGGCGCGCCTCCTTCGTGGCAGCATGGTGACCCGGTTCGTTGCGGTGCACTGGTTGCCCACAGGCGGTGGAGGCTTCGATGCGGTGGTTGGTGGGATGGAGCAGCACCGCCGCGGGCGCCATCGGGATCGGCTCCGCGGGCGCCACAGGACACGACGGCCAGACCCTGCACCCGGTGGGCTCCCAGCTCCTGTGGGGCGACCCCGACCCGCTGTGGGCGGTCGGCGACTGGCGCCCGGACGAGATCCGCGTGGTGCAGGCCGACGCCCGGACGAGGATCGCGGTGCTCGGCATCTGCGGGGCCTCCGACGAACAGCTGCGGCTCGGTCTGTTCGCCGCGCGCGGTGGCGCGCTCAGGCATCTGACGGCCTGGCCGGGAAGCTACACCGCCGTCGTACAGGTGGACCGCCGCGTCACCGTCTGCGGCGACCTCGCCGGCGCCCGCCCGGTGTTCCACACCCCGTGGGCCGGCGGCACGGCGTACGCGACGGCCGCGCTGCCGCTGGCCGACCTCGTCGAGGCCAACCTCGACTTCGGGCATCTGGCCGCCCTGCTGGCCGCCCCCGACGTACCGGCCGCGCTGGACGACTCCACGCCCTACGAGGGCGTACGGCGCATTCCGCCGGGCCACGCGCTGATCCTGCGTGCGGGAGCGCGTGAGGTCGCGGGCTACGAACCGGTCGCCTCGCTCGCGGTGGCCGCGCCGCCGGCCGACCCGGACAGCGCGGTCGACGCGGTGCGCGACGCGCTGGTGGAAGCCGTCCGCGCCCGGCTGTCCGCGCCGCGGCACGTACCCGACATCGATCCCGGCCCGGTGCCCGGCATGGGCCCCGCCGAGCGCCGCGCGGCCCGAGGGATGCCGGTGCCGGGCATCGGGGCCGACCTGTCCGGCGGACCGGCCTCGGGCACGCTCGCGCTGCTGGCCGCCGGGCTGCCGGGCCGGCCCGGCACCCTCCTTGGCCACGGCACGGGAGCCGGTGAGCGTCTGCTCGCGGTCACCTTCAACGACCTGACGGCCACCGGGCGCGAGGCCGAACTGGAACGCGCCGGGACCCTCGCGGCCAACCCCCGTCTGCACCACGTGGTGGTGACCGGCGGCGAGGACGTGCTGCCCTACGCCGAGCTGGACGGCCCCCTCACCGACGAACCCGGCCCGTCCCTGGTCGCGGCGGCACGGCACCGCGCACGGCTCGCGGCGGGCAGCGCGGACCACTTCACCGGCCACGGCGCCCGGCAGGTCCTGGACGCCCACCCCGCGCGCCTGGCCGACCTGCTGATGGACCGCAAGCGCCGCCATCTGGTCCGGCCCGTCGCCGCGCTCGCCAAGGCCGACGGATCGGTCATGGTCCCCGCGCGCGTGTACGGCGCGGCGCGACGGCTGTCGCGCACGCCCTACCGCGCGGGGCTCGACCTGCTCGCCGAACGGCTGCTGCACCGCCGCTTCGACGAGCCCGCGGGCACCGTCGGGGCCTCCCTGGCCGCACTCACCTGGGCCAGACCCGGGCCCGCGGCCCGGTGGCTGACCGGAGAGGCGCTGGCTGAAGTATCGGTTCGCCTGCAAGGCGCGACCCACCGCTCGGGAGTGGGTCCCGGGCAGCGGCCGGGCGACTACCGCGCGCGTGCCGCCCTCGCCCGGCACGCGGCGGACCTGCGGGTGCTGGAGCAGGCGGCCGAGGTCCGCTCCCAGCGGCTGCACACGCCCTTCCTCGACAACCAGGTCGTCCGTGCCTGCCGGGCCCTGCCGGAGGCCCTGCGGGTGCAGCCGGGTGCCCGCGCGGCGATTCTGCGCACGGTGCTCCAGGGCGCGGGAGTGGGCGACCTGCCCCCCGGCTGGGGCGCTCCCTCGCACGCCTCGGCCGCGGCGGCGTCCCGCACCGGCCTGCGCGTGGCCGTCAACGACCTGGTGGACCTGTTCGCCACCCCCCTGCTCGCCGAGGCCGGCCTGGTCGAGGCGCGGGTGGTCCGCAAGGCCCTGCGCGCGGCCTCGCAGGGCGAACCGCTGCCGCTGGACGGCCTGGCGGAGCTGGTCTCCCTCGAGCTGTGGCTGCGGCGCCTGCTGTCCCGTCGCGGCACCTGCTGGACCGGCACGCCCGCGCGTGCCCGCGCGGTACCGTCGGGCATCGCCCCGCAGCGGGGTGCGCTGGCCTCCGGCGGCCGGCCGACCCCTACCGGCAGGTGAACCGGGACTCGGCCCAGTCGGAGAGGGCCGCGGTGTCGAAGGCGCTGTGCGGCTCGACGACCAGCCGTACGGTCCGGTGGCCGACGAGGCTCACATGGACGGCGACGGCCGGGTCGCCTCCCGCGATCGTCCCCGAGTTCCACAAGGGGACCCCGTCGGCGTACACCGAGAAGGAGACCCGGCCGAGCCCGGCCGTCAGGTCGTCGACACCGACCACGGCGTCGTAGGCGGAGCACTCGCGGTTGAGGTCGACGGTGACGGACGACCTGCCGTGCACGGTCACCCCGTGCGCGTACCGCCGGCCGGCGATCGACAGGCTGCGGCGCTGCCACACCCAACTGCTCGCGCCGATCCGCATCTCGGGGCGGGTGCCGTCTCCGGTGAGGTCGTACTTCAGCTCGTTCCACGGGTAGACGACCGGCTCGGGCTCGGGCTCGGGAGGGGGAGCCGGCGTCGGCATGGGGGTGGGCGCGGGCTCTTTGGTCGGGGTGGGCGCCGGGGTGGGCGTCGGTGACGGCCTGGGCGCCGGTGCGAGTGACGCCGGTGCGGGGGACGCTGCGGGGGTCGGTGCTGCCGCGGCGGGAAGTGCCGGAGGATTCACGGCGCTCGGTGTCGGCTTCGGTGTCGGCGTCGGGGCCGGTTTCGGGGCAGACCTCGGCGGCTCGGGCGCCGGGGCCTGCGCGGGCGGAGGAGAAGGCGTCGGCGCCGGCGGCTGAGGAGCCTCGACGACCGGGGCGGACGGGGCGGGCCGCGCCTCCGGCTTGCCGACCGGGGCCTGTTGGCCGACCAGCGCGAGCGCGACCGCCGCTGCGGCGACGCCGACCACACCGGCCGCGATCCCCGCCTTCACCGAAGCGCCCAGCCCTTCGGAGGCCACCGCGCCCCCGCCACTGGAGGAGCCCCCGGCCGCGGCACCCGCGACGCCAGCCGCTCCCGCGCCGCCCGCGACGATGCCGAGCGCCTTGGCGTACCCGGCGGCGCCGAACCAGCCGATGACGGCGACCGGGACCACGGCCGGGATACCGCCGGCGACCTCGGCGATCTGGGTGGCGGCCAGCCGGCACCTGGCGCACTCCTCCAGGTGCTTGCGCAGCCCCCGCTCGGCACGGGTGCGCAGCTTGCCGCGGGCGTAGCCGCCGAGCCGGTCGGCGTACCGGGCGCACTCCTCGTCGTCGGTGAGGGAGGCACTGACGTGGGCCTGGAGGTAGGCCTGCCGCAGCCCCTCCCGGGCCCGGCTGGCCAGCACCCGGGTGCCGTTGGCGTCCAGCCCGAAGAGCGTGGCGACCGCGCTCGGCGACTCGTCCTCGACCTCCGTGTGCCACAGCACGGCCTGCCACCGCTCGGGCAGTGAGCGGAAGGCCCGCATGGCCATCGACTGCTCGGCCTCGTGCATCGCGCGCACATCGGCGCCGAGGTCCAGACCCGTTCCGAAGGAGCCGGCGGCGTCGTCCGACAGCTCCGCGACCCGCGCGGCCCGGGCGGCGAACACCGCGAAGTCGTCGACCAGTTGCTCGCGCCGGGTGGTGCTGGTCCACTGCGCGGCGACCCGCCGGACGGTGGTGAGCAGATAGGCGCGTACGGCGTGCTCGGGACCGGATCCGCCGCGCACCGCCTGGAGCACCCGGGCGAACACCTCGGCGGTCAGGTCGTCGGCGGTGTGGGCGTCCCGGCAGCACGTGCGCGCGTACCGGCGTACGGCATCGGCGTGGCGCCGGTACAACTCCTCGTACGCGCTGTCCTCGCCCGCGCGCACCCGTCCGATCAGCTC
Organism: Streptomyces sp. CB01373; assembly: GCF_002803075.1. GTDB lineage: Bacteria > Actinomycetota > Actinomycetes > Streptomycetales > Streptomycetaceae > Streptomyces. The sequence goes on along the minus strand of NZ_NNBK01000013.1, from coordinate 7,354 downwards.
GGCGTCGGACGGCGGCAGGTCCGCCGAGGACAGGGGCCCCGACGCAGGCGACACCGTGCTCTTCCCGAACCGCTCGCGCTGCGCCGGTACGCCGCCCCGCGCCGTCGAGCCCTGTGCCGGTACACCGCCCTGCGCGGTTGAGTCCCGCGCCGGTGAACCGCCCTGGGCCGGTACGCCTTCCTGTGCCCGGGAACCACCCTTGGCCCGCCCGGTGCCGCGCGCGGCACCCGGCGGTCCGCCCTGGGCCGGCACCTGCGGAGCATCCGGCCCGTCCGCCCGCGACCCGCCGTCACCGACGCCGTCACCCCGCCCGTCAACGCTCATCGCGCAAACGCCCCCGTTGTCGGCCAGACCGTCCCGAACACCGGGTCAGACTGCCACACCGACCCCCACCGGGCCCCGGCCGCGGGAATCCTCCACTCGTCCGTGGGGCTCCGTCGCGTTTCGTTACCGTCCTCACCCGTACGGGGAGGCCCACCGGGCACGGTTCACGCGGGGGGCACGGTTCACACGGGCCGCGAGCGCAGTCCGTCCAGCAGGATGTCCAGCAGCCGGGCCGAAGCGGCGGCCTGCTGCGCCGCGTCCGGCAGCGCGGGCGCCGCCGTCGCGATGACCAGCAGCACGTCCGACACCGAGACGTCCGGCCGCAGTTCGCCGGCCGCACGCGCCCGCTCCACCAGCCGGCCCACGACCTCCAGCAGCGCCGCCGCCCCCGCGTCGTCCTCCGCCGCGCCGGACGCGGGCCCCGCCGTGTCGGGCACGAGCCTGAGCTCCCCGGAGCCCGGCTGGACGCGCTGCTGCGGCACCCGGGGGTCGGCCCGGTCCTCGGTGACCGAGACCCGCAGCACCTGCGGCGGCAGCAGCCGCCCGGCACCGGAGGCCACCGACGTCCGCAGGAAGCGGGAGAGCGCCGACCACGGCTCGTCCTCCTGGCCGAGCGCGGCCCGCGCCTGGTCGGCGAGCCGGGAGGTCTCCTCCTCGGCTATCCGCCGCACCAGGACGTCCTTGCTCGGGAAACGCCGGTACACCGTGCCGACGCCGACCCGCGCGCGCCGCGCCACGTCCTCCATCGGCGCGCCGTACCCCAGCTCGCCGAAGACCTCGCGGGCCGCCCGGAGCACGTGTTCGAGGTTGCGCTGTGCGTCCACGCGCAGCGGCGCCGTCCGGCCCGGCCGGGGCTCGTCCCCGCGCGCGTTGCCCGCCGCGGTGCCCATCGCGCCGCCACCGGGCGCCGTGGCTGACGCGGTGGACCAGTGAGTGCCCTGAATGTGCATAAGTGATCCCCCGGTAATGACGTCTCCCCCCGGAGACTCTCCCCGTCCCTGATTCCGGAGCGCGCGGAACGGGATCACGCACGATCGGGCCTGCCCCCGAGATCAGGTGCCACTCGGCGGGCTCGCCCGGATCACATCCCCCACACCCCGTCGACACACGAACATAGTTGAGAGGCAGTCAATTCAGAAGGGGCAGGTTCCGCACGGAGCGCCCCCCGATCGGAGTACGAGCCCCATACGCCCGTATTGCGCCCCCTTCCATCCCCCGGCGTACACCTACTGACCTGCGCGCTTCCCTCGCACACCGCTGTTTCGGCCAACCCCGCGCCGCTGGCCGACGGTCACACAATTCGCCGGGGCTGTGGACAAACGAGAGAGTCGGGTGCGTCATGGGATGGTGAAGGAACGTGCGCGCATTCTCGTTGTCGGCGGCGGCTACGTCGGGATGTACACGGCCCTGCGCCTGCAGCGGCGGTTGAAACAGGAGCTCAGCCGGGGCGAGGCGGAGATCACGGTCGTCACCCCCGATCCCTATATGACGTATCAGCCGTTCCTGCCCGAGGCCGCGGCCGGTGCGATCTCCCCCCGGCACGTCGTCGTACCGCTGCGCCGCGTCCTCGACCGGTGCCGCATCATCGTCGGCGAGGCCACCTCCGTCGACCACGCGCACCGCACCGCGACCCTCACCACCCTCGCCACGGAGGAGACCGGGGGCACCGAGAAGCTGGCGTACGACGAACTCGTCCTCGCCCCGGGCTCCGTCTCGCGCACCCTGCCCATCCCGGGGCTGCTCGACTACGGCATCGGATTCAAGACCGTCGAAGAGGCCATCGGGCTGCGCAACCACGTCCTCGAGCAGATGGACATCGCCTCCTCCACCCGCGACCCCGCGATCCGCGACGCCGCCCTCACCTTCGTCTTCGTCGGCGGCGGGTACGCGGGCGTGGAGGCGCTCGGCGAACTGGAGGACATGGCCCGCTACGCCGCCCGCTACTACCACAACGTCAAGCCCGAGGACATGAAGTGGATACTCGTCGAGGCCTCGGACCGCATCCTGCCCGAGGTCGGCGAGGAGATGGGCCGCTACACGGTCACCGAACTGCGCCGCCGCAACATCCAGGTCCTGCTGCGCACCCGCCTCGAATCGTGCGCCGACCGCGTCGCCGTCCTCAGTGACGGGCAGCGCTTCCCGACCCGAACGGTCGTATGGACCGCGGGCGTCAAACCGCATCCGATCCTCGCCGCCAGCGACCTGCCGCTGAACGAGCGCGGGCGCCTGAAGTGCACCGCCCAGCTGACCGTCGAGGGCGTCGAACACGCCTGGGCCGCGGGCGACGCCGCCGCCGTACCCGACGTCACCTCCGGCGAGCCGGGCGGCCTGACCGCTCCCAACGCCCAGCACGCGGTCCGCCAGGCCCGGGCCCTGGGCGACAACATCAGCCACGCGCTGCGCGGCGAACCCCTGGAGACGTACGCGCACAAGTACGCCGGCTCGGTCGCCTCGCTCGGACTGCACAAGGGCGTCGCGCAGGTCTACGGGCGCAAACTGAAGGGCTATCCCGCCTGGTTCATGCACCGCGCCTACCACCTCAGCCGGGTGCCCACGGTCAACCGCAAGACCCGGGTGCTCGCCGAATGGATGCTGGCGGGACTCTTCAAACGGGAGATCGTCTCCCTGGGTTCACTCGAACATCCCCGGGCAGAGTTCGAACTCGCTGCCGGTGGAAAGCATCCTCTCGACCCGAACATCAACCCGAAAGGGTCGTCCTGACCGGACCGGGGAACTCCGCCGCACGCCCCGGCGTCCCACGGATGCCGGCGCGGTCGGCCACACCGCCCAACCGGCCCGCGGCCGAGGACGGGCAGCCGCCCTCCCGGCACGGATGACGCATTCCCGCTGCCCCGCACCCCGGGAACGGTAAGAATGTGCGGTCACCGCCGCGCGGCCCCTGACCCCCGGCCCGGGCCCGGAGCCGGCCTGAGACGACGACACGAGGCAAGGATTCGTGAACTTCACGCGCTGGAGCGCCCGGCTCCCCGGCATCACCGGAACGCAGCGCCGCGCGGCGGCGCGGCCCGATCTCGCGACCGTCGCGGACGGGCGGGCGGACGGCACCGTACCCGCGGCCCGCGCCGAACAACTGACCGACGACACAGCGCCGGTGCCCGCCGTCGACGAACTCCCCGCACGTGAGGTCCTCGACCGCGTCCCGGCCCTTGTCGCCCTCGTCCACGGCCCCGACCACCGCATCGCCTACGTCAACGACGCCTACGCGGCGGCCTTCGGCGTACGCCCGCTCGGCGGACCCGCCTGCGAGGCCCTGCCCGAACTGCGCGAACTGGGCCTGCTCCCGCTCCTGGACCAGGTGCTGCGCAGCGGCAGGCCCCGCACCCTGAAGTCCCGCAAGGCACCCGACGGCCGCTCGTACACGTTCACGTGCACCCCGGTCGCCGAACCGAAGGGCGACGACCGCGACGGCCGCGGAGTCCTGGTCTTCGCCACCGACGTCACGGACCACGCCGACGCCGCCGAACGCCTGCGCGCCAGCGAGCGCCGGCAGCGCGAGACCGCCGTCACCCTCCAGCGCTCGCTCCTGCCCCAGGTGCTGGAGCAGCCCGACGACCTGCGCATCGCCGCCACCTACCAGCCGGGCGGCACGGAGGCCGCGGTCGGCGGCGACTGGTACGACGTCATCACCCTCGGCGGCGGCCGCACGGCACTGGTCATCGGCGACGTGATGGGCAGAGGGGTGCGCGCGGCCGCGGTCATGGGCCAACTGCGCACCGCCGTCCGCGCCTACGCCCGCATGGACCTGCCCCCGCACGAGATCCTGCAACTCCTGGACGGCCTTGCCGCGGACATCGACGCCAACCAGATCGCCACCTGCGTCTACGCCGTCCACGACCCCAACGAGGGCCGCCTGGTGTACGCCTCCGCCGGGCACCTGCCGATCCTGGTCCGCGACGAGAACGGCACCGTGCTGCGCGCCGACGAACCCACCGGCCCGCCGCTCGGCACCGGCGGATGGGTGCACGCCTCCGGCTCGGTCCCGCTGGGCCCCGGCTCCACCGCGGTCCTCTACACCGACGGCCTGGTGGAACGCCGCGACGAGGACCTCGACGAGGGGATCGCGGCGCTGGAACGCGCGCTGGCCGGCGCCACCGGCTCCCCGCAGGTGGTCTGCGACCGACTGGTCCGCTCGGCCGGTGTCCAGGCCGACCACGACGACGACGTGGCCGTCCTCGTCCTCCAGCACCCCGCCCGCACCGGCCCGGACGGCGAACTGTTCCGCAACGCGGCACTGGAACTGCTCGGCGGAGTGGAAGCGGCCCCACGCGCGCGTGCGTTCGCCACGGGCGTCCTCGCCAGCTGGCGCTTCCCGCCCGAGCTGCACGACCTCGGCGTCCTCGCCGCCAGCGAACTGGTCGCCAACTCGCTCCAGCACGGCACCCCGCCCATGCGGCTGCGGCTCAGGCGCACCGACCGCCGGCTCATCGTCGAAGTCACGGACGGCGACGACCACCTCCCCAGGCGCCGCCGCGCCGACCCGGGCGACGAGTCGGGCCGCGGCATCGCCATCATCGCCACCATCGCCACCAGCTGGGGTGCGCGCAGAACCCCGGGCGGCGGCAAGGCGGTCTGGTGCGAGTTCACCCTGCCGGGGCCGGCGGGCCGACGGGGCCCGCGCTGACCCGGACCGTCCGCCGGGGTGCGGGGGTCCGTACCCCGGCGGACGGGCGCCGGCTCACGCCTCGGCGCCCACCGGCTCCGCGGCCACCCCGCCCCGGGCGACCACGCGGCTCCGCGCGGCCCACGGATGGTCCTGCGCCGCACTGAGCCCACGGCCCAGCCGCAGCGCCAGGACGGTGATCAGGAGCGAGAACACCAGGAACGTCACCACGTACGGCCCGGGCAGCGAGGCCGCCAGCGGGCCGCCCGCGGCCGGGCCGAGCGCCAGCGCGAGCTGCTTCACCAGGGCGAAGGCCGAGTTGTACTGCCCTGCCATCCCCTCCGGAGCGAGGTCCGCCACCAGCGGCGCGACCGTCGGCGACAGCATCGCCTCACCGAGCCCGAACAGGGCGTACGTCGAGACGAACGCGGCCGTGGCCATCGCCCGGCTGCCGTGCCCGAGCCCCGCGTACGCCGCCGCGGCCCACGCCACGGCCCAGATCAGCCCCACGGCCGCGATCACCCGCGACCGGCGACGGCGCTCCACGAACTTCAGCACGGCGAACTGCGCCACCACGATCATCAGCGTGTTCGCGGCCAGTGCCGTCCCGAGCGTCGAGGTGTCGATGCCGGCGGCCTCCACGCCGTACGCGCTCAGGCCCGACTCGAACTGCCCGTAGCAGGCGAAGAACAGCACGAAGCCCAGCCCGCACAGCTGCACCATCGCTCGGTTCCCGACGAGCTGCCGCCAGCCGGTCCCCGCCGTCCTTCCCGCCTCTGCCGGATCGTCGGCGATCCGCGGGGAGCGCGGCATCCGCACCGTCGCCATCAGTACGACCAGCAGCAGGAACACCGCCGCCTCGATCGCGAACAGCAGAGTGAAGGAGGAGACCCGAGTGGTGTCGACGAGGTGCCCGCCGATGAGGCCGCCCACGCCCAGCCCGAGGTTCTGCAGGAAGAACTGCATCGCGAACGCCCGCGACCGCGTCTCCGCCGTCGAGCAGTCCACGATCAGCGTCGCCAGCGCCGGCTGCATCACAGCCTGCCCCGCGCCGAGCGCCGCCGCCGACAGCAGCACGGCTCCGGCTCCGCCTGCCAGTCCCAGGCTCAGCGCGCCGAGCGCGGCCGTGACCAGGGCGGCGAGCAGGACCGGCAGCGGGCCGCGCCGCACGATCGCCCGACCGGCGAACGGCAGCACGATCAGCGCGGCCACGGCGAAGACGGCGAGGACGATCCCCGCCGTCATGGCTCCCAGACCCCGCACCTGCGCCACATAGACGTACAGGTAGGGAACGGTGAAGCCGAGCCCGAACGCGCTGAGTGCGTTGCCCACGTGGATCCGGCGCATCGCTGCGCCCATCGCCCTGGTCACGTTCACCCTCTCTGAAGCAGGTAGCAAGTAGTGGACAGGAGGTTGCTTGAAGTGGTCAGTAGTTAGAACTGAAGACTTCGAAGCTAAAGTTCGAAGCTAAACAGTACACCTGGAAGGACTTCAATGCCAAGCAGTCCCGTGCCATACTGCGAACATGGGCGACACCCCCGGCGGCATCGACGGCATCGGCACGGAGCCTGCGCTCGAAGAGCAGATCGCCGCCTACCAGCGCGAGTTCCAGGACCTCGACCCCCAGGTCGAGCAGATCGTCTCCGCGCTGTCCCGGCTGAACCGCCGGATGAACGTGGCCTACGGCCGGCAGACCGCGGCGCTCGGCATCAGCAACGCCGACTGGGAGGTGCTGAAGGCCCTCGTCCTGTCCGGCGCTCCCTACCGTCTGGGCCCGAGTGACCTCGCCAAGCGTCTCGGCCTCACTCCCGCCGCGATGACCCACCGCATCGACCGGATGGTCGCCGAGGGGCTGGTCACCCGGGAGCGCGACGAGGCCAACCGCGTCCGCGTCATCGTGGAGCTGACGTCGGAGGGCCGCGAGAAGTGGCTCGAGGTCATGCGACTGGCCACAGTCTTCGAGGGCGACCTCCTCCAGGACCTGTCCCCGGCCGAGCGCACGGCCCTCGGCGAGATCCTGATCAGGCTCCTTCGCCGCGTGGAGCACGCCCAGCCGGACGCCGGCGGACGGCTCAGCGACCTCGACTGAGAACGCTGTGAGAACCCCTGGCCGGGACGCTTGACAGTCGCCTGCCGGATCCGTAATGTTCTCCGGGTTGCCGCGGAGCCGTAAGGGTTCCACGACGACACATCCGCCGCAGCAGCGGCACCCAAACCACCAGCATGATCTCCCGTCCGGGATTGTTTTCGGCGCGCCCGAATTCAATTTCGAGTGGGACTCGTCGATCTTGATCGGCGCCCGAAGGGCCCGATTGGGAATCGCCGAGAGAGTCCGCTAAGGTTTGAGACGTCGGAACGGCCCAACAGCCGCAAAGACAAACCCCGCTGACTGGGAGTCAGGTCGAGAAA
>NZ_NNBK01000012.1 GCF_002803075.1 Streptomyces sp. CB01373 | reverse complement strand
GCATAGCCTCAAACGAGATCACCGAGTGGCCGTCGATACACCACTCCAGCGGACGTGACCTCAGAAGGGCCGTGGTGACGACGATCCGGTCTCGGCTGCCGGGCAGGGCGTAGGCGTACGGCGTGCTGTCGGGCAGGACCACGACGGGTGCGCCACGCAGCCCGGTCAGGGCCCGGCGGGCTCGGCGGGCCACCCGCCGATGGCGCCACAGGGTGCGCCCGCAGGCCACCGCGACCAGTCCCAGCGCCGGGATCGCCGCCCGGCCCGTGACCCGGCCACGTGAGACGGCCGACCTGAACTCGGGATCGGCCCAACCGTCCGGGACCGGGCCGCCGGTCAGCTCGGCGGCGCCGATGACCGCGAGCAGGGCGAGACACAGCGTGCTGCATCCGCCCATGACGGCGGCCACCCAGGTCAGCAACCGGGTGGCCGTGCGCGGATGGAGGCGCGGTGCGGCCCGGCGTGCGACGGGCCAGGCGGACAGCGGAAGTACCAGCGGCAGTAAGACGTAGAGCCCCATGAGGCGTCAGTGTCCCGTACCGTCGCCCCTCGGATTGCGGGCGCCGTCGTCGTCCGCGGCCTCCGCCGCGTCGAGCAGTGCGCGCAGCACCTGCTCGTCGCCGGGCGGCAGCGCGGTGACGAAGCTGGTCAGCACCGCCTCGCGGTCCCTTTCGCCGTCCAGCAGGCGGCGCATCCGGAGTGCCGCGAGGCGGGCGACGTCCGCGGTCGGGGTCCACACGAAGGAGCGGCCGCGGCGCTCGCGGGAGACGACGTCCTTGGCGAGCAGCCGGGTCAGGATGGTGACCACGGTGGTGTAGGCGAGGTCGCCGCCGAGCCGCTGCCGCACCCAGGCCGCGGTGACCGGGCCGTCCGACTCGCGGAGCGCGCCGAGCACCTGGACCTCCAGCTCGCCCTGCCCGCGCCGGGCGCGCCGGTGTGGCGTCGTCATGTGCGTCTCCCTCCGGCGTCGGCGTGTCGCACCACGCTACTTCACACCGGGACGCGGCCAGGGGTGCCGCACGCCGGTGCGCGCACGCGGGTGCCGCACGTCCCTGCCCTCTGTACAAGCGTGCGTCGGGCGGGCCGGGCCGGCCGGCCCCCGTGGCATCCTGGCGTGATGGCTTCCCCCCACACGCGTACGCCCCTGGCCGAGCAGGTCGACGAACTCCTCGCCGACGGTGGCCCGTTGCCCATCGTCGCCGCCGGCGACCCGGTGCTGCGGCGCCCCGCCGAACCGTTCGACGGCCAGCTGGAGCCCGCGCTGCTGACCCGCTTCGTCCAGGCCCTGCGCCTGACCATGCACGCGGCACCGGGCGTGGGACTGGCCGCGCCGCAGGTCGGAGTGGGGCTGCGGATCGCGGTCGTCGAGGACCCGGCACCGGTGCCCGAGGAGGTGCGCGAAGCGCGCGGACGGGTGCCGCTGCCCTTCCGGGTGCTGGTCAATCCGTCGTACGAGGCCGTCGGCACCGAACGCGCCGCGTTCTACGAGGGCTGCCTGAGCGTTCCGGGCTGGCAGGCCGTGGTGGCACGGCACGCCGAGGTACGCCTGCGGGCCCTGGACGAGCGCGGTCAGGCGGTGGACGAGGTGCTCTCCGGCTGGCCCGCCCGGATCGTCCAGCACGAGACCGACCATCTCGAGGGCACCCTCTACCTCGACCGCGCCGAACCGCGCTCCCTGTCCTCCAACGACGCGATGACGCACCGCTGGAACCAGCCGACCCCGGAGCGCGCCGCGCGGGCCCTCGGCTTCGAACTGCCGTAGGCGCACGCGGCCGTGCTGGCGCGCGGTCAGCCGCGGTAGGCCTCAAGGAGGCGGAGCCACACCTCGCTGATCGTCGGGTAGGACGGGACCGCGTGCCACAGACGGCCGACCGGGACCTGCCCGGCGACGGCGACGGTCGCCGAGTGGAGCAGTTCGCCGACGCCGGGCCCGACGAAGGTGACACCGCGCAGGATCTCCTCGTCGAGGTCGACGACCATGCGGGCGCGGCCGCGGTAGCCGTCGCCGTACAGGCCGGCCCCGGCGACGGTGGAGAGGTCGACGTCGACGGCGCGGACCCGGTGGCCGGCCTGTTCGGCCTCGGCCAGGGACAGGCCGACGGCCGCGGCCTCCGGGTCGGTGAAGACGACCTGCGGTACGGCGTGGTGGTCGGCGGTGGCGGCGTGGGCGCCCCACGGGTCCGTCTCCAGCAGCGGCACGCCGGCCGCGCGGGCGCCGATCGTGTCGCCCGCGATCCGGGCCTGGTACTTGCCCTGGTGGGTGAGGAGCGCGCGGTGGTTCACATCGCCGCACGCGTACAGCCACGTGCTGCCGTGCACGCGCAGGGTGTCGTCGACCGGCAGCCAGGAGCCGGGTTCCAGGCCCACCGTCTCCAGGCCGATGTCCTCGGTGCGCGGCGCGCGTCCGGTGGCGAAGAGGATCTCGTCGGCCTCGACGCGGTCGCCGGCGACGGTGACGGCCACGACGGTGCCGTTCTCGCGGGCGACCGACTCCACCGCGGTGCCGGTGCGGATGTCGGTGCCGGCCTCCGTGAGGGCGTCGGCGACCAGTTCGCCGGCGAAGGGTTCCATCCGGGGCAGCAGTCCCTTGCCCCGGACCAGGACGGTGACCTGCGAGCCGAGCGCCTGGTACACGGTGGCCATCTCGGTGGCGACCACACCGCCGCCCACGATGATCAGCCGCCCCGGCACCCGCTCGGCGCTGGTGGCCTCGCGGCTGGTCCACGGCTTGACGGCGTCGAGTCCGTGCAGGTCCGGAAGCCGGGCACGGGTTCCGGTGCAGACCGCGACGGCGTGCCGGGCGGTGAGCGTCCTGCGGGTGCCGTCGGGGCCGTCGACCGTGACCGTACGCGGACCCGCCAGCCGGCCGTGCCCGCGGTGGAGGTCGGCGCCGATGCCGTCGAGCCACCGCACCTGGCCGTCGTCGTGCCAGTGCGAGGTGTACTCGTCCCGGCGGGCCAGGACCGCGGCGGCGTCGAGGGGACCGCGCACCGCCTGGCTCAGGCCCGGCAGACGGCGGGCGTCGGCGCGGGCGATGACCGGGCGCAGCAGGGCCTTGCTGGGCATGCACGCCCAGTACGAGCACTCGCCGCCGACCAGTTCGCTCTCCACGATCGCGGTGGACAGGCCGGCCGCGCGGGTGCGGTCGGCCACGTTCTCCCCCACGGGTCCGGCGCCCAGCACCACGACGTCGTACGCGATGGTTTCCGTTTCGGTCATGGGGTCAGTCTGGTGGGTGGTGTGCGCCCTGGCCACACGGGTACGTGCGCGGAATACCCATGGGGTCGGCCGTGTTGTGCCCACGGCTTCGCCCCCACGCCAGTAGGCCGACACCCGCAAGCACCAGGAAGAGGGATACACCATGAGCAGCACCGTGGAGCTCACCAAGGAGAACTTCGACCAGACGGTCACGGACAACGAGTTCGTCCTGATCGACTTCTGGGCGTCCTGGTGCGGGCCGTGCCGGCAGTTCGCCCCGGTGTACGAGAAGGCGGCGGAGGAGAACCCGGACCTGGTGTTCGGCAAGGTGGACACCGAGGCCCAGCCGGAGCTGGCGGCGGCCTTCGGCATCCAGTCCATTCCGACGCTGATGATCGTCCGCGACCAGGTCGCCGTGTTCGCGCAGCCGGGCGCGCTGCCCGAGGCCGCCCTGACGGACGTGATCGGGCAGGCGCGGAAGCTGGACATGGACGAGGTCCGCAAGGCGGTCGCGGAGCAGCAGGGCGGTCAGCAGTCCGAGTGATCGGTGTCGCGGTTCAGCTGGATTCGCGGTGGACCACCGTCGCGCCCAGCACCGCGTGCCGTTCGGGCGGGGCCGCGGGGTCGTGTACGGCGCGGTCGACCAGTTCGGCCACGTCGCGGCCGGAGGGCAGGTCGATGTGGACGGTGCTCAGCCGGGGCCGCAGCAGCCGCCCGAGCATGAGGTCGTCGGCGCCGATCACGGCCGTCTCCTCGGGGACGTGTACGCCCGCGTCCTGCAGTGCGCGCATCAGCAGCATGGCGTACTCGTCGTTGTAGGCGAACACCGCGTCGAGGCCGAGGTCGCGCCAGCGGGCGGCGAGGCGGGCGGCGGACCGTTCGTCGTAGCCGAGGGGCAGTTCGGTCACGTCGCCGTCGGTGCCGCGCAGGGCTCGCCGTACGCCGGCGAGCCGGGGCCGGGAGAACGTGTCCAGTCCGGGTTCCTCGGGTACGACCACGCCGATGCGGCGCCGGCCGCGGGCGTGCAGGTGGGCGCCGGCCCGGTGACCGACGCTCTCGTGGTCCATGAGCAGCGCGTGGGCGCCCTCGACGGGCTCCGGGCCCAGGGTGACAACGGCACGCGCGCCGGAGCGTTTGAGCACCGCCACTCCGGCGGGTCCGAGCCCCACGCCGGACACCAGGACGGCGACGGGGCGCAGTTCGGCCCAGGCCCGTACGGCCGCGTCACCGGGCAGGCAGGCGGTGGCGTGCTGCACGACGGTGTAGTCGAGGAGGCCGAGCGCCCACTGGAGTTCGTCCAGGAAGCGGCTGTAGAGCGGGCCTGCCGGGAGGGCCGGGGCGGGCATCAGGACCATTCGGCTGTGCCCGGCGCGCAGGCTGCGCGCCGCCGCGTGCGGCACGTACCCGAGTTCCTCGGCGGCCTCGTGGACTCGGCGGCGGGTGGGCTCGCTGATGCGAACGGCTCTGGTGTTGTTCAGGACGTAGGAGACGGTCGCGCGCGAGACGCCGGCCAGTCGGGCCACGTCGGCGCTCGTGGGCACGGAGCGCGGAGCGGGCGTCGGGGGCGCGGCGGGTTTCGGAATCTGCACCATGACGTACCGCATCTTGGCAGAAGCCGGGGACTGTCCGTCCGGTGAACTGCCTTATTGCAGAACGAAGTTGAAACGGCAACAGATGAGGGCAGGGTGGGTCGGGCGCGCGGCGTGCGGTACGCGCGGGTCGCGTCACCGGGCCGCGCCGCCCGTGCGACGCCTCGGCCGGCAGGCGGCGGGCGGGGACGCGGGGCCGGCGTCGACCGCGTGCCGCGCCCCCGCGGACATCACCCCGGGCCACGCCGGACCGCCCGGGGCGGCGGCCCGCCCATACCGCCCGACCGGGTGACGCCGAAACCGCCGCGGCCGCTTACGGGACGGCCACTCGCGCGCCTCGTCGCCTTGAAGGCCGGTCGGCGTCGCGGCGGCGGTCGGCAGGCAGTGCGGTCACGCCGCGCCCGGCTCCGGCTCTGCGCTTCGCGATCGCCGCTGCCGCTCCAGTTCGGTATGGCGCGCCCGCATCGGCCCGCCGGCGGCCGGCCCAGCGGTGAACACATACGCGTCGCTGTCGTCGAGGCTCTTCCCGGTGCGGGCGTCGACCACGACCGGCTCGGCTTCCTGGCCGGTCTCGGCGTCGACAAGGATCATGGCCCGGTCCTGCGGGGCGAGATGCCGGTTGCCCCAGGCGGCCAGGGCGACCATCACGGGCCGCAGGGAGTGCCCGCGCTCCGTGAGGATGTACCCGTGGCGGACCGGGTTCGTCGAAGCCGCCTCACGCGGCGCGGACTTCCCCCGCCGGGCCATAGCCGCGGCTCGCCGAAGGGCGCGACGTGACGACCGCCCACCGGCGTCCGCGGGAGACGTTCGCCGCGCACAGCGGACCCGGCCGGGTCGCCCGGACTGGGTCTCCCGCTCTCAGCAGGCCGGCTCCGTGGTGGTGATGCGCGCCACCACGTCGTGCCAGCCCGCCTGGAGCCGTTCCATCGGCATCTGGCACTGCCGGGTCAGATGGTGGATGAGGGCGGGCTCGAGGTAGCCCATCAGGGTGTGGGCGAGGAGTTCGCTGTCGGCGCCCGGTGCCGCCTGTCGCAGCAGCATCGCCACGTGGGCGTAATGCACCTGGCGGGCGGGTACGGCGAAGCGGCGGGCCGGGCCCGGATCGGCCGCCAGTTGCAGTTCCAGCTCGTCGGCCGCGCGGCGCAGCGCCATGCAGCCGAAGGCCCGCAGCCGCTCGGCGGGCGGCGCGCCGGGACCCATCGGAGGGGGCCCGCTGAGGAACGCGGCCTGGAACTTCCGCTCCGAGTGGTCCAGCAGCGCCCTGAGCAGACCGGTGCGGTCGCCGAAGCGGCGGAAGACCGTCCCCTTGCCCACCTCGGCCGCCGCGGCGACGGCCTCCATGGTGACGCCCGCCGCGCCGTGCTCCGCGACCAGGCGCGCGGCGGCGTCCAGCAGCCGGGCGCGGTTGCGGGCCGCGTCGGCGCGCAGGCACGGCTCGTCCTCACCGGTTCCGAATTCGAGCAGCACCGGCTGCGCCAACAGCTCCCGGGTCTCCTGAGGTTCTTGAGGCTCCTGGGGCTTCGGAGGGGGCGGCAGGGGGCGCGACATGAGGACAGCGTAAGGCATCGGGAACAGAACTGGACCGCGGTCCGCTTATGGTGGTAGAAAATTAAACGGACCTCGGTCCGGATCCTTAACGTCATTGTGTCACCCCCCTTGGAGACCCCCATGTCTGTCCGCATCCTCGCGCTCGTCGGCAGCCTCCGCGCCGGCTCGCACAACCGCCAGCTCGCCGAGGCCGCCGTCAAGCTCGCCCCCGCGGGCGCCGAGGTCGAGCTCTTCGAGGGCCTGGCCGAGATCCCGTTCTACAACGAGGACCTCGACGTCGAGGGCAGCGTGCCCGCCGCGGCCGCCAAGCTGCGCGAGGTCGCCGGCTCCGCCGACGCCTTCCTGCTGTTCTCCCCCGAGTACAACGGCACCATCCCGGCCGTCCTGAAGAACGCCATCGACTGGCTGTCCCGCCCGTACGGCGCCGGCGCCCTCGTGGGCAAGCCCGTCGCCGTCGTCGGCACCGCCTTCGGCCAGTACGGCGGCGTCTGGGCGCAGGACGACACCCGCAAGGCCGCGGGCATCGCCGGCGGCAAGGTGATCGAGGACATCAAGCTCTCCATCCCCGGCTCCGTGACCCGCTTCGCCGAGACCCACCCGGTCGACGACGCCGAGGTCGCCGCCCAGCTCACCGAGGTCGTCGCGCGCCTGCACGGCCACACCGGTGACGCGGCTGCCGCCTGAGCAACCCCCGGGAGGGGGCGGCGCCCGCCGGGCTCCGCCCCCTCCCGGCCTTTTCCGAGCGGGCCTTTCACGAACCGGCTCTGCACCGCCCGGCTCTGCACGAAGCTACGGGCAGGACTCCCCGAACTTGACCGCAGTGAAGGACACCGGCTGCCCCTTCAGCCAGGTTCCCGGTCCTGGAGTCTGCGAGCACACCTGCCAGTTGCTCTCCACCAACACCCAACGGTGGTGCGCCGAAGCGTCCTTCACCGTGAGCGAGGTGTGCGCGTCGAGGGCGGCCCGGGCCGCCTTCACCGACTTCCCCTTGAAGTCGGGCATCCTCCCGCCCTGAACCGACGGCGGCGCCTGGTCCCTGGTGGGGCAGGACTCCTCAAGCTTGACCGCGCCGAAGTCCAGGGTCGTACCGGTCGAGACCGTCGTACCCGCCGCCACGTTCTGACTGCACACCTTCCAGTTGCGGTCGAAGGCCTGCATCCGGCCGCGCCCCAGGGCGTCGTGCGACTTCAGCGAGCGGAATCCCTGCTTGTGGGCGGCGTCCTGCGCCGACTGCAACCCCATGCCGACGAACGCCGGCACCTTCTTTTGCCGATTGCCGCCCGGCTTGCCGTCGCGCCCCGGCCCGCTGCCGTCCGGAGCGGCGGTGGCCGACGGGTTGCGGCCGCCCTGCGGCCCGCCGCCGTCCGCCGGGTCGCAGGCGACGAGGGCGCCGGCCGCGGCACACGTCAGAACAGTGGCGACGAGACGAGTTCGCACGGATTCCCCCAAGTGCTGCCGGTACAGGCGAATAACGGTAGACCCCTCATGAAAGAGGAGGGAAGTCCGACCGTCCGGTCCCGGACACCTTGCGCGTACGCGTCAACGGTATGTTGGACAGGCCAAGTACCAGTACATGGCAAGGAACGGTCGGAATGAACGGGGCATGTCGACCTGGCGCGGGGCGGCTTCACGCCGCCTGCGCTGCGTGGCCGTTCCCCGGGTACTCCGCCCGTCACGACGCCGTATCGCGCGGCACGCCTCTGCCGTGGATCAGCAGACGTATCCGAAGGGATCTGTTCGTGACGAGTCAGCAGCACACCGGTTCACGTCGCCGCTCCATCGAGGTGTCGGTCGGGGCCGTGGGTGCGGTCGCGATGGCGATAGCCCTCAGCGGCTGCTCCAGCGGCCCGGACTACCAGGGCACCTGCGTGGACAAGCTGACGCAGAAACGCGTGGCGGACAGTCACTGCAACCCCGGCGGATCCGGTGGGGCCGGCGGTGGGGCCGGCGGGACCGGCGGAAAGAGCTACGGCTGGTGGTACACCCCGCGCGGCGAGAAGGCCCCCGCCGTCGGGCAGAAGGTCGACCTGACCAAGGGCGGCGGCTCGTTCACCGCGCCGAAGTCGGGCAACGTCGTCCGCGGCGGCTTCTCCGCCAAGGGCGGATCGGTCGGCGGCTGATCCATGAGACGCGAACCCCGCACGCCGAGGCCCGGCTGGGAGCAAACGGTGCTCCAGTCCGGCCTTCCGTTCCACACCGAAACCCTGCCGGACGGCCGCAGGTTGCCCTACTGGAACGAGAGCGCCGCCTACGTACTCACCTCGCAGGAGGTTGACCACCTGGAGGACGTCACCGAGGAACTGCACGCGATGTGCGTGGCGGCGGCCCGGCACGTCCTGGAGAAGGGCGACGTCGAACGCCTTGGCATCGACCCCCGCTGGACGAGGCCGATGCTCGAAACCCTCGACAAGGAGTCACCGAGCATCTACGGCCGGTTCGACCTCGCCTGGGACGGCACGGGCGACGTCAAGTTGTACGAGTACAACGGCGATGTCCCGGCGGCGCTGCTCGAAGCCGCGGTGCTGCAGTGGCAGTGGCTCGAGGACGTGCACCCGGAGCACGACCAGTTCAACACGATCCACGAGCGCCTGGTGCGGACGTGGCGGAGCCTGGCTCCGCGGCTGGGCGGCCGGGTCCACTTCGCTCACTCCGCCGACGAACCCGACGAGGACGTCATCACGACGGCGTACCTGCGTGACACGGCCGTCGAGGCGGGTCTTCTCACCGTGGGCCTGACGATGGAGGACATCGGCTGGCACGGCGGGATCCGGCGCTTCGTGGACCTGAGCGACGTCCCCATCGAATCCTGTTTCAAGATGTACCCGTGGGACTGGGCGTTCGAAAGCCTCTACGCCCCGCAACTGGAGGCCGAGCCCTGTTCGACGCGGTGGCTGGAGCCGATGTGGAAGGCGCTGCTGTCCACGAAGGGGATCCTCGCGGTGCTGTGGGAGCTGTACCCCGGTCACCCGAACCTCCTGCCGTCCTACCTCGACGGACCCCGCGACCTGGCCGAATGGGTCGCCAAGCCCCTGTGGGGCTGGGAGGGCGCCTCGATCAAGGTCCGTTCCGCCGAGCACCACTTCGACCAGGCGGGCTCGTTCGACGACGGGCCCTTCCTGTTCCAGGAGTTCCACCGGCCGCCGTCCTTCGCCGGCAACCACATGGTGATCGGCTCGTGGGTCGTCGGCGGCAGGTCGGCCGGCATCGGCATCCGCGAGTCCGACGAGATCGTCACCGACCGGCGGGCCCGTTTCGTTCCCCACCTCATCGACGCGCCGCGCTCCACTCCGGAGCAGGTCGCGCACTGGCTGCGGAACAGCTGACCGCGAACCCGGTCACGCCGCCGGCAGGCTGACGCCGAGCGCGATCAGGACCGCCACCTTCACGGTCTCCAGGGCCACGTAGGCGAGGTGGCCGCGCGAGCGGGGCCGGTCCTCACCGGCCTCCTCACCGGCCAGCACCATGTCGGACCTGCGGTTGAGGCGAGGACGTACGAAGGCCAACTGGGCGAGCAGCAGCACGGCGACGGCCGCGGTCAGCCCGGCGACCCGGGCCGGCGGCCCGCCCGCGGCGACCGCGACGATCACCACGACGGCCAGGGCGGTCTCGACGAGGTTCAGCGCCCGGAAGACCAGCCGTCCGATGCCCAGCCCGATCGGGATGGTCACGCCGGGAGCGCGGAACTTCAGCGGGGCCTCCAGGAACGAGATGGCCAGCACCATGCCGAGCCAGACGAACGTGACCGCGCTCGCGACGGCGGCCGCCGTGGTGTTCATCGATGTGTCACCTTTCCCGAGTACGTGAGGCGCGTGCGGGAAACACCGGGTCCCGTCACGTCACTCACCCGGCGCCGTCACCGGCGCCCCGGCCGGGCGGGCCGCCAGGTGGGCCAGGCAGGAGTCGGGTTCCGCGAACGGTTCCAGTCCGGTCGCGACGAGCGGTGCCCGCAGTTCGGCCAACGCCCCCTGCATCAGGCCCAGATGGATCGGGCACACCAACTGACCCTGCTCCTCGGCCAGTTCGAGGAAGGGGCAGTGGCGCAGCCGGATCCGTTCCGGCGGCTTGCCGGCGCCGCCCCCCTCGGGCTCCGGGGCGAAGCCGAGGTCGTCGAGGAGCGCGACGAGCCGGGCCGCGGCCCGCTCCGCCGTGGGCGGCGGCGAGGGCGGCAGCGGGTCGACCAGGAAACCGCCCCAGGCGCGGCCCGCCTCCGTCGCCGCGTCGCGCGCCCCGGGGCCCTGGGACGCCAGTTGCCCGAGCAGGATCCGCGCCAGCAGCCGGTAGCCGCGCGTGCCCCGGCGGTCCATGCCGGGCCGAGGGGCGTAGACGGTACGGGGCCGGCCGGGTCCCGAGGGCTCCTCGACCTGGCGTACGACGACTCCCTCGGCCACCAGGGCGTCGAGGTGGAAGCGCACGGTGTTGGGGTGCAGCCCGATCCGCTCGGCGGCCTCCGCGACCCCCAGCGGCTCGGCCGCGGCCCGCAGCACGTCCAGCACCTCGCGTCGGCGGGGGCTCTCCCGTGGGGTGGTCACGTCCACTCAGCTCTCTTCACCCGAAGCTCCGCAGCGGAAGCAATTTTCACGAATACTACATGTAATAATCGTGGGCCCGGGACACCGCCCCGGCGGACCGAGATGAGGGGTGCACGATGACATCGCCTTCCGAGCACGGCACCGGGCCGGCCGGCCACGCGGCGCCGGAACAGGAACCGGAACCGCGGGTCCTGTGCGACGCCCGGGCGCTGGCCGCCACTCCTCCAGTACCGGGAGGCGTGCTGTGGAAGCTGGACGAGTCCGGACGCCAGCTCGACGCGAACGTCGTACGGCTGGCACCCGGCACGCGCGTGGCGCCGCACCGCGAACGGGACCTGGACGTCCTGCTGTTCGTCGTCGCGGGCAGCGGCGTCCTCGGCGCCGGCACCGGTGACGAGCCGCGGCAGCTGACCGAGGGCGCGACGGTCTGGCTGCCGCACGGCTCCACCCGCAGCCTCACCGCGGGCCCGGACGGACTGGCCTGCCTGACCGTCCACCGGCGCCGCCCCGGTATGCGGATCCGCCCCCATGGTGAGGCTTCGTGATCACGCTCTAGGGTTCCCCCGTGACTGCCTTTACCGATGAGACCGATGAGAACACGCCCGGCCGTTACGGCCCCACCGCCACCACCGAGGCCGACCCTCGCGAGGTGGGCCGGGTGCACACGGAGTACGCGCCCGCGCACGACGGCGACCCGGACCCCGGGGAGATCGTCTGGACCTGGGTGCCCTTCGAGGAGAACGACGGCCGGGGCAAGGACCGGCCGGTGCTGGTGGTGGCCCGGGAGGCCGCCGGGACCCTCCTTGCCGTGCAGCTGACCAGCAAGGCGCACGACGGCGTCCGCGACTGGGTGGCCATCGGCAGCGGCCCCTGGGACCGGTCGGGCCGGGACTCGTGGGTGGACGTCGACCGGGTGCTGCGGCTGCACCAGGACGGCATGCGCCGCGAGGCGTGCGCGCTGGACCGGATGCGGTTCGGCCTCGTGGTGCACCGCCTGCGGGAGCGCTACGGCTGGAGCTGACGCCGGGCCGCGCCCCACGGCGCGCACATCACCCGGTCGGAGCAGCACCGGACACGGGGCGCGGAGCGCGCGCGGGACTCCCGTGAGGGCGGCGGACCCACGCGAAGGCACGGGGCCCCAGCACCGCGGGTGAGCGTCGGAAACATCGCGCATACGGAGATTCGGCGCCACGATTGTCGCGATTTGCATCCTTGTGCGAATCGGTCGGAGGGTTTTGGCTGGGACGGTGCGGCCCCGGCCCGGCCCTCCGACCGCCGGGCCGGTGGCATGGTGGAATCTCAGGAGGATCCCGACATGTCCGATGCGCAACGCCCTTCGGCGGGCGGCCGTACGGAGTTCCGTACCGCCGTCTCCGAAGCCGAGGCCGAGGCTCTGGTCAGCGGCATCTGCTTCAAGACCGGACCGCCCCGCACCCTCGGGGTCGAAGTGGAATGGCTCGTCCACGAGCTGCGCTCGCCGCGGCTCCCCGTGACACCCGAACGTCTCGAAGCGGCCTACGCCGCACTGCGGACCATGCCCCTGAGGTCGGCGTTCACCGTCGAACCCGGCGGCCAGCTGGAACTGAGCTCGCCGCCCGCCGCCTCCCTGATGGAGTGCATCGGTACCGTATCCGCCGACCTCGACACCGTCCGCGCCGTACTGGCCGGGCACGGACTCCGTCTCGTCGGTGTCGGCCACGATCCCTGGCACACCCCCCGCAGATTCCTGCGCGAGCGGCGCTACGACGCCCTGGAGGCCTGCCTGGACCGCGGTGGTCCGGCCGGCCGGCACATGATGTGCGCCTCGGCGTCCGTGCAGGTCTGCGTGGACGCCGGCCACGAGGAGCCCGGACCACTCGGCCACGGGCGCCGCTGGTGGCTGGCGCACCACCTGGGCGCGGTGCTGGTGGCCGCGTTCGCCCACTCCCCGCTGGTGGCGCGGCGGCCCACCGGCTGGCGCTCCACCCGTCAGCTCATCTGGATGGAGATCGGCCCTGGCCGGGCCGGCGCCCCGGCACTGAACGGCAGTCCCCGCGCCGCCTGGGCCCGCCATGTGCTGGACGCGCCGGTGATGTGCGTACGGCACGAGGACCGGCCGTGGGAGGTGCCCGACGGGCTCACCTTCCGCGAGTGGATCGGATCGCGCCGGCCGAGGCCGCCGACCCGGGAGGACCTCGACTACCACCTCACCACGCTGTTCCCGCCGGTGCGGCCGCGCGGGCACCTGGAACTGCGCATGATCGACGCGCAGCCCGGCGACGACGGTTGGATCGTGCCGCTGGCGGTCACCGCGGCGCTCTTCGACGACCCGGAGGCGGCGGAGACCGTCTACCGGGTGGTGAAACCGCTGGCCGAGCGGTCCGGACCGCTGCCCGCGCCGCACAATCCGCTGTGGGCCGAGGCGGCCCGCTCCGGGCTCGCCGACCCCGATCTGCGCGAGGCGGCCGTCGCCTGCTTCGCCGCCGCCCTGGGGGCCCTGCCCCGGCTCGGCGCCACCACCGAGGTCACGGACGCCGTCGCGGCGTTCCAGGACCGCTACGTACGCCGGGGCCGCTGCCCCGCCGACGACCTGCTGGACCGACTGCGCGGCGCGGAGCCGCCCCGGCCCGGACTGCGCACCGCCCGGGCAACCCCCACCGCCCACGGGAAGGACATCGCGCCATGACCGATCCCGCCCGCGACGCCGGGACACCCGACGCAGAGACCTTCGGCACCGAGACGTTCGGTCCGGAGACGTTCGGTCCGGAGACGTTCGACGCGGAGACGCTGCGCGAGCGCGCGCTGCGCTCACTCAGCACGGCCCGTGACCGCACCACGCTGCTGACGAGCTGCGTGGAGGAGCCCGACCTCACCGCCCAGCACTCGCCGCTGATGTCCCCGCTGGTGTGGGACCTCGCCCACATCGGCAACCAGGAGGAGCTGTGGCTGCTGCGGGCGGTCGGCGGCCGCGAGGCGATGCGCCCCGAGATCGACAGCCTCTACGACGCCTTCGAGCACCCGCGCGCCGAACGCCCCTCGCTGCCCCTGATGGCCCCCGACGAGGCCCGGGGCTACGCGTCCGAGGTGCGCGGCCGGGTGCTGGACGTACTGGAGTCCACCGCGTTCCACGGCACCCGGCTGACCGAGGCCGGCTTCGCCTTCGGCATGATCGCGCAGCACGAGCAGCAGCACGACGAGACCATGCTGATCACCCACCAGCTCCGCCGGGGCCCGCAGGCCCTCACCGCGCCGGACCCGGATCCGGCCCCGCCGTTCACGGGTCCGCCCGAAGTGCTCGTCCCGGGCGGCCCGTTCACCATGGGCACCTCCACCGAACCGTGGGCACTGGACAACGAGCGGCCCGCGCACGTGCGCGAGGTGCCGCCGTTCTGGATAGACACCACCCCGGTGACCAACGCCGCCTACCAGACCTTCGTCGAGGACGGCGGCTACGGCGAACCCCGCTGGTGGGCGGCGGAGGGCTGGGCCCACATACGGCAGCACGGCGTCGACGCGCCGCTGTACTGGCGGCGTGAGGGCGGGCAGTGGCTGCGGCGCCGGTTCGGTGTCACCGAGGCCGTACCGCCCGACGAGCCGGTGTTGCACGTGTGCTGGTACGAGGCCGACGCCTACGCCCGCTGGGCCGGACGGCGGCTGCCCACCGAGGCCGAGTGGGAGAAGGCGGCGCGCCACGACCCGGTGACCGGGCGCTCGACGCGGTACCCGTGGGGTGACGCCGACCCGGCGCCGGAGCACGCCAACCTCGGTCAGCGGCATCTGCGCCCGGCGCCGGCCGGCAGCTATCCGGGCGGGGAATCACCGCTCGGTGTACGGCAGTTGATCGGGGACGTGTGGGAGTGGACGGCTAGCGACCTCCACCCCTACCCGGGCTTCACCGCGTTCCCGTACAAGGAGTACTCGGAGGTGTTCTTCGGGCCGGAGTACAAGGTGCTGCGCGGCGGTTCGTTCGCAGTGGACCCGGTGGCCTGCCGGGGCACGTTCCGCAACTGGGACTACCCGGTCCGGCGGCAGATCTTCTCCGGGTTCCGCACGGCTCGTTCGGAGCGTGGCTGATGTGCCGTCATCTGGCGTACCTGGGACCGGAGGAGCCGCTCGGCCTGTACCTCGTGGAGCCGCCGCACAGCCTGTACCGGCAGGCGTGGGCGCCCCGGAACCAGCGGTACGGGACAGTCAACGCCGACGGTTTCGGGGTGGGTTGGTACGCGGAGGGCGACCCGGTGCCGGCCCGCTACCGCCGGGCGGGTCCCGTCTGGGCGGACCTGTCCTTCGCCGACCTGGCCCGGGTCGTACGCACCTCGGCGCTGCTGGCCGCGGTGCGGGACGCGACCCTCTCGGGCGCGGACGCGGAGGCCGCGGCGGCGCCGTTCGCCGCGGGCACCTGGCTGTTCAGCCACAACGGCGCCGTCACCGGCTGGCCCGACTCGCTCGCCGCCGTGTCCCGGTCCCTGCCGCCGCGGGACCTGCTGGCGCTGGAGGCCCGCACCGACTCGGCGCTCGTGTGGGCGCTGGTGCTGGCCCGGCTGCGCGGCGGCGACGAGGAGGGGCAGGCACTCGCCGACACCGTCCTGGAGGTCGCGGCGGCGGCCCCGGGCTCGCGGCTCAACCTGCTGCTCACCAACGGCGAGACGATCACCGCGACGGCCTGGGGCGACAGCCTGTGGTACCTGGCCGAGCCCGGCCGCCGCACGGTGGTGGCCTCCGAGCCGTACGACGACGACCCGCACTGGCGTCAGGTGCCCGACCGCACCCTGCTCGCGGCCAGCCGCACGGACGTCCTGCTCACCCCGCTCAAGAACCCCACCGAGGACCTGGCATCCGCACGATCCGAGGAGCCCCGCACGTGAGTGAGTTCCACATCACCCGCACCCTGCCCGAGGACGCCATGGCCGCCGCACTGCGCGCCGACGTCCTGAAGGGCCTGACCTCCGACCCCAAGACGCTGCCGCCGAAGTGGTTCTACGACGCGCACGGCAGCGAGCTGTTCGAGCGGATCACCGAACTGCCCGAGTACTACCCGACCCGCGCCGAGCGGGAGATCCTCGCCGGCCGCGCCGCGGAGATCGCCGCCGCGCTGCCCGCCCGCACCCTCGTCGAACTGGGCTCCGGCTCCTCGGAGAAGACGCGCCTCCTGCTCGACGCGCTGCCCCGGCTGCACACCTACGTCCCCGTCGACGTCAGCGACTCCGCACTGGAACAGGCCGGACGGGCCCTGGCCGCCGAGCGGCCCGGGCTGAACGTGCACGCGCTGATCGCCGACTTCACCGCGGGCCTGGCCCTGCCTCCCTCCCCCGGCCCGCGGCTGGTGGCGTTCCTCGGCGGCACGATCGGGAACCTGCTGCCCGGCGAACGCGCTGAGTTCCTGGCCGCGGTGCGCGCCCTGCTCTCCCCCGGCGACGCGCTGCTGCTCGGCACCGACCTGGTCAAGGCCGAGGACGTACTGGTCAGCGCGTACGACGACGCGGCCGGGGTGACGGCCGCGTTCAACAGGAACGTCCTGAACGTGGTCAACCGCGAACTGGGCGCGGACTTCGAGACGGACGCCTTCGACCACGTGGCCCTCTGGGACCCGGCGAACGAGTGGATCGAGATGCGGCTGCGCTCCCGCACCGAACAGACGGTGAAGGTCCCCGCGCTCGACCTCGCCGTCCACTTCGCGGCGGGCGAGGAACTGCGCACCGAGGTCTCGGCGAAGTTCCGCGAGAACCGGGTGAGCGCGGAACTGGCGGCGGCGGGACTTGAGCTGGAGAGGTGGTGGACCGACGGGGAGGAACGCTTCGCGCTGTCGCTGAGTGTCGTGGCGTGACGGCGGTGGGCCCTCCGGGCCTTTGCCCGGAGGGCCCGGAGGGCCGTGGGCGGCTAGCCCAACTGCACGGTGATCCGCTGTGAGGCCTGGCGAGCCTCCTTCGACGGGTCGCCGCCGGAGAGGACCTTCGTCATGTAGTCCTTGATCGGGTTGTCGGCCTCGACCGTGGCCCAGTCGGGCGTGTTGGGGGTCGCCCGGCCGTGTGCGGCGCCCGCCGCCATGGCCGCGACCCCCTCCTCGCCCGCGACGGCGGAGGCGAGCTTCGGCTTGTTGGGGACGTAGTTCATGGTGCGGGCCAGTTCGGTGTCCCACTTGGCGCCGGTGAGGGCCGCGACGACGGCGACGGCGCCCTCCCGGTCGGTGGTGTTCCGGGGCACGACGAGGTCGGAGCCGCCGGTGAACACCGTGCCCGGCCGGGCGGCGGTCTTACCCGGCACGGGGAAGAAGCCCAGCTTGTCCTTGAGGTCGGGGTTCTTCTCCACGATGGTCTGGGCGAGTCCGGGCACCGCCACGATCTGGGCCACCTTCCCCTCGACGAACACCTCCGCCTGGGGCGGGTGTTCCTCGTCGGCGTCGACCGGACCCCGGCCGAGCGACTGGAGTTGGCGGTAGAACTCCATGCCGCGCAGCGCGGGCTCACTGTCCAGGGCGCCCTTCCATCCGCCGTTGGTCTCCTCGGCGAGGTCGCCGCCCTCGTCCCAGATGAACCCGGAGAGCGTGTACCAGTCCTGTCCGGCGAGGTAGATCCCCTGGTTGCCGCCGGAGTCGAGCTTCTCGCCGGCGGCGAGCCACTCGGCGCGGGTGCGGGGCGGCCCGGTGACGCCGGCCTGCTCGAACAGGTCCTTGCGGTAGATGACGACCCGGTTGGCCGCGTACCAGGGGATGCCGTACTGGGAGGAGTTGTCCAGCCCGGGCTCGGCCAGGCCGGGCAGCCAGTCCTCCATGTCCCAGTCCCGCATCGACTCCAGCGTCAGATTGGTCAGCCTGCCGCCCTTGGCGTACTGCGCGACCTGGGTGTTGCCCACCTCGATGACGTCGGGGCCGTCCCCGGCGCGGTCCGTGAGCGCGGTCTGCACCTTCGGGCCGATGCCGGTCCACTCCTGGATGCGGATGTCGAGCCGCAGGTCGCCATGGGTGCGTTCGAAGTCCTCTGTGAAGCGGTCAAGGAAGTCCTGGGAAGCGCTGCCCTTCATCATCCACACGGTGACGGTCTGCCGCCCGCCGCCGCCCTGCGACAGCACACCGCAGGAGGAGACCAGGAAGGAGGACGCACACAGCAGAGCGACGAGGCGAGGTCTCACGAGGGGTCCTGTTCTTTCCGAGGCACAGGGAAGGGGCCCGACGTGGGGGGACGAGCGGGGGCTCGCACGGGTGTGTGCGATTTTGGTATGGACCAATGCCCGGGTCAAGTGATGTCCGGCTTGCCGTACTTCTTCGTCTCGCGCCCCGCCCCGGCATACGGCACGGTGGAGTGACCCGCGCCACACGTGCGCCCGGAGGTCGTGACGCCCCGGGCCCGCGTCACCGGCGCCGCCCGCCGAGAGGAGCCACCCTCATGACCGACCACACGTACCGGGTCACGGAGATCGTCGGCAGCTCGCACGAAGGCGTCGACCAGGCCATCCGCAACGCCATCACCCGCGCCTCGCAGACCCTGCGCAATCTGGACTGGTTCGAGGTGACCCAGGTCAGGGGCCAGATCGAGGACGGGCGGATCGAGCACTACCAGGTCGGCCTGAAGGTCGGCTTCCGGCTGGAGGAGGGCGACTGACGCACCCGCGTCCGTCATCCTCGTACGTCAGGTACGTCCCTCGGTCTCCTGCGCGGTCCTCAACTCGGCGGACGGCGCGGCCCAGCGGGCGCGCAGGACCCGGAACCCTGCCTGCTCGGCATCCGCGCACACCAGCTCGTCGTCGTCCACGAGGACGCGGATCTCCCGGCCGCGGGCGAGCCTTCGCAGGATCTCCAGCTTGGTGCGGCGGGCCGGCCTGCGGTCGCTGTCGCGCCGCATGTGCACGTGGCCCTCGGGCAGCCCGTGGGCGGCCAGCCAGTCCAGGGTGTCGCGGCGGCACCGCTCCGGCCGCCCGGTGAGGTACACGATCTCGCACTCCTGCGCGCTCCGGCGGGCCAGCTCCACACCCTGTCGGATCGGCGGATCCTCGGGCGCGGCCGCGAAGAAGCCGTCCCAGTCGCGCGGGCGGCTCTGGAGGAAGCGCTGCCGGTGCGCCGTGTCGGCGAGGGTGTTGTCCAGGTCGAACACGGCGAGCGGCCGTCTGCTGCTGTCCGTCACCCCGCCAGCGTAATCGGGCCCTCCCCCGGGGGCCCGCGCACGCCGTGGACCCTAGGGCCTCTCGTTTGGATCATGCCGGGCTCGCGGGCCCTGGCACCGCACCTCGCCGCGTTGTCGTCGGTTGGCAGGGCTCCGCCCTGCCGCCCTCCTCCGCCTTGCGATCCACGGCACCAGACCCCGCTCCCTGATCCGGCCTGATCCAAACGAAAGACCCTAGCCGTCCGGATGCGGGCCGCCCGGCCGCATCCCATGCTGGGTACATGCCCGGAGCACTGCCTGTGATCGTGCACCCGCCCTCCCCGACGGGCGGGCGGCGCGTCCGCGTGAACGGCGAGATCCTGGGGCTTGCCTACAGCGTCGCCGACGTCGCCGAGTTCCTGCGCCGCGCGGGGCTCGACGTCGACCCCGTGGAGGTCTCGGTCTCCCCGCTGATCGACTGGCGCGGGGGCGGCCCTGAGTACTGGGGCCCCGAGCCCGACAACACGCGCGGCTGAGCGTCGGGGCCGCGTTCGGCGCGCTTCAGGTCGTTTCCGTCACGCGCGTCGTCCGGATGGTGACTCCGCCGCCCGCGCCGACGGCGGCCACCACGGCCTGGTGCAGTTCCCGGCTGTGCCGCTCGGTACGGCAGGGCACGGGGCTTCCGGTGAGGGTGAACCATTCGGAGGTGCCGGTGTACCCGACCGTCACGTCGGCCTCGTTGCCGTCCCAGGTGGTGTGGACGGTCAGATTGCCGGTGACGACCCCGGCCTCGTCCGTTCGTACGCCGCCCCGGCCGGTGAAGACCCCGGGGGTGGTCCAAGATGCCCAGGCCATGCCGTCAACCTTCTTCCCTGCTCCTGCGCTCGGGTCCCGCGCACTTCCACGGTCACCCGGCAGCCCCCCGTGTGTCATGGGGCCACATGGCCTCACCGCACGCCGTCGGCCCCATGGAAGGCGCTCGGCACGGGACCGGATCGCGACCGGCCGGTCACCGCCTCGATCACGGCACCTGTCCGGTCGCTCATGCCTCACCTGCCTCGGATCCCGTACCTTCAGCTTGTCTTCCACATCCGCCCCACGCACCCCGGCCACAGACGGGGCCCGTTGTCAGTGCCGGTTGGGAGACTGCCCGGCATGATCGAAGCAGACCCGAAGGCGAACCTTCTCCGCTATCTGCAAGACGCCCGTGACGCCCTGCTCTGGAAGCTCGAAGGGCTCTCGGATTACGACGTACGCCGCCCTCTGACCCCCACCGGCACCAACCTGTTGGGGCTGGTCAAGCACGCCGCGGGCGTGGAACTCGGCTACTTCGGCGACACGTTCGGACGGCCGTTCTTCAGGGGGGACCCGCCGCCCTGGTGGTACACGGAGGACGCCGAGCCCAACGCGGACATGTGGGCCGCCGCGGACGAGTCGCGCGAGGAGATCGTCGGGCTCTACCGGCGGGCCTGGGAACATGCGGACGGGACGATCGCGCAACTGCCGCTCGACGCGACCGGTCGGGTCCCGTGGTGGCCGGAGGAACGGCGAGAGGTGACCCTCCACCACATCCTGGTCCGCGTGCTGTCCGACACCCAGCGGCACGCCGGCCACGCCGACATCGTCCGGGAACTCATCGACGGGACCGTAGGCCTGTCACAGGGCGCCGGCAACATCCCTCCGGGCGATCGCGTCCGGTGGGAGAACCACCGGCGCCGCCTGGAGCGCACCGCACGGGAGGCGGGCAAGGGCTGAGAGGGCGCTGATCCCGCTCGGCTGTGCTGGGACAGGCGCCTGAGCGTGAACGCAAAAGGCAGCCCCGCCTTCGCACGAACGAATTATGCGAAGGCGGGGATGCGCATGTCCTTCGACTCAGCATGTTCGCGGTCACGGACGACGGGACGCTGATTTGCGTCCCACGGCATCCATGGGCTGGAGTACCCCCAGCCGTTGCAGCTCGACGACATGCTCCGCCGCGCGTCGAGGTGCTTCACCACCGCTCACAAGGACTCCAGCCTCGATGTTGCGTCGTGATGCGGACTCAGTGAGATTGGCGCTGCCCACGAAGAGGGTGCGACGGTCGGCGACCGCGAGTTTCGCGTGCTGACGTGACCGGACATGCGCGGACCGGTCACGTGCCCAGTGCCAGAGACGCAGGCCGGGTACGGAGGCGAACGCTTCGGCCGGTTCCCGCCCCGAGAGAAGACCGCGCGCGCCGGCCAGTGTCTCGACCACGATGTGTGTCTCCACGCCCCGGGACGTGGCCTCGGCCAGAGCACGCGTCAGCGCCGGGTACGGGCGGGCCGCGTAGGTCATGGCCAGCAGCTCCTCGCGGGCCTGGTCGATGACCTCGACGAGTACCTGGGCTGTGGCACGCACCGGGACGGCCGGTGTCGAGGGCCCGCTCCACACGGTGCGGACCTGGACGGTGTCCCGCGCCCGCAGCAAGGCGGCGACATATCCCCGCACATAGGCGGCCGCCTCGGCCTGCGGGACCGACTCCGCTTCCATGGCGTCGTACACCTCGGCGACGGCAACACCGACTCCCGGGGTCGCGAGCTCGGCCAACGCCCTTTCCTTGGAACGTCGTTGCGCCAGCAGGCCAACCAGGTCCTTGCCTCGGGACAGTCCGAGGGCCGCCACCGCGGCCTCGACGGCGGCCTCGAACCGGTGCCGGCTCACGGCAGCAGGCCGGTCGGCGTCAGCACCGGTTCCTTCTCACCGGACAGCGGAGCGAGGAAGCGGCGGTCCAGGAACCGGTTGCCGCGTTCGCAGGTGGTTTCCGACACGAAGAGGCAGACGTGGCACGCGGCTCCATGGAGGTAGTCCTCGGGGTCGTGCGGCAGACGCTCGGAGCAGAGCGGGTCGGCAGAGCAGTGCCCGGCATCCGCCAGGGCACGTCGTACGATCCGCTCGAACTCACGCTCCTCGGCGAGTGAGACCAGGCCTCCGAGCGTTCCCTCGGAGTCCGGAACGGCCGTGTAGATGAGGATGCCCGTTCGCGGGTTCTGGTCGTCTCCCGCGTAGATCCGCTCGGCGAGGGAGGCCGAGTTGTAGCCGCACTCCAGGGCGATGGTGCGGATCAGTAGATGGGAGAGGGTGTGCAGGGCGATGTACCTGGGCCCAGGCCAGCCTTGGTGGGGGTCGAAGTCGCTGGTCATGCGGTCCGACTTGCGGTTGACGCGGAAGCGGCCGTACGCCTCCCGATGCGCCTCCATCTGCGGTGACTTCTCCATGCGGGCAACCCAATCTGCCATCAGGTCGTCCCGGAGCCGCAGGAAGATGCCCTCGCCGCGCACCTCACTGGCCGGTACCCACCTTTGTCTGCCGCGGGACAGCTCCACGCGGGTGGCGATCTCCGGCGACTCGGGATCGGGGGCGTCGAGCCGGGTGAACCCGATCAGGGCGCGTGCCTCGCGCAGCCGCTCGACCTGACGGAGGTCGGAGAAGAAGTCGCCCAGGTGGGCGGGAACGGCGACCTGGCGCAGAGCGAAGTCGTCGCTGGGCGTCGGGACGGGGCCGGAAAGCGCGTCCCATTCAGGGCCGAAAAGATCAGCCTGGACCTCCGGTGCGGAGGGTGCGGGCCCCTCACTGCCCTGCTTGCGCGCCACGACGGCCGCGAAGACCGCATCGGCGTCGAACTCCTTCAGGAACCCGTACGCGGGCAGGCCGGCCATGAAGTCGAGCTGGCCCCGGTCCGTGATGGTCCGCAGTTCGGGCCAGTGGTCTTCGAGCAGCTTGTCGATGTCCCCGCCCTGTCCCTTGGGCAGGGCCAGGGCGCTGAGGGTGAGCGGGAACCACTGGTTGGACGCGCCCGCGACCATGAGGACCGGGTCGCGGTCGCATCCGTTCGGCTCGTACGTGCCCAGGTGCGGGTGGCGTCCACGGCACTGCGGCAGTTTGCGGCGGCCTTTCTCACCCATGGCCTCCCGGATGTTGCGCTTGCCACCGCAGGCCACACACTCGATGGTCACGTTGGCAGCCTGGTTGCCACCGTGGTCCTTCATCCGCAGCTTCGGGCGCGGCATCCTGCCACAGGGCCGTCCATGGTGGACGTAGGCGGTGTAGGGGAACTCGTCGAGGTGGCCGTTCGTGCAGACCAGGGTGAAGCGGGCGGCCACCGCGAGCGGCTTCCCGCGCTTGCAGTCGTGGACGAACCGTGCCTCGTGCGGTGCCCGTGGATTGGTGTTGACGAAGGCGAACTCGTCGGAGTCGACCGCCGCCAGGATGTTGCAGGCGGTGCAGCGCAGCCACTGGGGAAACGGTGCGACGGGCACTCCGACTCCCTGGGCGGCGAAGCCTCTGGGGTCCGTGTCCCCGCCCTCCAGCCAGGGCGCGGCGCGCAACTGGTCGATCTGGCCGCGCCCGTAACGTTGGAGGGACCGGTTGACGGCGGCGCGCAGCCGGGGTTCGTCGATGTCGTAGTCGGTGACGCCGGAGTAGTTCCAGGAGTCGAGCCCCCTGACCAGGACGGAGAAATTCGGCATGTCGACGAGGGAGCCGATGCCGGCGGTGAACATCAGGTGGCTGGGGCGGACCGCGCCGACCCTGCGGTTGAGGTTGCTGCTCATCGCTGTGCCTTCCTGGCCGGGGCGGCGGTGGAGCCGTATTCGTCGCTGTCAACGACGACTTCCATGTCGTGATCGGTGTCCGGGCCGGTTTCGGACGCGCCGAAATTCCAGTCGGGGCCGGCTCCCGAGGGTTCGTCGAGGAAGCCGCCACCGGGAACCAGAAGGTTGATCTCGTTCTCGGTCTCGCGCATGGACATGCCGACGGTCAGCTCGGTCCACCGGGTGCCGTCGGCCCGCTTCAGCAGTCCGTCCACAGTCGTGGTCTTGTGCTTCTCCTTGCGGTAGCCGAGAGAGGAACTGCTCTCGTCACGCTTGCGGCGCCATTCGTCCTTGAGTCGTTCCAGTCGTTCGCTCAGGTACTGCCGGGCGCGGTCATTGCCGACGCGCTCGGCTCGTTCCAGGAACCGGCGCTCGACGTCCTGGGCGATCGGCCCGTCCAGATCGACGGTGTGGGCGTCCAGGTTGCGGGAGGCGTCGTACGCGGCGTGCCGCAGCGCAGCGACGTATGTGGCGGCGACGCCCCGGTCGAGGGCGCGGCGGGTGAACGGGGTGACCGACAAGGCCTCGACCTGGCGGTAGAAGGTGGCGTGGTAGTTCTCGAAGTCCTCGAAGTGGGCGAGATCCCTCGGGCGTGACCAGTTGTAGAGGGTGACGACGAGACCGGGGCGGGCAGCGTCACGGCCCACGCGCGAGGACGCCTGGATGTACTCGGCGGTGTTCTTGGGCTGGCCGACCACCAGCATCAGACCGAACCGGGAGACGTCGACGCCCACTTGCAGCATGGAGGTGGCGAGGACGACGTCGACGGCCTGTCGGACGCTCAGGGTCATCCTGACGCGGGGTTCGCGCTTCTCCTTCACAGCGACCGCGTACTCGCGGAGGAACGCGCGACGCCGCACGGAGGTGTCGCGCTCGGGGTCGAACTCGGTTTCCAGGCGTTTGAGCGCGGCGCCGATGTCGGCGGAGGAGATGCGCGAGGTCAGTTCCTGGATGTTGAGCATGCCGGCCTTGCTGACGATGCGTTCGGCCAGGGTGTCCTGGCCCTTGCGGCTGCCGTTGGAGCGCACGCGGGTGGTGATGTCGTCGTCCATGTACCGCCGCATTCCCGCGAGTTCGCGGGTGGCGTTGAAGTAGCCGACGAGGGTCATGTAGGGGTCGGCCGGTCTGCCGTAGTCGTCGAAGAGCTGTTGCGCCGCGAGCAGCAGGATCTCGGCGACCCGGATCTCCGCGGCCTTGAGGCGCGTGCCGTGCGCGCAGACGCCCAGGTAGCGGCGGCCGGGGTTCTCACGGCTCAGCTCCACCTGGCGGGAGAAGAACGTGTCACCGACGTCCAGGACCTGCGGCGGGAACACGGCGACCTTGCGGCCGAACACGCCCAGCACCTGGTCGGCGGCCCGCTTGGTGGTCGCCGTCGATGCGACGATCTTGGGCCCGACCTCGTGGCGGTCTCCCCGGGCGTCGGTGAAGCTCCAGGTGCACAGCTGGTCGACGGCGGCTTCGAAGAGACCGACGGTGGTACCGAGCGCGCCGGAGATGAGGTGCAGCTCGTCCTGGATGATCAGGTCCGGCGGACGCAGACGGGTGACGGGTTGCGCGGTGACGCCGGGAAGGCTGCCCTTGGCGTTGTGGCGGCCGCCGCATCCGGTCTTCGCGTCGAGGTCGTCGTGGCGGTAGCCGTGCCGGGGACACAGCTCGGTGACCCTGCCGAACAGCAGCCCGGCGTACCCGTTCCACGGGAGCTGGGCGAACTTGTCCACCGTCGCGATCAGCAGTGACGGGGCGAGGCGGTAGATCTCCTCGTCGACGGTGAGCACGGGAATGCCTTCCCCGGGCGCCTCGCGCCGCGAGAAGGGGCAGCGGTCCTCCCCCTCTCCGCGCGGGCAGTACAGCAGAACCCGGCGCCGTCCCTCGTCGTACTCCATGTGCGCGCGTGCGGTCAGCCCGGTCCCGCACCACGGGCAGGTGAGCACTTGGAGCACCCGGGCGTGCTTGTCGCTCGCGCTCTCCCGGGCCTCGGCGATCTGTTCCTTGGCCTCGTCGAACCAGTTGGGCGAGACGGAGGTTCCGACCCAGAGCCCGATGCGGAACGGGGTGGCGCCCCAGCGGACGTCCCGTACGAACTCCTCCCGGCGCAGCACCTCGCACGCGCTGACCAGGGCCGCGGCGCGCTGGAACTGCTGTGCGGTCAGCAGGCGCAGGGTGTAGCGCATGAGGACACCCACGCCCGCCTCGCCGCTGCGGGCCTGCGCTCCGGAGCCGACCGTGCCCTGCAGACGGCGCAGCGCGAAGGTGTAGGCGGCCAGACCGAGGTATGCCTCGGTCTTGCCACCACCGGTCGGGAAGAACAACAGGTCGACGAGTGCTTCGCGGCCGGTGCCGCGGTGTGGGTGCCCCGGACGGCTGAGGGAGTCCAGGTTCAGCAGCACGAAGGCGAGCTGGAACGGGCGCCAGCTGGCCGCTGCCTTGCCCTTGGCATGGATCTCCTCGTACGCCTCCAGGTACGAGGCGGGATCGTCCTCACGACCGGCTCGGGCGGCGGCTACGGCGGTGTTGCGGCGCTGGAGTGCCATGGCCCGGTTGGCGAACCGGAAGGCGTCGAGGGCGGTGTCGTCGGCCACCAGCCGGTCGATGCCGAGCGTTATCCGGTCGCAGATCTCCAGCGCCTGCTCGATGGCGGCTTCGGCCGATTCCCGTAGGTCCTCGGGGAGCGAACGGGCGTTGCGCCGCTGCTGTTCGAGCCAGGTGCCGTAGCCGTCGGCCAGCGGGGCGAGAGCGGCGCTGAGTTCGGTCCGGCGGGTGGGCACCGCGAGGACAGCAAGTTCGTCCATGCCCAGTTCAAGCCCGCGGAGCAGGTCCTGCTCCTCCACGGTCGGTGCGGTGGTGGCCCGGGCGTCGTACTCGGGGAGCCAGGTGGTCGTCAGGCGGTGGGCGTTGCGCTCGCCGTCGCGCACGTGGGCGTGCACGGCCACGTTGCGGCCATTGGCGTGGCTGAGGCTGTCCCGGTAGAGGAGGCGGAGCCGCCGATCCTCGGCGTCCTCGGGCGCGTTCTGGCGGTTGGCCGGATCGAGTGGGTCGTCGACGGGGCGGAAGACGGCTGCCTGGTCGTCGGGAAACGCGGTGACGTCGATCCCGGTCTGGAACAGCCAGTGGGCGTCGCGGGCTTCGCGGCTGTCCTGCTGCCGGTTCACGAGGGCGAGTTCGACGACACGCAGGTCCTCGGCTCCGGTCCGGCCCGTGTGTCGTCGTACCTGTACGTCCAGGACGACCACGTCGCCCTCGAGTTCACGTGTCCGGTTCCCTGTGCCGGTCACATCGACGTCCACCACATGCCGGAAAGGCTCGCGCGACCAGACCCGGCGGGTCGTGCCCCGGTCCGTCGCCTCTTCCGACTGCGTGTAACGCCCCCAGCAGACCTCGACGGTGAGCGTGCCGACCGAGGCCGGGACCGTGAAGGACAGTCCCATGGACGACGCCCATATGTGGCCGGCGGCCTGCGGGCTGAGCCGGTCCTGGAGGCCGGTGTCGTCGCCTTCCTGCTCGTCGCCCGAGTCACTGTCCGCGCTCTGGGCGGCCGCGCGGGCGATACGGTCGGCGGTGACGGTGTCGGGCCGGGGCCCGAGCATGCCCACGAGGTAGCGGTCGCGCGGTCCGGAGGACCCACCCGGCAGGGTCTCTGTCTCTCCGTCCCAGGGCCCGAGCAGGTCGCGGCGAATGTAGGTCACCAGTCCGTCCCGCACCGTGTACGAGTCCCCGGCGCGAAACGTCTGGGGAACTTCGTCCAGCGGGTGCGGGACAGCGGCCTGGGCTGGCTGGGCCGGCATGAGAAGGATCCTTCCGGACGGGTCCGATGGGCGCGAACGCGGATTGCTCCGAAGCCATGAGCAATATAAGACGTTGACTCAGTTCACACAACGATTAGGGGAGGCTCCATGGCTCGACTCCGAACCGGGTCTCTAGTCTGGACCCCGACCGCCGTCCGTCAGCGACCCGAGGATGCCCATGCCCCGCCTCGCCCTCTCCGACGACTTCGTCGCGGACCTCATCTCCCTGCAGAGACCCGTCCAGAAGGAAGTCGGCGACGCGATCCAGATGTTCCGGAGCATGACGGTTCCCCAACTCCACGCCAGCAAGGGCATGCACCTGGAGAAGCTCGAGCGGTCGCGGGACCCCCGGATCCGCACCATCCGCATCACCAAGTTCTACCGCGGTGTCCTGCTGGCCCCCGACGACGGCAGCGAGCTTTTCATCCTGCTCAGGGTCGCTCCCCACGACGAGGCCATCAACTGGGCCTGCAAACGCGCCTACTCGGTCAACGGCGCCACCGGAGGCGTGGAGGTGCGCAACGTCGAGGCGCTCGAACAGATGGAGACCTATTTCGAGACGAAGGCGGTCGCCGTTCCGACGCGGCTGTTCGCGGACCACTCCGACACCGTGCTGCGCGATCTCGGCATCGACGAGCAGGTCCTGCGCCTCGCCCGGGTCTGTGTCACCGCCGAGGACCTGACGGTCATGGCACCGCCCATGATGCCCGCCGACCAGTACGAGGTGCTGTGGTTCCTTGCGGACGGCTGGTCGGCCGAGGCGGTCTGGGAGCAACTGATCGCTCCCCGCGGGCAGACGGTCCGCACGGCTGAGGAGCGGCCCGCGGTCACTCTCAGCGAGGCGATCCTCAACACGCCCAACCGCATCGTGGAGGTGACGGGTCCCGGCGAACTGGAGCGCATCCTCGTCGAGGATTTCACCCGCTGGCGTGTCTTCCTCCATCCCGCACAGCGACGCCATGCCTACCACCCCGGCTTCAACGGCCCCGCCCAGGTCACCGGCGGCCCCGGCACCGGCAAGACCGTGGTCGCCCTGCACCGGGTACGGCACCTGCTGCGTACCGGTCTTGAGGGCGAGCGCATTCTGCTCACCACCTTCACCAACGCCATGGCCGCCGCGCTGCGGGACAACCTGGCGCTCCTCCTCGGCGACACCGACGCACACCTGCTGGACCGCGTCGATGTCACCACGGTGGACTCCCTGGCGGCCCGGGTGGTCCGGGAGGCGCGCGGCAGCGCCCCGAAGCCCCTGTCCTCCGCCGCCGAGAAGAGCGCCTGGACCCGCGCCATCGGACGCGAGGAACTCCCGTGGACCGAGCAGTTCCTGTCTCAGGAGTTGCGCAATGTCGTCCTGGCCCAGGGGCTGCGCACCCCCGAGGAGTATCTGCGCTGCGTGCGCAGGGGACGGGGCACTCAGGTCGGGCGGGTGCAACGGGCGCGGCTGTGGCGCGTCATGGAACGGTTCACGGTGGATCTCGCCTCGCGTGACTCGGCGACGTACACCCAGCTGTGCGACCAGGCAGCCCGGATTCTGACCGAGGGCGGTCCGCGCTACCGCCACGTCGTCGTGGACGAGGCCCAGGATCTCCATCCGGCACAGTGGCGGGTCCTCCGTGCCTGCGTGGCTCCCCAGTCCGACGACATGTTCCTTGTGGGCGACCCGCATCAGCGCATCTACGACTCCCGGGTCTCGCTGCGGTCGTTGGGCATCGGCGTCCGTGGGCGTACGGCACGGCTGCGCGTCAACTACCGCAGCACCGAGCAGATCCTGCGCTGGTCCACCGCGCTTCTCGATGGTCAGCCGGTGGGCCGGCTCGGTGAGGACGACGAGGAGGACGGCGGCCGCGACTCGTTGCGGGGCTACCGCTCCGAGCTCCATGGGAGAGTTCCGGTGGCTCGCGGACACGGCAGCCAGGACGACGAACTGCGGGCCCTGGTCGAACAGGTCCGGACCTGGATCGACCAGGACGGTGTCAAGCCGTCCGAGGTGGCGGTGTGCGCCCGGTTCAACACACTCGTGGACGCGGTCATCACTCGTCTGCGCCGGGAGCACATAGCGGCGGTCGCGGTCAAGGACAATCCGGGTCCCGACGTGTCCGGAGTCCGCGTGGCCACCATGCACGCGATGAAGGGGCTGGAGTTCCGGTGTGTGGCCGTCGTGGGAGTGACGTCGAGCGTCCTGCCGTTCGCCCCGCAGGTGACGCCTGCCGACGTCGACCCCGTCCAGCACCAGTCGGATCTGCTCGCCGAGTACTGTCTGCTGTTCGTGGCGTGCACGCGGCCCCGGGACGCGTTGGCCATCTCGTGGAGCGGTGAGCGCAGCCGCATGCTGGATCCGGTCACCGGCTGAGTGGCCGCGCGGCCCCGTCGCCCGGCACCCGAAGCACGGGTCGGTACGGCGGGGCCGCGGCAAACTCGGTCCGGTCGGACCGCGTGCGTTCAGACCCGGATCTCCCGGACCACGACCGTACGCGTACGCCCCTCCGAGGCGTCGTAGGAGATCTGACGCCCCCGCGGCTGCCACATCAGCGCGTGCCCGAGCGGCGACGAGGGAGAGACGATGTCCGCCTCGTCGGTGGGCAGTTCCGCGACGGTGTACAGAGTGTCGCCGTCGGTCTGCCCATCGAACTCGAGCGTGAGCAGCGCACCGGGGAACACGATCCTCGGCGCATCCGTCTCTCCCCCGACGCGGACGGCGTCGATGAACGTCCGCAGGAAGTTGAGGCGTTGCGTACGACGGTCACGCTGATCGGCCTGCGTCCTCCTGAGGAAGGCGAGGTTCGCCGCGTCCACGCCGTCGGGAGTCTCGTCCGGAGCGTCGACGGCGGCCTGCAGCTGCTGCATCTCCCGGACCAGTCGTTGAAAGGCAGCGGGGGGAATCTCCTGGACGGGAAGCGCGCCCTGCCTGGCGGCCCCGGTCGGCGACACCGGAGGGTGCCCGGGCGCCGGGGCCGTGTTCCTCGCGGGCACGGGACGCGGAGCCGCGTCGGGACGAGCGGCGGGCGATGGCGTGCGACTTGCGGGGACGGGAGCCGCCGCATTCCCCGCAAGCGACGACGCACGGGGAGCAGCATCTCGCGCGGGAGCCGACGCGAGTACGTCGTTCTCAGCCCGAACGGGCGCCGTGCCACGCTGCTCCGGGAAGTGGGCGAGGAGGTTCGTCGGGATCTCCGAAGCGCGCACGGCTTCCTGGGATTCGGCCGCCGGGACCGGGGGGCCCGCGACCTCCCGTTCCACGCACTGTCCCGACTCCTCGTCCCCGCTGTCCGGTTCGCCGGCTGACGAGTCCTCGGCCTGCCCGTCGTCCGCCAGGACAGCGGGCGCCTCCGGTTCCTCCGAGACGGGCTCGATCCCCAGCCGTTCCAGCTCCGCCCACAGCGGCGCGAGCGCCTGCTCACGGTCGAGGTGGAACCGGCTGCCGCGAATGCGGACGAAGGTCCAGTCGACGCGCTCCAGGTCACGCTGCCGGGCGGCCGCCGTGGGCGCGTCCTCGCCCTCCGCGAAGGCGTCACCGTCGCAGGCGACGGCGAGTCTGCGGGTTCCGCCCTCCACGACCAGGTCGATGGTGTGCCGGCCGACCCGGTAGCCGGGCCGCACTCGGTAACCGCGGGTCGTCAGCTCCAGGTACACCTTCTGCTGGAACAGGCTGTCGAACGCTTCGTGCCGTACGTCGGGCCGTACCTCGCCGTAGACCGCGACTGTGTCCTCCTCCGCGGGCCGGGTGAGGTGGTCGAGCCACCGCCGGCGCAGGTCGTTCTCGTGGAACTGTTCCATGCGGGCGCTGTGGAACACCCACACCTGGTCCTGTGCTCGGGACGCCGCGACGTTGAGCCGCTGCTCGTACGTCTTTCCGTTGAACCCGCCGGGTACGGTACCGGCCGCGGTGGTGGCCGAGTTGACGCAGGAGACGAACATGACGTGCCTTTCGTCGCCCTGGAAGTCCTCGGCGTCACCGACCCGGATACGCCGCTCCTCGCGCTGCTCGTAGTCAAGGCGTTCGGCGAGCAGGTTCTCCAGTTCCGTCAGGTGGCCCTTGGTGCCGCGGAGACTGACGACCCCCATGGTCTTCCCCTCGTACGCGGGGTCGGCGCAGCAGCGCACGACCGCGTCGACGAGTGCTTCGGCCTCCGCCGTGTTGACCAGCCGGTCGTTGCTGCCGAAGGCCTCGCCGTCCTGGACGTGCACCGTGCGGACCGGGGACAGCCGGTCGGCCCCGTACTGCCGCAGTGGCTGGAGCCGGCGGTTGTAGCACAGCTCGTTGGAGAAGGAGATGATCTCCGGCATGCAGCGGAAGTGCTCCTTGAGCATCAGCGTGCCTCGGCCCGCCGAGAGCGCCTCGGTGAGGTCGAAGAAGCTGGAGTCCGGGCCGAACAGGCTGCGCACGTCCGGCTCCAGCGCGGTGAGCAGCCGGTCCCTGAGGTGGAAGTACTCGTCCTGCTTGAGGCCGACGTTGGAGGGGCTGACCTGCTTGCTGTCGCCGACGACGACCATCCGGCCGGCGAGCCAGCTCAGCAGCATGGCCTCGAGCCCCGACTGGCTGGCCTCGTCGACGATGACGACGTCGAACATGCCGGGCTGGTCCATGGGCACGGTCTCGGCGACCTGGTGCAGCGGCATGATCCAGGCCGGCACGGCCGTCTGTGCCTTGCGCAGTGCGGCCTGGGCGTCGCGCCGGTAGCGGTGCTGGTACTTGCCCTTGATGCGCCGGGCGGCTTGCTGGTAGGCGCTGAGCGCACGGGACTGGTCACCGGTGAGCAGGCCGAGGCACCGGTGCCAGGCGCGTGCGGCGGCGAGGCGGGCGAGCATGATGCGGGCCTCGTCGTCGGCCTCCGTCAGCCGGCGGCGCAGGGTGCGTTCGGCCTCCGGGTCGGTGAGCCGTTCCATGCGGTCGTGCCATGCGGACCAGGCCCAGGCCTCGGTGAGCGTCGGAAGTCGCGTGTCCCAGGCAGTGTCCTCCGGCGCCTCGGTGATCCGCTCGGCGAACGTGGGAAACGCCTCACGGACTCTGGTGAGCGCGGTGTGCTGCTCGGCCCGCAGCCTGGCGGCCTCGCGGACCTCGGCGATCTCGTCGCTGAACTCACGGTAGCCATCGGGGTCCTGGGCCCGTACGGCGTCAAGGGCACGTGCGACGGCGGACGAGACGCCGGGCCGGTCGCTCCAGGAACGCAGCAGTTCCTCGGTGTCCGCGATGAGCCGGCGGGAGCGCTCGGCGGCGCGCAGTGTCGTCGCCGCACGCAACAGGGCGCGTACGGCGTTCTCGACGGACGTGTCGTGCCAGGTGGCGACTGCAAGTTCCGGTGAGGTGGCAGCGGCGGTGAGAACGTCGGTGCGGGCGGCGGCAACGGCGCGAAGGGCTTGGAGTACCTCGGCGTCCTGCCGCAGGCGGGCCAGGCGCGGACCGTGCCCCTGCCAGGCGCCGGACAGGGTGCTCCACTCGGCCTCGACCTGGGCCAGACGCAGTTCGAGCTGGACGCGGGCGACGACGACGGCCGCGGTGGCGGTGTCCTCGGGGGCCCGCCCGTCGACCCGTACAGTGTCAACGAACGCGCCGACGGCCTTGGCCAGTTTCGTGCGCGTGCCGAGCGGCCCGCGCAGCTTCTGTCCCTGGGCGAGCCCGTCGTGCAGGGTGGTGGCCTGGCCCAGCGCACCGGCCGGATCGTACTGCTCCAAACCGCTGACCATCGCGGTACCCAGGGTGGCGAGCGAGGCGTCGACCGCCGCGAGGGCGTCGCTGACGGCGGCCTGCCGGCTGCGCGCCTGCCAGTCCTGCCCCGCGCTGACCTCCCTCAGGAGCGCCCCGGCCCAGTCACCGGCGGCGGCCGCGAGCGAGGCGGCGCGGGCCCGGGCGGTGGAGAACGCGTCGAGCGCCGTCGTCAGCCGCTGTTGTTCGGCTTCACTGAAGCCCCGTACGGCTGTGTCGTACTGCCGGCTCAGCGGGTCCTGCCGTACCGCCTCGTGCGCCTCCTCGGCCGACCGTACGACGGTGACGGCCTCCTCGAAGTCGCTGGGGCCGGGCAGCTCGGAGGGGCCGGGCACTTCGGCCGCCAGGGCTTGGTGGTGCGGGGTGTAGGCGCGGGTGGTGTGCAGGAGCCACAGCGCGTCGTCGGGGCCCAGGGTTGGCTGCTCATGCGGTACCTCGCCGAGCCAGTCGTGCCGATCCCGCTCGGCGGTGAGGCGCTCGGCGATCTCCTGGAGGCTGCCGGTGTAGTCGCCGATCTCCGCCTCGAAGCGGTGGGTCTCCTGCTCGCGCACCACGGCGAGGTCGCGCAGCATGGTCTGCTGGGCGGACCGGGCCGAGGCGAGCCGTGCCTGGAGGGTGCGGATCTCCTTCTGGGAGGCTTTCGGATCGTATCCGGCGTACTCGCTCAGGATCTTCTGCACGGACCCTTCGAGCTCGCGCTGGGCGGCCGCACCGTCCTCGGTTCGGCTCACGCACAGGTCGCGAACGGTCTCCGGCAGCTTGTCCCGAAGCACACGCAGGGCGCGCGGGGTGTGGCTGGTGATGAGGACCCGCTTGCCCTGCGCGAGCAGGTCCGTGACCAGGTTGGCGATGGTGTGCGTCTTACCGGTGCCGGGCGGACCCTGCACGACGACGAGCCGGTTGGCTCGCAGACGTTCGGCGATGGTGCGCTGCTCCTCGTTGGCGGGGAGCGCGAAGTACATCTCGCCGGTGCCCGTCTCCGTTCCGTCGTCCTCGGCCGCTGCGAGATCGGCGGCGGTCAGGGCTCCGCCACGGCCGGCGATGTAACCGAGCAGCTCTGTGGGAGGGGTGCCCGCGTCGATCTGGCGGGCGATGGCCTTGAGTGCGTCGAGCGTCGAACGGCGGTTTCGCTCCCGCAGCACGAGTGCGGGCGTGAATCCGACCTGCGGCACCTCCAGGCTGCGCGGCCGGGCGCGCTCCACGGTGGGCGAGTAGCCGCCGGCGCTGTGCGCGGCGTTGACCCAACTGCGCAGCGCGGTGTGTACGGCGTCGAGGTGGTCGGGGTCGGTCACGTCGGAGGCGCCCTCCAGCCCCGCGACGATTCCCTCGCGTACGGGCCCTGGAACGTGCTGGGCACCCTCCAGCATGCCCTCTTCCAGCTCCAGGCCCACGCCGGTCGGGTCCGGGGCAGCGGTGAGCGTACCGGTGGCGGGGTCGAGCTGGATGGTGGCCCGGTGCGTGATCAGATGCCGTTCCACGCGCTGGGCCCCGGCTGTCTGCCAGGTCAGGCGTCCGATTCCGAGCACGA
Organism: Streptomyces sp. CB01373; assembly: GCF_002803075.1. Classification (GTDB taxonomy): domain Bacteria; phylum Actinomycetota; class Actinomycetes; order Streptomycetales; family Streptomycetaceae; genus Streptomyces. The sequence goes on along the minus strand of NZ_NNBK01000012.1, from coordinate 499,210 downwards.
GTTCGTACGCCTCGCCGAGGTTGGCGGCGTCCTCGTGCATCTTGTGCAGCCGGTCGTAGAGCTTGACGACGGGGTCGATAGCCCGGCGCCGCTCCGCCCACGAGAGCCACTCCTGTTCCCAGGCCGCGTACTGCTTCTCGATCTTCTCCCGCTTCGGATGCTCGTCCAGCTCGTGATAGGTCTTCTCGAGCGGGATTCCCCGGGACCAGTCAGGGAATTCGGGCTCGATCCGCCGACGCAGGTGGGGGGCGCGGGTCTGCTTGAAATCACGGATACGGGTCTCGTCGACCCAGGGTGCGAGCAGGGGCTTGGGCTGCGGAGCGTCCTCGCGTTCGGGACGGGCGACGGTGAGCCATGCCGGGTCGTCGGTGGAGAGCATCCCGTCGAGCATCACAGCGACTTCGGGGGTGTCCGGCAGCTCGTCGAACCACACGGCGCCGGCGGCGCCGTCGAGCGTGCGGACCGGCCGGGCCTTCGACTCCTCCGCCTCGGCGAGGAACCGGAAGATCTGGCGGACGCGGGTGGCGTCGAGCTCGTTCGGGGACAGCCCGCGCGTCCGGACGGGTGCGGCGTGCGGCGTGGCCGACTGTTCCGGACCGGTCGGCTGCGCAGGCAGGGCCTGCAGTACAGGTCGGCCCGTGAGCTGGGAGGCATCCGCTTCGGCGTTGCCGCCAGGGTCGCCCGTGGATTCCGGATCCGTGTCCGCGAACAACGAATCCTGCCGCTCCCCGAACAGTGCTGCCTGGTCAGGGAGCTGGGGTGGTGCGGGCGTGGGACGCGTGGGCACGGTGTGCGCGATCGCCAGGCGGGGGTCGACGGGAGCCGGCGTGGTGGCCGCGGCTGTGGTGAAGGTGATGCTCTCGCGTTCGTGCCCGTATGCGAACCGGACCTCGATGTCCAACTCGTCGGCGGTACCGGCGGGAATGCTGTAGGCCCAAGTCACGGACATTCGACGACCCTTGCGCAGGACACCTTCGAGTGACTCGTCGAGCACCTCGGTCTTGTAGTCGTGAACCTGGCGGCCCGTCTTGCCGTACGGCCCGCTCCGGACGAGGAGGTCGATGCCGTCCACGTCGATGGCCCGGTCGGTGCCATTGCCCAGGTACAAGGTGCATCGCACCAGGTCGTCGCCCTGTCGATACCCATGCGAGTCTCCAGGGTCGACCAGCTCGTACGGCTGCACGTCGTCGACCCTGACGTGCAGCCCGTCGTCGTACTGGTACGCGCACCCGACCAGCTGCACTCCGTCGCCGAGGCCGCTCTCATCCTGGCTCACACGCCACCCCCTGCTGCCGAGGGCCACAACGGTGGCCCACCCTGCGAATCCCCGCCCCGGCCACACGCCCATCTTGGTGTGAACTGAGCACACGCACTGAGGGTACCAGGGCGGCGACGCCCCCGCAGCGCGAGAACGGGAGTCGCACCGTCGATGGCATTGACAGAGTTCACATACCTGGCTCACCATCAGGTCGGGATCAACTCACTCACACCGCCAGAAGGGCCCGGCGAACCCATGCGCATGGAAGTGGTCGACGTATCACCGCAGTTGGCGGCCGAGTGGCTCAGTCGGAATACCAACAACCGGCCCCTGAGCAAGAGCACGGTCCAACAGCTCGCGGGGCAGATCCAGCGGGGTGAATGGCAGCTGACGCATCAGGGCATCGCTTTCGACGAGGATCAGGTACTCATCGACGGTCAGCACCGTCTGGCGGCCATCGTCAAAGCCGGGATCACGGTTCCCCTGACGGTCACGCACGGCGTGCCCCGGACCGCGTTCACGGTGATGGACACGGGACGCAAGCGCACCGGCCGCGACGCGCTCGCGCTGGCCGGCGAGGCCAACGCGACCCACCTGGCCGCGACACTGCGCGGACTGCACCTGTACCTGCACGCACCGAACTCCTCGTGGGGCGGCGGATCGTCGGTGACCAGCAACGACCAGCTCCTGGTCATGCTGGACAAGCACCCCGGTATCCGCGACGCCCTTCACCGCGGCATCGCGTTGAACCGTGGATGCCGCATCACCGTCACGGCCGCGACGATCGGGTGGTACGTCACCACCGAGGCGCGACCCGACATCGACCAGACCACCTGGGAAGAGGGTGTCGTCACCGGCGCGCGCCTGGAACCGGGCGACCCACGTCTGACCCTGCGCAACACCATGCTCAGCCTGGCAGCGGGCCGGACCCACCGCCGCCGGGACGACTCACGTGAGCACCTGCTCTACTACCTCAAGGCGTGGAACGCCTGGGTGGAGGACCGTGACATCAAGCTGCTGCGCCGCTCCCCCAACGAGACGATGCCCCGTATCTCCAGCCGCTCGGTTTTGACATCGGCGGACAACGACACCTGAAAAGTCATAGATTCGGCGGACAGCTGCCCCTGAGCCCGAAGAGTGCCGGACATGAACCGGCAGTGGGGAAGAGCACAAGGAAAGGAGGCGCATGCGCGCCCAGGAGATCACCTTCCTCAATCTCATTCAGGGAGAAAAACAGTTCCAAGTCCCGCTCTACCAGCGCACCTACAGCTGGGGCGGAGAGCAGCTGAAACGACTGTGGGAGGACGTCGGGGAACTCGTCGACCAGCATCTGAGAGGTGAGTCGGCGGCACCGCACTTCCTCGGTTCGGTGGTGCTCGCCCCCGGTCAGATCCAGGCCGGCGGCGTACAGCGGTGGCTTGTCGTGGACGGTCAGCAGCGGCTGACCACGCTGATGCTGGCGTTCACCGCGCTGCGCGACCACTTCAGGGAGTCGGGTGACGCTCGTGGCGCCGACCGGGTGCACCGGCAGATCCTGGTCAACGAGTTCCACGAGGACCTGGACCACTACCGATTGCTGCCCACGCAGGCGGACCGGGACGCCTACACGGCGTGCGTGCAGTCCCGCGCAGGAGCGGGCGGGAGCGACAACATCGGCGCCGCCTACCGCTTCTTCTGCGGTGCTCTCGCTGAAGGCCGGGAAGCGGCGGGCGAGGAGCGGTGGATCGGTGCCGTCGAGACGGTTCTCAAGGACCTGCTCTCGATCGTGGAGATCACCGCCGAATCCGGCGACAACGTGTACCGGATCTTCGAATCGATCAACAACACGGGCGTCGGCCTCAGCCAGAGCGACCTGTTGCGCAACTACGTGTTCATGCTGCTGCCCAAGCGCGGTGAACGGGTCTACCAGGAACTGTGGCTGCCCATGCAGCAGAGCCTCGGCCCGAAGAACCTCGAGCTGCTGGTCTGGCTGGACCTCATCGTTCGCGGCCACTACAAGACGAAGCAGAGCGAGATCTACCGGGAGCAGCAGAAGCGGCTTCAGCCCCTCGCCGGCGACGAGGACGCGCTGCAGCACGAGATCGCACAACTGGCCGAGCGCGGACGCCGGTTCCTGCGCATCGTCGATCCCGGCCGCGAGCGCTCCCCCGCCCTCCGCGCGGTTATGGAGCGCCTTGCCGGCTGGGGCGGACAGACCCACTACCCGCTCGCGCTGCACCTGCTGGATCTGGTCGACTCCGGCAATACGACACCTGAGGACGCAGCCAAAGCCCTGCTCCACGTCGAGTCGTACCTCGTGCGCCGTCTGATCTGCCAGACGCCGACCACCGGCCTCAACCGCATCTTCATGGAGGCCCCCAAGGAGCTGGAGAGTGACCGGCCCGCGGCCGAGGCGGTGCGGCGATTCCTCTCCGGGCGGCGCAGGCGCTGGCCGAGCGACGAGGAGCTGCGCGAGGCGATCCGCAACAAGCCGTTCTACTGGAGCGGCCGTCCCCCGCAGCGCAGTTACATCCTGCGCCGACTGGAGGAGAGCTTCAGCCCCTCCGAGCCCGTCGACTTCGCCAAGGCCTCCCTCAGCGTGGAGCACATCCTCCCGCAGCGTCCGGCCCCGGCATGGTTCGAACTGCTCGCCGAGGAGACCGACCCGAACCAGACACCCCAGGAACTCCACGACCTGCTGGTGCACACCCTCGGTAACCTGACCCTGACCGGCGACAACGCGAAGCTCTCCAACCACCCCTTCGAACGCAAGCAGCAGATCCTCGAATCCAGCGCCCTGCGCATGAACCTCGAGATCGCCTCCGCGACGCGCTGGGGCAAGGCGGAGATCCTCGACCGCGCCGACCGGCTGACCGAGCGGGCCGTGGAGCTGTGGCCAGGGCCGATCGGCGGGGTCAAGCCCGCAGGCGAGGAGTGGCCGGGCTGGGCCGAGCTGCGCGCGGCCCTGGTGGCCATGCCGAGCGGGACGTGGACCACCTACGGGGACGTCGCCGAACTGATCGGCAGTCACCCCGTGCCGGTGGGGACGTACCTCGGTTCCAACCCGTCGCTGATCGGCGCCTACCGCGTCCTGACCGCGGACGGCAAGGTCTCCCCCGCGTTCCGCTGGGCCGACGGCAGCGACCGGCCTCCGCCGCAGGAACTACTGGCGAGCGAGGGAGTGAAGTTCGACCCGTCGGGGCGGGCCGATCGCGCGCAACGCCTGACGGCCGCGGAACTGGCCACACTTCTCGGCAAGGACGTCACACAGCCGACCGCCCACGATCCGCTGCCCGACGGAGAGGACGCGGCGGCGGCCGAGCGGTTCCGCGCGCAGCTCCAGGAACACTGGCCGGAGTCGTCCGCCGGCGTGCTGGCCACTCTCGAGTTCTGGCGCCACCAGGGCGGCTACGTGAACTACGGCCGGCACGAGGAGACGAGCTGCTTCCCCATGCTGGACGCCGGGACGAGCCGACGGCCCCACCTGCTCTGGCCGGTCGGCATCTACCCGGTCAGCGGAACGGTCGAGGTGGTCTTCCAATACCTCAAGTCCCGCAGCCCGTTCGACGACACGGAGCAGCGCCGCGAGCTCCTGCACCGCCTCAACAAGATCGACGGCATCGATCTGCCCGAGGCGAAGCTGGAGCTACGCCCGTCCTTCCCGGTACGGGTCTTCGCGGAGCACAGTGACGAGATCTGCGAGGTACTGGACTGGTTCGTGGGGGCGGCGGCGCTGGATCTGGCGCGGCGGGGCTGAAGGCAAGCGATCGAGTGAGAGAGCACTGAGGGGACATGGACTTTCTGCACGATCTGACACTGGTGCGTTGCGAGAAGCCGCTGACGAACAAGGCGGGCACGACCTGTTCGGGCGAGGCATCCGTGGCAAACGCCGTCGAATGGGAGTTACGCCTTCCCGGACGGCCGACGCTGACCCTGCACGACAACCACTGGGCGAACGGTGAGCAGGACCTGGTCCTCCACAAGCCCGCTGTCGTACCCGAGATGCCGGCCGCTCTGTCCAGACTGCACGACCGGTTGCGCTCCGGTGTCACCGTCGGCCGGCAGCGTAGGGAGAAGCGCCTGATGGTGTACCCCACTCATGTCGATGAGCACGAGTGGCCACGTATCAAGAAGTCGTTCACCACAGCCGAGCTCGCCGGCCGCCTGGGACTGCATCACCTGTGCGAACTGACCGCAAGGGAGGGCGTCGACCTGGACCACGCCTTCGACCGACCGCGCCTGGACCTGCCGCCGGTCGACCTGGACGATCCGCAGGACGAAAAGCGGGTTCAGCACGCCTTGTTCTTCCCGGTGGAGGACGACGAGACTCCGGTGGTCGCCTACGTCCATTTCCGCGTCGCACCCGTTCTGCGCCACGTGGGATGGCTGTCCCCCGCCGACAGCTGACGCGCGCTTCTGTGAGGCCGCGCAGCCGTGGTCACGGTCGCGCGGCCTCAGGCGTCTCCGTCTTCCGCCGTTCACGCGCTGCCCACTTACCGGGCTCGAGCCAGAACCTCCTTCGCCAGCTCACGGAACTCCCGGTAACAGGTCTGCACGTACTTCTGGGTGCTGCCGAGCGCGCCGTCGGCCGCTTTCAGGTCGAACATGGGTTTCCTCGCGTCGTGCGCGAGCGGCGTGAGACTGCGGTAGTTGCGCAAGGTGGCGATGCGGTGCCGATCGCCACCTTGCTCCGGCGCTCCCTCGCCCAGTACGGCCGCGGAGTAGACCCAGGGGATGCGCTGCAGCCACCGCTCGTACGCCTTCACGGGTCTGTCCAGCCGCATCTCCGGCTGCATGATCACGTAGCCGAGGGGACGCATCTCGGCGCGCGGCGCGGAGAAACCGGCGGGAACCCGGGGCAGGACGAGTTGCTGCCAGCCCCTGCGCCAATCGCGCAGGGTGGGGCCGAGGTTGCTGAGCCCCTTGAGGGAGAAGAGGTCGGCGGCGAGCGGCATCAGCACGTTGTCGGCCGCGATGAGCGCAGCCCTGTTGATCGCCCCGAGATTGGGTCCCACGTCGATGAGGACGATGTCGGCGTCGATCCCGTCGGCCGCCTGCTCCACCACGCGGTGGAAGGCCGTGGTGGTGCGGATCGCCGCGATGTCACCTGCAAAGGTCTTGAACCACTCGTTGGACAGCTTGTCCTCGAAGCGGCTCAGATCAAGACTTCCGGTCAATAGCCAAAGCCCCGGCTGGAGTTCGGCCGGCTCGATGGGGGCAACGTCTCCCGTGCCCTCCAGGATGGGCCGCACCGCGTCGGCGATCGTCTGCCCGTTGCGCACCCGGCCGGTGCCGGGCAGCGCGGAGGCAACAGCGCCCTGTGCGATCAACTCGGACTGGTTGTCCCACAGTTCCTCGATCTCGGTCTCGTCCAGGCACATCGAGGTGAGGTTCGCCTGGGGGTCGAGATCGACGGCCAGCACCGTCAGACCGAGCCTGCGGAACATGTGGGCCAGGTGGTAGGTCAGGGTCGTCTTTCCCACCCCGCCCTTGTTGTTGAAGAGCGCGATCGACGTCCGCTTCATGAGGCCCTCCGGAGGATGACGGCCCACGACGACGCGTCGACCTGGAATTCGGCGGGGGGATTCCCGTTGCGTGCGAGCGATGCCCGCACCCGTCCGATCCCCCGACCGAACCGGTTCACATAGCCGAGTCCTTTCATCGCCGCGGCGAGGGACGGGTTGCGGTAGTCGTTCACCCGGTCGAAGTTGTCGTCCCGGACCTGCCCGTAGGGCCCTCCGGGATTGGTCACCTCGATCCGGTCGTCGAACCAGGCGATGCGCACGGGGGCGTAGGAGGTCTCGTAGTTGCGGTGCATCAAGGCGTTCATCGACACCTCCCGCAACGCCTCCAGCGGATAGTCGGGTTGCGGAGTCTCCCGGAATCCCTCCTCCACCAGACGCGTACGAAGGTTGCTGCGCAGCAGCGGTTCAAGTCTGGCCGCCATGCCCACGAGGTTCTCGCGCAGTTCCTGGTCGTCGGCGACGGGCGCGTCGAGATCCACGCCCTGGTACCGGACGAACTGTACGTACGCCCCGGGGATGCGGCTGCTGGGATCGAGCCCGACAGCGAGCAGTCCGAGGGCGGTCGGCCGACCGTCCGGGGTGGTGAGGTGCAGGGAGGAGAGCTGCTGGTGCACCGGGCGCCCGTTCTCCTCGATGACCTCGGGTCCGACCATGGACGGCAGGTAGTCGCTGCGGAAGAGTTCGAGGTCCAGGTCGTCGAGGGTCGCGCACGGCACGGGCCTGCTGTCGAAGGGACCGTCGCCGGCCCGCCGACGCTCGGTGAGGACTCGCTCGTCCTCACGCGTGGCCTTACGGGTGGTCGGACCGGGCCGGACCCACACGACTCCGTCGAAGCGCACGGGCAAGGCGGCGGATGCCTCCACGTGGATGTGCACCACGGGTTTGCCCCGGTAGGTCGCCGCCCGGACGGTGAAGGACGGCCGGTCCAGGATCCTGCCGTCGTCCCGGAGGTCGGTGAGGGCCAGCAGAGCCCGGTCGCTGACGTCCACGTCGTCGACCGGGATCCCGTCGTCCGCGACGCCGATGAGGATGTCCCCTCCGCCCCTGCCGACGAGATCGTTGGCCATCGCGCAGACGGCATTGCCGATGGCGTCACCGCGCTTGCCTTCCCGCTTGGCGGTCCGCTTGAACTCCAGGGTCGGGGTCTCACGGGTCCCGAGGACGTCGGCCAGGTCTGCGTCGTGTGCGTTCACACAAGTATTGTGCCGTTCGCCCGGCGTCGATTACTCTCGGGCGGCCCCGCGCGCCTGCTGTGCTTCCTTGTGTGGCCCCGCACAGCCGGATCCCGGCTCGCGGCGGCCGGGCGACGCCCTCTGCCTCGCAGGTCCTCCGAGCCGCTTCCCGAGCGTGTCCGACGAAGCGGGCCAGTCGCCTGCCTGATCGTGGTTGGACCGGGGTTGACCCTCGACCTTGTGGAGGGCCCAGGGTTCCGGGTGTGGAGAACGACATGCGCAGCATCGGGGAGATGGCCCGGGACAGCGGACTGAGCGTGAGCGCGCTCCGGTTCTACGACCGGGCCGGTGTGCTGGTCCCCGCCTGGGTGGACCCGGTGAGCGGTTACCGCTGGTACGACCCCGAGCAGTGCGACGAGGCCCGGCTGCTGGCCCGGCTGCGTCGGGCCGGCATGCCGCTGGCGGACATCAGGCTGGTGCTGGCCGGCTGGTCCAGCGCGGACAGCGACCTGGTGCGGGGGCTCCTCCAGGCGCACCTGCGCCGTCTCGAGCGGGATCTGTCCGATGCCCGCAGTGAGTTCTCCGCGCTCCGAGCAGTACTCGACCACAGGGAGAACCCCATGACCTCTTCGCTCCGCACCGCCACCACCCGGCTGTCCGCCTCCGCCCCGGAGCTGGCCGCCGCGCTGGACGCGGTTCGCTTCGCGGCCAGTACCGATCCGGAGCTGCCGATGCTCGGCGGCGTCCTGTTCGACATCGAGGGCGAAGACCTCCGTGTCGTGGCCACCGACCGGTACCGGATGGCCGTCGCACGAGCACGCACCGCCGGGCACGGCACGGGCCGGGTCCAGGCCGTCGTGCCCCTCCCGCTCGCCGACGCGATGCGAGCGCTCCTGGGCGGGGAGGAACCTGTCCGGCTCACGTTGGACGGCGACCGCGTGACGCTGGAGACCGGGGACCGTCAGGCGGCGGGCCAGTGCCTGGACCACGACTTCCCCGACTACCGCCGCCTCCTCCATCTGCCCGCCGGGCGCCGGGCGGTCATCGACGTGGCCTCCTTCCGCAAGGCTCTGGAGACGGGTCCCGTCCGTGCGGACAGGACGCGTGAGCAGGACGGCGTGTCCTACGACCTCAGTGTGCTCGCCGTGGCGGACGACGGCACGGTGACCGTCCACGAGGACGGTGACGACGACCGGAACCACATCGCCGTCAACCGCGAGTTCCTGCTGCACGCCCTAACCGCCGGCGCCAGGGACGAACTGCTCTTGGAGTTCGGCGCCCCCACGGCCCCCCTCGTGATCCGCCGACCCGACGACGAGGACGTCCTCTCGCTGCTGATGCCGGTCCGCCTCGACGACCAGGAGTGAGAACGGCCGTGGGCGGGTGTGCGGCGCGGAAGAACGTGCCGCACACCCGCCGGGTGCCGGACTGAGTACAGGCACTCGGCTTGACGTTCAACGTTGTTGAGCCCCGACCGCCTTGGGGGCGCGGACGGGCGACGCCGGGCCGCCGACTCCCGGCCTGCCACTCCTGCCGCTTCGGGGCGCACGGGCGCGACAAAGCAACTCCGGTACACCCCCTGCCATTTCGCGCATGGCTGCCCCATACTTCCCAGCAAGAGGGGTTTGCCCCGCGCCATGTCCGGGGCCCGTGGGCTGGGGGGCACCATGGCTGACGCACGCCTTCAGTGGCTTCAGGACGCCGTGTCCGTGTTCGGCGCGGAATGCAAACGGGCTCTCGCCGGGCCCGGCGACCGTGAGGCGGCGATCCGCGGCCCTCTGGAACAGTTGCTGCGCGCCATGGCCGCGAAGCACGCCATGCATGAGGTCAGTTGGGATCCCGAGACCCGTATCCCGCACCTCGGAGTCCGACCCGACTACGCCGTGCGCGTCGACAAGAACGTCACCGGCTACATCGAGTTGAAGCGGCCGGGCAAGAACATCGATCCCGACACCTTCACCGGCCACGACAAGCGGCAGTGGCAGCGTCTGCGTGACCTTCCAAACCTGCTGTACACCAACGGCACCCACTGGCGTGTCTTCCAATACGGCGTGCAGATCGGGGAGGAAGTCGTGCTGTCCGGAGCGCTCAAGAGCGCCGGGGAGAAACTGACCGCCGCCCAGCCGGCCGCCTTCGACGCGCTCGCACAGCGGGTGCTCGGCTGGAAGCCGCAGGACATCCTGCGGGTCTCCGTGCTCGTGCAGCACATGGCCCCGCTGTGCCGCCTGCTGCGTGAGGCCGTGCGGGAACAGTTGCGTGCGGAGGCCCAGCTGGATGCCGGCGGGCCCGCCTCGGACCGGCCCTTCACCGGTTTGAGAAGCGACTGGCGGCGCTATCTCTTCCCCACCGCCGACGACGCTACCTTCGCCGACGGATACGCCCAGACCGTCACCTTCGCCCTGCTTCTGGCGCAGACGGAGGGCATCAAGCTCGCCGACATCGGCTTCCACGAGATCGGCCGCCGCCTCAACGCCGGCCACGCCCTGATGGGCAAGGCCCTCCAGTTGCTCACCGACAACGTCAACGAACGGTTCGAGGTGACCCTGGAACTGCTCCGCCGGACCGTCGCGGCCGTCGACTGGAAAACCATCCGGCGGGGCAACCGAGACGCCTACCTGCACCTGTACGAGTCGTTCCTCTCCGTCTACGACGACGAACTGCGCCAGCGCAGCGGCTCCTACTACACCCCGCACCAGGTGGTGGAGGAGATGGTCCGCCTCACCGAGGAGGTGCTGCGCACCCGCCTGGGAAGGTCCCGGGGCTACGGCGACGAGAGCGTCCACATCGTCGACCCCGCGATGGGCACCGGCACCTACCTGCACACCGTCATCGAGCGGGTGGCGCAGCAGGCGGCCGAACGCCATGGCGACGCCATGGCACCCGACGCGATCGGTCGCCTCGCCGAGCGCCTGTACGGCTTCGAACTCCAGATGGGCCCCTTCGCGGTCGCCGAACTCCGCACCGCCGACCTGCTCAAGAAATACGGCGCCCAGCTCCCGCCGGGCGGCCTGAACCTCCACGTCACGGACACGCTCGACGATCCCCACGTCAAGGAGGAGCAGCTCCCCTCCACCTACGCGCCCCTCTCCGTCTCACGCACTCGCGCCAACCACGTGAAGGCCAACGTCCCCGTCACCGTGGTGATCTGCAATCCGCCTTATGACGACAAGGCCGAGAACCGCGGCGGCTGGATCGAGAAGCGGATGAAGGGCCAGGTCCGCCCGCCCCTGGACGACTTCCGGCATCCGGGCAACGGCCGCTACGAGCACGCGCTGAAGAACATGTACGTCTACTTCTGGCGCTGGGCCACCTGGAAGGTCTTCGACGCGCACTCCGACGACCGACACGGCGTGATCTGCTTCATCACTCCCTCAGCCTTCACCACCGGCCCCGCCGGACGGGGCATGCGCGACTATCTGCGCCGGACGTGCGACGAGGGCTGGGTCATCAACCTCTCGCCAGAGGGCCAGCGTTCGGACGTCGCCAACCGGGCGTTCCCTCACGTCGCCCAGCCACTGTGCATCTGCATCTTCGTACGACGCGCGGACCACGCCGCCGGTGGGTCCGCGCGGGTTCACTACCGAGCCCTCCACGGCAAACGTGCCGAGAAGTTCGCGCAGCTCCGGTCAACACGTCTGGACAACGACGGCTGGCGGGACACCCACGCGCTGGGGGTACGGCCCTTCACCCCGGCCACCTTGTCGGGGTGGGAGGAGTATCCGGCGCTGGACGAGCTCTTTCCGTGGGGCAGCCTGGGGATCACAACGAACAGGTCCTGGGTGAGTTCTCCCTCCGAAAGACTTCTTCAACACCGATGGGCCCGCCTCACCAGGGAAGAAGATGCGGACTACAAGGCCCGGTTGTTCAAGGAGACTCGCGATCGCCAACTCGGCTCACGGCCGACGTGCCTCCCAGGACTCCCTCACCCCGATCGAAGCATTGATGAAGAGGCCCGTACTCGCGCACGGCTCGTGCGGATCGCGCTGCGCAGCTTCGACCGTCAGTGGCTCATCGCAGACAACCGGGTACTTGACTTCCCACGGCCTGATCTGTGGGAGTCCTTGCAGCCTGGACAGGTGTTCCTCAATCAGCAGAGCAGCCACGAAATAAGCAGCGGTCCGGCGGTGGTCGCGACCGCGTTGTTACCGGACACGCACCACTTCAACGGCCGGGGCGGAAGGGTGCATCCCATCCTGCACCCGGACGGCACTCCCAATGTGCCGAGAGGCCTGCTGCGGTACCTGGCCGATGTTCTGGGTCTGAACGGAGTGACCGGGCACGACCTCGCCGCCTACGCGTTGGCCGTCGCCGGCCACAGCGCCTTCACTGAGCACTTTGCCGAGGAACTTCTCACCCCAGGAGTCCGGTTGCCTCTCACCCGCGACGCCGAACTGTGGAGCGAGGCGGTTCGCATCGGCCACCAGTATCTGTGGGCCGCGACTTACGGCGAGCGCGGCAACCCGCCCGATGAACCCGGGACGGAAGAAGGTGTCGGCTTTCCCGCGGGACATCCTCGGCAGGTGCGGTACGCGACACCGATCGGAACCGCCGTGCCGGACACGCTGCGCTATGACGAGGAGACCGGCACCCTGCACGTCGGACCGGGCGTTTTCACGGGAGTTCCGCTGGAGGTCTGGAACTACGAGGTCGGCGGTATGCGCATCGTGAAGAAGTGGTTCGGCTACCGCAGGGCCTCCCCCACCAGCCGAAAGACCAGCCCGCTCGACGACATCCATGTGACGTCCTGGCCAAGAGAGTGGACCGAGGAGCTGATCGACCTGTTGTCCGTCCTGCGACGGCTGGTGGACCTCACCCCGGCGCAGCAGGCCATCACCACGAAGATCGTGAACTCACCGGTCATCACCACAGCCGACCTCACCTCAGCGGGCGTTCTCCCGCCACCGCCCGGGGCCAGCCGTGCTCGCCGCCGTGTCGTCCTGGACTTCGGCGCGTAGAGGCGGGTCACGTTCCGCCCCTACGCGCCGTCCGCGCCTCTCACGTAAGTCTCGGCCTGCTCCAAGGTCCACGCTCCCTCCGCCAGGCGCTTCAGGGCGTATCCGACGGGGCGGGACGCCGCACCGCGCGCCACGGTGTCCGCGAAGGACGCGATCGCGCTGAGACGTGCCGCCATCTCATCGCACTCCGCGGTCCGCAGCGCCGCCACTCCGGCCCAGGTGAGCTTGAGCGTGCCGCGATCCCCTTCCTGCTGCTCCACCAGACCGGTCCACAGCAGCGCGGGCAGGGCCTCACGGACCTCGTCCGTGTCGAGGCCCCGGGCCGCGTAGGATTCCGGCGCCGCTTCGGGAGCGGGGAGATCGCAGAGGTCGAGTTCCCGCAACAGGCGTTGCTGGAGCGGCGGCAGATGGCCAGTGGGAACGAGCATGGTTTCAGTATGGCGCGCACCGCATGTCCCGTTGGAGTCACGGCACCTCGGATCGTACGAGCGCCTTGATGGCCGGCTCACCGCTGCGCCGGGCGTACGTCACCCGCTCGCGGACCTCACGGAGACTGCGCGGGCGATATCCGGGCCCGCCGCAACAGCTCTTATGGAAGCGGACGCCCGCGTGGAGCAGGACGGACAGGGTCCGCCAGGCCGCGGTCGCCCGGCACGCCCGCGTCTTCGGGGAGTCCTCGGCACAGGACATCGACGCGCGCCTGAACGCTGCTCTCGCCGCACTCCGGGAGCAAGGAGCCACCGGCAGCGCACTTCGCTTTCAACAACGACCAGTGGATCAAGTACCTCGGACCGGCGTTCTTCACCAAGGTGCTGTACTTCGCCGGTCACGAGCGACCCGTCGGACCGTTCCGTCCGCTGATCCTGGACAGTGTCGTCGCACACGCGTTGCGGTCCGCGGACGCCGACGTGAAGTGGCCGGGTGGCGGCTAGACGACGCCCCGGTACGAGCGGTACCTGTCCCTCGCCCATGACCACGCACACCGGGTGGACGTCCTGCCGGACCAGGTCGAGGCCGCGTTGTTCCGACACGGCAAACGGCTGCGATGAAGCACCACGCGTCGCCGCGTCCGGCCTGGCACTCTTCCGCGAGGGGGGACGCGGTTGCGCGGTCCACTGCCGCTCATCGCCCGGATTCGGCCGTCAGCGTTACGGCCAGTCCGGCACACGTGACGCTGACGCAGCCCAGCATGCGCCCCGTGCCCAGAGCTCACAATAGGCGCACTCACAAAAGAACGTGGGCGGCTGACTGACCGTCGACGGGAACGGAGCATGAACTTGCGACGCGTCGGCACCGACGGTGGCGGAACCGTCGTGCCGGCTCCGCCACCGCTCCGCGTCAGCGGCTGCCGCGGTAGTAGGTGACGTCCCAGTGCGAACCCTCGAGGGCGTAGATGTTCCCCGACGGGGCCTTGTACTGCTTCGCACGGTCACCGCGCTCGCCCACGTAGCGGAACGTGCGGGTGATGTACGAGTTCACGCACGACGTCAGCTTGATGTCGACCTTGTAGCCGTTCCAGTGGCTGTAGGTGCCGGAGGCGTGCCCCTTCTCCGTGCCGCCAGTGAGGGCCACGGCGCACTTGCTCGCCTGCTTGAAGTCGAGCACTCCTGCGACCGTGCTCTTGTTGACCTGCTCGAAGGATGTGCACCTGCCGTTGTTCCGGTCGCTGCACCCGCCCGACGAGGTCCAGGTGACGCCCGCCCCCTTCAACTGCTGCGCGGCGGCCGCGTGCGAGTACTTCGCGGGTGCGGCGGTGGCGGCGGGTACGGTCGCCGCCAGCAGGCCTCCGGCGAGCAGTGCGGTCGAAGCGGCGAGTGCGGCGGGACGGGCCGTACGTGACCTCATGAGCAGTGGCTCCTTTTCCTGAGCGTTTCAGTTACGCCTGAGTCACTGCCCGGCGGGCATTTCCGGCATTCCCTCGCAAGGGAGCGCGTAGTGGCACTCAGGCGCACCATGATCCCCACCGCGCGCGGCCCACGGGCGACCTCCGCGCCCCGTGTGCCTCCTGGTCGGCCCGCACGTCGGACAGGTCGCCAGAACGTGACCTTAACCGCCGCCAACTCAAGGGTTTCCGAGCTCAGTTCGGCGACAAGATCGGCGGCGTTCGCCAGAAGAGCCTGCCGTTCCAGCTTCGAGGGGGTATCGGTTGTGCCCGGTCGTCGCACGGTGGACCGCGCAGCTTGTCCTGAGCAAGTCAGGTCACCGAGCGGCTGTGGAGTCTTCGTCGGGCAGGGGCAGAGAGGAGGTACGCGCCAGGACTACGGAGTGGGTGAGCCTCTGAGGCGGACGCTGGAGGCCGCCGGTGTCAGCAACTCTCGCCGAACTTGACGGCCCCGATCGTCACCGGCTGTCCGACGAGTTCCTCCCCAGCCGCCGGGTCGGTCGTGCAGACCTTCCAGTTCGACTCGATGAGCACCATACGGCCCTGGCCGGACACATCGTCGACGGTGATGCTGGTGGAGCTGTCGAGCGCTTGGCGGGCGACCTTGACGGCCTTCCCCACGAAGTTCGGCATGGTGGAGCCGGCCTTCTCGGGCTCGGCCTCGCCACCACCCGCGGGACAGCTCTCCTTGAGCTTGACGGTACTGAAGTCGACCCTCGTGTCCGTCGAGTGCGTGCCGGGCGCGGGGGTCTGGGCGCAGACCTTCCAGCCCCGGTCGAGGATCTGGTTGCGACCCCGGCCGAGCGCGTCGTGCGACGTGAGGTGGTAGAAGCCGGCGCCCTGCGCCTCGTCCTGGGCACTCTGCAGCCCCTTGCCGACCATGTCCGGCAGGGCTGCGGTGGACTCGGTGTCGACCGACGGTTCCTCGGTCGTCTCGACGGTGGCGGTATCCGGTGCCTTGGGAGTCGACGGGGCGGTGGACGTGGCGTCGCCCGTACCGGTGTCAGTGGTCGGGCCGCAGGCAGTGAGCGCGGCGAGCAGCAGCGCCGTGGCTGCGGATGTGCGTGTGAAGCGCATGGTGAACCCCCGGGGACGTCGCAAGATGAGAGTGGCCCGTCGTGCGGACACGGGCGCGGCCCGTTGCCCGCCGGTCAAGCCCGGCAAGGTGCTCCACCGGTGGCGAATCGGATATCGCTCGGCGGCACCTGCCGACCCAGTATGCAGTCCGTGCACTGAGTTCACAACCCTCGCTGAAAATCTGGCGTTCACCCCTGCCCCTTCGTGCGCGGGGCACTTGGGCTCTGACGACGACACGGCAGGAGAGGAACAGCAGGCCTCGGGCGAGGACTCGGCAGAACTGCCGAGCTGCTGCAACGTCCTCGAAGAACGCGGCGACTGGCTCGACGCCCTCGGCGGAGACGGCCGGGCCTCCTACGGCCACACCCCATCCCCCCTCGCCGAACGACACGGCGACGTCATCCGCCTGACTGTGGACGCCGACCGGGACGGCAGCCCCGTGATCGAACTTCCCACCGACGAACTGCGGCGCCTGCTCACCGGAGCGGAGCACAAACTGGCCGGCTTCGTCCGCCTTGCCGCCGCGTGGGCCGCCCGACAGCTCCCCGGCTGCGCCGCCCAGGTGACCTCCGCCCTCGCCCGCGCCCTGCTCTTCCCCGCTCCGGACCTGGCGCACGCGTCAGGCCTACCGCCAAGCGCCGTCGACTAAAGCACGTCCCTGTCTCACCGACCCACCTGATCCTTCGAGGTCGCTGCCCATGGCTCCCTGCGACTCAGTAACTCCGGGAGTTGGCCGAGAAGGGTCTCACCTACGGAATTAGGGCCTGGAACCATACCCTCGTGTCTCCGGGGCTCATTGGTCGGGTTCCGGAAGTGGGGAGCCGAGCGGATGGCGTTCAAGGATGTGCCGCCCGGGAACAGCGGCGCGCGGGGGATCTACGACTGCGACGGGGCCCATCGAACCCCTCTCAAAGAGGATTACGAGCGCCTCTTCACGTCCGGGATGGTAGTTCTCGATACCAACGTCCTGCTCAACCTCTACCGGTCCAACGAGCGTACGCGTCAGGACACCCTGGCTGTGCTCACCAAGCTGCGAGACCGCTTGTGGGTGCCCCACCAGGTACTGACCGAGTTTTGGCGCAACCGCGAACAGAAGTCTGTCCGCCACCACCACAGCACCAAGGCAAAGGAAACGTCGGCCGCTCTCGACAAGGCGCGCAGGTCGGCACAGGATGCCGTCGAGCGGTGGATGAAGGACGTGCGCCTGAAGGAGGACGAGGACGTCACCCGGCAGATCCGTGAAGGGCTGGAGGTCCTCACCCAGTCCATGGACTTGCTACGCGAGGTCATCGAGGGGCAGGCCGAGCGGGATGCGCTCGAGGGCACGGCCGAGACGCACACTGACCCGGTCCTCACCGAGCTGGAACCGCTCCTGCGCGGACGCATCGGCGACCCGCTGCCGGTGGACGAGTACGACAAGGCGGTCCAGGAAGCTGCGAAACGCGCCGATGACGAAATTCCGCCAGGATACGAGGACTTCAGGAACAAGCCACCGGAGCAGGCTGCCGGCGACTATCTGCTCTGGGTACAGCTGCTGAAGGAGGCAGCGCAGCGCGACGGCGATGTGCTGCTGGTGACCGGAGATGTCAAGAAGGACTGGTGGCAGCCACGCGACGTGGACATTCAGGCCCGGCCGAGGGCCGAGCTCATCGTGGAGCTGCGAGAGCAAACCGGTGCACACCTTTACATGCTCACGCCCGCCGAGCTCCTCACCTGGGCCGAGCAACTGCTCGAAGGGTTGCACGTGGACCGGGACTCCGTAGACGACTTGGAGCAGCTGCGCGATGCGAATGGCGAGGACGACGTTCCCGCCGCCGGCTGGACCAAGCAGTCCCTGTTCCAGTTCCTCCTCCAGTTGACGACGCGTTCCCCCTCGCGCGTCAAGGTGATTAAGGCGGCAGCGGAAAACGGTGGCTTCGTCGACAGAGCGACCGTCTACAAGCTGGCCGGCTACGCGGAGGATCGCCAGCTCAAGGGCTTCACCCGCCCCATCAGCACCGTGGCGCGGGAGCTCAAGGAGACCGGCGTGCTCAACGGAGAAGAGCCCTTCTTGTTGCGCACCATCTATGGTTCGGCGGCAGAACCCTCATGGGCGTCGGGTTTCCGGATCCCCGACGAGGTGGTTCCCATGGTCATCGAGCTACTTACGCCACGTCGAGGACCGGGTGACTCGACTGGCAGCGAAGCGGACATGGATGACGCAGCAAAAAGCGTAGAGCTCGACCAGCGCTAACCGGAACGTCCCCGTCACCGTGGTGATGTGCGACCCGCCGTACGACGACAAGGCCGAGAACCGCGGCGGCTGGATCGAGAAGCGTGTGAAGGGCCAGGGTCGCCCGCCGCTGGACGACTTCCGCCATCCCGGAAACGGCCGCTACGAGCACGCGCTCAAGAACACGTACGTCTACTTCTGGCAGAACGGTCCGGAGTAACTCCGGTGCGGCAGGCCGCGGGAGCGTGACCGCCGACGCCCCGGGGGACCGTGGTCCCCCGGAATCGTCCTCACGTGGGCCTGCTGAATCGTCGTCGAGCGACAGCTGAGGCTCGTTCTGACACTAGGTGAGCAGGTGTTCGGCACCGGCTCCAGCCAGATGCCGGACGGTCAGTCCGCCGGGCCTCACCCCGTCCCCTGCCGGGCGGAGGGTCGCTCCATGGCGTTGTCCAGATGAGTGATGACGGCCGGCACGTCACCACTCTCGGTGCGCCGGATCAGCTGCAGGGCCGGCCGGACGAGGCCGCCCGGTCGCGCTATCAACCGTGCGAGCACGGCGGCCCGGATGTCGAGCCGCTGGATGGTGGCCTCGCGTTCCTCTTCGTTCTGGCCGGCAAGCAGGACGGCGTTGTACCACGCCTCCTCGCGGGACTGACGGACACTGAAGTCGAGGATCCGCTCGTCGGTGCGGGCTCCGACCCGATCCAGCAGCGACAGGAACGGCGACAGGGCGCCGACCGAGTCCTGCACCGCCAACACCACCCGCGCAAGGATGTCGTTGATCAGCAGAAAGTCGCGCCGCAACGCGTGGATGGCCTTGCCCGGGCTGGTCCGCGCGGCGGCGATGGCCAGGTCGAGGTTGATGTGCGCGTTCACGCCGAGTACCAGGTGCTGGACAATGATGGTGTCGGCTTCGTCGAGCAGCCCGAACGTCTCGCGCCAGCAACGCGGCCCGCTCCGGTCACGACGCCAGGCGTCGTACGCGTCGAAGTAGCGGTTGCCGAAGAGCGTGTCGAAACGGTCCATTCGGGGGCCGTCTTCGAACAGCCCACCGTGGATGGCCGTGCGGACCTCAACGGTCACCTGTCGGTACAGCGCCGCGAAGTACCCGACCCGGTCACCGGCGCGGCTTGCCTCCCGCACGATCCCGGCAAGCCTGTCCACGACATCGTCGATGTTCTCTGCCGCCATACCCAACTCCCCCTTCGTGGTTCCCACGTTCGGCCCGCACTCCGGCCGCTGTCCGCAGTGCCGATTACAGCCCTGTCCTACCACCGCGCACCGGGGAGGAACCCCGCCCTGCAGGAAACGGAGGGAGCCCCGACCCCGCACGTCGCAATCCACGGGGCGGGCGCCTGAACGCGTATCCGACACCCCGTCACCAGCGGTCGGGTACAGCGCGTTCCTGTGGGGCCCGGTGCGGTGTCGCCGGGCACCGCGGAACGTGACTGCTACCAGATCGCCTCGATCCGCTCCGGGTGATCGATGAACGGGTTCCGGACGTTGCCTGCCGGAACACAGGTTCAACGGCCCTGGCGATTCGTGTCTCCCGAGCAACGCCGCACACGGCCGTGTCACCGATCGGGTATCGGTGACACGGCCGCGCCGGATGTCGGATCAGGACTCGCGCACCGGGCGGGGCAGCGCCGTATGCGACGGAGCGATCCGGTGCCCGGAAGTACGGGCCTGCCGACGTCGGGTACGCCGAACGGTGACCCAGTTCGCTAGAGAGCGTTCTCCCTGCGTGAGGCGAGCGAGTCGTGGCTGCGCACCGCGCCGTAACCGCTGTCGGCAGCACGATGGTTGGACGCGTTCGGTGTCGCCTTGCCGCCCGCGCCCGTCACCGTGATCGCGCCGCTGAGCTTCAGCTCCGCGCCCTGCCCGTCCCGTGGGGCCGCCGTCAGCTCCCAGGTGTACGTCCCGTTCTGTGAGGGTTTCCCGTTCAAGCGCCTGCCGTCCCACGCCGCGGTGAGCGCCGCGCCGCGCTGTACGGCGTCCAGTGTGCGGACGACTTTGCCGCCCGCGTCCTTGATCACGACCTGCGTACCCGGAGCCGCCGGCTTCGACAACTGCCAGGAGCCGTCCCAACGGTCGTCCGTGGCCGACTGCAGGTCGACGGACGTCTCGGGGTGGGTCTCGATCGCGGCGAGCGGAGAGGTGGGCACGCCGGAGCCGACGGCGCGCATGGCGCCGGGCTTACCGCGCCCTGGGACGTAGGCCACTCCGCCGCCGAAGCTGTCGACGGCGTAGTAGTTGGGGGCCAGGAAACCGGTGATGTCCGCCAGCGTACGGGTCGTCACGCTGTCGACGGTGTGGAAGTCGACGAGTTGGAGCTTGCCCGCGGTCGCGTCGTGCAGAACGACATAGCCGTCACCGAGTTTGCCGCCCTTGGGGACATCGATCATGCGCTGCGTGGTGCGGTCCCAGACGCCGGACGCCGGGAGGTCGCTGTAGGCATCGCACGTCCAGTACACCCAGCGGCCCACGGCCTGCAGGTCCGTCGGCGTGCACTCCTTGCCGAGCGAGAAGGACTCGGTCGTACCCGACTTCAGGTCGGTGGCCTTGACGGTGCCCTTGGTGTCGCCGGGTGTCCAGAACGTCGTACCCCAGACGGCGGCGGCCGAGGCCGCGCGTGTCAGCAGCACCTTGTCGTCGCCGGACTTCTCGCGATCGATGACGTGCTGCTGGTACTGCCCGAAGCCGGACATGTACCCGTACCCGTAGACGACATACCGGCCGGAGGCGTCGACGACCTGCCCGCCGCCTGGCGCGGCGAGGACCGCGGCGTCGTCGGGATTCGAAAGGACCTCGATCCCGGGGCCCTTCGCGTAGGCGAAGGTGCCGTCGCCCAGTGCGTAAGCGCCGTTGCCCGCGGAGCCACCCGTGCCGTCCGTGCTCCGCGGCGGCTCGGCCACCAGGCTGCGCTTTCCGGCCGACGGGGTGTCACCGAGCTCGATGTGCCGCTTGTACAGCGACGGCAGGTAGTTGGTGTCCGTCTCCTGCACCGCCAGGTCCCCGGCCGCCAGCGTCACCGCTCCGTACGTACCCGGCTTCGGCGCCACGGCCCGGACCGCGCTCACGCCCAGGCTGCCGTCGGCCCGCACACTCACCTTGCGCACGGCCCAGTCGCCCGCCGAACTGCCGCCCGCGACCAGGACGCCGCCGTCGGGCGTCGGGTTCAGCCCGTACGTACCGCCCAGGCGGCCGTGCGGCAGCAGCGTCCTCGTCGCTCCCCCGCCGATCGGCGCGGCAAGCAGCGGCTCGCCGCGGTCCTTCGGCGCGTCGCTGTTGCGGAACGACTCGGTCTGGCGCAGCGAGACGACCCAGTCGCCCACCAGCGCGACGAACGACCGCTGCTCGTACGCCGACGCCACGCCGACCGTGGTCTCCGCGCCGCCCAGGGCGTTCCGGCGCAGCAGGTGCACCTTCTCGTCGCCGTACGCCGGATCGAACCACCCGGCGTACGTCTCGGAGAGCACCACCTGGGTGAAGCCGCTGACCCACGAGCCCTTGAGTACGCCGGTGATCTCCCCGGTCGCCAGGTCGACCAGCCCGACCTCGCCCGTCGGGTCACCGGAGACGATGATCGCCAACTGGCCGGCATCCGCGCCGAGCACCTTGTACGACGCCGCGCGCACACCGTTCTCGCCGGTCACCGGGGTGTCGGTGAGCTGTCCGTCGCGCAGGCGCAGCAGATGCAGCGAGTCGACGTCACCGCCGGCCGTCCAGGTCACCGTCACCACGGTCTCGCCGAAGGTGCCGTGGTACGTCTGTCCCTCGGGGAGCGTGAACCGGGCCGACGTACCGGCCTTCATGTCCTTCAGCTCGACCGACCGGTCCGCCACGGTGTAGACCCCGACCACGTCGGAGGCGTGGCCGCCGATGCGCTCGGCGGAGGTGTCGGCCGGGTCCTTGCCCACGTTCTGCGGGTCGCCGGTGACGGGGCTCCAGCGGTACGCCGTGAAGGCGTCGCTGTCCAGCTGCGCCTGGTTGAGGTCGCCGACGGTGCCTGCCGACTCCAGGTTGTAGGGGCGGGGCAGGTAGCGGTCCGGGGCATCGATCGTCAGGGTCGGGGGCGCCGTCGTCGCGGCATGGGCGCTGGTGAGGAGGAAGGGCAGGGTTCCGCCGGCGGCCGCGAGGGCCATGGTCGTGGCGAGCGCGCCTCGGACGATTGATGGTGTTCGGTTCGGTCGGTGGCGTATGGACACGTGACACCTCCAAGTGATCTTCGAAAGGCGCGCGTCAGGCTAGCACCGGAGACGCCCAGCATTCCGAACATATTTGCGAATCCTATGTGGTGATGATGTGTCCGCTTCGCGACAGTGTCAGTGCCCGGCAGTCGCTGCCGGCCGTCTTCCTGCCGGCCGCGGTGGGGGCGTGTGACGGACCTCGGCCCAGACGGTTTTGGTGTACGCGTCGTGGGCGGTGCAGCCCCAGCGGTCCGCGTACGCCTGGACGAGGAGCAGTCCACGGCCCGACGTCGCGTCGGCGGGCGGGGGCGGGGCGGCGGGGTGCGGGGGCAGGCGCTCGGGGCGGGTGTCCGTCACCTCGATCCGCAGGCCGTGCGGCAGGAGGAGCAGCGACAGCCGGAAGTCCCGGCCGGGAACGCTGCCGTGGCGGATCGCGTTGGAGGCCAGCTCGGCCGTGACGAGGGCGACGGTTCGCGCGGGTTCGGAGTCGTGCGGAAGGCCGGTCCACTCCGTGAGCTGCTGGACGGCGAGGTGCCGGGCCAACCGAGCGCCGCGTCTGGTGCTGCTGAAACGCAGGGTCAGTTGGTGGGTGGCGGGGGCGTGGGGCGGCATGGTCCCGTCGGTGATCTGATGTTGTGTCACAAGATCAGCGTGGGCGGGTGGGTGTGCCGCTGACCAGGTACGCCGGCCGTACGTCGCGCTTGTCGTACGGCCGGGGCGGTTCGCTGGTGCCCTTGTTGTACGGGGGCTGGTACGGGTGCTGTACGGGGCACACGTCGTGCCCTCGCTCCCACGGGTTGCGTTGGACATGGCCCCGGTGGTGGGCCCGCTTCGACGACACCGCTCCCGGCGACTCCCTCGCCGTCATGGACTCGGTCGGGCTGACGATCTACACCTTCGAGCCCGCCCCCCCAGCCCGCCGCCAAGAGCACGGACGCGCAGGCGCGGCGGCCGGTCCAGAAGTCACGCACCACGCTCACCTCGCCTCCGCGGAAGACCCTCAGCAAGGCCTCCGCCACCAACGCGCCGGGCACCCGGCCCAAGTCGATGACCACGGGCGACTACGACAACAACGGCTTCGCCGACCTGGTCGTCTCCGGCACCAGCGTGGGCAACGAGCCGGGCTACGGCTGGTCGTACATCCTGCCCGGCACCGCGTCGCACGAAAAGCCGCTGCCGATCACCGCGGTGCGCGGCGGCCCGGTCGTCGCGTCCGGCGACATCAACCGTGACGGCTACGACGACCTGGTCACCGGCGAGCCGCACAGCCCGGACGACGGCGGCGAGAACATGACCGGCGGCATGGTCGGCGTCTACTACGGCAGTCCGGACGGCCCCGCCGGCCGGAAGGGGCCGGGCTCGCCTCCCGTGTGTTGGACCCAGAACTCGGCGGGCGTGCCGGGCACGAACGAGCGGGGCGACGGCTTCGGCACCGACCTCTCCGTCGGCGACAGCAACGGCGACGGATACGCGTACGTGGCGATCGGGGTCGCGGGCGAGGACATCGGCGCCGTCGCCGACGCGGGCGCCGTCACGGTCCTGCGTGGCTCGGCCAAGGGCCTGACGTCCACCGGCGCACTGTCCGTGAACCAGGGCACCAAGAACGTCCCGAGTACCGTCGAGAAGGGCGACAAGTTCGGCGGCCAGGTCTCCTTCACCGACCCGAACGGCGACGGACGCTTCGGCCTGCTCGTCTCCGCACCCGGTGAGAACACGAACGACGGCTACGTCTGGGTGTTCTCCGCGGGCAGGTCGGGCCTGACCACCTCCGGCTCCTGGACCTACAGCCTGAGCGCGTTCGGCGGCCTGCGGACGGACGCGCTGTACGGGGCGGCGATCGACGACTAGGCTCGTCCGCTCGCGGTCGGCCAGGACGTAAGGCGGCGGGTCCGCCGCCTTGACCGTCGCAGCCGTTACCGCCGGTTCGGCCCCCACCAGCCCGCCATCACCGCGGACATCACTTCACCACGACGTTGTCCCCGGACGACGTCGACGGCCCGGTGGTGGTGTTGCCGTGGTACACCCAGCGCCACGTACCCGTCTTGGAGGCCTTCACGGTCGTCCTGAGAGCACCCGAGCCGTTCGCGTACACCTTCTTCACCGTGGTGTAGGAGGCGGTGCCGGCAGGCTTGAACTGCAGGCTCACCAGGCGGCCTCCATAGGAGGCGTACTTCCTGGTCTCCCAGTTGGCCCGCGTGACCTTTCCGGTCACGGTGATGGTCCTGCCCTTGGACACCGGTTCGGGCGAGGCGTTGACGGTCAGGCGGGAGTTGCGCTTGACGTGGACCGTCAGACCCTTGTCGTCGGTGTCACCACCGCCGCCCTCGAAGTACACCTCGGCCCCGACCTTCCAGGCCCCGGCCTCGCTGTTGCGCATGTCCCACACGCTCGGGTCGAAGTACATCGTCTCGTTGAAGTCGCAGACGCCCGAGCGCACCTTGATGCAGTCGCCCGTCTCGATGGCGTGCCACAGCCGATCACCCGCACCACCGCGGTACAGGAACACCGCCGGCCACTTCCACTTGCGAGTGGTCGCCATCCGGAAGAAGGCGGGCACCGCGACCTCCGACACCCCGATCACAATCGGCTTGCCGCCGTTCACCTGGACACGGGTGAACGAGACCCCACCCTCGGCCGCCCCGGCCGGCACCGCGGCCACGGCCGTGAACACCGCCGCCGCACCACCGGCCACGACGACTCTCCAGACCTGCTTCCCCACCTGATCCCCGATCTCCGTACGGAAAGGCACCGAAGGCTCATCCCTCCAGCGCCTTACAGACAGCTGGCAGCCACCCGGGGTTGTACACCCGCGAATCACAATGGGGCGTCGGGCAATCCCCGCCTCCCGCGAGGCGGAGAGGTCGGTGCGGTGCGGCGGGCGAAGCACGTACCCCCTGGGGTCTGCCGTCAAATGATCTCGACTGATGGGTCATGGTCGGGTGATACGCCGCCATGAACTGACGGATGCCGAATGGGAGTTCCTCGGCGCGCGCCACGAGCTGCGGGTCGCCCCGACGAGTGGGCTGCGATCGTGCGCTCGCGGCCGGGTAGGGTCCCGTCCGGGGTCTCCGGGCGGGACGATCGGGGTGTTGGAAAGGCTCACGCCTCTATGCACAGCCAGGTGTCGCCCGTGCGGAGCCAGAGGATTCCGTCGCGACCCTGGCCGCAGCGCAGGACGACGCGTCCGGGTACGTCGAGCCTTCGGCGGTCGGTCACCGTCCAGGTGCTGCCGTCAAGCTCGGCGCGGGTGAGTTCGACTGTCCGCTGGTTGTGGTCGCGGCGGGTCAGCACGGCCCGACTGCCACGGACCGCGAAGCCGTCCGGATCGGGGACGGGGCTGGGGTAGCTGGTCACTTCGCCGGTGGACGGGGTGATCCGAGTCAGGAAGGTGCCAGATCCGCTGCCGGAGTACCAGACCAGCCACACTCGGTCGCCCTCCGTCGCTGCCGTGCAGCCTTCCAACGGGTAGGCGGGCAGCCGATCCCCCGGGGCCCATGTCGCACGGCCTTCGGTGTCCCAGCCCGCGAGGCCTGCTCCGGACTCGGGATGACCGCCATAGATCCCTTCATCCCCGTAGGCCGTCCAGATCCCTCCGTGGCGGTCGGTGATCAGGGCGGGGATGTCGTCGCCGACGCAGAACTCGCTCTCGGGTGTCCCCGATGCGGAGAACACCATGGCGTTGGGTGTCCAGAGGCCGTCGGTCTCGCTACGAAACGTACGGCCGCTCACCAGCAGGAATCGGGACTCGGGGAGCAGAGCCAGGTGGCTGGGCCGGACTTGGACGTCCTCCACCATGAGGCGCCGCTCCCCCTGCCCTGTGATGGTGACCAGCTCGCCCGTGAACGGGCCCCTCAGCCGCCACCCGAGCCACCCCTTGATGTAGGGGATGCGTTCCAGGTACCGCCGGTGGACCAGCATGACCACGAGTTCCCCGGCCGGCCCGACGCTCCACCACAGAGCCTGGTGCCCTCGGGCGGTATCGGCAGTGGGCAGGCTCCACGCCTCCTGTACTGCGATGCCGGAGTAGTCATTCATTCGCTGACGTCTCATCAAGAACCGTCACCTATGGGACTCCAGGGGCCTACGCCTCCCGAAGATCCCCACCCTACTGGTCTTGGGGCCGGAGTTGTACGTGCTTTTGTACGGGCGCTGTACGGGGCAGCGTCGTGTCCCGGTTCGCACGGATCGCGTTGAACAGAATCCTGGCGGTGAGGTCGAGCGCCGCTGTGGATACGGATGGGCGGGGCGTGCGTTCCGGGACGGAAGGGTGTAGGAGCGTGAAGGCGGTACGGGGTACGCGGAACAGTCGTGTGGCGAAGACCAAGGACGAGGGGCCCGACCTGCCGGGCGTGTGGTCGGCGTACGGCGTGCTGCTGCAGCATCTGCGGAAGCGGTGCGGGTTGAATCAGCAGCAACTCGGTGACGCCATCGGCTACTCGCTGGAGCAGGTCGCGTCGGTGGAGCAGGGACGGCGGCCAGCGAAGGCGGCGTTCACTGTGGCGGCGGATCGGGTGCTGGAGGCGTGCGGGGTCTTGGAGGTGCTCCAGGACGAGGTGGATCGGGCGAAGTTGCCTCGGTTCTTCCGTAACTTCGCGTTGATCGAGGCGGAGGTGGTAAGCCGCTTCTCGTACGACCCGCTGCTGGTGCCGGGGCTGTTGCAGACGGAGGCGTACGCGCGGGCCGTCTTCGCCGGGCACTGTCCGCCGCTCAGCGAGGAGATCATCGACCAGCGCACGGAGGCGCGGCTCAGTCGGCAGAAGCTGCTCATGCGAGTGCCGCTCGCCGAGTTGTCGTTCATCCTCAGCGAGGAGGCATTGCGCGACCCGGTGGGCAGCCCAGAGGTGATGCGCGAACAGTGGCAACGGCTACTGGAGGTAGGCGTGTTACGCAACGTGGAGATCCAGGTCATGCCTGCCGGTCGAGGGTTCCATCCTGGCAAGAACGGTCCGTTCGTGGTGGTGGAGACGCACGAGCACAAGCACCTTGGCTACTTCGAGTCCCAGGGCGTCGGGTGCGTCGTCTCGGAGCCCGCAGAGGTCAGTGCCTTCGCCTTGCGATATGGCAAGCTGCGATCGCAGGCCTTGAACGTCGAGGAGTCTGCGCGACTCATCGAACGGATGGTTGGAGAGACATGAGTGTGGAGCAGGTTGCCGAGAACGTGAACGCGCTGCACTGGTTCAAGAGCAGCTACAGCGGATCGGACGGCGGCGACTGCGTGGAGGTGGCCGCCAACCTGGACGCCGTGTACGTACGGGACTCGAAGGCTGCGGTTGGCGGGCCGGTGTTGCGGGTCGGCCGGGGCGAGTGGGCGACCTTCCTGGCATTTGCTGCGGAGTAGAGCCAAGCAACGCTTCCGAGCGGAACAACGGGCTCGTACAAGTCACTTGAGCTGAAGTGAACGAGCCCGTTGTCATGCCGTCGACTCAGAACAGGGCACCCTCGGCGCCCTCACCGAAATCCGACCCACCTCGCGCGGCCAGCTCCGCCTTGCGCTGCATGACGACCTCGGGCGACGGCGGGGGCAGGTCGGAGTGCTTCTCCCTCGCCTTCTCGTCCGTCACTCCCTTGTGACGGCGGAGATGAACCTCGTCGGCATAGGCCTGGTGGTTCAGCTGGCGCAGGCGGTCGATGATCTCGGTTCGGGCAAGAAGGCCGATGGTGTAGCGGGTGCCCTGGTCGGTCTCGTGAAAGCCATGGTGGAGCGGAAACGTCTCGTGTGTCGGGCCGGCGGGCAAAGTCTGCCCGGAGTCGTCTAGGAGATCCTGCCATCCGTAGGCGGCGACGGTAGCTCTGTCGATCTCCTCGTGGATACGGCGGAGTTCGACGATATCTTCATCCTGGCATGCCTCGTCATGAACCAGGTTGTAGGTGTCCGTCAAGCCGATGTCGCGGCGCAGCAGCACGTCACGACGGTAGGTGTCGAGCCGGGCCCCAGCCGCGCGGAGTTGGTTGTCGAGCGGAGGGCGAGCGAGGGTCTCGAAGACATCACTCGGGGTGTAACGGAGATCGTTCCTGATAGTCCCGGCACGGTCGATCGCCCACCAGTAGTGCGGAGCGCTGCTGAGGAATGCGAGAAGAGCGGTGTCGTCGGCCGCAAAAACAATCGTGGCCTCACTGTAGACCTGGCCAGTGGGCACCATGACCGGCATGACAGACTTGCTGTGACGGGTGATGACGATGCATCGTTCGAGCCGGTCGATGGCCTTCATCATGGCCGGGCGCTTCTCCGCATACTGCCACCAGTAGTCGCGATAGACCTTGCGATTGTTCGCATCCCGCTCAGGCTTGACCTCACGCAGCACCTTCTCATAGGCCCCGGGATAGCGCTGGGCGTCCTTCTCCGACCTGTCACGGAAGTCGATCACCCATCGATCGGTACTGTGCTGGGGGTGGTTGTTCAAATCCTGCCCATTCAAATATGGGAACAGCACCTCCGCATACCTCTCGTCCCCTGCGATCCATGCCCGCGCCTCGCTTTCGGGCAGCGTGAAACCGAGCCCGAGAACGTAAGAACCGACGAAGGAGACGCCGCCGTTCCCTGCCAGTCTCTCCGCCCAAGAAGCTTCGCGAGTACCGGGATTCAGTGAAGTCGAAATCCCGTTCATCACCTTTTGGCCGCCGAGCACATACTCGGCTGACTCACCGAGCCTTCGCTGAGAGGTCCACACTGCGCAGTACTCCAGGCTTGCCGAGCTGGATGGCCACTTCGCGCTCTTGACGGCCCGCCGGATCGTCACACCGGCCCGCTCCAACTGATCGAGACCGACCTCGCGCGTGTCGCCCTGCGCCAGGGTGTTCGTAGCGACAAGCCCTGTGTAACCGCCGTCGTTGAGCAATCCGTGTACACCCAAAGTGAAATAGGCGACGAGGTCGGCACTCCCCCGCATACCTCCCGCGAGGTGATCGACCAGGTATTCGCGGTACGCCTCACCCATGGCACCCGTAAGCTTCTGCCCCCCGAGGAACGGTGGATTCCCTACGACCGCATCAAACCCACCCCGCCGCGTGAACACCTCCGGAAACACCAACGGCCAATGCACCGGCCGCCGCTCCAGCGCCCCCTCCGGCAGCTCGGCCTCCAGCCACTCCTCCGCCGTAGCCCGAGCCTCGCGCACCACCTCGGATTCGTCCTCGACCTCCTCCTCCTCCATGATCCGCTGGACGATCAACGCAACTCGCGGGAACAGATCCCGGACCCGCTCCCCACCGTCCTCCTCGTACCACGGCACCCGCCCCGAAGCACACGTACCCAGCGCCGCCCCCGCGATCAGGTCACCCACCAGCCGCAGCCGCCGCGAGTGCCGGTTGACCTCCTCCAGGCGCTCCCGCTTCTTCTGGAGTGCCGGTAGATCCACGCCCTTGATGGCGGTGATTGCCAACCGCTCCCGCGTCAGCTGATCCACCAACTCGCGTGCCTGCTCGGCCAAGATGTCGGCCTGCTGCACCGGCTTCATGTGCACGCCCTGGATCTGCTCCATGCTGTGCACGCCCAGGAGCGAGTCCCCGCACACCAACCGGTCGTCCAGGAAGGTGAACGGGCGCTCCGGGTCCATGGACACCAGCCACAGCGACAGCTTGGCCATCTCCACCGCCATGGGGTTGATGTCCACCCCGTACAGACAGTGCTCGATGATCTGGCGGCGGGCCTCCACCACCACCGGGTCCTGTTCCGCGTCCGCCGCCGTGACAACCTCGACAGCGCGCCCCGCCCGGTAGACCATCGCGTCCGTGCGGCCCTCGTTCTCCCAGGCCTCTATCAGCCGGTCACCCAGGTAGCGGCAGGCAGCCACCAGGAAGGCCGCCGAGCCAACCGCGATGTCCGCGACCTTCAGGTCCAGGATCTGCTCGGGCGACTTCAGCCGCCACTCCCTCGTGTCCGCCGTCTGAAGCGGCCCCGGCTCGTACACCAGGGGCTCCAGCGCGTGTAGCACGACCTCCTCCGCCAGGAAGCGGGGCGTGTAGTGCGTGCCCGTGTTCTTGCGCAGCGAGGACTCGGCCACGTACAGCGTGCCGTTCGGGATGACCGTCGGGAGGCCTCGCAGGTCGTCGCGCAGGATGCCGACGAACGGCAGCAGCCGTTCCGTCAGCGCCGGGTCCTTCGTCACCGCGTTCAGGCAGCGGCGTGCCTCCGCCGTGTCCTCCGCCGACAACAGGGCGAGCTTCTTCTCCAACTGGCCCGCCGTCGCCGGGGGCTTCGGGTCCTTCCACTTCTCGTGGATGGACTTGGCCAGCGTCTTCAGCGAACCGCCCGCCTTCGCCGCCAGCGACTCCAACTCCCGCAGCGGGACCTCGTGTTCCAGGCCCTCGGGGCCGATCAGGCCCACCATGTGCTCGGTTGCCCGGCGTCCGTCGTACGACAGCAGGCCCTCGTAGACGTAACCGATCTGCTCGACGTCCAGCGCGCGGAAGCTGAGCGTGCGGACCTCGCGGTCCTTGCCCTTGCCGACGCGGACTTCCTGCACCGCCTGGAGCATGTGCAGGACCGTGCGGTCGTCGATGGGGAGGAGCGGGGTCGTGCGCTCCAGCCACGGGTACTTGTCGGGGTCGAAGATCGAGCCGTCGTACGCGGGCAGGTGGAAGCCGGAGCCGGGGTGGTCCACTCCCCCGTGCACCGCGTGGAAGAGGGCGATGAGGCGGTGCCACGCCGACGTCGTGTGCTCCAGCGACGTCTCGCCCTCCTCGTCCGCCCGCGCCTTCAGCTCGTCGCGCAGGAAGCGGGCGGAGTACGACCGCGCATACACCTCGTTGTCCGCCGGCAGCAGGCCGCGTTCCTCCGCGAACAGGAGGAAGACGACGCGCATCATCACCGCGACCGAGGCCCAGTAGACCTCGCTCGCGCCGACGCCGTCCGCGTGCAGGCCGGCGGCACCGTTCTCGACGGCGCGGACGTCGGCGCGCCCGATGGCGTCGACGAGGAGTTCCACGGCCTGCCGGACCTGGACGCCCAGCGCCTCGGTGACGTCCTCGCCCGCCGCGAGGCTCGCCTTGAGGAGCCCCACCAGCGACTCGGGCTCGTCGTACTCGAAGAAGCGGCGGCGCCGCAGCAGCGAGACGAAGGCGCGGACGACGTTCCGCTCCGCCGCCTCGTTCCAGCCGATCGTGTCGAAGACCGCCGTGGTCGTGACGCCGCCCAGCGGGGCCCAGACCAGGCACCACCAGCGGCCGTCCGTCACCAGGCCGAGCGGCACCCCGTGGTGCCGGAGGAGGCGGGCCAGGCGGTCGGCCGGTGCCGCCGCCCAGTCGCCGCCACCGCCCGTCCGCGCGGTGGGCGCGGTGCCCGCCGGGACCGTCATGCCCAGCAGCCGCACCCGCTTGGCGGCGGCCTCGGTGCTGGGTTCGGTCGCCAGGTCGGTGCCCGGGTCGACGAGGGCGAAGTCGGGGCGGACTTCGGCGTTGTGCTCGGGCACGCGCAGGGTGAGGCGGTCCAGGCCGTGGTGCTCGGTCTCGCCCACGCGGAGTGTCAGGGCGTCGTTCCAGCCGAGGAGCCGGGTCAGGAGGTACGCCACCCACTCGTCGCGGCCCGCCGTCGTGTCGGTCTGCCAGTCGGCGTGGCGGGCGCGCAGGCGGGCGCGTTCGTCCTTTTCGAGGGTGTCGAGCTGGGGCCAGGTCCGCAGCAGGACGGGCATGGTGAGGAAGGGGCCGGAGACCTCGGTGAGGTCCAGCCACTCCTGGTGCTGCCGGCGGCCGTCGGTGGCCTGGGCCTTGGCGGCGGCTATTCCACGGCTCACGGTGCGGCGGGGGCTCATCGGCGGGCTTCCTTTGCGGGAACGACGAAGACGACGGCGGCGGGGAAGAGGTGGGAGCGGGGCTCGCGGTAGCGGGCGGCGATGGCGGCGAGTTCGCGTTCGCGCTCGGCGGGGAGGCCTTCGAGGCGTTCCTGCCAGCGGCGGCGGTCGTCCTCGAACTGGCGGCGCTCGTGGCCGGTCAGTTCGTGGGTGGACAGCAGGGCGAGCTGTTGCCCCTCGCCGTCGCCCTCCTCCTTGAGCTTGGTGCGCAGGGTGGCCTCGAAGCGGTCGAGGGTGGCGGTCATGCGGCGCTCCTCCTCGGTCCGGCGGTCGGCGAGGCGGTTCTCCAGCTGGCGGCCGAGTTCGGCGGCGCGGGCCTCGAGCGACCGGTAGAGCGAATCGCGGAGGTTCGGCCAGGCCTCGGTGAGTTCCCTGCGCAGGTGCGGGGCGGCCTCGGTGCCGTCGGTGAGGGCCTGGGACAGGACCCGGCCCTGTTCGCCGACGGACTCCCAGCGGCGGAAGCGTCCGGTGTCGCCGAACCAGCCGCCCGCGTACAGCACTTCCTCGTGCAGGCGGGTGCCGTCGGTGCCGACGAGGACATAGCGCGCGTAGGCCGAGACCAGCGTGGTGGTGACGGCCGGGTCGTCGGAGACGACGGCGGTGACGCGGTTGAGGCCGACCGAGTCGGCGTTCCAGACGGCTGCGGTGAGCAGGCGCGTGGAGAGGGCGACGAGCGGGTGCTTGAGGTGGGCGAGGACGACGTCGTCCCGGGCCTGGGCGGCCACCATCGGTGAGAAGGTGAGCGGGCGCTGCTCGCTCTCGCGCAGCTTGTGGGCGAGGCCGCGAGTGGCGCGCTCCCAGCTGCCGGAGAGCGGCTGCACGTCGAAGAGGTCACCCGGTTCGAACTGCCCGGCGCGGAACGCGGACGGCAGCAGAGCGGGCTGGTGGTCGAGGGCGAGGGCGGTCTCGACCACGCGCTTGATGTTGGCCGGGGTCAGACCGAGGGCCGACACGGTGCCCTCGTACTGGTCGGCGAGCCTCTTGGTCTGGGCGGTGACGTTCTGCTCGGGCGCGACCTCGCCGCCGGTGCGGCGGCCCTTGATCTGCTTGGGCTTGGCGTTCTCGATGTCGACGGGGGCGGTGTCACCCGTCATGCGGCGCTGCACGGCGTCGGCGAGAACGGCGTTCACGGAGCCGAGGTCGTGCTCCATGCGCGCGACCTTCTTGGCGACGCGGGAGAGGAATTCGAGGTCGGCCTCGTAGGAGCCGGCCTGGGCCTGCTGCCAACCGGAGCCGATGAAGTGGGTGGTCTCCGGGTCGTGCTTCTGACCCCAGCGGTCGATGCGGCCTATTCGCTGTTCGAGCTTGTTGGGGTTGAAGGGTATGTCGTAGTTGATGAGGCGGTGGCAGTGGTTCTGGAGGTCGATGCCCTCGCCGGCGGCGTCGGTGGCGAGGAGGATGCGCACCTTGCCCTCCGGCTGCGACGGGTCCGTCTGGAAGCCGAGACGGATGCGCTCGCGCTCCTCGGCGGACAGGCCGCCGTGCAGGCGTTCCACGCGGCCGCCGTCGGTCAGCCCCTCCTGCTGGAGGAGGTCGTGGAGCCACTCCTGGGTGTCGCGGTACTCGGTGAAGACGACGATCCGCTCGTTGGTCCAGCGCTTGCCGTCGGGTGTCCGGCAGACGGCCTTGAGTTCGCTGATGAAGGTCTCGGCCTTGGAGTCCGGGGCCGCCTCGTGGGTGAGGGCCCAGCGCTCCATCTCCTGCAGCAGGTCCAGTTCCCGGCCGTCCTCCGCCGGGGTGAGGGAGGTGGAGCGGGTCAGGGCGTCGTCCTCGGCGTCGACCAATCCCGTGTCGTCGAGATCGGCCACCAGGTCGGCGAACTCCTCCAGCCACTCGGGGACTTCGGCGGCGGCCGTACGTCCCCGCGCCGGGCCGGCGTCCTCCAGGTGGGACAGGTAGACCTGGACGGTGTGCAGGAAGGCGGCCGGGGAGGAGAACAGGCGCTTCTTCAGCAGCAGCGTCACCAGGTCGGCGGCACGGCGGCCTCCCCGGGCCTTCGGGGTGAGCTTCTTGCGGCGCAGCTCGGCGAAGGAGCCGAGCAGTTGGTGGATCTCGCGTTCCTGCGGGGTGTAGTCGACGGGGAGTTCGCGGGTCCTGCGGGTACGGAAGCGGGGCGTGCCGTCGGCGTTGGTGACCGTCGACTTCAGGCGTCGTACGACGGTGTCCTTGAGGGCTTCCTTGTCGGGGTCGACGCCGCGCGCGAAGCGCTGGTCGTCGATGAGTTCGAGCAGGGCCGTGTACGACTCGGGGTAGCCGTTGTGCGGGGTGGCCGAGAGGAAGAGGCGGTGCTCGAAGTGCGGGACGAGGCGCCGGATCAGCTTGGTCTGCTGGGAGTCGACGGCGTAGACCTGCTTGGGCGCGGCGGGTGCGACGTGGTGGGCCTCGTCCAGGACCAGCAGGTCGAAGAAGCGCTTGTGCTCGCCGTCGGTGCTCTCCTCGGGGGCGCCGATGACCTCGTCGAGGAGGCGCTGGGCCTTCTGGCCGCGCAGCCAGGGCAGGGAGACGATGGTGAGCGGGTGCACACGGAAGGGGTTGGCGGCCGTTCCGTGGGTGCGGCGCAGGCGGGCGCAGTGCTCGGAGTCGACGATGGTGAACTCCAGGCCGAACTTCTCGGCCATCTCGTCGCGCCATTTGAGCGTGAGGCCGGCCGGGCAGACCACCATGGTGCGGCGGGCCCGGCCGCGCAGCATGAGCTCCTGCACGACGAGGCCGGCCTCGATGGTCTTGCCGAGGCCGACGTCGTCGGCGAGGAGGAGGTTGACGCGGGGTGCGCCGACCGCTCGCGACACCGGCTCCAGCTGGTACGGCTCCACGGCGACACCGGAACGGAACGGCGCCTGGAGGGTCTTGGCGTCGGCGGAGGCGACGGCGGACCAGCGCACGGCGTCGAGGAAAGCGGCGAGGCGGTTCGGGGTGTCGTACACGCCGGTGGAGGCGTCGGGCAGGGAACCCGCGGGCAGCACGCGGCGGCCGGGCTCCACCTCCCAGATGACGGAGAGGGTGTCACCGAAGCGGCCGTCGGCCACGGACTGGAGATGGACCAGGGTCGCGTTCCGGCGGTTCCCCTCGCCGTCGGCGGCCGGGGAGGGTTCGACGCGGGCGACCACCCAGGACTGGCCACGCACCTCGACCAGATTGCCTTCCTCGGGCAGCAATTCCGCCCCCGTCCGTTCGGTCGCACGCTGAACTGCAGGCGTCATGGGCGCTGTTCTCCTCGGCGTCTTCCCACGCCGCCCGTAGACAATGCCTGTCTCCCCTCCGGACGCGCGCGTGGTCGGAGAGTAACACGGCCCGTCATGTGTGAACAGAGATTACAAAGTTGGGGGTTCGTGCGAGGGTGGCGCCGGCTCAGGTCATGCGCCGCAGTCGGGCCAGCAGGGCTCGGCTGCGTCCGGGCCCGGACTCGTCCGGCAGGACCCTGTCCTCCTCCTCGGCCAGCCGGCGCAGCAGTTCCGCGGCCGCGTGGCGCTCTCCCGTGCGGACCAGGAGTACGGCGATCTCGTAGCGGGTGTCCAGCACGGCAGGGTCACCCGGGCCGAGCAGGCTGCGCTGTTCGGCCAGCACCGACTTCAGCTCGTTCAGGGCCTCACGGGTGTTGCCCAGCGCCCCGGTGCACAGGGCGGCTCCGGCACGGGCGGCGAGGAGGTCGGCGTGTGCGAGGCTCGGTGTGGCCATGAGTTGCTCGTACTCCTCCAGGGCGCGGGCGGGGCGTCCGGAGCGGCGCACGGCGGCGATCTCGGTGAGGCGCGGGTGTGCGGGCGGTGCGGGGGAAGCCGGAGCCCGCCGGGGAGTCCAGGCGGCGAGCAGGGCGGCCACCTCCACGGCCGAGGCGGGGCGGTCCTCGGGCTTCTTCTCCAGCAGCCGCTCCACGAGGGCCCGCAGCCCGTCGGGGACGTCGGAGCGGCGGTCGGTGAGTGGCGGCACGGGTTCGGTGGCGTGCCGGTGGTACAGCACGAACTGGCTGCCGTCGGTGAACGGCGGGGCGCCGGTGAGGAGTTCGTACAGCACGCAGCCGAGGGAGTACAGGTCACTCGCGGGGACCGTCCTGCCGACGGCCTGCTCGGGTGCCATGTAGATGACCGTGCCGGGCGTGGCGTTGGGCGCGGTGAAGCGGGTCTCGCCCGGCTCGGGCTCCAGGGCGGCGGCGACGCCGAAGTCCAGGACCTTGATCTCCCCGTCGGGGGTCATCATCAGGTTGGAGGGTTTGAGGTCGCGGTGCACGACGCCCTGGCCGTGGGCGTAGGCGAGGACCTCGGCGGCGCGCCGCGTGATGTCCGCGGCCTGCTCGACGGTCAGCGGGCCGTCGCTCTTGAGGACGGAGTCCAGAGCGCGGCCGGGGACGAGGTCCATGACCAGGTACAACTCGCCGTCCTGGCTGCCGTGATCGTGGACGGCGGGGATGCCATGGTGGTTCAGGCGGCTGGTGAGACGGGTTTCGCGGAGGAATCGGCGTTCCAGGGTGCTGGGTTCGGCGCCCCGGCCGCGCGGTGCGAGGACCTTGACCGCTACGTCGCGGCCGCGAGCGGCGTCGTACGCCGCCCATACGACCCCCATGCCGCCCCGGCCCAGTTCACGCGTGAGTTCGTACCGTCCCAGGCTTCGCCGCATTGCGCCCGTCTCCAGTCCCGGCGCCCGCGGGCGCCCCTCCCAGCCCCTGGCCGGGAGCTTCGCGGCGCCGCCCGGCCGGAGCGGTCATTGTCTCATCGTTCACACGGGCCTCGGACCCTGCGGGAGCAGGAACGGGCGTCGGGGATCCTCGGGCAGTCCGGGACGGGTGGCGCGTGCGAGATCCGGCTCCGGCAGGTGGGGGCCCAGGGTCGCGTAGACCTCGGCGGCGGAGGAGGGACGGTCGTCCGCGCTCTTGGCGAGCAGCGCCGTGATCAGCTCCTGCAGGTCGCGGGGCACCTTGACGCCCGCGTCGGCGACGAGGGGCGGGGGTGCGCTCAGATGGCGGGAGGCGAGGAGGGCCGGCTGGTCGGTGGCGAAGGGGGTGTCACCGGTGAGCATGTGGTGCAGGAGGCAGCCGACCGCGTAGAGATCGCTGCGGCCGTCGAGCGGGTCGCGGCCGGACAGCAGCTCGGGCGACGCGAAGGAGATGTTGCCGACGCCCTCGCCGGTCATGGTCAGCCTGGGGTCGGCGTCGGAGAGCAGTTTCACCAGACCGAAGTCGAGGATCTTCACCACTCCGTCGCGGCGGACCATGACGTTCTGCGGTTTGAGGTCGCGGTGGACGAGCCCGGCGGCATGTGCCGCGGACAGTCCGGCGCACAGCTGAGCGGCGACGGCGGCGGCCGAGGCCACGTCGAGCCGGCCGTCCTCGTGCTGGTCGAAGAGGTGCTCCAGCGTCGTGCCGTCGATGAGTTCCATCACCAGCCAGCAGATGTCGTCCGTGATCGACGCGTCGAAGACCATCGTGACGTTGGCGTGGTCGAGGCGGGCCGCGGCCCGCGCCTCCCGGTGGAAGCGGGTCAGGGCCGCCTCGCGGCTCCACGGCACGGCCAGCAACTCCGCTGCCACGGTCTTGATGGCGACGGGTCGCTCCAGGCGCTGGTCGCGACCGAGCCACACTTGGCCCATGACACCTCGGCCGAGGATCGACGCCAGCTGATAGCGGTCATGGAGCACCATTCGCGGCTCGGGGCTCTGCATTTTCCCGTCCTCCACATTTTCCACACAGATGTTCGGGGCTTCGATCTGTGAACAAAGTCAATGAGCGTAGTAGCCTGCCATGCACTACGGCCGCTGGGGCGCCGCCCAGCCCGGCGGCCACACACCCCGGAGAGCCTTCGATGAGTACAACCGACGCCGTACCCGTCAGCCTGGCTGAAATCGCCCGGATCGCCGGTGTCGGCCGCGCCGCGGTGAGCAACTGGCGACGCCGCCACGACTCGTTTCCCACCCGCATCGGCGGCACCGACGTCAGTCCGCAGTTCTCGCTGGCTGAGGTCGAGCACTGGCTGCGCGACAACGGCAAGCTCAAGGACGTCGGCGGCCGCGAACTTCTGTGGCCGCGCTTCGAGGCCCTGGGCAGCAGGGACGAGTCAGGGCTGGCAGTGGCCGAGGCGGCCCGCCGGATGCGCTCCTCCCGGACTCGGACCATTCACCCTCAACTGTCTTCACAGGCTGGTGAGTTGGTGATCGAGGCGGCCAAGCTGGGACGCAGGGAGGGCCCTCGCGAGACTTTCGAGTTCCTGCTGCAGCGGTGGTTGGAGACGCATGTACGGCAACTCAGCACCACGCCGGCACAGCTCGCCGCGCTGATGGCACGGGCAGCTCTCGCTGTCCGGCTCGACGGTGACGAGGACGGGCTGACGGTCCTCGACCCGGCCTGCGGCACCGGGCACCTGCCCGCAGCGGTCGCCCACGAGTACGACGGGACCGGTCTGACGGTGTTCGCCTGCGAACGGGACCCGGCGCTCGCCGCGCTGACCTCCGCCCGTCTGGGCTTCATCGCCGACGACCGCGACATCCGTACGGAGGTCGCCACGGCCGACGCGCTGCGCGAGGACTGCTTCGCCGGGACACTCGCCGACATAGCACTGTGCAATCCGCCGTTCAACGAGCGCGACTGGGGCTACGAGGAACTGGCAACGGACCAGCGCTGGACGCACGGTCTGCCACCACGCACCGAGCCGGAACTGGCCTGGGTGCAACACCTGCTGTCCCACCTCAGGCCCGGCGGGACGGCGGTCGTCGTGCTGCCGCCCGCCGTCGCCTCACGCAAGGCGGGCCGCCGCATCCGGGCCTCCCTGCTGCGCACCGGTGTACTGCGGGCGGTTGTGGCGCTGCCGCCCGGGAGCGCGCAACCGCACAGCGTCTCGCTCCAGTTGTGGATTCTGCGCGCCTTGCCGGACAGTCCCTCCGCGACTCCTGTCGGGCAGGACGCCCTCCTGGTGGACGCCACGCGGTTCGCCAGGCCCGGTGCGCGCGAGCCCGGACCCGACTGGGATGCCCTCCGATCGTTCGTCCTCGCCGCCCTGGAAGTCATCGACCAACCGGACCGGAACCCGCCGGAGGGCGCCGTCCGGGTTCCTCTGCTCGATCTTCTGGACGACGAGGTCGACGTCACCCCGGGCCGCTACGCCGCCTCCGGCAAGGAGCCCTCCCACGCTGAACTCGCGTCATCCTGGCGCGAGCTGACGACCCGTCTGGCCGACCTCACCGGCTGCGCACAGTACCTGGCCGGACTGGACCTTCAGCCCCGGACACCGCAGACCACGACCACGGTCGGTGACCTCGTCAAGGCGAGCGCCCTCACCCTGATCGCCGGGCAGCAACCACTGGACAGCACCCCGTCGGCCGGCGCGGCGGGCCTGCCCATGCTCACCGTGCCCGACCTGCTCATGGACGGCGCTCCCAGCGGGCGTGTCCCCGAAGGCTCGGCCCACGCCGTGGCCGAGGAGGGTGACGTGGTGGTCGCCGGAGTGATCCGGGCCTTCAGGGCCTGGGTGCACCAAGGGCCACCGACGGCGCTGGGCCCGCAGCTGTACGCGCTGCGGGTGGACCCGGAGAAACTGGACGCCCACTTCCTGGCCGGCTGCCTGCGCGCCCCCGCCAACGGACGCCAGGCCGGCACCCACGCCTCCAGCTCGTCCCGGGTGGACATCCGGCGCCTGCAGGTGCTGCCCCTGCCCCTGGCGGAACAGGCGGCCTACGCCATGGCCTTCCGTCGCCTTACCGACTTCGAGGACCTCCTCACGCGCGCCGAGGACCTGGGGCGCCGGCTGGTAAGCGACGTGAGCGACAGGCTCGCCTCGGGCGGGTTGGGCGGCTGACGACGCAGCTCATACAGAATTGCGGTGGGTGAACGTCCAGTTTCTGACTCAACACCCAGGTGAGTGGACGGCGCCGCCTACTTCCTGACGCTCCTTGCCGCTTGCTGTTCTCAGTGGTCGTACTGGCTGTGGGCCGCCGCCAGCAACTTGCCGGCCTCCGACTTGCCCGACCCGGCGCATCCCGCGACGTGAGCCGGGGTGAGGCGTTCCGTGCACGAGCTTGTGGTTGCCACTCGCCCCTCCAAGAGTGTGGTGTGGACGGCAACTTGTCTCCCGCACCCACCCCACGCACGCTGGGAACGGGCGGGCAGTGGCGCGCGGGGATCGTCGGGCTGTCCTGCGGCGCGAGCGGGGCGCTGGGGGACGGTTACGCGCAGGGGACCGCACCGGGTCTGTTGCGGCCGAGTCGTTCGTGGGCGCTGACGAAATGCCCGGAGACGGCTGCTGAGACCGTCGAGAGATCGAGGGCGAGTGCGAAACCGGCGATCACCTCGGCCAGGCGGGCGGCGCTCCCCTTCCCCGTGCAGCCCATCATCTCCAGGAGTTCACGCTGAGCGGGAAGGTGGGTGCCGCCGCCGACCGTCCCGAGCGCCAGTCCGGGGAGGGTCATGCTGGCATAGACGCCGCCGTCCGATGTCGGTTCAAGGATGAACTGCCCCACGCTCGACTCATGAACGCATGCGATGTCCTGACCCGTCGCGGTGAAAATCGCGGCCACGATGTTGGCGGCGTTCGCGGTGGAGCCCAGCACTCCGCCGTGGACGGCCCCGGACGCGATGTGGTGATAGCCCATGGTCAGTTCGTCCGGCGTCGTGTTCAGAACACGCTTGATGATGCCTTCGGGAAGGACGCAGTCGGCGGTCACCCTGATTCCGCGGCCTTCCGTCATCCTCTGGAAGGACGCCTTTTTGTCGCCGGACGTGTTTCCCTCGATGATGAAGGACTCGAGTTCCTGACTGTCCACCAAGTGCTCCTGTTCCAGGATCCATTGGCAGGCATGCCAGGTGCAGGCAGTGGTCATGTTCTGGCCGGCCGCGTCACCGGTGGTGTAGGTGAACTTCAGGTGGACGGTCCTGCCCAGCACGGCGGGCTCGATCGAGACGAGTTCGGCATGCTTCGACACCTGCCGGACTACGGTTCGGAGATCGTTGAGGTACTGGCTGATCGTCAACGCGAAGAGCCTGGCTGCCGGCATCCTGGAGAAGGCGAACACCGGTGCGCGGGTCATGCTCTGCGCGACGGCACAGGTGCTGACTCCGCCCGCCATGGTGACGGCCAGCGATCCACGGGTCGCCGAAGAGACCAGGGCGCCCTCGGTGGTCGCCATGGGCGCGTAGATTTCGCCCTGTACGTTCTCCCCGCAGAACAGCAGTGGCCCTGCCAGGCCGACCGGGATCTCGACGCTTCCGACGAACCCCTCGATGTTTCCGGTCAGTCTCCCGGCGTCGAGTTGCGTCCGATCCATGGAAGGCAGACCGGTCCCGGTCACGGAGCGGATCCAGTCGAGCCGTTGAAGCCGAGCCGACTCCGTATAGATCCCTCTGGCGGGAACGTACCTTCCCACGGAACGGATCGGGCGAGCTTCACGTGGGTCGTCTCGTAGGCTCATGCGGCATCACTTCCCTTTTCTCGACTGGTGTTCTCTGACGGGTCTCTTCGCGGCAACGTGATCACCCAGGTCCGTTGACAACGTCTTCATGCGGTTGCTCGCGGCTCCCCCGGACAGCCCAACGAGCACACCCCCTTCACGTCACCGACACTTCTTCCGCCCCTGCCGGGCGACCGGCCGCGGGTTGCATAGAATTGCGGGGTTTGCCCCCTTGCCGCCCGCGCCTCGTACGGAGCCTCTCCATGCACAGCCCCCATGACCCGTACGTCCGTGTCCGTGGTGCTCGTGAGCACAACCTCCAGGGGGTGGACGTCGATGTTCCGCGGGACGCGCTCGTGGTGTTCACGGGGGTGTCGGGGTCGGGGAAGTCTTCGCTGGCGTTCGGAACGATCTACGCGGAGGCTCAGCGGCGGTACTTCGAGTCGGTGGCGCCCTACGCGCGGCGGTTGATCCACCAGGTGGGGGCGCCGAAGGTCGGGGAGATCTCCGGGCTGCCGCCGGCCGTGTCGCTGGAGCAGCGGCGCGCGGCGCCGACGTCGCGGTCCTCCGTGGGCACCGTCACCAACCTGTCGAACTCGCTGCGGATGCTGTTCTCCCGGGCCGGGGACTATAGGCCGGGGGCCGAGCGGCTGGACTCGGACGCGTTCTCGCCGAACACCGCGGCCGGGGCCTGCCCCCAGTGCCACGGTCTCGGGCAGGTGCACCGGACGGAGGAGGCACTGCTGGTGCCCGACCCCTCGCTGTCGATCCGTGCGGGCGCGATCGCCGCCTGGCCGGGTGCCTGGCAGGGCAAGAACCTGCGGGACATCCTCGACGCGCTGGGGTACGACGTGGACCGGCCGTGGCGCGAACTGCCCGCCGGGCAGCGGGAGTGGATCCTGTTCACGGACGAGCAGCCGGTGGTGACCGTGCACCCGGTGCGGGACGCCGAGCGGATCCAACGGCCCTACCAGGGTACGTACATGAGCGCCCAGCGGTATGTGATGAAGACCTTCGCCGATTCGAAGAGCGCCGCCCTGCGGGCCAGGGCCGAGCGGTTCCTCACC
The DNA here is from genome assembly GCF_002803075.1 of Streptomyces sp. CB01373. GTDB lineage: Bacteria > Actinomycetota > Actinomycetes > Streptomycetales > Streptomycetaceae > Streptomyces. The sequence continues at coordinate 456,745 of NZ_NNBK01000012.1, read as the reverse complement.
GCCGCGCCCTGCCCGGCCTGCGGCGGCAGCCGGCTGCGGCCCGAGGCACTGGCCGTGACCTTCGCGGGGCGCACCATCGCCGAGCTGGCCGCACTGCCGCTGACCGAGCTCGCCGGGCACCTGCGGGGCACGTCCGAGGCCGCTCGCGTCCTCACCGAGGATCTGAGGTCACGCATTGTGCCCGTCGTGGAGCTCGGGCTCGGTTACCTCAGCGTGGACCGGTCCACGCCCACGCTGTCGGCGGGCGAGTTGCAGCGGCTGCGGCTCGCCACACAGTTGCGGTCGGGGCTCTTCGGGGTGGTGTACGTGCTCGACGAGCCGTCTGCGGGCCTGCACCCGGCGGACACCGAGGCCCTGCTCACGGTGTTGCAGCGGCTCAAGGCGGCGGGCAACTCGGTGTTCGTGGTGGAGCACCACCTCGACGTGGTACGCGGTGCCGACTGGGTCGTCGACGTCGGTCCGCTGGCCGGTGAGCACGGCGGGCGGGTGCTGCACAGCGGGCCGGTCGCCGAGCTGGCGCAGGTCGCGGAGTCGGCGACGGGCCGGTTCCTGTTCGACCGCTCCCCCGCGCCGTTGCGGGAAGTGCGCCACGCGCGCGGCCAGTTGACGGTGGGGCCGGTCACCCGGCACAACCTGCGGGCCGTGACGGCGCGGTTCCCGCTCGGCGCGTTCACCGCGGTCACGGGGGTGTCGGGGTCGGGCAAGTCCACGCTCATCGGTGCGATCACGCCGGAGCTGGCAGGGGTCGGGCGGCTGGTCTCGGTGGACCAGAAGCCGATCGGGCGCACTCCGCGCTCCAACCTGGCCACCTACACGGGACTGTTCGACGTGGTACGAAAGGTGTTCGCGGACACCGCCGAGGCGCGCGGGCGCGGTTACGGGGTCGGACGGTTCTCCTTCAACGTGGCGGGAGGCCGGTGCGAGACCTGCCAGGGCGAGGGGTTCGTCAGCGTGGAACTGCTGTTCCTGCCGAGCACGTACGCCCCGTGCCCGGACTGCGGCGGGGCCCGCTACAACCCCGAGACGCTCCAAGTGACGTACCGAGGGCGGAACATCGGCGAGGTGCTCGACCTCACGGTGGAGAGCGCGGCGGAGTTCTTCGCCGACGTCCCGGCGGTGGCCCGCAGTCTCGGCGCCCTGCTCGACGTCGGCCTCGGGTATCTGCGCCTCGGTCAGCCCGCCACCGAGCTGTCCGGCGGTGAGGCCCAGCGCATCAAGCTCGCGAGTGAACTGCAACGCGGCCGCCGCGGCCACACCCTCTACCTCCTGGACGAGCCGACGACCGGTCTGCATCCGGCCGATGTCGAGGTGCTGATGCGGCAGTTGCACGGTCTGGTCGACGCCGGGCACACCGTGATCGTCGTCGAGCACGACATGTCCGTCGTGGCCGGCGCCGACTGGGTCGTCGACCTCGGGCCGGGCGGCGGCGACGAGGGCGGCCGGATCGTGGCGGCGGGACCGCCGGCCGAGGTCGCCCGGGCGGCGGGCAGCGCCACGGCTCCTTATCTGGCACGGGCCGTACAGCGTGGCGTCCAGAACCGTACGGGGGGCTCGTCCGCTCAACACCGGGTCAACTGAGGCGAATTGACGGGTTCGACAGGTCCGGTCACCGTACGGAGGAGATCATGACGTCCATGATCCACACCTCTCGTCGCGGCCTGCTCGCCGCCTTCGCCGCCTCCGCGGCCTCCGTCCCGCTCGCTGGCCTGGCCGCGGCTCCCGCCCAGGCCGACGCCGCCCCCGCGCCCGTCGATCCCCTCCCGGCACCGGCGGGCCTGACCTCGGCCCGCTCCTCGGTGACTCTGCCCGCGCTGGACGCCTCCTATTTCACACCGGTGACGCTGGTCTCCCCGCTCACCGTCTCCGTGCTGTCCGGGACCCCGGCCCGCACGGAGGTCCTTTCGAACGGGAGACGGGTCGCGCTGCTGACCCACGGCGCCCGGACCGTCGTCCTGCCGGGTCCGCGAAGAACGTTCACCGAGAACAAGCGGCCCTTCGTGGACGACTTCCAGCGCACGCTGACGGGCTGGGGCAGCTCGCCGGGCGGCGGCAGCTGGAACACGCTCCCCTCCGGCTCCGACGACTACTCGGTCGTACCGGGCACCGGCCTGATCACCCTCACCACCACGGGTGTCAGCCGGCACGCCAATCTGCGGGACGACGAGGTCGCCGACCTCGACGCGCGGTCCGTGGCCCGGTTCGACAAGGTGCCCACCGGCCAGGCCTGTTCGTACGGGCTGACCTTCGGCTATCAGACGACCCACAAGAACTACCGGGCCCGGCTGTCCTTCCTGACCAGTGGGGCGATCGAGTTCCGCGTCGAGAAGGAGGTCGACGACGTCGTCACCCAGCTGGCCACGGCCGTCACGCTGGCGACGGGCAATCCGGCGAACACGGACTGGACGATCCGGGTGCGCCGCGAGGGCTCCCGGATCCGGGCGAAGGCATGGCGTTCCGCCACCGCCGAGCCGTCCGCGTGGTCCTTCGACGTCAACGACTCGACGTTCGGCAAGGGCCGGGTGGGTCTGCGCGCCCTGGCCAACACCGGCTGCACCAATCTGCCCGTCACCCTGAAGGCGAGCCGCTTCGAGGTGAGTGCCGCCAACTGGCACACCCCGCCGAGCGTCACCCACGGCGACTGGGTGCGGGTGCTGCCCGAGCCCTTCGACGGCACCTGGACGGCCGAGCTGGAGCGGACGATCCGCGGCTGGGCCGGCTCCACCGTGCCGGACGCGCTCTCCTTCGCGGCTATGTTCCTTCCGGGCGCCCCCGCGGTCACCGCCGGGGACGGACCGGCGAAGGGCAAGCAGGTCCTGGGCGAGGCCGGTTACGGCTACCTGAACGCGCAGGGGTACCGCATGGTGGGCGCCGACTTCCACGAGTACATGAACGTCGGCTGGACCTTCCCCGACGGCGCCTACACCGGGCCGTCGAGTAAGGATGTCGGGAATCTCGACTGCTCGGGCTACACGCGCATGGTCTACGGCTACCACATGGGCGTGCCCATGGCCGCGAAGGCGGACACGTCCGGGAACCGGATACCGCGCCAATCCCGCGACATGGCCGACTACACACCCGGTGTGCTGATCGACCGGACCGACGGCGTGCGTCCGCCGGCCGCGACCCTGCTCCAGCCCGGTGACCTCGTGCTGTTCAACGCCGACTCCGGGGACGACGGGGACCCGCGGACCGCCGCGGTCGACCACGTGGGGATCTACCTCGGACGGGACTCGGCCGGCAACCGGCGCTTCCTGTCCAGCCGCAAGACGGTCAACGGGCCCACCATGGCCGACCTGGCCGGTGCCTCACTGCTCGACGGCACGGGTCTCTACGCCGAGTCCCTGCACACCGTGCGCAGGGTCTGAGCCGGCACTTGGGGCCGGGGCGGCCTGGTGGCCGCCCCGGCGGGGGCGTGACCGGCAGACGCATGCCCGGCGGACGCCTGACCCGCGAGGGCGTGACCGCGGGTCGGGGTCGAGCTCGGATCGGCACCGTGGTCGCGGCCGTCGGGCAGCTCCTGCCGGGCCGCAAGGGCCAGCGTGCGGCGGTCGGGGCAGGTGCCCGGGGGAAGCACGGGGCGCACGTCGACCTCGGCGACCAGGCCGCGTGCCGTGGCCACCCGCCACAGGGACGTGATCAGGGAGTCGTCGCCGACGAAGGCAGGGGCCGTGCTGGCCGCTCCCCCGGAGTGGCTCAGGTAGCGGATGCGGACCGGCTGGACGGGCACCCCGGCGTCGAGGGCGGCCTGGAAGACGGCTCGGTGGAAGGCACCCTGGGCGCGGCCGCACCAGGTGCTGCCCTCGGGGAAGGCGGCGACCGCGGCGCCGGCGCGCAGTTCCCCGGCGATGTGCGCCACCGTCGCGGGCAGGGCGCGCAGACGGTCCCGTTCGATGAACAGGGCGCCGCCGCGCGCGGCGAGCGCGCCGGCCACCGGCCAGCCGCGGATCTCCGTCTTGGCGAGCATCCGGGCCGGGCGGACGGCGGCCAGCAGCGGGACGTCCAGCCAGGAGATGTGGTTGGCGACCAGCAGGAGGCCGCCGGTGGGCGGGGCGGCGCCGGTGAAGCGGACCCGGACCCCCGAGGCCCTGACGACCGCCCGGCACCAGCGCCGCACCCATCCGGCGGGGATCCGGGCGCCCAGCGGCGACAGCGCGACCCCGGCGAGTACGAGGAACACGACCAGCGTCAGCCGCAGCACGGCACGCGGTACGGCCGTCGTGGACCTCGTTCCCGTCTCCACGCACGCCGTCGGGGTGCAGGGCGCGCTGGGCAGCCAGAGGCTCATCAGGCCGGTACGAGGGAGAGGAAGTGCCGCAGGTAGCGGGGGCTGACCCGGCGCATCGACAGCAGGACGTAGAGGTCGGCGACCCCGAAGTCGGGGTCGTGCGCGGGCGCGCCGCAGACCTGGGCGCCGAGCCGGAGGTAGCCGCGCAGGAGGGCGGGCAGTTCGGTGCGGGGAGCGGCCGGAAGGCCGGCCCGCGGGATCCACGGGAGCAGCGGGCGCACCCGGTTCTCCTGAGGTGCCAGGTTCTTCTCGCGCACCCGCTCCCAGGTGGCGGAGGCGAGGGCGCCGCCGTCGGCGAGCGGTATGGAGCAGCAGCCCGCCAGCCACTCGTGGCCGCGGTCCACCATATAGCGGGCCAGCCCGGCCCAGATCAGCCCGATCACGGTGCCGTCGCGGTGGTCGGGGTGCACGCAGGAGCGGCCCACCTCCACCAGGCCGGGGCGGATCGGGGCCAGCGCGGTGAGGTCGAACTCGCCCTCCGCGTACAGCCGTCCGGCGATCGCGGCGCGCTCCGGCGGGAGCAGCCGATAGGTGCCGACGACCTGCCCGGTGGTCGTGTCGCGCACGAGCAGGTGGTCGCAGTAGACGTCGAAGGGATCGACGTCGTGTCCCGGCTGCGAGGTGGACAGCAGGGCGCCCATCTCCCCGGCGAAGACGTCGTGGCGCAGCCGCTGCGCGGCCCGCACGTCCGCCTCGTCACGGGCGAGGGCGACGGTGTAACGGGTGGGCGGCGCGGGCTGCGGAGGGCTTTCGAGGGTGGGGACGCCGGTCATGTTCTCTCCTGGTCGTGGACCCGCTACGGAAGAGGGACGGCGGACCGGCGGTGCGGTCCGTCGTCCCTGTTCTTCCGATGCCGGCTTGCGTCCGCGTGACCTCTGCCGGGAGAACGGATGTGGGGATGTTGAACGGCGCGGGCGGTTGCCCTGGGGGGAAATTCGAGGCGGGGCCGGGGATGAGCACCACTCCCGGCCCCGCCCGTCCGCCCCCTCGGCGAACGTTCTGTGATGGGCTACCGCTTGGACGCCTTGCGGGTCGCGCGCAGCCACTCCTTGTTCATGCTGGTGATCGACACGAGGGGGATGCCCTTGGGGCAGGCGGTGGCGCACTCGCCGGTCAGGGTGCAGCCGCCGAACCCCTCCTCGTCCATCTGGGCCACCATGTCCAGGACGCGGGTCTCGCGCTCGGGCGCGCCCTGCGGCAGCACGTTGAGGTGGTTGATCTTGGCGGAGGTGAACAGCATCGCCGCGCCGTTGGGGCAGGCGGCGACGCAGGCGCCGCAGCCGATGCACTCGGCGTGCTCGAAGGCGAAGTCGGCGTCCGGCTTCGGTACGGGTGTGGCGTGGGCCTCGGGCGCGGCGCCGGTGGGTGCGGTGACGTAGCCGCCGGCCTGGATGATCCGGTCGAAGGCCGAGCGGTCGACGACCAGGTCCTTCACCACCGGGAAGGCGGCGGCGCGCCACGGCTCGATGTCGATCGTGTCGCCGTCCTTGAAGGACCGCATGTGGAGCTGGCAGGTGGTGGTGCGTTCGGGGCCGTGCGCGTCGCCGTTGATGACCAGGCTGCACGCGCCGCAGATGCCCTCGCGGCAGTCGTGGTCGAAGGCGACGGGGTCCTCGCCGGAGAGGATGAGCCGTTCGTTGAGGACGTCCAGCATCTCCAGGAAGGACATGTCGGGCGAGATGTCGTCCACCTCGTAGGTGGACATGGCGCCGTCGGCGTCGGCGTTCTTCTGCCGCCATACGCGCAGGGTGAGCCTCATGCGTAGCTCCGCTGGGTGGGGTGGACGTACTCGAAGACCAGGTCTTCCTTGTGGAGGGTGGGCGCTTCGCCCGTGGCGGTGAACTCCCAGGCCGCCGCGTAGGAGAACTGCTCGTCCCTGCGAGCCGCTTCGCCGTCGGGGGTCTGGGACTCCTCGCGGAAGTGGCCGCCGCAGGACTCGGCGCGGTGCAGCGCGTCGAGGCACATGAGCTCGGCGAGCTCCAGGTAGTCGACGATGCGGTTGGCCTTCTCCAGGGACTGGTTGAACTCCTCGCCCGTGCCTGGCACCTTGATGCGCCGCCAGAACTCCTCGCGGATCTGCGGGATGCGGTCCAGCGCCTTGCGCAGGCCCTCTTCGGTGCGGGCCATGCCGCAGAACTCCCACATCAGTTCGCCGACTTCGCGGTGGAAGGAGTCGGGGGTGCGGTCGCCGTCGACGGACAGGAGCAGGTTGAGGCGGTCCTCGGTCCCGGCGACGGTCTCCTGGACGGCGGGGTGGTCCTCGGTGACGGCCTCCTGGTGCGGGTTGCGGGCCAGGTAGTCGTTGATCGTGGCCGGGAGGACGAAGTAGCCGTCGGCCAGGCCCTGCATCAGCGCGGAGGCGCCGAGGCGGTTGGCGCCGTGGTCGGAGAAGTTGGCCTCGCCGATCGCGAACAGTCCGGGAACGGTGGTCTGGAGGTCGTAGTCGACCCACAGGCCGCCCATCGTGTAGTGCACGGCGGGGTAGATCCGCATCGGCACCTCGTACGGGTTCTCCGCGGTGATCCGCTCGTACATGTCGAAGAGGTTGCCGTACTTCTCCTCGACCTTCCCCCGGCCCATGCGCCTGATCGCGTCCGCGAAGTCCAGGTACACGCCCTGGCCGCCAGGGCCGACGCCGCGGCCCTCGTCGCAGACGTTCTTCGCGGCGCGGGAGGCGATGTCGCGGGGGACGAGGTTGCCGAAGGAGGGGTAGATGCGCTCCAGGTAGTAGTCGCGCTCGTCCTCGGGGATCTCGTTCGGCGGGCGGTTGTCGCCCTTGGCCTTCGGGACCCAGATGCGGCCGTCGTTGCGCAGCGACTCGCTCATCAGGGTGAGCTTGGACTGGTGGTCGCCGGTGCGCGGGATGCAGGTGGGGTGGATCTGGGTGAAGCAGGGGTTGGCGAAGTACGCTCCGCGCCGGTGCGCCCGCCAGACGGCGGTCGCGTTGGAGTTCATGGCGTTGGTCGACAGGTAGAAGACGTTGCCGTAGCCGCCGGAGGCGAGGACGACGGCGCCCGCGAAGTACGTGTCGATCTTCCCGGTGATCAGGTCGCGGGCGACGATGCCGCGGGCCCGGCCGTCGACGACGATCAGGTCGAGCATCTCGGTGCGCGGGTGCATCTCGACGTTGCCGGCGGCGATCTGCCGGGAGAGCGCCTGGTAGGCGCCGAGCAGGAGCTGCTGGCCGGTCTGGCCGCGGGCGTAGAAGGTGCGGGAGACCTGGACGCCGCCGAAGGAGCGGGTGTCGAGCAGTCCGCCGTACTCGCGGGCGAACGGCACGCCCTGCGCCACGCACTGGTCGATGATCTCCACCGAGATCTGCGCGAGGCGGTGCACGTTGGACTCGCGGGCGCGGAAGTCGCCGCCCTTGACGGTGTCGTAGAAGAGGCGGTGGACGGAGTCGCCGTCGTTGCGGTAGTTCTTCGCCGCGTTGATGCCGCCCTGCGCGGCGATGGAGTGGGCGCGGCGCGGGGAGTCCTGGTAGCAGAACTGGACGACGTGGTAGCCCTGTTCGGCCAGGGTGGCGCCGGCCGAGCCGCCCGCGAGGCCGGTGCCGACCACGATGACCGTGTGCTTGCGCCGGTTGGCGGGGTTGACCAGCTTGGCCTCGAAACGGCGCTTGTCCCAGCGCTCGTTGATCGGCCCGGTGGGGGACTTGGTGTCGGCGACCGGCGCACCGGTCGCATAGTCGGCGTAGGAGGTCATGTCAGCTCACCACTCCGGTCATGACGCCCACCGGGACGGCGATGAAGCCGGCCGTGAGCAGCAGTGCGAGAACGTTGGCGGCGGTCTTGAGGGCACGGTCGCGGGTGCGGCTGCCGACGCCGAGGGTCTGGGCGGCGCTCCAGAAGCCGTGCCTGATGTGCAGGCCGAGCGCCAGCATGGCGACGATGTAGATGACGTTGCCGTACCAGGTGGAGAAGGTGTCCACGACGTTCTGGTACGGGTGGCCCGGCTGGAATCCGCCGGAGTGCACGGTCCCGGTGGTCAGGTCCAGGATGTGCCAGACGATGAACAGGGCGAGGATGATCCCGCCCCAGCGCATGGTGCGGGTGGCGTAACTGGCCCTTGGCCTCGCGTGCACGTACTTGCTGGGCCGCGCCCTGATGTCGCGGCGGCTGAGCTGGTAGGCGGAGACGGCGTGGGCGACGACGGCGACCACGAGCACCACGCGGACCAGCCAGAGCGTCCACTCGTAGTGCATGAACGGCTCGCCGACCGTGCGCAGCCAATGGGCGTAGTGGTTGAACTCGCCCGCCCCGAAGAAGATCTTCAGGTTGCCGATCATGTGGACGACCAGGTACAGCAGCATGATCAGGCCGCTGACCGCCATCACGGTCTTCTTGCCGACGGTCGAGCCCCACACGGTGCGTGCCATGGACGGCCGTCGGTCCGTCCGCGTTGCCAGTGCCATGTCTCAGGACGGTAGGGCCGAAGGACCCCATCGGTCCAAGACATGGTCCGGCTCGTTTCGATAGGGACTGGCTATGATGGTCTCGTGCAGTTCCAGCAGCTCCAGTACTTCGTGGCGGTCGCCGAGACCCGGCACTTCACCCGCGCGGCCGATCTGGTCCATGTCGCCCAGCCGTCGCTGTCGCAGCAGATCAAGGCGCTGGAACGGGAGTTGGGCGCCGATCTGTTCCTGCGGGCGCGGGGGAACATCACGCTCACCGACGCCGGGGAGGCGCTGCTGCCGCTGGCCCGGCGCATCCTCGCCGACGCCGACACAGCGCGGCACGAGGTGCAGGAACTGGTGCATCTGCGCCGGGGCCGGGTGCGGCTCGGCGCCACCCCGAGCCTGTGCACCGGCCTGCTGCCGGACGTGCTGCGCGCCTTCCACGACCGCTACCCGGGCATCCGGCTGCTGGTCGAGGAGGGAGGCTCCCACGACCTGGTGCGGGAGCTGGCCCGCGGCGCCCTCGACCTGGCGCTGGTCGTGCTTCCGCTGCCCACCCCGTCCCCCGCCCTGACCACGGTGGAGCTGCTGCGCGAGGACCTGGTGGTGGTCTCCTCGCCGGAGGCGCCGGCGCCCGGCGGCCCGGGACGGCGCTCGGTCGGCATCGCGGACCTGGAGGGCGAGCGCCTGGTGATGTTCCGGCACGGCTACGACCTGCGGGAGCTGACGGTCGCCGCGTGCCGCGCGGAGGGCTTCGAGCCGGACCTGGCCGTCGAGGGCGGCGAGATGGACGCGGTGCTGGGGTTCGTGCGGGCGGGGCTCGGGGTGGCCGTCGTCCCGCGCATGGTCGCGACGCGCTCAGGACACGGCCTGCGGGTCACGCCGCTGGCCCGTCCCGGACTGCACCGTACGATCGCGCTGGCCCACCGCAGCGATGTGGCTCCGCCGAGGGCCGCGAGGGAACTCCAGCGGATGCTGCTGGAGCGGTGAGGCGGTGTCCGCTCCCAGGGACGTGGCAGCGGTGCCGCGGGTTCGAGTGAGATGGGTTCGAGCGACGCGGTCGAGGGCCTGCCGACGGGGTGTCGGCAGACCCTCGACCGCGTCGCGCCCCCGCCCGTTCGCCGGTGGCGAGGGCTGCGTTCGTCCGCGGGTCCGTAGGGGGCTGGGCACGCAGTTCCCCGCGCCCCTGAGAGGCCCTCCGGGCTCCCAGGAACATGTCCGTCCGCGGCTTGCCGGTCAGGTTGTCGCGTCCGCCAGGGCCAGGTCGTGCAGGCGGTCCGGGGGGCCGGGGCGGGCGTAGTACCAGCCCTGGGCCGTGTCGCAGCCCAGGACGCGGAGTTGTTCGGCCTGGGCGCCGGTCTCCACGCCCTCCACGGTGACCGCCAGGTTCAGGCTGTGGGCGAGGGCGACGATGCCCTCGACGATCTTCAGATCGACGGGGTCGGCCGGGAACTGCTGCATACCCTGCGTGAAGGAACGGTCCAGCTTGAGCACGCTCACCGGCAGCCGGCGCAGGTTGGCCAGGTTGGAGTAGCCGGTGCCGAAGTCGTCCAGGGCTATGTCGATGCCCATCTCGGCCAGTCGGCGCAACGGCTTGAGCAGGTCGTCGTCGGCGCCGATGAGCGCCGACTCGGTGACCTCAAGGCACAGCGCGTCCGGTTGCACACCCGCGCGCTCCAGGATGTCGACGGTGTCCTGGACGAGCCCGGGGTGGGTGAGCTGGCACGGCGAGAGGTTGACGTTGATGCGCAGCGGACCCTCGCCGCCGTCCCCGTGCAGTTCCCGCCACCGGCCGGCCTGGCGCACCGACTGCTCCAGGACCCAGCGGCCCAGCGGGACGATCAGCCCGGTGTGCTCGGCGAGCGGGATGAACCGGTCGGGACCGAGGACACCGTGCTGCGGGTGCAGCCAGCGCACCAGCGCCTCGGCTCCGCGCACGCTGCCGTCGCCGAGGCACACCAGCGGCTGGTACTCGATGAAGAACTCACCCCGGTCCAGCGCGGTCGGCAGCGCCGTGGTCAGTCCGTGCCGGGTGATGGCGCGGGCGTCGGCCTCCGGGTCGGCGAGCTCGAAGCGGTTGCCGCCGGCCGACTTGGCCCGGTACATGGTGATGTCCGCGCTGCGCAGCACCTCCGCCGCGCTGCGCTCGCCCGCCGGCCCCTCGACGATGCCGATGCTGCCGCGCACGGCCAGTTCCCGGCCGTCGATGCGGACCGGGGCGACCAGCGCGTTCGTGATCCGCGTGGCCAGCTCGTCGACCTCCTGCCGGGTGCCGGGGCCGGTGGTCAGCGCGACGAACTCGTCACCGCCGAGCCGGGCGACCATCTCGCCGGGCGCGGTCGCGCACGCCTGGAGCCGGTCGGCGACCTCGACCAGCAGCCGGTCCCCGGCCGCGTGGCCGAGGCTGTCGTTGATGGTCTTGAAGCCGTCCAGGTCGAGGTAGCACAGGCCGAAGCGCTGCCCCTCGCCCGCGTTCAGCGCCTTCTCCAGGCGCTCGAAGAACAGGGTGCGGTTCGGCAGTCCGGTCAGAGCGTCGTGGGTGGCCTCGTACCGCAGCCTCAGGTTCAGCAGCCGCCGCTCGGTGGTGTCCTCCATGAGGGCGAGCTGGTACTGGGGACAGCCGTCGGCGTCGCGGAGCAGGGAGACGGTCAGGTTGGTCCACAGAACCGTTCCGTCAGGCCGGTAGAAGGCCTTCTCCACGTGGTAGTGCTCGCGCTCGCCGCGCACCAGTTCCTCGTACAGCCGGCACAGATGCGGGGCGTCGTCGGAGTGGGTCCATTCCCGTACGTTGCGGCCGCGCACGGTCTGCTCCGCGCCGCCGAACATGCGCAGCAGCGCGCTGTTGACCTGGAGGACGTTGCCCTGGAGGTCGGCGATGGCGATGCCGATCGCGGCGCCTTCGAACACGGCGCGGAAGCGGGCCTCGCTGGCGTGCAGCGCCAGCGCGACCACGCCCTGGGCACGCAGCGCGGCCTGGGCTATCGCCTCCTGCTCGGCCAGCGTGCGTTCGCGCAGCGCCCGTGCGAACCCGGCCGCCATCGAGTGCTGCAACCGCGCGGACCGCGCCCGCAGGTCCTCCCTGTCGCCGTCCTCGCCGCAGTACAGCACGAGGTAGGCGTCGAGGCAGTCCAGGGAGTGGCTGAGCGCCTCGGGCGCGGTGCAGTGCGCGTCGACCAGTGCGGCGCCGACCGCCTCGCCCTCCCGCGCGTCGAAGACCCGGTCCCGCAGCGCCGATCTCAGCCGGCGGGCGAGCGGCAGGAGCAGTTCCTCGAACTCCGGGCGGGTCAGCGACGTCGAGGTCACCGGGAAGACGGCCCGGCTCCAGATCGTCGTCAGCCGGCGCAGTCTGCCCTCCGGCCCGTCCGATGCCGTGATCACGCCGTACGCCCCACGCCCGCGAAACCGGAGAAGGCATAGGGGTCCTCGTCCTCCGGCGCCGTACGCGGCCGCCAGTTCGGCATCGGCACCAGCCCGGGTTCCACCATGTCGTACCCCTCGAAGAACCGCGCGATCTCCTCGCGCGAGCGCATGATCAGCGGGTTGCGAATGTTTTCGTACACGTCCACCAGGGACCGGCTCCGCTTCGCGGGGAGCGGGATGCCCTCGTACGAGGCATGGGTGAGGACGAGGAGGCTGCCCGGCGCGAGCGCGTCGCGCAGCTCGGCCACCGCGCCGTAGGGGTCGTCCGCGTCTTCCACGAAATGCAGTATGGCAACGAGAAGCAGCGCGACTGGCCGATTCGGGTCGATCAGCCGCCCCAACTCGGGGCTCGCGAGGATTTCCTGGGGCTTGCGCAGGTCGGCCGCGACCACATCCGCGTCCTCGTTGCCCGCCAGAACGGCCTTGCTGTGGCTCACGGCCACCGGGTCATGGTCGACGTACACCACCCGCGCGCCGGGCCGGGCGGCCTGGGCGACCTCGTGGACGTTGCCGAACGCGGGGATGCCGGACCCGATGTCCAGGAACTGGGTGATGCCCTCCTCGACGGCGAACTCCACGGCCCGGCGCATGAACGCCCGGTTCGCCTGGCTGATCTTGGGCAGCCCCGGCATGAACTCCATGGCCCTGCGGGCCGCTTGCCGGTCGACCTCGAAGTTGTGCGAACCGCCCAGGTAGAAGTCGTAGATGCGGGCGACGCTCGGCACCGAGATGTCGATGCTCCGCGGAGCCCAGGCGGGACGCTCCATCCATCTCTCCACTGCGTAGGCGATCCGGTGTTCGAGCAGAGGCTACTGATCGCCCGCCGAACGGGCGAGTGGAAACGGAAATTGACCATCCGTTCCCGGTCACCACCTGCGCTTCCGGTCCGCCCTCGCATCCGCATCGCGGTGAATTGCCATGGTCTGCGCACACGATGGACCGCCCCCTCCGTGCGGCGCGGAGGGGGCGGTCCGGTTCGGGTCCGGTCTGCCGGAGGCGGTTGTCCCTACTGCGGGGCGCCGATCGCCTTTCCCTCGGGGGAGACGGCGAACCAAGTACCGCCGACGGCCTGGCCGTTGACGTCCCCGGGCGCCTTGTCCCCGGAGAAGGTGTAGAGGGGCCAGCAGTTGATGGTCATCTGCTTGACGCCGTCGGGCCGGGTGAAGGGCATCATGCCCTTCGTCAGCACGCCCTTGGTGTCGTTCACGGCGACGGGGGCCACGGCCGGCCACTTCTCCAGGCAGGAACCGGTGCAGGCGGAGACCGACTTCGGCCACGCCTGGTCCTTCGAGAACCGGTAGACCGTCATGCCGTTCCGGTCGACGACGACGTTGCCCAGTTCGGTCTTCTTCACGGACAGGCCCGGCAGGTCCGCCAGTGAGGCCTTCTTGCCGTCGGCCGCCAGGGCGAACCACTTGTCGTTCACGCCCTGGCCGTTGGCGTCACCGACCTCGGTGTCCTTCGCGTAGCGGTACGCGGGCCAGCCACCGATCGTGAGCTGCTTGGTGCCGTCGGAGCGGGTGACCTCGCCGAGCAGGGCCTTGTCGATACCGGGCCCGGCGGCGGCGTCGTCGGCGGGAACCGGCGGCCAGGCCGTGGCGCAGTCGCCGTCACAGTTGGACGTGGGGGGCTGGGCCGTGTCCGCGTCGAAGCGGTACAGCGTCATTCCGGCGCTGTCGGTGACCACCTTGCCCAGCTTCACGTTGGTGGCGACCGTGAGCTGCCCGGCGGGCTTGGGGGCGGCCTGCTGGCCGTCGGCGCCGTAACCGTTGCCGGCGGCGCTTCCCGTAGCGGTGCCGGCGCTCGTCCCGGCGCTGCCGAATCCGCCGGCCTGGGCGGTCGCGCCCACGTTCTGGCTGCCCGCCGAAGGGGCGCTTTCCTGACCGCACGCCGTCGTCAGCGCCAGCACGGCCGCGGCCGCCGCCACGAGTGAGGCGCTCCGCCAGGAGGTGTTCATCGTCAACTCCTCATAATCCTTATGGTGTTGCAACGCCCTACTGCGCCGCCGCACGACACTGGGTACGGACGGCACAGGCGGTTGTGTTCAACCGCGGCCGCGATTTATTTCCGCAACCTGTGACGCGCCTCGTGCCACCCCGTACGCGCGTACCCATCGGGGGCGGCGCACCGGACCGCCGATCAAACCCTCCGACCTGTGGTTTCCCCCCTTCGGGGCAATCCGCGCCCACCGCGGCGTGCCCTGGTCCACGACAGCTCATGATCTCGCTCGTGCAACGACCCGAACCGACGCGATCCGCCCTGATGCTGCGGGTGTTGGCGCCGGCCCTGCTGGCATGGACGTGTGTGGGCGGAGCCGCCCCGGCTGCGGCCGACGCCTGCGCGTACGCCTCCACGGGCCCGGACGGCATGGAGGCGGTGGCGGTGGCCGGCGGCTCCTGGCCCTCCTTTCCGCCCCTTCCACCGCCGTGCCGGAGGCCGACACCGACGCCGACGCCCAGCCCGAGCCCCACCCCGACACCGACGCCCACGCCCACCCCGACGCCCACGCCACCTCCGCCTCCGCCTCCGCCGCCGCCGCCGCCGCCCGAGCACACCCCGCCACCGAAGCCCAGGCCCACCCCCGCTCCCGAACCCCCGCCACCTCCGCGCCCGGCCCCGGCCGCTCCGCAGGCCCGGCCTGCTCCCCCACCACCCCCGCCGCCCGCACCGCCTCCGCCGCCGGCCCCAAGACCGGCCCCCAAGCCCCGTCCCAGCCCGTCCGTGGCACCGGTGACCTTCCCGCGCCACCACGCCCAGCCGCACCGGGCGACACCCCGGCGCAGCCCCTCGCCCCTCACCTACGTCCTGCTCATCGCGGTGCCCGCACTGGCCGCCGTGGCCGCGCTCCGCCCGCGCTGACCCCTGGAGGAACCCGTTGTCGGAATGGCTTGTTCTCCTTCTCGCGATGCTGGCCGCCTGTGCGGTGGTCGTCGTCATCACCGTCCTGCGGCACCGCACGAAGGCCGTGGACGACGATCCCAGCGAGACTCCGGACGTCATCGAGTACATGACCATGTGGATCGGCGTGGTCTACGCGATCGTGCTGGGTCTGGCCATCGCCGGAGTCTGGGAGGCGCGCGTCGCCGCCCAGGACCACGTCCAGGCGGAGGCCCAGGCGCTGCACGAGGTCTCCGAACGCGTCCGCGTCTATCCGGCCGACGTCCGCGACCGCATCCGCGCCGACGTCGACGCCTACGCCGGACACGTCGTGACCACCGAGTGGAAGACCATGGCCGACCACGGCCGCGTCACCACGCGGGGCGACGAACTGATGGAACGCGTCCGCGCCGACGTCACCGACTACCAGCCCAAGACGGACTTCGAGGCGCAGGCCTACCAGCCGCTGGTGGACCAGGTGGCCGCCGCCTCCCAGGCCCGCACCGCACGCGCAGGCTCCATGGGGGCGACGATGCCGGGGGTGGTGTGGTTCGGCCTGCTCTCGGGGGGCGTCATCACCATCGGCATGGTGTTCGCGCTCCAGATCCGGCGCACAAGGCGGGAGCTGATCCTCGCGGGGCTGTTCTCCGCGCTGATCACCTTCCTCCTCTTCCTGATCTGGGACTTCGACGCCCCCTACAGCCGCGGAGTCTCGGCCACCGCCGGACCGTTCCTGGACCTGTTCCCCCATCTGACGCGGTGACGTGACCCGCGAATCCCCTGGGCGGCGCAACCGTTGCCCCGTTCGCCCGGGTGCAATCGCGCCGCGGTGCACACCTCCCTAGCGTTTTGGTCAGCGAGGCGCATATCCGGCACAAGCGGAACAGGACCGCTGCTGCTCCTCGGGGACCGGAGGACCCATCATGCGCGTAACAGGTGTTGTCTCGGCCGCACTACTGGGCGTCTGCGCCCTCACCTTCTGCGCGCCGGCCGCCGTCGCCAGCGCCGGTGACAGCCACTCCTACGGCAACGGCGACGGCCGCTCGTACGGAGGTGGCGGCGGTGACGAGGGCCGCTACTCCGGTGGGGGCGGACGCTCCCACGGCGGCGGCAACGGCCGCTCCGGCTACGGCGATGACGACGACGAGGGCCGCTTCGGCGGCCGCGGCGGCGGATCGGACCACTACCGGCACGGCGTCCGCGCGGGTGTGGGCGGAACCGTGGGCGGTTTCGACCTGAAGCAGATCGGCATGGGCACCGCGCTCATCGGCGGCTCGCTCGGCACGGCGTACTGCCTCTCCCGCCGGCGCACCGGCGAGGAGGGCGCCGCCTGACCGCGCCCCTTCCCAGGGACAGGCCTTCGCCCCGGACCTCTCCAGGTCCGGGCGAAGGCCTGTCGGTGTGAGCGGACGCCCCCGGTGCGCGCGGGACGCCCCCGGTGCGCGCGGGCCCTGGACGAAGTCCCCGCGGGCACGAAGAGATCCGGCCCCGCACAGGGAGCGGGGCCGGATCCGGGGCGGGGCCGTCAGGAGCGCTTGTCGGCGCGGCGCCGCATCCAGAGGACGCCGCCGCCGACCGCGCCCGCGGCCATCAGCCCGCCGCCGATGGCCATGTCGGCCGGGGTGGCACCGGTGGTGATGCCGCCGCCCACTCCACCGCGGACACCGCCGACGACGGTGAAGGCCGCCGGCCGGGTCAGCCGCCGGCCGTTGCAGTCGACCGTGATGTCGTAGGTGCCGGGACGGGCGTCGTCGCGGATGGTCACGACACCCTGCGCGCGCTCGCCGGCTTCGTCGAACGGCCGCACCGTGGCCCGGGAGAACACGTTCGACGACATGGTCCCGCCGTTGCGGCAGCCGTCGATCGTGACCACCAGCTGACCGCCGCGGGCGATCACACCGGGCATGGGCACGATGCTGTTGAGGCCGCCCGCACCGTGGCCGGGAGCACCGCCGCGACCGACAGAACCGTTCCCGGGACCGACGCCGAGACCGCCACCGGGACCGACGCCCAGACCGCCACCAGGACCGACGCCGGGAGCCGCGCCCTCGCCTCCCTTGTCGAAGCCCCCCACGCCGCCGAGCCCGCCGGGACCGCCAGGACCGCCAGGACCGCCAGGACCGCCAGGACCACCGGGACCGCCCGGACCGCCGAAGCCGCCAGGACCGCCGAAGTTCCCGCCGAAGCCGCCGACTCCGGGCCCCGGACCGAAGCCGGGGAACTCGCCGAACCTCTCACCCCGGCCGGGACCGCGCCACTCACCGAACCCGCGGAACTCACCGAACCGGTCCCCCGGGCGACCTCGGAACTCGCCGAAGCCACGGAACTCGCCGAACTCGCCGAAGCCGCGGAACTCGCCGAAGCCGCCGACCCCGGGACCGAATCCGAACCCTGGGCCGACCCCGGGACCGAATCCGAACCCCGGACCCACTCCGGGTCCGAACCCCGGCCCGAATCCCGGACCCCCTCCGGGGCCGCCTCCGGGTCCACCCCCTGGGCCACCTCCTCCGTGGCCACCGCCTCCGTGGGCGCCTCCCACCCCGCCGTCCCGTGCCACGCCGGGGACTTCGCCGCCCTTCGCCGCGGCCGCCGGGGCGGCGATCCCGACCGCGGCGACCGCCGCGGCCAGCACCACCAAGGGGACCGAGGGGGCCAAGAGGGTACGAGCAGTACGCATGTGATCCTCCGCGGAAGGCGCCCCGGGGACCCGTACCCGGTCGATCGGTGAGAAAGCACCTCCCGCTACCGACCCTCGGACGCACTCCACGCGGGCGCATTTCGGGGCTGGTCCGTCTCGGTGAGCGAATCCACCGGGACCTTCACCCCATTGAAGATCGACGCAGGTCACGGACCGTCAGAAATGACCCTTACGGACCGCCTCGGATGGCGCACGGGAAAACCGCCCCGCCACCCGTTCGCATGCGCCACGTCGCCGGTTGCGCGCGCCGGAATTAGCGTTCTCGCATGCGCGACTGACACGGCGACGGCCGGGTCGAGAGGGGTTGTCGAATGCCTGCGAGAGAGCTGACCGGATTCATCGAGGAGGAGGAGCGGGAGCCACGGAGGAGGCGTGCGCCGTGGGGCGTGATAGCGCTGGCCCTGCTGACCGGACTCGCCCTGATCCGCAACGGCTCCGGGGAGTTCGACGTCGGCCCGCCCCAGCCCGCGACGGCGGCAGCGCCGGACATCAGGCACACGCCGCTCCCCTCGGCGACGGGCCTTCAGTCCGTGTCGCGCTCGGTGCCGGACCGGATCAGGATCCCGGTGATCCAGGTCGACGCGCCCGTCACACCGGTCGGCGTGGACCCGGACGGCTGGGTCGCCGCGCCGCCGCCGGAGGACCCGAATCTGGCCGGCTGGTTCAACGGCGCGGTCACGCCGGGGGAAGACGGCACGTCGGTCGTCGTCGGCCATGTGGACAACAAGGCGGGACCCGCCGTGTTCTACGGGCTCGGCGCCCTGCAGAAGGGAAACCGCGTCGAAATCGACCGCCAGGACGGAAAGACGGCCGTGTTCGAGGTGTACGGCGTCGAGGTGTTCCAGAAGGACGATTTCCCGGGAGACCGTGTGTACGGCTCGAAGGGAACTCCGGAACTGCGGGTCATCACTTGCGGCGGCGGTTACACGAAGCAGACCGGATATCAGGGGAACGTCGTCGTGTTCGCCCGCCTGGTCGAGGTCCGCTGAGCGGACCCCGGCCGGGCGGGCGGCGGGCCGTGCGCGGGGGCCGGCTCAGGTGTACTGCCGGCGCGGCACGGTGAAGTGGCGGCCGTCGTCGAGGAGCTTGGGGAGGTACTTGCGCAGCGCGCGGACGGTCTGCGAGCGGTCGCCCCCGGCGTCGTGGGAGAGCACGACGACCCCGGGGGCGGCGCCGCTCTCGATCCGGCGCACGATGGCGCCGGTGCCGGGCGTGGTCCAGTCGAGGCTGTCGACGCTCCAGGCCAGCGGCTCCATGCCCAGTTCGGCGTTGAGCTTGAACACGTCGCGGTTCCAGGCGCCGTAGGGGGCGCGGAACCACAACGGCCGTTCGCCGTAGGCCTTCTCGATGACGTCGCTGGTGCGTTCGAGCTCGCTGCGGATGCCGCGGCGGTCGAGCTGGGTGAGCAGCGGGTGGCTCCAGGTGTGGTTGCCGACGACGTGTCCCTCGTCGGCCATCCGGGCCAGCAGGTCCCTGTTCCAGTCGGCCATCTCCCCGCAGACCATGAAGGTGGCCCGGACGTCGTACTGGGCCAGGATGTCCAGGACGTGCGGGGTGAACTCGGGGTGGGGTCCGTCGTCGAACGTCAGCATCATGGTGTCGCCGCGTCCGGAGAACCGCAGGATCGGCGAGGTCCGCACCCTGGCCGGCAGCGGCGCCGCCCGCTGCGGGGCGTCGCCGGCCAGGGGGCTCAGACGGTAGGCGGAGGGCTTGAGGGCGCTGCGCGCCTCGGGGCCCGCGGCGGGGGCGGGCGGTACCGGTGTGTCGGAGGAACCGGAGAGAAGCAGACCGGCTGTGCCGGCCGCTCCCGCCGCTCCGAGCGCGACGGCACCGGCGAGCAACGCCCGGCGCCGGGTGAGCAACTGATCCTTCTTCATGAGTCATCAGTGTCCGGGCGTTGTGCCCCTCCCCCGGGACGGCGCGACGAAAGCACCCGCCCGGCCCAGCGCCCGGCGGCAGTTGCGCGCGGGTGCCTCGACGGGAGCTTCGGCGGGTGCCGCGGATGTGCCGCGGAGGGTGCCTCAGCGGTGGCGCACCAGGGGGAACGGCAGCGTCTCACGGATCGTCAGGCCGGTGAGGAACATGACCAGCCGGTCGACACCGAGGCCGAGGCCGCCGGTGGGCGGCATGGCGTACTCGAGGGCGTCGAGGAAGTCCTCGTCCAGTTCCATCGCCTCCGGGTCGCCCCCGGCGGCGAGCAGGGACTGGGCGGTCAGCCGGCGGCGCTGTTCGACGGGGTCGGTGAGCTCGGAGTAGGCGGTGCCCAGTTCGGTGCCGAAGGCCACCAGGTCCCAGCGTTCGGCGAGCCGCGGGTCGGTGCGGTGCTGCCGGGTGAGCGGGGAGACCTCGGTCGGGAAGTCCTTGTAGAAGACCGGCGGTCCGGTGCGCTCCTCCACCAGCCGCTCGTACATCTCCAGGACGATCTCGCCGGGTGTGTCGTCCGCGGTGTACGGCACGCCGGCGCGGTCGCAGTGCCGGCGCAGTGCCTCCGGGCCGGTGCCCGGGCCGATCTCCTCCCCGAGCACTTCGGAGATCGCGCCGTGCACGGTCCTGACCGGCCAGGGCCCGGAGATGTCGTACGCCGTGCCGTCCTTGTGGGCGACCGGGCTGCCGAAGGCGGCGGTGGCGGCGCCCTGGACCAGCTCGCGGGCGAGGTCGAGCATGACGTCGTAGTCGGCGTGGGCCTGGTAGGCCTCCAGCATCGTGAACTCGGGGTTGTGCTTGGGGGAGACGCCCTCGTTGCGGAAGGTGCGGCCCATCTCGAAGACCTTCTCCAGACCGCCGACGCACAGGCGCTTCAGATACAGCTCGGGTGCGATGCGCAGGTACAGGTCGAGGTCGTAGGCGTTGCTGTGGGTGGTGAAGGGCCGGGCGTTTGCGCCGCCGTGGATCTGCTGGAGCATCGGCGTCTCGACCTCCAGGAAGCCGCGGTCCAGCAGTCCCTGGCGCAGGGCCTGTACGGCGGTGGAGCGGATCCGGACGACCTCGCGGGCCCGGGGGCTGGTGACCAGGTCGAGGTAGCGCAGGCGCACCTTGGCCTCGGGGTCGGCCAGTCCGCGGTGTTTGTCGGGCAGGGGGCGCAGGCACTTGCCGAGCAGCCGCCAGGAGGTGACGAAGACGGTGGGTTCGCCCTGGTCGCTCCGTCCGGCCCGGCCGGTGGCGTTGATGTGGTCGCCGATGTCGGTGTCGGCGGTGAAGCGTTTCAGCGCGGCGGGTCCTGTCCGGTCGCGGGTGAGGGCGAGTTGGTGGTCGCCCGACCAGTCGCGCAGCACGACGAAGACGATGCCGCCGAAGTCCCGGACGAACAGGACGCGGCCGGCCACGGTGAGCTGCTCCCCTTCGCGGACCTCGGCGAGGGTGCGGGTGCGGGTGTTCGTCCCCACGGGGTAGGGGTCGGTACCGGCGGCGCGCAGCCGGTCGAGTTTCGCGTGCCGGACGCGGACCTGTTCGGGCAGGCCGGCGTGTGTCCGGGCGGCTTCGGCCCGTGCCCCCGCGTCGAGTCCGAGCGCCGTGAGCGGGGGCAGGCCCTCGGTGGTGGCCGGGCGCGGTCCGGTGGCGGGGTGGGCCGGGTGGCCCTTGCCCCAGAGCTTGCGCAGCGAGGGTACGGCGACGAAGCCCTCGGCGATGCCGGAGGCCAGGCCGATCCGGGCGAGGGAGGCGGTCTCGCCGTAGCAGAGGAACCTCGGGTACCACTCGGGGTGGTACTTGGCGTTGGACCGGTACAGGGCTTCGAGCTGCCACCAGCGGGAGAAGAACAGCAGCAGGCCGCGCCAGAGCCGCAGCACGGGCCCGGCTCCGATCCGGGCGCCCTCCTCGAACACCGAGCGGAACACCGCGAAGTTCAGCGAGAGGCGGCGTACGCCGAGTTTCGGGGCGGTGGCGCAGAGCTCGGCGACCATGTACTCCATGACGCCGTTGGGCGCGGTGCGGTCCCGGCGCATCAGGTCGAGGGAGGCGCCGTCGCGGCCCCAGGGCACGAAGGACAGCAGGGCGAGGAGCCGGCCTTCCGTGTCGAGGGCCTCGGCCAGGAGGCAGTCTCCGTCGGCCGGGTCGCCCAGGCGGTCCAGTGCCATGGAGAATCCGCGCTCGGTCTCGGTGTCGCGCCAGGCGTCCGCCTTGTCGACGATCTCCTCCATCTCGGCGTCGGTGAGGGTGGCGTGCCGGCGGATGCGGCAGGTGGCGCCGGTGCGGCGGACGCGGCGCACGGCCTGGCGGGTCACGCGCATGTCCCGGCCGTCGAGGTCGAAGCCGGCGACGTGCACGATCGCCTCGTCGCCGAGCTGGAGGGCGCCGAGCCCGGCGCGGGCGTAGGCGCGGGCGCCCTCCTCTGAGGCGCCCATGACGGCGGGCGCCCAGGCGTAGCGGCGGGCGACGTCCAGCCAGGCGGCGATGGCGTGCGGCCAGGCCTCGCGGTCACCGACGGGATCGCCGCTGGCCAGGCACACACCGGTCTCGACGCGGTAGGTGACGGCGGCCTTGCCGCTGGGTGAGAAGACGACGGCCTTGTCGCGGCGGGTGGCGAAGTAGCCGAGGGAGTCGTCCTCGCCGTAGGCCTTGAGCAGGGCGCGGATGCGGGGTTCCTCGTCGCCGTGCAGGGCCGCCTCGAGGCGCTGCGAACGGAACAGTGTGGCGGCGGCGTTGAGCAGGGCGAGTGCCCCGAACAGGCCGAGCAGGAAGGTCACCGGACGCGGCGGGCGGCCGGCGAAGTCCTGGGCGGAGACGAGTCCGCCCAGGACCCGGTTGGCGGACCACGCCAGGTGCAGGCCGGAGGGCAGGGTGCCGGGCAGGAGCGCGACCAGGCCCCACCCGGCCAGGACGGCCACGGCGAGGCCGGCGGCCAGCACGGCCAGCGCCCGCCACCAGGCGCCGCGGCGGGAGGCGGCGTAGAACTCGCCTCTGGCCGCGATCAGCAGCACCAGTGCCAGGCCGCACAGCACGAGGGACGGCGCCGACTCGGCGTACTCGCCGGCGGCGAGGCCGACGACGTCGCCGAGGATCACCAGGCCGAGGTAGCCGACGACGAGCCACCAGGCGACCTTCTTGCGGGCGGCGGTGGCGCCGGCCAGCAGGACGAGGAAGACGGCGTAGGCGAGGTTGACGCTGACCGGGACGAGGAGCAGGTCCAGGACGCGGACGACGGGATGGAGCAGGACCCGCAGCGGGGCGATGAGGTCGAGCAGCGCGCACAGCACGGCCAGAGCGCCGAAGAAGGTGGCGAAGCCCTCCGGCACCCTGCTGAGGAGGCCGTTCCTGCGCGGCGGCCGGGCGGGGTCGGCGGCGCCCCGGGAGGGGACGGCGCCGGTGGCGGCGCTCATGCTTCCGACTGTAGGAACAGGGCGGGCGGGGCGCCCGTCGGAGCGTGCCCCGGGCGGCGGTGGGAACCGGGGATTCCGATAGCCTCGCACATGTGACGGAACAGCACGAGCAGCACGAGCGGCCCGCGCACCGGTTCGAGCGGGGCACGGACGGGCCGAAGGTCATCGTGGCCGGCGTGGACGGCTCCGAGTCCTCGTTGCGGGCCGCCGCGTACGCCGCCGGTCTCGCCCGGCGGCAGGGCGCGCTGCTCGCTCTCGTGTACGTGCAGCCGGTGATGACGGCGGGGGCGGCGCTCGGGGCGCCGGTGGCGGAGACGACCGACGAGATCGCCGAGGACCTGGTGCGGTACATCCGGGAGTCCACGGAGCGGCTGAAGGGGATATTCGAGGTCCGCTGGGAGTTCCACACCTTCCGCGGCGACCCTTTCAACGGGCTGGTGAAGGCCGCCGACGAGTTGCGGGCGGACGCGGTGGTCGTGGGCGCCTCCGAGCAGGCCGGCCACCGGATCATCGGCTCGGTCGCGGTCCGACTGGTGAAGGCGGGACGCTGGCCGGTGACGGTGGTTCCGTAGGTACTCTCCCGGTGTCCGGACACCGCGGCGGGCGGCCGCCGGGCGGCGTCGGATCCGTGCGTGGCGTCTTCCGTACCCGGCGGTACCTGGGTCATCATGATCGGGCGTCAGCCGTTTGCCGTACGGGAAGAGGTGAGACGCATGGCCGGGCTCCGGATGGGTGAGGGCATTCTCCGCCGCAAGCCCATCGAACACATCGAGGAGACGGAAGCCGGCGAAGGACCACGCCTTGAGCGATCACTCGGGTTGTGGCAGCTGACCGCGATCGGTGTGGGTGGCATCATCGGCGCGGGCATCTTCACCCTCGCCGGCACGGTGGCCAACGGGACGGCGGGTCCCGCGGTGCTGGTGTCCTTCCTGATCGCGGGTGTGGCCAGCGCGGCGGCGGCCCTGTCGTACGCCGAGTTCGCGGGCCTGATCCCGAAGGCGGGCTCCGCCTACACCTACGGCTACGCGGTGCTCGGCGAGTTCGCCGGCTGGTTCATCGGCTGGGACCTGCTCCTCGAGTACACGGCGATCGTGGCGGTGGTCGCGATCGGCATCTCCGGGTACTTCAGCTTCCTGGTCGAGGACATGGGCGCGCATCTGCCCGCCTGGATGCTGGGCGCGCCCGGCACCGGCGCCGGGCACAGGGTCGACCTGTTCGCGGCGATCCTGTGCCTGCTGATCGCCTGGCTGCTGAACCTCGGCATTCGCAGCGCGGCCCGCTTCGAGACAATCGTGGTGGCGCTGAAGGTGGTCGTGGTGCTGGTGGTGATCGTGGTCGGCGTGTTCCACATCAACACCGCCCACTACCACCCGTTCTTCCCCTACGGCGTCGGCGGGGCGTTCACCGGTGCGGCGACGGTGTTCTTCGCGGTCTTCGGCTATGACGCGATGTCGACGGCGGCCGAGGAGTCCAAGGACGCGCGGCGGCACATGCCGAAGGCGATCATCTACTCGCTGGCGATCGCGATGGTGCTGTACGTGGCGGCGTGCCTGGTGCTGACCGGCATGCAGAACTACAAGGACATCAACAAGGAGAGCGGCTTCTCCACCGCGTTCAAGTCGGTGGGGCTGAGCCGGCTGGCGGACGTGATCGCGGTGGGCGCGATCATCGGCATCCTCACTGTCATGTTCACGTTCATGTTGGGAGTGACCCGGGTGTGGTTCGCCATGTCCCGGGACGGGCTGCTGCCCAAGTGGTTCGCGAAGACGCACCCCACGCGGCACGTGCCGACGCGGGTGACGTGGATCGTCGGGGTGGCGTCGGCCGCCATCGCGGGGTTCCTGCCGATCGCGGAGGCGGCCGAACTGACCAACATCGGCATTCTGCTGGCGTTCGTGGTGGTGTGCACGGCGGTGATCGTGCTGCGCTACCGGCAGCCGGACCTGCCGCGCGGTTTCCGTACGCCGTGGATGCCGTTCGTGCCGGCGCTGGGTGTCGTCTTCTCGCTGTGGCTGATCACGTTCCTGAAGTGGGAGACCTGGGTGCGGTTCGCCGTGTGGTTCCTGATCGGGTGCGTGATCTACTTCGGGTACTCGTACAAGCGCTCGGAGCTGGCCCGGCGTTAGCGTCCTTCGTCCGGATCAGGCCGGGAGGGCGCGGAGGAAGTCCGCGACGATCCCGTTGAACTCCTCCGGCCTCTCCAGGTTCGGGTAGTGGGCGGTGCCCTCGATCGTGACGGAGCGGCCGTCGGGGACGGTACGGGCGAGGCGCTCGGCCTCGGCGATGAGGTCGGGTGTCTCGAGGGCGCCGTTGACGGTGAGCACGGGGACGCCGATCTTCGGCACGCGGTCCCAGGTGCCGGTCAGGGGCACGTGCCAGTTCTTCTCGTCGGCGGTGTGCTTGGACAGGGTGTGCAGGGCCATGTCGCGCAGTCGGCGCAGGATGTCCTGGTCCATGTCGTCCGGGGTGCGGTGCGGGCCGGGCGCGAAGCGCAGGAAGGACGCGAGCCAGCCCTCGATGTCACCGGCGCCCAGCGCACGTGCCGACTCCGCCTGCGTCTGCCGCGCCCAGGGGTCGGTGTACTGGAACTCGCTGGTCGCGGCACCGCAGACGACCACCCCGCGGACCAGTTCCGGGTACTCGAGCACGGTGTCGGTGACGATGGCGCCGCCCATCGAGACACCGACGAGGGCCGCCGGGCCGGCGTCGAGGTGGCGCAGCAGCGTGGCCACGTCGTCGGCCCAGCGGAACGGCCCGGTCGCGTTGGCGGAGCGGCCGTGGCCGCGAACGTCCGGGGCGACGACCCGGAACTCGGCGGCGAGGGCCGAGGTCGCCGCGTCGAGGACGCGGTGGTCGACCCAGCCGGAGTGCAGCAGGACCACCAGGTCCCCGCTGCCGGTGTCGAGGTAGGCGAGGTCGCCGTCGGAGGACGGCGCGAAACGCAGATCCGCAGCAGCATTCATGACAACCAGGGTGTCATTGTGCGGACCTGTTTGGCAACCAAGGTGTCATGATGGTGCGATGAGCGACATCGACAGCGACCTCGACGACGGGCCCGACGCCCCTCTCCCGCCGGACGAACTCGGCCATCGCCTCACCGCGGTGTTCGATCTGGTGGGCCCGCTGTACCGGCGGGTGCAGCGCAAGGTCGAGCAGGGCGAGGCCGTCGAGGGGCTGTCCGTCGGCGTACGGGCCGTGCTCGACCTGCTGCACAAGCACGGCCCGATGACCGTCCCCCAGATGGGACGCGCGCAGGCGATCAGCCGCCAGTTCGTGCAGCGCATGGTGAACGACGCGGTGGCCCGCGACCTGGTGATCAGCGTCCCGAACCCGGCGCACCAGCGCTCGTCGCTGATCCGGCTCACGGACGCGGGCCGGGCGGCGATCACCTCGGTGCTGGACCGTGAGCACCTGCTGCTGCGCCGGGTCGGGGGCGATCTGACGGACTCCGAGGTACGGGCGTGCCTGCGCGTGCTGGGTGAGATGCTCGACCTCTTCGAGCACGTGGACGTCGACTGACCGGCCCCACGCCCCGGTCGACCGGCCGGCCCCGCTCCCCCGGCCGGTCGGCCGGCCTCATTCCCCCATGACGAGCCCGTCCTTCGCCGCGCCCCGGCTGAGCACCGCGGTGCGGATCCGGTCGCGCACGCCCTGGAGGTCGGCGCCGCGGGCGATGGCCTTGCCGAGGTTCACCACCCGGCCGGCGTCCAGGTCGAACACCTCGGGGACGAACTCGGCCCGGGCCACCTCCCAGCGCCCGCCCTGCTTGGCGGGCGGGGAGAACGTGAAGCGGGCCAGCGTGCTCTGGTTGGCGCGCGGGTTGCGCCGGCCGCTGTCGTCGGTGGTGGCGCCTGCGATCTGGTCGCCGAGCCCGTAGACCACCCAGGTGCCGTTGACCTTCTCGTAGGCCTGCGGGACATGGGCATGGCTGCCGAGGATCAGGTCGACGTCGGGCCGGCCGCCGGAGTGCGAGGCGGTCAGCTTCCGGGCGAGGTCCAGTTGCTGGGCGTCGGGCGCGTCCTGCCAGGCCC
Organism: Streptomyces sp. CB01373; assembly: GCF_002803075.1. Lineage (GTDB taxonomy): Bacteria > Actinomycetota > Actinomycetes > Streptomycetales > Streptomycetaceae > Streptomyces. Next base: position 429,723 of record NZ_NNBK01000012.1, on the reverse strand, counting down.
GGCCCCAGTTCAGGGACACGACCACGACCTGGGCACCCGCCTTGCGGGCGGCTCGGGCGTCCTCGACGATCCGCTTCTCGTCGATCACACGGACGGCCCACGGCTGATCGGGTGGGAGGGGGTCGTTGGTGCCGTAGGTGTAGGCGAGGTGGGCCACCACGGCGCGTCCGGCCCGGAGGAGGGTGCCGCGCGCCTCGCCCTCGCCCCGCGCCGAGCCTGCGTGCCGCAGGCCGGCGCCGTCTAGGGCCTCCAGGGTGCGCCGGACGCCGTCGGCGCCGTCGTCCAGGGTGTGCTCGGAGGCGGTGGCGCAGCTGTCGTAGCCCGCCGCGGCGAGGGACGACGCCAGCTCGGGCGGGGACTTGTAGCGGGGGGCGCCGGTGTAGGGCGCGCCCGCTCCGAAGGCGGTGCCCAGGTGACACAGCGCCAGGTCGGCCCGGGAGACGATGTCCTTGACGCCTTCGAGCATCGGCCGGAAGTCGTGGCCCGCGCCGCCCGCGTCGAAGGCGGCCCGCTCCAGCACCGAGGCGTCCGGCAGGATGCCGCCGGAGGCGACGAGCGTGAACGCGCCGGGCGCGCTCGCGGAGTTCGGGGCGGTCGGGGCGGCTCGTCCGGGCGGAGTCTGCTGTTCCCGTTGGTGGGCCTGGCAGGCGGCGGCCGCGGTGAGGAGGGCCGTCACGACCAGGGACACCTGCTGTCTGCGTGCGATCATCAGTTCACCCCATGGCGGTCGTATGGACAGACAAATGGGTACGAATCTGACGGCTTTCGCAAACGGTATGGGCGCCGCGTTGGCCCGTTCGTGTAAGAGAAGGGGCCTGACGGACCGTTCGTCGTACCGTTCGCCGACCCGATCGACCGTCCGTCGCACAGCCGTGTGCACGCCCTGTCCCCGCGCGGCCCCCTGCGATGCCATACGGCCATGACGGCCGGAACCACCCTCCCGCACGGGACGACGACCGCCGAGCACGAGCTCGCCGCGCTGCAACGCGAGCACGGCCGACCGCTCTTCGCGCTGCTGCTGCGCCTGTGCGACGGCGACCGCCAGCGCGCCGAGGACCTGCTCCAGGAGACGCTCGTGCGCGCCTGGCAGCACCCCGAGGCGCTGCGCGCCGACGCCTTCGACTCGGTGCGGCCCTGGCTGCTGACCGTGGCGCGCCGGCTCGCCATCGACGCGCGCCGCGCCCGGCAGGCCCGGCCGCCGGAGGTCGGGGACGCGGACCTGGAGAACGCGCGGGTCATCGCCGACCACGCCGAGCGGTCCGCCGCGACGCTCGACGTCCGGGAGGCTGTGAAGACTCTCACTCCCGAGCACCGTGAAGTCCTGGTGCTGGTGTACTTCCGGGGGGCCAGTGTGGCGGAGGCCGCCCAGGCCCTGGGCATCCCGCCCGGTACCGTGAAGTCCCGCGCGTACTACGCGCTGCGCGCCCTGCGCCGGATGCTTCCGGGATACGCGGCCGACCTGCGGTGAAACCGGCCGCCTGGTCAAACCTCCGTAAAGCGCCTTGCCGTGGACCGCTGTTGAGTAATCGGCTGTCCTCATCCGTGTTCCGACAGGGGGCGGGACCCCGGGACCCGGGGTCGGGCGAGGAGAACGCACCGGAGGAGGGCAGGAAGGGATGCTGCACAGAGGTCACGAGAGCACGGACGGCCCGGACGGCGGCGAACTGGCCGTACCCATGGCCTGGTTGTACGCCGAGTACATCGCCGACGAGCTGCTGCGCACCGGCGATCTGATGCCGCCGACGTCGTTCGAGTTCCGCGCCGGGCGGGACGCGCTGGCGCTCACCATCTTCCTGTCCGACACCGGCGGCGAGCTCTCCCGCGTCCGGGTGGTCTCCCAGCTGGAGACCTGGCTGTCGCTGACCGCGTACGACCAGCCGTGGCAGGACTGGGTGTGCGAGCGGATGGCCGGCCTCGCGGACGAGGCGGAGGCCCGCGGGATGCCCTCGCCCGACCTGACGCTGGCCGAGGCGGCCTGGCGCTGGCTGGAGGAGACCGAGTTGCTCGCGCCCGATCTGGACGCGGTGCCGGGCGGCGCGAGCGTGTTCGGCGAGGACGAGGGACCGAAGGTGTGGACGCCCGCCTGGCAGCTCGGACTGCCCCTCGGACATCTGGCCATCCACCTCTTCTAGACCCGGGTTCTTCCCGGATTCGGGGCCTCTCGGAACGCGGCCGGATTCCGACCAATCCGCGGGACCGGCCGCTCCGAACGTCTTGATTACGATTCGGAACGCGGCTGAGTGATTCCGGTGCCGGGCTCGTACGGGTGGGAGCAACGAGTAACCCCACCCGCACTCACAGGCACGAGGATTCGGCATGAGGTCCCTGGAACGGCATCGCGACGCCGGCGCGTACGCGCTCGGCATGCTGGACGAGGCGGACGCCTTCCGCTTCGAGGACCACCTCGCGGAGTGCCCTCGCTGCGCGGCGCACGTCACCGAGTTCGGCCCCACGACCCGGCAGCTGATGCTGTACCGGCGGGCCACGCCGCGCTTCGTGCACCCGATGACCCGGCCCGGCCCGGGGCTGCTGGACCGGCTGGTCGGCGAGGTCGCCCGGCGGCGCCGGGCCGGACGCCGGCGGTTCCTCTACGGTCTGGCCGCCTCGGTGGTGCTCGCCGTGTGCGGACCCGCGGTGGCCGCCGTCGCCGGACACCACGGCGGCCCCGCCCGGTACGCGGCGACCGACGCGACCACGGGTGTGTGGGCCGAGATCAAAGCCGCCGACCGGGACTGGGGCAGCGATCTGGAGGTGCGGGTCAGGGACGGCTCGGGTCCCCATTCCTGCCGACTGGTCGTGGTCGGCCGCGACGGCTCGGAGCAGACCGTGACCACGTGGAGCGTCCTCGCGCACGACGCGGGCACCAGCACGGTGGCGGGCGGCACGACGATGCATCCCGGGCAGATCGACCGCTTCGAGGTGCGCACCGCGGACGGGCGGCCCCTGGTGACCCTCGACTCGCGGTGAGCCGCCGGCCGGTCCGTCACTTGAGCAGCCGGGACAGGCGCCGGTCGGCCAGCGGTTTCCCGCCCGTCTGGCAGGTCGGGCAGTACTGGAGCGAGGAGTCGCTGAAGGACACCTCGCGGACGGTGTCCCCGCACACCGGGCAGGGCTCGCCGGTGCGGCCGTGCACGCGCAGGCCGCCCTTCTTCTCCGCCTTCAGCCGCCCGGCCGCAAGGCCCCTGGAGCGCGCGACCGCCTCCGTCAGGGTGGTGCGCAGTGCCTCGTACAGGGTGTGCGTCTCCTGCGGCGTCAGAGAGGCGGCCAGCTTGAACGGGGACATCCTCGCCGCGTGCAGGATCTCGTCGCTGTAGGCGTTTCCGACGCCCGCGATCAGGCTCTGGTCGCGCAGGGCGCCCTTGATCTGCCGCCGCTCCCCCGCGAGCAGCCGGGCGAACCGCTCCTCGTCGAAGCCGTCGGCCAGCGGGTCGGGACCGAGACGCGCCACCCCGGGCACCTCCGCCGGATCCCGTACGACGTACACCGCGAGCCGCTTCTGGGTGCCGGCCTCGGTGAGGTCGAAGCCCGCGCCGGTCTCCAGGGCGACGCGCAGGGCCAGCGGACCTTTGCCGGGCCGGGGCACGCCGTCGGGCAGCGGGTCCTTCCACTGGAGCCAGCCCCCGCGGGCCAGATGGGTGACGAGGTGCGCGCCGCCGCCGGTTTCCAGGTCCAGGAACTTGCCGTGCCGGCGCACCGCGGTGACCTCGCGGCCCTCCAGGGCGGTGACCGGCGGGTCGTACGTCTTCAGCACGCTGATCGCGACGGGCAGCACGCGCACGATCCCGTGGCCGACCAGATGGTCGGTCAGGAAGTCCTTCAGCGCTTCGACCTCGGGCAGTTCCGGCATAGGTCCAGAGTGCCACGCGGCCGCGGGGCGCCACGTCAGCTCTCGCCGGGCACCGCGAACTCGCACCACACGCACTTGCCGCCGCCGCGCGCCTCCACGCCCCACACGTCGGTGAGCCGGTCCACGAGCAGCAGCCCCCGGCCGGAGACGCCGTCCGCCCCCGGTTCGCGGCGGCGCGGCAGGGCGCTGGAGGAGTCCTCGACCTCGATCCGCAGCCGCCGTCCGGACCCGCTGAGGACCCGCAGGGTGACGATCGCGGCGCCCTCGGTGTGCATCAGGGCGTTGGTGATCAGTTCGTCGGCCACGAGTTCGATCTCGTACGAGTCCTCCTCGGCGCCCCAGGCCCGCACCGCCGTGCGGATCATGTGCCGGGCGCGGCTGAGGGCCTCGGGGTCCCCGGGGGCCACGTACTGCTGGAGCCGGCCGACGGGCTGCCGCTCGGCCGGCACCTGGCGGCGCAGGACGAGCAGGGCCACGTCGTCGTCGCCGCCGCGCGCCTCGGCCATCGTGATCAGCCGGTCGGCGAGGTCCCGTACGTCGTCGGGCCCGTCGGCGACGGACCGCGCCAGCGCCCGCATGCCGTCGTCGAGGTCGGCGCCGGGCTGTTCGACCAGGCCGTCGGTGCACAGCACCAGGGTCTGACCGGGGTCGAGCTCCATGGTGCCGACGGGGTACTCCAGGCTGCCGAACTCGGCGGACAGGCCGAGCGGCAGCCCCCCGTCGACGCCTATCAGGTGGCAGCTTCCGTCGCTGTGCCGGACCAGCGGGTCGATGTGCCCGGCCCGGACCAGTTGCACGACGCCGGTGGACAGGTCGGCCTCCGCGTACAGGCAGGTGGCGAAGCGGTCGGTGTCGAGTTCGTGCAGGAAGAGCGAGGCGCGGGCCATCACGGTGGCCGGTGCGTGCCCCTCGGCGGCGTAGGCGCGCAGCACGATGCGGAGCTGGCCCATGACGGCGGCGGCGTGCGTGTCGTGGCCCTGGACGTCGCCGATGACGGCGCCGACCCGGCCCCCGGGCAGCGGGATCAGGTCGTACCAGTCGCCGCCGATGTCGCGGCCCAGGGAGCCGCCCGCGTAGCCGGAGCGGTAGCGGACGGCGATGTCGGCTCCGGGCACGCTGGGGATGGTGCGCGGCAGCATGGCCTGTTGCAGGCTCTGGGCGAGGTCCTTCTCCTGCTCGTAGAACATGGCCCGCTGGAGGCTCTGCGCGATGCTGCTGCCGAGGGCGATCAGGACGTCGCGCTCGTCCGGGGTGAAGCCGCGGCGGTCGCTGTAGAGCAGGCCCATTCCGCCGATCGGGCGCGCCTGGGCGATCAGCGGCAGATAGGCCGCCGAGGTGATGTCCAGTCCGGTGATGCGCGGCCACAGGATGGGGTAGCGCTCGGCGAACTCCTCCGGGGACTCGATGAAGCGGGGGCTGAGGGTGCGCACGGCCTCGCTCATCGGGTAGGGCTCGTCGATCCGGGTGACGCGGGTGCCCGGCACGGAGGAGCCCTCGGGGCCCTCGGCGACGAGCCGGATGCGGCCGGCCTCGACCAGGCCGAGGACCAGGCTCTTGGAGCCGAGGAGTGCCAGTCCGTGGGAGTCCTTGACGACCTCGATGACGTCCTGCACGGTGCGCGCGTGGGCGAGGGCGGCGGTGGCGGCCTCCACGACGTTGGTCTGCCTGCGCCGGGCCGCGGCCTGGGCGGCCCGCTCCCGGCGGGCGGCGATGTCGCCGAGTTCCTCGGAGGCGTCGCGGAGGATCCCGGTGATCCTGCTCGGCCGGCCCGTCCCGTCGCGCTGGATGTAGCCCTGCACGTGGGCCCAGCGCAGGCCGCCGTCGCGCAGGCGCAGGCGGACGTAGGTGCCGTAGTTCCGGCGGCCCTCCTTCATCGCCCGGGCGACCAGGGCGTCCAGGCGATCGCGCTCGGACGGCAGCAGCCGCTTGCCCACGGTGCCCGGACGGCGGTCGTTCTCCTCCGGGCTGAGGTCGAAGATCCGGTGGGCCTGGGCGTCCAGGTGCACGAGCCCGGCGTCCAGGTCCCAGTCGAAGGTGCCCATGCCGTTGAGCGCCAGAATGGGATCCGGGCGGGCGGGCCAGTCCTCCGGGAGTGACAGGGCGGGCGCTCCCTGTTCAGCCATGCAGGACACCTTGCCAGGGATCGGCTGATTCTTCGAGCCGGGGGTGGGGTAGCCGGGCCGTGACTTTCCCGGAGGACGAGAGGAGAGGAGCGCTCGACCGTGGGTTGGTTCACCGCACCCGAGTACTGGCTGAGCCGGCTGGTCTTCCAGCGCGCGCTGGCCGTGGTGTATCTCGTCGCCTTTCTGACGGCGGCGCTCCAGTTCCGCGCGCTGCTCGGCGAACGGGGCATGCTGCCGATCCCCCGTTTCCTGCAGCGGGTGCCGTTCACCCGGGCGCCGAGCCTGTTCCACCTGCGCTACTCCGACCGGCTCTTCGCGGCGGTCGCCTGGACCGGGTGCGCGGTGTCGGCGGCGCTGGTCGCGGGCGTGGACTCGCTGGTGCCGTTGTGGGCCGCGATGCTGCTGTGGTTCGTCCCCTGGGCGCTGTACCTGTCGATCGTCAACGTCGGGCAGACCTGGTACGGCTTCGGCTGGGAGTCCCTGCTGCTGGAGACCGGGTTCCTCGCGGTCTTCCTCGGCAACGACGAGGTGGCCCCTCCGGTGCTCGTGCTGTTCCTGCTGCGCTGGATCCTCTTCCGCGTCGAGTTCGGCGCGGGGCTGATCAAGCTGCGCGGCGACGCCTGCTGGCGCAAGCTGACCTGTCTGCACTATCACCACGAGACGCAGCCGATGCCGGGCCCGCTGAGCTGGTTCTTCCACCATCTGCCGGGGCCCCTGCACAAGGCGGAGGTGGCCGCCAACCACGTCACGCAGCTGATCGTGCCGTTCCTGCTGTTCGCTCCGCAGCCGATCGCCACGATCGGTGCCTCGCTGATGATCGTCACCCAGCTGTGGCTGGTGCTGTCCGGGAACTTCTCCTGGCTGAACTGGATCGCGATCGTGCTGGCGCTGTCGGCGGTCCGCTTCCCGGGGAGCGCGCCGTCCGGGCCGGCCGCGCCGCTGTGGTACGAGGTCGTGGTCCTCGCCGTGGCCGTGCTGCTGGTGCTCCTCAGCTACCGCCCGGTGGTCAACATGGTCTCCCGCCGCCAGGTCATGAACCGCTCCTTCGACCCGCTGCACCTGGTCAACACCTACGGCGCGTTCGGCAGCGTCAGCCGTGTCCGCTACGAGGTGGTGGTGGAGGGCACGCTGGACGAGGTGCCGCACGAGGACGCGGACTGGCGGGAGTACGAGTTCCGGGGCAAGCCCGGTGATACCCGGCACTGGCCGCGCCAGTTCGCGCCGTACCATCTGCGCCTGGACTGGATGATGTGGTTCGCCGCGCTCTCCCCGGCCTACGCGGGCGTCTGGTTCGGCGCGATGGTGGAGCGGCTCCTGGAGAACGACCGCGACACCCTCAGGCTGCTGCGCCGCTCCCCCTTCCCGCCGGACGAGCCGCCGCGCTACGTCCGCGCCCGGCTGTTCCGCTACCACTTCACGACCTGGCGGCAGCTGCGGGCGACCGGTGCCTGCTGGGACCGCTCCTACGTGCGCGATTTCCTGCCGCCGACCCGGCTGGGCACCGGCACCCGGGAGCCGTGACCGGTCCCCGTCAGGTCCCGGAGGCGGGCAGCAGACCGGTGTCCCTCAGCTCCTGCCAGAAGGCGGCGGGCACGGGTGCGGCGAACTGCTCCGCGCAGTCGCGGACTTCAGCCGCCGAGCGGGTGCCGACCAGGACGGAGGCCACGGCCGGGTGGCCGGCGCAGAAGCGCAGGGCCGCGGCCCGCAGGGTGATTCCGTGCCGGCCGGCCACCGCCTTCATGCGCTGGGCGCGCTCCACCAACTCGGGTGCCGCCCTGGCATAGTTGTACGTCGCACCGGGCCTGGGGTCCGCCAGCAGGCCGGAGTTGAAGGCGCCGCCGACGACGACGGACACGCCGCGCTCGGCGGCCGCGGGCAGCAGCTCCGACTCGGCGCGCTGGTCGAGCAGGGTGTACCGGCCGGCGCACAGCACCACGTCCACGTCCGTGTCGCGGACGAAGCGGGTCAGCATCTCCGACTGGTTCATGCCCGCCCCGATGGCCCCGACCACGCCCTGGGCGCGCAGTTCCTCCAGCGCCGGGTAGCCCTCGCGGAAGGCCTGCTCGGCGTGGTCGTCGGGGTCGTGGAGGTAGACGACGTCGACGCGGTCCAGGCCGAGCCGTTCGAGACTGGCCTCCAGTCCGCGCCGTACCCCGTCCGCGCTGAAGTCCCACACGCGGCGGTGGGCGGCGGGCACCGCGAAACCATGGGCGAGATCGCTCCCGCCCGTGTCCGCGGGTGCGAGCAGCCGCCCGACCTTCGTGGAGACCGTGTACGCGGAGCGCGGAAGGCCGCGCAGGGCAGCGCCGAGGCGGCGTTCGGACAGGCCGAGGCCGTAGTGCGGGGCGGTGTCGAAGTAGCGGATGCCCTGCTCCCAGGCGGCGGCCACGGCCGCCCGCGCCTGCTCCTCGTCCACCTCGGAGTAGAGGTTGCCGATGGCGGCGGCGCCGAAGCCGAGGGCGCTGACCTCGACCCCGCTCCCGCCCAGCGTCCTCACCGGGCCTCCGGGCACGGCCGTGGGCCCGGACCGCCGACGTCGGGCTGGTGCGGGGCGGGATGACGGGTGTCGTGGGCGTCACGTGCTCGGGTGCGGACGGGCGTCGGGGGCACGGAAGTCCTTTCGCTCGATGGGGGAACGCTCGCGGTCGTCCCCGCGTTCCGGTCGTGGTCAGGGGCCGGGGGCCGTCAGGGGCCGGCGGCCGGCACCGGTGGTTCCGGGCGACGGGTCCGGGAATCGGACCATTCGCGCAGTTCGTCGGCGCCGACCTCCTCGATCACGTGCCGCAGGGTCTGCCGGGCCGCTGCGTCGCGTTCTGCCTCGGGCAGGAGCAGGTACCGGTCGACGGCCCGGCGCAGAGTCTCGCGTGCCTGCGCGGTGAGCACCCAGCGGGAGCCGGGGTCGAACAGCTGGCGCATGCCGGTGAAGAACACGGCGCCGCCCGCGATCATCGCGGTCAGCCAGGCCGGCGCGTGCAGACCGGCGGCCACGACCGTCACCGAGGTGGTGGTGAGGGCGCCCAGCTCCGTACCGCGGTGCAGCCGCCTGGCGCGGTCGCAGGACCGGCTGTAGAACGCCAACTCACGTTCGGCCAGCGCCAGCAGGGGGTCCGGCTGGGCGGCCCAGGAGTGGTCGGGCACCGTTCTTCGTGTCATCGCCACATCATCGTGGCCGCGCGCCCCACCGGGAAAGAGCGGCACGGCGCGATCCCGCCGAGTCGCCCCCCTGTCGCAGGACCTCACGCGCGCCGCAGCCGCAGCGTCATCAGCTCGAACGGCCGCAGCCGCAGGGCGATCCGGCCGCCGTCCCGCTCCGGCGCCTCCTGGGGCAGGGGCCGCTCCAGCAGGTCCGTCACCGTCACGTCCGCGACGTCGAACCCGGCCGTGAGCATCGCCCGCGCCCGGCCGCCGTGGGCCTCGTGGAAGCGGACCACCACGTCGCCGCTGCCGTCGTCCGCGAGTTTCACCGCCGTCACGACCACCGCGTCCTCGTCCACCGTCACCAGCGGAGCGACGTCCCCGCCGCCGGTCAGCCGCCGCTCGGGCAGGTTGATCCGCCAGCCCTCGCGGACCGCGTCCCCGATGTCCGCGCCCGGCACCAGGGCGTGCCGGAAGCGGTGGACGCCCTGGTCGGTGGCGGGGTCGGGGAAGCGCGGGGCACGCAGCAGGGACATCCGGACCGTGGTGGTGGTGCCCCGGTCGCCGTCGGTGCGGACCGTGCGGGTCACATCGTGGCCGTACGTCGAGTCGTTGACGACGGCAACACCCCAGCCGGGCTCGGCCACGTGCACGAAACGGTGGTTGCAGGCCTCGAACCTGGCCGCGTCCCACGAGGTGTTGGTGTGGGTGGGGCGGTAGAAGTGCCCGAACTGCGTCTCGGACGCGTACCGTTCGGCGTGCACGTCGAGCGGGAAGGCCAGCTTGAGGAACTTCTCCGTCTCGTACCAGTCCACCCCGGTGTCCAGCACCAGCCGCCGCTCCCCCGCCGGAAGCGACAGCACCTGGGTGACCCTGGAGTCCCCGAAGTTCCGTACGACACCTACCGAGGCGCCGTCCTCGCGGGCCGTGACGGACTCGGCGTCGGTGAGGTCGATGACCGTGTTGCGGTAGAACTCGTCCACGTCCCAGGCGTCCCACATGTTCGGGAGGTCCGGGTGCAGTTGGAGGAGGTTCGCGACCCGGCCCTCGGCGATCGTCTCGCGGCCGGCCTCGATGTCGTACGCCGAGACGACCAGGCCCCGCTCGTCGATCCCGATCCGCAGCAGACCGTTGTCCAGGACGAATCCGCCGCCCGCGCGGAACCTCAGCTCCGTGCGGCCCTCGGTGGCCGGGGTGGCGGCGCCGCCGGCCGGGACGCCGGCCCGTGCGTGTGGGGCCGCGTTGAAGACCAGCGGTACGGCGCCCTCGCCCGCCAGCGCGCGCTGGGCCGACTCGACGATCCGGTTCAGTTCCCCGGCGATCCGCTCGTAGGTGGCGCGTGCCTCGCGGTGCACCCAGGCGATGGAGGAGCCGGGCAGGATGTCGTGGAACTGGTGCAGCAGCACCGTCTTCCAGATCCGGTCCAACTCGTCGTAGGGATAGGCGAATCCGGTGCGTACGGCAGCAGTCGCCGCCCACAGCTCCGCCTCCCGCAGCAGGTGTTCGCTGCGCCGGTTGCCCCGCTTGGTACCGGCCTGGCTGGTGAGGGTGGCGCGGTGCAGTTCCAGGTACAACTCGCCGACCCAGACGGGGGCTTGCGGGTACTCGGCCTGGGCCCGGTCGAAGAACTCCCGCGGCGTCTCCCACACCACCCGCGGCGAGCCCTCCAGGTCGCGCAACCGGGCCGCCTTGGCGACCATCTCCCGGGTGGTGCCGCCGCCTCCGTCACCCCAGCCGGTGGGGGCGAGGGAGTGCCGGGCGGCGCCCTTGTCCTTGAAGTTGCGTGCCGCGTGGGCGAGTTCGTGGCCCGTCATGGAGCAGTTGTAGGTGTCGACGGGCGGGAAGTGGGTGAAGATCCGCGTGCCGTCGATGCCTTCCCACCAGAAGGTGTGATGCGGGAAGGCGTTGGTGCGGGACCAGGAGATCTTCTGTGTGAGCAGCCGGGTGGAGCCCGCCGCCCTGATGATCTGCGGCAGTCCGGCGGCGAAGCCGAAGGTGTCGGGCAGCCAGGCCTCGTCGTTCTCGATGCCGAACTCGTCGAGGAAGAACCGTTTGCCGTGCACGAACTGCCGGGCCATCGCCTCCGATCCGGGCATGTTGGTGTCGGACTCCACCCACATGCCGCCGGCCGGAACGAACCGCCCGTCCGCCACGGCCTTCTTCACCCGTGTCCACACCTCGGGCCGCCGTTCCTTGAGCCACGCCCACTGCTGGGCCTGGGACATCGCGAAGACGAACTCGGGCTCGTCCTCGAGCAGCGCGGTCATGTTGGAGGCGGTGCGGGCCACCTTGCGCACGGTCTCGCGCAGCGGCCACAGCCACGCCGAGTCGATGTGGGCGTGCCCGACCGCGCTGATCCGGTGCGCGGAGGCGGCTGCGGGCGCGGCAAGCACCTCGGTGAGCCGGGCCCGGGCCCGCCGGGCGGTGCCGTTCACGTCCTGGAGGTCGACCGCGTCGAGCGCCTGGTCCATCGCGCGCAGGATCTCCCAGCGGCGCTGCGCGTCGGGCGGCAGCTCGGCCATCAGCTCCCCCAGCACCTCCAGGTCGATGACCAGCCGCCATACGTTCTCGTCGAACACGGCGAGGTCCATGCGCCCGAGCGAGTACCGCGGTTCGTCGCCCGCCGTCTCCGGGTCGCCGAGCGGAGTGGGCAGGAAGCCGGGGATGACGGGGTTGGAGGCGGCCTCGATGTGCAGGCGCACCTCCTCGCCGCCCCGGGCGGGGGCGCCGACGCGGACCCAGGAGGTGCGCGGGTTGAGCCCCTTCACCGGGGTGCCGTCCGGCCGGTACACCAGGCCCTCGCACTGGAAGCCGGGCATGTTCTGGTCGAAGCCGAGGTCGAGGAGCGCTTCGACGGTCCTCCCGGCCCACGCTTCGGGCACGGTACCGGTCACCCGGAACCAGCTGGTGCCCCACGGCGCACCCCACCGGGTGCCCGCCTCGATCGGCTCGGCTTCGGCGGCCAGGCCCTCGGCGACCGGTACGGGTTCGCCGGGCGCGTGCCGGACCGCGACGTCCAGCGGGACGGACTCGGGATACACGGCGGGGCGGATGCGCTCGTCGAGCACCCGCCGGAGGCGGGCCTCGACCAGGCCGGGGTCGTCATGCATGAGTCAGGCTCCGTGGGGTGGGCGGACAGCGGTGCGGCCGGCGCGGACCTCAGCGGGTGCGGGGATCGGGCCGCTCACCGTCGGACGTGCCCTCGCCCGGCTCCTCTTGCCCGGTGCCGGGCCGCGGCGCGCCGGGGCCGCGCAGTGCGGGCCTGCCGTCGCCCTCCTCGGGGCGGGCGCCGCCGGGGTGCCGATCGCCCTGGCCGTTCAGGTTCTGCCGGACCGAGTCCAGGATCGTCAGGCCCTGGGCGACCAGGCCGGCCGCTATCTCGCCGAGTCCGTCGGCGCCGTTCAGGACGTTGACGTTGGCCCCGGAGAGACCGCCCGCGGCCTCCTTCACGATCAGCGGGAGCTGGTCGATGAGCATCCGGTCCAGGGCGACGCGGTCGTACGACGCGGCGGCCTCGGCCTGGACCTTCATCCGCTGCGCCTCGGCGGCGGCGAGGACCCGGACGCGTTCGGCCTCGGCCTCGGCGGGCTTCACGATCTCCGCCACCAGCTCCTGCTGGCGCAGCCTGGCCTGCCGCTGGGCCAGTTCGGTCTGGGCGTCGAGCACCTCCTGCCGGGCGTGCGCCTGCGCCAGCGGCCCTGCCTGGGCCGCCTGCGCCTGGGCCCGGTCCACCTCGGCCGAGTACTCCGCCTTCACCACCGCGGTCTGCCGGGCGTACTCGGCCTGCTTGCGCGCCGCCTCCTGCTCGGCCTGGGCGGCGGCCTGGTTGGCCTGGGCCTGCGCTATCTGGGCCTGCCGCCGGATGGCCGCCTTGTGCGGCGCGGACATCGCGTCGATGTAGCCGGTGTCCCCGTCGTCGATCGACTGGATCTGCAGCGAGTCCACGATCAGGCCGATCTTCGCCATCTCGGTCTTGGAGGTGTCCAGCACCTCCGCGGCGAGCTTCTGGCGTTCGGTGACGATCTCCTCGACCGTCATCGAGCCGATGATGGCTCGCAGATGGCCGGCGAAGATCCGGCCGGTCAGGACCGACATCTGGTCCTGGTCGGAGAGGAAGCGCTGACCGGCGTTGATGATGCTCTCGGTGTCGTTGCCGACCTTGAAGGCGATGACGGCGCGCACGTGCAGCGCGATGCCCTGCTTGGTGACGCAGGTCTCCACGACCTCGGACTCGCACATCGACAGGGTCAGGAAGCGGACCTTGCGGAAGACGGGGAACACGAACTTCCCGTGTCCCGTCACCACCCGGAACGGCGCGCCCCCCAGTCCCCGCCTGCCTCCGGAGATCAGCATCGCCTCGTCGGGGGCGGGAACGCGGTAACCGAACATGGCCTTGTTCTCCTTAGCCCGGGTCAGCCCGGGATCAGCCCGGGGCTCACCCCGGATCGACAGGAACGTCCCGCAATCTCTCCAAGGGGTCGCCCCACGCGATGACGTCGACCTCGCGGCGTCCGCGTGACTCGACCACGAGCACCGTCGCACCGATCGGCAGCGGCTCCTGCGACCAGGCGAGGAAGGTCTCGCAGCCGCCTCTGACCCGCACCAGGATCTCGCCCGGGCCCGCGGAACCGCGCGTGCCGATGAGAATCTCCCCCGTGCAGCCGATCACGGCCTCGTCCTGTGCCATCGCCGACCGGTTCCCCTCGTACGCGTCCTCTGTCTTCGACCTTAGACCCACTCGGACGGCCCGCATACGGCGCTGCACGGGCCATTCCACCGGCCCTTCCACCGGCGGGCACGTCTCGACGCGGCACCTGCCGCCGGGCACGGTCGTGCCTGCATACTCGCGAGTACCCAACCGTCCGTCCCCTTTCCGAGGAGCGCCCGTGACCAAGTGGGCCGGCCGCAGTGCCGCCGAGATCGCCGCCGCCGTACGCGACGGGCGGGCCACGCCCCGCGAGGTGGTGGCCGAGCACCTCGCCCGGATCGAGCGGCTCGACGGCCACGTCGGCGCCTTCCGCACCGTCCGCGCCGAGGCCGCGCTCGCGGAGGCCGACGAGGTGGCGGCCCGCGGTGATCTGGCCGTACTGCCGCTCGCGGGCGTGCCGGTGGCCGTGAAGGACAACCTGGCGGTGCGGGGCGAGTCCAGCCGCGTGGGGTCGGCCGCGACCCCGGACACCCCGGCCGCCGGCGACCATGTCACCGTGGCCCGGCTGCGGGCGGCGGGCGCGGTGGTCGTCGGGCTGACGAACGTGCCCGAGCTGTGCGTGTTCGGCACCACGGAGGGCGTCCACGGCATCACCCGCAACCCGTGGGACCCGAGCCGGAACGCGGGCGGCTCCTCGGGTGGCAGCGCGGCTGCGGTCGCCGCCGGCATGGTCCCGCTCGCCCTCGGCAACGACGGCATGGGCTCCCTGCGCATCCCTGCCGCCAACTGCGGGCTGGTCACCGTCAAACCGGGGCACGGGGTGGTGCCCGCCGGGATCGGCGAGGGCGACTGGTTCGGCATGTCCGAGAACGGGCCGCTCGCCACGACCGTCGAGGACGCCCGGCTGATGCTCTCCGTGCTGGCCGGCACCGAGGCCGAGAGCGGTCGGGAGGCGAGCCCGCGCACGATCGCCGTGTCCGTGCGCAGCCCACTCGCCGGGGTGGGCGTGAGCAGGCCCTACGCCGCCGCCACCAGGGACGCGGCGCGGCTGCTGGCCGGGGCGGGTCACCGGGTGCGCCGGGCCGAGCCGCCGTATCCGGTGTCGCTGGGCGTGACGGCTCTGCGGCACTGGACGGCGGGCACGGCCGTGGACGCGGCGGGCATTGACCCGCGGCTGCTGACCCGGCGCACCCGGGTGCACGCCGCCCTGGGGCGCCGGTTCCTGAAGGGGGTGCGCGCGGACACGCGCCGGGAGGAGCTGCGGCGGCGGATGGAGCCGTTCTTCGCCGAGTACGACGCGCTGCTCACCCCCGCGCTGGCCCGCCGCTCCCCGCAGGCCGGGCCCTGGCACGAGCGGGGCTGGCTGCGCAATGTGCTGGCCGACACCCTCTATTCGCCGATGACCCCGCCGTGGAACCTCGCCGGATGGCCCGCGATGGCGGTGCCGTTCGGGACGCTGCCCTCGGGCGCGCCGTGCGCCGTTCAACTGGTGGGGCGTCCGGGCGCGGAGGCGGATCTGCTGGACCTGGCGGAGCAGATCGAGCGGCTGCGTCCCTGGCCGAGGACGGCGGACCTGCCGCCGGGGTCGTAGGACCGGGTCTCCGGAGGGCCCGTTCGGAGCGCCTCGTCTACAGGGCCCGGTACATGATGTGCAGGCCCACCGGGCCGTGCCGGGGGTGCTCGTAGGCCTCCGGCACCGTGCCGAGGATCCGGAAGCCGAGCGAGGTCCACAGCCCGACGGCTGGGTTGGTCTCCACGACGGCGTTGAAGACCATCGCCCGGTAGCCGGCGGCCGTCGCGGCCCGGAGGACGTGCTCGGCCAGGGCGCGGCCGATGCCCAGGCCGGACCGGTCGGGGTCGACCATGAAACCCGCGTTGGCGACGCGGGCGGCGGGACCGCCGTAGTTGGGGGTGACGTAGGCGGAGCCGACGACCGCGCCGGTGTCGTCCTCGGCGACGTACACGCGTTTGGCGGGGCCCATCCACAAGGCCCGGGCATCCTCCTCGGAGGTGTCCGGGTCCCAGGCGTACGTCTCGGCGGCGGCGACGATCCGGTGCCAGAAAGGCCAGATCCGCGGCCAGTCCCCGGCCGTGGCTTCTCTGATCAGCATGGGCGTGAGTCTGGCACGCCCATGCGGTCGGCGATCGCGACGGGTTCTGGCCGCTCAGTCCACGCTGGGCAGGATGTGGGGCTCGGCCAGGTCGTCCTCGTACCCCGCCAGGCGGATCGGTGCCGAGCGGGCCCACACGTCGAGGCTGCCCAGGTCCGCGGGCCTTCGGCCCGCGCGCTCCATGCGTTCGTTGGGGCGCTGCTCGCGATTCGTCTTCTCCGGTGTCACCGCGCACTCCTTATGTGTCGGTCACCCTCGGGGCATGCGGCCGGTACGCACCGCGCCGCCCAAGCCCGCTCGGGTCTGGTTGGTATGCATCTCGGACGCGGTGGCGTCGGCAACTGAGGTGCGAGCAGGCCGTGGTGCACCGGCTTGCCCCGGGACGGACCATGGGTGTGGATGGAACCCGTAGTCGCTGTCCGTCCACCCCAGATTAACCAAATGAGCGGCCTCCCGCTCGATAGCGCGGCAAAGACCAGGTAACTATCTGACGTCGCGCGTGTTGATTGGACCACTTGCGGGGTGATTTGTCGCATCATGTGCCGGGCGGGGTTCAGGTTCCGTTGGCCGCGCCGCAAGCTCGCCATGATCTGCTGACCCACCACGACGGCTTTCTCGCGGGAGGACCGACGCATGGAGCTGCGCAGCGCCGAGGAGCTCATGGACCTGCTGTACGCCTGCCCGCCCGACGCCCGCGCCCACGCGTTGCGCACCGCCGCCCTGCTGCGCCGGCGCCACCCGGCCGACAAGGAGCTCCAGGTGGCGGGCCTGGTCCACGGCATCGGCCGGCTGCTGCGGCCGGGCGGCGTCGACGGTGCTGCCGACCCGGCGGCGGACGCGGTGCGCGCCCTGCTCGGCGAGCGCGTCTCCCGCCTCCTGCGACAGCATGCGGCGCCCGCCGACGGCCGCCTGTCCGAGGAGGACGCGCTGTCGCTGCGCCAGGCGGCCGAGGAGGCCCGCGCCGCCGGCTTCGACGCGGGCGTCCTGGAGGACTGGCGCACGGTCCTGGAACTCGTCGCGGCGGGCAACTACCGGCTACGGACCGTGGACTGATACCTCGTCAGAGGCATCGGACCGGCGGCCGGCTCACCACTTGCCCGGCGCGTAGTCCTTGAGGAAGACGCCGTACAGGTCCTCGCCCGCCTCGCCGCGCACGATCGGGTCGTAGACGCGGGCGGCGCCGTCCACCAGGTCGAGCGGGGCGTGGAAGCCGGCCTCGGCGAGGCGGACCTTGTCCGGGTGCGGGCGCTCGTCGGTGATCCAGCCGGTGTCGACGGCCGTCATCAGGATGCGGTCCTTCTGGAACATCTCCTCGGCGCTGGTCCGCGTGAGCATGTTCAGGGCGGCCTTGGCCATGTTGGTGTGCGGGTGTCCCGCGCCCTTGTAGCCGCGGTTGAACACGCCCTCCATGGCGGAGACGTTCACGATGTAGGCGCGGCGGGCCGCGGCGGCCGCCATCGCCGGACGCAGGCGGCTGATCAGGATGAAGGGCGCCGTCGAGTTGCACAGCTGGACCTCGAGCAGCTCCACCGGCGTGACGTCCTCCACCGCCTGGATCCAGCTGTTGGTGTCGTGCAGGTCGGGCACGAGACCGCCGGCGTCGATGGCCGTGCCGGCGGCGATCCGCTCCAGGGACGCCGAGCCGGAGACCAGGGCCAGGTCGGTGACGTCCTGGGCGGTGAGCGCGCCGCCGCCCGCCACCGGCAGCTCCGCGACCGCCCCCGAGCCGAATGTGCCGATCACCTCGGCCGCGGGCAGCTCACCGGCCGGCAGCGGGGCCGACTCGGCGGCGACCAGCTCGCTGTAGGCCTGCGGGGAGCGCCGTACGGTCTGGGCCGCGTTGTTGATCAGAATGTCCAGCGGTCCCTCGGCGGCGACCGAGTCGGCCAGGGCCACCACCTGGGCCGGGTCACGCAGGTCGATACCGACGATCTTCAGCCGGTGGATCCACTCGTCGCTGTCCGGCTGGGCCTTGAAGCGGCGGATGGCGTCACTCGGGAACCGGGTCGTGATCGTCGTGTGCGCGCCGTCGCGCAGCAGCCGCAGCGCGATGTACATGCCGATCTTGGCGCGGCCGCCGGTGAGCAGGGCGCGCTTGCCCGTGAGGTCGGCGCGGGCGTCCCTGCGGGCGCGGTTCTCGAGCGCGCACCGCGGGCAGAGCTGGTGGTAGAAGTAGTCGACCTCGACGTAGCGGGTCTTGCAGACGTAGCAGGAGCGCGGGCGCTCGAGTATGCCCGCGATCCGTCCCGCGCCCGTCGTGGACGAGGGCAGGATGCCCTCGGTCTCGTCGTCGATGCGCTGCGCGGATCCGGTGGCCGTGGCCTCCGTGACCGCCTTGTCGTTCGCGGTCTTGGCGGCCCGGCGCTCCTGGCGGCGGCGCTGCTTGACCGTGCGGTAGATCTGCGAGGTGGCCCGGCGCACGGCGACGGCGTCCGGGTGGTCCACGTCGATCCCGTCGAGCTCCTTTAGCACTTCGAGGCACACGGCCAGGCGTTCGGGGTCGATCCCGGGCCCGTACACCACTTCGTCCGTGGCCGTCGGGCCCTCGTCTGTCACCGTCATCGCGCTGCCGTTCCCTGATCACTGTGCGGCGCTCGGACTCGCGCCTGCTTTCGAACGGGGGATTTTACGGCAGCGCCGGGCCGGTAGGCCAAACGCCGTTGATCAGGATCCGCAGACCGTGATCAGGGTCTCCACCTCCTCGGTCACGGCGCGGGCGAGCCGGTTCAGGTCGGGCACGGCCTTGGCGTCCGCGACGAGCCCGTAGTGGACCTGGCCGCGGTAGGTGGAGATCGCGACGGCCAGGGACTGGCCGCGGGCCAGCGGCGCGAAGGGGTAGACCTCGGTCAGCGGGTGGCCGCCGAGCCTCAGGCCGATGCCGGGCAGCGGCACGCTGGTGACCAGGATGTCGAACCACAGCCGGGCGGCCTGGGCGACCAGCGGTCCGCCGAGCCGGTGGCCGAGGGCGGGCACATGGTCGGCGAGCAGCGCGACGGCGCCCGCTCCCCGGTTGGGTCCGGCGTCCTTGTTGCGGTCCATGGCCGCGCGGACGGCGGCGAGCCGGCGCAGCGGGTCCGCGTCGCCGACGGGGAGTTCCATCAGATAGCCGGAGAGCCGGTTGCCCTGCGGGTGGGCGGCGCGCGGGCGGCGCCTGGAGACCGGGATCAGGGCGCGGGGCGCGATCCCGTCGGTGCCCTCGCCCCGCTCGTCGAGCCAGCGCCGCAGGGCGCCGGCGACGACGGCGATCAGTACGTCGTTGACGGTGCCGCCGACGGCCTTGCGGACCAGGTGCACGTCGTCGATGTCGACGACCGCGCCGGCGGTGCGGCGGGTTCCGGTGGGCTCGGCGGTGAGCGCCGGGGTGGACCGGGTGGCGAGGGACGAGCGGGCGACCGAGGTGCCGATGTCCAGGGCGCGGCCCACGTCGGACAGGGCGCCACGCAGTGCCTCGGGCAGCTTGCGCACGTCGGGGAGCGGGCCGCGGGCGGGCGCGGCCGGGCGGGGCCGCGGCGTGGGCATGTCCATGGGGTCGAGGACGGCCGCGGCGAGGGTCAGGGCGCGCAGGCCGTCGGCGAGGGCGTGGTGGAACTTGAACAGCACGGCGAAGGAGACACCGTCCTCGCCGGGCAGCACGTGCGCCTCCCACGGCGGGCGGTTGCGCTGCAGCGGGCGCTGCATGAGCCGGCCCGCCTCGGCGTGGAAGTCCGTGGCCGGGGCGTGCAGCCGGACGTGGTTGAGCGGGTCGAAGCCGGGGTCGGGCTCGCGGGCGGCGCCGCCGAAGCCGAGCGGCGGACGGAGTGCCTGGGCAAGGGACAGGCGCAGGTCGAGCGGCCGCCACACGTCCCGGATCCGCATGCGCAGGCCGGGCACTGCGGCCGCGCGGGCGGCGAGCAGGTCGGCCGCGTGCGCTCCGGCGGTCGGCGAGTGGGCGGAGAAGACCCCGAGGGCGCCGAGGTGCATGGGGTGGTCGGCGGACTCGATGTTCCAGAACGCCAGGTCGAGGGGAGCGAGCAGGTCGGGAGTCAATGGCTTGCCTCGCATCGGCGGTGGGTGTTTTGGCAGTCAACCGCCCTCGACCGATTACAGTCAAGTACGATCAAGCTACGCTCAGTTAACAACAGATTAAGTCCGACCCTGGGGAAAGGGGTGGGACACATGGGGCCTTTGAGGTCACTCAGGGCCCCCGCAAGGGTCACCTCAGGGCGGGTGGCGCGGCCTGCGCGGCCGTGCCCCACGCCGAGGGCCGCGGCCCCACGGTGTAGCGCAGGGTGCCGATCGACCGCAGGGCGCGGGTGGTCAGATACGTCCGGTCGTGCGGCACCCCGCCGGCCAAGACCGACTGGATGTAACGGTCCTTCCGCGAGGTGCCCGGCGCCGTGATGGTCAGGCCGCGCGGGTGGTGGCCGTCGTCCAGGCGCAGGTCGACGCGTTCGAAGACGGGCGTGGACAGGCCCCAGGTGAAATAGCCCGGCTGGACGGGGAACAGGCCGATGGAGGCCAGCACGTTCCAGGCGGACATGGTGCCCAGGTCGTCGTTCCCGCTCAGCCCGGCCGGCTCGTCGGTGAACAGGGTCAGCGCGACGTGCACCACGTCGGTGGTCTTCCACGGCTGCCCCGTCGAGAGGTAGGCGTACGGCGCGGCGAGGTCCGGCTCGTTCATCGGGTTGTACGTGGCCCTGCCGTAGTAGGCGTACGGCCCGCGGACCCAGGTCTCGCGGACGGTGCACTCCGGGTCCTTCAGCAGGCCGGCGTAGGCGAAGAACGTGTCCAGACGCTCGTTGGCGGCGCGCCGGCCGCCGATCAGGCCCACCAGGCCGGGCAGGTCCTGCGGCACGAGCCACTGGTACTGCCAGGAAGTGCCCTCGTGGAAACCGGGGCCGCGGGACGGGTCCGCCGGTCCGGTGAAGGCGCCGGAGGCGTCGCGGGCGCGGAAGAAGCCGGTGGCGGGGTCGAACAGCGCGCGGTAGCCGCGGGAGCGGGCGGCGTACCGTGCGGCGTCCGCGTGGTGGCCGAGGGCGCGGGCCATCTGGGCGAGCACGGCGTCCGACACGGCGTACTCCAGGGTCGCCGACGCGCCGAACGCGTAGTCGGAGTGGCCCGGCTTCGCGGGCTCGTGGCCCTGGAGGTACGGGACGTAGCCGCGGGCGAGGTAGTCCGGGTTGGCGTCGCGGCCCAGCGCCGGGGAGCCGGCGGGCGGCACCCCGTCGGCGTTCCGCCGCAGCGCCCGGTAGGCCCGCTCCTCGTACCCCTGCAGCAGGCCCTGCTGGAAGGCGTTGGTCAGGAACGGGGTGACCGGGTCGCCGGTCATGACGTTCGTCTCGACGGTGCCGTAGCCCCATTTGGGCAGCCAGCCGCTCTCCTCGGCGACCCTGATCACCGAGATCGCCATGTCCCGGGACTCGCGCGGCGCGAGCAGGGCGAGCAGCGGGGCCTGGGTACGGTAGGTGTCCCACAGCGACCAGTTCTGGTAGTAGGTGAATCCCAGCGCGCGGTGGATCCGCCCGTCCCAGCCGGTGTAGCGGCCGTCGGCGTCGTTGCCCGCGTTCGGCGCCAGGAACACGTGGTACAGGGCCGAGTAGAACGTACGGCGCCGGGTCGCGTCGCCGCCCCGGACGCGTACGACGTCCAGCCGGCTCTCCCAGGACCGCCGGGCGGCGTCGCGCACCGCGTCGAAGGAACGGCCGCCCTCCGCCGCCAGGTTGCCCGCCGCGCCGGCCGCGTCGACGTAGGACAGGGCGGTCGTCGCCTCCACCGTGCGGTCCTCGGTGGTGTCGAAGCGGACGTAGGCGCCGCCGTGTCCGGTTCTGGACCCCGCCGTGACCGTGGCGCCGTCCCAGGAGCCGTACGCCGTGAACGGGCGGTCGAAACGGGTGACGGTGTACACGGTGTAGGGCCGGGTGTCCCGGCAGAAACCGCGGCCCGTGATCGTGGTCCGCACGGTGCGGTCGCCCAGGATCTCCACCGTCGCCGCGACCGGTCTGTGCAGCGCCTGGGCGGCGTTGAGCAGGACGTTGGCCTTGGCCGTGGCCGGGAAGGTGTAGCGCTGCACCCCGGTACGCGCGCTCGCCGTCAGTTCGGCACCGATACCGCCGACACCGCCGACACCGCCGACACCGGAGGACAGGCCGACGCGGTAGTAGCCGGGACTCGCCCGCTCGGTGTCGTGGCCGAACGGGGCCGCGTACTTGGTGTAGTCCGTCCGCGTGACGTCACCGGTGGTGGGCAGCACCGGCAGGTCGCCGCCGATGCGGCAGCCGACGCCGGAGAGATGGATCAGGGAGAAACCGCGGACGCGGTCCTGGGTGTGGTCGTAGCCGGTGCTGTGGCCGGTGTCCGGCGAGAGCTGCACCATGCCGAAGGGCACGGCCGCGCCGGGGAAGGTGTTGCCCTCGTTGGCGGTGCCGATGAACGGGTCGACCAGATCGGTGAGCCGGTCGTCGCGCGCTTCGACGGCCGGTGCGGCGACGGGCGCGGCGGTCAGCGCGGACGCTGCCACCGCCGCCACCGCGCACAGCCGCAGGCGCCGGGTCCATCTCATGCAGGAAAGACCTCCGAGGGAGACGTCACTGCCTGCATGATCGGGTCTGAAGGCCGGTCAGCCCGGCAACCGGCGGGTGTCGCACGCGACGCGTCGCGGTTCGCGCCCCCGGCGCGCGCCCCCACCCGCCGCGCCGGGCTCGAGGCCGCCGGGCCAGGGTCTTTCGTCCGGATCCGGCCTGATCCGGACGAGAGGCCCTAAGGGACCAGTTGTCCCTTGCCCAGCGCGATGACGCCGCCCGGGGAGACGGTGTACAGCTCCGCGTCCCGCTCGGGGTTGACGCCGATGGTCGCGCCGGGCGGCACCTCGACGTTCTTGTCCAGGACCGCGCCACGCACGATGGCGCCCCGGCCCACCCGGACGTTGTCGTGCAGCACCGAGCCCTGGACGACCGCGCCCGGGTCGACCCGGACCCCCGGCGACAGCACGGAGCGGGTGACCTGCCCGCGGATCAGGCAGCCGGCACTGATGATCGACTCGCCCGCGATCCCGCCCGCGTTGAACCGGGCGGGCGAGAGCTGCCCCGAGTGGGTGTAGATCGGCCAGTCGCGGTTGTAGAGGTTGAACGCCGGGCGCTCGGCGATCAGGTCCATATGGGCGTCGTAGTACGCGTCGAGCGTGCCGACGTCCCGCCAGTAGCCCTGGTCCCGGCTGGTCTCGCCGGGCACGTGGTTGGCGCCGAAGTCGTAGAGCCGCGCCTCTCCGCGATCGGTGAGCTGGGGCAGGATCGAGCCGCCCATGTCGTGCGCCGACCGCTCGTCCTCCGCGTCCCGCTGGAGCGCCTCGATCAGCACCTTGGTGGAGAAGACGTAGTTGCCCATGGAGGCGAAGACACTCTCCGGGTCGTCGGGCAGGCCCGGAGGGTTGGCGGGCTTCTCCAGGAAGCGCTGCACCGTCTGCCCGTCCGTACCGGGGGTGATCACCCCGAACGACGACGACTCGGCCCGCGGCACCCGGATCCCCGCGACCGTCACGCCCGCTCCGCCCTCGATGTGCTCCTTGAGCATCTGCCGCGGGTCCATGCGGTAGACGTGGTCGGCGCCGAACACCGCGACGTAGTCGGGCTGTTCGTCGTGGATCAGATTGAGCGACTGAAGGATCGCGTCGGCGCTGCCCAGGTACCAGCGGGGCCCGAGCCGCTGCTGCGCGGGAACCGGGGTGATGTAGTTGCCGAGCAGACTGGACATCCGCCAGGTGGTGGTGATGTGCCGGTCCAGCGAGTGCGACTTGTACTGGGTCAGCACACAGATCCGCAGGATGTCGCCGTTGACGAGGTTGGACAGGACGAAATCGACGAGCCGGTACGTGCCGCCGAACGTGACCGCGGGTTTCGCCCGGTCCGCGGTCAGGGGCATCAGCCGTTTGCCCTCTCCGCCCGCGAGGACGATCCCGAGGACCGAAGGTCCACCACGACGCATGGCCGCTCCCCTCACCCGGTTGCCTGCCTCCCGCTCCTGAGCAGGAGGGACTGAGCCCTAAGCCTGTTCGAGGATCTCCTCGTAGAGCCGCACGGTGCGCCGGGCGACCGCGTCCCAGCCGAACTCCTCCACCGCGCGCCGCCGTCCTGCCTCGCCCATGCGGCGCGCGCCGTCCCGGTCCGCGAGCACCGAGTCCAGGGCACGGGCGAGCCCGGACTCGAAATCGTCGTCCACCGGCACGAGTACCCCCGTGCGGCCGTCGTCGACCACCTCCGGGATCCCGCCGGTCCGGGAGGCCACGACGGGGGTGCCGCACGCCATCGCCTCCAGGTTGACGATGCCCAGCGGCTCGTAGACCGAGGGGCAGACGAAGACGGCGGCATGGGTGAGGAGCTGGATGACGTCCGGGCGCGGCAGCATCCGCGGGATCCAGTGCACTCCGTCGCGGGTCCGGCTCAGCTCCTGGTACAGCTCCCGGAACTCCCGGTCGATCTCCGGGGTGTCGGGCGCCCCCGCGCACAGCACCACCTGCGCCGCCGGGTCGATGCCCCGTACCGCCCGCAGCAGGTGCGGCACGCCCTTCTGCCGGGTGATGCGGCCGACGAACAGCACGAACGGGCGGTCCGGGTCGAGGCCGACACGGTCGAGGGCGTCCGTGCCGTGGTCCGGCCGGTACAGGGTGGTGTCGATGCCGTTGTGGACGACGTGCACCCGGGCCGGGTCGAGCGCCGGGTAGCAGCCGAGGATGTCCTCGCGCATGGCGCCGGAGACCGCGACGACCGCGTCGGCGGACTCGATCGCGGTGCGCTCGGCCCAGCCGGACAGGGCGTAGCCGCCGCCGAGCTGTTCGGCCTTCCAGGGGCGCAGGGGCTCGAGGGAGTGCGCGGTCATCACGTGCGGCACGCCGTACAGCATCTTGCCGAGGTGACCGGCGAGGTTGGCGTACCAGGTGTGGGAGTGGACGAGGTCACGGCCCTTGAGCGCGGCGGCCATGGCGAGGTCCACGGAGAAGGTACGCAGCGCGTCGTTGGCGCCGTCCAGCGCGGACCAGGGCCGGTGGCGTACGACGCCGTCGGCGCGGCCCTCGCCCCAGCAGTGCACCTCCAGGTCCACCAGCGGCCGGAGCTCCCGCGCCAGGAACTCGACATGGACGCCGGCGCCGCCGTACACGTCCGGCGGGTACTCCCGGGTCAGCAGTCCCACGCGCACCCGCAACCCCCTGTCCGAAGCGGCCGGTCGCATTCATGGTCACCCAGATGCGGCCCGTGGGGAAGAGCCCGGCACCCGTGTGAAGCAGCAGTCCCCGCAGAGTCCGCCGCCGGGGACGCGGTAGTACAGGCAGCAGCTGCGCCGTCGGAAGCCTGTGCCGGTGAGGGTGCCGGCACCGTCGAGGAGGGGATGGGCGAGGAGCCCCGCGGCCAGTTCCCGGGTGAGGTCGGCCGCCTCGGTACGGCCGCCGGCGCGCACCTGGTTCTCCAGCAGGCGGGCGGCGGCCGCCAGCGCGGAGGCCGCGTTGCCCCGCAGCAGCCCCGGTGCGAGGCGGTACCGGGCGCGCAGGGCGGCCGCCAGCGGCTCGAGGTGGCCGTGCAGGACGACGTCCGCGACCGTCTCCGGGTCCGCGGGGCGGGCGCGCACCTCGGTGAGCCAGAGGTCGTCCGGGGCGCTGCCCGCGGGGTCCCAGCGGATGAGGCGGGCGTCCAGGTCGGGGAGCCGCCCGTACAGCACGGCGCAGCCGAGTGCGGCCGACCACAGCCGGGCGGCGAGCGCCTGGTGCGCGACCGAGGCGGCGACCCGCGCCTCGGGGGCGCCGATGCCGTCGGCGACCCGGCGGACCCGGACCACTAGGGGATGCGTCGCGGAATCCGTGGCGGGGTCCGCGTAGGCCTGGGCGAGGGTGGGCGGCGGGCCGTGCGGCGGGGTGCCCGTGCGCAGGGCGAAGAAACCGCCGAGGTCGTTCAGTGCGGCGAGGTCGGGCGCGAGGTTCACGGAAAGCAGTAGTACCAAGGCCGGTCCCGGGGCGCGCAAGGGGGATTCGCCGGGGATTCGTGGGGGTGTCTCCGTCCCGTGTCGCCCACCCAGGGGAGGACGGCGGGCGGGGTGTACTCCATCGGCAGTAGGACCTATTGACTGCTCAGGGACGACGACGTGAGGCGATCGGCACGGCAGGGTGGTCAACCATGGAAGCCGACCGTTCGTCGCGCCGGGGTCGCCGCCCCAGCCCCGCGCGGAGGTGCGACTCATGAGCGCCCTCGCGCTGTCCGTGCTGCTGTCGTTCGTGTCCGCCGTCGCCTACGCCGGCGGTGCGATCGTCCAGGAGCGGGTCGCGGTGTCCTCGCCCGGCGAGCAGTACGCGCCGCTGCGCCGGCCCGCCTGGTGGGCGGCGCTGGTGCTGAACGGTCTCGGCGGACTGCTGCACGTGGTGGCCCTGGCCTGCGGCCCGCTCAGTCTGGTCCAGCCGCTGGGCGCCCTGACCATCGTGTTCGCGCTGCCGATGGCGGCGCTGTTCGTCGGCCGGCGGGCGGGCGCCGCCGCCTGGCGCGGCGCGGTCATGGCGACGGTGGGGCTCGCGGGACTGCTGTCCCTGGTGGGCGCCTCCCACACGCAGACGCTGAACACCGCGCAGCGCGCGGGCCTGGCGGTGGTGACCGCCGGTGTACTGGTGGCGTTCACGGTCGCGGGCAGGGCGGCGCACCGGCATCCGGCGGTGCGCAGCGTGCTGCTCGCCACCGGCTCCGGCATCGCCTTCGGCATGTCCTCGGTGTTCACCAAGACGGTCGCGGTCGACTTCACCGACGGGATCGCGGCGGCGGAGCTGCCGTCCCTGACCGCGATAGGCGTCCTGGCCACGGCCGGGACCCTGCTGTCGCAGGCCTCGTACCGGGGCGGTGGTCTGGCGGCGCCGCTGGCCACGCTGACGGTGGTGAACCCGGTGATGGCGGCCGCGGTCGGGCTCACGCTGCTCGGCGAGACCTTCCGCTACGGCGCGACGGGCACGCTGCTGGCGCTGGGCTGCGGTGTGGTGGCCGCGGGCGGTCTGATCCTGCTGATGACCGAGCGCATTGAGCGTACGGGTCGGGTGATGGAGGCGGGGGTGGCTTCCGTCGCGGTGCCCGCCGGGGAGGCCCCGCCCGGCGAGGAGGTGCCGCCCGCCGAGATCTCGCTGCCTGCCGAGGTGCCGTCGTCCGTGGAGGGGCTGCCGCCCGTGGAGGGGCTGCCGCCCGTCGAGGCGTACGGCGGCTCCGGGCGGGCCGTGCCTGTGGACGCGGCCGACGGGGTCGTCGTCGTTCCCGTCGCACCGGCGGCGCGGGAGCAGAAGGACCGCACGCTGGGCGAACCTCAGCTCTTCCTCGGCCCGTTCTTCGTCGGCTCGTGCTCCGACCGGCAGTTCTATGCGCCCCCCTGCGTCCCGGGGCCCGCGCCCGCGCCCGCGCCCGCGCCCGGACGGAACGGCTCCCGCGTCAGATCCTGACGCCCCCGGCCCGCAGATACGCGAGCGGGTCGACGTCGGTGCCGAACCCGGGCCCCGTACGCACCTCGAAGTGCAGGTGCGGTCCGGTGACGTTGCCCGTGGCCCCGGACCGGCCGATGCCGCGCCCGGCGGCGACCGTCTGCCCGACCCGTACGGATATCGCCGACAGGTGGCCGTACTGCGTGTAGTGGCCGTCGGCGTGCCGGATGACCACCTGATAGCCGTAGGCGCCGCCCCAGCCGGCGCTGACCACCCGGCCGGCCGCGGCCGCCTTCACGGAGGTGCCGGTGGGGACCTCGAAGTCGACGCCGGTGTGGTAGCCCTTCGACCAGTGGGAGCCGGTCGCGTGGTAGGCCGTGCCGATGCCGCCGCCGACAGGGGCGACGAGGGCGTGCTGGGTGGAGTGGGGCCGGGACTTGGCCGTGCCGGACGCGGGCTTGGCCTCTCTGGCCGGGCGCGTGGCGGTGGACGCCTTGCGGTGCGGCTCGGCCGTCGTACGCGACTTGGGCACGGCGAGCCGCTGGCCCGGCAGGATCAGGTTCGGGTCGGAGCCCACGGTCGTACGGTTGGCGGCGTACAACTGCCGCCAGCCGCCGGAGACATGACGCTCGTCGGCAATGCCGGAGAGGGTGTCGCCGCGGACGACCTTGTACATCTCGGCGCTGCCGGCCCGCGCCTGCGGCGCGGTCTGCGGCCGTACGTCGACCTCGCGGGCGGGGCTCTTGGCAGCGCCGGTACTCCCGGTACTGCCGGCATCGCGCACGGACCGCTGTCCGGCGGTGTCCGGGTGGACGCCGGGGGTGCCGCCGCCCCTGCTGAGACCGGCCCGCGTCGAGCACACCGGCCAGGCGCCGGGTCCCTGCCCGTCGAGCACCTTCTCCGCGACGGCGATCTGCTGGTCCCGGGTGGCCAGGTCGGCGCTGGGCGCGTACCGCGTCCCGCCGTACGCCGCCCAGGTGGACCGGGTGAACTGGAGCCCGCCGTAGTAGCCGTTGCCCGTGTTGATGTGCCAGTTGCCGCTCGACTCGCAGGCGGCCACCTTGTTCCAGGTGGAGGCGTCGGCGGCGTGCGCGGCCCCGGCGCCGATGAGCGGAATGGCCATCCCGGCGCCGCCCGCCGTGACGGTGAGCGAGGCGCGGTTGATCCTGTTCGGCTGGTACCGGCGGTGCCGACCGCGTACGGCCATCTCAAGCTCCCTCGACATGCGTCAGGAGGGGCGAAAGTAACCGCCGCGAACAGGCCCTGACAAGACGGCTATCGGCCGGTTCGTCACCCCAAGTGGCCGGTTACGTACGTTGATTGGCCGGATCCGCGGGCCGCGCGCTGAGCCACTGGGCACCCGCCGCGCGTATGGAAGGGTGCCGGGTGCCGAATGTGCGCGCGCCGTACCGGCACGTCAGGATGGTCGAAGGGGCAGGAGCAGTGATACTGGCGGGCACGGGCGGCGCGACGGACGGCGGGCCGATGGCGGGACCCACGGCGGAACCGGCGTCGGACCGGCCGACGGCACCGGCGGCCGGGCCCCGGCGTTCCACTTGATGATTCACCGGATTTTCGAGGAGCAGGCGGTATGAGCACTACAGCCCAGATCGGCGTCACGGGACTCGCGGTCATGGGCCGCAACCTCGCCCGCAATTTCGCGCGCAACGGCTACGCGGTCGCACTGCACAACCGGACGGCGGCCCGGACGCACGCCCTGGTCGAGGAGTTCGGGCACGAGGGCGACTTCGTCGCGGCCGAGACCGCGAAGGAGTTCGTGGCGGCCCTGGAACGGCCGCGCCGCCTGGTCATCATGGTGAAGGCCGGCGAGCCGACCGACGCGGTGATCCGGGAGTTCGCCCCGCTCCTTGAGCCCGGCGACATGATCATCGACGGCGGCAACGCGCACTTCGCGGACACCCGGCGCCGGGAGCGGGAGCTGCGCGAGCAGGGCATCCACTTCGTGGGCACCGGGATCTCCGGCGGCGAGGAGGGCGCGCTGCACGGGCCGAGCATCATGCCGGGCGGCTCGAAGGAGTCGTACGACTCGCTCGGTCCGATGCTGGAGAAGATCTCCGCGAAGGCGAAGGACGGCGCGCCGTGCGTCACGCACGTCGGCCCCGACGGCGCCGGGCACTTCGTGAAGATGGTGCACAACGGCATCGAGTACGCCGACATGCAGCTGATCGGCGAGGCGTACCAGCTGCTGCGGGACGTGGCCGGGTACTCCCCCGCGCAGATCGCGGACATCTTCCGCACCTGGAACACGGGCCGGCTCGACTCGTACCTGATCGAGATCACGGCCGAGGTCCTGTCCCACGTGGACGCGGCGACCGGCAAGCCGTTCGTGGACGTGGTGGTGGACCAGGCCGAGCAGAAGGGCACCGGCCGCTGGACGGTCCAGATCGCGCTCGACCTGGGCGTGCCGGTCTCGGGCATCGCGGAGGCGGTCTTCGCCCGTTCCCTGTCGGGCCACGCGGACCTGCGGGAGGCGTCGCGCGGGCTGGCGGGCCCGAAGGCGTCCCCGCTGAGCGAGTCGGAGGCGGCCGCGTTCGCCGACCGGGTGGAACAGGCGCTGTACGCCTCGAAGATCGTGTCGTACACCCAGGGCTTCCACGAGATCGCCGCGGGCAGCGCGGAGTACGGCTGGGACATCGACCTCGGCGCGGTCTCCGCCATCTGGCGCGGCGGCTGCATCATCCGCGCGGCCTTCCTGGACCGGATCCGCGCCGCGTACGACGCCCGCCCGGACCTGCCGAGCCTGCTGTCCGACGACACCTTCGCCCAGGAGATCGCGGCGGCCCAGGACGACTGGCGCGAGGTCCTGGTCGCCGCGACCCGGCAGGGCGTCCCGGCCCCCGGCTTCTCGGCCGCCCTCGCCTACTACGACGCCCTGCGCGCCGAGCGGCTGCCCGCCGCGCTCACCCAGGGGCAGCGGGACTTCTTCGGGGCGCACACGTACCGGCGGGTGGACCGGGACGGCTCGTTCCACACGCTGTGGGGCGGGGACCGGTCGGAGGTGACGGCGTAGCGGTACCGGTTCGCCGGCCGCTTCGGCCGGACGGTGAGTAGATGACGGTGGGCGGCTGGAAGGCCGCCCACCGTCTTCTTTTGCCTGCGGGGGGGGCGGGGGCGCGTGCTCGCGGCGGGACCGGGGGCATGTGTGTGCGGGCGCGGCGGGAACGTGGTCGCGGTCGCGTGTCCGCTGGCGGGGACTGCGGGCGCATGTTCGCGGGCGCGGCGGGAGCGTGTGTTCGCAGGCGCGGCGAAGGCGCGTTCCCGGGCTGGACCGCTGGCGCGTGTCCGCAGGCGGGACCCGGGCGCGTGTTCGCGGGCGGGGCCGGAGCGCGGACGCTCGCGCGTGCTGCCGGCGTGCGTTCGGGCGTCAGCTCGGGCGGGGTGTCAGGGGACGGGCGTCAAGTCAGGGGCGGTCCGGGCTCCGGGTTCGGGACCGGCTCCGGGCCCGGCGGGATCGGGGACGGCGAGGGCTCCGGGAGCGGCGGACCGGGTGGAGGCTCGGGGATCGGGCCCGGGGGCTCGGGCGGGGTGGGGCCGGGACCAGGCGGCGGTCCGGGCGGCGCGGGTGGGGTCGGGCCGGGAACCGGAGGCGGACCAGGCACCGGAGGCGGAGCCGGGTCAGGACCCGGCGGCGAAGTCGGGTCGCGACCGGGCGCAGGGCCAGGGGGCGGGCCCGGTACGGGAGACGGAACCGGGCCAGGACCGGGCGGCGGGCCAGGCGTAGGACCGGGCACCGGACCCGGCGGCGGGCCGGGTGCCGGACCGGGTGCCGGACCGGGCGGCGGGCCGGGCGGCGGGCCGGGCGGCGGGCCGGGTGCCGGAGGCGGTTCCGGGGTTGGGGGTGGCTCCGGTGTGGGGACCGGGTGCGGTTGCGGTTGCGGATGCTGGGGGTCCGGACCCGGCGAGGGCGAGATGGGGTCCGGATGCGGGTCGGTCATGGCGTCCTCCGGCCAGTCGGTCGACATCGGCTCTGGACTACTCCCCACCTACCCGACCCCGGCGCCACCAGTCACCCGACGGAGACACGACGAGAAGCCGGGCGGACACGCGGTACGCGCACGAGGGCGTCGAGGGGTCGGACGGCTCAGCGTCGTGCCGCGCGTGCCGCCGCCTCGAAGCCCGGACCGGGGCTGGAGAGGACAGGCACCGACGTCGTCGTGAGGCGCTGAGCGGGAGCCATGGAGGCCTGGGCCAGGACGATCACGTCGGCGTGGGCGACCCGGTCGGCCGCGGCGGCCACCTCGCGCACGTACCCCTCGGTGTCACCGGCCTCGAAGCGGGACCAGGCGGCGTCGACGAGTACGGGCCATACGGTCACGGCGCGTCCGGCGTGGCGGGCCTGCTCCTCGATCAGCGCGGTGGTCGGCGCGAGGGTGCTCGCCAGCGCCGCGAGGAGGACCACCCGCGGCCCGGCGGCGACCGCCGCGGCCGCCATGGGGCGGTCCACCCGAAGCACCGGCACGGCGAGCCCCGCCGCCCCCGCCTCCTCCGCGACGCCCCCGAGGGTCGAGCAGGTGCACAGGACGGCCCGGGCACCCTCGGCGACCGCCCTGCCCAGCACCGCCTCCACCGCGCCAGTCACCGCCCCCGGCCCGTCCCGGCGGGCCAGCCGCAGCAACTCCTCGTCGACGAAGTGCCGTAGCACGAGGCCGGGGTCGGTCTCGTCGCGCAGCCCGTCGAAGACCGGGACGTGGACCGGCGAAGTGTGGAGCAGAGCGAGCACACGCGGCTCGCGCGCACGGCGGGTCGGCACAGTGTCGCTCACGGTCACGCTCCTGGCCGGTCAGCTCGACACGGCGTGCGGGCTGCGCTCCTGGTCGGAACCCGGCACCGGCTCGGAGGCGTCGGCGCCGAGCGCCACGACACGGTTGTCCGCGTCGACGTGGACGACCCGCGGCTCAAGGGCCCGGGCCTCGGCGTCGGTGACCTGGGCGTAGCTGATGATGATCACCAGGTCTCCGGGGTGGACGAGATGCGCGGCGGCCCCGTTGATCCCGACGACCCCGGATCCGCGCTCCCCCTCGATGACGTACGTCTCCAGGCGGGCGCCATTGGTCACGTCGACAATGTGTACGAGTTCACCGGGCAGCAGATCGGCGGCGTCGAGCAGGTCCGCGTCGATGGTCACCGATCCCACGTAGTGCAGGTCGGCCTGGGTGACGGTGGCGCGGTGGATCTTGGATTTGATCAAAGTTCGCAGCACTTTGGACTCCTAGAAGACGGCTCCCCGCCGGCTTTCTGCAGGTCAGGGGCGTCCTTCACTGTACATCGGCATGTCTTCGACTCGAAGACTTTCCAGAACATCGTGCGCCGTGGCGAACAGGCTTCTCACCTGCGCGATCTGCACGAAGCAGCCTGCCGCGAAGCCATCAACCGGGAGCATGCACGGAAGACTGCCCCGGTCCAATGCTGATTGGATGCTGACTTACCTGATGAGTCGTCAGGTAAGTTGAGAGGTCCAGAACAAGGTGCGAACTGGGGTCAGCGGCGGTGAGGTAGAGGACCAGGGCCGGCCAGCACGCTCCTCCCCCGCACGACCGAGCGCTTCCGCGTCATTTCCCCTCTTCGCCATGCCCAAGGCGCATGACAAAGTCTCGGATGACGACGGTTGCGGGTGCCCGTTCGGCCAGGACTTCCAGCAGATCGGGGCGGATCGCGACGGCACAACCGGTCATCCGCGGCCAGGCGAGGTGGTAGGAGCTCCTCTCGTACTCGGTGCGCCAACAGATGAGCCGGAGGGCCAGCCCGCGGTCGTCCTCCAGGGTCAAGGGAGCCCCGGGCCGCAGGTGCAGCGCGGCACGGAGCCACCAGCCTGGTGTGAGCGTGAGGTCGGGCAGCCCCAGACCATGAGCGGCATCCCCGGCCGCAACCATGTCGCGGTCGACACCGAGCAGCGGGAAGCTGACATGTGGAAATCCGAGAGGTAGCTGCGCTGGCCCTTCAGCCCATTCAACGAGGTCACCGTCCGAGAACGGCGGGACGTCCGGGGTCCCATGGCCCCCGCGCGCCGTTACTTCCGGGCCCGAGAACCTCAAGCTGACCGAGTCGGTCGTCCGTCTATGCAACGACAGGAACCTGCGCTTCTCCACGGAAGCGAGGATGTACCAGCCATTGAGTGGCTGGCCGCTCAGGACGTCCGCTTCCACCAAAGGCCGCACGGAGACGGTCTCCGCGGTTACGCCGACCATTGAATCGGCCGGGTCGTCCGGACCTGGCGGAGTCCGAAGGCCGGGGCGCGGCCAGCGCGCCGTCTCGAAGGCCAGGGGAAGAATCGGGCTGTCCGTCAGTGCGGTGGCCAGTTGGTCTTCCCAGGCTCGCGGATCGAACACGCCCAAACCGTTCGAGAGCCGGTGAGCGCGGCTACCTGCTGCCGTTCTCTGGACCGCTTCTTCGATCGCCTCTTCAGTGGCGAGGTAGGCGTCCGGCGGTAGTTGTTCGTCGGCGCTACGGTAGGCACGGAGCTGAGTCCTGTACCTGACTTTCGTATGCTCGCTGCCAAGCCTGCGGCGGGCATCGGCCAGGACCGCCCGGACCAGCCCCGGCTGCGCCTGCTCGGCTTCGTACAGCCGTGCGCCGGCCAGTTCTCGTACGAGCCCTTCCAGCGCCTGATCGTCTCGGTCGTCTTTCTGCCCGGAGGACGTCCACAGACGGACGGGGGGCTGCAACACGTCCGGGGCGGAAGGCCCCATGGGGACATCCGCCGCATTGATGAGCAGCCGACGGGCAAGGGCCCGGACGGTGAGCAGAGGTCCTTGGGCCAGCGCCCCGAGCGCGTCCTGGCAGTTCTCCAAGACGGCCCGGCCAGCTGGCCCCTGCTCCTCGAGGAGACACAGCAACCAGGTCAGCGTCGCCGGATCAGACGCATGCTCCAGTGCCAGGGCCACGGCGGGTGCTGCTGCCTCCGGGCGCAGTGAGACGAGAGCCCGAGCGGCAATCATCGACCGCCGCTTGGCCTCGCGTCCCGCATGGGCCACTCCCGCCAGTGCCGCGGTCGCAAAGGCGCAGTCCAGATCGCCGTGTACCGCCGCGCCAGTGTCCCGGTCGGGGGCGTAGTACGGGTAGTCGGGGTCGTCGCTGTCGTGGACTCGAGGCGCCCGACTCTCGATGACCGCCGCCGCTTCGTCCCACAGCGCGAACCCCAAATCGAGGGAGCTATGCCCGGGCAGGCCGACGGCCTGGCGGGCGAAGGCGTAGATCAGCGCCTGTGTGACACCGTGGGTGCCGTATCGGCCGGTGCTCACGATGGCTTCTGCCTCTTCGGCGACGACGCGGAAGGTGAGGACCGGATCGATCTGCGCGGCTCTGCTCAGGGCGTCGAGGGACGTCTCCCCGCCGAAGTTCAGCCACCCGCCTTGCCCGCGTGTCCGCACCCAGGTCAGTGCGTACGCTTCGGCGGCCAGGCCGCCCTGGCCGTGTCGTTCGAGTCCCTCCGCGAGCTGGCGCAGGAGGAGGGGGCCGTCACGGAAATCGAACGGTCCAGCGATGGCCCTCAGGACTTGTAGAGCTTCGTCGGCACGTCCTTCGTCTGCGAGGCTGAGCAGCCGGTAACCGACGAGGTTTGTCATGCGGTCAAGGGCCTGCTGCGGTGTACCGGTTCCGTAAGGCCGCTGGCGCCATTCCCTCAGTGCTCGGATCAGACCGACAGGGCCAGGGGGTACGGGTGGCAGCACCATACCGGCCAGCAAGTCCCCGGCCGCGGGTGGCGGCGCCGGTTTCGGCGAGCCGCTCCAGCTCCGGGATTCCTCTGCGACCGGTAGGTGCGGAAGGGGCTTGATGCTCGGGCCACCACCACGTTGGGCCGCGGTGTTGAGTGCAGCGACCCGTCGCTCGTCTGACGCCTTCGTCTCGTCACCGTCGGAGGAGTCGTAGCGCACCGGCCGCTCGTCCGCCCGGCTCAGTGCACAGCGGAGCAACTCCGACACGCCGTCAGGCATCGAAGGACCAGACGTCTGGATGAGCCGGTCCAGTACCGCCGCGTCCCCATCCAGGAGCGGACTGTCCAGGGTGAGGCGGAGCGCCGTTGCCACGACCGGATCCGCCTCGTCCTTCCAGCTGTGCCAGAGGTTCTCCCGCGCACCGTGGAGG
Organism: Streptomyces sp. CB01373; assembly: GCF_002803075.1. Taxonomy (GTDB): domain Bacteria; phylum Actinomycetota; class Actinomycetes; order Streptomycetales; family Streptomycetaceae; genus Streptomyces. The sequence goes on along the minus strand of NZ_NNBK01000012.1, from coordinate 394,352 downwards.
AGGTCGTTGGGGCCGTTGCAGTCGCCGAAGATCCCGGTGGCGGCGAGCCGGGCGAGGGCGACAGGATCTGCCCCGGCCAGTGTCCGCCACCACTCCCGCCGGGCGGCGAGGGTCTCCTTGCCGTCGGTGTGAAGGGCCAGGCGTTCGCACAGCGGCTGGAGCTGCGCCACCCGCGCCCTGCCCCGGGCCGGGTCGGCGGCGACAAGGGCGGACAGCGGATCCAGGACCTCATAGACAGTGATGTCCTTGTGCCAGCCGTAGGCCACTAGGAAGCGGCAGGCTTCCAGCCAGCGTGCCTCCGTCCCGGCGGGTTCACCTGCGGCGAGGGCGAGGCGCGCGTGGGTGAGGAGGTACCCGGCGAGGTCGCTGTAGTAGCGTCCGCCGGCCTGCTGCTCAAACTCGCTCTGGATGGTTTTGTCCACACTGGCCCGCCGTGCAGGCGTCGCCTGCTCGACGGCGATCGAGAGCAGTAGGTCGGCGGGCAGTGGACCGCCCAGTTCACCGCGCAGAGTAGTGCTGATCCCCCGGCTGACGCGGGTGAGTGTCTCCCACGCCTGCGGCCAGTCATCGTCGGACAGGAGCACGACCGCTCTGCGCACCGTCACCTCAATGAGAGGGTGTATCGCGTAGAGGTCGCACGCACGCGGATTGCCGGCGAAGGGCCTGAGGTCTCCGGTCAGGAGCCCGAGGGCTTCCACCGCCAGGCCGGACCGGAGGTCCACACTGGCGGATTCGGCGCGTACGAGGGTGATCACAAAACGCAGCCAGCAGGGATACCATCCCGGCCCTTGGACGAGCGCCTCCGCCGCATCCAGTGCCAAGGGATCGGCTGCTGCAGCGACCGCCAGCGCGTCGAGCCATCGGGCGACGGCCTCGGGACTCCAGCGGACGCGTTCCTGCTGTATGTCACGGGTGAGTGAGAGCAGCACGTCGCGCCGGACCGGGGGACTGTCCCCCGTCAGGTCTCCGGACAGGTCGTCCGCAGCGGCCCCCAGCGCCAGCAGCCGGTGCACCGTCCCCGGCCGATGCCCCAAGCCGGCGGCCTTCCGGGCCCAGTGCGCTGCGCTGCCCGGCTGTCCGGGGACCGCACCGGCAGCAATCTGCTCGGCGAGCGAGAGACACACCGGGCCGCCCGCTGTTAGTCGCGGTAGCAGGCCGGTGACAGCATCGGTTCCCACAGTGTCGAGCAGCGCCTTCACGACGGCGTCGGCCACTGACTGGTCACCGTGCTCATCGAGCCGCTGGGCGATGGTGTCCAGCGACACTGGTGCGCTGAGTTTGTCCTGCCCTGGCCCCTCCTCCTCTGTCCCCCGGTATGCCGCGGACAGTCGCAGCCGGCCGCGCAGCCAAGCCAGGCTGACGGCCCGGTCGGAGTCTTCTCCGTACGAGGTGTTGTCGGATTCGTCCTCGCGCTGAAATGCCGTCATGTATTCGCGCCAGGGTGCCACGGCACCTGCGGCATCAAGCGCCGCGCACATTTGCAGGCCCGCCCGGGCGGGCATCACGGTCCGTCCGTCGTGCAGGAGCCGGTCCGCCATGGTCTGAGCCCCGAGCAACGCGATCGGCACGTCGACGAAGTCCACCAGCACCGAGTCGAAGCGCTCACCCTCGTAAGTCTGCGCAGCCCGGGCCAGCTCGACGCAGCGCACGACGAGCGGCCAGTTTCCCGATCTGGCGGCGCAGCGCAGCCCGGTGGCCAGGTTGTCCCTGATCGCCGAGGCCGGGAACGCGGCCGAGACGGCGCGGGCGACGAAGTCCCGTCCGATGTGGCCAAGCACCTCGGTGTCACGCCCAGCCTCGGCGAGAATCAGCAGGAGCCGTCGGAAGGCCCTCGGGTCTTCGAACAACCCCTTACCGGACAGCCATGTGGCGATTAGCGCGAGCGTCGACTGCAGGGCATCGGGATGGTCCTCGTACCCCAGGCGCAGGTAGCGAGCGAACGACTCGTGGTACACCCGGACCTCACCCTGCCCGGTCCGCTCGGAGAGCACTGGGGCCAGGACCTTCAGCGCACGGTCGATCCGGTGGCCCCGGTCCGGGACGATCTGCCCGAGTTCCTCGCGGGTGACCGGCATGCCGAGCAGGGCGATGATGTCCGCGACGACATCGGCTTCGGCACCGAGGGTCTCGTAGAGGTGGGCGTAGTAGTCCTCCAGTGAATCGCGGTACGGGGGAAGCGCCCGCACGGTTGCCGCGGCGTCCGCAACCACCTGTGGGCGGAGGGCGACCTCACGGCAGAGGTACGTCGTATACAGAGCGTTCCCGCCTGAGCGTTCCTGTAGCGCGTCGAGGAAGTCCGTGACGTCCCGGTCGTCAGTCAGCAGTGCCTCGGCTTGGCTGCTTCCCTTCAATGGGACGAGCCCGAGCCGCTCGGCCATGCCACGGAGTTCTTCCAGCGCGAGCGGCGGTACAGCGACGGTTGCTGCTCCTGCCCGTCTGAGGGGGTCGAGATGGGTCCCGGGCTGGCTGAGGACGATGAGCACGCTGCCGGCTGGGAGCGGCAGCGAGCTGAGTACCTCGGCAAGGGCCAGCGACGGGTCCGCTCTCCTGGTCCTCCCGCCGTGCACGCGGGTGACGTGGTCCAGCCCGTCCACGACGAGCGCCACTCTCCGGGCGGGATCCTTGTGGAGGGCGGTCGCCACCGCGTTCGTCAGTGCCTCCTCGTCGGCGGCGAAGCGCGGACGCTGATCGTGGACAAGGCCCGGATCCGCCTCGGCCAGCCGGCCGAGCAGGCTACCGAAGACCGATTCGGTCATCACCCGGGTCAGTTGGTCGCCGTCGGCGTCACCCAGGTAACAATAGTGTTCGGCGACCAGCCATCCGTCACGGGTGAGCTGTTCGACCAGTTGCTGGCACGCCCAGGACTTTCCTTGCCCCGGCGGGCCGGTCACCAGCAAGACGTCTCCATCGGCTGCGGCGGTCCCGGCAGCCTCCACCAGGGCGCCGACCGCGCCTGGCCGCGCCACTTCCAGGGTCCGATCGACGGGATGCGCACGTAGGACCGCGCCGAAGTCCTGGCGCAGCTGGGCCCGGCGGAGCAGTTCTTGCGATGTGACCTTGATGCCCCGCTGACGGGCGGCCCGGACCGTGCGGATCAGCGCCTCGGCCACGTCGGCTGGCGAGCGCCCTTCGTTGGGGTGGATCCCCGCACCGAGTTCGCCGCGCACACGCTGGAGGAGAAGCTGCTCAGCTGGCCCCGGCCGCTGGAGGTCCATCGTCATGGGCGGCGCGGCAAGCTCCACGACCAGGTGCTCGCAGAACCACTCCAGATCTTCCTTGGCCACGGCCGTGTCACCTTCAGCCAGGAACCCGAAGACGTTTCCCGCCTTGCGCCTGCCCTTTGCTGGCAGCTCGACCCCCTGCCAGAGAGCCTCGGCGTCGAACCGCAGGAGAGTGGTGTTCATGCCCGCCAGAAACGGCGCGTCGGACGCGCGTGCGGGCACCATGACCACGCGCAGTACGGCATCGTCCGGTGGTGCGTCCCGCATCACGATGCGCAGCCGGACTGTACGGGCGGAGGCCCCTGGGCCGTCGCGGTCGGCGACGGCGGCTGCCACGAGGCGATCCAGCCTCAGTCCGCGGCCGTCCGAAGTGAACGTGTCGTAAGCGAGGGGATGATCGTCGTTGTCCGAGTGCTTGAACTGGGTCCGCTCACGATATCCGTCCGCCCCGATGACCGTGAGATCGTCGAAACGGTCGTCCGGTACCAGTTTCTCGTCAACGTGCACGGCGACGATCCCGCCCAGCGGCAGATCCACCACACGACATGCTTCTAGCAGGTCCTGGTACTCATACCCGCGATGCGCGGCAGTCAGATCACCCATGTCCTGTGCATTGTCTCGGGTTGGGCGCCTGTAGGAGGGAAAACGAGAGCGATACTCCCCTCTGAACGAGCCACGAGGCGCAGGTATGGCGCATGGGGTGCGGCAGATAGTGTGGGACGGGCTGCGGCTCGCCGTCGCTGCGGAAGTACCAGGCGCCGTCGAGGGCCAGCCACCAGCAGGTCTGTCAGCGCCAGTTGCCGTCGTTGAGGCGGCACCCGGCCCGGCCCTTGGTGACGGTGGTGAAGATCAGCGCATCACCGTCGAGCCGGTGGAAGTGGCGTTCGAGTACCCTTGTTCGTGGGCTCGTGGTCTCGACGCACTCCACATGATGCGTCATCGGAAGCACATCGAATTTAGGGGCAGTCGATCAGACTGTCAGCGGTGACCTCCGCCTCTCCGCCGCACTCCACCCGAGAGCTCAGCTCGTTGGGACTTGCCCCTGCCGTCCTTGATGCATCCAGGCGATGACGTCGAACACACGCAGGACGCCGATGTCCTCACCGATCCCCGCCTTGTCGCGGAGACGGACCAACTGATCGTAGAAGGCGCCGTTGTCCGCCCGCAGGGCCGCAGCCAGCGCTGCCCAGAAGGAGTGGTCTGTCTTCGGTCGCTCAAAGAGCTGCTTGATGCGGATGTCGTAGATGGGGATGAGGTGGGGACGCTTGCGGGCCAGCAATTTGCCTGCGACAACCGGGCCACTGCCGTCGGGCTTGCCGGGGTGCTGCTTGGTGCCGGCCAGGCATTCCCACAATTCCCACGCCGGTCCGCCTTCCGCTATGAGCGCATCGCTTCGAGGATCCTCCAAACGTGCGTCACGAGGGATGAGCGACAGCAGGCGCGCCCAGTGCCCGTCGGGGTCGGTCAGCAAGTTGATCGCCCCATGCGGCTCCAGGGACACACTGAGCGTGGTGATGGCCACCAGGTCGTTGCTGTCGAAGCGGTCCGCGACGTGCTCGGCGTCGCCGCCCCCGCCCAGGCGCTCGAAGCACGCGCCAGAATAAAACAGGTCGCCGCATGAGCGTCGTCGGGTGAAGTACTCACCCAGCAGGCTCACAGCCTTCTCGTCGCCCCAGTAGATCTCCGGAATCTTCAACTCGATCACCTGAAGCCCTTAACTCCCTCGCCACCAGCGATGTGTCGGTGGACGGTACTCCAGCTGAGACCTTGCGGTGGCTCGGGCGGAAGCCGCGGCCAACACTCGCGCCTGTGCTACACCATATTTGGGGTGGCTTCTGGAACCTGGTCCAGGCGTGGGCTTTGGTCCTGTTGGCGCCCGAGAACGGGCAGGAACTGCCATTGGCCGATGTTCCTCTCATGAGAACCATCTGACCCCCTGTCACTATCCTCCGTATCTCAGGGAAACCTCAGTCCTCTCAGGTCGGGCCCAAGGCCCGACCTGAGGCGATAGATTTGGGGTGCTTGTTCGACGCCGGGCCACGGTCGCCGGTGACGCTGACGAGGAGTGAAGGGAACGTGGGCCGAGTGCACCAGGTGGCTGTCGAGGAAGCCCTGGCGGAGCTGGCCGCCGCTTCCGCGAACTTCGGCTTCCTGCTGCCGCTGGAGCCCCTCCTACTGCTGTACGGCGCGGGTGCTGAGGCCGACGCGCACGACCGCCCGAAACGGTCCCTCGCCCAGGCCCGGCAGTTCGCGGAGGTGCTGACTGCGGAGTCCGCCCGGCTGCTCGGCTCGGATTCCGCCGACGGCCCGGTGCACCGCGTGCTGGCCGAACTGTGCCGCTCCGGCGATCCCACACCAGACGGCGAGGCCGGACCGGACGACCGGTCCCGTGCCCGGCGTTTCGTACGCCACTGCTTCGAGCTGGGCGTCTGGTACTTCCGACTACAGACCGGAGTGCGTGACGCGCTGTCCTTCGTCCCGCCTGCCGAATGGGACGACATCCCGGCGAACTCACCGCGCCGACACGTGGCCATATGGGAGCCGGTGACCGACCTGGCCACCTGGGTCGCCCTGCTCGAGGAGTACGTCCCCGTGCTGCGGCGGACCTTCGACCGGCGTACGCCCGCCGAGACGCCCACCCGCGCGTCCCTGAAGGCGCGTTCGGCCCTCCTGGAGGCGGAGTGGCACGTCGCGGAGCTGCTGACCGAAGCGGGATGGACCGTACGGAATGATTCGGACCCGCCGGACGAGCTACCGGTGCGGGGGGTCGCGATGCGGGGCACGGCGCAATCGGACTGGGCGGCGGGACCGGACTACGTGCTTCGCGTCGACGGCCAGCCGGTGGGCACCGTCAAGGTGCGGTCCCCCCGCGAGGACCTGCGCGCGGCGATGGCCCGGACCCGTGAGGCCGGCACCCCGTCGACGGCGTCCGCAGAGCGGCGGATGCCCTACACATACGCCACCGACGGCGTCCGGGTGCTGTTCCGGAATGGGGACGACCCCGAGCCGCGCCCCCGGGAGATCTTCACCTTCCACCAGCCGGATACCGTCGCCCGCTGGCTGCGCGAAGCCGCGACCGACCCCCAGGCGCCAACGTTCCAGGGCCGCGTGCGCCACCGTCTTCCGGACCTCGGTGATGGCGGCTACCCCCGGGACTCCCTAGGGCCGGTGCAGTACGAGGCGGTGCGGGCGTTCGAGAGCTCGCTGCGCCGGGGCGAGCGCCGGGCCATGGCCCAGATCGCTGTTGGGGGCGGCCGGACGGTCACGGCCGTCACCGCGGCCCACCGTCTGCTGCGGCACGCCCGGGCCCGCCGGATCCTCTTCCTGGTCGACCGGCTGGAGCTCGAAAACCAGGCGCTGGCGACCTTCGCGGCCTACTCCGGCCCCGACGACGACGGCCGGAAGTTCACCGAGTCGTACCGGGTGGAGCGGTTAGGCCCGGACGCCGTGCCGCCCCAGGGAGTCGTCGTGAGCACCGTGCCACGGCTCCACAACGCCCTGTCCGGGGACAATCCGGCGTCCGGAGTCCGCTACCGGCCCGATCTGCCCCCCGAGTCCTTCGACCTCGTCATCGCCGACAACTGCCACCGGTCCGTCTCCCCCCGATGGCGTGCGCTGTTCGACTACTTCGACGCCCCGGTGCTTGGCCTGACGGCCACCCCAACGGACCGGTCGCTGGAAGTCTTCCAGGGCAATCTCATCAGCTCCTACACCTTCGAGGACGCCGTCGCCGACGGCCGAGCTGTGGACGTCACCATCTACCGTGTCGGCAGCCTCCGCACGCGACCAGAGCGGGCGGCCGAAATACTGGAGGAGGAGTTCGACCCCGACGTGGAGGAACCCCTCGGGCACCGTCGCTCCGGGGTGAGCGGCAAAGCGCTCCACGCCGCGCTGACGGCGTTCAAGGAGGGGCTGCCGTCGCTGTTCCCCGAGCGGGCGAGGCCCGGTACCGGGGACGTGTCGCTGCCCAAGACCGTCGTCTACGCGACCGACGACCAGCATGCGGACGAGGTGGTCGACGCGGTGCGCGTGGTCTTCGGGCAGGGGCCTGGCTTCTGCCAGAAGGTGACGCTCAAAGGCGGATCACCGTACCGGCTGCTCTCGCAGTTCCGTAACACCGTCGAACCGCGAGTCATCGTCGTGGTGGACCTGCTTACCGGGACGGACATCGCGCCCGTCGAATGTCTGCTGTTCCTGCGGGACGTCAGGTCCTCATATCGCTACTTCCAGATGCTCGCGGTCGGGACGCGCCCCATCGCGTCGGCGGCACTGAGGGCGGTCACTCCCGGCGCGTCGGCCAAGACCCGGTGCGTGGTCGTGGATCCGGTCGGCGTCGCACGACACCATTCCGGTCGGCCTTCCACGACGCGGAAGCGGGGACGGGGTCGGAGGAAGGACGCGGACGAGGCCCCGACCCCGGCCGCCGCTGCAACAGTCGACGACGCCGATGTCATGGAGCGTTGGCGGTCCTTCCTACGGACAGGCAATGACCCGGCGCGGGAGCTGATCACCGGCGCAGGGGGCCTGTCCGAGGAGGATGTCCGCAGGCTTCGCTCGTGGGCCGAGTCTCTGGCGCGGCCGCCCCACGGCCTGACGGCGGAGCGGATCTGGAGCGCCTACGAACGCGCCGGTGTCACTGTGTCGGATCCCCGTCGGCTGCGGGCACCGAAGGGGCCTGCGGACCTCCTTGCCCTCGTCCGGTACGAAGCGGGCCTGGAGCCGCGCCCGCGCCCCTACCGCGACCAAGTCTTCGACCGGCTCGACGCGTGGATCGACCACCAAAAGCGCCGGGGACGGTCCTTCGACTCCGACCAGGTCTGGTGGATGGAGCACATCGCGGACGGCACGGCGGCCGGCGGACACTTCGCCGCCGCGTCTCTCGACGCCGTTCCCTTCACCCTCAGGGGCGGCACGTCGGGTTTCCTGCGCGCCTTCGGGGAGCACGGTGAGCAGGGTGCGGTCCGCCTGCTGGACGAGCTGCGGAGCGTGCTGGCGTGAGGACGGGACTGCCGCCCGGCTGGACCGAGGTTCCGCTGGGCGAGCTGTTGCGCGAGCCCTTGGCGGCGGGCCGGTCCGGTCAGGCTGTCCCGGGAGGGGTGCCCGTCCTCCGCCTGCCCGCACTCCGGTCGGCGACGGCCGACCTCACCGAGTCCCGGGAAGGCCCGTATGCCTCGGCAGCGGAAGCGGAAGCAGCCGGCCATCTGATCCGGCCGGGCGACATCCTGATGAGCCGCAACGACGGGCCGGGGGCGCGGATCGGGCGGGCCTCCCTGGTCCGCGAGACCACCGGGCCCATGACATACCCCGGCACCATGGTGCGGGTGAGGGTCGACGAGCGGCTGATCGACCCCGAGTACCTGGTGTTGGCGTGGGAGTCCCGCGCCGTACGGCGCCAGATCGAGTCGTCCGTACGTCAGGGCGCCGGCCTGGGTCATATCGCGGCACGGGATCTGGAACGGGTTCGGCTGCCGCTGCCCCCACAATCCGAGCAGGAGCGGATCAAGACCTCTCTCGCTTTCTGGCTCGTTCGGGTCGCCGAGGAGGAAGCCGCCGTCCGCGGCACCCTGCGGCGGGTGGAAGACCTCCGCACCCTCGTGATCGACCAGGGCGTCCTCGGCCGCACCACAACCGGGCCGCACGCGGACCCGGATCCCTCCGCGGCCACGCACCGCGTTCCCCTGCCCACCGTCCCCGTGGGATGGCGCTGGGTCGCCCTCGGCGAGCTGGCCGAAGTCGTACGCGGGCCCGTGGCGAACAGCCGGCGTGCCGACGATCCGCACGAGGTCGAGGTGGGCTCCCTGCGCCCGGCCGAACTCCGGGGCGAGCGCTGGGCACACGAGCAGATGCCGAAGGTGCGGCTGGACGCCCGTAGAGCGGAGGCGACCCGGTTGAGCCCCGGGGACGTCCTTTATGTGCTGAGCGGACAGCCCGACAGCCTCGGCCTCGCCCGGGTGTGGGAAGAGGACTCCTCCCACCGCACGTACGTACCGAACCACCACGTGGCACGGGTCCGTATGACCGGGGACGCCCTGCACCCCCGGCTGCTCGCCCTGTACGCGAACGGGCCCGGCCGACGCTGGCTACGGGACGCCGCACGGAGCACAGCCGACCTAGCCTCCCTGGGCCTCGACCAGCTGCGGCAGATCCCCGTCCCCGTGCCTCCACTCGCCGAACAGGGCACGCTCCTCGCCTCCTTGGAGGCGTGGAACAGCGGACTCACCTCCGTTACGGCCTTGGCCGAGGAAGCCCTGGCGATGGCGGACCGGCTGCGCGACGGCTGCCGGGAGCAGGCCCTCGCGGGCAGGCTGCCCCACGGCGCAGCGCCGAGCAGCGAGAACGACGTACGACTCAAGGGAGCAGTGACCGTGCCGCCGACGACGCCCACCCGACGGCCTGTCAACCGACCTTCCGAGGTGGAGCGCCAGGCCGAGCACCTCTGGTCCTTCTTCCCGCCACTGAGCGACGACGGCCTAACAGCCCTGGAGTACGGCGAGCAGGTGACATACCTGCTCTTCCTCAAGGTGGCGCAGGAGTTGCGGCACCGGCCCCTCAACCGCGTCGACGTCCTGGGGCGCGACGCCTGGGACGAGCTCGCGCTGCACGAGGGCACGGAACTGATCCAGCACTATGGCGCCCTCCTGGCGGAGCTTGGCGAGCGCGGCGGCGTAGTCGGCCGCATCTTCCACAAGGGCCAGAACCGCCTCCGCCGCCCGCTGCACCTCCAGAACCTGATCCAACAGGTCGAGGAGGGGCTCCCGTGGTGGGACGAACGGCCGGAGTGGCGCGCCCCGGTCTTCGACGCGTTCCTCGCCCGGTGCGCTCAAGACCACCGGACCGCCGCAGGCCAGTACTTCACCCACCGGGAGCTGGTCGACGCCATCGTCGCGTGCTGCCGTCCGACCGTCGAGGACACGATCGTGGACCCGGCCGCAGGCACTGGGGGATTTCTGGTGCGGTCCTTCGAGTACATCGCCCGACACCTCCCGCCGGGCGTCCCGCCCGCCCAGCGGGAACAGCTGTCCCACGGCGCGATCCGCGGGACGGAACTGGTGGACGCGGCGGCGCGCCTCGCCACCATGAACCTGTTCTTGCACGGCGTCGAGCGCCTCGACGGCAACCCGGCGGCCATCGAGGTGCGGGACTCCCTCACCGTGAGCCCTCGCCGCCAGGCCACCCTCGTCCTCGCCGATCCGCCACTGGGGCAGCGACGCTGGGTGCCCCCGTCCACCGGCGCGCCCGACCTCCATGGCGCTGAGGAGCTCGCCCTCGCCCGGCCGGACTTCTGGGAGGCCACCAGCCACCAGCAGCTCAACTTCATCCAGCACGTCTACACCCTGCTGGAGATCGGCGGCCGGGCCGCTGTCGTCGTGCCGGACGGCGTCCTCTTCATGAAGGGCGCCGGGGAACGGGTACGGAGACAGTTACTGAAACAGTGCGACGTGCACACCCTGCTCCGCCTCCCCATCGGGTTCTCCGGAGGCTCCTCGGGGGTAAAGCTCAACGTCCTGTTCTTCGAGAAGGCCGCGGCCCACCCCGACGGATCGCCGGCAACCCGCCACCTCTGGGTATACGACGCGCGGACCGGACACACGGTCGTCGCCGATTCCCCGGAAGGCTCCGGTCTCGACGCGTTCGTCGCTGCCTACCGGCCCGGGCACCCGCCCGACTCCCGGGCCCCGTCGAGGGTCTTCAAGCCCTACTCCGTCGACGCGCTCCTCGCCAGACCCGACGTCAACCTCGACCTCGGCGCCGACCTGGGCGAGGAGGAGCCGGGAGACACTCCAGAGCCGCATCTGATCGCCCAGCAGATCTCCGGGCGGCTGGAGGACGCCTGGCGACGGTTCGCCAGGCTTGCGGAGGAGCTCACGCCGCCGCGCGATGCCCGTACGTTCCAGTCCGGCTGAGGGGGATCCGATGCAGCTGCTGCAGCTGAGGCTGCCCGACTACCGCGGCCTGCGGGACTTCACCCTCGACCTGGAGAGCGCCGTCGACAAAGGGCAGGCCATTGCCGTACTGATCGGTCCCAACGGAGGCGGGAAGTCCCGGATCCTGCACGCGCTCGCGGAGCTCTTCGGGGCTCTCTACCGCTGCGCCCTCGGCCATTCGGGCCGTACGGGCTTCGGATACGAGGTGCGCTACCAGCTCCGCGACACGACCGTCGAGATCGTGCAGCCGTCCGCCGAGGCAGATCCGGTCATGTGGGTGACGGACGCCGCCGGGTCGCGCAACGAGACACCGCGTCGCGACTGGCTCCGCCACCTTCCCGACCACGTCTTCGGGTATCAGGTACACGGCCGGGTCCCACGGGGCTCCGAGTTCGAGCGCCACGTGCACTTCGCCGAGGCGGAGCTGGCGAAGTGGCGCGAGCAGTGGACCGAGTCCTGGTTTGCCTGGCAGGACCGGCCGGAGAACGAGGAGGGGGTGTGGTCGGAGCAGCTAGAGCTGCCGATCACGTGCCCGCTGTACGCCCCGGGATTCCTGTGCACGCCCGACTGGCTCCCCCTGGTCCTGCTCTCCCTGGCCGGCCAGTGGGCGGACGTCTTCGGCGACTACCTCAGGGAGCAGGCCAGGGTGGACGGGGTGGTGTCCGCCACGCTGCACCTGCGCGCCCCCGCGTCGGTAGGGGAGGATCTGTCGGCCCTGCCGTACTGGGGGCTGGGCGGGCCGCCGCGCGCCCTGTTCGCCGAGGCGGCAGCATCCGGCCGCTTCGGACCGGTGCCGGAATCGGACCCGCTGTACAGCGCAGGCACCCCCGACGACGGGTTCGCCCTCACCATGAGCAGCCCCGAGGACGTGCTCGCCTTCCGCAACCTCTTCGACAGCGACCTGTCGATGTTCGGGCTCCTTTCCACTCTTCAGATGGCCAGCTACCTGACGGTCGATGTGCGCGTCCGCAAGGCGGATGGCGCCGTCGTCCGGGCGGACCAACTGAGCTCCGGCGAACAGCAGATCCTTACCGTTCTCGGTCTTCTGCGACTCCAGCGAGGCCAGGAGTCACTCTTCCTCCTCGACGAACCCGACGCGCACTTCCATCCCGAGTGGAGCCGACGCTGGTATTCGTCAGTCCAGAGCATGCTCGGCGATGGACAGCGCTCACAGTTCATCGCCGCCACCCACGAGCCCCTCCTCGTCTCGAACATGCTGCGACAGCAGATCCGGTTAATCGACACGGACGCCGACGGACGGACCACAGCGCTCGTCCCGGACACCAGCCCACGAGGCCAAGGAGCCGGCGGGCTGCTCACCTCGGACCTATTCCGCCTCCGAAGCCAACTCGACGAACACACCCAGGACCTGATCGACACCCAGTACCGCCTCATTCCTGTAGCCGAGGGCGACCCCAGGGCGCGCCGAAAACTCCAGGAGGTCACCGACCAGCTCGACGGACTAGGGTTCGCCACTGGGCGCCGCGATAAGGTGCTCTCCTCCTTCCTGGCGGAACTGCACCGGCGACGCACGGAACTCATCGAACGGGCCCGAAACGGAACTGTGACGGGCGAGGAGCTGGAAGCGACCGCACGCGTCCTCTTCGACGAGCGCTTCTCCCGGGGGGTCTGATCCCGGTGCGCCACGTAGACAACACCGGACTCACCGCTCCACAGCAGTGGGCGGACAGAGCCGCCAAGGAACTCGAGAAGCTCCACGATGACGCGAAGGATGCAGACAAGGAGCTCTCCTTCCGCGAGATGTGGCGGGAGGACGCGATCCGCGACCGGCTGATCGCCCTCATGGACAAATGCTGGTATTGCGAGACCAGGGACAATCGGTCGCCTTACCACGTCGACCACTACCGGCCGAAGTCCGCCGTCGCCGGCGAGGCCAAGCACCGGGGGTACTGGTGGCTCGCCTATGACCCCGCCAATTACCGCCTCGCCTGCCACCATTGCAACAGCGGCGGTGCCCGCTACGGCAATCAAAGCGCCGGGCCGGGCAAGGGAGCCCGCTTCCCTTTACTCGGGCAACGCGCGTCGGTGGGCGAAAGCCTGGAGGGCGAACTGCCGGTGCTCCTTGATCCCGTGCTGGCCGAGGACGCCGATCTCGTCGGATTCGATAGCCAGGGCTACGCCCGGCGCAGGCTCGAAAAGCCCTACTCCGACGACGAGGTGGCCTGGGATCTCTGCCGGGTGGACGAGACCATACGGATACTCGCTCTCAATGCCGACCGGCTCATTGAGACAAGGTCCACCTTGATCGAAAAGGTGGACCAACTCGTCGAGCTATACCTCGTCCGCAGAGACGACGCCGTTGTGGCGCGGTACGCCCGCAAGGAGATCGACGACCTGACCCGGACGACCGCGGAGTGGAGCGCCGCGGCAGCGGCAGCGGAACGCTTGGCGCTCCTCGCCTACAGCCGCTCGGGAGATGAGGTGCCCCCTCAGGGAAGGGCGGGGGGCGATATCGCCGAACGCGCGAGCGACGGAACCGAGCCTGCGGCGGCCATGGCGACGGCTCATCGCGTCGACCTACGGACCCTGGTGGCCGCCTTGCCCCCCGAGGCGTTCTCCACAGGTGGGATCGCGCTGACAGGCCGGGGGAAACGGGGCCCGGCCAGGGCAACGCTGCGAAAGGACGGCATCATCGAGTGCTTCCAGCAGCCCTTGGCCACGCCCACGTCCGCGGCACGGATGGCGACCGGCGACGAGAAGGTGGATGGATGGACCTTCTGGTCGTTGACGGTGGACGGCACGACCAGGACGCTATCCGACCTGCGCGACTTCCTGATCACCTAAGACGGCTGACGGGCACCGCCCGGCACCACGCTCTTCCACACAGCTTGACCAGCCCAACACCGTCAAACGAACCTCACCCATCGGAAATTGGACTTTCCCCGTGACGTTGGACACTCGATGCTTACGCCGCGAGGGCGTGTCCTTGCTCGTGCCGCTGCCGGATCTCCAGCGGGGTCAGGTAGCCCCAATGCGGGTGCTTCCGTAGCCGCTTGCGGTTGTAGAAGGTCTCGATAAAGGTGAAGATCTCGGCGCGGGCGGTGGCTCGGTCGGGCCAGCGGCGGGTGCCGATCTCTTCCTTCAGTACCGCGAAGAACGACTCGGCGACGGCATTATCGAAGCACGAGCCGGTCCGGCCCATGCTCTGCCGCAGCTTCAACCGGCCTATCTCCCGCCGGAGTTCCTCGGACGTGTACTCACTGCCGCGATCCGAGTGCACGATGCAGCCCGGCTGGAACCGACCGCGGCCGGCGGCCATCGCCAGCGCGTCGACGACCAGGGACGCCCGGTGGTGGTCGGCCATCGAGTAGCCGACGATCTCGCGGGTCGCCAGGTCCAGCCAGGTCGCCAGGTAAAGCCAGCCCTCCTCGGTGGCGATGAAGGTGATGTCGCCGACCAGCTTCTCGCCCGGCGCGCTCGCCGTGAAGTCGCGGCCGATCAGATCCGCAGCGGGCACCGCCTTCTTCGCCGGGCGGGTCAGTGAACGGCGTTTGCGCCGGGTGATCCCGGCGATGTCGCGCTCACGCATGATCCGCTCCACGCGCTTGCGGTTGATCCGCCTGCCCGACCTGCGCAGTGCGGCGTGGATGCGCGGCACTGCGTATGCGTGTCCGGAGGCGATGTGCAGCACGGTGATCTCGTGGGCCAGGGCGTCGTCGGCGGCCCGGCGGGCGGCGCGGGCCGGCTCGCCGGCCCGCCAGGCGTAGAACGAGGACCGGGCAACCTTCAGCAGCCGGCACAAGAGAGCAACACCATGGGTGGTCTTCTCCGCTTCGATGAACACGTACACGTCGTTCACCGATCGCTCTCCTTCGCGAAGAAGACCGCCGCTTTTCGCAGCACCTCGATCGTCTCGGCCTGCTCACGGGCCAACTTGCGCAGCCGACGCAGTTCCTCCCGCTCGGCCGTCGTCAGCTCGCCCGGTGCCCCCTGGCCCCGGTCGACCTGGTCCTGCCTGACCCAGTTGCGCAGCCCCTCGGCGCTGACGCCGAGTTCCCGGGCCACCTCGGTGACGGTCCTGCCGGAGGAGCGGACCAGAGCGACCGCGTCCCGCTTGAACTCCTCCGTGTACCGCCTACTGCGGTTGCTCTTGTTTCCCACCTGGCACTACTTCCTCTGGAACCTCACGTCCCAGTCTCCAGGTGTCCAACATCAAGGGGAAGCTTCAGGTCCTGCCCTCACCCCGCCACCGCTACAGCGAAGCGGCTCACATCCGGGCCAAAGAGGACGGCGGACCCGACCTCACCGAGAACTTGCTGTGCCTCTGCCCGAACTGCCACGTCCGCTTTGACGGCGGAGCACTCGTCCTGACCAACGACCTCACGGTCGTCGACACAGTCAAGGACCGCCTCGGAGCCAAGCTCAAGCGCCATCAGTGGCACTACATCAATCCCGACCACGTTCGCCACCACCGCCACCACTGGATCAGCCGCAATTCCGCACCCCTCACGGCTCTGCCCTCGGAACGGCAGAGCAACTGAGCCCGCGGTCAGGCCCCCAAGATCCGGACCATATCTGGGCCAACGGTTGCCCGTCTCCCTTCACACAGCACATTGGCACTGGTCAGAGCCATCCAGACGGTCAGCGTCGTCTGTTCCGCGAACTGCTCACAGCGGGGCAGCGCTCCCCTCGCCCGGGCCCCCGAACACACTCTGATCCGCCCCGTCCTACATCTGTGTTGGTCAATGGGGCCTTGCCGATTCCGGCGGGCGCGCTGACAGCGATCGGTGGCACCACGCGGCTACCGCGGAGTGGCGTGACTTCCCGGTCCGTCGCGAGGTGCTGCTGATCCCGGCGCTGTTTCGGGACCCGGATGCTCAGCGCACCCGGTACTGATGGCGACGATGCGCCCTGGAGGCCACAAAGCGGCCACGGTGGAGTCGCCGGTGCTGCCCGGCGACGCTCGGCACGGGACTGACTTCCGCCGACTCTGCTCGATCCCACATCCAGCGACTGACCAGCGCACGGTGCGCTGAGCGTACGGTGGGTGGACGCTGGCATGAGGCACACGGCTGGAGTCGGTTCACTCATATCGGCCAACAGGTCTCGGTGCTGCTGCGGGTAGCCCTCCCGGTAGTCACTGCGCTCAATTTGCCTCGCCGCTGCGGCGTTCATATCTCTAGCGTGGGTCCATGAATGAGCACGAACCGGTACGCGGTGTTCTGCAGGCGTGGCTGGACGATCTCCGTCAGCAGCCGCCCCGAGAGTGGTCCGTCACAGAGCTGAGCAGACGTCCAGCTTGGGACCAGGTCCGTACGGTGGTGGCTGGCCTCGCGCCGGTCTCCCGGCGCCCGGACCTGTACGGCAAGGACGGGTCAGCGCTCGACGATGAGGTACTGATCACCATGAACGGCCTGGAGCAGGTGGCCGAGGCCGCTGCCACCGGGACCCTCGTGAGCCTGGACGACCTGACGGCGGACTTCACAGCCTTCTGCACGGCTGCGGCGCCCGAGGCACAGACCTGGATCCTGCTGGACATCGACCTTCCACGAGGGGCAGACCTGACGCTGGGGGAATATCGGCTGCAGACCGTTAGCGCCACGAGTCTCGCTCAGCTGATGCCCCTGCCGTCCATGCACCGCTTCATCCGCAACCCGGACCTCGATCCCGACACGCTCGGCGGATCGGCCTTCCTGCAGCAGAGCCTGCCCGGCCAGGCCCTCGCGCGTGGTCGCTCCTGGCTGCCGGACCTTGATCAGCGCCCCGAGCGTCGGCACCTTGACCCGCTGCTGGTCCTGCAGCTGTGGAACCCCGAGGAGAGTGTGCACCCCGAGGCGTACTTCCGCGTCGAGCCCGGACGCCACAGCGAGCTCCGTGCTGGCTCGCCACACATCGAGCCGTACTTCGACCACACCGGCGAGGAAGTGGGCGAGATGCACCGCGCGTTCGGTTATCACGTTCCACCATCTGCGGTGCCCGGCTTCACCGCATTTCTGCACGAAGTCCACGGCATGATCAGCACGGTGCGGTCCCGCACCGTCAAGGACGGACGGTCTGCCCCGACTGCCAGAGCACTGGTTAGTGCGGCCAACCGCCTGGTGCGGGCCGCGCAGCGCACCATGGGAGGCACCTACGTTGATGAGTCTGAAGCAGATGACGTGCTGCTCGACTACGTGATCGCCATGGAGGCCGTCGCGGCCGCCGACGGCAGCGGCGACAGCCGGCGCCGGACCAGCCAGCGGTCGGCCGCGTTGTGGACCCGGGACGAGGACCGCCTAGCCGTGCACAAAACGATCAAGCGCGCCTACGCGCGTCGCTCCCGGTACGCCCATGGAGAAGATCAGACGCCCATCACTGACGAGGAGCTGTTCACCGTCCGGTGCACGGCCTTCGGCGTGTTCCTGCGCTGGCTCGTCCTTACCTCCGCTCTGGGCGAGGAAGTGCTGCAGCACCTCGACGCGTCGCTGCTCTCGCACCAAGAGCGCTGCCGCATCACGAGAGTGCTGGACGCCTTCTTCACAGCGACCCCGCCAGCCACAACACCCGGGGCATGATTGTGAAGCCCATCGTTCCTGACGGCAGGTGGGCGACGTCGACGAGCTTGGCACCTACCCCGAGGAGCAGGCCCGGTTCCTGGCTGTGGACAGAAACCTGAGGGCGGAACAGCTCGCTGGTCGCAGTCCTCAACGAGTGGCTGTGACCAGCACCTTCACACGTCCTTGCAGATCGCCCAGCCCGGACGAGCCGGTGTTGCGGATCTTCGCAAGGCTGGGATCAAGCCGCCTCCCAAAGGCCGTCATCCAAAATGCGGGCCGCCTTGGTGATGCTCCCAGGCATCAGGTGCCGGTAGGTCCGATACGTCTCCTCAATGGACTTGTGCCCCATCCATTCCGCCACATCGGTGATCGGTATCCCGTGGCCGAGCGCGTTTGAGGCAAAGTAGTGTCGGAAGCTGTACATGCCGACACCGTCCTCCACGGGGAGGTTCCTGAAGAGCTTCTGCACGCGGCGGCGTTCCATCGGTTCCGTGTAGTAGCCGCTCGGGCCGCGCAGGAGATAGCCATCCTGCGTGGTGCCGTGCTTCTCCTCGTACCGCTCGATAGCTTCCCGCACCGAGCGCGGCAGAGGGACCTCCCGGAACTCCCCCGCCTTGCGGTGCTTCAGCTTCGCCGGCTTGTGCGTGTTGGAGTGGATCTGCTCATGCACTCGGTAGACGTCATCCGCCACAACGTTGTTGACGTTCACCGCCCGGGCTTCCCCGTTTCGCAAACCGCAGCCCACCATCATGACGATCTCAAGCGCGAGATACTCGTCAGCGGCAGTCAGCGCCTTCTTCACGTAGGCGAGGGGCGGGATGACCACCTTCCGGCGGACGTACTCCGGCTCCTGGACCCCCTTCACAGGATCGTCCGCCATGGCCCCCTTGCCATAGGCATCCCGCAAGATCGCCTTCAGAGTGCGGAAGATGTTCACCTGGTTTCCGCGGCCCACCCCATCGGCCTCCAACTCGTCCAGGAAACGCTCGACCACGATCGGCGTGACAGAGTTCAGCTTCCTTGATCCGAGACGGGGGACGATGTGCACGTTGATGGAGCTGTCGACGTGCCAGCCCGTGGAGTACTCCGTCATCCTCCGCTGCCGCGGCCGCCACTGCTTCGCGTATTCCTCGACCGTCTGCTGACCGAGTTCCCGGCGGGCCTCGGCAACGGACGGCGCCGTCTTCTTTTTCTCCGCATAGATCTGCGTAAGGCGCTCGACCGCGTCGTCCTGCGTGCCGAAACCAGCCTCTTCACGCTGCTTGCCGAGAGCGTCCCGAAACCGAATCGTGTACGGGTGCGAGCAACGGGTCGGCCTGGAACAACCGCACTCCTTGAAGAAGGACCCCATCCCACGAGCGAGCTGTCGAGCCACGCATCAAGCCTTCCGAGCAGGGCGCCGGGCGGCGCAGCAAGCCCCTGCCGTAGGCGCAGGTCAGCAAGCCGGACACCGTCCGGCCTGATGCTGACCGTTTGCTGACCTGGAGGCGGCGATCAGGGCTCTGACCTGCGGAAACACCCAAACGCTAGATCTTGGATTTGAACATGGTACGCAACATCGGGGCACTCCCACAAATAGGCTCCCTGCCTGCGTTTTTGCAGGTCAAGGGCTGTTTCGACACCCTACAACGAGTCGCGGGCAAGGGCAGCCTTCCCCAGGTTTTTCAGGACTCATGCTGCCGACTTTCCTGATGCGGCGTCAGGCGACTGCAGGAGGGCTTCGCCCGCTCTCCCGGAGCCCGCCACAACAACAGCCCAGGACTACGCAGCGCCTTCCGAACGTCGTCCGTGATCACCGTCGCTCGGGCGGCTGGGCGGTAGTCAGGAGCGAAGGCAGTCGGCGGGGAGTTGGGCCACGCGCCGCCGTGGGTCAACTTGCCTGGGCCCTACTCAGCAACACAGGGCGACACACCCATGGGTCACCAAGGAATCCGGGCGGCCAAGGGCTGGTAGCGGGCATACCTGCTGCCCGGCTGTCGCGCCGGGTGGGCGCCGGGTTCCACTGCTCCGGCAGGGGGGACTCGTCGGGGAAGGTGCCATGTCTGGTCAGCCAGGGCTGGGCAGGTCTTGCAGGCGCTCGAACGCAGTGGTGATCACCTGAGTCCAGGGCCGGTGCCGGGGCAGACGGAGCCACCGGCGTCGTCCGGTGGCGCCGAGGTGGGCGGCTGCGGAGAACAGTCGCAGCCGCAGGCGTTTGGGTTCCCAGCGGCGTGCATCGCCCGTGAGGGCGAGCGTGGGCATCCAAGGGAGACGGTCGACGGCGGTCTGGACGATCTCCAGCCAGATGCGGTTCTGGGCGGCGTCGTGCAGGGGAAGGTTGCGCAGGCCGGTGTCGCGGGTGGCGCGGCCGCGGTCCTCGGCGCGAGCGCGTTGGCGGTGCCGCAGCTACAGGGCTGCGATCGGGGGATCGGTGGTGCGTGCGGCGGCCCGCTTTGCGCACTGGCTCTCCCTCAACCGCCGCCCGTTGCCCACGGATGAGCAGGTCCGCACCGAGATGCAGACCGAACTCGGCGAGAGCGTCGATTACCGCCGCAGCCGCTGGCCGAACACAGCCGACCCCCACCTGCTGATCACCAGAAGACATCGACGAGAAGACCGCCATCCGCTACGCGGACTCGGCGCGGGCACTGCTGGAACAGACAGCCGAGCACTCACCACGCAATCGGGAAAAGAACTTGGCCCGGGCTGACGGGACTTGAAGAATGACGGCCATGCGGATTCGACAGGCCTGGCCTGATGATGCGCCAGCGGTCGCCGGTGTCTACGTGCGCTCCTGGCAGGAGGCCTTTGCCGGTCTTGTTCCCCAGCACTACCTCGACGCAATGGACCCGAGCCGCGAAGAGTCCGAGTGGAAGACACGGATCGCGGAAACACGGTGGCCGTCGTCGGGGGTGCTGGTAGCCGAAACCGAGGCCGGGATCATCGGATTCGCAAGTTTCGGCCCGTCTCAGGACATCCCTGTCACCGCGGAAATCGGCACGCTCTACGCGATGCCCGAGGTCTGGGGCACGGAGATCGGAAAGCGGTTGATGCTGGCCACGTTGGCGGCTCTCGGACAGGCCGACTACAGACAGGCCACCTTGTGGGTCCTGGAAGACAACGAACGTGCCCGGCGGTTCTACGAAGGCGCCGGCTGGGGCGCAGACGGCGTAGCCGTGGAGGACTCCACCGGCGGCGCCTCTCTCAACAAGTTGCGCTACCGCCGCCCTCTTGGCCAGCCCGCTCCCCGTCTTGTCCGTCCACTGAGCCCGGAAGCGGCGTGGTCGCGGGTTCGAGTCGAACTCGCGAGTCCGATGCCGTTCGGCATGACGACGGACCCGCGGCAAGGTCGGCGGACGCCCCACGGTCGTCAACGAGGACCTCATCCGCGCGGCCCGCGACATGCTGCCCAACCCGGAGAAGGGAGCGGCACGGCGGCCGGATCGCCGTCGACTCCGCACGGCTGAACTTCCGGCCCGTCTCGCTGGCCACCCTGCCCGCCTGGTGGGCGGCGGAGGCCACACGGCTGGTGGACACATGGCGGCCGCCGACCCCGGCGCCGGGTCAGAACGAGCCGGGCTCGATGATCTCCTCGCCCTCGTCGCGAGGAGGCTCGAACCGGGCGTAGAAGTCGTCCAACGCCGACTCGGTGACGGCCAGCGCGTTCGCGTCCTCACGCCGGTTGCGCTCCTCCAGGCGCCGCAGCAGCTCCTCGCGGGACACCGGGAAGTACAGCAGCCGCGGCCGACCCCCCGCCTCGATGACGAGCTTCTTCCACTCCTCCCGCGCCGAGCGCAGCCACAGCCCGTGATCCAGCACCGCGTCCCGCCCGGCCGCGACCAGGTCGACCAGCTCCTCGCGGACCTCCGCGACCACCGGGGCCTCCAAGGAGAAGTAGCCCCGCTCCGGGTAGTCGACGCCATAGCGGCCGTGCCGGGCGTGCACACGCTCGTCCACGGACAGCCGCACCGCCCCGGCCGACTCCAGCCGCCGACGTGCGTACGTGGTCTTACCCGACCCGGTCAGCCCGACCAGCAGATACACCGTCGGTCCCGACTCCTGATCGCGGGGCGACTCGCCGGACGCTGCCGCCTCCACCGAACTCCTCCTCCGCTGTGGGAACTGCTCCTGCGCCCCCAGCCTGTCATCCTCCGCCCTGCCGCGCGGCGCGATCGCCGCGCCCTCACCCGGGAGTCTGCCGTGACCCCGCCGCTCGTGCTCCAGGCCCTGCGCGCGTACCGGCCTGCTCGTACCGTGAACACGGATGGTCAGACACCATGCTGCCGCGATGCGGCTGGATCCGTCCTGCTGGACCGTCCGGCGAACTGCGAGACTCGGGTCGTGATCACCCCCCGCCGCCCCTTGGGCACCGGCCCCCAACCCTTCGCCGAGCCGGAGCTGTCGCCCAACGGCGACAGCCGCGAGCGAGGCCGCACGGCTGCGGAACGGGCTGCCGCCGAGTCACCTGCCTCCGGGAATGAGGGGCAGGTGGTGACGCGGTCGCCAGGCCGCCGCCGTCTGGGCACAGGGGCCGACCCGCTCTAGTAGATGATCAATTCCAAGGGATGCCTGCGGAGGGTGTGGGGTGGGCGGCGGCCGAAGCCACCGCGAGACGGTCAGGTGGCGTGCTGGCGGTCCTGGTTGTCGAGGTGGCGGCCGGCGGTCAGGCGCCAGGGTCGACTTCGGGGTGCGTGAACCGCACGGGCTTGCCCAGCGACCGGGCGTAGGCGATTTCGGCTCGGGTGCTGTCTCCGATGTAGTCGCCGACTACGAGCACCTCATCAGCGAGCCGGATCTTCGCCCGGTGCAGATCATCAAGTCGAACCTTCAGCGCCTCAGCCTCGACAGGATCGGACCAAAGTTCGTGCGGCGACTTCATGTCACAGCCCGGTTTGACGACAATCTTTCCGGCTTTGGTCTCCCGCAGATCGGCCTCGTTCATCTCGGTCATGAAGCGGGTGGAGCCGCAGATCACGACGATACGCGGGAGGCTCAACAGTTTCTTCGCGTCGGCGAGCTTCTCCTCGGGGGTGAGCAGCTGCGGGTATGACACTGGTTCCTCCTGGTGGTGTGGTCCAAGGGTGCCTGCGGAGACCAGAACGAGGATGTCCGAGATCGTTTTGTGACGAACGACGTGGACACCCTCGCGACAGCACTCTATGCGACGACCGACGACACGCTGAAGGAGCATCCCGACCTGGCGCCGTGGCGCCCGCCGGTCGGCATTGCGCCCCGCCTGAGGCCAAATGGCTCCGCCATGCCCGTGCCCACCTGCGCCACCTCTTCCCCTGCCTGCCCCAGCAGCCCGGCTACAACAAGCGGGTACGCAAGGCCGCCGGTCTGATGCGAAACGTCAACCGGATCCTGGCCACCACCACCTCGGTGTGGAGCGACGACGTATGGGTCGTGGACTCCACCCCGGTGCAATGCGGCCGCTCCCGCGAGACCGTCAAACGCTCCGACCTGGCAGGCTGGGCCGAATACGGCTACGGCGCCAGCCACAGCCGCTTCTTCTGGTGCCTGCGCCTGCACCTGGTCTGCACCCCTCAGCCAAGGCCGACGAACGCGAGACCCTCCTCGACCTCCTGGCCGCCGAATGCGAGCTTCTGCGAGAGCGCCCCCGACAGACTCGCATCGGCGACAAGAACTACTTCGGCCGTGGTTTCGAACGCGAACTGTCGCTGCGGCAGGTCATCGAATCGATCAACGAGACCTTCAAGGGACAGCTTGACCTCGAACGGCACCGAGGGCGCACACCCGGCGGTGTCATAGCCCGCGTCATGCAACGCATCCTCGCGCCGGCCTCCGCGATCTGGCACAACGACGCGACCGGACAAACCGTCCTACGCTCACTGATCGCCTACGATCACTGACCCCTTGGACCAGATCATCCAGTTGTGCCACATCAGCCAACTTTCGCCCTGTCGGCGGCTGGTACGCCGTCAGGACAGACTGCGCCGCATGGAGAAGTCGGCCGGCCGCCATGAGTCGTCCCCGCGTCCCAGCACTGCATCTCAGGGCATCCCAGGGACCTCTGTTTCCGCAGTTCAACAGGGGTGGGATCGTTCCATCGTCGCAGGTGTGGCGACAGGCGTTGTGTGGATCCCCGCCGTCCTCGAAGCTGTGGGTGTCGCACCGGCCGAGGCAGAACGACCGCCCCGGCAGCAGCACGGCAACGACACCTACCCTGCGCCTGCGTACCGGGACA
Source organism: Streptomyces sp. CB01373 (assembly GCF_002803075.1). Taxonomy (GTDB): domain Bacteria; phylum Actinomycetota; class Actinomycetes; order Streptomycetales; family Streptomycetaceae; genus Streptomyces. Next base: position 370,522 of record NZ_NNBK01000012.1, on the reverse strand, counting down.
CCTGTGTGCCCGAGTACTCAAGGTGCGGCGTTCGGCTCCCCGCGGCGCCCGCCGCCACACGCCGGCCCCGGGGCGAAGACACCGGGCCGACTCCTGTCCGATGGGGCAGTCGGGCCGTCCCGTCCCTCGAATCGGACGCGGACGAGATGGCGACAAGTCGGCAGGCGCCTTCGGCACGGAAGCCGGAATCGGCCGAGAGCAACCACATACGGACCAGAGAAGGAAGACGCACATGAACAGGAAGTCCTCCGCACACCGTCGTCCGGGCCGCCGCGCGGCCGTCGCCGCCGGCCTCGTCCTGGCTGTCGGACTCGGTGTGTCGACACAGGTGTCGGCACAGGCGTCCGTCCACGCCCCCGCAAAGGCGCCCGCCGCCGCATCGCAGTCGGTCAGCGGCACGTCCGGCCAGTCGGTGACCCGGGTCGCCGACTTCTACGGCGCGTACATCGACGCGAAGGGCGACTACGCGGACCCGGACGTCACGCTGGCCACGGCGCTCCGCAAGCACTACCTGACGCCCGACTTCGCCAACCGGCTGGCGGCGTGGGAGAAGAAGAACGGGTCGGACGGCGTCCTGCGTGCCCAGAATGTCCCGGCGCAGTGGACGGTGAGCGACAACGGCGCCGTGGGTAACGGCCATGAGGTCATCGTCACCCTGGCCTTCGGCAGTGGGGAGACGACGCAGAAGATCAAGCTTTTCGTGCTGCTGGAGCGGTACAACCACATCAGCGACATCGCCACCACGAGCGCCCGCTGACGGCGGAGCGGTGCCCTCTGCCGGAAGTCTGGGCAGCCGGCCGTTGCTCACGCAGGACCTGCCGCCTGCTCGGACGCGTTGTGTCATGATCGCGTCGGCCGCACGGCTCCGGCCCGGGCACCTTCCGCGGGGCCGTCGAACGCACCGAACTCCTGGTTCCACGGCTTCCGATGCCTGCGCATCCGCTGGGAGAGGCGCGACGACAACCACGAAGCATTCCTCGGCCTTGCCGTCTGCCTGATCACTCACCGTCACGTGAAGCGGCTTTGTCAGGGCTTCCAGGAGTCGAGGGGCACCCATTGACGCACACCGTCGCCGTTCGTGCCGTACCAGTAGTGGGGCAGGCCCTTGATGCTGTTGGTGCGGAACGGGCGGCCGTGGTCGTCGATGCGGACCGTGCCGGTGCGGCCCTGGGAGGACCAGTCGAGTTCCAGGTACCAGTGGCAGTCGTAAGCCTCGGTCGTCGCGGTGACCAGCAGCACCTCCGGGTCCTCGGCGGAGACGCGGTAGGGGAACTGCACCGCGGGGACGGGCTTTCCGCTGTCATTGCCGGGGCCCGCGTGGGCGATCGGGCGGTTGACGTCCAGGTCGACGGAGAACTCACGGGGCGCCAGGTCGCTGCCACAACCCTGGCCCATGGCGTACGCGTTGCCGGTGACCGGGGCGCCGCGGCTGTCGATGCGGACCTTGAGAGCCTCCAGGACCACGGCCGTGGACGACTTCCCCTGCACCGAGATCTGCACCCTCGTCTGCCGCCCGGGCACCGCCCCCTGCGTCGCCGCCCACGCCCCGGTGTCCTGCTGCGCCGGCGGCGGGGGCACCTGGGCCGGCTTCTTCGCGATGACGTAGTCGTGCCCGCAACCGCCCTGCCAGATCTGCGAGTCGGCGGTCCAGGCGAGCGGCACACCGGTCGTCACCGGGGCGTCGCTCTTCGTGTCCGCCGACGGTCCGCCCTTCGACTCGGGGCTCCCCGAAGCCCGTACTCCTGCGGAGGGCGAGGCCGATGAACGACTGGAGGAAGGGCTGGTTGCAGTGGCAGAGGGGCGGTGTGACGTACCGGTTCCTGTTGTACGGGACCGACCGGGGGCCTTGGCGGAGTTGTCGTGAGACCGACCGGCCGACAGCGCCGGCAGACTGCCCAGCGTCACCAGTAACACGGTCGCCGCGGCGGCACCGACGGCGGTGCGGCGACGGCGGTACCAGGGCCGTCCGCTCGAACGGGCCGCATCCCACTGGGCCGTCGGCTCGGGACTTCCCGGTCCGGGAGCGCCGGGAATGGGCGGCCAGGCGTCGGGTGCGCCCGTGTCCAGTGGCGGCGGTGCACCGCTGCTGCTGCCCCCGTCACCACCGATGCCGTCCGCGCCGTCACCCACGCCCTGCACCGTCCGGATGTCCGGACCCGAAGCCCGCTCGCCCCCTGCCTGCTCCAGCGCCCCCTCGGCCTTTGTCGGCTCCGTCGTCTCCTCGGCCCGTGTCGGCTCCGTCGCCCCCTCACCCGCCCGAGACCGCTGTCGTGCCGCCACCGCGAGCAGCCACAGGCGGTGCAGTTCGAGGCGTTCCTCAGGTGTCGCCCCGCAAAAAGCGGCCAGACGCTCCACCGGGGCGTAGTCCTGCGGGACCGCCTCGCCCGCGCAGTAGCGGTGCAGCGTGGAGGTGTTCATGTTGAGGCGCCGGGCCAGGGAGCCGTAGCTCCGGTCCGTGCGGTCCTTCAGCCGGCGCAGCAGCGCCGCGAACTGCTCGACGTCATCCCCGGTCGACACCGTTCCCCCGTCCTCCCACATGTCCCCCCGTCCCAGACGGTCCATGTAACTGCACGTCAGATGGGCTGGGTTGGTTCCACCGTCACCGGACGGACGTTCGGCGTTGCGCCGGGCCGCCGTGACGGCTGACGCTCTTGGTGCCGCACCGCCCAAAGCCGGACCGCCCAGCCGGCGACGGCCGACGTCAACATGGCCGCCAGGGGGTGAGCGCGGGTTTGCGGCCGGTGTAGGCGCCGCGGGCCTTGACCGCGGCGATGCCCTCGCGTTGGCGTTCGAGGATCAGGGCGCGCTCGAATTCGGCGAACGCGCCCATGACCGACAGGAGCAGGGTGGCCATGGGGTTGTCCTCGCCGGTGAAGGCAAGGTCCTCCTTGGCGAACTCCACACGGACGCCCTTGTCGGTCAGGCAAACCGGCGAAGACGCCGACGCGGAAGGCTCCGCCGAAGAGGGCGGGGGCCGCCTCGGCACGGGCCCGCGGCCGTGGCAGCGCCGGCAGGAGTGAGCTGCAGGAGCTGAGCCAGGCACAACTGTACCGGCGGGCGACCGAACAGGAGTTTCCCGGCCGGTCGAAGACGAGCCGCGAGCAACTCATCGACGAGCCGCCGCCTTGGTCAGCCGCTTCGCAGCCGTGACGGTCTGCTCCCCCCGCGGCCCCGAGGCCACCACGGCGTGGTTGTAGCCCTTGGCGGGAGGCAAGCCCCGGGGCGTACGAGGTGGAGCATCGTCACGTCCTACTCATCCGGGTCCCAGGCGCTGAGCTGCTCGAAGAGACGTCGGTCGCCGTCGAGCTTCAGGGAGTTGATCGGGATACGGTCGTGCAGGATGAGGACCAGCTCGCCGGCCGTGCCCAGCGCGGAGGCGGCGGCCGCGTCCGGATCCGCCGGGCCGGCCTTCCGCAGCACATCGGCGAGGGGCGCCGCGCCTTGATGGAGGACCTCTCCGCCGCCGGCCGTGTGGCTTCGTCGGTGTAACGCGAGAACGGTTGATGCCGAGTTCAGGCAACGGATGTTGATCAAGCGGGTCCAGAATGATGTCGAGTTCCGAGAGCGGCTCGCCGAGAAACGGCGTTGTCGGTGGGTTCTGCCAGGGTGTGCTTCGTGGATGAACTTGTGGAGCGTGTCGACTGTCAAGATCGTGTCCTGGGGGTGGTCAGCCGTCGGGAGGCCATCCGGGAGGGTTGGCTGCATCGGGTCGCCGTGACGGTGTGTCGTGATGAGCGTGGCCGGATCCTCGTCCATCGGCGGTCGGAGCAGGTATCGCGCTTCCCCGGGCTCTACGAGGTCGGGGTCGGTGGCGCCGCAAATGTCGGCGAGTCCTATGAACAGGCCGCCGCGCGGGAGCTGGCCGAAGAGCTGGGCATTCGTGCGCTGCCGCGCCTGCTGTTCACGTTCATCAACCGCAGCGGCTTGAGCCCTCACTGGCTCGGCGTGCACGAAGCCGTGGTGCCGGACGCCGTGGTCCCCGATTCCGATGAGGTCGCCTGGCATGGCTGGCTGACCGAGCCGGAGCTCGGCTCGGCCCTGTTGGAGTGGCGCTTCACCCCCGACAGCCACGAAGCCTTCAGCCGGTATCTCGCGTTCCGGACCGAGCAGTCCTGACTTTTCTCGCCTCTTCCGTCGGGCCCCTCAGCCCAGGGACCGTTGTTCGGCTCGGGCCCGGGTGGTCGCGAGGCGGTAGGAGTCGGTGCCGGTCTCGACGATGTTGCCGCCGAAAGTGAGGCGGCCAACGATGGCAGCGCAGAGGCGGGGGTCGGTGAAGGTCTTGCTCCATCCTCCGAGGGACTCGTCGGAAGCGATGGCCACGCTGTTGCGAGGAGCGGTGGGCCGCCGGAATCCTCGACTCGGAGTGCGCGGAGCTGGAGGTGACCGACGCGGAAATGACCGAGCCAGTCCATCACATGCTCGCCGCCCGCGTTCTCCTGCCCGCCGAGCACTTCCTCGACTCCGTTTACACATCCGCCGAGTTGATCGTGGGCATGAAGAAGAACTTCGGGGTCACCCTGGTCACCCCGGTCCTGCTGAACAGCTCACCCCAGGCACGTGCCGACGCCGGCTTCGACCGCACCGCGTTCACCATCGACTGAGACAAGCGGCAGGCCACCTGCCCACGCGGGGAAACCAGCACCTGGTGGAGTCCCGCCCCCCCCCAGCGCGGCACCAAGGCCATCGTCATCAATTCGACAAGGAGACATGCCGTCCTTGCCCAGTGCGCGACCAGTGCACCCGCTCGAAGACCGGCGGCCGAACCCTCTCCCTGCAACCCCGCGAGCTGCAAGAAGTCCTCGACCGTGCCCGCCTCCAGCAAAGCGACGAGCAGTGGAGAGCCAAGTACGGAACCCGCGCAGGCGTCGAGGGAACCATCCACCAGGCCATCGCGGTCACCGGGATAGGACGTGCCCGCTACCTCGGTCTCCAGAAGACCCACCTGGAGCACGTCCTCTCCGCCGTTGCACTCAACCTCATTCGCCTCGATGCCTGGTGGAACGGCCACCCACTCGACCGCACCCGCGTCAGCCACCTAGCCCGCCACGACCTCTCCCTCACCGCGTGAGAACCCGTCTTTGAACCCTTGATCAGGGCGAATCAGCTGAACGGCTGGTACTCGTGGAGTGCCCGGCCAGCCTTTTCAGTCGCCCGAGTGGGCCCTGGCGTCACCTTCGCCAGAACAGGTGGTGCGTCACGCCGCTCGGGCTGGGCACGACCTCCAGGTGGAACCGGTCGAGCAGCTCATCGGGGGACTCCCACAGCCGTAGTCCGGACCCGAGCTTTACCGGTGAGACCGCCACATGCATGGTGTCGACGAGGCCGGCGTCGAGAAACTGCCGGATGGTGGTAACCCCACCACCGAGTCGGACGTCCTTGCCCTGCGCCGCTTCCCGCGCACGCTCGAGGACGGTGGCCGGGCCGCCGTCGACGAAGTGGAACGTGGTGTCGGAGAGCGTGAACGACGGACGCTCGTGATGGGTCATGACGAACACCGGCGTGCGGAACGGGGGCTCCTCCCCCCACCAGCCGCGCCACTCATGGTCCTGCCAGGGGCCGCGCTGGGGCCCGAACTTGTTGCGGCCCATGATCTCGGCACCGATGTTGCGCGCGAAGTCTCGCGTGAAGTAGTCGTCGAGGCCCCGGCTCCCGCCGGGATCCGTGCGCATGGGCCAGCTCGCCGTGGCTCCGGCCCAGGCGAACAGCCTCTCGGGACGGTCGAGGCCGAACGGCCGCTCGGGACTCTGGTGCTCACCGGTACCGATACCGTCACTCGAGACGTTGAAGTTCATGACTTTCAGCAGTTGATCCACGTGTTTCCTCGTCAGGTCCTGTCGCGTCATCGTGTGGCGAGGCGCCGCACATCATGACGTCGAACGGGACGTGGCCGGATCGACAGCGGCCCGCAACTTTTTTTCAAGGCGCGTCAGGAAGCAGCCTCGCCGGCCATGAGGCCGTGACGGACGCGGACGGCTCGGCGGTTCAAAGATGGGTTCTGACGGAATAAGCCAGCAGGATCGATGACAGAGTTCTTACCGACACCCCGTGGCCCCGCTACGCCTCGCGGGGCCGCCCCTGAGGCATGTCCCCCTGCCGCCGCTCGTCGACCGTCCGGGAGGCCTGCGGGCCGCCCGCAACCCCGGCTGTGGCCACCGGTACGCGTGGCCGGTGACCGACGTGTCCCCGTGCAGGTCGACCTCGACCTGGTAGTACACCGACCCGTCCGCCCAGTCCTGCCGCGCGGGGAGCGGCGCTTCTCTACGTGCCCAGCTACACACCGCCTTGCCGCCCAACGGCCGACCGCGCCCTGATCGACGCGGCCCGCGCGGCAGGGACCCAGCGGAGGTCCGGCGCGGATAACCACGAAGCGGCCACTGAGTTGTGGAACGCCCTACGCGCGTCCTTCACGCCCCTGACCGGCGAAGGGCTGCCGGCGCTGGGCCCCCTGGAGAGGTCTGCGGCGACCCCCGGCGGCAGGGTACGGATCCTGCTGCGCGAACTCCTCGCCCACGCAGTCACGTTCGACGAGGCGAACTGCCGCTGGCATCTGCGCGCGCACCGTGTCGGCCGACGCGTGTACGAGGAAGCGCGCCTGGTGCGGGTAGACCCGGCTCGCCACACCCTCCTGCACGTACGTCGCCGCGTCGGGCGCCGCGCGCAGGCAAAAGCGCCAGGTCCGTGCGGACGCGTCGGTCATCCGGTCGACACGGAAGCTGCGCCAGTCGTCGCGATCGAGGTCGTAGGCGAGGAGGTACCAGCGCCGGTCGGAGGCGACAAGGCGGTAGGGCTCGACCCGCCGCCGTCGCACCCCGGTCCCGGACGGGTAGTCGAAGCTGGCCTCGGCCTCGTCGCGGCAGGCTCTGGCCAGCGTCATGAGCACCTCGGGGTCGACCGGCGTGCGGCCTCCGCCAAAGGACTCCACCGAGCCGGAGAGCGCGCGCACCTCGTGCCGAAGCTGGGCGGGTAGTACCTGGTCGAGCTTGGTCAGTGCCCGGAGTGCGGCGTCGCCGGCGCCGGCGACCGCGCTCGTCAGTACCCCGCAACAGGGTGTCGCTGAACGAGGGAATGAAGTCCTCCCCGCCGACGCGGGGAGCGCCCTGCACGAGACCGTCGACCGCATCATGCTCGGCACCGGCCTGGCCCACCTACCCGCGGTGGACCGTTGACCCGGGCACTGTCGCGACAAAACGGGTCGGTGCTCCCGGCAGGGGTGGCCATAGCGGGTGCGATCCGGTACCCGCTCGCCCGTCGGCATCAGGGGGCCGCGTTGCCTGCGACCTCAGCCAACTCGTCGGCCGACTCAGAGGTCAGGCGGTAGAACCCTTGGAGGCTGATCGAGCGCTCGAGGCGGCCATCCTGCACGTACTTCAGACCGCGGGTTTTGCCCCGGCGGTTACGCCAGGTGAGCCTCGCCAGAAGATCGCCGGGGATCGGTATGTCGAAGCGTACAGGCGTCGCGTCCACGTGCACCGCCGCGGCGCCGCAGCCGCCGGCACCGAGCATCGACCAGTCGCCGTGCCCGGGAAACGCCGGGTCCTGCCACGTCGCGGGGGCGGTGCCGCAGCAGTCGCGCCGCTCCACGTCGATCACCCGCATGCGGCTCACCACGTACACGATGCACCGGTTGACGTGCAGCGCGTACACCTCGTCTCCAGCACGGGCGCCCGACCAGGCAGGCAGGGAAGAATGCACGCCGCTGAAGGCGACCGGCGGCCGCTCACCCACGCGACCCGCCTTACGCAGGGCACGGCACGTGTCATGGGTCCACAAGACGGTGAAGGCGTCAGACATGCCGTGATCTTATGAACGAGGACTGACATTGATGCTGATACTCAGGTTCCGGTGGTCGTGGCTCAAGGTCTGACTGACGCCCTGCTGGGCTGTCTTCCTGCTGTTCTGTCCGACTGCCGGGACCTGTTCTCATGGCTCCGGCCGGGCGGAACATGACCTTATAGGGGCTTGGTCCAGAAGCCCCTTCAATGTCCTGTCTGCTCTACCCGGCCGGTGCCCACCTCCGGTTGGGAAGGCAACATCAGCACCGCCGCCGGATACGCCGCAGCCCTGGCCTTTCTGACCGCCCACGGCCGGGTCATCTCGATCGGCACCAGGTCACAGCGGCGAGACAGCCATGGCAGCAGCCGGCACCGTCATCATTGACCGGTGACTACATGGATGCGCTGCTACTGGGACGAGGAAGACACCTGGTTCTACTTCGAGGTGGACGCCGAAGGGTGGGTGATCCGGCAGGTCGAACTCGAAGGGCCTGAGCTGATCCCGATCGCAGCTGCATCTCTCACCGAGTGGCAGCGGGCCTACGACGCAGGCCGCCTCGATGAGTACGACAGCAGGTTCGGGATCACAGCCGAGACGCCCGTCCCGGAATGGGAAGGCCACGGTCCCGAACAACTCACCTTCGAGGAGTTCGAGGAAGTCTGGGGGTCTGCCCGTCGCCAGATTGCATCCCGGCCCAGCTGACCTCTCGGCCTCGTGGAGACTTCTTGGCATCATCCCGACATGCCCCCGACTCTTCCCCGCACTGTCCGAGCCGTCGACACCGCTCATCTCCTGGACCTGGCCCAGGAGGCCGCCATGCATGGCTTCAGCCAGCGGCTCCCGGTCGACTGGCTACGAGAGCACCTCGCCGCAGAAGCGACGCACTACCTGTTCCCGACACTCGTGCAGCGGCTCACGCACCGTCCCGAGGTGCCGCTGCAGTGGAGGTGCCAGCAACTGCTGACCGTCAGCACCGGCGAACAGATCTGGGGCCTTCTCGACGTCCTTCCCGACACCTTTGACAAGATCCCGGAGACCTTGGACACGGCGTCCAAGAAGGACATCGTCAGCCGCATGGAGCGTGCCGTCACCGTGCGCGAGTGGGTGGAGTGGAGGGCTGCTGATACCGGTCCTGAAGAGATGCCACGACCCTGAGATATGGGGCAACCGGCCAGGTCCGACAACAGCATCGTGATCTCCACACCTTCCAGGATCTCCGCGACGCCGTCGAGAGCATCCACGAATGGATCCAGGCAAAGGGGCGGGCGGTTCCCGGACGGGAGACCTGATCAGCCCAGTTGCTGATTGCGCGCCTGCGCACGGCGGCCGACCGGCGCTGCCGCGCACGCTCCGCCGACGCTCGCCCCCCCCGCTGCCATACCGCTGCTCCCCACCCCGTGCGCCTCCCGCCCCGCTCTGCCGGTGACCCTGTTGAGCGGGAAGGAGCCCTGAAGTGCCTTTGACACCGGCGGCCCTGTGGCTCCGTGGCGTGCAGTGTCTTCCCTGTAAAGCGGCGCAACACAGCTCGGGATTGCCGGTCGGAACTCCGGACCGCGTCCCAGCATGACGAAGTACGTCGCACTGCTGCGCGGCGTCAACGTCGGCGGCCGCGCCAAGATCGCGATGAAGGATCTCCGCGAGCTGTTCGGCGAGATGGGGTTCGACGAGGCCCAGACGTACCTGCAGAGCGGGAACGTGGTGTTCGCCGACCCTGCGGGTGCCGCGCCTGGCGAACTGCGGGAGCGGATCGAGAAGCGCCTCTCCGACGGACTGGGCGTGCCGGCCGGCGTGCTGCTGCGCACCGGCGAGTCGCTGGCCCGGACGGTCGCTGCCAACCCGTACCTGGACCGCGAGGACGACCCGACCAAGCTGCACGTCACCTTCCTCGCCGAGCGGGCGGCCGCCCTGCAGACACCCGCCGCAGACACTGCCGAGTTCACCCTGGTCGGCGACGAGATCCACCTGCACGTGCCAGGCGGCTACGGGCGGACCAAGCTGAACAACAAGTTCATCGAGCGTCGGCTCACCCGCAACTGGAAGTCCGTCAACGCCCCGCACGAGCTGGCGTCCTGATGGGCGCAGTGGGAAACGGCGCGGTTCCGGCTCGGCGTCGCCATGGAGGATTGATCCGCCGGAGGGTCAGCCCAGCAGGTTGATCGGGACGCTGTCGAAGCCCCGGTTGCCGAGGCCCGGGTGGCGCACCGCCGGAGCAGCGGGCTCCACCTTCGGGAAGCGGGCCAGCAGCCGGCCGAACACCACCTCGGCCTGCAGGCGGGCCAAGTGCGCGCCCAGACAGTGGTGGATGCCGGCCGCGAAGGAGAGATGGCCGTTCTCCTTGCGTGCGACGTCGAAGGCGTCCGGATCGTCGAAACGCTCCGGGTCGTGGTTGGCGGCGCCGAGCATCATCATCACGCCCTGGCCGGGCCTGAGTTCGGTGCCCGCGAAGCTGTGCGGCTCCAGCACGGTGAACACGTCGAACTGGGACGGCGAGTCGAAGCGCAGCATCTCCTCGACCGCCGAGGGCAGCAGTCCGGGGTCCTCGGTGAGGCGCCGCCGCGACTCGGGGAAGCGGAACAGCGCGTCCAGTCCGTTGCCGATCAGGTTGGCGGTGGGCGTGTTGCCCGCGCCGAACAGCAGCAGCGCGGTGGCGATCATCTCGGTCCGGTCCAGCGCGTCGGCCGAGGTGCTCGCGAGCCGGCTGAGCAGGTCATCCTGCGGGCGCTGCCGCTTCTCGGCGATGAGGCCGCCGAGGTAGGAGGCGAGGTGCGCCTGGGCGGCCACGCCGCGGTTGATCTCCGCGGGGCCGGAGGCCGGTTCCATCAGCAGGCCCAGCTCGTGGATGACCGGGACCAGTTCGGCCCGGTCGGCCTCCGGGATGCCGAGCAGGTCGCCGATGGTGCTGACCGGCAGCGGCATCGCCAGTTCGGTCATCAGGTCGGCGCCGGGCCGCGCGGCCAGCCGGTCGAGAAGGCCGTCGACGCGCCGGGTGACGCCGTCGCGCAGCGCCTCCACGTGCCGGCCGGTGAAGGCGGAGCTGACGATCCGTCGTAGCCGGGTGTGTTGCGGCGGGTTGGTGAGGATCATGCTGTGCTGCATCAGCTCCATGACGCCGCGCAGGTCGTCCTTGGAGACGTCCTTGAGCTGGAGCTTCAGCCACTCGTCGCCCTTGCCGAGCGAGCGGTTGCGCAGCGCCGCGTTGCAGTCGACGTGCCGGCTGAGCACCAGGGTGCCGTCGCCGGTGAGCAGCGCGGGCGCTGCGTTGCGGAGCTGGTGGTAGAGGGGGTAGGGGTCCTCCACCGGCTGCATCATGATCGCGTAGAAGAGCTGTTCGGCTTCGGAGTCGGCGCGAGCGACGACGGGCTCCGCGGGCGGCCTGCCGGGCATGAGTTCTCCCTTCACTGTCCGGAGGATGACGGATGGTCAGTTACTGGTGAGCCGTGCGCGCAGCTGGTGCTTGAGCACCTTCCCCATCACGCCGCGGGGCAGGGCGTCGACGAGCTGGAAGCGGGTCGGGATCTGGTGCGGCTCGAGCCGCTCGGCGAGCGCCGCCCGGACGGCGGGCAGGTCGTCGTCGGCGAGCACCAGGACGGCAGCCAGTTCGACCCGGTCGGTGCCGGCCACCGGTACGCCCAGCACGGCGGCCTGTTCGACGCCGGGGCACTCGTACAGCGCTGCCTCGGTGTAGATGGTGGAGACCAGCTTGCCGTCGACAGTGACGGCGTCGGCGGCCCGGTCGAACAGGTGGAGTTCGCCCTCGGCGTCCAGGTAGCCGAGGTCGCGGGTGCGGGTCCAGTCGTCGGTGAGCTGCTCGTCGCGCTCGGCGCCCTCCAGGAAGAGGCGCTTGGGCGCGCCGCAGCGCAGCCAGATCTCGCCGATCTCACCCGTGGCGACGGGGTTGCCGTCGGCGTCGGCAACCAGCAGTTCGGAGCCCTCGCCGGGGCGGCCGACGCAGAACGGCCGGGACACGTCGAAAGTGGCGGCGATCACCGCGGGCACCGCCTCGCGTGCCGCGTACACCGAGGTGACCTGGGCGTTGGGCATCATCCGCTTCAGCGCGGAGGCGATGGCCGGCGGCAGCGGGGCGGAGGCGGTGGCCAGCGTCTCGACGCAGGACAGGTCGTGGGTCTCGTGGATCTTCCCGGCGACCATCTGGATGCCGATCCACGGGGTGAACATCACCGAGACGATCTGGTACTGCTCGATGAGTTCGCCCATGCGGTTGACGTCGTTGACCGGGCAGAGCACCAGGGTCGCCGGGTTGGTCAGCGCGATGGCCATGGTGGTGGCGCTGGAGGTGGTGCCGAGCGGGATCGGGGCGAGCAGCGGCTTCGGCTTGCCGAGCTGCTTGAAGCCCTCGGGTCCGCGGCCGAAGGTCAGGTTGCCGTGCGGGGTGGCGATCGCCTTGGCCGGTCCGGTGGTGCCGGAGGTGTAGAGGATGTCGGCCAGGTCGTCGGGCCTCAGCTCGACCTTGACGGGCGTGGAGTCGCCGCTGTCGACCTCGTCGACGGTGGCGGCCCAGCCCTCGAAGCCCTCGGGCACGGCGACGTCATGGCCGCGGACCAGGCCGGTGACCTGGCACTGGGCGATCCGGCGGTTGAACTCGGCGGCGGAGATGTCCCTGTGCATGTGCACCGCGGTGGCACCGGCGTTGACGATGCCGAGGTAGGCGATCGCGTAGTCGATCCAGTCGAGGCCGCCGAACAGCAGGGCGATTCGCTCGCCGCGGGTGGTGCCCCGCTTGAGCAGGCCACGCGCGACAGCGTTGGCCCTCTTGTACCACTCGCCGTAGCTGAGTGTCCGTTCGCCGTTGATGTTCACGACGATCTGGTCGGGATGGTTCTCGGCGCGCAGCCGGAGCAGGTCGGGAACAACCAGCGCGGGTGTGGCGACGGACATGTGCATACCCCCAAGGCCCTGGGATTGTCGGCGGGCCGACGCTACCCAGCGGGCCCGGCTGCCCGACGCACAGGATTGAGCAGCTGAGGGAATCGGTGGATCCGGCGGTGCGGTGGTTCGGGGAACGCCGACACGGGCCCGCCGCGCTGCGGCGGGCCCGTGGGCCGGGCGGGTCAGCCCTGGCTGATGCAGAACGGGTGGCCGGCCGGGTCCAGGAAGACCCGCCAGCGCTCGCCGCCGGGCTGGGTCTCCGGCTTGGCGGCGCCGAGCTCGAGCACCCACTTCTCGGCGGCGTCCAGGTCCTCGGCGGAGAAGTCGAGGTGGAACTGCTGCGGAACGCTCTGGCCGGGCCACTGCGGAGCCTGGTAGTCGGCGACCTTCTGGAACCCCATGGCCGGGCCTCCGTTGCCGTCGAGGCCCGCAAAGTCGTCGGACTTGTACGAGATCTTCAGACCGGTGAGCTCCGAGTAGAACTCGGCCAGCTCGGTCGGGTGGGAACAGTCGAGGGTGACACCGTAGTACTTGGTCAGCGCGGGCACGCCGTAACTCCTTCGGGGCGGGTACATGGATTCGGAGGTGGCCGAAAAACAGCGCACGACATCCGTCGGCTCGGGTCGAGAACCGGCAAGCCGATAATGACAGTATTTCAGAACTGCCGTGGCCACAAAGGGCAATGTGCGAGACCACCTATTCTCGAGTCAAAGGCTACTCGGTGTGGTTCACTGCTGGGGCGACTCAGGACTTGGGGGTCATCTCATTCGACTCGGCCGAAGCGTTCGAGGCTTGACTCGCCGAAAACCACGCGTGCTCTCCCGGCATCTGGCTCGAGTTGCGCGAAGAAGGGTCCGGGAATCGTCGCACTGGACTACGTGCAGGCCGTTGACGTGGCGCTCTGCCACGGCGGGATCGACTGGCCACCAGCTGGGTGAGTTCACCCGGATGACCGGCGCGAAGCGGCCTCCGGCCACCGTGACGGTACGCGTGATGGCGCACTGTTCGGACAGCGGAGCCTCCGGTCCTGTGAACGGCTCGTCCTGGTCGGCTGCCAGTTCTGCCGGGGCTCCGCTCCTCAAGGCCCTCTGGACAACCCCGCCCGAGCCGTGACTTCAAACGGCCCTGGCACTAGCTCTGCAGCAGGGCCAGCAGTTCGGGGGTGTAGAGCTCGGAGACCGGGCGCACCCCGGCCACCGTGTCGAAGTACCGCTGGGTGAGGTCCTCGCTGGTGCCGACCGCCCGCAGCAGCGCCAGGCGCTTCTCGCGGGCGTCGGCCTGGGCGACCAGCAAAGTGCCCTGGTACGGGGGCGTCAACTGCTGGACCACTTCGGTGCCGTAGGCCTCCACGGCGGCGGTCAGCCGGGCCTCGTCGTGCAGGCCCTCGGCGATCGCGCCGACCAGCAGCTCGGCCTGCAGGAAGGCGTCGCCGATGCCGCGCGCGGTGATCGAGTCCTTGTGGTGGGCGGCGTCGCCGACCAGCGCCCAGCCGGGGCCCGACATCTCCCGGAAGTAGTTGCGCTGGTCGCCGGTGCCGCGCAGCCGTTCGGCCTGCTCGGCCCGCTCCATCTGCGCGAACAGAGCCGGGGCGTTGACCTTGACGCCCTCCCGGTAGGCGGCGAAGGCGTCGGTGCGGACCTCCTCGAAGCGGTCCTGCGGGAAGTACGCGGAGATCAGCACCGCGTCGTTGGTGGGGACGGCGGAGACCCAGCCGCGTTCGCCCTCGTAGAGCTCGAAGTCGGTCTTCGGGCCGTCCCAGAAGGTGTAGTAGGCGCAGGTCAGCCGCGGATGTTCGACGGTGGTGCGGGCGCCGACCAGCTCGGCGACGGTGGAGCGCATGCCGTCCGCGCCGACCACCAGCCGGGCGCGTTCGACGGTGGGCCGACCGCCGGGGGTGGTGCAGCGCACGCCCACCACCCGGCCGTCCTCGACCAGCAGCTCGTTGACGCCGCAGTGGTCGCGGAACTCGACGCCGGCGGCCACCGCGCCCTCGACCAGGATCGCGTCCAGCAGGTGGCGGCGGGGAGCGTACGAGGCGTGTACCGTGCCGTTCGGGCTGGCGCAGCCGGCCAGGCGGACGTCCTCGATCTCGTAGACGGTCCGGCCGAGCGGCGGGCAGCCAGTGGCCTTGACGGCGTCCAGCAGGCCCCAGCGCTCCAGGCGGGACACGCCGGGCTGCTGAATGTACAGCGTGGAGAGGGTGTCGGTGCGGAACGCCGCCCGGTCGAGCAGCAGGACCCGGTAGCCCTGCCGGGCGAAGAGCATGGCAGTCGGCCCGCCCGCGCACCGCGCGCCCACCACGATCACGTCCCACTCCACGACGAGCCACCTCCCGCACCGGTCCGGGCGCGCGCGGTCTGCGCTGCGCCCACTGCGAATCCGACCGTACGCAGCCCGGGAGTTCGGGGCCGCCCACTTTTGAGCGTGCCCCGCGGCGACCGGTGGCTACGGGCGGATCAGCGGCAGGATCAGGTCGTCGACCACGGAGACCAGCAGTTCGTCGGGGACCGGCGAGGGGTCACTCAGGAAGCGCTGGACCATCATGGCCGGGCCGATGCCGACCACCAGCGGGCTGATCGAGCCCTCGCGGACCTCGCCGCGTTCGGCGCCGCGTTCCAGGATCCGCCAGAACACGTCCTGGCGGGGGGCGACCACCCGGTCGATGACGATGCCCATGAACGGCCGGTCCCGGTCGATCTCGGCGAGCAGGCTCTGCACGGCGCGGCCGACCGGGGAGTTGAGCACCGTGGCCTTCTCGCGCATGAGCTCGATCAGGTCCTCGCGGACGCTGTCGCCCTCGGGGAGTTCGTCGGGTGACGGCAGCGTGTTGTCGAGGGCGTCGACCACCAGCTCGGCCTTGTTGGACCAGCGCCGGTAGATCGTGGCCTTGCCGGTGTGCGCGGTGGCGGCGACCGAGTCCATGGTCAGGCCCGCGTAGCCGACGTGGGCCAGCTGTTCGATCACGGCGTCGAAGATGGCTTGCTCGAGGGCCTTCCCCCGGCGCCGAATCCGCGTACCGGCGCCCACGGGTGACGGAGCGTCAGCTGTCATGGCATCCCCCATCCGAGCGACAAGTGAACTCTTGCGTTCCCAATTTGTTGCACGGTAGGGTCCCAGCATAGGGAACTGCGTAGTACCTTATTGAAGATCGAGGGTGCCGATGACCGAGCTGGACACTTCCCCGCGGACGGCCTCGGCGCCAAGGTCAGGTCACCTCAGCGGCATGGCTCTTGCTGTGATCGCCGTCGCGCAGCTCATGGTGGTGCTCGATGCGACCATCGTGAACGTCGCCCTGCCGCGGGTCCAGAGCGCCGTCGGGTTTTCCACCGGCCTGCCGGCCGGCGGTGTGCTGACCCAGTACCTGAGCCGGCGCTGGGTGTTCTTCGTCACCGTGCCGATGGCTGCGGCGCTGGTGCTGCCGGCCCCGCTGCTCCTCGCCTGGCCCCCGCGCCGACAGGGCAGGTTCGATCTGCCGGAGCGTGGTCGCCTCCGCGTCCGGCATGGCCGGCCCGGTCTACGGCTTCATCCGGGTCCCCCAGCACGGCCGGAGCGACAGCTGGGCAATCGGCTCCTTCATGGGCGGCCTGGTGCTGCCGGCGGCCTTCGTGCTGGTCGAGCACAGCACCGTCAACCCGATCACCCCGCTGCGGATGTTCACCAGCCGCGACCGGGCCGCCATCCACGTGGTGGCACTGGCCCTCACCGGCGCGCCGGCCGGCCTGTTCTTCTTCCTCACGGTCTTCACGCAGAACGTGCTGCACCACAGTCCGGTCCAGGCCGGTCTCGCCTTCCTGCCGGTCAGCCTGACCATCATGGTGACCGTCGGTGTGACCTCCAAGCCGATGGCCGGCCTGGGCCAGAGGATCCCGCCCGCGGCGGGCGTGGCGCTGCTCGGCGTCTCCGAACCAGCCGAGCGCGGCGCCGCCTCCGGCGTGCTCAACGCGATGCAGCAGGTGGGCGGTTCGCTCGGCCTGTCGATCCTGGTCACGGTGTACGGCACGGCCACCCGCAACGCGAGCGGCGACCCGGCGCACGTGCTGACCTCCGGCGTGTCGACGGCCTTCGGCACCGCCGCACTCCTCGCCCTGGGCGCGCTGATTGTCGCGGGTGTACTGATCCGCACCCCCGCGATGCCGGCCGCGCCCAGGACGGACCTCGACGGGTCCGGCCCCGCGGCCTGATCGGGGACGTCCCTCCGCTGCGATGAGCGGAACCGGAGCGGGACTCGGGGTGTCCGGCCGGCTACCGGTCGGCGAGTTCCTGGCGCAGGGTCCGCTTGAGCACCTTGCCGGTGATGCCGCGCGGCAGCGACTCCCGGGCCTCGACCAGGACGGGCAGCTGGTGCGGCTCGAGCAGTTCGGCGAGGAAGGCGGGCAGTTCGCCGGCGGCCGCCGGGTCCTCCAGCACCACCACCGCGGCCGGGCCCGAGCCCGCGGCGACCACCGCGGCCTCGCGGACCGCCGGGTGCTCGTACAGCGCCGCTTCGACGGCCACCGAGGAGACTCGCATCCCTGCGCCGCTGTCGAGCACGTCGTTGCCGCGGTCGAACAGGTGCAGCCAGCCCTCCTCGTCGAGGTGGCCGAGGTCGCCGGTGCGGATCCAGCCGTCGATCCGCACCTCGGCGTCACGCTGGGCGTCCAGGTAGTGGCGGCCGGGCGCGGCGGAGCGCAACTGAATCTCGCCGACCTCGCCGAGCGGCAGTTCGGCGCCCAGGGCGTCGGCGATCCGGACCTCGGTGCCGCGGGCGGCCCGGCCGAGGGTGCTGGGGCGGGCCGGGTCGAAGGTGTTGACGACAACCGCGGGAACGGCCTCGGACTGCGAGTATGCGGTGTTCAGCTCCGAGGCGGGGAACAGCTTCAGCAGTCCGCGGCTGAGCGCGGGGGCCAGCGGGGCGGAGGCGATCGCCACCCGCTCGACGCAGCTGAGGTCGTAGCGTTCGCCCAGCCGGGCGGCCAGCATCCGCATCGCGATCCACGGGGTGATCATCACCGAGCCGATCCGGTGACGGCTGATCAGTTCGGCCATCCGCTCCACGTCGTCGACGGCGACCAGCACCAGCGCCGACGGCGAGGTGACCGCGATGATGGCCACCGTGGTGGCGCTGGAGGTGGTGCCCAGCGGCATCGGGGCGAGCAGCGGGGTCGGGTTCTCGAACTGCAGCAGGCCCTCGGGGCCGCGCCCGAAGGTGAGGTTGCCGTGCGGGTTGGTGAATGCCTTGGCCGGCCCGGTGGTACCGGAGGTGTAGAGCACGTCGGCGATGTCCTCGGGGGCGAGCGGCACGTCGACCGGCGTCTCGTCACCGCTGTCCAGTTCGGCGAGCTCGGCGGTCCAGCCGGTGAAGCTCGCGGGCGGACGCAGCAGGCTGCTGTGGATCAGCCCGGGGACCCGGCACTCCGCCAGCCGGCGTTCGATCTCGCGTTCGCCGAGCCGGTCACTGAGGTGGACGGCGGTGGCGCCGACGCTGAGCACGGCGAGGTAGGCGACCGCGTATTCGGCCCAGTCCATGCCGCCGTACAGCAGGCCGATCCGGCGGCCCTTGGTGACGCCGGCGGCGAGCAGGCCGTGGGCGGTGCGGTCGACCCGGCGCTGCCAGTCGCCGTAGTTCAGTGCGTCGGTTCCGTCGATGTTGAATGCGATACGGTCCGGATACCGTTCGGCCCGCCGGCGCAGCAGATCGGTGACTCGGACCACGGTGCTCGCTCGTTCCATGTCGGCTCCTCGACCGCAGGGCTGGAAATCTCACGCTACGAAGCCGCTATCGCCTTATCTGCTCAGAATTGCGCGACTGCCGGAGTGCCTTGCGGTATATCGTCGAGAGGTTGGCGAACCAGTACGCATTTTTTCGGACCGACCGGAGATCGCTGATCATGACTGAGATTGCTAATTCCGCGTGGGAGACGTTCTCCTGGGAAGAATCCCACTATCTCGAGCCCGTGGACGGTCCGCCGCTTATCCGCGCCGATGTGAAGCGCGTCTTCCACGGTGATGTGGAGGGCACCGGCGAGGCGGTCCTGCTGTGCTGCCGCCCGGACGAGAAATCGGCCGGATACGTCTCCACCGAGCACATCGTCGCCACTCTGGCGGGACGTTCCGGCACCTTCGTGGTCCAGCACGGCGCGTCGATGGGCGACGACCGGCCGCAGACCCTCGGCTTCGTGGTCCCGAACTCCGGCACCGGCGGCCTGACCGGCCTCACCGGCACCTGTGCCTTCGGCCACGACGAGGAGGGAAAGGCGTACTTCCGCCTGGAGTACCAGCTGCCGTGAGACGACGCCGTCCCCGCACCGGCAGCGGCCGGTCCGGGGACGTTCCGCGTTCAGCGCGCGATGATCTCCAGGGCCACCGCTGGTCGGCCGCCGAACCGCCGGCCGACCAGCTCGGCGAAGGCCTTCATCGGCTCGGCGACGCTGGTGACCGGCGGATTGAGACCGCCCAGGTAGGCGCGGTGTGCCTCCAGCGAGGCGATGCCCGCCTCCAGATGGTCGGTGACGTCGACGGCGTGGGTGGGCTGCGGGGAGTTGGCCATCGCCACGTACGTGACGCCTCCCCAGGGCTCCAGGCCGAGGTCCTCGAAGATCCACCGGTTTCCGGCGTCGCCGATGGCGTCCAGTACGGCGTGCGCGGTGTGCCGGTGATCGGGGGTGTTCCACTTGCCGGTCGAGGTGGTCTCCCGGCCGTTGAAGCCGAGCACGAAATCGGGTCGGTGGCGGCGGATCGCGGCGGCGATGTCCCGGCGCAGGCCGAGCCCGTACTCGATCTCGCCGTCGCGGTGGTCCATGAACTCGACCTCGGAGACGCCGACGATCTTGGCGCTGGCCCGCTGCTCGGCCTCGCGGACCGCCGCGGACTCGGCCGGGGTGAGGCCGTCGATGCCGGCCTGGCCCCTCGTCACCAGCAGGTAGGAGACGCTCTTCCCGGCGGCCGTCCAGGCGGCGACGGCACTTGAGGTCCCGAACTCGATGTCGTCCGGGTGGGCGACCACGGCGAGGGCGCGGTTCCAGTCGTCGGGCAGGCTCTGCAGATCCTCAACAGTCATCGTGTCACTCCTGCGGTTGGCAGCTGACGGTTCGTCGGTGCGGACGGCCGGAGGTCGAGATCCGCCCGGATCTCGTCGAGCAGGCCGGCCGCATGGTCCTTGAGGTAGAAGTGGTCGCCGTCGAACTCGCGGACCCGGAACGCGCCCGCGGTGACCTGCGCCCAGGCCGCCAGCTCGTCCGTGTCGGCCTCCGGGTCGTCCCGCCCGACGAACGCCGAGATCGGGCAGTCCAGGCGGGGCGCGGGCAGCGGCGTGTAGGTGTCGTTCAACTCGAAGTCGGCACGTAGCGTCGGCAGGAACAGCCTCACCAGTTCGCGCTGTTCCAGCACGTCGGACGGGGTGCCGTTGAGCCGGGCGACCTCAGCGAGGAAGGCCGCGTCGTCGAGCCGCGCGTAGGACACGCGGCGTGCGGGCAGGTGCGGGGCGCGGCGGGCCGAGACGAACAGCCGCACCGGGGCGGGCAGGCCGAGCGCCACGAACCGCCGGGCCAGCTCGTAGCAGACGGCGGCGCCCAGACTGTGCCCGAACAGGGCATACGGTCGGTCGAGTTGGGGGCCGATCAGTTCGGCCAGCGGGCCGATGGCCTGTTCCATCGTCACGTACGGCAGCTCGCGGATCCGGCTCTCCCGACCGGGGAGCACCACCGGGCGGACCTCGATGTCGGGGGCGAGCGCGGCGCGCCAGGGGTGGAAGAACGCGCCGCCGCCGCCGGCGTGCGGCAGGCAGAACAGCCGGAGCTCCGCCTCGGTCCTGCTCATGTCATACCCCCTCGTTGGCGAAGACCACGGCGGAATGGAAGCCGCCGAAGCCGAAACTGTTGGACAGCGCGAATTCGGCGGCCAGCGGCACGGCGGCGGTGCCGGCGAACCGCAGCCCGGGCTCCACCGGGTCGGCGAGCCACGGGTTGGGGTGCGCGAAGCCGCCGGCCAGCTGAGCGACGGTGGCGACCGCCTCGACCACCCCGGCCGCGCCCAGGCAGTGCCCGGTCAGCGCCTTGGTGGCGTTCACCAGCGTGGGGGCGTCCGGGCCGAGTACGCGCAGCAGGGCGGCGGCCTCGGTACGGTCACCGAGCGGCGAGGCGGTGCCATGCGTGTTGACGTAGCCGAGCTGTCCGGGGGCGACTCCGGCCCGCTCCAGGGCGGTCCGCATCACCGCGGCCTCCACCTGCTCGCTCGGGTCGGCGAGGCTGGTACCGCTCAGCCGCAGCGCGTGCCCGGCCAGCCGGGCCAGCACCCGCGCGCCCCGGCGGCGGGCGCCAGCGGCGGTCTCCAGCACCACGGCGGCGCCGCCGACACCGTCGGTGAAGCCGCGGTGCGCCCGGTCGAACGGACGGCAGGGCGGTTCGTGGTCGGTGGCGGCGCCGGTGGCGGCGGGCGTCATCGCGCCCAGCGCGCGGTAGGCCTGGCGTTCCACCGGGGCGAGTTCGGTGGGCGCGCCGAGCACCAGGCAGGCGTCCACCGCTCCGGCGTCGAGCAGCCGGGCGGCGGTGATCAGCGCGATGTTGCCGCTGGCGGACGCGCCGCCCACGGTGCAGCCCTCGCCCTCGATGCCGAGGACCTCGCTGACCACGCCGACCTGATCGGTGTCCTGCATGTGCAGTGCGTACCGGCCGGGGACGGCGGCGGGACGGTCCCGGTAGCGGTCGGCGGCGCGGTGCGCACCCGCGCCGGTGAGGTTGTTGCCGGCCACCACCAGGCCGAGCCGCTCGGGTGGCAGGGCCCCCTCGGCGAGTCCGGCACGCGCCCAGGCCTCCGCGGCGGTCAGCACGGAGACCTGCACGCCGAGCGGCGACCTGGCCGCCGTCCGGGCCGCCTTCTCCGGCACCCACCCGCCGCGGGCCCGGCGCTCCGTGAGCAGGGCCGGGTAGTCGAAGGGTGGCAGCGGCGCGCCGGGTGAGTCGGCGTCCCGGTCGGCGGCGGGCAGCAGGGCGCTGCGGCCGGCCCGCAGCGCGTCGGTGAAGGCCTCCAGGCCCGAGCCGGCCGCACAGTGGACGCCGAGGCCGGTGACCACGACGCCGCCGCCGGGGGTCACGCGGAGTGCCGGGCGAGCAAGGCGACCAGCGAGCGGATGTCCCGGGTCTGCTGGAACTCCATCACGGGCACGCTGATGCCCATGTCCTCCATGGTGAGGGTCACCACCTCGGCCCGGTCGATGCTGTTGCAGCCCAGTTCGGCGAGGCTGTTGTCGAGGGTGACGGTGGAGGTGTCCAGGTCGTACACCACGACGCCCAGATTGCGCCGGACCGCCTCGAAGATGTCGCTGTCGTCCATCTCGTTGTTCTCCTAGACCCACTCGTAGGTGCGGTGGTAGCCCTCGGTGCCGCGGTACGCCAGCAGCGGCTCCGGGCCGCCGGGGCGGGCGTCGAGGAAGCGCCGGTAGCGTTCGACCTCGATCTTGCGGTTCTCGACCGGGACCAGACAGCGGCTGTTCTCGGCGAGCAGCTCGGTGTACTCGGCGAAGCCCAGCGGGACCCGGGCGTTCAGCCGGCCCGCGATGTCCAGCTCGGCGAGCGCGGCGCGGGAGCCCTCGTCGATGAGTCCGCTGAAGAACTCGGAGGCGCAGCCCGAGCCGTACGAGAACAGGCCGACCCGGGCGGTGCCCCGGTACGGGGCGTTGTCGATGAGGCTGGCCAGGGCCAGGTAGACGGAGCCGGAACAGAGGTTGCCGACCTGGCTGGGGTAGACCAGCGAGGGCGACACCCGGGCGGCGAAGTCCGCCTCGATGGCGTCAGGGGTGGCTCGGGCCTGTTCCCGCATGAGTTTGCGGTGTGCGGCCTTGACCAGCCCGGCGAACGGGGTGTGCAGGGCGAGTTGGTCGAAGGTGGTCTGCAAGTCGACATCGGCGACCTTGCCGCAGTAGTCGGCGAAGCTGTTGGACACGCAGTCCAGGTAGGCGAACAGCGAGCCGTCGACGTCAGCGATGTCGTAGTCCGGCATCGGCCGCGCCGAGTCCATGGTCTCGTAAGCGTGCGTGCCGAACGCGCCGAGGTCGAGGGCGAGGACCCGAGGATCATCGCCGAGCAGCATGGCGGAGGCGCCGGTGCCGGTGGCGGGTTCCGCGTAGCCGGCCCGGGCGTCCACCATGGACACGTCGGTGGCGATCACCAGCGCCTTGGCGCCCGGGGAGACGCCGGAGGCCAGGTAGCCGGCGGCGATCTGCAGGGCGCCGGTGGCGGCGTAGCATGCCTGCTTGACCTCCATCACCCGGCACTTGCGGCTGAGGCCCAGGAACTCGTGGACGTACGAGGCGATCGACTTGCTGAAGTCGACGCCGGATTCGCTGGAGGTGAGGATCAGCTCGATCCGCTCCTTGTCCTGCGGGGCGAGCCGGTTGACGATCGGAGCGGCCGCGTTGACGGCGTTGGTGATCGGGTCCTCGCAGGGCAGGGCGATCGAGCGGGCCCGCATCATCAGGTGGCCGATCCGCTCCCGGTCCAGGCCGCGGCCCTCGAACAGGTCGGGGGTGGACAGTTGGGCGAAGCCGGCGTGGACGTTCAGCGTCTCGATGCCGATCCGGACGGTCATCGCTGCTTCACCTCCACCAGGAAGTCGATCAGGGCGTCGATGTCGGGCACGGTGCTGAAGCCGGCCATCGGCTCGCGCACTCCGAGCGCGTCGATCAGCGCCATGATGATCTCCACCCGGTCCACCGAGTCCGCGCCGAGGTCCTTGAGGTGCTTGTCGCCGGTGATCTGCTCGGCGGGCACCTGGGGCAGGATGGCGGCGACGGTCTCGTGCACCAGGCGGGTCACTGCGGCGCGGTCGGTATCACTGCGCTGCGGCATTCGAGCCCTCCAGTCGTACGTGCAGGGTGCAGACCGCCAGGCAGCGGCCGCTCGCGGCGTCCTCGACCACCGCGTTCCAGCGTTCCTCGGCCGGGTCGTCACGGCGCCGCCAGGAGCGCAGCCGGATCCGCAGCACCGAGTCGGCGTCGGCATTGCCGAGGTAGCAGAGCTGGTGATCCAGCACCGTTCGATCGAGGAATCTACGGTCGGCGCGTCCCTGGTTCCGCCACATTTTGAGCAGGGCACCGTCGATGATGGAGAAGTACGAGGCGAAGTAGAGGAGTCCGACGCCGTTGATGTCGCGGGTGATGTCGATCGGGTACTCGACCTCGTCCGCGGCCACCAGCTCCTCCCACTCCGGGTCCTGCGGGTCGTGGAAGGTCTGCCGGACCCGGGCCGACCCGTACGCCGCCCGCGGCGAGTAGGCGGCGGGCAGGTGCGGCAGGTGGGCGTGCCGGAAGTCGGCCGGCGCGGAGGTGATCAGTCCCTCGTTGCTGCCGGCGTGACTACGGGTGACCCAACGGTTGAAGTTCTGCACGTACAGGCAGTCGGGCTGCCGGGCTGCGAAGAACTCGTCGGGATCCAGGCCCTGTTCGGGCTTCGCCTCGGAGCCGGGCGGCACCCGGCGGATCCGGTGCAGGGTCAGCACCGACTCGCTGCCGTAGCCGAACACCCGCGAGGTGGTCTCGATCCGGTCGCCGAAGGTCAGCGCGCCCGTGTGAAGCTGCCCGCCGGAGCGGACCCTGAAGTAGTAGAAGGAGAGGTAGGTGGGCCGGCCCCGGTCGTTGACCGCGTTGAACGCGTCGGTGCCGCAGACCTCGCTGACAGTCTCCCAGGTCCAGTCGCCCACCTGGCCGATGAACAGCGAATTGTGCCCGCACATACCGGGTTTGACGGTGACCAGCCGGCCGACCGAGCCGTCGGGGGCGCGCCACACCTCTGGCCGCAGCAGCGAATCCTCGGTCCCGGGCATCACTGCGCCCCCTTCACAGTGGTCGGTGTGTCGAGCTCGGTGTCGTGCCCGGTGTCGTGCTCGGAGAGGAACGCGGCGAGAACGGAGTTGAACACCTCCGGCTGGGTGAGCGCCGGGAAGTGGCCGGCTCCGTCGATCTCCGCGTACCGGGAGTCGGCAACCGCGCCGTGCAGCAGGTGTGCGGTCTTCTGCGGGATCACCGAGTCGTAGCGGCCCTGGATGATCAGCGTCGGCACCGCGATCAGGGGCAGCCGGGACAGCAGGTCCGGCTCGGTGGCGAACACGTCCAGGTAGCGCAGACCGGTCTGCGGGTCCATGCTCTCGGAACGCAGCAGCACCTCCTCCAGTTGCAGGCGCCGCTGCTCGTCGGGAGCCCCCGCGCCGCCGGCGGAGATCTTGTCGAAGTCCTCCTGCAGCACCACGTCCAGGCGGTTGACCTCGCCGACCCGGTTGGCGCACTTGTACGAGCTGCAGATCAGGGTCAGCGACGCCACCTCGTCCGGGTGCTCCAGCGCGTAGGTCTGCGCGGTCAGGCCGCCGAACGAGGCACCCGCGAGGTGCACCGGACCGGTCGCGCCGAGTTCGCGCAGCGCCGCCCGGTGCACCTCGGCGAGGCCCTGCAGGGTCAGGTCGGCGGAGGCGTTCGTGCGGCCGACGCCCGGGGCGTGCAACACCACCACCCGGTAGCGGTCGGACAGATCCGCGAACTGGTGGCGGAACACGCCCGCCCCGATGTTGAACGGGTGGATGAACAGCAGTGTCGGCCCGTTGCCCGCCGTGAAGGCCTCCACCTCGCCGCCCTGCGGGATGCTGACGATCCGGTGCTCCACCGGCGCGCCGAAGTCGGTCAGCACGCCCAGGTTGTCGTCCTTCGCGCGGACGCCCTCGCGCAGCGCCGCCTTGATGTCCTCCGGCACCACCGCCGCGGGGTGGAACACAGCCTGCGCGGGGGCCGCGGTCAGGTCGACCGGGACGAGCTCGACCGGTGCCGGGCCGGAACGGTACAGCCGGGCCAGCCGCTTGCCGATCTCCCGGATGTCCGAGGTCTCGGTGCCGACCGGGACCGCCAGCCGAATCAGCGGCGCCGCGCCCGCGCCGGTGGCCAGGTGCGGGCCGCCCCGGACGCCGGTGTGCTCGAAGATCCAGTCCAGGCAGGAGGGCACGGGGTGCTCGAAGTCCGCGAACTGCTTCATCGCGGTGGTGTCCAGCAGCACGCAGTGCCCGGCCGCCGGGCCGATCACGGGCAGGCCCGCCCGCGACAGCAGGTTCCACAGCATCTTCACCGCGGCCCGGCGCCGGCCCACCTGCTCGGCGACGCCGCCGGAGTCCGCCAGGGCCGCCGCGATCTGCCGCCGGCCCGCAAGGTTGATCTGGTGGCCGCGGGTCGACACCTGCTCCCGCAGCTGCTCGACCAAGCCCGGGCGGGAGGTGGCGACCAGACCGCCGAAGTCGATGCCGAAGTCCTTCGAAAGGCCCATCGTCACCGCGTCGGCGGTGGCCAGCAGATCTGCCGTCACCTTCCATATACTCCGGCCCTGTTGGCCCTCCTCGTGCTCCACCACGAACGCCGCGTTCTCCAGCGCCCGGGTGGCGTCGAGTACCAGCGGGATCCCTGCCGCCACCGCGATCCGGCGCACCTCGCGCAGGTTCGCCAGCGAGATCGGGTAGCCGCCCTGGGCGTTGTCGCTGAGTTCCAGGCAGATCATCGACACCCCGCCCGGCCGCTCCGCGAGGATCCGCTGCAGGGCTGTCAGGTCGACATCCCGGAACGGGCCGGTCCTGGTGACGGGCCGGCAGTCGGACAGCTCGACCGGCTCGAAGCCGTTGTCGGCGAGGCTCATCAGCAGGGTCGGAAACAGCCCGTTGTGCACGACCGCCTGCCGGATCCCCGGCCACGAACGGCACAGCAGCGCCTCCGCGGTCCGCCCCGACGGGGTCGGCACCACGCACTCGAAGTCCAGCCACGGCACCCGGGGCAGGCCCTCCGCCCCGAGCTCCACGCCCGCCGCCGCCTCGGTCAGCCGGGCCATCCGTTCGGTCACCGCCGGGGTGGCGAGCTCGGCCCACGAGTCGGTGATCAGGTCGAACCGCACCGCGGAGGTGGGCAGGGTGATCGGGTTGTGGCCGTGCGCCGAGTCGCTGCCGGCCGGCTGCGGAGCGGCGGCGCCGGCGGGCACCGGACGCTCCGGAGCGGGAGCCGCGGCCGGCTCGGGCGCGGCGGTCCGGACCGGGGCCTTGGAGTCGGACTCGCAGTTGGAGTTGGAGTTGGACGTGGCCGGGAGGTCGTCGAGGGCCTCCGGCGCGGTGGTGTCCAGGTCCGGGCTGGCGATCATCAGGATCACGTCCGCGACCGCGCTGCGCCGCTCGTCGTCCGGCTGGCACAGGTAGATCGTCGAGTTGGTCGGGCGGAACTTGTTCTTGAACTGGAAGTTGCCCTCGTCGAAGATGCCGACCGACCGCAGCTCGGACAGGCCGTTCTCCACCTCGGGCGAGGAGTTCAGGGACTCGCCCGCCTTGACGCCGAAGCTCGCGCCGAAGCTGAAGATCCCGACGCCCTCGGCCGCCAGCGTCTCGATGATCCGGACGATCGCGAACTCCAGGCCGCCGAGCGGCGCCTCCCTCGGGTAGAACTCCAGGTCGAGCAGCCAGCCGGACTCCGACGGGATCTTCGTCACGATGATCGCGCTGGCCAGCTCGCCGTCCACCCGGGTGAGGAACATCCGGTGGCGCTCGGCGAGTTGACCCCGGCCGATCTCCTCGCTGACCACCGCCACGTACGGGTTGACCATCTGCTTGGTCTCGCCCCAGCGGCTCATCATCGCCACGATCTCCTGGTCGACCGCGGGATCGCTGCCCACCTGGTACTCCTCGGTGGTGCACTCCCCCGCCGCGGCGAACCGGTTCACCATGTAGCGCAGCCGGCGCATCCGGCTGCCCTCCATGGTGAAGGTGCTCAGATCGTCCAGCCGCTGCACCGCGCCGAACGGCGTGGCGCTCAACTGCTGGCCGGCCACAGACTCGATGTGCTCCAGCGAGAGGAAGTTGGGCTGCAGGCCGTGCCGGTCCGCGTAGGCGACGTACTGCTCGATCAGCTTCGGGAAGTACTCGCGCGAGCCGACATAGCTCCACGCGAACAGCACCCCGCCCTTCCGCGAGAAGTTGAAGTATCCCTCCCGCTCGGCGCCCAGGAACATCAGCGGCGCGATGTCACGCCCCGCCAGGCCGCCCTCCTTCGCCCACCGCGCGTCGGCCTCCGCGACCACCGCCGCCAGCTCCGCCCACTGTGGCAACTGCCGCTTGCGCAGCACCGTCCAGCCGCCGGCCGGCTGCTCCGCCCGCACCGCGGCCGCCGTCGGGGCGGCGGGCTGCTCCGGACCGGCCGCCGTCGACGACAGCGCCTCGCGCAGGCCACCGGCCGTCGCCGGGCCGTACTCGGCGAGCAGGTGCTCGGTCAGGGCGGACACCGTAGGGTGGTCGAACATCAGGGTCTTGCGCTGGGCACCGAAGCGCTTTTCCAGCGCGCTCACGGTGCGCAGCATGTCGAAGGACGTCAGGCCGTCGTCGGCGAACGCGACACCCGGGGTCAGAGTGCGTCCCGAGATCATCGAGATCAGGTCGACAAGCAGCTCCTGCGGGTCGAGCGCGGACTCGACGGACGGCGCGACGATGGGAACGGGGACGGGCGCTGGCGCCGGTGCCGGCACCGACTGCTGCTCGGGTGCCGGCTGATCCTCCATGACGGCCACCACGGCGGCGGTCAACTGTTCTACGTTGTCGTAGTCGTAGAGCTCGGACGCCTTGAGGTCCAGGCCATGGCGGTCGTTGAGGTCGCGGACCAGTTCCATCCGGAAGATCGAGTCGAGGCCGAGGTCGACGAACGAACTGGTCATCAGGATCGTCGCCGGGTCCAGGCCGAGGATCTCCGCCAGCCGTGAGTGGATCAGCCCGGCGACCTCCTCCCGGACCGCCGCCGACACCTGGACGACGACAGGGGCAGGGGCAGGGACGGAGGCAGGAGCCGGGGCCGGGGCAGGAGCCGGGACGGAGGCAGGGGCCGGGACGGAGGCAACGGCGGGGGTCGGGTCCGGGTCTGGGTCGACAACCGCTGTGCCCGACACCGGAGTTGTAGTCGCGGTTGCCGTCAGCTTGATCAGGCCGCCCGCGGTGCGGGCCGGGGTGGTGCCAGATGCCGGGAGCGGCAGGGCGGTGCGGGCCGGGAACTCGACGGTCGCCGGGGCCACCAGAGTCACAGCGGTCACCGGGGCCGCCGAAGGCTCAGCGGTTGCCGGGGCCGCCGGGGCAGGGGTGGTGGTGCGCGGGGTGAACCAGTGGCGCACGGGGTTGAGGGGGAAGCCGGGGAGCGGGAGGCGTCGCGGGCGGGTGGCGGGCCAGTGGGACGCCCATGCGGTCCGGCCGGTGTCGAGCCACTCGCGGGCGGCGGGGTCGGAGGGGCCGTCGATCCGCTCGCCCCCTGCGACGGCGACGAGTTGAGCCAGCAGCGGGCCGCGGTCGGCGGCCGTGAGGACCACGCGTTCGGCGTGGGCGTCGCGTCCGGTCTGCAGGGTCCAGGCGACGCGGGCGGGCTCGGCGTCGGGGTTGGCCTCCAGGTGCCGGGCGAGTGTCGCCGCGTAGTCGCGCAGGGCGGCGACGGTCGGTGCGGAGAGCGGGAACAGCTGTGCGGCGGCAGGGAGTTCGCTGAAAGCCGGGGTCTCGTCGCGGTACTCCTCGAGCACCACGTGGGCGTTGGAGCCGCCGAAGCCGAAGGAGCTGACGCCCGCCCGGCGGACGGTCCGGCCGGTGCCGTCGTCGACACCGGCCCAGTGCGCGGTGCGGTCGTTGACGTAGAAAGGGGTGCCGTCCAGGCGCAGGTACGGATTGAGTTCGGTCAGGTGCAGGGTGGCGGGCAGTTGACGGTGCTTCATGCTGAGCAGGGTCTTCAGCACGCCGGCGATGCCGGACGCGGCTTCCAGGTGGCCGATGTTGGTCTTCACCGCGCCGAGCGCGATGTGCGGCCGGCCGGCCGGCGGCAGGCCGGCTTCGGCGGACAACTGGGCGAAGGCGCGCTTCAGGCCCTCGGTCTCCACCGGGTCGCCGAGCGAGGTCCCGGTGCCGTGCGCCTCGATGTGGCTGACGGTGTCCGGCGACAGCGCGGCCCGGTTGTACGCCTGGACCAGGACCTGGGCCTGGGCCTCGGGATTGGGGGCGGTGAGCGAGGTGGAACGGCCGCCGTGGTTGACGGCGGTGGCCCGGATCACGCCGTGGATGTGGTCGCCGTCGGCCTGTGCCCGGTCGAGCCGCTTGAGCACCACAGCGCCCGCGCCCTCGCCTCGCACGTAGCCGTCGGCGGCGGCGTCGAAGGTCTTGCACCGGCCGTCGGGGCTGAGCATCCCGGACTTGGTGAACGCGGTGAACAGGCCGGGGCTGAGCGTCGCGTTGACGCCGCCGGCGATCGCGAGGTCGCAGTCGCCGTCCAGGATCGCTCTGGCTGCCCGGTGGATCGCAACCAGCGCGCTCGAGCACGCGGTGTCCACGGCCTCGCTGGGGCCGCGCAGGTCGAGCAGCCGGGAGATGCGGTTGGCGAGCACCGCGTGCGACAGGCCGGTGGCGGTGTGCGCCTGGACCGGGACGCTGTTGGTGCGCATCAGGTCGTCGTAGTCGGTGGTGGAGACCCCCGCGAACAGGCCGGTGGCGCTGCCCGCGAGTTCGGACGACCGGTAGCCCGCGTTCTCCACGGCCCGCCACACGACCTCGAGGAACAGCCGCTGCTGCGGGTCCATCAGGCCCGCCTCGGTGGCGGAGATCCCGAAGAAGGCGGCGTCGAAGTCGGCGATGTTCTCAAGGAACCCGCCGCGCAGTTCCCGGGTCTCCGGGTCCTTCCGGAGGTCGGTGCGGTCGGCGGGGACGGGGCCGACGAGGTGGTCCCCGGCGGCGAGGTGCCGCCAGAACTCGTCGAGGTCGGCCGAGCCGGGCAGCCGGCCGGCGACGCCGACTACCGCGATGGGCGTCGGGCCGTACAGCTGCTCCGGGTCCGGGTCCGGGTCCGGGTCCGGCTCGACGACGGCGGCGGGTGCGACCGGCTGGGGCGTCGCCACCGCCGCGGGCGCGACCGGCTCCGGCGCCGGCTCGGCGACGGGGGCCGCCCTCCGACCGGCCGTCCGGGATATCTCGTCCGCGTGGTGGGTCACCAGGTAGCGGGCGAAGTCGTCGAGGGTCGGGCATTCGAACAGGACGGTGGGCAGCAGGTCGAGACCGTAGGTCTCGTTGACGTCGACCGAGAGCTGGGTGAGCGTGATCGAGTCGAAGCCGGAGTCCAGGAGCTCCGCTTCCATGTCGACCTCGTGCTCGTCGACCAGCAGGAACCCGGCGGCGATCCGGCGCAGTTCGGCCCTCACCGCGAGATTCGGGTCGACCGCCGCATGGACGGGCGCCAGGGCCGGAGCGGACACCTCTACGGGGGCGGGCGCGGCCTCGGGCGCCGCGGAGGCCGCGCCCTCGACAGCGACCAGCACCGGCTCCTCGCCGGCCAGGGCCTGGCAGAACACCCGCAGGCCGGTCTCGGTGGTCATCGGGAGCATGTCCCAGCGCTGGGCGTACAGCCGGAGGGTGGCCTCGTCGACCCGCATGCCGCCGTCCTTCCACAGCGGCCAGGCGATGGCGACGGTGCGTCCGTTCCGCAGGCCCTGCGCGCGCAGGCGTTCCCGGGTCTCGGCGAAGCCGTTCAGGTAGGCGTTGGCGTAGGCGTAGTCGACCTGGCCGAGATTGCCGACCTCACCGGCCAGCGAGGAGAAGACGGCGAAGAAGTCGAGCGGCTGCTCGCCGATCGCGTCGTCGAGGTGGGCGACGGCGAGCTTCGGGGCGAGCACGGCCTCGACCGCGGCGCGTTCCTTGCCGACGGCGCGGCCGTCGTGCACGACCCCTGCGGCGTGGATGACGCCGTGCAGTGCGCCGTAGAGGTCGATGGTCTCCTCGACCACCAGCCGGATCTGTTCGGAGTCGGTGACGTCGGCGCGCTCCCACTGCACGGTGACGCCGTTGCCGGCGAGTTTGTCGAGTCGGTCGCGGGCGTCGCGGTCGGGTCCGCTGCGGGTGACCAGGATCAGGTTGAGCGGGCGGCCGTGCACGGCCATGAACTCGGCGACCCGGACGCCGAGGGCTCCGGTGCCGCCGGTGATCAGGTACGTGCCGCCGGGGCGGAGCGCGAGGTCGGCGGGCTCGCCGCCGGTGGCCGGGGTGAACTCGGCGAGCCGGCGCAGCAGTCGGGCCCCGTCCTGGTAGCCGGACTGTGCCACCGGGTCGTCCGCGGCGGGCGCGGTGAGTTCGGCGAGGATCCGTCCGGCGGTGTCCCCCTCCGGGCCGACCGCGAGACAGCTGCCGGTGAAGCGGCTGTGCTCCATGGCGAGGCTGCGCAGTGCGGCGGCGACGGCGGTGTGCTCGGGCTGGGCGTCCAGCGGCGCTCCGCGGTGCGCGTAGACGGCGCGCAGCGGGGTGCCCGCGGGAGCGGTGGCCAGCAGGGCGGTGCAGGACCACAGCAGTGGGAGGAATCCGGCGTCCGGATCGGCCGCGTCGGCGCCGGCGGCGACCACGACCGCGTTCGGCGGCGCGCCGGTCTCGGCGAGCCGGGCGGCGAGCCGCCGCAGGTCCTCGCGGTCGCCGGTGGCCACCGTGTACCGGTCCTCCCCGGTGGCGGCGAAGACGGCGCCGGGGCGGGCCAGGATGGAGCGGGTGCCGCGCCCGTCGAGTCGGCGGGCGAGTTCGGCGCCGAGTTCCTCGTCCACCGCGACGATCAGCACCGTCGATGGGAGCCGGGGGGCGGTGGGAGCGAGCGGGGCGGGTTCCCAGACCGGGCGCAGGTAGCGACAGAGGGTGGCGGGCTCGGCCGGTGCGGTGGGCGCCGTGGTGGCGGGAAGCGGCTCGGCGGTGTAGTCGGGCAGCCAGTGGCGGCTGCGCTCGAACGGGTAGGGCGGCAGCTGGACCCGGCGGGGGTGCGGCGCGGGCCAGCAGACGTGCCAGTCGACGGGCACTCCGGCCGTCCAGAGCCGGGCCAGCTTGGGGAGTTGGCGCTTCGCCAGGATGGTGGCGACCAGCGCGGCCCCGTCCTCGTCGTCGAGCAGCGACCAGCCGCCGGAGTCCCCGCCGACGCTGCCCACGACCACCCCGGCGCTCGCCGTACCGCCGACGAAGTCGCGGAGTTTGTCTGCGAGTTGGGAGGTGTCGGTGGCCAGTACCGCGAGCCGCTCGGCCATGTCGCGCCGTCCGGTCTGGCTGGTGCGGGCCAGGGCGGCGAGCGGGAGCTCGGCGCCCTCGGGGGTGGAGAGCAGTGCGGCGACCCGCTCGGCGTAGCGGACCAGCTGGCCCCGGGTGCGCGCGCTGAGCAGGAAAAGCTGCTCGCCGCTGGGCAGTCGGGGCATCGCGGGGGCGGTGCGGGGTCGGTATTCCTCCAGCACCACGTGGGCGTTCGCACCGCCCGCGCCGAAGGCGCTGACGCCGGCCCGGCGCGGGGATCCGTCGGCGGGGGCGGGCCAGGCGGCGGTCTCGCGGGGCAGGTAGAACGGCGAACCGGCGAAGGAGATCTTCGGGTTGACGTTCTCCAGGTTGACGCACCGGGTGATCCGGCCGTGCTGGAGCTGGAGCAGCGCCCGGGTGAGTCCGGCGATGCCGGCCGCGCCCTCCAGGTGGCCGATGGCGGCCTTGACGGAGGAGACGGCGCAGCGGAACTCCTCAGGAGAGGCGCCCAGTTCCTCGAACGCCCGGGTGAGGCTGGCGATCTCGATCGGGTCGCCGAGGGCGGTGCCGGTGCCGTGCGCCTCCAGGCTGCCGATGGTGCGTGGGTCGACGCCGGAGCGGCGCACCGCCTCAGCGATCAGCGCGGCCTGCGCCCGCGGGTTGGGGACCGTGTAGCCGCCGGTCCTGCCACCGGCGTTGACGGTGCTGCCCTTGATCACGGCGAGGATCTCGTCGCCGTCGCGCTCGGCGTCGGCGAGCGGCTTGAGCAGCACCGCGCCGACGCCCTCTCCGGGTACGAAGCCGTCGGCGCGCTCGTCGAAGACCTTGCAGGCGCCGTCCCCGGCCAGCATGTTGAGCGCGGACAGCGACACGTGGTGCGCGGGGTGCAGGATCAGGTTGACGCCGCCCGCGACGGCCATCCGGCACTCGCCACGGCGGAGGCTCTCGACGGCGAGGTGGACCGCCGTCAGCGAGGAGGAGCAGGCGGAGTCGACGGCGAAGCTGGGGCCCTGGAAGTCGAAGTGGTAGGAGACCCGGTTGGCCACCGACCAGTACGCGGAGTGCGCGCCGGAGAGCTTGCCGCGCGCCCAGCCGGTGGCGGCGAGCCGCCCGTACGAGCCGTACATGACGCCGGCGAACACCCCGGTCATCGTCTCGTGGGTGGAGCTGCCGAGGTAGCCGGCCCGGTCGAGCAGGTCCCAGCAGGTCTCCAGGAACAGGCGTTCCTGCGGGTCGATGTCGGCGGCGTCGCGCGGCAGGATGTTGAAGAAGGCGGGGTCGAACTTGTCGATGTCGTCGAGGAATCCGCCCCACCGGCTGTAGCTGCGGTCGCTGCGGCCGCGCCTGGCGTCGAAGGTGGGGCGCCAGTCCCAGCGGTCGGCGGGGACCTCGGTGACGGCGTCGCGACCGTCCTCCAGGTTGCGCCAGAAGGTCTCCACGTCCGGCGCGCCCGGGTAGCGTCCGCTGACGGCGATCACCGCGATGTCTGCGGCCTTGTCATGCGCTGCCGGGCGGTGCCGGGCCGGCTCCGTGGCAGGCACGGGCGGCGTCTGCGTGACCGGGGCAGCCTGCACGACCGGGGCGGGCGGGGCGGGCGGTACCGGCGGCGCGGCCTCGACGGGCGGCGCAGTGGGCCGGAGCAGCGCGGTCAGCTGCTCGGCACGGTCGGTGCGCAGGTGGTTGGCGAGCTGATCGATGGTGAGATGCTCGAACAGCAGGGTGGCGGGCAGCGCACCGAGGTCCTGTTCCATCCGGTACACGATGTTCTGGCCGACCAGCGAATCGATCCCGTACGTCTCGAAGGTCGCGTGGTCGTCGAGTTCGGCGGCACGGAACTTCAGCACCTCGGCGAAGACCTGCCGCACGTAGCCGCGGACCTGGGCCGCGGTCAGCGCCGGTGTCTGCTCGGCTGTCACGTTCAACTCCCGTTCGCTCGTCACCAGGCACTGCTCGAGTTCGTCCTCGGGGGTGCCGGGGATGCCGCGCACCCCCGTCACCCGGAATCCCGCATCGGCGAGGACGGCCCGCCACTGGGCGGGGCCGAGCAGCGCCGAGTCCGGGAGGCGGCGCCGCGGGTCCTCGAATCGCCACCAGCCTTCGGTGAGGCCGAAGGTGAGGGTCACGAACTCGGAGGAGCTGGTCACCTCGTTCACGGCGAGCACGCCGCCGGGCCGCAGCAGGGTGCGGACGTTGGCCAGGGTGCGGCCGATGTCCCGGGTGGCGTGCAGCACGTTGGTGGCCAGCACGACGTCGGCGCAGCCCGCATCGAAGCCCTGGGCGGTGGGGTCGCGCTCGATGTCCAGCAGCTCGTAACGCGTGCCGGGTGCCGGGTGGTTGGTTTCGCCGTGGCGCAGGAAGGCCGGCGAGATGTCGGTGTAGCGGTATGCGGTCGGCAGGCCGGCCGCGGCGCAGGCGGCCAGCACATGGCGGGTGGCGGAGCCGGTGCCGGCGCCGATCTCGACGATCCGCAGCGGCCGCTCGCCGCCGGTGAGCCGCTGCGCGGAGCCGGCCACCTCGGCGGCCATCAGCCGGTGGAAGTGCTCGGCGCCCGGCCCGTCGGCGTAGACCGGTTCGACAAGGGCGGGCGAGCCCTTCGGGAACAGCACCTCGGTGGCGGCGACCCGGCCGGACAGGATGCCGGGGACGCCGGCCACACAAGCCTGGAGCAGGGTCAGGTGCGGCGCCATCGCGGGGTGGGCGGCGGCGAACTCGGTGACCGGTAGCCGCGCCGGGTCGAGCAGGGCGCGCCGGAAGGTCAGCGTGCCGTCGCTGTCCAGGGTGGCCGCGCCGGCCCGTTCCAGCACCCGCAGTACCGCGCCCAGCACGGATCGGTTGCGGCCGCCGGCGCCGAGCCGGTCGGCGAACTCGTCGAACGTCGAGGGCTCTTCCAGCGGCGGCAGTTCCGGCAGTGCGGCGAACTCGGCACGGAGCAGGTCGGCGGCCACCATGTCCAGTGCGGCGAAGCCGGCCCGGGCCCGGGCCAGCGGATCGTCGGGCTCGGCGCGAACACCGAGCCGGGCCAGTCCACGTGCGTCGGCCTTGACCACCACGGCCTGCGGCAGGCCGGCGGCGAGCACCCGGTCGAGCGCGGCGAGCCCCTCGGCGGGTTCGATCGAGCCGACGCCGAAGGCGGCCAGCCGCTCGCCGTAGCGCTCGTCGGCAACCACCCCGACGCTGCCCCAGAAGCCCCAGTTGAGCACCTGCACGGGGTACGGGACCCGGGAGTCCAGCCACTGCGCGTAGGCGTCCTGGAAGGTGCTGGCCGCGGCGTAGGCGGCCTGGCCCGCCGAAGCGGTGAAGGAGACCGCGGAGGAGAACACCGCCAGCAGGTCGAGCGAGTCCTCGCGCAACGCGTCGGCGAACGCGGCGGTGCCTGACACCTTGGGCGCGAGCACCTCGCGGAAGGTCTGCGGGTCTGCGTGCAGCAGCGTCCGGTCCCGCAGGTCGAGGGCGGCGTGCACGGCGCCGTTCAGAGTGCCGAAGCGGGCCCGGGCGGCGGCCACCGCACGGTCGAGCTGCGCCGGGTCGGCGGCGTCGGCCTGCAAGTAGACGGCCTCGCCGCCGAGTTCGGCGATCTCCGCGAGCGCCGCTTCGATCGCCGGGTCCTGGGCGCGGCGGCCGATCAGCGCCAGCCGGGCCCGGTGGGTGCGCGCGAGGTGGCGGCCGAGGGTGCGGCCGAGGCCGCCCGCTCCACCGAGGATCACGTACGCGCCGCCCTCGCGCCAGGGCAGTTCGCCGCCGGTCGGCCGGGCGGCCCGCAGGGTGCGCCGCAGGCGCTGCCCGTCGCGCAGCGCGATCAGTCGGTCGGCGGCGGGTTCGCGGGCGAGGAGCACGGCCAGTTGCCCGGGGGCGGCCTGGGTGGTCCCGGCGTCCACGCAGCCGACCGTCCAGCTCGGGTACTCGGCGGCGGCGGTGGCGCACAGGCCGAGCAGTCCGGCCGCGTGCGGCCGCAGCGGCTCGCCGCCGGTCACCGCTACCGCGCCGAACAGGACGGCGCGGACGGCGAGTCCGGTGTGCGCCGCACCGAGGGCCAGCAGCCGCTGGACCAGCCGGAGCATCGCCGGCACGCTCCGGTCCTGCTCGGGCCGGTGGGCGGGCGCCGGGTCGGTGAGGAAGTAGACGAGGTCGGGGACCTCGGTCACCGCGTCGATGTCGTGGTGGCCCACGGTGCGGACGTGGCAGTTCCGGTGGACGTCCGTCAGTGCGGTGGCGAGCGCGCCTGCGGCCTCGGGGTGGCAGATCAGCACTGTGCCACCACCCGCGGCCTCCGCCGGGGCGGGCCCGGCGTTCTCCCAGACCGGCCGGAAGATCCCCGGGCCCTCGGGCACCGCGGCGGCGGCAGCCGCCGGGCGGGACACCGCGCGCAGTGAGACGCCGTCGAATCGGACGCACAGCACGCCGTATCCGTCGGTCAGCGACACGGTGAACCGGTCCTTGCCGGTGCGCCGGGCGTACGAGTACCGGGCGAGTCCGGGCGAGCGCAGCACCGTCACCCGGTCCACGGCGAACGGCAGCAGCGCCTGCGGGCCGTCCGCGTCCAGCAGCGGGGCGAGCACCTGCAGCCCGGCGTCCAGCACCGCTGTCAGCCCCTGCCACCCGGCGGGCCCGTCGGCGGGACGCAGCGTGCCCAGCGTCTCACCGCCGCCGGCCCGCACCTGCTCGAGGCGGCGGAACGAGGGCCCGTACGCGAGGCCTGCGGCGCGGAACACCCCGTACAGTTCGTCGGCGTCCCGGACGCTCCGGCAGCGGTCGGCGGTCAACCCGATGTCCAGCGGCGGCTCGGCGGAGAATGCAGCCGCCTCATCGGCGGTCAGCGCCGCGAACTCGCCGCGCACGTACGGGCCGTCTCCGTCCTCTGCCTCCAGCCTGAACGACCGGCCCGCGGCCGACTCCTCCCCCGCCAGCCGCAGCCGACGCGGCTCCGACAGCTCGCACGGTCGCAGCCAGCGCACCGCGGACAGCCGGTACGGCAGCCCGGCGAGGTCGGCGGCCAGCGCGAGCGCCGCCGTGCCGGGCAGCATCGGACGGCCCGCCACCCGGTGGTCGGTGGCGACCGGGTCCTCGGGGCGCACCACCGTGACGCTGTCGGCCCCGCCGCCCGGGCCCGCGGGCCGGACCGGCTCCTGGGCCGCCTGCCGCGTCGGAGCCGGGAGCCGGCGGTCGTCCGCCATGCCGGGAGGCACCACGTGGTCGGCGGCGGCCGGACCGGTGGTCCAGTAGTGCTCCTGCGCGAAGCGGTACGTCGGCACCGTCACCCGCCGGCCGCCGACCGTGAGCACCGCCCAGTCGGGAGTGCCCCCTCGGACGTACGCGGCGGCCGCCCGCACCAGCGGGTCCTCCGAGCCGGCGGCGTGCTCCAGGTTCGCGCGGTCCGCGAGGTAGCAGCCGGGGCCGTCCTGGTTGGCCGTCAACTCGCGCAACTGCTGCAGGAGTTCCTCCCGGCCACCGGTAATCAGCGCGGCGCGGACCGGCAGGTGGGCGCGGCCCAGTGCGCGGGTGTAGGCGATGTCGGCGGGTTCCAGCGCGTGGTCGCGCTCCAACGCCTCCGCGAGGTCCGCGGCGACCTGGGTGAGCGCCTCGGGCGTACGGGCCGACAGCGGGACCAGGCGGCGGGCCGCCTCCGGCCGGCGCTCCGGCGCGGGGCGGACGGGCGGTTCGGCGAGCACCACATGGCAGTTGGTGCCGCTGAAGCCGAAGCTGCTGACCGTGCCGACCCGGACACCGTTCGCGCCCGGCTTCCACGGCGTCAGTTCGCGGACCACCCGCAGGCGGCCGCCCGACAGGTCGAGCTTGGGGTTGGCCTCGGCGAAGCCGGGCAGCGGGGGCAGCGTGCGGTGGCGCAGCGCCAGCACGACCTTGAGCAGTCCGGCGATGCCGGCTGCCGTGGTGGTGTGGCCGATGTTGGCCTTCACCGAGCCGAGGGCGGTGAAGCCCGGCCCGTCGGCGGCGCCCAGCACCTGGTTGAGCGCCTTGACCTCGATCGGGTCGCCGAGGTTGGTGGCGGTGCCGTGCGCCTCCACGTACCCGATGTCGTCGGCCTCCACGCCGGCCCGGCGGTGCACCGCGCGCAGCAGTTCGGCCTGCGAGGTGGCGCTCGGCGCGGTGATGCCGTTGGTGCGGCCGTCGCCGTTCACTCCGCTCGCCTTGATCACCGCGTGGATCCGGTCGCCGTCGGCGAGCGCCGCCCTCAGGCTTTTCAGCACCACCGCGCCGACGCCCTCGCCGAGCACGATGCCGTCCGCGTCGGCGTCGAACGGAATGGACCGGCCGGTCGGCGAGAGCATCCCGACCCGGCTGCTCCACACCTGCATCTGCGGCGTCGTCATGACCGCCACACCGCCCGCGATCGCCAGCTCGCAGTCGCCGCCGCGGATCGCCTCGCAGGCCAGGTGAACGGCCGTCAGCGAGGAGGAGCACGCGGTGTCGACCGTCATCGTCGGGCCGCTCAGGTCGAGCAGGTACGCGACCCGGGCCGCCAGGATCGCCATGTTGTTGCCGAGGAACGCCTGCCCGGTGTCCCCTTGGCCGGCCGCCCGCAGCAGGTGGTGGTAGTCACCGCCGCTGGCCCCCACGTACACCCCGCACCGGAGCCGCTCCCCCGGGCCCGCGTAGCCCGCGTCCTCCAGCGCCGTCCACGCCTGCTGCAGGAACTGGCGCTGCTGCGGGTCCATCGCCTCCGCCTCCATCGGAGACAGCTGGAAGAACCGCGGGTCGAAGCCGCCGAGATCCGGCAGCAGTGCCGCCCACCTGCTGTACGAGCGGTCCGGGACGCGCCGGTCCGGGTCGAACCAGCCGGCGCCCCAACGGGACTCCGGCACCTCGGAGATGCTGGTCCGGCCGGCGGCCAGGTTCGCCCAGAACGCGTCGAGGTCCTCGGCGTCCGGGAAGCGGCCGGCCACACCGATGATCGCGATGCCGTCGGTGTCGTGCGCCGGCGGCCGCGACGGCTCCGCGGCCTCGGTCCGGGGCGCGAGCGGGGCGAGCTGAACCGGCTGGGCGGGCCGGGGCTGTACGGGCTGGACAGAAGTGCCGCGCAGCGGCCGGAGGCGCGCCTGTCCGGGGTTGGCAGGGGCGACCGGGGCGACGGAGGCGGCAGCAGCGACGGGTGCGGCAGGGGCCGGCGGCGCGAGCTGCACCGGCGGTGCGGCGGGCGGTTCGGTCGCCGGCGGCTCCGGCGCGGCAGACACCGGCGCGGAAGCGGGTGCAGCCGCGGGCGCGGGCGCTGGGGCAAGCGCCGAGCGGTGCAGCGCACGGGCCTGCTCGGCGGTCTCCAGGACGTGCGCCGTCAGCCGGGCCACCGTGGGGTGGTCGTAGACGGCGACCGAGTCGATGTCGAGGCCGAAGCGCTGGTTGAGGCTCCGCACGATCTCCACCGCGCCGATCGAGTCCACGCCCAGCTCGCTGAAGCTGAGCTGACGGTCGATCTCCTCCTCGGTGGCGTACACGATTGCGCAGAGCGTGGCGACCACCAGCCGCTCCACCTCTGATGGGTCGGGGAGCGCGGCCTCGGGGGCGTCGACCGGCTGCGCCGCCACCGGCACCTCGGCGGGCGCGGCAGGCGTGACGACCGGCACCGCATCGGGCACGGCGACCGGCGGATCGACCGGTACCTCGACCGGCGCGGCAGCGGTGGCCGTCGCGCCGTAGTCGCGGACCTTCCGGAAGTGCTCCCGGACCAGGTCCAACGAATCTCCCCCGAGCACCCGTTCGTGCATCCGGACCTCGCGCTCGACGATCTCCGGCAGCCGGGCGAGCAGCCGGCCGGCGAGTTCCGCCTTGACCTCGGCGACCGCCTCGGCGGGCTTGGCGGCGATCGAGCGGGCCAGGTCGAGCGCGGTCGACAGCACGTCCGCCCCCGGGACGACGGTCACCGAGGCGCCGCGGCGGGCGAGTTCCTCGCCGCGGTAGCTGCGGCCGGTGAGGAACATTTCGGTGGCCAGGGTGCAGCCGAGGCGCTGCTCCAGCACCAGGGTGGCGCCCATGCCGGGCGTGAAGCCGTACTTGAGGAAGTTCGCCCCGTAGGAGCCGTCGTCGGCGAGCACCACCAGGTCGGCGTAGAGGCCGAAGGCGAGGCCGCCACCGGAGGCCTGGCCGCGCATCGCGGAGACCACGGGGCGGCGGCAGCGCAGCAGGCCCTCGTAGACGAACGGGGTGTCGGTGAACCGGGTGTGCTTCTCGGCCAGCTCTTCCAGGGCCTTCGGGGTCGCACCGAGGTTGAAGACGGTCTCGGTGCCGGTGAGGACCACGGCGCGGATGTCCTCGCGGGTGTCGATCTCCGCGAAGGCCGCTTCCAGACCGTGCGTCAGTCCGGCGGTGAACATGTTGCGGTGGGCGTGGTCACGCATGGTGACCAGCGCGATCCCGTGCTCCAGGACCCGCAGTTCGACCTCGTCGCCGTGGTACGGCTCGACAACCCCGGGAGCGGCCGGCGCGGCGGCCACCGCCGGTGCGGAGACGACGGCTTCGCCGTTGCGGCGCTGCCAGTCGCCCAGCCAGTGCCGTTCCTCGCGCAGCGGCGGGACCGGCAGCGACACCCGGCGCGGGGCCGGGCCGGTCGGCGCGCGGTCCGCCCACGGCACGTCGGCGCCGGCGCTCCATGCCGCTGCTACCTCCTCCAGCCGTCCGGCACGGACCAGTTCGGTGAGTTCGGGGCGCGGCCCGGCGGCGCCGGCCCTCTCATGTCCCCAGTACTGGCCGGTCTCGGGGGCGGCGCCGCTCAGGTAGCGGTCGAGGGCGGCGAGCAGCTGCGCGTGATCGGCGGCGAGGACGGCGAGGCGGCTGCTCAGCTGGTCGCGGCCGACCCGCAGGGTGTGGGCGAGGGCGGCGAGCGGGACGGCGGGCTGCGGCCCGGTGCCGAGCTGCCCGGCGAGCTGGTCGATCGACCGGTCGCCCTCGGCCGGCAGCTGCCGGCCGAGGCCGGGCCGGTGCTCGTCCAGGACCTTGCGGACCAGGGCCAGGCCGGTGCGGTCGACACCGAGGTCGACCAGCGGCTCGGCGGGGTCGACGGCGTCGGCCGGGACGCCCAGCACCTGGGCGACGGCGCCGGTGAGCACCCGGCGCAGTTCCGCGGCCCCAGCCGGCGACGGCTCCGCCGACCCGAGCAGCACGGCCCGGATCCGCTCGGCGTACTCCCGCAGGGCGTCCGCGTCGCGCGCCGACAATACGATCAGCTCCCGTCCGCGGCCGGCGGGCTGATCGGCGGGGGCGCGGTACTCCTCCAGCACCAGGTGCGCGTTGGAGCCGCCCGCGCCGAAGGCGCTGACGCCGGCCCGGCGCGGTGAGCCGTCGGCTGGGGCGGGCCAGTCGGTGAGCTCGCGCTGCAGGCGGAACGGGGTGGTGGCGAGGTCGATGGCCGGGTTGACCGCCTCCGCGTGCAGCGAGGGAACGAGTTGATGGTGCTTCAGCTGGAGCAGGGTCTTGGTGACGCCGGCGATTCCGGCGGCGCTCTCCAGGTGTCCGATGTTGGACTTCACCGACCCGATCGCGCAGCCGCCCGCCCCGGTGTCGGCTGCGGCGAAGGCCTTGCGCAGGCCGTCGATCTCGATCGGGTCGCCGAGCGCGGTGCCGGTGCCGTGAGCCTCCAGGTAGCCGATCCCGGACGGCGGCAGACCGGCGGCGTCCAGTGCGTCGCGGATCAGCGCGGCCTGCGAGGTGGGGCTGGGGACGGTGAAACCGCTGGTCCGTCCGGTGTGGTTGAGCCGGGTGGCCCGGATCACCCCGTAGATGTG
The DNA here is from genome assembly GCF_002803075.1 of Streptomyces sp. CB01373. Classification (GTDB taxonomy): domain Bacteria; phylum Actinomycetota; class Actinomycetes; order Streptomycetales; family Streptomycetaceae; genus Streptomyces. Next base: position 328,118 of record NZ_NNBK01000012.1, on the reverse strand, counting down.
GTCACCGTCGGCCTCGGCCTGCGCGAGAGGCTTGAGCAGGACCGCGCCGACGCCCTCGCCGGGCACGTAGCCGGTGCCGCCCGCGCCGAAGCTGCGGCAGCGGCCGTCGTCGGAGAGGAAGCGGCCCTGGGCGAGCTGCAGGTACTTCTGCGGGTGGGCTGCGACGTTCACGCCGCCGGCCAGCGCCATCCCGCACTCCCCGCGGCGCAGGCTCTCCACCGCGAGGTGAATGGCCGTCAGCGACGAGGAGCAGGCGGTGTCGACGGCCATGCTGGGGCCGGCCAGGTTCAGCGTGTACGAGACCCGGTTGGCGACGGCGGCGTGCATCGCGGTCGGCTGGACGCCGTCCTCAGCGCCCTGCACCAGCTGGTAGTGGTTCCACATCACGCCGGCGAACACGCCGACGGGGGAGGCGGTGGTCCGGGACGCCGGGTAGCCGGCATCCTGCAGGGTCTGCCAGCAGGTGGTGAGGAACAGGCGTTCCTGCGGGTCCATCCGTTCGGCGTCGCGGCGGGAGATACCGAAGAACGCCGGGTCGAAGCGGTCCATGCCGTCCAGGAACCCGCCCCAGCGGCCGTAGGTGCGGCCAGGTCTGCCGTGCTCCGGGTCGTGGATCGCCGCGTGGTCCCAGCGCTCCTGCGGCACCTCGGTGATGCAGTCGCGGCCTTCGGCGAGCAGCCGCCAGAACGCGTCGACGTCGGCGGCCTGCGGATACTGTCCGGCCAGGCCGATCACCGCGATGGCGTCCGGTCCGTGCCCGCCCGGCACGGCGGCGTCCGGTCCGTGCCCGCCCGGCACGGCGGCGTGCGGCTCGGCGAGGTCGCCGTCGGCGAGCGGCAGGCGGTCGTCGGACCAGGCGGGGTCGGCGTGGGTGACAACCAGCCGGCCGTCGTCGGCGGCCAGCGCCCGCTCGAACAACTCGATGCCGGTGCTGGTCGGCAGCGGGCTGGCGCTGTGGGTGCGGGCGGCCCGCTCGGTGACCTCGGCGTCGACCCGCATGCCGCCCTCCGCCCACAGCGGCCAGTCGACGGAGACGCTCCGCCCGGGCCGGGCGGCCAGGTAGTGGTCGACGTAGGCGTTGGCGTAGGCGTAGTCGCTCTGGCCGGGGTTGCCGATGGCGGCGGACAGCGAGGAGTAGGCGGCCAGGAAGTCCGGCCGGTCGGCGCGGGTCGCCTCGTCGAGGTGGCGGATGCCCAAGATCTTCGGGGCCAGCACCTCGCGGATCTGCTCGGGCCGCTTCGCCAGGAAGATGCCGTCCCGGACCACCCCTGCGCAGTGCACGACGCCGTCGATCCGGCCGTACAACTCGTGTGCGGCAGCGACGAGTTCGCGAACCTGGGCGGGATCGGTGACGTCGGCGGTCCGGTAGTGCGCGTCCGCGCCGTACCGCTGCCACTCCCGCATCCGCCCGAGCAGCGCCTCGCTGGGCGCGGAGCGGCCGGACAGCAGGATGCGGGCGCGGCGGGTGCGGGCGAGGTGCTCGGCCAGCATCGGACCGAGGCCGCCGCCCCCACCGGTGATCAGATAAACGCCGCGCTCGCGCAGCACCGCTTCCCCGGCCGGCGCGGGACTTTCCACCACCTGAAAGCGCCGGGCCCAGCGCTCCCCGCCCGCGTGCCGGACCTCGCTCTCCGCGGACGGGTCGGCGGCCTCGGCGAGCAGCAGCGCGGCGAGCTCGGCGGGACCAGCGGCGGCGGCCACCTCGACGGCGCGGACGCCCAGCGCGGGCAGCTCGGCCGTCACGGTGCGGCCGAGCGCGGCGACCGCCGCGTACTCCGGCTGCTGCCGGTGCGCGAACAGCACCGCACGCACCCGGGTGGGCCGCCGTTCGCTCGCCGCCGCGCAGGCCGCCCACGCGGCGACCGCGACCTCGGCCGGGTCGGCGGTCGACCCGCCGAGTCCGGTGGCGTCCAGCAGCGTCCAGGACCGGCCGTGACGCTCCGTCAGCGCGCTGAGCTGCGCACCGAGCAGCGCCCGATCGCCGAGGTCGACCTCGACGACCAGCGCGCCCGTAGCGGCGGCCCGTTCGGTCAGCGTGGCGAGCAGCGCCGGGTCGGCGCCGAGCACGGCGAGGTCGGTGGGCACGGTCTGTGCGGAGTGCGCGACCCACTGCCAGACCGGGCGCAGCAGTTGCGCCCGGTGCGGGCGGGCGGGCTCGGCGGGCTCGGCGGGCTCGGCGGGCTCGGCGGGCTCGGCGGGCTCGGCGGGTGCGGACGCCCGCGGGGCCGGTACGGCGGGTGCGGACGCCCGCGGAACAGCCAGGGCGGGTGCGCCGTAGGTCTCCTCCAGGTGGCGGGCCAACCCGTCCACCGTGGTGTGTTCGAACAGCAGCGTCGGGTAGAGCGCGGAGCCGACGACCTCCTCGAGGTCGTTGCTGATCCGCAGCATGTCGACGGAGGTGAGACCCATGTCGTAGAAGCCGAGCCCGTCGTCGACGGTGTCGGCGCTCCGGTCGAGCATCCGGGCGATCCGCCCGCGCAGCCAGTGCCGGTAGTCGGCGGCGGGCGCGGTGGGGGCCTGCGGGCCGGCGGCGGCGACGGGCTGCCGCACGCCGGTGGTCTCCAGCAGCAGGTCGCGGATCGACTCGGGGCGACGGATCCGCTTGCAGGTGAGGCGGTCGAACTCGGCGACGGTGCGACCCTGCTGGTCGTGCAGCGAGAAGGTGCTGCGGAACAGCTCGCCGGACGGGGTGAGCTCCTCGGGCTGCGGCACGTGCACCAGGAACGCGCCGTGCAGCGGGCCGTGCGCGCGGAACCGGTCGATGAACATCGGGATGAACGGCTCGGCGGCGGTGATCTCGCGCTGCCCGTACGCGACGATGGTCGCGGCGTCCATCTTCGCCGGGTGCAGCAGGAACGCGCGGTGCTCGGCGGTCTCCGGCAGGACCAGCGAGAGTTCGGCCAGCAGGTGGTCGGCGCCGAGGTGCATCGGGCCGGCGCACTGCATGGCCGCGCCGTGCACGATCTCCCGGGAGCGGGTGTGCGCGTACATGTCCGCCATCGACCGGGTGCGGACCGCGCCCGCCACCAGTGCGGCGGCGTCCAGGTCCGGGACGGCGGACGGGCCGGCCGGGTGCAGTTCGGCGCGGATGTTCTCCCGCCACTCGCCGTAGGGTTCGTCACCGCGCAGCCAGCGGCTGGTGCCGGTGATTGGGCGGACGCCGTCCACCGGCTCGCCGATCACCACCCGGATCTCCCGGTCGTTGCCCTCGACAGTGGCGATGGCCTCGGCGAAGACGATGCCGCGCAGTTCGACGGTGGCCGGGTCCAGGCCCTGGGCCGCGAGGACCCGCAGCACGATGTCGAGGAAGGTGACTCCCGGCATCACCGACACCCCGTGGACCCGGTGGTTCTGCATGATGAAGTCGCCGTTCCGCAGAACGAGTCGACAGTCGATGGTGGGGTCGCTCATCGGTGGGTCCTCTCCGGGATGCCAAGGACGGCCCCTGCGGCGGGGTTCGGTTCGAAGTGCAGGTCGAGGATCGAGGCGGCGAGGACCGGCCCGGCGGTGGCGGGTGCGGGCGCGGCGGGTGCGGGCGACGGGGTGGCCGGGCGGTGCGCGGCCGGCGCCTCCAGCCAGAGCCGGCGGCGGTCGAAGACCGGCCGGGGCAGCGGGCGGCGGGTCGGCGGGCGCTCGGCGACCGCCGGCTCGTCGGGCTCGCTGACGATCAGGTGAGCGTTGGTGCCGCCGAGCCCGAAGGCGCTGACGGCGGCGACCCTGGGACGGCCGGGGTCGGGCCAGTCCCGCAGGGCGGTGTTCGGGTAGAACGGGGACTCGGCGAAGTCGAAGCGCGGGTTGGGGTTCTCGCAGTGCAGGGTCGGCGGGAGTTGACGGTTCCTCAGCGCCAGCACCGCCTTGACCAGGCCGGCCGCGCCGGCCGCGCTGAGCAGGTGTCCGATGTTGGACTTGACGCTGCCGATCGCGCAGAAGCCGCGCGCGTCGGTGGTCTCCCGGTAGACGTCGGTGAGCGCCCGCAGCTCGATCGGGTCGCCGATCATCGTGCCGGTGCCGTGCGCCTCGACCATGCCGACCCGTTCCGCGGACATCCCGGCGGTGGCCAGCGCCCGGCGGATCGCCTTGGCCTGGGCGACCGGGTTCGGGGTGGTGAGGCCCATGGTGCGGCCGTCGTTGTTGACGGCCACCGCGTCGACCACCGCGAGCACCCGGTCGCCGTCGGCGAGCGCCCGGCCGAACGGCTTGAGCAGCACCAGGCCGCAGCCCTCGCCGGGAACGAAGCCGTCGGCGTCCCGGTCGAAGGTGGCGCACCGGCCGGTCGGCGAAAGGGCCCGCACGGCGCTGAACTCCAGGTAGGGGCGCTCGTCCAGCAAGATGTCCACGCCGCCGGCGATCGCCACCTCGGACTCGCCCTCCAGCAGGCTGCGGCAGGCAAGTTGGACGGCGGCGAGGGCGGAGGAGCAGGCGCTGTCGACGACCAGGTTCGGGCCGTGCAGGTCGAAGTGGTGGGCGACCCGTGCGGCGACGAAGTTCTGGTCACCGCCGAGCGCGGCCGGCCCGGAGCGCAGACCGATCCGCCGGCCGTAGTCGCCGAGCCTGGCGCCGACGAACACCCCGACCTCGCGGCCCTGCAGCTCCTCGGTCCGGTACCCGGCGTCGGCGAGGCAGTTGACCGTGCCTTCGAGGACCAGCCGGACTGCCGGGTCGAGGCAGCGGGCCTCCTCCTCGGTCATCCCGAACCACTCCGGGTCGAAGTCCTCGATGCCGTCGACGAACCCGCCCCACCGGCTGACGCTGCTGCCGATCCGGTGCTCCGGCCGGTACAGCGCCCGGTGGTCCCAGCGGCCCGGCGGAATCTCGGTGATGCTGTCGCGGCCCGCGGCCAGGGCGGCCCAGAAGGCGTCCGGGTCGGGGGCGCCGGGGAACCGGCAGTCCAGGCCGATGATCGCGACCCGGCGGTCGACGGGCTCCTGCGATGCGACAGGGGGCGTGACCGGGGCCGGCTGCGGCTGAGAGTTCGTCACCGGCATTGCGGCAGGCAGGGGTTCGGGGACTGACCGTGCGTCGACGGCCGCCCGGTCCAGTCCGGCCTTCCGCAAGTACTCGGCGAGCCGCTCGAGGGTCTGGTGCTCCAGCAGCACGGCCGGTTCCAGGCTGCTGCCGATCTGCTGCTCGATCAGTTCGACGAGTTCGCCGAGCATCACCGACTCCACGCCCAGGTCGGAGAACGGGGCGGTGGCGTCCAGGTCGGGCAGCGGGATCTCCAGCGCCTCGGAGAACAGCGCGAGCAGCCAGTCCGGCGGCGCGTCGGAGAGCGTCGGGGCAGCCGTGGCCGCCGGTGCGTCGACGGGCGCTGCCGCCGCGCGGTTCGCGTGCAGCAGGGTCTCCGGGTCGAAGCGTCCGGGCAGCGGGACGGCGGGCAGCAGCTGGGCGGGCAGCGTGCCGGTGAGGACGGCTTCGAGTACCCGCAGCCCCTCCTCGACGGTGATCGCGTCCAGCCCGGCGGGCACGCAGCCGTCCGGCTGGTCGGCGCCCATGCCGGTGCCGAGCCAGGTCGGCCAGTGCACGCTGTGGAAGCGGGTGCGGCCGGTGCGGGTCCTGTCGGCGAGGTACTCCAGGTGGGCGTTGGCGGCGGCGTAGTCGATGACGCCCGCACCGAGGCGGGGCAGCAGGGTGCTCGCGGAGGACATCATGACGAAGAACGCGGGCTGGTCGGCGGCGCACAGCCGTTCCAGCTGATCGGCACCCTCCGTCTTCGGCTCGAACACCTCGGCTATGTCCGCGACCGCCTTGTGGACGAAGGAGGGCCGCCCCCGGCTGGGCAGTCCGGCACAGTGCACCACGCCCCCGATCGGGCCGAGCGAGCTGCGGACCTGGGCGAGGAACGCGCCGAGGCCGGCCTCCGTGGAGGGGGCCTCGCCGTGCAGCATCACCTGCGCGCCGGCCCGCTCCAGAGCCTGCACGTTGCGCACCGCGATCGCCTCACGGCCCGTCAGCTCGGGAGCCGCCCAGCGGTGGCGCGGCGGCAGCGGGTGGGCGGCGGTCAGGGCGAGGCGGCGGGCGCCCCGTTCCACGAGGCGGCGGGCGACCTCGGCGCCGATGCCCCGGGTACCGCCGGTGACCAGGTAGACCTTGGCCGGGTCGGCCAGGAACTCGGCCGGGGCCGGGGCCTGCACCGGTTCCAGCACGGGGGCGAGCCGCTCGCCGCCGCGGTGCCTGACCTCGGCGGTGGGCTCGCCGCCCGCCCATTCGGCGAGCAGCTGCCGGGCCAGTTCGGCGGGCCCGGCGTCACTCTCGACGACGGTGGCGCGGACGGTGCGGTACTCCGCGCCGAGCAGGCGCACCACGCCCGCCAAGCGGCGGCCGTCCGCGCCGCCGCGGTCGCGCACCGCGTGCACGATCCGCAGCGGGGTGCCGGGACGGCGGGCCAGCAGGCGCTGCAGGGCGGCGAGTCGGGCCGTCCACGGGCCGGGGTCGGCGGCGGGGCGGTCGAGTTCGCTCAGGTCGAGCCAGCCGGTCAGGTCGGGGTGCCGGTCGGCGAGACCGTCCAGCAGTGCGATCGCGTCCCGCTCACCGGTGAACCCGGCGTCGCCGTCGGCGGGTCCGCCCTCGCGGACCAGGATCACCCGGTCGCGTCCGAAGGCCTCGGCCACCTGCCGGGCGGCCTCCCGGGAGCTGTCGGTGTACAGGCAGACGATCCGTCTGGTCACCGGCTCGGGCCGGGGCTGCTCGGCGCTGCGCCACCTCTTGGTGAAGAGCAGCGGCTGCCGCCCATCGGGCTCCTGCACGGGTGCGGCCTCCACGGTCTTCACGGGCTCGGGCCAGTAGCGGCCGCGGGCGAACGGGTAGCTGGGGGCCGCGGCCCAACGGGGCCGGTCGCCGGTGTGCAGGCGGGACCAGTCGATCCGGCCCCCGGCCGTCCAGTGCCGGGCGAGCGAGAGCAGGTCGCCGTACGAACCGTCGGCGGGGCGCGGCCCGGTGGGAGCATCGGCCCCCGGCGTGCGGCCGCGGACCACCACGCCGCTGTCGCCGTCCAGGAAGCGCAGCAGTTCCGCGCGCAGCTCGGCCGGGTCGGCGGCGATGACGGCGAGGCGTTCGCGCAGCGGTTCGCGACCGGACTGCGCGGTGTGCGCGAGGTCGGCGAACGGCGGCAGCTCCGGACGGCCCAGGAACTCGGCCCAGCGGCCCGCGAGTTCCTTGAGCCGCTGCTCGTCGCGGGCGGACAGCACGAACAGCTGCGGGCCGGCCGGGCGGATCGGCTGGGCGGCCGGCTCCGGCAGGTACTCCTCGATCACCAGGTGGGCGTTGGCCCCGCCCGCGCCGAACGCGCTCAGTCCGGCCCGGCGCGGCGCCGGGGCGCCGTCGGCGGTGCGGCGGACGGGCCACGCCGCGGCCTCGTGTTGGACGGCGAATGGGCTGCGTGCCCAGTCGATGTCGGGGTTGAGCTGCTCGGCGTGCAGCGAGGGCACGAGCCTGCGATGCCGCAGTTGCAGCAGCACCTTGGTGAGTCCGGCCAGTCCGGCGGCGGCCTCCAGGTGGCCGATGTTGGACTTCACCGAGCCGATCGCGCACGTCCCCGCCTCGACCCCGGCGAACGCCCGGGCCAGGCCGTTGATCTCCACGGGGTCGCCGAGCGCGGTGCCGGTGCCGTGCGCCTCCAGGTAGCCGATGCTGCCCGGCTCGACGCCCGCGTCGCGCAGCGCCGCGGCCACCAACTCGCCCTGTGCGACCGGGTTCGGCACCATGTAGCCGCTGGTGCGGCCGCCGTGGTTGACGGCGGTGCCGCGGATCACGCCGTGGATCCGGTCGCCGTCGGCGATCGCCCGGGCCAGCGGCTTCAGCAGCACCACGCCGACGCCCTCGCCGGGCGTGAAACCGTCGCCGCCCGCGCCGAAGCTGCGGCAGCGGTGGTCGGTGGACGCCATCCGCAGGCGGTGCTGCTGGCGGAACTTGTGCGGGTGCGCGGACAGGTTGACGCCGCCGACCAGCGCGGCCTCGCACTCGCCCTGGCGCAGCGCGCGGACGGCCAGGTGAATCGCCGTCAGGGAGGCCGAGCACATGGTGTCGACGGTCAGGCTGGGGCCGTTCAGGTCCAGAAAGTACGAGACCCGGTTGGCGATGCCCGCGAGCGCGGAGCCGGTGTCGGCGGCCGGGCCGACGAGCGACTGCTCGACGCCGAGGAACGGATACTCGTTGTACATCGCGCCCGCGAACACGCCGACCCGTCCGCCGTGCTGCTCGCGCAGCCGGGACCGGGTGTAGCCGGCGTCCTCCAGCGCCTCCCAGGCGACTTCGAGGAAGAGGCGTTCCTGCGGGTCCATCAGCACCGCGTCGCGCGGCGAGACGGCGAAGAACAGCGGGTCGAACCTGTCGATGCCGTCCAGGAACGCGCCCCACATCAGGTCCACCGGCCAGTCCGGCCGGTGCCGTTCGGCGGGCAGCGGCCCGATCGCGTCGTAGCCCTGCTCCAGCAGCTGCCAGAACCGGTCCAGGTCCGCCGCCTGCGGGTAGCGGCCGGCCAGGCCCACGACGGCGATGGCCGTGTCCTCGGGCCGTTTCCCGGCGGGCTCGAGCCGGCCACCGGGGGCCTCTGTCCTGACGTGCTGCCAGGGGCCGTCGGCGCGGGCGGCGAGTTCGGCGGCGATGCCGGCCAGGTCCTGGTGCTCGAAGAACAGGGTGCGGGAGACGGGCTCGGCGAAGTCCTCGGCGAGGCGGGCGTTCAGCTGGCCGACCACGTACGACGTGAGGCCGTAGTGCTCCAGCCGCACCTGCGGGTCGAGCCGCTCGACCGGGATGCCGGACGCCTCGGCGTAGACGGCGAGCACGTACTGCTGGACGGCGTCGGCCACCTCGGCAACGGGCGCGGCCACGGGTGCGGGGCGCGCGGACACGGTCAGGCGGTACTCCTCCCCTGCGAACACCGTGCCCGGCAGCGGCACCCGACGGAGGCCGGGCGACCACAGGGCGTGCCAGGCGACGGGTGCTCCGCGCAGCCACCCGGCGGCCGCGGCGTCGGCGTGCGCCGGGACGAGCTCGGCCACCGGACGGCTGGGATTCACCACCGCGTCCGCCAGCGCCGAGTGGGTCCGGCCGACAGCGAACTCCTCCAGCGCGGTGCGTACTTCGAGGAGATCGGAGGTCACCACGGCGAGGCGGTGCGGCATCGGGACGCGGCCGTCCTGCAGGGTGAACGCCAGGTCGGCGAGAGCCGGCGACGCGCCGTTCTCCAGGTGCGCGGCGAGCCGGCCGGCGGCGAGCCGCAGGCCGTCGGCGGAGCCCGCGGACAGCACCACCGCCTGCAGACCGGGCGCGCGCCCGTCGGCAGCGGCGGCGGACGTCGCGGCCCGCAGCACCGCGTGGGCGTAGGCACCGGAGGCGCCGACCGCGTTGACCACAGCGCGGCGGGCGGTCGCGGCTGACGGCCAGTCGACGAGGTGCTCGGGGACCCGCAGCGGCAGGTCGTCCCAGTCGACGAGGTCGCTGCGCTTTTCGGCGGTGAGCGTCGGGGCGATCCGGCCATGCTCGAACTGGAGGAGCACCTTGAGCAGTTGGGAGAGGCCCGAGGCGGACTCCAGGTGGCCGATGTTCGGCTTCACCGTCCCGGCCAGCACCGGGTTGTCCGCGAACACCTCCGCAAACGCCTCGAGTTCGGCGGCGTCGGCGACTCCCGCACCGGCCACGGCGAGCTCCACGTAGTCGACCTGGGCCGGCGTGATCCCGGCCCGGCCGAGGGCCGCGCCGACCGAGCCGGCCAGCGCCTCCGGGTTGGGCACGCCGAAGCGTCCACCGCTGCCGGCGTGGCCGATCCAGGTGGCCTCCAGCACGCCCCGGACGGTGTCGCCGTCCCGGTCGGCGGCCGCTGCCGGGCGCAGCAGGACGGCGGCCACGCCCTCGCCGGGGCACCAGCCGGAGCTGCCGGCGGCGAAGGCCCGGACCGGTCCGCCCTCGGCGAGCAGTCCTGCCTCGGCGAGCAGGGCGAGGTGGTACGGGTGGGCGACCAGGTTGACCGCGCCGACCACGGCGGCGTCGCACTCGCCGCTCCGCAGGGCTTCGGCGGCGAGGTGGAGGGCCGTCAGGGAGGAGGAACAGGCGGTGTCGACGGCGACGCTCGGGCCGTCGAAGCCGAAGTAGTGCGAGATCCGGCCGGGCATGTCACCGGCCAGGGCGGCGACCCGGGCGGCGGCGTCCGCGTCCCAGGTCTCCTTGCCGCTGTGCTGGTGGTCGTGCCACATGGCGGCCGTGAACACGCCGACCCGGGGCGCGGCGGCGCGCAGCGATTCGGCGGTGTGGCCGGCGTCCTCGAGGCAGGTCCAGACGGTCTGCAGCAGCAGCCGCAGCTGCGGGTCGAGCGCGGCGGCCTCGACCGGGGCGACCCGGAAGTGCAGGCTGTCGAAGCTGTCGATGTCGGTGAGGAAGCCGCCGTGCAGTCCGGCGGGCAGCCGGCCGTCCTCGGCGACGCCCCTCCCGGCGGGCAGCGGGCCGACGGCGCACTGGCCGGTGCTGAGCTGCCGCCAGTACTCCCCCAGGTCCTCGGCGCCGGGGAAGCGCCCGGCCATGCCGACCACTGCGACCTCGGCGGCCTTCGGTTCCTCGTCGGCCGCGGCCCGGGCGGGCCGCTCGGCGAACGGCGGCCGCAGTTCGGCGGTGCTGGTCCGGTCGACGCCGCCGCCCATGAAGGAGTGCAGGAAGAGGTGGCCGTCGTCGAGGGCGAACTGGTCGCGGATGTCGTCGAAGGTCAGCGTGCCGACCGGGCAGAGTCCGATGCCGCATGCGGCCTGACCGGTCATGAGCAGCTGGCCGATGTACCCGGCCTCCAGCATCAGAAAGCGCTCGGCGACCTCCTGGTAGAGCGGGGCGATGCCGCGGGTCTGGCCGATCAGGAAGATCCCGAACGCGGACCGGTCGAACACCGGCCGGTTGTAGTAGAAGTGCACGGCGCGGTCGATCCGCGGCTCGGCGTTGACCAGTTCCAGCGCGTGCCAGCGCGGGTCGTAGTAGTAGATGCCCCCGGCCAGCCCGTCGACGGCGTCCGGCTTGACGTAGACGTACGCCTGCACCGAGTAGGTGTCCCCGGCCGACGGGTACAGGCGGCGGGTGCCGCCCTCCACGGGGGCCTCGCGCAGCAGGCCGAGCAGCCGGATGAGCGCCTCGGCGGGCAACGGGGTGTCGCGGTAGTCGCGGCGGCTGCCGCGCCAGTCGTAGTACGCGGGGTGGACCGTCGTCTCCGGCAGCGCGATGCGCTGTGCGCCGGGCGCGGGGCGGCGCAGGTTCCAGGCGGCGGCCTTGAACGCGTCCCGCTCCTGCGGCGAGAACATGTCCACGGCGCCGGGGCCCGCCTCCGGTTCCGGCGCGGCGGGGGCGGCGGCCGGTTCGGGCCGGGTCCGGAGGCCGAGGCGGCCGGCGAGGATCCGGGCGATGCCGGCGGCTGTCGGCTCGGAGATCAGCGCCGAGACCGGCACCCGCTGCTGGTACCGCTTCCGCAGCCCGGCCGAGACCTGGACCATGGTGAAGGAGGTGGCGCCCTGCTCCCAGAGGTCCTGCGCCGGGTCGACGGTGTCCACGCCGAGGTGCCGGGCGAACATCGCCGCGATCTCCTCGGCGAGCCCGGCCGGGCTCGCGGCCGAGGGACCGGGTGCGGGTACGGGTGCTGACGGGGCCTCAGTGCCCCCATCGGTGACAGGAGTCGACGGCGCCGTGGGCTCGGCGGCCGGTGCGGCGTCCAGCGGCCAGGGCAGCGCCTTGCGGTCCAACTTGCCGTTGGCGGTGGCCGGGAAGGACGGCAGCAGCACCACGAAGTTCGGCACCATGTACCCGGGCAGGGCCTCGGCGGTGTGCGCGCGCAGCTCGGCGGCGGTGACGGCGGGGGCGGCCGGATCGGTGACGACGTAGGCGACGAGTTTGGCGTCGCCGCTCGGCGCTTCGTCGTCGCGCAGCACGGCGACGGCCTCCCGCACGGCGAGGTGCGCGCGCAGGCGGTGCTCGACCTCGCCGAGTTCGACCCGGTGGCCGCGGATCTTCACCTGGCGGTCGCCGCGTCCGGCGATCTGCAGATTGCCGTCGGGAAGCCAGAGCGCCCGGTCGCCGGTGCGGTACATCCGCTCGCCGGGGCTGTCGACGAAGGGGTCGGGCAGGAACAGGCGGGCCGTCAGTTCGGGCTGGTTGCAGAAGCCGACGGCCAGGCATTCGCCACCGGTGTACAGGTCGCCCTCGACGCCGATCGGGCAGGGCTCGAGGTGTTCGTCGAGCACATAGTGCCGGGTGTTGTCGATCGGCTTGCCGTAGGGGATGCTGCGCCAGCCGGGGTCGACGGTGGTGACCCGGTAGACGTTCGACCAGACGGTGGTCTCGGTGGGCCCGCCCATGGCGATGGTCTCGGCGTTCGGGAACGCCTCGCGGATCGCCCCGGGCAGTGACAGCGGGATGAAGTCGCCGGCCAGCGCGACGATCCGCAGGTGCGCGGCGGCGGGGTCGCCGGTGTCGGGGGTGAGCAGCGGGGTGAGCTGGTGCAGGGTGGTGGGCGCCGAGTTCCAGAGCGTGATCGGCTCGGTGAGCAGGATGTCGAGCAGCAGTTCCGGGTCGCGCTGCTGGGTCTCGTCGGCGAGGTAGACGCCCGCGCCGCCGCCGAGCAGGCCGAGCATGTCGAAGACGGAGAGGTCGAAGCTGAGCGAGGTGACGGCGAGTCCGAGGTCGGACGGGCGCAGCTCGAAGGTGCGATGGCAGAAGTTCAGCAGGTTGCGCACCGAGCGGTGGGCGACCTGGACGCCCTTGGGGGTGCCGGTGGAGCCGGAGGTGAAGATGACGTATGCGGTGTCGTCCCGGGTGCTGCGGGTCTCCGGGTCGTCCTCGCGGGCGGCGGGCCCGTTGATCGCCGGGTCGGTGTCGGTCTCGACGGTGGTGACCCCGGCGGGCAGCGGCACGGCGGGGGTGTCGGAGGTGGTCAGCACGGTGACGGCCCGGGCGAGTTCGAGCATCGCGGCGACCCGGGGGCCGGGCAGCGCGGGGTCGATCGGCAGGTAGCCGGCGCCGGCCTTGAGGATGCCGTAGAGGGCGGCGACCATCTCGGGGCCGCGCCGGATCCGCACGCCGACCAGCTGCTGGGGGCCGACACCGGCGGCGATCAGACGGTGGGCGATCCTGTTGGCGCGGCGGTTGAGTTCGCCGTAGGTCATGGTGCCGCCGCGCCAGCGCAGGGCCACCGCCTCGGGGGCGCTCGCGGCCCGACGCTGGAACAGCAGGTGCACGGGGCCGTCGTCGGGCACCGGGACGGTGGTCTCGTTCCAGGTGTACAGCACGGTGTGCCGTTCCTCCGCCGTGAGCCCGCCGGAGGGGGTGTCGACCCAGGTGGCGTCGTCGGCGAGCAGCCGCAGGTCGTTCTCGAAGGCGGCGAACATCTGCTCGGCGAGGCCGGCCGGGAAGTCGGCGGGGACGATGTCCCAGCAGTAGCGCAGTTCGTCACCCTCGGCGACGGCGACGCTGTCCAGGGCGCAGCCGGGGGTGCTGGTCAGCCATTCGCCCTGGCGGACGCCGGCCGGCAGCGGCCGGTCGGTGAGGTCGACGAGGGCGGTGTAGACCACGGGGTAGGCGGCCTCGCCGCCGCGGAGCACCTTGCGGCGCATCTCGCCGAGGCCGCCGGCGCCGCCCTCGGCGAGGTCGGCGTCGAGGACGCGGCGGTACTCGGCGGCGGTGGCGGTGAGCCGGAGTTCGGCGGGCGCGGCAGTGACCCAGGTCATGAAGGAGTGCTCGCCCGGGCGGGCGGCCTCGGCGGTCTCCGGCCAGAGCACCACGGGCAGCGCGTAGGGCCGTTCGGTGCGGCTGGAGACGGCCCGGGTGAGCGCGGCGAGCAGCAGGTCGTCGGGGCGCAGGCCGTACTCGGCGGCGCGGCGGGCCAGTTGGCGGTAGCCGTCGATCCGGCCGGCCAGGCGGGTGCGGCCACGGCCGGCCCGGGCGGGGTCGCCGGGCGGGCCGAGTTCCGGTCCGGCGGGGAGTTCGGCGAGCCGCTCGCGCCAGTAGTGGGCCTGCTCAGCGGCGGCGCTCGCGGGGACCGGGTCGGGCCCGGCCGGTACCGGCCGGGCGGCCGGGTCGGCGTACAGCCGCCACAGGTCGCGGTACAGGAGGTGGATGCTCAGACCGTCGGCGACCAGCAGGTCGAAGGCGCAGTGCACGACGGAGAACCCGCTGTCGTCGCGGGTCACCCGCAGGTCGAACAGCGGCCAACCGCCAAGTGGGAAAGGCCGATTGGTCATCTCCTCGCGGATCAGACCGCGCAGCGCGGGATGCGCGGCCGGGTCGCCGGCCTCGATCACCGGGATCCGCCACTGTCCGGGCCCGTGCTGACGGGCCGTCACCCCGTCGGCGGCGAAGGCGGCGCGCAGCACCGCGTGGCCGTCGACCAGGCGGCGCAGCGCGTCGGCGAGCGCCTCGAGGTCGAGTGCGTCGACCTCGAAGCTTTGGTAGCACTGGCAGCCCTCTGCGGGCCCGTCGCCGGCGGCCGTGCGGGCGACCATGTACGCCTCCTGAAGGGCGCGGGGCGGCCGCGGGTCCCCGGCGGGTTCGGTGCAGGCGGCGGCGAGGGCGTTGCCGAAGGCTGCGAAGGCGGTCTCGACGGCGCCGGGGGCGAACCGGGTGGGGTCGATGTCCCAGCGGTAGCGCAGGGCGCCGTCCTGCTCCCACATCTGGTGGTCGAGGGCGACGTCGGTGGTCTGGCTGACCCCGTACTCGATGGCCGCGCCGAAGCCGCCGGCGACGCCGGGCGGCGGGCCGACGTCGAGCAGACTGGTGAAGACGACGGCGGGCCCGGGCCGGCCGGTGCGCTGTTCGCGCAGCGCCTCTATGCCGGAGACCAGGCCGTGCCGCAGGTGTTCGCCGAGGCGGGCGTGCACCGCGGCCGCCTGCTCGTCGAGGGTCTCGTCGGCCTCGCGTTCCAGGACCAGGACGGCGGTCGAGGTGAACGGGCCGACCAGGTACGGGGTCTCGGCGGCCAGGTATGGGCGGCTGCTGGTGGTGACCACCAGGGCGGTGCGCTGCTGCGGAGCCCGGCGGTCCAGCGCCTCGGCGAACAGGGCGAGCACCAGGGCGGTCGGCGAGACGCCGAGCCGGGCGGCCCGCGCGGTCAGCGCCTGCCACTGGTCGGCGGGCAGTTCGGCGTCCAGCGGGCGGCGTTCGCGGCAGCCGCCGGCGGGGGCGGGCGCGCGGACCGGGGCGACCAGCCCGGGCCCGGCCGGCAGCTCGGCCAACTCGGCGCTCCAGTACACGAGATCGGCGCCGTGGGCGTCCGAGCCGCGTTCGGCGAGCAGGGCGGGTACCAGTTCGGCGACGGAGGGTCCGGCGGCGGGCAGCGGCTGCTCCGGGCGGTGGTAGCGCTGGTGCCACTGCTGGAGCAGCACCGCGTAGCCGTGGCCGTCGGTGATCAGGGTGTCCAGGCTGAGGTGGACGATGTCGGGGCCGGTTCCGGTGCGGGTGACCTCGATGGCGAACAGCGGCCATTCGCCGGGCCGGTAGCAGCGGTGCGAGAGGCGGGCGCGGACGGTGTCGCGGTCCTCGGCGCCGCCGGGTCCGTGCACGGGCATCTGCCAGTCGTCGGCCGCCGGGCGGATGTGCTGCAGGCCGTCGTCGTCGACGACGGCGCGAAGCATGCCGTGCTGGTCGATCAGGTCCTGCCAGGCCTGACGCAGCCGGCCGGGGTCGAGGTCGGGGACGGCGAACTCGCGGTACAGGTGGCAGCCGACCGCCTCGCCGCCCAGGTCACTGCCCTTGGCGACCAGGTAGGCCTGCTGGAGGTCGGTGACCGGGAACGGCTCCCGCTCGTCGGTGCGGACCGCGGCGGGCGGCCGCGGGGCGGTGGTGTCCGCCGCCACCATCGCGGTCAGCTCGTCGAGGGTGGCGGCCGCGAGCCGGGCCGGCGGCAGGTCGAGGCCGAACTCGCGTCGCACGCCGGCCCACAGCCGGGTCAGTGCCAGCGAGGTGAGGCCCCAGTCGGCCAGTCCGCCCGGCGGCAGCGGTTCCGCTCCGTCCGGGCGCACCTCGGCCAGCAGTCGGTGCAGGATCCGAACAGCCGTCAGCCCGGTCTCGTTGCTCGTTTCCACGTGAGTCCCGTCTCAGCGCGGGGCGGCCTGGCCGCCGGGGTGCTCGCGCAGGAAACCCAGCGCGAGTTCGCCCAGTCGGCCGCCCAACCTGAAGAGCGAGATGTGATCGCCGGTCGGCTCGACGCTGAGCGTCGCGTTGGGCAGCCTCCGGGCCACCTCGGCCGATCCGAGCGGATTGGCCGTGGTGTCGTCCTCGCTGGTGACCACCAGCGTGGGGTGGTCGACGCCGACCAGCAGCCGGTTGACGTCGATGTCGGTGATCGCGCCGTTCAAACGGCAGTATCGGTAGAACAGTTCGGGGGTGACGAAGGGGTAGAGCACCAGGTGCGCGAGGTCGGGCGGGGTGCCGCCGAGCATGGTGCTGAGGAACACCGCGTGCACGGCGGCGGCGGTGTCGCGGTCCTCGGCGGCCATCGCCATCAGCGCCTGGATGTTCCGGTGGTGGTCCAGCTTCGGTGAGTCCGGGCCGAGTTCGTACGCACCGTGCCAGAGGCTGAGCGAGTCGATCCGCTCCGGGCTGCGGCGGGCCGCGGCGAGCGCGATCACGCTGCCGCCGCAGAAGCCCAGCAGGTGGGCCGTGCGGATGCCGAGGTGCTCCATGACCGCGAAGACGTCCTCGGCCTGCGCCTCGGTGTCCCATTCGAGTTTGTCGAAGTCCGGTTCGTCGGTGAACAGACCGCGGGTCTCCCAGGTGACGATCCGGTACTCGCTGCCGAGCAACTCCAGCCAGCGGGAGCACAGTTCGGCGGGCATCCCGCAGGCGGAGGCGATCAGGACCGCGGGCGCGGCCGGGTCGCCGGCCGTGTAGACGGGCAGCCGGGCGCCGTCGGGGGCGACGGCGTCGAGGGCGGTGCGGAACCTGTCGAAGGAGGCGGCGGCTACCCGGTCGGCGATCCCGGTGATCTCGGCGGGGCGGTCCGGGAGGTCGTCCAGCTCGGGCCGGCCGAGGGCCGGGCCGAGCCGTTCGCCGATGATCCGTTCGAAGACGCCGCTCTCCCTGTCCGGGGCGGCCGGCTCGATGGCCAGCGGGACGCCGAGCCGCTCGGCCAGCGCGGCCAGCAGCTCGGCGCGCGGGCCGGCCGGCGCGGCCACCCGGGCGGGCGGGTCGAGGCGCGTGGCCAGCGCCCGCAGGCCGTGCACCGCCTCGGCGAGTGCGGTCGCGGCGGCCCGGGCCTGGTGCTCGGTCATCGGCTCGTACGCCTTCCGGTCGGTTTCGGTCGGTGTCAGCGGGTGGTGAACGGGTGGCCGAGGGTGGTCCGGGTGACCATCCGGTTGTGGTCGTACCGGTTCTCGCCGCCGACCAGAACGGCGCCGTAGCGCTCCAGCGAGACGGTGCCCCCGTACTCCTCGATCTGCTCGGTGTCGGGGTAGACCCGCACCGAGGTCGGCACGTACCGGCCGGCGAAGCCCAGGCGCATCTCGTCGGTCTTGGCGCTGTGCGGCCAGGAGGCGTGCATCAGGGTCGACCAGAACATGATCGCCTCGCCCGGGCGCATCACCATCGACACCGCCTGCGACTCGTCGGGCTTGAAGTCGGCGTCGACCTGCAGCTCGCGGTAGTCGTAGCCGAAGAAGCCGCGGCGGATGCCGCCCTTGTCCACCTGGTTGATGGAGTCCGGGCTGTAGTGCATCTTCTTGGTCTCGTCGTAGTTCATCCGGGTGTGGGTGCCGGGGATGAACTGCAGGCAGCCGTTGTCCTCGTTGGCCTCGGTGAACGCCGTCCACACCGTGATGGTGCCGCCGAAGTCCTTGTGCTCGTCGGGCCACAGGATCTGCGGCACTCCGGAGGCGTTGGCGAAGGTGTCGGCCTGGTGCCAGTCGGTGCCCTCGTCGCCCGGGTACTTCGGGAAGAACTCGCTGCGCCAGCACAGCACGTCGGGCCCGAGCGCGCTGGCCACCCGGTCGACGATCTGCGGCCGGGAGATGTGGTCCGCGAGGAACTCCGAGTCCAGGTGCCGGTCGTAGTTGGAGATGTTGGTGTTGCCGGACTGCGCTGCCTCGTCCTGGTAGACCGCGTTGCTGCGGTCCATCAGCCGCAGCCGCTCGACCCGCCAGCGGCGCTGCATCTCCTCGATCTCGTACACCTTGAACGGGCCGAAGTAGCCGCGCTCGTGGAAGCTCGCGCGCTCCTCGGGCGTCAGCGTGAAGCCGCCGGTCACGTCGGGCACGGTGGTGCTCCTCTCTTCGCTCACTTCGATTCCTGCGCGTCCACGCAGGCGGACAGGTGGCGGACGGTCGCCGCGTCGAGTTCCGCACCGGTCAGCGACAGCTTCCAGTGCCGGTTGACGGAGGCGATCACCCGCATGAACGCCAGCGATGTGGCGCCGTGCTCGAACAGGTCGTCGTCGAGGCCGATGCCCGGCCGGGCCAGCACCTCGGTGACGATCGCGTCGACCTGCTGCTGCGTGGGCGTCAGTTCCGCGCCGGCACCCGCCGGTCCGGCCGGAGCCTGCCGGTGCGGCAGGGCGGGCAACGCCGAGCGGTCGACCTTGCCCTGCGCGGTGGTCGGCACCTCGGTGATCAGCCGGTACGCAGAGGGCCGCATGTGCTCGGGCAGCGTGCCCGCGGCCCGGGCGGACACCTCGGCGACCAGCCGGCCGAGCGCCTCGTCGTCGATCTCGGCGTCGGGCGGCGGCACCAGGTAGGCCGTCAGGCGGACGTCGCCCTCGCCGTGGTCCTGCGGGGCGACGATCGCCGAGGCCAGCCGCGGGTCGTCGGCGAGCAGCGCCTCGATCTCGCCGGGCTCGATCCGGAAACCGCGGATCTTGATCTGATCGTCGGCTCGGCCGACGTACAGGTACTCGCCGCCGGCGGTGCGCACCGCGCGGTCGCCCGAGCGGTACAGGCGCACCGCGTCGGCGCCGGTGCCGACGGTGCGGAAGCGCTCGGCGGTCAGCTCGGGGCGGCGGTGGTAGCCGCGGGCCACGCCGGTACCGCCGACGTACAGCTCACCAGGGGTGCCGTCGGCGACCGGGCTGCCGTCCTCGCCGAGCAGGTGCAAGGTGACCTCGGGCAGCGGGCGGCCGATCGGGCTGACGCCGGGCTCGTCGAGGTCGGCCCGGGTGATCGCACGGGCCGTCACATGGACCGTGGTCTCGGTGATGCCGTACATGTTGACCAGCGCGGGCCGCTCGTCGCCGTAGCGGGCGAACCAGGGCTCGAGCAGCTTCACGTCCAGGCGTTCGCCGCCGAACACCACCAGGCGCAGTGCGGGCAGCGTCGCGGTGGAGGCGCCCACCAGGCGGCGGAAGGCGGACGGGGTCTGGTTGAGCACCGTGACGCCCTCGTCGGCGAGCAGCTTGTGCAGCAGCTCCGGGGAGCGGACGGTCTCGGTGCCGGCCACCACCAGGCGGCCGCCGTGCAGCAGCGCGCCCCACAGCTCCCAGACCGAGAAGTCGAAGCTGATCGAGTGGAACAGCGTCCACACGTCGTCCGCCGAGTAGCCGACCAGCTCGGTGGTCTGCTCGAACAGCCGCACCACGTTGCGGTGTTCGACCAGCACGCCCTTCGGGACGCCGGTCGACCCGGAGGTGTAGATGACGTACGCGAGGTCGCTCTCCCGGGACTCCTCGACCGCGGCGGGCGCGGCCGGCGCGGCCGGCGCCTCGGTGTCGCGGTCGAGCCAGACCACCGGGGCCCCGCAGTCCGTGAGGCGCTCGGCGACCCGGGACACCGAGACCACCGCGGAGACCTGGCTGTCGTCGAGCAGGAAGGCGACCCGGTCGGCAGGGTAGGCCGGGTCGACGGGCACGTACGCGGCCCCCGCCTTGAGAATGCCGAGCAGGCCGACCACCAGGTCGGCACTGCGGTCGACGCACAGGCCGATCAGCCGGTCGGGGCCGGCGCCGCCCGCCCGCAGCCGGGCGGCCACCGCGTCGGCCTCGGCGTTCAGCTCGCGGTAGGTGAGGGCGCGGTCCGCCCCGCTCACCGCCACGCGGTCCGGCATCCTGGCGGCCTGGACTTCGAAGAGTTGGTGCAGCGTCTTGCCGGAAACCATGGCGGATCTCCCATCCGGTACGGGTTCGCGGGGCGGGCGGCCGAGAGCCCGCGGGGACGGTCAGCCCTGGGCGGCGGCGGTCCTGGTGGCGTACATGCCCCAGTGCTGCGGGGTCAGGGCCAGGTCCTGCAGGCTGCTCTGGACGAACATCCGCTCCCAGCCGCCGCCGCCCTTCTCCGCCGGGATCCACTGCTTGGTGAACACCTCGCGCGCGGCCGGCATGGTGCGCGCCCGAAGGCCCATCAGGTTGTAGTAGGAGCTCAGCTTCCGCAGGTGGATGAACCAGTGGATCCGGTCGGACAGGCCGAACGCCTCCTCGTAGAGGAAGATGGTCGCCTCGCCGCCCAGCGAGGCGTTCCAGCTCTCGGTCAGCGCGCGGGCGAACTCCCGTCCCTCGGCCCGGAACTCGTACTTCAGCTCGCCGGTGCGGTGCATGATGATGCCGGAGTTCGCGGAGTGCAGCAGCTCATCGGGCTTCTGCGAGGTCTGGTGCTCCGCGGTCGGCACCACGAAGCGGTCCACACCATCGTCGTCGACCACCGAGGACAGCTCGGTGTCGGCCGTGCCGTACATCCCGAAGCTCTGCGGGATCAGCACCGTCTCCTTCAGGCCGCCGTCCAGGAACATCCGGTCCCACGAGCCTCCGCCGCGCTCCTCCGGGATGCGGTTGCGGAACATCACCTCGCGCCAGCCCTCGTCCTGGGAGCCCATCCTGACGAGGGTCTCGTACGCCTCCAGGGAGCGCATGTGCAGAAGCCAGTGCAGGGTGTCCTTGGTCCCGAAGGTCTCCTCGTAGACGAAGGTGGTCGCCACGCCGACGTACCGGGTGTTCAGGTACTCGGAGAGCTCACGGGCGAACTGCCTGCCCTCCGAGCGGAATTCGGCCCGCAGCTGTCCGACGCGCTCGACCACGACACCGGCGTTCGCCGAGTGCAGGATATCCGCGACCGGAAGGGACGTCTGCTGCTGCGCGACCGGAGTGGAGAATTCGGAATCGGCCTTCTCGGTCATGAAAGGACTCCTTGGTGAATGGTTCGAATCGCTGCTTCTCGCGACACAATTAGGTCATTTCTCCGGAGAACTGCGCAGCTCACTATTGAGCAGGCCGGGAATTTATCGACCCAGCGAGGAGAAACGGCCTCGGAGGACCTGGGCCGCGCCGGCCATCAATGCCTCGGCGACGGCGTCGACATGGCGGTTGCGCCAGTCGGCGAGGGCGGTCCCGGCGGCGAAGCGGTTGAACGCACCGATCGCCGGGCCGGTGTGGATCTGGTAGTTGACGCGCTCGGCCGGGTCGCCGCGCATCGCCATCCGGGTGCTGTGCACGAAGTACCAGCGGAACACCAGCGCCATCCGGTGCCTGGGGTCCTGCTCGGCCCGCTCGACCTCCTGCGGGCGGCCGGCCCGCAGGTAGTACTCGCGGGTCTCCTTCCAGACCTGCTCGAGGTCGCGGCGGAACCAGCCGTCCTCGATCGTCCGCCGCAGCTTGGCGTCGATCGCCTCCAGGCCGTCGTACTGCCGGTACGCCTGGTACAGCTTGTTGGCGCGCGCCGCGAACAGCGTGCCGCGCCGCAGCACCTGCACCCGCGCCCCGATCTCGAACATGTCGCCGGCCGGCGCGTACCCGGTGTCCTGGACGTCGGCCTGCGCCAGCAGGTCCTTCACCGCGTCGGACGTCCCGGCCTGCGGGGTGCACTGGTTGACCGAGCCGGTGACCACGAAGTCCGCGCCCAGCACGAACGCCGCCGCCAGGCTCTCCGGCGCGCCCAGGCCGCCGGCCGCGCCGACCCGTATGCCGTCCGGGTAGCCGCGCTCGGCCACGATCCGGTCCCGCAGGCCCGTCATCGCGGGCATCAGGGTGTAGGCCACCGCGGCGTCGGTGTGCCCGCCCGAGTCGGCCTCCGCGCACACCTCCCCCGCCAGCGGCAGCGCGCGGCCCGCCTCGGCCTCCGCGGCGGTCACCAGCCCGTCGGCGAGCAGCCCCCGTACCAGCGTCTCCGGCGCCGGCTCCATGAACGCCGTCGCCACCTCCGGCCGGGACACCTTGGCCAGCAGCCGGTTTGGAGCCACCGCCCGGCCCGCGCCGTCCCGGTGCGCCCCGCTCAGCCGGTACAGCACCAGCGCCCGGGTCGGCTGGGTGAAGCCTGACGCCTCGACGAACCGCACCCCGTGCCGCAGGAACAGCCGCACGGTGGCCTCCTCCAGCGCCGGGTCGTGCAGCGCGTGCAGCAGGTTCATCCCGAAGCTGCCGTCCGGGCCCAGCTCGGCGCGGAGCGTGGCGATCGCCGCCTCGATCCGCTCAGTCCGCAGCCCGCCGGTCCCGAAGTACCCGAGCAGTCCGGCCCGCACCATCCGGGCCACCAGCTCGGTGGAGGCGATGCCCTTGTACATCGACCCCGCCAGGTACGCGTAGCGCACCCCGTAGTCGGCCCGGAACGCCGCCGAGCCCAGCCGCTCCGGGGTCAGTGTGGTCATACCGTCAGCGGAAGGCCCGGGCACAGGAGTCGCCGAGCCCCCGGCTGCGCCGACCCGGGACGGGGAAGGCGCCAGGCCGGCGGCCGGGGCCGAAGCGGGCGCGGCAGGTGCCGCCCGCCCGGCGGCGGATGCCCCGTCAGCAGCTCCTCCGGCCGCCGCAGGTGCCGAGGCGCTGCCCGCGGCGGGCTGCGGTTCCGGCGCCGGCCCGTTCGCCGCGTCCTTCACCGCCGCGTCCCACAGCCCCGTCAGCACCCGACCCGGGCCCTGCTCGGCGATCCGGTCGACGCCCTGCGCCAGCAAATGGCGCATGCTCTCGGACCAGCGGACCGCGCTGTGCACCTGGGCGGCCAGTAGCCGGCCGACCTCGCCCGGGCGGTAGGGCCGGGCGGTGACGTTGGCGATCACCGGGATACGGGGGTCGCGCAACTCGAAGCCGTCCAGGAAGGCGGCGAACTCGCGGGCGGCGTCGGCCATGTAACGGGAGTGGAAGGCGGCGCTGACCCGCAGCGGGACGCAGCGGCCCGCGCCCGCGGCGGTGACGGCCCCGGCGGCGCGGCGCAGCGACTCGACGGGGCCGGAGAGCACCACCTGCTCGGCGGAGTTGAGGTTGGCCAGGTCGACGTCGTCGACGCCGGCCTCGGCGAGCAGGTCGGCGATCCGGGCGGCGCCGGGGCCGACCACGGCGGTCATCGCGCCGCCGGTGGCCCGGCCCATCAGTTCGCCGCGGCGAGCCACCAGCGCGAGTCCGGTCTCGAAGTCGAAGGCGTCGGCGGCGAGCAGCGCGTTGTACTCGCCGAGGCTGTGCCCGGCCAGGTAGTCGGGGGCGGGTTCGCGGGCCGCGTACTCGCGCCGGGTCAGCTCGTTGACGACGAACAGCGCGGGCTGCAGGTAGCGGGTGTCGGTGAGCCGTTCGGCGGCGTCGCCGAGGCAGAGTTCGCGCACCGAGAAGCCGAGGATCCGGTCGGCGGACGCCATCGCGTCCGGGTAGCGGTCGAACAGGTCGCGGCCCATGCCGCGGCGCTGCGCGCCCTGGCCGGGAAAGAGCCATGCGGTCCGCTGCGTCACGAGCCGCCCTCCCACGGGAAGCGCTGCCGTTCGGCGAAGTCGGCGATCCGGCGGCCGACACCGTCGGAGGACATCAGCCGGGCGAACTCGTCGATCGCGGTGCGCTCGACCTCCGGCGTGATAATCCACATCTTGGCGAAGTACCGCTTCAGGTCGCCGACCGTGGCGCCCTCCACCTTGGTGACCCGGAAGGCGAGTCTGCGCAGCGCCGGCTGGAGCTGGTCGACCAGCTGGTCGACCAGGCCGGACAGCAGTGCGTGATCGGCCGTCACCGGCAGGGTGCTCAGGCTCATCGCGTAGGCCTTCTGGAAGCCGGTGCGGCGGATCAGGAACGGGGCGACGCTGCACGGCAGCAGGCCCCACAACGCCTCGGGCAGGCTGAACGTGGAACGGGGCGTGGCGAGCACGAAGTCGCTGGCGGCGACCAGGCCGACGCCGCCGCCGGCCACCCGGCCGTCGACGGTGGCGACCACCACCCGCGGGGTGAGGGTGAGACGTTTCAGCAGGCCGAGGAACTCGGCGCCGCCCTGCGCCGCCCGCTCCCGGTCGGGGCGGCCCTCGGCGGCCGCCCCGAGCAGGTCCATGCCGGTGCAGAACACGCCGTCACCGCCGCCGGTCAGCACCACCACCCGGCAGTCCGGGTCGGCCTCGGCCGTGTCGAGCGCCGCGTGCAGTTCCCGGATCATGGCGGTGTCGATGCTGTTCTGCGCGTCCGGGCGGTCGAGGGCGACGGTGAGGACGCCCGGCATGCCGGAGAGTCGGATCGTGCGGTGATCCGTGCTCAGGTCCATCTGCTCAGCTCCATCGATAGCGCCGGTGGAAGTTCTCGATCCGGTCCAGCACCAGCTGCTCCCTGCCGTGCAGCGCCGGGTCGTAGACGTCCGCGTACCGCGACACGTCGAGGACCGCGTCCTGCACGCCCGGGGCGCCCTCGGCGGTGTGCTTCGCCAGCCGGTCGTAGTCGGCCACGGCCAGCCGGTGCCGGGCGTCCAGGCGCTCGGCGGTCCGATACTGCGCGAGCAGGGCGGGCGCCCCGGCGCCGACCACCCCGCTGTAGAACTCCGAGGCGCAGCCGGACCCGTACGAGAACAGGCCGACCCGGCGCGGCTCGCGGAAGTCGCCGTGCTCGATCAGTGAGAGCAGGGCGACGAACAGGCCGGCCGCGTAGGTGTTGCCGATCCGGGCCGGGTTGACCAGCGAGGCGGCCATCCGGGTCCGGAAGTCGGCCTCGATGGCGTCCGGGGGCATCCGCTTGACCCGGCGCATCAGGTGCCGGTGGGCGCCCTTGACCATCCCGCCGAACGGGGTGTGAAAGGCCAGGTGGTCGAAGGAATCGACGATGTCGGCCCCTGCGACCGCCTCTCGGTAGTCGGCGAAGGAGCGTTCCAGGCACTCCAGGTAGGCCAGCAGCGAGAGGTCGGAGTCGCCGGCCGCCAGGTCGGGGCGCGGGCGGCAGGTGTCCATCACCTCGTAGCTGTAGAGGCCGGCCGCGCCAGGGTCGAGGTCGAGCACCTCGGGTTCGGGGCCAAGCAGCAGGGCAGCCGCGCCGGCGCCGTGGGACGGCTCCCAGTAGGGCATGCCGACCACCGAGCCACCCGCGTCGGCGGCGATCACCAGCGCACGGGCCCACGGGCGGGGGCTGCCCGCCAGCAGGCCGAGCGCGGTGCGGAGTGCCGCGGTGCCGCCGTAACAGGCGTGTTTGACCTCGAAGGAGCGGCAGCGCCTGCCGAGGCCGAGGTAGTGGTGCACGTAGGTGCTGATCGGCTTGCCGAGGTCCAGGCCGGACTCGGTGCCGACGATCACCGCCTCGATGCTGTCGCGCTGCTCCCCGGTGAGCCGGTCGAGGATCGGCTTGGCCGCGTTCACGGCGTTGGTGACCGGGTCCTCGCACGGCAGGTTGACCGACTTCTGCACCATCATCAGGTTGTCGAAGCGGCCCAGGTCCAGTCCGCGCGCGTAGAACAGCTCCCTGACGTCCAGGGCGGCCCGCCCGACATAGGCGTTGGCCGCCTCAACTCCGACGGCCATGCAGCGGCGCCCAGAGGGTGTCGGTCATCGTGCCGTCGAGCACCGTGCGGGTCCAGCCGCCACCGCCCTTGCTGTCGGCGACGACCTGGGAGGCCATCAAGCGGCGCAGCTCCGGGTCGCTCTCCTGAAGGGCCATCAGCTCGTGGTAGGCATCCGGGGAGGCGAGGTGGATCAGCAGGTGCAGGCGGTCCTGCTGGCCCCACATCTCCTCGTAGAGGAAGGCGGTGGCACGGCCGGCCATCGTCTCGGAGACGTATCCGGCCCAGTCGAACCAGAACTTCCGGGCCTCCTCGCGCAGCGCGTACCGGACCTGGAGACGGCGGTGCACGGTGAGCGGGGCGTTCACGGAGTGCAGCAACTGCTCGGGGTCGAGCCGGGACTGGTAGCGGGCCGGCGGCTGGAAGGTGTCCAGCGGGTGGTCGTCGTCCTCGTCGTGGTGGCTCAGCCCGTGCTGCGGGCAGATGATCGTCTCGGTCATGGAGCCCTCGACGAACATCCGCTCCCAGTTGCCGCCGCCCTTGGTGGGCAGCCGGTCGTCGGCGGACACCTCGGCCCACTTCTGCGAGTGGTCGACCATGTCGAGCATCCGGCGGTAGTCGCTGGGCTCCTTCAGGTGCAGCAGCCAGTGCAGCCGGCTCTGCGTCCCGAACAGCTCCTCGAAGGCGAAAATCGAGACGTAGCCGACCTGGGCGTTGTTGATCAGGTCGACCAGGTCCGCGGAGAAGGACATGCCTTCCTCGCGGAACTCGTTCTTCAGCTGCCCGACCCGGTGGATCAGGAATCCCGCGTCGGCAGAATTCAGCAGTTTGTCCAACGGCACCGTGGTCTGGTGGAACGCCGGCCTGATCGTGGGTTGCGTGCTGGAATTCTCTGCGGCCGTCACGTTGCCCGCCTCCTTTTCCACGGAAATTGACTGCTCATCCCCTACAATCACTACCGGATTACGTTAAGAGCACGCAGCGGATTCCTGCTGCTCAATTCTGCGCAGGGTCGGTCGGCACGGAGGCGCGGTCCGACCAGGCGGCGAGTTCGACGGCCCGCAGGTGCTCCTCGGAGCGGTGCTCGACCTTCGCCATGGTCCAGCGCAGGGTGGGTGCGGCCATCACCGAGGTGAGCAGGGCAACCATCACGACAATCGAGTACATCGCGGGGCTGAGCACGCCGAGCCGCAGGCCGATGGTCGCCACCACCACCTCGACCGCCCCGCGGGCGTTCAGCCCGGCGCCCAGCGCCAGGCCCTCCCAGTGCGTCAGGCGGCCGAGCCGGGCGCCCAGGTAGGCGCCCGCGAACTTGCCGCCGACGGCGAGCAACAGCACCACCGCGGCGGCGGCCAGCGTCCCGGGATCGCCCAGCACCGACAGGTCCACCTTCAGGCCCGCTCCGGCCAGAAAGATCGGGGCGAACACGGAGAGCGTGACGGTCCGCAGCGAGGCCAGCCGCACCGTCGTCTCCCGGGACGGCGAGCTGAGCAGGCAGCCGACCGCGAACGCGCCGAGTGCCGACTCCAGGCCCAGCGACTGGCTGCCGGCCGAGGCCGCCAGGATCGCCACCACAGTGATCGCGATCACCGGCCCGGAGCCCTCAGCCTTCTCGGCCCGCCCCAGCGCCCCGCGCAGCAGCGGCCGGGCGGCAATCACCACGGCCAGGAACAGCAGCAGGTGCCCCACGCTGGAGACGATGTGACCGACCTTCAGGGCGCCCGCCGTCATCGCGGTGACCAGCGACAGGAGGATCCAGGCGACCACGTCCTCGCCGGCCGCCGCGGCCAGCGTCAACTGGCCGATGTCGCGGTGCAGCATGCCCAGGTCGGTCAGCGTCTTGGCGATCACCGGGATCGCGCTGACGCCCATCACCACACCGATCAGCAGCGCGAACGAGGAGCGGTCGGCGTGCGGGCCGAGCAGCCGGCCGGGCAGCAGCAGGCCGGTGGCGACGCCCAGGCCGAGCGGCAGCACCAACGCCGCGGTGCTGACCGACAACACGGTCCGCGGGCGGCGGCGCAGCATCCGCAGGTCCAGGTGCGCGCTGGACACCCCGATGAACAGCAGTACGCCGAATGTGCTGACCGCGTCCAGCAGTTGGGTCTGCGAGGTGTCGGCCGGCCACATCCAGGCGAACGCCGCGGGCGAGACGTGTCCGAGCACCGTCGGACCGAGCACCACACCGCTGAGCAGTTCGCCCACCACGCCCGGCAGACCCAGCCGGCGGGCCAGTTGGCCCATGCTGGAGCCGACACATAGCAGGGCCGCCAACTGCATCAGAAACAGCAGGGCCTGATGCTCGCTCATGTTCGACCTACTCCCTTGGGGCCGGTCTTCCGGAGACCCAAGGGTTGGCATCGCGACGAATGCCCAGCTACTCAGAATTGAGCATCAGAAGTGAGCATCGGCCGGTAACCGGCCCTCGATGTAGTCGCCGAGCCGCTGGTCGTCGACGGCCAGCGAGCCCTGCACCATGCCGACCAGCCCAGTCTCCCGGAAGTGCTTGAGGAACAGCCCGACCCGGGAGCGGGTGGTGCCGACCATCTCGGCGAGCTCCTCCTGGGTGATCCGGGGCCGGATCACCACCAGTCGGCCGCGACGCTTGCCTATCTGCTGGGAGAGCAGCAGCAGTCGGGCCGCCAGGCGGCGCTCGCACTCCAACGTCACCATGTCGACGATGATCTTCTGCTGTTCGATCACCCGCTCACCGAGGTGCCGCACGTACTCCGGCAGCAGCCCCTCCTCGGCAAGCACCGAGAGGAACCGGTCGCCCGGGATCTGACGCAGCGTCGCCGGTTCCAGCGCGACGGCGGTGTCGGAGCGCTCGCTTCCGAGCAGCCCCAGTTCGCCCAGGACGTCGCCCGCCCCGGAGATGGAGAGCAGACATCGCTTGCCGCTCCCGGTGATCATCAGCGTTTTGACCTGACCGGCCTCGATCACGTATATGTGCCGGTCCTGGCCGCCGTCCATGTACACGTGTCCCCGCCGGGGCACCGTCAGGGTCGGGGTGTCGTGCAGCCGCGTGGCGCACAGCGCGCGCAGCTTGGTGCGGAAGCGGACCGAGTCGGTGTCGGCCGGCTCGACGGCACGCCGCAGGGGGACCGCGGTGGCGGTCGGACGGGTCCGGTGGTGCTCCAGTGTTGCCCTCATCTTCAACCTCGAATCGCCTGGAAAACGGCACAGGAGCGTCGTCCCGGCCCGGGCAGCCCGGCCCGGCGGACGCGTCGGGATGGTGTCTGAGATCACCCTTGATGTGCGGATCAGCGAGGTGCGGGGGCAAGCATAGGCCGACACCAATGCCCACGCGCCCCCATTCGACGCAGACATCCCACCGGCCGTGGCGGCACCGCGCCGACTTCACACGATGCTCAATCCAGCGCAGAAATGCCCGGTTAGCCGGTCTAGGTTCGGGGCGCTCGGGCGTACCCGCCGGAACGAGCCGTCCTGCCAAGGAACGGAGACTGCCCCGTGAATGACCGGTCATCACAGCCCGGCGCACCGTCCGGTTCCGAGGACCCGAAGGTCCTGCCGACCGGACCGCGGGTCGACCCCTACGCGCTGTACTCCGACATGCGTGCCGAGGGCGTCGTCCACACCATCCGCGAACCCAACGGCCTCCACCGCCGGCTCGTGCTGCGCTACGCCGAGGCCCGCGACGTCATGAACGACTCCCGCTTCGCCAAGGACCCGGGCCTGGCCTGGGACCAGCTGCGCGACGCCGGCTACGTCAAGGGCGAGCGCGACAACCGCGCCGACTACCTCTACCACCTGGTCAACACCGACCCACCGGACCACACCCGGCTGCGCAAGCTGATCAGCAAGGCGTTCACCAACCGCCGGATGGAGGCGATGCGCCCGCGCGTGCGGGAGATCGCCGAGCAGCTGCTCGACGGCCTCGCCGGGCAGCAGACCGTCGACCTGATCGAGAGCTACGCGCACCCGCTGGCCACCACTGTCATCTGCGAGATCCTCGGCGTGCCGAACGCCGACCGGGAGAACTTCCGGCTCTGGGCCACCGCCATGCTCACCGCCCCGGACGCGGTGGTCGACGGCGCGCTCACCCCGCAGGAGGGCTACGCGGCGATGCAGTCCTTCTTCACCGAGCTGCTGGCCCGCCGCCGCGAGGAACTCAAGGACCTCGCGGAGACCGACGTGGACACCAGCGACCAGCAGCCCGATGTGATCACCGGCTTGATCGTCGCCCGCGACGAGGGCAACCGGCTCACCGAGACCGAGATGGTCTCCACGGCGATGCTGCTGCTCAGCGCCGGCCAGGAGCCGACCGTCAACCTGATCGCCAACGGCACCCTGGCGCTGTTCGACAACCCGGAGCAGTTCGCCCTGCTGCGGGCCAAGCCCGACCTGGTCGCCTCGGCCGTGGAGGAGTTCCTCCGCTACGACCCGCCGGTGGAGCTGTCCACCATGCGGGTCTCCACAGAGGACGTCGAGGTGGCCGGCACCATGATCCCGGCCGGCAGCGTGGTCACCGTCTCCATCGCCTCGACCAGCCGTGACGAGCGGCAGTTCGAGAACCCCGACCAGTTGGACATCACCCGCACCGACAACCCGCACCTGGCTTTCGGCTTCGGTCTGCACCACTGCCTCGGCGCCCCGCTCGCCCGGATCGAGGGTCAGGAAGCGATCGCGGCACTGGTCGACCGCTACCCGAACATCTCGCTCTCCGGCACCCGGGACGACCTGCGCTGGCGCCCCACCCGGATCATGCGCGGGCTGGTCGAGCTGCAGGTCGAGCTCGGCCCGCGGGCCTGACCCGCGCCGGATGGCAGAGCGAGGCCTCCGGCCCGGCACGCGCGAGGCCCACGTATGGACCGCGCGCGTGCCCGACTCGGACCGCGACGCCGCGGTCCGGGCGGGGCTGGCACTGCTCACGCCCGCCGAGCACGACCGGCTGGCCCGCTTCCGCTTCGCCCGGGACCGCGCCCAGTACGCGGTGGGGCACACCCTGCTGCGCGCCGCGCTGACCCGGTGTCACCCCGAAATCCCGCCGCAGCAGTGGGAGTTCCGCACCACCTGGCACGGCCGTCCGGAACTCGCCGGCCGCACCGCGGAGACCGGGCTGAGGTTCAACCTCTCCCACACCCCCGGCGCGGCCGTCTGCGTGGTGACCCGCGGGACCGACTGCGGCATCGACGTCGAGGAGACTGCTCCGCACCGCACCCGCCGGCTGCCCGGAGTGCTCGCCCCCGCCGAGGCCGCCGCGCTCGCCGAGCTGCCCGCCGGCGGGCACGCCGACGCTTTCCTCCGGTACTGGACCCTGAAGGAGGCCTACACCAAGGCCCTCGGCCTAGGCCTCGCTCACCCATTCAGCCGCTGCGACTTCGGCGCGCTGCCCGACACCGGGACGATCACGATGGCCGCCGACGCCACGGGCCAGTGGCAGTTTCACCAGTGGCGGCCGGGAGCCGGCCACATCGCCGCGCTCGCCCTGCGCCGCGGCGCGGGCGCCGCCGGGTTGGTAGTGGTCCACCACGGCGACGCCCCTGCCGGCTCGACTCAGACCTTCGCCACGTAGCGCGCCAGCCGGGTCTCGTGCACCGTCAGCTGGGCCGAACCGCTGTGCACCAGCAGCCCGTCGTCGGAGAACCGCTTCAGGAAGAACCCCACCCGGGAACGCGTGGTCCCAACCATTTCCGAGAGTTCCTCGTGCGTTATCCGCCGTTCCATTCTCAG
Source organism: Streptomyces sp. CB01373 (assembly GCF_002803075.1). Classification (GTDB taxonomy): domain Bacteria; phylum Actinomycetota; class Actinomycetes; order Streptomycetales; family Streptomycetaceae; genus Streptomyces. The sequence continues at coordinate 296,844 of NZ_NNBK01000012.1, read as the reverse complement.
CTCGGCCCCCTGCCGCCGACCAACCTTCCGAGCGAGATCGAGAAGTGTCACCGCGAGCCGCTGCTCGCAGTTCATGGTCACCATATTGGCGATCAACCGCTGCTGCCAGGACAGCTGTTCCATCAAGTGCAGGGCGAACTCCTCAGCGTTCTCCCGATCCTGCAGAACCGCCGCCACATGCGCCGCCGATAATTTACGCAGGACACTCCGCTTCATCGCCGTCGCGGTCTCCGTACGCATTCCCTGAAGAATTCCCAGCTCACCGAAGAACTCCCTCTCCACGCATATGGAGAGCAGGCATCGCTTACCATCCAGAGAGCCCGAAACGATCTTCACCTGGCCCTCCTCGACCAGGTACAGGCTGTTGTCGGACTGCCCGCTGGAATACACGTTCTCGCCGCGCGCCAGCCGCACCGCCGGGGCCGACCTCCCACTCCCCACCATGCTGTCTCGCAGAGTCTCCCATAAGGGCATGGACGTGGAGACGAACATATACTTCCCCCTAGCATACGGTGGTCGCACCCATCAATCAAGCCGGGTTTGGGCCAACAATGAAGTCGAAAACCCGTTCCACCCTCCCCCAAACAAATTTGCCCCCTACACCCCGGCCAAAAACCTCGCCGCAGATACCTCCGGCCAGCCACCCGACCCGGCCCGATCACCGGCCCGATTCACCGGCCGAAAAGGGAGCCGTATCCGGCCATCGCGCACGACAACACCCTGCTCCAGGCGCTGCGCCACCGCCCGGCAAGCGGCGCAATCGACACCTAGCCGTCGAATATGAGATAGGTCACAATCTCACCGACGGTTTCCCGCGGCGCCCAGTTGGCCGACGCGCTCGCTCTGGACGAGGACGCGGTCCCGGCGGTCGACGTCGCCGACTGTCTGGCCACCTTGCTGGTCACCACTGCTGCCCAACCAGTGTTCGAGGTCTACCCGGGCGGCCTCGAGCGACAGACCGGGGTGCTGCGAGTCGGTCCGGCCGTCGACGCGAGGACCGTGGCGAGCTCGCCGGCTGTGGGGCGTCATGTCCTGACGGACCCGTACGGTCGAGGTTCACGTCGCCTGAAGGCGTCATGCGGTCGCCGAGGCTGCGGATGCTGCGCCCTCGTGTCCTTGCTGTCGGTTCCGCGCGTCCGATGCCGTCGCGCATGTGAGCGCCGAGCGCAACCGCCTGGCCCGAGATGAACGAGACATCCACGGCGCAGCCGTCGAACCACCCTGCATCTGCCCAGCCGCACGGACGGTCCTGGACCGGGTGCACGGTGACGGCGGCACAGACGCCGGACTCACCGCAAGAACCTGGTCGGCCGCCTGGGCAGCGCCATCCGTTGGGCCATGCCGTGGACCGAAGACCTCATCCGCCGGCGCGCCACGCCGGACCCGGACGTCGCCGCAGCCGCCTGGCAGCTCGGCACGGACGGCTGAAGACCGCGACACAAGCGGCGACAGCCTGGCCTCCCTACCAGGCGCAGCAGCATGCCGGCATGCGACGCTTCGACCCGCGCTCGGCGTTCCACCGTTCCTGGCCGACGGGACGCCGCCGGCTCTCTCGCCCCACGAATTCGACAAGTCCGGCCGGAGCATCCGTCCGGACAGGCCGGGCGGCCCGGCGTTCCGTAGCCAACAAGGGAAGCCCCAGAAAGGGGTTCGGCCCCTCGGGAGAGGGGCGGCACCACGAGGACTCAGTCTTGGGCCAGGGCGGGCGGGGCGGCGTCGACGCCCCGGTTCGCCACCTCATACTGCAGGCGGAACTCAACCGGGCCACCGGCACCGACACCGCCGAGGCGTGGGCCCGGGCCGCATCGGTCCTGGAGGGACCGGAGCGCCCCTACGAACTGGCCACCGTGGACGGCCGTTGGGCGGCTGCCCTGCTCGCGCGCAGCGGTGGAGCGTGCCCGGCTGCTTCGACAGGCCCCTACGGCGGCCCGATCGCTGGGAGCCGGGCTACTGACCGCCGAGCCGGCGGCCACTGCCGCCCGCATGCTGTCGGCCTCGGCCCGGGCGGCACCCCGACCCGGGAGGACGAACCCGCAGGGTCAACGCCCGGGGAATCGCTGCTGCGGGACATGGGCCTGACGCCCCGCCGACCCGGGCACACCCTTCTGCTTGCCCTTACCGCGGCCGCCCGGCTTGGCCCGGCGCTCCTTACCCGGCGGCACCTTCCCCGGGGCGTCGTCCTTCGAGGGCGGCATCGAGGAGTTGGAGCTGTCGCGCAAGTGCAGATGCTGAAGCTTCGCCAGTTCCCGGGCCTGCCGCTTGAACGTGTCCATGCAGTCGGCGAGTTGCATGGCCATGGCCGCGATCTGCGCATCCCGACGGGCGATCACCACCGCCGGCTCACCGAGCTGGACGGCTCGACCACGGGGCGAGCCCGACCAGCTCGTCACGCGTCATCGACTCCAGCCCGGGCACGGCAAAATCCCATCACACCGCACGACCGACGCCGCACCCCTCACGCACCGTCACATCGCAGCAAGCACCGTCAGGCTCCGCAGGGGCGGTTCCTCGCCGGGGTACGGGTTATGCCTTGGCCTCCGGTGCCGGGTGCACGGTCATCGGGAGTGCGCTGGCCCCCATGATGCCCTTGCACACCTCCCGGACCGGGCGGCCGGGTACCGGCCGGAGTTCGAAGCGGGGCAGCACGGTGGCCAGCGCGAAGGCCATCGTCAAGTTGGCCATCGATTCTCCGGCGCACATACGGGTACCCGCGCCGAAGGGCATGAACAGCTCGCGACGGGGCTGCTGGGGGTGCCCTGGTGACCACCGGTCGGGGTTGAAGGTGGTGGGATCGGAGTAGACGGCCGGGTCGCGGTGCAGGGCGGTGAGGCTGGTCAGCAGTTCGGCCTCGGCGGGGAATGCGAAGCCGCCGACCTTTACCGGTCGGGTGGTGCGCCGCATGTCCATCCAGCCGGGGCTGCGTAGCCGCAGGGTCTCGTTGATGACCTGGCGGGTGTATACCAGCCGGCGCAGGTCGCCCATGGTGGGGTCCCGCCCGTCCAGCACCTGGGCGAACTCCTCGCGCAGTCGCTGGGCGGCCGTGGGGTGCTGGGCGATTTCGTGGAAGGCCCAGCCCAGGGCATGTCCGGAGCTGTCGCCGCCGGCGATCAGCATGGACAGCACCTCATCGCGCAATTCGCCCGGGCTCATGGGTTGGCCGTCCGCGTCCCGGGCGGCGACCATGCTGGACAGGATGTCGCCGTGGTCGTGGGGGTCGGTCAGGTACCGGTTGATGATCGAGGTCAGCGCCGCTTCGAGCCGGTCCCGCGCCCGGATGAAGCGCCGGTTGGCCGGGGTGGGCAGCTTGTCCACCAGGTCGCTGGGGACCACGCTGCGGATGCCGACGCCGGCTATGAAGTCGGCGATGGTGTCCCGGATGGTGTCGGCGTCGCCGGCTACCTTGTCCGAGGAGAACAGCGCGGTGTTGATCAGCGCGTTGGCCAGGGTGTCCATCTCCCGGGCCATGTCCACGACGGTACCGGGCTGCCAGGTGTCGACCTGCGCTTTGATGCCGGCCTGCAGCGCGGCCACGTCGTACCCGGGGTGGTCGTGGCTGAACGCCTGCTGGACCATCCGGCGCTGGCGCAGGTGGAAGGCGCCGTCGGAGCTGCCGAGCCCGTTGCCGACCAGCGGGCGCACCTTGCTGAAGAACCGCCCCCGGGCGAAGGTGTCACCGCCGTCGCCGAGTATTTCGCGGGCCATGGCGTGGTCGTTGATGAGGAAGGTGGGAATGCGGCCCATGCGCAGCCGCAGGACGGGTCCCTCGGCACGAACCCGCTCGAAGAAGGCCAGCCTCTGGACCGCCACGGCCGGCCTGTGCCCGGCAAGCAGGAAGCTGCCGGATGCGACTGGCACAGAACCAACAACCTGATCCGACCGACCCGACATCAGCTCGCTCCCGTCGTCTTTTCCCACTGGAACAGGAAGTACTCACCCAACGCCTCGCCTCAACTGCGGGTCGTCCGAGTGCGTTTCGACGGTAGTCCGGGCCGGTGGCCGCCCGGCGCTCAGAATTGAGCAGTGGCACCGGAATCCAGCGGCTGCGCGCGCAGGTCCAGCCGGACCGGGTGGCGATCGACGCCGAGGGGCGCCGACGGCCTGACCTACGCCCGGTGGCAGCGCCGGGCCACCCCGGTCGGGCAAGCCCTGCGGGGCGCGGCGTGCGCCGGGGCACCCGGGTCGGGCCCGCTCCCGGACTTCGACGGCTGAACCGCCACCGTGGCCGACCTGCACACCGGCGGCACCGGCCGGCTGGAGGCCGGCGTGGGCCCTGACGACATCGCCGACATCCCGTCCGCGAGCCTCGCCCGCGGCTCCCGGGCATCCCCTGGCCCGCCGCCGTGCCCGGTCGTGGCGGCGGCGCGGGGCCGGCGACGACGGGCTGACCGCCGGGCACGTCAGTGCTCCAGGCGCAGCGGGATGCGGCTGTAGTACCGGTTGCCGAGGCCGGGGTGGCGCTGCGGTGCCCCGGCGTGGGCGATCGTGGCGTACCCGCCGAGCAGTTGCACCGCCCGCACCGGGATCAGCTACCCGCGGTCAGGGCCACTTCGGCGCCCGGAAGTCGGCAACGCGCTGGAAGCCGATGGCCGACCCCTCGCCCGACAGGTCGGCGTAATCGTCGCTGCTGTAAGAGACCGTCATTCCGGTCAGCTGCCTGTAGAACTCAGCCAGGCGGGCGGGGTCCGGACAGTCGAAGGTGACTCCGTAAAAGCTTGTCCGTGCCGTCGTTGCGCGATTGCGCGCCCGTTTTCAACCGATTTCGGCCAACCCCGCCGGTACCCGAGGTCCGCCTCCTCGGGCCGCCATCTTGTGCTTGACTAACACCATGTCCCGAGACGAAGAGATCATCGAATTCGCATCGGCGGCGGAGCTGCAGGATTGGCTTTCCCGCAATTATGCCGCGTCCCGCGGGTTCTGGCTGAAGCTTATGAATAACGCCGCGGGCGAAGACGTTCTGACGTACGCCCAGGCCCTCGACGTGGCATTGTGCTACGGGTGGATCGACGGCCAGAAAGGCAAGCTCGACGACGCCCACTGGCTCCAGCGGTTCACGCCGCGGTCGGCCCGCAGCCGGTGGTCCAAGGTCAACCGGGAGAAGGTCGCCGCCCTCATCGAGCAGGGACGGATGCAACCGCCGGGGATCGCCGAGGTCGAGCGGGCCAAGGGGGACGGGCGCTGGGAAGCGGCCTACGCGGGGGCGAAGTCCGCCACCGTCCCGGACGACCTGGCGCGGGCGCTGGAGGCCAACCCGGCCGCGGCGGAGTTCTTCAAGACCCTCGACAGCCAGAATCGCTACTCCATCCTCTACCGGGTGCAGGACGCCAAGAAGCCCGAGACCAGGGCCCGGCGCATCGAGAAGTACGTCGGCATGCTGGCCAACCACGAGAAGATCCACACGTGACCGCGCGGCGGCATCCTGCCGCCCAGGCGGCCTGGGCGGCGCCCGGGTGAAGGTGACGCCGGCGACGCGCCCGTCCTCTTCGAGCAGGCCGGTGACCTGGCAGCGCTCACGGAACCCGGCTCCGGCGGCCATCGCGCCGTCGGCCGGAACCTGACTGCCGGCAATCGCTCAATACTGCGCTGCCGGCCCGCGGCCGGGTGCGTACGGTCAAGGCCATCGGCCGCGCGTCCGGGGCGCGGTCACCCCGACCGGCGCGACTGCGCCCTCTGTGAGGTGGCCATTGAGGAGTTCGACGTCATCGTCATGGGCGCGCGCTGCGCTGGCTCCCCCACGGCCATGCTCTTCGCCCAGGCCGGGTACCGCGTACTGCCGCTGGACCGGGCGGGCTTTCCCGCTGACACCCTGTCCACCCTCAATGGCTGCTGCCGCGCGATCGAGGAAGTACCGGCGGCCTACGCCCCCCGGCGACACCTCCTCGTCCTGGCGGCTACTGGCGGATGATGGGCATGATCAGCTCGTCCACCACGGCCACCAGGTAGTCGTCGGGAACCGGGGCCGAGTCGCCGAGGAAGCGCTGCACCAGCATGGCGGGCCCGAGTTCAGCAACCAACGGGCTGAGCCGGCCGGGACGGATCTCGCCGCGTTGCACCCCGCGCTCCAGGATCAGCTGGAAGACGTTCTGCCGGGGCTGGAAGACGCGCTCCTGCACCAGGCGGACCAGCGGCCGGTCCCGGTCGATCTCGGCCAGCAGGCTCTGCACCGCGCGGCCGACCGGGGAGTTGAGGACCTCCGCCTTCTGCCGCATGTGCTCGACCAGGTCGTCGCGGACGTTGCCCTTGTCGGGCGCGTCCTCGGGCGCGGGCAGGGCGTAGTCGAGCGTGTCGACCACGAGGTCGGCCTTGCTGGGCCAGCGCCGGTAGAGCGCCGCCTTGCCCGTCCGGGCATCGGCCGCCACCCGATCCATGGTCAGCCTGGCATAGCCGACGGCCTCGAGCTGGGCGATCACCGCCGAGTAGATGGCACGCTCCAGGTCCTTGCCCCGCCGGCGGCTTGCCGCCGGCTTCCTCGGCGGGTCCTGGTCGCCGACCGCGGTGTCGGCAGCCAATCCGACTCCGGACACGGCATCCCCACTTCCCGGACGGCCCCCCCAGCCGACCGCATGGTGAACGATTGCGTTCCTTACTTGCCACTGCTAGAGTGCCGAACAGTGAACGCTACCGTTCCTTAACGTTCCCAACATCTTCCCTGATAAGGCTACCAAATGGCTGTTAGCACCCACGCAATCGCAGCCCCGGCGAGCCCGCCCCGGCTAGCGCATCGCACTGGCCTCATGCTGGTTGTCATCGCGATCGCCCAGCTCATGGTAATCCTCGACGCCACCATCGTGAACGTGGCGCTCCCCAGCATGCAGACGTCCCTGGGTTTCTCCACGCAGAACCTGTCATGGGTGGTCAACGCCTACGCCCTCGCGTTCGGCGGGCTGTTACTGCTCGGCGGCCGGGTCGGTGACCTCCTCGGCCGCCGCCCGGCCTTCATCGGCGGGGTCTTGCTGTTCACGCTGGGGTCCCTGCTCGGCGGCCTCGCCCAGAACTCCGGATGGCTGCTGGGCATGCGCGTCATTCAGGGCGCCGGGGCCGCCATCGTCGCCCCGACGGTGCTGTCCCTGATCGCCACCGGCTTCCCGACCGAGCGGGAGCGCAACCGGGCGTTCGCGGTGTTCGCCGGCGTGTCGGGCGCGGGCGGCGCGATCGGCCTGGTGGCAGGCGGGTTGCTCACCGAGTGGGTCTCCTGGCGCTGGGTCCTGCTGGTCAACGTGCCCATCGGCGTCGCCCTGGCCCTGGTCGCGCCGCTGTTCATCGGCAAGTCGCCGCGGAGCGAGGGCCGGTTCGACTTCGGCGGCGCGATCACTTCCACCGGGGGCGTGGCCCTGCTCGTGTACGGCTTCATCCACGCCTCCGACAGCGGCTGGCGGGATGCCACCACGGTCGGCTCGTTCGTCGGGGCCGTGGTCCTGCTGGCGGCCTTCGTCTTCATCGAGAGCCGCACCCCGCAGCCGATCATCCCGTTGCGCCTGTTCGCCAGCCGCAACCGCTCGGGCATCTACGCCCTCGGCGTGGCGATGATGGGTTCCCTGATCGGGATGTTCTTCTTCCTGACCCTCTTCTTTCAGAACGTGCTGGCCTACAGCCCGCTCAAGACCGGCCTGGCCTTCTTGCCGCTCAGCGTCTCGATCATCGTCGTCTCCGGCGTGATGATGCAGCTCATCCCCAAGATCGGGCAGCGCCTGCCGCTGGTGGCGGGGACGCTCTTGATCACGGGCGCGCTCATCTGGCTGTCGACGATCTCCGCCGACAGCGCCTACCTCGGCGACCTGCTCGGTCCCATGCTCCTGTACGGGATCGGGGCGGGCATGGTGTTCATGCCGATGACCATGGTCGGCGTGTCCGGGGTGGAGATGCAGGACACGGGGGCCGCTTCGGGCCTGCTCAACGCGACGCAGCAGATGGGCGGCTCGCTGAGCCTGGCGGTCATCATCACCGTGTACGGCGCGGCGACGAGCGGGGCGACGGGCGACAAGGCGCACGTCCTGGCCAAGGGCGCCTCGGCCGGTTTCCTGGTCGCGGTAGCGATCACGGTCGTCGCGCTCGCCCTCGTGGTCCTCCTCATCCGGCCCGCCGCGGACGCGCCCATGCCGGGGATGATGCCCGGTATGGACGCCGGCGCGGACGCGGAGCCCGAGCTCTCGGCGGACAGCTCGCCGTCGGCCCCGCTGACCGAGAACCTGGAGTAGCCGCCGCCGGGAAGACGGTGGTGCGGGGCGGGTCCGCGGACCCGCCCCCTCAGCCGGTGCTGTGGCCGGAAAGGTTCACCGGCCACAGCACTAGGGCGTGTTGCTGCCTGATCACGGCCTTGACCACCTTGCCGGTCGCCCCGCTGGGCAGGCTCGGCCAGGCGTGCAATCGCTCGGGCTGCGCGTGCGACTTGAGCCGCCCGGCCAGGAAGCCCTGCAGCTCGTCCAGCGCCCGAGGGTCCCGCAGGACAACGACCGCGTCCGCCCCGGTTCCCTCACGGCCACCGCCAGCGTCCTGGCGCTGGGCGTGGTGCCGAGTGGCATCGGGGCGAGCATCGGGGTCGGCTTCTCGAACTGGCGCAGGCCCTCGGGGCCGCGGCCGAAGGTGACGTTCCCGTGCGGGTTGGTGAATCCCTTCGCAGGCCCGGTCGTGCCGGAGGTGTGGAGGATGTCGGCGATGTCGCCAGGGGCGAGGTCCACCGCGACCGGCGTCTCGTCGCCGCCGTCGAGGTCCGCGACCGTGCGCGCGCCCACGCGCCCACACGGCGCGGCGGCCGCAGCGCCGCGCCGTGGATGACGCCGCCCTCGGCCAGCCGGCGCTCCAGCTCCGCCTGCGGGTAGCTCTCATGCAGGTGAACCCCGCAGGCACCCGCGCTGAGGACGGCGAGGCAGGCGACGACGGCGTAGTCGATCCAGTCCATCCCGCCGAACAGCGGGGCGATGGCGTCCCCGCGCCGCACCCCGGCCCGCAGCAGGCCGTTCGCCGTGCGATTCACGCGGCGCTGCCATTCCCAGTAGGTGATTCCTCCGGTGCCGTTGACATTCATCGCCACCCGGTCCGGGAAGCGCTCCGCCCGGACCAGCAGCAGATCAGTCACCGCCACCCAGTCTTTTTCGTCACTCATGTTCGCTCATGCGCCAGTCGGCAGATCAAACGAACAGTAGGATTTTCCCAGGATGCCCGTCTGCTCATTGTTGAGCTTTGCAGAACCGCATGATGCGATGACGTTCGATCGGGGTTATACGAATTCTTCCGTATCATGCGCGCGTCCCGCAGGATGGCCTTGAGGGTGCGGAATAAGTTCACCTGGTTTCCGCGACCGACCCCATCGTTTTCCAACTCGTTCAAGAAGCGCTCGACCACGATCGGCGTGACGCCGGGTCACTCCCCGGCCGAAGAAGGAGACCTCGGGGCCGTACTACATCGCCTACCTGCGTGACCGGTACAAGGTCGAGGTCGTTCTGCTGGTTCTGTGCGTGGACACGGCGACGGCGGCATGGGCGGCCAGACCTCTGAGTACCGGCGTGGGGCGCCCGACCCAGGTGACGGTTCCTCATGTACTGGGGCCGTGCAATGTTCCACGTCCGAACCAGGTTCAGGAAGCGGTGGCCGACCTGGACTTCGCCGCGTTCTGCCTGTGGATCCACAGCAACGACCCGGACATCGAGGGCATACTGACGGTGGTGGGCGAGGCATTGGCTCAGGACGCGGACCGTGAAGCGCGGGACGACTTGGCGGGACTCATCGAGGACGGCTTGGGCAGCAAGCACGCCCGCGAGATCTGGAGGAACCTGATGAAGACCCTCTTCACTCCCAGGCAAGGCACCATCGTGGGCGACGCCCGCCTCGCAGGACAGGAAGAAGGACGCGAGGAAGGGCGCGTGGCCGGAAAGGCCGAGCAACTACTGCGCCTGATGGAGCGCCGTGGCTTCCCGATGACGGAAGAAACCCGACAGCGCGTCACCACCTGTACGGACATGCCGATCCTCGATCTCTGGTTCGACCGCGCCATCGACGCGACCACCCTCGACGAGGTCTTCGCCGCCCTCTCCGCCACGGACCGGATCCCCGCACCCGCCCAGAGCCCGGAGCAGACCGGAATCCCCAGCCAGAGCCAGGGAGTCCCCGACTCCTCGACCGACTGACGCCGGTTCGCCCCGCTTCTTCCGTGTGAGAGCGAGCGGGGCCTTGGGGAAACTGGAGCAAGGGGCCCCGGGCCAGCGCGGGCGTCGGCCTCGCGCTCGGCCGGAAGTCGCCGACTGCGCGCTCCCCTGGCCGCATGCAGAGTCAGCGCCGTCAGCGGGCCGACGGGGAGCCATGGACCTCAGCAGCCGGGCAAGGACCTCTTCGAGAAGTTACCCCCCGCAGTGTTTGCCGCCTCACCATGGCGTGACCCTATGCATACGACTCCTGACTGGCCATCAGAACGGTATATTTCCTGCCGCTCAGCACGCGTCCTGGCGCGGGATTCGGGAGGTCACGCCGACATCTGCGCGTGATGAAGTCTACGGAAGCGAGGATGCGGCGCCTCGCACTCCTCTCCGCAGACATCGGGCATGTCCTGCTCGCGTTGCCGAAACCGCGTTCGAGGTTTCGGGCAGTCCCGCACCACTCACCAAGTGAGTGCGAGCGCGTCTACGCCGACGCCGGCAGCGCGGGGAACACGACCACCGAACCGTCCTTGTCGCGGGCAATCTCAATCGCCACGTCCGTCGTGCGGCTGTTGACCGTGACGCCGTCGCCAGCTTGCGAATACGGTGTGCCGCGCTCATCAGGCGATCGACTTCACCGGTCGTGAAGACGGGTCGCAAACCGTTCGGGCGTGCCAGCTCCAGCGTCGACAGGCGTTCCAGGACACCGGCGATACTCGACTCCAGTTCGTCGAGGCGCTGCTGGTCGCGCTTGAGTGCGCGGACGAAGCTCTCGAACAGGTTGCCAGGGTCGCTCTGCGGATGCTCGACGGCCTGCAGGACGTTGACCCGCCGCTTCAGCGCAATGGCCAGGGCATCGAGTTCGAGGTGGGTGCGGAACCTGCCGCCATCGTCGTCGACGCCGAGGAACGACTTGGTCAGCGTGCCGATCTCGACGGCCTTGCCGTCGGGCAGCTTGTCGAGTGCGCTCTGCCACCGGGCAAGGCGGCGGTCAGCGGCGCCCAGCGCCGTGCTTGTCGGGCAGCGGATGCACCTCAAGTGTGGCGATCGGCTCGTCGGCCAGGGCGGCCAGCACACTGCGCAGTTCAGCCAAGCGTTCAGCCATCATCGGCCCGTCTCCGGCCAATGCGGGCACCCGGACGTCACTGGTCGCCAGCGTCCACACCGGAACGGTTGCCTTGCTCCTCCCGGATCGCAGCGCTCGGTCGTGGTAGCGGCCTGCGGCGGCCGTCGAGCTGTGGAGCTGGGGTTCGCGGGCGAGGGCTCGTAGCTCCCCGGGCGGGCACCGAGGTCCAGGCGAGGGCATCGCCCTCACCTGCTCAAAGGTTCTTCGTCTTCTCGTCCTTGAACATCCTGTAGTAGCCGGCGTGGAGTTCGAGACGAAACATCATTCCATACCGGTCACGGATGCCTGCGACCGTTGCTGCCTCCGGCTCGCGCAGATACCGGCTCACCGGAGGATCCTGGGGCAGAAGCCACTCCTCCGGCTCTCCGATCACCCGGCCCGGGCTCTTGTCCCGCACGGAATCCCAACTCAGCGTCTGATCCCGGTCCGACAGCTCGGCCGGCTCTGGCGCCTGCGCGCCCAGAGGATTGGACTCGTGCCCCCGGTAGTAGCTGACGAGCTTTCTGCGGTAGTCGCCATGACCGAATGGGACAAGACTCTGCGCGTTGTCGCCTTCGGACAGAATGCCTTCCAGGACGTCGCCCATCCGGTGAGGATCAGCGCCGTAGTAGGCGGTCACGCTCACGGAGCAGTTGATCTTGACGGCGTCGTCGCCGTCCTGGAAGAACCACTCTTTCGCCGCGCCTCCCTTGCAATTGTCCCGCACCTCCACCAGGCCGAGGGTCAGTGGAGTCCGGTCGGCGTACGCGCGCACCACACCCCGAAGACGCCCCTCCGTCCTCTCACGAGCTCCGACCGCCTCACTGCTCCCGGCAAGCCTGCGCAGTTCCTTGGGACTTGTGGCCCCGGAACCGCATGCGGAGAAGAGGAACATGACGGCGGCGCCCAACGCACAGGACATCCAGCGAAAGCGACGCAACTGCATAAATCCTCCGAAAGCTTCGCCCTCCCGGGCCCAAGGTGTCCACCCCGATCGTGTATCGCTCCCGTCGCCACCTACACGAGTAGGGATACTCATCCCCGGAACACAACGGGGCATCGGCCGCGCGGCCGGGATCGCCCGCCAGTGTCACCTGGTGACCAACTCGGTTTTCTCCGAGCAGATGCAGGGCCACCACACGCCTCGGCTCGCCCCGCAGTCCGACACAGGGCCCCTGGTCGTTGCGTCGGTTGATCGAGCGGCGGCCGCCAATAACGTGACTAAGCCAATCTATTAACCCGGTTCAGTTATGCTGTGACGCAGAGATCGCCGTCCGGCCCTGCCGGGCGGCGCGCAGGACCGGCACTTCGGAAAGGTCTCGATCGATGACGTCACACGTCCAGGACGCGTACGGCGCCCAGGAGGCCGTCGGACTCGACGACGAGCTGGCCCTGGAGCGTGCGTACGTCGCGGTGTGCCACGAGGCGATGACCCGTCAGGTGGACGATGCCCAGTACCAGGTCGTCGCGGGCGAGGACGTGTCCGGCGACGGCGCGAGCGCCGAGGCGCTCGGACGTTACCTGCGCACCCGTGCACGGCGGATGGCGGAGGAACCCGACAGCCCGCTGTTCTTCGGCCGGCTCGACTTCGAGGACTCCGAAGAGGCGGGCGACCACCGGCGGCAGCGGTACTACGTCGGCCGCAGGCGGGTCTCGGAACACCCGTCCGCACCGCCGCTGGTGATCGACTGGCGTGCTCCGGTCTCCCGCACCTACTACCAGGCGAGCGCCCTGGAGCCGCGCGGAGTCGCGGTGCGGCGGCGCTTCGGCTGGGCGCCCTGGAGCCACGGCGCCCCGGAGGACCTCACCGGGCTGGAGGACGAACACCTCGACCACGCCCGCGATGACGGCGACACGGCGAGCGCGATCGTCGCCGCCGAGATCGAGCGACCCCGCCTCGGCCCGATGCGCGACATCGTCGCCACCATCCAGCCTGAACAGGACGATCTCGTCCGCAGCGAGCTGACCGAATCGGTCTGCGTCCAGGGCGCGCCGGGCAGCGGAAAGACCGCCGTCGGCCTGCACCGCGCCGCGTACCTCCTCTACACGTTCCCCCAGCGGCTGCAGCGCAGCGGTCTGCTGATCATCGGGCCGAACCGGACCTTCCTACGCTATATCTCGGAGGTGCTGCCTTCGCTCGGCGAGATCGACATCGCCCAGCTCACGGTGGAGGACGTGGTCATCCGGCACCCGGTCCGGCGGGTGGACACGGATGATGTCAGCGCCCTCAAGCACAGCAACCGGATGGCCACGGTCCTGGAGCGGGCCCTGTACGCCCGTGTCCGGCATCCCGAGGAGTCCATCGCGGTCACCGACGGCTCGTACCGCTGGCGGGTCGATTCGGGCGAACTGGCCCGGGTCATAGACGAGGTGCGGGCCATGGGGGTGCCCTATGCGGTCGGCCGCGAGCACGTGCGCTCGCGGGTGGTGACGCTGATCCAGCAGCAGGCCGAGCGGCGGGCCGGTCCGAAGAGCGTCACCTGGGCCCGGAAGATCGGCCGTTCGAAGCCGGTCGCCGCGGTCCTGGAGGCCGCGTGGCCGGTGGCGCGCCCGGAGGAGGTGGTGGCCACGCTGCTGAGTGACCCGGCAGTGATGGAGGCCGCGGCGGACGGCGTGTTCGACGCCGCGGAGCAGGCGGCCCTGCTGTGGGCCAAGCCGCCGAGGTCGGAGAAGAGTGCCCCCTGGTCGGCCGAGGACATGCTGCTGCTGGACGAGGTCGCCGGGCTCGTCGAACGTCCCGAGGGCTTCGGTCACGTGGTCGTGGACGAGGCCCAGGACCTGTCGCCGATGCAGTGCCGGGCGATCGCCCGGCGCAGCGCCTTCGGCTCGATCACGGTGCTGGGCGACCTGGCACAGGCCACCGCGCCCTGGTCGGCGCGGACCTGGCGGGAGCAGCTCACGCACCTGGGCAAGGCGCAGGCCACGGTCGTCCCGCTGACCACCGGTTTCCGGGTCCCCGCCGCCGTCATGGAACTGGCCAACCGGCTGGTGGCCGACCTCGGCGTCGACGTGCCGCCGGCCCGCTCGCTGCGCCGCGACGGCGAGTTGACGGTCAGCGCGGTCGACGACACGTCGGCCGCCACCGTGTCCGCCGTCCGCGCGGCTCTCGAACGCGAAGGGTCGGTCGCCGTCATCGCCGCCGACGACGCGGTGGCCGCCACCACGGCGGCCCTGCTCCAGGCGGGCATCGAGACGGCGACCGCGGAGGAGATCGGCACGGCCGCCCGGGTGAGCGTGCTGCCCGCGACGGTCGTCAAGGGCCTCGAGTACGACCATGTCGTCGTGGTGGAACCGGCCGCGATCGTCGAGTCCGAGCCGCGCGGCCTGCACCGGCTGTACGTCGTGGTGACGCGGGCGGTGTCCCGGCTCGACGTCCTGCACGCCCGTCCGCTGCCGGAGCCGCTCGCCGGCTGACGGTCGCGGGCTGACGGTCGCGGGCTGAGATATATTGACCGAGTTAATTCACGTACTCGAATGGCCTGGTGAACGCGCCGATGGGCTTGCGGGAGCGCAAGAAGCAGCGAACGCGGGAGACGATCTCCGACACGGCGATCACGCTCTTCCTGGAGCACGGGTTCGACCAGGTCTCGGTCGTCGACATCGCGGCCGCGGCCGAGGTCTCCAAACCCACGTTGTTCAAGTACTTCCCGACCAAGGAAGACCTGGTAGTCCACCGGTTCGCCGACCACCAGACGGTGAGCAGCACCGTCGTGGCGGAGCGACCGCCGGGAACGTCCGCGATCGACGCCCTGCACCAGCACTTCCTGAACGGGCTGGCGGCGCGGGATCCCATCACGGGACTCAACGACGACGAGGGCGTCCTGGCCTTCCACAGCCTCGTCTACTCCACGCCGAGCCTTGTGGCACGCGTCGGCCAGTACCTGGCCCAGGCCGAGGAGGCGCTGGCCCGGACCCTGGTCGACGCGCTCGACACGGGCCGCGAGATCACGGCGGCCCTGCTGGCCGGCCAGGTGATCGCCACGGAGCGCATCCTGGCGTCGGTGAACTGGCAGCGCATCGTCGCCGGCCGGTCCGCGGACGAGGTCCACCCCGAAGCGGTGGCCGACGCCGACCACGCCTTCGCCCTGTTGCGCCACGGCCTGGCGGGAGTCGCCCCGCCGAAGTGAACGACGCCAAGGGCCGTTTCGACGCCTTGCAGGAGTCGTACTTCCTGCTGCAGTCGTACTTCTGCTGTCGGCCAAGACGGTGGCGCCTCCCACGCCACGGCCGACACGCTCGTCACATGCAGCCGATCTTCGTTCTCGTGCACAGTCCGTCCGTGGGCCCCTCGACCTGGCACCCTGTGGCCGAACGCCTGACAGCGGCGGGACACCAGGTACGCGTGCCGTCCCTGCTGCACGTCGGCGTCGGCGGTCCGCCCTTCTGGCCTCGTACGGTCAGTGCCGTCCGCGACGACCTGCGGCAGGTCCCGGCCGACAGTCCCGTCGTGCTGGTGGCACACAGCAACGCCGGGTTGTTCGTGCCGGCGATCCGCTCGGGCCTCGACCGTCCGGTGACCGGTTCCATCTTCGTGGACGCCGCGC
This sequence comes from Streptomyces sp. CB01373, assembly GCF_002803075.1. Lineage (GTDB taxonomy): Bacteria > Actinomycetota > Actinomycetes > Streptomycetales > Streptomycetaceae > Streptomyces. Next base: position 281,071 of record NZ_NNBK01000012.1, on the reverse strand, counting down.
TACCGGCCCGCCGCGGGCAAACCCCCGTCGCCTCATCCGAGTTGGTGGAATTCCTCCGCCCGATGGCCGTGGACGGCACGCTGCCGCGCTGGACCGACTGGTGGGACGAAGCAGACGTCGCGCCCATGTTCCCCGATCCCGAAATGCGGCGGACGGTCGTGGAGGAGCAGCCCGCCCTGCCGCTGTCCTACTACGAGCAGCACGTCCCGATCCCCGACGGCTGGGACGACCACCCCTGCTCCTACTTGCTGTTCGGCCCTCCGTACGTCGAACTCGCCGCCGAGGCACACGAACGCGGCTGGCGTGTGGCCCACCTGCCCGGGGCCCACCTCCATCAGATCGTCGACCCTGCGGGAACAGCCCGTCACCTCGTCGAACTCGCCGCCACGACGTGATAACGCGCGGAAACCGGCCACCCGGCTCTAGCCCCTCCCGGCGGCACGGAGGGCACCTGCGACGACGACCGGGGCTTCTGAGAGGCTCACTCACATGTCCGACGATCCCCGCATACCCGCTCCCCGGGCCTCCTCCGATGCCGCCCCCGTCCCCCACGGCCCGTGCGTGCTGCTCAAGCACGGCGAGGTCTTCCTCAAGGGCCGCAACCGCCACCGCTTCACCGAGCGGCTTCAGGACAACCTGCGCGTCGCGCTGCACGGTGTCGGCGGCTCGACCTGGATCAAAACCGCGCACAACGTGACCGTGCTGGGCGGGCAGGTGCCCGTCGAGGCCCTGGTGGAACGGGCCCGGCGAGTCGTCGGCTTCAACTCCGTCGAGCCCGCCGTACGGGTGCCCAGCGCCCTCGACGACATCACGGCGTCGGCGATCGACGCCCTGCGTGCCGTGAGCGGTGAGCGCCGGGGACTCCGCTTCGCCGTGCGGGTGCGGCGGTGGGACAAGCAGTTCCCGCTGACCTCCTCCCGGATGGAAGTGCTACTGGGGTCCCGCGTGCTCGATGCCGTGCCCCCGCTGAAGGTCGACCTCACCACGCCCGACGTGACGCTGAACGTCGTGATCGACCGCAGGGAGACGTACCTCTCCTGCGAACGCCTCCCCGGTCTGAGCGGACTGCCCGTCGGGACCAGCGGGCGGGCCCTGGTCCTGCTCTCCGGCGGCTACGACTCCCCCGTCGCCGCCCACCGAGCCATGCGGCGCGGACTGGCGTGCGACTTCGTGCACTTCAACGGCGCTCCCTACACGAACCCCTCGTCCGTGTACAAGGCGTACGCCCTGGCCCGTGAGCTGAACCGCTACCAGCCGCCCGGAACCCTGCACGTCGTCGCGCTCGGCAAGGCGCAGAAGCAGCTCGCCGTGGCGGGGGCCGGGCGGCTCCAGGTGGTCGCCCAGCGCCGGCTGATGGTGCGCACCGCCTCCGCGCTGGCCGGCCGTATCGGCGCCCAGGCGCTGGTGACCGGCGACAGCCTCGGGCAGGTCGCCAGTCAGACGCTGGCCAACCTGGTCGCGGTGGACGAGGCGGCGGCGCTGCCCGTACTGCGTCCACTGATCGGCCGGGAGAAGCAGGAGATCATCGACGAGGCCCGGTCCATCGGCACCGCCGACATCTCGGTCCTGCCCGACGAGGACTGCTGCAGCCTCCTCGCCCCTCCCCGCGTCAGCACCGGCGCGCGCCTGCCGCACCTGCGCTCGGTCGAGAAGCGCCTCGACCTGGAGGAGGTGGTCGAGGCCCTGCTCGATTCGGCACAGGTGCTCCGCCCCGGCGAGGACGAGGAGGTGCCGGTGGCGGACGACGGCTGCCCGGCACCGGCCTGAGCCCGTGGCCGACGGACCACGGGCGACACCTTCCCGGGCGCCGCGGCCGCCGATCTGCCGTCGGCCGGCGATCAGTTGCTTGCCGCGGCACCAGTGCCGCGGCTGGCAGCGTTTGCCCGTGAAGGAGCGGCGTCCGGTGCGTGCTCTGGGGGTCCCCCCTGCTCGAAGAGCTCGGGGGGAGCGTGCCGGGCGTCGCGACGGGGCGAACGTTGCCTGCCGCGGCACTGGCCACGGCTCGCCGGCGCACCGGACGAACGGCCGCCCCACGGGCCCGTGAGTGGTCAGCGGTGGCCGAACTGCGGTGTCCGTCTGTCCACGAAGGCGCTCATGCCCTCCTTCTGGTCGGCCGTCGCGAACACCGCGTGGAACAGCCGCCGTTCGAAGCGGACGCCTTCCGCGAGCGAGGTCTCGAAGGCCCGCCCGACCGCCTCCTTCGCCATCATCGCCACCGGCAGCGACATGGCGGCGACGGTCTCGGCGACGGCCAGTGCCTCGCCGAGCAGGTCGTCGGCGGGGACCACGCGGGAGACCGGCCCGGCGCGCTCCGCCTCCGCCGCGTCCATGGTGCGCCCGGTCAGGCACAGTTCCATGGCCTTGGCCTTGCCGACCGCGCGGGTCAGGCGCTGCGAGCCGCCGATGCCGGGGATCACCCCGAGCTTGATCTCGGGCTGTCCGAAGACGGCCGTGTCCGCGGCGAGCAGGATGTCGCAGAGCATGGCCGGCTCGCAGCCGCCGCCGAGGGCGTAGCCGGCGCTCACCAGGCCACCTCCGCGGTGTTGTCGGGGTTGGCGAGGCCCAGTTCACGGTCGCCGAGTGGGGCGAAGAAGCGGCCTACGTCGGCGTCGGTCACCTCGGCGAGGGTCCCGGGGGACCAGCGCGGGTCGCGGTCCTTGTCGATGACCTGGGCGCGGATGCCCTCCACCAGGTCGGGGCTGCTCAGGGCGGCACAGGAGACGCGGTACTCCTGCTCGAGGACCGTCTCCAGCGATCCGAGAGGGCGGGCGCGGCGCAGGGCGGTGAGGGTCACCTTCAGCGCGGTCGGTGACTTGGTGAGCAGGGTTTGCGCCGCCTCCTTGGCGGCGGGCTCACCGTGGTCGAGCAGCCGGCCCACGATGTCCTCGACCGTCCGCGCGGCATAGCAGGAGTCGATCCACTCCCGCCGCCCCGCCAACTCCCCTTGCGGCACGGGCCGGACATGGCGCGCCAGCACCTCCCACACGGGACTGACGGCGAGGTCGTCGATGAGCGCCGGCAGGAACGCCGACGGGACGTAGTGGTCGGCGAGCCCGCAGAGCAGGGCGTCGCCGGCGCCGATCTGCGCACCGGTCAGCGCGAGATGGGTGCCCAGTTCCCCGGGGGCGAGGGCCAGCAGATGGGTGCCGCCCACGTCGGGGACGAAGCCGATACCGGTCTCGGGCATCGCGATCCGCGAACGCTCGGTGACGACACGGACGCTGCCGTGCGCGGAGACGCCGACGCCGCCGCCCATGACGATGCCGTCCATGACGGCGACGTACGGCTTCGGGTAGCGGGCGATACGGGCGTTGAGGTGGTACTCATCGCGCCAGAAGGCGGCCGAGGCGGTGCCGTTCCCGTCGCGGGCGTCGTCGTGAATGGCGCGGATGTCACCGCCCGCGCACAGGCCGCGCTCCCCCGCGCCGGTGATGACGACGGTCTCCACGGCCGGGTCGTGTTCCCAGTCCGTCAGTGCCTCGTCGATACGGCGCACCATCTCATGGGTGAGGGCGTTGAGGGCCCTGGGCCGGTTGAGGGTGATGTGGGCGGCCCGTCCGGCGGTGTGGAACAGGACGGGTTCCTCGGTGGCGGTCATCCCACCGCCTCCGTCAGGCCGCGGGCCACGATGACACGCATGATCTCGTTGGTTCCTTCCAGGATCTGGTGGACGCACAGGTCACGGACGATCTTCTCAATGCCGTACTCGCTGAGGTAGCCGTAGCCGCCGTGCAGTTGGAGCGCCCGGTCAACGACCGAGTACCCGGCGTCGATGGCGAACTGCTTCGCCATGGCGCACGGGTACGGGGCTTGGCGGTCCCCCGCGCCGAGTGCGCGGGCGGCCTGCTGGTAGATCCACTGGGGCGATCGCACCACATACGACGGGCGCCGGAAAACGACTGTTCCCGGGGGCTCCTACAGTCAACGTATGCGCATCGTCTCCCTGCTGCCCGCCGCGACCGACATCGTCGCCGAACTCGGCCTTTCGGATCAGTTGGCCGGCCGCACCCACGAGTGCGACTGGCCGCCGCGCGAGGTCGCCTCCGTGCCCGTGGTGACCGGGGCGGACCTGGACCAGGACGCGCTCACCAGCCGGGAGATCTCCGACGCCGTCGGCGGGTCGGCGCACTCCGGTTCGTCGCTGTACACGCTGGACACCGAGGCCCTGGCCGCTCTGCGGCCCGACGTGGTGCTCACCCAGGACCTGTGCGACGTGTGCGCGGTGTCGTACGAGAGGGTCAGCCGGACCGTACGGCTGCTCGACGCCGGCACCCGGGTCCTCAGCCTGGAGCCGCGCACGCTCGACGACGTACTGGACTGCCTGGTCACCGTCGGCGACCTGCTCGGCGTGGGTGAGCGCGCGCGCCGGCGCCGGGCCGAGTTGCGAGACCGCCTCGACCGGGTCCGCGGCGCGGTCGCCGGACTCGGCCGGCCCCGGGTGGTGGCGATCGAGTGGCTCGACCCACTGTGGCCCGCCGGGCACTGGGTGCCCGAGCAGATCACCACCGCCGGGGGCGAGCCGCTCCTTGCCGCCCCCGGCGAGCACACCAAGCCGGTGACCTGGGAGGCGGTAAGCGCCGCGCAGCCGGACGTGATCCTGGTCCTGCCGTGCGGCTTTCCTCCCGAACGCACCCTGCGGGAAGCCTCGTTGCTCAGCGGGCTGCCCGGCTGGACGGATCTGCCCGCGGTACGGTCCGGTCGCGTCTGGGTGCTGGACGGCCCGTCCCACTTCAACCGGCCGGGGCCCCGGGTGGTGCGCGGCGCGGAGGTACTCGCCCAGGTCCTGCACGGCGTGCCGGCCGGCGACCCGGTCACGCTGGCGGAGGCCCGGCCGTTCCCCGGCCGGTGACGACGGGACGGTCTCCTCGCGTGTACGGGTCTCCTCGCGTGTACGGGGCTGCTCGGCGTGCTGGACTCCTCGCGCGCGCGGGCGTCCCGGCGCGTCCGTCCTGGCGCGCACGAACCTCAAGAGTCCGTGGTTCGCCGTGGCGGCTTGATGGCGTAGAGGCCGAGGATCTCCGGCAGGGGGGCCACCGTTCCTATGGACTGAGCGGGAGTGAGTCCTGGTGTCAGGGCTCGTGCTCAGCCGTGTGCCCCGAACGGTTGTGGGCACACTGGTCGCCCGCTTTCGCTCCGCGTCCGGGCGGCACGGATCGTGTCCGTGGTCCGGGAATGCGGGGGCGGGGTCCCTCACGCCCCGGGGCATCCGATGCGGCCTGGACGGTCCGATGCCCCACACGATCACTCCGGTCGTGTGGGGGCGGTGCCGTCCGACGCCGGATCGCACATCCCAGGGCGCGCCTTCCGATCGCCACGGCGGCAGCGTCGTGCCGCGTGGGCTTCCTGTTCTTGGTGGTCAGGGGTTTCTGCCAGTGCTGGGCGCCCCAGCGGCTGGTGTAGGCCGGATCGACGGCAACAATGGTGATGCCGAGCTCGGCGGCCATCGACACCAGCCGTGCGCGGAGCCGGGCGGTGGGCAGGCCGGAGATCAGCTTGCGGAACCGCTTGCGGCGGCCGTGCCTCTCCCTAGTCTTCTCATCGGCGAAGTCCAGGCCCTCGATCGCGAGGGCCATGCCGTGCCGCACTGTCCAGTGCAGCAGCCGGATCAGGGCGTGGCGCAGTTGTGCGTCGCGGTGCTGTGCGGTGCCGGTGAGGGTGTAGTCGAATCTGCGGGGCGCGCCGACGGGGTTGCCGTGTGCGTCCAGGCGCCAGGCGGCCAGGTGGTCGGCGTTCATGTCCAGCCCCACCAGCCCGCCCGCACGGGCAGTTTCCAACGGCACGGTCTGCACGGGTGGGTTCTGCCAGGAGGCGGTTACGTACCAGCGGTTCCGGTCCGGGTCGTAGTGGATGCGGTAGGCCACAGCGCGGCCTGCTGTGACGCGGTCGGCCCACTGCTCGCCCCGGTGATGGAAGCGGACGCGGCAAGCGAGTACGTACCGGCCGTGGGGCGCGTTCGCCAGCCCGGCCAGCGCCGCCGGAAGCCGGATACTCACCTCACCCTCCGGCGTGATGCGGATCGTCTCGTTCCCACACGGTTTCCCGGACTCGCCATCGGCCTGCAGGAACCACCGCTGGGCCTGCCACCGCGACCGCCACTGCGCCTCGGTCAGCCCGGCGGCCTCCAGATGATGCCGGCTGTTGAGCAACTTCTTGCCGCCGCGTACCACCCGCACCCGCCCGGCCTCCCAGTCAGCCCGCTCACCGTCCAGCCGGTCCTCAAGTACGTGCAGGCGCCGGGACTTGGCGAACCACTCCTTCCGGGAGCCGTAGCCACCCGGCGCCCCCTTGCAGCCGTTCGCGCCGATGGGCTGGGAGAGCCGGTACGTGATCGTCTCGACGCCCGCCCGCAGACTCTGCATGTGGGCGAGCTGCCCGCGCCGGGCCAGCGCCCACTGATCATGCGTGGCCTTGGTGATACTGCCCGCCCACCGCGACGACGACTGCCCGGTCAACGCCCGCTTGCGCCACGCCCACAGCTCACTGTCATGGCCCAGCCCCGCCGCGCAGCGCACCTTCAGATCGCGGGAGGCCAGCGAGCCGAGCAGACTTCCGGCCTGGCGCAGCACCGTCTCGTCCTGCTCGGTCAGGCCCTTGAGACTGGAGCGTATCGCCACCCCGGACGGACCGGGCACCACGAACGGCGCTGCCACCTCGCGCAACCCGCCCACACCACACCCCCGCCCGATATCGAAGAAGCCCCCACCGCACCCAACGACCACCCCCGGCCGAAGGTCACGCACTCGAAACCAGAACTCCTGCTCGCCCTGCCACGCACTGCCGTCCCACACCGCGCACCGCAACTGCGACGCTCACTTACACACACCAGAACGTGCCCAACCACTGTCGAACGACAGCAGCTCGCAACCCCCGGGCCCCCGGCGCGCACCCAGGCGACGATGTCCTCGGTCGCGTCCGTGTCGTTGACGAGTCCGAGCCAGACCGGCCGCGCGCCGGCCGCCCGGCCCGCGGCGGAGGGCTGGACCACGATGACGTTCGCCTGCTCGCACACGTCGAGGCAGTCGGAGACGCGCATCGGCACCTCCGCGCGCAACCGCGCGGTCTGCGCCGCGTGATCGACCCCGGTCACCTTGGGGCTGCCGCAGCAGCAGTCCCGGCACACGACGACCCGGCACGGCACCGGACCGCTCCCCGCCACGGCACCGTCCGGCGCCTCGTCCGTCGGCATTTCGGGCACGCCGCCCCACTCCCCTCCCGGGGAGATCCGCCCCGGTGTCGATCGAGGAGGCGACCGCGTGAGTCTCCTGGCTCCCGGGTCTTCGCTCGTTCCGCCTTCCCACCCCGTACGAGGCAGTGGCGTTCCGGAACTCGCTCACCGGTCACAGTGGCGGGACCGCGCCGGATTCACACCGGCTTCCTCGGACCGCCGTCGCCTTTTTGTCGCCGGTCATCATCCCATGATCGGTTCCGCCCTCCGCAACGGCCCGTTCCGCTCATCTCTGGCACTGCGGGCACCAGACCGTGCGGCGTCCGCCGACACGGTTCGAGCACAGGGGCCACCCGCAGCGAGGGCACATCGGCTCGCGGTCGTCCCGGTGCCCGGTGAGCCAGGAGCGCCTCGCCGGCACGCACCCGGCACGGACGGACGACTCCAGGACCCGGCCCATCCACGCATGCACACGCCGAAGCGCGGTCTCGCTCAGGTCGCGCACCTGGGTCCGCGGCGCCACCCGGGCCCGCCAGAGGATCTCGTCGCACAGGAGGTTCCCGAGACCCGCGATCACGGACTGGTCCATCAACGCGCTCTTGACGGCACGCCGCCGTCCCGACAGCAGGTCCCGGAACTCCGCTCGGCCCACGGTCAGGGCGTCGAGACCCAGACCGTCCACGATCCGCGCGAGCCGCGCGTCGTCGGCCAACTGCACGCCCTGGAGCTTGCGTTGATCGCGGTAGCGCAGGTGCCGGGCGCCGTCGAGAGTCAGCACGACGCGGTCGTGCGGCGCGAGGGGCTCGTCCGGGGCACAGCACCGCAGCGACCCCGTCATGCCGAAGTGCCAGACCAGTACGGGACCGCTGTCGCCGACCGGCACGAACAACCACTTCCCGTGCCGCCACGCCTCCCCCAGACGCCGGCCTGTCAGCTCCCTTCGCAGCCGCTGCGCGCTGACGCCCCGCAGCACCCCGGTGTCCCGCACCTCGACGTCCGTGACACACCGCTGCCGGCCGCAGGTCATCAGCACCTCGCGGAATCCCTCGACATCCGGCAGTTCGGGCATGCGCTCGCCCCGGCTCTTCGTCGTACGGCCGTCAGGCCGCCGCACGCGAATGGGTACCCACGGAGGGGGCGACCGCACCCGCTCGGCGCCCCGCCCCGAGGCACGATGCCCCGATCGGACGCCCAGTGGTTTGGTCTGCGACCCGACCGGGATACCGATGGCACGTGATCCCGTCCAAGGTCGACGACACGCTGCCCGAGCTGGCTCCCTTCGTCCACGCCGTACAGGGCCGAAGGCCCGACGACGGCACGTGGTGCGAGGCGTGGACCGTGCGCGACATCCTGGTCCACCAGACGGGGAACGCCGAGGAACTGGCCCGGGTGCTGCGAGCGTTCCTCGCGGGCGCACCGGTGGAGACCAGGAGCTTCGCGCGCGAGGCTCCGTACCGGCGGATGTCGGACACCGAGCTCTGGGCGGCGTTCATGACCAACTGTGAACAGCTCACCGAAATCGCGGCGGCCGCGGCGCAGGACCTGTCCCCGGACACGGAAGTGATGTGGACCGGCCGTTCCGTGAAGGTCCCCTTCTTCGCGGAACACATGCGGGAGGAACTGATCCTCCACCGCTGGGACCTGACCGGCGACGACCGGACGGCCGTGCGGTCCCTCAACGAGTCGTGGATGACGGAGCACAGCGTGGTGTCGGTGGGCCGGCCCCTGCTGGTCCGGGGCCGCGCCGGTCTGGACCTGGGCCCCGAGGGGCGGGTCGAGGGCCGCCTGCGCACCCCGGGCACCGACGACATCGTGGTGGCCGCGGACGCCGACGGCGGCACGATCCGGTTCGCCGCCCCGGAGGGCCCGGCCACGATCGAGAGCGACGCGGCCACCCGCCTCCTCCTCCTGTGGGGCCGCCGCCCCGCCGACCCCACCCGCTGGCACAGCACCGCCGGCCCGGAGGCGCTGCGGAGCGTACGGACCCTCCTCGGCGGCTATCGAGTCACGGCTCCCGGACTACCCCACGAACCCGAGGAACTCCGCCCACGCCGGGGAGGCGACCTCGAACCGCAGACCGTCACTCTGCTTGGAGTCGCGTACACGCACAGCTCCGGGAACGAGCGCGACTTCCACGCAGTCGTCACCCTCGGACCCGCTGTAGCTGCTCTTGAACCATTCCAGCTGACTGTCGGTGCTCATAGCGCTCCTCGCATCCGCTGCAACAACTCGGCCGAGTCCGCGGGGGACAGAGCCTGCGAGCGCATCTTGGCATAGCGCATCTGCATCACGCTCACCGCTTCCCGGTCAGAAACCAGTTGCCCGGTCTTCTGCCCCTCCGAGTACCCCAACCACTGGCGCTCCGGGGTCTCAAGAAGCCGCATCGGCCCGTCCGTGCCCGCATGATGGGGTTGCCGCTGCGGCATGATCTGCAGCTCCACGTTCCACGGTTTCGTGCGGAGGAGGAGGTGGTCGAGCAGTTCCCGGGTAACCTCCTCACCTCCGGTGTGCCGCAGCAGCACCGACTCCTCGACGATGAAACTGAACGCGACCGGCGGCCTGCGCGTCAGCAGTTCCTGCCGCGCCAGCCGGGCGGCGATCCGCTCCTCCAACTGCTCCTCCGTCGGCGGAGGCGGCACGTTGAGCATCACCGCGCGCGTGTAGGCCTCGGTCTGGAGCAGTCCCGGCACGACCCGGCACTCGTACGTGCACAGGCTGACCGCCGCCTCCTCCAGCTGCGCCCACTCCCGGAACCAGACCGCCAGCCCGCGCTGCCGTCCCACGTGCCGGGCCACGGCCCGCAGCACACCGAACGACTCCAGCGCGTCCTCCGCCCGCTCGACGAACGTCGCGGAGGGCATCCGCCGCCCCTGCTCCACCGAAGCGACCGAAGCATGCGAGTAGTTGAGCCTCTCGGCCAATTGTTCCTGCGTCAGCAGGGCCCGTTCACGGAAGACCTTCAGGGCCGCCCCGAACGCCTTCATGCTGCCGGACGAATCAAGCGTACTGCCACCACTCGCCATGGCTGAACACCCCCTTGTCACACCGCCGTCACCTCTTGCAACGAGTACAACGGCTCGACGCCGAGGAGTGTATGCACCGGGCCCGCCTGGAACCCGTACACGACGTGGTGTACGGGCGGCGTCACAGCACACGCGCGACCACGCCGCGCATCGCGAAGCCGTCACTGGCGGTCGCGCAGGAAGGCGGGAATCTCCTCGCGGGTGGGGTGGTTGGGCAGGGGCGCCGGCTCGCCTCGGAGGAACGCGGTGATGACGGCTGCGGCCCGGTCGTTGTTGTCGCCCAGTCCGTTCCACATGTGGTGCCCGACTCCGGGCATGTACTGCGTGCGCTGGATGGCGGGGTCATTGGCGAGGATGGTGGTCGCCCACTGGCGAAGCTGCGAGGAACACTCGGCGATCATGAGCATGGCGGGGGTCTCCGAGCGCCTCAATCGCGGTGCGACGGAGGGAGAGTCCTTCACCGTCTGCTGGAGGCGGAGGCTGGCGGCGGGGCTGAAGGAGAAGTTCTGGGGCGTGTCCTCGGGCGGGATGCGGTCCGCGTCGCGCGCGCAGTAGGCGGAAGCCGTGTCGCTGCCGAGGTCAGCGGCGGTGAACGCGTTGTCGCCCTCAGCCTGTCCGATCAACCCGTTGTCGGTGGAGAGGAGGCCGAGCCGCATGAGGCCGAACGCCACGGCGTACCGGGGGATGTGCGTTGACCGTGGTCCCGTCGTGCTCGGTGTGAGGCCGCGCGCGGACAGACGTCCCTTGTGCCCGGTGATCCCCGATGTGGGGCCGTCCATCGGGCCGGGCTCGGCGATGATCGCCCGGTGCAGCCCTGTGGTGACGGAGGGGTCCGCCAGGGCTCGCGTGAGCACGACCGCGCCTGCCGAGAAGCCGAGGACGTCGACCTTGCCCTTGCCCAGACGCTGGATGAAAGCGTCGAGATCTCGGACCGATCTGGAGATCGTGTACTGGTCCATGGGGAGCAGGTCGCTGCGTCCGCCGCCGGCCTGTTCGTAGGCGTAGACGTCGTGGCCCTGGCGTGCCAGGAGTTGCAGGAACCAGTGATCGAGTAGCGATATTCCGCGGACTGGTCCGCCATGGAGGTACACGAGCGGGACGGAGGGTCGGCTGCCCCGGCCTGCGGGCGGGTAGTGGTAGACCGCGACCCTGCTTCCGGTGTTCAGGCTCCAGTGCTGTGTGGCCACGAAGGGCAGGGCGAGCGGATACCGCCGGGTCGTGGGCACGGTCGGAACGCAGACCGACGCCGTCAGTGCCGCCGCGACGACCACTGACAGGAACGGCACGAGTCGAGCCGCCCCGGTCCGGCGGCGGCCCAGCCACAGCGCGGCGACGCAAGCGACGCCCAGGGTCGTCAGCCACGCGACGCTCCCTGAGCGGGCCCCGTCCGTGAGGACGATCAATGCGAGAAAGACAACAGTCAGCGTGGCGACGGCAGTCAGGGCCAGCAGTAAGCGTGCGGCGAAGCGCGCAAGGCGTATGGCGAACGGGGACACGATGGACTCCCAGGTCAAAGTTTCAGAACGCTGTTTCAAAACAACGTTATCAGGGCGGGGTACGCTTCTGGCATGGGTAGGCCGAGGACGAACGACGAGGCGGTCAAAGAGCGGCTCGTGGCATGCGCGACCGAGATACTCGCCACGGGCCCGCGCGAATCGGTCACAGTCCGCGCCGTGGCGGCTGCCGCCGGCACGTCGACGACAGCCGTGTACTCCCTCTTCGGTGGCAAGGACGGACTGATCGAAGCGGTGCGCGACAGAGCTGTCGCCGGCCTGTTCCAGGACCTGTCGGGAGCGCCGGCCTCCGAGGATCCCCTGGCCGACATCTACACCCTGACCGGCACGTACCGGCGATGGGGACACGAACACAGCCACCTGTACACGGTGCTGTTCGGAGGGGCGCAATCCTTCGATCCGTCGGGCGCGGTCGGCACCCATGACCCCATCCGGCCGCTCCTCGCGGCGATCGACCGCGCCGTGGCAGGCTCTCTCCTCGCCGGTGACGCGACGTCCATCGCGCTCTCCTTGTGGGTCACCCTGCACGGGGTTGTGACGCTCGAACTCGCCGGCGCCCTCGACGCCCCCACGGCGGAGGCCGCGTTCCGATCGGCGATGCATGCCACCCTGCGCGGCTGGGCGACACCCACGGTGTTCCGCGACCTCCGCCGCACCGAACTCGTTCTCTGAACAGTGTCAGGAACCGACTTGGAGCCCTTCTGTGACGGCACACCCCGCACACGAGCAGAGCTGGACGATCTACGGTCAACGCCAGCTGGACTACGGCTACTTGCCGCCCGTACCTGACCGTATCGACTGGGGATTCTGGCCCGGCGTGGGTCCCGGGGCCGAGGTCCTCGGAGACATCCGCGGCAAGCGGATCCTGGACGTCGGGTCCGGTCCCGGTCACCACGCCGTCCACCTGGCCCGCGAGTACGGCGCCCTCGTGGACGGCGTCGACCTGTCCCCCACCCAGCACCAGCGTGCGCTGAACACTCACGGCAGCGAGCCCGGAGTACGCTTCCTGTGCGGTGACGTCGCCGAGCATCTGCGTCAGGCAGAGCCGTATGAGGCCGCCTACGGCATCCGCACCTTCGCCTGCGTCGACCCGCGCCACCTGCTACCGGCCCTGCGGGACGGGCTGGTCGACGGCGCGCCCCTCGTCTTCTCCGCCCTCCACACCGACGCCGACGCACAGGGGCCGTCCGAAGAGGTGGCGCCACGCCGGGAATTGATCCGGCTGCGCGACGAGGAGCCCATCCCCACACAGATGTGGGTACTCACTCCGCGGCTCTGGGAAGACCTCCTGACCGAGCACGGTTTCCGGGTGGAAGGGGTCGAACTCCTCACCGCCCCGGACCCCGGTAACCCCGGGATCCTCCAACTCGTCCGGGCCCGACGCCACCGCACGCCCAGCCGACATCCTGTGACCAGTCGCCCACGGACCGCCCGGCCGCCCGTACCGCACGCCGCGATCGGCGTCGGGGCCATCGTGTTCGGCGAACGGGGCCTGCTGCTGGGACGGCACCGGCACGGCACCTGGGAGCTGCCCGGGGGCACCGTCGAGCCCGGCGAGTCCCTCCACGACACCGTCGTACGCGAACTCGCCGAGGAGACCGGACTCGTCACGCGCCCCGAGGACGTGACTCTGCTGGGCACACTCCTCGACCACGTAGATGACGTCGTACGCGTCACCGTCGGCGCCGTCGTCTCCGCCTGGCAGGGCGAGCCTGCCGACCAGCCGAACGAGAGCGTGGGCGACTGGCGCTGGTGGCCCCTGGACCAGCTGCCCCAGGGCCTGTTCGTGTGCAGCGCCCAGATCCTCACGTCCTGGCGCCCCGACCTGCCGCCCATCGCCCACACACCGGCACACTTCACTCCGTACGCGGACGGTTCACCGGCGCCCACGAAGGCGAATGGCACAACCCCGTGAACGGGACTGGATGAGAGGGGAACTGCGACGGCTCGGCTGACCGCCGACGGGGCCTGCCCCCTACCGCGGGGGCCGGCCTGCCCTGCTGACATCGCCAACGCCCTGACGACCATCGGCAGGGCAACATGTTCGTCGCCGAGCTGTACGTCATCACCACACCGAGTAGCCCCTGGCTTTTAAAGGCTTCTAGCCGAATTCGCCGTCACGCACGCCCCGCTGGAACGCCGCCCACTCCTCTGCGGTGAATCGCAGCGGCGGCAGTTCCGTGTTGTTTGAATCACGGACCGCAACCGCTCCGTCGCCGAGGTCTGCGACCTCCACACACGTCTTTGTCCACCTGTTGGTGTAGCTGCTCCTGACCCAGTGCACATCAGTCAGGTCCATTGCGTACAGGTCAACCTTTGCTGCGTCCACCATTGGATCTCCTGTTGATATCGGATCGGACGTTCTCTTTTCAGCATCACCCTGATGGTCCAGATGCGCACCAGAAACGGCAGCAACCCGACAAAACGCCGCCAGCCACGATGCATCCCGCTGTGGTCTTCGCCGGCAGGCCCCGACCACGACCACGACGAGCAGGACGAAGCCGGAGATCATGGCGGCCTGCGCGTTCCGGAGCGACCTCCGCGCCTGACTCGTCGCGATCGCGTGATACCCGCGTTGCGTAATGGTGTGGTTGTGGTGCGCCACCCGCCCACTGGTCCAGACAACAAACAAGCCCCTGGTCTCTTGATACCCCGGCACCAGATTCGAATGATGCACTCATACTTCTTGTGCTACCGAGTGGTGAGAACGAGTCCCCGCCGCTTCCCGGTGAACTTTTCGCCGCCCCCGCACCGTTGATGACGAGTGATCAGGAAGCGCCCGGGGTCGTCCCCCGGGAGGCACACTCAAGCACGAAGAAGGATCATGAACACGGTCACTTCCAGCGGGAACTACACCGTCTCGGTCTTGCAACGGCTCTCGGAGAGAGGCGGTCGTGACGCGATCGTCGCGGGGGAACGGCGGATCAGCGGCGACGAGGCCGTCAGCACGGTCCTGCGCTTCGCCGCGGCCTTACGGGGCAGCGGTCTGGTGGAGGGAGACGGAGTAGCGCTGTTCGTGGAGAACAGTCCGGAAGCGCTGCTGCTCCAGCTGGCCATTCATTTCTCAGGCTGTCGACTGGTCTTCGTTCCGCCGGAGCCCGGCAACGGCGAACTTGAAGCGCTGATCCAGCGCGCTGACGTCAAGATGCTCCTGTTCGACCCGGTCTTCGAGGAGCGGACCCAGCGGATCGCCGGCCGGATCGACATTCCGCATGTCTTCAGCGTCGGCGCATCCTCGAGTGCGGCCGACTTCCTGGCGGCAGCGTCCGACATCGCAGGCTGCTCGCCCGGCGAGGCTGCCGACGGCCGCCACATCGCGACGCTTCTCTACACGGGTGGTACCACCGGACTGCCCAAGCTGGTCGTCCACCGCAGCGGCTACTACGACATCTATGTGCAGGCTTCGAGCGCGTACGCTGCCGACGCCTCGGTCGACACCGCGTTGCTGATATGCACGCTGGTGACACACACCAGCGGCCACGGCGCCTTCCTGCTGGGCGTCCTGAGCGGCCACACCATCGTGCTGCTGAGGACGTTCGATGCCGGCACGGCCCTGTCCGCGATGGCCGGCGAGCGCGTCACCAGGATGGTGATGGTGACGCCCATGCTGTACGAGCTGCTTGACCATCCGGACTGCCACGCGGGCCGTTTCCCGGCGCTGTCGACCCTCCACTACACCGGTGCCGCCGCTTCCCCCGCACGTCTGAGGCAGGCAATCGAACGCTTCGGTCCGGTCCTGCACCAGATCTACGGAGCATCCGAGAACGGACTGGTCACCGAGCTGCCCCCGCAGGAACACGATCTCCAGCGGCCCGAGTCCTTGACCAGCTGCGGGCGTCCAGCGCCGGGAGTCGAAGTGGAGCTGCGGGACGACGAGGGCAAGCCGGTGGCCGTAGGAGAAGTCGGCGAGCTGTATGTGCGTAGCCCCATGGTCATGGAGGGCTACTGGAACGACCCGGAACGCACCGCGGAGGTGCTCGACGGCGAGGGCTGGTTCCGCAGTGGAGACCTCGGGCGCAAGGACGAGGACGGCTATCTGTACCTGGTCGACCGGGCGCGGGACATCATCGTGACGGGCCGCACCGCCGACAACGTCTACTCCCGTCTGCTCGACGACTTCCTCACCGCACAGCCCGCCATCAAGGAGGCCGCGGCCATCGGTCTGCCCGGCGACGACGACACGGAGACCGTGCATGTCGTCCTGGTGCCCCAGGGCCCTGCCGACGTCCCGGACCTTTCCGAGCTGACGCGCGAGATCGTCGACGCCCTTGGAGACCTCTACGCTCCTGCCTCCTACTCGATCGCCGACTCCCTGCCCCGGACGACCGTCGGCAAGACCGACAAGAAGGCTCTCCGCGCGAGCCTGCTGAGGACCCGCGCGTAGGACCACCCGACAGTCCCGCCCGAACGCTGCCCTCGTCCCGGCCCTCGTGCCGGGTCGAGGGCAGCCTTCGGGCGGGGGCAGACGGCTTGACGCCTTGTGGTTCCGCAGCGGCGGCGCAGGCGAGCGCCGGATTACGGATGAGGCCCCTGTGTTCGGCAGGATGGGCGCATGACCGAGATCCTCACACCCCGCCTCCTCCTCCGTACCTGGCACGACGACGACCTCGCGCCGATGGCGGACATCAACGCGGACCCACGGGTCATGCACTGGATCGACGACGGCTCGGTGCGCGACCTGGACCACACGGCCGAGGACATCGAGCGGTGGGAGGAGGAGTGGGACGAGGAGGGCTTCGGACTCTTCGCCGTCGAGCTGCTGGGCTCGGGCGAACTGATCGGCTTCACAGGACTGTCCGTGCCCGAGTTCCTGCCGGAGGTGATGCCCGCCGTGGCGATCAGCTGGCGGATCGGCTCACAGTTCTGGGGCCAGGGATACGCGTCCGAAGCCGCCCACGCCACACTGGAGTTCGCGCTCCAGGACCGCGGCCTGGACCGTGTCATCAGCATCAACCGGGTGGGTGACAACGCCTCCGAGAACGTCATCCGCAAGCTCGGCATGGCGCCCGAGCGGGAGACGGCACACCCGGTGTACGGCTACGCGCTGCGCGTTCACGCCATCGACCTCAGCGAGTTCCAGGCATGAACCGGCCGAGCCGTCGAGCACGACTCGTCCGTGCCGGCGCCCGGTTCGAACGCGGTCAGCTCGTCGAGCGATCCCAGGAGCGGGTGGCATGACCGCCATCGGACTGCGGCCGGCCACCGCCGCCGACGGCGAGTACTGCTTCCAGCTGCACAAGGCCGCCATGGGCGCCCACATCACCCAGATCTGGGGCTGGGACGAACACGCCCAACGCTGCTTCCACACCCGCGCGTTCAGCCCCAGCCGATGGCAGATCATCACCGTCGACGGCGCTGACGCCGGCATGCTCCACATCGAGCACCGGCCCGTGGAGATCTACCTTGCCCGGATCGAACTCCACCCCGACCACCAGGGGCGCGGCATCGGCAGTCGGCTCATCCGCACCCTCCTGCGGCAAGCCCGCAGGCAAGGCCAGGACCTCACCTTGGACGTCCTCGCGGTCAACCAGCGGGCCCATGCCCTCTACCAGCGCATGGGCCTGCACGAAGTCACCCGGCACGGCGAGAACAACATCAAGATCAGGATGTCCAGCCGACCACCTCGGAGCGACCCGATCCCCAGATCTTGACCATGACTCGGTGCCTGCGCGGCGCGCGATCCGGCGACGTGTGACGCTCAGCCCGTCGTGCTCGGAGACGCCCCGTCGGCGCAGTGGTCGTACGCGGACTTCACCGAGGGATACGACGAGCTCAGGGCTATCCGGCTACCCTCGGCGTCATCTTCACAGACGTACCTTCCCGGCGCTGAGGCCGACTTGATCCGCAGTAGCACTTCGTAGGACGAAATCTGTACGTGACGAGTGCTCCCCGCGGCGATGACTCCCAGGCTGTGCTGCTCTGTGCACGCGTTGTCCTCATCGCCGGCGCACCAGAAGACGTGCATGTCTTCGGACGTGTCATTCGTCAGGGCGATCGGGGCGACGTTCTCGGGGTCGGTCGGATCCAGGTTGCAGCCTGCAAGGCAGAGGACCGCCGGACTCAGAAGAACCGCGGTCACGCAACGAGCGACACGGTTGATCAGGAAGTTCACGGTCCCCCACAGGTCGTCACGCGGAGCCGCACCGTATCGCAAGCCCGCCGCGAGGCATCTTGAGCCTCTGCCCGCTGCCGCACAGCGCCCGGGCCTGCCTTGAGTGACCCCCGGGCGTTGTTCGTGTTCTGGTGGTCAGGTGTTCTGGTGCAGGTCGCCGTAGCGCAGGTGGTCGATGAGGGCGAGGAGGAGGAAGAGGTTCGGGATCCTCTTGACCTGCACCTGGGCCCAGGGCAGCTTCTTGCCGGGCTTGCGCAGCACCAGCATTCCCTGGGAGATCTCGACCTTCTCGATCTCCGCCCAGGTCAGGCTGCCCTTCGGCGTGGCCACACCGCTCTGGTTCACCGAGACGGTCCCGTAGGTCAGGGTCCGGCCCTGCTCCAGCCCGGTGAGCAGTCCGGGCAGCTGCGTCCGGGTGATCTCCTGCTGGAGCGCCGGGCCCCAGCGCTCGGGCTCGGCGTAGAACTCGGTCAACTTGAGCTTCGTACCGTCCTCGCGGTGGAGCGTGTAGACGTAGGTGGTCCCGACGTAGACGCCGTTCGCGTACCGCTCGGTTATCTCCTGGAGCGCAGTCAGCGAGTCCCAGCGGAAGACGGAGACCTCGCCGTTCCCTCCCACCTCGGCCAGGCCGTGCTCGAAGAGGTGCAGTCGGCGGGCGGCCTGCTTGCGCGAGAGGTTGGGCGTCCTGAAGGCGAGCCAGAAGAAGTAGACGCCCAAGGGGGGAAGGACCAGGGCGACGATCCCCATGACCAGCGTGCCGGCTATCCGCACTGCGCTGATGCGCTTCGGCAGAAATGTCTCCCGCAGCTGCCCAAGCCCTTCGGTCCCCGGGAGCGCCGTGTGATGGGCTGTTGCCTGCCCGGGGTCCTGCTGAGCGGTGGGTCCTGCCATGAGCCGTGCTCCTCGCCGTAGTGATCAAAGATTCGGCGATCATTGTGCGGCCGGGACCGACGCTTGTACATGTCGGGGTGCCTCTCCGCCGGGTTCGCGCGGCCAACAGCATTCCCTGGGAGATCTCGGCCTTCCCGCATGCGCATGCCCGCCGAAAGGCGGTATGCGTCGAGCCGCGTCCATCATGGAGCAGTGGGCCACGTGAGGAGGGCCATGAGGCGATGACGGTGTTCGCCGTCAACCCGACGGACAGCGCCTCGGTGCTGGCCGCCTTCGGTGCGCTGGGGGTTCTGGTCGTGACCTTCGCCGAGTCGGGTCTGGTCGTGGTCGGCTTCTTCCTTCCCGGTGACACGATGCTGATCCCGGCCGGTGTGCTGTGCGCGCAGACCGACGCCCAGGCGCCACGGATGGCTCTGTGGCAGGTGCTCGTGTGCGGTGCCGTGGGCGCGGTGGCGGGCGGGCAGGTGGGGTTCCTGCTCGGGCGGCGGGGCGGGCGGGCACTGCTGGCCCGCACCTCCAACCGGCGGCTGAAGGAACGGGCCGCGCGGGCGCAGGCACTCCTGACCCGCTACGGGCAGGGCAAGGCGCTGGTGATCGGCCGCTTCATCCCCATGCTGCGGACCGTCCTGCATCCCGCGGCCGGGGCGCTCGGCGTGCCCACGCGGACCTTCACGCTCTGGGCGACCGTCGGAGGCGTGCTCTGGTCCCAGAGCCTGGTGCTGGCCGGATACGGCCTGGGGGCATCGGTTCCGCGCATCGGTGACTACGTCCTGGTCATGGTCGCCGTGCTCGTCGCGCTCTCCCTCGTGCCTCTGCTGGTGCAGGTACTGCGTGCACGGCGCACCCGGCAGCCGCCCTCCCCCTGAGCGGTGTCGCCTACGCCACCGCCTCCCCGGCCACCGCGATCCCCGGCGCGTCCAGCGTCTCCACCGCCTCCCGCGCCTCCCGCGACTCCTCCGCCCGCTGCTCGTACTGCGT
Source organism: Streptomyces sp. CB01373 (assembly GCF_002803075.1). GTDB lineage: Bacteria > Actinomycetota > Actinomycetes > Streptomycetales > Streptomycetaceae > Streptomyces. The sequence goes on along the minus strand of NZ_NNBK01000012.1, from coordinate 261,388 downwards.
CCGGTACAGCTCCGCGTAGCGGCCCTCCGCCGCCAGGAGTTCGTCGTGGGTGCCGCGTTCGACGATCAGTCCGCCCTCGACGACCAGGATGAGGTCGGCGGCCCGCACCGTGGACAGCCGGTGGGCGATCACCACCGCGGTCCGGCCCGCCAGGGCCTCGGCCAGGGCCTCCTGGACGGCGGCCTCCGAGGTGTTGTCGAGGTGGGCGGTGGCTTCGTCGAGGATGACGACCCGCTGGCGGGCCAGCAGCAGCCGGGCGATGGTCATCCGCTGGCGCTCGCCGCCGGACAGGCGGTAGCCGCGCTCGCCGACGACCGTGTCGAGGCCGTCGGGCAGGGAGCGTACGAGGTCGTCGAGGCGGGCCCGGCGCAGGGCGTCCCACAGTTCCGCGTCGGTCGCCGCGGGGCGGGCCAGCAGGAGGTTGGCGCGTACGGAGTCGTGGAAGAGGTGGCCGTCCTGGGTGACCATGCCGAGGGTGGCCCGCAGGGACGCGGAGGTCAGGTCGCGTACGTCGACGCCGCCGATGCGCACGGCACCCTCGTCGGCGTCGTACAGACGCGGCAGCAGTTGCGCGATCGTCGACTTGCCGGCGCCGGAGGAGCCGACGAGGGCGACGGTCTGGCCGGCCTCGGCGCGGAAGGAGACGCCGTGCAGGACCTCGGAGCCGTCTCGGTTGTCGAGGGCGGCGACCTCCTCGAGGGAGGCGAGGGAGACCTTGCCGGCAGAGGGGTAGCCGAAGCGGACGCCGTCGAACTCCACGGCGAGGGGTCCCCCGGGCACCTCGCGGGCGTCCGGCTTCTCCTCGATCAGCGGCTTGAGGTCGAGCACCTCGAAGACCCGTTCGAAGCTGACCAGAGCGCTCATCACCTCCACGCGTGCCCCGGCGAGCGCGGTGAGCGGCGCGTACAGGCGGGTCAGCAGCAGGGCGAGCGACACGACAGCGCCCGGCTCCAGGGTGCCGCGCAGGGCGAAGTACCCGCCGAGGCCGTAGACCAGGGCCAGCGCCAGCGAGGACACCAGGGTGAGCGCGGTGATGAAGGCGGACTGCGCCGTCGCCGTACGGATGCCGATGTCCCGTACGCGGCCGGCGCGGGCCGCGAACTCCTCCGACTCCTGCTCGGGGCGGCCGAAGAGCTTGACCAGGGTGGCGCCGGGGGCGGAGAAGCGCTCGGTCATCCGGGTGCCCATCGCCGCGTTCAGCGTGGCGGCCTCCCGCTGCATACGCGCCATGCGGCTGCCCATCCGCCGGGCCGGCACCACGAACACCGGGAGGAGCACGAGGGCGAGCAGGGTGATCTGCCAGGACAGGGTGAGCATCACGGCGAGGGTGAGCAGCAGCGTGACCACGTTGCTGACGACCCCCGAGAGGGTGTTGCTGAAGGCCCGCTGGGCGCCAATGACGTCGTTGTTTAGCCGGGAGACGAGTGCTCCGGTACGCGTGCGCGTGAAGAACGCCACCGGCATGCGCTGGACGTGGTCGAACACCGCGGTGCGCAGATCGAGGATGAGTCCCTCGCCGAGCGTGGCCGACAGACGTCTGCCGAGGATGCCGAACGCCGCCTCGGCCACCGCGATCAGGGCGATGAGCAGGGCCAGGCGTACGACCGTGCCCTGGTCGCCGCGGGACACGATCACGTCGACGACGCGTCCGGCGAGCACCGGGGTCGCCACCGCGAGCAGCGCGGTCACCACCCCGAGGGCGACGAACCGCGCGATACGGCGGCGGTGGGGGCGGGCGAACGCGCCGATGCGGCGCAGCGTCGCAAGGGCGAGCGGGCGCCGCTCCTGCTGGGCGGTCATGACGCTGTGCAGCTGCGTCCAGGCGGTGGTCTCCATGCTCATGGAGGAGAACCTAGAACCTCAAGCTTCGTTGAGGTCAATGTGCGCACCCCGAAGGCTCCGGCGACTCCGCCTGCCCACCCGCTTCCCGCTCGTAAGGCGCCGTCCTCGGTTCCGCCACCCGGCGTTGACGCGGCGGGGGGAACCTCTCCGGATGTGACCCCGGATGCGACAGCGGTCGAACTCCCCGATCCGCGGCCAGGAAGGCTTCCGCGGCGCCTGCCCGTGCGCCAGGTGCTGTGCCTGCTGCCGGTGCTGCTGGTGGCGGTGGCCGCGGTGCGGCACCGGTCGGTGCTGGCCGAGGGCTTCGCGCACCTGCGCACCGCCGAGTGGCCGTGGCTGCTGGCCGCGGTCGGCACGACCTGCCTGACCTGGGTCGCGGCGGCCGTGACCCGGCAGGGCGCGGTCGTGCAGCGGTTGCCGAGACGGCGGCTGCTCGCCACCCAGTTCGCGGCCGGCGCCGCCAACCACCTGCTGCCGACGGGCCTCGGGGCGAGCGCGGTGAACCTGCGGTTCCTGACGGTGTGCGGGGTCTCCCTGGCCCGGTCCTCCGCCGCGCTCGCGCTGTACATGCTCGCGGAGAGCATCGCCCGGCTGGCCCTGCTCGCCGCGCTGCTGCTCGCGTTCCCGGACGCGCTGCGGCTCGGCGGCCTGTTGCCCTCGGGCATGGCCGGTCCGCTGCTGTACACCGTGGGCGGGGTCCTGGTCGCCGCGACCGGGGTGGCGTTGTGCGTACGGCGGCTGCGCGTGGCGGTGGCCGCGTTCGTGCGCACGGCGCTGAGCGAGGCGCGGTCGGTGCACTCGCGTCCGGCGCGGGCGCTCGCGCTGTGGGGCGGCTCGCTGGCCTTCCCGGCCCTTCAGGCGGTCTCCCTGGTCGCGGTGGGGCGGGCGCTGGCGCTGCCGGTGCCGTCCGTGCACATGGCGCTGGCGTATCTGGCGGCCACCACGGCGGTCGCGCTGGTGCCCACGCCCGGCGGGATCGGTTCGGTGGAGGCGGCGCTCGTCGTGGCGCTGGTGGCGGCGGGCGGGCCGGTCGCGGTCGTCACGGCGGTGGTGGTGGCCTACCGGATCATCACCGTCTGGCTGCCGCTGCTGCCGGGGGCGCTCACGCTGGGGGCGCTGGTCCGGCTGAGGGTCATCTGACCTCTCCCCTCCCCGCGGCTCCGGCTCCCGTACGCCAGTCTCCCGAGTGCCTCCCGTGCGTCTCGCGTGCGAGGTGACCCGGGAGTAACCTGCCCGTCCCAGCACGCAGCAGGAGGGCGACGCCATGCCGGTCCGGATCGAGCGCCAGGGGTACGTCACCACGGTCGTCCTGTCCCGGCCCGGCGTCGCGAACGCGGTGGACGGCCCGACCGCCGGCGAACTCGCCGACACCTTCCGCCGGTTCGAGTCCGACGATGAGGCCAGGGTGGCCGTGCTGTGGGGCGAGGGGGGCACGTTCTGCTCGGGCGCGGACCTGAAGGCGGCCGGGAGTGAACGGGGCAACCGGGTCGCGGAGGACGGCGACGGGCCGATGGGGCCGACCCGGATGCGGCTGTCCAAGCCGGTGATCGCGGCGGTGGCCGGGCATGCCGTGGCGGGCGGACTGGAACTGGCGCTCTGGTGCGATCTGCGGGTGGCGGAGGAGGACGCCGTGTTCGGCGTGTTCTGCCGTCGCTGGGGCGTGCCGCTGATCGACGGCGGCACGGTACGGCTGCCCCGGCTGATCGGCACCAGCCGCGCCATGGACATGATCCTCACCGGGCGTCCGGTCCCGGCCCGCGAGGCGTACGAGACGGGCCTGGTGAACCGGCTCGTGCCCACGGGTCGTGCCCGCGCGGAGGCCGAGTCGCTGGCCGCCCGGCTAGCCGCCTTCCCCCAGGCCTGCCTGCGCGCGGACCGCGCCTCGGTCCTGGAGCAGGAGTCCCTGGACGAGTCGTCGGCCCTGCGCGGGGAACTCCGGCACGGCATGGGCGTACTGGCCGAGGGTCTCCGGGGCGCGGCCCGGTTCGCCGCTGGTGCGGGACGGCACGGCTCGTTCGCGGACGACTGAGCCCGCCCTCCGGAGACGGCCGGGCACTCCCTGCGGAGACAAGTGGGCCCGCGCTCCCGATCCGCGGCGGACCGCTGTCGAGTCGGGGACCGTCACGAGATATCTTGATGTCGAGCAATGTTGCAGACGTGGAGCGGAGCACCCGGTGACTGACTCGACCATCATCTACACACACACTGACGAGGCCCCGGCCCTGGCGACGTATTCCTTCCTGCCGGTGGTCCAGGCGTACGCCTCGCAGGCGGGTGTCGCGGTGGAGACGCGTGACATCTCGCTGGCCGGGCGCATCATCGCCGTGTTCCCGGAGTACCTCGCCGAGGACCAGCGGATCCCGGACGCGCTGACCGAGCTGGGCGAGCTCGCCAAGACGCCCGAGGCCAACATCATCAAGCTGCCGAACATCTCGGCGTCGATCCCTCAGCTCAAGGCCGCGGTCGCCGAGCTTCAGGGCCAGGGCTACGCGCTGCCGGACTACCCGGACGACCCGAAGACCGACGAGGAGCGCGAGATCCGCGCCCGTTACGACAAGGTCAAGGGTTCCGCGGTGAACCCGGTGCTGCGCGAGGGCAACTCCGACCGCCGCGCCCCCGCCTCGGTGAAGAACTACGCCAAGACCCACCCGCACCGCATGGGCGCCTGGACCTCCGAGTCCAAGACCGATGTGGCGACCATGGGCGTCGACGACTTCCGCTCCACCGAGAAGTCCGCGGTGATCGCCGAGGACGGCGCGCTGCGCATCGAGCTGAAGGGCGACGACGGCTCCACCACCGTGCTGCGCGAGTCCGTGCCCGTCCTCAAGGGCGAGGTCGTGGACGCCTCCGTGATGCGCGTCGCCGCGCTGCGCGAGTTCCTGACCGCGCAGGTGGCCCGCGCCAAGCAGGAGGGCGTCCTGTTCTCCGTGCACCTGAAGGCCACGATGATGAAGGTCTCCGACCCGATCGTCTTCGGTCACGTGGTGCGCGCCTTCTTCCCGAAGACGTTCGCGCAGTACGGCGAGGCGTTCGCCGCGGCCGGCCTGACCCCGAACGACGGTCTGGGCGGCATCTACAAGGGCCTGGAGAACCTCCCCGAGGGCGCCGCGATCAAGGCCTCCTTCGACGCCGAGCTCGCCGAGGGCCCGGAGCTGGCCATGGTCGACTCCGACAAGGGCATCACCAACCTGCACGTCCCCTCCGACGTGATCGTCGACGCCTCCATGCCCGCCATGATCCGCACCTCCGGCCACATGTGGGGCCCGGACGGCCAGGAGCACGACACCCTCGCGGTCATCCCGGACTCCAGCTACGCGGGCGTCTACCAGGCTGTGATCGACGACTGCCGCGCCCACGGCGCCTACGACCCGTCGACCATGGGCTCGGTCCCGAACGTGGGCCTGATGGCGCAGAAGGCCGAGGAGTACGGCAGCCACGACAAGACGTTCGAGATCCCGGTCACCGGCACCGTCCGCCTGGTCGACCAGGCCGGCGACGCCGTGCTGGAGCTGACCGTCTCGGCCGGTGACATCTTCCGCGCCTGCCAGACCAAGGACGCCCCGATCAAGGACTGGGTGAAGCTGGCCGTCACCCGCGCCCGCGCCACCGGCGACCCGGCCGTGTTCTGGCTGGACGCGGGCCGCGCCCACGACGCCAACCTGATCGCCAAGGTCGAGCAGTACCTGCCGGAGCACGACACCGAGGGCCTGGACATCAAGATCCTGTCCCCGGTCGAGGCGACGAAGCTGTCGGTGGAGCGCATCCGCCGCGGTGAGAACACCATCTCGGTCACCGGCAACGTGCTGCGCGACTACCTCACCGACCTGTTCCCGATCCTGGAGCTGGGCACCAGCGCCAAGATGCTCTCCGTGGTCCCGCTGATGGCGGGCGGCGGCCTGTTCGAGACGGGCGCCGGCGGCTCCGCGCCGAAGCACGTGCAGCAGCTCGTCAAGGAGGACTACCTGCGCTGGGACTCCCTGGGCGAGTTCTTCGCCCTGGTGCCGTCCCTGGAGCAGTACGCCGAGGCCACCGGCAACGCCCGCGCCAAGGTGCTCGCCGACACCCTCGACCGGGCCACGGCGACCTTCCTCGACGAGGACAAGTCCCCGACCCGTCGCGTCGGCGGCATCGACAACCGCGGCAGCCACTTCTACCTGTCCATGTACTGGGCGCAGGAGCTGGCGCAGCAGACCGACGACGCCGGTCTGGCGAAGGCGTTCGCGCCGCTTGCCGAGACCCTCGCCACGAACGAGCAGAAGATCGTCGAGGAGCTGGTCGCCGTCCAGGGCAAGCCGGCCGAGATCGGCGGCTACTACCAGCCCGACCCGGCCAAGGCCGCCGAGGTCATGCGCCCCTCGGCCACCTGGAACGAGGCTCTGGCCGCCTTCTGAGCCGACCCGGGCCCCGGCACCTCGCCGGGCCCGGTGGTCCTCACCGCTCCGCCCCGACCGGCACTCCGCCGGCCGGGGCGGAGCCCTTTTGTGACGGCTGCGTGTCATCCCCGCTCCGGTGCTGGTGCGCCGCGGGGCCCTGTGCTTACCTGGATCGCATGATCGCGCTCGTGAGCCGCCGCCACGTCGACTACGGACGTGTCACCAGCACGGGTTGTCGCCTCGCCGGCTGACATGCCCCGAGGCTGACAGGCAAACTTTCCTCTTCCTCTCGCAGGTCCCTCACGCGTTCCCGCATGCCCTGGGACGCTCCTCGCCGGCACTGCGCGCGTCGCGCCCGGAGCCCGGGACCTGCGGCCTCCCGCGCCACCGCACTCCGTACGAGGAGCACCATGAGCGACCCCACGCAGCCCATCGACGCCGTCACCGCCGGTCACACGCCCGACGAGGCGCCCGCCGGACCCGACACCTCCGCCTGGTCGTTCGAGACCAGGCAGGTCCACGCCGGGGCCACGCCCGATCCGGCGACCGGCGCGCGGGCGACGCCGATCTACCAGACCACCTCGTTCGTCTTCCGGGACACCCGGCACGCCGCCGACCTGTTCTCGCTCGCCGAACCCGGCAACATCTACACCCGCATCCACAACCCCACCCAGGACGTCTTCGAGCAGCGGATCGCGGCGCTCGAGGGCGGGGTCGCCGCGGTGGCACTGTCCTCCGGGCAGGCCGCGGAGACGCTCGCGCTGCTGACGGTCGCGCGCGCCGGCGACCACGTCGTCTCCAGTACGTCGCTGTACGGCGGCACCTACAACCTGTTCCGGCACACCCTGCCGAAGTTCGGCATCGAGGTGTCGTTCGTGGACGACCCCGACGACCCGGACGCCTGGCGGGCGGCGATCCGCCCCGACACCAAGGCACTGTTCGCGGAGACGCTGGGCAATCCGCGCGGCAACGTGCTGGACGTGCGCGCGGTCGCCGACGTGGCGCACGCGGCGGGCGTGCCGCTGATCGTGGACAACACGGTGCCCACGCCCTACCTGCTGCGCCCGATCGAGCACGGCGCGGACGTCGTGGTGCACTCGGCGACCAAGTTCCTCGGCGGGCACGGCACCGCGATCGCGGGGGTCGTGGTGGACGGCGGCACCTTCGACTTCGGCGCGCACGCCGACCGCTTCCCGGACTTCACCGAGCCCGACCCCAGTTACCACGGTCTGCGCTACTGGCCGGCGCTCGGGCCCGGCGCGTTCGCCGCCAAGCTGCGGGTGCAGCTGCTGCGCGACCTGGGCCCCGCGCTGTCCCCGCACTCGGCGTTCCTGCTGCTCCAGGGCGTGGAGACGCTGAGCCTGCGCATCGAGCGGCACTCCGCCAACGCGCAGGCCCTCGCGGAGTGGCTGGAGCGGCGCGACGAGGTGTCGGCGGTGCACTACGCGGGACTTCCCTCCAGCCCCTGGTACGAGGCGGGGCGCAGGTATCTGCCGCGGGGCGCGGGCGCGGTGGTCTCCTTCGAGCTGCGCGACGGGGTCGAGGCGGGCAAGCGGTTCGTGGACGGGGTGGAGCTGTTCAGCCACCTCGCCAACATCGGCGACGTGCGGAGTTTGATCATCCACCCGGCGTCGACCACGCACAGCCAGCTGGACGAGGAGCAGTTGGCGGCGACCGGGGCCGCGCCGGGCCTGGTGCGGCTGTCGGTCGGCATCGAGAGTGTCGTGGACCTCAAGGCCGATCTGGAGGCCGGTTTCCGCGCGGCCAAGGCGGCGTCCTGAACAGCGTGCTCACCTCCCCCGCGGACGCGCTCCCCCGCCCGCCGGCCTCCGGGGCCTGGCGGGCGGGGGACCCGCCGGGGCGCCGTCGGTGGCACGTGCCGCGCAGGCCGCTGCCGCTGGAGGCGGGGGGTGAACTCCCGGGCGGACGGATGGCGTTCGAGACGTGGGGCCGCCTGGCCCCGGACGGCTCCAACGCGGTGCTGGTGCTGCACGCGCTCACCGGTGACAGTCATGTCACCGGGCCGGCCGGGCCCGGTCATCCCACGCCGGGCTGGTGGGAGGGGCTGGTCGGGCCGGGCCGGGCGCTGGACACCGACCGGTGGTTCGTCGTGGCGCCGAACGTGCTGGGCGGCTGCCAGGGCAGTACGGGACCGGCCTCGCCGCGGCCCGACGGCAAGCGGTGCTGGGGCGGGGCCTTCCCGTTCCTGACCCCGCGGGACCAGGTGGCGGCCGAACGGGACCTGGCGGACGCGCTCGGCGTCGAGAGGTGGGCCCTGGTGGCCGGCGGCTCGATGGGCGGGATGCGCGCCCTGGAATGGGCGGTTTCGTATCCGGAGCGTACGGGCGCCCTGCTGCTGCTCGCCACGACGTCGGCGGCGAGCGCGGAGCAGATCGCCTGGGCGAACGTCCAGGTGCACGCCATCCGCAGCGATCCGCACTGGCGCGGCGGCGACTACCACGACACCGGCCGCGGACCGCACGCCGGTCTGGGTCTCGCCCGCCGGCTGGCCCATGTCACCTACCGCAGCGAGCCCGAACTCCAGCTCCGTTTCGGCCGCTCGTCGCAGGGTGCGGAGCACCCGTGGCACGGCGGCCGCTACCAGGTGGAGTCCTACCTCGACCACCACGCGGGCAAGCTGGTGCGGCGGTTCGACGCGGCCAGCTACGTCGTGCTGACCGAGGCGATGAACGCCCACGACGCCGGCCGTGCCCGGGGCGGTGTGCGCGCCGCCCTGCGCCGGGTGACCGCCCCCACGGTGGTGGCCGGGGTCGACTCCGACCGCCTCTACCCGCTCGCCCAGCAGGCCGAGTTGGCCGACTGCATCCCGGGCGCCGACCGGCTCCGGGTGATCGAGTCGCCGTACGGCCACGACGGCTTCCTGATCGAGACGGAGCAGGTGGGAGGGCTGGTCCGGGAGCTCCTGGGGGCCGGCTGAGCCGCGTTGTCAGTGGGGTGCGGCAGGATCAGCGGCGCCATGACGCCGAGATCCGCGTGGCGACGCCAAGAGAGACAGGAACAGCCCCATGCACGACACCCCGCCGTCCTTCGAACTGCTGCCCGGCGCCGCCGAGTCGCCGGTTATCCTGCATGTGCCGCACGCGGCGCGGGCGATACCGGCCGTTGTCCGGGCCGGGATCGTGCTGGACGACGCCGAGCTGGAGCGGGAGCTGGACCACATCACCGACGCGTACACCGACCGGATCGCCGAGGCGGCGGCCGGGCTGGCGGGGCTGACGCCGTGGCGGTTCGTCAACCGGCTGTCGAGGCTGGTGGTGGACCCGGAGCGGTTCCCGGACGAGCGGGAGGAGATGCTCGCCGTCGGGATGGGCGCGGTGTACACGCGGACTACGCACCGGAACGTCCTGCGGCCTTCGGACACCGACCCGGAGCCGCTGGTCGAGCGGTACTTCCGGCCGTACGCCGAGGCGATGAGGAAGGCCGTCGCCGACCGCCTGGCCGCCACCGGGCGTGCTGTGATCATCGACGTGCACTCCTACCCCGGCGCCGCGCTCCCCTACGAACTGCACGGCGAGGGCCCGCGGCCGCCCGTGTGCCTGGGCACCGACTCCTTCCACACGTCGCCCGAGCTGACCGGGCTCGCGCGTGCGGCGTTCGCGCGCTGCGGCGAGACGGGACTGGACAGCCCGTTCAGCGGCGCCTACGTACCGCTGGAGTTCCACGGCGAAGACGCCCGCGTCGGCGCCCTGATGGTGGAGATCCGGCGGGACACGTACATGACCGAGCCGGGCGGTCCCGCGGGTCCGGGGCTCGACCGGCTGGCCGGGGCGCTGGCCGCCCTGGTCGACGGTCTGGGCCGCTGAATCCGGCGGGAGCGCTCCGGCACGTCACGCGGTGCGGGCTCGGTCGGGCGACACAGTCCCGGTCACGCCCGCAACCACTCCGTGACGACGACCTCGGCGCCCGCGCGCAGCCGCAGCGCGAACGGGCCGCCGGGCGGTGCGTCACCGGTGAACCGGCCCAGTTCGTCGGCGGTGAGCGCGGGTCCCCGCCGCCGCGGGCCCGCCAGCACCTCGATCCGGGCCGGCTGCGGCGGCAGCACCTGCCCCATCAGCCCGTCCCCGGTGACCTCGACGTCCACGGTCAGCTCACCGGCCTGGAAGGTCAGCATCCGCGGTGTGTCCGTCGCGCCCCGGACCGGAATGGCGTCGACCAGCGAGTCGAAGGTCAGCTCGGCGATCCGGGCGTCGAGGTCGCGCAGCGCGAATGCCTCGACGGCGAGTTGACGCAGGTCGTGGGGCACCGGGTCGAGGATCGCGGCGGCCTGCCGCAACTCCTCCTCCAGCAGCCCCGCTGCCATCTCTTCCTCGTCGAACGTCCCCTCCTGGGCGGGGAGTTCGTCGCCGGTGCCGTCGTCGTCCCGGATGTTGCCGCTCACACTGTCCCCCGTGCGTCGAGTCGTGCGCGCAGGCGCCTCAGACAGCGCTGGCGCAGTGGTCCGATGCTGCCCACGGCGACGCCGAGGGCCGCTGACACCTCCTGGTAGCTGGGCGGCGGCGAGGCGATCAGCACCCGCAGCAACTGGCGGCAGCGGTCGCCGAGGTTCTCGAACTCCTGCCACAGCCTGCGGACCCGCTCGCTCTGTGCGGCGGCCTCCTCGGAGTCGAGCAGCGACTGCTCGGGCGTGCGGTCCTCGCTGACCCGGTCAAGGAGTTGCGGATCGCTCGTCACCGTCAGCCGGCTCAGGCTCCTGAGCGTCTTCAGGCACTCGTTGCGGGCCGTGCTCGCGAGCCACGAGCCGGCCTTCTCGGGTTCGCGGATCCGCCCGAGGTGCTGGGCGAAGCGGAACCACACGGTCTGGTAGACCTCGTGCCCGTCGGCGTCCGAGAGCCGGTGCGCCCGCACCACCGACCACACCAGGGGACTCATCCCCTCCACCAGTGCTTTCCAGGCCGCCGCGTCACCGTCGACGGCGGACCGGACGAGCACGCCGACCTCTGCGCGTTCCACTGACTCACCCCTCGGATACGGCATGTCATCGTACGCCGTGGAGGGGAGGGTTCCGGACCTCATGCCGACGGGGCGAGCCGGGTCACGGGGACCGGGCGCCAGGTGGGCGGACGCAGCGCCGGGACGTGCGCCCCGCGCACTTCCGCGTACTCGGTGTTCGCCTGGAGCAGCTGACGCCGGGCCGCACGCGGGTCGGGTTCCTTGTGCGCCGTCATGTGCGCCGCGATCATGCCCGCGGCCACCGGAGTGGCGAAGGAGGTGCCGCTCCACTGTGCGAAGCCCTCGAACACGGCCCGGTCCGCCTGCGCCGGAGTGCTCTGCCCGGCCTCGCTGAGCACTCCGGTGTGCCGCGGTGACTGGCAGGTGCAGCCGTAGGCGAAGCCGAACCGGCAGGCCTCGTAGGAGGAGTGCTGGTAGACGTACGGCACGGGCGACTCGAAGCCGGTGAGGGCACTGGTCAGCCGCTCGCCGGGGGCGTACACCCGCACCCAGGCGCCGTGGTTGCTGAAGCAGGCGCCGTACTCGCCGTCACCGCGCAGGGCGCCGACCGACAGCACGGACTCGGCGAAGCCGGGCAGGCCGGCGTAGGCCGCGGGCCAGAACGGGGTGCCGCTGCCGTTGTTGCCGGCGGCCGCGACCAGCAGGGTTCCTCTGTCGCGCAGTTCCCGCATGAAGGCGTCCACCCCGAGCAGGCCGTCGGTGCGGCCGTTGGGGGTGCCCGCGGAGAGGCTGAGGATGTCGGGCCAGCCGCCCGCGTCGACGGCTTCGAACAGCCGGTGGCCGAAATCGGACTCCAGGATGGCGCCGGCGTCGTTGAGGGTGCCGCGCACGGTGATGTCGGTGTTCGGGGCGACGGCCGCGACCAGCCCGGCGATGAACGTGCCGTGGCCGACGTACTGCTGGAGGACGCCCGCGTCGTCGGTCTCCCGTTCCTGCGCGTCGCCCTGGACGTGGGCCAGGGTCGGGACCGAGTGGTAGTCGTGCATGAGGCCGGTGTCGACGACGAGGACGCCGACGGCGGTGTCCTCGTCGTAGACGGTCTCGGCGGGCGCCGGGTTGGGGCCCTCGCCGAACGGGGCGGGCACCGGCTCGTCGCCGGGGCAGGCGTTGACCGACGCGATCGAGACCACGTGGTTGCGGCTGACCAGCCGCCGTCCGGTCCTGCCCTCGGGCTCGCGCAGGGCACGCAGCGCGTGCGTGACGGCGAGGTCGCCGCCGCGGTCGCCGCGGCCCGGGTCGCCGACCTGGATACGGGTGACTCCGGTGCGGTTGGTCTCCGGGCCCGCCCGGCGCACACGGTCCGCGGTCAGATCGGGCGCCGCCGCGAAGTGCGCGCGGACGGTGTCCTCGACCAGCCGGGCCTCCTCGCCGTCGCGGGCGAGGACGACACCCTTCTCGTAGCAGAACTCGGCCGCGTCGTCCGGGCCCATCGCCAGCGGCACGTCCGGCATCGAGCGCTGGATCTGGGCGAACTGCTCGCGGAATCGCTGAGGTGCCATGGCGTGTCCTCCCGTTGGTACGACGATCGTCAGTCTGAGCCGTGCGGCCCCCGCCTGATACAGCGTCGGCGGGTGTGCGCCGGTTCCAGGGGCCTCATCAGGCCACTACCATCCAACGGGTGACAGCGGGAAGCGACTCGGTCCTCGAACTGCTGCCCATGGTGTTCGCCGCGCCCGGCGAGGCCCTGGCGCGGGCCCGCGGGCTGCTGGAGTCCGCTCCGCCGCCGCTGCACGGATCCGTGGCGCACCAGGTGATCGGCATCTGGCAGCGGGACTTCGGCGACACACGCCTGGCCCTGCGGCATCTGCGGCGGGCCCGGGACCTGGCGGCGCACGCCGACTCGGCCGAGCGGGAGGCCGACGTACTGGCCACGCTGGGGGTTGCGTTGGTGCACGCGGGGCGTACACGGCAGGGCCTCGCGGCGTTCGAGCGCGGGGTCGCGCGCGGGACGGGCCACACCCGGGCGCGGGTGCTGTTCCGGCGGGCGTACGTGTGGTGGGTGCTGGGCCGCCATCGTGAGGCGCTGGAGGACGTACGGCGGGCGATTCCCGTACTGCGGCAGGCCGGTGACGTGATCTGGACGGCACGGGCGCTGACGCTGCGGGCCACCGTGCACCTGGCGCTGGGCGCGGTGGAGCGCGCGGACGCCGACTTCACCGCGGCTCAGGCGCTGTGGGACACCACCGGCCAGGAGCACGACAAGGCCGACGCCGTGGAGAGCCGGGGCCTGGCGGCGTTCCGGCAGGGCGACATCCCGGCGGCGCTGCGGCTCCTCGACGAGGCCGAGGAGCGGTACGCCGAGCTCGGCACGCCGACGTTCATGCTGGAGGTACGGCGCTGCGAGGTCCTGATGGCGGCCGGTCTCGCGCCCGAGGCGCTGGCCGGGGCGGACGCGGCGATCGCCGAACTGGACGGTATCGGCGGGCAGTCGACCCGCAAGGCGGAGCTGCTGCTGGCCGCGGCGCGGGCCGCGCGTCTCGCGGACGACCCGCACACGGCGACCGCGCGCGCGGCGCTTGCCGTGCGGCTGTTCGCGGGGCAGCGGCGTGCCTGGTGGGAGACGCACGCACGGCTGGTGCTGATCGAGGCGCGGGTGGCCGACGGGCGCCGCTCGGGGCGGCTGGTCGCGGACGCCGCGGCGGTGGCCGGACGGCTGGCCTCCTTCGGCTCGCCGGCCGCGCCGGAGGCGTCGCTCCTTGCGGGCCGGATCGCGCTCGCCCTGAGCCGTCCCGCGGACGCCGAGAGCCACCTCGCGGTCGCCGCGCGCAGCCGGTACGGCGGGCCGCCGCTCGCCCGGATGACGGGCTGGGCGGCGCAGGCGCTGCGGGCGTGGGCGGCGGGTTCCCGCCGCGGCGTTCTCGAGGCGTGCCGGCGCGGGCTCGACGTGCTCGACGACCACCGGATGACGCTGGGCGCCTCGGAGTTGCGGGCCCGGGCGACCGCGCAGGGCGCCGAACTGGCCGCGCTGGCCCAGGAGGCGGCGCTCGCGTCCGGTGAGCCGCGGCGGCTGCTCGTGTGGAGCGAGCGCTGGCGGGCCACCGTGCTGTCCGCGCCGCCCACCCGACCGCCCGCCGACCCGGCCCTGCTCAGCGGGCTGACCGCCTTCCGCGAGATCGCCGCCCGTGCGCAGGACGCCCGCCAGGACGGCCATCCGGTGCCCGCCCTGGAACGCGAACAGCGGCGCCTGGAACGGGAGATCCGCTCGCGCACCCTGCGCCTGCGCGGCGAGGCGCCCGGTGGCGGCGACCGGTTCGACCCCGGCCGGCTGCTGGCGCGGCTCGGGGACACGCGGTTGGTCGAACTGGCCGTGCTGGACGGGCGGGTGCACGTGCTGCTGTGCGGGCAGGGGCGGGTACGGCGCTTCGAGGCCGGGCGGCTCGCGGACGCGGTGACCGAGGCAGAGCACGTGCAGGCGGGACTGCGGCGGCTGGCCCACCCGGGGGCGGCGGCCCGGCTGCCGCTGGTGGAGGCGGCGGGGCGCCGGCTGGAGGAGCTGCTGCTCGGACCCGTCGCCCGCCAACTGGGCTCCGGGCCTGTCGTGGTGGTGCCGCCGGGGTCGCTGCACCGGGTGCCGTGGGCGCTGCTGCCGTCGTTGCGGGAGCGGGTGCTGAGCGTGTCGCCGTCGGCGAGCAGCTGGCTGCGCGCCCACGAGACCGAACCGCCGCCGGGGGGCCGCCGGGTGCTGGTGCGCGGGCCGGGTCTCGCGACCGGGGGCGCGGAGGTGCCCGAGCTCGCCGACCGCTACGGCGCGCCGACCGTGCTGGAGGAGGACGACGCGCATGTGTCGCGGGTCCTGCGGGAGTTGGACGGGGCCGCACTCGCGCACATCGCCGCGCACGGCACCTTCCGCGCGGACAGCCCGCTGTTCTCGTCGCTGACGATGGCCGACGGCCCATTGATCGTGCACGACTTCGAGCGCCTGGACCGCAGCCCGTACCGGATCATCCTGTCCTGCTGCGACACCGCCCGCTTCGCCTCGGTCGGCGCCGACGAACTGCTCGGCCTGGTCACGGCGTTGCTGCCGCTGGGCACCGCCGGGGTGGTGGCGTGCAGTGCCCCCGTCAACGACGAGGCGGTGGTCCCCCTGATGCTCGGCCTGCACAAGGGCCTGGACGCCGGCCTGTCCCTGGCCGAGGCACTCCGCGACGCCCGCACCGCCCTCCCGGGCGACGCGACCCACCAGGCGACGGGGTGGGCTTTCGCGGCGTTCGGCGCGGCTTGAGATGGGCGGAACGGCACGGTCCACCGTGGAGCACTCGGGAGCAACCTGTGGCGGAACTGTGCATTGTCATGTTTCCGCCATGCACGATCATTCCTGTCGCATCACGCCGCGTGCCACTCTCCGCGGGTGCCGGACGGGCAATCCCTGTCCGGCCCTTCTTGAGGAGAGGGGTACGAGTGCGCACTTACTCCACACGCTCCACACGTGCACGGCGAACCGTCCTGGCGCTGGCCACGGCCTGCATCGTCGCGGTGATACAGACACCGACCGCCGGCGCCGACCCGGGCCCGGCGCAACCGCCGTCCTCGGGATCCGGTTCGGGGATGACCGGCGCCCACCACCACGGCAAACCCGACAAGGACCTGCCGGGCGCCGACAGAGCCCCGTCGGCCAGGGCCAGAGGCGCGGCGGCCAAGGCCGACGCCCGGGTGAGCTGGAGCCGGTACGGCACCCCGACCACGGTCGTGCCGGAGGGCGACGGCACCGCCCTGGCGAAGGGGCTGCCGACCAAGCCCGAGCAGACCGCCCGCGCCTATCTGAAGGCCAACGCCGACCTGTTCGGCATCCCCGCCGCCCAGGTCGACGACCTCAAGCTGGTGTCGAGCACCCCGATCGGCAAGGGTGCCGCGGTGCTGCTCGCCCAGGAGGTGGACGGCAAGCCGTTCGCCCGGGACGGCCAGATCTCCGTCGGTGTCGTCGACGGCACCGTGGTCAGCGTCTCCGGGGCACTGGCCCCGGTCACCGGCGCACCGAAGCCGGCGACCCTGTCGGAGCAGGACGCCATCAAGGCCGCACTGGCCGACGTGGCCCTGGCGCCCGGCAAGCTGTCCGCGACGGACAGTACCGACAAGTGGCGCAAGTTCGAGGCTTCGGGACTGTCCGGACCGCAGCTCGTACGCCCCGTCGTGATCGCCGACCCCGACGGCACCGTCCGCTCGGCCTACCAGGTGCAGGCCGGTGCGGCCGGCGAGGAGCCGGAGCTTTACGACAGCGTCGTCGACGCCCGTACCGGCGAGGTGCTGGCCCGTCGGTCCCTGGTCGAGGACGGGGTCGCCGACGGCCACGACGGCAACCCGCAATGGAAGGTCTTCCCCTTCTCTCCCCCGCTGAACGACTCCTCCGCCGACACCCGCGAGACCTGGTGCTGGACGGCCGCTCCGGGCTGCGACCGCGTCATGAGCGACTCCGCCCCCGGCACTCCGCACCACGCCTGGGACATCGCCTCAGGTGAGGGCGGCGGCACCTACGGCGGCTCCTACAAACTGGGCACCACGCTCGGGGCCAACGCCTTCGCCAGCGACGGTCTGACGGCCAACGGGCGCAACTGGCTCGGCATCACCCCGGACGTGCGGGCCGACCGGGCCTACGACTACTCCTACACCGACGCCTGGCACGCCACCGGCTGCGACCCGAAGGTGCTGACCGACCCCGCGAAGCCGGACCGCGACGCGGCGATCGGCAACCTGTTCGCCCAGCACAACGTGATGCACGACTTCTCGTACCACCTCGGGTTCACCGAGAAGACGTGGAACATGCAGCACGACAACTACGACCTGGGCGGCAAGGGCGGCGACCCGGAGATGGGCGTGGCCCGCTCCGGCGGCAGCAACCCCGCCACCCGCAACAACGCCAACCAGAGCACCGGAGTCGACGGCGGTGTGGCGCTGACCAACATGTACCTGTGGCAGCCGCAGGCCGGGGCCTTCTACGGGCGCTGCGCCGACGGCGACTTCGACGCCTCCGTCATCGGCCACGAGTACACCCACGCCATCACCAACCGCATGGTCGGCGGGGGCACCTCCGGCCTCTCCGGCACGCACGCCGGCTCGATGGGCGAGTCCTGGAGCGACCTGGTCGCCACCGAGCGGCTGATCGAGACCGGCGCGGTCCCGGACGGCGTGGACCCGTGGGTGGTCGGCCCGTACGTGACTGACAACAACGAGCGCGGCATCCGCAACTTCGCCATCGACAAGAGCCCCCTCAACTACTCCAACTTCGGCTACGACATGGGCGGTCCGGAGGTGCACTCCGACGGCGAGATCTGGAACGCCGTGCAGTACGAGGTGCGTCAGGCGCTCGTCGGCAAGTACGGCGAGCCGGCCAAGAAGGTGCTCGCCTCGTGCGCGGCCGGCAAGACGTCGGTCGACGACTGCGGCGGCGGCCGGCGCTGGGTCCAGCTGATGTTCGACTCGTACCTGCTGATGGGCACGGGCAAGATCACCATGATCGACGCCCGTGACGCGATGCTCGCCGCGGACAAGATCCGCCACCACGGCGCCGACCTCGACGTCATGTGGGGCGCGTTCGCCAAGCGCGGCATGGGCATCGACGCCACCGCCACCTCGACCAGCGACACCCGGCCGCACGCGGACTTCGCCACCCCGACCGGCGTCAACGGCAACCTCACCTTCAAGGTGGTCAACGGCGGCGACGAGATCCCCAACGCCCGCGTCTACATAGGCAAGTTCAGCGCCCGGACCACGCCGATCGCCGGCACCACGTCCGACCTCGACAAGAAGGCGCTGTTCACCAAGGGCCACTACGACGCCATCGCGGTCGCCCCGGGCTACGGTCTGACGCGCTTCGACTTCCAGGTCGACGACGCCTCCAAGCAGACCGTCAAGGTGAAGATGCAGCCCAACCTCGCCTCGGCGGCGGCCGGTGCCACCGCGACCGGCGACGGGTACAACGCGGCCAGGCTCATCGACGACGACGAGGGCACCAACTGGGCGTACGTCGGTGACAAGACGGGCACCTCGGTGACCGGCAAGGGCGTCAACGTCCACCTGGCCGTCGACGGACCGACCAAGGTGCGCCGCATCCAGGTCAGCGCCATCAACCGGCCGACGGACAGCAGGGACCCCGGCGGCGACACCGGCAGCCAGAGCCGCTTCTCGGCGCTGCGTCAGTTCGAGGTCTCGGCCTGCACCCGCACCGCGACCGTCGACTGCTCCCAGCCCAAGCAGTTCCACGTCGTCTACCTCAGCCCGAAGGACGCCTTCGACGCCCCGAAGCCGCGCCCGGCGGCTCCCGACCTCGTCATGCGCAGCTTCGACATCCCGGCGACCTCGGCCACCGACCTGCGTATCGAGACGATCACCAACCAGTGCGTGGGCAACCCGGCCTACGCGGGCAAGCAGGACAACGACCCGAACAACGTGACGGACTGTGCCACCGGTTCCCCGGCGGCGTTCAACGTCCGGGCCGCTGAGTTCCAGGTCTTCGAGAAGTGATCCCCCGGCGGCTCCGGTGCGCGAGCACCGGAGCCGCCCGGCGGGGGGGCCGGGCGTCCCGTGGTCCGGCTCAGGCCTCACAGCCAGCCGCGGCGGGAGGCCTCCCAGGCGAGCTGCATCCGGGTCCGGACCCCGGCGAACTCGATCAGGTCGCGGATACGGCGCTGGACGGTGCGCAGACTCGTTCCGACCTGTCCGGCGATGGCGGTGTCCGTCAGACCGGTGAGCAGCAGCGACAGCAGGAGCAGGTCCTCCGGCGAAGGTGTCCGGTCGGACTCCCTCTCGCCGACCAGCCCGTCCTCGGTGAGCACCAGCGGCGAGGCGCCCGCCCACAGGCTCTCGAAGAACGCGATGAGAGCGTCGAGCAGCGCGCCGGGGCGGACCAGAACGGCGGACGGCGGGTCGCCGGCCGGGCCGCCCGCGTCCGAGGCGCGTACGAACGGGGTCACCAGCATGGCCAGTTGCCGGTCGGCGACCACCATCTTCACCGGAACCTCCGCGGCCACCCGGGCCTGTTCACCGCACTCGACGAACTCGCGGATCCGGTACACCTCGGGCGGCACCTCCAGCGCCGACCGCTCGTAGACCGCGCGGTACGTCACCCCCGCGGCCAGGACGTCCAGTTGGGTGTCGTTGCCGCGTGACGGCACCGCCACGTTCGGCGGCTTGCACAGCGCCAGGATCTCGGCCTGTGCGCCGCGCTGAAGCTGGTCGAACGTCCGGGCCATCGCCCGCGCCCCGGTCACCGTCTCGACCGCCTCGGCCGAGCCCCGGCGCCGGGTCTGGTGGCGGTACTCCTCGGTGAGCTTCGCCATCACCGACCGCGCGGCCTGCAACTCCTGCTGCCGGCTCAGCAGCAGCGGGCCGAGCGCCAGATCGGGCGGTGACGCGCGGAAGCGGTGTGCCGCGCCCTCGGCGCGGCACACCAGCCCCTTGGCCTCCAGCGTGTCGAGGAGTCTGGCCGCCTCGCGTCCGGACAGGCCGAGACGACGGGCGAGTTGGGACGGTGTGGCCTCCGGCATTCCGACCAGGCTGCGGTACGCACGTACTTCCACGGAGTCGAAACTCGTGGTCTCGAACATGTCGTTCTCTCCTCCTCCGGCCGTGCGCCGGACCGAACCGGTACCGGCGCACGACCGGTCGGAGCCGCCCTGAGGAGGAGATCTTGACGTGTCACCGTCCACTCGCGCCAGTACGCGATCGGCGCGGTTCGGCGCGTCCGAGGTGGCCGGTCCCGCCCATCCGGCCAGGTCAGGCAGGCCGGGCCGGACGGGTCAGGCCGGTGAGAAGATGTGGTCGCTGATCAGCCGGGTGGCGCCGACGACGCCCGCGGCATGGCCGAGCTCGCCGAGGACGATCGGCAGGTTGCCGGTCGCCAGCGGCAGGGACTGGCGGTAGACCTGGGTGCGGATGCTCGCCAGCAGGTTGTGCCCCAGTCCGGTGAGCCCTCCCCCGATGACCACGAGGCCGGGGTTGAAGAAGCTGACCAGGCCGGCGATGACCTGACCGGTACGCCGTCCGCCCATGCGGATCAGTTCCAGGGAGGCCGCGTCCCCGGCACCGGCGGCGGCCGAGACGTCCTCGGGGGTCAGCCTCCCGGCCGCCTCCAGCCGTCCGGCCAGCTCCGTCGAGCGGCCGGACTGGGCGAGCGCGGTCGCGTCGCGGACGAGGGAGCTGCCTCCGAAGTACGCCTCGAGACAACCGATGTTGCCGCAGGCGCACCGTGGTCCTTCCGGATCCGCCTGGATGTGGCCGATGTCGCCGGCGCTGCCGGTGACACCGCGGTGCACCTCGCCGCCGACGACGATTCCGCAGCCGATGCCCGTGCCGAGCTTCACGCACAGGAAGTCGCGTACGGACCGGGCGACGCCGGCCTGCTGCTCGCCCAGGGCCATCAGGTTCACGTCGTTGTCGACGAGGACGGGGCAGCCCAGTTCCTGGCTCATCGCCTCGCGGACGGGGAAGCCGTCCCAGCCGGGCATGATCGGCGGCGCGACGGGGACGCCCTCGGGGAACCTGACGGGTCCCGGTACGCCGATCCCGGCGCCGTCGAAGCGATCCGCCAGCCCCGCCTCGCGCAGTTTGCCGGCCAGGGCGAGCACCCGCTCGAAGACGGCGACCGGGCCTTCGCGCACGTCCAGCGTCTCGGCCACGTGGCCGAGGACGTCCAGCTCGGCGTTGGTGACCGCGACGTCCACGGAGGTGGCGCCGATGTCCACGCCGAGGAACCGCAGTGACGGGGCGATCCGGACGTTGTGCGAGCGGCGGCCACCGCGGGAGGCGGCGAGGCCGTCCTGCACGACCAGCCCGGTCTCCAGGAGCCGGTCGATCTCGAAGGCGAGCTTGGAGCGCGACAGCTCGACCTGCTCCCCGAGGGCGACCCGGGACTGCGGGCCGAGGTCGCGCAGGAGGCGGAGCAGCCGGGCCTGGTGGAGATTGGCCGGTCGAGCCGTCATAGACCTCACGCCGCCCCCGTCGTGGCAAGAACCGTTCGCATGCCCGGCACATGGGGGGCACGACTTTGAGAAGGACCGTAGCACCGAGCCGCCGCCGATGAAAGAAACTTGTGCACTGATGTGGGGAACTTTCACCTCCGGATGGACAAAGCCGTGCGCGGCAGCGTCCGGGGCCCGGTGCCGGAGGCGCCCTGGCGGGCTTGTGGCGCGGCCCGCCAGGGCTCCCTGTTCAGGCAGGGTCACCGCCCGGGCCGTGCCTCACGCGCCGGAGGGCGCGCGGTTGGGCTTGCCCACGTCGGACTGGCCGGCCGCCTTCTTGATCTCGGCGGCCTCCCGCTGGTCGATGACGCCCTCGTCCCGCAGCGTCTGGACGACCTTTCCGACGTGCGAGACGAACGCGCCGTGGTTCTCCCAGGCCCGCTGGTCCTCGATCAGCTCGTTGATCGTGCAGCCGCCGGCCGTCACGCGGTTGGGGACACCGGTGTTGATCGAGCCGACGAACACGGTGGCCCGGTCGTCCCTTTCCGGACAGTCGGTCGGCGGCTCGCCGGCGACGACCTTCAGGGACAGCGACTTGGGCGTGGACGTGTTGCCGGCCTTGTCGGTGGCCCGGTAGAGGAGCGTGTGGCTCCCGGCCCTGTCGATCACCACCGGCTCCGCGTACTGGAGGTAGGGGCCGCCGTCGAGGGAGTACTCGATGCCGGCCACACCGGAGCCGGAGTCCGAGGCGGACACCGTCACCGTCGCACTGCCCACGTAGTTGCCGGACCCGTCCTTCGTCCCCGACACCGACGCCGACGTCTCCGGCGGCGTCACGTCCTCCGGCTCAGCCGCCACCACCGAGAACTCCACCGACTTCACCGCCGACCTATTCCCCGCCTTGTCCGACGCCCGATACGACAACGAATGCGCACCCACACCACTCACCTGCACCGGCGCCGAGTACGCGACATACGCCGCACCATCCAGCGAATACTCGATCTTCGCCACACCCGACCCGGAATCCGAAGCCGACACCGTCACCGTCGCACTACCGACATAGTTGCCGGACCCGTCCTTCGTCCCCGACACCGACGCCGACGTCTCCGGCGGCGTCACGTCCTCCGGCTCAGCCGCCACCACCGAGAACTCCACCGACTTCACCGCCGACGTATTCCCCGCCTTGTCCGACGCCCGATACGACAACGAATGCGCACCGACCTCACTCACCACAACCGGCTTCGCATACGCGGAGAACGCACCACCGTCCAGCGAGTACTCCACACTCGCCACACCCGACCCGGAATCCGAAGCCGACACCGTCACCGTCGCACTGCCCACATAGTTGCCGGACCCGTCCTTCGTCCCCGACACCGACGCCGACGTCTCCGGTGCGGTGGTGTCGTCGTCGCCGGGGGCGGCGGTGACGACGAGCTGGCCCGTCATCGACTGGTGGCCCGGCATCGCGCAGAAGTAGCGGTAGACGCCGGGCTTGAGAACGACCTCGGCCGTGTACTTGCCGCCGTTGGAGTCGAAGGGGCTCGCCTGGAGGTTGAGGCTGAGGTCGTTGTTGTAGTCGGGGTTCGAGACGTCGAACGTCAACGTGTGCGGCATTCCGGTGGTGTTGCCGGTGGCCGCGCTGTTCTCGAACACGATCGTCGCCGGTCCCGCCACCGCGGTGGTGGGCACCGACGTGTACTTCGTGTAGTCGTCGCCGGCCGTCCAGGTGAGCACCTGGGACGCCGCCTTCTCGGTCCCGCGGCCCGCCGCCGCGTACGCGGCCGGCACGGCCAGCGAGAAGGCCGTGAAGACGACCGCCACCAGGGCCGCCAGCACCGGGTGTGCGCGGAACGGTTTGCGTGGCGCCGATCCTGAGGGGGGCGGATCCGTCTGGGCATGGAGCAGTCTTCTGAACACCGCTGCACCTTTCGCGAATTCGCTTGTGCGGCACCGCGCAGGGACACTCGCGGTCCCGTCTAGTGGACGACCAGCCGCCTGGATGGAGCGCGTCGAGGGGGCCAGTCCCGCGGACCCGGCCTCTCGCAGGGTCCCGCGGCCCCACCTCTCGCAAAGTGCGGCAACGCTGGGAAGCTACCGGGCTTTTGACGGCCCGCCAAGGTCTATGGCCACAATCCAACCAACTTTGACCTGAGTCTGGAAAAACTGGAGGGGTGCCCGCTACGGTGATGCGGTCCCGAGGCGAACCCCGTTCGCCCAGCCGACCCGATCCCCCGCCGTATCCGGCACATCGAGCCGAGCAGGACGGCCTCACCGGCAGGCCGATCCGGCGACCGTCCCGCCTCCCCCGCGGGCCCGAAGGCACGGCGCACCACCGCACACCGCCCTGACGGGACGGCTGCCGTCGGCGACGGATCACATCACGACCACGCGACGCCTTCGGGTTCGCACGCGTTCAGAGGATTGGAGAACGATGACCGACTCAGGCGCAGGTACGAGACGCTTCTCCCGGCGGGCCTTCGCCACCGGGGCAGCCGCTGCCGCGGTCGTACCCACGGTGCTCGGCATCACCGCGACCGCCGCCGCCCCGAAGGACAAGCCGGTGGAGGGGAACGGCCAGGGAAACAACAAGGGCACCGTCCGCAACCTGACCCTGTACATGGAGAAGCTGCCGAACGGGGAAATGGGCTACGGCCTGAAACCGGGCGAGGCGACGATCCCCGGCCCGCTCATCGAGCTGACCGAGGGCGACACGATGAACATCGAGGTCGTCAACAACCTGGACGTCGCCGCGAGTCTGCACGTGCACGGCCTGGACTACGACGTCGCCAGCGACGGCACCAAGATGAACGACAGCGTCGTCGAGCCGGGCGGCCGGCGGACCTACGTCTGGCGCACCCACGCCCCGTCGAACCAGGGCGGGACATGGGAGGCCGGCAGCGCCGGCTACTGGCACTACCACGACCACAACGTGGGGACCGAGCACGGCACGGGCGGCATCAAAAAGGGCCTCTACGGCCCCGTGATCGTGCGCCGCAAGGGCGACGTGCTGCCCGACAAGCAGTTCACGGTCGTGTTCAACGACATGACGATCAACAACCGGGGCGCCCACGACGCGCCCACCTTCAAGGCCGTCCGCGGTGAGCGAGTGGAGTTCATCGTGATCACACACGGGGACTTCTTCCACACCTGGCACATCCACGGCCACCGCTGGGTGGACAACCGCACCGGTATCCTCCAGGGTCCGCAGGACGTGAGCCGGGTCATCGACACCAAGACGGTCGGCCCGGCGGACTCCTTCGGATTCCAGGTGGTCGCGGGTGACCGGGTCGGCGCGGGCGCCTGGATGTACCACTGCCACGTCCAGAGCCACTCGGACATGGGCATGGCCGGCGTCTTCCTCGTGACCGAAGCCGACGGCTCGGTCCCCGGCGGCATGCCCCACCACATGGCCGAGACCGACGGCACGGCCCCCGGCGGCATGCACGACCACTAGAGGGCAGCGACGGGGCCCCCGATCCGGGCTGCGCCCCCAAGCCCCCCAAAGCCACGCCCGTCGAACCACCTGACGGTCCGACGGGCGTGTACGACTGCCGCCGGCCGGTCCTCACCCGCAAGGACCCGGGGCGAACCCGACCTCGCCCTTCCGGCACGCGTCCTTCCCGGGCCTCGTGACCGCCCGCCGAAATCCGCCGCACCCGGCCCACGCCGGGCGGGGCGTCCGCGGCAGCCCTCGCTCCATCCCCTGATCACTCTTCCGTTGTCGGATCGAGTCAAGGAGCAACCATGGGCAAGAGAGACCGGTTCGCCCTCTCACGACGAAGCGGAGCACCGCCGTCGCGTCCGGTGCGGACCGCTCGCCACGCGTGGTCCTGGCGCCGCGCGGTCGTCCTGCTGTCCAGCGCCGCGCTGACCGTGGGGCTGTCCACGCTGCCGGCCGTGCAGGCGAACGCGCAGCCGCCCGCGGAGTACACCGAGGGCGCGGCGGCCGGGAGCCAGGTGAACGTCCTGGTCTTCCACGGACCGGCCGCCAAGCAGGACGACCCGGTCAAGAAGGCCGCGGCGGCGATCGGGAACCTCGGCGAGAAGAACGGGTTCAAGGTCGTCGAGTCCGAGGACACGGGCGTGTTCACCACCGCCGGCCTCGCCAAGTACCGAGGGGTGGTGTTCCTGTCGGCCGACGGCGTGACCCTCAACGCCGAGCAGGAAGCCGCGTTCCAGTCGTACATCAACAACGGCGGCGGCTTCGTCGGCGTCCACGACGCCGCCCGGGCGCAGTCCGACTCCTCCTGGTTCACCGGGCTGATCGGCACCCGCCCCGCGCTGGGCCTGCCCGACGCCGAGAAGGTCGTCGAGAGCGCGGTCAACTCGGAGAACCCGCCGAGCGAGACCAAGGACAAGCTGTTCGACGGCAAGGACGACACCAAGTGGCTGGCCCGTACGCCGACCGCCTGGGTCACCATGAAGCTGGACAAGCCGGTCGCGGTGGTCAACTACGCGCTGACGTCGGCCAACGACTACCAGGGACGGGACCCGAGGGACTGGAAGCTCCAGGGTTCGCAGGACGGCGAGAGCTGGACGACCCTGGACACCCGGACCGGCGAGACGTTCCCGTCGCGGTTCCAGACCAGGCAGTTCCAGTTCTCCAACAGCCAGGCCTACCAGCACTACCGGCTGGAGATCACCGCGAACAGCGGTGAGCCGCTGACGCAACTGGCCGAGCTGCGGCTGTTCAACGCCAACCCGACGCCTCCGCAGGCCTCCAAGGTCCAGCAGGCCGTGGTTGACGTGACGGACCGTCAGCACGCGGCCAACAAGGGCCTGCCGCTGAACTGGACCCGTTCCGACCAGTGGATCAACTGGGACCCCAACCCGGTCGGCAAGGTCCACACCATCGCCCAGGTCGAGGAGTGGAAGTACAAGCCGGGCACCGGCGCCAACGGCCCGTTCCACCCGATCTCGTGGTGCCGTGACTACGACGGCGGCCGCTCCTTCTACACCGGCATGGGCCGCACGGAGGAGAGCTACACCACCGACACCAAGTTCCAGAGCCATCTCCTCGGCGCCATCCAGTGGACCACCGGCATGGTGCGCGGCGACTGCCAGGCGACCATCGCGTCCAACTACAAGACCGAGCGGCTGACCGCCCAGAACCAGGCGGGGCAGCTCGACCAGATCGGTGAGCCGCACGGTCTCACCATGGCCCCCGACGGCAAGGCCTTCTACATCGGCAAGGCCGCCTGCCCGTCCGGCCCGATCGTCGACTGGAACAACCCCAAGGTCGGCCTGGGCTGCGGCACCATCCACCAGTGGGACCCCAAGACCAAGAAGGTCAAGCTGCTCACCACGCTCGACGTGATGGGCAACCGGGGCAGCGGCGACGAACTGGTCAAGAACGAGGAGGGCCTGGTCGGCATCACCCTCGACCCGAAGTTCGAGCAGAACGGGTGGATCTACATCTACTGGATGCCGCACGAGTCGATCGACCGCGACAAGCGGATCGGTCAGCGGACGGTCTCCCGGCTGACGTACGACTTCGCGTCCGAGTCCATCGACCAGGGCACCCGCAAGGACCTGCTGCACTGGGACACCCAGATCCACAGCTGCTGCCACGCCGGCGGCGGCATGTCCTTCGACAAGGACGGCAACCTGTACATCGGCTCCGGCGACAACAACTCCTCCGGTGGGTCCGACGGTTACTCGGGGAACAACTGGACGCAGGACTACAAGGGCGTCTCGTTCCAGGACGCACGCCGCACCTCCGGCAACACCAACGACCTCAACGGCAAGATCATCCGTATCCACCCCGAGGCCGACGGCACCTACACCATCCCCAAGGGCAACCTCTTCGCGCCGGGCACCGACAAGACCCGCCCGGAGATCTACGTGATGGGTGTCCGCAACATCGCGCGGCTCTCCGTCGACCCGGTGCACAACTGGCTGAACGCCGGCTGGGTCGGCCCGGACGCGGGAGCCTCCAGCCCGGACCTGGGCCCGGCCAAGTACGAGACGGCCACGGTCATCACCTCCGCGGGCAACCAGGGCTGGCCGTACTGCATGGGCAACCGGCAGCCCTACCGTGACCGCAGCAGCACCGACGCCAAGGTCCTCACCGGCTGGTACGACTGCGACCACCTCAAGAACGAGTCGCCGCGCAACACCGGCCTGGTCGACATCCCGCCGGCCCGCGACAACATGATCTGGTACTCGCCCCAGGGCGGCGGACCGGTGTTCCCGGAGCGCTCCGACGGCAGCGGCGTGCCCAGCTACGTCGACAGCGAGGCCACCTACACCCAGCCGTACCTGAAGGGCGGCGGCCAGGCCGTCATGTCCGGTCCCACCTACCACCGTTCCCAGGTGGACACCAAGAGCGGTGTCGCCTGGCCGGCCTACTGGGAGGACAAGTGGTTCATCGGTGACGAGTCCAACGCCAACAACCGGGTCGCGGTGACCCTCGACCCCGACCGCGTCAAGGACCAGGGCGCGCCGGCCTTCGGTGAGGACCTGCGCAGCATCATCGCGCCGGGCGGCGGCGCCACCCAGATGCAGAGCTGGATGGACGCCAAGTTCGGTCCCGACGGCGCCCTGTACATGCTCGACTACGCGGGCGGCTTCTTCAGCCTGGACAACAACCAGAAGCTCGTCCGCATCACCTACCAGGGCGGTCCGGCCACCCCGAAGCCGCAGGACGCGGGGGCGCGGGTGGTCACCCAGAGCAAGCCGAAGACGGTGGCGTTCGCCGGCGCCAGGACCGGCGGTGTGGCCTGGGAGTGGGACTTCGGCGACGGCAGCAAGCCCTCGCACGAGGCCAACCCGGCCCACACGTACGCCGATTACGGCACGTACCACGCGAAGCTGACGGTCACCTACGCCGACGGCGAGAAGGCCACGGCGACGTTCGACGCCAAGGCCGGCTGCCCGGCTCCCGACGCCCGGCCGACCGTCCACCTGCTGGACACCGACACGGGCGTGACCAACCACCGGGCCGGAGGCGGCTGCACCGTCAACGACCTGATCGACGACGAGTCGTCCTGGCCGAACCACGGGGAGTTCGTCAGCCACGTCAACGCCGTGGTCAACGACCTCCGCAAGCAGGGCGTCCTCGACAACCGCGAGTCGTCGGCGATCAGCAAGGCGGCGGCGCAGAGCGAGATCGGCAAGGTCGCCGGGTACAAGACCGTCTTCGACGGGACCGCGGCGAGTCTGGCCGACTGGCGTCAGGCCGGAGCGGGCAAGTTCTCGCTCCAGCCGGACGGCACCATGCGCAGCTCCGGCGGCATGGGCATGCTGTGGTACGCCAAGCAGGAGCTGAAGGACTTCTCGGTCAGGCTCCAGTTCCGTGACGTGGCGCCGGGCAGCGCCAACGCCAACAGCGGGGTCTTCATCCGGTTCCCGGACCCGAGGACACCGCTGGCGGACCGCCCGGACGGCAGTTGCGGCACGGTCGGCTCGGCCCGCACCGCCCCCGAGTGGGTCGCGATCTACTGCGGCCAGGAGATCCAGATCTACGACGGCGCCGCGGGCGAGGTGCAGAAGACCGGTTCCGTCTACAACTTCAAGTCGCTCGGCCTGGACAAGGCGGGGGTGACCCCGAAGGGCCAGTGGAACGACTACGAGGTGCGTGCGGTCGGACAGCACTACACGATCATCCGGAACGGCGTGGTGATCAACGAGTTCGACAACACGCCCGGCAAGTCGTCGTCCCGTGCGGGTGACCCGCCCACCGACCTGCGCCAGTTCCTCAGCGGGTACGTGGGGCTGCAGAACCACAGCGACACCGATCTGATCGAGTTCCGCAACATCCGGGTACGCGGTCTGTAGCCGGACAGCAGAAGGAGCCGGGCCCGGGGCGGCAGCCCCGGGCCCGGCTCTCTCGTCTTCCCGCCGCTTTCCCCCTGCTCGTGCGGGCGGTCAGCCCAGTTGGGCATCCAGCCAGTGCTGGATCTCGGTGGTCACGGGGTCGGTGATGTCGGCGAACTCCTCGTGCCTCTTCAGGAACCCGGCCACGTACGGGCAGACGGGCACGATCCGCTTCCCGGACTCGCGCACGTCGGTGAGCGCCTCCTGGACCAGCCGGGAGGCCAGGCCCTGTCCGGCGAAGGCGTCGTCCACCACGGTGTGGTAGAAGACGCGCTGGTCACCGTGGTCGCGGTACGCGGCCAGCCCGGCGCGCTCGCCGTCGACCAGGATCTCGTAGCGGTGCTTGGCGTCCGTCCGCCGGACGGTCACGGAGCTGGAGGACCGGCTCATCGGGTTTCCTCTCGGGGTGGGGTCGGTGACACGTCGGACGGATCAGTGGCGCGGTGGGTTCCTGCGCGGCCTGATGACGGCGTTCGGCAGCGCGGGGGCGGGAAGCCGGTCTCCCGGGTACCCCTCGACGGCGCCGAAGCGGTCGGAGGCGTTCTGCCACTCGTCCCGGGCCTTGGCGATGTCCTCGTGGCTGCGCCCGATGAAGTGACGGGTCGGCACGGTCCCTGCGACTCTCCCGGCTACGCTCGCGCGGGAGCGCCCCGCAGCACGTGGCTGCGGGGCGCCCGGTGGGGGTTAGTCGACCATCTGCCCGTCGTACGTACCGCCCTTGCAGGTGTTGTTCGCCCAATTGACTGTTCCGCCGCCCTGCTCGCACTCACCCGGGGTGGGGCTGGCGGCGGCGGTGGCGGTGGCGGCGGCGCCTGTGAGGCCGAGTCCGGCGAGGGCTGCCGTGGCGATGACGGCGGCGAGGATTCGTCGGATGCGCATTTGGTTCCCCTTTCGCGGATTGCCTCAATTGGGGCACTGGTCAGCTTGACCTTCACCCATGTGGGTGGCACGCCATGTTGCGCCATTCGGGTGACACTGCTGGCGGGTGCGGGGCCGGTGACGCGACCCGTCAGACAGGCCCTGGGATCCTAGTCGGTTTCCCCGACCACGGATGCGAGGTGATCGAGGAGCCGGTCGAACTCGGGGGTACTGAAGAACTCCTGGTTCTTCTCGGCGTCGGCGAGTTTGTGCCGGATGTCGCGGACCCGTTTGCGTACGTCCTTGGTCTTGTCCTTCCCCTTCTCTCTGCCCTCAGCCAGCTTGTCCCGGGCTTGGGAGACCTTGTGTTCCAGATCGTCGGCGAGGTGCGGGTCGAGCCGACCTTCGCCGGCGGCAGTGCTCAGCTCCTGGGACACCTGGCCGAACAGCACCCCGGGGTCGTTGGACAACCCTGCGGGTGTGTCGACGGCAACACCCGAAGCAGCAAACGGGCTCGGCGGAGGAGAAGCAGCCGAAGCAGCAGGCGACGAGGAAGCAGGGTCGGTGGTGGACGGCGTTGCTCCCTGGGTCGTAGCAGGGGAGTCGGCAGCGGCCACCTGTGCGGAGTCCGGCTGGAAGAGGAGGTATCCCGCGGTCGCGAGGGCGGCCGCCGCAAGTCCCGAGATGGCGACCGTGCGCGACCGGGAGTCACGCCTGCGGGATCGCCGTGTGGCAGGAGCCGACAGCACGGCCGTGCGCCCCACCGCGGCGGCCGGTCGTGAGGACGGCAGCGGTGTGGGCTGCGCCGTCGCGGGCGTGCTCAGTCCTCCCGGAGCGGACAGCCAGTCGGCGACCTGTTCGGCGTCGGGGCGCGCTTCCGCTTCCTTGGCGAGCAACGCCAGGACGAGTTGTTCGAGCTCTGCCGGAAGCTCCACGCCCATGCTGCGCGGTGGTGCGGGCAGTTCTTGGACGTGCTGGTAGAGCAGTGCGGTCGGGGTGTCCGCGCGGAAGGGAGGGCATCCCACAAGGAGCTCGTACAGGACGCAGCCAAGGGCGTACATGTCGGAGGCCGGGCCGGCGTCCTTTCCCAGGGCTCGTTCCGGGGCGAGGTAGGAGACGGAGCCCACGATCATGCCCGCGCTGGTGAGCCCGGCCGCCGCGTCGTCGGCGAGGCGGGCGATACCGAAGTCCACCACCTTGACCGTGCCGTCGGGGGCGAGCAGAAGGTTGGCCGGCTTGATGTCACGGTGAATGACGTTCTGCCGGTGTGCTGCGGCCAGGCCTGAGGCGGTCTGGCTGCCGATGGCGGCCACCTCGCGGGGCGTGAGCGCCCCCGCCGAGGCCAGCCGATCGGCCAGGCTGCGCCCCTGGACCATTTCCATGACCAGGTACAGACGGTCGTCGGCCTGGCCGAAGTCGTACATGGCGACGATATTGGGGTGGCTCAGGCGAGCGGTCGTCTGTGCCTCCTGCCGGAAGCGGGCCGCGGCCGACGGGTCGATGCCACCGGCCAGGAGCAGCTTGACCGCGACCGGACGGCCAAGGACCTCGTCTCGCGCGCGCCAGACCTCTCCCATCCCCCCTCGACCGAGAAGCTCCTCGAGCTGATACCGAGCCGCCAACAGCACGCCGAACGCCCTCCAAGTGGACTGCCAGGACCGAACCCCGCCAGGCCGGGGGCACCAGGGTTCTTCTCGTTCACGCGATGAGATACCGCCCGGTCAAGGGCAGCGAACGCGCAGTAGCCGGACCGCCGGCGCACACCGACGGGGTCCCATTTCCAAGATCGCAGCAGGCTATCAGGACCCCGCCCACCAGCTCGACCAAGCAAGCACGGAGAGTGACGACTTGCTCGCGTGCCAGAAGTGCGGATGCCTGCATCCGGGCGCGCCCTGCCACGTGTTGGGCGCCCAGGCCGGCCTTTCGAGCAGGGGCAGACCCGCCACGGGGAAGCCGGCCATCCCCTGCACGTCGGTCCCGCGAGCCTCCCCCCGGAGTGCAGGCGCCTGACCCCGCCCGGGGTCACTACGTACAGCGCGACAGGAAACCGGAGTGTCACGGGTGACGGTGGATGGTTGCGAGGTCAACACCCTTGCGAAGAGCGTCTCTACCAACGTCACAGCTATGACACGAAGCGTGCACGCCCCAAGCGACGCGACCTGCTGACGATGGCGGCCAGGTCGCCTTCCCGAGGGATGCGCAGCGGGCGTGGCGGCTCGCCGATGACTGCCGTGTGCTCAGCGCGTGCCGGTCGTCGCAGTGCTGTAGGCGTACAGGGCGACGATGCCGACCACACAGGCGAGGATCGTCCAGGAGGCGAAGCTCATCCGTTTCCCTTTCCGCCCGGGCCGTCTCGGTTTCTCGGACCGCTTGGTCCGGCTTGGAGCCGCCGGGGCGGGCAGTGCGGCGTCGGCGGCGGTCTCGGCGAGCAGGCGACGGCAGGCCGCGGCGAGCTCGCCGGTGCCGGCGCAGAGCGGTACGACAGTCTCCGAACGCGCCGGAGCGGTGGTGCCGCCGTCGAGGATACGGCCCGCGCGGAGCAGGACTTCGTCCCTGCGGCCCGAGGGGGCGAGACTGATCCAGCGCTGCACATGCTCTCCCCGGATGACCACACCCCCGGCCCGGTCCCGGTACACGGTGTGCTGACGCCAGAGCACGTCTGCCAACTGCACTGCAGTTTCCCTCAGTTGGACGCTCAAGGCCCGTCCCCCCAGAGCCGTACGATTAATCGAACGGAAATCGTACTCCAGCGTCTCTGTTTCGCCCAGGGCGGCCCAGGGCGGGGGATGCGGTCCGTGGAGACAGCACCAGGGCTGCCACGGATTGGCAGGGCCCCGGGCCGGTGGCTGTCTCTGCGGCCGCAGGCGGTCAGGGCGAGAACCCCGGGCCCGACGAAATCCGCGCCCACGCTACGAGGGGAAGGTCAGCTCCGATTGCTCAGACAGCGGGTCAGCTGGCACGGCGCGACAGGCTGGTGGTCGACCGTCAGCCTGCCTCGTCGAGCAGGTGCTGGAATGCCTCTTGGACACGCAGGGCCTTCCTGATGTGAACTGCCGGACGAGGTCGGCGCCCATGAAGATGAACACGATGCCACGCTCGGCGCCGTCGTCATCGAGTCGTCCTTCGGGGAGCATCGGGCCGTAGGTGGTGCCGCGGCGCAGGGCGTGGTGGATGCGCACGTCCGCGATCGTGTCTTCCAGGGCGTCGCGGGGGTTCATGCGGCGGATGTGGGCGCCCATGGGGCAACGCAGACCGGCGGGGTCGTCCTGGCGGTAGGTGAAGTCGTTGGCCCGCGGGGGATCTGCGGCCAGCTCCGGGTCGTCACGGCCGGGTGCGAGGACCAAGGGTGCTCCGCTGCGCCAGCGGCCGACCATCTTGGCCGCCAGGAGTTCTTCCTCCTCGGGCGAGGAGGCGTTGTCCCTCAGGTAGCGGCGGAAGTCGGCGACCTTCATGTGGAGTTTGCGGAAGGCTACGTAGGTGCCGTTGCGGGCCAGTACGTCGGGCTCGGGCATGGGGGAGAGCCGGCCGAGCTGGTTTTCGTAACCGAGGACGAATTCCCCGGCTTTGATCGTGGGCCCGAAGCCCGGCATGTAGCCGTAGTACTCGCGGTCGGTCCGGAGGATGCTGGCCACACCCGCGCCTTCGACGTCCGGCTCATCGATGCCGTCCACGAAGCCCAGATGCGTGCGCTTGGCCGGTAGTTGGGCGGCGTCGAGCCGGTAGATCACCTGTACGCCTGGCAGACCGCGCAGCGCTTGGCGTCGCTCCTCCAGCAGTGATTCCAGTCCTGTGTCGTCCGGGGCGAAGACGGACACGGCCAGGTGTACGTCGCTGCTGCCCAGCGGGGCGTCCCAGTGCTCGGGGCTGCTTTCGCCGGTGTCGCCGAGCCGGGCCGCGCCGGCGGCCATGCCCTCACGGAAAGCGGCCGGGAAGCTGTCCAGCGACGCCTGCGGCACGTGCAGAGCGCGCAGCCCGGCGTGGCTCAACGCCACGCTCAACCAGGCCTGGCTGGGCGGATCCCACCAGCGGGCCGCCGAAGCGACGTGAGGGACCAGGCGCTTGAGCATCTGCCGGCCGTCGGTCTGATCATCAATGCGCAGCAGGACGCAGGCGCCGACATACGGGGAAGGACGCTGCCTCCGCTGTGCGCGGCTCGCGCCGTTCTTGGTGGTTGAGCTGGTGACGCAGCAGGGAGGAGCGGCGGTAGACCTCCTTGCGGGCCCTCATGATGCTGCCCAGCGGGCGGTGTGCGGCCGTCACCCGCCAGGGGTCCTGCAGCGTGAGGGGACCGTCTGCGGCCGCAGACGCATCGCCCGGCTGATGCGGGCCGCCGGGCTCGCAGGCCAGCACCGTAGACGACGTCGCCGCACCACGACGACGGCACCGCACCACGATCCCTGCCCCGCACGCGGCGACCCGCCCGGACCTGGTCCTGCGTGACTTCCTGCCCGTACCGATTGCGACTGACGCCCGCTGGTACGGCGACGTCACCTATATCCCTACCGACCAGGCCGGCTCTCCCCGGCCACCGTCATCGACATCGCCTCCCGGCGAGTGGCTGACTGGGCCACCGCCGACCAACTGCGCACCGAGTTGGTCGCCGAGGCGCTGCGGTCCGCCTGCCGCCGACACCGTCCCGCCGGCTCGGTGATCTTCCATCCCAACCGCGGCTGCCAGGACACCAGCCGTGAATTCGGCCTTCTGGCAGCCGAGTTGGATGTCGAGCTGTCGGCTGGCCGCACCGGCCAGTGCTGGGACAACGCGCTGGCCGAGTCGTTCTTCGCCACCTTGAAGAGCGAACTGTTCGGCAACCTTCCCTGGCCGAGCAGGTCCACTGCCCGCACGACAGGCTTCGAGTGGATCGAGGGCTGGTACAACCTGCACCGGCTGCACAGCAGTCTCGGCTACCGCAGTCCGCCCACTACGAAGCCGCCCTGGCCGTCCGACCACCACACCGATGGTGTCCGTCAAAGCGGAACAAGCTCAGGTGGTGCGGTAGGCGAGTGGGTGCTGGATGGTGTCGGGGGGCGCCGGCCAGACGGTGATGGCCTCGGGGGGCATCTGGAGTCGGCAGCCGCCGGTTGTCGGGAGTGCGTCCTGTGTGGTGAGGGCGATGCGCATCTCGTGTCCGTTGGCCAGCGCGGCGCGGATCTCGGTGATGGCGCCGAGTTGGACGGTGTCGAGGATGGTTGCCCGGTGACCGCCGGTGTTGGTGAGGCGGACGTCCTCGGGCCGTATGCACCAGGCGACAGGCGTGCCCGTGGGAAGGTCGGTGGTGGCGACCGGGATGCGGGTGCCGTCGACGTCGAGGGTGTGGGAGTCGGCGAGGTGTCCGGTGTGCAGGTTGCGGATGCCGAGCAGGCGTGCGGCCTCCGGGGTGGCGGGGTGGGCGAAGACCTCTTGCTGCGCTCCGGCTTGCAGGAGCCGACCGTGGGCGACGATGAGTATTTCGTCGGCGAGGAGGGCCGCTTCCTCGGGATCGTGGGTGATGAGCACGGTGGTGGGTGCGGTGCCTTGCTGCAGGCGGCGCAGTTCCCACCGCAGGTCGTCGCGCACAAGGGTGTCGAGGCCGGTGAACGGCTCGTCGAGCAGGAGCAGGCGGGGGTCGCGGGCGAGGGCGCGGGCGAGGGCGACACGTCGGCGCTGGCCGCCGGACAGTTGGTGGGGCAGGCGGTGCTGGAGCCCGTCGAGGTGAAGCTGGCGGAGCCAGTGGACGGCCAGAGCGGGGTCGGTGCCGGAGCCGAAGGTGATCTGCCGCCAGACCGTCAGGTGAGGGATCAGGCTGGCCTCCTGTGGGACATAGCCGATGCCCCGGTGCTCGGGCGGTACCGCCGAGATGTCGGCGTCGTCCAGCCGGACGTATCCGGCCTCGGGACGGACGAGGCCGGCCACCAGGCGCAGAGTCAGGGTCTTGCCGGCGCCGGAGGGGCCCAGGATTGCCAGGTGGCGGCCCCGGGATGTGTGCGAGACCCGCAGTTGGAAGCTGCCCGACCGGGCGTGCAGGTCGAAGGCGAGCCGCGAAGGGGTCCGGGACGACGGCGCACGGGGTGTGGGCAGCACGGTGGGGCGGCGGTGGGGCAGCCGCAGGTAGGCGGTGAAGTGGCTGACGGCCAGAATGACCACGGCGGCGGCGAGGCTCACGGCTACCGGCAGCAGGGTCGCGTTCAGTCCGGTGCTGCCGAACTGAACGTAGGTGTAAACCGGCAGCGAGTAGGGGTGGTACGCCAGGACGACGGTGGCGCCGAACTCGCCGAAGGCGCGCAGCCAGGCGAGCAGGAGGCCGGCCTGGATGCCTGGAGCCGCGCCGGGCAGGGCGACGCGGGTGAATCGGGACAGGCGTCCGTGGCCGAGGGTGGCGGCGACATCCGTCAGATCCTGGTCGAGGGCGGCAAAGGCCGAGCGCGCGGCGATGATGAGGAAAGGGGCCGCCACGAAGACCTGGGCCAGTACGATCCCGGCCGCGTGATCGGTCAGCCGACCGCCGAAGAGGCGCCCGAGCGGGGCGTACGGTCCGACGATGTACAGCAGCAGGATGCCGCTCATCAGCGGCGGCATCGCCAGGGGAAGCTGCACCGCCATCCCCAGCAGAGAGGCGATACGGCCGCGGGCCTGCGCGAGCAGATAGGCCAGGGGCACACCGAGGACGGTGATGATCGCGGTGGCAATGGTCGCGGTCTCCAGCGAGACGGTCAGAGCGTCCCCGACGCCGGGCGCGGTCAGCGCGCCGCGCGGAGCCCCGGCCGCCCACACGAGGAAGGCCCCCAGGGGGGCCAGCAGATACAGCAGCAGGAGGGAGGCGAGCCAGGGCAGCGGCGTGCCGAGCGAGCATGCCTGACCGCGAGGCCGCGTTGGTCGTGGACTCACCCTCCGCCTCCCTCCGCAGGACGACGTCGTCAGCCGGCTGTCCTCGTCAGGTCGGTACGCAGTGGCGCGGGGACCGCCGCCTTGTCGCCAACGACGTCGGGTCCAGAAAGGGTCACGTCGTGTGCGGCCAGACTCGCCCTGCCCTGATCACTCAGCAGGTACTGCACGAAGGCCGTGGCCCCCGCGGAGTTGGGCGCCCGGTTGACCACCGTCGCGGTGAAGTGGGCGGCGACCTTCACCGCGCCGAGGTCCACGGTGGGTACATGCTGCTCGAGGGCTTCATTGCTGTAGAAGAAGGCGGCGTCCAGCTGTCCCGATTCGAGCCTTCCGTCGAGTTCCTGTTCCGGGAATACCTGCGAGGACTTCTCCACCTTGGAGAGCAGATCGGGGTCCTTCGAGATGCGCGATGCCTGCTGCAGGGCCTGTACGGACAGTTCCCCCTTGGGATCCAGCTTCGGATCGGTCCGGCCCAGCCGGAAGCCCGGCTCGGTGATCACCTGGTACCACGGCTTGGCCTTCAGGGCGGCGGCGAACTTGCTGTGCGGGTTGTACGCGATCACCACCGGGGCGCTGCCGAACGCCACGTACCAGGACACCCAGTCGCCGTTGGCCGCACCCTTCAGCGAGTCGTTGACCTTCGGGCTGGCACTGACGAAGACATCGGCCTGACGCACCTTGCCCTTGATCTGGTTGGCGAGTTCGGTGGAGCCGCCACCGACCCCGCGGTACTGGTAACCCGTCGCGGCACTGAACTTCGGACCGAGATCATGCTCCATGAAGTTCTGCAGCGACCCGCAATACAGCACCTGTACCGCTCCGTGCCCGCTACTGGTCGCCGCCCGCGCTCCCGTCTGGTTGCCGGACGCGCTGCCTCCGGCAACCAGGGCCGCAATGGCCGCCAGCGCGCCCACCAACTGCACTCGCATCCCCCGGCGAGTCGGCACCGTCATCTGCACGCACCTCCGCCCTTTCCCGCTGCCACGGGGCGAGAGCACGCACGAGCCGGTAGCCTGCACGGGTCGAGTCTGCTCGGACGGCAGTTGCACCTCGCCCTGCTGCCGCAGCGCCCGAACTCTGGGGATCACGCCTGGTGAGCCGTCCTGCCACCCGGTGGGTACCAGCACCGGCGCCACGTGGCTTGCGCCCTGGATGTTCCCCGTGTGACAGGTGGGCTCCTGGCGGCCCCAGAACCGGGCCGTGAACGAATAACGACCAAACACCACCTTAGCCATACATAATGTGATTCACCTCGTCGCGAACGCATGGATGCCGCAGCGCCCGACCGGACTGCCGCCGTGATGACGTTGAACGTCGGCGGCAAGTCGACCTGCTGAGATCCCCCGGGTTCAGCCGAGATCCCCCGGGTTCAGAGGCAACGAGGCGCAGCCGTTCAGCACGCTTCAAGATGTCGAGCAACGAAGAGTGAGAGAACGGCCGCTACATATGAGTCTCCCCGTCAAAGCGCCCGCGCGCGAGACAGCACAATCGGTGCCTGTTGCGGGCCAGTCGACCGCGTGATCGAGGTAATCCCGCGCCTGCGGGGGCTGCGGCAGACCGATGCGTCTCGGCGACGATATCGACGCCCAGATGCGGCCCCGCGAAGGAAGCACTGTGAACGCCTCGGGCAATATGGGCGGTGATCAACAACATGAGGTCGAGCGCATCAACCGGTTCGGCGAGTAGTCCACGCACGAGCTCGGCATCCAGCCCGAGGCATACGACCCCGAGCTGGACGTCGACTTCACCCCACTGCACGAGCAGAACCCGGCCGCCGCCGGCTTCGGCACGGCCGGATTCAATGACGGCGCCGCCTGCTCAGCACCACCTACAAGAAGGGCCGACCGGGGCGCCTACGGCCCGCGCCAGGGACATCTGCGCCCTCCGGCGACGCGGTTACCGGATCGCGTCGGTCACGGTTCGACGGCTTGGCGGATGCGGCGGGACGGGCTGAACGTGTACAGGTCGAGGACCCCGGGCGGGTCGGCCAGGCCCGGTCCGCCGGCTTCGACCCAGGCCGCGATGTCGTCTGCGGCGTCGCGGTCGTTGACCAGGCCCAGCCAGACCGGCCGCCCGCCGGCCGCACGCCCTGCGGCAGAGGGCTGGATGACGATGACGTTCGCGTGCTCGCAAGCGTCCAGGCAGCCGGTGACGCGTACCTGCGCGATCTGGGGGAGGGATGAGCGGAGCTGGTCGAGCTGGGCGGCGTGGTCCAGGCCGGGGATCTTCGCCGTGCCGCAGCAGCAGCCGCGGCAGAC
The DNA here is from genome assembly GCF_002803075.1 of Streptomyces sp. CB01373. Classification (GTDB taxonomy): domain Bacteria; phylum Actinomycetota; class Actinomycetes; order Streptomycetales; family Streptomycetaceae; genus Streptomyces. The sequence goes on along the minus strand of NZ_NNBK01000012.1, from coordinate 222,517 downwards.
GGTGACCATGCAGCGAGCCGCCCCTGCATTCGCGGAGGCGGCCTTGCGGCTGCGGCGGCTCACTGTCCGTTCCCGCTACGGGCGCGGCTCCAGGCCGCGTCCGCCAGCAGACGCAGGCCGTTCAGGCCCACGATGACGGTGGAGCCCTCGTGCCCGGCGACACCGAGCGGCAGCGGCAGGATCCCGGCCAGGTCCCAGATGACCAGGCCGATGATGCAGACCGCGGCGATGACCAGGTTCTGCACTATCAGGCGGCGCGCGCGGCGGGAGAGCGCGACGACGGTGGGGATGGTGGCCAGTTCGTCGCGGACCACGACGGCGTCGGCGGTCTCCAGGGCGAGGTCGGAGCCGGCCCGGCCCATGGCGATGCCGGTGTGGGCAGCGGCAAGCGCGGGAGCGTCGTTGACGCCGTCGCCGACCACCAGCACCTTGCGCCCGGCCTGCTCCAGTTCCTGGACGGCGGTGACCTTGTCCTGCGGCAGCAGTCCCGCGCGGACATCGGTGATGCCGACCTCGTCGGCCAGGCGGGCGGCGGCGCGCGGGTTGTCGCCGGTGACCAGTACCGGAGTGCTGCCGGTCAGGGCGGTGAGGGCGGTGACGGTGGCGGCGGCCTCCTCGCGCAGCCGGTCGGCGATGCCCAGCACCCCGACCGGGGTGCCCCCGACCTCGACCAGGACAGCGGTGCGGCCCTCGTCCTCCAGCCGGTCGGCGACCACGCCAACCGGGTGGTCATCTCGGCCGCCTCGCAGCCGGGCGGGGCTGCCGACCGCGACGGCCTTGCCGTCGACGGTGGCCGTCACTCCGGTGCCGGGGGCGGAGGTGAAGTCCTCCACCATGGGGATGTCCAGGTCGCGGGTGCGGGCGGCATCCACGACGGCGCGGGCCAGCGGGTGCTCGCTGGGGTGCTCGGCCGCCGCCGCGATCCGCAGCAGCTCCTTCTCGCTCAGGCCGGAGGCGGTCAGCGGGCGGATGTCGGTCACCCGTGGGGTGCCCTCGGTCAGGGTTCCCGTCTTGTCCAGCGCCACCGCGTCGATCTGGCCGAGCTGTTCCATCACCACGGCGGACTTGACCAGGACGCCGTGGCGTCCGGCATTCGCGATGGCGGACAGCAGTGGGGGCATGGTGGCCAGCACCACAGCGCACGGCGAGGCGACGATCATGAACGTCATCGCGCGCAGCAGCGTCGGCTGCAACGCCGCGCCGAACAGCAGTGGCAGCGCGAACAGTGTGACGGTGGCGGCCACCATCCCGATCGAGTACCGCTGTTCGATCTTCTCGATGAACAGCTGGGTGGGGGCCTTGGTCTCGGAGGCTTCCTCGACCATGGCCACGATCCGGGCGATCACCGAATCGGACGGGTCCCGCTCGACCTTCACCCGCAGCGCGCCGGTGCCGTTCAGGGTGCCGGCGAACACCTCGTCACCGGTTTCCTTCGCCACCGGCAGCGGCTCGCCGGTGATGGTGGCCTGGTCCACCTCGCTCGCGCCGTCCAGGACGCGGCCGTCGGCGCCGACCCGCTCACCGGGCCGCACCAGGATGGTGTCGCCCACGGCCAGCTGCTCGGTGGGGACCGTCTCCTCGCCGCCGCCGTTCAGCAGGCGGGTGGCGGTGGTGGGGGCAAGGTCGAGCAGGCCGCGCACCGAGTCGGCGGTGCGCGCGGTGGCGATCGCCTCCAAGGCTCCGGAAGTGGCGAAGATAACGATCAGCAGCGCGCCGTCCAGGACCTGTCCGATCGCCGCCGCCCCCAGCGCCGCAACGACCATCAGCAGGTCCACATCCAGCGTCTGCTCCTTGAGTGCCTGCAATCCGGCCCAGCCGGGCTCCCAGCCGCCAGTGGCGTAGGTGAGGGCGAACAGCGGCTCCCAGGACCACGTCGGCGCCCCCAGCAGGTAGAGCGGCAGCGCGATCAGGAACAACACCAGGGCAGCTGCCGCCCAGCGGGTCTCGGGCAGCGCGAAGATCCGAGTGCGACGCCTGGGCGCGACCCCGTCGCGCACGGCCGCGTCACCGGCGAGCGCCGGACGGGTGAGGGTGGAAGACATCGAAACAGGGGCCCTTACACAGACACGAGCGGACAGCGTCCAATCCCACCACCGTAACAGGAATACATGAACATTAATTCATACATTCATGGGGCGGCGTACCATGAGCCCATGGGTCACGGAGCCAAACCGCCAGCTGACAGCGTTCCGCGCACACGCCTGGACGCAGCCAATGCCGCCAGGGTGGCCACCACCCTGCAGGCCCTGGCCACCCCGTCCCGGCTACTGATCCTCGCCCGGCTGCGTGGAGGGCCGTTGCCGGCGACCGAGCTGGCCGCCGAGGTCGGCATGGAGCAGTCCGCCTGCTCCCACCAACTGCGCCTGCTGCGCAACCTCGGGCTGGTCACCGGAACCCGCCAGGGCCGCTCCGTCGTCTACGCGCTCTACGACAACCACGTTGCCGAACTTTTGGATCAGGCTCTGTACCACGTCGAGCACCTGCAACTGGGCTTGACCGATACCCCGGCTGACCGCGGGGCGGCTGCGGCCGAAGCAGCGGCACGCTGACAGCCGCGCGTCAGCGAGGTGTGCGGCGGACGGCCAGGACGAGCAGCGGCAGCGCGGTCAGCAGGGCGAGCGCGGCGTACCCCCAGCCGAGGGTGACGGTGGTGATACCGGCTACCGCACCAAGGTCATCGACCACGGCGCACGCCTGGGCATCGATGTCGAAGTCGTCCGCCGAGATTCGGCCGAGAAGGGCTTCAAGGTGAACCCACGGCACTGGAGTCGTCGAGCGGACCTTCGGCCGGCTCATGCACCACCGACGGCTCGCACGCGACTACGAGGCTCACCCGCACCGCTCGGAAGCCATGATCAAGCTGGCAATGGTCGACTTGATAAGCCGCCGGCTGACCCGCGAGTCCACTCCGAACCGGCGCGAAACCTGACCACCCATCAGCAGTCAGAGCTCGTAGGGCCAGACCGTGACGTGGTCCTGCGCCACACGGACCTCGTCCCACGATCCATCGGCACTTTCCGGCAGCGGTGGGGCGGCGAGATCGAACAGGATCAGCGTGCCGCCCACGTCCAGGACAGCCCCTCCCTCTTCGGTAAGACTCAACTGTCCACGAAAGACAACGCAGTCACCGTCCTTTCCCACCTCAGGGGCATCGGAGGCACTCGGCCAGCCATGGGCCTCAACGGGGCTGGCTGTACTGCCTCTACTATGACCAACACCCCGCCATCATCCTCGATCGGCTTACCAAACACCTTCGCCAGGACAAAACGCTCTTTCAGACTCGAAGAGGCCCGCTGGCGCGCGTCGACGCTGGCCAACTCGGCGAGGCGGTGTCGCCCGGGCTGGGCACGGGGAACGCGCTGGTGGTGACGCTGCTGATGCAGCTCGGGGTGGTGGCGGTGACGGGGCTGCTGAATCTGCGGCTGCCCCGGTTGGTCGGCTGAGAGCGGGTGCTCGGCCTAGTGCTGTGGCCGGGAAGGTTTGCCGGAAAGCTCGCGGCGTCCGGTGCGGTGCCTCGCAAGGCGGAGCATCGCCCGTGTACTGGATGTACTCGGGTGATGCGACAACGCGGCTGGGGGTCCCCCTTGCTCGAAGAGCTTGGGGGAGCCGTGCCGGGCGTCGCGAGCCGGTGAACCTTTCCGGTCACAGCACTAGAGCTGAGCGGGGCAGGCCGCGCCCGGTACGGCAGCAGGGCCCGGACCACGTATCGCAGTCCGGGCCCTGCCCCGTGCGGTGCCGCCCTGCGGTGGCGGTGCGTCAGCTCTGTGCGGTGTTGTCGCCCGTCTGCCCGGCGCCCTCGGCTGTGCCTGCCTTCTCACGCATCTTGCGCACCAGCTCCGCCTTCTGGTCGGCGGCACCCTGGCGGTCGAGGTTGCGGTGAGGACCGTTGTTCTGCCGTTCGGCGCGGGACAGCTTCTTGCGCTGGCCGCCGCCCATGCCCACGGGGTTGTTGATGTTCTTGCTCACGGGTTCTCCCGGAATGTTGTGAAGTGATCTAAGGATTCATCGGTGGGGGACGGGCACGGCGACGTCGAAGGACGTCAGCAGGGGCCCATCACGCTCTCACTCGTAAATCGGCGTCTGGAAGAACATGAGCAAGACGTTACCTGGTCGCGACGGCTCCGCATACCAAGTTTTCGCCGTCCCGGCGTCGGCCGGGCCTTCGGTGAACGCCCAGGGGCCAGCCGTTTCTTCCAGAGCCAGCGGGGGCTCTGCAGCGCCATTCCTGTCACGCCCTTGCCACGCTGAAGCGGAGCGAAGAACGTGGCCCGGCTCGCGTTACGAGTTCACGGATACGGCTGCTTGTCCTGTGCTTCCGCAGACCCGTCGGCGACTTGCTCAATGAGCCGTCGCCGGTCCTTCGGCCCGGAGGCGTAGGCATCCATGCCTGCGGCGGCCAAGGGATGCAGGGGATCTGTCTCGAGATCGCCGTGCAGGCACAGCAGTACATGGTCGCCACCGACCAGGCAGTCGGTGCACGGAAGGGTGTGCGACAACAGGCGGGCGAAATCGTCGCAAGCCGCCCGGACGTCCACCCTGTCGAGGCCGAGCCAGACGTGCGGCGTGCCATCCTGAACCGTCAGCTCGACGTCGATGCGGGTATCGGCCGCCTCGGCGGCTTCGCCGCCCCACTTCAGGGTCTCGTCCAGCGCGCCGGGGTGGATGGGGGGGCGGGCGGAAGACCTCCTGACGCATGTCGTCGCGGACCGTGACGCCGGTGGCCGGGGCCTGATCGCGCCACCAGTCCTGCACGACGTCACGAACGGAGGCGGCCAGCGGCCCGTTACTCAGCGCTCGCCGTACGGCGTCCGCCACGTTTCGCCGAACCACGCTCGCGACGTCGGGTCCAGGTTCGGCAGCCATACGGCGTAGGAGCGATCCAGGCCCGAGTCGGGTGTCGTCAAGGACCTTCGGGTACAGCTCGCACAGCGCGTCCGGTACGGCTGTGCCGTCCGGCCCGAGCAGAGGGCGGATGCGTTCTGCCCAGGCAGGGCCCGGACGCGGCCGTCTCCCACAGCAGTCACCACACCGACCTGTCCCGCTATGCCGGCCACCGCGTTGCGGTGATCGGAGGCGGTCAGTCGGCCCTGGAGAGTGCGGCGCTGCTGCAGGAGGCGGGGGCGCAGGCGGAGGTGCTGGTGCGCGCGGAGAAGGTGCGCTGGGGTGGCACACCGGTGCCACACCGTCCGCTCGCCCAGCGGATCGCGCATCCCGCTTCTCCGCTGGGGCCGGGATGGGCGCTGACCGGTGTATGTACGGCTCCGCAGGCGGTGCGGGCGCTACCCGCCACCGTCCGGCTGTGGCTGGTCGGCAGGGCGCTTGGCCCCTCGGGGGCGTGGTGGCTGCGCGAGAGGGTCGAGGGCAGAGTGGCTGTGCACACCCGCCGCCCCGTTCGCCACGCGGACTTCGACAACGGCACGGTGCGCCTGGTCACGGGCACCGACGGCGCGAAGCAGCACGAGACGAAGGCCGATCATGTGCTGGCCGCCACCGGCTACCGCATCGACGTCGACACCCTGTCCTTCCTGTCCCCTGCGTTGCGCCCGGCCATCGCCCGGGTACCGGGATCAGCCGCCCCAGCCCTGTTCGCCTCGCTGGAAGCATCCATTCCCGGCCTGTACTTCACCGGCTCCCTCGCGGCTCCCACTTTCGGACCGTTGCTGCGGTTCGTGGCCGGCAGCCATTTCGCCGCCCGCGCCATCACCGCCAGCCGCGCTCGTCGGCACGCGGCGCGCTGACGGGCCTACATGATCCTCAGCGTTGCCCGGACCGCGTCGGCAAAGCTTTGCAGCCACGGCGAAGCGAGCACCGGCGAAAGCACCGTAGCCTGGTTCAGTCCGTGAACTACCGCTCATTCACAGCAGGACGTCGTCTGATGCGTCGGGCTCCAGTCTCACGATGGGGAACTTGCGCGATGTCCTGGTCTCGTACTGCGCGCTGTCAGGCCAATACGCCGACCAGAGCCCGTAGAGACGTTCCCAATCCGGCGACGCATGCGTGACCAAGGTAGGGGTCGCCTTGAGGATCTGCTCCCCCACCTCGATGGTCGCCTTGGGCATGACGGCGACGTTGCCCACCCATGCTGGATCTTGTTCCGCGCCGCGCGCGGTGCCGCAGACGAGGAAACAGTTACCGTCGGCCGCATACACCAGGGGGTTCACCCGTTCCTGGCCGGTACGGCGGCCGACCGTGTGCAGGAGCAGCAGATGCCTGCCCTCGAAGAAGCCTCCCACAGTGCCGCCCTGCGCCCGGAACTGGGCAATGACCCGCTGATTTACCTCATTTACGTCAGTCATGTCCGCCTCTCTGCGGCCGAAGACCTCACTTCCTACTAGCCAACCAGCGAGGCACGCGGCTGCGCCGAGCCACGCCCGAGCCGTGTGGTGGACGTCGAGCGCATGGCCGACACGCGCTCGGCGGTGCCGATCCACAGCACCAGGACAGTGACCTGCTCTCCCGAGCCGCCGCGGACGGTCGGTTCCACAGCGACGCGCCCTCCGACGAGCTCGCCAATTACTGCCTCCACGCCCTGACGGCGGCTGCAGCCGCACCCGACCCGGCCGCCGTCCACCGCTTGGTGGACCTGACCATCATGGGGCTGGGCCTGCGCACCGACCGCCACGGCCACCGCACCCGGCCACCGGACGCGCATCGGCCGACCGTGCACCACCACTGATCGGCCCGCCCGATCGCCTGTCCTCGCCGCGTCAGCACCGGCGCCGACCAGACCGTGCCGACCGCGGTGATCGCGGAGGGCGCCGGCTTCGCCACGACGATGCCGGTCGCCCTGGCACCGGGCCGGCCACGGCCGCATCCGGCCGCCGACGCGGTCGAAGCCGCAGGCATCCTCGCAGGTCAGCGGCGATTCCCCCGGGGTTTCAGCGGCACCTTCGGCAGCTCCGGAGCGGGCAAGGGAGCGCCGTCGTATCCCTGCACCTCGCCGAATCGGCGGCCTTCCATCCAGTCCCGGCGCGCCTGTGCGATGTCTTCCGCTGACCGCCCGATGAAGTTCCACCACATGACGATCTCCTCCTCGAACGGGGCTCCCCCGAGCAGGACCGTCCGCGCGATGTCGTCGGACTCGTTCGTCAGCGTCAGCGCGTCGGTGCCCGGGTGGGCGTAGCCCAGCTCCGCGGGGCCCAGGAGGGTGCCGGACAGGCGTACCTCTCCCTGGTCGACCAGGAGGCCGTGCTCGAAGCCGGGGTCCACGGCGAGGGTGAGGGCCGCGCGCGGCTGGAGGACGATCTCGGCACCGAGCAGGGGCGTGAAGGTCCGTACCGGGGAGGTGCGGCCGGCGAGGGAGCCCAGGAAGACCCTGATCTCGGCGCCGCCGGTCCGCACGGGCTCGGGTGCGTGGTGCTGGAAGTCGCGGTCGGCGTCGCGGTGCTCCTCCGGCAGCGCCACCCAGAGCTGGACGCCGTGCAGGACGGTGGTCCGCGGGGTGGAGACCTCCGAGTGGCTGATGCCGTATCCGCCGGTCATGAGGTTCAGCTCGCCGGGCCGCACGTAGGCGTGGCTGCCCAGACTGTCGCGGTGCTCGATCTCCCCGCTGAACAGCCAGCTCACCGTCTGGAGCCCGGTGTGCGGATGCGGGGCGACGTCCATGCCGCCGGTCACCGAGACGTCGTCGGGACCGTAGTGATCGGCGAAGCACCAAGCGCCGATCAGTGTCCGGGCGCGCTGCGGCAGGGTCCGCCGTACGGTCATCGCCCGGGGGCCGCCCAGGGGCACGTCTCGCGAGGTCAGGACGTCGACGCGGACCGCCTCGGTCGCCGGCTCGTCGTCCGCCGGCCCGCCGCACCGCATTTCCACCGGTTTCGTCTCGGCGTTGCTCACCGTGGACCGCCTCCCTCAAGAATCGTTTTATATTCAACTATCATGCTTGACGCCGGGCCGCCGGCGCAACGTCAGCCCATGACGGTTCGGGAAGCGGCGCGCTCGGCCACATGACGCTTACGGGAGAACGCTGCCAGATCGATGACGTTTCCGGTGTGCTCACCGACGTACCGCAGCGGATCGCGGTCATGGTCGTGGCCCGCCTCGACGCGGTCCACCAGGGTGGCGAGGAACCGTCCGACCAGGGGGGCGTTCTTGAACTGGTTGCCGCTCGTGCCGATGGCGACATAGAAACCGTTCAGGTCGGTGCGGTCGTAGATCGGGGACCAGTCGTCCGTGACGTCGTAGACGCCGGCGATTCCGGTCGGCCGGTTCGGGACGCCGAGGAGCGGAAACCGTCGTGCCACCCGCGTCACCTGGGTCTCGAACCGCGAGGGAGTCGGACGGGGGTCGCACGCGTCGGGATCGTCGAGCCACTCCATGGGGTCGCAGGCGGGCACCGTGCTGCCGATCAGCAGGTGCCCGCCGGGCGCGGGACGGACGTACGTCCCGAGGTCGGTGTCGGCCACGACCGGTCCGAGCATGTCCTCGGCGCCGCCCCGGCCCGACGCGATCACATCACCCCTGCCCACCGGTGCGGCCACTTGGTGGACCTCCTGGCGCAGCGGCCGGACCCCGACGGTGAACTCGGCCCCGACCCCGGCCAGCCGGTTCAACGCACCCGACCAGGGGCCGGCGGCGTTGACCACGACCGGTGCCGTGATCGCGGTGCCGTCGGAGAGCCGAATGCCCCTCACCCGGTCCTCGCCGCGCAGGACACCGGTGACCGTACGGCGGTAGAGGAAGCGCGCTCCCCTGCCGATCGCCGCGTCCGCGAGGTTCTGCGCCGCGAGCCGCGGATCGTCGACGAAGCCCGCGTCGGGTGTGAACAGCGCGCCGAGCTCCCCCTTGGGACCGGAGAAGAAGGCGTCGTCGTGGAGGGGCTTCGGGGGCCAGTGGCGTCCCGTGTCGATGCCGGGGATCCGGCTGCGCAACGTGGCGGCATCCCAGCGTTCGTAGGGCACGCCGACGCGATCGAACAACGCGACGGCGTCGGACGTTCCGGAGTCCGGCGCGTCGAGCAGGATCGCTCCGGTCCGCCGGAAGCCCGCCAGGGCGGCGCTGCGGGAGGTGCCGAGGTGGTCCGCCCACCGTGCCCAGCAGTAGTGCGCCTCCCATGCGACGGCGACGCCCTCCCAGGTCGAGAAGTTGAAACGGATGATCGCGCTCGAGGCGCTGGTGGATCCGTGGCCGGCGCCGCCGGACTTGTCGACGACCACGACCCGTCGGCCGGCGCGCGCCAGTTCCAGAGCCACCGCGGCACCGATCACGCCGGCCCCGACGACGACCGCGTCCGCGCCGGACGGAACCCTGTCCGGCTCCCTGACCGTCATGACGGCAGCTCCCCGGCGGTCCTGGGTGCCCGGTCACCGCTCCCGTCCGGGTGCGCGTTCCTGGCGGGCGGCGGGCGGTCCTCGGCGGTCGGCGGGAAGTGGCACGCCGCGCGGTGGGGCCGGCCGGCCGCATCCGGCTGGGGATCCAGCGTCACGCAGATGCCGCGTTCGGGACGCCGGTTCGGCCCGACGGGACAGCGCGGATGGAAGCGGCACCCGGAAGGCGGCGCCGCGGGGTCGGGTACCTCCCCGGCGAGGAGTGGTTCCCCGGCCGGCCGGCCCACGGCCCGCAGGTCCGGCACGGAGGCCAGCAGCGTCCGGGTGTAGGGGTGCCGGGGCCCGCGCAGCAGGTCCTCGGTCGGGGCGACCTCGACGAGTCGGCCGAGGTACATCACCGCGATGACGTCCGACACGGAGCGGACAGCGGCGAGGTCATGGCTGATGAACAGCATCGCGAAGCCCATGCGCCGCTGCAGATCGCGGAGCATGGTGAGGATCGCCGCGCGGACGGACACGTCGAGGGCGGAGGTGACCTCGTCGGCGATCAGGACGGCCGGATCGACGGCGAGCGCGCGAGCGACGGCCACACGCTGGCGCTGCCCGCCTGAGAGCTGCGCCGGCAGACGGTCGGCGCACGGGGCGTCGAGACCGACCAGTTCGAGCAGTGCTCCGATGCGCTGTTCGCGATCGCGGCGGCCGAGACGGACGAAGGCACCGGTCGCTTCGGACAGCGTCTGGCGGACCGTCATGCGTGGATCGAGTGCGGTGTCCGGGTCCTGGAACACCAGTTGCACCCGCTGCCCCAGCCGGCGCCGAGCGGCTGCGCCTCGCCCGCCGAACTGCCGCCCGCCGACGGTGATCTGCCCGGAGAAGGAGTCGGCCAGCCCGACTACGGCACGGGCCAGACTCGATTTCCCCGAGCCGGACTCGCCGACCAGGCCGACTGTCGTGCCATCGGGAACCTCCAGTGACACGCCGTCCACCGCGGTGACGGCACCGAGAGTCCCTTGGTGGCGAACGGTCACGTCGTGCAACGCCAGTCCCGCACTCACTTCTCCGCCTCCTCGGTCTCCCGCTGTCCGCAGGACAGTGGCCGGGGCAGCGGGTGCCAGCAGGCGACCTCGTGGCCGGGGACGAGAGGGGACAGCACGGGACTCTCCTCGGCGCACCCGTCCTGCCGGTGCGCGCAGCGATCGTAGAACGGGCAACCCGGAGTGTCGCCGTACGGATCGGGTGGGCTTCCCTCGATCGTGCGCAGGGGGCGGCCACGGTCCGTGGTCATGTCCGGGACGGATTCGACGAGCGCCCGCGTGTAGGGGTGCCGTGTTCCGGTCGCCAGTGCGTGGGCCGGGAGGCTCTCGACGATGGTTCCCGCGTACATGACCAGGACCCGGTCGCAGGTGTGGGCCACCAGGGCGATGTCGTGGCTGATGAAGAGGATCGTGGTGCCGTTGTCGTGCCGGACACGGCGGAGCAGGTCCACGATCTGCCGCTGCACGGTGACGTCGAGGGCTGTCGTCGGCTCATCCGCGATGATGAGGTCGGGCCGCATCATCGAAGCGGTCGCGATCGCCACCCGCTGGCGCTGGCCGCCGGAGAGCTGGAAGGGCCGAGACCGCAGCAACCGGCGCCCGGCGGGAAGAGCGACCCGCTGAAGCTGGGTCAGTGCCTGCTCGACGGCCTGGTCGCGAGGCGTGTCGCGGTGTGCGCGCACGGCCTCCGTCATCTGCGTTCCGATGCGGAGCGACGGGTTGAAGGCCGACGCCGGGTTCTGGAAGATCACCGCCATTCCCGTCGCGAGCTGTCCGCGCCGCTCCTTGCGCGTCAGCGACGTGACGTCCGCGCCGAGGAAGCGGTGGGTCCGCCAGGTGGACTCGGCGTCGTCCGGCAACAGGTCGGCGACGGCGAGCGCCGTGAGCGACTTGCCGGAGCCGGACTCGCCGACCAGCCCGACGATCTCGCCGCGCCGCAGGTCGAGGGTGACACCGCGGACGGGCCGGACCACCCCGGCCGCGGTGGGAATGGCGACCCGCAGATCCTCCACCTCCAGCACGTGGTCGACGGATGCCGGCCGGTTGACGGCGGCCGGGCGCGCCGCGGGCTCCGCCGTCCGCCGTGGGCCTGTGCGTCGTGCGGCGGCTTTGGCCAGCATCTCGCCGAGCAGTTGGAAGGCGACGCCGGCGTAGACGATGGCGATGCCGGGTGCCACGGCGGGCAGGGGTTCGGAGTAGATGCGGTCCAGCCCCTGGCTGAGCAGGAGCCCCCAGTCGTAGGAGGGCGGTTGGACGCCCAGTCCGAGGAAGCTCAGGCCCGACAGGGCGACGAGTGTCGAGCCCGCCGCGACTGTCGTGTTGAGCATCAGCGGCTCAGCGATGTGGGGCAGGACGTGGCGCAGGAGGAGCCGGTGGCGGCGCAGTCCCAGCACGCGCGCCGCCGCCATGAAGTCGGTGTCGGCGACTTTGGCGGCGAGGGTCTGGGCGATCCGGGCGAAGCCCGGCGCGTAGGCGACCGCGAGTGCGAACACCGCACCGCCCCCACCCGCGCCGAAGAGGACCGCGAAGAACATCGCGACGAGGAGTCCGGGGAAGGCCAGCAGGAGGTTGATCAGGGCTCCCAGCATCCGGCGGGCGCGCGCACCCACGACGGCGGTGAGCGCGCCGAGTGTGATCCCGGCCGTCGCCCCGAGCAGCGTCGCCGCGAGTGCGAGCAGCAGGGAGAGCCCCGTCGCCACGAGCAGCCGGGCGAGCAGGTCACGTCCGAGATGGTCCGTGCCGAGCAGGTGGTCCGCGGTGGGCCCCTGAAGCACCGCCGACGGGTTGGGGCGGTCGGCCGCCTGCCCCCAGAGCGCGGGTCCCACCAGGGCCAGAACGGCAAGCGATCCGAGCATCACCAGGGTGATCACGCCCATGGGCGAAGCCCAGCCCGACCGGGCCGGACGAGACCGGCGCCCGGCGGTGGCGCGCGACGCGGGCAGGGAAGGTGAGGACACCATGGGATCACGTCTTCCGGATGACCGATCGGGGGTCGAGCAGCGCGAGGGCCAGATCGACCAGGAAGTTCACCGCGAGCACGGCCGCGCCCAGCACGAGAACCGTCGCCTCCACGACCGCGTAGTCCTGCGCGGCCACGGACTGCGCCATCGCCGACCCGATGCCCGGCCAGGCGAACACCTTCTCGACCAGCACGGTACCGGCGATCAGGGCGGGCAGCAGGTTCCCGGCGACCGTCAGCGAGGCGGTCAGCGTGTTCGGCGCCACGTGGCGCAGATGGAGCGGGACGGCGGGCAGCCGCTTCGCGCGGGCGGCACGCAGATAGTCCTCGTCGAGGACCTTGAGCGTCTCCACGCGCACGATCCGCAGGAGGACCGCGGTCGGAGCGAGCGCCAGCGCGAGCACGGGCAGCACATAGGACTGGGGGCCGAGGTCGCCGGCGACCGGAAAGAGCCGCAGGGCGACCGCCAGCCCCGCGGTCAGGCCCGCCGCGAGGACGAAGTCCGGCATGCCGGACGCAATGGATGTGGCGGTGGTGAAGGTCAGTTCCGTCCGGGGCCGCCGCCCGCCGCGGGTCAACACGGCGGCGATCAGCCCGCCGGGGAGAGCGACGACGAGTACGCAGGCGAACGCCAGGACGGCGAGCAGCAGCGTCGCGGGAAGACGGGCCCCGACCAGGTCGGCCACCGGCTCGCCGGTCACCAGCGACACCCCGAGGTCCCCGTGCACCAGGTGGCGCAGGTACTGCCGGTACTGCGTCAACACGCCATGATCCAGGCCGAGTTCGCGCCTCTTCGCCGCCACGAGGTCCGGTGCGGCGTCCACACCCAGTGCGGCCCGGACGGGGTCTCCCGGGATCAGCCGGATCATCGCGAAGGAACCGGTGACGACCAGGAAGAGGGAGACGATCAGCCGGGCCGAACGTCGGCAGCAGAACACCACCCACGGGTGGTGCCGGGCCAGGGCACCGAGCCGTACGGACATGGTCACCATGGGGGAACCTCCTCGACTCGGTGACGGTGCGGCCACACCGGGCGTTCGCCGCGGCTATGCGTGAAGGCGGATGCTGGTCGGGACGATCCGGCCGCCGGGAGCGACGGCGAACGTCGTCCGGTGTCCGTAGACCGTGCTCGTGCCGTCCGCGACGGGCAGCGCGTCGGCCGAGCGGAACAGTGCCGCGGCGGCCCGGTTCCAGTCCGCGCAACTGGCCGCGCCCGGCGCGCGCATCGCGCGGGCGGCGAAGTCGTCGTACTCCGGGTTGGCGACGTGTGCGAAATTCAGCCCTCGCGACGGCGGCGGGCCGGAGAAGTACGGGACGAGCTGCACGGGCAGCTGCGGCCCCGGCGAGCTGCCGACCACGACATCGAAGTCTCCGCTCTGGTACATGGCCTGCACCACCGCGTTGCGGCTCTCGGTGACGAGCTCGACATCCGCGCCGAGCTCCCGCCAGGTCACGGCCATCAGTTCCGCGACCGACGGAAGTGTGGAACCGAAGTCACCACTGCTGAGCACTCGCAGACGCAGCGGCCTGCCGTGCTTGACCAGCCCGCCCCGTGCCCCCTTCGTCCAGCCCGCGGCCCGTAGGGCGCCCACGGCGCTGCCCGAGGGCAGGTTCGTGGCGGCCACGTCGGCGTGGCAGACGGAGTCCGCGGCGGTCAGGTGGCTCGCGGGCCTTCCGTCGCCGCCGATCGCCACGTTGGCGAGGCCCTTGCGGTCCAGGGCGCCGACAAGCGCCCGGCGCAGCACCGGATCGCTCAAGGGGCGGCCGGAGCGTTCGTTGAAGAAGCTCAGTCCCACCACGGTCGGCACCTCGGCGGTGGCCAGGCCGTGACCGGCCAGCCGCGCGCGGTCCGGTCCGGTCACCGTGGCGATGTTCACGCCGCCTGTGAGCAGCAGGTTGGCCGCGGTGGACTCCTGGGGGACCACCGTCACCACGATCCTCGCGGGCTGGCCGGGAGTCGCGTTGGCCGTACCACCCGGCCCCCATGCGTACCCCTTGCGCAGCGTGAAGACGTACGGGCCGCCCGAGGTGTACCCGCTCAACACGTACGGCCCGGTGCCCTCCGTCCTCCTGTCCAGTACGCCGGGACCCGCCAGCCCGGCGGGGCAGACGACGGGCAGCAGGCCGATCGTCCGCACGACGAAGCTGTACGGCGACGTCATCCGCACCGACACGCTCCCCGCGGCGTCGTCCGCCGACACGGTGAAGGGCACACCGGGCAGCGCCGCCCGGGCGCCGATCAGCCGGTTCTGGGGATCGCTCGCATATCTCAGCGAGCGCGCCACACCGGAAGCCGTGAGGGCCGTGCCGTCGGAGCAGGTCACGCCCTTGCGCAGGACGAAGCTCGCCGACGTGGCACCGGCCTGCCACTTCTCGGCCAGACCGGACACCACCCGGCCGTCCGGTGCCACGTTGACCAGTGAGTCGTAGGCATACGGGGCCAGGGCGGTACCGAACTGCGAGTACGGGTCGAAGCTCGGGGTCTCGGAGGCGGTGGCGATCGTCACCGTGCCTCGCTCAACGACAGGAGTGCGCGTCGATGACACGTCGCCGTTGCCGACGCAACCCGCCAGCACGGCTGACGCGACGGCAGCCGACGCCACTGCCGACCGGGCCCCGGGATACGAGACGGTTCGGCGGTGCATGGTGTTCATCGTGCCACCGCGATCGACGGCACCGGACCGGCGTTCCCGGGCTGCCTGCGCATACGGGGGACCATTTCCCCCGTCCGAGTGAGGCTGCCCGCCACGCGGCGCGCCCACCGATACCGGTGACGGAGCGTCAGCTCGGCGCACACTGGCGCCATGACGACTCACATTCCGGACTCCGCGGACGGCTCGACGGCCAAGGAGGTCGACCGTCTCGCGGCCTCCTACTGGGACTTCCTGCTCTCACGCGAGCCGTCGCTGCGGACGCGACGCGGGCTGCCCGTCGAGTCGCTGCCGGGGGTGTCGGCCGCGGAGGCCGATGAGCGCGCCGCATTCGCGGCAGGGGTGCTGGACCGGCTGCGCACGTCGAAGCGCACGGAGCCGGCCGGCCCGACCGCCGACAGCGCGGGCTTCCTGGAGGCCCTGGCCGAACAGGAAGCGCAGGCGGGGCGGTTCCACTGGCTCACCCCCACGGCGACGCCGTACCAGCTCTTCCGCCTGCAGCAGTACGGTGACACGGTCTTCCGCCCGTTCCTCTTCGAGTCCCGGGCCGACGCGGACCGCTATGTGTCCCTCGTACGGGACCTCGCCCGCCATGTCGCGACGGTCGGCGACAAGGCCGCCGGGCAAGCGGCACGCGGCTTCTTCGTCCCGGCCCCGGCCCTGCCCGGGGTCCGCACGACCGTCACCCGTCTGCGGGCATCAGCCGCGCGGTATGCCGAGGCGGACGCCGAGCGGCTCACCCGGCTCGACGCGGCGAGCCGGGGCCGTCTGCGCGACGGGGTGGAACGGGTCGTGGCCACCGAGCTTGAACCGGCGTTCGACCGCCTCCTCGCCGTCATGAGCGATCCGGACTATCTGCGGCGCGCGCCGCAGTCCGTCGGGTGGGCCCAGTACACGGGCGGAGAAGAGGCGTACCGCGCCTTCGTCGGCACGTACACATCCGGCGGGACACCACCCGAACGCCTCCATGAACTCGGCCGGGAGCACTGCCACGAACTCACCGAACGGATGCGGGACGCGCGAAGCGCACTCGGATTCACGGGAACGGAGGCGGAATTCAACGAGCGGCTCGCGACCGAGCCCCGCCTGTACGCGGCGACCCCGAAGGCGGTCGAGGCCCGCTACCGCGGACACCTCGACCGCCTCACACCGTTGCTGCCGCGCTGGTTCGCGACCCTGCCGCGCGCCCCCTACGGCGTGGCACGCCTCGACCCGGCGCTGGAGGCGTCCATGACCTTCGGCTACTACGACCCGCCCACCGCCGCGCGACCGGTGGGGTGCTACCGCTACAACGCCTCGGACCTGACGCACCGGTCGCTGCTCGGCGCGGCCGCGCTGATCTACCACGAGCTGGCGCCCGGTCACCACTTCCACCTCGCCCGCCAGTCCGAGAACGCCGCCCTGCCCGACCTGCGACGCGAACTGGACGCCTTCAACGGGTTCGAGGAGGGCTGGGCGGAGTACGCGGCAGGGCTCGGCTGGGAGATGGGCCTGTACGACGACCCGTGGGACGCGTACGGACGCCTGGCTCATGAACGGTTCACCGCGCAGCGCCTCGTCGTCGACACCGGGCTCAACCTCGGAACGATGACGATGGAGCAGGCGCGCACCTTCATGCGTGCCCACGCGGCCGCCGAGTCCGACGGGCAGATCGCGACGGAGTTGCTGCGCTACGCGACCGACCTCCCGGGACAGGCACTGTCGTACCGGGCGGGCTACGCGGAGTTCAGGGATCTGCGGACGGCGTGTGAGCGCCGCGCGGGCGCGGAGTTCGACGTGCGCGTCTTCCACGAGGCCGTGCTGGGCGGCGGTGCGCTGCCGTTCCCCGTCCTGCGCCGGCGGGTGGTGCGAGAACTGGGCTGACGTCCGGTTCATTCCGGCCGCCGCATGGCTTGAACAGGCCGTTCTGAAAAGGGGTTCCGCTCGATTGGGTGAAGAGCGCCAGTGGAATTTGGATCTACCTGCTCGGCCTCGGATACGCTCTGCGTGATGGGATGTCGGTTCCGCGATATGGAACACATACGCAAGGTGTATGGATTCCGGGTACGGCACAGGTACCGAAGATCCCACAGGGTCGGATGGTGGTTTCATCACATTTCCTGTTCACCTCCCGCCGCTTCCTCAATCTTCGTTCTCCCAGCAGAAGAGAAGGACGTCTTCCCATGCCGCCTGTAGTGCCTCCTTTCCTTATCGGCCTGATCACCGCCGCCCTCGTCAAAAGGCTGGGCAAACCCCTCATGCGAGGGGTCGTCAAAACCTCGGTGGGACTGGGCGTGGAGGTCAAGAGGGCCGTCCATGAAGCCAGCGAGGGAATCCAGGACCTCGCGGCCGAGGCTACCGCCGAAATGCTCGCCGCCCAGATGGCGCACGGAACCGAGCACAACACGCACACCAGCGCCCCGCAGGGCGACACCGTGAGCCGGCCCGGGCCGGCCATCGCGCCGGCAGCAGAGTCCGGCAGCGCGGAAAGCAAGGCCGGCGGCAAATCCCGCGGCAACGGTCCGGCCGCCGCCAAGGTGAACTGAGACCGCGCATCGCGGTCGTCGAGTCGTCGAGTCGTCCAATTTCCCCGTAGGGGCTACGCCCGCCCGTTCCGGGACGCGCCCTCGAGAACAGGTGATTGTTCTACATGACATCTTTGGTGGGCGCAGCAGCCGCACGTCGGCCCAACTTCGCGAACGTACACGCAAGGTCTGTCGTTCCGGGTCGGCAGCGTTGGGATGTCCCTGCGGTGCTCAGGCGGCCCAAGGTCGCGGAAATTCTGGAGGGCGTGCTCCGGCGTACGCCGGGAGTCAGGGAGGCGCGCGCCAATCCTGTGACCGGCGGGGTCCTCGTTCTTCATGACTCCACCCTCACCGTCACGGATATCGGGGGCCTGCTGAGAAAAGCCGTCGACGCCTTATCGAAAGGCGTCGCCGGTGCCGTCCCGCGCTCCTCGGACGTGGCAGCGCCCGGCGAGGCGCCCTCGGCGACGGGAGGCCGGGCCGGTGTGCTGCGTCCCGCCCTCATCGTCGCCGGCGGTGCCGCCGGCGTCCTCACGCTCGGCCGCGGGAGGCTGCGCAAGGCCGTACTGGCGCTCGGCGCCGTGACGGCGGCCACGGCGGTCGTCGTACGGCGCGCCTGGCAGAAGGGTCTGGCCGACCAGGGCGAGTCCCGGCCGGACGAGCCGTCGGAGCACACCGTGCTGCGCATCGTCGGGCCGCACAAAGGGAAGCTGTGCGTGGCCTCGTCCCTGTCCGCGCTCTGCCAGGGCACCGAGATGGCGCTCGGCGCCTTCCTGGGCTGGATCGCCCTGGTGCTCATCAAGGGAGAGTGCGCCCCGCTCGTCAGTCTCGGAGTGACCGGCGCTTCCGCACAGTTGTGGTTCCTGGCCTGCGGGGCCGCCGTGGCCTGCGCGGCCGCGGCGGGCCTGTCGTACGCCGCCACCCTGGAGTGGCGCAAGCTCGGTCAGGCCGTTCAGCACGACTGGCGCAACGAGACGTACGCACATGTGCAGAAGCTGGAACTGCGGCATCTGGAAGGCGAGCGGACCAGCCGGATCGCCGGGGTGCTCACCGAAGACATCAGCCAGATGGGCAACTTCTTCGCCACCTCGGCCAACGACGTGGTGCAGCTCGCCACCAGCTTCCTCGTCCTCGTGCCCGCCTTCCTTCTCCTGGCGCCGCAGATCGCCTGGGTCGCGTTCCTGCCGATGCCGTTGGTGGCCTGGCTGTCGTTCCACTACCAGGACCGGGTCGCCGCCGACTACGCCGCCTCCAGCGAGGACAAGGCCCGGCTGCACAGCCAGTTGGTCAACACCCTGGAGGCCGGCGCCACCGTCAAGAGCTTCTGCGCCGAGGAGTACGAGGCCGAGCGCATCGACCGGCTCGGCGACCGGTGCCGGGAGAGCGACCACCGCACCGACCGGAGCACGGCCCGGCACTCCGAGACCATCCGCGTCTGCACCACGGCCTCCATGGCGGGCACGATGCTGCTCGGCGGCCGCTCGGTGCTCAACGGCTCCCTCCCCTTCGAGGTGTTCAGCCCGCTCATCGGCCTGCCCCAGCAGGTTCTGCTGCGCCTGACCAGGCTCAGTGGCATCGTCGACCAGTACCAGCGCACCCTGGCGGCCCACGACCGGGTCCAGCGCCTGCGGAGCCTCCCCGTCGAACCCGATGGCCACGACCTGACGCTCGACGACCGGAACGTCAAGGGCGCGATCGCCCTGGAGAACGTCAGCTTCTCCTATCCCGGCCGGCCACCGGCCCTGGACAGCCTGTCCCTGTCCATCGCCCCCGGCCGGGTCACCGGCATCGTGGGGGCCACCGGCGCGGGGAAGACGACGATCGCCAAGCTGCTCATGCGTTTCCAGGACGCGGAGTTCGGCCACGTCCTGCTCGACGGGCAGGACATCCGCCGGCTGCCACGGCACGACCTGCGCAAGCAGGTCGGGTTCGTGGCGCAGGACCCCTTCCTGTTCGACGGAACCATCGCCGAGAACATCCGGTACGGCAGCTTCGAGGCCGACGACGCCGGCGTGGTGCGCGCGGCCCGCATGGCGGAAGCGCACGGTTTCATCGAGGCACTGCCGGACGGATACGACACACTGATCGGAGAGCGGGGCGCCGCCCTCTCCGGCGGCCAGAAACAGCGCATCGCACTGGCACGGGTGATGCTGAAGGACGCACCCGTAGTCATCCTCGACGAGGCCACCTCGGCCGTCGACAACGAGACCGAAGCGGCCATCCAGCGAACCCTGCGGGGTTTCGCGAAGGACCGGACCCTGGTGATCATCGCGCACCGCCTCTCCACCATCCGGCACGCCGACCGGATCTATGTCATGGACAAGGGCGGAGTCATCGCGGAGCAGGGCACCCACGACGACCTGCTCGCGCGTGACGGGCTCTACGCCTCCCTGTGGAACCTTCAGGCCGGCGAGAAGGTCGCATAACACTCCCGCCGATCAGCCGAGGTCACCGGGCGCCCGTCCGTGGGCGCTCCGTGACCGCTTGGTCGGCCGGCAGTGACGCCGGCGGCATCAGCCATCTCCGAAACACCTCTGGAGGTACCCCCATGTCCCGTCGCGACGGTGCCGCCCTCCCGCTCACAGCGGCGCAGCGCGAGCTCTGGCTCGCCGAACAGGCATCGATCGGGGTGATCCCCGCCTACCGGATCGGCGAGTACCTGGAGATCCACGGGCCGGTCGACGGCACTCTCTTCGAGGCCGCCCTGCGCCAGGTCGTCGACGAGGTCGACGCCCTGCATGTACGGTTCGCCGACAGCGCGGGCAGCCCGACGCAGGTCCTGCGCGCGACGACGGACTGGCGGCTGCCCCACGTCGACCTCAGCCATGAGGCCTCCCCCCGCGCGGCGGCGCTCGCCTGGATCGCGGCCGACCGCGCCCGCCCGCTGGACCTCACCCGTGATCCCCTGTTCAGCTACGCCCTGCTCAGGCTCGCGCCCGACCGCTTCCTCTGGTACCAGGGCTACCACCACCTCGTGATGGACGGTTACGGCTACTCGCTCGTCGCGCGGCGCCTCGCCGAGACGTACACACTCCTCGTCGACGGCCGGAGCGCGGCACCCACCGCGTTCGCCTCGCTGGACGACCTGGTGGCGAGCGACACCGCCTACCGCCTGTCCGAGAAGTTCGCCGCGGACCGCGCGTACTGGCTGGGGCGGCTCGCGGACCGCCCGGAGGCCGTGCGGTTGTCGACGCGCGCCGCAGGCGGCTGTTCCGCGGCCGTGCGCAGGACCGAACTGGACACCGCACCGGTCGGGGAGGCGCTCCGCAGTGCGGCCGGCAAGGCCGGCACCCGATGGTCCCGCGTGCTCATCGCCGCGGCCGCCCTCTACACGCACCGGCTCACCGGCGCGCGGGACATCGTCCTCGGGCTCGCCGTCACCGCCCGCCCGCCCGCCGATCCCACGCTTACGGCGACACCGGGAACGGCCTCCAATGTCGTACCGCTGCGCCTCACGGTGCGCCCGGGAATGCGCTGGTCGGAACTGGTGGACCAGACCGCGCAGGAGGTCAGCGCCGCACGGGAGCACCAGCGCTACCGTGCCGAGGACGTGCACCGCGAACTCGCCCTGCCCGGCAGTATCAGCACGGCCTTCTCCCCGGTCGTCAACATCATGTCCTTCCCCTACGACATCACGTTCGCCGGACACCGCGTCACGGCCCACAACGTCGCCGAGGGGACCACCAGCGACCTGGCGCTCTGGGGTGTGGACCGACGGGACGGCTCGGGACCACGGATCAAGCTCCACGCCGCCGCCGACGCCCACGACGAGACCGAGTTCGCCCGCCACGGGGAGCGCCTGGGCAGGCTGCTGGAGCGGATCGCGCAGGGTGACCCCGAGCAGAGCGTCGGCGGGATCGACCTGCTGTCGCGCCGGGAACGTCGCGAGGTCCTGGCCGACCGCGACGGCACGCATGCCGAAGTACCGCGCACCGGTCCGGCCGAGCTCTTCGAGGAGCAGGTGAAGGACTCGCCGGACGCGGTGGCCGTGGTGGCCGCCGACTCCACCTTGACCTACGCCGAACTGGACGCCCGGGCCAACCGGCTCGCGCATCTGCTGATCGCCCGCGGCGCGGCACCCGAGCGGCTGGTGGCGCTGGCCCTGCCGCGCTCCGCGGAGCTGGTGGTGGCGATCCTCGCCGTACTCAAGTCCGGTGCCGCCTGCCTGCCGCTCGACCCCGAGTACCCGGCGGCCCGTATCGCCGCCACGCTCGACGACGCCCGGCCCGCGCTGCTGATCACCGACACCGGCACGGCCGAGAGGCTCACCGACGCATCGCCCGTCGGACGAGTGGTCCTGGACCACCCGGACACCGCCGACATGGTGGACACCTACCCGCACACCCGCCCGGCGATCCCCGTCGATCCGCAGAACCCGGCCTACGTCATCTACACGTCCGGTTCCACCGGCCGGCCCAAGGGGGTTGTGGCCACCTGTGGGGGCCTGGTCAACCTCTTCCACCACCAGAGGTGGACCCTGTTCACCGCCGCGTCCGCGCGGCGGATGCGGGTGGCGCTGACCACGTCGGTGTCGTTCGACGCGGCCTGGGACCAGCTGTCGTGCCTCTTCGCCGGTCATGAGCTGCATGTCGTGGACCAGCGGACATGGACCGACCCCGACGCCTTCGCCGACCACCTCGTCCACCACCGCCTGGACCTGGTCAACGCCACACCGTCGTACTGGCGGATCCTGCTCTCCCACGGCCTGCTCGACGCCGGCCGATGGCGTCCCTCCGTGGTCATCGCCGGCGGTGAGGCCGTACCGGAGCGACTCTGGGACGACCTGGGCTCGGTCGAGGGCGTGGCCGCCTTCAACTTCTACGGCCCGACCGAATGCACGGTCGACGCGGTCACCGCGCGGATCGGCTCCTCCCCCGCCCCCGTCATCGGCCGCCCCATCGGCAACACCCGGGCGTATGTGCTCGACAGCGCGCTCCAGCCCGTTCCGCCCGGCAGCCCGGGCGAGTTGTACATCGCCGGGGCCGGGGTGGCGCGTGGCTATCTCCACCGGCCCGGGCTGACCGCCGAACGGTTCGTCGCCGACCCCTTCGGCCCGGCCGGGGCGCGGATGTACCGCACCGGGGACATCGTGCGCTGGAACCAGGACGGTGACCTCGAGTTCACCGGTCGCGCCGACAACCAGGTCAAGGTCCGGGGCTTCCGCATCGAACCGGGCGAGATCGAGGCCGCGCTCACCGAGCACCCCGATGTGGCGCAGGCGGCCGTCGTGGTCGGGCAGGACCAGTCCGACGAGCCGTCCTTGGCGGCCTATGTCGTGCCCGCCGCCGAAGGTGTCCAGGTGGACCGGGTGCGTACGTTTCTGCGGGAGCGGCTGCCCGAACACATGGTTCCGGCGGCCTTCGCGGTCCTGGACCGGCTCCCGCTGACCGCGGGCGGCAAGCTCGACCGCCGGGCCCTGCCCGCCCCGCACGCCCCGGTGGCCGAACACGGCAGGGAGCCCCGCACACTCCGGGAGCAACTGCTGTGCCGGCTCTTCGCCGAGGTTCTGGGGCTGCCCGCCGTCGGCGTCGACGACAGCTTCTTCGACCTCGGCGGGCACTCCCTGCTCGCCATGCGGCTGACCGCCCGTGTCCGGTCCGTCCTCGATGCCGAGCTCGGCCTCGGTGACCTGTTCGACGCGCCCACCGTCGCACGGTTGGCCGCCGCACTCGACAGTGCGGGGCAGCGGCGGCCCCCGCTGACCGCCGGCAGCCGGCCCGACGTGGTGCCACTGTCGTTCGCGCAGCACCGCTTGTGGTTCCTGCACCGGATGGAGGGTGGCGGCGCCACCTTCAACATCCCACTGGCGTTGCGCATGCAGGGATCCCTGGACCGGGGCGCCCTGGAAGCCGCGCTCGCGGACGTCGTGACCCGCCACGAGACCCTGCGCACGGTCTTCCCGGACACTCACGGCGTCCCCCGCCAGCGCGTCCTGGACCCCGGACAGGTGCCGCTGCGGCTACCGGTCACCGGCACCACCGGGGCCGAGTTGCCGAACCGGCTGGCCGACGCGGCACGGTACGCCTTCGACCTCGCGGCCGAGCCTCCGGTACGGGCGGAGCTCTTCGTACTGGGCACGCGGGAGCACGTGCTGCTCGTCGTGGTCCACCACATCGCCGGCGACGGCTGGTCGATGGGGGCCCTCGCGCGCGACCTGACCACCGCCTACACCGCCCGGCTCCGAGGCGAGGCACCTGACTGGGCACCGCTGCCCGTGAGTTACGCCGACTACTGCCTGTGGCAGCGTGAACTGCTCGGCGACGAGTCGGACCCCGGCAGCCTGAGCGCCCGGCAGCTCGCCCACTGGAAGGAGAACCTCGCCGGCCTGCCGGATCGGACCGAACTGCCCGTCGACCGGCCCGGCCCCGCGACGATGTCGTACCGCGGCGCCCATGTGCCGGTGCACATGGACGCGGAACTCCACGCTGCTTTGCGGGAGTTGGGGCGCACCAGCACGACCAGCACCTTCATGGTGCTCCAGGCGGGTCTGGCCGCCCTGCTCGGCAAGCTCGGCGCCGGTACGGACATCGCCATCGGCACCCCCGTCGCAGGCCGCACCGACGAGGCCGCGGACGACCTGATCGGCCTCTTCGTCAACACCCTGGTGCTGCGTACGGACCTGTCCGGCGACCCGTCCTTCACCGAACTGCTCGCACGGGTCCGTAAGAACGCCCTGGCCGCCTACGCCCACCAGGACCTGCCCTTCGAGCACACGGTGGAGGCGGTCAACCCCGCCCGTTCGTTGGCGCACCATCCACTGTTCCAGATCATGCTGGCGCTGCAGAACACCCCCCAGGACGCCTACGACCTGCCGGGACTGCACGTAGAGAGCGAACTCGTGCACACCGGCACCGCCAAGTACGACCTCACCGTCAACCTGTCCGAGCGGCACACCGCCGACGGCACCGCGGACGGGCTCGCCGGCTTCGTGGAGTACAGCACCGACCTGTTCGACGCGGCCACCGTGGAGGTCGTCGTCGAACGCTGGGTGAGGCTGCTACGGGCCGCGATCGCCGACCCGGACCAGCCCATCGGCCGCATCGACGTGCTGGCGCCGGAGGAACGCCGAAGCCTGCTCGCCGCGCCGGACACCGCACCGGACACCGTCGCGCCGACCACCATCACCGCGCTCTACGAGGAGCAGGCCCGGGCCACCCCGGACGCGGTCGCCATGGTGTCCGGCGAGACCTCGCTCACCTACCGCGAACTGAACGCACGAGCCAACCGTCTCGCCCATCTGCTGATCGCCCGGGGCGCCGGTCCTGAGCAGCTGGTGGCGCTGGCCCTGCCGCGCTCGGCGGAGCTGGTGGTGGCGGTCCTCGCGGTCCTCAAGGCGGGCGCGGCCTACGTCCCGGTGGACCCGGAGTACCCGGCCGCCAGGATCACCTTCATGCTGCGGGACGCACGGCCCGCCCTCCTGCTCACCACCGGCCCCGCCGTCGCCGGGCTGACTGGCTGTGACGAACCGGCCGAGCGGCTCCTGCTCGACGACCCGGCCGTCCTCGCGCGCCTCGACGCGGCCCCGGACACCGATCCCCGAACCGCCGTCGCACCGGACAACCCCGCGTACGTCATCTACACCTCCGGCTCCACCGGCACGCCGAAGGGCGCCGTCATCCCCCACCGGAACGTGGTGCGCCTGTTCGCCGCCACCCGGCACTGGTTCGGTTTCGGCGCCGATGACGTGTGGACGCTCTTTCACTCGTACGCCTTCGACTTCTCGGTGTGGGAACTGTGGGGCCCGCTGCTGCACGGTGGGCGCCTCGTCGTCGTGCAGCACGACGTCAGCCGTTCCCCGGACCGCTTCCTGCGGCTGCTCGCCGACGAAGGCGTCACCGTGCTCAACCAGACGCCATCCGCGTTCTACCAGCTGATGCGGGCCGATCAGGACGACCCGCAGACGGGCAGTGCGCTTGCCCTGCGCACCGTGATCTTCGGCGGCGAGGCGCTCGAGCCGGCCCGGCTCGCCGACTGGTACCGGCGCCACCAGGACGATGCCCCGGTCCTGGTGAACATGTACGGCATCACCGAGACGACCGTGCACGTCACCCACGCCGCCCTCGACCGGCACAGCGCCGTGACCGGGGCCGCGGGCGACATCGGCACCGCCATGCCGGACCTGGGCACCTATGTGCTCGACGCCCGTCTGCAACCGGTGCCGCCCGGTGTGGCGGGTGAACTTTACGTGGCCGGTCCCGGTCTCGCCCGCGGCTACCTGAACCGGCCGGGGCTCACCGCCGGGCGCTTCGTGGCCGACCCGTACGGTCGGCCGGGGGCTCGGATGTACCGCACCGGTGACGTGGTCCGCTGGAGCTCCCGCGGCACGCTGGAGTTCGTCGGGCGCGCCGACGACCAGGTCAAGGTGCGCGGGTTCCGCATCGAACTCGGTGAGATCGAGGCCGCGTTGGCCGATCATCCCGACGTCGCTCAGGTGGCCGTCCTCGCCCGTCAGGACCGCGCCGACGACACCCGTCTCGTCGCCTACCTGGTGCCCGCGTCCGGCGCCGCCCCGCAGTCGGCCGTGTTCCGTGAACACCTGCGGGAGCGGCTGCCGGAGTACATGATCCCCGCTGCCTTCGTGCCGCTGGACGCGCTGCCGCTGACCACCAACGGCAAGCTCGACCGCAGGGCGCTGCCCGAGCCGGAGTCGGGCCCCACGGGCGGCGGCCGGACTCCGCGCACGCCGCAGGAGCAGATCCTGTGCGAGCTGTTCGCCGAGATCCTCGGTGTGGCCGCGGCCGGGGTGGACGACGGCTTCTTCGATCTTGGCGGCCACTCCCTGCTCGCGACCCGCCTGGTGGCCCGGGTCCGCGCCACCCTCGGGGTCGAGCTGGAGCTGCGCACCCTGTTCGAGGCACCGACCCCCGCGGGCATCGCGGCGAGCCTCGCCAAGGCCGGGGAGGCACGGCCGGCGCTGACCCCGCAGGAGCGCCCCGAGCGGATCCCGCTCTCCTTCGCCCAGCGGCGCCTGTGGTTCCTGCACCAACTGGAGGGCGCCACCGGCAACTACAACATCCCCATGGCCTGGCGCCTGACGGGCCCCCTCGACCGGATCGCCCTGGAGGCCGCCCTGGCGGACGTGGTGGCCCGGCACGAGAGCCTGCGCACGGTGTATCCGCAGATCGACGGCGCGCCCCACCAGGAGGTGGTGAGCCCGGCGGACGCCCGTGTGAGGCTGCGTCCGGCCTCCACCACCGAGGAGGAGCTGGATCACGTCCTCGCCGAAGCACTGACCCACTCGTTCGATCTCGCCGCCGAACCACCCCTCCACACCGAGCTCTTCACACTGCGGCCCGACGAGCACGTGCTGCTGCTCGTCATCCACCACATCGCCGGTGACGGCTGGTCCCTCGGCCCCCTGGCGCACGACCTGACCGCCGCGTACGCGGCCCGCTGCCAAGGCCGGCAGCCGCAGTGGGGGCAACTGCCGGTGCAGTACGCCGACTACACCCTTTGGCAGCATCGCCTGCTCGGGGACCACACCGACCCGGACAGCCTCTTCGCCCGCCAGGCCGCCTACTGGACGGAGAACCTGGCCGGGCTGCCCGAACAGATCCAACTCCCCACCGACCGGCCCCGCCCCGCGGTCGCGTCCCACCGCGGCGGCTTCGTGACCGTCGAACTGAGCGCCGAACTCCACCGGAAACTGCGTGAGTTGGCACGCGACCACGACACCAGCCTGTACATGGTGCTGCAGGCCGGGCTCGCGGCGCTGCTGAACCGGCTGGGCGCGGGGACCGACATCCCGGTCGGCAGCCTGATCGCGGGGCGGACCGACCAGGCGCTGGACGAGCTGATCGGGTACTTCGTCAACACCCTGGTGTTCCGCACCGACACCAGCGGCGACCCGAGCTTCGCCCGTCTGCTGGGCCGCGTCCGCGATGTGGCGCTCGGCGCCTACACCCACCAGGACGTGCCGTTCGAGTACCTGGTCGAGGTCCTCAACCCGGCCCGGTCCCTCGCGCACCATCCGCTGTTCCAGGTCATGCTGGTGCTGCAGAACGCCCCCAGGGCCGACCTCGCCCTGGCGGGTCTGGACGTCGGCGGCGTCCGGCTGACGACGACCACCTCCAAGCTCGACCTGGTCTTCTCGATGTCCGAGCGCCACGGTGAGGACGGATCCCCCGAGGGCATCGACGGGTTCATCGAGTACGCCGGAGATCTGTACGACCCGCAGACCGTGCGGTCGATGACCGAGCGGTGGGTACGGCTGCTGGAGGCCGCGACCGAGGACCCCGAGCGGCTGATCAGCGAGTACGACATCCTCAGCGCCGACGAACGCCGGCAGTTGGCGGCCGCCGACGGCACCACCGCGGAGGCGCCCGCGGTCGCGCTGCCGGCCCTGTTCGAGGCCCAGGTCCACGCCCGCCCCCACGCGGTCGCCGTGGCGTGCGGCGACACCACACTGACGTACGCCGAGCTCAACACCCGTGCTAACCGGCTCGCTCATGCGCTGACCGGCCGCGGCGTGGGGCCCGAGGACATCGTGGCGCTCGCGCTGCCACGCTCCGTCGACCTGGTCGTCGGCGTGCTCGCCGCGCTCAAGGCCGGCGCCGCCTACCTGCCACTGGACCCGGACTACCCGGCCGCCCGGCTGGAGTTCATGGTTCGCGACGCCCGGCCCAAGTTGTTGATCACCAGCAGCGCATTCGACGACCGCCCGCTCGGCGCGCAGGAGCCCGACCGCCTGGTGCTGGACTCCCCCGACGCAGCCGACCTGCTGGAGGCCCTGCCGGAAACCGACCCCCGGACCGTCGTCGCCCCGGACAACCCCGCGTACGTGATCTACACCTCGGGCTCGACCGGCCGCCCCAAGGGCGTCGTGGTCGGCCATGCGGGCGTGGTCGCCCTGGTCGCGGCGCAGGTGGAGCGGTTCGCCATCGACACGCGCAGCCGTGTGCTGCAGTTCGCCTCGCCCAGCTTCGACGCGTCGGTGTCGGAGCTCTTCACCTCGCTGCTGACCGGCGCCACGCTGGTGCTGCCGCCCGCCGGGTCGCCGCTTTCGGCCCTGACCGACCCCGCCGCCGGAGTGACACACGTGACGCTGGTGCCGTCGGTGCTGGCGGCCGTGCCGGAGGGCGCGCTGTCGGTGTCGACGCTGAT
This sequence comes from Streptomyces sp. CB01373, assembly GCF_002803075.1. Lineage (GTDB taxonomy): Bacteria > Actinomycetota > Actinomycetes > Streptomycetales > Streptomycetaceae > Streptomyces. The sequence goes on along the minus strand of NZ_NNBK01000012.1, from coordinate 193,999 downwards.
CGTCGGGGGTGAGGCGTGTCCGGCGGAGCTGGTCGGGCGGTGGGCGCCCGGCCGCCGCATGATCAACGTGTACGGACCGACGGAGACCACGGTGGTCTCGACGATGAGCGAGCCGCTGGTCCCCTGCGATCAGGCACCGTCGATCGGCCGTCCCATCGCGAACACCCGGGTGTACGTGCTCGACGAACGCCTGCGACCGGTACCGCCGGGCGTCCCCGGCGAACTGTACGTGGCCGGCGCCGGACTGGCACGCGGCTACCTCAACCGCCCAGGACTCACCGCCGAACGGTTCGTCGCCGACCCGTACGGCCCCGCAGGCAACCGCATGTACCGCACCGGCGACCTCGTACGCCGGCGCACCGACGGCGACCTGGAGTACATCGGCCGCGTCGACCAGCAGGTCAAGGTGCGCGGGTTCCGTATCGAACCCGGCGAGATCGAGGCCGCGCTGGCCGGCCATCCGGAGATCGGCCAGGTCGCCGTCCTCGCCCGCCAGGACCGGGCGGACGACACCCGGCTCGTCGCCTACCTGGTGCCGGCGAAGGACCGCACGCCACGGCCCGAAGAGCTGCGGGCCCATCTGCGGGACCGGCTCCCGGAGTACATGTTCCCGGCCGCGTTCGTGACCCTGGACGCACTGCCGCTGACCGCCAGCGGCAAGCTCGACCGCGCCGCGCTGCCGAAGCCCGAGGTCACCACCACTCCGGGCGGCCGGGCCGCCCGGACGCCGCAGGAGCAGCTCCTCACCGAGTTGTTCGCCGAGGTGCTGGGCGTACCGAAGGTGACGGTCGACGACGACTTCTTCGACCTGGGCGGCCATTCGCTGCTCGCGACGCGCCTGGTCGCCCGGGTGCGCGCGGCACTGGGTGTGGAACTGGAGCTGCGCGCCCTGTTCGAGACCCCGACGGTGGCGGGTCTGTCGGCGGGTCTCGGCGAGGCCGGGCAGGCGCGCCGGGCGCTGGTCCCTCGGCAGCGCCCCGCGCGGATTCCCCTCTCCTCCGCGCAACGGCGTCTGTGGTTCCTGCACCAGCTGGAGGGCGCCGGCCCCGCCCACCACATCCCGCTGGCCTGGCGGCTCACCGGAGACCTCGACAGCGCCGCCCTGCGGGCAGCCCTCACCGACGTCATCGCCCGGCACGAGACGCTGCGGACGGTCTTCCCGGAACACGACGGCGTTCCGTACCAGCAGGTCCTGCACATTTCGAGGGTTCGCCCCGAGCTGCCGGTCGTCGGGGCCACCGAGGCCGAACTGCCGGAGCTGCTCGGACAGGCCGTGCGACGCGGTTTCGATCTCGTCACCGAACCACCGGTGCGCGCCGAGCTGTTCGCGCTCGGTCCGGATGAGCACGTCCTGCTGATCGTGGTCCACCACATCGCCGGTGACGGCTGGTCGCTGGGTCCCCTGGCCACCGACCTGTCCACGGCATACACGGCACGGCTGAACGGCTCGGAGCCGAAGTGGGCCTGCCTGCCGGTGAGTTACGCCGACTACACGCTGTGGCAGGAGGAGCTGCTGGGCGAGCCGCACGACCTCGGCAGCCTGTCCGCCCGCCAGACCGCCTACTGGACGACGACGCTGGCCGGGCTGCCGGAGCAGATCCCGCTGCCCACCGACCGACCCCGCCCCGCCACCACCTCGTACGACGGCCGCCATCTGACCGTGGAGCTCGACGCGGACCTTCACCGGGGGCTCACCGCGCTGGCCCGGGAGCACGGCGTCAGCACGTACATGGTGCTGCAGGCCGGACTCGCCGCGCTCCTGACCCGGATGGGCGCGGGCACCGACATCCCCGTCGGCAGCCTCATCGCCGGCCGCACCGACCAGGCGCTGGACGACCTCGTCGGGTTCTTCGTCAACACCCTCGTCCTGCGCATCGACACCTCGGGCGATCCGACCTTCGCCGAACTGCTGGGCCGGGTGCGGGAACAGGCCCTGGGCGCCTACGCGCACCAGGACCTGCCGTTCGAGCATCTGGTGCAGGCCCTGAACCCGGCCCGCTCGCTCTCCCGCCAGCCGCTGTTCCAGGTGATGCTCGCACTGCAGAACGTGCCGCGCAGCGCCTTCGACCTGCCCGGCGTACACGCCGAGATCCATCTCGTGCACACCCCGACAGCCATGTTCGACCTCGGGTTCCACCTGGTGGAACGCGGCGACACCGGCACGCCCAGGGGGATCCACGGATACGTCGAGTTCGGCACCGATCTCTTCGACCAGGAGACGGTCGAGACGCTGTTCGCCCGCTGGGTGCGGCTGCTGCGCGCGGCGGTCGCCCAGCCCGAGCGGCCGATCAGCTCGTTCGGCATCCTCACGGCCGACGAGCGCGATGCCCTGCTGATCGGACGCAACGCGACCGCTGTCGAGTTCCCCGGCACCAGCCTGCCCGGCCTGTTCGCGGCCCAGGTGCGGGCCACACCCGACGCGCCTGCCGTGATCTGTGGTGACACCACACTCACGTACGCCGAGCTCGACGCCCGCGCCAACCGTCTCGCCCATGCCCTGATCCAGCGGGGAGCCGGCCCGGAGCGGATCGTCGCGCTGCGGCTTCCGCGTTCGGCCGGATTCGCGGTCGCCGTGCTGGCGGTGCTGAAGACCGGTGCCGCCTACCTTCCGATCGACCCGGAGTACCCGGAGTCCCGGGTCGCGTTCATGCTGGACGACGCGCGCCCGGCCCTGGTCCTGGACGACTCGCGGGACGTCGAGGCGGGGCCCGGGCACCCGGACACCGATCCCGCGGTCGCGATCGATCCGCGTCACCCGGCGTACGTCATCTACACCTCCGGCTCAACCGGCCTCCCCAAGGCCGTCGTCATGCCCTCCGGCGCCCTGGTGAACCTCCTCCAGTGGCACCATCGCGCCATCGGCGGTCAACCCGGCACGCGGGTGGCCCAGTTCACCGCGGTCAGCTTCGATGTCTCCGCGCAGGAGATGCTCTCCGCCCTGTTGTTCGGCAAGACCCTGGTGGTTCCCTCCGACGGGCAGCGCCGCAGCGCCGAGCTGCTGGCCCAGTGGCTCGACGAGCACGGGGTGGAGGAGCTCTACGCGCCCAACCTGGTGCTCGAGGCGCTCGCCGAGGCGGCCGCCGAGCAGGGGCGTGACCTGCCGAGCCTGCGGGTGATCGCACAAGCCGGCGAGGCGATGCGGCTGGGCACCCAGGTCCGGGGCCTCGGCACCCACCGCGCCGACCGGGTCCTGCACAACCACTACGGCCCCGCCGAGACCCACGTGGTCACCGCCTACCCGCTCCCCGCCGACCTCTCCGAGTGCCCGCTGCCGGTCCCCATCGGCCGTCCCATCGCCAACTGCCAGGTGTACGTGCTCGACTCCGCGCTGCGGCCGGTGCCGCCCGGTGTCGCGGGTGAGCTGTACTTGGCCGGCGCACAGCTGGCCCGCGGGTACCTGGGCCGGCCGGGCCTGACGGCGAGCCGGTTCGTGGCGAACCCGTACGGTCCGGCCGGCTCGCGGATGTACCGCACCGGTGACCTCGTCCTGTGGCGGGCCGACGGCGAGCTGGAGTTCCTCGGCCGGGTGGACCATCAGGTCAAGGTGCGCGGGTTCCGCGTCGAACCCGGCGAGATCGAGTCGCAGTTGGCCGCCCATCCCTCGGTCGCGCAGGCCGCGGTCGTGGCCCGGGAGGACCGGCTGGTGGCCTACGTGGTAACCAGCGGCGCAGGAGCGGACGGCATCCGCGCATACCTGCGGGAACGGCTTCCGGACTACATGGTGCCGTCGGCGATCGTCACCCTGGACGCCCTTCCGCTGACCCCCAACGGCAAGCTGGACCGCGGCGCACTGCCCGCACCGGGCGGCGACAGCCCGGGCGCTCGGGCACCGCGCACCCCGCAGGAGCAGATCCTCTGCGAGCTCTTCGCCGAAGTACTGGGTGTGCCCCAGGCCGGTGTGGACGACGGCTTCTTCGACCTGGGCGGCCATTCGCTGCTGGCCACCCGGCTGGTCTCGCGGATTCGCGTCACCCTCGGCGCGGAGCTGGAGCTCCGGACGCTCTTCGAAACCCCGACACCGGCCGGACTCGCCGCCGCACTGCACAGCGCCGCCACCGCCCGGACACCCCTGGTGGCACGGCAGCGCCCCGAGCCCACGCCGCTGTCGTTCGCCCAGCGCCGTCTGTGGTTCCTCCACCAGATGGAAGGGCCCAGCGCCACCTACCACATGCCGCTGGCGCTGCGGCTCACCGGCGACCTCGACCGCAGCGCACTGGAGGCCGCACTGACGGACGTGGCGACTCGCCATGAACCCCTGCGCACGGTGTTCCCGCACCGTGACGGCGTGCCGTACCAGCGGACCCTCGACACCGCCGAGGCCGGGATCCCGCTGTCCGTCACCGAAACCACCGAGGCGGAGCTGCCGGAGGTGTTGCGCGCCCGGGCGGCCCGCGGCTTCGACCTGGCCGCCGAACCTCCCGTCAGGGCCGAGCTGTTCGCGCTGGCGCCCGATGAGCACGTCCTGCTGGTCGTTCTGCATCACATCGCCGGTGACGGCTGGTCACTGGGGCCGCTGTCCCGCGACCTGGCGACGGCCTACACCGCCCGGTGCCGGGGTGAGGCGCCCGCATGGCCGCCGTTGCCGGTGAGCTACGCCGACTACACCCTGTGGCAGCACGACATCCTCGGCGACGAGTGCGACACCGACAGCGCCTTCGCCCAGCAAGTCGCCTACTGGAGACGGAAGTTGGCGGAGCTGCCGAACCAGGTCGGGCTCCCCGCCGACCGCCCACGTCCGGCGACCGCCTCCCACCGGGGTGACCTGGTGGCCCTCGAACTGGACGCCGAGCTCCACGCCGGCCTGGGCGACCTGGCCCGGCGCTGTGGGGCAAGTCTGTTCATGGTGCTGCAGGCCGGACTCGCCGCCCTGTACACCCGGCTCGGCGCCGGCACCGACATCGCAGTCGGCAGCCCCGTCGCGGGACGCACCGACGAGGCCCTGGACGACCTGGTCGGGTTCTTCGTCAACACCCTCGTGATGCGCACCGACACCTCGGGCAACCCCACCTTCACCGAACTGCTGGGCCGGGTACGGGAGTCCGCGCTGGAGGCTTTCGCCCACCAGGACGTGCCCTTCGAGCACCTGGTGGAGGTGGTCAACCCCGCCCGGTCGCTCTCCCACCACCCGCTCTTCCAGACCATGCTGGGCGTGCAGAACGCGCCCATGGGCGACTTCACCCTGCCCGGCCTCACGGTGTCCGGGGTACCCGTGCCCACCAGCACCTCCCGGGTCGACCTCACCCTCAGCCTCGCCGAACGCCGAGGCCCGGACGGGGCGCCGGGCGGGCTGGACGCGCTCCTGGAGTACGCCACCGACCTGTTCGACCGTGCGACGGTGGAGACGCTGTTCGCTCGTTGGGCGCGGCTGCTGGAGGCCGTGGTCGCCGACCCTGACCGGCCGATCGGCGCGATCGACGTGCTGGCCCCCGAGGAACGGCAGCGCATCCTCGTCGACGACAACAACACCGCGGTCCCCGTCAGCGGGAACCCACTGCCGGCGACCTTCGAGGCACAGGTCCGGGCCACACCGGACGCGGTGGCCCTGACTGCAGGTGAAACAACTCTCACGTACGGCGAGTTGAACGCCCGGGCGAACCGGTTCGCACACGAGCTGATCGGGCGGGGTGTGGGTCCGGAGCAGGTCGTGGCCCTGGTGCTGCCACGCTCGGTGGAACTGGTGGTGGCGACGCTCGGCGTGATGAAGGCCGGAGCCGCGTACCTGCCGGTCGATCCGGAGTATCCACGCTCCCGGGTCGACTTCATGCTGGAGGATGCGCAACCCGCGCTGGTCGTGGACGACGCCACCCTGATCGCCGGTGCTTCCGGCTTCCCTGACACGGATCCCGTCGTCGCACTGGACCCACGCCATCCCGCGTACGTGATCTACACCTCCGGCTCGACCGGCCGCCCCAAGGGCGTCGTGGTCAGCCACGCGGGGGTCACCAGCCTCGTCGCGGCGCAGGTGGAACGTCTCGGGCTCGACGTGGAAAGCCGGGTGCTCCAGGTCTCCTCGCCCAGTTTCGACGCCTCTTTCTGGGATCTGTGCGGTGCCCTGCTGACCGGCGCGGCCCTCGTACTGGCACCTTCCGAGGAACCCCTGAAGGCGCTCGCGGACCGGGACCTCGGCGTCACCCACGTCACTCTGCCGCCCTCGGCCCTGTCCGCGTTCGGCGCGGCCGACCTGACGCCGTCGACTCTGGTCGTCGCGGGTGAGGCGTGCTCTCCTGAGCTGGTGGCGCGGTGGGCGCCCGGCCGACGCATGATCAACGCGTACGGACCGACCGAAACCACCGTATGCGCCACGATGAGCCAACCGCTGACCCCCTGCGATCAGGCACCCTCGATCGGCCGCCCCATCGCCAACACCCGGGTCTACGTACTGGACGAACACCTGCGACCGGTACCGCCGGGCGTCCCCGGCGAACTGTACGTGGCCGGCGCCGGACTGGCCCGCGGCTACCTCAACCGCCCAGCACTCACCGCCGAACGATTCCTCGCCGACCCGTACGGCCCCACAGGCAACCGCATGTACCGCACCGGCGACCTCGTACGCCGACGCACCGACGGCAACCTCGAATACATCACCCGCGCCGACCAGCAGGTCAAGGTCCGCGGCTTCCGCATCGAACCCGGAGAGATCGAAGCCGTACTCACCACCCACCCCGACGTCGCCCAGGCAGCCGTGATCGCCCGCCAGGACCGGCTGGTGGCCTACGCGGTGTCGACGACCGAGGAACCCGAGCGGTTGCGTGCCTACCTGCGCGAACGGCTCCCGGACTACATGGTGCCGTCGGCGGTCGTCACGCTCGGCGCCCTGCCGCTGACGCCCAACGGCAAGCTCGACCACGCCGCCCTCCCCGAGCCGGAGTTCGGCGGGGCCGGATCCGGGCGGGCGCCTCGCACACCCCGGGAGCAGATTCTGTGCGAACTCTTCGCCGAGGTGCTGGGGGTGTCCGACGTCGGTGTGGACGACGGCTTCTTCGACCTGGGCGGCCACTCCTTGCTGGCCACCCGGCTGGCCGCCCGCGTTCGCACGGTCCTCGGTGCCGAACTCGGCCTGCGCGTCCTGTTCGAGGCGCCGACCGTGGCGGGGCTCGCCGCGGCGCTCGACGGCGCCGGGCAGGCACGTCCCGCGCTGACCGCCGCCGAGCGCCCCGAGCGGATCCCGCTCTCCTTCGCGCAGCGCCGCCTGTGGTTCCTGGACCGCATGGAGGGCACGAGCGCCACGTACAACATCCCGCTCGCGTTGCGGCTCACGGGAGACCTCGACCAGCAGGCGCTGCGCGACGCGCTGGCCGATGTGGTGGCCCGTCACGAGAGCCTGCGGACGGTCTTCGCCGAGAGCGACGGGGTGCCGTACCAGCGGGTGCTGGACGTCGACGAGGCCCGGCCGCGGGTACGACTGACCGTGACCAGTCGCGGTGCCCTGTCCGAGCAACTCGCGGATGCCGCCCGGCACCCGTTCGACCTGGCAAGCGAACCTCCCCTGCACGCCGAGCTGTTCGAACTGACGCCGGACGAGCACGTGCTGCTCCTCGTGATCCACCACATCGCCGGTGACGGATGGTCGACCGGTCCGCTCTCCCGGGACCTCGCGACGGCCTACACGGCCCGCCGCGAGGGCGGCAAGCCGGACTGGTCACCGCTGCCGGCGCAGTACGCGGACTACACCTTGTGGCAGCGGGACCTGCTCGGTGACCCCGGCGACGAGAAGAGCGTCTTCGCCCGCCAGCTGTCGTACTGGACCGGGCAACTGGCCGGTCTGCCCGAGCAGATCGCGCTGACCTCGGACCGGCCGCGCCCCGCGGTCGCCTCGTATCGGGGCGGACTTCTCCTGGTCGAGATGGGTCCCGCCCTGCACGCCGGGCTGGCCGACCTGGCCCGCCGTTCCGGCGCCAGCATGTTCATGGTCCTCCAGGCCGCGCTGGCGGCGCTGCTCGGCCGGCTCGGCGCGGGCACCGACATCGCAGTCGGCAGTCCCATCGCGGGGCGCACCGACGAGGCCCTGGACGACCTGGTCGGGTTCTTCGTCAACACCCTCGTGATGCGCACCGATCTGTCCGGTGACCCTTCGTTCACGGAACTGCTGGGCCGGGTACGGGAGTCCGCGCTGGAGGCGTTCGCCCACCAGGACGTGCCCTTCGAGCACCTGGTGGAGGTGGTCAACCCCACGCGGTCGCTCTCCCACCACCCGCTCTTCCAGGTCATGTTCGCCCTGCAGAACGCGCCGATGGGTGACTTCGACCTGCCGGATCTGCGGGTCTCACACGTGGCGGCGCCCACCGGCACCGCCAAGTTCGACCTTGGCATCAGTCTCTTCGAACGCTCCGGCGACGGCGGCGCCCCCACCGGTATCTCCGGGGCGGTCGAATACGCCACCGACCTGTTCGACCGTGCGACGGTGGAGACACTGTTCGCTCGTTGGACGCGGCTGCTGGAGGCCGTGGTCGCCGCCCCGGACCGGCCGATCGGCGCGATCGACGTGCTGTCCCCCGAGGAACGGCAGCGCATCCTCGTCGACGACAACGACACCGCGGTCCCCGTCCCCGGGAACCCACTGCCGGCGGCCTTCGAGGCACAGGTCCGGGCGACACCCGACGCGGTGGCCCTGGCGGCCGGTGAAACAACGCTCACCTACACCGAGTTGAACGCCCGGGCAAACCGGTTCGCACACGAGCTGATCGGGCGGGGTGTGGGTCCGGAGCAGGTCGTGGCCCTGGTGCTGCCACGCTCGGTGGAACTGGTGGTGGCGACGCTCGGCGTGATGAAGGCGGGAGCCGCGTATCTGCCGGTCGATCCCGGGTATCCGCAGTCACGGATCGCGCTGATGCTGGACGACGCCAAGCCTGTGCTGGTCGTGGACGACCCCACCATGGTCACCGCCGACGGCAGGCCCGACACCGACCCGGCCGTGAGGCTTGACCCGCGCCATCCCGCGTACGTGATCTACACCTCCGGTTCGACCGGCCGCCCCAAGGGCGTCGTGGTCAGCCACGCGGGTGTCACCAGCCTCGTCGCGGCGCAGGTGGAGCGGTTCGCCATCGACACGCGCAGCCGCGTGCTGCAGTTCGCCTCGCCCAGCTTCGACGCGTCGGTGTCGGAGGTCTTCACCTCGCTGCTCACCGGCGCCACGCTGGTGCTGCCGCCCGCCGGATCGCCACTGTCGGCCCTGACCGACCCCGCCGCCGGAGTGACACATGTGACGCTGGTGCCCTCGGTACTCGCCGCCGTGCCGGACGGCGCGCTGTCGGTGTCGACGCTGGTCGTGGCCGGCGAGGCGTGCTCTCCTGAGCTGGTGGCGCGGTGGGCGCCCGGCCGACGCATGATCAACGCGTACGGACCGACCGAAACCACCGTATGCGCCACGATGAGCCAACCGCTGACCCCCTGCGATCAGGCACCCTCGATCGGCCGCCCCATCGCCAACACCCGGGTCTACGTACTGGACGAACACCTGCGACCGGTACCGCCGGGCGTCCCCGGCGAACTGTACGTGGCCGGCGCCGGACTGGCCCGCGGCTACCTCAACCGCCCAGCACTCACCGCCGAACGATTCCTCGCCGACCCGTACGGCCCCACAGGCAACCGCATGTACCGCACCGGCGACCTCGTACGCCGACGCACCGACGGCAACCTCGAATACATCACCCGCGCCGACCAGCAGGTCAAGGTCCGCGGCTTCCGCATCGAACCCGGAGAGATCGAAGCCGTACTCACCACCCACCCCGACGTCGCTCAAGCAGCCGTGATCGCCCGCCAGGACCGCGCCGAGGACAAGCAGCTCGTCGCCTACGTGGTGGCCCGCCACGGCGCACAGCCCGTCCGCGACCACGGCGTCGAACAGGACCATGTGGGTGAGTGGCGGGAGATCTACGACGCACTGCCCGTCACCGCGGGCGAAGTCTCGTTCGGGCAGAACTTCACCGGCTGGAACAGCAGTTACGACGCCGAGCCGATCCCCGTCGAGCAGATGCGGGAGTGGCGTGACGCGACCGTGGAGCGCATCCGGGCCCTGCGTCCCCGCCGGGTGCTGGAGGTCGGTGCCGGGACCGGTCTGCTGCTCTCACAACTTGCCCCGGAATGTGAGACGTACTGGGCCACGGACTTCTCCGCCACGGCCGTCGACGCACTCACGCACCACGTGAAGCGCTCACCCGGCCTGGCGGAACGGGTCGTGCTGCGGACGCAGCCCGCGCACGACACCGAAGGGCTGCCGGCCGGCACCTTCGACACGATCGTGGTCAACTCCGTCGTCCAGTACTTCCCGACCGCCGCGTATCTGGCCGAGGTCGTCGACCGGCTGATGGGACTTCTGGCTCCCGGCGGAACCCTGTTCGTCGGAGACGTCCGCAATCTACGGCTGCTGCGGTCGCTGACCACCGCCGTGCAGCTGCACAAGGCGGACCCGGACACGGATCTCGCCGCGGTGCGCGGCGCGGTGGAGCGGGGAGTGCGGGTCGAGAAGGAACTCCTGGTCGATCCGGACTACTTCACCGCCCTGCACGACCGCGTCGACGGCCTGGGCGCCGTCACCGTCCAGCTCAAACGCGGCCACCACCACAACGAGCTGACCCGGTACCGCTACGACGTCACCCTGCACAAGCAGCCGGTCGCCCCGCTCCCGCTCGAAGTGCGGACCGAGGTGGCATGGGACGGCCTGGACACCCTGCGCGGACTCCTCGCCGAGCAGGACCCGGCCGTGCTGCGGGTCACCGATGTGCCGAACGGCCGCGTCGCCCGGGAGGCCGCCATCGCGCGAGCCGTGCGGACCGGCGACACCCCGCTGCCCGAGCTGCTGGCACGCCTCCACGCGGTGGACGGCGACGACGGCCCGGACCCGGAGGAGTTCCACGCGCTCGGCGCCGAGTACGGCCGCTGGGTCGGCGTGACCTGGTCCGGCACGGCGGACGACGCGATGGACGTGGTCTTCGCCGACCTGTCGCGGCTGCCGTCGGGCGTACCGGACGGGCTGTACCGGCCCGCCCGGCGTGGTACGCAGTCGACGTCGCTGACCAACGATCCGGCCGGGGTCCGCGCCACCGGCGCCCTCATGGCCGAGGTGCGGGACTGGGTGCGGGACCGGCTGCCCGACCACCTCGTACCCTCCGCGTTCGTCGCGCTGGGCGCGCTGCCTCTGACCGCGGGCGGAAAGCTGGACCGCGCCGCCCTGCCCGCGCCGGACCTCGGCTCCACGGCTTCCAGCAGGGCCCCCCGCACCCCGCAGGAGCAGCTCCTCGCTGAGCTCTTCGCGAACGTCCTCGGTCTGCCACGGGTCGGGGTGGACGACAACTTCTTCGACCTGGGCGGACACTCCCTTCTGGCCACCCGCCTGGTCTCCCGTGTGCGGGCTGTCCTCGGCGTCGAACTCGACGTACGGGTCCTGTTCGAAACGCCGAGCGTGGCCGGTCTCGCGCAGCGGCTGGACGATGCCGGACGGGCGGCCAGGCCCATGCTGACCCCCCGCCCGCGCCCCGTTCGGGTGCCGCTGTCCCACGCGCAGCGCCGCCTGTGGTTCCTGCACGAGATGGACGGGCCGAGCGGCACGTACAACATGCCGCTCGCGCTGCGGCTGACCGGCACGCTCGACCGGTGGGCGCTGCGGGAGTCGCTGGCGGACGTGGTGGCCCGGCACGAGAGTTTGCGTACCGTCTTCCGCGCCGAGGGCGGGGTCCCCTACCAACACGTACTCACCCCGTCGGAGGCCCGTCCGGGCCTGCCCGTGACCGACACCGACGAGGCCGGGCTGCTCGAACGGCTGGCGCAGGCGGCCGGGCGAGGGTTCGGTCTCGACGCCGAACCACCGCTCCGGGCGGAGCTGTTCGCGCTGGCGCCCGAAGAGCACGTTCTCCTGGTCGTGGTGCATCACATCGCGAGCGACGGCTGGTCCATGGGCCCGCTCTCACGGGACCTGGCCACGGCCTACGCGGCACGGTGCCGGGGCGAGGAGCCTGCATGGCCGCCGCTGCCCGTGCAGTACGCCGACTACACGGTGTGGCAGCGTGAACTGCTCGGTGAGGCATCCGACGCCGACAGTCGCTTCGCCACGCAACTCGGCTACTGGACCGAGGCGTTGGCGGGCCTGCCCGAGCAGATCACGCTGCCGGCCGACCGGCCGCGCCCCGCGAACGCCTCGCACCGCGGCGGTCAGCTGGCGGTGCGGATGGACGCCGAACTCCACCAGGGGCTGCGGGAGCTGGCCACGGCGCACGGCGCGAGCGTGTTCATGGTGCTGCAGGCGTCCCTGGCCACACTGCTCAGCAGGCTCGGCGCGGGGAACGACGTCCCGTTGGGGAGCCCGATCGCGGGCCGCACCGACCCGGCCCTCGACGACCTCGTCGGCTTCTTCGTCAACACCCTCGTGCTGCGTACCGACACCTCCGGCGATCCGGCCTTCAGCGAACTCCTCGGCCGCGTCCGGCAGACCGCTCTGGCGGCCTACGCCCACCAGGACGTCCCGTTCGAGTATCTGGTCGAGGTCCTCAACCCGGCCCGTTCCCTCGCCCACCACCCGCTGTTCCAGGTCATGCTGGCACTGCAGAACGCCCCCGCGGCCGACTTCGCCCTGCCTGGTCTGAACGTCGGACACGTGGCGGCGCCGACCGGTACGGCCCGGGTGGACCTCACGTTCAGCCTGGCCGAACAGCACGATGGTGACGGCAGCCCCGCGGGGATTCTGGGAGCGGTGGAGTACGCCACCGACCTGTTCGACCCGGAGACCGTCGAGGCGCTCTTCGGCCGCTGGACCCGGTTGCTGCGGGCCGTCGTCGCCGACCCGCGGCAGCCGATCAGCCGGATCGACACGGTGTCCGACGAAGAACGCGTGCAGTTGCTCGCCGAGGGCACCGGTGTGGAGCTGCCCGAGGCCGGGCTGCCCGAGCTGTTCGCCTCCAGGGTACGCGCGACCCCGGACGCGGTGGCGGTCGTCTGCGGGTCCACCACGCTCACGTACGCGGAACTCGACGCGCGGGCCAACCGCCTGGCCCATGCCCTGATGGGGCAGGGAGTGCGGCGGGAGACGGCGGTGGCGGTACGGCTTGAGCGCTCCCCGGAACTGGTCGTGGCGCTTCTGGCGATCGTCAAGGCCGGCGGCGTCTACGTACCGCTCGACCCCCGATTCCCGTCCTCGCGCGTCGACCTCATCGTGCGGGAGACCGGTGCCGCGCTGGTACTCACCGAGGAGGTACTCACCGCGCTCAACCAGGCCGAGGCACGGACCACCGATCCTCAAGTCCACTGCGAACCAAAGCAGTTGGCCTATGTGATGTACACCTCCGGCTCGACCGGACAGCCCAAGGGCATCGGCGTCACCCATCACGACGTCGCGGGTCTGGCCCTCGCCCCCTGCTGGAGCGGCGGCGCCCACGAGCGGGTGCTGCTGCTCTCCCCGACGGCCTTCGACGCCTCCACCTACGAGTTCTGGGTCCCCCTGCTCGGCGGTGGCCGGATCGTCGTGGCGCCGCCCGGGCAGCTGGACACCCAGGCGCTGCGGCAGGTGGTCGCGGACAACGAGGTGACCGGTCTCTGGCTGACGGCAGGCTTCTTCCGTCTCGTGGCGGAAGAACAGCCGGACGCCTTCGCCGGTGTCCGCGAGGTGTGGACCGGCGGTGACGTGGTGTCGGCCACGGCGGTCGCGAGGGTGATGGAGGCCTGTCCCGGCATCCGCGTGGTCAATGGCTACGGTCCGACCGAGACCACCACCTTCGCCGCCCACCACCGCATGACCGCGCCACCGGACACCACGCGGGGCGTGCCGATCGGGCAGCCGATGGCGAACATGCGCCTTCATGTGCTCGACACGGGACTGCGCCTGGTCCCGCCGGGTGTCGTCGGCGAGCTGTACATCGCCGGGACCGGCCTCGCCCGCGGCTACACGAGCCGCCCGGGCATGACCGCCGAGCGCTTCGTGGCCGACCCGTTCGGCCCGGCGGGCAGCCGCATGTACCGCACCGGGGACCTGGTCCGGCGGTCGGCCGACGGCACGCTGGAGTTCACGGGGCGCGCCGACGACCAGGTCAAACTGCGCGGCTTCCGGATCGAGCCCGGCGAGATCGAGGCAGTGCTCGCCGGTTGTCCCGGGATCGCGCAGACCGCCGTCGTCGTCCGCGAGGACCGGCCCGGAGACAAGCGGCTCGTCGCCTACCTGGTACCCGCGCCCGGCTCGGCGCCCGATCCGGCGGACCTGTCGGAACGGTTGCGGCGCGCCCTGCCCGAGTACATGGTCCCGTCCGCGTTCGTTCCCCTCGGTTCGCTGCCGCTGACCCGGAACGGCAAGCTCGACCGCGCCGCGCTGCCCGCCCCCGAGTACGGCGCGTCCGGGCCGGGACGCGGCCCGCGCAACCCCCGGGAGCAGCTGCTGTGCGGCCTGTTCGCCGAGGTGCTGGGCCACGAACGGGTCGGCATCGACGAGAGCTTCTTCGACCTGGGCGGGCACTCGCTGCTCGCCGCCCGCCTGGTCTCCCGGATCCGGGAGACCATGGGGATCGGGCTGGGGCTGCGCGCCCTGTTCGAGGCGCCCACGGTCGCCGGCCTCTCGGAACGCCTGGCGACGGGCGGCCCGGAGGACGCCTTCGACGTGGTCCTGCCACTGCGCACCACCGGGGACCGCACACCTCTGTTCTGCATCCACCCGGGCGGCGGCATCAGCTGGTGCTACAGCGGCCTGCTCACCCACCTCGGGCCCGAGCACCCGGTCTACGCCATCCAGGCCCGCAGCCTCGGCCGGCCCGAACCGCGGCCCACCTCCTACCAGGAGATGGCGGCCGACTACGCCGACCAGATCCGCCGGATCCAGCCGGAGGGCCCCTACATGCTGCTCGGCTGGTCCGCGGGCGGCCTCATCGCCCACGCGATCGCCGCGGAGCTGCAAGGCCGGGGCGAGCGCACCGCGCTGCTGGCGATCCTCGACGCCTACCCGGTCAAGGACGTCACCTTCGACGAGGCACCCGTGCCCAGCGAACGGGACGTGCTGGTCGGCATGGCCGACTGCGACCCGGACGAGCTGGGTGACGCGCCGCTGACCCATCAGGACGTCATGGAGATTCTCCGGCGCCGCGGCAGCGCACTGGCCAACCTGGAAGAACACCACATCGAAGCCGTCGTCGCCATCATGATCAACAACGCGACGCTGGCACTCGCGCACGAGCCGGACGTCTTCGACGGCGACCTGCTGCTGTTCAACTCCACCATCGACCGGGAGAACGACTCGGCGAACGCCGGCATCTGGCAGCCCTACGTCACAGGGCGCATCGATTCCCACGACATCACCACCCGCCACGACCGCATGACACAACCCGGGTCCCTGGCCCAGATCGGCCCGATTCTCGCGGCGAAGATCGCGGACATCACCGGGACCGCACCGAACCCGACGACCTGTCAGGAGCAGTGACCATGACCAACCCCTTCGAGGACAACGACGGCCGCTACATCGTTCTCGTCAACGACGAGAACCAGCACTCCGTGTGGCCGTCCTTCGCCGACATCCCCGCCGGCTGGGCCGTCACCCACCCGGAGGACACCCGCGAGGGGTGCCTCGCCTACATCGAGGAGCACTGGACCGACATGCGGCCCAAGAGCCTCGTCGACGCGATGGACGGTCAGGAGTAGAGCCCGTCATGACCACCACCGCCGATCATCCCCCGGCCGGTCCGCGGACCGGCCCCGAGGAGATCACCACCGCGATGGCCTCGGCGGAGTTCCGCCGCGACCCGTACCCGTTCTACGCCCGGATGCGCCGGGAATCCCCGGTGAACCGCGGCCCGCAGGGCATCTGGTACCTCACCCGGTACGCGGACGTCGAGCAGGCCCTCGGTGACCTGCGGCTCTCCAACGACCGCGACCGGATGACCCGCGCCCTGGGTGCCCGTGACGGCAGTCTGCGGGACATCAGCCGGCTCACCGCGCGACTCGGGCGCGTGATGAGCAACACCGATCCGCCGGAACACGCCCGGCTGCGCAAGCTGGTCAACAGGGCATTCACCGTCCGGCGTGTCGAGGCGCTGCGGGACCGCGTCCAGGCGGTCGTCGACCAGCTCGTCGACAGGGCGTCGGCGGCGGGGCCGTCGATGGACGTGATCGCCGCACTCGCCTCGCGGCTGCCGCACTCCGTGGTCTGCGAGCTGTTCGGGATTCCGGAGGGCGACCGTGACCGCGTCAAGGGATGGTTCCGTGCGCTGGGCCGGATGACGGAGGACATCGACAAGGCCGTGGAGGTGGTGGACCAGTTCGAGGAGTACCTGATGTGGCTGGTCGGCCGGCGGCGGGACGCCCCCGGGGACGACCTGATCAGCGGGCTCGTCGCCACCCAGGCGCACGACGACCACCTCACCGACACCGAGCTCCTGTCCACCTGCTTCATGCTCATCACCGCGGGCGACGAGACCACCACCCACCTCATCGGCAACGGCACCCTCGCCCTTCTCCGCCATCCCGACCAGTTGGCCGGGCTGCGCACGGATCCCACGCTGATCCGGCCGGCGGTCGACGAGCTGGTGCGCTACGACTCGCCGACACAGGCGATCGTGCGGGTCGTGGCCGAAGAGGTGGAGCTCGCCGGGCACACCCTGGCCGCCGGGGACCTGGTGTATCTGGTCCTCGCCGCCGCCAACCGTGACCCCGAGCGCTTCGAGGACCCGGACCGGCTCGACCTCACCCGCCCCGGCAACCGGCACCTGGGATTCGGCAACGGACCCCACTTCTGCCTCGGGGCGCCGCTGGCCCGGCTGGAGACCGAGCTGGCCATCGGCACACTCGTCCGCCGGCTGCCGGACCTGCGCCTGGACACCGACCAGTTGGAGTGGCGCCCCAACCCGTTGCAGCGTCGCCTGGTCGCGCTGCCCGTCGCCTACTGAAACACCCGCGAACCACTGATCGAGGAGTCACCGTCATGACCCGGGAATTCCGGGTGCGCCGGGAACAGGACCTTCCGGCCACGCCCCAACAAGTCTGGAACGCGGTCGCCACCGGAGCGGGCAACCTCGGCTGGCTCTACCCCATGGAGGTCGAGCCACGCGTCGGCGGCGCCGTCACCCGCGGCCACGCCACCGTTGTCGAATGGGAGCCGCCGCACCGCTTCGCCTGCCGTTCCGAGGACGGCAAGGGCTTCTCCAACACCCTCAGCTACGCCATCGAAGCCGGGGACGACGGAGCCTCCCACCTCTCCATGGGCATCCACTGGGTACATGAGGGAACCGTCGACGGCGGCTGGGACACCCGCGCCGACGCCGCCGGGAAGCACGTCGACTTCTACCAGCACAGCCTCGCCGAGTACCTGCGCCACTTCGCAGGGCACCGCGCCACCTACGTCAAGGCCGACCGGCCCTCACCACCGGCGCACTCCGACGTGTTCACCTCACTGCTGCGGCAGGCCGGCCTCACCCCCGGCACCGCCGTCGGCGACACGGTGCGCTTCCGCGTACCGGACGGCCTCGGCGGGCCGCGGGACGCCGTCGTGGACTACCTCAGCGGCGACTTCCTCGGCCTTCGCACCGACGACGGGCTCTACCGCTTCTTCAACGGACAGGCCTGGAACTGGCCGATCTGGCTCGGCCACCACCTGTTCACCGGCCCCGTCGACGAGAAGCGGGCCGCGCAGGAGTGGCAGGCATGGCTGGAGAAGGCGGCACCCTGATGGAGGCGAGCCAGATGTCTGAGGGAACGCCCCTGTATTCCGCCGAGCTCATCCAGGAAGGCGGCGCCTACAAACTCGTCGTCACCGATCGCCTGCGCCACACCGTGCAGACCGCGTACGTCCCCAGGAGGGCGGTGGAGCAGCTTCCCACTTTCCTCTCCAAGCTCAATGCCAAGCAGACGAACGGGTTCCGGCAGCCATGACGGCCCACGACGACAAGAGATGGTTCCGAGTCCACCGGCGCGCGGAGGAGCCCACGCTCCGGCTGGTGTGCTTTCCGCACGCCGGCGGCACGGCACAGCTGTTCCACAACTGGCCGGCCCGGCTGCCGCGGGACATCGAGGTGCTCGCCGTACGCTACCCCGGCCGCCAGGACCGGCTCGCCGAAGCGTGCGTCGAGGACATGGCCGCCCTGGCCGACGCGATCGAGGACGCCCTGCTTCCCTGGCTCGACCGGCCGTTGGCGCTCTTCGGACACAGCATGGGATCCTGCGTCGCCTACGAGGTGGCCCTGCGACTGGAGGTCCGCGGCATCGTCCCCCGGCACCTGCTGGTCTCCGCGCGCGCCGCTCCCCACCGCGCCGGACACACCGCGCTCCACCTCGCCGACGACGAAGCCCTCGTCGCCCGCGTGCGACAGCTGGGAGACGTGTACTCGGAGGTGTACGACATCCCCGAGCTGCGTGAGCTGCTGCTGCCCGCCCTCCGCGCGGACTACCGGCTCATCGAGGGCTATCGCCCCGGGCATCCCACCCCGGTCAAGGCACCGATCACCGCGTACGTCGGCCGGGACGACCACAGTTGCGTACTCGACCGAGTGCTGGCCTGGTCCGAACTCGCCGCCCCGGGCTCCTTCGAGCTGCGCTCGTTCCCCGGCGACCACTTCTACCTCGTGCCTCACGAAGCCGAAGTGGTCACGGACATCGCCGGGCGCCTGGCGCCCGCGACGTAAGGGCCCGCCGGGTGGGGAATGCTCTGAACACGGGGAGGTGAAGCGACTCGCGCCGGCTGCTGCCCGTACGGCGGTGACCGGGGGCGGAGCCCGGTGCCACGGCACATGGCGCCCGCGGTGCTCCCGGGGGACGATGCCTGTGCCGGGCGCCGAGGCGTACGGCTTCGGCAGCGGCCACGGGGATCGGGACGGAGGGCACGATGCGACCGGACACACGCGCCATCGACGCGGCACTCCGGCTGCTCAGCCGGGACTGGGCGGGACTGCCCATCGCTCTGCTGCCGGCGGCTGTCGGAGCGTGGTGCATCACCCTGGACGGCGGCTGGAGGGTTCTCGGCGGAGTGCTCTGTGCCGCGGCCCTGGCGCTCGCTCTCGGGTCCCTTCGCCACCTGGTGCATGTGGCACGCGTACGGGTGAGGCATCCGCCACCCGGGCGAATGGTCGACGTGGGCGGCCACCGCATGCACATCCTCGCCGAGGGGGACAGGGGAAACCGGCCGACGGTGGTCTGGATGCCGGGCGGCCATGTCGGCGGGTACGCCATGTACCCGCTGCACGCGTTGGCGCGGGAGCGGATGCGTTCGGTCCTGGCGGACCGGCCGGGCTCCGGCTGGAGCGACCCGGGCCCCTTCCCCCGCACGACGGCCACCGAAGCCGTCGAACTGCTCACCGCGCTGGAACGGGGCGGCGAAAAGGGGCCCTACGTCCTGGTGGGGCACTCCTTCGGGGGACTGCTCATGGCCAATGCCGCCAGGCTCCGCCCGGACCTCGTGGCCGGTCTGGTGCTGCTCGATCCGACCCCGCCCGACGCCATCGCCTTCGGCCCGCCGATCCCGGCCCTGCGGCGGGCCTCGGGGCAGCAGATCGCCGTCGCGGCGCGCCGCCTCTTCGGCCTGCACGCCCTTGCGGACCGGAACGGAGCCCATTCCTCCGGGGGTCCGGCGGAGGTCCTGTCCGCGGTCGAGACCAGGACCAGAGCGGCCTGCGCCGCCGCGTCCATCCTGCGAGAGCTGTCGCCGGACGGCATCACCAGGGACGGCTGGCACACGGTCGTGCATGACGGCGAGCTCGGCTCACTCCCGCTCCTCCTCGTGGCGCCACGCGACCTGACCGGCGGCGACGAGATCTTCGACAAGGCCGACGCTGAGGAGAACGCCCGGTTACGGCACTTCTTCCTCACCGTCAGGGAACGGTTTCTCACGGCTTCCAGCAACGCCCGGAGGGTCTACACCCCGGCGGGAACCGGTCACGATTTCCCGAACCAGGTGCCCGAGTTCGTCGTCCGGGTGGTGAGTTCGTTCCTGGAGGAATGTGCGCCGGATGCGCCGCACTCACCATGAGCCGTCGCGGAACCACGGTGGACCGCGGACCACCTCCGCCCAATCGAATGAAAGGCACCGGCGTCCTCGGGCGCGTCGGCCGAGGGCCGACTACGGTGTCTTTCGGTGGGGGTGGAATTCCTGCCCGACGCTGCCTGCCCGCCCGGTCCGGCACGTGCGGCGGGAGCCGTGCTGTGTACACAAGAGAGGGTTCACACATGCCCCCTGTAGTACCGCCCTTCCTCATCGGCCTGATCGCGGCACCTCTGCTCGACAGAGTCGGCAAACCGCTGCTGCGGGGCATCATCAAGACGTCGGTCGCCCTGACCCTGGAAGTCAAGCGTGCGGCCATCGAGGCGGGCGAGGAGATCCAGGAACTCACCGCCGAAGTCGCCGCCGGGCGGCTCGCGGCCCGTTCGCCCCGGACGCGGGGCGCCACAGCGGACTGAAGAATGATCAAGGGCCGGTTTCGGATGCCTCCGAAACCGGCCCTGATCTGCGACTGTCCCCAGTCGGGACGACAGGATGTGAACCTGCGACCCCTGACTCGCCGGACCGTCGCGGCATGAGACATCGCAGCATTGCGACCGAGTTCGCTGCGGCCTGGTTACTGCAGCTGCGGGTACAGTGCCGTCAGCTCTCCGGACAGTCCCGCCTTCACACGCTGCGTGATCTCGTCGGCCAGTACCTCGTGGGCGCCCGTCTCGATCCCGTCGAGAGCGAGGACGGCGACGTCACTCGGGCGGGACTTGGGCGCGTCCACCCGCGAGGCCATATCCGTGTCGATGTATCCGACATGCAGCCCCGTGACCGCGATTCCGCGCGGGCGGAGCTCCAGGCGCAGGGAGTTGGTCTGCGACCACAGGGCTGCCTTGGTGGCGCTGTAGGAGCCGGCGACGCCCAGCCAGGAGAGCACGGAGTGGACGTTCAGGATGTGCCCGCCTCCATTGCGTTCGATGATCGGGGTGAAGGCGCGGGTGACCAGGAGCGGACCGTAGAAGTTGGTCTCGAACTCCGCGCGTATGTCCTTGAGCGCGGCGTCCAGAAGCGAGGTGGCCCCGAGCGAGACACCCGCGTTGTTGATCAGGACCGTGACGTCACCCGCCTGCGCGGCCGCGGCGGCTACCGACTCGGGGCTGGTGACCTCCAGACCGAGCGGCACGGCGTCAGGGTGGGTCACCGTGCGCGGGTCGCGCGCCGTGGCGTACACCTTCGCGGCGCCCCGCTCGTACAGCTCCTCCACCAGGGCCTTCCCCAGGCCGCGACTGCCACCCGTGACGAGCACCACGGCGTTCTTGATCGACGTCATGTTCTTCTCCAACTCGGAAACCGATCGGTTTTCATCAAGGTAAACCGATCGGTTTCCCGGTGCAAGCGGACGATGGACGGGTCGCCACGGCGCGATTGCGCGAGTCGCCACTCGCAGGGCGATACGACCCTGGGTGGAACGCAAGGCGCGCGACCGCCCGTGCGATACGGGCGGCCGAGGGAGACAAGACGACTATGCGGCCGAGAGTGCCGACTTCAGAGGCAAGGACGTGGGGTCAGCGCACCCCGGCCGCGTCGAGCAGGGCGGCCAGCGTGGGCTCCAGAAGCCCGACGAGGTCATCGGCCTTGATGCCCGCCCGCGCGCTGGCGCCGTCGAAGATCAGGGCAAGTTGACGGGCCAGCAGGTCGGGGTCACTCGCCCCTCCGGACGCTGCTTCCGTGCGGAAGAACGCCGTCAGGTGCTCTTTCACCCGGCACGCCACACGGCTCGCAGGGTGCTCCTCGTTCTTGAGTTCGACCTGAACGGCAAGATACGGGCACCCTCGATACTCCTGCGTCCCTGCCTGCGCCTCGACCTGCCGGAAGACGTGAAGGATCCGCTCGCGTGGCGAACGTCCACTGTCCGGCGGCGACAGGAACAACGTCGCGAACTCCGCGGCACGGCTCTCCAGGCTCGCCGCCAGCAGTGCGTCCTTGCTCTCGAAGAGTTGATACATGGTCCGCTTGGACACGCCGGCCGCCTTGCACAGCGCTTCGACACCCACAGCCACGCCCTCGCGGTAGGCGAGGGCGGCCGCCGCATCCAGCAGTCGCTGCCGGGGGCCGGACTTCACCTCTGTGGTCATACAGAGAGGTTAACCTCGCTCCCACCATGGAAACCGATCTGTTTACCTGTGGGGTGGGAGCGGGCCTGCGCTCAGGGACACAAGTGATCGAGTTCGTCCGCGCGACGGTGGATGACCACCGTCGGTCCGGGAACCGACTCGGTCACGTGGCCCCGGTGCTCGTACGAGCGTGCGACGACGTACTGCGGCCCCCGCCCGGCGCCGCGTCGGCCGGTCCGGGCAGCCCGCTGGGACCGGCTTCCGGGACCGGGCACCCGAGGGCCGACTCGGTGCTCTCGCCGAGGAAGCCGCCCGACTGGTGCTGCCACAGCTTGGCGTAGGCACCGTCCGCCGCGAGCAGTTCCTTGTGGGCACCCTGCTCGACGACACTGCCGCGGTCGAGGACGATGAGACGGTCCATACCGGCGACAGTGCTCAAGCGGTGGGCGACCACGAGGGCCGTACGTCCGTCCATCAACCGCCACAGGGCGTCCTGGACGAGAAGCTCGCTCTCCGAGTCCAGCGCGCTGGTCGCCTCGTCGAGCAGCAGGATCGGGGCGTCGCGCAGAATGGCCCTGGCGAGGGCGACGCGCTGGCGCTGGCCGCCCGAGAGCTTGACTCCCCGCTCCCCCACCAGAGTGGCGAAGCCGTCGGAGAGTTGGTCGGCGAACTCCGTGACGTGCGCGGCCGCGGCCGCCGCGCGGATCTCCTCGTCGGTGGCGCCGGGCCGGGCGAAGGCGATGTTGTCCCGCAGACTCCGGTGGAACATGGCGGGTTCCTGCGGGACGTAGGCGATCAGTGAGCGCAGGTCGCTCTGGCGCAGCCGGCTGATGTCCTGACCACCGATCAGGACGCGTCCGTCGTCAATGTCCGACATCCGCAGCAGGAGCCGGGTGAGCGTGGTCTTGCCGCCACCGGACCTGCCGACCAGACCGATCCGTGCGCCTGCGGGCACGTCCAGGTCCAGCCCCTGGAAAATCGGCTGCGCACCCGCGTGGGCGAAGGTCACCGCCTCGAAGCGGATGCCCGTGTCCCGCGGTGAGAGCGGTTCGGGATTCGTCGGGTCGAGCACGGTGGGAGGATCCAGCAGCAGCTCCGTGAACTGCGCGGCCTCGGTCATCGAGCTTTCCAGACGCCGGTAGATCTGGTTGAACTCGAACATGATCTGAGTGGCGTTGGAGTAGTAGGTGAAAGCGACGACGATCTCCTCGACTCCCTGGCCCGAGCCACCGAAGGCGATGGCGACCAACAGACCCAGCACGTTGGTCAGCACGGACATGGGGGCGACCAGGGTGTCGACGCGCAGATTGCCGTAGTCCCACGACCTCAGCGTCAGGCGCCGGGAGTCCGCGACACGGCTGCGGTGTTCGTCGGCCTCCCGCCGCTCGGCCGCGAACGCCCGGATGGTCTCCATGTTCGTGAGGCTGTCGGCGACGTGGCCGGAGACCCGGGCGATCGCCGCCTCACGGTCGTTGACGAGCCTCTGCCGGCGGCGGATCAGAGGCGTCGCGGCCACCACGGTCAGCGCGATCATCACAAGAAGGCCGGCGACGAGCATCGGTTCGTAGCCCCACAGCACCACGGCACCGAAGACCAGGGGGACGAGACTGCCCACGATCCGGTACGTCACCGTGTCGACGAAGTCCTCGAAGCGCTTGCCGAAGCTGAGTACCCGTTTGGTCAGGGAGCCGGCGAAGTTGTCGTGGAAGAATGCCGCGTCCTTGGCGAGGAGTTCGTCCATGCCGCTCACGTACAGGTGTTCCATGCCGAGGGCGTCCACGCGGTTCAGGCAGTGCTGCCCGATCCGCCACAGTGTCTCGGCGAGCAGCAGCGTCACGCCGAAGCCCAGCACGTACGGCAGCGCCGAGCTGAGGGTGAGACCACCGTCGCCGGCGGCCAGTCCTGCCAGTTTGGCGATCAGCAGGGGGGCGACGTAGCGGATGCCGATGTTGCCCACGGCCGGCAACAGCAGCGCGGGCAGGGCCAGCAGTCGCAGTCGCAGCAGTTCCCGGCCGTAGAGGCGTAGTGCCAGAACGACCGCGCTCCTGCCCGGCGTCGGTCCTCGCGTATCTGTTGTCCCCATCACACTCCCGGAGGTTCGGAAGTCGGAAGTCTCCCGTCCGCAGAGCCTCCCAGTCCAGGCATTTAACGCGGAACGGCGAGAACCGGACACCGCTGCGTTCACCGTACGCAGCGGGACGCGGCCGGCCTACTGCTGTTTGATCTGCTCGACGACCGGGGCAGGCAGGCCGGATGCGCCCAGGGCCTCACTCTCGGTCGGGCCGGGTGCCACCACGTTCACACGGATACCGGCCTCGGCGAGTTCCACCGCCCACGCACGAGTGAGCTGTTCGATTGCCGCTTTGGAAGCTGCGTAGTGGGCGGCGCCGGGCAGTGGCCGTAGGTGCGGGAGATGTTCACGATCGAACCATGACTGTCGCGAAGCTCCGGGTGCAGGCGGTGCGTACAAGGGTCCGTCGAGCACCATCGCGCACACCGTGTGGTCCCCAACCGCTCCCCATACCGGCCACGCCCTGGCCGGAACGATTCAATGGGCCCTCGGATCGCCGCCGCCCATGCGGGACGAGGAAGGACGGATCTCGCGGTCTGCGTGTAATCAAGGCCCTCCCTTGCCACAATGGGCCCGCTGGGCCGTCTCGGCGCTTGTGCCGGGGCCGACCGGGGGGAGCGGGAAACCAGTGGCCGACCGGCCTTCCGTAGAGGTGGACGTCGCCGTTCTGCTGGATGCGATGCCACCGCTCAGGCAGCGTGAGGAGATCAGGCGCGCCCTGCTGTCCCCCGGGCAACCGGCCTTCGTGTACGTCAAGGAGCGCGTCGCCGCGGAAGACATCGCGGCCCTGCGGGTGTTACGGGACGGGAACACGCCCCTGCACCGGCTGCTGACGCCCCGGGCGGCCGCCGCGTCCAGTGTCCGCTCGCTCGTGGGGCGCCGCCCGTTCCTGTCGGAGGAGCCCGCCGCGACCCAGTCTCTGCGGGCGTCCGCTGCCATGGGGCTGGCGCTCGTCGATGACTCCGGACGGAGCGCCGACGAGCTGGCGACCGGGCTGCTCTGGCTACGGGCCAACCATGCTCACCCAGGCCACGAACGCTCCTCCCCCCAGGAGCTGTTGAAGCGGACCGACGCCGGGCACGCCACTCGACTGCGCCGCCTCATGGACGCCGTGCCCGCGGCCGACCAGGACCTGGCCCTGTCCGCGCTGACGTGGCTGCTGGCCCTCGACGATGCACTGCCACACTCCCGCCCCACGGCGAAGGCGACCGTCCTGTTCGACGACGGACGGGGCGGCGTCCGCGGCACCCTCGCCCTCGCCGTGCTGCCGCAAGGACCGCCCGCGCTGCTGCCCGATCCACGCACCATGTCGGGATTCCGCGGCGACGAGCGGTTCCGGCAGTCACTGCGCGACGCCTGGGACGGCATCGTGAGAGGCATCACCACTACCGTGCTCTGGTCACTGACCGACCCGGACGGCGTGGTGGGCATGGTCGAGGACAACTCCCTCGGCTGTGCTTTCGCAGTCCTGCTGGGAGAGGTCGAACGGGCCGGACGCCGTTTACGGCCACCCGCATTACGCCGGATCAACCCGCGCACCGCTCTGGTCGGTGGCCTGGACGCCGCCCGGCCCGGCGCACTGGTGTCCGTGGGCGGGTACGCGGCCAAGCTGAAGGCAGCCGGAGAGGGTGCCAACGTCGTCGTGCCCGCCGCCGACCGGGACGAGGCCCGCCAGGCCCTGCCGGGCGGCACCGCGGACCGGCTCCTGTTCGCCGCCACCGTCGGGGAGGCGGCCCGCAAGGCGCGTGTCTGGGACTTCCCGGTGGTCAAGCGGGTCAGCTACACCGTGGTCGCCACGCTCGCCGTGCTCGTCCTGCTCAGCCTGTACCTGGCCAACCGGCTCGGCGCGGCCGGCGAGGCGGAAGCGCGCAGGGCGCTGGCCTCCGACCTCGCGGCCGAGGCGATGCTGCTGCGCGAGACCGATCCGAGGCTGGCCGCCCTGCTCGGCCTCGCGGGGTACACGATGGAACCGGACACCCCGCGCGCCGTCCAGGCCATGCGGGACGTGCTGGAGGCGAACTCCGGGGTCCGCCTGTCGTGGCGGGCCAGCCCGAAAGAGGTGCACAGCATCGCCGTCGACGACCGGCACGGCCGGGTGTACACCACCGGAGACGACCCGTACCTCAAGTCCTGGGACCTGCTCACCGGCAAGGAACTCGGCAGGACCGGCGGAGCCGTCACCGACCTCGTGCTCGACCACGCGAGCGGTCTGCTGGCCGCCCGCGACGGCACGGCGGTGTCGGTGTACTCGGCGCTCCGGCCCGTGCCCCGGCTCATGGGCCGGCTCGCGGCCCCCTCGTGCGGGGGCAAGGGCGGCAAGCCCGTCGCGAACGCGTTCGCGGGCAACGGGGCGAGGCTGGTCGAGGTGTTGAGCGACGGGGCCGTCGCCCAGTACAACACCACGACCCTGGAGGAGATCGACTGCCGACGCACCGGGGATGTCGTCAACCAGGGCTGGCTCATCCGCGCGGCCGACGACAGCGTGATCGACGCCACGGCCGCACCCAGCCCGCCACCGGCCCTCGCCGGACAGCGACACGACGAGGACAAGGCCCTGCTGCTGCTCAGGTCCGGTGACGTCATGGCGCTGGGACTCGACACGCACAAGCTCACCACCGAGATCGGAAGCAGCGACGTCCAGGGAAACGCGCTCCAGATCGACGCCAGCGACACCGCGGTGCTGCTGGCGACGCCGCTCGGGGTACAAGCCTGGGACCGGCGCAGCCGCCGGACCCTCTCCTTCCCGGTAGGCGGCCTGAGCTACCGGCCCCGCGCCATGGTCGCGTACGCGGGCAGTGTGACCATCGCCGGGAACGACGGCACCGCCCTCGTCCCCGTGGGCAACAGTGACGACAGGATCGGCAGCCGCGCGCTTGAAGACCCGCGCGGTGGCCCGGCGTTCACCACCGCGGTCGGCAGCCTGTTCACCGTCGTGTCCGGCGGGCGCGGCGGGCGGGTGAACGTGCTCGACGACCGGCTCGATCCCCTCGGCCTCAGCCCCACCTCGCATGCGGATGCCGCGTCCTTCGGTCCGGACGGGCTGCTGCTGCTCGCCCACGGCGGTGAGCCGTTCAGCTCCGACAGCGTCTACACGATCGATCCGCGCACCACCCCCGAGGTCGCGCTGAACTCGGCGATGCAGGAGTACGCCCACGTCGCGGAGTACCCGTTGCGCGACACCTTCGAGTTCCGCGACGCCGCCATGGCAGGACCGCTCGTCGCGGCCGTCGGCCGGAGCGACGGCAACGCGGCGGCGGCCGTCGTGTGGCGCGGGAAGGGTGCCGACCCGAAGGTCCTGTCCGTACCCGGTCCGGACCGGGTCGCCGCCGCCGGTGAACGAGTCCTCACCACCGTCGCCTTCGTGCCGGAGGCGGACCTGCTCGTCGCCCGGCACGCCACCGGCCCCCTGACGATCTGGTCCACCAGGACCTGGCAGCCCGTGGCCACCGTCCCCCTCACGGCGGGATACGGTCTGGCCGTGCACGGCACCCAGGCCCTCGCCCTGGAGAACCGGGGACCCGAGGGCCCCCGCATCGTCCTCGTCGACCTGACGACCGGCACCACCACCCGGTCGGCCGCCGCGCCCGGTGCCCGGTTCCTCGACTGGAGCCGTGACGGCACCCGTATCGCCGTGCTCACCCGGGACAACACCGTGCACTACCGGGACACAGCCCTGAAGGAGACCGGCGAGCCCCTCGTCCTTCCCGAGACCGCCGAGGCCCCGACCGCGATGGTCCTGTCTCCCGACGGTCGCCGCCTCGCCATTGCGGTCGACGACCAGGTCCTCGTCCACGAAACCGCCACCGGCCTGCAGGCCCTCCCGACCTTGTCCGCCGCCAGGACGGGCGCCATCCGCCTCTCCTGGTCACCGGACGGCGACTTCCTCGCCGGGGTGGGCCGCCGGGACGACAGCGACTATTTCGCCGCCGGCGCCGCGACCGTGTGGCGAGTCGGCGGAATCGACTGGCGCCGGCAGATCTGCCGGTGGACCGGTGGGACGGGCCTCAGCACCGAGGAATGGCGAAGCCACATCGGCGACCGCCATCCCTATGCCGACCTCTGCGCCGAGACGAAGTGAGCCGCCTCATGCCCAGCAGGCCCCGCACCGGACACCGCCTCCGCAGGCTCCTGCCCTGCGCCCTGGCCACGCTCCTCGCCGCCGTCGCGTGCACCTCCGCCGGCGGCGGACCCCCGACGCCCTACGCCACCGCGTCGACTCCCGCCGTCCAGGCCCCCGACCGGCAGCACCCCGTCATCGCCTTCCTCCGGTACGAGAAAGAGCCGGACATGGCGGTCGTGATGGCGGACGCGGCCGGCCGGACCTGGAAGGCCGCCGACGTGCCCCCTGTCTACTCTCCCCTCGCGGGCAGCCGGTCGTGGCCGACCCAGCTCGTGTGGTCGCCCGACGCCGACCGCCTGGCCTGGCTGGACGATGACGACTGGGCCGAGACGGGAGAGATCCACCTGCTCGACGTGCGCACCGGCCGGGAGACCTCACGCCCCTGCCCCTGCAGCGGAGTCGGGTTCCTGGGTGAGGATGCCGTCAGCCTGAGCACCGACGGCCGCTCCCTGCTGCTGTTCTCGCCCAACGGCACCCCACAGCGCATCGCACTGTCCGAACACCTGCTCCCCTACTCGAAGCTGGCCGCCGGTGGGGCCGACGACGTCGTCCTGTTCTCCAAACTCACCGAGGGACCCGGCGTGTTCCGCGGAGAGGGCACGCTCGCCGTGGCCGACCGCCGGGGCAAGGTCCGGCAGCTGCTGCCGGGTAAGGGGCGCACCACCCTCACCGAGGCCCGGCGGCAGCCCGGAGGCCCAGCCGTGGCCTGGTCGAACCACGACTCGGGGGGCGCCTGCTGGGCCATGGAGAACGTGCTCACCCACGCCGTCACCGCGGGCGGCCCCCGACGATCGGCCCCCGACGACGCGGCGTTCCGCCACGCCCTGGTGTCGGAAGCGCGCCTGGTGACCTCTCTGGAATGGGCGGGTGACGGCCTCACCGCCACCTTCAGCGCCCTGCCGAACTGCAGTGTCACGTACCCGGAGCGTTCCGCCTCCTACTACGTGCACGACGGTCGGTGGACCTACCTCGGCAGCGGCATGCTCGGCATCGCGTACGGGGCCGACGGCCGGGTCGCACGATTCGGCGACCCCGTGTCCGGGAAGGCCACCATCGACTCCGGTCCGACCACCGGCAGGCTCACCCTCACCACTGGTGGCGAGACACACGTCCTGGGCGAGGGAGTGTCCCTCTTCGCCTTCACCCCTGCCGAAAGCGCGGCCGCCCGGCCTCCCGCGGCACCGGCTCCCCAACCATCGGAAGGCGTGACCACCGAAGACGACCACGGCGCCCCTCTGCCCGGTGCCGTGCGAGTACTGGCCCGGAACATCGAGGCCGCGGCGGCGGACGGCGACACCGGCCGCCTCGACGCGCTCTGCGATCCCTGCAGCACGGCGGAGCACAACTGGATCCGCTCCGCCGAAGGCCCGCAGGCCGTCCTGCGCGCCATCCGCACCCACCCCAGGAGGGCAGACGCCGAGCTGGTCTACCCGGGTCTGACCAGCTGTGCGGACGCCCTCGACCAGGAGAACACCTGTACCCCGCAGCAGCTCCGCGACGCCGCCGTCCTGGGTCTGAAGCCCGATCTCGGCACCTCCTACTCCGCGACGGAAGCCGTACGCATACCGCTCACCCTGCGCATCGAGGGAGGAACCGCGCGATGGACCGGGCTCGCCGCGGGATGACGGGCACCGCCGTCACCCCACCCGTCCCCCGCCAGGCACCGGACACCGAGGCCACGGGGCCGATCCTGACCGGAGACACCGTCGGGGGCCGGCGGGTGCTCGGGTTCACCTGCACCGCGCAGGCCGCACCCACCGCGTCCGACGACCAACTGCTCCTCCAGGGTGATGAACACGCCGGCCGCCCACCCCGGCGGAGCTCCGACCCCGCAGACCAGCCGAGCCTGGTGCGCACGGGCCGGCGACCGGGCAGGCAGATGCGGACCGACCCGGTCCGCACCCACCGGCCTGACGACCTGCGCCCCGGTCTGGCCGACCACTTCCGGGACCTGATCCACGGCCCGTGCACGCCCCATTTCACCGCGGCACTGATCGAGCACCTGGCCGCGTCGGGCCACCACACCTGGCTGAGTGGAGGCGCCCCCCGGGACCTGCTGTCCGGGGCCGCCCCCGACGAGGTCAACGACCTGGACCTGACGGGCACCGCACCCGCCGGGGCCTTCACCGAGACGACCCGTCAGGTGCTCGACCTCGACGGCACGAGTGCGGAGCACCCCCAGCGGTTCAGCCCCGACACCCTTGTCTGCACGGTCCTCGACCCCGTCGCCCGCACGGACGGACGGAGCCTCGACTACCGGGGCCTCGGGCTCGACGGCACGTCCTTCCCGGCCACGGGCACCGACCTGCTCCAGGACAGCCTGCAGCGCGACCTCACCGTCAACACGTTGCTCTACGACCCTATGCGGAACCTGGTCGTCGACCCGCTGGGCACGGCACTCGACGACCTGACCGACGCCGACGGCAAGCGCCGCCTCGTCCCCGTGAACACCTCGACAGATCCGCTGGTGCGCGCCGAAGTACTCCTGCGCGGCGTGAAGTTCCGGCTGCGCTGGGACGAGCGCGACCTGGACGACGGACCCCTGTGTGCATGGGCCCTCGCCCTGCCTGACGATCTGCTCGACCGGCTCGACCGGCGCGGCGAGGAGACATGGCACCGCCTGGCGGGGCTCTGGGCCCAGTGCGTCCCCGACTCCACGTCCCCCGCGCTGAAGGAGACGATCCGCCGACTCGGAGCCGTCGCCGCCCAACTCCATGCACGATGCGAACGGGCAGGCAGATGACGGCCCCGCACCCCGAAGGGGCCGTCTTGCCCCCACATCGGCCCCTCAGCGACTGGATCGCCCGCGTCCTGCCGGGCGCGCCGGGGCAGCCTCCCACACTCGGCCGCATCAACGACGGTGAAGAGCGCGCCGACGCCCGCGTCTTCCCGCGGTTCCGCACACAGCCCTGGACGCGGACCAGCGCGGTCATCGAACGGGCCGGCGAGCTCTGCCGCGCCCTGGCACTGCGGGCGCCCGACGGGCACGTAGTCGTCGAACTCGACGACTACGGCGCGCCCGTGCCCGTCTCGGAGCCGGGCACCGACCTGGTCGCCCGTCTGGAGGAGCGGTGGGCCGACCCACCGGCCCATCCGGAGATCGTCGCCGGCCTCCATGCCGAGAGCCTCGCGCTGCGCTACTTCCTCCTCCACCGACTCACCCGTGAAACCCTCCCGCCACCGGGCCTCTTCCACTGTCTTCCCTGGGAGCGCGTCGACACCGCGGCCCGCTCGGCCATCGCCCGACTGCATGCCGAAACCAGCTCCTCGCCCGCCTTGCCGATCCCACCACCCGACGGAGAGCTGCGCCACTGGTTCACCCCGGCCGCGTCATCGCTCGCAGGCCCCCTTCAGGTTCTCGAAGCCGGCCTCCGCACCGAGCGGCCCGACCCCTGGTTCGGCAGGGAGGCCGCGCACCTGCTGAGCGGCCTCCGCGCCGCGGAACCCGCGCGTCTGCCCGCCCCGACCCGGCACGCCCTGGCGGGGCTCGCCGACGCACTCGGCGAGGCGGACCGGGCTCTGCACCACTCCGCGCGGTTGGCTTCCGAACGGCTGACCGGGCTGCGACGCATCGAACCGATCGCCCTGACAAGGCGCCTGGACTCGGACTTCGTCCTCCAGGCATCCTCGGGGGACCGGCGGCCCGGCCGCACCGAGTTCCTTGAGCAATGGCCGGTCGCCGTGGGCCTCACCGTGACCGGCGGCGGACTGCTGGAGATCGAAATGGAGATCGAGGACCACCCCGTCCCGCCCTCCCGACGCCTCACCGACGGCGCGCTCTGCCATCCGGTGACCGTACGGCCGGGCACGGACACGGACACCGCCGGCTCCGGCGCGGGCATCCGGTACTGGATGGTCCTCAACGCCGCCGAGGGCACGCTGCACGGCTTCGTAGCGGTGACCGCGCCGGACGCCACCTTCGAGGTCGATCTCGACGCACCGCCCGTACCCCTGCGCTTCCTGGACCGGGTCTCCCGGGAGGAACTGGAGGCATCGCTCCCCGCCAACGAACGTGTCACGCTGTCCCAGTGGCACCGGTTGACCGACGACCTGCCCCCGCACCACCCGGCCCATGCCGCCCTGACCGCCTACGCGGCCCGCCGTGCATGACGTCAACTCCTCTGGCCTGCCTCACGGTTCCGCCCCACTCGGAATGCGACACCGGTACCGTGGGCGCGTGGGTACCGAAGATCCGGCCGGCCTCGACAGCGACACCCGCCGTCGCCGGGCCATCGAAGCCGAACTCAGGCGGATCGAAGAGAGCGCCATGTACAGCGCGCAGTCCCAGTTCGAGGAGACCAAGCGCTGGCGCACCGTGCACGTCCTCCTCGGCGTGCCCGCCACCTTGCTCGCCGCCCTCGCCGGCACCACGGCCCTCGTCGAATCCACAGGGGGGACCGCCGCCGGCATCCTCGCCCTGGTCGCCTCCGGCCTCGGCGCCGTCCTGACCACGGTCAACGCACCCCAGCGATCCGCCCGGGCCGCAGCGTCGGCCAACGCCTTCCTGGAGATCCAGACCGCCGCCCGTCAGCACCGCGAGATCGACCTCGACCACCGGACCTCGGAAGAGGCCCGCCAAGCCCTGACCGCCCTGACCGCCCGGCGCGACGAACAGAACGCCAAGGCCGAGGTTCCCAGCCGCCGCGCCTACCGCAAGGCACAGGCGAACCTGCGGGCGGGGACGCAGACGTACGCGGTCGACGGGGATGCCTGAGGGGGCATGCCACCGCATCGGCTACGTCCGGCGCTGGCTACCGGGGCAGGACGGCGTCGCCCCGGCACCATGAGGCCCTGCGGGAGCTGGACGTCATCCCGGTCGACTATCGTGACGGCGACGTGTCCTCCCGGGTCCGCGAGTTGGCGCCCGCCGGGGTGGACGCGGTCTTCGACCACGTCGGCGGACGGAGCGTCATCGACTCCTGGCACCTGCTCGCCCCCGGCGGCACCCTGGTCGCCTACGGCAGCGCCTCCACCCGCGACGACACCGGCTCCAAGCAGTGGCCGGTCATGAAGATCCTCGCCCGCGCCTGGCTCTGGAACACCCTGCCCAACGGGCGCCACGCCCACTTCTACAACATCTGGGCGGGCCGGGCACTGAACAAGAATCGCTTCCGCGCCTGCCTGCGCGCTGACCTCACCGAGGTCTTCGCCGCCGTCCGCCGCGGCGACGTCACCGCCCGCATCGCCGCCCAGCTCCCGCTCGCCAAGGCCGCCGCGGCCCTGCGCCTGGCGGAGTCGGGCACCGTCAGCGGCAAGGTTGTTCTGACCCCCTGACGCGCACCGTCCCAGGCTCGCTACGCCGACGACACAGTCACGGGCGGCGATGGAGCCGGTGCCCCAGAGATCGAGACCGGGACCGACTCATACCGCCTTGCCAGCACCCGGGCACGGGCCGAGGAGCCTGCTAAGACCGGCTGACTCCAGCGGGCTCGGCACCGCTGGGCGCGTGTCGCTGTCGCCGCTGAACGCTCGCTTCCGGCCTGGTGGCCGACGCGGCCGCAGCGGCCGTGGCCAGTGGATCGCGGGCTGCGCGGCCAAGGAGGTCGGTGAGGTGGGGTGCGGTACCGTCCAGCAAGCCGTGCCGGATGCCCGTGGCGATCGAGGCGAGCATCGGCGGCTGGAACGGCAGTAGCCCCGGCGTCTCCTCAAGGAGCCTGCGCCGGTACTCACCCAGGCTGATGGCGCGATGCGCGACACCGAGTTCGTCGGCCACCTGCCCCGCCGTGATCGGCGCGCCGACGAGGTCATAGACGCGCCCGCTATGAGGTGCGGGATCCGACGCCACCACCGCCGCGACCTCGGCCAGATCTCCTCGCGAGACCGCGGCCAGGGCACCATCACCGAATGCGGACTCCACACCGTTACCGGCCCACATCAGCAGGCCGCCGAAGAGTTCGGCATACAGGCCGTTGCGCAGGATTGTCCACGGCAACCCGCTCGCCCGCACAAGGCGTTCGGTCGCACGGTGCGCGAGTGCGAAACCGAGGTGATCGCACGAAGCCACACTGACGACCACCCAGCGCTATCTGCACCCGGACATCCACAAGATCACGGCCGCCGGCGCGGCACTATCCGCACACTTCGGCGCGCTGCGCGCGCCACGCTCCCTGCCGAACCCGATCGTCATGACCCGCTGACCCCGGTCAAGCACGCCGGTCCCCAACTGGTACCCAAGAATGATCCAGGGCCGGTTTCGGATTTCTTCGAAACCGGCCCTGATCTGCGACTGTCTCCAGTCGGGACGACAGGATTTGAACCTGCGACCCCTTGACCCCCAGTCAAGTGCGCTACCAAGCTGCGCCACGTCCCGGTGCGTTCGTGTGTGGTTCGTCCGAACGCGCAGGTGAACCCTACCTTACGCGGGCGGGTGCGGCCGACTTGTAGCTATCCCTCCGCGCCCGTGTAGAAGGCGGTCGTACGGCCGGCGGCCGCCCGTGCGTGGGCCGGCTCCTCGCCGCTCGCGACGTTGGCCTCGTACCACCCCTCGCTGCTCTCGGCGATGAACCGGCGGCCGTCCTCGGAGCCCATCCAGGTCATGGCCTCTCCGGAGTCGACCTGAGAGCCGCTCGACAGGTGGAGGGTCAGGCCGATGAGCATCATGTCCCAGCCGACCCCGACCGCGCCGGGCCCGTACTCGCCCCATTTGGCGTCGTCGATGTGGAAGATGTGGTCCAGCTCGAAGCGCGTGCCGCCGCCCTCCCGCGCGCTCAAGCGCAGCTCGATCCAGCTCGTCTCGTCGCCGTACTCCCAGGTGGCGGCGAAGCTCTCGGGCGGTTCGCAGCGCTCGATCGTGCCGCCGGCGTTGCCCTGGAGCTGGTAGTGGCCGCCCGGGCGGAGTTCACCCTTGACGGGGAGGAACCAGCGCGGGATGCGCTCGGGGTTGGTGCACGCGTCCCAGACGTCCTCGACCGGGGCGTCGTAGTCCTGGCTCACGGTGACCACACGGGCCTCGGCCGCCTTGAAGGCACGGCGGCCGACCAGGCGGTGTACGGCGTCGATCTGCTGGGTCACGTCGATCATGGGTGCTCCTCGGGGGTGGTCGTCACCGCGCGGCCGGCGTTCGGGCGTCCCGTCGGCCGACTCGGTGGCCGGTGCGTCAGCGGGTGCGGCGGGACGCCTCGGCGGTCTCCTGTTCATTGTCGACGTGCTGGGCGTAGACGAGGAAGTCGTCGACCATGCGGTGGAAGAGTGTCGCGAGCCGGCGCAGGTCCTCGGGGGACCAGTCGGCCAGGGCCACCTCCATACCGCGGGCTCCGGCCTCCCGGACGCGGGCGATGGCGTCCCTGCCGAGGTCGGTGAGCTGGATGCGCTGGGCGCGGCGGTCGTCGGGGTCGGGGATCCGGGTCACATGGCCCGACCGCTCCAGCTGCTGCACCGTACGGGTGACGTGGGAGGCCTCCACGCCCAGCCGGTTGGCCAGCTCCCCCGGCCGCTGGGGCTCGCAGTCGGCGATCTGCCGCAGCAGGGCGACCGCCGCCCGGTCCAGCGGCACACCCGCCAGACTCATCAGCCTCTCGTGCTGCCGGGCCCGTGTACCCAGGTAGGTGATGCGCATCAGGGCGCGCTCGATCTCGGCCACTTCGGGCGAGACGGGTCCGGTGGGCAACGATGGAGTGACCATACGGGCAACTTTACCATATCATTGCCTTACTCAAGCAAATTGCTGCGCGCCGACCGGGCACCGTGCCCGTGTCCCCGGGACGTCCCCGCCGTCCCAGGGACACGGGGACGGCATCGCGGGGGTGCGGCACGGAAACGCTGGGCGGCATGTGATCACGACCACGTGACCACAGGAACGACAGCCCGGAGGTTTCCATGATCCGACGGACCCTCACCAGCGGTGTGCTGGCCACGGTCGCGGCGCTCGCGCTCGTACCGACGGCGGCCGACGCCGCCCCGGCCGGTCCCGGCTCGCGCCCGGCCGTGTCGGCGGCCGCCTCGCACCTGCTCCCCTCGCTGCTGCCCGAGCCGGCCCAGCCGGCGGGTCACGTCAACCGGTGGGCGACGCACCACCGTTCGATCCACTCCCTCGGGCGTGTGGTCACACACCACCGGGCGCTGAACGTCCGCTCCGGCCCCGGCACCCGGTACCGGGTGGTCGGCGCCCGGCACGCACACCGCCTGGTGGCACTGAAGTGCCGCACGCACGGGACCTGGGTGGGCGGCACTCGGCAGTGGTACCGCCTCGCGCACGCACGGGGTTACGTCTCCGCGCGCTACGTGCGGGTCCGGAACACCCTGCCCTGGTGCTGACACACCGTCAGGCACGGTCGAGGTGACCGGCCGGGCCCGTCCGGGAGCGGCACGCTCGCGGACGGGCCGTCGGCTCGAGGTGTGTCGATGACCTCACCCCGGGAAACCATCCCGACAACCGGGGCGAAACGCCCAAAGCGGGAACGGAGTCGGGAGCAGCAGCATGCGGCAACCCCAAGGAACGGCAGCGTCACCCGGGCAGTTGACGACAGCCCTGCGCGAGCTGCGGGACCGTACGGGTCTGAGCCTGGCGGCCCTGGCCGCGCGCACTCCGTACAGCAAGTCCGCCTGGCACCGCTATCTGACCGGGGCCAAGCACCCGCCCCGCTCGGCCGTGGAGGCGCTGGCACGGCTCTCGGGCGCCGATCCCGACCCGGCACTGGCCCTGTGGGACGCCGTCGGCGCGCCCCCTTCCGCGGCCGCCGGGACCGGCCCCGATCCGGAGTCCGGCCCAGGGCGCGCATCCGGGCCCGAGTCCCCGCACCGGTCCGGGTCCAGGCCCCGGTTTCAGTCCGGGTCCCGGCCGGCGTGGGTGGGGCGGCTGCCGCTGCTGACGGTTCTGGTCCTGCCCGCCGCGGTCACCGCGATGGCCGCCCCGCTCCTCATGTCCTCCCCCGGCAGGCCGGCGGGCGCCCGGGTGGTGGTGGCGGCGCCACGCTGTCACGGCGCCTCCTGCCAGGGGGAGTTGCCCGACGCCTCGGCCTGCGCCGGGGACGCGCGGACCCAGAGCGCCGTGTCCGGCACGTCGTACACCGTGCGGTTGCGGTACTCGCCCTCCTGCCGCACCGTCTGGTCCCAGGTGCGGGTACGGGGCGCGGTCGCCCGGGAGATCTCCGTACGAATGGGAGGGAACGTCCTGTCGGCCACCTATGCCGCGGGCGACACCAGCGGCGACACGAGCCCCATGCTCGGTGTCTCCTCGCCACGGGGTGTGGAGGCCTGCGCCGAGGTCGAGGGGAAGCTGGCCTGCACCGGCCTGGGCCCCGACGCGCCTGTGCACCCGTGACGGCCTCCCCGCCCCACGCGAGGCCGGGGCGTCAGCTCGCGGCCAGGAGGTCCTGGTGGGAGCCGCTCGGCGCGGGGCGCTTCGGAGTGCGCAGGGCCGCGATGCCGATGAAGACCATGGAGGAGACGCCGGCCAGGGCGAAGGCGGTGAAGCCCCAGGAGCCGTGGTCGGCGGCCAGCAACTGCCCGCCGAGCCAGGGACCGAAGACGGCGCCGAAGCGGCCCATGCCGGAGGTCCAGCCGACGGCGGTGGCGCGGTTGCCGGGGCTGGAGCGGAGGGAGACCGTGGCGTAGATCATGGTCTGCGCGCTGTTGAGGAACACGCCGGTGAGGAAGACCACCGTGAACGTCAGCGCCAGCGGCATGTGGACGCTGAGCAGGAAGACCCCGGCGGCGGTCAGCGCGAACCAGATCGCGGAGATGCGCGGGGCGCCGAAGCGGTCGGAGGCGCGGCCGGCGACGAGCATGCCCACGATGCCGCCCAGGTTGAACAGGACGACGAAGGTGAGCGCGGAGCCCAGGTTGTAGCCCTCGCCGCGCATCAGGGTGGGCAGCCAGGTGGCGACACCGTAGACGAGGAGCAGACCGCCGAAGGAGGCCAGCCAGTACAGCAGGGTCTGGGTCCACTCCCCGCCGCGGAAGAGCCCGGCCAGGGCTGCCCAGCGGTCGGCGCCCTCCTTGCGGGCGGGCGCCGCGGGCAGCTCCACCTCGTAGCGGGCGGCCAGTTCGCGGGCCTCGTCGGCGCGGCCCTTGGCGACCAGGAAGCTCAGCGACTCCGGCATGGCCTTGGCGAGCACCGGCACGAACAGCAGCGGGACCACGCAGACCCAGAACGCGGCACGCCAGCCGACGGGCTCGACGAGCCACTTGGCCACGTACGCGGAGAGGATGCCGCCGGCGTGGTGGGCGGTCATCAGGGCGCCGACGGTGAGGGCGCCGCGGCCGCCCCGGGCGTAGTCGGTGACCATGCTGATCGCGGTCGGCAGCAGACCGCCGAGGCCGACGCCCGCGATGGTCCGGCCCAGGCCGAACACCGTGACACTGCCGGCGACCGCGCACAGGCCGGAGGCCAGGGAGAAGAGCGCGACACAGCAGACCATGAGCTTCTTGCGGCCGATCCGGTCGGCGACCGTGCCCGCGGTCAGCGCGCCGACGAGCATGCCGAAGGTGGCGTAGCTGCCGAGGTCGCCGGCCCGGCCGGGGGTGATCCCGAGGGCCTTCTGCTCCAGCATGTGCGGCAGCACCGAGCCGTAGATGAACATGTCGAGGCCGTCGAAGAGCACGGCCAGCCAGCACAGGCCGACGACCAGCGCGGCCAGTCTGCTGCCGCGCCCGGACAGGGCGGTGGAGGAGGACATCGTTGTTACCTCTCGTACGTGGGTGCGCTAGACGCTAAGGAGCCCGGGAAAAGTAGTCAACGTTTTTGTCAACAATCTCAGCGACAATCTGGCCGCGGCTGCGCGGTCGGGTCCCCGGGCGCGGCGCCGGAACCGAGCGCGGGGCCGCGCACCACCGTGTGCGGCCCCGCGCTCGTCCCCTCCGCGGCCTCAGCCGACCGTCGGGGTCCCATGGGTGTGGAAGGACTCGATGGTCCGCAGGCCCCAGGCCTGGCCCTTGGCCCGCTCGGCCTCGGTCCAGGTGATCAGCGGCCAGTCCGGCGCCAGCACCAGCCGGGTGAGCGGGTTGCACAACTCGACGCGGTTGCCGCCCGGTTCGTAGACATAGAGGAAGAACGTCTGCTGGATGGCGTGCTTGTGCGGGCCGGTCTCGATGAACACGCCGCTGTCGATGGCGAGATCGGCGGCGCGCAGGATGTCCTCGCGGGTGTCGGTGGCGAAGGCGATGTGGTGCAGCCGGCCGCTCGAACCCGTCCAGTCCTCGGTGTAGACGACGTCGTAGGACTTGTCGGTGAAGGTGAGCCAGCGGGCCGCGATCCTGCCGGAGTCCAGGCGTATCTGCTCGGTGGGCCTGGCGCCCAGCACCTGTTCCTGGAACTCGGCGTTGGCGAGCACGTCGGCCGCGAGGAAGTTGACGTGGTCCAGGCGGCGCACGCCCACGCCCCGGTTGGGTTTGGCCTGGGGCTGGTTCTTCAGGGCGGGCCTCAGCTCCTCGGGGGCCCGATGGTGCTCGCTCTCCCAGTA
The DNA here is from genome assembly GCF_002803075.1 of Streptomyces sp. CB01373. GTDB lineage: Bacteria > Actinomycetota > Actinomycetes > Streptomycetales > Streptomycetaceae > Streptomyces. The sequence continues at coordinate 154,419 of NZ_NNBK01000012.1, read as the reverse complement.
CAGCGCGTGCTCGTGCCCGTCCGGGTCGGCGGTGACGTACAGCCTGCCCAGTCCCGGCTCGTCCTCGACCCAGTGGCCGGGGCGGCCCGCCTCCTCTGTGGCCTTCACCCGGCGCTCCAGGGCCTCGTCGCTCGACGTCCGCAGGGCGAGCCGGCCCAGGCCCGGCCGGTCGCGGGCGGTGAGTACCAGGCTGTGGTGCTCGTAGTCGTCGAAGGTGCGCAGGTAGACGGTGTCGCCGTGCTGCTCGTTGACGGTGAGGCCGAGGTAGTCGGTGAAGAAGGCGACGCTGGCGTCCAGGTCCGGGGTGAACAGCTGGGCGTGGCCGATATGGGCGATGTCACGAAGGGGCGGAGCCATCGTTGCCTCCAGAGGGTCGGGCGGGGGTGGTGGCGGCCGGGCGGGGGAAGACCGTGCCGTCGAAGATCTTGCGCGCGGTGCGCACCACGGCGGTGCGGCGGGCGACGGGAGGGGCGTCACCGGCGCCGGGTACGACGTCGGTGTCGATCTCCAGGAATCCGGTGGGGTGTTCGATGCGCGTACGGTGGCCCGCCGCGGGTGGGCGTGCGATGCCCTCGGCCGCGCTGCCGGGGAGGGCGAGCCCCGCCGCCACGCTCGCGGCGCCGAGGACACCGATGGAGGTGTGGCAGCGCACCGGGATGAAGGTACGGGTGGTGACGGCGCCACCGTTCCGGGGCGGCGCCAGCAGGCTCAGTTTGGGCACGGTGGCGGAGCCGACGTCGCCGAGACCCATCAGCGGGCCGGCCGCCAGCCGGATCTCCCGCAGCCGGCCCGCCAGTTCGCGGTTCTCCTCCAGCTCCCCCGGTTCCTCGTAGCCGGTGACCTCCAGCGCGGTGGCCGGGATCAGCACGGTCGGCATGCCGTTGTCCACGCACGTCACCTCCGTACCGGCGATCGTGTCCCGGACCTGTCCGGTGGGCAGCAACGGGCGGTCGGCGGCCTGGAACTCGATCAGTACCGGGGCCGCGGTGCCGGGCACCCCGGAGATGGCGGCGCCGCCGGTGTAGTCGACGCGTCCGCCTGGAGTGGGGAAGGTGGCGACCGCCGACTCCCCGGTGTTGCGCATCCGGATCCGTACCGCGGTCTCGCCGTCCCCCGGGGGCACGAGCCCGCGTTCGACGGCGAACGGCCCGACTCCGGCCAGGATGTTGCCGCAGTTCTGACGGTCGGTCACCTCGGCCCGGTCCACGGCGACCTGGAGGAACAGGTAGTCCACGTCCGTCTCCGGACCGGCGGAGGCGGAGACCACGGCGACCTTGCTGGTGAGCGGGTGGCCGCCGCCGAGGCCGTCGATCTGGCGCGGGTCGGGGCTGCCCATGATCCGCAGCAGCAGGTCGTCGCGGGCGGCGGGGTCGGCGGGCAGGTCCTCGGCCAGGAAGTACGCGCCCTTGGAGGTGCCGCCGCGCAGGAGCGCGCAGCGGACCCCGTCGGCAGCGGTCACTTCCCGGCTCCGTCCCGCACGTGGTCGTCGTACGTCTGCCAGGTCACGCCGAGCTTCGCGAGGGTGTCGCGCAACCCATAGCGGTCCAGGCCGAGTTGGCCGTCCTGGAAGGCGGCCCGGGAGGCGGCCTCCTTGGCCTCCCGCGCCTCGGAGGCCGCGACGGCCCGCCGGGCCTGCTCGCGCGGTACGGCCACCACGCCGTCGTCGTCGGCGAGGATCACGTCGCCGGGCCGGATCACCTGGCCGCCGATCGCCACGGGAACGTTGACCGAGCCGCCGGTCGCCTTCACCGTGCCCTGCGCGGACACGGCGGCGGCCCAGGCGGGGAAGCCCATCCCGCGCAGCTCGGCGACGTCCCTGACCCCCGCGTCGATGACCAGGCCGCGCACCCCGCGCCGCTTCAGCGCGGTGGCGAACAGCTCGCCGAACATGCCGTCGGTGGACGGCGAGGTGGTGGTGACGACGAGGATGTCGCCCTCGCCGCACTGCTCGACGGCGGCGTGGATCATGAGGTTGTCGCCGGGCCAGGACAGCACGGTCACGGCGGTTCCCGCGACCCGTACGCCCTCCTGGACCGGGCGCAGGCGCCCCGGCAGCAGACCGGTGCGGCCCATGGCCTCGTGGACCGTGGCCACGCCGTACCCGGCGAGCGCCCGTACGTCCTCGGCGTCGGCCTTCGGCGGGTCGGTGACGATCACGCCGCTCATGCCAGCTCCTTCGTGACCTGCGGGTAGGGACGCATATAGGCCTCGGCCATGGTCTTGTGCGGCAGGCCCAGGTTGGGTCCGGCGTTGCGCTTGAGCTGGACGCCGCGGCGGACGGCCAGGTCGGTGTAGTAGTCCCACAGGTGCCGCTGGGCGCCCAGGCACTCCATCGCCTTGCGCTTGGTCTCCCACACCTCGGTGATGTCAAGCAGCACTTCGGGCCGGAAGCCGCTCATCTCGGGCTGGTGCGGCTCGAAGTAGAAGACGGGCGGGGCGCCGATGATCTCGCCGGGACCGGGATAGCCGATGGCCTGGGCGAGTACGCGGGCCTCCAGCGCCATCCGGTTGGCGGCCGGGTGGTCGCCGTTGTACGGGTCCTCCACCGGGTGGGTGAGGACCACGTCGGGCTGGGTCTCGCGGCAGACGGCGACGAGCCGGTCGGTCAGCTCGGCGGTGGGCACGAGGGGATAGTCGCCGGCGTCGAAGAAGCGGACCTCGGCGCCGAGGGTGGCGGCGGCCTGCTCGGCCTCCGCGCGCCGTATCTCCTTGATCTCCTCCAGGTTCCGGCCCTCGCGCCAGGCCCTGGCCGACTCGCCGCGCTCGCCGAAGGTCAGGCACGCGATGGTGACCTTCTCACCGCGTGCGGCGGCCAGGGCGATCGCTCCGCCCGCCCGCCACACGAAGTCCCCGGCGTGCGCGGTGACGACGAGTGTCGACCGTGGGGATGGGGGTCCCCCTTGCTCGAACGAAGTCGAGGGCTCGGGGGTCTGCGCACCCGCGTGCGTCATTGCTCATATCTCCTTGGTGGACAGGTGCGCCCACCACCCCGCGGCGGTCGTGCGGCGTATCAGTCGCGCAACGCGTCGATCACGCTGGTGAGGTGGGCGCGGACGGCCGCCTCGGCCGCCTGCGGATCCCTGGCCCCGATCGCCTCGATCATGGCCAGGTGCTCGCTCAGGGACTGCTGCGGACGCCCTGGTCGCAGCGCCAACTGGAAGCGGTGCCGCACCAGTTGGGCGTTGAGTCGTTCCAGCAGTTCCAGGGCCGTGCGCTGGCCGGAGAACTCCCGGATCCGGGCGTGCAGTTCGTGGTTGAGGTCGGAGTAGGTGACCGGCTCGCCCTCCTTCACGGCCTTCTCCATCGCCGTGCCGAGGTCCACGAGTTCGGACAACTGCTCGTCGCTCGCCGCGACGGCCGCCTTGGCCGCGCACAGCCCTTCGAGGACCATGCGGCACTCGGTGATCGCGACCGCTTCCTCCACTGTCACCACCCGCACCCGCGAACCCCGGTTGCGGATCCGCTCGACCAGGCCCTGGGCCTCCAGATCGATCAGCGCCGCGCGGATGCTGGCCCGTGTCACACCGAACTGCTCGGCGAGTTCGTTCTCCACCAGCCGCTGGGCCGGTGCCATCTCGCCGTGCAGGATCGCCTGCCGCAGCCGCGTGAGCGCATGCTGCTTGGCCTGCTCCCCGCTGCTCGGACCGGCTTGGTTCGGCATTGCGCCCTCCCTGAGTGAGTGCCTGTCGAACCTAAATCTAGCGAGACAAGATTGTCAACAATTTTGTTGGTCATATCGCCGCGCGGGAACCGGCCCTCGGGTGCCGGCCGCACGTGCCGGGCCGCGCCGCCGCCGGAAGCGACGAAGTGTCCCCGGACCAGGGCCGATCCCCTACACCCTGTCGGCCTTCCGGCGCCGTCCGCCCCGGCTAGGGTCGCGGCATGACGCACAGTTTCGTTCTGCATGTCCCCGACGCCGACCTCGTGCCCGAGCCGCTCGAACCGGAGCAGATCGTCTCCGGGACGCCCGAGGTGACCGGCAAGGTGGTCTGGGAGTCGGCGGACGGCCGGCAGGTCCGCGGGATCTGGCAGATCACGCCCGGGGTCGTCACCGACACCGAGGCGGACGAGCTGTTCGTGGTGATCAGCGGCTCGGCGACCATCGAGGTCGAGGGCGGTCCGACCCTGCGCGTCGGCCCGGGCGACCTGGCGGTGCTGCGCGAGGGCGACCGCACGACGTGGACGGTGCACGAGACGCTGCGGAAGGCCTACGCGATCAACCTGTGAGGCCCGCCGGGGAGTTCAGCCGGCCGTCGGGTGCGGCGGCATGTTGTGCGGGGTCACCACCTGGATCGCCGACGGAAGCGTCGGTCCGGCGGGCGGCAGGGCGCCGTGGGCCCGCATCACCAGATGGCAGGCCTCCCGCAGGTCCTGACGCAGATCGTGGTGGAGCACGGCGGACAGGCGGTGCTCACGCAGCAGGCGGGTGTTGTCCTGGTCGAGGTCGTGGGCGATGAACACCGCGCACTCGCGGCCGAGGTCGGCGAAGGCCCGCAGGGTGGCGATGTTGCCGCCGCCGATCGAGTAGACGGCGCGGATCTCCGGGTCGCGCTCCAGGGCGGCCCGCACGAGGTCGTACTGCGTGGCGTCCAGGCCCTGCCCCTCGGCGATCTCCACCAGGGCCCGCCGGGGGTGACGGGCGCGCATGGCGCCGCGGAAGCCCATCTCGCGTTCCTCCTCGTTGCGGAAGAAGCCGCTGCTGAGGCTGGTGAGCACATTGCCGGGCCGGTCGCCGAGCCACTGGCCCATCAGGTACGCGGCCGTCGCGCCCGCCGCCCGGTTGTCGCTGCCGACGTAGCCGAGCCGGGCGCTGGTGGGCAGGTCGGTGACGAGGGTGACGACCGGGATGCCTGCCGCCACCAGCCGGCCGACCGCCTCGGTGACCTCGGGGACGTCCGGGGCCTTGAGGATCACGCCCTGCGAGCCGCGTCGTGCGATCCGGTCGAGGACGGCGACCTGCTCCCGTACCGGGCCGGTCTCGCGGAAGTGGAAGCGGGAGCGCACCACGGCCGGGTGCAGGGACGGCAGTTCGGCCTCCAGGGCGGCCCGTACGGCGGTGCTGAACCGCTCGGGCGCCTGCATCACGATGTCGACCATGAAGGTGCGGCCGACAAGGCGGACCTGGGTGCGCTGCCGGTCGAGGTCGGCGATGGCCCGGCGCACCTCCCCCGCGGTGCTCTCCCGCACGCCGCCGCGGCCATTGAGCACCCGGTCGACAGTGGCCTCGCTCAGCCCGGCCTGACGTGCTATCTCGCGGATCGGGAAGGGGTGGCCCATGCGCTGGCTCCTCGGGAAGGCCCTTGAGGGGTTTTTGATGGCTTGCCGCTGGTTGTTCGAGGTGTTTGTAATGACAAGAATGACAGGGCGCGACGGCCCTCGTGACCGAGTCGGACGGCCCTCGTGACCGAGTCGCCCGACGACCGAAAGGACGACGATGTCCTCCGTCTCCGTACACCGCCGTGCCTGGCTGTCCGAGCAGGACTGCGACCTCGGCTCCTTCCGCGCGCTCGTCGAGCGCGCGACCGACCTCGCCGGCTACCCGCACGCCTCGGCGGTGGACCGGGGCGTCCTCGTCTACGACGCCGTGCGGCTGCGCGGGGCCGGGGACCGCCCCGCCCTGCGGGCCGAACTGGTCCGCGCCCTGGACGAGGGCCCCGGCATCGTGGTGTTCCGGGGCGCCTTCCCCGACACCGCCGTGGTCGACCGGGCCACCGACGTCTTCCGCGCTCTGATCGCCGAGCAGCGCGCCTCGGGCGCGGGCGGCGGGGACCACTTCGCCAAGCCGGGCGCGAACGACCGGGTGTGGAACGCCCTGGAGAAGGCGGCGCTGCACGACCCGGAGACGTTCGCCGACTACTACGCCAACGACGTCCTGGCGCTGGTCGGCGAGGCCTGGCTGGGCCCCGGCTACCAGGTCACCTCGCAGATCAACGTGGTCAACCCGGGCGGCGCGGCTCAGACCGTGCACCGCGACTACCACCTGGGCTTCCTGGCCAACGAGGTCGCCGCCGCCTACCCGGCGCACGTCCACCGGCTCTCCCCCGTGCTGACCCTCCAGGGCGCGGTCGCGCACTGCGACATGCCCGTGGAGTCCGGTCCGACGATGTACCTGCCGTACTCGCAGCGGTACGAGCCGGGCTACCTCTCCTGGCGACTGCCCGCGTTCCAGGCGTACTTCGAGGACCACCACGTGCAACTGCCGCTGGCCAAGGGGGACGCCGTCTTCTTCAACCCGGCGCTCTTCCACGCCGCCGGCACGAACCGGTCGACGGACATCCGGCGCATGGCCAACCTGCTCCAGGTCTCCTCCGCGTTCGGGCGCGCGATGGAGACCGTCGACCGCGAGGCCGTCGCGGGCGCCGTCTTCCCCGTGCTGCTCAAGCGCAAGGCGGAGGGCGCCGACGCCACGTGGCTGGACCGTGTCGTCGCCGCGAGCGCCGAGGGCTACCCGTTCCCCACCAACCTCGACAGCGATCCGCCGGTCGACGGTCTGGCTCCGCCCTCGCAGGCGGACCTCGTACGGCGGGCGGTGCGCGAGGAGTGGACACCGGACGCGCTGCGTGCGCAGCTGCGGGCAGCCGCCGAGCGGCGCGAGAGCTGAGGACGGTCATGGGACTTCTCGACGGATCCGCGGACGGCCTGCTCCATGGCAAGGTCGTCCTCGTCAACGGCGGCACCCAGGGCGTGGGGGCCGCGATCGCGCGGGCCGCCGTCCGCGAGGGCGCCGTCGTCGCCGTGACCGGGCGGCGGACCGAGCCGGGCGAGGCCCTGGTGGCAGAGCTGAGAGCCGCCGGGGGCACCGCGACGTTCGTCCGGGCCGACCTGGCCGACGCCGGACAGGCCAAGGGGTCGGTGGCACGGGTGGTCTCCGCGTACGGGCGGATCGACTGCCTGGTGAACTCCGCGGGGCTGACCTCGCGCGGCACGCTCCTCGACACCACGCCCGAGCTGTTCGACGCGCACATCGCGGTCAACCTCAAGGGGCCGTTCTTCGCGATGCAGGCGGCGGTGGCCGACATGGTGGCGCGCGGGGCGCCCGGCACGGTCGTCAACATCATCACGTCCTCGGCGCACGGCGGGCAGCCGTTCCTGGCCCCGTACGTCGCCGCCAAGGCCGGCCTGGCCGGGCTCACCCGCAACGCCGCGCACGCCCACCGCCACGACCGGGTACGGATCAACGGCCTGAACATCGGCTGGACCGCGACCGAGGGCGAGGACGCCACCCAGCGCGCCTTCCACGGCGCCGGCGACGACTGGCGCGAGCGGGCCGCGGAGCGGCTGCCGATGGGCAGGCTCGGTCAGCCCGACGAGATCGCCGACTTCGTGGTCCTGCTGCTGTCCGAGCGGTCCGGGGTGGTCACCGGTTCGGTGATCGACTGGGACCAGAACGTGCTCGGCGGACTGGACTGAGCTGAACTGGACTGGACCGGACTGAACCGGCGTACTGCCGCACCACCACGCACAACCCACGCACCCAAGGAGCACCAGCCCCCATGCGCATCGGAATCCTCGGCCTCGGCCGGATCGGCGCCTTCCACGCCGAGACCCTCTCCGGACTCGACGCCGTCGAGTCGCTCGTCGTCGCCGACCCGTTCACGGACGCCGCGAAGGCCGCCGCCGAGCGGTTCGGGGCCGAGGTGGCCGACTCGCCCGAGGCGCTGCTGGCCGCCGGGGTGGACGGTGTCGTCGTGGCCGCGGCGACCGACGCCCACCCGGCGCTGATCCTCGCCGCCGTCGGCGCCGGGGTCCCCGTCTTCTGCGAGAAGCCGGTGGCCCGCACCATGGCGGAGGGCGTCGAGGTCCTCAAGGCCGTCCAGGACGGCGGCGTGCCTGTGCAGATCGGCTACAACCGCCGCTTCGACGCCGGTTTCGCCGCGGCTCGCGCCGCCGTGCGGAGCGGCGAGCTCGGCACGCTGCACACCGTACGCTCGACCACGCTCGACCCGGCGCCGCCGCCGGCCGCGTACATCGCCTCCTCCGGCGGGATCTTCCGGGACTGCTCGGTGCACGACTTCGACATCATCCGCTGGGTGACCGGGCGGGAGGTGACCGAGGTGTACGCCGTCGGCGGCAACCGGGGCGCCGACTTCATCAGGGAGGCGGGCGACGCCGACACCACCGGTGCCGTGCTCACGCTGGACGACGGAACGATCGCGGTGGTCTCCAACAGCCGCCACAACGCCCGCGGTTACGACGTCCGCATGGAGCTGCACGGCTTCGAGGACTCGATCGCCGTCGGCCTGGACGACAAGCTGCCGGTGCGCTCCGTCGAACCCGGGGTGACCTTCCCCGCCGGCACCCCGCACGACTTCTTCATGGACCGTTTCACCGCCGCCTACCGCGCCGAACTCACCGCGTTCACCGAGGTCGTGGCCGGCCGGCTGCCCTCCCCGTGCACGGTCGCGGACGCCCTGGAGGCCGGCTGGATCGCCGAGGCGTGCACCCTGTCCCTCCACGAACACCGTCCGGTACGCGTCGAGGAGGTACGAACCGTCTGACCCGCCGGGCCGCGACGCGGCCTTCAGGGCTACGGGCCCGTGGTCGTCAGGGCCGCGCGTTCCCGGGCCGCGCGTACGGCCGCCGCAAGGGTGGTGATGTCGTAGGCGCCGTGGTGGCGGCGGCCGTTGACGAAGAAGGTCGGGGTGCCGGAGACGGCGCTGAGGTCGGCCGACTCCACGTCGTCGGCCACCCGTTGCGCGCCCGCCCGCGCCCGCAGGTCCCGGCGGAAGCGGTCCACGTCGAGGCCGACCTGTCCGGCGTAGCCCTGGAGGTCCTTGGGGCTCAGGTCGCCCTGGTGGCTGATCAGGACGTCGTGCATCCGCCAGAAGCGGCCCTGGCGGGCGGCGGCCTCCGCGGCCTCGGCGGCGAGCTGCGCGTTCGGGTGGACGTCGGTCAGCGGCAGGTGCCGCCAGACGTAGCGCACGTCGTCGCCGAATTCGGTGAGCAGCTCCCGCACGACCGGCTCGGCGAGTCCGCAGTACGGGCACTCGTAGTCGCCGTACTCGACCAGCGTCACCGGGGCGTCGAGCGGTCCGCGGACGTGGTCGCGCTCGGGGTCGACGGGCTCGCCGAGGTCGACGATGACCCGGCCGCGGCCCAGGAGCGCGCGGGCCCGGCTGCGCGGGGGCAGCAGGGACAGGGCCCCGGTGACCAGCCAGGTGACGGCGAAGGAGCACACGACGGTCGCCAGAACGCCGATCTTCGCCTCCTCAAGGCGGGGCCCGCGGAAGGCGAGGGTGGCGATCAGCAGGGACACGGTGAAGCCCACCCCGGCCAGACCGCCGCCCGCGGCGATCGCGCCCCAGCCGATCGGCGGGCGCAGCCGGCCGCGGCTGAGCCGTACGGCGAGCCAGGTGGAGCCGGCGACGCCGATCGGCTTTCCGAGGACGTAGCCGAGCAGGATGCCGAGGGTGACGGGCGAGGTGAAGGCGTCCGCGAGCCGGGCCGCGCCGAGCGGGAGACCGGCGTTGGCCAGCGCGAACAGAGGCACGATCAAATAGCTGGTCCAGGGGTGGAGCATGCGCTGGAGCCGCTCGTTGGGCGACAGCGCGGTGGCCAGGCCCCGGCGCAGGGTGCGTTCCAGCTCGGGTGTGGGCTGCTCGCGGAAGCGGCGGAAGAGCCGGCTGGCGCGTTCCAGGGCGTGCCGCTGGGCGGGGTGGGCGTAGGTGAGCAGGCCCATGACCAGCCCGCTGACCACCGGATCGACGCCGGAACGCAGCAGCGCGCCCCACAGGACCAGGGCGACCAGCGCGTACACGGCGGAGATCCGTACGCCGGCCAGGCGCAGCGCGATCAGCACGGCGAGGACGCCGAAGGCGGTGAGCAGGGCGGGCACGTAGAGGGTGCCGCTGTAGGCGAAGGCGATGACGGCGAGTGCGAGGAAGTCGTCGGCGACCGTGACGCCGAGCAGGAAGACGCGCAGGCCGCCGGGCAGCCGGGAGCCGAAGACGGCGAGGATGCCGAGCGCGAACGCCGTGTCCGTGGACATGGCCGCGCCCCATCCCCGCGCGGTGACGTGGCCCGCGTTGACGGCCAGGTAGATCGCCACGGGTACGGCCATGCCGCTGATCCCGGCGATCGCCGAGAGGGCGAGCCGTCTGCGCTCTCTCAGCTCCCCGATGTCGAACTCCCGGCGGGCTTCGAGGCCGACGACGAAGAAGAACAGCGCCATCAGCCCGCTGTTGATCCACTCCCGCAGTCCCAGGGAGACTCCGGTCGAGCCGATCATGAGCGAGACGTGGGTGCGCCAGAACGACTCGTACGTGCCGGGCGAGGCGTTGGCCCACACCAGCGCCGCGACGGCGGCGGCGAGCAGCACCGCGGCGCTGCCGGTCTCGGTGTGCAGGAAGGTGCGCAGCGGGCCGTGCGCGCCGGCGCCGCAGGCGGTCTGCCCGCTCATGGGCGGAGGCGCCGTCGGTGTGGTCGGGTCCCGGGACACGTCGTCAGTCCGTGGAGCGGCCGGTCACCGGACGGCCGCCCGGGCCGGCAGGTCGAAGACGTGCCCCGGGGTGACGATCTTCGTGATCGCCCGGCCGAGCAGGGTGCTGGGCTCGGTCCCGTGCTCGTCGATGTCGCTGTTCAGCAGGACGACGAGGGTCGTGCGCGCCGGGGTGAGGTGGACGGCGAGGGACTCGTAGCCCGGCAGGGAGCCGTTGTGGCCGATCCAGCCGCGCACGTCGAAGATGCCGAGGCCGTATCCGGCGCTGGGGACCGAGGTCGGGTGTGTGGTGAGCCTCTGCTTCTGGGAGGCGGGGCTGATGAGCCTGGTGCCGTCGGGCAGGACGCCCGTGGCGACGGTGCGCGCCCAGACGCGCAGGTCGTCGAGGTTGGAGATCATCGCCCCGGCCGCCCAGGCCCAGGAGGGGTTCCAGTGGGCCGCGTCCCGCACCTCGCCGTTCGGGGTCCGGTTCGTGTAGCCCTGCGCGTGCGGGCGCGGGAACTGCGCCCCGGCCGGGAAGAAGGTCTGGTCGAGTCCGGCCGGGCGCAGTACGTGGGTGGCGATGTAGTCCGCGAGGGGCCGGCCGCCGGCCTTCTCCACGACCAGGCCGAGGAGGATGACGTTGGTGTTGCTGTAGTCGAACCTCCGGCCCGGCGGGAAGAGCGGGAGGTGCTTGAAGGCGTAGGCGAGCAGTTGGTGCGGGGTGACGGCCCGGTGCGGGTCGGAGGTCAGCGCCTTGCGGAAGTCCGCGTCCGCCGTGTAGTCGAACAGTCCGCTGCGCATCCCGGCGAGCTGCCGCAGGGTGATCCCGTTCCCGTTGGGCACGCCGGCGACGTACTTGCCGACGGGGTCGTCCAAGCGCACCTTGTGCCGGTCCACGAGGTGCAGCAGCGCCGTCACGGTGAAGGTCTTGGTCTCGCTGCCGATCCGCATGTACAGGTCGGGCGACATGTTCCGCTCGGTGCTCCTGTCGGCGACGCCGAAGGACTTGACGTACTCGCCCTCGTCCGGTGTCCACAGTCCCACGGTCACCCCGGGCACGCCCGCCTGCCGCATGACGCGTAGCACGGCCTGGTCGAGTTGCCGGACGACGTCGGTGCTCAGTCTGCGCACCCCGGTCGGTGACATGCCCGCGGGCGCGATGGCGGTGACGGCGCCGGGGCGGGCGGCGGGTCCGGCGGAGGCGGTCCCGCCGGCGAGGGGCACCACGAGGACTCCGACGGCGGTCGCGGTGACGACAGTCCGTCGCAGTCGTGGACACGCGTGGGTCATGCGCCGACTCCAAGCGCCTGGGAACGGGCCCGCGGCCGTCCCGGACGAGCGGGGGACGAGGGACACCGCCCTCACTTCCACGGCGACCCACGCCGCCCCTCAGCTTAAAAGCGCCGACGCGCCCCCGCCTGTCGACGCCGGGACACGGCACCGCCCTACGGGGACGCGGCGGGACACCGCCCTGCGGGCGCCCGGGCGCGACAACGCCTGCCGGCAACACGACGCGACACCACCCGGTGGGCGACCGGACACGGCACCGCGCATCAGCGGCACGGCACGGTGACGATCTGCGGACGACAGGCGAGACACCGCCCTGCGGGACGCCGTGGGACACCGCCCTTCGGAGGACCGACGCGACAGCGCCTGCCAGCGAGGCGGCGCGACACCGCCCTGCGGGCGTCCGGACGCGACAACGCCTGCCGGCAACACGACGCGACACCACCCGGTGGGCGACCGGACACGGCACCGCGCATCAGCGGCACGGCACGGTGACGATCTGCGGACGACAGGCGAGACACCGCCCTGCGGGACGCCGTGGGACACCGCCCTTCGGAGGACCGACGCGACAGCGCCTGCCAGCGAGGCGGCGCGACACCGCCCTGCGGGCGTCCGGACGCGACAACGCCTGCCGGCAACACGACGCGACACCACCCGGTGGGCGACCGGACACGGCACCGCGCATCAGCGGCACGGCACGGTGACGATCTGCGGACGACAGGCGAGACACCGCCCTGCGGGACGCCGTGGGACACCGCCCTTCGGAGGACCGACGCGACAGCGCCTGCCAGCGAGGCGGCGCGACACCGCCCTGCGGGCGTCCGGTCGCCGCGGGACACCGCCCTTCGGACGACCGGGCGCAACAGCGCCTGCCGACGACACGACGGGCCACCACCCTGCGGGCGACCGGACACGACACCGCACGTCGGCGGCACGGCGCGGTGGCGGTCTGCGAGTGACGGGCGAGGCACCGCCCAGCGGAACGCCGCGGGACACCACCCTGCGGGCGACCGGACACGGCACCGCGCGTCGGCGGCACGGCACGGTGACGGTCTGCGAGTGACGGGGCGAGGCACCGACCGGTGGCGGTGGGCTACGCGCCGCGCCAGACGTTGGCGAAGGCCGCGTCCTCGATGGCTCGGCGCTGGCGGACGGCCTCCAGTTCCATCACCGCGTCGTGGACGGCGGCGAGGACGGTGAGGACGGCGTCGTCGGTGATGCCCGGCTCCGCCGCGGTCATCTCGTCGCGGATGCCGACGGCCGCCGCGAGTGTGAGCAGCACCGGCTCGTCGGCCGCCCAGCGGTAGGCCGCGCGCTGCCGTGCCCCGGTGTCGCTGAGGACCGTGCGGCCGCCCCGGAAGGGCAGCCAGCGGCTGCGTTCCCAGGTGACCTGGCCCTCTTGTTCCAGGGCGGTCAGATAGACCCTGGCCAGGCCGCGCCCGCGCCGCCAGAGCCAGTCCTCCAGGGTCTCGTACGGCACCTGGCGCACCAGCGACGTGGCGGCCTCGGCCAGCAGCGGGTCGCCGACCTGCGGCAGGAGCCGCGGCACGATCCGGTCGCCGTCCAGCTCCAGCAGCTCGGCCCGCAGCAGGTCGTACGCCTCGGCGCCGGCCAGCGCCAGGGAGAGGTCCCCGCGCTCGGGCGGCCGGCTGGGTTCCACGTCCAGGGCGACGATCATCAGGTCACGCGCTGTGCTCATTACGCTCCCCGTCGAGGAGGTGCCCGCCACTGCGCCACCGGCACGCAGAACGCGACGTTCCGTGCTTCCCGTACGCCCCGACTCTAGCGCGGCGCGCGGGGCGTACGGCGGGTGTCATCCGTACAGGGACGGACGTTCGGGCAGCTCCACCTCCACCCGGCCGCCCTCGGTCAGGGAGCGGACGCCCGCCGCGCAGACCGCGGCCGCGGCGAGGCCGTCCCAGACGCTGGGGCCGGTCGGCGTGCCGTCGCGGACGGAGTCGACCCAGGTCTGCACCTCGCGGTCGTAGGCGTCCTCGAAGCGTTCGAGGTAGTCCTGGGCGATGGTGCCGCCCCAGCGGCCGTCCGCCTGGGTGACCATGGCGTGGCCGTCGCCGACGTGCGCCGTGCCGCGCTCGCAGACGGCCTCGGCACGCACCTGGTAGCCGAAGCCGCAGTTGACGAAGACCTCCACGTCGGCGATGGCGCCGCCGTCCGTTTCGAGGACGACGAACTGCGGGTCCTGGAGGCCGGCGGGGGCGTCGCCGGACGGGGCGGGACGCAGGACGGTCACCGCGGTGATCTCCTGGCCGAGCAGCCAGCGGGTCGCGTCCACCTCGTGCGCGAGCGAGTCGCTGATGAGCAGGTCGCTGGTCCAGCCGGGCGGGGAGGTCACGTTGCGGTGGCGCTGGTGCAGCAGCAGTGGGCGGCCCAGCCGGCCGGTCCGCAGGAGCTGTTCGAGCCGGAGGTACTCGGCGTCGTAGCGCCGCATGAAGCCCACCTGGACGCGCCGCCGGCCGAGCCGCCGCTCGGCGTCGAGTACGCGCAGGGCGGAGGCCGGGTCGGGGGTGAGGGGCTTCTCGCACAGGACGGGCAGGTCGTGGGCGAGGGCGGCGAGCAGGGCCGCCTCGTGGGCCGGGCCCGGAGAGGCCACGAGCACCGCGTCGACGTCGGCGGCGGCCAGCGCGGCGGCCGGGTCGGTGTACGCGGCGCAGCCGCCGGCGCGGGCGGCGACGGCCTCGGCGCGTTCCGCGTCGGCGTCCACGACGGCGCTCACCCGGGCGCCGCTGACGACCTCCCGGATCCGGCGCACATGGTCGGCGCCCATGCGGCCCACGCCGATGACGGCGACGTTCAGCGTCGATGACCGGGCCATCGTCGTACCTCTCCTCGGCGTCCGGAGGTCGTCCTCTCCAGGGGGCCTGGTGCCTTTCCCCGGCGGGGTCAGGCGCCGCAGGACCGCAGGAACCGGCGTGTGCGCACCGCGATGGGCAGCGGCGTGTCCGGCTCGCACGGGTACATGTCCTGCTCGACGATCGCGAAGAGGTCCACGCCGAGTCCCTGCGCGGCCGTCAGGACCGGTTCCAGCGCCGGTACTCCGGCCGGCGGCTCGCACATCACGCCCCGCTGGACCGCCGGCCCGAACGGCACCTCGTGCGCCACCACCTCGGCGAGGATCTCCGGGTCGACCTGCTTGAGGTGCAGGTAGCCGATGCGCTCGCCGTAGGTCTCGATCAGCTTGACGCTGTCGCCGCCGCAGTAGGCGTAGTGCCCGGTGTCCAGGCAGAGGTTGACGAGACCGGAGTCGGTGGAGTCGAGGAAGCGCTCGACGTGGGCCTCGGTGTCGATGTGGGTGTCGGCGTGCGGGTGGACGACGATGTCGAGGCCGTACGTCTCCCTGACCTGGCGGCCGAGCCGTTCCATGCCCCGGGTCAGGTGCGTCCACTGCTCGCCGGTCAGCTCCGGCGGCTCCAGGATCTCGGCGGTCTTGTCGTCGCGCCAGAAGGAGGGGATGACGACGAGGTGGCGTGCGCCGGTGGCCCAGGTGAGTTCGGCGACCTGGCTGACGTGTTCCCAGGTGGACTCCCACACCGACGGGCCGCGGTGCAGGCCGGTGAAGACGGTGCCCGCCGAGACCTTCAGGTCACGCCTGGCCACCTCGTCGTTGAGCCGGGCCGGGTCGGTCGGCAGATAGCCGTAGGGGCCGAGTTCGATCCAGGAGTAGCCGGCCTCGGCGACCTCGTCGAGGAAGCGTTCCCAGGGCACCTGCGCGGGGTCGTCGGGGAACCAGACACCCCAGGAGTCGGGGGCGGAGCCGACCCGGATGCGGTCCAGCACGGGGGCCATGTCATCAGTTCCCTTCGATGGGTTCCGGTGCGGAGGCGGTGGGCGCGGCGAGGACCTCCGCCTCCGGGAGCTCCTCGGTGTCGACACCGCGGACCTGCGACAGCTCGTGCTTGAGGGCGGCGAGTTCGGTGCCGCCCGCCATGTGGTGGGTCAGCTCGTCCAGGCCGACCTCGCTGCGGCCGGCGCTGAGTTCGAGGGTGCCCAGGCGCAGCACGCTGAAGTGGTCGCCGACCATGTAGGCGTGGTGGGGGTTGTGGGTGATGAAGATGACGCCGAGGCCGCGGTCGCGGGCGGCGGCGATGTACTTCAGCACGACACCGGACTGCTTGACGCCGAGGGCGGCGGTGGGCTCGTCCAGGATGAGGACGCGGGCGCCGAAGTGGACGGCGCGGGCGATGGCGACGCACTGGCGCTGGCCTCCGGAGAGGGTTCCGATGGGCTGTTCCAGGTCGTCCAGGACGATGCCCATGTTGCGCAGTTCCTCGTCCGCGGTCCGCTTCATCCGGGCGATGTCGAGGCGGCGTACGGGCCAGGGCCCCTTGGTCAGCTCGGAGCCCAGGAAGAAGTTCCGCCACACGGGCATGAGCGGGACGGTGGCCAGGTCCTGGTAGACGGTGGCGATGCCCCGGGCGAGGGCGTCGCGCGGGCTGGAGAAGCGCACCGGCGCTCCGTCGACGAGGAACTCGCCCTCGGTGTGCTGGTGCAGCCCGGAGATGATCTTGATGAGGGTGGACTTGCCGGCGCCGTTGTCCCCGAGCACGCAGGTGACGCGCCCGGGGTGGACGGCGAGGTCGACGCCGTGCAGGGCGCGGATGTTGCCGTAGGACTTGCCTGCGCCGCGCAGTTCGACGACGGGCCCGTCGTGCGCGGGCGGGGTGTCGGGGAGGACGGCTCCGTGGGCCGCCGCCTTGTCGCTGGTCATGTCGGTCACCTCCGGGTCGCCGTACGCCGGACCCACAGATTGATGAGGACGGCGCCGAGCAGCATCACGCCGAGGAAGGCCTTGAACCAGTCGGGGTTCCAGCCCGCGTAGACGATGCCCTGGTTCACCATGCCGAACATGAAGGCGCCGAAGACGGGGCCGACGGCGGAGCCGTAGCCGCCGGTGAGCAGGCAGCCGCCGATCACGGCGGCGGCGATGTAGATGAGCTCCTGGCCGACGCCCTCGCCGGACTGCACGGTGTTGAACGAGAACAGCTGGTGCATGCCCGCGAACCAGGCGCCGAAGCCGACCAGCATGAACAGGGTGATCTTGGTGAAGGTGACGGGCACGCCGACCGCGCGGGCACTGTCCTTGTTGCCGCCGACCGCGAAGATCCAGTTGCCGTACTTGGTGCGCAGCAGGACCCAGGTGGCCAGTGCGGCGAAGACCAGCCACCACACCACGGTGATCTTCACCTGGACGCCGCCGACGTCGAAGGACGAGGCGAAGACGGCCTTGGCCTGCTCGAAGCCGTCCATGTTGCTGATGTCGTCGGTGGCCACGTTGCCGGTGACCAGTTTGGTGACGGCGAGGTTGACTCCCTGGAGGATCAGGAAGGTGCCGAGGGTGACCAGGAAGCTCGGCAGGCCGGTCTTGACCAGCAGCCAGCCGTTGAAGGCGCCGACGCCCAGGGACACCGCCAGGGCGACGATCACTCCCGCCCACACGTTCATGGTGAGCTGGTAGCTGAGCATGCTCGCGGTGAGCGCCGAGGTGATCACGGCGACACCGGAGGAGAGGTCGAACTCCCCGCCGATCATCAGCAGGGCCACCGGCAGGGCCATGATGCCGATGGTCGACGACTGGTACAGGACCGTCGCCATGGAGCCACCCTGGCGGACCGAGGGCGCGGCGACGAGGAAGAACACGAGCACGGCGACGGCGCCGAGGAAGACCCCGACCTCCGGGCGGGCCAGCAGCCGCAGCGCCAGCGGGCGCCGTACGGTGCGGCCGTCGGTCTGCCGGGAGCCGGGAGCCGGCGGTGCGCTCACCGCCGGCGCGGCCTGAGGGGTCATGTCACTCACCGGGTGCCCTTCGCGGCGAACCCCGCGATCTGCTCCACGTTGGACTTGTCGACGAAGGCCGGTCCGGTCAGCACCGGCTGCTCACCACCGCCGCTGTAGTTGCCGTTGTTCTTGTACAGCCACAGGCCGTCCACGGCCAGATAGCCCTGGAGGTAGGGCTGCTGGTCGACGGCGAACTCGATGTCGCCCTTCTTGACGGAGCCGGCCAGCTCCTTGTTGAGGTCGAAGGTGGCGACCTTGGCCCTGCTGCCCGCGTCGCCCACCGACTGCACCGCCGTCATCGCGATCGGGGCGCCGAGGGTGACGACGTGGTCGACGGCGCCGCTCTGCTTGAGCTTGGCGGTGATGGTGGACTTCACCGACGGCATGTCCGCGCCGTTGACGTAGAGGTTCTCGATGGAGCCCTGGAAGGTCTTCTTCACGCCGTCGCAGCGCTGGGTCAGGCCGACGTTGCCCTGCTCATGGATCACGCAGACGGCCTTCTTGGCGCCGACCTCGTTCAGCTTCTTGCCGAACGCCTCGCCCGCCACCGACTCGTCCTGGCCGAAGAACTCCAGCAGGTTGAGCTTCTTCCAGTCGTTCAGGCCGGAGTTGAGTCCGACCACGGGTATGCCGGCCTGCTCGGCCTTGGCCAGCACGCCCCGCATCGCGTCCGGCTTGGCGAGGGTGACGGCGATGCCGTCGACCTTCTGGTCGATCGCGTTCTGGACGAGGTTGGCCTGGCTTCCGGCGCTCGGGTCGGCGGAGTAGACGAGCTTGATGTTGTCCTTGGCGGCGGCCGCCTCCGCGCCCTTGCGGACGATGTCCCAGAAGGTGTCACCGGGCGCCTGGTGGGTGACCAGGGCGACCGTCATCCGGGGCGTGTCGGCCTTGCCCGCGCCGCTGCCGCCGTCCCCGCCGTCCTCGGCCTGCTTTCCGCCCGAGCTGCTGGAGCAGCCGGCGAGGGCCAGGGCCGCCACCGCGGTCACGGCCACAAGGGGGGCGACTCCGCGGAAGCGGCGAGAAGAGCGGTCCATCTTTCCTGCACCTCACTGTGGCTGGGGAAAAGCTCGGGTCGAACTCTGGGAACTCTTGGAAACCCGGGGGAAGTCCGGCGTTGGGACCGGATCCAATCCCGTGGCGGGCGCGCTGTCAATACTTTGTCAAGACATCTGTTCTACGACCTAGTCCGAATGTAAGAACAAAGTCTTGACAGTGCGGCCCTCCGGGTCCTACATCTGGGAGGGCGGCAGGCCCGGGCTCCGCGTCCCCCGTCACAGGGGCCCCCGGGATCCGCACCCCAGCCCAGCTCGAGGAGCGTCGCGCATGGCAGAGCCCGTTGAGTCCGCTGAGTCCGCCCAGGCCTTCGACCTGATCACCATGGGACGCATCGGAGTCGATCTCTACCCCCTGCAGTCCGGCGTACCCCTGGCGCGCGTGGAGACCTTCGGCAAGTACCTCGGCGGTTCCGCGGCCAACGTGGCCGTCGCCGCGGCCCGGCTCGGCCGCTCCACCGCGGTGATCACCCGCACCGGCGACGACCCGTTCGGCGCGTATCTGCACGAGGCGCTGACGGGCTTCGGCGTCGACGACCGCTGGGTCACGCCGGTCGCCGCGTACCCGACCCCGGTGACCTTCTGCGAGATCTTCCCGCCGGACGACTTCCCCCTGTACTTCTACCGCCGCCCCAAGGCCCCCGACCTGGAGATCCACACCGGCGAACTGGACCTCCCGGCCATCCGCGCGGCCCGGATCTTCTGGGTCACCGGCACCGGTCTGAGCGAGGAGCCGAGCCGCTCCGCCACGCTCGCCGCCCTGGCCGCGCGCGACAAGGCGGGCACCACCGTCTTCGACCTCGACTGGCGCCCCATGTTCTGGCCGGATCCCGTCCAGGCCCGCCGGTATTACGCCGAGGCACTGCGGCACGCCACGGTGGCGGTCGGCAACGTCGACGAGTGCGAGATCGCCACCGGCGTACGCGAGCCGGAGGCGTGCGCCGAGGCGCTGCTCGCGGCCGGTGTGGAACTGGCCGTCGTCAAGCAGGGCCCCAAGGGTGTCCTCGCGGTGCACCGGGACGGCGGCCGGGCCGAGGTCCCGCCGGTACCCGTCGAGGTCGTCAACGGCCTCGGCGCGGGCGACGCGTTCGGCGGCTCGCTCTGCCACGGACTGCTGTCCGGCTGGGACCTGACGACGACCATGCGGTACGCCAACGCGGCCGGCGCCCTCGTCGCCTCCCGCCTCGCCTGCTCCTCCGCGATGCCCACCCGTGCGGAGGTCGACGACCTCCTCGCGCGAGCCACTGCCTGAACGGAGCCTCCTCTTGAGCCTCAGCATCCCCGACCTGACCGCGGTCCGCGCCCGGCACCCCGAGGCCGTCGCGGAGGCCGCCGCGCGCCGGGTGCGCCGCCCGCTGCTCGGCGACAGCGGCCGGCTGATGATCGTGGCCGCCGACCACCCCGCGCGCGGAGCGCTCGGCGTCGGCGGCCGCCAACTCGCCATGGCCAACCGGGCCGAACTGCTCGAACGCCTGTGCGTCGCGCTGTCGCGGCCCGGCGTCGACGGGGTACTCGCCACCGCCGACGTCCTGGAGGACCTGCTGCTGCTCGGGGTGCTCGACAGCAAGGTCGTCATGGGCTCGATGAACCGCGGCGGCCTGTCCGGCGCCTCCTTCGAGATGGACGACCGCTTCACCGGACACCGTCCCCGCGACATCGCCCGGTTCCGCTTCGACGCGGGCAAGCTGCTGCTGCGCATCGACTACGACGACCCCGGCTCACTGAGCACCATGGAGTCCACCGCGCGGGCCGTCGACGAGATGGCGGAGCTGCGCCTGCCCGTCTTCGTGGAGCCGTTCATCGCGCGCCGCTCCGGCGGCAGGGTCGCCAACGACCTGTCCGCCGAGGCCGTCACCCGTTCCATCGCCATAGCGTCCGGCCTGGGCGGCACCTCCGCCTACACCTGGCTGAAACTGCCCGTCACCGAGGACCCGGACGACATGGCCGAGGTCCTGCGGACCTCCACGCTCCCGGCCGTGCTGCTCGGCGGCGAGATCGGCGACGACCAGGAGGGCGCCTACGAGCGCTGGCGCAAGGCGCTCAGGCTCCCCACCGTGCAGGGCATGGTCGTCGGCCGGTCGCTGCTGTACCCGGCCACGGGCAGTGTGGAGGACGCGGTCGACACGGCGGTGAGCCTGCTGTGACGGGTACCTTCCGAAGCGGTCCCGCCCCTTCTCGTCCGTAACCCGCCGCGCTCCAGCCGCGACAAGGAGGCATTTCGTGACCAGCCCGTATCACCTCCCCGCCGGAAAGGCCGCCGATGGGCCCTACATGGTGGACGTGAGCCCGGAGTCCGCCGGCTGGGGCCACTCCAGTCTGCGCGTCCTGGAACTGCCGCCGGGCGGCTCGCAGACCTTCGACACCGGCGACAGCGAGTGGATCGTGCTGCCGCTCGCCGGTGGCTGCACGGTCGTGACCGACGGCGACCTCGGCAGTGACACGTTCCAGCTCACCGGCCGGGACAGCGTGTTCAGCGGCGTGAGCGACTTCGCGTACGTACCGCGCGACGCCCGCGCGACCGTCTCGTCCACCGGCGGCGGACGGTTCGCGCTCACCGGCGCCCGCTGCACCCGGCGCCTGCCCGCCCGCTACGGTCCGGCCTCCGGCGTACCGGTGGAACTGCGCGGCACCGGCAACTGCTCCCGCCAGGTCAACAACTTCGGCGCGGCGGGCGTCTTTGAATGCGACAAGCTGATCGCCGTGGAGGTGATCACCCCCGGCGGCAACTGGTCCTCCTTCCCGCCGCACAAGCACGACGAGCACCGGCCGGGCGAGGAGTCGGTCCTGGAGGAGGTCTACTACTTCGAGTTCGCCGCCCACGACGGCACCCCCGGCCTCGGCTACCAGCGGGTCTCCCCGTCCGGTCCCGGCCGGGAGACGGACGTGCTGGCCGAGGTGCGCGGCGGCGACGTGGTCCTGATCCCGGACGGCTGGCACGGGCCCTCGATGGCCGTCCCAGGCCACCACATGTACTACCTCAACGTCATGGCCGGCCCGGACGACGAGCGCGCCTGGCTGATCTGCGACCACCCCGACCACACGTGGATCCGCGGCACCTGGCCCGGACAGCCCGTCGACCCCCGCCTGCCCCTGTACACCGCCCCTTCCCCGTGAGGTCACGATGAGCCATTCCACGATCCGCCTCACCGCGGCCCAGGCGCTGGTGCGGTTCCTCGCCGCCCAGTACACCGAGCGGGACGGCGTACGGCACCGGCTGATCGCCGGCACCTGGGGCATCTTCGGCCACGGCAACGTGGCCGGCCTCGGGCAGGCGCTGATGGAGGCCGGCGAGGACGTCATGCCGTACCACCAGGGCCGCAACGAGCAGGCCATGGTGCACGCGGCGGTCGGGTACGCCCGGCAGCGCGGCCGGCTGTCGACCCAGGCGGTCACGACGTCCATCGGCCCCGGCGCCACCAACCTCGTCACGGGTGCGGCCCTGGCCACGGTCAACCGCCTCCCGGTGCTCCTGCTCCCCGGCGACTACTTCGCCTCGCACGCCGCCGACCCGCTGCTCCAGCAGCTGGAGCACCCCGTCGAGGCGGACGTGTCGGTCAACGACACCCTGCGCCCGGTCTCCCGCTGGTTCGACCGGATCACCCGGCCCGAGGCCCTGATCCCCTCCGCCCTGAACGCCATGCGGGTGCTCACCGACCCGGCCGAGACCGGGGCGGTCACCCTCGCCCTGCCGCAGGACGTGCAGGCGGAGGCCTTCGACTGGCCCGAGGAGTTCTTCGCCGAGCGGGTGTGGCGGGTCCGGCGTCCGGCCCCGGACCCGGCCGAATTCGCCGACGCCGTACGGGCCGTGCGCTCCGCCCGGCGCCCGCTGGTCGTCGCGGGCGGCGGCGTCCACCACAGCGGGGCCGAGGACGCGCTGAAGGCGTTCGCCGACGCCACCGGCATCCCGGTCGCCTCCACCCAGGCGGGCAAGGGCTCGCTGCGCCACGACCACCCGGCCGACCTCGGCGGCATCGGCCACACCGGCACGGCCGTCAGTGACGACCTGGCCCGCACCGCGGACCTCGTCATCGGCGTCGGCACCCGCTACACCGACTTCACCACGGCCTCCGGGACGCTCTTCCAGAACCCCGAGGTCCGTTTCGTCAACCTCAACGTGACCGCGTTCGACGCCCACAAGCTGGCGGCCACCACCCTCGTCTGCGACGCGCGCACCGGTCTCACGGCGCTCACGGAGGCACTGGCCGGACACCGGGTGGACGCCGCGTACGAGGCCGGGTACCGCGCCGGCAAGAAGCGCTGGGAGCGGGTCGTCGAGGCGGCGTTCGGCGCCGAGGACGACAGTGCCGTGCCTACCCAGAGCCAGGTGCTGGGCGCCCTGGACGCGGTCGTGGGCGACGACGACGTGGTGATCAACGCGGCCGGCTCCCTCCCGGGTGACCTGCACAAACTGTGGCGGGCCCGCTCTCCGCGCCAGTACCACCTGGAGTACGGCTACTCCTGCATGGGCTACGAGATCCCGGCCGCGATCGGCGTGCAGCAGGCCGCGCCCGACACTCCGGTGTGGGCGCTGGTCGGCGACGGCACCTATCTGATGATGCCGACGGAGATCGTCACCGCCGTCCAGGAGGGCCTGCCCGTGAACGTGGTGCTGGTGCAGAACCACGGGTACGCCTCCATCGGCGGGCTGTCGGAGTCGGTGGGCGCCGAACGCTACGGCACCGCCTACCGCTACCGCGCCGCCGACGGCTCCTTCACCGGGGCTCCCCTCCCCGTGGACCTCGCCGCCAACGCCGCCAGCCTCGGCATGGAGGTGCTGCGCGCCAAGACGGTCGGCGAACTGCGCGGGGCACTCGGCGCGGCCCGCGCCTCCGACCGCCCGACGTGCGTCTACGTCGAGACCGACGTCGAGCGTCCCGCCCCGGCCGCTCCCCCGGCCGAGGCCTGGTGGGACGTGCCGGTGGCCGAGGTGGCCGCGCGCGAGCCCGCCGTCCGGGCCCGCGCCCGCTACGACCGCGAGGCGGCCGCCCGCCGCCATCATCTGTGACCGTCCCGGCCAGGGCCGCACGCGCCCGTGTCCCAGCAGACCCGACCCGAAGGGGGTGACGCCGTGGCGACGACCGGTGACCGGTCCCGTCCCGGGACCGTCTGCGCGCTCGATTCCCTGGACTTCGCCCTGGACCGGGGCAGTCCGGTGCCGCTGTACCACCAGTTCGCCCAGCAGTTGGAGGCCGCGATCGAACGCGGGCTCCTCATCCCGGGGAACCTCCTCGGCAACGAGATCGACCTGTCCACGCGCCTGGGCCTGTCCCGCCCCACGGTCCGTCAGGCCATCCAGTCCCTGGTCGACAAGGGCCTGCTGGTGCGGCGGCGCGGGGTGGGCACCCAGGTGGTGCACAGCCGGGTCAAACGCCCCCTGGAGCTGAGCAGCCTCTACGACGACCTGGAGACGGCCGGGCAGGCCCCCACCACGCGCGTACTGCGCAACGAGCGGGTGCCCGCGACCGCCGAGGTGGCCGCGGCGCTCGGTCTCGCGGAGGGCGCCGAGGTGACGGCGCTGGAACGGCTGCGGTTCACGCACGGCCGGCCGGTGGCGTACCTGTGCAACCACCTGCCGGCGGGCCTGCTCGAACCGGCCACCGCCCGGCTGGAGTCGACGGGCCTGTACCGCGTGATGCGCTCGGCGGGCATCACCCTGCACAGCGCCCGCCAGACCATCGGCGCCCGCACGGCAACCACCGAGGAGGCCCTCCTCCTCGACGAACACCCGGGCGCCGCCCTGCTCACCATGCACCGCACGGCCTACGACGACACGGGCCGAGCGGTCGAGTACGCCCACCACGTCTACCGCGCGTCCCGCTACACCTTCGACTTCGAACTGCTGGTGAGGTCGTGAAGGGCCGCCGCCACGGGTTGCGGGCGGAGACCACGTCCCGTCGGCATCAGACGTAGCCGAGATCGACCGGTCGGACCGGCACCCCACGCCCGCGGACGTCGGCAAGCAGTGCGGGCAGTTGGGGCGGCCACAGCGGCTCGGTGTCACCGGACAGTTCCTCCGGCGACCACCAGCGCCACCGGAGGATCTTGTCCGCGGCATGCGCGGCGGCGAGATCACCGACCGGGTCCCGGCGGGGGCCGTGCGCGAGAAAGACGTGCTCGTGCTGGCGAACGGGAACGCCGGCCCGGGTGAAGTCGTGCTCCCAGAGGCACAGCAGGGTGCCGTCCAACTCGATGTCGGTCCACCCGGTCTCTTCGCGCAACTCGCGTTCGACGGCCTGCAGCGGTGTCTCGCCCGGTTCCATCCCGCCGCCGGGCATCGCCCAGTGGATCAAAGGGGCTGCCTGAAGGGCGCGAGGCTCTCGTTCCCCGGGATGCCGGTGACCCGTACAGGCGAGTTGAATGGAGGGCAGGCCACCACTACGCCCCCGGGGGTGAGACAGACGAGTGCGAACCCTGCGTCCGACGTCGCCGGGCGACTGCCGAGCGACGGAGCGGCAATGGTGCTTGACGACCACGGGACCATGCGGGCGTGCACGCCCGCAGCCGAGGAACTGCTCGGCGCGAGGGTCGGAGAGCTGATCGGCAAGCCCTTCGCCGACCTGCTCGCCGAACCCTGCGAGGGACTGCTTCCTCCCGACGGCCCGGCGACGCTGCGCCACCGCGGCGGCCGGGCCGTGGAGGTCCGGCTGGAGGTGCTGCCACTGAACGGCGGTCCCCAAGTTCTCTTCCTGATCTGGGCGGGACCGGTGACGACGGCCGCGAACCGGGAGCAGGCGGAGCGCGGACTGGCTCTCCTCCACGGGGCGGAGAAGCTGCTGCTGGGTTCGCTGGACATCGTCCGTACCGCCGAGGGGCTCGCCAGGGTGCTGGTGCCGGAGTACGCCGATCTGGCGGCGGTGGATCTCGCGGAGGCGGCCCTGGTGGGCGAGGAGCCCGGTGATTACTCGCTCGGGGCTCCGCTGCGGCGGGTCGCGGTGGCCGCCCGGAGCGGCGCCTGGCCGGCCGAACTGCTCCCGGTCGGGGCCTCGCTCCGAGCCCGGGAGCCGGAGAAGGAGTTCGTCTACCGTGGCTCCGCGCCGGCCGTGCCGGACCTGTCCGAGCTGCGGATCGCGCTGGCGGACGACACCGAGGGCCGCCGCCGGGTACTGCCCGACGCCGCGAACTCCCTGTTGCTGATGCCGCTGCGGGCCCGCGGGCTGCTGCTGGGAGCAGTGGTGCTGTGGCGCTGCGGTGACCGGACCCGTTTCGACCAGGACGACGTGGAGCTGAGCTCGCGGATCGGCTCCCGGGCCGCGATCAGCCTGGACAACGCACGGCGATACGCTCGCGAGCACCGTACCGCGGAGGCCCTGCAGCGCAGTCTGCTGCCGCAGGCGGTCGTCGAGGTGAGCGCGGCGGACACGGCCGGCTCCTACGTACCGGCCGGCACCACGACGGGGATCGGCGGGACCTGGTTCGACGTGATCCCGCTGTCCTCCTGCCGGGTCGCCTTCGTCGTCGGCGACGTGACGGGGCACGGCGTGGAGGCAGCCGCCGCGATGGGACGGCTGCGGACGGCGGTGCAGACCCTCTCCGACATGGACCTGCCGCCCGAGGAACTGCTGGCCCACCTCGACGACCTGGTCGTCCGGCTGTCGGCGGCGGAGGCCACCTCTCCGGGGTCGGATCGCGGGCAGGGCACCGTCCTGGGGTCCACATGTGTGTACGCGGTGTACGACCCGACCATCGGGGTGTGCACGATCGCCAGTGCCGGCCACCCGCCGCCGGTGCTGTCCGTCCCCGGGCGGCCGGGGGCCGACTTCGCGGCGGTCAGGCCAGGGCCGCCGCTCGGGGTGGGCGGTCTGCTCTTCGAACCGGCGGAGTTGACGATGGAGCCGGGTGCGCTGCTCGCCTTCTGCACCGGCAAGCTGCTGGCGAACGGCGGGGACGGCGCCGAAAAGCGGCTGTGGCAACTCCGCGAGCAGGTGGACGCCGCCGTGCAGGAGGACCGGCCACCGGCGGAGACCGGGCGCACCGTGCTGCGGCATCTGCTGCCCGAGGCGCCCGACCATGACGTGGCCCTGCTGATGGCCCGGCTGCACGTCCTGCCCTCGGACCGCACCGCGACCTGGGAGCTCCCGGCCGATCCGGAGGCGGTGGGCCGGGCCCGGGAGATGGTGACGGCACAGCTGGAAACCTGGCAGCTGCAGGACCTCGCGTTCACCACCGAGCTGATCGCCAGTGAGCTGGTGACCAACTCCATCCGGTACGCGGGCGGCCCCGTGGGCCTGCGGCTGATCAAGGACCAGGTACTGATCTGCGAGGTCTCCGACCCGAGCCAGACCCAGCCCAGGCTGCGCCGGGCCCGGCTGACCGACGAAGGCGGCCGCGGACTGTTCCTGATCGCCCAGTTGTCGCAGCGCTGGGGAAGCCGCTACACCCACCACGGCAAGACCATCTGGACCGAACAGCCACTGCCCGCCGGCTGACGCGCCGGGGAACGGCGGGTCCCGTGGCGGGGGCCCGCGAAGACGGCTTTACGGTGAGAAAAGGCACACCCCGCCCGCCGGACACTAAGCCGATCGGCACCACGAAAGCCCAGGTGGGACGCGCATCTGAGACCTCCGCCGAACCCGAAGCGGTTCACGGAGATCAATTTGTTAGGCGCTCTAACATTAATGGACAGGCCCCACGACAGGGTGCCCACTGTGCACGGCCTCCCCCATTCCGCCGGGTCGAGGCCGCAGGTGTCTGCGCACGCCGACGCCCGACCGAACTCGTCTCCGACAGGAGGAGGACCGTATGCCCGAAGCCGCAGACACGTCCCGCCCCGGGGGCGAGCCGCCGAAGGCCCCCATCGAACGCCGCCACCTCGGCGGCACCGAACGGCGGCGCCACGGCCAGGAGGCCGAGAACCGTCCTCCCGTCTCCCGCCAGGAACTCAGCAAGGCCCCCGCGGAGCTCATCGAGGAGCCCGGCCCCAGGGTCAACTGGCGCGTCTTCGTCATCGCCTCGGCTGTGATCGTCGCCTTCTCCCTCTGGGCGATGCTCGTGCCCACGCACGCCGCCGGCACCATGCAGACCATGGTGGCCTGGATCTCGGAGAACCTCGGCTGGTTCTACGTCCTGACCGTCACCGTGGTGATCGTGTTCGTCCTCTGGGTCGCGCTGTCCAAGGAGGGCTCCGTCCGGCTCGGTCCCGACCACTCCCGGCCGCAGTACAAGCTCTTCACCTGGGTGGCCATGCTGTTCGCCGCCGGCGTGGGCATCGACATGCTGTTCTACTCCGTGACCGGGCCCATCACCCAGTACATGGCTCCGCCGACGGGCGAGGGCCGGACAGGCGCGGCCGCCCAGGACGCCGTGGTCTGGACCATGTTCCACTACGGCGTGGCCGGCTGGTCCATGTACTCGCTGCTCGGCATGGCCATGGGCTACTTCGCCTACCGCTGGGGCATGCCGCTGTCCATCCGGGCCGCCCTGTACCCCCTGCTCGGCAAGCGCGTCCGCGGCGGGATCGGCGACACGATCGACATCGTCACCCTGGTCGGCACCGTCTTCGGCGTCGCCACCTCCATGGGCATCGGCGTCGTACTGCTGGACGTCGGCTTCGCCTCGCTGTTCGGCCTCCATGAGGGCCTGTCCCTGCAGATCGCGCTGGTCGTCGTGGCCGTGATCATGACCATCGCAGCCTGCACCTCGGGTGTGAACAAGGGGATCCGGCTGATCTCCGAGCTGAACATCTGGAGCGCGGCGGCCATGCTGCTCTACATCCTGGTGACCGGAAAGTCGGCGTTCCTGCTCAACGCGCTGGTGGAGAACATCGGCCGGTTCGTCTTCTCGCTGCCGGACCGAACCCTGCAGACCTTCGCCTACCAGGACGGGGGCTCCAAGTGGATGGCCGGCTGGACCCTGTTCTTCTGGGCCTTCTGGCTGGCCTGGGGCCCGTTCGTGGGCCTGTTCCTCGCCCGTATCTCCCGCGGCCGGACGCTGCGCGAGTTCGTCATCGCCGCCATCACCGCCCCGGTGCTCTGCGACTTCCTGATCGTGAGCATCTTCGGCAACAGCGCCATGTACCAGGTCATGCACGGGAACACGAAGTTCGCCCAGCTGGCCATGCACAGCCCGGAGGAGGGCTGGTACGCGCTGCTGAGGATGTTCCCCGGCGCCGGCTTCCTCATCGGCCTCGGCACGCTGTCCGGATTGCTGTTCTACCTCACCAGCGCCAACTCCGGCGCCATGGTGATGTCCAACTTCTCCTCCTCGATCCCCAACCCGTCGCAGGACGGGGCGAAGTGGCTGCGCGTCTTCTGGGCAGTGCTCACCGCGGTGCTGACCATCGCGATGCTGGTGGCCGGCGGGGTCACCACCATGGAATACGCGACGCTCATTTTCGCCCTGCCGGTGACGGTCATCGCCTGGCTGGTGATGGCCTCGTTCTCCAAGGTCCTGCGCATGGAGCGGGCCGAGCGCGAGGGCCGGGTCCTGCGCCGGCAGTCGACGGCGACGCACGGCGGCCACGTGCCCGAGCGCACCTGGCGCCAGCGGCTGGAGCGGATGCGCTCCTACCCCTCGAAGAAGCAGGTGGCCCAGTTCATGGAGCGCACCGTGCAACCGGCGCTGGCCGACGTGGTCCGCGAATTCGGGAAGCAGGGCTGCCAGGCCACGCTGGACCTGGTCCCCGACGAGCACACCGGCATCTCCAGCCACGCGCTGGTGGTCGCGATGCCCGAGCACCGCGACTTCCACTACCAGGTGCAGGCCGTCGAGGCCCCGATGCCGATGTTCGGCGGACGCATGTCCAGCCAGACGGACGTCTACTACCGGGTCGAGGTGTTCACCCAGACCGGCTCCGAGGGCTACGACCTCATGGGCCTGTCCCACCAGCAGGTGATCGACGACGTCCTGGACCGCTACGAGGCGCACCTGAGCTTCCTCACCTACTCCGCCGAGCACGACTACGCCTCGGTGCTCACGCCGCCGGTCGTGACCGCCGCGGGCACCATCTCGGTGGTGGAGCCCGTGGAGCCGCAGGACGACCCCGGTGCGGAGACAGTGGGCAGCGGGCCGAAGGCGTAGGCGCCGTTCGGCCCAGGTCCCCAGGAATGATCAAGGGCCGGTTTCGGATGTCTCCGAAACCGGCCCTGATCTGCGACTGTCTCCAGTCGGGACGACAGGATTTGAACCTGCGACCCCTTGACCCCCAGTCAAGTGCGCTACCAAGCTGCGCCACGTCCCGATGCGCGGTCGTGCGGTGAACCGCTTGATCGCGCGAACGTCACTTTACCGCACCTCGGGGGTCACGCCGAAAACGGGAGCGTGGTCGGGGACAATCGGCGTATGAGCGGCACTTCCTCGGGCAGCACATCCTCCGGCGGCACTTCTTCCGGCGGGCCGGCGGGCGCGCGGGACCGGGACGGTGAGGGGCGGGCGCGCAGCGCGCGGCCACGGGACGGGCTGGGACGGCCCCTGCCGTACGGCGCCGACGGGGTGCCGCGGCAGCCCGAGGGCGTGGTGCGCACTCCGCCGGAGACGGTCGCCGAGGCGCAGGCGCTCCTGGAGGCGGGCAAGCCGTTCCACGCGCACGAGGTCTTCGAGGACGCCTGGAAGTCGGGGCCACAGGGGGAGCGCGCCCTGTGGCGTGGCCTTGCCCAGCTCGCGGTGGGTCTCACCCACGCGGCCCGCGGCAACGTCACCGGCGGCGCCCGGCTGCTGCGGCGCGGAGCGGGAGCCGTCGAGGAGTGGGTCGCGGACACCGGGGAGCGGACTCCGTACGGCATGGACGCCTCCGGGGTGGTGGCGTGGGCGCGGGAGCTGGCGGACGGCGTCGAGAGCGGGGCGGCGGGTGTCGTCGACGCGGCGGAGCGGGCGCCTCGGTTGCGCCGCGATGGCCTGTAGCGGTCGGTGTGGCACCGGTGGACGCGTTGTCAGTGCCGTGCGGCAGACTCGGGGGGTGCGAAAGATTCATGTGATCGGCATCGGCGCGGGCGACCCCGACCAGCTCACCCTTCAGGCGGTCAGGGCGCTGCGCGACACGGACGTGTTCTTCGTCCTCGACAAGGGCGAGGAGAAGTCGGACCTCGTGGAGCTCCGCCGGGACATGCTTCGGACGCACATACCGGAGGGGACGTACCGCGTGGTGGAGGCCCGTGACCCGGAGCGGGACCGGACGGCGGGCGGTGCCGCCTACTCCCCCGCCGTCGGCGACTGGCGCAGCGCACGCGCGGACATCTACGAGCGGCTGATCACCGGGGAACTGGGCGAGGACGAGAGCGGCGCGTTCCTGGTGTGGGGCGATCCGGCGCTGTACGACAGCACGCTCGGCATCCTCCAGGAGGTGCTGGCGCGGGGCACCGTGGACTTCGCGTACGACGTGGTGCCCGGCATCAGCAGCGTCTCGGCCCTGGTGGCCCGGCACCGCACGGGACTCAACCGGGTCGCCCGGCCCGTGCAGATCACCACCGGACGGCGGCTGGCCGAGGGGTTCCCGGAGGGCGTGGACGACGTGGTGGTGATGCTCGACGCCCACCAGGCCTTCCGGCACTGCGCCGACCAGGACATCGACATCTACTGGGGCGCCTACATAGGCACCCCGGACGAGATCCTCGTCTCCGGCCCGATCGCCGAGGCCGCGCCGCGCATCGAGCGGCTGCGGTCCGAGGCCCGCGAGCGCAAGGGATGGATCATGGACACGTATCTGCTGCGCCGCCACCCCGAGGGCCGGGCGGAGTAGGCCGGGCTGCCCGGCCGAGGCCTTCGAGTGCGGCCGTGACGTCCGGTACGGCGGTCAGTTCCGGTGGCAGCGGCGGACGGCGTACGACGACGACCGGAAGCCCGAGTTCCCGCGCGGCCGAGAGCTTGGCCGCGGTGGCCGCTCCCCCGCTGTCCTTGGTGACCAGCACGTCGATGCGATGCGTCCTGAGCAGCTCCTTGTCGCCGGCCACGGTGAACGGCCCGCGGGCGAGTACCACTCGTGTGTCCGCTGGCATCGGAGGCTCGGGCGGCTCGACCGACCGTACGACGAAGTGGGTCCCGGCCAGGTGGGCGAAGGCGGCCAGGCCCAGCCGTCCGGTGGTCAGGAACGCCCGGCGCCCGAGTCGCGGCAGCAGCTCCGCCGCGTCATCCAGCGAGTCGACCGGGTGCCAGCGGTCCCCGGGTACCGGGCGCCATCCGGGCCGGCGCAGTACCACCACGGGGACGCCGGTCGCCGCCGCGGCCCGCGCCGCGTTCCGTGTGATCGCCTCGGCGAAGGGGTGGGTGGCGTCGACGACGGCGTCCACGCGGTGCTCGCGCAGCCAGGAGGCCAGTCCCTCCGCCCCGCCGAAACCGCCGACCCGCACGTCCCCGTCCAGCGCGCCCGGCCGCGTCACCCGCCCCGCCAGCGAACTGGTCACCCGCACCCCGTCCCGCGCCGCGAGCACCGCGGCCAGCTCACGGGCCTCGGCGGTTCCACCGAGGACCAGGATGTGCGAGGGCATGGCGTTGAGCGTAAGGGGTGACGCGCGGGGGCCCGGTACGCGGGGGCCCAGGCGCACAGGGTTCACGGGGCTCGGACAGCTCGGGTTCAGGGCAGCCCGTGTTCGGCGAGCGGGCCCACCGACCAGCCGGACTCGTTGCAGGTGCTGATCAGATCGGGCAGCGCGCCGAGGGTGGCCTTCCAGGAGTCGGGGGCGGAGGCGTGGTCGGTGTCGTGCAGGAGGATCGTGCCGCCGCCGCGCAGGTCCGCGGTGACGGTCGCGCGGACGGAGGCGGGGGTCGCGTCAGCCGTCCAGTCGCGGCCCCAGGCGGTCCACAGCACGGGCCGGAGCCCGGAACGCCGTGCTGCGGCCCAGCGTCCCGCGGTGAGGATGCCGTAGGGCGGGCGGTACCACCGCGGCCGCCGGCCCGTGATGTCGCGTACGGCCAGCGCCGCCCGCGCGGTCTCCCGGGCGTCCCGGGCCGGGGCCGGCAGCCAGGGGCGGCTGTGGGTCCAGCCGTGCACGGCGAGTTCGTGTCCCCGGTCCGCGATGTGCCGGGTGAGGCCGGGGTGGCGGGTCACGTTCTCGCCCAGGACGAAGAACGTGGCGCGTACGGCGAGCCGGTCCAGCTCGTCCAGGAAGAGCGGCGTGGAGACCGGGTCCGGGCCGTCGTCGAAGGTCAGTGCGACATGGTCGGAGCGGCCGGTTCCGGCGAGGCCGGGGAAGCACAGGGCCCGGAAGCGGGGCAGCCAGGTCGCCGCCGGGACGATGTGCGCGGCCGCGACGGCGGCCACCGGCGCGAGGACCGCCGACGCGGTGCGCGCGTGACGGCTGCCGGGTCCTCCCGCCATCTGCCGGATCCCTCTCGCAGGCGCTCCGTCTGCCACCTGACGGCTCCTCCTCACGTCCTCACGTCCTCATTCCTCCACTTCCTCACGGGTGCTCCGCCTGCGCTTTTCCCGGACCGGAGGCCGCGCCGACCGCCGGCTCCGCGTCCCACTTGCCCGACACGGCGGGGGAACGGGACAGACCGACCGTGCCGGCCGCGAGGAGACCGATACCGACCGCCTCGGGCACCAGTCGGACGCCCAGGGCGATGTGCTCCCCGAACAGCGCCCATCCCAGCGCCACGCTCGTCAGGGCGTCGCCGAGGGTGAGAGCGGGCTGGGAGGCGACGAGCGTGCCCGCCCGGAGGGCGCACTGCAGCAGTCCGAAGGCGGCCAGCCCGGTGATCGCCGTGGCGTACGGCGTCCAGTGCGTCGCCAGCGTGGCCAGGCCCTGCTGGTAGAGGCCCGTCACCTCCTTGAGGAGGGCGGCCGTCGCCGCGAACAGCACGGCCGAGGCCAGACCGAGCACGGCGGCCCGGGGCGGGCCCTTGACCAGCCGCGCCACGCCGATCAGTAGCAGGACCAGGCACACCACGGCGACGCCGACCGGGATCCAGCGCGCCCCGTCGGCCGTGGCGCGTCCGGCGGACGGCGCGGCGGCGGCGAGGAAGACGGCCAGTCCGGCGGCCAGGGCGAGGAACGACAGCCAGGTGATCCGGGCCGGCCGCCGGCGGAAGACGATGCTGCCCATCGCCAGCGTGAACAGCAGTTCGGTCGCGAGGAGGGGCTGGACGAGTGACAGGCTCCCGACGGCCAGCGCGGCGGCCTGCAGGACCGCGGACACCGCCAGCATGGCCGCCCCGCCCAGCCAGATCCGCCGCCGCCTGACCTTGGCGGCATGCGGCGAGCGGACGGCGGCCGGGCCCTTTCCACCGTCCGTCATTCGGGTGGCGGGGCCGCCTCGGCCGCCCTCACCGCGCCTGTCCTGCGGCGTGTCGCCCGCCGTCCCGCCCGGGCGACGGGCGCCGTCTCCCCCGCCGTCCGGCGCCTCCGTCGCCGCGCGCCTCATCAGGACCGAGGCCGCGGCGTTGGCGCACGCGGCGAACAGTGCGAGGACGATGGTGAGCGCGTTCACCCCGAGCGTCACCCGAATCGTGCGGCGAGGCGGCGGTACAGGCCGGGCGCGGCGCCGCGCACCCGGCCGGGCAGGCGGGTCCAGCCGGGGACGTACACCTCGTCCCGGCCCCGCGACACCGCCTCCCACACCGCGTCGGCGACCCGGCTCGCCGGGACGGGCCGGGGCCTGGAGCGCCGGTAGGGCACCCCGCGGCGGTCGAAGAACGGCGTGTCGACCACCCCGGGCACCACATGGCTGATGCCGACCCCCGTACCGCGCAGCTCGTAGCGCACGGCGTCGGCGAAGGCGCCCAGCGCGGCCTTGGCGGCGGAGTAGACGGCCTCGTCGCGGACGCCGACCGTGCCGGCCAGGGAGCCGATGATGACCACGCGGCCCGTGCCCTGCCTGATCATCTGGGGCAGCAGCAGCCGGACCAGGCGCAGCGTCGCCAGTACGTTGACGTCGAACACCTCGTCGATGGCGGGCTGCGGCATGGTGCTGAACGGTCCGGCCCACCCGATGCCCGCGCCCGCCACCAGCAGGTCGACGCGTCCCACGCTGTCGAGCGCGAAGTCCGCCAGCCGCCGTTCGGCGCCCTGGCCGGACAGGTCCGCCGGATAGGCCAGGGCCGAGGTGCCCCGGGCGACCTCCTCCAACCGGGTGCGATCGCGCCCGTTGAGCACCAGGCGCCAGCCCCCCTCGGCGGCCAGCCGCCGTGCCACGGCCGCGCCGATCCCGGACGAGGCGCCGGTCACCAGGGCGCCCCCGCCCGGCGCCGCGGCACCGCCGGTCCGGCCGGGCGCCGCGCTCGGCGCCGCCGGTGCCTCGACCGGCGTGCCGGAGCCGGACCGTACGCGGGAGGGGGCGTGGGACATCGGGACGCACCTCGAGGATCGGACGGACCGCGGGCCGCCGGTGCGGCCCCGGCGGTACGGGACGGCCTCCGGGGTGGTGAAGTATCCCGGAGGCTGTGCCCGAAACGTGGGACGGGCGGAAGGGTGTGCCCGTTCGTTTGACTGCGGTGGGTGAGGGTTACTCACATCCAGTGTCGTCCGAATCGTCCGTGCCGCCACCGCTGCCCGCCGCCGAGGTGCCCGGAACGCGCCGCGCGCCCGCCCGGCCGGCCCTGACGTCCCCACCGGAGGCGCGGCGGCTGCTCGTGCTGAGCGCGAGCATGGGGTCGGGCCATGACACGGTGGCCGCCGAGCTGGCCCGCCGCGCCCGCGCCGCCGGTAAGGAGGCCCAGGTCGTCGACGTACTGGCCCTGCTGCCCGGCGGCCTGGGAAGCGGTCTGCGCGGCTTCTACCGGACCGTCGTCCGCGAGGCCCCCTGGGTGTACGCCGGTATCTACGACCTGTTCCTCGCGCCCGGCCCCCGCCCGCGCCCGAGCGGTACTCCGCTGGCCCGGCTGGCCGGTGGGCGTCTGCTGAGCCTGGTGGGTGAGTGGCAGCCCGATGTGGTGGTGCCGGTCTTCCACCTGGCGGCCCAGCTCACCGGTCATCTCCGGGCGCGGGGCGCGCTGCGGGTGCCCAGCGCGGTGGTCGTCGTCGACTTCGCGGCGCACCGGCAGTGGCTGCACCCGGGCAACGACCTGCATGTGTGTCTCACGGACGAGACCGCCGGGGAGGTGCGGCGGGGCACCGGGAGGGCGGCGGAGGCGGCCGGTCCGGTGGTGGCACCGGAGTTCTTCGCGGCGGGGCCGGGCACCGCCGTATGGCGGCGCCGGCTGGAGCGGTACGGCGGGGGGCGGCCCGCGGTGCTGGTCTCCGCGGGGGCCTGGGGAGCCGGCACCCGCCTGGCCGACACGGCCCGGCTGCTCGTCGCGCACGGCTTCCTGCCGGTCGTGCTCTGCGGCCGCAACGAACGGCTCCGCCGGGCCCTGTCCGGCGTGCCGGGTGTGCTCACCCCCGGTTGGGTGACGGACATGCCGGAGCTGCTGCACGCGTGTGCCGCCCTGGTGGACAACGCCGCCGGGCAGACCGCCGTGCAGGCGCTCGCCGCGGGCCTGCCCGTCGTCGGTCACCGCCCGCTGCCCGGACACGGGGCGGAGGGGGTGCGCCGTATGGCTGCCCTCGGCGTCTGCGACCACGCACCCGGTCCGGAAGCCCTGCTGCACTCCCTGACCTCCCTCACGGCGCCCGGCGCACCGCGTGAGGAGCGGATCGCGGCCGGGCGCGCCCTCTTCCGGAAGGACCCGCTCGACCTGGTCGTACGGGCCACGGGGGCGAGCCGCCCTTCCTAGTGCTGTGACCGGAAAGGTTCACCGGCTCGCGACGCCCGGCACGGCACCTCGCCGCGTTGTCGCATCACCCGAGTACATCCAGTACGCGGGCGATGCTCCGCCTTGCGATGTACCGCACCGGACACCGCGAGCTTTCCGGCAAACCTTTCCGGCCACAGCACTAGCCGGGAGGCTTCAGGGCCGGTCGCCCCGCGTCTCGTCCCGCCGGAGGTCCAGGCGTCCCACGCGGGCGACGTTCTCCCGGTCCTCGGCGTCCTCGCTCGGCGCGGCGGTGAACCAGGCGTCGAGGATCTCCTTGAGGAGCGGTTCGGAGGTCAGCCGCAGGCCGAGCGCCAGCACATTGGCGTCGTTCCAGCGGCGGGCGCCGTCCGCCGTGTAGGCGTCGGTGCACAGAGCGGCCCGTACGCCCGGGACCTTGTTCGCGGCGATGGACGCGCCCGTGCCGGTCCAGCAGCACACGACGGCCTGGTCCGAGCGCCCCTCGGCGACATCACGGGCCGCGGCGGCCGAACACGCCGCCCACTGGGGATCGTCCCCGGGGCGCAGCGCGCCGTGGGTCACCACCTCGTGCCCGCGCTCACGCAGCAGGGCGACCAGTGAGCGGGCGACGGGTTCGGCCATGTCCGAGGAGACGGAGATCCGCATGTGCCGGAGACTACTCAGCGCGCCGTCCGGACTCCAGGGGCGCCCGCTCCGCCCCGACCCGTAGGAGCGGCTAGAACCACGACATCCCGGCGAGCACGGCGGAGACGAACAGGACGGCGCCGCCCACGAGGGCGGCCACGCGGAAGTGGCGGCGCAGCGAGGAGCGCACGCCGGGTCTGCGCGGGGGCACCCGGTGCACGCTGGTGTTCCAGCCGCCGGAGTCCATGGCGGTGCCCCCTGACGCGGCCCCCGTACGTGCGGGGGCGGGAGCGGCGGCGGCACGGCGGTGCGAGGGGGCGGTGCCGCGCTGGCTCGGACCGCGGTGCTGCCCGTGGCCCCCGCCGCCGCCCCACTGCTCCGGGGGAAGCGGCTCGGGCACGCCGCGCCACGCGCCGCCCGCGAACCAGTCCGCGGCCTGCTGGGCCGTGGGCCGTTCCTCCGGCCGTTTGGCCAGCATGCTCAGCAGGTACGCCTCGAAGGCGGGCGGCAGCGCCGCGCCCCGCTGGTGCGGCGGTACGGGCGCGGCGTCGACGTGCTGGTAGAGCAGGGCGGTCGCGGTCGACGCCTCGAAGGGCGGGGAGCCGACGGCCAGGTGGTAGAGCACGCAGCCCAGGGAGTACATGTCGGAGGCCGCGCTCGCCGGGGTGCCGATGCAGCGTTCGGGCGCCAGGTAGAGGCCGGTGCCGACGATCTGTCCGGCGGTGGTGAGCGCGCCGGAGGGGTCGTCGACGAAGCGGGCGATGCCGAAGTCGGCGATGCGGACGCTGCCCTGCTGGTCGCTGAGCAGGTTGCCGGGCTTGACGTCCCGGTGCACGATGCCCTGGGCGTGCGCCGCGGCGAGACCCTCCGCCGAGTGCTGGGCCACCTGGGCCAGCCGTTCCGGTGTGAGCGGGCCGCCGGCGGTCAGCTCACCGGCCAGGCTGTCGCCCTCGATCAGTTCCATCACGAGGAAGCAGCGGTCCTCCCAGGCACCGAAGTCGAGCGTGCCGACCACGTGCGGGTGGTTCAGCCGGGCCGAGGTCTGCGCCTCCAGTCTGAACCGGGCCTCGGCCGAGGCGTCCGATCCGTCGTTCAGCAGCAGTTTGACCGCGATCGGTCTGCCGAGCACCTCGTCGAGGCCTCGCCAGACCTCGCCCATTCCGCCGCGCCCGATGACCGTCTGCAGCCGGTACCGCCCCGCCACCAGCACCCGTAACCCCGCCCTCAAGATCCCCGAATTCCCGCCCTCACGACCGCTCCCCGCAGCGGGCGCGGCAGCGGCCGGGCAGCGCATACGGGTCGCGGCAACCGCGGCTCATCTTAACGATCACGCGGGGCGCTCCCGACCCTGCCCTGCCATACCAGCCGGATTGTCCGGACAAGAAACCTTCGGAATTCGGGACCGGGGCCCTCCGGGTGAAAAGCCGGGGAGTCGATCGTCATACAAATATGTAGAGCTGATCATGTATGTCATCGTCGCCCTACCCGGCTGATCCACTCGGGAAGGAGAGGACGAACGGTGACCCCTCTGACATGGCTGCTCATCCCGCTGGCGACGGCGTTCATGGCGAGCGTCTGGGGCGTCGTCGCGGGACGGCCGCGGCGCGCCGACGACGTGGGGGAGGTGGAGCGCTACGACCGCTTCCGAGCGGCGCTGGCCCGCGCGGACCGGACGACCTGACCGGGCGGCCTGACCGGACGACCTGACCGGACGGCCTCGCGGCCGGACGGCCGGCTAGCGCAGCAGAAGCTGCAGTCCGCCCACGACGGTGGCCGCGATCACCAGCTGTTCGAACAGCCGCTGGTTGATGTGGTGCACCGCCCACTTGCCGAGCAGCGCGCCGGGCACGACGAAGACCACGAGCACGGCGTCCAGGAGCAGCGAGCGGCCGTCGATCAGGCCGAGACCGGCGCTGAAGGGCACCTTGGAGACGTTGACGATGAGGAAGAAGAACGCCGACGTGCCCAGGAAGCCGAGCTTACGGAAGCCCGCGGAGAGCAGGTACAGCGACATCACCGGGCCGCCCGCGTTGGCGACCATGGTGGTGAAGCCGCCGAGGACACCGTAGGAGCGGGCCTTGAGGCGGCCCGGACGGGTGGTGACCGGGTCCGGCGCCTCCTCCCGGCCGGCGCCGCGCCGCCGCCACACCGTCACCCCCGCCATGAACAGCAGGATCGCCCCGATCGACGTCCGTACCACCCCGTCGTCGGCCCACATCAGGAACACGGTGCCCACGACCACTCCCGCCGCGACCGCCGGGAACAGCCGCCACAGCGTGGGCCAGTGGGCGTGCCGCCGGTAGGTGAGGACGGCGAGGATGTCGCCGGCGATCAGGACCGGCAGCAATACACCGGTGGAGGCGCGGGCGGGCAGGACGGCCGCGAAGACGGCGAGGCTGACCGTGTTGGCCCCGCTGACTGCGGTCTTCGAGAAGCCGACGAGCAGGGCCGCGAAGGCGAGCGCGGCGAATCCCCACCCGGATATGTTCCAGAGCGTCATCGTGTTCATGCGGTGACCGATGTTATGTCCTGACAAGTGCGGGGCGTAAGGAAGTCCCACCTGGAGGAGCCATGGCCGACGTCCGTGAGCACGTCCTGACCGGCACCCGGGGCGCCCTCGCCGTCCGCGAGTGGCCGCACCCGCGGCCGCGGTACATCGCGCTCCTGGTGCACGGGTACGGCGAGCACTCCGGCCGCTACGAGGAGCCCGCCCGCGCGCTGACGGCGCACGGCGCGGTCGTCTACGGACCCGACCACATGGGCCACGGCAAGTCGGCGGGCGAGCGGGTGGTCGTCGAGGACTTCGAGGACGTCGTCACCGACGTGCGCGCCGTGGCGGATCTCGCCCGCGCCGCGCACCCCGGACTGCCGCTCGTGCTGATCGGCCACTCCATGGGCGGGCTGGTCTCCGCCCGCTACGCCCAGCGTCACGGCGGGGAACTCGCCGCGCTCGTGCTGTCCGGGCCGGTCGTCGGCGCCTGGGAGCTGCCCGGCAGGCTGCTGGCCCTGGACGAGATCCCCGACACGCCGGTCAGCCCGGCCGCGCTGTCCCGGGACCCGGCGGTGGGTGCGGCGTACGCGGCGGACCCGCTCGTCTGGCACGGCCCGATGAAGCGGCCGACGGTCGAGGCGTTCGCGTGGACCCTGGAGGCCGTCGCCGAGGGCGGCGACGTCGGGGACCTGCCCGTGCTGTGGCTGCACGGCGGCGACGACCGGCTGGTCCCGCTCCAGGGGAGCCGGGTCGGGATCGAGCGGCTGGGCGGCACACTGACCGAGCGGATCCACCCGGGCGCCCGGCACGAGGTGTTCCTGGAGACCAACCGCGCGGAGGTGTACGCCGGCATGACGGATTTCCTGGACCGCGTGCTCGCGCGCTGAACGCCGCCTTTCGGACGGAAAGGGGCGTCCCACCTGGGGCAAGCGGTTGTTTGCTCCCTCGCGGCGAGGGCACCCGCGCCTGCAGGGAGCGGTCGCGCAGCGTGGGCGGGACCGGCGAGGACGAACGCGTCGCACCGCTCCGTACCGCCAGAGACGACCCCCAAGGAGAACCACCGTATGACTGTCGTGAAGAGCACGATCTCCGACTCGGCCCTTCAGGTCACCGGGGACGCGCTGCAGAGCACTCTCGTGGACCTTCTCGGGCTCTCCCTGATCGGGAAGCAGGCACACTGGAACATCATCGGACCGCGGTTCCGGTCCATCCACCTCCAGCTTGACGAGGTGGTGGCGGCGGCCCGCGAGTTCGCCGACACGGTCGCCGAGCGCGCCGCCGCACTCGGGGTGCCGCCGGACGGACGCCCGGAGACGATCGCCTCGGCCTTCACGCTGCCCGGCCCCAAGGACGGCTGGGTGCGCGACGCGGAGGTCGTGGAGATCATGGTCGAGTCCCTGGAGACGGCCATCAAGCGGCTGCGCGAGCGCGTCGACGCGACGGAGAAGCCCGACCCGGTCACCCAGGACCTGCTGATCACGATCACCGCCGAACTGGAGAAGCAGCACTGGATGTTCGCCGCCGAGAACGTGAGCGAGCGCGGCTGAACCCCGTACGGCGGAGGGCCCCTCGGGCCGGCGTGCGCACCGCCGCCGTCACCCGAGCGGCCCCGTCCCGCGGTCACGGGCATGCGGGACGAGGGCCCCGCGCCTAACGTCGACAGGGCACACCAGTGGCGGTGTCCGGGACGGCTCGCACGCCGTTCGCGGGTGCCGGTTCGGCGTGGGAGGCCGGTCAGCGATGAGACTCACCGAAGCACGCAGGCGCGGCCGGCGTCGGGACCGGGACCGGCCCCTGCTCATCAGCAGATGGAGTGAGACGGCGGACCGGCGTCTGACCCCGCTGCAACGGTCGTTGCTGATCACGTGGATCTCCTTCGGGGTCACCTTCGGCACGGTCCGCGTCATCACGCACGGCATCCGGGGCGGCTGGCTGCCCTGGGGCAACATCTCCGCCGGCGGCGAGCACGTGCACCACTACAACATCGGCATCGCCACCCTCACGGGCGTGGGCCTGATCGCCGTACGCGGTGACGAACGCGCGGTCGGGCACCCCGCCGTCGCGGCCGCGTACGGCTGCGGCACCGCGCTCATCTGCGACGAGTTCGCCCTCCTGCTGGACCTTCAGGACGTCTACTGGGCCAAGCAGGGCCGGATCAGCGTCGACGTGTCCCTCGGAGTTCTCTCCGTGCTGGGCGCCTACCTGACGGCGAAGCCGTTCTGGCACGAGATCGGCCGTGTCACCCGCCACCACATCGTCACCGCGGCCACGCACCGCGGCGCCACCGCCTGATTCCCGCACCCGCCCGTTTTCCGCACCGCCCCACCACGGCCCGGCCGCCGCCATGCACGCCGCGCGGGCGGTCGCGCCCACCGTGAGGAGCACGGCATGAGCACAGCCGAGCACCAGGAGGACGGCACCGAGGCCGCCTCCGGGCAGCGGCCCGACCCGCAGCGGCCGTCCGCGATACGCATGCGCGTCTCGCGGGCCGATCCCTGGTCGGTGATGACGACGAGCTGTCTGGTGCTGCTGGGGCTGGGGGCCTGTGTGCTCGTCACCATGGTGCTCGTCTGGGCCATGCTGACCGCGCTGGACCCGGAGGCCTGGCCCTCGTTCGGCTGGACGCTCGTCATCGCCGCCGGTGTCGTCACCCTGGAGGTCGTTCTGGGTACGGCCCTGGCGACCCTGGGCGCGTTCCTCTACAACATGTCCTCCCAGTACGCCGGGGGTGTCCATCTGACCCTGGCCGACGACGCGGCGGCGGGCTCGGGCCCGCGGCCCGAGTTGCTGCCGGACGTCGGCCGGGTGTTCCGCAGGCTCCAGGCTCGGGTGGGATTCCCGCCGCCGGGATGGGGTGCGCGCTACGTCGAGTTCGTCGACCACTGCGGCGACGCGTGGCGGCGGCTGAAGGGCCGGGCCACCGGGCACGACCGGGACGGCGGGCGCGGCCAAGGGCCTGGTCGAGGCAGCGGTCACGACGAGCGTGCGCGCGGGGACCGGGACGACCCGGACGCCCGGGTCGAGGAGACCACTTCCGGCTGACAGGCCCCACGGCCCGGACTCCGCCCCGCTCCGGGCGCCGGCCGGTCAGTCGCCGGCGACGGGCGGCAGGTGCAGCAGGCGCGCGATGGTGCGCAGGACACCGTTGTCGTTGTTGGACGGGGCCAGGTGGCGGGCCCGGCCGATGACCTCGGGGTGGGCGTTGGCCATGGCGAACGACCACTCGGCGGCGTCCAGCATCTCCAGGTCGTTGAGGTAGTCGCCGAACACCAGGGTCTGCGCGGGCGTGATCCCCAGGTCGCGCTGGAGCCGGCGCAGGGCGGCGCCCTTGTCGGCGGTGCGGTTCATGACGTCGACCCAGTGCTCGCCCGAGACGACGACCTGGTGGGTGCCGGCGAACGGCGCCAGCGCCGGGGCGGTGGTCCGCTCGGCCGACCCGAAGTCGAACAGGGCCACCTTGATGATGTCGTCGTCCACGGCCGCCGCGTCCGGCACGATCCGGTGCCGTACGTAGTACTTGCGGACCTCCGCCAGGAACGCCTCGTCGGTCCGCTCCACGTAGGCCGACCGCTTGCCGCAGACCACGGCGCCCACGTCCACGCCCCCGGCGGCGAGTTGCCGTACGGCCCCGATCAGACGGGCCGCGACGGCCGGGTCCAGAGGGTCGGAGCTCAGTTCCACGCCGTCCCGGACGACATAGGTCCCGTTCTCCGCGATGAACACCATGCCCTCGTCATGGCCGGCGAACTGCTCGGCCAGCGTGGCGTACTGGCGGCCGCTCGCGGGGCTGAACAGCACACCGCGGCGGCGCAGTTCGGCCAGGGTCGGCCAGAGTCCGGCCGGGAGCCGCTTGGCGTCGTCCAGGAGCGTGCCGTCCATGTCGGTGACGATCAGCCGTATGCCGGCGGGGCCGGTGAGGTTCCCGGGGGCGGGTTCGGAGGCGGTGAGCAGGGGCGAGGGTGTGCTGGGCATGTCCGTTTTCCGTGGCGGGCGC
The DNA here is from genome assembly GCF_002803075.1 of Streptomyces sp. CB01373. Lineage (GTDB taxonomy): Bacteria > Actinomycetota > Actinomycetes > Streptomycetales > Streptomycetaceae > Streptomyces. Next base: position 111,178 of record NZ_NNBK01000012.1, on the reverse strand, counting down.
GGCAGGCGCGTCCGGTGGTGGGGCGCCGGCTCCGTTGCCGTGCGCGGGGCGTGCGATGGCGGACGCCGTACCGGCTCCGGGCCGTCGTCGGCCGGGGCGGTCGGGCCGTGGCGCCACGGCCCGGCCAGCCTACCGGGGCCCGCCCGGCCGGCCGGGTTCGGCCGATTCCCGGACACGGTGATCACCGGGCGGCACAATGGCGGCGTCGGCCGCGGCAGGCCGCCGACAGGGACGTGAGCAGGAAAGCGACGGCAGGAGCGCAGACGTGGGAGCAGGCCGCACACCGCCGGGCGCCCGCGCCCGCACCGAGGTGGCCGGCTCTCTCGAGGGCCTGGTCGAGCCGGGCCCGGTGCCGTGCTCGCGGTGGCGTCCGGGCGGCGACTCCCCCGTCGCGGTACCGCGGTTCGGCGCGGTCGCCGTGAAACGCTGACGCGGGCGGCGCCGGCCGCCGGTTCGCCCGAGCCCGTCGAGGAGGACGATGACCACTCTTGCCGACCCCGTTCCCGGCGGGCGTCCCGGCGACGTCGAGCGGGCCACCGCGCTCAGCGGCGAACTGGCCGGGCGTGGCGTGCACGGCGTCATCCTGGCCTACGTGGACACCGCGGGGATCGGCCGGGTCAAGACGGTCCCGACGGCGAAGCTGCCCTCGGCCGCCGCCTGGGGAGTGGGCATGTCCCCGGTGTTCGACACCTTCCTGGCGCACGACTCGATCGTCACCACCGACGTCCTCGGCTCCCCCGACGGCGATCTGCGGCTCTACCCCGACCTCGACCGGCTGGTGGCCCTGTCCGGGCAGCCCGGCTGGGCCTGGGCCCCGGTCGACCGGATCACGCAGGAGGGCGAGCGCCACCCCGGGTGCGGCCGTACGTTCCTGCGCCGGATCACCGCCGAGGCCGAGCGGCGGCACGGCCTCACCTTCAAGGCGGCCGTCGAGGTCGAGTGGGCCTTCGGCCGGGGCGACGCGCCCGGCGGCGCGTTCGAGCCAGCGGTGTCGGGTCCGGCGTACGGGGCCGTCCGGCAGGTGGAGCTCAGCGACTGCGCCGCCGATCTGCTGGCGGCCCTCGCCGCGCAGGGCGTGGACGTGGACCAGTTCCACCCCGAGTACGCGGCCGGTCAGTTCGAGGTGTCCGTCGGCGCGCTGGATCCGGTGGCGGCGGCCGACCGCAGCGTGCTGGTGCGGCAGACCGTGCGGGCGGTGGCCGGGCGGCACGGGCTGAAGGTGTCCTTCGCGCCGGCCGTCCTCGCGCGGGGCGTGGGCAACGGCGGCCACATCCACCTCTCGGCCTGGCGCGACGGGACCAACCTGCACTCCGGGGGCGAGGGCCGCTACGGCATGACGCCGGAGGCCGAGTCCTTCACGGCCGGTCTCCTCGCCCACCTGCCCGCCCTGACGGCGGTGACCGCGCCGAGCCCGGCCAGCTATCTCCGGCTCAGGCCCTCCCAGTGGGCCGGGGTGTTCACCGCCTGGGGCCGGGAGACCCGGGAGGCCGCGCTGCGCGTGGTCACCGGGACCCGCGGGCAGCGCGGGCAGGCGGCCAACCTGGAGGTCAAACCGGTCGACCTCGCGGCCAACCCGTACCTGGCGCTGGGCTGCCTGATCGCCGCCGGTCTTGACGGCACGGCCTCCTCCGCTTCCCTGCCCGAGGAGATCACCGGGGACCCGGTGCGGTTCGGTGCGGCGGAAGCGGCGGCCCGGGGCGTACGGCGGCTGCCGGTCTCACTGGCGGAGGCGGTCGCGGCGTTCCGCGGGGACGACGTGTTGCGCGCCGCCCTCGGACCGGTCCTGGCCGACGCGATCACCGCGGTGCGCCAGGGTGAGATCGCGGCCGTCGAGGGGCTGGACGACGAGCAGGTCGCGGCGGCGTACCGCTGGGTCTACTGATGGGCGCGCCGGCCGGGGCCGCGGCGGTCCACGAGGTGCTCGCGGCGCTGCCGCTCGTGGATCACCACTGCCACGGGGTCGTCACCGCCGACCTGGACCGTTCCGGCTTCGAGTCCCTGCTCACCGAGGGCGAGGCATGGCCCGGCAGCGGGATCTCGCCGTTCGACAGCCCGGTCGGCGTGGCCGTGCGCCGCCACTGCGCGCCGGTCCTCGACCTGCCGCGCCACGCGCCCGCGGAGGAGTATCTGGCCCGCCGCACCGAGCTGGGCGCGGCGGAGGTCAACCGGCGCTTCCTCGGCGCCTGCGGCACGGACGTCTTCTGCGTCGACACCGGATTCGCTCCCGAGCCCGGCACCACCCCGCGGGAGCTGGCCGGCGCGGCGGGCGGTGACGCGGTGGCGTACGAGGTCGTACGCCTGGAGCGCGTCGCGGAGGCCGTGGCGGCCGGGGGCGTCGAGCCCGGCGAGTACGGTGCCGCCTTCCGCGCGGCCGCGCGGGACGCCGTGCGGCGGCCGGGCGTGGTCGCGGTGAAGTCGGTGGCCGCCTACCGCACCGGCTTCGGCCTGGACCCGGCCCGCCCCGGCCGGGAGGAGGTCGCGCGGGCGGCGGCGGGCTGGCTCGCCCGCGGCGGCGACCGTCTCGACGATCCGGTGCTCGTACGGCATCTGCTCTGGACGGCCGTCGGCCTCGGTCTGCCCCTCCAATTGCACACCGGGTTCGGCGACAGTGACATCCGTCTGCACCGTGCGGACCCCGCTCTTCTGACCGACTGGCTGCGTCTGACCGCCGGCACGGTCCCGGTCCTGCTGCTGCACTGCTGGCCCTATCAGCGCCAGGCCGCCTGTCTGGCCGCCGTGTTCGAGCACGTGTACCTCGACGTGGGCCTGACACTGCACCACGTGGGGCCCGCCCGGGCTCGGGCGGTACTCGCCGAGGCCCTGGAGATCACGCCGTTCCGCAAGCTGCTGTACAGCTCCGACGCCTACGGTGTGGCGGAGTTCCACCACCTGGGCGCGGTGGCCTTCCGGCAGGGCCTGGCCGGGTTGTTGCAGGAGCGGGTGGACACCGACGAGCTGAGCCCGGCGGACGCGCTGCGGATCGCCCGCTGGACGGGGCGGGACAACGCTCGGCGGGTCTACGGACCGGCCGGCCTCACCGCCCCCGACGACCCCGGCTGACCACGCCGGTCTCCCCGCCACCGACCTCCCCATCGAGCACCACTGAAAGTATGATCAAGCGATGTCTGACATGACCGAAACCACGCCCGGTTGGCTGACCACGGACGAGCTGGAGTCGGCGCGCGCCCGCATGCCGATCCTGTACGTCGAGGCGGTACCGGTGCGCGTCGACGACAGCGGTGAAGTGACCAGCATCGGACTGCTGCTGCGCATCGGACCGGACGGAACGGTCAGCCGGACCCTGGTCTCCGGCCGGGTGCTGCATCACGAGCGCGTGCGGGACGCCCTGCTGCGGCATCTGGAGAAGGACCTCGGCCCGGTGGCACTGCCCCGCGTGCCGGCGTCCCTCCAGCCGTTCACCGTCGCGGAGTACTTCCCGACGGCCGGTATCACGCCGTACCACGATCCGCGTCAGCACGCCGTGTCGCTGGCCTACGTCGTGCCGGTCGCCGGTGACTGCCGTCCCCGGCAGGACGCGCTGGACCTGGTCTGGTTCAGCCCGCAGGAGGCGGCCTCCGCCGCGCTCCACGGCGAGATGCCGGGCGGGCACGGGGTGCTGCTCAAGCAGGCACTGGCCCACGTGGGCCAGGCGTACTGACGCGCTGTGCGAAGGGCGCCGCCGGCATCACCGGCGGCGCCCTCCCCGGCTCGGCCGGCTAGCCGGCGCTCGCGCGGGCGGCCGGGACCGGGCCGCGGTCCTCGTCCGTCACGAGGTGGTCGGCCGGCCCGTCCGGGTCGAGGAGCCGGCCCAGCCGGCCCGGCACGTCGAAGCCGACGAGGACCACGACGATCATCGTCCCGGCGAAGGTGAGGACGGCCAGCGCGTGGCCCAGGTCCATGCCGGAGGCGAGGCGGGCGCCGAGGACGGGCGCCACGGCGCCGCCCAGGGCACCCACGTTGTAGGTGAAGCCCAGCGCGGCCGCCCGGGTGTGGGTCGGGAAGTGACCGCCGATGTACCGGGGCAGCAGGCCGGAGATGCCGAAGCTGGTGGCCTGGAGCACGAACAGCAGCACACCGAGCAGCGGCAGGCTGTCCCGCACCGCGAAGACCGGGAAGACGAAGGCCAGTGAGGCCAGCAGGGTGAAGGCGTACGCCTTCCTGGTGCCGATCCAGTCGCCCATGAACCCGGCCAGCCAGCAGCCTGCCATCGTGCCGAAGCCGGCGTAGTAGAGCGCGTCGGTGACCTGGCCGGCGTCGTAGCCCAGGTCGGTCTTCAGATAGGTGGGCAGCAGCGCCTGGATGGGCCAGGAGTACAGGAACGCGAAGAAGATCGTGACGATCATCGACACGTACAGCAGCCAGCCGCGGCGGCCGCCGAGCTGCACGGCGAAGGCGATCAGACAGGCCGCGGCGAGCACCGACAGGACCGGTACGAGACCGTCGCCCAGCGGGGTGAAGACCGCGAAGAGCGAGACGGTGGCCGCCACCGCGAGCACCACGTTGACGGTGCCCCTGGTCCGGGTGGCGAACAGCGGGCGGAAGGGGTTGGGCCGCTGCTGCCGCTCCGCGACCGAGGCCTTCCACTCGGCGGCCTCGGGCAGCGCGCGGCGCATCCACAGCGCGATCAGGACGGGGATCAGGCCGAGGTAGAACATCCAGCGCCAGCCGAGCGACGGCACGACCCACTTGTAGACCTGGGCGGCCAGCACCGTGCCCACGGAGTAGCCGGAGATCAGGAAGCCGCTGGCCCGGTTGCGCATGCGCACCGGCCAGCTCTCCATGACGTAGGTGGCGCTGGACGAGTACTCGCCCGCCATGCCCATGCCGATGACGAGCCGGGCGACGAACAGGCTGGTGTAGTCCCAGGCGAATCCGCAGGCGAAGCTGCCCAGGGAGTACAGCAGGATGCTGACCACCATCGAGAGCTTGCGTCCGAAGCGGTCACCGAGGGCTCCGAGCAGCGCGCCGCCGAGCCAGCGTGTGATGAACGCGGCGGAGACCAGGCTCGCCGCCTGGACGGTGTCGAGGTGGAAGTCGGCGCTGATCTCGGTGAGGACGAGGGTGATCAGCACGAAGTCGAAGCCGTCGAGGACGTAGCCGATCCAGGCGGCGAAGAACGACTTCCACTGGCTGCGGCCCACCTGGCGGAACCAGGGCGGCTTGGATGGCGCGGTGTGGTGCACGGTTGCTCCAGGATGCCGGACGGACTCGTCGCCGAGCACCGTCGGAAGGTAAAGACGCCTCTATCGACGTGTGAGGTGCGTCGCGAAGCGGTGGGTGAGGGCGGTCGGGGCGGTGATCGCGGTGCCGACGACCACGCTGTGGGCGCCCCGGGCGAGCGCTTCGGCCGCCTCCTCGGGGGTGCCGATCCGGCCCTCGGCGACGACCGGGGTACCGGTCGCGCGGGCGAGGGCGGCGACCAGCTCCAGGTCCGGGCCGGACTGGCGCGGGGAGCCGGGCGCGTATCCCGACAGGGTGGTGGAGACGAAGTCGGCGCCCTGCCGGGCGGCGAGCACGCCTTCCTCCAGCGTGGCGACGTCCGCCATGACCAGGGCGCCCGCCGCGTGCACGGCGGTCACGAGGTCGGCGAAGGAGCCGTCGTCCGGACGCGGGCGGGCGGTGGCGTCCGCGGCGACCACGTGGGCGCCGGCCTCGGCGACGGCGAGGGCGTGCCGCACGGTCGGGGTGATGTAGACGCCGGTGTCGCCGTCCTTCCACAGCCCGATCACGGGAAGGGAGACGGCGGCGGCGACGGCGGCCACCACCTCGGGGCCGTTGACGCGGACGGCCGCGGCGCCGCCGGCCTCGGCCGAGCGCGCCAGCCGCACCAGGGTCGCGGTGTCGCGCATCGGGTCGCCCTCGGGGGCCTGGCAGGAGACGATCAGCCGGCCCGCGACGGCGGCTACGGGCGAGGGGGTCGTGGTCATCGGGGTCCTCCTGTGAAGTGCGGGGACGCGGTGCGGGTGAGCAGGGCCGCCCCCAGGACGGCCGCGTCGGAGCCGAGGCGCGGAGCGACCGGGCGCAGTGGGCGCAGCGGGGCCATCAGCTCGGCGCGGAAGGCGTCGGTCAGCGCGGACCAGTACAGGTCGCCGATCCGGGGTACGCCGCCGCCGATCACGACGCGGTGCGGGCCGAGCGCGTTGGCCAGTCCGCCGACGGCGCTTCCCGTGGCCCGCGCCCCGGTGGTGATGGCCTGTCGTGCGGTGGCGTCGCCCGCGGCGGCGCGTTCCGCCACGGTCTGGAGGCGGTCGGCGGTGCGGCCGCTCAGGCGCTCGTAAAGGGCGGTGATCGCGGGCCCCGAGGCGATGGCCTCCAGGTGGCCGCTGCCGCCGCAGGTGCAGGGCAGGCCGGTGGCCTCGGGGCTCGGCACATGACCGAGGTGGCCCGCGATGCCGCCGCTGCCGTGCAGCATCCGGCCGTCCACCGCGACGGCGCCGCCGACTCCGGTGCCCACGGCGACGTAGACGAGGGAGGCGTACGGGTCGCCGGCCTCGGCGAGTTCGGTGGCGGCCGTGGCGCGTACGTCGTTGTCGCAGGCGACCGGCAGCCCCGTACGGTCGGACAGGCCCGCGGCCAGCGCGGTGCCGGCCCATCCGGTGATGGAGTCGGTGGCGCTGGTGACGATGCCGGTGCGCGGGTCCACGACTCCGGCGGCGGCGACTCCGATCGCCCGGGCCCCGTCGTCCACCTCGCGGGCCGCGGCGGCGAGCGCGTCGAGCACGGCCGGCGCGCCCGCCCGCGCCGGTGTCGGGCGGGTGTGCCGGCGCAGCACCGTGCCGTCCGGGCCGACCAGGGCGGCCGCGATCTTGGTGCCGCCCAGGTCGAGTCCGATGACGGGAGTGGTGTCCGGGGCCGGGGTCCGCGTCATCGGACCGGGGTGAGCCCGGCGGCGCGCAGCCGCGCGTCGACCGCGGCGACGGGTGCGGCGCCGAGCTGGATCTGCGGGAAGGCGGTGTCGCCGCAGTCGATGACGCCCAGCAGTCGCAGCGCCGCCTTGAACGCGCCCAGTGCGGAGGAGCTGCGGCCCATCTCGGCCTCGGGGCCCGCGTCGACCATGGCGAACAGGCCGGTGAGCCGCTCCTGCTCCTGGACGGCCAGCGGCCAGTCGCCGGCCCTGGCCGCCTCGTAGAGCCGGACGTAGCCGGCGGGGTCGACGTTGCCGAGGCCGGGGACGACGCCGTCGGCGCCGGCCAGCAGGGCCGCGTCCACGGTCAGTTCGGAGCCGGTGAGGACGGAGAAGGCGGGTGCGGGTCCCTCGGCGCGGCCCTGGCGTCCGCCGAGGGCGACGAGCAGGCGGCGCAGGGATCCCTCGTCGCCGCTGCTGTCCTTGAGTCCGGCCAGGGTGCCGTCGGCGGCCAGTTCGAGGATCAGGGCGGGCGACAGCTTGCTGTGCACGGAGACCGGCAGGTCGTAGGCGAACATCGGCAGGTCCACCGTCTGGCGGATCCTGCGGAAGTGGGCGGCGATCTCCCGGGGGTGGGTGCGGGTGTAGAACGGCGCGGTGACGACCAGGGCGTCCGCGCCGAGCCGGGCCGCCTCGCGGGCGTGGTCGAGGACGCGGGGCGTGGTGGTGTCGATGACGCCGGCGAGGACCGGTACCCGTCCGTCGACCACGTTGACCACCGTCTCCAGGGCGGTGCCCCGCTGCTCGTCGGTGAGGTAGGCGACCTCGCTGGTCGAGCCGAGGGCGAAGAGCCCGTGGACGCCGCCGCCGAGCAGGTGCTCGACCAGCCGGGCCAGGGAGGCCGTGTCGACCTCGCCGTGGGCGTCGAGCGGGGTGCACACGGGCGGGACGACTCCGCGCAGGGGTGCGGTCAGAGGCATGGGGGCTACTCCATGGGCTGGGTGACGGAACTGCGGGATCGGCGGATCGCAGCCGGCCACGAAAGGGACGTCAGATGTCTGACGTCTGAACCATAAGACGCGGCCGCCCGGGTCGGTCAAGAGGGGGATGGCTCACACTCTCGACTCCGACCCGGGCGGCAGGTCCCGCGCGGGGAACGACGTCCGGAGCCCGCCGGTACGGGCGCACGGCTTCCGGCGACCGGTCAGGCGGCGCGCTCGGGCGACTCCCGGCGACCAGCAAGGCGGCGCGCTCGGGCGACTCCCGGCGACCGGCAAGGCGGCGCGCTCGGGCGACTCCCGGCGACCGGCAAGGCGGCGCGCTCGGGCGGCTTCCGGTGATCCGTCAGGCGGTGCGCTCGACCTCGCCCTCCGCGCCCCGGACCGCGTGCGCCTGCGCCTCCGCCAGCCGCCTGCGCACCGGCGCGTAGTGGCCGGAGAGGGCGTGCACGAAGCCCTCGGCGTCCCCCTGCCGAGCCGCCAGCACGATGGCACGGTGATCGGCGATGGTTCCCGCCTCGGCCTCCTCGGAGATGCCCTCCAACTGGGGCGCGACGATGGCGTAGACGTCCCAGAAGGCCAGCGAGAGCTGGCTGACCAGCTCGTTCTCCAGCGGCTTCATCAGCCGCTCGTGGAAGGACCGGTCGCATTCCGCGAAGCCGCGGTCGTCATGGGCGCCGCGCCGGTCCATCTCGTCGACTAGGGCGTCGAGGGCGTCGAGATCCCCGGGCCCGAGCGTCGCCATGATGCGCGCGGCCATGCCGCGTTCGATCAGCTCCCGCACCTCGATCAGCTCGGACAGGATCCGGAAGTCGTCCTTGGGGCTGAGCAGGCCACGGAAGGCCAGCCCCTCCACCAGCGCGGACAGACTCAGCCGGCCGACATACGTGCCATGACCGCGCCGCACCTCGACGATGTCCAGCACCGCCAGGGTCTTCACGGCCTCGCGGATGCTGGACCGGCTGGCGCCGAGGGCGGCGCACAGTTCCGTCTCCGACGGCAGCGGGTCCCCCGGCTTGAGGTGATTGTCGAGGATGTAGCTCTTGATCGCCTCCGAGACCTCCTGACGCAGTGACGGCCTGACCGCCGCCCGGACCTCTTGCGGACGCGACGAATTCACCTCTTGACCCCTTCTGCTCAATGAAGCTACCTTCACAGCCTATCAAGGTCGGACATCAGACGTCTGATGACGAGACCTCAACTCTTCTTTCTTTTCCTCGCTTTGTGCCGCCCCCAGGAGGGACCTCTCGTGTCGTACAAGACGCCCGTCGGCATGGATCGTCGCAGATTTCTGCGCTATGCGAGTGCCCTCGGGGCCGCCTCGGCCCTGACCGCCTCGATCTCCGCGTGCAGCGGCCCGGCCTCGACCGGCTCGGACAGCGGCGCGAGCGGCTCGGGAGGGACGGACACCATCGAGACGGGCATCTCCTACGCCCTCTCGACCGGCTTCGACCCGATGACCGCCTCGGGCGCCACCCCGATCGCCGCCAACCTGCACGTCTTCGAGGGCCTGGTGGACCTGGATCCGGCCACGCTCGAGGCCCGGCCCGGCCTGGCCACCGCGCTGCCGGTCAAGGTGAACGCCACCACCTACCGCGCCACCCTGCGCGAGGGCGCCACCTTCCACGACGGCTCCGACGTCACCTCCGAGGACGTCGTCCACAGCTTCGAGCGGATCCTCGACGAGAAGAACGCCTCCCTGATGGCGCAGTTCCTGCCGTTCCTCGACTCGGTGAAGGCGGTCGACGCCAGGACGGTCGAGTTCAAGCTGAAGTACCCCTTCGCGCTGTTCCCCGGCCGCGTCTCGGTGGCCAAGATCGTTCCGAAGAAGCTGGTGGAGGCGGACCAGAAGGGCTTCGACGCTCTGCCGGTCGGCTCGGGCCCGTACCGGATGGTCTCGGCGACCCGCGAGGACAAGATCGTCTTCGAGGCGTACGACAAGTACAACGGCAGCCACCCGGCCAAGGCCAAGAAGATGGTCTGGCGCCTGGTCTCCGACCCCGCCGCCCGGGTCAGCGCCATGGAGTCGGGCCGGGTGCAGGCCATCGAGGACGTGCCCTACCTGGACGTGGACCGCCTCGCCCGGAAGGTGAAGGTCGAGTCCGTGCAGTCCTTCGGCCTGCTCTTCCTGATGTTCAACTGCAAGAAGAAGCCCTTCGACGACAAGCGGGTGCGCCAGGCGCTCCACTACGCGCTGGACACCGACAAGCTCATCACCACGGCCATGGCCGGCAACGGCACGGCCGCGCGCAGCTACCTCCAGCCCACCCACCCCGACTTCCACCAGGCCGCCACGGTCTACGGGCACGACGCGGCCAGGGCCAGGAAGCTGCTCGACGAGGCCGGTGCCAAGAACCTCTCGGTCACGCTGCTGACCACCGACACCGGCTGGGTCAAGGACGTGGCTCCGCTGGTCAAGGAGAGCTGGGACGCGATCGGCGTGAAGACCACGCTGAGCATCGGCCAGTCCTCCGCCCAGTACGCCAAGGTGGACGCCGGCTCCTACACGGTCCTGCTCGCCCCCGGCGACCCGTCCGTCTTCGGCAACGACGTCGACCTGCTGATGCGCTGGTACTACTCCGGGCTGTGGCCCGAGAGCCGCTACGGCTGGGGCGGGACCGCCGAGTACAAGAAGGTCAACTCCCTGCTGGACAAGGCCGCCCAGGCCGCGGACGAGGCCACGCGCAAGGAGTTGTGGGGCCAGGCCGTCGACCTGGTCGCGGACGCCGCCGCCCTCTATCCCGTGCTGCACCGCAAGCTGCCCACGGCCTGGAACGACAAGGCGCTGCCGGGGTTCAAGCCCCTGCCGACGACCGGTCTGTCGCTCCTGGACGTCAGCCGCGCCTGACCCGCCGTCCGGCCCCGTCGCCGCGGCGGCGGGCACGGTCACTCCGGCGGGGACCCCGCCGGGCGACCGCCACGGCCACGGCGCCGCCTGCCGGGCGGTGGCTGCGCGCCGGTACCTGCCGGGCGGTGGCCGCCGGCCCGGCGCCCGCCGAACGGCTGCCGTGCCCGGGGGCCTGCTGGACAGCAACCGCAATCCGCTGCCTACCAGGCGGCTGCCGCAACCCGGGCCCGCTGGGTGCTGCCACAGCTCCGGCGTCTGCCGAACGGCCGACGCCGGCCCGGCGCCCGCCGGACGGCAGCCGGGCCCGCGGGCCTGCTGGACAGCAACCGCACCCCGGTGCCTACCAGGCGGCTGCCGGCACCCTGGCCCCGCTGGGCGGCCGCCACAGCTCCGGTGTCCGCCGAACGGCCGACGCCGGCCCGGCGCTCGTCGGGCGACTGACACAACCGTGCCGTACCAAACAGCTGACGCAACCAGGCCCCGCCGGGCGGCCGCCGCACATCCGGTGTCCGCCGAACGGCTGACACGACCCCGGCGCCCGCCGGACGGCTGCCGCAAGCCCGGTGCCCTCCCCTTCTCTAGGAACCCACGATGGTCACATTCCTCCGGCTCGCGCTGCGCCGTCTGGCGATCATGCCGGTGATGATCCTCGGCATCACACTGCTCGTCTTCGTGGTGCTTCAGTTCTCGCCGGTCGACCCCGCCTACAACGCCCTGGGCGACGGCGCCTCGGCCGCGGCCCGCGCCGCCTTCGCCGAGGCCAACGGCCTCAACGACCCGCTGCCGGTGCGCTACGTCCGCTTCCTCGGCCGGCTGCTGAGCGGAGACCTCGGCTCCACCGTGCCGCCCAGCCAGCCGGTGCTCGACCGCATCTCCGTCGCGCTCCCCCTCACCCTCCAGCTCACCGCGCTCGGCCTGGTGATCGCGATCGTCCTCGCCCTCGTGCTCGGCGTGACCGGCGCGGTCTTCCGCGACCGCTGGCCGGACCAGCTCACCCGGGTGTTGTCGATCGCGGGCGTCGCGGTCCCGTCGTTCTGGCTCGGGGTGCTGCTCATCCAGCAGTTCGCCCTGAACAGCCCGGTGTTCCCCACCGGCGGCTACGTCAACCCGGCCGACTCCTTCAGCGGCTGGCTCAGGTCCCTGGCACTGCCGGCCTTCGCCCTCGCCGTCCCCGTCGCGGCCTCGCTGGCCCGTCTGGTGCGCACCTCCATGGTGGCCGAGCTGGACCGCGACTACGTACGGACCGCCACCGGCAACGGACTGCCCCGTCACGTCGTCGTCCGGGGCGTGCTGCGCAACGCGCTCATCACCCCGCTGACCGTGCTCGGCGTACGGGTGGGCTACCTGCTCAGCGGCGCGGTCGTGATCGAGACCATCTTCGACCTGCCCGGCATGGGCAAGCTGATCCTCGAGGGGGTCACCGGCGGCGACGTCGCACTCGTCCAGGGCACCGTGCTCACCATCGCCGTCGCCTTCCTGGTCGTCAACGTCGTCGTCGACCTGCTGTACCTGCTGGTCAACCCGCGTATCAGGACGGTGTGACATGTTCCCCAGAAGCGGTCTCGTCAGGAGACTGTCCCGCCCCGGCATCCGGTTCCGGGCGCTTCCGCCGTCCTCACGGCTCGCCCTCGGCGTGCTGGCGGTCGTGATCCTCGCCGCCGTGTTCGCGCCGCTGATCGCCGCCGATCCGCTCGCCACCGGCGTCCCCGTCCAGGCACCCAGCGGCGCCCACTGGTTCGGCACCGACCGGGTCGGCCGGGACATCTTCGCGCGTGTCGTCTACGGCGCCCGCTACTCCCTGGTCATCGGTCTGGGCTCGACCGCCGCCGCCCTCGTGCTGGGCGCCGTCCTCGGCTCGCTCGCCGCCACCTCGCGCAAACTCGGCGACGAGTCGGTGATGCGCACGCTCGACATCGTGATGGCCTTCCCGCCGATCGCGCTCGCGGCCGTACTGGTCACCGTCTTCGGCACCAGCCTGCCCGTGCTCATCCTCTGCATCGCGTTCGTCTACATGCCCTCGCTCGCCCGTGTGGTGCGCGCCAACGTCATGGCGCAGTACGGCGAGGACTACGTGGCCGCCGAGAAGGTGATCGGCGCCCGCCGCGCGTACATCGTCGTCCGCCACGTGGCCGTCAACTGCGCCGCGCCCGTCATGGTGTTCGCCACCGTGCTGGTCGCCGACGCCATCATCTTCGAGGCCAGCCTTTCCTTCATCGGGGCCGGTGTGCAGGACCCCGACCCCAGCTGGGGCAACGTCCTGTCCTACGGCCGGCAGATCCTGCTGTCGGGCGGCTGGTGGGCCACCCTGCTGCCCGGCCTTGTGCTGCTGGTGACCGTACTCGCCCTGAACATCCTGTCCGAGGGCCTCACCGACGCGGCGGCGGCGCCGTCCGACGCCCGCGCGGACGACGGGGATCCACAGCCGTCGGCGCCCTCCGTGGCCGAGACCGCCGTATCCGCCGTGTCCGGTGCGGCCGGGAGCGCCGAGTCCGCTTCCGCTGGTGCCGCCGGTGCGGCTGATGCCGCAGGTCCCGTCGCGAACACCGACGCCGCCGCGGACGTCGACGCCGCGCTCGCCCGGCTCTCCGCGCGTGTGCTGAGTGGTCCGTCCGCCGTCCCTCCGATCGCCGGCGACGCGCCCGAGCTCCTGGTCGTGGAGGACCTGACCATCCGCTTCCCGGACCGCTACGGCGACACCCGGGTCGTGGACGGCATCTCCTTCTCGGTCCGCGAGGGCGAGACCCTCGGCCTGGTCGGCGAGTCGGGCTGCGGCAAGAGCATCACCAGCCTGGCCGTCATGGGCCTGCTGGCCCGCAACGCCGAGGTCGGCGGTCGCGTCGAGTACCGCGGCCGGAACCTCCTGGAGCTCGGCCCCCGGCAGCGCCGGGCCCTCAACGGCCCGGAGATCGCCATGGTCTACCAGGACGCTCTCTCCTCACTGAACCCCTCGGTGCTCGTCGGCCGTCAGCTCAAGCAGCTCACCAGCCGCGGCGGTACGCAGACCCCCGCCGAACTGCTCGAACTCGTCGGCCTCGACCCGCGGCGGACCCTGCGCAGCTACCCGCACGAACTCTCCGGCGGCCAGCGTCAGCGCGTACTGATCGCCATGGCGCTCTCCCGCAGCCCCCGCCTGCTGATCGCGGACGAGCCGACCACCGCGCTCGACGTCACCGTCCAGGCCCAGGTGGTGGAACTGCTCGAACGGCTGCGCGACGAGCTCGGCTTCGCGATGATCCTCGTCTCCCACGACCTGGCGCTCGTCGGCGACCTGTCGCACCGGATCGCCGTGATGTACGCCGGCCAGGTCGCGGAGGTCGCCGGGACCCGGTCGCTGCTGTCCGCGCCCGCCCACCCCTACACCCGCGGTCTGCTCGGCTCGGTGGTGTCCCTGGAGGCGGGCGCCGAGCGGCTGCACCAGATCCCCGGCATCGTCCCGGCGCCCCGCCGCTTCGGGGACGGCTGCCGGTTCGCCTCGCGTTGCGCGGCGGCGACCGACGTGTGCCGCACCACCCCGCCCGTCCCCGGCGGCGGGCCCGACCACAGCACCGCGTGCCACCACCCCGTGTCGGCCGCCATGCTTCAGGGGAGCAACCGATGATCCGGCTCGACCACGTTCACGTACGCCACAAGGCCCGCGGCGGCGGCCTGTTCGACCGCGGCCACGTGCACGCCCTGACCGACGCCTCGCTGGAGGTCGGGCGCGGGGAGATCGTCGGCCTGGTCGGCGAGTCCGGCTGCGGCAAGTCGACCCTGGCGCGGGTGCTGACGGGTCTGCAGCGGCCCACCGAGGGCACGGTCACCTTCCACGGCGAGGACCTGTGGACGATGCCCGGCGCGCGGCGGCGCGGCGAGTTCGGGTCCTCCGTCGGCGTCGTCTTCCAGGACCCGTCGACCGCCCTGAACCCGCGGCTGCCGGTGGGCCGGATCCTGCGCGACCCACTGGACGTGCACCGGCGGGGTGGCGACAAGGAACGCGACGCGCGGGTCGAGGAGTTGCTGGATCTGGTCGGCCTGCCCGCGCACACCCTGCGGGCCCTGCCGGGACAGCTCTCCGGCGGGCAGCGCCAGCGCGTCGCCATCGCCCGCGCGCTCGCCCTGGAACCGGAGTTGATCGTCGCCGACGAGCCGACCAGCGCCCTCGACGTGTCGGTACGCGCGCAGGTCCTCAACCTCCTGGTGGACCTGCGGGACCGGCTGAACCTCGGCATGGTGTTCATCTCGCACGACATCCAGACCGTGCGGCACCTCGCCGACCGGCTCGCGGTGCTCTACCTCGGCCGGATCGTGGAGGAGGGCCCGGCGCGACGCGTCGCCGACTCCCCCGCGCACCCGTACACCCAGGCCCTGCTGTCGGCCACTCCGAGCCTGATGGAGCGCAGCGAACGCATCGTGCTGCACGGCCCGGTGCCGTCCGCGGTCAACCCACCGCCGGGCTGCCCCTTCAGCACCCGCTGCTGGAAGGCCGACGACGCCTGCGTGACCGCCTTCCCCGCGGCCCGGTCCGACTCGGACGAGTCCCACCGGTGGCACTGCGTCCACCCGCAGACCGAGGACGACCGGACGTAGGAAGGCCGCCGTTGTGTACGGGCCCTCTCGTCCGCCTTACCGAGGCGGAGGAGAGGGCCCACGCGCAGGCCGAGCCGGTGGTCACGGCACCTTCCTCGCGGCGCAACCATGAGCGGCCCTCAGGCATCATGATCATCAACCGGGGGTTCACGAGAAGGGGCATCCATGCACGCAGACAGGCGCTGGGCCAGATCCGCCGTCGCCGCCGCGGGAGCGGTGATCCTCTTCACCACCGCCTGCGAGGGAACGCCGGCCTCGGCAGACGGGGACAAGGGCAACCCCGGCTTCGCGGCCTTCCAGGGCAAGCCCTGTCCAGAGCTCACCGCCGCCGACAGGACCAACGGCTACCTGATCACCACGGTCGCCGACCCGCGCGAAGGCATCACCGTCCGCCCCGGCGGCGAACCGCGGACCGTCCTCGTCAAGCTCTGCAACACCACCGGCAGGGCACTCCGCGACATCGCGCTCTCCGCGCAGGTCGAGTGGAACTACGCGGGCGAGCGGCCGCCCAAGCTGACGGTGGAACGGCGCGAGGCCCCCGACGGTGACTGGCACCCCGTCGAACTGGTCGTGGCCAACGACTACCAGCCGCTGACCGGCGCTTCCGGGGCGCGGGACCTGCCCGCCCACGGCACCCGCACCGTGGAGTACCGGATCAGCGCCGCCGAGGACGCCCCCGAGGGCCGGGGATGGCTCGGTATCCATGCCGTCCGGGCCGACGCGGACCCGCTCGACATGAAGGACATGCGGGGCGGCGGCAGCGGAGGATTGCCGCTCACCACCGCCCCTGGCGAGTGATGGGCCCGTCGGCATCCCGCCTACGGGGTCCCCTGAGATGATCGATCCGCCGGCGACGCCGCCTGGAGCGGAGTCGACCCCGCAGTCGGGGTCCGCCCGGGAGCAAGTCACCCTGCCACCGGTCCCGGGCGGGCCGGGCGTCAGCCGCTGGAGCAGACGGTGCCGTTGAGGCGGAAGACCGTCGGGTCCGGGTTGGGCCCGTCATTGGCGCCGACGAAGCCGAACGAGGCCGTCGACCCACCGTTCGGAGCCAGCGGCCCGGCATCCTCGGGAGCGGTCACCCGTACGTGCCGGCCGGTCTGGTGGAACGTGGCGTTCCAGCCGGAGGACACCGACTGACGGTCAGTCGGCCAGTCCCAGTCCACGGTCCAGCCGGTGATCGGGGTGTCCGAGAGGTTCTGGACGGTGACCGTGGCCACGAATCCGTTCCCCCAGCCCGTGTCGCGGTGGTAGGTCACCACGCAGGTGGCGTCCCGCGGGGTGCCGGTGGTGAAGGTCAGCGGAGTGGACGGGGCGGAGAGCCGTCCCGAGGCGTCGGCCGCCAGCACGTTGACCGTGTGGGTGCTGCCCGGGGGAAGGTTCCGCAGGGTCACGGACGTGCCGGTGGTCTCGCCGACCAGCCAGGTGTGAGCGCCGTCGCGTTCCTGGACCAGGTAGCGGGCGGCGCCCCGCGCACCCTCCCAGGACAGGCGCGCCGTGGTGTCGGTCACCGCCTCCAGCCGTGGGGTCCCCGGGGCCTCGGCACCGGAGGCACCGGGCCCGGTGCCGGCTTGCGGGGTGAGGGTTACAGTGAGCATCCCGCGCGGCGGCACGGTCACCCGGGAGACGGACGCCCCGCCCTCGGTGACGTCGGTGATGTCGCTGTCGCCGGGCGCGTAGCGGCGGACCTCGGGGGCGGCGCCGGACGGGGTGAAGCCCGTGTACTCAAGGCCCACGGTCCGGGCGGCGTCCGGGTCCTTGTTGATGAGCAGGACGCTCAGACGCCCGTCGCGACGGTGCACGGCGTGTGCGGAGACGTCCTGCGCGGAGGACGCGGCGGCGACCAGGGTGTCGCCCGCGGCGCCCAGTTCGCCGGTCATCTTCATGCCGTAGTACGGGTGGAACGGCGCGTTCGTCGCCGGCTCGCAGACGTCACCGGTGCAGGAACCGCTGGACAGCATTCCCATGTCGCCGTAGTCGGTCTCGCCGTCGACGGTGGTGATCTGGTCCGGGCCGTTGTGGGTGTTCCACCAGTCGACGGTGAAGACGCCGTTCTCCAGAGCCGTCATGAACGCGTCGGCGGCGAAAAGGCCGTTGGGTCGGGCGGTGAGCCTGGCGCCGCCGGTGTTGGTGTTGATCTCGGTGACGGCGATGCCGAGGCGCGGTGAGTCGGCGCCCGCGTACCGGTCGATCTGGCTGCGTACCTCCCGCAGTTCGCCGGGCAGCATCGTCAGCCTGGTCATGGCGTCCTCGGCGGTGGTGTCGGAGCCGCCCGCGTACCAGTGGACGCTCACGAAGTCGATGACGTCGGTGACTTCGGAGAGCACGGTGTGGTTCCAGTCGCCCGGATCTCCTTCGCCGACGACGCCGTCCGGCCATTGGCCCGGGGTGGTGAGGACCGCGCCGATCTTGATGGTCGGGTCGACGGCCTTCATGGCCTTGGCGTAGGCGCGGACCTGACGGGCGTACTCCCGGGGGCTCTTGTCCTCGTGCTCGTCGTGCTCCCAGCCGTTGCCGTAGTGGCCGTTGCCGTAGATCTCGTTGCCGATCTCCCAGTACCGCGCACCGTAGTGCTTGGTGACGTTCGCGTACCGGACCCAGCCGGCAGCCTCCTCGGGCGTGCCGGAACCGTAGTTGGCGATCAGTATCGGCTGGGCGCCGACGGCACGGGCGGTACCCATGAAGGAGTCGAAGTCGGTGCCGGGGGCGACGTATCCACCGGGCGCCGTATGTGTCTTCCAGTGGTAGATGTCCGCGTACGAACCGCCGGGATAACGCATCGCCCCGACATCGGCCGCCTTCATCAGGCCGGCGACCTCGGGATCGTTCATGTGCGAGTCCCAGATCGCGGCATTGACGCCGCGTGCCGTGTCGGGCATGCGGCCCAGCGACGCCTGCGTGTTGACCCGGACATCGACGTCCGCGGCGGGCGCCTCCCGCGCGGCGGCGGACGCGACGGCGGCGGCGCTCGGCGGGGACAGCAGGGCGAGCGCGGCGGCCAGGACGGCGGCGGTGCGTGCGAGGTGGCGGGGGCCGGTGCCGGCCGGCCGGCCGGCTCTCTGCGGTAAGGGCATGTGGGTCCTCCCTCGGGGTCCGACGGCACGGGCGGGGCAGGCGCTGCCGGACCGTGCGGCCGGACGGGTGGAGTGCCGGTGCGACGGCAGGACGTTCCGCGCCGGTGGCACGGGAAGCGGTGCGGGGACGCGGTGCGTTCGAGCGCGGGCGGGGCGGTGACCGGATCGCCCGCGGATGGGAGCGCTCCCATAATGAGAGTGGTGTGACGTCCTGTCAACGGACGGGACAGGCGCGGGAGGAGAGTCCCCCGCCCGCGCTGCCCGCGCCGCGCGTTCCCCTCCCGGTCACTCCGAGCCGCTTGCCCCTTCGTCGTGCACAAGGGTTCAGGGAACAGTCACGGTGACCGTTCCCCGAACGGGAACCGCTGATCGGGCCCGAGGCGCCTGCGGGCGACAGACCCTGCGATGGCACAGGGAGGACAGGAATAGCATCTGGTGGTGTCGTCGCCGGACCACGCGGATGCTGCTCCTGCCCGGCGTCAACCCGAATGACAACGGTCCCCTCAGCACTGCCCGCTGTCGGGCCGCCGGACGATCCCCCGGCAGGCCCGCACTCGTCAGCCGTCGTCTCCTGCGCCTCCTGGCGGGGGCCGGCGGTCGACCGCCGCGGCCGTTCGTGCCTGGAGGCGGGAGGCGGGAGAGCCGCCGCAGCGGAATCTAGCCGGGATACTCCTCCTCGGTGACGTGGCGACCCCAAGTGGTGTGATTGCCCTCGCTGTCGGACGCCTGGTAGGCGATCTGGGTGTGGAAGCACGTGGGTGTGGCGCCGTGCCAGTGATTCTCACCCGGTTCGATGTAGACGCGGTCACCCGGCCGCACTTCCTCGACCGGCCCTCCCTCACGCTGGATGAGACCGATTCCCTCGGTGACAAGGATCGTCTGGCCAAGAGGGTGGGTGTGCCATGACGTACGCGCACCAGGAGCGAAGTGGACGACTCCACCCATAATTCGCGAGGGCGGCGCCGGCGTGCTGATGACGTCGATGTGGACGCTCCCGGCGAACCATTCGCCGGGACCAGCCATCGTTTCAAGTCCGTTCCTCATGACCTTCATCATTGTCCTCCTATGTAGGTGTTCGTCCTCGAAGCGAGGGCAGTCGCCGAACTTTCGTCGAGCTGGTCCGGTCGTACGCGGCCTCTCGCCGAATTCAGTCGAGGCCAGGAAAACACCGTTCCGACGGGGGTGGGAGGGCGGGCTTATCCATGTACTCACAGGGCACCCCACGGCCCCTGCATCGGAGGTAATCTCGTGGCCGTGGACGCAAAGACCGAGATACGGGATTTCATCACCTCACGGCGAGCAAAGATCACGCCCGAGGAGGTTGGCCTTCCCTCCTACGGGGTGCGACGGGTTCCGGGTCTCCGGCGAGAGGAAGTCGCAACTCTGGCAGGAGTCAGCGTCGACTACTACAACCGGATGGAGCGCGGCAACCTGGCGGGCGTTTCGGAGGAGATCCTCGAAGCGGTCGCGGGCGCGCTTCGTCTGGACGAGGCCGAGCGGGCGCATCTTTTCAACCTGGCTCGCGCCTCGAGAGATCAGGTCACCGACAAGCGCCGCAGACCGGCCAGGCGAACTGTGCGCCCGAGCATCGAGTGGATGATCAATGCGCTGAACGGTGCTGCCGCTTTCGTCGTCAACAGTCGTCAGGACATACTCGCCGTCAACCATCTCGGACGGGAATTCTACGCACCGATGTTCACATCGCGCGCACCCGCGAACGTGGCCCGGTTCACTTATCTCGATCCGCGCGCCAAGGAATTCTTCGCCGATTGGGGCCGGACGGCCAAAGAATGTGTCGCGGCCTTGAGAGCGCAAGTCGGGCGCGACCCGTTCGACCGTGACCTGTCCGAGCTCGTCGGCGAACTCTCGCTGTACTCCGACGAATTCGCCGCGCTTTGGGCCACCCACAACGTGCGCCTGCATCGTGAAGCAGAGAAGCGCTTCAATCATCCTCTCGTCGGCGAGCTCATACTGCGGTACGAGCGACTCGCGGTAACCGCGGACCCCGGCGTGGAGATCTTCACCTACGTGGCGGAGCCCGGATCACGATCCGAGGAGGGATTCAACTTCTTGGCGAGTTATGCGGGAGGCGGAAGCGACTTGCCGAGCCGCCCATCTTGCAAGTCGGACACCTGAGCATCACCTGCAACACGGCGAACGGTCATATGCCGGCGCGGTTCGTGGGCTCGGCGGACATCGTTCGACCAGGTGATACCGGGTTGTTCGTCGCCCTCGGCCGCCTGGCCGAGCCGCGCCCGCGCGGCTCCGTGGTTCTTCCACCGGACGTCCGAGGGGGACGTCGGCGTTGCCGAAGCCGGCGAGAGTCATGTCGCGCGCGTGGGTGAGGAGTTGCCCGAAACCAGCGCGCGGCGCCGGGGCCGGTGCGTCGCGGGGCGGCGGACGCATCCCCATCGCCGGCCGCGGGTCACTGACCACCACCCAGCGCTACCCGCACCCGGACGCACACAAGATCCGGTCGTCGTGCCCCGCTGGCCCCGGTCAGGCACGCCGGTCCTTGACTGGTCCCCAAGAATGACCAAGGGCCGGTTTCGGATGTCTCCGAAACCGGCCCTGATCTGCGACTGTCTCCAGTCGGGACGACAGGATTTGAACCTGCGACCCCTTGACCCCCAGTCAAGTGCGCTACCAAGCTGCGCCACGTCCCGTTGCCCGTCTGACCTGGGGTTTCCCCTGGCTGAACGCGCAGGAAAACAATACCGCACTCAGGTCGGTGGTCGCGCACGGGTTTTGTCCGGGCGGTGACGGCTGGCGGTACTTGACCTCAAGTTCGGTTGAGGTCGCACCCTCGTGGCATGACGATCACCGAGGAGACCGGACGCGTCCACGGCTACGACGATCTGCCCGGGCTGATGGGGCTCATGACCGGCGACGAGAAGCACGGACCGGCGGCCACGTCCACGCTGGACGTGCTCTGGGTGCTCTACGACCGGGTGCTCAAGGTCCGCCCGGAGCAGCCGGACGACCCCGAGCGGGACCGGTTCCTGCTGTCGAAGGGACACGGCCCGATGGCGTACTACGCGGTGCTCGCCGCGAAGGGCTTCGTACCGGTCGGCTGGCTGCCTGGCTTCGGCACCTACGACTCCCCGCTCGGCCACCATCCGGACCGCACCCTGGTGCCGGGCGCCGAGATCGGCAGCGGGTCGCTCGGGCACGGACTGCCCATCGCCGTCGGCACGGCCCTGGGGCTGCGCGCCCAGGGGCTGAAGCGGCCCCGCGTGTGGGTGCTGACCGGGGACGCCGAACTGGACGAGGGCAGCAATCACGAGGCCATCGCCTTCGCCGGGCCCGCCGGACTCGAGCAATTGCACACCGTCGTCGTCGACAACGCCTCCGCCAGTCATGCCCGTCCCGGCGGCATCGCGGCCCGCTTCGAGGTGGCGGGCTGGTCGACCGCGAGCGTCGACGGCCGCGATCACGAGGCGCTGTACGCCGCGTTCACGGCTCCGCATCCGGGCCGTCCGCACGTGGTGGTGGCCCGGGTTGAGCCGAAGAACCCGTGATCCGGAACCCGCTGAGCAGGCCCCCCGGCTTCCCCCGACTCACCGACACAGAAGGGCTCGACCCCCATGGACACCATGCGTGACCGTCTCGCACCGGCCGTCTCGCGCCTGCTCGACGAGGATCCGCGGGTGGCGGTCGTCCTCGCCGAGATCGGCAGGGACGGTTTCACCGACGCGTGGCGCCGGCATCCCGACCGGGTGATCAACGTCGGCATCCGCGAGCAGCTCCTCGTCGGTGCAGGCGCCGGACTGGCGCTGACCGGTATGCGACCCATCCTGCACACCTTCGCGAGCTTCCTCGTCGAGCGCCCCTTCGAACAGGTCAAACTGGATCTGGGGCACCAGGGCGTGGGCGCGGTGCTGGTCAGCGCCGCCGCCTCCTTCGACTGGCCCGCGGGCGGCTACACCCACATGGCACCCGGCGACGTGGCACTGCTCGACACCCTGGACGGCTGGACCGTCCATGTGCCCGGACACCCGGACGAGGCCGAGGCCCTGCTGCGGCACGCGGTCGCCGCGGGCGACGACAAGGTCTACGTACGGCTGTCCGTGCAGTCGAACGCCGACCGCCGCCCGGTCGACGGCGAGCACTTCGTGACCGTCCGCGAGGGCCGCTCGGGCGTGGTGGTCGCCGTCGGGCCCCTGCTCGACGCCGTGCTCACCGCGACGGAGGGCCTGGACGTGACGGTGCTGTACGCGACGACCGTCCGGCCCTTCGACGCGGCCGCCCTGCGCCTGGCCACCGAGTCGGCCGGTACGGACGTCGTCCTCGTCGAGCCGTACCTGGCGGACACGTCGGCCTCGGCGGCGAACGACGCGCTCCGCGATGTGCCGCACCGCGTGCTGGGGCTCGGCGTGCGCCGCGCGGAGCTGCGGCGCTACGGGACCGCGGAGGAGCACACCGCCGCGCACGGGCTCGACGCCCGGTCGCTGCGGGAACGGATCTCGGCGTTCCTCGGGACCCGGGCCGGGGCGGGCATCGCAATCGCCCCGGGCACCTGAGGGCCGGTCCCTCAAAGCCGGTACCGCAAGGCTCGATGCCTGAAGGCCGATGCTTCAAGGGGGCCAGTGCCTCAGGGGCGGTGCCTGAAAGGCTTCCGCGCGAAGGCAGCGGCGGCCGGGCCCCAGGGCCGGAGTCGCCCCCGTCAGTGCGGTTCGGGGTGCGTCCGCCCGGTTGTCGCCTCCACGGCCCCCTCGGGCGCGTGCGGGCCATGGGTGCCGCGTGCGTCGGCCCGTATGAGGCCGCGTATCGCGGGCACCGCCAGCAGGATCGTCGGGACGACGAGACTCATCCCGGCGGACACCAGCAGCACGTGGTCCGCGCCCAGGGCGGTGGCGGCCGGGCCCGCCAGGGCCTGGCCGACGGGCATCATGGCGAGGGAGCCCGCCACGTCGTAGGCGTGGATGCGGTTGAGGACGTCGGAGGGGACCTGGGTCTGGACACTGGTCGCCCACATCACGCCCCAGAACGACATGCCCGCCCCGGCGACGGCGGCACCCGCCGCCATGGCCGGCACGCCGAAGCCGGCCCCGACCGTCGCCGGGAAGCCGACGAAGGCGAACAGGGCGAACGCTCCGGCGCGCAGCATACGGCGGGGGCGCAGCCGCAGGGCGAGGAAGCCGCCGACGACGGTGCCGGCGCCGAGGGCGGAGTTGATCAGGCCGTAGGCGCGCGGGCCGTGCTGCTGGACGACTTCGGTCGCCACCAGCGGGACGGTCGGACCCCAGACGGCGATCATGTACAGACACCAGACGGCGATGACGCCCCAGAGCCATGACCTGGCCCTGAACTCCCGCCATCCTTCGACCAGATCGGCTCTGAAGGCACTGGCGGCGGTGCGGTCCGGTGCGCCGGTCCGGATGAGCGGGGGCAGCCGGAGCAGGAGCAGGCACAGGGCGCTGACCCCGTAGGTGGCGGCGTGCGCCGCGAACACCCCGCCGGGTGAGGCGAAGCCGACGAGCAGGCCCGCGGCGGCGGGGCCCGCGAGCTGGGCCGAGGACTCGGCGATGCGTATGGCGCCGTTGGCCGCCTGGACGTCGGAGGCGAGCCGGGGCACCGTGCTGGCCACGCCGGGCTGGAACACGGCGCCCGCCACGCCGTTGACGAGGCCGATCGCGCAGATCTCCCAGAGCACCACGTGCCCGGAGTAGAAGAGCACGGCGGCCAGGGACTGGGTGCCGACCCGCACCAGGTCGGCGCCGATCATCAGCTTGCGGGTGCTGAACCGGTCGGCGATGACCCCGCCGAAGACCACGAGTCCGGCGAAGGCGGCGGCCGTCGAGGCCATGGCGAGGCCGACCGCGCCCGCGCCGTATCCGTGCTGGAGCAGGCCCGCGGCGAGGGCGACCGGCAGCATGGTGTCGCCGAGCCGGGCGACGGCCCGCGCGACGAAGAACAGCGCGAAGTCCCGCGACCACACCGACCGCGCCCGACCGCCGTCCCCCACTCCGGCCCCGGCCCCGACTCGGACCCCCGCTCCGGGTCCGGCTCCGGCTCCGGCAGCGAGGTCATCCCGCCCCGGGGCCTCCCCCGTCGACGGCTGCGACGGCTGCGACGACGTTCCGGTCATCCCTGCGGCACTCCCCTCCCCGACCGATCCCCCACCCCTGCCGACCGCGGCCCCTCCCGCGTCGGCCGGCCCCACTGTCTCCGGATCATGCCACGGCCCGCTGACAACGCCCGAGGGGGTTTTCAGCGGGCGGTGGGCAGTCCCAGCTCCGGATGGGCCTCGAGCAGCCGCGGCGGAGCCGCCTGGCGCCAGGAGTCCGCCAGGATGTCCCGCAGCTCGGCCTCGTCCTCCAGCGCCGCGAGCCGGACCCGTACCCAGGCGAACTGCGCCTCATGACCGGCGATCCAGAACTTCTCCGGCTCGGCCAGGACCAGTTCGTCCCGCTCCTCCTTGGGACAGCGCACGGCTATGGAGGTCTCCTCCTCCGGCAGGGTGGCGAACATCTTCCCCGCGACCCGGAACGTGGGCATGCTCCAGGCGGTCTTCTCGGTGGTGTCCGGCAGGGACAGGGCGATACGGCGTACGTCATGGGCATCCGGCATGCCACGCACGCTAACCCGTGCCACTGACAGCCGGCCCGAGGAAGCCGCGGGCACCCCCCTACGCCTGCGCCGCCTCGTCCAGGGCCTGGAGCACCGGGCGGATCAGCGGGTGCCCCTCGGCTCCCCGGCGCACCGCCGCGAAGACCCGTCGGGTGGGCGCCACGCCGTCCACGGGCCGGACGACCACGCCCGTGAGGTCCATGCCGCGCAGCGCGGAGCGAGGGACGAGGGCCACGCCCGCGTCGGCCGAGGCAAGGGCCACGACGGCGCGGAAGTCGTCGGAGGAGTGTTCCAGGCGGGGCTGGAAGCCGGCGCTCTCGCAGGCCAGGACGACCACGTCGTGGCAGGGGTTGCCGGGGTAGGGGCCGATCCAGGTGTCCTTGGCCAGCTCGGCGAGCTGGACCTCGGCGGCGTCGGCCAGCCGGTGGGCGACCGGAACGACCGCGTCGAACGGCTCGGCGTACAGCGGCACGTGGGTCAGCCGGGGGTCGTCGGCGGACGGCGCGCCCCGGTACTCGACGGCGACCGCCACGTCGACCTGCCGGTCCAGCACCATCGGCAGGCTGGCGTCGCCCTCCGCGTCCCGCACGCGGATGCGGATGCCGGGCGCCGTACCGGCCAGGCGGGCCACCGCGGGCGCCACCACCTGCGCGATGCCCGTGGCGAAGGCGGCGACCGTCACCGTGCCGGCCTCGCCGGAGCCGTAGGCGGCGAGCTCGGCCTCCGCCCGCTCCAGCTGGGCGAGGACCGCGTTGGTGTGGCTGAGCAGGATCTCCCCGGCCGGGGTCAGCCGTACGCCCTTGGCGCCGCGCTCGACCAGCCGGTGACCGGTCTCCTGCTCCAGGGCCGTGAGCTGCTGCGAGACGGCCGAGGGGGTGAGGTAGAGCGCGGCGGCAGCGGCGGTCACCGTGCGGTGGTCGGCCACCGCACGGAGGATGTGCAGCCGCCGCGCTTCGATCATGCGAACGATTATCGCAAGACCTGGGACCGGTCGGCTCCCGGCTCAGCCCTCCAGCTCGGCGCGCGCCGCGACGAACGCGTCCACCGCGCGGTTCACGTCCTCGATGGAGTGCGCGGCGGAGAGCTGCACGCGGATGCGCGCCTGGCCCTGCGGCACGACCGGGTAGGAGAAGCCGATCACGTACACGCCGCGCTCCAGGAGCAGCTCCGCCATGCGGGCCGCCTCGGACGCGTCGCCGATCATCACCGGGGCGATGGCGTGGTCGCCGGGGAGGATGTCGAAGCCCTCCTCGGTCATCCGGCGGCGGAACAGCGCGGTGTTCTCGGTGAGCCGGATCCGCAGGTCGTCCGCGGACTCCAGCAGGTCCAGCACCTTGAGGGAGGCCGCCGCGATCACCGGGGCGAGCGTGTTGGAGAACAGGTACGGCCGGGAGCGCTGGCGCAGCAGGGCGACGATCTCGGCGCGGGCGGCGACGTAGCCGCCGGAGGCGCCGCCGAGCGCCTTGCCGAGGGTGCCGGTGATGATGTCCACGCGGTCCATGACGCCGTGCAGTTCGGGGGTGCCGCGGCCGCCGGGGCCGACGAAGCCGACGGCGTGGGAGTCGTCGACCATGACCATGGCGTCGTAGCGGTCGGCGAGGTCGCAGATCTCGCGCAGCGGCGCCACATAGCCGTCCATCGAGAACACGCCGTCGGTGACGACCAGCTTGCGGCGCGCCCCGCCCTCGGTGGCCTCCTTCAACTGCTGCTCCAGGTCCGCGAGATCGCGGTTGGCGTAGCGGAAGCGGCGGGCCTTGGACAGCCGGATGCCGTCGATGATCGAGGCGTGGTTGAGGGCGTCGGAGATGACCGCGTCCTCGGGGCCGAGCAGCGTCTCGAACACGCCGCCGTTGGCGTCGAAGCAGGAGGAGTACAGGATCGTGTCCTCCTGGCCGAGGAACGCCGACAGCCGGGCCTCCAGCTCCTTGTGCACCTCCTGGGTGCCGCAGATGAAGCGCACGGAGGCCATGCCGTAGCCCCAGCGGTCCAGGGCCTCGTGGGCGGCGGTGACGACCTCGGGGTGGTCGGCGAGGCCGAGGTAGTTGTTGGCGCAGAAGTTGAGGACCTCGCCGGGGCGGCCGCCCGCGGTGACCGCGACGGTCGCGGACTGCGGGGTGCCGATGACGCGCTCGGGCTTGTGCAGCCCGGCGGCGCGGATCTCGTCGAGGGTGGCGCGCAGGTCGTCGCGCACGGAGTCGAACATCAGGGTGCTCCTTGAAGGTGCCGGCGGAAGGCGGAGAAGGTGAGGTACGCGGTCACGCGGTCCAGTCGAGGATGATCTTTCCGCCCTTGCCGCTGGCTGCGTCGGCGAAGGCCTCCTCGAAGTCCTCGTAGCCGTACCGGCCGGTGACGACGGGAGCGAGGTCGAGGCCGCCCTCCAGCAGTACCGACATGGCGTACCAGGTCTCGAACATCTCCCGGCCGTAGATGCCCTTGATGGTGATCATCGAGGTGACGACGCGGGCCCAGTCGACGGGGAACTCCTGGGCGGGCAGGCCCAGCATCGCGATCTTGCCGCCGTGCGTCAGGTTCGCGATCATGTCGCGCATCGCCTCGGGGCGGCCGGACATCTCCAGGCCGACGTCGAAGCCCTCGCGCAGGCCGAGCGTGCGCTGTCCCTCGGCGATCGTGTCCTTGGAGACGTTGAGGGCGAGGCTCACGCCGATCTTGCGGGCCAGCTCCAGACGCTCCTCGCTCACGTCGGTGATGACGACGTTGCGCGCGCCGGCGTGCCGCGCGACGGCCGCCGCCATCAGGCCGATCGGGCCGGCACCGGTGATCAGGACGTCCTCGCCGACGAGCGGGAAGGACAGCGCGGTGTGCACGGCGTTGCCGAACGGGTCGAAGATCGCGGCGATGTCGAGGTCGACGGGGACGCGGTGCACCCAGACGTTGGCGGCGGGCAGGGCGACGTACTCGGCGAACGCGCCGTCGCGTCCGACGCCGAGGCCGATGGTGGCCCGGCACAGGTGGCGGCGTCCGGCCAGGCAGTTGCGGCACTTGCCGCACACCAGGTGGCCCTCGCCGCTGACCCGGTCGCCGGGCTTGATGTCGTCGACGTCCGCGCCGGTCTCGACGACCTCGCCGACGAACTCGTGCCCGACCACGAGCGGGGTGCGGATCGCCTGCTGGGCCCAGCCGTCCCAGGCCCGGATGTGCAGGTCGGTGCCGCAGATGCCGGTCCGCAGGACCTTGATCAGTACGTCGCCGGGTCCGATGACGGGCTCGGGGACGTCCGCGAGCCACAACCCGGGCTCCGCCTTCTGCTTGACCAGCGCCTTCAACGCTACCGCTCCTGTGGTTCCGGGCCCCGGGTCAGGGCGTGCCAGGGCAGCCCGCGTCCGGGGGAGGGGTGGATTCCGTTAGCAATCTGCCGTACGGCGGCACGCCGGTCCATCGAGGATTTCTTAAGCACGGCCACAGCTCCGCTTCACGCCGTTCCCGGGCGTCGGCACAGGTCAGAACAGGAAGCCCTCGGGCTCCCGGCGTTCCAGCCGTGGGGCGAGTTCCGCGGCGGCCGCCTTGATGGTCCGCAGCCCCTCCCGGCCCCACGGCCGCGGTTCGACGTCGACGACGCACACCGTGCCGAGCACCATCTGCGTACTGTCGATGAGCGGTGCGCCCAGATAGGAGCGGATGCCGTACTCGTCCACGATCGCGTTGCCCGCGAACCGCGGATAGTCGCGGACGTCCTCGAGGACCAGGGCCTTGTGCCGCACCACGACATGGGGGCAGAAGCCGTAGTCGCGGGCCAGCCGGCGGCCCAGCTCACGTCGGCCTCCGTCGCCGTCGCCTCCGGTGTCGGTGTCGGTTTCGGTGTCGACGCTCAGGACGTCGCGTTCGGGCCGGTGCAGCCCGGCGAAGAACTGCCCCCGCTCGTCCAGGAAGTTGACCATCGCGTACGGCGCCCGGGTGAACGCGGCGAGGCGGTCGGCGAAGGCGTCGAGAGCGGGCTCGGGGCGCTCCCCCAGGCCCAGGCGGCGCAGCCGCTCGGTGCGGGCGGGGGCGTCCTTGTCCTCCGGGGTCAGCAGCAGGCGACCGGCCGGGCGGGGCGGCTCGTAGCTCATGGCCGGGCTCCGTCGCTGTCGGCGTATGTCATGTACGGGCTCCGTGACGGTGTGCGGGGGTCAGTGTGCCGGGGTCATCCGTGCGCGCCCCGGGCCGGTGCGGGGACGGCGGGTGCGTGGGCGATGAGATGCCGGACGAGGGTCAGCAGGGTCTGGATGCCGGAGCTGGAGATACGGGCGTCGCAGCGGACCACGGGGATCCGCGGGTCGAGATCGAGGGCCGCGCGCACCTCCTCGGCATCGTAGCGGTGGGCACCGTCGAACTCGTTGACGCCGACGACGAAGGCGAGGCCGCGTCGTTCGAAGAAGTCGACGGCGGCGAAGCACTCCTCCAGCCTGCGGGTGTCGGCGAGGATCACCGCGCCCAGGGCGCCCTCGCACAGCTCGTCCCACATGAACCAGAAGCGCTCCTGGCCGGGCGTGCCGAACAGGTAGAGCACGTGCCGCGGGTCGAGGGTGATGCGGCCGAAGTCCATCGCGACGGTCGTCTCGACCTTGTTCTCCACGCCGTCGAGGTTGTCCGTGGCCGCGCTGACCGTGGTGAGCAACTCCTCCGTGCTCAGCGGCGCGATCTCGCTGACCGCGCCGACGAAGGTCGTCTTGCCCACCCCGAAGCCTCCCGCCACGAGGATCTTCAGCGCGGTGGGGAAGTGGCCGGGGCCGTCGTCGTAGTCAGAGCTGTCGTCGTAGTCCATCGAGCACTGCCTCCAGAAGAGCCCGGTCGGTGGGGTGGTGGTACGCGGGGGGCCCGGTGGTCAGCGCCCCGCAGTCGACGAGATCGGACAGCAGCACCTTGGTCACCACGGCCGGCAGCTTCAGATGGGCGGCGATCTCGGCCACCGGGAGGGGGGCGCGGCACAGGTCGAGTGCCTGGCCGTGCTCCGGGCCGAGGTGGACCGGCGGCGCCGCCCCGGTGGCCATCACCTGGGACATCAGGTCGAGCGCGATGCTGGGCCGGGTGCGGCCGTCGCTGACGGTGAAAGGACGCACCAGCCGTCCGGCCGCGTCGTCGAGCCAGGGCCTGTCGCCGGCCGCCGCCGCGCTCAAGGCCGCAGCGCCCGGGATTCGACGGAATGCTGCCGGGGCGCGGTCTCCAGGTAGGGGCGGACGCTCTTGACGAGCATCGCCATCTCGTAGCCCAGCACGGCCGCGTCGGCCTCGCGGCCCGCGAGCACGGCCAGACAGGTGCCGGTACCCGCGTTGGTGACGAACAGCAGCGTCGCGTCGAGTTCGACGACGACCTGACGCACCTCGCCGCCGTCGCCGAAGCGGACGCCGGCGCTGCGGCCGAGCGAGTACAGGCCGGAGGCCAGGGCGGCCATGTGGTCGGCGCTGTCGTGGTCGAGGCCGTGCACGGACTTCACCAGCCCGTCGCAGGACAGCAGGACCGCGCTGGTGGTGTGCGGTACGCGCTGCACGAGGCCGCTCATCAGCCAGTCGAGGTCGGAGACACGGCCGGTCGGCGCATCGCTCACCATGGTGGATCGACTCCTTGGGGTCCGAAGGTCTGCGCAAGCTCTGGGGTCGGGGGTGGTGGCCGGGCTGGGCGGGCTTGTGGTCATCCGGCCGGCTCGCTCCCGTCGTGCCGGCCGGTGAGGTGCTGCCCCGGCAGGAGCACGGGCCGCGCCTCCGCCGGCCCGGACGCGTCCTGGGGGTACGCGGGGTGCGTGGCGCCCGAGGAGTGCGGCTCGCGCGCAGGGCCCGGCTCCCGGCGCTGTTCCGACTCCGCGAGGCCCATCCCGCGCTGGAAGGCGGCCATCAGCCCGGGGTCGTGGCCGGTGACGTACCCGGATTCCTGGCGTGACACCGGGGCGTCGCGCAGTTGCGGCACGAGGTGCTCCTGGGCGCGCCGCCGGGGCAGTTGGGGCCTCGCCATGGTTCCGCGCACCGCTCCGGCGCGCGGAACGGGCGGCGCACCGGCGTTCGCCGCCACGGCGGCCCGGTCGGCGGGCCGGATCCCCGGCACGGCTTCGGCGGGATTGTCCTGCCCCTCACGCGCGGTCCGCCGCGGCAGGGGTTCGAGGTGCTCCCGGTGGTCGCGGTCGACGGACTCGACGGGTCGTACGTCACCTACGGGCGAGGTGGGCGCGGGCAGCAGATCGTCGCCGGGCGTGGGCGCGGGTACGGGCGTGGGCGTGTCGCCCACGGGCGGGGGCGCGGGTACGGGGATGGGCGTGTCGCCCACGGGCGCGGGCGCGGCCATGGGTGTGTCGCGCCGGAACACGGGCGCGGGTACGGACGGGGGTGCGTCGCCGCCGGCCATGGGCGCGGCCATGGCCGAGAACGCGTCGGCCCCGAACGCAGGCGCGGATACGGACACTGGCATGTCGCCCCCGAACACAGGCTCGGGCACAGACGTCGGGATGTCAGCCCCGGGCACGGCGGCGGGGGCGGGCACAGACACCGGCTCATCACCCCCGGATGTGGGCGCGGGCACGGACACCGCCATGCCATTCCCGACCCCAGGCACGGGCACGGACACCGGCCCGCCATCCCCGGCCTCAGGCACAGGCATGGGCGCCGGCCCGCCATCCCCGACCCCAGGCGCAGGCATGGGCGCCGGCCTGCCGTACCAAGCCACAGACTCGGGCACGGACACGGACCCGCCGTCCCCGACCCCAGGCCCGGACACCGGCGCGCCACCCCCGACCCCAGGCGCAGGCATGGGCGTCGGCCTGCCGTACCGGGCCACAGACTCGGGCACGGGCGCGGACCCGCCGTCCCCGACCCCAGGCCCGGACACCGGCCCGCCATCCCCGACCCCAGGCTCAGGCATGGGCGTCGACCTGCCGTACCGGGCCACAGACTCGGGCACGGACACGGACCCGCCGTCCCCGACCCCAGGCCCGGACACGAACACCGGCGCGCCACCCCCGACCCCAGGCTCAGGCATGGGCGCCAGCCTGCCGTACAGGGCCACAGACTCGGGCACGGACACGGACCCGCCGTCCCCGACCCCAGGCCCGGACACCGGCCCGCCAATCCCGATCCCAGGAGCAGGCATGGGCGCCGGCTTGCCATGCCGGGCCCCAGACGGAGGCACGGACATCGGCCCGCGGTCCCCGGCCCCGGGCGGGGGTGCGGCCACGGGCGTGTCGCGCCCGGACACCGGTGTGGCGGGCCCGGTGGTGCCGTTCGCGTGGGGCGAGGCCGGGGGCCGGTGGGCGCCAGTCGCGCGCGTGCCCGTCACGGGATGCATCCCGCCCTCGCGTTGGCGTGTGTCGCCGGGGCGGGCGGGGGCGCCGAGCAGGCCGGTGACGGGGCTCGGCGAGGGGCGTACGCCAGTGCCCTGACCGCCGGAGACGGCCGGCGCGCGGTGGGTGCCGCCGCCGTGCAGGGCCGGCGGTCCGCCGTACTGTCCTGGGACCGGAACTGCGGGCCGTGCGCCGGTGTCCAGCGCCCCGAACGACGTGCCGGAGGCTCCCGTCGACGCTCCCAGCAGGGCCTGCGGCAGGACGACGACCGCCTGCACTCCGCCGTAGATATTGGTCTGCAGACGGACGTGGACGCCGTGCCGCCTGGCGAGCTGGGAGACCACGTACAGCCCGATACGGCCGTCGGCGAGCAGGCTCGCGACGTTGACCTGGTCGGGGTCGGCCAGCAGGGCGTTCATCCGGACCTGCTCACCGACCGGCATGCCCAGGCCCCGGTCCTCGACCTCCACCGCGAGCCCGGAGGTGACGAGGCTGGCGCGCAGCAGGACCTGGGTCTGCGGGGCGGAGAACAGCGTGGCGTTCTCGACGAGTTCTGCCACCAGGTGGATCACGTCGGCGACGGCGTGGCCCCGCAGCCGCCCCTCGATCGGCGGGGCGAGCTTGACCCGTGAGTACTGCTCGACCTCGGCGATGGCCGAGCGCAGCACCTCCGTCATGCAGACCGGGTTGCTCCACTGGCGGCGGGAGACGGCGCCGCCGAGGACGGCGAGGTTCTCGGCGTGCCGGCGGACCCGGGTGGCGAGGTGGTCGACGTGGAAGATGCCCTTGAGCAGGTCGGGATCCTCGATGTCGTTCTCCAGCTCGTCGAGGATGGAGATCTCCCGGTGCACCAGGGACTGAAGGCGCCGGGCGAGATTGACGAAGACCTCCAGTTTCTGTTCGCTGCCGGTGCGGCTGGAGAGCTGGGCGGCGTGCACGACGGCGGCGAGGGCCCCGTCGTGGGCGCGTGCCAGGTCGGCGGCGAGCAGGTCGATCTCGTCGGTGTCCTCCGGCGGGCCGCCGTGCGGCTTGCGCCGCGGCGGGGCCTCGCCCCGGCGCAGGGCGTCGACGAGCCCGCGCAGTTCGGCCTCGCGGCGCTCGGTGCCGCGGCGCAGGACGCCGACCCGGTCGTGCACCGACCGGGCGGCCCGGCCGGCGGCGACGGCGGCGATCACGATGCCTGCGACCGTGACCGCGAATGCTCCGGCGAGCACGGCCCACAGGACGAGACCGGGGCGTGCGCCGGTGGAGCGCACGGTGAAGATCACGGCCGCGCCGGCGCTGAGGGCGACCGAGGTCGGCGGCAGCACCGCCATGCGCAGCAGCTGAGGCCGTAGGCGGGTCTCGGGCAGCGAGGGCACGGTGCGGGTCACCGGCCGCCCGTGCCGCCCGCCCTCACGGCGGTCTGCGCGGGCGGCCGGTGCACGGAGGTGAGACATCTGATCCTCTGTACGGGTCCGTCGGGCCTGTGTACTCGCGCCCGGGGCGCGAGCGGGCATGCGCCATCGCTGTGCCGGTCGACAGCGGCGCGTGTACGGCCCCGCGTCGCCCCACGGCCACTGACAGTAGTCACCAACGCGCGAGGTGAAGTGGACAGT
Source organism: Streptomyces sp. CB01373 (assembly GCF_002803075.1). GTDB lineage: Bacteria > Actinomycetota > Actinomycetes > Streptomycetales > Streptomycetaceae > Streptomyces. Next base: position 77,419 of record NZ_NNBK01000012.1, on the reverse strand, counting down.
TGGCGAAATCCCCCAGGAAGCGTCCCGCTCTGGTATGAGCGTTCGCACGACAGAGCGATCACCCACGCCGCCGCGCGGCGGCGAACCGAAAAGACAGCGATCGTTCCTGGTCAGAACCGGTCACGAACGGACGGCGGGGCCGGAGGGGCCTCCCTCTCCGGCCCCGCCGTCCGCCCGCCGTCCGCCGTCCGCCGTCCGCCGTCCGCCGTCCGCCGTCCGCCGTCCGCCACATCGTCGGTCCGGCCTCGTCAGGCCGGAGCGATGGCCCCTCTCCTCCCCCGGCCGGCACTCTCCGCACCGTCACCCGCTGTGTCGGACCACGCGTCAGGATCTGGGATCGGCGACGGCATCGGGCTCGTAGGAGTGGCGCCGGGCCAGTTGCGGTACGGACTGGATGGAGCTCAGGGCGGCCGGGGAGTAGGCGCCCCGCGGTGGTGGTGTGGCGCCGCCCGCCGCCCATCCCGCCGGAGTACGCCCGCGGGACGGCTCCGCGCCCGGGCGGACGCGGGGGGTGAGCAGGCCGAGTTCTGCGGCGCGCACCCCCGCCTGGAACCGGGACCGGGCGTCGAGGATCTCCATGATGGTGGCGATGTGCCGGCGATAGGTGCGCACGGAGATGGACAGTTCGCGCGAGGCGGCCTCGTCGGTGGCCCCGGTGTGGAGGTAGTGCAGTATCTGCTGGACGAGTTCGACGCGGGCATGGGCGCCCAGGCACACCCAGGCGGTGGCGTCGACCGCGTGACTCCAGACGGTGTCGAAGAGGGTCTGGCCGCACTGGGTGACGGAGGACGCCCGCAGGACGGACGCCTGGCGCTCGCCGGCCGTCTCGGTGCACACCAGCGTGGTCCGGCCGTCGACGATCAGGGACGTCATCAGCGGAATGCGGGCGATGCGGACGGCCTTGCGCCCCTTGCGGGCGAGCTCCCGCACCAGTTCGTGGTCGAGTGTGTCACGGGTGCACAGGATCCGGAGCCGCACCAGGTCGCCACGTCTGCGCAGCAGTTCGCGCAGCAGCGCGTAGACGGCCTCCGCGTGACCGGGTAAGGCGAGCACGGCGTCGACCGAGCGTCCGGCACCGTCCGCCAACTCCACGGCGGCCGCCAGGATCTCGGCGTCGATCGGGTTCAGCGCGGTGGCGAGCGGTTCTCCGGACGTCCCGTCCCGGTGCTCCCGGTACTCCCGGTGCTTCGCCACTGTGGAGACAATCAGGGAGTGCACGTCCAGGAAGACCTTGTCCATGTCGTGCCGGCCCGCCCCCTCCCGGCCGGCTCCCCCGTGTTCATGCGACCTTCCCCCGAACTGGTTCCGCATTCCTCACCCCGTCTGGCCGGATCTGGCTGCACCTGAGTGCTCGACCGTACGGCGAGGGGCATGCCCGGGGAAGGCCGCGCCCGCGCCCCCGTTCGTGCACTGCCGACCGCCGGGCCGCGCGATTCGGACGGCAGGCGCCGACGGTTCGGGCGCGAGTCCCCAGCCCTCATGGGACGTGGGGGCCCACCTGGGACACGTATGATGTCTGTGAACTGGAGGGGACGCTAGTTCCGCAACATGTTCCACGTCAACGGCCCCTGGAGCAAAGAAAGTTCTGCCGGGAAGTAAACCTCCGGGGGCGGTCGGAGCCACTCCCGGCGCCCCCTTCCCCTGGCTCCCTCACTCCTCCAGGCGGATGGCCCGGGCCGGGCAGACCGCGGCGGCCTGCCGGACGTCGTCCGCGCGGTCGGCGGGCGGGGTGTCGTCGAGCAGGACGGCGATGCCGTCCTCGTCCCGCTGGTCGAACACGTCGGCGGCGGTCAGCACGCACTGGCCGGAGGCGACGCACGTGTCCTGGTCGATGAGAACCTTCATGACTTCCTCCTCGGAACGCCCTCGGGGCCGAAAAAGGGCTGACCTGTGCGGGCGCGGCGGCACCGCCGTACGGGCGAGCCCGCCCCACGCACAGATCAGCCCGCGGCCGGCGGCTACTCGCCCGCCGCCGCCTCCATCTCACGCACCAGGCTGAGCGGCCGCATGTCGGTCCAGTTCTCGTTGACGTACTCCAGGCACGCCTCCCGGCCGGCCCGGCCGTGCGCGACCGTCCAGCCGGCCGGAACCTCGGCGAAGGCCGGCCAGAGCGAGTGCTGTCCCTCGTCGTTGACCAGCACGTAGTAGTCGGCGTCGTTGTCCTCGAAAGGATTGGTGCTCATATACCCTTCTCCATCCTGCGATGCGGTCCGCCTGAACTGGGTTGTCTCCACAGGCGATTGCGGGAATCCTTCGTATCGGTGATTTCAATCCTCCCGGACAGTTGAACGTCGAACGGGACAGGCTGCCGGGAATTGTCAGAGCCGGACGGGAAGCGCGGCCGGAGACCTGACGAGCAGAGCGGGCTGATAACGAAGTTCCGACGGGTGCACGGCGAGTCGGACCTCCGGGAAACGCTCGAAGACACGGCGGATCGATATCTCCGCCTGGGCCCGCGCCAGATGCGTTCCGATGCAGTAGTGGATGCCGTGCCCGAAAGTGAGGTGCACCGGTTTCGGGCGGTCGATGTCCAGTTCGTCCGGCCGGTCGGGAAAGGCCTCCGGGTCGTGGTTCGCACTGGCCGGGGAGAGCATCACGATCTCGCCCGCCGGAATCATGGTGCCCGCGATCTCGACGTCCTCCAGGGTCAGGCGCTGGAGGGTGTACATCATGGGGCCGGCGAACCGGATCAACTCGTCGACGACCCGCGGGATGCGGTCGAGGTCGGCCTTGAGCCGCTCGGCCTGCCCGGGGTGGGTCAGCAGTCCCACGAAGCAGCCGGTCACCAGGGCGGTGGTGGTCTCGTTGCCGCCGGTCATCAGCGCGAAAGCGGTGGAGAGGATCTCCTTCGGGGTCAGCAGCTTGTCGCCCTCGGCGTGCACCATCGCGGAGACCAGGTCGTCGGTCGGGTGCCGCTGCTTCTCAGCGATCAGATCGGCCATGTACGCGGACAGTTGCCGGGTGTGCTCGGCCAGGACACCGGTCGGATCGGCGGCGTCGGTGGAGCGCATCGTGTTCGACCAGACCTTGAACTGCCGCCAGTCGGCGGCGGGAACGCCCAGGAGCTGGGCGATCGCGATGATCGGCAGCGGCTCGGTGAGACCGGCCAGCAGATCAGGACGCGGCTGTACGGCGAGTTCGTCGAGCAGCCCGTCGACGACCTTCTCCAGGCTGGGACGCATGTTCGCGACCCGCTTGGGCGTGAAGGCGAACACCAGCGCCTTGCGCAGCCGGGTGTGCCGCGGCGGGTCGGAGTTGGCCAGGTGGTGGGTGATCTCGTCGGCCGGCTGCAGTTCCTTGCCGATCTGCCGGCCGAGCGCCCGGTACAGGTTCCCGATGTCCCGGCTCATCCGGGGGTCGGCCAGTGCGTTGCGGACGTCCTCGTGCCGGGTGACCACCCAGGCCCGCGCTCCGTCCGGCGTCTGCACCATGGTCACCGGCTGTTCGGCGCGCAGCGCGGCGAAGGTCGGATACGGGTTCTGGGTGTATGCGTCACTGAACATCCAGTGCTTCGAAAGCGCTCCGCCGGCTGCCATCGATGCTCTCCCTGCGGTCGTCCGGTGAGCCTCCGCACTGCTCGCGGGGCACGTCCGGCCCACCAGCCTGGCCGGGCCGGGCGCGTCCGTCAGCGCTGATGCGGAATCTTCGATGTGCCGCTCCGGGACAGGCCACGCGTGGCTGATTCGAATTCTTCGTACCGGTCTGGTGAACGTCGGTTCACCCCGGCTACGTTCACCGAGGCGTGTGAGTGATGCGCCGAATTCCAAGAGGAATTGCCGGTACGAACGGGGAACTTCCGTGCCGGCCCTGGTGATCGAACTCGTCCATTCCATACGCGGCTCGTTCGGGCCGGCGTCATCATCACGAGGGAGCAGGATCGATATGACGACCTCTGCGGAGAGCACGTCCGAGAAAATCAAGGAAATCGTCTGCGACATTCTCGAGCTCGAGGAGGACGAGGTCACCGAGAGCAGCCTGTTCAAGGAGGACCACGGCGCCGACTCGCTGCGCGCGATCGAGATCCTCGCCGCCCTGGAGAAGCACTTCCACGTCGTCATCGACCAGGCCGAACTGGGCCGCATGGTCAACCTCAAGGGCGTGGAAGAGGTCGTCGCGGAAGCCGCCGGCAAGTAGTCACGACCGAGCGGTACCGCCGCGGCACCGCCGATCGAAACCGGACGGAGAGACCATGCGTGCAACTGCAACCAGCAACGGGTCGGCACCACCAGCGCATCGCGTGGTCCTGACCGGCTTCGGAGTCTTCTCGAGCATCGGTGTGGGCGCGGTCGAGTTCGCCGAGGGGCTGCGGGCCGGGCTCAGCGGCGCCAAGCCGATCACCAGGTTCGCGACCGAGGGTTTCGCCCACGCCAACGGCTGCGAACTGGTCGGCTTCGAGCCGCGTCAGTGGATCCGCAATCTGGACGTCGACGAACTCGGCCCCGCCACCCGCTTCTCGGTGGCCGCGGCCAGGATGGCCGTCGCCCACGCCGGGCTGAGCGAGGACATCCTGCGCGGACAGCGCGGACTGATCTCCATCGGGTCCACCGACGGGGAATCGCACGACCTCGACCGTCTGGTCGAGACCGAGATCGAGTACGGCCCCGAGAAGATGGACCCGCAGGTGGTCCGGCGTGTCCCGGCGAGCCGGCTGGCCACGGCCGTCGCGCACGAACTGGGCCTGGAGGACGTCGAGGCGGTCACCATCCCGACCGCCTGCGCCGCGGGCAACTACGCCATCGGCTACGGCTTCGACGCGGTGCGCACCGGCGAGGTGGAGTTCGCGCTGTGCGGCGGCGCGGACGCGATGTGCCGCAAGACCTTCGCCGGCTTCTACCGGCTGGGCACGATCGCCCCGGACTGCTGCCGGCCGTTCGACAAGGACCGCAAGGGCATCCTGACCGGTGAGGGCGCCGGCGTACTGGTCCTGGAGAGCCTGGAGTCGGCGCTGCGCCGCGGTGCCACCATCCACGCCGAGGTCCTGGGCTACGGGCTCAACTGCGATGCCGACCACCCGGTCGCGCCCAACCAGGGCAGCATCGCCCGCTGCATGGAACTGGCCCTGAACAACGCCGGGGTGAAGCCGTCCGAGGTCGATCTGATCTCCGCGCACGGGACCGGCACCAAGGCGAACGACGTCACCGAGAGCCGCGCGGTCCGCGACGTCTACGGCGAGGCGCCGCCGCGCACCGTCTCGCTGAAGTCGATGCTCGGCCACACCATGGGCGCCGCCAGCGCGCTCGCCGCGATCGCCTGCGCCCTGGCCGTCGAGGGCGGGTTCATCCCGCCGACCATCAACCACCGGGAGACCGACCCCGAGTGCGAGGTCGACTGCGTGCCCAACCACGCCGTCGACGCCGATCTGAGGATCGTGCAGAACAACGGGATGGCCTTCGGCGGCAACAACGCCGTCGTGATCCTCGCCAAGTACGAGGAGCAGGCCTCATGAGCCGGCCCGTCATCGGAATCGGCGCGGTCGCGAGCATCGGGCGCGACCCGTCCGAGCTGTTCGAGAGCCTGTGCGCCGGGCGGAGCGGGCTGGCCGCGCTGCGCGGCTTCGACCGGTCGAAGTTCAAGGCGGGACACCTCTTCGAGATCGACGACCGGCCCGCGCCGGGCGTGGACGTGCCGGGCCGGGCGACCGCGTTCCTGCTCGACGCGGTCGGTCAGGCGGCCCGTGACGCCGGTCTCGGTGAGGACCTCCGCGACGTGCCGATCCTGGTCGGCACCGGGCTGCGGGAGCTGCGGTCGCTGGAGCTGTGGTGGCGTGACGGCGCCGAGTTCTCCCCCAAGCTCTCGGCTCCGCTCGAGCAGGGGGGACCCCCATCCGGGCGGATGCACTTCGGCACCGCCCTGCGGGAACGCTTCGGCGCGGTCGACACGCACACCTTCTCCAACGCCTGCTCCGCCTCGCTGTACGCGCTGGCGCTCGCCGTCGACCAGTTGGACTCCGGCGCGGTGGAGCACGTGATCGTGGCGGGCACCGACTCGATCACCGAGAGCATGTTCGGGCTGACCGACGCCTTCCAGCTGGAGCCGCCCGGCCGGCTCAGACCCTTCGACGTCGACCGCAAGGGCACCATCCTCGGCGAGGGCGCGGGCGCGATCGTGCTGGCCCGCGAGCCGGACGGTCACCGCCGGGTCCACGGCCGGGTGCGCTCGGTCGGCGTGAACTGCGACGCCCACCACACCACCGCGCCCCTCCAGGCCGGGGTCGCCGCCGCGATCAGGCAGGCGCACCGGCGGGCCGGGGTGAAACCGGAGAACGTGGACCTGGTCATGCTGCACGGCACCGGTACCCCGCTCAACGACGAGGTGGAGGTACGGGCGCTGCGCGAGGTGTTCGGCGAGCACGAGCGGGCGCCGCTGGTGACCGCCGTCAAGTCGATGACCGGGCACACCGCGGGCTCGGCCGGGGTGCTGAGCCTCATCACGGCCCTGCGGGCCATGTCCACCGGGCGGATCCCGCCGGTGACCGAACTCGACGAACCGACCGAGGACGTGAGCGCGTTGCGGCTGGTGCACACCACCGAGGCCACCGGTCGAGTCGAGGTGGCGCAGGTCAACGGCTTCGGTTTCGGCGGACTGAACGCGGTGGCCATTCTGGAGGCGGCCCGGTGAACGAGTTCCCGAGGATCGTGGTCAGCGGTGTGGGTCCGGCGCTGGCCGGGGTGGCCGGCACCGAGGATCTGGTGGCCGGGCCGGCCTTCCCCGCGGAGCCGGTGGATCCGGCCGCCCTGCTCGGCAAGAAGGGCCTGAAGTACAAGGACCGCGCCACCCGGCTCGGACTGTGCGCGGCCTTCGCCGGACTGTGCGACGCCGCGCTGCGGGACGCGGACGGCCCGTCGGTCGACGGCGGCGGCGTGGGTGTCGTGGTGGCGTCCAACTACGGCAACGCGGACACCATTTGCCGGGTGGTCACGACCATCGCGGCCGAGACGACCCGTGGCACCAGTCCCATGGACAGCCCCAACGCCTCCAGCAACATCGTCGCCTCCGAGATCGCCATCCGCTTCAAGCTGAGCGGCCCCAACCTGACCGTCTGCAACGGCGACTCCTCCGGGCTCGACGCGCTGCGCTGGGCCGCCGGCCTGCTGGGTTCCGGACGGGCCGAGCAGGTGCTGGTCGTCGGGGTCGAGCCGGACAACGAGGTGGTGCGCAAGCTGGTCGGCGCCGACCGGATCGTGGACGGCGCCGTCGCGGTGGTCCTGGAGCGCGCCGAGACCGCGCGGGCGCGCGGGGTGCGGCCGAGGGCCCGTCTGGGCGGATTCGTACGCACCGGCGGGGTCGAGGAGTGCGTCGGGCGGCTCGACGCGCTCGGCGGCGGCACCCCGGCCGGCTGGTACCCGCCGGAGACCGCCGGCGGCACCGAACCGCCCGCGAAGCTGCTGGCCGGGGTTCCCCGGCACCGGATGCCCGACGGCTGGGGCACGCTCTCCGGCGCGCTGGGCCTGGCGCAGTGCGCCGCCGCCACCGGCCGGTTCGACGCGGGCGAGCCCGGCCCCCTCTACGCGCTGGCCGGCCGCGGGGACGACGGTGTCGCCGGACTCCTCCTGCTCGCCCCCGGAGACGCCCGGTGAGCCACGACCGGCCGCAGCCGCCGGACCCGGCAGGCGACTCCGCGTGCACGGTGCACCGCAAACGGCCGACCGGCGGTACCCGTGCCCTCCTGCTGCACGGACTGGCCAACAGCTCCTCAGTATGGGACGCGTTGGCCGCGAGAGAGGCCGGCGGCCTGGACCTGTGGGCCGCCGAACTCCCCTGGGGCGGCGGGCGGTCACCGGCCTGGGCCTACGGCCCGCACGCCTCCCGCGCGGTCGCGGACGCGCTCGGGCAGGTGCCTGGCGGCGCCGGCATCGTGGTGGCCCACTCCTTCTCCACCGTGCTGCTCCTTGAGCTGCTCGGCGAGGAACTCGCCCGGGGCGGCGACCCGTTCGCACGCCACGGCATCGAGGGCCTGGTACTGGTGTCGCCGTTCTACCGCCGTGATCCTGAGAGTTTCGAGTACGGCGTCGTCGGCGGCATGCTGGAGAACTTCCGCCGCACCATGGACGAGGGCATCCGGGTGGTGGCAGGACCCCGGCTCGACCCCTCGCTGCGCCGCGACATGGCGCAGCGGGTCTGCGAACAGGTCGGCCCGTACGGCTATCTGAGCTTCTTCCGCAGCTATCTGCACACGCCCTGGCTGCGCACCGACCTGATCACGGTGCCCTCGCTGGTGGTCGGCGGGGAGGAGGACTTCACCGCCGTCCCCGCCGAGAGCAGGGCGCTCGCCGCCGATCTCCCCGACGCCCGCTGCCGGTTCATCCCCGGGGCCGGCCACTTCCCGATGGTGGAGCAGGCGGACGCCTTCTCCGCGGCCCTCGGTGAGTTCCTCGACGCGATCGGGTGCCCCGCGCCCGCTGCCGTCGACCAACCCGCTTGACAGAACAGGAGCCTGATCAGCATGACGTCCCCGATCAGCAGTGCCCCCGAGCCGACCGAGCAGTCGTTGAACGACTTCTTCGACGTCACCGGCCACTTCTCGCTGCGTCCGTCCTACGAGGGCGGCAACATCAGCACGACCATCGGCTTCAAGCACGTGCACTACCTGCTCGAGGCCGCCGTGCTCGAGCACTTCCGCGCCGCCGGTCTGGGCGCCACGGCCCTCTACGTCGAGTACGGCGCCGGCTTCGACGTGGTCTCCGTGGACACCCGGCTGCACACGGTGCTCACCCTGGACGACACGGTCGCCGTCGAGGTCAGGCCGGTCACCAAGGACTCCGACACCCGGCTGCGTTTCGCGCTCACCGGGACCGTGGAGCGGGACGGCGCGCCGCGCAAGGCGGTGACCAGCAAGGTCGAGGTCTCCCTCCGGGCCATCGAGCACGTACCGGACCCGAAGCCGCTGCCCGAGCGCCTGACGCGCTTCGTGGTGCCGCGGCTGGGGCAGGCGGCGCCGAAGCCGCTCGCCGCCGTCCCGGTGGACAACATCGACCTGTCCGCGCAGCGCGGCGTCACCACCCGCTCCGGCGACCCGGTCCTTGCCGAGATCATCGGCGACGACAACGCGTTCGGCTGGAAGTGGCGAGTGCCGTACTTCTACTGCCACTTCACCAGCCACATGCAGATGTCCGGCTTCCTGCGGCAGATGGAGGAGGTGCTGCACCTGTTCGTCGCCGACCGGGGCATCGCCATCCAGCGCCTGCTGGACGAGCGCAACTGGATCCCGGTGGTGACCAAGTGCGACATCGAACTCACCGACGAGGTGCGGATCGAGGACGAGCTGTACACCGTCTTCACCGTCGAGGACATCTTCAAGGCCGTCCTGTTCACCGCCCGGATGGACTGCTACGTGGTGCGTGACGGCGCGCTGGTGCCGGTCGCCACCGGACACATCACCCACGGCTATGTCACCAAGGAGTCGCCGGAGCGCGACTGGTCCCTGGTCACCTTCGACGACGAGGTGCTGGCCGCGCTCGGCGGCAAGACCCCCGCCGCCGGCTGACCCGACCTGCCGGAAGGAGCTGTCGCCATGAGCAGCGACACCAGGGGCGCCGCCCGCAGACCGGTGATCACCGCCTGGTCGGCCGTGTCCCCGTTCGGGATGGGGCGTGCGGCGTTCGTCGAGGGGATGCACAAGGGCGGTGAGACCGCCGTCCGGATCGACCGCGAGCAGTGGCAGGTGCCCGACGAGCGGGCCAGGCTGGTGCCCGGGTTCAGCCCGCGCGCGGCGCTGGGCCGCAAGGGCACCCGGTCGATGGACCGGGTGACGGGGCTCGCGGTCAGCGCCGTCGGTGCGCTGCTCGACGACGCCGAGCGCAACCGCGAGGTCGCCACCGGCGACCGGGGGGCCGTCGTGCTCGGCACCACCACCGGCAGCGCGCAGAGCATGATGGACTTCACCCGTGACTCGCTGACCGGTGAGCAGCCGTACTTCGTCGACCCGGCGCAGATGCCCAACACGGTGATGAACTGCGCGGCCGGCCAGTGTGCGATCCGGCACCGGATCAAGGGTCCGAACGCCACCATCGCCGGCGGCCGGCTGGCCGGGCTGCTCGCGCTGAACTACGCGCGCAGACTGCTCGGCGCGGGCCGGGCCGAGGCGGTGCTGTGCGGCTCCGCGGAGGAGTACTCCAACGAGCGGTCCTGGCTGGAGTGGCACACCCGGACCGACGAGGAGAGGCCGGCGCTGCTCGGCGAGGGCGCCGGCATGCTGCTCCTCGAACCCGAGGAGTCCGTCGCCGCCGAACACGTGCTGGCCGAGGTGCTCGCCGTGGAGAGCGGCGTGTTCGCCGAGGGCCGGCTGCCGATGGTGCTCGGCTCCTGTCTGCGCCGCGCCATGAACCGCGCCGGGGTGGAACCGTCGCAGGTGTGGGCGGCCGTGCCGTGCGGCGCCGGCGACGCGCGCGAACGCGCCGTGCTGGCTGAGGCGTTCGGCCCCGCAGCGCTCGAACAGGTGCCGAACACCGAGCTGTTCGCGGACGCGTCGGCGGCCTCGGTGAGCCTGCAGATCGCCTCCGTGCTCGCGGTCGCCGAGCGGACGCCCGGTACCGCCGGGCGGGTCGCGGTGGTCACCGCGGTGGAACGCGACGGCGGAACCGGCTGCGCCCTGCTGCGGCTGCGCTGAGCACCGGGCCGGCCCGGAACCCACCGGGCCGTACCGGGAAACGAAACGAACGGAGGAGAGCGGAAGTCATGACGGCACAGCCCTTCGAGAAGCTGGACAAGGAAGAACTGCGGCGGACCCTGGCCGATGTGATCGACGTCGACGCCACCGACATAGAGGAGGCCACCGACTTCGTGGAGGAGTTGCAGGTCGACTCGCTGCTGCTGCTGGAGCTGGTCGTGGTGCTGGAGAAGAAGTACCAGGTCAAGTTCACCGAGCAGGAGATGCGGACGGCCCGCACCTTCAGCCAGGCGCGCGCGCTGCTGGAGCGCAAGCTGGCGGTGTCGGCGTGACCGTCTCCCCACCGGCGGCGCCCGCCGAGCCGGTAGCCCGGGGCTCCTACGAGCCGGTCGTCCCGAGGTCCTACGCCCCGAAACCCTCCCCCGTGGATGCCGGGATCGAGGTGACGTCGGTGGCCCGGTCCGCGCCGGACGCCGGAGGCGGCGGAGTGCTCAGCGCGGTGGCCACCGTCGCGATCGACGGGACGGAGCCGGTCTTCGCCGGCCACTACCCCGACTTCCCGATCTTCCCCGGTGTCTGCATCGTCGAGTGCGTCCAGCGCGCCGCGCTCGCGGTGGCCGAGCGGTCCGGGATGCCCGAACCCCGGCTGCTCGCGGTGGAGTCCACCCGTTTCCTCGGTGCCGTACGCCCCGGCGATCTGCTCACCGTGCGCCTGGAGCTGCGCGACCACGAGGGCGCCGTACGCTGCCGGGCCACGGCGAGCACCGAGCGCGGCGAGGCCGCGTCGGTACGGCTGCGGCTGTCCGGCGAGGTCGCCGTATGAACACCGTCCAGGTCGAACGCCTGCTTCCGCACCGGTTCCCCATGCTCCTCGTCGACCGGGTCGTCGACCTGGTTCCGGGCGAGAGCGTCACCGCGACGAAGGCGATCACCCGCAACGAGCAGTGCTACCGCAGCGTCGGCGCGCACAACGCCGGCGTCTGCCTCCAGTACCCGCCGACGCTCCTGATCGAGTCCTGGGGCCAGACCGCCGGCATCCTGGCGACCTGGCGCTCCCCCGGCGAGCAGGGAGAAGCGCACGCGACGGACCGGGTGATGCTGCTCGGCGGGCTCTCCGGGGTCGTGTTCCACCGGCCGGTGCTGCCGGGGGACGTGCTCCTGCACCGGGCGCGGCTCTCCCGCGCCCTGTCCGACACCGCGATTTTCGAGGGCGAGACCTCGTGCGACGGCGAGGTGGTGATGTCGGTCGAGCGGATGGTGATGGCGTTCCGCCCGTCCGGCCGGCTGCTGCCGTCCGCCGGTTGAGCCGACGTACAGCCGACGTACAGCCGACGTACAGCCGGCATACGGCCGACGTACGACCGACCTACGACCGACAAGGAGGAACGCCCGATGGCACAGGACACCAAGCCGGTCGCGCTGGTCAGCGGTGGCTCGCGCGGCATCGGCCGGGCCGTGGTGAAGCGGCTGGCCGCCGACGGCCACGACGTCAGCTTCTGCTACCAGTCCAACGACGAGGCCGCGACCGCCCTGGAGAAGGAGCTCGCCGAGTTCGACGTCCGGGTGCTGGCCAGGAAGGTCGACGTGGCCCAGCCCGATTCGGTGCGCGCGTGGGTGGCCGAGACCCAGGAGGCCCTGGGCACGGTGGACGTCGCGGTCACCGCCGCGGGCATCACCCGGGACAACCCGCTGCTGATGATGTCCGACGAGCAGTGGAAGGACGTGCTAGCGGTCAACCTCGACGGCACGTACCACGTCTGCCGCTCGGTCGTGTTCGAGATGATGAAGCGCCGCTCCGGCTCCCTGGTGCTGCTCTCCTCGGTGGCCGGCGTCCACGGCCACGCCACCCAGTCCAACTACGCGGCGACCAAGGCCGGGATCATCGGCTTCGCCAAGTCGCTGGCCAAGGAGGTCGGCCGCTACGGCATCCGGTCCAACGTGGTCGCCCCCGGCTTCATCGAGACCGACATGACGGCGGTGCTGAGCGACAAGGTCCGCGAACAGATGCTGGCCTCGATCCCCCTGAACCGTTTCGGCGGGGCCGACGAGGTCGCCGACCTGGTGTCCTTCCTGGCCTCCGAGCGCGCCGGCTACATCACCGGTTCCGTCTTCCAGGTCGACGGCGGCATCACCATCTGAGCCCACCCCCGATTTCCCCACCGAAGGACGCCGCCATGGCCAAGAAGCCGCCCCGCTGGTACTTCTCCCTGCGCAGCCCGTACTCCTGGTTCGCCCACCACGACCTGAAGAAGCACCATCCCGACGTCCTGGACAGCGTGCGGTGGATCCCGTTCTGGGAGCCGGACGCGCGCAGCCAGGAACTGCTCGCGCGGGCCGGGACCGAACTGCCGCTGGTTCCTATGGCGCGGGAGAAGAACTTCTACATCCTCCAGGACGCCCGGCGGCTGGCCGAGGACCGCGGGCTCGACGTCACCTGGCCGATCGACCGGGAACCGGTCTGGGAGGTGGCGCACCTGGCCTATCTGGTGGCCGAGGACGCCGGGAAGGGCAAGGAGTTCGTCGACCGGGTCTACCGCGCCCGCTGGCAGGAGTCGCAGAACATCTCCGACCCCGCCGTGATCGGCTCGATCGCCGAGCAACTGGGCCTGGACGCGGACCGGGCCGCCGGCGCGGCCGACGACCCGCAACTGCGTGCCCGGGGTGTGGACATCCTGGCCGCGTCGGCGAGGGACGGCCTGTTCGGGGTGCCGTTCTTCGTCCACGGCCACGACAGGTTCTGGGGCGTCGACCGGGTGGCCGCCTTCGTCGCCGCGCTGCGCGGTGTCCCGCGCTCCGCCGTCGCCGTGCCGGACGCGGAGGCGGCCGCGCTGCCGCGGATGGCCGCGGCGGGCGCGGACGCCGGTCACGCCGGCGGCTGCGGCTGAACCGCCTCCACCGAGACGATTCCGAGGGGGACGCGATGAGCGACGAGCACCGGCTCGCGGACGACTGGGACGCGATCGTGGTCGGCAGCGGCATGGGCGGACTGACCTGCGCCGCGTACCTGGCGGTGGCCGGTCACCGGGTGCTGGTGCTCGAACAGGCCGGGGTGCTGGGCGGCAACAGCCATGTGTTCCGCCGCCGTTCGGCCTACGAGTTCGACGCCGGGGTGCACTACATCGGCGACTGCGGGCCCGACGGGGTACTGCCGTCGATTCTGCGGGGACTGGGCCTGGGCGACCGCGTCACGTTCCGGGAGATGGACCCGGACGGATTCGACGAGGTGGTCCTGCCGGGGCTCAGGATGTCCGTGCCCGTCGGCTGGGACCGCTATCTCGACCGGCTCGTCGAGGTGCTGACGGCGGACAAGGACGGGCTGCGGGAGTTCGTGGCCGTGTGCTCGGCGGCCGGCGCCGAGATGCGCTGGACGCTGCTGTCCGCGGCCGGGGCCGAACCGGCCGAGGTACTGCGCCGCACGCCGACCGCGGTGGCCTGGGGCCGCCGGACGCTGCACGAACTCTTCGAGCACTGCGGCCTGTCCGCCGCCGCGCGCACCGTGCTGGCCGCGCAGGCGCTCAACTACGGGATCGGACCCGAGGAGGCCACGGTCGGCATGCACGCGAGCGTGACCGACCACTATCTGCGGGGCGCCGCCTATCCGGTCGGCGGCGGCCAGATGCTGGCGGCGTCGCTGACCGAGGCGATCACCGGGCACGGCGGCACGGTCAGGACCGGGCACCGGGTGGACCGGGTGCTGGTCGAGCAGGGCCGCGCGTGCGGTGTCGTGCTGGACGGCGGGCGGGAACTGCGCGCTCCGGTCGTGGTGTCCAACGCCGACTATGTGCGCACCGTCCGGGAGTTGGCCGGCGAGGAGCACTTCCCCGCGTCCATCGGGAAGCGGGCCCGGACCGCCGTGACGGGCTTCCCCCTGGTGGTGCTCTACGTGGGCCTCGACCGGGAACTGCCGGGCAGGACCGGGGCGAACCTGTGGTGGCACGGGAACGCCGACGTCGAGGAGGCGTTCCGCCGGCTGGCCGGGGGGCACTTCGACGCGCCGCCGTCGGTGTTCATCTCGTTCGCCTCGCTCAAGGACCCGGACACCGCGGCCGTCCGGCCGCCCGGACACGCCAACTTCCAGGTGATGGCGCTGTGTCCGCGGTCGCTGGAGGCGTGGGGCGCGGCGGCCGCGTCCGAGAACGGCGGGCCGTACCGCCGCGACCCGGCCTATCTGGCGGAGAAGGAGAGGGTCACCGAGGCGATGCTGGCCACCGCGGAACGCGCGCTCGGCCCCTTCCGCCGGTACGTGACCCATCTGGAGCTGGCCACCCCGGCCACCCAGCGCCGCTACACGCGGTCGACCGGCGGTTCGCCCTTCGGGCTGGCCCGCTGGGGCGGCACGGGCGCCAGGCCGGACACCCGGACCAGCGTGACCGGCCTGTACGTGGTGGGGCAGAGCACCCGCTACGGCAGCGGGATCACCGGCGCCGCCGTCAGCGGCATCGCCTGCGCCGGGCAGATCCTCGGCCGCCCGCTCCTGCCTGAGGTGCACGCGGGCGCGGTGCTGGGAGACCAGGGCCGGCTGCCCGCACGCGGTCCGGACTGGGACCCGCTGCGCCTGTGCGGGGGCCGGGCCCGCCGGGGAACACGCCCCCGCTGAACCGGTGTTCCCGGCCGGGGCGCCCTTTCCCGGTAATTGCTCGGGCGACCTGCGGCGATGGTTTATCGAGGCTTCTTATAAGGCCGTTCCCGTACGCCGGGTGAGCGGTAACGTCCCAGGCGCGGGGCGAGATCTGCTCGCCCGCCCGGCCCGGATGCGCCCGATCGGTGTGGCCCGCGGGGGCTGTTCTCCACCAGTTTTCCGATTCAAGGGGAGTGAGTAGTCGTGCCACAATCCGGTGAGGTCCGACTCCCTCTGACGCCGGCTCAATCGGGTATTTGGTTCGCGCAACGGATCGACTCCGGCAACACGGTGTACAACATCGCCGAGTATCTGGACATTCACGGTCCGGTCGACCCTGTCCGCTTCGAGACCGCGCTGCGCCGGGTGGTCGGCGAGACCGACGCGCTGCGCGTGCGGTTCGCCGAGCACGGCGAGATCCCCGAGCAACGGATACTCCCCGCCGTCGATTTCCCGTTGCACGTCGTGGACCTGTCCGGCGAGGCCGACCCGGAGGCCGGCGCGCGGAAGTGGATGGACGAGGACCGTACCCGGCCGATCGACCTGTTCGGCGACTCGCTGTTCGCCTTCGCCCTGATCCGGATCGCCGAGGACCGCTGGTGGTGGTACCACCGCGTCCACCACATCGTGCTGGACGGTGCCGGCATGGCCATGTTCGCGCCGAGGGTGGCCGAGGTCTACTCCGCGCTGATGACGGACACCCCCGTACCGGCCAGTCCCTTCCCGCCGCTGCAGGGCCTGGTGGACGCCGCCCGGGCCTACGCCGATTCCCCGGACCACGCCGACGACGCCGCGTTCTGGACCGAGCGGCTGACCGGCGCGCAGCCCCCGGTCAGTCTGTCCGGCGGCCTGCAGCACCTGCCCAGCCGTGTGATCCGCCGCAGCGTGACGCTCGGCGCCGCCGGGACCGAGGCGATCCGCGGCCTCGCGCGCGAGGCCGGCACCGGCTGGCCGACCGTGGTGGTGGCCGCGCTCGCCCTCTACGTGCAGCGCCTCACCGGCACCGACGAGGTCGTCGTCGGACTGCCCGTCGCCGCGCGCCAGGGCAAGGGCCTGCGCAGCGTGCCCGGCAGCGTCTCCAACCTGGTCCCGCTGCGGCTGGGCGCCGCACCGGACACCCCGGTGGGCGACCTGCTCACCGCCGTCTCCGCCGAGATGCGGCAGGCCGTGCGCCACCAGCGCTACCGGCACGAGGACATGCGGCGCGACCTGCGCC
The DNA here is from genome assembly GCF_002803075.1 of Streptomyces sp. CB01373. Taxonomy (GTDB): domain Bacteria; phylum Actinomycetota; class Actinomycetes; order Streptomycetales; family Streptomycetaceae; genus Streptomyces. Next base: position 60,979 of record NZ_NNBK01000012.1, on the reverse strand, counting down.
TCGGCCCCGAGCAGCACCTGATCGGACCGCACGTCAACCTGGTCCTGTTCGACTACGACCTGGACTTCGCCGGGCACCGGGCGACCGTGCGAAACCTGCCGGGCGGCCCGATCACGGACCTCGCGATCGTGCTGGACACCCGCTCCGCCGACGGCGCACTGCGCTTCGACTTCGACGCCAACGCGGCGCTGTACGACGAGGAGTCGCTCGCCGCGCACCAGCAGCGCTTCCTCGACCTGCTCTCCCGGCTGTGCGCCTGCGACCCCGCGACGCCGGTCGGGCGGCTGGACACGGCCACCGACGAGGAACGCGCGCGCGTGCTCACTCCGCCGGTCCCCGTCGAGACCCCTGCCGCCACGCTTCCGGAGCTGTTCGAGCGGGTGGCTGCCGAGCACCCCGAGCGCACGGCCGTGGTGAGCGACGGAGTGGGCCACAGCTACCGGGAGATCAACGCCCGCGCCAACCGGCTGGCCAGGACGCTGATCGAGCGCGGCGCCGGCCCGGAGCGGTTCGTCGCGCTCGCGCTGCCGCGTTCGGCGGAGATGGTGGTCGCGCTGCTGGCCGTCCTCAAGGCCGGCGCGGCCTACCTGCCGCTGGACCCGGCCTACCCGGCCGAGCGGATCGCGTTCATGCTCGCGGACGCCGCGCCGGACCTGGTGCTGACCGACACCGCGCACGCGCCGCACCTGCCGGACACCGAGGGCGTCCCGGTGCTGGCTGTGGACGACGCCCGTACCGCAGCCGAACTGGCCGCGCGGGCCACCGATGACGTCACCGACTCCGAGCGGGCCGCGCCGCTCGACGGGCGGCATCCGGCGTACATGATCTACACCTCCGGGTCCACCGGCCGGCCCAAGGGCGTGGTCGTCCCCCACCGCAACGTGCTGCGGCTGTTCACCGCCACCGAGCAGTGGTTCGGCTTCGGGCCCGAGGACGTGTGGACGCTGTTCCACTCCTACGCCTTCGACTTCTCGGTGTGGGAGATCTGGGGTCCGCTGCTGCACGGCGGCCGGCTCGTGGTCGTTCCGCACGAGGTGAGCCGTTCGCCGGTGGAGTTCCTGCGGCTGCTGGCCGACGAGCGCGTCACCGTCCTCAACCAGACCCCCTCTGCCTTCTACCAGCTCACGCAGGCCGACGAGGAGCACCCCGGGGCCGGCGGCGCCCCCGCGCTGCGGTTCGTGATCTTCGGCGGTGAGGCGCTGGACCCGCGGCGCCTGGAGCGCTGGTACGCCCGCCACCCGGACGACGCGCCGGTGCTGGTGAACATGTACGGCATCACCGAGACCACGGTGCACGTCAGCCATGCGGCGCTGGACCGGAGCACCGCGGACGGGCGGCCGGGCAGCGTCATCGGCTCCCCCATCCCCGACCTCGGCATCCATCTGCTGGACGGCGCGCTGCGGCCGGTGCCGCCCGGCGTCGCGGCGGAGATGTACGTCTCCGGCGACGGGCTCGCACGCGGCTACCACGGGCGCCCGGACCTGACCTCGCACCGGTTCGTCGCCGACCCGTTCGGCCCGCCCGGCAGCCTGATGTACCGCACGGGCGACGTGGCGCGCCGGACGGCGGACGGCGAGCTGGAGTTCGTCGGCCGGGCCGACCAGCAGGTGAAGATCCGCGGTTTCCGGATCGAGCCGGGCGAGATCGAGGCCGTGGTGGAGAGCGTGGCCGAGGTCGCACAGGCGGCGGTGGTCGTCCGTGAGGACCGGACCGGCGACAAGCGACTGGTCGCCTATGTCACGCCGGCCCGCGAGCGCGCGGGTCTCGACCCCGCGGGCCTGCGCGAGACGGTGGCCGCCGCGCTGCCGGACCACATGGTGCCGTCCGCGTTCGTGGTGCTGCCGCGGCTGCCGCTCACCGCCAACGGCAAGCTGGACCACGCGGCGCTGCCGGAGCCGGAGTCCGTGGCGGGCTCGGCCGGGCGCGCCCCGCGCACCCCGGTCGAGGAGGTGCTGTGCGGGCTGTTCGCCGAGGTCCTGGGCGTGCCGGGCGTCACCATCGACGACAACTTCTTCGACGTGGGCGGCCACTCCCTGCTGGCCACCCGGCTGGTCAGCAGGATCCGTTCGGTGTTCGGGGTGGAGCTCCAGATCCGGACGCTGTTCGAGGCGCCGACCGTCGCCGCCGTGGCGGACCGCGTCACCTGCGCCGACCACGCCCGCTCCGGCATCTCCCCGATGCCGCGCCCGGCGGAGGTCCCGCTGTCCTACGCGCAGAACCGGCTGTGGTTCGTCGACCGTCTCGAGGGACCCAACTCGGCCTACAACATCCCGCTGGTGCTGCGTCTGTCCGGGCCGCTGGACCGGGGCGCGCTGCTCGCGGCGTTCGGTGACCTGCTGGCCCGGCACGAGAGCCTGCGGACCGTCTTCCCCGATGTGAAGGGCGTGCCGAGCCAGGTCGTTCTCGACCCGGAGACGGCCGTGATCGAGCTGCCCGTCTCGGCGATCGGCGCCGAGGAGCTGCCCGCGGCACTGGCGAGCTGCGCGGCCGGAGCGTTCGACCTGGCCACCGAACTCCCCCTGCACGTGGACCTGTTCTCGCTCGGCGAGGAGGAGCACGTGCTGTCCGTCGTGGTGCACCACATCGCGGCGGACGGATGGTCGCTGGGAGTGCTGGCCCGCGACCTGTCCACGGCGTACGCGGCCCGGCTGAATGGCGCGGGACCACAGTGGCGGCCGTTGCCGGTGCAGTACGCCGACTACACGTTGTGGCAGCGTGAGACGCTCGGCGACGACCGGGACCCGTACAGCACCATGGCACGGCAGATCGCCTTCTGGCGCTCGGAGCTGGCCGGTCTGCCGGACGAGATCGCGCTGCCCGCCGACCGGCCGCGTCCGGCCGAGGCCGACTACCGGTCCGACGTGGTCGAGCTGCGGCTGCCGCCCGAACTGCACCGCGGCCTCACCGAGCTGGCCCGGCAGACCGGCACCACCCTGTTCATGACGCTCCAGGCCGGGCTGGCCTCGCTGCTGTCGGTGCTGGGCGCCGGCCCCGACGTGGTGCTTGGCAGCCCGGTGGCGGGCCGCACCGACGACTCCCTTGACGACCTGGTCGGCTTCTTCGTCAACACGCTGGTGCTGCGCACCGATGTCTCCGGCGACCCGACGTTCCGCGAACTCCTCGGCCGGGTCAGGGAGTCGGACCTGGCGGCGTACGCCCATCAGGACGTGCCGTTCGAGCGTCTCGTCGAGGTGCTGAACCCGGAGCGTTCGCTGTCCCGCCACCCGCTGTGCCAGGTGCTGTTCTCGCTCCAGAAGAAACTCGGCACCGCTCTGGAATTCCCCGGTCTGACGGCGGTCGCGGAACCGGGCGTGCGCACGATGGCCAAGTTCGACCTGTCCCTCGAATTCGGCGAACGCGTCGGTGAGACGGGAACGCCGGACGGTATCGACGCGGTCGTCGAATTCCGGACGGATCTCTTCGACCGTTCCAGTGTGGAAATGCTCGGCGACCGGCTGGTGCGTTTCCTTCAGGCGCTCGTGACCGAACCGGACGCCCCGGTGCGGGCCCTGGACATGTTGTCGCCGCCCGAGCGGCGGCGGCTGCTGCACGAATGGAACGACACGGAACACGGCGTCCCCGCGGGGACCCTGGTCGACCTCCTCGAGCGGACGGCGGCAGAGCACCCGGACGCGGTGGCGGTGTGCGACGGGCCGCGGACGATGACGTACCGCGAGGTGCACGAGGCCGCCAACCGGCTCTCGCGGGAGCTGATCGGCCGGGGCGCGGGTCCCGAGCGCGTGGTCGCGCTGGGCATGCCGCGTTCGGCGGAGCTGATCGTCGCGCTGCTCGCGGTGCTCAAGTCCGGTGCGGCGTATCTGCCGGTCGACCCCGGCCATCCCGTCGAGCGTGTCACGCTGCTGCTGTCCGACGCCGCTCCGGTGCTGCTGCTGAGCACCGAGGGCGTACTGGCCGGCTGGCCGCGGGAGGCCCTGGCCGGGGTGCCGGCGCTGGCGCTGGACGCCCCCGGCACGCTGGAGGCGGTCGCGGCCCGCCCCGGCACGAACCCGGTCGACGAGGACCGCGGGGCGCCGCTGCGGGCGGACAACGCCGCCTATGTCATCCACACCTCCGGCTCGACCGGGACGCCCAAGGGCGTCGTGGTGGAGCACCGCAACGTGGTCAACCTGGTCACCTGGGCGGCGCGCGAGATCGGCGCCGACGCCCTGTCCCGGCCGCTGGCGTCGACGTCGCTCAGCTTCGACGTGTCGGTCTTCGAGATCTTCGCGCCCCTGACGGCGGGCGGGCGCATCGACGTGGTGCGCGACCTGCTGGCGCTGGCCGAGCGGGAGGGCGGCTGGTCGGGCAGCATGATCAGCGCGGTGCCGTCCGCGCTGGCCGAACTGATCGGCCAGGACAACGTCTCCGCCTCGGCCGGCCTGGTGGTGCTCGCCGGCGAGGCGCTCACCGGCCGGGCGGTGGCGGACATCCGCGCGGTCATGCCCGGGGCCCGTATCGCCAACATCTACGGGCCGACCGAGGCCACGGTGTACGCGACCGCCTGGTACTCCGACGGCGGGCCCGCGGAGCCGCTGATCGGCCGGCCGGTCGCCAACACCCGCGCGTACGTGCTGGATCCCTGGCTGCGGCCGGTTCCCGCCGGTGTCCCGGGCGAGCTGTACCTGGCGGGCGCGGGCCTGGCCCGCGGCTACCTGGACCGGCCGGCCCTGACCGCGCAGCGGTTCGTGGCCTGCCCGTTCGGCCCGCCGGGCTCCCGCCTGTACCGGACCGGCGACGTGGTGCGCTGGACCGCCGACGGCGAGCTGGCCTACCTGGGGCGCACCGACGAGCAGGTGAAGGTGCGCGGTTTCCGCATCGAGACCGGTGAGATCGAGTCGGTGATCGCGTCGGACCCGGCGGTGGCGCAGGTGGTGGTGGTCGCGCAGGAGGACCAGCACCGCCACAAGCAGCTCGTCGCCTACGTCGTGCCCGCCGCCGGGGCCGAGGCGGACACCGCGCGGCTGCGCGAGCTGGTGGCGGCCACCCTGCCCGGCTACATGGTGCCGGCGGCCTTCGTCACCCTGCGCAGGCTGCCGCTCAACACCAGCGGCAAGCTCGACCGCGGCGCCCTGCCCGCGCCGCGGTTCGCCGGCGGGCGAGGCGGCCGGCAGCCGCGCACCCCGCAGGAGCAGGTGCTCTGCGGTCTGTTCGCGGAGATCCTGGAGCTGTCCTCGGTCGGCGTCGACGACAGCTTCTTCGACCTCGGCGGGCATTCGCTCATCGCCAACCGGCTGATCATCAGGATCCAGTCGGTGCTCGGCGTCGATCTCGCGGTACGCGACCTGTTCGAGGCGCCCACGGTGGCCCAGCTGGCGGAACTGGTCGAGCGGGCCGGTACGGCCAGGCCCCGGGCGGTCCCGATGCCGCGCCCGGACCGGCTGCCGGTGTCGTTCACCCAGCAGCGGCTGTGGTTCCTCAACCGTCTGGAGGGCCCGAGCCCCACCTACAACCTCGGTGTCTCACTGCGCTTCACCGGCCGGATCGACCGCGACGCCCTCCACCAGGCCCTGCACGACGTCATGGCCCGGCACGAGAGCCTGCGCACGGTCTTCCGCGACCACGACGGCGTACCGGTCCAGTGCGTCGTACCGGAGCGGGAGGCACGCCTGAGCATCCCGGTGACCGAGCTGACCGAGCCGGAACTGGACACGGCGCTGACCGCGGCCGCCCGCCGCGGCTTCGACCTGGAGAACGAACTGCCCGTCCGGGCCCAGCTGTTCGTGCTCAGCCCCACCGAGCAGGTGTTCCTGGTCCTGGTGCACCACATCGTCGCCGACGGCTGGTCGTTCGCGTCGCTGGTGGGCGACCTGTCCGCCGCCTACGCCGAGCGGCGTTCGGCGCGCGCCCCCCAGTGGGCGCCGCTGCCCGTGCAGTACGCCGACTACACGCTGTGGCAGCGGGAGGTCCTCGGTGACCTCGCCGACCCGGACAGCGTGCTGGCGCGGCAGATCGGCTACTGGAAGGACACGCTGGCGGGTCTGCCGGACCAACTGGACCTGCCGGCCGACCGGCCCCGCCCGGCGGCCCCCAGCCACGACGGCGGGTTCGTGCCGATCACGGTCGGGCCCGAGGTGCACGCACGGCTCCTTGAGATCGCCCGCGGCAGCGGCGCCAGCCTGTTCATGGTGATGCAGGCCGCGCTCGCCGCGCTGCTGAACCGGCTGGGCGGCGGCACGGACATTCCCATCGGCACCTCGGTCGCCGGGCGGAACGACGAGTCGCTGGTCGACCTGATCGGCTTCTTCGTCAACACCCTGGTCCTGCGCAACGACCTCAGCGGCGACCCGACGTTCCGGCAGCTCCTCGGCCGGGTGCGCGAGGCGGACCTGTCCGCGTACGCCCACCAGGAGGTGCCGTTCGAGCTGCTGGTGGAGACGCTCAGGCCGGAGCGCTCGCTCTCCCGGCACCCGCTGTTCCAGGTGCTGCTGAACTTCGAGAACACCCCCGAGATGGAGCTGGGCTTCCCCGGGGTGCGCACCCGCCTGCACCCGGTGAACACCGAGGTCGCCAAGTTCGACCTGTCGTTCTCCGTGCGCGACCGGTACGCCGACGACGGCACCCCGGCCGGACTCACCGGTCTGCTCAACTACAGCGGCGCCCTGTACGACCGTGCCACCGCCGAGGACATCTCCGCCCGGCTGAGCCGCCTGCTGGAGTCGGTCGCGGCCGATCCGGCGCAGCGGGTCAGCGAGCTGGACCTGCTGGGCGAGGCCGACCGCCACCGCATCCTCGCCCTCGGAGTGGGCGAGATCCGCGCGGAGGTCCCGCCGACGTTCGTCGAACGGTTCCAGCGGCAGGTGGCGACGACCCCGGACGCCGTCGCCCTGGTCTGCCGGGACGAGGAGGTGACCTACCGCGAACTCGACGAGCGCGCCAACCGGTTGGCCCATCACCTGATCGCGCGGGGCGTGGGGGCCGAGGACTGGGTCGCGGTCGCCCTGCCGCGCACCCCGCACCTGGTGGTCGCCCTGGTGGCCGTCCTGAAGGCGGGCGCGGCCTACCTCCCGCTCGACCCGGACTACCCGCCGGAGCGCATCGAGTACATGATCGAGAACGCCTCGGCCATGCTGCTGCTCACCGACACCACCATCGGCGCGGGCATCCCGCACTCCGAGAACCTGCCGCGGCTGCTGCTGGACGAGCCGGACACCGCCGAGGCCGTGGCCGGCCGCCCGGTGACGGCGCCGACCGACGCCGACCGGCTGCACCCGGTCCACCCGCACCACTCCGCGTACGTCATCTACACCTCCGGCTCCACCGGGCGCCCCAAGGGCGTGCTGACCGAACAGCACTGCCTGAGCGACTACCTGCGCTGGAGCACCTCGGGCTACCCGAGCACCAACGGAGCGGCGGTACTGCACAGCCCGATCTCCTTCGACCTGACGGTGACCGCGCTCTACACGCCGCTGTCCGTCGGCGGCACGGTGATCCTGGACACCCTGGACGACGGCGATCCGCGGACCCTGGCCGCCCTGGACCGGACGCCGTGCACGTTCCTCAAGGCCACCCCGAGCCATCTGCCGCTCTTCGAGGCGCTGCCCGACGCGTTCTCCCCCAGCCGCGAACTGATGCTGGGCGGCGAGCTGCTGCTCGGCGAGACCCTGACCGAATGGCGTACGCGCCACCCCGAGGCGCACATCTACAACGGCTACGGGCCCACCGAGACCACCGTCAACTGCACCCAGCACGTGATCAGGGCGGGCGAACCGGTGGACAGCGGCCCGCTGCCGATCGGCCGTCCCATGCCCAACACCTGGCTGTACGTGCTGGACGCGTCCCTGCGGCCGGTGCCCATGGGCGTGGCCGGTGAGCTGTACGTGGCGGGCGAGGGCATCGCACGCGGCTATCTGCACCGGCCGACGCTGACCGCCGAGCGGTTCGCGCCGAACCCGTTCGGCCCGCCCGGCTCCCGCATGTACCGGACCGGCGACATCGTGAAGTGGAGGCCGGACGGCGAGCTGTACTTCCTGCGGCGCGTCGACGACCAGGTCAAGATCCGCGGCTTCCGGGTGGAGATCGGCGAGATCGAGAACGCGCTGCTGCGCCGTGCGGGCGTCGCCCAGGCCGCCGTCGTGCTGCGGGAGGACCTGCCGGGCGACCAGCGCCTCGTCGCCTACCTGGTGCCGGACGGCCCGCTGGACCGGGCCGAGGTCGCCCGCGAGGTTGCCGGGGACCTGCCGGACTACATGGTGCCCGCGGCGTTCGTGGTCCTGGACGAGCTGCCGCTCAGCCCCAACGGCAAGGTCGACCGGCGGGCCCTGCCGGCGCCGGACCACTCCCCCACCGCCACCGCCGGCCGCGCGCCGCGCACACCCCAGGAAGAGCTGCTGTGCGCTCTGTTCGCGCAGATCCTGAACGTGCCCGCGGTCGGCGTCGACGACAACTTCTTCGACCTGGGCGGCCACTCCCTGCTGGCCACCCGGCTGATCAGCAGGATCCGTTCGGCCTTCGGCACGGAACTGCCGATCCGCGCGCTGTTCGAGAGCCCGACCGTCGCCGCCCTGGCCGGATCGCTGCGCGGAGCGCCGCAGGGACGGCAGGCGCTGCGCGCGGCACAGCGGCCGGCGCACCTGCCCCTGTCCCACGGCCAGCGGCGGCTGTGGTTCCTGAACCGCCTCGAAGGCCACGGCGCCACCTACAACCTGCCGGTCGCACTGGACCTGGACGGTCCGGTGGACGTCTCGGCGCTGCGCTCCGCGCTCGCCGACGTCGTCGCCCGCCACGAGTCGCTGCGCACCATCTTCCCCGAGCGGGACGGCAGCCCGTACCAGGTCGTGCTCGACCCGTCGGTCGCCGCACCGGAGTTCACCGTGCTCGACGTCGCCGCACCCGAACTGGACGGGGAGTTGCGGCGCATCGCCGGCCGGGGCTTCGATCTGACGGTCGAACTTCCGCTGCGGGCGGCCCTGTTGCGGGTCGGCGAGCGGGAGTCGGTGTTCGTGGTGGTGATGCACCACATCGTCGTCGACGGCTGGTCGACCGGGCCGTTCGGCCGGGACCTCGCCACCGCCTACGCCGCCCGGCGCGCCGGCACGGCACCGAAGTGGACGCCGCTGCCGGTGCAGTACCCGGACTACATGCTCTGGCAGCACGCGGTGCTGGGCGACGAGGACGACCCGGACAGCGTGGCCGCGCGGCAGTCGGCGTACTGGCGTGAGGCGCTGGCCGGGCTGCCGGACGAGCTGAGCCTGCCGGTTGACCGGCCGCGGCCGGCGACCCCCTCGTACCGCGGTGGCTGGGTCACGTTCCGGCTGGAGCCGCGGCTGCACCGGGACCTGGCGGCCCTCGCCCGCCGCCACGGGGTCAGCATGTTCATGGTCGTCCAGGCGGGCCTTTCGGTGCTGCTGCACCGCATGGGCGCGGGCACCGACATCCCCCTGGGCACGCCGATCGCGGGCCGCACCGACGAGGCCCTGGACGAGCTGGTGGGCTTCTTCGTCAACACGCTGGTGCTGCGCACCGACCTGTCCGGCGACCCCACCTTCACCGAACTCCTGGACCGGGTACGGGAGACGGACCTGGCCGCGTACGCCCACCAGGACGTGCCCTTCGAGCGGCTGGTCGACCTGCTGAACCCCGAGCGGGTCATGGCCCGCCACCCGCTGTTCCAGGTGATGGTCAGCCTGCACAACAACCCCGAGGCCGATTACGACCTGCCCGGGGTGTCCGCGCGGCGCCGGATGCTCGACCTGGACACGGCCAAGTTCGACCTCAACGTCAACCTGCGCGAGCTGTTCGACGACGACCACGCGCCCGCCGGGATCGACGCGGTCGCCGAGTACAGCACGGACCTGTTCGACCACGACACGGTGGTGGGGCTGGCCGGACGGTTCACGCACCTGATGGAACGGCTGTGCGCCGAACCCGACCGGCCCGTGGGCGACGTGGACGTCCTGACCCCGGCCGAGCGCACCCTGCTGCTGGACGACTGGAACGCCACGAGCGCCGGCTTCGGCCCGCGGTCGCTGACCGAGGCGATCGAGGCGGCGGCCGCCCGCACCCCGGACCGGGTCGCGGTCGTCGCCGCGGACGACGGGGCCACCCGCGCCGGGATCACCTACGCCGACCTGAACGCGCGGGCGAACCGGCTGGCCCGGTACCTGGCCGGCCGCGGCGCCGGTCCCGAGGCGCGGGTCGCGGTGAGCCTGCCGCGCGGAACGGACCTGGTGGTGGCGCTGCTGGCGGTGCTCAAGTCCGGCGCGGCCTACATACCCCTCGACCCGGCCTACCCGGCCGAGCGGGTGCGCCACATCCTCACCGACGGCTCGCCCGCCCTGCTGCTGACGACCTCCGGACTCGCCCGCGAACTGCCCGTACCGGCAGGGGCGGAGACGGTCGCGGTCGACGACCCGGCGCTGCGGGCCCGGATCGCCGCCCTGCCGGACACCGACCTGCCCGGCACGGCGCACGGCGACCACCCGGCGTACGTGATCTACACCTCCGGGTCCACCGGCCGCCCCAAGGGCGTGGTGGTCACCCGGGCGAACATCGCCAACTTCGTGCGGGACATGCGCGAGCGGCTGCCGGTCACCGAGGCGGACGTCCTGGTGGCGGTCACCACCGTCGCCTTCGACATCGCCGGTCTCGAGCTGTACGTCCCCCTGGTCGCCGGGGCCCGGCTGGTGCTCGCGACCACCGAGCAGGTGCGCGACGTCGACGGGCTGGCCGAGCTGATCACCGGCACGGGTGCCACCGTGGTCCAGGCGACCCCGACGCTGTGGCAGGCGCTGGTGTCCGGGCACCCGGACGCCCTCGCCGGGCTGCGGGTCCTGGTCGGCGGCGAGGCGCTGCCCGCCGGGCTGGCCGCTCAACTGCGCGAACTGTCCTCCGGCGTACGCAACTTGTACGGCCCCACCGAGACCACGGTGTGGTCCACCACCGCCGAACTGGACGGCCGGCCCGGCGCGCCGGTGATCGGCCGGCCGATCGCGAACACCCGGGTGTACGTGCTGGACGACCGGCTCGCGCCGGTCCCGGCCGGGGTGGCGGGCGACCTGTATCTCGCCGGTGACGGCGTGGTCCGCGGCTACCTGGGCAGGCCGGGGCTGACCGGCGAGCGGTTCGTGGCGGACCCGTTCGGCCCGGCCGGCACCCGGATGTACCGCACCGGCGACATCGCCCGCTGGAACACCGCGGGCGAGCTGGAGTTCGTCGGACGGGCCGACGACCAGGTCAAGGTGCGCGGTTTCCGCATCGAACCGGGCGAGATCGAGGCCGTCCTCGCCGCCCACCCGGCGCTGGCCCAGGCCACCGTCGTGGCCCGGGTGGACGGCGAGGGGAACAAACGCCTGGTGGCCTATCTGGTCGCGGCGCCGGGCCAGGAGGTGCCGGCCGCGGCCGGGATGCGGGAGCACGCCGGACGCGTCCTGCCGGACTACATGGTCCCGGCCGCGTTCGTCGCCCTCGACGCCCTGCCGCTCACCCCGAACGGCAAGGTGGACCGCAAGCTGCTGCCCGCCCCGGACTTCGCCGTGCTCGTCGGCGACGAGCAGCCCCGCACACCGCGTGAGGAAGCACTGTGCGAGGTGTTCGCCGAGGTTCTCGGCCTGCCCTCGGTGGGCATCCGGGACAGCTTCTTCGACCTCGGCGGCGACAGCATCGTCTCGATCCGGCTGGTCGGCCGCGCCCGGGCGCGGGGGCTGAGGATCAAGCCGGAGGACGTGTTCGTCCACCGGACCGTCGAAGGGCTCGCGTCGGTGGCGACCGACGTGCCCGATCTCGTCGCCGAGTCGCCCGACGCCGGTGTCGGCGGTGTCCCGCTGCCGCCGGCCGCGCACGCGCTGCGGGAGCGGGGCGGCCCGGTCCGGGCGTACCACCAGTCGCTGCTGCTGGACGCCCCGGCCGATCTCGGTCACGACCGGCTGCGTGAGCTGGTGGCCATGCTCGTCGACCGGCACGACGCGCTCCGGCTGCTGCTTGACCGCCACGAGGGTGGCGGGGACGGCGACGACGGAGCCCGGTGGAGCCTTCAGGTGCGGCCCTCCGGCACGGTGGACGCCGCCCGGTGGGTCACCCGCGTGGAGGTCGCCGGACTCGACGGGGACGGGTTGGCCACCGCGGTGCGCGAGCACACCGGGCGGGCGGCCGACCGCCTCGACCCGGAGACCGGAGACGTCGCACGGTTCGTCTGGTTCGACACCGGACCCGGGCGGCGGGGCCGGCTGCTGGTGGTGCTGCACCGGCTGGCCGTGGACGCGGTGTCCTGGCGCGTCCTGCGCACCGAACTGGCCGCCTGCCTGCGCGTGGTGACCGGGGAGAGCCAGGACGAGCCGCGCCCGGCCGGCACGTCCTACCGCCGCTGGGCGCAGCAACTGGTGGCCGCGGCGCAGGACCCGGAGCGCGAGCGCGAACTCGACCGGTGGAAGGCGACGCTCACCACCGCGGAACCCCGGCTCACCGGCCGGCCGTCGGATGCGGGCCCGGACGCGCCCGGCGCCATGGGCACGCTGCACCGCACGCTGCAGGCGGGGCGGACCGGACCGCTGCTCGACCGGGTGCCCGCCGCGTTCCACTGCGCTGTGGACGACGTGCTGCTCACCGCGCTGGCACTGGCCGTCCCGCACTGGCGGCGCCGGCACCTGCGCGACCACCTCGGCGGCACGAGCGTGCTGGTGGACCTGGAACGGGACGGGCGCGAGCCGTTCGCCGAAGGCCAGGACCTCTCCCGCACCCTGGGCCGCTTCGCCACCGCATACCCGGTGCGCCTGGACGCCGGTGCCGTCGACCGGTCGGAGCTGACGCAGGGCGGCACTGCCGTGGGCAACGCCGTCAAGGCGGTCAAGGAGCAGCTGCGCGCGGTGCCGGACGGCGGCGTCGGCCACGGCATGCTGCGGTACCTCAACCCCCGTACCGCCCCTGTACTGGCCCAACTGCCCCCGCCGGACATCGGCTTCACCCACCTCGGCCGATTCGACGAGGCCGCGCCCGCCGAGTGGCCGGTGTCCGCCGGACCCACCGAGCGGGCGCCGCGGGCCGGGCACGCGCTGGAGCTGACCACCTCGGTCGTCGACGGTCCCGAAGGACCGTGCCTGACCGTGACCTGCGCCTGGCCGGGCGAACTGTTCGGCGAGGCGGCCGTACGCGAACTGGTCGACGACTGGTTCGGCGCGCTGGAAGCCATCACCACCCGCTGCGAAGGCGCGGACGCCGGCGGGCACACCCCCTCCGACCTCTCCCTGACCGGTCTCGACCAAGGCGACATCGACGTGCTGGAAGCTGACGGAAGGTACTTCTCCTCATGACGAAGCCGGGGTTCCAGGACGTCCTTCCGCTCTCGCCCCTCCAGGAAGGGCTGCTCTTCCACACCGTCTACCACGAGCGCTCGCTGGACATCTACACGGCGCGGCTCTGCCTCGACCTCGAAGGCGAGTTGGACTCCGGCGCGTTGCGGGAGTCGGTGGCGGGCCTGCTGCGCCGGCACCCCAATCTGCGAGCCGCCTTCCGCTACGAGCGGCTGAGCCGCCCGGTGCAGCTCATCCCGCGGGAAGTCCCGCTGCCTCTGGAGGAGTTCGACCTGCTCGGCCTGCCGGGGGAGGAGCAGGCGGAGCGACTGCGGGAGCTGACCGCGGCCGCGTCGGAGCGCACCTTCGACCTGGCGCGGCCGCCACTGCTGCACTTCACGCTGATCCACCACGGCGAGCGCGCCCACCGGCTCGTGATGGCGCACCACCACATCCTGCTGGACGGCTGGTCGGTGGGCCGGCTGATGACGGACCTGTTCACGCTCTACGCCGCCGGGGGCGAGGAGTCGGCGCTGCCGCCGGTGACGCCGTACCGCGACTACCTCGCCTGGCTGGCCCGCCAGGACCGGGCCGCGGCGGAGGAGGCGTGGCGGACGGTGCTGAGCGGCGTCGAGGAGCCGACGCGGCTGGTGTCCGACGACCGGCTGCGCACCCCGGTAGCGCCCGAGCGCCTGCTGGTGGAGGTTCCGGCGGAGCTGAGCCGCGAGCTGACCGCGGCGGCCCGCGGGCGGGACCTGACCCTCAACACGGTCTTCCAGGGCGCCTGGGCGCTGGTCCTGAGCCGGCTGACCGGCCGCACCGACGTGGTGTTCGGCGGCACCGTCTCCGGACGTCCGGCGGACCTCCCCGGTGTGGAGGGCATCGTCGGCCTGTTCATCAACACCCTGCCGGTGCGGGTGCGGCTCGACCCGTCGGAGCCGGTGGGCGCGATGCTGGCCCGGTTCCAGCGCCGGCAGGCCGGGCTGATGTCCCATCAGCATCTGAACCTGCCCGACGTGCACGCCCTGGCGGGCGCGTCCGGGGAGCTGTTCGACACCATCACCGTCACCGAGAACTACCCCTTCGACGAGAAGGGGTTCCGCGAGCTGGCCGGACTGACGATCGTCGGCGCGCACGGCGCGGACGCCAACCACTACCCGCTGAGCGTGGCCGCGCTGCCCGGCGAGACGCTGCGGATCCGGTTCGGCTACCGGCCGGACGTCTTCCGGCCGGCGGACGTGGAGGAGATCGGCGCCCGGCTGGTGCGGGTGCTGGAGGCGGTGGTGCGGGACCCGGAATGCCCCGTCGGCCGGCTGGACGTGCTCGGCGCAAAGGAGCGCGAGGAGGTCCTGGTCCGGCGCAACGACACGGGAGGCGAGCCGCCGAGGACCCTGCCGGAGCTGTTCGCCGAGCGGGTCGCCCTGGCCCCGCGGGACCCGGCCGTGGTCTTCGAGGACACCACGCTGTCCTACGCCGAGCTGGACGGCCGTGCCAACCGGCTGGCCCACCATCTCGTCTCGGCCGGGGTCGGACCTGAGCAATACGTCGCGCTGGCCCTCCCCCGGTCCGCGGACCTCGCCGTCGCCGTGCTCGCCGTCCACAAGGCCGGCGCCGCGTATCTGCCGGTGGACCCGGACTACCCGGCCGAGCGCATCGCCCACATGCTCGCCGACGCGCGGCCCGGCGTCGTCCTCACCACCACCGCTCTCGCCGCCACCCTGCCGGCCGGCGACCGGCTCCTCGTCGCGCTTGACGACCCCGGCACCGCCGCTCGCGTCGCCACCGCGCCCGGCGACCGGGCGCCCACCGTGCACCTGACGGCCGATCACCCCGCCTACCTCATCTACACCTCCGGATCCACCGGCAGACCCAAGGGTGTCGTCGTCACCCACCGCGGCATCGCCTCCCTCGTCGCCGCCCAGACCGAACGCTTCGACGTCGGCCCCGGCAGCCGCGTCCTGCAGTTCGCCTCCCTCAGCTTCGACGCCGCCTTCTGGGAGCTGGCCATGGGCCTGCTCACCGGAGCGGCCCTCGTCCTGGCGCCCGCCGAACGGCTCCGCCCCGGCCCGCCGCTGGCCGAACTCGTCGCCGAACAGCGCGTCACGCACGCCACCATCCCCCCGGCCGCCCTCGCCGTCCTCGACCGGGACGCCCTGCCCGAGGGCATCACCCTCGTGGTCGCCGGGGAGGCCACCGCCCCCGAACTCGTCGGCCGCTGGTCCGCGGGCCGCCGCATGATCAACGCCTACGGCCCCTCCGAGACCACCGTGTGCGCCACCATGAGCGCCCCGCTCGCCGGAGAGGTCGTACCGCCCATCGGCGGCCCCATCACGGGCGCCCGCGTCTACCTCCTGGACTCCGCGCTGCGCCCGGTCCTGCCCGGTGTCCCCGGCGAGCTCTACCTCTCCGGAGCGGGCCTCGCACGCGGCTACCTCGACCGTCCGGCGCTCACCGCCGAACGCTTCGTCGCCAGCCCCTTCGAGGGCCCCGGCGCCCGTATGTACCGCACGGGAGACATCGCCACCTGGGACCGGGACGGCCGACTCGTCTTCCAGGGACGCGCCGACAGCCAGGTGAAGCTCCACGGCTTCCGCATCGAGCCGGGCGAGATCGAGTCGGTGCTGCTGGCCCGGGACGGCGTCGCCCAGGCCAGTGTGATCGTCCGCGAGGACCGGCCGGGAGACCACCGGCTGGTCGCCTACCTGGTGCCGGAGGCCGGTGCCGCCGCGCCGACCGTGGCCGCCGTGCGCGCCGCCGTGTCGGACGCGCTGCCGGCCCACATGGTGCCCGCGGCGTTCGTGACGCTCGACGAGCTCCCGGTGACGCCCAACGGGAAGCTGGACCGGCGGGCACTGCCCGCCCCGGACTTCTCCGGGGTGGCCTCGGGGCGCACACCGCGCACTCCCCAGGAGGAGATCCTGTGCGGGCTGTTCGCGGAGATCCTCGGCGCGTCCGTCGTCGGCATCGACGACAGCTTCTTCGAGCTCGGCGGCCACTCCCTGCTGGCGACCCGCCTGGTCACCCGGATCCGCTCGGTGTTCGGCGTGCGGCTCTCGCTGCGCAGCCTGTTCGAGTCGCCGACCGTGGCCGCGCTCGCCCAACTGCTCACCTCGGAAGGCCCGGTGACCCGGCGGATCGAGCCGGTGCCGCGCCCGGCCGACGTCCCGCTGTCGCTCCAGCAGACCAGGCTGTGGTTCCTCAACCGGTTCGAGGGCCCGAGCCCGGCGTACAACGTGCCGATGGCGGCCCGGCTGACCGGCCCGCTGGACGTGGCGGCGCTGCGCGCGGCGCTGGCCGACGTGGCGCGGCGGCACGAGTGCCTGCGCACGGTCTTCCCGGACCGTGACGGCACGCCCTGCCAGGTCGTGGTGGACGCTGTCCCGGAGCTGCGGGTGAGCGACGTCGACCGGGCCGGTCTCGACGCGGCGCTGGCCGGGGCCGCGGGCGAGGGCTTCGACCTGACCGCCGAGCCGCCGGTACGGGCGCGGCTGCTGCGGCTGGGCGACGAGGAGCACGTGCTGCTGGTGGTGATGCACCACATCGTGATGGACGAGTGGTCGGCCGTGCCGTTCGGCCGCGATCTGTCCGCCGCGTACGGCGCGCGACGCGAGGGCGGTGAGCCGTCGTTCGAGCCGTTGCCCGTGCAGTACGCGGACTTCGCCCTGTGGCAGCGCGACGTGCTCGGCAGCGAGGACGACCCGGACAGCGCGGTCTCGCGGCAACTGGCCTTCTGGAGCGAGACGCTGGCCGGCCTGCCGGACGAGCTGAACCTGCCGGCCGACCGGCCGCGTCCCGCGACCCCCTCCTACCGGGGCGGCACGGTGGGCTTCCGGATCAACCGGGAGGTCCACCAGCGCCTGGTCGCGCTGTCCCGCACCTGCCAGGCCAGCGTGTTCATGACGTTGCAGGCGGGTCTGTCGGTGCTGCTGCACCGGCTGGGCGCCGGTTCCGACATCCCGCTCGGCACGCCGATCGCCGGGCGCGGCGACGAGTCGCTGGACGACCTGGTCGGCTTCTTCATCAACACCCTGGTGCTGCGCACCGACCTGTCCGGGGACCCCGACTTCCGTGACCTCCTTGGCCGGGTCCGGGAGGCCGACCTGGCCGCCTACGCCCACCAGGAGGTGCCGTTCGAGCGGCTGGTCGAGGTGCTGAACCCCAGCCGTGCGATGTCCCGGCACCCGCTGTTCCAGGTGATGCTCACCCTGCACAACAACCCGACCGCGCCGTTCCGGCTGCCGGGCGTCCGGGTCGGCACGCAGCGCGTCGACACCGGGGTGTCCAAGTTCGACCTGCTGTTCAGCCTGCGCGAGAGCTACACGGCCGACGGGCGGCCGGGCGGCGTCGAGGGCTTCGTGGAGTACAGCGCGGACCTGTTCGACGAGCCGACGGCGGAGCGGATCGCGGCGGCCTTCGTACGGGTGCTGGAGGGCGTCGTCGCCGAACCGGCCCGCCCGGTGAGCAAGGTCGACGTGCTGGACCCGGTCGCCCGCCACGAGCTGCTGGTCACCCGCAACGCCACCGAGCACGAGGTGCCCGCCGCCTCGCTGCCCGAGCTGTTCCAGGCCGGGGTCGCCCGACACCCCGCCGCTCCCGCGCTGGTGTGCGGTGACGAGGAGCTGACCTACGCCGAGCTGAACGCGCGGGCCAACCGGCTCGCCCGGCTGCTGATCGGCCGCGGCGTCGGCCCCGAGGACATCGTGGGGCTGGCCCTGCCCCGCTCGGCGGAGCTGGCCGTGGCTCTGCTGGCCGTGCTCAAGTCCGGCGCGGGCTATCTGCCGGTCGACCCGGAGTACCCGGCCGAGCGGATCGCCTTCATGCTGGCCGACGCCGCTCCACGGGTGCTGCTGACCGCCACCGGAGCCGCCGGCCGGCTGCCCGCCGGGCCGACGCTGGCGCTGGACGACCCGGCCGTACTGGCCGAACTGGCCGCGCTGCCGGACACCGACCCCGGCGACGACGAGCGGGCCGGGCCGCTGCTGCCGCGGCACCCCGCCTACCTGATCTACACGTCCGGCTCGACCGGCCGCCCCAAGGGCGTGGTGATGCCCGGCGGCGCGCTGGTCAACCTGCTGTGCTGGCACTCCGCGGCCGTCCCCGCCGAACCCGGCGCCCGGACCGCCCAGTTCACCGCGATCAGCTTCGACGTCTCGGCCCAGGAGATCCTGTCGGCCATGCTCGACGGCAGGACGCTGGTGGTGCCCGACGAGGAGACCCGGCGCGACCCGGCGAGGTTCGCGACCTGGCTGCGGGAGCGGAAGGTCACCGAGCTGTACGCGCCCACCATGATGCTGGACGCCCTCGGCGAGGCGGTCGCCGAGCACGGCAACGGCCTTCCGGACCTGCGGCACATCGCGCAGGCCGGTGAGGCGCTGGTGCTGGGCGACCGGGTGCGCGAGCTGTGCGGCGCGCACCCGGAGCGTGTGCTGCACAACCACTACGGCCCGTCCGAGACCCACGTGGTCACCGCGCACACCCTGCCCGCTGACCGGTCGGCCTGGCCCCGGACCGGCGCGCCGATCGGGCGCCCGGTGTGGAACACCCAGGTGTACGTGCTGGACGCGGCCCTGCGGCCGGTGCCGGACGGAGTCGGCGGCGAACTCTACATCGCGGGCGCCCAGTTGGCCCGCGGCTATCACGACCGTCCGGGTCTGACCGCCGAGCGGTTCACCGCCGACCCGTTCGGGCCGCCCGGCACCCGCATGTACCGCACCGGCGACCTGGTGCGCTGGAACCGCGACGGTGAGCTGGAGTACGCCGGCCGCGCGGACCAGCAGGTGAAGATCCGCGGCTTCCGGATCGAGCCGGGCGAGATCGAGGCCGTACTGCGCACCCACCCGGAGGTGGCGCGGGCCGCCGTGGTCGCCCGGGACGACGGGCGGGGCGGCCGCCGCCTGGTCGGCTACGTGGTGCCGGTGTCCGGCGCGATCGCGCGGGCGGAGCTGCGCGCGCACGTCGCGGCCGCGCTGCCGGACCACATGGTGCCCGGGGCGCTCGTGCTCATGGACGCGTTCCCGCTGACGCCCAGCGGCAAGCTGGACCGGGCCGCGCTGCCGGCGCCCGAGGCCGAGGAGCCCGCGGGCCGTGCCCCGCGCGGCCCGCGGGAGGAGATCCTGTGCGGTCTGTTCGCCGAGGTGCTCGGCGTCGGATCGGTCGGCGTCGAAGACGACTTCTTCGCCCTCGGCGGCCACTCGCTGCTGGCCACCAGGCTGGTCGGCCGGATCCGCGGCGCACTGGGCGTGGAACTGGCCGTACGGGACGTCTTCGAGTCCCCGACCGTGGCGGGCCTGGCCGGCAAGGCGTCCGGCGCGGCGGGCGCGCGCCCCGCGGTCCGCGCGATGCCCCGCACGGACCTGGTCCCGCTGTCGTTCGCTCAGCGTCGGCTGTGGTTCCTCAACCGCCTGGAGGGCCCGAGCTCCACGTACAACCTGCCGCTGGCCGCCCGGCTGACCGGGGCGCTGGACGTGCCCGCGCTCAAGGCCGCGCTCGGTGACGTGGTGGCCCGCCACGAGAGCCTGCGCACCACGTTCCCCGAGGTCGACGGCGTTCCCCGCCAGTCGGTCGCCCCGGCCGGGCAGGCCGCCCCGGTCTTCACCGTCACCGAGACCGACGAGGCCGGTCTGGACGCCGCCCTGGAGGAGGCCGCCTTCCGCGGCTTCGACCTGGCCGGTGAACTGCCGTTGCGGGCCCACCTGTTCCGGCTCGGCGCGGACCGGCACGTCCTGCTCCTCGTGATGCACCACATCGCGGGCGACGGTCTGTCCATGGCGCCGATGGCACGCGACCTGGCCGAGGCGTACGGCGCCCGGCTGGCGGGCCGCGCGCCCGGCTGGGCGCCGCTGCCGGTCCAGTACGCGGACTACACGCTGTGGCAGCGCGACGTGCTGGGCAGCGAGACCGCGCCGGACAGTGAGATCGCCCGGCAACTGGAGTTCTGGCGGGCCTCGTTGACCGGGCTGCCGGACGAGCTGCGGCTGCCCGCCGACCGGCCGAGGCCCGCGGTGGCCAGCCACAGGGGCTCCACGGTTCCCTTCGCGGTCCCGGCCGAACTGCACGAGCGGATGGCGCGGTTGGCCCGGCGGACCAGGACCAGCCTGTTCATGGTCGGTCAGGCCGCGCTCACCGCGCTGCTGACCCGGCTCGGCGCGGGCACCGACATCCCGCTGGGCACCCCGGTCGCTGGCCGCGACGACGAGGCGCTGGACGACCTGGTCGGCTTCTTCGTCAACACCCTGGTGCTGCGCACCGACACCGGCGGCGACCCGACCTTCACCGCGCTGCTCGACCGGGTCCGCGAGAACGACCTCGCCGCCTACGCCCACCAGGAGGTGCCGTTCGAGCGTCTGGTGGAGGTGCTCAACCCCGAACGCTCGCTCGGCCGCCACCCACTCTTCCAGGTGTGGCTGAACCTGCAGAACACCGCCGACGTCGAGATCGGCCTGCCCGGCCTGGAGATCGGCGCGCAGGGCGTCGGCATCGGCGCCGCCAAGTTCGACCTGGCATTCAGCCTGCGCGAACGCTACGACGAGCGGGGCGCGCCGCTCGGTATGACCGGCCTGGTCGAGTACAGCGACGACCTGTTCGACCCGGAGACCGTCTCGCGGATGGCCGGCCGGCTGCTGCGCCTGCTGGACGCCGTGTGCGCCGACCCCGACCTGCCGATCAGCCGGCTCGAGGTGCTCTCCCCGGCGGAACGGCGGCAGGTGCTGCACGACTTCAACGCGACCGCGCGCGATGTGCCGCGCGGCACGATCGCGGAGCTGTTCGGCCGTCAGGCCGCAGCCACCCCGGACGCGGTGGCGCTCCGATACGACGGCACGGAGCTGAGCTACGCGCGCCTGGACGCCGAGTCCGACCGTCTCGCGCACCTGCTGGTCCGCAGGGGCATCGGCCCCGAGGACGTGGTGGCGGTCGCGCTGCCGCGCACGCCTCGGTCGGTCGTCGCCCTGCTGGCGGTGCTCAAGGCGGGTGGGGTGTACCTGCCGGTCGACCCGGCCTATCCGGCCGAGCGGATCGCCTTCATGCTCGCCGACGCCCGGCCCGCCGTACTGCTGACCGAGGGACCGGCCGACGCCGGGCTGCCCGCCTCCGGCGTCCCCCGGGTGCTGCTGGACGACGCCGGTGTGCGCGCCGAACTCGCCGCGCTGCCGGACACCGCCCCGGACACGGGCCGCACGGCCTCCCCCGCCAACGCCGCCTACATGATCTACACCTCCGGCTCCACCGGCACGCCCAAGGGGGTGGTGGTCCCGCACACGGGCATCGGCGGATTCGGCGCGATCCGCGAGCAGTTCGAGCTCGACGCGAGCAGCCGGATGCTCCAGTTCGCCTCCTCCAGCTTCGACGCCGCCATCTGGGAGATACTCGCGCCGCTGCTGGTCGGCGGCGTCCTGGTGATGGCCCCCGCCGCCGACCTGGCCGTCGGCGAGCCGCTGGCCGCGCTGCTGGCCCGGGAACGCGTGACGCACGCCAACATCCCGCCGGCCGCGCTCGCCGTGCTGCCGCGGGGCGCGCTCCCGGACGGCATGAACGTGATCGTCGCGGGTGAGGCGTCCACGCCCGACCTGATCGCCCGCTGGGCGGACGGCCGGCGGCTGCTCAACGCCTACGGCCCGACGGAGGCGACCGTGTGCGCCACCGTCAGCGGACCGCTCACCGCGGGCGTCAACCCGCCGATCGGCCGCCCGCTGTGGAACGTCCGGGTGCTGGTCCTCGACGAGGCGCTGCGACCGGTCCCGGTCGGCACGCCCGGCGAGGCCTACCTGGCCGGCGCCGGTCTGGCCCGCGGCTATGCCGGCCGGCCGGGGCTGACCGCCGAGCGGTTCACGGCCGACCCGTACGGTCCCTCCGGCTCCCGGATGTACCGGACCGGCGACCTGGTGCGCTGGCTGCCGGACGGCGACCTGGAGTTCGTCGGCCGTGCCGACGACCAGGTCAAGATCCGCGGTTTCCGGATCGAGCCGGGCGAGATCGAGTCGCTGCTCGCCGCCCACGCCGACGTGGCGCAGGCCGCCGTACTGGCCCGGGAGGACGAGCCCGGCGAGCGGCGCCTGGTCGCCTATGTGGTCGCCGCGGAGGACCGTACGGCACCCGCGGTGGCTGCGCTGCGGGAGCATGTGGCCGCGCGGCTGCCGGAGTACATGGTGCCGTCGGCCTTCATGGTGCTCCCGGCGCTCCCGTTGACGCCCAACGGGAAGATCGACCGCAGGGCGCTGCCCGCGCCGGAGCCGACCGGCCCGTCCGGTGGCCGTGCGCCGCGCAACGCGACCGAGGCCGGGCTGCGGCGGATCTTCGCCGAGGTGCTGGGCGACGAGGATGTCGACGTCGAGGCGAACTTCTTCGAGCTCGGCGGGCACTCGCTGCAGGCGACCAAGCTGGTCAGCCGGATCCGCAGCGAGTTCGCCGCCGAACTGCCGCTGCGCGACTTCTTCGAGAACCCCACGGTGGCCGGCCTGGCCGTGCTGGTCGGCGGGGCGGGGGACGCCCGGCAGACCGTGGTGCCGCAGCCGCGGCCCGAGCACGTCCCGCTGTCGTTCGCCCAGCGCCGCCTGTGGTTCCTCAACCGTCTGGAGGGCCCGAGCCCCACCTACAACATCCCGCTGTCCATGCGGCTCACCGGCGACCTCGACGTGGAGGCGCTGCGGTCCGCGATCGGTGACGTGGTCGCCCGGCACGAGAGCCTGCGCACCACGTTCCCCGAGACCGGCGGCACCCCCCGCCAGGAGATCCTCGACCCGGAGACGGCGACGCCCCCGCTGCGGATCGCCGACGTGGCACCGGAGGAACTGGACGCCGCGGTCGCCGCGGCCGTCGCTCACGGCTTCGACCTGGCCGCCGAACTGCCGTTGCGCACTCACCTGTTCACCGTGGGCCCGCGCGACCACGTGCTCGTGTTCCTGGTCCACCACATCAGCTGCGACGGCTGGTCGCTCGGCCCGCTGCTGCGCGACCTGTCCGACGCCTACCGGGCACGGACGGCCGGGCGGGCGCCGCAATGGACGCCGCTCGCCGTGCAGTACGCCGACTACGCCCTGTGGCAGCGCGACGTGCTGGGCAGCGAGGACGACCAGGACTCGCGTCTTGCCGCGGAGTTGGGCTACTGGCGCGAGCAACTGGCCGGTATGCCGGAGGAGCTGGCGCTGCCCACCGATCTGCCGCGCCCGGCCCGGCCCAGCCACCGGGGCGGACTGGTCCGGCTGCGGCTTGAGCCCCCGGTGCACCGTGCGCTGGCGGAGCTGGCGAAGACGGCCGGGGCCAGCCCCTTCATGGTCCTGCAGGCCGCCCTCGCCGCGCTGCTCGGCCGGATCGGCGCGGGCAGCGACATCCCGCTGGGCACCACGGTCGCCGGACGCACCGACGACGCCCTGGACGAGCTGGTCGGCTTCTTCGTCAACACCCTGGTGCTGCGCACCGACACCAGCGGCGACCCCAGTTTCCGGGCGCTGGTGGAGCGGGTGCGGCGCACCGACGTCGCCGCCTTCGAGAACCAG
Organism: Streptomyces sp. CB01373; assembly: GCF_002803075.1. Lineage (GTDB taxonomy): Bacteria > Actinomycetota > Actinomycetes > Streptomycetales > Streptomycetaceae > Streptomyces. Next base: position 37,269 of record NZ_NNBK01000012.1, on the reverse strand, counting down.
AACGTGCCCTTCGAACGGCTCGTGGAGGTGCTCGCCCCCACCCGCTCGATGTCCCGGCACCCGCTGCTCCAGGTCATGCTGAACCTGCTGAACACCCCGCCCGCCGAGCTGAGCCTCGGCGACGACCTGGTCATCGCCCAGCAGCCGCACGGCCTGCGGGTGGCCAAGTTCGACCTGGCGTTCAACCTGGCCGAGACGGTGGACGCGGAAGGGCGGCCGGACGGCGTCGTCGGTGTGGTGGAGTACAGCACCGACCTGTTCACCGAGGGCACCGTCCAGTCGCTGGCGGACCGGCTGGTCGCCCTGCTGGAGCGGCTGCTGGCCGAGCCGGACCGGCCGATCGGCGAGCACGACCTGCTGACCTCCGGCGAGCGGGAGCTGCTGCTCGGCGCCTGGCGCGGCACCGCGTCCGAGGTGCCGGCGGGCACCCTGGCGGAGCTGTTCGAGGCGCAGGCGGCGCGCACCCCGCGGGCGACCGCCCTGTGGTGCGAGGGCGAGCGGACCAGCTACGCCGAGCTGAACCGGCGGGCCAACCGGCTGGCCCACGAACTGATCGCCCGCGGGGTCGCCCCGGGCCGGACCGTCGCGGTCGCCGTCCCGCGCTCCCCGCTCCAGGTCGCCGCGTTCCTGGCGGTGGCCAAGGCGGGCGCCGTCCATCTGCCGGTGGATCCGGAGTATCCGGCCGAGCGCGTGGCGTTCATGCTCGCGGACGCGGCACCGGCCGCCCTGCTGGCCACCGAGGCCTCCCGCGGCCTGCTGCCGGACGCACCGGCCGTGCCCGCCTGGGTCCTGGACGAGCCGGGGTTCGCCGCCTCGGTGGCCGCGCGCCCGGCGACCGACCCCCCGGCGGCGGCAGTCGTGAACAGCCCCGCCTATGTCGTCTACACCTCCGGGTCGACCGGCCGGCCCAAGGGCGTGCTGGTCGGGCACACCGGTCTGGCGTCGTTCGTGCACAGCCACGTCGAACGGCTGGGCCTGGACGGCGGGAGCCGGGTGCTCCAGGTGGTGTCGGCCAACTTCGACGTGTCGGTCGGCGATCTGGCGATGACCCTGCTGTCCGGGGCCACGCTCGCCCTTCCCGGCCCGGGCCGGGAACTGGTCGGTGAGGGCCTGGCCGACGCCATCGAAGCCGCCGGCGCCACCCACGTCATGCTGCCGGCCCCGCTCCTGGGCACCCTCCCGGAGCGGGAGCTGCCCAGCCTGCGCTGCGTCGTCTCCGGCGGAGAGGCGCTCTCGCCGGGCCTGCTGGCCCGCTGGTCGGCCGGACGCACCGTCGTCAACGTCTACGGGCCGACCGAGACCACCATCGCCGCCACACTCAGCGGTCCGCTGTCCGGCGACACGGCGCCGCCGATCGGCCGCCCGGTCGCGGGCACCCGCGTGGCGGTCCTCGACGAGCGGCTGCGGCCGGTGCCGGTGGGCGTCGCGGGCGAACTCTGCATCGCCGGCTCCGGAGTGGCCCTCGGCTACCTGGGCCGCCCGGCGCTGACCGCGGAGCGGTTCGTCGCCGACCCGTTCGGTCCGGCCGGCGCCCGCATGTACCGGACCGGCGACCTCGTACGCTGGAACCGCGGCGGCGAGCTGGAGTTCGTCGGCCGATCCGACCAGCAGGTCAAGATCCGGGGCTTCCGCGTCGAACCCGGCGAGATCGAGACCGTGCTGCTCGCCCGGCCCGGACTCGCCCAGGCCGCGGTGATCGTGCGGGAGGACCAGCCGGGCCTCAGACAGCTCGTGGCCTACGTGGTCCCGGACGAGGGAGCCCGGCCACCGGAGCCCGCCGTGCTGCGCAAGGACGTCGCGGCCGCGCTGCCGGACTACATGGTCCCCGCCGCCTTCACCGTCCTGGACGCGCTGCCGCTCACCGCGAACGGCAAGCTGGACCGTGCCGCCCTGCCCGCGCCCGAGTTCGGCGGCGAGCCCGGCCGCGGCCCCGCCACCGAGCGGGAGGCCGCCCTGTGCCGGATCTTCGCCGAGCTGCTCGGCCGGGAGACGGTCGGGGCCGACGACGGCTTCTTCGACCTCGGCGGCGACAGCATCGTCTCCATCCAACTGGTCAGCCGGGCCCGGACGGCCGGGATCGAGCTGACGGTGGCGGACGTGTTCGAGCATCGCACCCCCGCGGCGCTCGCCCGGATCGCCGAGGCCGCGACCGAGTCCCTCGCCGAGGACGCGGACGCGGGCATCGGCGAACTGCCGCTCACCCCGATCATGCACTGGTGGCGGGAGCACGGAGGCCCGGTCGACGGCTTCCACCAGGCGATGACGGTCCGGACGCCCGCCGCGCTCGACCTGCCCCGACTGACCGACGCCGTACAGGCCGTGCTCGACCGGCACGACGCGCTGCGGCTCCGGCTGGCCAGGGACGGCGACGACGACTGGCGGATCGAGGTACGCCCCCGGGGCGAGGTGCGCGCCGAACAGCTGGTGCATCGCGTGGACTTCGCGGACGCCGCCGCCTCCGGCGACATCGAGGCGCAACGCGCGCTGCTCGTGGAGCACGGCCGGGCGGCGGCGCGGCGGCTCACCCCGGAGTCCGGCTCTCTGGTGCGGGCGGTCTGGTTCGACGCCGGTACCGGCCGGCCCGGACTGCTGCTGCTGGCCGTGCACCACCTGGTGGTGGACGGCGTGTCCTGGCGGATCCTGCTGCCGGACCTGGCCGCCGCCTGGTCCCGGGCGGCGGACGGCCGGGAGCCGCTCCTGGAGGCGGTGCCCACCTCGCTGCGCACCTGGGCCGGACGCCTGGCCGAGGAGGCGAACAGCGCGCCCCGGATCGAGGAACTGCCACTGTGGCGAGCCGCGTTGAGCGGCCCCGACCCGCTGCTGGGTGCCCGGCCGCTGGACCGGGAGCGTGACGTGTTCGGCACGGCGCACAGCCTGCGCCTCACCCTGCCCGCCGAGGTGACCGAGCCGCTGCTGACGAGCGTGCCGGGCGCCCTCGGCGCCGGGATCAAGGACGTACTCCTCACCGCCTACACGGTGGCCGTGGCCTCCTGGCGGGCCCGGCGCCGGCCGACCCGGGGCAACGCGGTGCTGGTCGAGATGGAGGGCCACGGCCGCGAGCCGGTGGTCAGGGGCGCCGATCTGGGCCGTACCGTCGGCTGGTTCACCAGTTCCTTCCCGGTGCGCCTCAATCCGGGGCAGGTGGACTGGAACGACTTCTGGGGCGGCGGCGCGGCGGTGGACGCCGTGCTCGCCAAGGTGCGCGCCCAGCTCGCCGAACTGCCCGACGGCGGCATCGGCTACGGACTGCTGCGCTACCTCAACGAGCGCACCGGGCCGCAGCTGGCCGCCCTGCGCACGCCGCAGCTCGGCTTCAACTATCTGGGCCGGTTCGCCGCCGGCGGCGGTGACGCCCCGGCCCAGGACTGGAGCCCGCCGCCCGGCCTGGCCGGACTGACCGGCGGCGGCGACGCGGCCATGCCCATGGCACACAGCCTGGATCTCAACGCGCAGACCGAGGACCGTGCCGACGGCCCGCGGCTGGTCGCCGCCTGGGCATGGCCCGACGGGATGTTCGACGAGGCGGACGTACGGGACCTGGCCGAGGCCTGGTTCCGGGCGCTGACGTCCATGGTGGACCGCGGCCGTGCCCTGACGGCGGCACCCGCCCGGCCGGGCACGCCCACGCTGGTCACGGTGGACCAGCAGGAACTGGACGAGTTCGAGAACGAACTGGACGACGAGGGGTTGTCATGGTGAACCAGTCGCGCATCGAGGATCTCCTGCCCTTGTCGCCCTTGCAGGAAGGGCTGCTCTTCCACTCCCAGTACGCGCAGGACGACGAGAGCGCCCTCGACGTCTACACGGTGCAGATCGCCGTGGACCTGGACGGAGCCCTGGACACCGGCCGCCTTCGTGACGCGGCCGCCTGGCTGCTGCGCCGGCACGCCAACCTGCGGGTCGGCTTCCGCCGCCGCAAGAACGGCGATCCGGTGCAGGTGGTGTACCGCAACGTCGAGCTGCCCTGGTCCGAGATCGACCTCAGCGACGGTCCGGCCGACGGGCGGGAGGACCGGCTCGCCGAGCTGATGGCCGCCGACCGGGTGCGTCCGTTCGACCTGAGACGTGCGCCGCTGCTGCGCTTCACTCTGATCCGGCTGGGCGGGAACCGCTGCCGGTTCCTGATGACCAACCACCACATCCTGCTCGACGGCTGGTCGGGACCGCTGCTGATGCGCGAGCTGTTCGCGCTCTACTCCGGCGGCGAGCTGCCGCCGGTGACGCCCTACCGCGACTACCTGTCCTGGCTGGGACGGCAGGACAGGCGGGCCGCCCTCGCCGCCTGGCGCAACGCGCTGGGCGACGTCCAGGAGCCCACCCTGGTCGCGCCGGACGCCGAGCGCGGCGCGGTGGTCCCACAGGACCTGCTGGTCACGCTGCCGGAGGAGCTGAGCAGCGGGCTGGCCGAGACGGCCAGGCGCTGCGGCGTCACCCTGAACACCGTGGTGCAGGCCGCCTGGGGCGTCCTGCTGGGCAAGCTGACCGGACGCGACGACGTCGTCTTCGGCGGCACCGTCTCCGGCCGGCCCTCGGCGGTCCCCGGCGTGGAGAACATGGTCGGCTCGTTCATCAACACCCTGCCGGTACGGGTCTCCGCGCGGCCGGCCGAATCCTGGGCGGAGCTGCTGCAGCGGCAGCAGCGGCAGCAGGTGGACCTGCTCGACCACCACCACCTCACGCTCGCCGACGCCCAGGCGCAGTCCGGGGTGACGGGCGAACTCTTCGACACCCTGGTCGTGTTCGAGAACTATCCCGTGGAGGCCGACGGACTCGGCGAACTCGCAGAGGGCCTGCGGATCACCGGCGCGGTCGGCCAGGACGCGACCCACTACCCGCTGAGCCTGTTCCCGGCGCCCGGCCGGCGCATGCGGATCCGGCTCGGCTACCGCCCGGACCTGTTCGACCGGGAGCGCGCGCAGGGCATCCTCGACACGCTGGTCGGCATCCTCACCCTCATCCACGCCGACCCCGAGGCACCCGTCGGCCGGGTCCAGGCCCTGCCCCCGGCCGAACGCCGCCTGCTGCTGACGGAGTGGAACGACACCGCGGTCCCCGTGGGCGCCGAATCCGTCGTCGACGCCTTCGCGAGGCACGCGGCGCTCACCCCGGACGCCGTCGCCGTGATCGACGCCGACGGCGAGGTCTCCTACCGGGAGCTCGACGAACGCGCCAACCGCCTCGCCCGCCACCTCGCGGCCGCGGGCGTCGGACCGGAGTCATGGGTCGCCGTGGCCCTGCCGCGCGGGGCGGCGCTGCTGACGGCGCTGCTCGCGGTCCTCAGGACCGGCGGCGCCTACGTCCCCCTGGACCCGGAGTACCCGGCCGACCGGATCGGCTACATCCTCGACGACGCACGCCCCTGCGCGCTGCTCACCGACTCCTCCGTGACCGGCCTGCCCGAGGTCCCCGGGGTGCGGCGCGTCGTGCTGGACGAGACCGCCGTCACCGACGCCCTCGCGCAGCTTCCCGGCACCGGCCTGACCGACGCCGACCTGACCGCGCCGGTCCGTCCGGCCCACCCCGCCTACGCGATCTACACCTCCGGCTCCACCGGCCGCCCCAAGGGCGTCGTGGTCTCCCGCGCCAACATCGCCAACCTGGTCGCCGACATGCGGGCCCGGTTCGGCGTCGACGCCGCCGACCGGCTGGTCGCTGTCACCACCGTCGCGTTCGACATCGCCGCGCTGGAACTGTTCGTACCGCTGAGCGCGGGCGCCACCGTGGTCATCGCCTCCCGCGACCAGGTGCTCGACCCGCCGGCGCTCGGGCGGCTGATCACCGGCACCGGCGCCACGCTCATGCAGGCGACCCCCACCCTGTGGCAGGCACTGGTCTCGGAGCGGCCGATGGCCCTGGCCGGGCTGCGGGTCCTGGTCGGCGGCGAGCCCGTGCCGGCGGGCCTGGCCGCCCGGCTGCGCGCGCTGGCCGCCGAGGTCACCAACGTCTACGGCCCGACCGAGACCACCGTCTGGTCAACCTCGGCGCTGCTGGGCGACCGGCCGGGGCTTCCGCCGATCGGCCGGCCGATCGCCAACACCCGTGCCTACGTACTGGATTCGGCGCTGTCCCCCACCCCGGTCGGTGTCGCGGGCGATCTGTACCTGGCCGGGGACGGCGTGGCCCGCGGCTACGCGGGCCGGCCGGGACCGACCGCCGAGCGGTTCACGGCCGACCCGTTCGGCGCGCCGGGCTCCCGCATGTACCGCACCGGTGACGTGGCGCGCTGGTCGGACGACGGCCAGCTGGAGTTCGTCGGCCGGGTGGACGACCAGGTGAAGATCCGCGGCTTCCGGGTCGAACCCGGCGAGATCGAGGCGGTGCTGGCCGAGCACGACGACGTCTCCCAGGCCACCGTGGTCGCCCGGGACGACGAGTCGGGCGAGAACCGCCTGGTCGCCTATCTGGTGCCGGTCTCCGGCCGCAAGGTGCCGGCGGTGGACGCGCTGCGCGCCCACGCGGCGACCCGGCTGCCCGACTACATGCTGCCGGCCGTCTTCGTCCCGCTGGACGCGCTGCCGCTGACCCCCAACGGCAAGGTGGACCGCAAGGCGCTACCCGCCCCCGACTTCGCCGCCATGGTGACCCGCCAGGGCCCGCGCACCCCGCAGGAGGAGATCCTGTGCGGGCTGTTCGCGGAGATGCTCAACCTGACGTCGGTCGGCGTCCACGACAACTTCTTCGAGCTGGGCGGCCATTCGCTGCACGCGACCCGTGTGGTCAGCCGGATCAGATCGGTCTTCGAGGTCGAACTGCCGCTGCGGGAGCTGTGGGAGGCGCCGACCGTCGCCGAACTGGTCGGCAGGATCGGCGGCGCGGCCGGCGCCCGCGCCACCCTGCGGCCGTGGGAACGGCCGGCGGAGATCCCGCTGTCCTACGCGCAGCGCCGGCTCTGGTTCATGAACCGCTTCGAGCAGAGCAGCACCGCCCACAACATCGTCCTCGCGGTGCAGATCAGCGGCCCGCTCGACGTCGACGCACTGCGCGCCGCCGTACGGGACGTGGTCGCCCGGCACGAGAGCCTGCGCACCGTCTTCCCCGACCGGGACGGCGAGCCGCGCCAGGACATCCTCCCTGCGGGCCGGGGCTGCGAGCTGGCCATCGTGCGGACCACCGCGGAGGACCTGGACACCGCCATCACCGCGGCCTCCGCGCAGAGCTTCGACCTGGCCGTGGAGACCCCCCTGCGGGTCACCCTGTTCCAGACCGGCCCGGAGTCCCACGTCCTGCTGACCGTGCTGCACCACATCGCCGGCGACGGCTGGTCGCTCGACCCGTTCTCCGCCGACCTGGCACGTGCCTACACCTCCCGGGCCGCCGGTACGGCGCCCGACTGGCAGCCGCTGCCGGTGCAGTACGCCGACTACACCATGTGGAACTACGGGATCCTGGGCTCCGAGGACGACCAGGACAGCCTGATCCGCCGGCAACTCGACTTCTGGGAGCAGACGTTGACCGGCCTGCCGGACGAGCTGCGCCTGCCCACGGACCGCCCGCGGCCCGCCGAGGCCGACTACCGGGCCGACTCGGTGCTGCTGCACCTGCCGGCCGAACTGCACCGTGATCTCGCCGCGCTGGCCCGGCAGACCGGCACCACCCTGTTCATGGTGCTCCAGGCGGGCCTGGCCTCGCTGCTGTCGGTGCTGGGCTCAACCTCCGACGTGGTGCTGGGCAGCCCGATCGCGGGCCGCACGGACGACGCGCTGGAGCGGGTCGTCGGCTTCTTCATCAACACGCTGGTACTGCGCACCGACCTGTCCGGCGATCCGACCTTCACCGAGCTGCTGGGCCGCGTGCGTGAGGCGGACCTCGCCGCCTACGCCCACCAGGACGTGCCGTTCGAGCGGCTGGTGGAGGTGCTCAACCCGGAGCGCTCACTGGCCCGCCACCCGCTCTTCCAGGTCTCGCTGGCACTCCAGAACACGCCGGAGAGCAGCATGGGCCTGTCCGGCCTGAACTGCACCGTGCGCCAAGTGCCGGTCAAGTCAACCCAGTTCGACCTCTCGCTGAGCTTCAACGAGAGCATCGACCGCGAGGGCGGACTTCAGGGGATCAGCGGCCTCATGGAGTTCCGCCTCGACCTCTTCGACCGCTCGACCGTCGAGGAACTGGGCGAGCGGCTGGTGCGCTTCCTGGAGGCCGTTGCCGCCGAACCGGAACTCCCGGTGCGCGCCGTCGACGTGCTCTCGGCGCCCGAACGGCGGCAGTTGCTGCACGACTGGAACGACACGGCGCGTGGTGACGTGGTGCCGGTGACGTTCCCGGAGTTGTTCGGCGCGACCGTGGAGCGGAACCCGGACGCGGTGGCACTGGTGCACGGCGAGGAGTCGCTGTCCTATCGGGAGACGGACGAACGGGCCAACCGGCTCGCCCGCGTCCTCATCGACGCCGGAGTCGGCCCCGAGCGACTGGTGGCACTGATACTGCCCCGCTCGGTCGACATGGTCGTGGCCCAACTCGCCGTACTCAAAGCAGGCGGCGCCTACCTGCCCATCGACCCCGACTACCCGGCCGAACGCATCGAGTACATCCTCGGCGACGCCGCACCCGCACTGATCCTCTCCACCGAGGACACCGCCGAACGACTCGGGGAAGTGGGCGGCGGGACACGCTGGCTGACCGCCGACACCGACCTGGGCACCGACAGCTCTCCGGTGAACGCCGGTGCTCTGCGACCGGACCACCCCGCCTACGTCATCTACACCTCCGGCTCCACCGGACGCCCCAAGGGCGTAGTGGTCTCCCACCGCGGCCTCGCCGCCTTCGCCACCTCCTGCGTCGAACGCTTCACAGTCGAGGCAGACTCACGCGTCCTGCTGTTCTCCTCACCCAGCTTCGACGCCTCGGTGCTGGAGCTGTGCACGGCGGTCGCCGCAGGCGCCGCCATGGTCGTCCCACCCGCCGGCCCCCTGGTCGGCGAAGCCCTGGCCGACGTCCTGCGCGACCACCAGGTCACCCACGCCCTCATCCCCCCGGCCGCACTCGCCAGCATCCCCACCGAACAGGCAACCCGACTCACCCACTTCCAGGGCCTCATCGTCGGCGGAGACGCCTGCCCACCCGAACTCGTCACCCGCTGGGCACCCGGCCGCCGCATGATCAACGCCTACGGCCCCACCGAAGCCACCGTCGCCGTCTCGACGAGCACGCCTCTGACCCCCGGCGGGGCCGTGCCGATCGGCTCCCCGGTGATCAACACCCGCGCCTTCGTCCTGGACGCCTGGCTGCGCCCCGTCCCGGTCGGTGTCGCCGGCGAGTTGTACGTCACCGGCGACGGACTCGCCCGCGGCTACCTCAACCGCCCCGCGCTGAGCGCCGAGCGGTTCGTGGCCGACCCCTTCGGCCGGCCCGGATCGCGGATGTACCGCACCGGCGACGTCGCGCGATGGACCTCGGACGGCACCCTGGAGTTCGTCGGACGCGCCGACGAACAGGTCAAGATCCGCGGCTTCCGCATCGAACTCGGCGAGATCGAGACCGTACTCGCCGAGGACCCCGCCGTCGCCCAGGCGGTGGTGAACGCGCGGGAGGACGAAGAGCACCGCAAGCAGCTCGTCGCCTACCTCGTGCCCGACGCCGCCTCCGAGATCGACACCGCACGGCTGCGGGAGCGGGTGAGCGCCGGCCTGCCCGACTACATGATGCCCGCCGCGTTCGTCGTGCTCGACGCGCTGCCGCTCACCCCTCACGGCAAGCTCGACCGCAAGGCCCTGCCCGCGCCCGAGTTCACCTCGTCCCGGGGCAGCCGGGAGCCACGCGACGAGACCGAGAGGATCCTGTGCGGGCTGTTCGCCGAGGTGCTCGGCCTGTCCGAGGTGGGGATCGACGACAGCTTCTTCGACCTCGGCGGCGACAGCATCGTCTCCATCAAGCTGGTCAGCCGGGCGCGCGCGGCAGGCGTCGAGTTCACCGCCCGGGACGTGTTCGAGCACAAGACGGTCGCCCGCCTAGCGGCTGCCGCCGGAGGTGCCGGGACGTCCGCCGTGAGCCTCGCGGACACCGACGGCGTCGGCTCGGTGCCGCTGCTGCCGATCATCCACTGGATGCGGGAGCGCGGCGGACCGATCCGGCGCTTCAACCAGACCATGATGGTCGTCGTCCCGGCCGAACTCGGCCTGAAGCGCCTGGAAGCCGCCCTCCAAACGGTGCTCGACCACCACGACGCACTGCGGATGCGGCTGCGCCGCACCGGCGGGCTGATCTGGAACCTGGACATACCGTCTCGCGGCGAACTGCGCGCCGCCGACTGCGTCCGCCGGGTCGACATCGCCGGGCTGGGCCGGGAGGAGACCAACGCCCGGATCGGTGAGCACGTCCAGGCGGCCTGGGACCGGCTCGACCCCGAGACCGGCGCGATGGTGCAGGCGGTGTGGTTCGACGCGGGTCCCTCCGCTCCCGGCCGGCTGCTGCTGGTCGTGCACCACCTGGTCGTGGACGGCGTCTCCTGGCGGATCCTGCTGCCCGATCTGGCTCAGGCCTGGGCCGAGGTGGCGGCCGGCAGGACGCCGGAACTGGCGCCGGTGGGAACCTCGTTGCGCACCTGGGCCCAGCGGCTGACCGAGGCCGCGCAGGACGCCGAGCGGGTCGGGGAGCTGGAGACCTGGCTGGACGTGCTCGGCGCGTCCGACCCGCTGCTGACCCCCGAACCGCTCGACCCGCGACGGGACATCACCGCGACCGCGCGCACCATGTCGCTGGTCCTGCCCACCGACCTGACCGCCGCGCTGCTCACCACCGTGCCCGCCGCCTTCCACGCCCGGGTCAACGACGTCCTGCTCACCGCGTTCGGCGCGGCGGTGGCACAGTGGCGGCGGACCCACGGCCGGGGCGACCACACGGGCGTGCTGATCGACCTGGAGGGCCACGGCCGTGAGGAGATCGTCGACGGTGTCGACCTGCACCGCACCGTCGGCTGGCTGACCAGCCTCTTCCCGGTCCGGGTCGACCCGGGCCCGCTCGACTGGGGTGAGTTCTGCGCCGGGGGCGCGTCGGCCGGCCGGGCCCTGAAGGAGGTCAAGGAGCAGCTGCGCAGGCTGCCGGAGAACGGCATCGGGTACGGCCTGCTGCGCTACCTCAACCCGCAGACCAGCATGATGCTCGCGGGCCTGCCCAAGCCGCAGATCGGCTTCAACTACCTGGGCCGGTTCGCCATCGCCGAGGAGGAGACGCGGGCCACGCCGCAGGAGTGGAGCCCGGCCCCGGAGTCCGGCGGACTCGGCGGCGGCGGCGACACCGACGTACCGCTGAGCCACAGCATCGACCTGAACGCGCAGACCCAGGACCGCGCCGACGGGCCGCGGCTGGTCGCCGTCTGGTCCTGGGCGGACGCGTTGTTCACCGAGGAGGAGGTGCGGGAGCTCGCCGAGACCTGGTTCGAGGCGCTCGGCGCGCTGGTCGCGCACGTGGCGCGCCCCTCGGCCGGTGGTCACAGCCCCTCCGACCTTCCGCTGGTTCCGCTGACCCAGGCCCAGATCGACATGGTGGAGGCGGCCGACCCGGAGCAGCTCGAGGACGTGCTGCCCCTCACTCCGTTGCAGGAGGGCCTGCTCTTCCACGCCCAGTTCGACGAGCACTCCCCCGACGTCTACAACATCCAGATCGCCGTGGACGTCGAGGGCGGCCTGGACGCCCCCAGGCTCCGGGAGGCCGCGGCCGGGTTGCTGCACCGGCACGCCAACCTGCGGGCCGCGTTCCGGCAGCAGGGCCTGGACCGGCCCGTGCAGGTGGTGCGGCGCGGGGTGGAACTGCCGTGGCGGGAGGCGGACTTCAGCGGCCTCGCGCCCGAGGAGCGGGACGCCGAGCTGGCCGCGTTCATGGCCGCCGACCGCGTGGACCGGTTCGAGGTGGAACGGCCGCCGCTGTTCCGGTTCACCCTCGTCCAACTGGGCGAGAACCGCTGCCGGTTCGTCCTCACCACCCACCACATCCTGCTGGACGGCTGGTCCGCTCCGCTGGTGATGCGCGATCTGTTCGTGCTCTACGCGGGCGGGAACCTTCCCGCGCCCACCCCCTACCGTGAGTACCTGTCCTGGCTGGGCCGGCAGGACCGCGGGACCGCGCTCGCCGCGTGGCAGCGGGTGCTCGAAGGCGTCAGCGAACCGACGCTCATCGCGCCGGAGGACTCCGGCCGCCGGGCGACCGTGCCGGACGAGCTGCTGTTCCGCGTGCCCGAGGAGCTGACCACCGCGCTGAACGCGGCTGCCCGGCGCTGCGGTGTCACGCTCAACACCGTCGTCCAGGCGGCCTGGGGTGTTCTGCTGGGACGGCTGACGGGACGCGACGACGTCGTCTTCGGCGGCACGGTCTCGGGCCGCCCGCCGGAGATCGACGGCGTGGAGAACATGGTCGGCCTGTTCATCAACACACTGCCGGTACGCGTCCGGGTGCGGCCCGGCGAGTCGTGGGCGGAGCTGCTGAACGGTCTTCAGAGCCGGCAGACCGAGCTGATGGGCCACCAGTATCTGGGCCTGCCGGACATCCTCCGTGCGCAGGGTGTCGACCAGCTCTTCGACACCCTCACCGTCACCGAGAACTATCCGATGGACACAGGAACGCTCGGCAGGCCGACCGAGGGCCAGCGGATCACCGGCCTTGAGGCACGGGACGCGAACCACTACCCGATCTCCCTGATCGCCGTTCCGACCCGCGAACTACTGCTGAAGTTCGAGTACCGCGGCGAGCTGTTCGAGCGCGCCGAGATGGTGCGCTGGATGGACTGGCTGGTCGGGCTGATCAGCCAGTTCGCGGCCGATCCGGACCGGGCCGTCGGCGAAGCCGAACTGCTGTCCCCCGAGGAACGGCATCGGGTGCTGGTGGAGTGGAACGACACGGCGCGTGGTGATGTGGTGCCGGTGACGTTCCCGGAGTTGTTCGGCGCGACCGTGGAGCGGAACCCGGACGCGGTGGCGCTGGTGCACGGCGAGGAGTCGCTGTCCTATCGGGAGACGGACGAACGGGCCAACCGGCTCGCCCGCGTCCTGATCGACGCCGGAGTCGGCCCCGAGCGACTGGTGGCACTGATACTGCGCCGCTCGGTCGACATGGTCGTGGCCCAACTCGCCGTACTCAAGGCAGGCGGCGCCTACCTGCCCATCGACCCCGACTACCCGGCCGAACGCATCGAGTACATCCTCGGCGACGCGGCTCCCGCACTGATCCTCTCCACCCAGGAGACCGCCGAACGGCTCGGGGAAGTGGGCGGCGGGACACGCTGGCTGACCGCCGACACCGACCTGGGCACCGACAGCTCTCCGGTGAACGCCGGTGCTCTGCGACCGGACCACCCCGCCTACGTCATCTACACCTCCGGCTCCACCGGACGCCCCAAGGGCGTCCTCGTCTCCCACCGAGGCCTGGCCGCCTTCGCCGCCTCCTGCGTCGAACGCTTCACCGTCCAGGCAGACTCACGCGTCCTGCTGTTCTCCTCACCCAGCTTCGACGCCTCGGTGCTGGAGCTGTGCACGGCGGTCGCCGCAGGCGCCGCCATGGTCGTCCCACCCGCCGGCCCCCTCGTCGGCGAAGCCCTGGCCGACGTCCTACGCGACCACCAGGTCACCCACGCCCTCATCCCCCCGGCCGCACTCGCCAGCATCCCCACCCAAGCAGCCGTCGAACTCCCCGGCTTCCAGGGCCTCATCGTCGGCGGAGACGCCTGCCCACCCGAACTCGTCACCCGCTGGGCACCCGGCCGCCGCATGACCAACGCCTACGGCCCCACCGAAGCCACCGTCGCCGCCACCATCAGCGCACCGCTCACTCCCGGCGGCCCGGTCCCCATCGGCACCCCGGTCATCAACACCCGCGCCTATGTCCTCGACGCCGCGCTCCGCCCCGTCCCCCACGGTGTCGCCGGCGAGCTCTACGTCACCGGCGACGGACTCGCACGCGGCTACCTCAACCGCCCCGCACTCACCGCGGAACGCTTCCTCGCCAACCCCTACGGCCCACCCGGGACACGCGTCTACCGCACCGGCGACATCGCCCGCTGGACCCCGGACGGCACCCTGGAGTTCGTCGGACGCGCCGACGAACAGGTCAAGATCCGCGGCTTCCGCATCGAACTCGGCGAGATCGAGACCGTACTCGGCCGGCACGAGACCGTGGGTCAGGCGGTCGTCGTCGTCCGCGAGAACGAGGAGGGTGCGAAGAGCCTGGTCGCCTACGTGGTACCGGCGGACGGGGCGACGGTCGAGGTGCCCCGGCTGCGTGACGCCCTGGCCGCGCGGCTGCCGGACCACATGACGCCCGCCGCGTTCGTCGTGCTCGACGCGCTGCCGCTCACCGCCCACGGCAAGCTCGACCGCAAGGCCCTGCCGGCGCCCGACTTCAGCCCCACGGACTGGACGGGGCCGCGCACTCCGCGGGAGGAGATCCTGTGCGGCCTGTTCGCCGAGGTGCTCGGGCTGGAGACGGTCGGCGTGCACGACAGCTTCTTCGACGTCGGCGGCGACAGCATCATGTCGATGCGGCTGGTCACCAAGGTCCGCGCCACGTTCGGCGTACGGCTGAGCATCCGCACCATCTTCGAGGCGCCCACCGTCGCGGAGCTGGCGGACCGGCTCGCGGGCGACACCGAGGGGGACACCCTGGACGTTCTGCTGCCGCTGCGTACCACGGGCGACAAGGCACCCCTGTTCTGCGTGCACCCGGCGGGTGGCCTGAGCTGGGTCTACTCCGGGCTGATGAAGCACATCGGTGCGGACCGCCCGCTCTACGGTCTCCAGGCCAGGGGCCTCGCCGACCCCTCGGCGCACCTGCCGGGCAGCATCGAGGAGATGGCGGCGGACTACGTCGCGCAGGTGCGCGGCGTCCAGCCGAACGGCCCGTACCACCTGCTCGGCTGGTCGCTTGGCAGTCTGGTGGTCCACGCCATGGCCACCCAGCTCCGGGCCGCGGGCGAGGAGGTCGGACTGCTGGCCAACCTCGACCAGTACCCCATCGACCGCTCCGAGCCGGAACCGGAGCGCCTGCCCGACCAGCAGGACGCGCTGCGGATCATGCTGGACTTCGTCGGCCACGACATGGACAGCCTGGGCGACGAACCGCTGGAGTACGCGATGGTGGCAGAGGTGCTGAGGGAACGGCAGAGCGTGTTCGCCAACCTCGACGAGTCCGCCATCGCCGCGCTGGCCCAGGTGTTCGCGAACAGCCGCACCCTCATCGGCGGTTTCGAGCCGCGGCCGCTCGACAGCGACGTACTGGTCCTCGTCGCCGAGCCCGACGAGACGGTGCCTGCCGCGGAACTCGCCGAACGGGCCGAGCGCTGGCGGCCGTTCGTGACGGGAAAAATTGAATACAGGGTGGTGCGTTGTACCCACGCCCATATGATGCAGGCTGAACCGGCCGCGGAAATCGGCCGCGTACTCGCCGAGAAGCTCGGAGAAAGCAAGTAGCCGGATCCCGTAGCCCGTGTCGACCGACCGGTTCAGGCCCGGGGAAAAGGAAATCCTTTTCCCCGGGCCTGAACCGGATGTCCCCTCGGTCGAACTCGCCGCCGCAATTCCCTTTCCCAGTCTTTCGCAGCCCACGACGAATGGTGGAAACATGACTGCGCAGACGATGTCGACACCGGACGACATCTCCACGGTCGATCTGACCGATCCCAGAACGTTCGAGGAGAACGACCTCCGTGAATACTGGCGCCGGCTGCGCACCACGCGGCCGCTCCACTGGCACCCGCCCACCGGCGACGCGCCGGGATTCTGGGTGATCAGCCGGTACGCGGACGTCATGGCGCTGTACAAGGACAACAAGCGGCTCACCTCGGAGCGGGGCAACGTGCTGGTCACGCTGCTCGCCGGCGGCGACTCCGCGACGGGAAAGATGCTCGCCGTCACCGACGGCGCCCCGCACCGCAACCTGCGCAACGTACTGCTCAAGGCCTTCTCCCCGCAGGCTCTCAAGCCCATCTCCGACCGGGTCCGCCAGAACACCACCCGCCTGGTGGTGGAGGCCGTCCGGCGCGGCGAGTGCGACTTCGCCACCGACGTCGCCGAGCACATCCCGATGAACACCATCTCCGACCTGCTCGGAGTGCCCACCGCCGACCGTGAGTTCCTGCTGAACCTCAACAAGTCCGCACTCAGCTCGAACGAGGAGGGCCAGTCGGAGACCGACGCCTGGCTCGCCCGCAACGAGATCCTGCTGTACTTCAACGAGCTGGTCGCCGAGCGCCGGGCGAAGCCGACCGAGGACGTGATCAGCGTGCTCGCCAACAGCACGGTGAACGGCGAGCCGTTGAGCGAGGAGGTCATCGTCCTCAACTGCTACAGCCTGATCCTCGGCGGCGACGAGACCAGCCGCCTGTCGATGATCGACGCCGTGCGGACCCTCACGCGGCACCCGGACCAGTGGCAGTCGCTCCGCGACCGCGAGGTGACGCTGGAGTCGGCCACCGAGGAGGTGCTGCGCTGGGCGACCCCGGCGATGCACTTCGGCAGGCGCGCGGTCACCGACGTGGAGCTGCACGGCCAGGTGATCGCCGCGGGCGACATCGTCACGCTGTGGAACAGCTCGGCCAACCGGGACGAGGAGGTCTTCGCCGACCCGTACGTCTTCGATCTGAACCGGTCGCCGAACAAGCACATCACCTTCGGCTACGGCCCGCACTTCTGCCTCGGCGCCTATCTGGGCCGGGTCGAGGTGAACGCGATGCTGGACGCCCTGCGCACCTACAGCACCGGGTTCGAGGTCACCGGCGAGCCGCAGCGGATCCACTCCAACTTCCTGACCGGGCTGTGCAGTCTGCCGGTGCGTTTCGAGCCGGACGAGGCGGCGCTGGCCGCCTACGGCAGCGGGAACGGGGCACGCGGGTGAACCCGTCCGCGGGAATGGGCCCGTCGAAGTGGCTGCGCTGCTACCGCAAGGTGGCCCGGCCCCGTCTGCGGCTGGTGTGCTTCCCCCACGCGGGCGGCGCGGCCAGCATGTTCCGCGACTGGCCGCGGTGGCTGCCGGACGACGTCGAGGTGACCGGGGTGTGCTACCCGGGCCGTCAGGACCGGCTGCTGGAGCCGTGCATCGACGAGATGGGCGCGCTGACCACGCCGATCGCCGATGTGCTGCAGGCCTGCGCGGGAGAGCGGCTCGTGCTGTTCGGGCACAGCATGGGCGCCTCCGTCGCCTACGAGGTGGCGCTGCGCCTGAAGCAGCGCACCGGCTCGGCGCCGGGACGGCTGTTCGTCTCCGGCCAGTTGCCGCCGCACCGGGTGGTGCCCAAGAGCGTGCACCTGCGCGGCGACGACGCGATCGTGGAGGAGGTACGCCGGCTCGGCGACCCGGACGCCGGCACGGTGCTGGACGATGCGGACCTGCGGGAGCTGGTACTGCCCGCGATCCGGGCGGACTTCCGGCTGATCGGCACGTATCTTCCGCGCCCGGTCACGCCGCTGGCCACCCCGGTGACCGCGTACGTGGGGAGCGAGGACGAGCAGGTGCCGGTCGAGGGCCTGCGGGAGTGGGCGGCGGTGAGCGCCACCGGCCGCTTCGACCACCGGGTGTACCCCGGCGGCCACTTCTACCTGATGGACGACCCCGAAGCCCTCGTCCGCGACCTGGCCGGCCGTCTGACCGGCCACCTCGCGGCCGCCCGCGCCGCCGGCTGAACCGGCGGACGCGGGGGGTCAGGAGAGCGCGAAGCGCGCGCCGGCCACCGAGAGCAGGGCGCCGAACACGTCGATCACCACGATGCCCACGACCAGCGACGTCCACCATCGGCGGCGGGCGTTCCGGGTGCGGATGAACTGCCAGGCGGCCAGGGACAGTACCACGCCCTGGACCAGGAAGCACGGCTCGAACACCAGGAGGTCCTGCACGGCCGAGAGGTGGTTCGCCTCGGCCGCCTCCGCCGCGCCGACCCCGGGCACGACCGGGAAGTCGACGGCGCCGTGGTGTCCGCTCAGGTACAGGGCCTTGGTGACGAAGCCGTAAAAGGCGTGGGAGACGCACACCACCGCAGCGATCCACATCGGCGCCAGCAGCACCCAGGCGCGCACCCGGCTGTCCGTACGGCGGTTCAGCGCGAGGACGAAGAGCGCGCCGAACAGCATGATCGCGCTCACCACCCAGTTGACCGCCTGCACCGCGGACTTGTCGTGCCGCGCCAGGAGCGGCAGTCCCCAGGTGCCGCCCACCGCCCAGTACACGTGGAGAAGCATGAAGAGAAACGTGAAGACGAAAGCCAGGTGAACCCAGACCGGCCGGAGCGGGAGTTCGGCGCCCGGCTCCCGGCCGGGTGAATTCCCGTCATTTTCACCTGGAATTAATGTTTCGCGTACCATTCAAATCCTCACCTAGAAGCCCGAGCACACCGCGGGCACGGTATCACCGGGCGCGGAGGCGCGAACCCCGCGCATATCGGAGTTTTCAATGAGGGGGCCGGTTCCGGCCACGCCGCTGCTAGCGTCGGCGGCGCCGATGCGGCAGCCGTCGCGGTCGGCGAACCCGTAGCGTATGGGGGTGAATGCGTGGACATTGCAATTCGGGCCGAGGGACTGAGCAAACGTTACGGTGGAAAGCAGGTCAAGGACGCGCTGAACGGTGTCGACCTGTCGGTCCCCGCCGGCACGGTTTTCGGGCTGCTCGGGCCCAACGGCGCCGGGAAGACCACGACCGTGCGCATCCTGGCCACCCTGCTCTCCGCGGACGGCGGCGAGGCGACCGTGGCCGGATTCGACGTGCGCCGGCAGGGCAAGGAGGTCCGCCGGCGCATCGGGCTGACCGGACAGTACGCTGCGGTCGACGAGCGGTTGACCGGCCGGGAGAACCTCCGGCTGATCGGCACCCTCTACCACCTCGGCCGGAGCGCCACCCGGGCCAGGGCGGACGAACTGCTGGAACGGCTCGACCTGACCGACGCGGCCGACCGGCCGGTGAAGACCTACTCCGGCGGCATGCGGCGCAGGCTCGACCTCGCCGCCAGCCTGATCGCCGAGCCGCCGGTGCTGTTCCTGGACGAGCCGACCACCGGCCTCGACCTGTCCAGCCGGCTGACCCTGTGGGAGGTGATCCGCACCCAGGTGAGCCGTGGCGTCACCGTCCTGCTGACCACCCAGTACCTCGAAGAGGCCGACCAACTCGCCGATCGGATAGCCGTGCTGAAGGACGGCAGTGTCGTCGCCGAGGGCACCCCCGACGAGTTGAAGGACCGGGTGGGGGACGACAGGCTGCGGGTCACCGCCGCCTCCGCGGACGACGTCGTCGCCCTCACCAAGGTGCTGAGCCGGTTCGGCGTCGACGAACCGCTCGTGGACGAGGAGAAGCGGACGGTCTCCGTGCCGATGACCGAAGGCGTCGGCGGTATCGCGACGGTGGCCACCGAACTGGCCCAGGCAGGTATCCCGGTGGCCGACTTCCGGCTCAGCCGTCCCTCGATGGACGAGGTCTTCCTGTCCCTGACCGGCCCCGCGGCGCGGCCGGTGACCGAAGGAGCGGCGACATGAGCGAGTTCCTGAGCGACTGCCTCGCCCTGACGGGCCGTCACCTGCGGCATCTGACCCGGGTGCCGGAACGGCTGCTCAGCGTGACGCTGATGCCGGTGATGTACGTGATCGTCTTCGGGTTCCTGTTCGGCAGCGCCATGCAGGTCGAGGGCGGCAACTACCGCGAGTACATCATGGCCGGCATCTTCGCCCAGGTCATGCTGGCCAACCTGCAGACCACCGCGGTCGGCGTGGTCGACGACCTGCGCAACGGCCTGGTCGACCGGTTCCGCTCGCTTCCCATGTCCCGCTACGCCGTACTGATCGGGCGTACCGTCTCCGACCTGCTGCTGTCCACCGTAGCCATCGTCGTGATGGCCGCGGTCGGCTCCCTGATCGGCTGGCGGGTGCACACCGGCGCCCCGCACATCCTGGCCGCCTTCGGCATCCTGCTGCTGCTCGGCCTGGGCGCCGCCTGGCTCGGCGCGCTGCTCGGACTGTCCCTGCGCAACGTCGAGGCGGTCAGCGCGGTGATGTCCATGGTCATGATGCCGCTCACGTTCCTGTCCAGCGCGTTCATCCCGCTGAGCGGACTGCCCGAGTGGCTGCGCGCCATCGCGGTGTGGAACCCGCTGTCGGCGGTGGTCGGGGCCCTGCGCCGGCTGTTCGGCAACCCCACCTCCGTCGGCGACACCTCCTTCCCCTCGGTGCACCCGATCCCCGTCGCCGTGGTCCTCATCGTGGCGATGATCGCGCTGGCCATGCCGCTCGCCGCCCGCAGGTACCGGACCGCGGCAGCCCGCTGAACCGCTCGCCCGACAAGGCGCCGCCTACCCCCAAAGGAGCACTGCGATGACGCCTGGTGTCACCACGCCCGCCGACTTCGAGGCGGGCGACGGACCCGCGCCGGAACTCAACGTCCGCCCGCTCGTGGACACCACGCTGCTTCCCGACTGGCGGGGCTCCGGCCGGGTCGTGCACTCCGCCCACCGGGTCTACGAGCACCTGATCTCGCTGTGGGCGCCCGGCGTCATCGAGGCCGCGCACGACCTCGGTGTGTTCGCCGAGTTGAGCGCCGGACCGAGGACCAGTGACCAGCTCGCGCGGGCCTGCGCCGCCAACCAGCGGGCGATGCGGGTGCTGATGGACGGCCTGTACGCCTACGACATCGTCGACCGTGTCCCCACCGAGGACGGCCCCGCGGTCTACCGGATGCCGGAGGAGATGCGCGAATGCCTGCTGCCGGACGGGCTGTTCAGCCTGGTCGGCAAGATCGAGTACGACCGCCAGCTGGCCTGGCACTCCTGGCGCAACCTCGCGGACGCGGTGCGCGGCGACAACCGCGACGAGACGGGCGGGCTCCAGCTCAACCAGATCAGCGAGCACAACTACGAGTCCCTGGTACGCGGCATCAACTTCTGGGCGCCGCCGATCGTCGAGGCGCTGCGCGGCGGCTTCGAGACGCTGGAGTGGCCCACCGACCGGCCCGCCTCCGTCCTGGACATCGGCTGCGGTACCGGCCTGTACAGCCAGTTGCTGCTGCGGGCGTTCCCGCGCTGGCGGGCCACCGGTCTCGAGGCGCCGGCCATCGCGCCGATCGCCACGGCGCAGGCCGAACGGCTCGGCGTCGCCGACCGGTTCGGCGTCCAGGTGCGCGACTTCTGGACCGAGAGCTGGGGCACCGGCCACGACCTGCTGGTCTTCGTCAACATCTTCCACCTCCAGACCCCCGAGTCGGCACAGGAGTTGCTGCGCAAGTCCAAGGAGGCCCTGTCACGGGACGGCCTGATCTGCATCGCGGACCACCTGGTCACCGACGAGAAGGACGCCAAGTCGGTCCAGGACCGGTTCGCGATGCTGTTCGCCGCGTCCATGCTGGCCACCGGCGGCGGTGACGCCTTCCTGCTGGACGACTACGACCAGTGGCTCGCCTCGACCGGACTACGGCGGGTCGCGGTGCTGGACACCCCGATGCACCGGATCCTGCTCGCCGGGCACGCCTGACCGGCCCGCGGCGACATGGCGGAGTTCCTCGGCGACACGCGGGCCATCGCGGGCCGGCATCTGCGGCATCTGCTGCGCCTGCCGGAGAAGCTGGTCGGTTTCACCGTGATGCCGGTCGCGATGGTGGTGGGCCTGGGGATCCTGTTCGGCGGCAGCATGCGGGTGCCCGGCGGCGGGCCGTACGGCGCGTACGTGGCGGCGGGCGTGATCACCTCGCTCGCCGTCTCGACGGTCGCGCTCTCCGCGCTGGGCGTCCTCGACGACCTCCAGAACGGTGTGTTCGACCGGCTCCGCTCGCTTCCTGTCGACCGCGCGGCCATCCTGTCCGGGCGGATCGTGGTGGACTCACTGCCCGTGGTGGTGGCGATGGCCGGTGTGGTGCCCGCCGCGTGGATCGCCGGCTGGGCCGACGGGGTCCGCCCCACGGCGGCGCTGGCCGCGGTGGGCCTGGAGCTGCTGCTCGGCACGGGGTGCGCGTGCCTGGGGATCTTCCTCGGGCTCACCCTCCGCAACGCCGAGGCGGTCACCTCGCTCGTACCGGTGTGCCTGCTGCCGGCGACGTTCCTGTCCAACGCGTTCGTGCCGCCGGACGGCCTGCCCGGCTGGCTGCGCCAGGTGGTCGGCTGGAACCCGGTGACCGCGGTGAACAGCACGGTGCGCGATCTGCTGGGCACGGGAGGAACGCCCGCCGGGGCCGGTTTTCCGGACCGTCACGCCGCGCCGCTCGCCGTCGTCTTCTGTCTGCTGGTGATCGCCGTCACCGCTCCGGCGGCGGCGCGCGCCTACGGCCGTGCCGGGCCGATGCGGTGAGGCGGCAGGCGATCGTCCTCGACGGCTCCTTCCAAACCCGGCCACAGAGTTTTCGAACTGACCCGGAGCGGGTGTTTTCCCCCTGACTAGGCTGCGCGTATCAGGCGGACAGTATCGGGCTCCGCTTTTCCGCTCGGCCACCCACCGAACGCGCTGATGGCTGGAGGCGCCATGGATTTCGGCCTTTTCTACTTCGCGAACGACAAGGAGGACGTCGGCGACCGGTACCGGCTGCTGATCGAGGGAGCCAAGTTCGCCGACACCCACGATTTCGCGTCGGTGTGGACGCCTGAACGTCACTTCCACGCCTTCGGCGGCCTCTATCCGAATCCGGCGGTGACGGGCGCCGCGGTGGCCGCGGTGACCGAGAAAGTCGCGGTGCGGGCCGGCAGTGTGGTGGCCCCGCTGCACCATCCGGTGCGTATCGCGGAGGAATGGTCGGTCGTCGACAACCTCTCCAAAGGAAGGGTCGGTATCGCATTCGCCTCCGGTTGGCACGCCGCCGACTTCGTCCTGCGCCCGGAGGGATATCCGACCCGCAGGTCCGGTCTGATCGACTCGGTGCGGGCGATCCGGAGCCTGTGGCGCCAGGAGCCCGCGACGTTCGTCGACGGCGCGGGCGAGAGCGTCGACGTGACGGTCTTCCCGCCGCCGGTGCAGCGGGAGTTGCCGGTCTGGCTGACCAGCGCGGGCAACCCGCAGACCTTCCGCGAGGCGGGCGAGATGGGCGCCGGGGTGCTGACCCATCTGCTGGGCCAGGGCGTCGACGTGCTGGAGAAGCGGATCGGCGAGTACCGGCAGGCCTTCCGCGACCATCACGACGAGACCGAGGGCGACGGGCATGTCGCGCTCATGCTGCACACGTTCGTCGGCCCGGACCGGGAGAAGGTCAGGGAGACCGTCCGCGGGCCGTTCAGCAAGTACCTGGCCAGCTCCTTCGACCTGGTCATCCACGCCGCCAGGGCCGCGGGCGCCGACGCGGTCGCGCTGGACCTGAACAAGATGAGCCCCGCCGACATCGACTTCCTGGTCGGCCAGGCCTTCGACCGGTACTTCGAGACCAGCGGCCTGTTCGGCACCGTCGAGGACGGGCTGCGGATGTGCGAGCGGCTGTACGAGATCGGCGTGGACGAGATCGCCTGCCTGATCGACTTCGGTGTGGAGACCGACGAGGTGCTGGCCGGACTGGCCCACCTCGACCTGCTCAGGCAGGCGTGGCGGGAACGCGAGCAGGCTCGGTGACCGCGCGCGCCGGGGCGCCGGGCGGAGCGGCGAAGGCACTGGACGCGGAGCCGGGTCCGGTCGGCGCCGGGGCGTATCGCGCGTTCATGAGTTCCTTCCCGACCGGTGTGTCCGTCGTGACCACGGTCGACGCCGACGGGCGGCCGCGCGGGATGACCTGCTCCTCCCTCGCCGGCGTCAGCCTGGATCCGCCGGTCCTGTCCGTCTGCCTGACGGTGACCAGCCGCACGCTCGGCGCTCTGCGCGCCCACGGCTTCTTCGGAGTGAACCTGCTCGGGGCCCGCGCGAGCGGGATCGCCCGCCTGTTCGCCGATTCCTCCCTGAGCCATTTCGAGCACGTGCCGTGGGAGCCGGCCGGCGACGCCGCCCTTCCCCGGCTCGCCGACGACACCGTCGCCTTCGCCGCCTGCCGGGTCTGCGACACCAAGGCGGTCGGCGACCACGTCGTCGTCTTCGGCGAAGTGCTCGGCACCGACTGCACCAACGCCACCCCGCTGCTCTACGGCCACCGACGGTTCACCGTCTGGCCGGAACCGGCCCCGGACCGGGTCTGACCGCCCCCGGCCCGGCACGGGCCGCCCGACCCGGCCCGCCTTCCCCGGGCGGACGGCGCCGCCTCTCGCACAGGGCCGCCTCCCGACGGAACACGGCCGGCGGCCGCGGGGGCGGCCGGTACGGTCGGCCCGCCGCCGTCACGCCGGGTCGGCGGACGGCACCTCGGCCGGGGCGTGGTCGTACAGCGCCTCCCGGTCGTACTTGCTCCGCAGATAGGAGAGGTCCGCCAGGAGCCCTGCCGCGGTCACCTCACGCCCCCGCCCGGTCCGTACCAGTCGGGTCAGTGGCAGCGCGCCGGTCTGCGCCCAGCACAGCCGTCCCTCCGCGTCGAGGCGGCTGCGGGTGCGGCCCCGGTTGTCCGGGTGCACGCAGTACGGGATGTCGAGACAGCCGCGTTCGAAGGCCAGCAGCAGCGCGCGGGCGAGGTCGGAGTGCAGGTTCAGCACCCCTTCGACCAGCGCCCGCGCTTCCGCGTACGTCTGTGTGTCCGTGTCCGGCGCGGGCACCGGCCGGGCCGCCACGGCCGCCCGCGCCGCGTACTCCAGGGCGGCCACGTTCTCCGAGACGGTGGGGATCCGCCGCGACTCGGCGACGGTCTTGACGATGAGCCGCTCGGAGCCGGTCCGCACGGCCAGTTCGGCGGCCTCGCCGAGCAGCCGGTACGCGCCCGTCTCGGTGACCGGGTACGCCCCCATGTAGGCGTAGACGACCACGTGCCAGTCGACGTCGGGCAGCAGCTCGGCGCACAGCCGGCGCAACGCGAACACCGCCTCGGTGTCCTGGCCGGCGTGGGTCTGCTGGGCGTAGCTCACCGAGATGCTGCGGCAGCCGTACGCGCGGAAGAACAGCGCCTCCAGCACGCTGAGCGCCACCAGCTGGCTGGGCGGGCAGAGTTGGCCCATCATGCAGCCGCCGAAGGTCTCCAGGTGCGGTTCGGCGCCCTGGTCGCGCAGCCGGGAGAACATTTCCGTGCACTGCCGCCAGGCCGCGATCGACTCGGCCAGCGGGGTGCGTCCGTAGGGCAGGCAGTACGACACGGGCCCGCCCTCGGTCGCGTCCAGGCCCAGCGCGATCAGCTTGCGGAAGATGTGCTGGGGCAGGGCGGATCCGTGCCGCACCTGCACGGGGAAGCCGGCGTCCCGGACACCGGCCAGCATCGCCCGGGTCGTGGCGTCGGGGTGGCTGACGATGGGGTAGCCGTTGAGCGGCAGGTCCTCGCGCCGGGCGTGCTCGACCGCGGCCAGGTCACCGACCCTGGTGTAGCTGTCCAGGGTCAGCGTGCCGGCGGTGTGCCCGCGCGCCGCCTTGGTGGCGGCCAGCCCCGCCCGCATCCGCTCCGGATCACCGAAACCCATGCGCGGCTGCACGACGAGAGCGCCGGCCCGCGCCCGCGCACGGACGAACGCGCCGAATCCCGGCTCCGCCTGGGTGGGCCGGCCGGGTACGAGGACGGTCACCGGGATCTCCCCGCGATCAGCGCCGGCTGCGCGGCGGGCGGGAGCGAGGCGACGAACGCCGTGAAGTCGGCCGCGTCCGAGGCCTGGTCGGGGAAGACGGCGTCGAAGCCCGCGGCCATCAGGGCCCGCGCGTGGCGGCCGGCGTTCTCGTCGGACACCGTGAGCTTGCCGCCGATCACCATCGGCGTGGCGGCCAGTTCCGGGCAGGCGCGCAGCCGGGTGACCGCGCGCAGGCCGTCGGTGCAGCCGTGCCCGTTGACACTGCCGATGACGACCAGCGCCGGATCGATCCGGCGGCATTCGGCGACCAGCACGTCGTCCGGCACGCAGGGCCCGAGGTTGATCACGCGGTAGCCGAGTTCCTCGATGACGAGCTGGAGGTAGACCAGATTCCACGTGTGCGCGTCGCTGGCGAGGCCCGACACCACCACGGTGCCGCGGTCCCGGTGGGCCGGGGGCGTGCTCACGCCGGCGATTTGGTTCTCCCGCTGTGCCACGGTTCTCCCTAGTGCCGATCGAGGTCGTCGTTGAGAGCCGGGAGCCGGGCCGGGGGTCAGGGCACCAGGCTCGTGACGGCCACGGGCGCTCTGCTGAATTCCGTGCATTCTCTCTTGATGTTCTCGATCAGCATCAGAGTCGCGCGCGCCGAGGACAGGATCATCTGCCCTTCACGGGTCAGAGTGGTGCCGCCTGAATTACGGGTGAACAGTTTGATACCCAGAGATCGCTCAAGACATATGATTTGGTAACTTATTGCCGGTTGCGAGTATCCGAGCTTCTTGGCTGCGAGGTCCATTCGACCTATTTCGGCAATCGCGACAAAAGCGCGCAACTCGCGTTCGTGCATAATCGCCTCACAATTAAACAGATTATCAAGTGCCGAAACTTTAACATGCGATTCCTTCACACGGCACGGCGCTTGCAGGAAGCTGCCACGTCAGGTGTAGAACGGGATCTGTGGAGCTTTGCCTGGTCGGTGAGGTTTAGGTATTTCCAGCCGGCTGCGCGGCATGTGCTTGTGGCACATGGTCGGTATTGCCGCGCAGCCGAAGTCGCCGAATGTCCGCATCGAGCCGGAGGAAAAGGACGAACTCGGTCGGGAAGTTCTCAGAGATTTCCGGCGAAGAGGTCACCCTGGACGGGCGTCAGCGCTCGCCTGCGAGGTCGAGGTCACCCGGGGAGGCCGGGGCGGCCTCGGCGGCCGGGGCGGCGGGGACGGCCTCCGGTCCCTCGGCGGCGCGGCGCCACGGGTGGGAGAGGGGCGCGGACACCGGCCGCCACCACGGCTCCGCGGGAACCTTGCCCGCGGGCTCGAAGGGCTCCCCCGGCCGCGGGAGCGCGACCGCCTGTCCGACCTCCTCGGCGGCGTCCTTCGTCCACTCTCCCGGCTCGGCCCAGGCGTGCGGGGCGAGGGTGAAGGTGCCCCAGTGGATCGGCAGCAACACACCGGACGGCGCGTTCCCCTGGAGGTCCAGGTGGGCCCGAACCCCTTCATCGGGCGTCATGTGGATGTCCGGCCAGAACTCTGAGTACGCGCCGATCTGGATCATCGTCGCGTCGAACGGGCCGTGGTCGGCGCCGATCTGACGGAAGCCCTCGAAGTAGCCGGTGTCACCGCTGTGGTAGATGCGGTGCTCCTCGCCCGCGACGGCCCAGGAGGCCCACAGGGTGTGCTGGGTGTTGCGCAGGGCCCGGCCGCAGAAGTGGCGGGCGGGGGTCGCGGTCAGGGTGAGCCCGCCGACCCTGGTGGCCTCGTGCCAGTCCAGTTCGCGCAGGCGGTCGGCGGACACGCCCCAGTGCTCCAGGTGGGCCCCGACGCCGAGCGGCACGGCGAACAGGGTGTCCGTGCCGGCCAGCGCCTTGATGGTGGGCAGGTCCAGGTGGTCGTAGTGGTCGTGGGAGATGACGACGACGTCGACCGGGCCGAGCGCGGCCAGCGGCAGCGGCACCGGGTGCAGCCGGCGGGGCCCGACGAAGGGGAACGGCGAACAGCGCTCGCCCCACACGGGGTCGAAGAGCACCCGCTGCCCGTCGATCTCCGCTAGGACGCTGGAGTGTCCCATCCAGGTCAGCCGCAGACCGGTGGCCGGGGGCCTGGCGAGATCGGCGAGCGTGGTGGCGTGCACGGGCACGGTGCCGCGCGGGGCGCGGCGGCGGCGCTCGTCCTTGTCGAGGTAGCGCCGCGCGAAGGCCGGCGTCGAGCCGGAGGGCCGGGTCCGGGCGGGGCCGCCGGGGTTCTGGAAGACGCCGTCCTTGAAATGGGGTGATCTGCGGATGCGCGCCATGCGCTCTCCGCTCGGGTCCGCGCCGAAGGCCTCGGGCCGCAGTGCACGGAGCCCCGGGTTCGAAGGACGGAATCCTGCCACGCTACCTCCAGGTGGAGTCGGTCAGGCTTTCCATTATGTCGGGCCGCTCCGACAACCCGGATGTCACACCCGCGCGCTCCCGTCCGTCGTAACGGTGCAGGCACCCGCGAGGTGCCCCGGAACCGATGTCACTGGAGGTGGCCGCCATGGCCCGCGTCTCGCTCACCGCGCCCCGCACCCGCTTGTTCCGCCTCGTCGAGTGGTACAGCAGGCGCGCCTACGGCAAGGTGCTGGACCCCGCGCGGGCGCTCGCGCACAACCCGCGGGTCCTGTGGAGCGACCTGCGCTTCGAGCAGTCGCTCGCGAAGTGGAACAGGCTCGACCCCGATCTCAAGGCGCTCGCCGAGATGGCGTCTGCCGCGGCGATCGGCTGCTCGTGGTGCGTGGACTTCGGGTACTGGGTCTCTCGCCAGCGCGGCATGGCGCCCGAGAAGCTGCACGACGTCCCGGTGTGGCGGGACAGCGACGTCTACACGCCGCTGGAGCGCGACGTCCTGGCGTACGCCGAGGCCATGACGGCCACGCCGCCCACGGTGGACGACGACCTCACCGCGCGGCTGCGCGACCGGCTCGGCGAGCCGGCCCTGGTCGAACTGACCGCGATGGTGGCGGTGGAGAACCTGCGCTCCCGCATGAACTCCGCCCTGGGCCTCAAGAGCCAGGGCTTCAAGGACACGTGCGAGGTCCCGGGGAGCGCAGGGCCCGCGGACGACGCGGCGGCGAGGGACTGACCCGTACGAAGCGTCCCGGCGCGCCTCGCGGGGTCAGGCCACCGAGGCGATCCGGGTTCTGATGTCGTCGGGTGACAGGGCGCCCTTGGCCGTCACATGGTCACCGGAGGACTCGCCGCGCAGGCGGCGGCCGATCCACGGGACCAGGTACTCGCGCGCCCAGTGCACGTCGTCGCGGCGTACCTCCAGCGTGCCGCGGGACGGCAGCGGCGGCCAGGGCTGCTCCGGATCGGCCGGGACGTCGAGTCCGAGTACCTGGCCGGCCCTCAGCGCCACCCGCGTGTGCCCTTCGGCCGACAGGTGCAGGCGGTCGTCGTCCCAGGCGCGGCGGTCCTGGACGGTCCTCAGCGACCACAGGTCGAGCACCGGGCAGCCGTAGCGGTCGGCGACGGCCCGCACATGCCCGTTGTACGTGGCGATCCTGCCGCGCAGATGCTTGAGCAGGGGCACACCCCGCGTGTCGAAGCCGGTGGTCACCAGGACCGTGCCCGCGACGGCGGCGAGCCGGGAGACCGCCTTCTCGAAGCGCTCGGCCACCTCGTCCGGGTCGGTGCCGGGGCGGATGATGTCGTTGCCGCCGGCGCAGAACGAGACCAGGTCCGGGGCGAGTTCTTCGGCCCGGGACACCTGCTCCGCCACGATCTGGTCGAGCAGTCTGCCGCGCACGGCGAGGTTGGTGTACTGGAAGTTGCCCTCGGGCCGCCGGTCGGCGAGCAGGACGGCGAGGCGGTCGGCCCAGCCGACGAACTCCCCGTCGGGGCCGGGGTCGCCGACGCCCTCGGTGAAGCTGTCCCCCACCGCCACGTACGACCCGATCACTGATCTGCTGTCACTCTTCGAATCGTCTGCCACGTCGGCTCATGATTCACCTTCGAATGTGACCTACGCGACCGTAGGAAGGGGTTGACGTGCGGTGAGAAAGGCCACTTCGACCGGGAGGCTCCAGCGGGAATACGTGAGGCCTTCACACACGCCGCAGCCTGACGACCGTCGCGTCGAAGTCGCCCCGCAGCCCGGTGCGCAGCCCGTGGTGCAGCAGTACGGCGCCGCGGTGCACTTCCCCGGTGTCCCCGCACATGTACGACGCCGCCGGGTCCAGTCCGCGCAGCCGCAGCGCGGGCACCGGCTCGCCGTGGTGCTGCGCCTGGAGCAGGGCGAGGACGACGGTGTCGTCACCGAGGACGTACTGCACCGCGCTCAGCCCGCCTCGCGGGGCCCTCAGCCGGTACAGGTCGCCGCGCTGGACCACCGGCCGGATCTCCTTGTACAGCGCGATCCAGTCACAGGCCTCGGCCAGCTCCTCCTCCGTCCACCGGGTGAGGTCGCCACCCACCCCGAGCACACCCGCCATGGCGCTGACGAAGCGGAAACGCAGCGTGCTGGCCCGCCCGTTGAGCATGGTGTTCGGGCTGTCGGTGACCCAGGCGGCCATGACACGGGCGGGATGGATCTGGCTGAAGCCGTGCTGGATGGCGAGCCGGTCCAGCGGATCGGTGTTGTCGGAGGTCCACACCTGGTCCGTACGGGACAGGACGCCGAGGTCGATCCGGCCGCCGCCGCCCGAGCAGGACTCGAAGGCGACGCCCGGGTGCGCGGCCCGCAGCCGGTCAAGCAGGGCGTACAGCGCGCGCACATGGTCGGTCCACAGGCGCTGCGGGTACGGCTCCCCGGGCCAGCCGGCGTCGGTGAAGGAGCGGTTGAAGTCCCATTTCACATAGTCGATCGGGGCGCTGGAGAGCAGCGTGTCCAGCCTCTCCCACAAATACTCCCGCACGTCCTCGCGCGCGAGGTTGAGGACGAGCTGGTTGCGGAACTCCGTGCGCGTGCGCCCAAGTTGGTGCTGCACCCAGTCGGGGTGCGCGCGGTACAGGTCGCTGTCGGGGTTGACCATCTCCGGCTCGACCCAGATGCCGAACCGCATGCCGAGGCCGTGCACCTGGTCGGCGAGCGGCTTCAGGCCGCCGGGGAACCGGTCGGGGTTGGGCCACCAGTCGCCGAGTCCGGCGCGGTCGCCGGTGCGGGCGCCGAACCAGCCGTCGTCGACGACGAACAGTTCCACGCCGATCTCCGCGGCCCGCCGCGCGAGCGCCCCCTGCTGCTCCTCCGAGATGTCGAACTGGGTGGCCTCCCAGGAGTTGTAGAGCACCGGCCGGTCCCGGTCCGCGTCGGGGATGACGTACCGCCGCTGGTAGGCGTGCCAGGCGCGGCTCGCGCCGCCGTGTCCGCCGTCGCTCCACAGCCCTGCGAAGACGGGGCCGGTGTACGTCTCCCCGGCCCGGAGCATCAGCAGCCCGGAGTCGTCGTGCCCGGCGCCCCCGGTGATCTGCACGCGCGCGTCCGGGAGTTGGGCGACCGCGATCCGCCAGGAGCCCGACCAGCCCAGGGCGCAGCCGTAGACCTCGCCGCGCTCCTCGGTGGCGTCGGTGTCCAGGGCGACCCACGGCAGGTGCTGGTGGCCGGT
Source organism: Streptomyces sp. CB01373 (assembly GCF_002803075.1). GTDB lineage: Bacteria > Actinomycetota > Actinomycetes > Streptomycetales > Streptomycetaceae > Streptomyces. The sequence continues at coordinate 6,231 of NZ_NNBK01000012.1, read as the reverse complement.
GTGGCCGCGGCGGCTGCCGATGACGTGCTCGCCGTAGGCGAGTGAGGTGCGCACGAGCCGGGACTCGGCGGCCCAGCGGCCGTGCAGGTGGGACAGCCGCCGGCCTTCCCGCTCGGGCAGGGTCCAGGTCGCCGAGTCGGCGCGCAGCACCTCCACGGGCTCGGGTCCCCGGTTGGCGAGGGTGACCCAGCGTTCGACGACGTCCCCGCGCATGCGGTAGTGCAGGGTGATGTCCAGCCCCGAGTCGTGGAACAGCAGCCGCAGTTCGTCGCCCTCGGCGTCGTACGACCCGAAGGTCCACTCGGTGCCGCGCCGTTCGGCGGTGCGCACGGACAGCGCGGGCCGTACGAAGCGGGGGCCGCCCTCGACCGGGTACTCCTCCTGTCCGTCGAGCGGGGACTCGAAGGGCCGGGCGTCCGGCAGCGGCCGTGCGGCCAGGGCCTCGGCGTCGGTCAGGGTGATACTCGGACCCCAGTGCAGGTGGAGCAGTTCGCCACGCTCGGTCAGATGGACGGCGTAGCCGCTCGTGGGCCCGGTCAGCAGCCATGTACGTCCGTCGTCGGCGGTCTCCAGCATGTTCCGTCCCCCACAGGTCCGAACCGGTCCGCGCACGCACCGCCATCATCAGGGGGCGCGGGCGCCGGTGCAACGCCTGTGGACAGCCCGTTGCCCCGGGCAGCCATGTCGTATGGTCGAAGCCGCACCCGCCGACGCACCGTGACGGCGGGGCCGAAAGGGAGGAGTCCCCGTGACGCAGCAGGTCCCCTCGACCGAGCCGGAGCTGGCCGCAGTGCGCAACTTCCGTGACGTGGGCGGGCTGCCGACCGTCGACGGCCGGCGGGTGCGGCACGGGATGCTGTTCCGCAGCGGCCACCTCGCGCACGCGACCGACGAGGACGCGTCCTACCTCGGCTCCCTGGGCCTGCACACGATCTTCGACTTCCGCAACACGGCCGACGTCGGGCTGGAGGGCCCGGACGTCGAACTGCCGGGCGTGCGCCATGTGAACCTGCCGCTGAGCGACCCGGCGGACGGCGCCGAGTTCTGGAAGATGGTCCGTGACGGCGACCTCGACGAGTTGCGCTCCGTCCTGGACGACGGCAAGGGCGCGGACCGGATGATCTCGTCCTACCGCGTGCTCATCAAGGAGCGCACCGGCGAGCACTCGCAGGTACTGCACGCGCTCGCCGAGGACTGCGTCCCGGTCCTGATGCACTGCGCGGCGGGCAAGGACCGCGCGGGCCTGTCGATCGCCGTGACCCTCCTCGCCCTCGGCGTGGAGCGGGACGCGATCGTCGCCGACTACCTGGAGTCGAACGCCAAGCACCGCCGCTACAAGGTGCACCGCAGCGGCACGTCGGCCGCGGCCTACTCCCCCGAGGTCATGGAGCTGCTCAGCCCCCTGTTCGAGGCGCGCGCCGAGTATCTGGCGGCGGCCCTGGACACCATCGAGGAGACCTGGGGCGGCGTCGACGCCTACCTGGAGCGGGGGCTGCGGCTGGCTCCGGCCACCCGGGAGCGGCTGCGCGAGCGGCTGCTGGACTGACGGGCCGGCACCCGGGCCCTCACTTGGAGCCGCCGACCGAGAACAGGAACCAGACGAACCCGGCGAAGAAGTGACCGACGACGGTGTAGATGACGAGCCGGACCCACAGGGCGCGCGGGAACTTCTCTTCCATGTTGGTCATGGCATGTCTCCGATGTGGGGGCCCAGGCACAGCGCGGCCGTGGGACTCTGCAACAGGGTGTGGACGAAGAGGAGCTCGACCCCGTCCGGGTTCTCGGCCGCGATGCGGTGCGGGGTCAGCGAGTCGAAGTGCGCGCTGCTGCCCGGCACGAGCAGGTGCGTGGCGTCGCCGAGGCGTAGCCTGAGGCGTCCGCTGAGGACGTACAGCCACTCCTCGCCGGGGTGCACGCGCACGATGTCGCCCTGGGAGCCGTGCGGGACGCGGACCCGCAGGGCCTGCATCCCGCGGCCGGACGCGCCGGCCTGCCAGTACGTCCAGCCGCCGGCCCGCGTCGGCTCCATGTCCCCGGCGTGCACCACCGCGTCCCGCTCGGCGACGTTCTCGCCGAGCAGTTCGGAGACTGTCGTACCGTAGACACGGGCGAGCGAGAGCAGCATCGGCAGCGAGGGCTGGCGCTGCCCGGTCTCCAGTCGGGAGAGATGGGCGGGCGACAGCCCGGCGGCCCGGGCCGCGGCCTCCAGGGTCAGTGCGGCACGGCGGCGCAGCGCACGCAGTTGCGGCGCGACGGCGGGCAGGTCCTCGACCGGCCCCGCCGGGGGCTGGGACTCTGGAGAGCTCATACCTCCATTCCACCGCCGCTTTGCCCCTAAGGCAAATTTCTTGCCTCAGAGGCAAAGTCAGCGACGGGGTCCGTGCCCGGTCGGCTCACCGGTTGGCGACGGCCTGCTTGACCAGCGTCTTTCCGAAATCCCACATCAGCCCGCCGTCGTGCGCGTCGTCCATCACGGCGGTGAAGGCGTCCACGAACCGGTCGACCTCGCCCTCCCCGACGACCAGCGGCGGGATCAGCTTGATCACCTCCAGGTGGTCGCCGGAGACCTGGGTCAGGATACGGTGCCGCTGCAGCAGCGGGACGACCACCATCTGCGCGAACAGTCCCTTGCGGGCCGCCTGGAGCATGGTCCAGCGCCCGCGCAGCTTCAGCGACCTCGGCCGCCCGAACTCGATGCCGATCATCAGGCCCCGGCCGCGCACGTCGGCGAGCAGCTCGTACCGGTCGGTGAGCGCGGCCAGCCGGGACTTCAGCAGCTCGCCCGTGGCCCTGGCGTTGGCCACGATCTGCTCGTTCTCCATCACGGACAGCACGGCCAGGCCCGCCGCCATGGCCTGGGCGTTGGACCCGAAGCTCGCCGAGTGGACGAGCACCCGGTCGATCGAGGAGTAGACCTTCTTGAAGATCCAGTCCCTGCCGAGGGTGGCACTCACCGGCACATAGCCGCCGGACAGGGCCTTGGCCACGCAGACCAGGTCCGGCTCGACCCCGTCCTCGTGCTGGTAGGCCCAGAAGTCCCCGGTGCGGCCCAGGCCCGTCTGCACCTCGTCGGCGATGAGCAGTGCCTTGTGCCGGTGCAGCAGCTCCTGCGCGGCGCGCAGCCAGCCGGGCGGGGCCTCGTGCACGCCCTTGCCCTGGATCGGCTCGACGATCAGGGCGGCCACGTCGCCCTTCCTCAGCTCCCGTGCGAGCGCGTCGAGGTCGCCGAGCGGGACGGCGGTGTCGGGCAGCAGCGGGGCGAAGCCGTCCCGGAAGCCGTCCTCGCCGTTGACGGACAGCGAGCCTGCGGTCAGTCCGTGGAAGGAGTGCTCGCAATACAGGATCCGTGGCCGGCCGGTGGCGCGGCGGGCGAACTTCAGCGCGGTCTCCACCGCCTCCGTGCCGCTGTTGCCGAAGAACACCCGGTCCAGGTGGGGGGTGTGCGCGAGCAGCCGCTCGGCCAGCAGCCCGGGCAGCGGCTGGCAGTCGAAGCGGGTGAGGTCGGCGAGCTGGGCGTCCAGCACGTCGTGCAGCGCCTTGCGGACGACAGGGTGGTGGCGGCCCAGGCCCATCACCCCGAACCCGGAGAGCATGTCCAGGTAGTCGTTGCCCTCCGCGTCCCAGAAGTACGCGCCCTCGGCCCGCTCGTAGACCTTGTCGAAGCCGATGGTGTGCAGCATCCGCGGCAGTTGGTGGTTGAGGTGCCTGGTGTGCAGCTCGTAGCGCTCGGTGCCGCGCTCGGCGAGCAGGGCGCCGAGGTCGAACTCCGTGGTCATTCGGTTGTCTCCTTGACTGCCATGACGGCCCCGGCACCGTTCTGCGCCGGGATCGTCCCGGCCTGCTCCCGCACGGTCAGGCTCGCGCCGATCCGTCCGGCGACCTCGACCGGGGTGAGCCCGATGTCGGCCAGCACCTCTCCGCGTTTGGCGTGCGCGAGGAACTGCTCGGGGATGCCGAACCTGCGTACCGGTACGTCGACCTCGGCGTCGCCGAGCGCCAGGGCGACCGCCGCGCCCACGCCGGACGCGCGGCTGTTGTCCTCGACCACAGCCACCAGCCGGTGCCCGGCGGCCAGGTCCGGCAGCGCCGGATCGACGGGCTTGACCCAGCGCGGGTCGACGACGGTGCAGCCGATGCCCCGCGCCTGGAGCAGTTCGGCGGCCTGGAGGCACACCGGTGCCATCACGCCCACGGCGACCAGCAGCACGTCGGGGCTCTCCGCCCGGTGCAGTACGTCCATGCCGCCGGCGTGGCCGACGGCCTCGATCCGCGGGCCGGCCGACTCCTTGGGGAACCGGATCAGGGTCGGCGCGTCGTCGACGGCGACGGCCTCGCGCAGCTGGGCGCGCAACTGGTCGGCGTCGCGCGGCGCGGCGATCCTGAGACCGGGCACGACCTGGAGGACGGACATGTCCCACATGCCGTTGTGGGAGGGCCCGTCGACGCCGGTCACTCCGGCCCGGTCCAGGACGAAGGTGACCCCGCAGCGGTGCAGGGCGACGTCCATCAGGAGCTGGTCGAAGGCGCGGTTGAGGAAGGTGGCGTAGACGGCGACGACCGGGTGCAGACCGCCGGTGGCGAGCCCCGCGGCCGAGACGACCGCGTGCTGCTCGGCGATGCCCACGTCCCACACCCGGTCCGGGAACCGCTCGGCGAACCTGCCGAGGCCCACCGGGTGCAGCATGGCGGCGGTGATCGCCACGACGTCGTCCCGCTCCTCGCCGATCCGCACGATCTCGTCGCCGAACACGGAGGTCCAGGACGGCCCGCCGGCCGGGGCGAGCGGCTCGCAGGTCAGCGGGTCCATCACGCCCACGGTGTGGAAGTGGTCCTCCTCGTGGGCCAGCGCGGGTTCGTAGCCGCGGCCCTTCTCGGTGAGGCAGTGGACGAGGACGGGGCCGTGGAAGCGTTTGGCGCGGCGCAGCGCCGACTCGACGGCCTTGATGTCGTGTCCGTCGATCGGGCCGAGGTACTTCAGCCCGAGGTCCTCGAACATGCCCTGCGGCGCGAACGCGTCCTTGAACCCCTTCTTCGCGCCGTGCAGCGACTCGTAGAGGGTGTTGCCGACGACCGGGGTGCGCTGGAGCACCTCCTTGCCCCAGGCCAGGACCTTCTCGTAGCCGTCCGTGGTGCGCAGGGTGGCAAGGTGGTTGGCGAGGCCGCCGATGGTCGGCGCGTAGGACCGCTCGTTGTCGTTGACGACGATGATCAGCGGCCGGTCCCGGGCGGCCGCGATGTTGTTCAGCGCCTCCCAGGCCATGCCGCCGGTCAGCGCGCCGTCGCCGATGACGGCGACGACGTGTCCCTTCTCCCCCTGCACCTCGCGGGCCTTGGCGAGTCCGTCGGCCCAGCCGAGCGCCGTGGAGGCGTGGCTGTTCTCGATGACGTCGTGCTCGGACTCCTCGCGCGCGGGGTAGCCGGACAGGCCTCCCTTGCCGCGCAGCTTGGAGAAGTCCTGACGCCCTGTCAGAAGCTTGTGCACATAACTCTGGTGACCGGTGTCCCACAGGATCCGGTCGACCGGCGACTCGAAGACCCGGTGGAGGGCGACGGTGAGTTCCACCACCCCCAGGTTGGGCCCGAGGTGACCGCCGGTCCTGGCGACCGCATGCACCAGGAACTCACGTATCTCGTCGGACAGTTCACCCAGTTCCGCCTCGGACAGCGCCTTCAGGTCGCGTGGTCCCCGGATGCTCTCCAGAATGGTCACGCTGGGCCCCCTCTCGGTCCGTGCCGTTTAACTCACTGTCACTGTCGGTGTCCCCGTGACGGTGCCGCCGCCGGACGCGGCGTCGTCCTGCCCCATCCCCTCCGCGATCTTGATGGCCTCCTCGATCAGGGTCTCCACGATCTTCGACTCCGGCACGGTCTTGATGACCTCGCCCTTGACGAAGATCTGCCCCTTGCCGTTGCCGGAGGCGACACCGAGGTCGGCCTCGCGGGCCTCACCGGGACCGTTGACGACGCAGCCCATCACCGCGACGCGCAGCGGCACCTCCATCCCGGTCAGACCGGCGGTGACCTCCTCGGCCAGCTTGTACACGTCCACCTGCGCACGGCCGCAGGACGGACACGACACGATCTCCAGACCGCGCTGGCGCAGGTTCAGCGACTCCAGGATCTGGATACCGACCTTGATCTCCTCGACCGGCGGCGCGGACAGCGACACGCGGATGGTGTCACCGATCCCCTGGGACAGCAGCGCGCCGAAGGCCACCGCCGACTTGATCG
>NZ_NNBK01000011.1:249628-413467 GCF_002803075.1 Streptomyces sp. CB01373 | reverse complement strand
TCCGCGAGGGCGTGCAGGGGCAGACTGTCGGGTGCGGTCATCGTGCTGATCTCCTTCAAAGACTTGGTCGTCTTGAAAGATCAGCCGGTGGCCGTTCTCATATCCGGACACTCACTCCGACGCCGGACCAAACGCCCGGATCAGGTGGGAGCCCGTACACCACTTCCCAGGACGCAACCCCCCTCCGGCCTTCGGCCTTGTGCGAGTCGTGGCCGATTCTGACACGCTTCGCCATGTCCTTCGCCTCCTCTCTGGCGCGCTCGCTCAGGATCGCGAAGACCATGCGGCCACCCTGAGATGAGTCCAGACCTTCGGAAACGGAGACGAGCCGCGCTTGCCGGCGGTCGAACTCGTCGAGCAACCGACCCACCGCCCCCATACCGCGCCGGTCGAAGCGGTCCGCCTTCCACACACCGAGTGTCTTGGACTTGCCGTCCATGATCGCTTGTGTGGCCTTCTCGAACTCCCTGCGTCGTACGTACGTCTTGGAAGCCGAGAGTTGTTCAAACCAGACGTGCCGGATCTGAAGCCCGTTCGCCTGCGCCCAGCGCACCACCTCTCGCAGATGCCCCCGCAGCGTGGCCAGGTCTTCCTTCTTGTTACTGCGTCGCAGGTAGGCATCCATGAGGCCGGACGGGTCCGACATCACAGGCTTATCCAATCCCAGGGTTTTCAGTTCCTCAGGGCTGAGCCCCAACCCGACTAGCGTCGCGTGATCCTCACGCACCACAACCCCCCTCTGCCCTCAGGAGAAATGGTACGGAAGTAATGGACCTTAGACGGCTACTTTCACGAAGTGCGGCACTACCTACGCGCGGTCGACGTGAAGGTGCTGGGATCGAGGTCCATCACACAAATCAAGGAGTGGTGTCATTCCGGACGCTGGAGTGCCCTGGCCGTTCTAACGGCGCTGCTGCCCACAGGACCAACACGGCTGAGGGATTGCGCACCAGCGTGACCGATCTTGCCTCCGTCCCTTACGTAGGCGCCCCACGCCGTCGGCACTGAGGCTCGCCGGCTGTCGCGCTTCCTCAGTAAGATCCAAGATCAAAACGCCCTCTCGGCACCCCGTTTACGTACCCGCTGCTCTACGCAACGGACAACTTTCGGCCAACCTGCACCAGAGATGGGAAAGGCCTGCCCAGCCTCCACCCACATGGCCTAGCTTGGCAGGCTGGGCTGCATGCGCCATCGGTCCATGGGCGAAATCGGGGGAATGAGATGGATCCAGTGACGGCTGTCGCGGCCGCGGGTGTCGCGCTCGTGGTCAAGGGGGCGCTGGAGAGCGCGGGTCAGGAGGCCGGGCGTTCGGGGTGGAGCGGCGGTACTCGACTGATCGAGCGGATCCGCGCGCGGTTCCGCGGCGACTCCGCCGCCGAGGCTGCGCTCGTCGAGGTGACTCGGACGCCCGACGACGAGAGCGCCCAGCATGCCCTGGAGCGGTTCCTTGCCGCCCATATGCTGCACGACCGCGGCTTCGAGGATGAGATGCGCCGCGTGGTGGATGAGGCCGTGGCGGCGCAGGGCAAGGGTGCGCAGGTCAACGCGGCGCTAATCAAGAACTCTCAGGTATTCAACGAGAAGGTCGAGATCAAGGGCGACTGGAACATCTCGTAGTCGTCCGAACGCCGCACTTCACTCCGTGTCACCGCCAAGCCCGGAAGACCGAGTTCCCTTGAGCGAGGAAGCAGCATCAGAGCACCGCCGGCCGGTCGGCACCTCCGCACCCGACAGCGCGCCGACGGACCCCGCACCGTCCACCGAAGAGTCCCCGAAAAGCGAATCACGCCCCTTCGACGAGGAGCGGGACGGGCCCGTCAGTGAGTCGGACGCACTGCGTTCGCTCACCTCGGACACTGGGCACGACGCAGCCGAGCGGGCCGAAGCGCGGCGGGCATCCGCAATCGCCGACCTCATCTCCGCGCGTCTGAACGCCGACGCGTCGGAGACCCGTATCGGCACGCTCGCGCTCTTCAACGAGACCGTCAGCTTCGGCGGCGGGTTCCACACCGGGGGTGCGCGCGACGCGGGGGAGCCACGGCGGGCAGGCACCGTGGTCGCCCTCGACAGCGTCGAACTCATTGAATTCACTGAGCTGTTCGTACAGCCTCAGGGGTACGACACAGCCCTCGACGACCTGTGCGAACAGTCCCTGCTCGTGCTGACCGGGCCGCCCGGCAGCGGACGCGCGGCCACCGCCGTCAACCTGCTGTCCGAGGCCTCCGCTCTCAGCGGCACCCAGGACGGCAACTGTTACCGCCTGCTCGATCCGTCGGCCCTGACCGAGTCCGGCTGGGAGCCGCCCGCGAAGAACTGCGGGTACCTCGCGGAGCTCGACGAAGGGCCTGCAGGTGCAAGGGATTTCGGGGTACGTCAGTTGGTGTCCGTTGCCGCTGCGCTGCGTGCGACCGGCTGTCGGCTCGTCCTTACCGGCGGCCACGACCTCGCGCTCGCTGCCACCAGCGCGAGCGGCAGCGAGACGTTCGCCCGTTACGAACTCAAGCCGCTCGACCCGCAGATGATCCTGGAGCGTCGGGTGCTCGGCCACGCACCGGAGCCCGATGCGCGAGCCCGGCTGCACGCGCTCCTCAGGGCCGACCACGCCATCAGTGCGCTGCGGGAGCAGCCCGCCGCCCGGAACGCCGTACACCTCGCATCGGTGATCACCGCGGAGGGCGATCTGGCCGCCGCAGTCGCGGCCCTGCGTGATCCGAGCGACCAGGTCCGTTCCTGGTTCCAGCAGCACCGGGCGCCCGAGGCGGTCGCCTTCGCACTCGCTGCCGCCGTACTCGAGGAGAGCAGCTACCTCACCGTTGCCGAGGCCGCCGTGAAGCTGCACGCCGCCCTGACCCCGCCCGAACCGGCCCCACCGGACCTGCGGTTCGCCGACCGTCTCGGCCATGAGCAGCAGTGGATTCGACTGGACTCCACCGGCTTGGGGCCGCTCGGTGCGAGCGGCCCGCCCCGGGTCCGGTTCCGAGGCGCGCTGCTCGGCCAGGCTGTCCTGGTCCACGCGTGGAACACGCTGGACGGGCGCCGCGAGGCCTTCCTCGAGTGGCTGCGCCGACTGCTCGGCCACCGCGACCTGGCGGTGCGGGCCCGCGCCTCCGTCGCCGCCGGGGTCCTCGCCTGGGCGGACCACCACTACGCAGTGCATCGGTTCCTCACCGGCTGGGCGAGCAGCACGTCCTGGCCCCAGCGACAGGCCGCCGCAACCGCGCTCGGGGTGGCCGGCAGCCGCCCCGAATCGGCCGAGGCCGTCTGGGCATTGCTGGACGACTGGGCTCAGGGGGGCAGCACTGCGTACGAACGGCGCCTCGCGGGCACCGCGGCGAACGCGGTGGGCGGGATCCTCGGACGCACCGCCCCCGACCGCGCCGCAGGCGTGCTGCGCAGCGCGCTCGACCACGGCGACGACTGGGGCACGCTGCCGTCGGTCGCCTGGGGCGGCGTCCACCTTGTCCATCAAGGACAGGCGGCCGCGCTCCTGGACGCCTACCTGGACTGGTCCGCACCCGGGGACCTCTCCCCCATGGTCGTCAAGACGCTGTCCGCCTTCGTCTTCGCAGTCTCCCGGCCGTACGAGCGTCCATCGGCGGAGACGGAGGCGTCGGGCGTCCCGGGTGTGCCCCTGCTACTCAGCTCCCTGCCCGAGCACGGTGAGCAGGTCGCGGAGCTGTGGGCGCGCGCGCTGGCCAGGCGCCCGGTGCAGGACTCCGCGCTGCCGGCCCTGCGGGAGTGGATCGACACCTACGCGCCCATGTGCCCCGAGGGCCTCGACCGTATCGCGGCGCTCCTCGCCGATGTGGCCCGCAGACCCGGCAAGCACCGCGAACGGCTGCTGTGGTGGCTCGACAAGTGGTCGACCGACCGCGACCGCCCGTCGGCGAACGCAGCGTGGCTGCGCCGCCGTATCTGACCTGTAGACGCAAGAGAGCGAGGCGGCAGACAGACCATGCAGGAACAGACATACGATCCGGTCGTCGAGGTCGCGGAGCTGCCCAAATGGCGGCTGACGAGTCCGCTGCGCCCGCCGGACCCCGGCCGCGCCCTGGTTTTGGTCCGCGACAGCGGCCCTTCGCTGACGATCCGCAGTGGAGAGGAGATCCCGTCGGCGCGATACGGCAGTTATCGCTCGGTGTTCACGGTGGATCTCGGGGAGCACCGCCTCGTCCTGGACATCCCGCTGCTCAGTCGCGACCCCACGTTCTCCTTCCGCAGCCGCCTCGACCTGATCTGCAGGGTCGCGGACCCGGCAGAGGTCGTCGCCCGCCGCATCCGTGACATGAGCGGCGCCCTGTACGGATATCTGCGCAGGACACTGAAAGAGGTGGCGCGGGACTACGACATCGCCGAGTTCCACGAAGCGGAGCAGGCGCTCAACACCGCGCTCGCCTCTTTCACCGGCGATGATGCCGTCCGGCTGCGCAACATCCACGTCGAGCTTCTGGTCGACGAGGACGAGATCGCCACCAGCGGGCGCGAGTACAGGGACGTGGTGCGGGAGACCAGGCTCTCGCGCATGCGGCGCACCCGGCACGTCGAGATGATCCGCGAGGAGGGCATCGACGGCCTCATCGCCGAGATCATGGAGAAGGAGGGGCCGCGCGCCGCGCTCGCCTGGATTGAGAAGAGCGAGGCGGAGAAGCGCGCGGTCAAGCGCGAGGTCATGCGGATGGTCCTGGAGCGCGGCGACAGCGACAGGGAACCGTTCGAGCAGACCGAGCTGGAGCGAACGGTACTGGAGGAGGTGCTGCGGGACGAGAACGGCCTGTTCGAGACGGCGACACGGCGCGGACGGCTGCGCGGTTCACTGTCCCGGGCCCTCGAACCGGCCGCGGCCGAACCCGCCGAGGAGGGAGCCAAGGCCCCACCCATCAGGGGCGAAGTGTTGCGCGAGGGCTCCGAAGCGCGGGGTGCCGGCCGGGTCTCTGGAGGCCGTACGGCCGGCGGCCGACGCGGGTTCGGTACGGACGACGCCCCGGGCCATGGGCGGGACGCCGACCGTGACGCACCCCCTCGCCGTCTCGCCGTCTCCGACGCACCGCCCGAGGACGAACCGTTGCCGCCCACGGGCAGCGCCTCGCCCCCGCGTCCCGCCGCTCCCGAGGCGCCGAAGGTGAGCCGGGTACGCGGCACAGCCAAACGCCGGCCCACCGATCCCGGCAGGGAGCCGCGATGAACCATCCGCGCCAGGACAGCAGCGCACCACCCCCTCAGCCCCGGCCCTCGTGGGTCGGGACCGGGGCGGCGACACTCGCGCCCGGACCCACCGTGCCGGCCGGACCGTCGGCGCCTCTGCCCACGCCACCCCGGCTTGCCTGGGGCGAGGAGCAGGGGCTGCTCCAGGCCGTGTCCGTGTGGACCGAGCGGGTCCCGGGTCGCGGGGAGGACGCGGAGCCGTTCGTCGCCCACCATTGGGAGTCGGGGCAGGGCATGCTGGCCGTCTTCGACGGCTCAGGGGGCGCCGGCGCGGCACCGGCGTGGCAGGCACCCGACGGCACGTCCCGCACCAGTGCCTGGGTGGGAGCGCGCACAGCGCGGCTCGCCACCGAGTGCTGGCTCCATGACGTCACCAGGGAGCGCCAGGACGTCGAACCGCAGTCGCTGCACACGTACCTGAAGTACTTCCTCGACAAGGCGCCGCAGCGGCACAGCAAGATCGGCGGCACTATGCGCCGCCAGTTGCCCACCACCCTCGCGGGCGTGCACTATCAGGTTTCCGACGGGGAGGCAGAGGTCGAGCTGCGCCCGCTGTGGGCGGGTGACTCACGGGCGTACGCACTGCTGCCGGAGAGCGGGTTGCACGTCCTCACCCGCGACCACACCCGGGAGAGCGACGCGCTGGAACTCCTGCGCAGCGACCCACCGATGACCAATCTCGTCTGTGCCGACCGGGACTTCGACATCGACACCCATCACTTGGTCCTGCGGCTACCGTGCGTGCTCGTCGCGGCCACGGACGGGTTCTTCGGCTACGTCCACGCGCCCGCCGACTTCGAGTACCTCCTGCTACGTACGCTGCAGCAGGCCGGTGGCGCGGCCGAATGGGCCCACCTGCTCCGGCGCGAGGTGGAGGCCTTCACGGCCGACGACGCCTCGCTCGCGCTGCTCACCCTCGGCTACCCGGACTTCGATTACCTGCGGTCCCGATTCGTGCCCCGTCTACGGGAGTTGGCCGACCAGCTGTCGCGTGGCAGGCCGAGCGCTCTCACGGCCGCGCCGGACCCTGCCGCGGATCCGTACGAGACTGCGGCCCAGATCAAGGCATGGCAGGACCAGTCGTGGCAGGCGTACCGCCCCGATTACGAGTCGTATCTGCCGCCTGCGCCCGAGGAGCTCGCATGAAGCAAGGAGACGTGATCGCGGGTTACCGCATCACCACCGCGCCCACCAACGCCAACGGCGGGAAGTGCATCTGGGCCTTCGCCGAGAAGTCCGGCTCCACGTACTTCATCAAGCAGTTCCTCGAGCCCAAGCGGCCAAAGGACGACGCCCATGACTCGCCGAGTCTGCGGGTCAGGCGGCAGCTGGCCCAGGAGTTCGAGGAGCGGCACCGCACGATCATGAAGCGGCTGCGGCCCGACGCGCACGGCGGCGGCAACCTTGTGCTCGCCACGGACTTCTTCCACGAGGGCAGCACCTACTACAAGGTCACCGAGCGCATCGACACCTCCAGCCTGGAGAAGCCGCAGGCGCTGGAGCCACGCCCGAAGATGGTCCTGCTCAAGACGCTCGGCACCAGCCTGAAGCAACTGCACGACATCAACGTGGTGCACGGTGATCTCAAGCCGCTCAACGTGCTGGTGCAGAAGCGGGACGACGCGGCTTTCCACACCGCGAAGTTGATCGACTTCGACGATTCGTACGTCGCGGGCAAGCCCCCCGCGCCCGAGGACATCTCCGGTGACTCCGTGTACGGGGCGCCGGAGTGGCGCCGCTATCTGCAGCAGGACGCCTCCGTCGGGCCCGAGCGACTGACCTGCGCCGTGGACGTGTTCGCGCTCGGCTTGATGACCCACCTGTACCTGGCAGGCGAACTCCCTCGCCACGACGCACGATTCGGCTCTCCGGCGGACACGGTCAACGCAGGCGAGCGGCTGCGCCTCGATCCGCGCCTGTCGGACGAGATCCAGGGGCTGCTGCGGGCTATGACCCAGGCGGACCCCAAGCAGCGCCCGCGCATGATGACGTATCTCAAGGCGCTGTCGGACCCGAAGGTGTGCGCTCTCCAGAACCGCCGTTCCGGTTCTGCTGCACCGAAGAAACCGCCCACAGCGGACAGTTCAGCACCGCGCCCGCGCACGAGCCGGGTCCGCGCCAACCTCAAGCCGCGCACGGGAAGCCCCGCCCCCGCACCGCGCCCCGCACCGGCCGAGCCCGCGCCCGCTTCCCCGGAGCCGGACGCCGTGCCGGCCCCGGCCACCCCGCCCGCTCCCCGGTCCTCCCGCGTACGCATCAACCTGGGCGACCGCAGCCGGGACCGCAACGCACCGTGAACCAGGAGTCGTACATGAACCTCACCAACGACCAGTACCAGGGAAATCTGCAGTACGCCGTCGACATCGTGCTCTGCATCGACGCGACCGGCAGCATGTTCCCCGTCCTCGACAACGTGAAGTCGAGCGCGCTGCAGTTCCACGACCGCCTCAACGACGTGATGGCGAAGAAGGGCAAGGCCATCAGCCAGCTGCGTCTGAAGACCATCGCATTCCGGGACTTCGGTGACGACCCGGCGACGGCGATCGAGCAAACCGACTTCCTGCGTCTGCCCGACCAGGCCAAGGACTTCGAACGGTTCGTGCGCGGCATCGACGCGGGCGGCGGCGGTGACATCCCGGAGTCGGGCCTCGAAGCGCTCGCCCTCGCCATCAACTCCCCCTGGGAGACCGGTCTGGACCGCAGGCGCCACGTCATCGTGATGTTCACGGACGCCCCCGCCCACCCGCTCGGCACCGTGGGCGCCTCCGCTCAGACCTACCCGAGGAGCATCCCGCGCAGCATCGACGACCTCTTCGAGCAGTGGGGGTACGCCCGCAGCCAGACCGCTGTCATGGAGCAGTCGGCCAAGCGGCTCGTTCTGTTCGCGCCGGACCAGGAACCGTGGAAGGACCCGATCTCCGAGGAGTGGGACCTCACCTTGCACTTCGAGTCCAAGGCGGGCGAGGGCCTCGAGGAGTTCGAGATGGACGAGATCATCGAGACGATCGCGAACAGCCTGTGATCCTGCGACTGGAGTGGCCCGGATTCCAGCTCGTCTACGACGAGGGGGTTCTGGGACTGCGCTGGTCCCGCGCCGCGGACCTGGAGGTCAAGGCCGAACTCTGCATCGAGGCCTCCCTGCGCCCCAAGTCGGGCGACGGGTTGTGCCAGTTGGTGCTCCGGTTCAAGAGCGCACCATCCGATGCGACTGACCTGATCGTGGTGCGGGTCGGCGTCCCAGCGACCCACGTCCAGAGCGTCGAGCAACTGATCCAGCGGCTGCGACGCGAGCACGACGTGCCAGACCGGCAGGCCGACGAGGTCGAGACCGACGAGTTCGTCCGGGCCCCCATGGGGACCGACGGCTGGGTCTTGGCGCCCACGGGTCCCGCGTCCGAGGAGCTCTTCGGCGAGGTCATGGACCGGATTGAGAACGACACCGACTGAGTCGGGGACTCCCGGCCCACGTACCAGGGAAAGGCATTACAGGGGTGGCGGCAACGGCCAACTGGCGCTGCGCGGACTGCGACACCTTCAACAATCCCGCGGAGAAGGCCTGCACGATCTGCAGCAGTACCCGACGTGCACCCGCCCCCGCTCCTGCCACGACCCCGCGCAGCAAGAGCGCTCCGCGGCCGGCGGCCAAAAGACCGTCACCGGCCAGGCCGGCCACGGACTGGCGCTGCACCAAGTGCGACACGAACAACCGAAGGTCTGATACATCCTGCTTTGTCTGCGGCACCAGCTGGAGGGCGGTGACAAAGCCTGCGAGGAAGTCGCCGTCCAAGTCAGCCAAGCCCGCTTCGGGCGTCTCGGCGAAACCGGGGCCCAAGAAGCCGATCCCGAAGAAGACCACGTCCTCGTCGGGCTCGTCGGGCTCGTCGGGCTCGTCGGGCTCGTCGGGCTCGTCGGGCTCGTCGGCCAAGAAGACTACCCCGAAGCGCCCGTCGTCCACTGGCTCTACGGGCTCCACGCGCACGGCGTCCAGCCCGCGCCCCGAAAGCCTCTTCCACCCGCCGTCCACCGCCACAACGGGCTACACCCCGACCGCCCCACGCCCGACCCCACCGCCTCCCCCGGCTCCTGGGCCGCGCTGGTCACCGCCAACGGCTCCGGTGAAGAAGGACAACGGCTGGGTGAGCTGCCTCGGCGCCCTCGCCATAGGCATCGTGCTCCTAGTGGCCGGCCGGAGCTGTATCAGTGCGCTTGACTCCGGCTCCAGCACGCCGGACGGCTCCGACAGGAGCCCGAGCAATATCGTCTCCTGCCCAACGCGCATCGCCGACGAGCTGCCATCGGGTGATGGTGCAGAGCTGGTCGAGGCCTTCCGCACGAGGAACAAACAGATCACGCTGTGCCGCACCAGCAGAGGCAAGCTGTACTACTTCGGCGAGTTCAGCGATCACCGCGAGCCGGGCATTGCCATGCCTGCCAAGCGGACCAGCGGCGGCTATGAGGCGAGCAACCCTCCGTACCGCTACGACATCCGCGACGGCGTCGTGACGATCTACAAATCGGGCACGCGAATCGGCCAGGAAGAACTGACGTTGGAGCCCTCCCCCAGGTGATCAGCATGGGGCTCGCCACACGGCAGCCGACGTCGGGCCTCCATCGTCCTGCTCAGGTGCTGCTTCTCCTTGCGTCTCGTGGGTAAACGCCACCGATGCCTCGGCGGGCTACGGGACGTGATGTTGCGGAACCGCACCTGCATCTGACCGCACCGGACGCCGCACTCACCAGTGGCAACTGCTGTACCCGACGCTCAGCAGCACGGGGACATCGCGCCGCCGCGCCTCCTCGAAGGCCTCCGCCGACCACGGCCACCAGTCGACCGGGTTGTCGGCGTGCTGGAGCAGATAAGGGGACGTCTCGTGGGCCAGTCGGTTCGGCATACCCCCATCCTGCCTCACCCGGCCCCGCCGGACGCGAAGGGTGATCGCACCGCGACTCCTCGTGTGCCCGCTGCTCTCTGTTCCCCGGGCGGCCGGCGACGGTCGGGACATGTGATCGCCGCCCCCTCGCGCTCCCGCGCGAGCCGAAGGACACTCGTAGGCAACGGAGTTGTCGCCGGAGGGGGACGGGACATGCGAGATGGCCATCGGGCGGACGCCGAGCGGCTGCTGACTCGGGCCGTGGAGGAGGAGGTCCGCCGCTCGGGCGGCCGGGTGGACGGAAGCGTGCTGCTGTCCCGGGCGCGCGGCGCGCTGGACACCATGGCCGAGACCGCGGCGGAGGAGTACGGGACCTACACGCGGGCGCTGGACGAGGCGGCCGCCGGGCAGCTCACGTTCGCCCAGCGCTACGCCCGCGAGGGCGGCGGAACGCCCCTGCTGATCGCGGGAGTTGCGGGACTCGCCGCCGTCGTCGCCGATCTGGCGCTGGGCACCGGCGGCGGCACCGCCGTGGGCGCGGGCGTCACCGCCGGGGTGGTGGGCGCCGCCGCCACCGTGGTGAAGGTGACCGCGACCCATGTACCCGCCGCCCACCGCCGGGCCGGGGCGGCCGGCCAGCCCGGCGGACCGCAGCAGTTGCGGTTGCAGTGGCTGACCGCGCTGGAGGTGCGCGGCATCCGTCCGTTCCTCGACCAGCAGCGGGTGCTGAGCGCGTCCACCACGCCGAAGAAGGCGGCGCCCCGGCTGCGCGGCACGGACAAGAGCGCGGCGGCCCGCAGACGCAGTGCCCTTGAGCAGTCGTTCGGCCAACTGCCCGAGTCTGTGGGCGTGTTCGCGGGGCGGCGGCAGGAGATGGCGCGGATCCGGCAGTGGGTGCAGGCGGCCCGCGCGTCCACCGAGACCCGGCCGACCGTCGTGGTCCTGCACGGAGCGCCGGGCTCCGGCCGCAGCACGCTGGCGGTCCGCGCGGCCCACGATCTGAAGGACCAGTTCCGGGGCGCGGTCGTGGTCGACCTGCGCGGCGGCAGCCGGGAGGAGCCGCCGCTGCCCGTCCGCGACGCGCTGCTGCACCTGCTGAACCGGCTCGGCGCGCCCCGCGAGCAACTGCTGTTCCGTGACCGCACCTCCCCCGATCAGCAGCTCAAACGGCTCGGCGAGCTGTACCACCAGCATCTGACCGGGCTGCCGGTCACGATCGTGCTGGACGACGCGTCGGACGCCGAGCAGGTCCGCGCCCTGGTCCCCGAGCGGTCCGACAGCCTGGTCCTGGTCACCGCCCGCGAACCGCTGCGACTGCCCGCCGACCTGCCCGCCTGGGTGCACCAACTGCCCGTCGAGGCACTGGACGCGGTGGGCGCGGAGGAACTGCTGACGGCCGCCGCGCAGGACAGTTCGGGGCCCTACGACGCGGAATCCACCGACCGGATCACGCAGTTGTGCGGCGGGCTGCCGCTGGCCCTGCGCATCGCGGGCTCCTGCCTCGGCCCGCGCTCACCGCGCCGGCTGGCCGGCGACCTCGGCGCGTACGGCCCGGTGGAACCGGTGGAGCGTGCCCTGTGGCTGCGCTACACCGACCAGTCGGAGCAGGGCCGCCGGCTGCTGAGACGGCTCGCCCTGGCCGGACGCGCCTCCATGGGCGGCGCGGCGGCGGCCGCGCTGCTGGCCACGGACGAGACGGAGGCGAAGCGGCAGCTGACGGCCCTCGCCAGGGCGGGTCTGATCGACCTTGTGCGGGGCAACCGCTACCGGCTGCACGACCTGGTGCGGGGCTTCGCGCACGCGCGTCTGCTGGACGAGGAGGACCCCGCCGAGCGGACGGCCGCGCAGGAACGGCTGATCGAGAACTACGCCGAGCTGGCCGACTCGGTGCTGCGCCTGGTCGACGGGAACATGTCCACCCGGTCGGACCGCTTCAGCCCGCACGGTTTCACCTCCCTGGACGAGGCGCTGCGCTGGCTGGACGACGAGTCGAGCTTCATCACGGCCGCCCTCAGGCACGCGGAGGGCGTGAACCAGGGCGCCGTGCTGAACCTGCTCGGCGCCCTGTGCGACTACTGCCTGCTGCGCGGCGACCTGTACCGGCTGGGGGAGATCAGCGAGCTGACCCAGGCCGTCGACCAGGGGCTTCTTGTCCGGTCGGTGCAGTGGCGTACCGGCATCGCCGCCCGCCAGCTGGGCGAGCTGGACAAGGCGCGGACCACGCTGGCCTCGGTCGTCGACCTCTACCGGGAGGCCCACCACGAAGCGGGCGCGGCCCGCGCGCTGAACTCCCTCGGCATCACGCTGCACCACCAGGGCAACCTGACGGAGGCGGCGGCCCGGCTGCGGGAGGCCCTCGATCTCCAGGCGGCGCCCGAGCTGGCGACCGACCGCGCCTGGACGATGCACGCGCTGGCGGCGGTGGAGCGGGACCGGGCGCACCTGGCGGAGGCGCTGGAGCTGCTCACGCAGTCGCTGGTGCTGCACCGGGAGGGCGGTTCGGTGCACGGCGAGGCATGGGCCCACTTCCAGCTGGGTCAGCTCGCGCTGCGCAGGGGCGACGTGGAGCGGGCCGAGGCGGATCTGCGCCAGGCGCTGGAACGCTACCGCCGCACCCGGGACGCCCGCGGCGAGGCCTGGGCCCTCACCCAGCTCGCCCGGGCCCGGCTGCTGGCCGGCGAGTCGGCCGAGGCGGTGGAGGAGCTGCGGCAGGCGGCGGCGCGGCACCGGGACAACGAGGACGCGCGCGGCGAGGCGTGGACGCTGTACTACCTCGGTCAGGCGCTGGAGGAGACCGGCGCACTCGACCAGTCGGTGCGCGAGCTGGAGCGTGCCCGCACCATGTTCTCCCGGATGCGGGACGTGTACGGGCTGGCCTGCGCCCGGCACCACTCGGCCAGGGTCACCCGGGACCAGCGGGCGGCGCAGACCGGCTCACTGCGCAACTCCGGTTTCGCCCGCCAGCTCCTCGTCGACGCCCGCGCCGACTTCCAGCGCATCGGCCTCGCGCACGGCGAGGCGTGGACGTGTCTGGAGCTGGCCGTGGTGGACGCCGGCAACGCCCGCACCCAGCAGGCACTGGCCCTGTGCGACGAGGCGCTGGCCCTGTTCGCCACCTACGGGGACCGCCGCGGCGAGGACTGGGCGCGGTTCCTGCGCTGCACCCTGCTGCCGTACGCGGCCCCCGGCGGCACGGAGGTCGGCACGGCGGTGGCCCAGGAGGAACTGGCCCAGCTCGCCCGCGGCGCCCATCCGCTGCGCGACGGCAAGCTGAACGACTACGTCGAGGCCTACCGGCTCCTCCTGGAGCGTGGCGTGAGCCTGGAGGCGGGCTGGCAGGCCTGGCGCCTGGGCATGGTGCCGGAGCGGCACGCGCGGGAGGTGATGGGGGTGGCGGTGCCGGACGGGAACTGACCCCTCCGTCCGGGCCGGGCCGGACGAGAGGCCGTGGGGCGGCACCGCCCGCCCGGGTGTCAGCCCCGCTCGGCCTTGGCCTCGCCGGAGGCGGCGCCGGGCCGCGTCGCGGGGTCCGGGGCCTCCTTGAAGTCGATCCTGCCCATGTGGCGGTTCATGGACTTCATCAGGGCCCACACCGCGAGGGCCATCACCGCGAAGACGACGAAGCCGAGGACGCCGGGGGTGACCTTGTTCTTGTCGAACTCGGCGAGAGGGACCAGGTGCGTCATTGCCAGGCTCACGCTTGCACTCATGTCAGGCATTGTCCCTCACGACTGCCGGACACCCGCAAAGAGGTCGTCCTCCGGGAGCGAGGTGTCGACGAGCGACTTCGCGAGCTCGTACTCCTCCGTCGGCCAGACCTCCTTCTGGATCTCCATCGGCACCCGGAACCAGCCGCCGTCGGGGTCGATCTGCGTGGCGTGGGCGATCAGCGCCTTGTCGCGGATCTCGAAGAAGTCGGCACAGGGGACGTGCGTGGTGAGCGTGCGCTCGGTGTGCCCAGACTTCTCCCAGCGCTTGAGCCACTCGCCGTAGGGGGACTCCAGGCCCCGGTCGAGCAGGGCCTGGTGCAGCGTCTCGGTGCGCACGCGGTTGAAGCCCTGGTTGTAGTAGAGCTTCTGCGGCTGGTAGGCCGGGCCGTACTCGTCCTCCGGGTACTTCTCGGCGTCCGCGGCACCCTCGAAGGCCACCATCGAGATCTTGTGGGTCATGATGTGGTCGGGGTGCGGGTAGCCGCCGTTCTCGTCGTAGGTGGTGATCACCTGGGGACGGAAGGAGCGGATCTGGCGGACCAGCTCGCCGGCCGCCTTGTCGAGGTCCTCCAGGGCGAAGCAGCCCTCGGGCAGCGGGGGCAGCGGGTCGCCCTCGGGCAGACCGGAGTCGACGAAGCCGAGCCACTCCTGGCGCACGCCGAGGATCTCGCGGGCCTCGTCCATCTCCTTCCTGCGCACCTCGTGGATGTTCTCCTCGATGTACTTGTCGCCCTGGAGCTTGGGGTTGAGGATGGAGCCACGCTCTCCGCCCGTGCAGGTCACCACCAGCACGTCCACCCCCTCGGAAACGTACTTGGCCATGGTGGCCGCGCCCTTGCTCGACTCGTCGTCGGGGTGCGCGTGCACGGCCATCAGTCGCAGCTGGTCAGTCAAGGCTCAGTCCTCAGGTCAAGTCGGTGCCCGGTTCGGCGGGCAGTCAACGGTGCCGTCCCGCGGCAGGATCGGTCCGGGGTCGCGGTCGGTCGGGCGGGCGCGGGCTTCTATAGTGACCGAATCGGGGGGCGAATAATTCCGGGGTCCGGCTCCGGAAGCCCCCGCGGGGCGCACGTCCCGCACCGGCCGAGAGGACGATCATGAGCACGGCGAGCACCCGGCTGCCCGAGGGTCGCTACGGCCGCTCCGCGAACGAGCGCGCCGACCACAAGCTCAAGATCACCGGTGCCGTCCTGGGCGCGGCCCTGCTCGCCCTGATCGGCTACTTCGCCTACCACTACGTCGGCCAGAACAAGATCAGCGCGCAGGTCGTCGCCTTCCAGGCCTCGGACGACGCGGTGCGGGTCCATCTGGAGGTCCACAAGGACGCCGGCGCCCGCGGCTACTGCACGCTGCGCTCGCAGGCTGCCGACGGCTCCGAGGTCGGACGGGCGGACTTCCGCTTCGACGAGCACGCCTCGCAGATCGACAAGGTGCTCACCCTGCGGACGACGGCCCGGGGCACGACGGCCGAGCTGCTGGGCTGCAACGCCGGGTGACGCGTCGGCGTTGACCGGAATAGCGGTGGCTGACCTGCGTTGACGTAGGTCTCACGGCTTATGTCCTCCCCCTTTGCGCCCTGAATTGTTAGGCTCGTGGTTTCGCCCATCCATGAGGGAACATTCTTCTGGGTAGGGCGATGCTTTGTATTCCCAGCACCGACGAGGAGCACCTGTGACCCAGACCAGCGAGAACGTCACCTGGCTGACCCAGGAGGCGTACAACAAGCTCAAGGACGAGCTTGCGTACCTTACTGGTCCTGCGCGCACGGAGATCGCCGCCAAGATCGCGGCCGCGCGCGAGGAGGGCGACCTGCGCGAGAACGGCGGGTACCACGCGGCCAAGGAGGAGCAGGGCAAGCAGGAGCTCCGTGTGCGCCAGCTGACCCAGCTCCTCGAGACCGCCCAGGTCGGCGAGCCGCCGGCCGCGGACGGCGCGGTCGCGCCGGGCATGGTCGTCACGATCGCCTTCGACGGCGACGAGGACGACACCCTGGCCTTCCTGCTCGCCTCGCGGGAGTACGCGAGCGCCGAGATCGAGACCTACTCGCCGCAGTCCCCGCTGGGCTCCGGCGTGCTCGGCCACAAGGTCGGCGAGGACGCGGAGTACGAGCTGCCGAACGGCAAGGTCGCCTCGGTCAAGATCCTCAAGGCCGAGCCGTACAGCGGCTGAGTCCCCGCACCGCCTTCCGGTGAAGCCCCCGGCGCTCCGCGTGAGCACCGGGGGCTTCGTCATGTCCGGGCCACCACTGACCCGGGCTGCGCCGTTGCTCGTGCTCAGGCCGTGGCCGAGCGGTACTTGCGCACCGCCAGGGTGCGGAAGACGAGGATGATCAGAGCCGAGTAGATCAGCGAGGCCCAGACCGGGTGCTGCATGGGCCAGGCGGTGGACGTGGACTGGCCGGGGTTGGCGAAGAGCACACGGCAGGCCTGGACGGTGGCGCTGAACGGGTTCCACTCCGCGACATGCCGCAGCCACGGCGTCATCTTGCCGGAGTCCACGAACGCGTTGGAGACGAACGTCACGGGGAAGAGCCAGATCAGACCGCCGGAGGTGGCCGCCTCGGGCGTGCGGACCGACAGGCCGATCAGGGCGCCGATCCAGGTGAAGGCGTAACCGAGCAGGAGCAGCAGGCCGAAGGCGGCCAGCACCCGGCCGACGTTCGTGTCGCCGTCCGATCCGACGCGCCAGCCGACGAGCAGGGCGACGGCGGCGAGGACGAACAGGGTCAGCGCCGTCTGCACCAGGTCGGCGAAGGTGCGCCCGGTGAGCACCGCGCCGCGCGCCATGGGCAGCGAGCGGAACCGGTCGATCAGGCCCTTGTGCATGTCGTCGGCGATGCCGGCGCCGGAGCTGGCGGTGGCGAAGGTGACGGTCTGCGCGAAGATGCCCGCCATCAGGAAGTTCTTGTAGACGCTGGGATCGGTCGTGCCCTGGATCTGCATGGAGCCGCCGAACACGTAGGTGAACAGCACCACGAACATGATCGGCTGGATGAGCCCGAAGATGACCATCTCGGGGATCCGGGTCATGCGGATCAGGTTGCGCTTGGCGACGACCATCGAGTCACGGACGGACTGGGTCAGTACGTTGCCGGGCGGCGCGATCCGCGCGCTGTCGGTGGCGGCACTCACTTGGCAGTCTCCTTCTTGTTCCGGCGGTCCCTGGCGTCGGCGCCCCGGGCGCCGCTCGTGCCGCTCTCGTCCTTGGCCTCGGCCACATGGCCGGTCAGGGACAGGAACACGTCGTCGAGGGTCGGGCGGCGCAGACCGATGTCGTCGATCTCGATGCCGCGCAGGTCCAGCTCCCGGATGATCTCGGCGAGCAGCTTCGCGCCGCCGCTGACGGGCGTGGTGATCTTGCGGGTGTGCTCCTCGACGCCGGTGTCGCCCTTGCCGAAGCCGCGCAGCACCTCGGCGGCGGTGGGGATGTGCTCGCGCTCGTGCACCACGACCTCGACGCGCTCGCCGCCGGTGCGGGCCTTGAGCTGGTCCGAGGTGCCGAGGGCGATGACCCGGCCGTGGTCGACCACCGCTATCTCGTGCGCCAGGTGGTCGGCCTCTTCCAGGTACTGCGTGGTGAGCAGCAGGGTCGTACCGCCGGAGACCAGCTGCTTGATGACCTCCCACAGCTGCTGGCGGTTGCGCGGGTCGAGGCCGGTCGTCGGCTCGTCCATGAACATCACCGGCGGGGAGACGACGAGCGCCGCCGCCAGGTCGAGCCGGCGGCGCATGCCTCCGGAGTAGGTCTTGGCGGGCCGGTCCGCGGCGTCGGCGAGGTTGAACTGCTCCAGCAGCTCCCCCGCCCGGGTCTTCGCCGCCGCGCCCCTCATCTGGTACAGCCGGCCGACCATCTCGAGGTTCTCGCGGCCGGTCAGATACTCGTCGACCGCGGCGAACTGGCCGGACAGTCCGATCGAGCGCCGCACCTCGTTGGGATGTTTGAGCACGTCCAGGCCCGCGACGACGGCCTTGCCACTGTCGGGTCGCAGCAGCGTGGTCAGACAGCGGACGGTGGTGGTCTTGCCCGCGCCGTTGGGCCCGAGCAGTCCCAGCACCGTGCCCTCGGGGACATCGAGGTCGACGCCGTCCAGAGCCCTTACGTCGCCGAAGGTCTTCACCAGACCTTCGGCATAGATGGCGCCTGGCATATGAGTCTCCACGTCGTCGGGGATGGGTCGGAAAAGCCTAGAGAGGCAGGTGTTGTTCCGCTGGGAATTTTCGTCCGCGCCACGTCCGGGCCGCGTCCGCGCAGACCGCGCCACCCGTTCGCGAACACGACACACCATAACGCGATGTATCGCGTCTGCTCAATGGGATTTCCCGAACGAGTGAGGAAGGACTGGTGACCTCCGTGTTCCGCTCGTCCGCCGCCCGACCGCCCGGCGGAGGGCGGGCTCAGTCGATGACCGTGTAGCCGGACTCCCGCAGGGACTGGCCGACCTCGGCGCAGTGCGCCGGCCCCTTCGTCTCCAGGTGCAGCTCCACCTCCGCCTCCGCGAGTCCGAGCCGTGGATCGGTCCGGACGTGGCTGACGTCGAGGACGTTTGCGTCGACCGCCGACAGCACCCCCAGCAGCGTGGCGAGCGCGCCCGGCCGGTCGGTCAGCCGCAGCCGGACCGCCAGGTAGCGGCCCTGTGCGGCCATGCCGTACCGCAGTACCCGCTGGAGCAGCACCGGATCGACGTTCCCGCCGGACAGCACCGCCACCACCGGACCGGCCAGGGGGCCCGAACGGCCCAGCAGCGCCGCGACCGGGCTCGCCCCGGCCGGCTCGACCACCAGTTTCGCCCGCTCCAGGCACAGCAGCAGCGCGGCGGACAGCTCGTCCTCGGTGACCGTGCGCACCTCGTCCAGCAGTTCGCGCAGGATCCCGAACGGCACGTCGCCCGGCCGCCCGACCCTGATGCCGTCGGCCATCGTCACCGGGGTGCCGACCGTCACCGGACGGCCCGCCGCAAGCGAGGGCGGGTACGCCGCCGAGCCCGCCGCCTGCACCCCGACGATCCGCACGTCCGGCCGCAGCGACTTCACCGCCACCGCGATGCCGGCCGCGAGCCCGCCGCCGCCGATTCCGACGACGATCGTGCCCACCTGAGGGCACTGCTCCAGGATCTCCAGGCCCACCGTGCCCTGGCCCGCGATGACGTCCGGATGGTCGAACGGGTGGATGAACACCGCGCCCGTCCGGTCCGCGTACTCCTGGGCGGCGGCCAGCGTCTCGTCGACCACCTGGCCGTACAGTCGCACCTCGGCGCCGTAGTCCCGCGTGGCGCTGATCTTCGGCAGCGGGGCGCCCCTCGGCATGAACACCGTCGAGTGCACCCCGAGCAGCGACGACGCCAGCGCGACGCCCTGCGCGTGGTTGCCGGCGCTCGCCGCCACGACCCCCGCGGCGCGCTCCTCGGGCAGCAGTCCCGCGATCCTGACGTAGGCGCCGCGCAGCTTGAACGAACCCGTCCGCTGAAGGTTCTCGCACTTCAGGTGCACCGGCGCGCCCACCAGGCCGGACAGGTGCCTGCTGCCCTCCATCGCGGTCACCCGTGCCACCCCGGAGAGCATCTTCTGCGCGCCGCGCACGTCGTCCAGGGTGACCGGCCAGGGGGAGCCTGCCGTGCTGTAGCTCATGCCTCAAGTCTCGCAGTTCACAGGCCGCGGACGCCGTTGTGACCATCCTCCGAGACCCGGATCGCGCAGCGCCGGTACGACTTGCCACCAGTCCGCGTAACCTGTCCCCCAACCCAGCAGCTCTCCAGAAGCGAGCCCCCGGACATGCCCACACCCCCCGACATGTCGACGGACGGGACGACCGTCGGTGACACCGGTCTCCTCGACACCCTCCAGCACGAGGTGGCGGTGTTCGCCCGCCGGGCCGAGCAGACCCGCCTCGGCGGCGTCGGACAAGTGCGCAACTCCATGGACCGCGCCGCGTACCTGCTGCTCAACCGCCTCGACAAAGAGGGCCCGATGGGTGTCAAGGCGCTCGCGGCGAGCATGGGCATCGACTCCTCCACCGTCACCCGACAGGTCGCGCCGCTCGTCGACACCGGCCTCGTCAAGCGCACCTCGCACCCCGAGGACGGGCGGGCCGTGGTGCTCCAGCTCTCCCCGCGCGGGCTGTCGCGGCTGGAGGAGGTCCGCTCGTCCAGACGGCAGCTGATGGCCGAGCTGACCCACGACTGGGAACCGGCGGAACGCGAGACCTTCTGCTCACTGCTGACCCGCTTCAACGACGCCCTCGCCGCCCGCCAGGGCATACCGCAGACGGACTCCCCCTCGGCGTCCTGAAGTCCCCGGCCGCGTGCGGTCCGCGGGATGTGAACGCGGCTCTTGACCGACGGGCCGTCCCTGCCCTCAGATGAGACCGGGCCCTCCTCGTGCCCGGTCGTCCTGCCCGGCCGTCCCGGCCGTCACGCCTGACCGTCACGCCTGGTCGTCGTGCGCGGTTCAGGAGGCCGTACGAGAACGGGTCCCGCGGTCACGGTCGCCCTTGGGGGGAGGCGCGGTGCGAGAGCGGCAGGCGGCCCGAGGTGCTCGCCGGGCCCGGGAGTTCGAGGCGTTCGTCGCGGGCGCGGCCGGGCGGCTGCTGCACGCCGCCACACTGCTCACCGCCGAGGCCCCCGGCGCCAACCCGCGCGCGCGGCGCCTGCTGACCCTCGCCCTGGCGCACACGTACGCGTGCTGGGACCGGCTGCGCGCCGAGGACCCGTACCACCACGCCCGCCGGCATCTGGCCGCCCGCTTCGCCCGCGAGGCGTGGCACCACCGCTGCGGTCCGGGGCGCAACCGCCGCAGGCCGCCCGGCGCCCTGGCCGGGCTCACGGCCCAGGAACGCCTGATCATCGTCCTCAGGCTGTACGAGGGACTGGCCGAGGAACAGGCGGCGGCCCTGCTGGGCCTGCCCGCGGACCGGGTCCGCGTCCTCTGCGACCGCGCGATCACGACGCTCACCCGTGCTCCGGTGCGCCGGGCACCGGCGGTCGGCGGGGCCGGGGCGGCGGCCTCATGAATGGATCGCGCTGATGAGTGGATCGCGGGGAGCGGGCTTCCGTGGCCTGCGCGGTCCATGTGGCCTGCGTGGCTCCTGTGGCCGGTGGCGGCCGTGAACCGGTCCGAACGGGAAGCTGCCGTACGGCGGATCCTGGAACAGCGACCGCCGCAGGTGCCCCCGGAGCTGTACGAGGACGCCGTACGGCGCGGGGGGCGGATGCTGCGCCGCCGCACGGCCGCCCGCCGGATGATGTGGCTGGTGCTGGCCGCGGCGGCCGTGGCCTTCACGGTGTGGGCGCTGACGGCCCGCCCCTGGGTGGAACCGCCGTCGCAGACGACTCCACCCGTGACCGGCTGGTGACTAGCCGAGGGCCTGCTTCAGGTCCTCGAGCAGGTCGTCGACGTTCTCGATGCCCACGGACAGGCGCACCAGGTCGCCGGGCACCTCGAGGGCGGAGCCCACCACGGACGCGTGCGTCATGCGGCCGGGGTGCTCGATCAGCGACTCGACACCGCCCAGGGACTCGCCGAGCGTGAACACCTTGGCGCGGTTGCAGACCTCGACGGCCGCCTCCTCGCCGCCGTCGACCCGGAAGGAGATCATGCCGCCGAACGCCTTCATCTGCTTGGCGGCCACCTCGTGACCGGGGTGCTCCGGCAGCCCCGGGTAGAGGACCTGGCTCACGCGCGCGTGCCGGGTCAGCATGTCGGCGACCTTCGTCGCGTTCTCGCTGTGCCGGTCCATGCGCACCGCGAGCGTCTTGGTGCCGCGCAGCACCAGCCAGGAGTCGAAGGGGCCGGCGACGGCGCCCATCGCGTTCTGGTGGAACGCCAGTTCCTCGCCCAGCGCGGCGTCGCCGACGATCAGCGCGCCGCCGACGACGTCCGAGTGACCGCCCATGTACTTGGTCAGCGAGTGCACGACCACGTCCGCGCCGAGCGCGAGCGGCTGCTGAAGGTAGGGCGTCGCGAAGGTGTTGTCGACGACGAGCCGCGCGCCGGCGTCCCGGGCGACCTGGGCGACCGCGGCGATGTCGGTGATGCCGAGCAGCGGGTTGGAGGGGGTCTCCACCCATACGGCCTTGGTCTTAGGTGTGATGGCGGCACGTACCGCGGCCGGGTCCGCGGTGTCCGCGACCGACCACTCCACACCCCACCGGGAGACGACCTTGGCGAACAGGCGGAACGTGCCGCCGTAGGCGTCGTTGGGGATCACGACGTGGTCGCCGGGGCTGAGCAGCGTACGCAACAGGCAGTCCTCGGCCGCCAGTCCGGACGCGAACGCGAGTCCGCGACGGCCGCCCTCCAGGGCGGCGAGGTTCTCCTCCAGGGCGGTCCTGGTCGGGTTGGCGCTGCGGCTGTACTCGTAGCCGTCGCGCAGACCGCCCACGCCGTCCTGCTTGTAGGTCGAGACCTGGTAGATCGGCGGGACGACCGCCCCGGTCCGGGGGTCGGCCGTGTTGCCCGCGTGAATCGCGAGCGTCTCGAAGTGCTCACTGATGTGCCTGTCGCTCATGGGCCCGAGGGTAGTGCGCTTGTGGGGGTGGTGCGGGACCGCGGGTCCCGGGCGGCACAGCGGGCAGGGTTTTCCACAGGCTCGCGGCACAGGTTGGCCAAGTGTCGGCACCGTCTGGTTCGCTTGTCGCATGGAGATTCTCTGGGTCGTGATGGCGCTGGCCATGCTGGGCTTCGTGCTGGTCCCGTTCCTCAGGCGCAGCCGTGCCGGCATCGGGCAGGTTCCGCCGGGGCATCCGGACGCCGCGGACCCGGCGAACTACGGATTCGTCCGGCAGGAGGAGCTCGACGTCCGCATGCCCGGACCGGACCAGGACCTGCTGGACGTCCTGGAGCTGGTGCAGCGCACGCAGGACTACCGCGCCGCCTCCCAGCTCCTCGCGGGCACGGAGAAGGAGGGCGAGCTGCGCTGGCAGCGCGTGCAGGCCTTCGCCGGGGCGGCCTCGGTGGAGCTCCAGCAGCGGCCGGGCGGGGTCGGCGAGACGCCCGGCGCGCAGTGGCTGCGGGTGTGGCGGGCCGAGGCGCCCAAGGATCCGGGCGGCGCGGCGGTGTACGCCGAGTTCCTCGTGCAGCAGGCGTGGCGTACGGCCACGCCGGGCACGAACGAGTTCCGGATCATCATGGAGGAGGCCCGGGAGGTCTGTGGGCAGGCGGCGCTGCTGGCCCCGGGCGACCCGGTTCCCTGCATCGTCGAACTGTCCGTGGCGCGGGGCCTGGCGTACTCGCACCCGGAGTTCGAGAAGCTGTGGCTGAAGATCCTCGACCGCGCGCCGGCCCACACGGGGGCGCATCTGGCGGCCCTCCACTACTGGTGCGAGAAGTGGCACGGCTCGCGTGACCTGGCGTACTCCTTCGCGGAGGCCGCCGCGGCCCGTGCGCCCCGGGGTTCGCTGCTGGCGGCCATGCCGCTGTTCGCGGTCTTCGAGCACCTGCCCGAGGTCAACCTGGTCAGGGGCTTCTACGAGAGCGAGGTCGTGACCAAGGCGGTCCACGGCGCGCTCTTCGCGGTGCACGCGGCCCGGCCCGACGACCCGATGCTCGCCCACGTCCGCCATCTGCTGCTCTTCTTCCTGGTCCGCTCCGAGCGCTGGGCGGAGGCGATGAGCCAGCTCATATACGTCGACGGCCATGTGGGCGCGGTGCCGTGGACCCTGTCCGAGGACCCGGCGGCGGAGTTCGCCGTCTACCGGGCGCTGGCCGTGGCGGGCTACGAGGCCAACGGCGGCAGCCCGGCGACGCTGCACCACTGACAGGCCCCGGGCGCGCACCCGGTACGGGCCCAACCGCCTGCCCCGCCGGGGCGGAAGCCGATACGCCCGCCGGAATGACGACGGCAGCGGGATCGTTGTCCTGGATGCCGCCGCCCGCGCACGCGGGACCGGCGGAAGCGACGGGCCCGTTGTGACGGACGGGCCCGCCCCGGGCCTGACCGGCGTCCTGCCCGACGGGCATCGCTCCGGCGCCGGAAGGTCGCGGACAAGCAGCCGGCGGTAGCGCGGTAGGTACGGGAGCGGGCGCCGTGGGCCGGCAATGCGCACGGTGCTGCGGCCGGCGCTCTCCGTCGCAGTGAAACGGCAGTCGAAAATCAGTGGCCGCCTGAAACGGCTGACTCCAGGCTGTACGCCATGGAACAACCGCAACGCGGGATCCGTGCGGCCCACGCGGACTCCACGATCACCGTCTACCAGGCGTACGCCCCGGAAATCGGCCTGCCCGCCGTCCGCGAGGGCCGTTTCCCCGCCGCGTGGAAGCGCGACAGGATGACGTGGGTCAAGCCGTCGTTTCTGTGGATGATGTACCGATGCGGCTGGGGCGCCAAGGAGGGGCAGGAGACCGTTCTCGCGGTCGAGATCAGCCGTGACGGCTTCGAGTGGGCGCTGCGTCACGCGTGCCTGTCGAGCTACGTCCGCGGGGTACACCCCGACCGGGCCGCCTGGCAGCGTCAGTTGAAGCGCGCGCCCGCTCGCGTGCAGTGGGACCCCGAGCGGGATCTGCACCTGCGACCCCTGCCGTACCGGTCTTTGCAACTCGGCCTCTCCGGTGAGGCCGCACGACGCTACGCGGACGAGTGGACGGTCGCCATCCGCGACGTGACCCCACTCGCCCACGAGATCCACGCACTGGTCAACGGTGGCGATCTGGAGTCCGCCGCCCGGCTGTTGCCCCGAGAACGCCCCTATCCCGTTGGAGACCGGCTTCTTGCCCACCTACTCGGATGACGAGCCGGTCCGCGCGACAGTCCGACGCGTTCGTAGTTGCGTAGTTGAACGGACCCGGCCGGCGCATGAACCGGGGGCCGCTTCCGCCTACCGGGTCGGCTGTGTGGTGCTCGATCGGCACGGCGCGGCAGCACGGATCCCTTGAATGGGCGATACCTGGCGCCGGTCGTACCTGTGAGGCTGGTGGTGACGGCGTGGCCTTCGGCACGGCACCGCCCATCATCAGGAGGTGATCGCCTCATGGACACGATGCGCGCAGTACGCGCTCACCGGCGCGGAGGTCCCGAACAGCTGGTCTACGAGACCGCGCCGCGTCCGCAGCCCGGGCCCGGCGACGTCGTCGTCGCGGTACGGGCCGCCTCCATCACCGCAGGAGAGCTTGCCTGGGACGCCACCTGGACCGACAGCTTCGACGGATCCGGGCAAGAACGGACACCCGTCATTCCCGCGCACGAGGTGTCCGGTGTCGTGGTCGAGCACGGGGCCGGTGTCACAGCTCCGGCCCTGGGTGCCGAGGTGTACGGACTCATCCCGTTCCTGCGTGACGGAGCCGCCGCCGAGTACGTCGCCGTACCGGCCGGGATCCTCGCCGCCAAGCCGGCCGGACTGGACCACCGCAGCGCGGCGGCCGTCCCGCTGCCGGCGCTCACGGCGTGGCAGGGACTGGTCGGCCAGGCTCACCTGGAGTCCGGCCAGCATGTCCTCGTCCACGGCGGCGCCGGAGGCGTCGGCTCGTTCGCCGTACAGATCGCTGCCGCGCTGGGCGCACGGGTCACCGCGACCGCCTCGGCCCGCGATACCGAATTCGTCGCGGGCCTCGGCGCCCGGAAGGTCATCGACTACGCAGGCGGCCGGTTCGACGACCACGTGGCAGACGTGGACGTCGTATTCGACACGGTCGGCGGCGACACCCAGACCCGGTCCTGGACCGTTCTGCGCCCGGGCGGCGTCCTCGTCAGCATCGTGACGCCCCCCGACCCCAGGGCGGCCCGAGGCCCTGCTGCGCACGGAGTGTTCTTCGTCGTCGAGCCGGACCGTGACGGGCTCGACTCCATCAGCGAGTTGATCACGAGCGGACGGCTGACCCCGCAGATCGACCGGGTCGTTCCCCTGGCACAAACCCGCGCCGCGTACGAGGCGCTCAACGGGGAGCACCGGCGTGGCAAGGTCGTCATCCATGTCGCGGACGGGTAGTCAGCCGCGGCCCACGACGGTCGGTCCCGCTGCCTCTGCCGGTCGGCCTCCGCTTTCCGTCAGGCCGCCTCGCGGTCAGCCCTCCGCGCGGGCGGGCAGCCGCCATCCCGGGCGCGGGAAGTGGCAGGTGTATCCGTCCGGGTAACGCTGCAGGTAGTCCTGGTGCTCGGGCTCGGCCTCCCAGAAGGGGCCGACCGGCTCCACCTCGGTGACGACCTTGCCGGGCCACAGTCCGGAGGCGTCCACATCCGCGATCGTGTCCTCGGCGATCCGCTTCTGCTCGTCGTCCACGTAGTAGATCGCCGAGCGGTAGCTGAGGCCGATGTCGTTGCCCTGGCGGTTCTCGGTGCTCGGGTCGTGGATCTGGAAGAAGAACTCCAGGAGCGCGCGGTAGTCGGTCTTCGCGGGGTCGAAAAGGATCTCAATGGCCTCCGCGTGCGTGCCATGGTTGCGGTACGTCGCGTTCGGCACGTCACCCCCCGTGTATCCGACCCGGGTCGCCGTCACGCCCGGGAGACGGCGGATCAGCTCCTCCATGCCCCAGAAGCATCCGCCGGCCAGCACTGCCCTCTGCGTCTGCGCAGCCATTACGGGCCCCTCCAATATCTGTCAGCTCGGTCGTTCGGGCTGCTCGGCTCGCACACCACCGGCATCCCATACCCGTTGTCCTCAACGCACGAGGCTGCGAAGCGATTCCTCGCCCGTCCAACCCGCCCTGCGGTCGCCGACCACCGGCCACCAGGAAGAGGGCCACCGACCTGTCAACCCACCCCCGCGCCGGGGCCTCACATCCGGAGAGCCCTACTCACACACGGCTACCGCGTTCACAGCCCCATTCAGGACTCGTCCCACACTTCACGCCCGCAGCCGAGCCGCTTGCTGAGCGCCCGGCGTCGCGTGGTTCGGCGTAACATCCTTCGCTGGTGGTCGACATGGCCCGTGGGGGGCGAATATGAAGAAACCGGACGACCGCATCGCATCCGCCCTGCGCTTCACCGCTGAACTCGTCGCCTGGGTGGCCACACCGTGGGCCTTGTCCAAGTACTCATGGGTGCTCGCCGTCCTGGCCGTGGTGGTACTGATCGGACTGCCGACCGTCTTCTCCACTCCGGGGGACAAGAAGCAGGTGATCATTCCTGTCTCCGGTACGGTCACGATCCTGCTCGTGCTGCTCCAGCTCGCCGCTGCCGTGATCGCCGCATGGTCGGCATGGCCTGGCTATGCGGCGGTGCTCGTGTCTCTCCTCGTGGCCGCCACCCTCGTAACGGAACGCCACCGCTGGCGGTGGCTGGTCTCCACGGACCGGCGCGCCGGCTGAGCGGCGGCAGGATCCTGATCCCGTCAGGCTCGTGATGGGAAGAAGTAAGCGCAGGGCCGTCTCATGCGGTCGGCCGCGTCAGCCTCCGTGTGTCGGAGCTCCGGCAGAGCCACCCTGCCCCTCGATCGCCCTTATCGCACCCGCCTCGTCGGCGAACCCCGTCAAACGACCTGGAAGATCCGGTCCAGGTGACGGTTCAGGACCGCGGCTGCGGACTCCGGGCTGCGCTGGCCGACCAGGATGCTGGTGCCGAGTCCGGCCGACATGGCGAGCAGGCTGACCGCTTCGTCTCTCGCGTCGATTCCGGGCCCGGTGAGATCGGCCCCTCGCGCCTGCCGGAGGAGCCCGGTGAGGGTGTCCTCGGCGGCATCGGGGTTCGCGATGAAGGGCTGGGCGGCAAGCGCCTCGTCGGTCACGGCCAGGACGGCGTACGAGGTGTAGAGGAAGTGGAAGGTGCGGCTTTCGTCATCGGTCGGGAGTGCCGCCATCAGAAGTGCCTCGATCACCGCGCGGGGGCCCGGACTGGCCCCGGCTGCCCGAACCCGGGCGGCGACCCGTTCCTCGAACCTCTCCGTCAGATGTTGCAGCCCGAAGAGCAGCAGCTTCTCCTTGGTCTCGAAGTAGTACTGGACCAGCCGCAGTGACACGCCGGCCTCCGCTGCCACGTCGCGCATCCCCACGGCGTGCAGTCCGCGCCGCCCCGCGGCCCTGACGAGTGCCTCGGCGATCTCGGTTCGTCGTTGTGCGTGGTCCACGCGCTTCGGCATCGGCTGCGCCTCTCGTCCACCGTCTGTGCTGGTTGCCCGACCCGATCCGGCCATTTTCATGATACAGCCGTATCAAGTTGATGATACGGCTGTATCATGAACGAGTTGTTGCCTCTGGAGGTGGCCTTCCGTGCCCGAGACCACGACCCGCGAACGCCTCCGGCCCGACGTAGGGCGATATGTGAGCGACGCCCTGCGTGAGCGCTACTTCTCCGCGTGCGACGCCGTCTACGCCATGGGGGCGCCGGCTGTCGCGCAGGAGGATGTGGAGACCAGCTTCGGGACGACGCACGTCTACCGGTACGGCCCCGACGACCCGGCCGGCGCCTCCCGCACCCCGGTGGTCCTGGTGCATGGCGCCGGCAGTTGCTCCGCCATGTGGTACCCGAACACTCCGGCGCTCAGCGCCGAGCGCCCCGTCTACGCGATCGACACACCCGGCGACCCCGGCCGCAGCGTTCAGCGTGAACCCATTCACCAGCCCGAACGTGCCGCCCAGTGGCTGGACGAGACACTCGCCGGACTCGGCCTCGACCGCGTCCACCTGGTCGGTTCCTCCTACGGAGGATGGCTCGCCCTGAATCAGGCGCACCGCAGGCCCGCACGCCTCGCCTCGGTCACCCTGCTCGATCCCGGCGGCCTGGAGAAGGTCGGCCCGCGCTTCTTCGTCTGGATTTTCGCCGGCCTCTTCGCGACCTTCGCGCCCAAGGCGCTGCGCCCCCGACTGGCGGCCTGGCTGGAGCAGCCGGTCCTCGTCGTACCGCAGCTGCGCGCGATGACCAGAGCGGCCGTCCGCGCCCACCGCATTCGCCGCCCGTCTCCACTGCCCCTGTCCGAGCAGGAGCTGTCCACCGTCCACACCCCGCTCTATCTGGTACTCGGCAGGCGAAGCCTCCTCGTACATGCGAAGCGGCAAGTGGAGCGCGTTCCGCGGCTGATACAGGGCGCCCGGGCCGAGATCGTCTCGAACACCGGTCACGGACCGCAGATCGACCACGCGGACGAGGTCAACCGCCGGATGCTGGGCTTCATGGACTCGGTCGGCTGACGGGCGCTGACCTGGGCGGGTCCCAGCCGCCCCCGCCGGTCCAGTGACCGTCTCCCGACGAAGGGGCTCAACGTACTTTACGATCAGTTGGCTTGCGTCGGACAGCCGTCGGGGATCCACAGCAACTTCGTGGAAATCCCGGCTCGTTGTGGGGACAAGGTGCCGGCGCGCGTCAATGGGGGGGGGAACACCGCACATGCAGAACCGTTTCAACCGGGGCATGGCGACACTCGTCGGCCTCGTACTCACCGGCACCGGTCTGGCCGCCGTGAACGCCGCTCCGGCGGCCGCGAGTTCGAACAGCTGCCCGGCGGGCTACTTCTGCGGGTGGAAGGGCAAGAGCCCCAGCGGCTCGATGTGGAAGACGAACAAGAACGTCGCGTCCCTGGGCAGCTGGGACAACAAGATCCACACTTACACCAACCGCACGAAGAAGTTCGCCTGCCTCTACGAGGACAAGAACTACGTGCCGGGGGGCGGCTACTGGGCCCAGAGGCCGAACAAGGCCGGCGAGTGGGCCTGGGGCCCGGACGCGACCACCAGCTCGATCAAGTTCGTCCGCACCAAGCGCGAGTGCTCCTCGCCCGCCTACCCGCGCTGGTATTCCGAGACCTCTCCGAAGGCGCTGGGCTTCGGGGACATGAACGGCGACCGCAGGGCCGACATGATCGTCCGCGACAAGGCCGGACGGCTCTGGTTCACTCCGGGCAACGGCAAGGGCAAGCTCATCGGCTCCAGCGGCTGGAACAAGATGAACGCCCTCACCCGCCACGGCGACTTCAACGGTGACGGCCGTGAGGACCTCATCGCCCGCGAGGCGTCCACCGGCAAGCTGTGGCTCTACCCCGGCACAGGTACCGGTTCCCTCGGCAAGCGCAAGCTCATCAGTTCGGGCTGGAAGTCCATGAACCACATCACCGCCTTCGGCGATCTGACGGGTGACCGGCGCTCCGATCTGATCGCGGTCGAGAAGGCCACGGGCAAGCTGTGGCTCTACCCGGGCACGTCCAAGGGCAAGCTCGGCAAGCGCAAGCTCATCGGCTCCAGCGGCTGGAACAAGATGAACGCGCTCGTCGCCATGGGCGACGTGACCGGCGACGGCCGTCCCGACCTCTACGCACGCGAGGCGTCCACCGGCAAGCTGTGGCTCTACCCCGGCACGTCCAAGGGCAAGCTCGGCAAGCGCAAGCTCGTCGGCTCAAAGGGCTGGAAGGCCATGGCAAACCTGATATCGGTCGGCGACTTCTCCGGCGACGGACGTCCCGATCTCGCCGCCGTGACCAACACGAAGTACGTGATCGACGGCTACCCCGGCCACCCGGGCTGGCTGGTCACCTACCGGGGACGGGACACGGGCACCCTGACGTCCGGCCAGCGGACCGACGGCGATTGGTGGGAGCTCAACGGCTTCTGCTAGGCCGGGCCGGCAGCGGGACCGGACGACGTGGACCATGCCGTGCTCATAGCCTTTTTCCATGGCTGAAGACGACAGGAACCAGCAGACGGACGCCCAGTTAAGGCGAGCCCTCAGGGCCAGACAGGCGGCCGGAACACAGAGGACCAAGAAGCACCGTTCCGACTGGACTGGGGAGTCCGCGGCGATCTACTGCCGCATTTCTCACGTGAACGATGACGATCAGACCGGAGTGGAGCGCCAGGAGCGCATCTGCCGTGACGTGGCCGACCGCCTTGGGCTCATCGTCGACGAAGACCAGGTCTTCGTGGACAACAACCGGTCGGCATGGCAGCGGAAGCGCAAGCGCCCGGGATGGGACGCACTTCTCTCCGAGGCGAGCAAGGGCCGCACCCGCCACGTTCTCACGTACCACCCGGACCGGTTGATGCGGCAGCCGCGCGACCTCGAAGAGTTGTTGCAGATCGCCGACGACCACGACATCACGTTGCACGGCCAGGCGAACCGGCGCGATCTCGCGGACCCCGACGACCGGTTCTTTCTGCGCATCGAAGTCGCGCACGCGTGCCGCTCCAGTGACGACACGTCTCGCCGACTGATCGATTCCATGATCGACCGTGCCCAGGACGGGAGGCCGCACACCGGCAAGCGTCGCTACGGGTACGACAAGACCGGCACGGTGATCATCCCGGAAGAGGCCGCCATCGTTCGGGAGATCTTCACCCGCTATCTCGATGGTGTGAGCCCGGTCCAACTCGCCAAGGAGTTGTACCACCGCGGCGAGAAGACCGCCGAAGGGCGCAACTGGAGTCCCCCGCGGGTTCGGGATGTTCTCGGCAGCCGCCACGTGTCGGGCATCCGCGTCTTCCGCGGCGAGGAGATCGGCGACGGCGAGTGGCCCGCGATCATTGACCGCGGCATGTGGCTGGAAGCCCAGACGCGCCGTGAGTACCGCGCCGCACAGTCGGCGAACGGCAAGCGGCCGAGCCGGTTCTATCTGCTGCGCGGTGTGGTCACCTGCACGGGATGCGGGAGGGTAATGGCCGGTTCGGGGGGCAGCCGCCCTAAGTACGCTTGCATTCACCGCACCCACAGGCTCGACGTCCCACGCTGCAACAGAGTCGTCTCCGCGCCGATCCTGGAAGACTTCGTGAGCGAAGCCGCGGTCAACCTCCTCGAACGTCTTGACCTCAGTGAGGCACCGACGTCTTCCGAACTGCCGGAAGAGGACCGGGCAGCAGTCGAGGCCGACCGCCGCGAACTCGACGAACTGAAAGACATGTGGGAGAACCGGGAGTTGAAGACGCGGGAGTACCGCGAGATGCGCAAGACGGTTGAGGCGCGCATCGCTGAAGTCGAGCGCAAGATGATCGTTCGCCCGACTACAGAGGTCTTGGAGGGTCTTGTCGGCCCGCACGCGCGCGAGAGGTGGGAAGCGCTGAAGAAGGCTGAGGACTACCAGCGGATGAACGCCGTGATTTGCTTCCTGTTTGCCGCTGTCAAGATCAAGGAAGCGACGAGGAGGGGCAGGCAGTTCGACTACGGCAGGATCGACATTGAGCAGAATCCCATCTGGAACTGACGCCCGGCTGCGGCAAGAAGGGGCCTCGGAAGAGGCCCCTTCTGCTGTCTCATTCGATCTTCCCCACGGGCTGGCGTTCCAGGAGACGAGCCAGGCGTCTTGCCGACTTCGGGCCGATCTTGGTCGAGAACGTCCGGCAGACTCTCTCCAGGTGGCGCGCCCTTTCCGCTTCACGGTCCCCTCTTGTCAATGGCCCACCCTCATCCTGTGGAGCGCTTCGCGGACGATCTCGCGGTTCCGTGTCAGATCGTCCGCGATTCCTGCTGCGATGAGCTCGGCGCCAGGCGTGTGGCCGGAGCCGGCGTAGCGCCAGTACCGTTCGGTGACCACGTCGGGAATGTCGACGTGGCCCACGTGGTGGGCGCGCTCGGCGCGGAGTGCCGCGTAGGTGGTGGAGTAGGCACGGGATTTGGTGAGGATGTGGCCCCGGTAGCCGAGGGTGTGAGCCCAGTCGCGGAGGCGAAGAGGCGCGTACTCGGGGAGGCCGCCAAGACGCCAGCAGGCCCGAATGAGGGCGCGGACGTGTTCGCTCACGGGCGCCGACTCGATGTCGCCCCAGGTTGAGAGCGCGTGGTCGAGGCCGGCGCCTGTTTCCTTCGCGCCTTTCGTGACGTACTTGGCCACGTACGCGGCGACTGCGTCATCGTCGGGTCCGTTGCCGTCGGCGCGCAGGGGCCGGGCGTCGACCTGGGCGCCCCAGCGCAAAGTCAACTCGCCCACGGCGGGGCTGTAAGGGGTGCGGACCAGGACCCGCCGGGTGGAGGCGCGCACGGCGTCGATGAGCAGTTCCGCGGTGCCCCAGGGTGGGGGTTCATCCGTCGGTCCCGCTGGTCCGTCGAGGCGGACGACGGCGTGCACGTGGACGGCCGCACGTTTCTGGTACTCGGCGACGCGGGCGAAGGAGAGCCGGGCGTGCTGAGCGAAGCGGGACTGAACGATGCCAGCCGAGGAGGCCAAGCGCCGCCGGACGTCGATGGCGAACCGGTCCCACAGTTTGGATGCGTGTGCGTGCCACAGCACGTGGCACGCGTAGTCGTAGCAGTCGGCGCAAAGGGGTTGGCCGACAGTCGGCGCGTCCGGGGCGTGGACGGCTCCGCAGCCGAGAAGACGGCCGTGTTCGCAGGTTCCGCTGTCGCGGCGGGGGCGGCACAACTCCCCGGCCCGATGGACCGGGCCGAAGGACGGGGCGGTGAGGGTGACGAAGAGGCGGGGGCGGTGGCGGACGGTGGCGGGTATGTTCTTGCCGCCGAGGAGGCCGGCGCGGACGAGGTGGTAGGTGTCTCCGGCGTGGAGGCGGGAGCAGGCCGGGCAGACGGTGGCGCGTCGGTTGCGGCAGCGGACGAGGAGGCGTTCGCCGGGCTCGTTGCGGGTGTCGTAGTGGTGGAGGATCTCGCCGGTCGCACCGTCCAGGGTGGTGGTCGAACCGGAGAGGTGGACCGGGTGAGCACAGCCGCCGGTGGCGGTGATCTGCTCCAGCCAGCGGGCGAACTTGGGGTCTTGGGCAAGGCGGATGGCGTCGCGGTCCGCTTCGGGGAGCTGACGCAGGCGCGCCGCGCGGTCGAGGGCGGCGCGCCGGTCAGCCGCGGGGTAGTGCGGGGTGATGGTGGTGGCCTTCCGGGGTGGGCCGCCGTAGCGGCCGGGTGTGTGGTGGGTGGTGCGTTGTGGGTCATGGGGATCTCCTCTGTTGCGGGTCGGATGGGGTGCGAAGTCAGCGAATGGTTCCGGTGCCGCGGCAGACGCGGCAGCGCCGCTGTCGTCCGGTCCAGGTCTTGCGGGCTCCGTCGCCCTTGCACTGGGGGCACCTCACGCGGGGCATGGGCATGTGGTTGTGTCCTTTCTGCTCAGGGGTGGGAGAAGCCGTTGATCAGCCAGGTGATGAGGCCGTGGATGGTGTAGATCACGGGGGTCTGGCCGAGGTAGAGCCCGAAGAGGCCGACACAGACCGCTTCCCAGGCGCGGACGTCGCGGGAGCGGACGAGGAGGACGGTGATGATGCCGAAGATCACCGAGAACGTGAACGCCGTACCTTCGCCGATCACTTCTCTTCTCCTTCCAGCGCCGCAAGGGCGCGCGTCAGGCCGGGCAGCTCCGGCGTAAGGGCTGCGTGCTTCCGGGCCGTCGCCACGGCCTCTTGCGTGGGGGTGAGGTGGGAGCGGGCGCGGCTCCAGCCGCCGTCCGGACCGGTGCACACGGCCACGCCGCGTTCCTCAGCTGTGATCGACTGGGCGACAACCACGGCGTCCTTGTTCAGGTCGCCGAGGGTCATCTCTGCGGTGCCGGGGTCGTTGACGCGGTGACAGATGCGGCCGCCGAGCTGCGCCCGCAGGGCCGTGACGCCGGGGCCGAGGTCGGAGCCGACGCGTTGGCCGGCGACGACCAGGTGCATCCCCAGCGCGGCCCCGAGCTGGGCCAGCCGGAGCAGCAGCGTGGAGCACTGGTCGGCTTCCGCCTTGCTCTCGCGGGTGCCGTCCGACAGGTACAGTTCCGCGATCTCGTCCACCAGGACCACGACCGGGATCGGCCGCAGTTTCTCGGGTAGCTCCCAGATCGAGCGGACCCCAGCGGACCGGCAGGCGCTCATCCGGTCCTGCATGTCGACCACGAGCGCGGAGAGCACGGCGACCGCTTCCCTGCGGCAGGTCGCCAGCGCGCTGAGCCGTCCGGCGAACAGGCCAAGTTCCATGCCGCCCTTGCAGTCGATGCCGACCAGGGCCACCGGTTGCCCAGCGAGCTGGGTGATCAGACGGGCCAGCAGCGTGGACTTGCCCGAGCGGGTGGCCCCGGCGATGAGCCAGTGCGGCACGAGCCGCAGGTTCATCACCCACGCCCCGCCGGACTCCAGCACGCCTATCAGCGCGGAGAGGAGTTCGGCCGGAGCCGTGGCTAAGCCAGGCCGCTCCAATGGATCCGTGGCCGTCGCCGTCAGCAGGACGAGCCCGCGTTCCGGCGAGGTGACCCGCACGGCGTGCAACTTCCACGCGTGCACGAACGCGTCCGCCGCCTTCAGGTACGTCGCCGGGGTCTGGCCCGCGTGCAGCCGCACGATCACCGTCAGGCCCAGGCGGGTGGCGCGCGGGAAGGAGACCCGCGGAGCCACCGGCCGCAGCGGATCACCCTTCACCACCAGGTCCCCGAGCAGCCCGCGCGGCGGACGGCGGGACACGGCGAGGTCGTTGAGCATGGCGACCTTGCGCCAGGTGAACACCACCCGGCACGCGGCGGCCGGATAGCCCACCAGGTACCAGTGCCAGGCCGGACGGCGCCGGCGCACCAGGTCACCGACCACCAGCACCCAGGCCAGCACCGCCAGCACGAAGGCGAGCAGGATCGGCCCCATCAGGCGCCACCGCCCTTGACGTGCGCCGGGCCCGGCACGGGCGTGATGGCGTCGGCGCGGAAGCTGACGCCGTGCCGCTCGCCCATCGACCAGACGAACGCCGTCAACCCGGTGACCTTGACGATCTGCCCTTCCTCGATGCCCTTCGGTTCACCGGTCACAGCGATCTCGATGACGGAGATACGCCGCCGGTCCTGCCGCACCGTGACCGCGACGGTGTAGACGGGGTTGCCATCCCGGTCCTTCTTCACCTCCTGTGTCTCGGGGTTGCTGATCTTCGCTTCGGGCGCGATGGCGCACCGCAGTACGCCCAGCCGCGCCGTGTCCACGGGAATGGACTGCATTTTCTTTGGCCTCCCTGGCCAGTCGGGACGCCAGCGATGTACTGACGTCACTTGTCCTTACGAGTTACGACTATGGAGTCCTGTACGGCAGAGGTGCAACTACTTATGCTGACGAGTGATGTCGCGCGTGCGACGTGCCTACGACCTCACCCGGAGAAGCCGAGATGACCGAGATCCAGCGCCCCGGAGCCCTATACCAGCAGGTGGCCGCAGCGATCAGGGAAGCGATCCTCACGGGCGAGTTCGCCCCCGACTCCCTGCTTCCGTCCGAGGCCCAGCTCATGGCCCGCTATGGCGTCTCCCGCCCCACGGTCCGCAACGCGATCGCCGCCCTGCGCGCGGAAGGGCTGATCGATGTCCGGCACGGCAAGGGCAGCTTCGTACGCTCCGACGGCCAGCCGGCCCTCACCTTGGAGCGGCGCATCAGCCGCACCGCCGAGGGCAAGTTCGTCATGCCCAACGGTGACGTATGGCAGGAGGCCGAGGAGCCGAGCACCTACCGCACCCACACCACGAAGGACACCGGCCGACTGCTTAAACTCGATGAGGAAGAAGCGCTGTTCGGCTCCGACCGGCTGCTCACCGACCCCGGCACCGGGACCCGCGCCATGCACCGCACACTGATCCCCTTCGAGATCGCCGAGGCTGTCCCGCTGCTCGGCAAGGAGCCCTGCAAGCCTCCGGCAGCGATCTACTGGGTACTCACCCAGGCCGGACACAAGCTGTCGTGGACCGAGACGGTACGCGCCCGCATGCCGCTGCCCGACGAGCGCGCCACGCTCCAGCTCCCCGACGCGACCCCGATCCTGCACATGGCCCGCGTCACCCACGGCACCGACGACCGCCCCCTGATCCTCGAAGAACTGCGCATCGGCGCGGACCGTGCCGAACTCGCCTACCGGATCACCGCCGACAAACAGCCCGCCCGACGCCCCCGCGCCTGAGCAGCAACCGGCATCGGTCGAAACCGCCTTCACTTCCTCAAGGGCGCGCCTGCGGCGCGCCGGGCCGCCCGGCCGCCCCGGCCGGGCGTGCGGCGTGGACGCCGGTCCCGTCCGGTCGCCGGACGCCCCACGCCGCAGCCAGCCGGAGAAGTCGAGGCGTCGGCCGGCTGTCGCGGGCCGGGGCGTGGATGGCTGGGGGTCGCCGGCCTCCGAGACTTTACGCAGCTCCCATGGGGCGAGCCTCGAAGAACAGGGGGCCCATCGGGCACAACCGCGGGCAGGTCCACTACCTGCCCGATTCGCCGGGCCAGCGTAAGGCCCCCTGTTCACTCGCCCCATGGCAGCTACTGCCCAAAGTCTCTCCAGCCAGCGACGTGCGCCCCTACAGCACTCACCAGCGAAAGCACCCCTCATGCCGCACCGCCGTCACCGTCGGCGAGCTGCTCCAGGAGCCCGGCGAGCCGGTCCACCGCCTCCGGCCAGCCCGCCAGGCGTACGACCCCGCGCCCGTCCTCACCCGTCGAGGCGACCGCCCGCACGGCAGACAGCTCGAAGCCCGCACCGAGCAGCGCCCGGTTCAACCGGTCGGCAGCCTCCCGAGCCTCCCGCCAGCCCGTCACATAGTCGACTCCCGGCACCCACAGGCCGTGGTCGACGCCCATCACGTCATCGAGGCCATCGCTCAGCCAGCTCTCACCGGCGCCAGTCACCTTGCCCACCTCTGCCCTAATTTAGGTAACGGATCATCAACTCTGTTTGGTCCAGGGCAGACGAGCAGCACGACGGCCCCGGTACCATCAGGCACCGGGAACCGCCGTGTTCCCAGCCGGGCCACCCTTCGCTTTCCAGGGCTGATGGGGTGGCCCGGTCTCGGTATGTGGTTGTCAGGCGCGGCCCCTCAGCCGGGAGGGGAGCTCCCACGACCGGAGGGACCGCGCCCGTGACCGGAGCGGGTCGAGCTCCGATCGGTGTCCGGTCCGCCGCCGACTCCCGATCGCGAGGGAGCAAACCGCAGACGGCGAATCGGAGATCACCAGCGCGGTCTGTGCTCAGCCCCGTCGTCCAGGTCGAAGCGACACCAAACCGTCTTGCCGCCCCCGTCCCCCGGCGTCCACCACACAGCCGTGGCCAGTCGTTGAGCGATGAACAGCCCGCGCCCGCTGTCCGGCAACACTGCCTCGGACAGTTCCCCCACCAGTCCCGGCGAGAAGGTCTCGCCCGCCGGAAGCAGGGGAGGCGTCGAGTCTTCATCGGCAACGCCGATGAACAGCCACTTCGGCCACACCTTGAAGATCACATCGATGCGCCGGCAGCCACCCGGACGGGTCAGATCCCGATCCGGCACCGCGTGGTTCACCACGTTCCCGACCAGTTCCGAGACGACCAGCCGGGCATCGTCCACCACGTCACCGGCGCCCGCGCCCGCGCCCCGAAGGAACTCGGCCGTCTGATCACGCGCGACGCGTGCCGTGTTGCCGCACGCGGCGAAGAGCGTCAGCGTCAGGAAGTGCCCAGCGGAGGACGCATCCGGCGCCACGAACCAGTGGGCGTACGCGTCCAACTCTCTCGCCAAGTGCTTGGCATTCCCCGCATCCATCACATTCCCTTCCGAGCCTGAGACGGCCCTTACGGCACCACTTGCTGCACGCAAGCCAGTACACGGCGGAAGGCCTCTGACCGGGAGCGTTCACCAGGGGGTTCACGTGAACACCGGCAAACGCGAGGGGGTTCACCAATGAACCCCCCAGCGAGAGACTGCTGTGACACGATGAACACTCGCCGTCATTCTCGGGTTGGCAGGGGAGCATGAGCCGAGAGCCGAACGCGCAGTTGATCGCCGTCATGGACGAAGCCAAGGTCTCGAACAAGGGTCTGGCGAAGCGGATGCAGGACGCCGCCGCGCAGCGCGGCGTGAGCCTCGGAACGACACACGTCTCCGTGAAGCGATGGCGCGAGGGTTCAGGCATCCAGCCGCAGGCAGCAGTGATCATGGCGGATGTCCTCAGCGCCAAACTGGGCCGCTGCATCACCCCTGGCGATCTCGGCTTCTTCGACCTCGCACGGCCAGCGGCCCCTCAGCCGGTCGGATACCCCAGCACGGTGCCCGAGGCGCTCTCCGTGCTCGGAAGCCTTGCCGATGAGCGCGCCGAAGCCCCAACCGCCGATCAGCTGACCATCGCAGATGGAGATCTCAGCTCAGCGGTCC
Organism: Streptomyces sp. CB01373; assembly: GCF_002803075.1. Classification (GTDB taxonomy): domain Bacteria; phylum Actinomycetota; class Actinomycetes; order Streptomycetales; family Streptomycetaceae; genus Streptomyces. The sequence continues at coordinate 374,813 of NZ_NNBK01000011.1, read as the reverse complement.
TGTCGTGGATGATCGCGCGCCCCGACGGCATCCAGGCCGACCGACCCGCACACCAACGAGTCGGCATGCGCGACGTCCGCGCCATCAGGGACGCCGCCAGCATGTTCATGCAACTCGACTTCAAGTACGGCGGAGGCCACGGGCACAAAGCCCTACGCCACTATTTCCGCCATGAGGTCTTGCCGCTGTTGGACGCCAGCTACAGCGAGAAGACGGGCACCGCGTTATTCAGCGCCGCCGCAGAGGTCTCGCAACTGCTCGCATGGACCGCGTACGACACCGGAAACCACCGGCTCGCCCATCGCTACCTGACCTCCACTCTGCGCCTGACCCAGGTCATCGACGACCGCATGTTCGGCGCCCGCATCCTCGGCAACCTCAGCCACCAAGCCAACTACCTCGGACGCCACACCCAAGCGATCCAACTGGCCCGCGCCGCAGTCGAGGGCGCCAAGAGCCGCGCCACCCCACGTGCCATGGCGAACTACTCGGCGATGGAGGCCCGCGCCCTGTCCAACGCAGGCGACGGCATCGCGGCAGGCCGAGCCATGAACGAGGCAGAACGTCACTTCGAACGCGCCGACACAACCGAAGACCCCACATGGCTGGCCTACTTCGACTCCGCGGAACTCATGGGCGAGCTCTGCCACTGTTTCCGCGACCTCAAGATGCGCCACGAAGCAGTCGAGCAGGCGCAGCGCGCCGTGGACAGCACGGATCCGAAATACGCTCGAACCGTCGGGTTCTGCCGCATGGTGCTTGCGCAGAGCCAGCTACTGAACGGCGAACTGGAGGCCGCCGTCACTACCGCGAGCCTCGCAGTCGACGGCGGCGACTCCCTTCAGTCCACCCGCTTCCAGCGCTACGTCACCGACTTCCATGCCGAGGTGAGCGCTCACGCGGCGAACCCGATCGTGGCCTCCTTCAACGACCAGGTGCGGGACGCACTTGCCCGTCTGGACGACGACGAGTAGCAGCTACCAGGGCCTCCAGTCGCGCGCAGCATCGTCGTTACGCAGGCCAGCGATCCGCCGGCGGTACTCGGCCGCTGTCCTCTCATCCTCCTGCACGTTCTGCATGAGCCATGTTGTCATGCCGAACTCTTGCAGCCCCCGTAGCGTCTCGTACCCAGGCCAGTCATACAGGTCCCGCCCGTACGCGGTCACGAAGCCGGCGTACTGTTCATCGGTCTGCCACCCAAGGCTGTGATGTTCAACGGCCGTGACCATGAGATCCCACTCGGAGTGATCGAAGCAGAAGGCTTCGAAGTCGATCAGGATGACCTGCCCCTGATCATCCACCATGAGGTTCTGCACATGCGCGTCACCGTGCACCGGCCCCTTGGGCGTCTCGAAGCGCAGTTCGGCGTACTTGTCCCGCAGTTCGCGCCAACGCTTCCGAAGGAACACCTTGTCGTCTTCCGGGATCACGGCCCGGTCAAGCCGGCGCTGTTGTTTGTCGAAGGGATCGAACGAGGGCAGCTCAAGCCCGTCCGGCACCGTCAAAGCGTGGAGAGCCCGAAGGGTGGCCCCCAGCTCCCCATACGTCGCCTTCCGGTCCCCCTCAACGATCAGATGCCAGAAGGTCACGGGGTGACCGTCGACCACGAGCGGCTGCTCAAGGTCCTCGACGATCCGAGCAGCCGGAAACCTCTCATCCGCCAACCACCGCGAGACAGCGACCTCTTTACGAGCCGTGGTCAACCACTCCCGCCCACGAGCCACACGCACGACTACAGGCACCGGGGCCAGCCGGAACAACGCGTTCTCCCCGAGCCGGATCAACTCCGCGCCCCTGTCATCGAGCCCCACAGCCCGGCACGCGGCACTCATCACCCGCTTGGCCCCTGCCGACGTGAACCCCTCTTCCGATCGAGCAGCGTCAACCGCCATGCCCGTACCAGCTCCCCTAGTCGCGCGCGATCAACCGGAGCACGCCTACGGGTGACCAACCCGACGTGCACTGGACACACGACCACGACGGTACCCAGGAGAAGGCCGTCTCAGCGAGAGTAGGAGCCCTCAGCTTGGGAAGCCGCGATCATTTGTGGCGCGTTCGGGTGCTGAGCTGGGCGAACGAAACTCCTATCAGCAAAGCACCTAGCCCTGTGTTGCGCAGATGTCGAAAACTGCCTAGCAGGGCCTCATTCTTTCGAATGAAATTCGGGTAGGCGCACTTGCTTGCAACTGCACAATGCGCTCATAGAAGACCACCTGGTCGTAAGGATCTAGATCCTCCCACAAAGCATCCAGCAATCCCAACAAGAACTCTTGACTCGGCGGGAAATGATTCAAAATAGCACGCCTAAGCACCTCGGCACATTCAATCTCTTTCAGAACAATTGCTTGCACCACATGCGAGAGGATGGAATTTGCCTCGTCAACAGACTGCGGCGGTCGGGAGTACAAAACGGAAATGGCCGTGATGCGTTCGTGCCTTGCACTTGAAGGTCCGTGAATCTGCACCTTCTCCCATTCGTGATTAATTCTGCGCTTCTCATCAGGTGACAGGTCCCGAGTGGGGTCCGAGAGAACCAACACTCCCAGCCCGATCCAGGCATCGAAGTTTTGCATCCACTGATGCCTCAGCTGATCCGGAACATCTGGCGCCCAGATATTCCCCATCAAAAGAGATCGCCCAATGCGGTCCAGTACAGAGAGCCACTCATGGTTCAACGGCGCTACTTCGAGCCAATCAAAGTTGTGGAAGCGACCCTCCACACCTAGAGCCTCGTACAACTTTCCGATTTGCTGTGCAGTGAAAGGGAACTCCGAAGAGTTATCGTATGGACCATGTGCCACGGAGTTTGCAATGTAAAGGCAGACCTTTTCACGGGCGACGTTGTCGGGAATCCTCAAGGCGAGATCAGCCAACTCGCCCAAGTCGAAGCCCTGTGTCGATCCAACCCGGTGCACGGCAGTTCGGCGGATTGACGAGCCTCCATGAAGAGCGCAAGCTAGGGGGGCAAAGGGCTTGCGTTCTGTCCGCCAGCCGGCGAAAGTGTTTTGAAATAGAATATCAAGCCGTTCAGTTGACCAAGATTCCTCAAGGGTTTCCCAATCGTTCGGCCCCCCAAGCTCTCCCCTTGCAATCAGGTCAGCCGCTCTCTGCAGCTCGCCAACCTCTTGCGCAAATTGAAGAGCGTACCAAATGATCCACGGAAAGAACGATGCTACCCTTTCGGGGTATTTCTCCCTGTCGGGCAAAATGCTAGTTACAACCTCGGCCAGACTCTCGCAGCTGGGGTTCTGCCCGAAATTGTGAATTTTACTGAGCCAATGTTCAGCTGGAAACCCAGCCGACATTACGGTATCAAGCTCGACAGAGCGGAAGTTCACGGAGACAATATTCAACCGAAAGCCCGGAGCGAGATGCAGGCGCTGAACCGGCACTTGTCTATGTGCAAAGTAGCTGAGTAGGGGGGCCACCCAAGCTTGAGAAGGGAAGGGTCGAGCGTTCATGCTGGCATAGCGCCATTTTGATACGCCTCCGCGGAAAACGGAAGACGCGGTGATCTTCGGATCGGCAAGGCAATCGGAGGCCAGGTTCACGATGGTCGGGTTATCAACGTCGATTCCAGCTTCGTAGATTTCCTTTCTGTCATCCTGAGACGCGCTTCTGTAGAGTTCCTCAAGCTTGCCTTCGCACCAACGGTCGCCATTGCTGGAGCGTGCACCTAGGAAGTCGAGAACGGCACGTTCGGGAATGATTCCGGTCTCCAGCTCGGAAGAGAGGAAATCTCTAGCGATTTCCATGCTTTGCTCACTAATAGATGCGGCCAAGATCTTGATGTGGCTTGAGGGCGGCAGCTTTAGCAGCTTTAGGGCTTGCTCTACGAGAATTCTTTCATAGCGTGGTGCCCTCACCATTCCGTCATTGAGGATCTCGACTGCAAGGCGCGATCCAGTGAGCGCTCGACGTTGAAGGGATCCGAACGAGTCCGAGATGGTATTGAGTTCAGAGACTAGCTGTGTAACGGAGTCCCGCAAGGTTCGTCGATTAGCGAAAATACTGCCCAGGGCGAACAGAAGAACGTTACGCCAATGCGAACTGACAGACATCTCGCGGAGCCGGGCGGGAATTTTTTCCTCCCCGCAATTCATCAAAGCATCGGCTGCCCAAAATTCTTGCAGTGAGCGGATTTCGAAGCTAACCTGACCTTCTCTGGAGGGGACGAGGAAGACAAGTCGATCAGTGGCAGCCTTGCTAATCGAATCCGTCAGTTGCGCTAGTCTGTCGCCCCAGTGTCCCTCTTCAGCGAGCCGATCCTTAATGATCACATTCAGTTCGCTAGTCGTCAGCCTGGATTCGGTCTCCCCGGATCGCTCACTGCGAGTCTGCAGCATTAGCCCGACGTCTGCGTGAATGGCGCTGATATCGGCGGCATGGTCCCGAAGGAGATTGCTCGCTGATCCTTCTTTTTCAAGTTCACGCTCATAAATCACGCGGTAGTAGTCCGCAAAGAGCGTGTAACGATCTTTAGGTGCTTTCCCAACTCTGTCTAGCAACACCGCCATAATTGTCACCTGCAGTGGCGTCGCCATCAGGTGCGCCGTTGATGGCTCGGCTGCAGCCTGCTCCAGACGGGACATCAAGACTGGAACACGGTCTGCTGATGTACCGTACCGAGCATGCGCCAACTTAAGACCATAGCCCAGGGCATTTTCGGTTTGCAGGGGAATCAGACTGTAGTGCTTGAAATACTTCGGGGAGAACTCGTCGGTATAACCTTGCGGACGAGTCGTCGCAACTATGACGAGGTCTGCATTGCATTCATCAGCTTCAATCTGGAAATTATTGACGTGTTCAAGAACCTGAGTCCTGTTACTGGAACCAGGAACTTCGTCCAATCCATCGAGAATCAGCAGCCACGGGAAGACCGAGAGCCAATCCTTAACGTCTGCCGCACTGACCGTAAAGCTTCCTGTTTCACTGACTCTCTGGGCAATGTAATCGAGAATGTTCCTGCATTTTCCCTTTGCTAGCTGATCGGCGAGTCTGGTCAATGGAATTTGAATTGGCCAACGCCTTGCCTTGGGAGAAAGGTCTTCTTTATCAGCCTCCTCTGTGATTTGTGTAACCGTGGACCGGACTTCAGGGTTGCGCATAGACGTCGTGTCTTTGACCAGATTGGCCCGGTAGAGCTGACAGACGAACTGACTTACCGTGCTCTTTCCTTGCCCGGGGCCACCCACAAGTACCATGCGGTTTGGGCTGAAGCGACCCTGACCATCTTCTAAATTATCGAGTTCTTCAGTTGAGTGCTTGAGGTCGCACGCCGAAATCAGGGTCTTCAGGCATTTTGCCTCATACTCCTGGCCATTCTCATTGCGCATTCCGATCGGGAGGTCGACAAATACGCTGGCCAATGGAACGGTGCGATCATCTGCAGCGCCGGCTTGGTCAAGATTTGCATACCGGTCTTTGACCAGTTCACGGGCCAGGAACGATTGCATTGCTTTGGGAACATCGGTGCGATCGTTATTCAGCGTTTTGTAGATGGCGTTCAAAATATCGCCAGGTAGAATCCAGGCTGAATATGATGTGCGAATCCCGTCGTGAATTTCGAGGAAGCGATGGATGTTTTCTGAGTGCCACACTGCCCAACCGGTAATACCGAGCCGGCGACACTCCTCTCTCATTACTTTCGTAACTCTATCAACACCTCCTGTGCGTGGGACCGCCGAAAGCGTGACGTTTGTGGCGAACAGGATAAAGTCGGGAAGCTCGATCCGGTTTGACGAAGTGCGCCATTGCTTGAACTCTTTGCGGATTTCGGAGATTAGCCAAGTAGCTTCTTCCCGCGGGCTCGCAGGCGTCTCCTTGTACTTGGCCTGAAGGACGCCAAGCCCGTTCCATTCGCTGGAGGACGCTCCCGTAATGGGGGAGCTGCTCTCGAACGTGGCTTCTCGACCTCCATCGGGCCCAGGACCGAAGAGAGTTACGAACGGTCCGAGTTCTGCAGAGGTGATTGCCTGGGTCAAGTTTTCGAACTCTCTCGGACCCAGGTTGTAGAGGTCGAAGCGCATAGCGGGGAGTATGCCCTAGCCGGAAGATCAGGGAGGGCGAAAGAGCGAAATTTGCATCTTGCGGCCATTGCCCTTTATGTCCCATTTGATGGTTGGCGGAGCGACTTTGGGCTGAGCCGACCGTCTCAGTTACGTACCTCTTCTCTGGCTTCAGGCGGCTGATCGCGGTGCGGGCGCTGGCCGGGCTGGAGCGGGGCGGAGACAGAAGCGCAGTCCCGGCCGGGGGCCGGGTCGCGCGCGGTGAGCGAAGCGAGCCGTTTTGAACCCGTGAACAAAGCTGTTGCTCAGGGTTCGTCTGTGAGGTTTCGCAAGTTCCGTAGCATCAGGTTCAAGGGTTCACACACCACAAGACACCAACGAGCCCCTTCCTTAACCGGGAAGGGGCCCACCTGAGGGGCCATTCCAGGCTTCTGTGTGACTGAGGTATCCATCTCAAAGTGCCAGGCGGTCACGAAAGGTCTACGAAAGATGCTTGACGTGGGTCATCAAACCGCGTTCACAGACGCCATCCATGCTCCCGCCGGCCTGCCTGGGAAGGTTCGCCGACGCCCGGGTCGGCTCGCGGGGTGGACCAGTTGGCCGCCTGAAGAGGAGAGCGGACAGCTCCCCGAGCGGAACCGGAAGATCCCCTGCGTTGTGAGAGGGCGGACTCTGCGGGGTCAGTCGAACGCCACGAGCAGGTGGCGACCGCCGGGGGCGAGGGCATGCCACTCGCCGGGAGCAAGCGTGGCCACGGGAAGCGACCGCGCTCGCAGGGGAGTTCTCTGACACGCAAGCTGACCATGCGGGTGCGGTGTCCGCCCGTCAGCTTCCCGGCGCTACTCCTTGGCGGTGGCCACCGTCACCGCGCGCACCCGGAGTGCCGCGCGTCCTGGCAGGGCGGTGGCGACGAGGGCGAGGAGTCCGGCGACGGCCACGACGGCGACGTACAGCAGCGGAGCGACGGCCGGGGCAGCGCGGCCGGTCATGCCGACGCTGAACGCGGTCAGGACCGCGAGGGCGATGCCGCTGCCGAGCACGGTGGCGAGGAGCAGCACCGACAGCGCCTCGATGCGCAGCATGCGCAGCACCTGTCGGCGTGTGGCCCCCGCGAGTCGGAGCAGTGCGAACTCACGGACTCGTTCGGAGACCGACATGGTGAGCGTGTTGACGACGGCGATGGCGGTGAAGGCCAGGACCAGTCCCATGGCGAGGTAGTTGACCTCCGCGTTCGCCTGCTGCTGCTTTGCCTGGAGGTGGTCGGCGGTCTGTGGGGAGACGACACGGACGCCGGGGAAATCACGGAGCGCGGTCGACATCTGCGTCTGCGTACGGGGCGTGCTGACGAGGACAGAGGTGGCGAGGGGGTTGTCGACGTGGCGTGCGACCAGGTCGTGCGTGAAGGTGAGGTCTCCGAAGCCGAGCCCCTTGGTGTAGACGGCGGCAACGGTCAGCGTGGCGGGCGTGCCGTCGCCGAGCGTGAGCTTCAGGGTGCTGCCGGGCTTCAGGTGAAGCCGGCCGGCAGCCAGTTCGCTCACGGCCACGGTGCCGTCGGTGAGCCGGTCGAGCGAGCCTGCGGTGACGCCCGGGTCCCAGGTGCGGGTGAGCCCGACGGGGGTGACGCCTTGCGCCGCGTACTTGTCGAGGCCGACCCGGACCGTCGTACGCACCACTTCGGTGGCCACGTCGTGGTGCGCACGGAACTTCCGTGCAGTCTCGGCCGGGACGCCCGGTCCGGCCGAGACGACGACCCAGTCGGCGCGCACGCCCTCGCGGGCCTGGGCGCGGGCGGCGTTGCCGAGAGTGGGCTGGACGAACAGGACCGTGCAGGTCATGCCGACGAGGAGGGTGAGAGGGGTGACGACGGAGGCCATACGGGCGGCGTTGCCGCGCAGGTTGGCCGTGGCCAGCCGGCTGCACGGCCCGGTCAGTCGCAGCGGGCCGCCGAGGAGCAGTGTGGCCGCCTTCACCAGGAGCGGCCCCAGCAGGGCGACAGAGGTGGACAGGACGACAACTGCCAAGAAAGTAATGGGTGTCGACGCGGGCTCGGTGTGCAGAGAGGCGAGCAGGACGACGAGGACCGTGCCGCCGGCCAGCAGCAGGAGTCCGGCAAGGGCGCGTCCCCACGGAGGCCGCGCGGGCTCGGTGTGGGACTCGGCGAGCGCCTCGGCCGGACGGATCCGGGCGATCCGGCGGGAAGCGACCCGGGCGGAGGCCCAGGCTCCGGCCAGAGTCGCGGCGACGCCGGCAAACGCAGGGAAGACGCTGACGGTGTGCTGGAGTGTTGCCGGGACAGCTCCCACGTCGACGAACCTGCTGTGCAGCCAGCTGCCCAATGGCAGCCCGAGCAGGGCACCTGCGATGCCGGCGACCGCACCGACGATCAGCGCCTCACGGCCCAGAAGACTGCGGATCTGTCCTGAGCCGGCGGCGATGGCGCGGAGCAGGGCGAGTTCACGGTACCGCTGCTGCACGGTCAACGCGAAGGTGCCGACGACCACGAGCACCGCCACGAGCAGCGAGGTGCCGCCCATCGCACCACCGATGCTGACCAGCTTGGTGCGGGCCGCGGCGGCGTCCAGGAACTCCGCGGTCCCGCGGGCGTCCCCGCTGCTGACCTGCGCGTTGGTGCCGCGCAGCGCCTGCACCACGGCTTGGCGCAGCCGTCCGGTGTCCGTGCCCCGGTCGGGGAGCACGCCGAAGGCGGTGACCTTCCCGGGGTGCGCGGCCAGCCTGCGTGCTTCCGCTGCGGAGAAGAACAGCGACGTCTGGTGCCGTACGTCCTTAGGAGGCGTGGCGATTCCGGAAATGCGGTAGCTGCGCGGTGCCTGCGTCGACTGGACGGTGAGCCGGTCGCCGACCTTCAGGTGGGCCCGCCCGGCGAGCCAGGAGTCGACGACGAGGTCGGTCGCGGCCTTGGGCGCGTTGCCCGCGGTCAGCCTGTAGGGCGTAAGGGCGGCGGAGTCCCAGGCATGCCCGTAGGCAGTACGGCCGCCCGTCTCGCCCGGTGCCGACGGCTCCGCGAGGAAGGTAAGTTCGGGCACGACGCGGGCGACGCCTGTGGCGTGTGCGAGGGTGCCTTCCAGACTCTGTGAAAGCCAGGCTCGCTCGGCGATGGGCTTCGCCTTGTGCTTGATCTTGGTCTTGCCCTTCTTGTGTTTGACGGTGGTCTGGTGGACGCTCTGGTCGGCCGAGACCACGACGGGGGTGGCGGCGTAGCGCTCGGTGCGGATAGTCCCGCGCAGGCCCGTCTCCAAGAGGGTGCCGCAGGCGGTGATCAGGGCCGCCGCGCACATCAGAGCGAGGAAGGCACCGAGGAATCCGGCCTTGCGGGCACGGACCGACTTCAGGGCATAGCGCAGCATCATGAGGGCTCGGTCCTCTTCGTCGTGGTCGGATTCGTGGTGTGCGCGGCACGGGGGTCTCGGCCGCCGCGGCCGTCGACGGCGGGTGCGGGGAAGGCGAGCATTCGGGTGACCACGGTGCGTGCGCCGGACGGGGTGCCGGCCTCGGGACGCTTGTAGCGGTTGAGCAGGGCGATGTACTCCTCGAAGAAGGCGTGGAGTTCGGGCAGCGTCAGCCGTATGCTGCCGCGCGAGTACGGGAAGGCGTCCGCCCAGGGATCGTCGTCGGCCGTGTCCTGCTGAACCTGCTCGAAGAGTTGCAGGTCGGCCGCGTAGGCGTGGTGGTTGAGCTCGTCCATGACGAGCCGCATCTCAGGACTCTGCCGGCTGCGCGGCGGGAACCGCCGGTCACCCGGGATCGCCCGCCACCACCGCTCCCGGCCGGTGGCCCCGCCCGCCTCCTTCGTCCCCTGCGCCTTCGCCGTCTCCTCCACGAAGCCGTGCCGCGCGAGTTCCCGCAGGTGGTAGCTGGTGGAGCCGGTATTCAGCCCCAGCGCCCGAGCGAGCGTCGCGGAGGTCGCGGGGCCTTGCATTGTGAGGTGCTGCAGCATGCGCTGCCGACGCGGATGCGCGAGTGCCTTCAGGGTGGCGAGGTCGGAGAGTACGACCGGATCGGGCGGCAGCGCCGGGGCCTGCCCGGCGGGCGCATGTGGTCCGGGAGTGCCGGGTTCCTGTGCCATGCGTACACAGTCGTCTGTGTACAGGGGCCTGTGCACTGAGGTGGACCGGCGTCTTCGACAGGGGGTCAGCCCTACCCAGGCGGGCAGCGGACCCGGTCGCTGCCGGAACCGGCGAGTGCACACCATCCGCCGCAGCGAACCGTGGTACTGGGCAGGCATCAACCGTGGCCCCGTGCAGCCGGTGGTCCGGGGGATGCGGCGGTCGCCGTCACCGAGCGCTCGGTCCGGCACGGACCGCGGCGGCGTCCTCGCCATGCGGGCCCGTCGGGTCTGGCGGATAGTGAAGGGAGGACGACGTCCGCCGCAGCTCCCCGTACTTCAGGAGGCTCGATGCCTTCTTCACGGTCGACGGCCGCGCTCATCGGCATCGCGTTGCTCGGCATCGCGCTCACCGCGTGCCAGGACCAGGCGTCCGGTCAGGTCGTGGCGCGGAGCGGTGTCCGGCTCGTGGAGACCCTCTCCAACCCGCCGATCCACGGATGTCATCGGTTTCCCGAGGGCGTGACACACGTCGAGAACCAGACACAGAGCAATCTGGTGCTGTACACCGCACCGGACTGCACGGTGCCGGCGGGCGGGCAGAGCAACTACCTGGACATCGGACAGTCCGACCAGGTCGCCAGCGTGACAAGTCCGTGGCTCAGCTTCGCCTTCGCCCCCGAGTGACATCGCGGGGTCGCCCGTCTACTCCACCTCGATGCCGAAGTCCCGCACCAGCTCCTCCAGGCCGCCCGTGTAGCCCTTGCCTCCGAGGACGAAGTCCCAGTCGCCGTTCGGCCTGCGGCGGAAGGAGCCGAGTACCAGTGCGGTTTCGCGGGGCCGGCCGTCGGACACCTCCAGTCGTCCCAGCTCGGCCAGTTTCGGGTCGAGCAGGCGGATGCTCGCGTCCGTGAAGCCGGAGAGGTCGGCGTCCGGGTTGGCCTCCGGGTCGACGGCGGCCACGAGGACGAGCCGGTCGGCCTCGCCCGGCAACGCGTCGAAGGAGACGCAGATCGCGGCCTTGTCGGGGGCGTGGGCGGGCAGGGCGCGTACCGAGCCGTCCGGTGTCCGCGGGTTGTTGAAGAAGACGAAGTGGTCGTCGCTGAGGACGCGGCTGCCACGGCAGACCAGGGCGCACACGTCCAGGGCGACGCTCCCGGTCCACGACATGCCCAGGACGTTGTGGTCGTCGGGCAGCCGGGTGTCGGGAGCCGCCGGCGTCGGCTGCGCCGCGGAGGGACGGGCACCGTCGCCCAGGCGCCCGCGCAGCCCGTGGCGGTGGAGCAGGTCGACGAGTTCGGTGCCCGGGATCAGTTCCAGCGGCTTGCCGTTGGCGAAGGTGTGCGAGCCGGGGCCGAACTTCGACGTCGTCACGAGGACGCCCTTGTTGGCGCCCGCGTCCTGCACGGTCCCGTACAAGTCGCGCACGGCGGTGGGCGGCACCGTGTTGCGGTAGCGCTTGACCTGCACGACGATCTTGCCGCCGCGGATGGGTGCCGGATCCAGCGCGTCGACGTCCACTCCGCCGTCGTTGGAGCGTTGGGTGGTGACCGCCTGCATCCCCATGGCCCGGAAGAGTTCGGCGACGAGGTTCTCGAAGGCGATCGGATCCATCGCGTACAGGTCGGGATCCTCGTCGCCGCCGTGTGTGACGACACGGTTCCCGACCTCCTGCGGCCTGCGGCCCGGCCGCACCGCGGCGAGCTGGTCGGGGCGGGCCGAGAGCTGCCCGTGCAGTGCGTCGGCCAGGCAGCTGCAGGCGTCCACCTGCGCCAGGTGCAGGTCGCGGAACGTGGCGCGCGGGGCCATGACGGTCGCCAGGTGGATGTGGCCCGGCCGGCCCGTCGTGGGGTCGTGCCCGTCCACGAACCCGTTCAGGGTCACGGATTCGAGGGCGCCCAGCTCGTCCGCGGCGAAGAGTTCGTGCAGGACGAGCAGCGCGCACTGCGCCAGGACCTCCCGGTAGAGGGCCCTGCGCTGCGTCACCGGCCGGGGCGTCTCCTTGTCCTGGTCCGTCGTGGACACGTACCGAACGGACTTGACCTCGGGGACGACGTCGTAGGCGGGCATCTCCCAGTCCAGCACGAGCTGTCCGGCCGCCGAGTCGTAGGCCGCCGCCACCTGACGGGGAAAGCCCTCCGGCCACGCGGTCGACGCGTACAGAGCTGCGGAGAAGTACTCGACCACCGCGTCGGGATCGCGGCGGCGGACTCCCTCGGTCAGCTCCACGATGCCCGCGTTGTGCCGCCGCACGTCGGCCAGTTGGGCGTCGGCCCACCGCTGGTACTCCCGCTGGTACGACGCCAGCTGCTGCTGCCGCCGCGCCTCCGCCGCCTGCGCCGCGTGCCAGTCCCGCTCGAAGCGCGCACGGGCCTCGGCCTGCGCCTGCGCCCGGCGACCGGCGGTCCACCCGCCCTGCGCCTGGTAGTGCTCGGCGTTCGGCATGGGCACGGGCTGAGCCAGTGGGCCCGGGGCGAAGGGCTCGATTGCCTCGGGGCGCGTGAGGGAGGAGGCCCTGAAGGCCGGGGCCCGGCATCCCGAGGCGAGAAGGCCTTGCAGGGACGCTACCTGTGAGTCCGGCGCCGGGCCTCCGCCTGCCGGTAGTCGCGGTGGCTCTGTGCCGCTCGCCGCTGACGGGCACGTGCCTGTTGCTCCTCCTGTCGCCGCCGTCGGGCCTCGGCCTCCGTCTGGCGCTGCTGCTGCCTCTGCATCTCAGCCCAGACACCGACCAAGCCATTGGAACGACGACTCATGTGCTGCAGGCCCTCCCCGAGGCGCTCTGGTTGTCCCCACAACCAGGTGTAAAAGGACGACTTTATCCAGCGAGAGCCGTCCCGCACATCCGCCCGGCAGGAGCAGGCTGCTCACAAGCACGGGAACGGCCCGCCGGAAGCCGTGCTTCCAGCGGGCCGCTCATCCGTCAAGAGCCCTCACGGGCCCTCGACACCGTCTCACTTGCCGCGGTACGCACCGTAGATCGCGACCGTGGACACGTTGCCCTTCTTGTCGGTGATCTTGGCCTTGTACGAGACGGCCTTGCCCTTCGCCGGGTTCTTGACCGTGATCTTGCCCTTCTTGACGGTGACCTTCTTCCAGGTCTTGCCGTCGTTGTAGGACACCCAGACGCTCAGCGACTTGAGGTTCTTGCCCGCGGCGGCACCCTCGACGGTGACCGGGAAGGTGGCCGTCCTGCCCGCCGGGACACGGTTGTCCAGGCCGGTGGTGGCCTTGAAACGGAGCGTGGAGGCCGGCAGCCGGACCTCGGACGAGCCGGACGGCTTCTTGGAGCGGAACGTCCAGCTCGCGTCGACGCGGGTGGAGGCGCCCGCGACCTTCGCGCTGCGCTTGACCGAGGTGGTCAGCCGGTACTGGGCGTCACCGGCCGTGACGTCGAAGAACTCGTCACCGAGCAGCGGGTCGTGGTTGGACGCGACCTTCTTGCCGTTGCGGTACAGGGTCGTCTGCGCCGAGGTGAACTTCGAGAAGCCCCAGTGTGCCTGGGAGTCGGCGAACAGCGGCAGGGAGCCGTAGAGCTCGTTCCTGTAGCGGAAGACGCCGTAGTCCTGGTTCAGGTGGGGACCGAACACCGCCCTGTTGAAGGTGTTGGTGTAGGTCTTGCCGCCCTTGTAGGCCTTCACGTCGTCGGGCGCGTACAGCGCCTCCCTGATCGGCAGGTTCCGCTCGTCGTGGCCCCCGAACTGCTCCACGAAGTGGGACCAGTAGATGCCGTTGCCCGTCGACAGGTACAGCGTCCGGGTGCCCGGCAGCTTCTGCTCGATGCTGTCCGCCATGATGGCGTAGTCGCCGACGAGGGCCCAGGGCGTGATCGCGCCGGTCTTGCCGGAGGCACCCGCGCCGACGGAGTTCTTCACCGTGGCGAGCTCACGCGCCGCGTAGTGGCGCACCTTGCCGCCCTGGAACCGCTTGACCTTCGCGGTGGTCGCCACGTCGTACTCGGCCGACGAGCCCTTGGTCCACTGGCCGCTCCAGACCTGGCTGAGCCCGCCGACGTCGCCGCCGATGGAACCGGTGCGCAGCTGGGACCACGAGCCGAGGGTCATGGAGATGCCGTACATCGCCGGGTCGTAGGAGTAGCCGATCGTCGCGCCGTGCTGCCGTGCGGCCTTGTCCGGCACGGTGATGTCGGCCGGCTTGGCGTTCCGGGCGTCGACCGTGACCGTTACGTTCCCGGTGACGGTCAGCTTCGGCTGGACCAGCCAGTCCAGGCCGCCCTTGAAGGAGGTGAAGTCCTTGGCGATCCAGGCGTCCAGCGTGTAGGTGCCCTTGGGCACGCGCACGGTCGTCGTGCCGGAGCCGTCCGGCACCTGGTAGGTGCGGTAGGCGCCGCGGCCGGTGTAGCCCCACAGGATCGTGTCATGGGCGGCGGTGGGCTTGCCGTCCCGGCCGATGTGCTTGACGGTGACGTCGTACGACTCGACCTCGCGCTGCACGGCCGCGGCCGTACGGACGCTCTGCCCTCCACCGGTCGCCGTCACGTACGCCGAGTACCCGCCGTCCAGGGTGCCGCCCAGCCGGGTGTTCACGGTCAGGTCGACGGAGGCCTTGTCACCGGCCGGGACCGTCACCTCCGTCGCGCCGAGCGTGAAGAAGCCGTCCGGGACCGGCCGGCCCTTGGGGTCGGCGGCCGTCATGGCCAGGCTGAGCGTGACGTCCTCGGTGCCGAGGTTGCGGTAGGTCAGCTGCTTGGTGACCGGCTCGTCGTCCGTGTGCGGCCAGGACTGGATGCCGAAGCTCACCGAGACCGGGTCGGCGATCACGGTCTGCTTGACCGCCTTGTCGACGGCGATACGGCCGGCGCCCTGCTCGAAGGGGGTGTACGCGCCGCCCTTGGCGGAGCCGGTCAGCGCGCCCTTCAGCTCGGCGTAACCCCAGTCCGGGTGCTGCTGCTTGAGGAGCGCGGCGGCACCGGCGACGTGCGGGGTCGCCATCGAGGTGCCGTCGATGGTCAGGTAGCCGGCCGGGCTCTCGCCGACCTCCTTGCCGATCAGGCTGCCCTTGGCCGCGGCGGCGGTGATGGCCACGCCCGGCGCGGTGACGTCGGGCTTGATGGCGCCGTCGCCCACCCGCGGGCCGGTGGAGGAGAAGTCCGCGAGACGGTCCTTCTTGTCGACCGCGCCGACGGTGATGGCGGAGTCGGCGCTGCCGGGCGAACCGACCGACTCGGGGCCCTCGTTGCCCGCGGCGATCGCGAAGAGGATGCCCTTCTCGGCGGAGAGCTTGTCGACCTCCGCCTCCAGCGGGTCGACACCCGGGGTGTCCTCGCCGCCGAGGCTGAGGTTGACGATGTCGGCGCCCTGCTGGGCCGCCCACTCCATGCCGGCCAGGATGCCGGAGTCGTCGCCGTAGCCCTCGTCGTCGAGGACCTTGCCGTTGAGGATCTTGGCGCCGGGCGCCACACCCTTGTACTTGCCGCCCGACTTGGCGCCGGTGCCCGCCGCGATGGAGGCGACATGGGTGCCGTGGCCGACCCGGTCGGCCGTGCTGTTGCTGGTGGTGAAGTTCTTGGCCGCCACCACCTGGGACTTCAGATCCGCGTGGGTGGCGTCGACACCGGTGTCCAGAACGGCGATCTTCACGCCCTCGCCGGTGTAGCCGGACTGCCACGCCGTCGGCGCGCCGATCTGCGGCACGGACTTGTCGAGGGTGACCTTGCGGACGCCGTCGAGCCAGATGTGCGCGATGCCCGCGCTGGTCCGGTCGCCGTCGGTGAGCGCCTCCCACAGCTCGGGCGTGTCCTTGACTGGGGTCTGCACCGCGTCGGCGTTCAGCGCCTTCAGGGCCCGGCGCAGGGTGCCGGCCTCGCGGACGTCGGCCCGGGCGGCGGTGGCCGCGCCCTGGTAGCCGACGATGACCTTCAGTCCGTCCTTGAACGACTTGCGGGTGGCGGACTTGTTCAACTCGGTTATGTCGAAGAGGCGTTGGTCCAGCTTGCCGGAGGCGATCAGGCGGGACGCGTCGGCCGGCACGACGAGGGTGCGTCCGCCCATACGGCGGACCTGCACGGGTATCTGCTCGCGGCCCTCGGCCCGGTGCAGGCCGATCACGCGGCCCTTGGCGTCCACGGTGACCCGGTCGCCGGTGATGAGAGTGATGGTGCGGTGGGCCGCGGACCCGGCGGCGTTGGCGGCGCGGTGCTCGGGCCTCGCCGACGCGGGGCTGGTCATACCCGCGGCGAGGGCGACGGCTGCCGCCGCGGCGACCGCGGCCGCGCCCGCTCTTTTCACTTGTCTGCGCAAAACTCCCCCTGGAAACGGAGTGTCGAGCGGATTCCCTGTCCACTCGACCGGGGGAAGGCTCGCACAAGTGCGCTACACCCCCACCCCCCGGAAGAGGAAGTATGCCGGGGGGTGATCACGCGCTCAATGGCGGGGTGCGGTCGGTTCCTCTCGTTTCCCTCCTGTTCAGGCCCCCGCGTTCTCCTTGACGGTGATGCGCCCCTTGCGGATGGTCGCCACCCGGGGGGCCTTCCTCGCGATGGCGGAGTCGTGGGTGACCATGACGAACGTCAACCCGTGCTCCTTCCACATGCGTTCGAGTACGTCCATGATCTCGTCGCGCATGGACTCGTCGAGGTTTCCGGTGGGCTCGTCGGCGAGCAGCACCTTCGGCTGCTTGACCAGGGCGCGGGCGATGGCGACGCGCTGCTGCTGGCCGCCGGACATCTCGGACGGCAGGTGTCCGAGCCGCTCGCCGAGCCCGACCGACTCCAGTGCCTCGGCGGCCCGTTCGCGCCGTGCGGCGGCCTTGATGCCGAGCGGGACGAGGGCGGTCTCGACGTTCTCCTGCGCGGTCAGCGTCGGGATCAGGTTGAAGGACTGGAAGACGAAGCCGATGCTCTCGCTGCGCACCCGGGTCAGCCGGGCCTCGGGCAGCTTCGCCAGGTCGGTGCCGTCGAGGACGACCTGGCCGGAGGTGGGCCGGTCCAGGCCGCCCAGCATCTGCAGCAGCGTCGACTTGCCGCCGCCGGTGGGGCCCTGGATGACCAGCCGGTCACCGTCGCCGATGGTCAGGTCGACCTCGTCGAGGGCACGGACGACCTCCTTGCCCCGGGTGTAGTGCTTGGTGACGCCGGTGAGTTCGTACATGAGGGAAGCAGCTCCTGGGATGCGGGGAGAAGGGGGCCGGTGGCCCGCCGGTTCGCGGAGGGCGGCGCGCTACTCGACGCGCCGCAGGGCGTCCGCCGGGCGCAGCCGGGAGGCCCGCCAGCCGCCGAACGCGCCGGCGATCAGGCCGCCGGCCACGGCGAGGCCGACCGCGAGGACGATGGTGGTGAGGCTGACCGGCGCGGTGAGCGCGACCTCCAGGGACTTCGCGGCCTGCCGGCCGGGACCGCCGAAGCCTCCGCCGCCGAAGCCCCCGCCTCCGCCGAAGGCACCCCCGCCGCCCGAACCGCCGCCCGAACCGCCGAGCTGTGCCTGGAGCGTCGGGCTGATCGCGGTCACCGCGTAGGCACCCGCCAGGCCGAGCGCGATGCCGAGGGCACCGCCGACCAGTCCGTTGACGACGGCCTCGCCGACCACCTGCCGGGTCACCCGGCCCGACTTCCAGCCCAGCGCCTTGAGCGTGCCGAACTCGCGCACCCGCCGGGAGACCGCCGAGGAGGTCAGCAGGCCGGCGACGAGGAAGGCGGCCACGAGCACCGCGATGGACAGCCACCTGCCGACGCTGGTGGCCAGGTCGGAGGCGGTGGACAGGGAGCCGGAGACGGTCTTGGCCAGATCGGCGGAGGTGGTGACCGTGGTGTCCGGGACGTTCTTCTGGATGGCGCCCTTGACTGCGTCGATCTGCTGGGAGTCGGTCGCCTTGACGTAGATCGTGGTGACCTTGTCCTTGTCGCCGCTGAGGGTCTGCGCCTGCTTCAGCGGGATGTAGAGGTTGGCCGCCGCGTCCCCGCTGCTGGCGGTGGCGATGCCGATCACCTCGTACTTGACCTTCTTGATGGTGACGCTGCCGCCGACCTTGAGCTTCTTCTCCTTGGCGTACGCCGAGTCGGCGACGACGACCTTGGCGTCGGTCTCACCGGTCTTGAAGGTACGGCCGTCGGTGATCTTCGAGGAGGTCAGCGGGCCGAGCTCCGGGTGGGTGACGTCGGTGCCGTAGACCGTGTACTGGTTGACGTCGAAGTCGGCGCCGCCGCCCATGACCCGGCCCTGCGGCCCGGAGCCGGGCGCGCCGCGCGTCTGCCCGCCCTCGCCGTCCTGCTTGAACTGGCCGCGGGTGAACTGGCCGTTGATCCTCACCACGTTGAGGCTGAGCCCGCCGACCGCGGAGGAGACGCCCCGCTGGTCCGCCACCTTGTCGACCGTGGAGGCGGGCAGGGTGGTGAAGCCCTGCGCCATGACCCGGTCGCTGCTCTGGTCGTTCTTGTCGCCGTTCTCCTGGGCGTCGAACTTGAAGCGCGGGCGCGCGTCGCCGGACGTCGGCGTGGCCGCCTTGCTGACGGTCATGTCCGTGCCCAGCCCGTACAGCGACTGCAGGACCTTGTCCTGCGCCCTGCTCATGCCGCTGGACACGGAGTTGACCACGATGACCAGCGCGATGCCCAGCGCGAGGCCGGAGGCGACGACGAGAGCCGCCTTTCGACGGCGGCGCAGCTCGCGCCTCAGGTAGGTGAAGAACATGCGGCCGACGGTAGGGGCGCACCGTGATGGGGACTTGAGGCCAGGATAAGAGAAGCATGAGAAGACCGGTGCAACCCCGAGGGGCGGCACCGGTCCTGGGGAGGCCGAGCGGTCGTCAGGCGGACGAACCGGCCTTCCACTGAGCCCAGCTCAGGTTCCAGCCGTTGAGGCCGTTGTCCGGGGCGACGGTCTTGTCGCCGGTGTTCTGGACGACGACGACGTCACCGACGATCGAGTTGTTGAAGAACCACGCGCCCGGGGTGTTCGGGTCGTTGGCGCCCTTCTTGTCCTGCAGGCCCACACAGCCGTGGCTGGTGTTGACGTTGCCGAAGACGCCCGGCCCGCCCCAGTAGTTGCCGTGGATGAAGGTGCCGGAGTTGGTCAGACGCATGGCGTGCGGCACGTCCTTGATGTCGTACTCGCCCTTGCCGTCGTCGTCGGTGAAGCCGACCGTGGCGCCGTTCATCCGGGTCTGCTGGAACTTCTCGGAGATCACCATCGCGCCCTCGTAGGTGGTGTTCTCGGGGGAGCCGGCGGAGATCGGGATGGTCTTGACGGTCTTGCCGTCCCGCGTGACCCTCATCTGCTTGGTCTTGGCGTCGACGTAGGAGACCTGGTTGCGGCCGATGTTGAAGGTGACCGTCTTCTGCTGCACGCCGAAGACACCCTGGGCGCCCTCGACGCCGTCGAGATCGAGCTTCAGCGTGACGGTGGAGTTCTCCTGCCAGTAGTGCTCGGGACGGCAGTCCATCCGCTGGACGCCGAACCAGTGGCAGGCGACCTCCTGACCGCTGGAGGAGGTGACGGTGATGCCCTTCTCGACATCCGCCTTGTTCGTGATCGCCTTGTCGAAGTTGATCGACACGGGCATGCCGACACCCACGGTGGTGCCGTTGTCCGGCGTGAACGAGCCGATGAAGCTGTGCGCGGGGGCGACCGTGGTGAAGGAGCCGTTCTCGTGGGCGTCGCGGCCCTTGGCGTCCGTGGCGGTCGCGGCCACCTTGTAGGTGGTGGCCCGCTCGAGCTGGCCGCTGGGCTTCCAGCTCGTCTTGTCGGCCGATATCTGCCCCTCGACGGCCTTGCCGTCGGTGGTCGTCATGGTCACCTTCGTCAACGTGCCCTTGGCCACGGTGACGGCAGCGGAGTTGTTGATCGAGGCGTTGTCGGAGCCGTCCGCTGGTGTGATCTTGATCTGGGCCTCCGACGACTCCTCGGCCGCGGCCTTGTCGGCCTTGGCCCGCGAGGAGTCCCCACCGCCGTCGGCCGCGTCGCTGCCGCCGGAACAGGCCGTGAGCACCAGTACACCGCCGAGCAGTGCGGACGCGGCCGTCAGGCGCTTGCGCCGCTTACTGTTCGTCATCACACGCTTCTCCATCGTTGGCGAGTCCCAAAACACCTCGAGTCCCCCGTCGCGAGCACTCAACGCTACGACCGTTTCGTCCCATTTCCCACGTCGTGAGGTGTGGAACCCGCCACGTCCGCCGCAGCGGACGGTGCGCGGCCCGGCCTGCGCGTTGCGTGAGACGACGAAACCCCGGGCGCCGGTTGCGCCCGGGGTCGCCGATGTGACCCGTGCGACGTCAGCCGGAGTGACCCGCGGCGTCCACTTCCTCGTCGTCCCCGTCGACATCATCCTCGTCGAACTCCCAGTCCGGCGAATCGGGGTCGTAGTCGATGCGTTCGCTCGACCAGGAGGCCTGCTGGAGTTCGACCCCCGGTACCTCGCCCACCAGGTCGAACGGATCGACCAGGTACGCCAGGGCCTCGGCGGTGTCCTCCGTCACAGCTCCCTCGGCGTGCGCCCGCTCCGCGGGGTCCAGTTCGCCGTCCTCGGCGTGTTCGGCGATCCGGCTGCGGGCCGCGGCGATGACGGCTTCCGCGTCCTCGATCTCGACGACGAGCTCGACGCTGACGCGGACAAAACGTGAAGTCTCTGGAGTGCTCATGGACGGAGCGTACGGCTCAAACCTCCCGTGACTTTCCCGTGACCCGCGACGTTCACTAACATCGCCCCACACGGCCAATTCACCAGCGCCACAAGGGGATCGATATTCCGTGTCATCCGCTCGCCGTACGTTGCTGACCGCCACCGCCGCGGGCACCCTGCTGGGCGCCCTGTGGTTCGTCCCCTCCGCGGACGCCTCGGTGGGCACTCCGGCGAGAGGGGCGGACCCGGCGCCGCCGACGGCCCAGGTCACGGAGCAGGGGCGACCCGCCGCGGCGGCGCAGGTGTCCGACGTCCAGGAGGACGCGCCCACCGGCGGCGGGACCGAACTCGCCGACACCGGAAGCATCGACACGACCCCCTACGTCGTCGGCGGCACCTCGCTCCTCATACTGGGCGCCGGTTTCGTGGTCTACTCCGTGCGCCGGGAGCGCCTGGGCTTCTGAACCAGTGCCGCGACAGGCAACGTTCGCCCCAGCGCGACGCCCGGCACTCCCCCGAGCTCTTCGAGCAGGGGGGACCCGCAGAGCACGCACCGGACGCCGCTCCTTCACGGGCAAACGTCACCTGCCGCGGCACCAGCCCGGCACTCCCCCGACTTGGGCTCCGGCCCGCCGTCCTACTGCAGCGGGCCGGTGACGGTCTCGGCCGCCGCGAGGAGGCCGCCGTCCCGCACGAAGGCGTCCGCGGCGGCGAGGTCGGGCGCGAGGAAGCGGTCCGGGCCCGGCCCGCCGACCCCCGCCTCGCGAGCGGCGTCGATGACCGCCCGGCTCGCCGGAGCCGGCGTCAGGCCCTCGCGCAGTTCCACGGCGCGCGCGGCGGCGTAGAGCTCGATCGCGATGATCCGGTTCAGGTTGCCGACAGCCGTCCGCAGCTTGCGTGCCGCCGACCAGCCCATGGAGACGTGGTCCTCCTGCATGGCGGAGGACGGGATGGAGTCGACGGAGGCCGGTACGGCGAGCCGCTTCATCTCGCTGACCAGCGCGGCCTGCGTGTACTGAGCGATCATCAGGCCCGAGTCGACACCGGCGTCGTCGGCGAGGAACGGCGGCAGGCCGTGGCTGCGGTTCTTGTCGAGCAGCCGGTCGGTACGGCGCTCGGCGATGGAGCCGAGGTCGGCGGCGGCGATGGCGAGGAAGTCCAGCACGTAGGCGACCGGGGCGCCGTGGAAGTTGCCGTTGGACTCCACCCGCCCTCCCCCAGAGCCGAAAGCCTGGGAGGTGCCCCCAGGCAGCACGACGGGGTTGTCGACGGCGGAGGCCAGTTCGCGCTCGGCGACCAGGCGGGCGTGCGCGAGGGTGTCACGGCCGGCGCCGGCGACCTGCGGGGCGCAGCGCACGGAGTAGGCGTCCTGCACGCGGGGCGCGTCGCCCTGGTGGTGCCCGGTGAGGCCGGAGCCCTTGAGCACGGCCAGCATGTTGGCGGCGGAGGCGCCCTGTCCCGGGTGCGGGCGGATGGCGTGCAGCTCGGGGGCGAGGACCTTGTCCGTGCCGAGCAGCGCCTCCAGGCTGAGGGCCGCGGTGATGTCGGCGGACTTGTACAGGGTGTCGAGGTCGGCGAGGGCCATGATCAGCATGCCGAGCATGCCGTCGGTGCCGTTGAGGAGGGCCAGGCCCTCCTTCTCGCGCAGCTCGACGGGCTGGATGCCGTGCTCGGCGAGCAGCTCGCCGGCCGGGCGTACGACACCGTCGGGGCCCTCCGCGTCGCCTTCGCCCATGAGGGCGAGAGCGCAGTGGGACAGCGGGGCGAGGTCGCCGGAGCAGCCGAGGGAGCCGTACTCGTGCACGACCGGGGTGATGCCGGCGTTGAGCACGTCGGCCATGGTCTGCGCGACCTCGGGGCGCACGCCGGTGTACCCGGAGCACACGGTCTTCAGCCGCAGGAACATCAGCGCCCGCACGACCTCACGCTCGACCGCCGGGCCCAGGCCGGCGGCGTGCGAGCGGACGATGTTGCGCTGGAGCTGGGTGCGCAGCTCCTGGCTGATGTGCCGGGTCGCCAGGGCGCCGAAGCCGGTGCTGACGCCGTAGACGGGTTCGGGCTTGGCCGCCAGCGCGTCCACGATCTCCCGCGCCGCCGCCAGGGCCGCCACCGTCTCGTCGGAGAGCTCGACACGGGCGCCGCCGCGTGCCACCGCGAGAACGTCGGACGCGGTGACCCCCGACGTCCCCACCACCACAGTATGCATATCCATATTCAGGAGCGTACGCAGTGAATGCGAAGATGTCACTAGTGGGTGGCGGGAGTGGCTCTTACAACGCGCGGCCGGGATGCCCGGCGCCGGTCAGGGCCTGCGACCCCGGAAGCGGCGCCGCTCCGCCGGGGCCTCCGGTACGGGCGGGGGTGCGTCGGCGAGGCTGACGACCGGGTCCTGCGGGCCCTCACGGCCCGCGACCACGGGCCGGTCGGCGCGCAGCGCCTTCGCCCGGTACTGGGCGGCGTCGGCGAGCCGGAACAGCCGCCGGGCCGACGGTACCGGCCCGATCGCGTGCTCGGTCGAGGCGACCCCGCAGGCGACGCCCTCACCCAGCTCCAGCTCGGCCGCGCGCCGGCACAGCTCGTCGGCCGCCTTGATCACCTCGTCGGCCGGCGGCCCGACCGCGACCAGGCAGAACTCGTCGCCGCCGAGCCGTGCCACGAGCGCACCCGGCACCATCGCGCCGCACAGCGACAGCACGGAGCCGAACCGTTCGAGGAGCCGGTCGCCGACGGCGTGGCCGAGGGTGTCGTTGACCTGCTTGAGCCCGTTGAGGTCGCAGACGACGAGGCTGACGGCGACCCCGTCCAGCCGGTGCCGCTCGATCGCCTCGTCGAGCATCACGTCGACGGCACGGCGGTTGGCGAGCCCGGTCAGCGCGTCCGTGAACGCCAGCCTGCGGGCCTCTTCCAGCCGCTCGCTCTGGGAGAGCCCGGCGGCGACCACGGCGGCCAGCACGGTGGCGAAGTCGGCGTCGGAGCGGCCGAAGAGGGGGAGGCCGACCGGGCGGGCGACGTAGAGCTCGCCCCAGGCGCGTCCGTGCTGCACGATCGGCGCGACCACGCAGCAGCCGCGCCCGCGCCGGCGCAGCGCGGCCACGCGCTGGTGGCTGTAGCCGGGGTGGCCCGCGGCCGCACCGTCGGCGGTCTCCACCCAGGCGTCGGGTTCACCGCCCGAGGCCCACCGTTCGTGCAGGAACTCGGTGATCTCGGGGAACTGGTGAACCGGATAGGCCTCGTCCTCCGGGAACTCCCGCTCCTCCGGGGCCCGGTCCCCCACGTTCACCAGGACCCGCAGCCGGCCGCGCTCGCGCTCCCATACCGAGAGCGCGGCGAAACTCCCCTCCAGCGCCCGGCACGCGCCGAGCGCGGCCGCCCGCCACGACTCACGCGAGGTCTGCGCCGCGGCCATCCCCTGCGCCAACGCCACCACGGCCGCCAGCCGCCTGTTCTCGCCCATCACCCCAGGCTAGGGATGTTTCGCCTGAATCGAGACATTGGCCCACGTGAAGACACACCGGGACCGGCGGCTCCCGGGTACGCACCTGACGGCAACCCCGCCGCCGCCCGGCAACCGGCGGCGCCGCTGGGCCCCACAGGCGCGGGGCCGACGACTTCCGGCCCGGGGGCCGGGCGGTCGCCGCCCACCCGCCGACCGCGACGGTCGGGCGGTCCGGCGGGCGCGGCGAGCGGCGGGGGGCGGGGGCGCAAGCCGGCCGGGGTGTGCGGATACAGCCGCCTCTTCCGGGGCCGGCGGCTGCCGGACCGGCCGCTCTCGTCAGGGGGTGGTCACTCCCCCGGCCACTGGGGGCGGCGCTTCTCGTTGAAGGCCGCCACTCCCTCCGCGCGGTCCGCCGAGAAGGCGACCGAGCGCCAGGCCGCGTCCTCGACCTCCAGGGCGGCCCGGAGGTCGAGGCCGTGGCCGAGTCGCAGCGCGCGCTTGGCGGCGCGCAACCCGATCGGAGAGTTCGCCGCCATCCGGGAGGCCAGCTCCAGGGCCTCCTCGCGGTCACGGCCCTCGTCCACCAGCCGGTCCACGAGGCCCAGCTCGGCCGCCTCCGGCGCCTCCAGCCGGCGCGCCGTGAAGATCAGCTCGGCGGCCCGGGCGGCACCCACCCGCCGGGGCAGCAGCTGCGTACCGCCGCCGCCGGGGATCACCCCCACCGAGACCTCCGGCAGCCCCACCACGGCCGTACGGTCGGCCACGATCACGTCGCAGGACAGGGCCAGCTCGAAGCCGCCGCCGAGTGCGAACCCGTGCACCGCGGCGATCGTCGGCATGGGCAGCTCCAGCACGCCGGTGTACGCCCCGCGTGCGACCGGGCGCTGGCGCACCAGGTCGGCGTCGCTGAAGGAGTTGCGCTCCTTCAGGTCGGCCCCGACGCAGAACGCCCGCTCGTGCGAGGACGTCAGGACGACCACGCGCGCGTCCCGGTCGGCGGCGAGCGCCGCACAGGCCGCGGCGATCGACCGCGCCATGTCCGTGGACACGGCGTTCATCGCCTTGGGCCGGTCCAGGACGAGCTCCGCGACGTACTCGTGCCGCCGCACCAGCACGAACTCGCCGAACCGCTCCTCGGTCATGACACCCTCCTGGTTAACGTGGGTTAACAAGAAACCAGGCCCGATCATCGCAGCAGGGCCCGCGCCGGGGGAAGGGCGGACGGATTACAGGCGCGGCCCCGTTGTCGAGACCCGGCACCCCGTTCGAGTGACATCCCCGCCCAACTCCCGCCGAACCCCCAGGAGAGCGCATAACGTGCGTCCGCCATGGCGCATCGGGGGGCGCGAGCGCATCGGGGAGGACGGCGATGACGACGCACACGGCCACAGTCCGGCAATCCGCCGACAACGACGACAACGACGACAAGACAGGCATAGACGGGACGGGCGGGGGCGGCGGCGACGCCGCGGACGAGACCGCCCGCGCGCAGTGGGGCCCCGGCGCCCGCGGGCGGCACCGCAGGCGCCGGCCCCGCAGGGCGCTGCTGGCCGCCGGAGGGCTCGCGGTGGCCGCCGGTGTGCTGAGCCTCGTACGGCTGGCGCCCGAGTCCGGGCTCGGCGGTCCGGGCACCGCCGAGGCGGAGCCCCACGCGACCCAGGGCAAGGACTCCGGCCGCTCCGCCGGAACCCCCACCGGCGCCTCCACCGCGCCCCGTACGAACGCCGCGCCCTCGGCGGACGTCGCCCTGGGCGGGGTGAGCGCCGCACCGGTCGCGGAGTCGGGCGCCGTGCCGACGGCGTCCCCGTCCCCGGCGGCCGCGGCGGGGCCCTCGGCGCTCCCGGAGACCACGACCGTTCCCACGGCGCCTCCCGAGGACCTCGAGGACGCGGACCCGCCGGAACACCCGGATCCCACCGCGGACGCGCCACGGCCGTCCGCCACCACGGCCCCGGCCCCGGCTCCGCACCCCGCACCGACCCCGAGCCGGAGCACGCAGCCCCCGGCCCCGCCCTCCGGCGGAAGCGGCGGCCTGTGTCTGCCGATCATCGGGCTGTGCGTCGGCGTCGGGGCCGGACCCGCCCGCTGAACCGGGCCACGACCGCCGCTCAGGCGGGCCCGCCGTTGCGCCGGGTGAGCAGCCAGGGCTCGACCACGCCCAGACCGCGCACCGGGCGCTGCCACATCGGCTGAAGGGCGAACCCGTACACCGGCGGCTCCTCGCCCTCCTTCTCCGCCGTCGCCGCGGCCTCGGCCGCCTCCGCCTCGGACGCCGGGGCGTCCCCGGTGCGGATCAGCTCCTCGGCGAAGGCGCTGTCCACAAGGACGGCGTCGCGCGGAGCTATCGAGGTGAGCCGGGAGGCGAGGTTGACGGTGGTGCCGAACACATCGCCCATACGGGTGGTGACCGTGCCGAACGCCATGCCCACGCGCAGCTCCGGCATCGTCTCGTCGTGGGCCATCGTCTCGACCAGCCGCAGCGCGATGTCCGCCGCCGTGCCGGCGTCGTCGGCGGCGTACAGCACCTCGTCGCCGAGCGTCTTGATGAGCCGTCCGCCGCGCGCGGCCACGAGGTCGGCCGAGGTCGTCTCGAACGCCTCGACGAGCTCGCCGAGCTCCTCCTCCTCCATGCGGCGGGTCAGCCGGGTGAAGCCGACGAGGTCCGCGAAGCCCACGGCCAGCCGCCGGTCGACCATCTCCTCGTCGTCGGCGGCCTGCACGACCCGGCCGGCCGAGGCGGCGAGCTGGCGGCGCCAGACGTAGACCAGGAACTCCTCCAGCTCGGGCAGCAGCAGCTCGACGATCGGGTACGTCACCTCGGTGCGGGTCATACCGGGCTCGGGCGGCTCGGTCAGGCCCTCCAGGAAGGAGTCCATCTGCCATTCGGCCAGACGGGCGGTGGTCTGCCCGGTGGACCGGGCCACCTGCACCGCCATGGCCTCGCTGAGCAGCCCCGCCTCGACCAGACCCGCGAGCCGCCGCAGGGCCAGCACGTCGGCCTCCGTGAGCGCCCTGGCCTGGCCTATGTCGGCGAAGCCCATGGCCCGCCAGAAGCGTGAGGCCAGCTCCATGGAGACGCCGGCGCTGCGGGCCGCCTGGAACGGGGTGTAGCGCCGCTCCGCGCCCAGGATGAGCTGTTCGAGGCGCAGCGCGAGAGGGTGTGCGCCGGAGTCGGCGGCGTCCGGGTCCTCCTGCTCGTGCGAGGACGAGAATGGCGGAGGCTCCTCCGGGCCGTCCGCGTCCGCGCCGGAGCCCGTGTCGTCGACGGTCACGCCTGCTGCCCTTCCGATCTGCCACGGTCAGGTATCGACCGGCCTCAACTCTACGGCAGGTGTGCGCCAGCTCACTCCGTCAGGTTCCGCCGAGAGCGGAGCCGCTGTGTGCGGCCCGGGGTGGAGCTGACCGGCGCTGTTCCGGCACCCGCACCGGCGTCACCGGGTGCGGGGACCGCGGACCGGCGCCCGCGCCCACCGTGACCGCGCACGGCCGCGGCGGGCATCCCGCACGCCCCCGCCGGACGGTTCAGGCGGGGCGCAGATGCACGATGTCGCCCGCGCCGACCGGCTCCTGCACACCCTCCTCGGTGGCGATGACCAGACGGCCGTCCCCGTCCACCGCGACGGCTTCCCCGACCACCGACCGGTCGCCCGGCAGTTCCGCCCGGACCATCCGGCCGAGCGTCGCACAGCCCGCCGCGTACGTCTCCTGGAGACCGCTCGCGGCCGCGTCGCCTCCCACCGCCCGCCACCGGCCGTACCAGTCCTCCAGGGAGCGAAGGACCGACCGCAGCAGCGGATCGCGGTCGGTGCTCACGGCTCCGGCGAGCGCGAGGGAGCCGGCCTGCGGGACCGGGAGTTCGTCCTCCCGCAGCGAGACGTTGATGCCGATGCCGATGACCACCGCGTCCGCGCCGGCCCGCTCGGCCAGGATGCCGCCGGCCTTGCGTTCCTCGCCTCCGACGGTCACCAGCAGGTCGTTCGGCCATTTCAGCGCCGTGTCGACCCCGGCGGCCCGGGACAGGCCCGTGGCCACCGCGACGCCGGTGAGCAGCGGCAGCCAGCCCCAGCGGGCCACGTCCACCTCGCTGGGCCGCAGCAGCACCGAGAAGAACAGTCCGGAGCGGGGCGGGGCCGTCCACCGGCGGTCCAGGCGGCCCCGGGCGGAGGTCTGCTCCTCGGCGACCAGGACGGCTCCCTCGGCCGCCTTCCCCGCGGCGGCCCGGGCCACCAGGTCCGTGTTGGTGGAGCCGGTGCTCCCCACCACGTCCACCTCGGACCACAGCCCGCCCGCCCGTACCAGGCCGCGCCGCAGCGAACCGGCGTTCAGGGGCGGGCGGTCCAGGTCGGACCAGCGGCTGTCGTGCGGCTCGTTGCCGGGGTTGTCGTCTGCTGCATCTCGCGGCGTCATGCAAGCCACCCTAGGTGTGGGAAACGCCGCACTGCCGATCGGCGGACCCCCTACTACGCTACGGATGAGTAACCGTCCCCCCTTGTGAGCAGGCAGGGAGCCGCGATCCCGATGTCCGAGCCGGATGAGCGCCAAGAGATCGACATTCACACGACCGCGGGCAAGATCGCGGATCTTCAGCGCCGTGTTCTGGCGGCGACGCACGCCGGCTCCGAGCGCGCCGTGGAGAAGCAGCACGCCAAGGGGAAACTGACGGCCCGCGAGCGGATCGAACTGCTGCTCGACGAGGGGTCGTTCGTGGAGCTGGACGAGTTCGCCCGGCATCGTTCCACCAACTTCGGCCTGGAGCAGAACCGCCCGTACGGGGACGGCGTCGTCACCGGCTACGGCATGGTCGACGGCCGCCCGGTCGCGGTGTTCTCGCAGGACTTCACGGTCTTCGGCGGAGCGCTCGGCGAGGTCTACGGGCAGAAGATCGTCAAGGTCATGGACTTCGCCCTGAAGACCGGCTGCCCGGTCATCGGGATCAACGACTCCGGCGGCGCCCGCATCCAGGAGGGGGTCGCCTCCCTCGGCGCGTACGGGGAGATCTTCCGCCGCAACACCCACGCCTCCGGGGTGATCCCGCAGATCAGCCTGGTCGTGGGCCCGTGCGCGGGCGGTGCGGTCTACTCGCCGGCGATCACCGACTTCACGATCATGGTCGACCAGACCTCGCACATGTTCATCACCGGCCCGGACGTCATCAAGACGGTCACCGGCGAGGACGTCGGCTTCGAGGAACTGGGCGGCGCCCGCACCCACAACACCGCCTCCGGCGTGGCCCACCACATGGCGGGCGACGAGAAGGACGCGATCGAGTACGTCAAGCAGCTGCTGTCGTACCTGCCGTCGAACAACCTCTCCGAGGCGCCGGTCTTCCCCGAGGAGGCCGACGTGGCCGTCTCGGCCGAGGACCTGGAGCTGGACACGGTCGTCCCGGACAGCGCGAACCAGCCGTACGACATGCACACGGTGATCGAGCACGTCCTGGACGACGCCGAGTTCCTCGAGACCCAGCCGCTGTTCGCGCCGAACATCCTCACCGGGTTCGGGCGGGTGGAGGGCCACCCGGTCGGCATCGTCGCCAACCAGCCGATGCAGTTCGCCGGCTGCCTGGACATCGACGCCTCCGAGAAGGCCGCCCGCTTCGTACGGACCTGCGACGCCTTCAACGTGCCCGTGCTCACCTTCGTCGACGTGCCCGGCTTCCTCCCGGGTGTCGACCAGGAGCACACCGGCATCATCCGCCGCGGCGCCAAGCTGATCTTCGCCTACGCCGAGGCCACGGTCCCGCTGATCACGGTGATCACCCGCAAGGCGTTCGGCGGCGCCTACGACGTCATGGGCTCCAAGCACCTGGGCGCCGACCTCAACCTGGCCTGGCCGACCGCCCAGATCGCCGTCATGGGCGCCCAGGGCGCGGTCAACATCCTGCACCGCCGCACGATCGCCGAGGCCGAGGCCGCCGGCGACGCCGAGGCCACCCGCGCCCGGCTGATCCAGGAGTACGAGGACGCGCTCCTCAACCCCTACGTCGCGGCCGAACGCGGCTACGTCGACGCGGTGATCAAGCCCTCGGACACCCGCTCCCACCTTGTGCGCGGCCTGCGTCAACTGCGCACCAAGCGGGAATCCCTGCCTCCGAAGAAGCACGGCAACATCCCCCTGTAAGGAGCCGCTGTGATCAAGGTCGTACGAGGCAACCCGACCCCGGAGGAGCTTGCCGCCGCCCTGGCGGTGGTCCGGGCCCGCGCCGTGGCGGCCGCGGATGCGCCGTCCGGCGCGGCCCCCGGCCACCGGGACTCGTGGTCCGATCCGTCGCGGATCGCCGCGCGGCGGGTGCCGTCGCCAGGACCGGCGGCCTGGGCCCGGACCTACTGGCCGGGCTGAGCCCGGGCGGGGCGCCGGCCAGAAGTTGAGTACGCGTACTCAGGCGCGCGGCGCCACCCCGGTCGCACGATCGGGGGATGCTGTGGTCCGACCCCGAGAACGAGCCGCCGAAGGAACTGCGTGACATGCAGGACATGTTGCGGCGGCTCGGCATTTTCATGGCGCTGGCCATGGTGCTGGCCATGTTCGTGATCGGCATGAGGTGAGGCGGAGCAGCCGCCGCCGATACGCTGACCGTATGACTGACCAGCCGCGCCGCCGACTCGTGCTCGCCTCCCAGTCCCCCGCCCGGCTCGGGCTGCTCCGGCAGGCCGGGCTCGACCCGGAGGTCGTCGTGAGCGGCGTCGACGAGGACGCGGTCACCGCGCCCACCCCCGCCGAACTCGCCCTCGCCCTCGCCGAGGCGAAGGCCTCCGTGGTGGCGGCCCGCCCGGAGGTCCGGGGCGCGCTCGTGATCGGCTGCGACTCCGTGCTCGACCTCGACGGCCACGCCCTCGGCAAGCCCGCCGACGCCGAGGAGGCCACCGCCCGCTGGAAGGCGATGCGCGGCCGGGTCGGCACCCTGCAGACCGGGCACTGCGTCTGGGACACGGAGAGCGGGCGGCACGCCGCTGCCACCGCCTCCACCGTCGTCCGCTTCGGTGAACCGACCGACGACGAGATCGCCGCGTACGTCGCCTCGGGCGAGCCCCTGTACGTGGCCGGCGCCTTCACCCTGGACGGCCGTTCGGCGCCCTTCATCGACGGCATCGACGGCGACCACGGCAACGTCATCGGCATCAGCCTGCCCCTGGTCCGCCGCCTGCTGGCCGAACTCGGCGTGGGCATCACCGAATTGTGGGCGCCGACCGCGGGCTGATCAGGGGGTACGGGCCTCGGCCGGAGGAGGAGTGAGGGGCTTGGGCGGCTCCTCATGGACATGATCCGTCTGCTTCCCCAGCACCGGCGGACCGGCGGTCCGCCCGGATCCGGGAGTGGCTTCGGAGCCGGGAGTGGCTTCGGCCTCCGGCCCGCCCGCGTCCGCGGAACGGCCGTCCCGCGCCTCGCCCGCCGGACCCTCCTCGTGGTCGTGCGTCATCAGCAGCAGCACGATGAGGCCGAGCACCACCACCATGAACAGGAACGCCCGCCGGCCCACCAGCCCCCAGGCGAACGCGCCGAGGAGGCCGTGCACCACGGCCGCGCTGATCAGCAGGACGCGCCCGGCGCCGGCCGGGCGGTGGCCCCGTAGCGCCACGAGCAGGGCGACAAGGCCGCACAGGGCGAAGTAGAGGCCGAAGACCAGGCCGCCGGCCTTCGACGAGGTCGACATGACGTTCGGATCCAGGCCGGCCAGGGACATCCTCTGCCGGTGCACGACCATCCCGAGGAACCAGTTCAGCGCAGCCACGCCGAACGCCTCCGCGAAGAGCACGAGCGCCACCACCCACGCCACCGGTCTGCGCACCACGGGTCCCACCCACTTCCGCCTGCCGCTCCGCGCGGAGCCCTGTTACCGCGAGTACTACCGAGACATCCTGAACGCTACTAACGGGTAAACCCGGGGACAAGAGTTCTGCCACCGGCAAAGAATCATTGGGCCATTCGTAGGGACTCCACAAAGAAACGAAGTGCGTCGCAGCACGCCCTCACAGAGACCTTGGCCACATGGGAGGACTAGGGTTTTCCGGAGGAGTCCTGCGTACAGCGATGCGACAAGGGATTTCGCGAGTCGAGCGCGCCTCGGATCACGCTCCGTGTGGGCAAGCTCACCATGGGGGACGGGTCGAAGTGCCGTGTCGGCAGTCCCTAAACTCGGCTTGTTTCAAGGAGGGAGCCTCAATCGTGCGCAAGGTGCTCATCGCCAACCGTGGCGAAATCGCTGTCCGCGTTGCCCGGGCCTGCCGGGACGCCGGTATCGCGAGCGTGGCCGTCTACGCCGACCCGGATCGGGACGCTCTGCATGTCCGCGCCGCGGATGAGGCGTTCGCCCTGGGCGGTGACACCCCGGCCACCAGCTACCTGGACATCGACAAGGTGCTGAAGGCCGCGAAGGAGTCCGGCGCGGACGCGATCCACCCCGGATACGGCTTCCTCTCGGAGAACGCCGAATTCGCCCAGGCCGTGCTGGACGCCGACCTCGTCTGGATCGGCCCGCCGCCGCAGGCCATCCGCGACCTCGGCGACAAGGTCGCCGCCCGGCACATCGCCCAGCGCGCCGGTGCCCCCCTGGTGGCCGGCACCCCCGACCCGGTCTCCGGCGCCGAGGAGGTCGTGGCCTTCGCCGAGGAGAACGGCCTGCCGATCGCCATCAAGGCCGCCTTCGGCGGCGGCGGGCGCGGCCTGAAGGTCGCCCGCACCCTGGACGAGGTCCCCGAGCTCTACGAGTCCGCCGTGCGCGAGGCCGTGGCCGCCTTCGGCCGCGGCGAGTGCTTCGTCGAGCGCTACCTGGACCGGCCCCGCCACGTGGAGACCCAGTGCCTGGCCGACCGCCACGGCAACGTGGTCGTCGTCTCCACGCGTGACTGCTCCCTCCAGCGCCGCCACCAGAAGCTGGTCGAGGAGGCCCCGGCGCCGTTCCTGTCCGAGGAGCAGGTCGCCGAGCTGTACCGCGCCTCCAAGGCGATCCTGAAGGAGGCCGGCTACGTCGGCGCCGGCACCTGCGAGTTCCTGGTCGGCCAGGACGGCACGATCTCCTTCCTGGAGGTCAACACCCGCCTCCAGGTCGAGCACCCGGTCACCGAGGAGGTCGCCGGCATCGACCTGGTGCGCGAGATGTTCCGCATCGCCGACGGCGAGGAGCTCGGCTACGACGACCCGCCGCTGCGCGGCCACTCCTTCGAGTTCCGCATCAACGGCGAGGACCCGGGCCGGGGCTTCCTGCCCGCCCCCGGCACCGTGACGAACTTCGCCGCGCCCTCCGGCCCCGGCGTCCGCCTGGACGCGGGCGTGGAGTCCGGCAGCGTCATCGGCCCGGCCTGGGACTCCCTGCTGGCCAAGCTGATCGTGACCGGCCGCACCCGCAAGGAGGCCCTCCAGCGGGCTGCCCGGGCCCTGGAGGAGTTCCAGGTCGAGGGCATGGCCACGGCCATCCCCTTCCACCGCGCGGTGGTCACCGACCCGGCGTTCGCCCCGGAATTGACCGGATCCAGCGACCCGTTCACGGTCCACACCCGCTGGATCGAGACCGAGTTCGTCAACGACATCAAGCCCTTCACCGCCGTCGCCGACACCGAGGCGGACGAGGAGGCGGGCCGCGAGACCGTCGTCGTCGAGGTCGGCGGCAAGCGCCTGGAGGTCTCCCTGCCCACCTCGCTGGGCATGTCCCTGGCCCGCACCGGCCTCGCCGCGGGCGCCAAGCCCAAGCGCCGCGCCGCGAAGAAGTCCGGCCCCGTCGCCTCCGGCGACACCCTCGCCTCCCCGATGCAGGGCACCATCGTCAAGGTCGCCGTCGAGGAGGGCCAGGAGGTCAAGGAGGGCGACCTGGTCGTCGTCCTGGAGGCCATGAAGATGGAGCAGCCGCTCAACGCCCACCGCAGCGGCACCATCAAGGGCCTGTCCGCCGACGTCGGCGCCTCCGTCACCTCCGGCGCCGTCATCTGCGAGATCAAGGACTGATCTCCCGGAGCACCCGCAGGAGCCCGGCGAGCCGCGCGAGCGGCCCGCCGGGCTCCGTGCTTTCCGGGGCGAGGCGGTCCGCGGTCCTTCCCGAGCGCGGCCCGAAGACCTCCCCAGGCCTCTCCCAGGGGCGGCGAAGCCCTCAGCGCCTCCGGAGGTCCGCCACCCGTGCGGCCGGACGCTCCGTGCCGTTCGGCTGGTCCCCGCCCAGGGACGCCGGGCGGAGGTTCGCGCCCGGTGGCTGGGTGCGGCGGGGGCCCGGGAGGGGCACCTCACGGCGGCGGTCGCGGGGCGGGGGCTGATCCGCCGCCGGGTTTCCCGCCGCGCCGGTCACGGCGATCTGGACGCCCTGGTCGGCGAGGGCCTGGAGCTCGGTGGCCGCGCGGTCGTCGTGGGCCGGGGGATCGTCCGTCACCAGGCGGGTGATGAGGTCGGTCGGGACCGTCTGGAACATCGTGTCCGTACCGAGCTTGGAGTGGTCGGCGAGCACCACCACCTCCGCGGCGGACTGCACCAGTGCCCGGTCGACGGACGCCGACAGCATGTTGGACGTGGACAGGCCGCGCTCGGCCGTCAGTCCGCTCCCCGACAGGAAGGCCTTGGACACCCGCAGCCCGTGCAGCGACTGCTCGGCCCCGGACCCGACGAGCGCGTAGTTGGAGCCGCGCAGCGTGCCGCCGGTCATCACGACCTCCACGCGGTTGGCGTGGGCCAGCGCCTGGGCGACCAGCAGGGAGTTGGTGACGACGGTCAGGCCGGGCACCCGGGCGAGCCGGCGGGCCAGCTCCTGGGTGGTCGTACCCGCGCCCACGACGATCGCCTCGCCCTCTTCGACGAGGCCCGCGGCAAGGTCGGCGATGGCCGTCTTCTCCGCGGTCGCGAGATGCGACTTCTGCGGGAAGCCGGACTCACGGGTGAACCCACCCGGGAGTACCGCACCGCCGTGCCGGCGGTCGAGGAGTCCTTCGGCCTCCAGCGCCCGCACGTCCCGCCGTACGGTCACTTCGGAGGTCTGGACGACGCGGGCGAGTTCACGGAGCGACACGGCACCGTTCGCTCGCACCATTTCGAGGATCAATTGGCGACGTTCAGCAGCGAACACGAAACTGACAGTAACCCCAGCGACCGTCTGCTTTCAGCAGTTTGCGCCGATTAGCAGAAGTTGTTCGCAGGGCAGAACGCCAGATGGTATAGAGCCTGTTCCGTTCGCTCCTGCCACCGGCATGGTCCACGACTCCCCGTGACCGGCGGGGAGTCGCAACCGTGCCGAGCCCCTACGCCTCGCCCGTCGCCTTGCGCGTGTGCAGCTGCCGTGCCACCTCGGCGATCGAGCCCGACAGCGAGGGGTACACGGTGAACGCGTTCGCGATCTGCTCGACCGTCAGGTTGTTGTCGACGGCGATCGAGACGGGGTGGATCAGTTCCGAGGCGCGCGGGGCCACGACCACGCCGCCGACCACGATTCCCGTGCCCGGACGGCAGAAGATCTTGACGAAGCCGTCCCGGATGCCCTGCATCTTGGCGCGCGGGTTGCGCAGCAGCGGCAGCTTCACACACCGGGCGTCGATCTTGCCCGCGTCCACGTCGGCCTGGGAGTAGCCGACGGTGGCGATCTCGGGGTCGGTGAAGACGTTGGAGGAGACCGTCTTGAGGTTCAGCGGGGCCACCGCGTCGCCCAGGAAGTGGTACATCGCGATGCGTCCCTGCATCGCCGCCACCGAGGCCAGTGCGAAGACCCCGGTCACGTCGCCGGCCGCGTACACGCCCGGAGCCGTCGTCCGGGACACCTTGTCGGTCCAGATGTGACCGGAATCGCGCAGCTTGACGCCGGCCTCCTCCAGGCCGAGCCCGGCGCTGTTGGGGATGGCGCCGACGGCCATCAGGCAGTGGCTGCCCTCGATGACCCGGCCGTCCGCCAGCGTCACCTCCACGCGGTCCCCGACCCGCTTGGCCGCGGCGGCACGCGAGCGCGCCATGACGTTCATGCCGCGGCGGCGGAAGACGTCCTCCAGGACGGCGGCCGCGTCCGGGTCCTCACCCGGCAGCACGCGGTCGCGGGAGGACACCAGGGTGACCTTCGAGCCGAGCGCCTGGTAGGCGCCGGCGAACTCGGCGCCGGTGACGCCCGAGCCGACCACGATGAGCTCCTCGGGCAGCTCGTCGAGGTCGTAGACCTGGGTCCAGTTGAGGATGCGCTCGCCGTCCGGCTGGGCATCGGGCAGCTCGCGCGGGTGACCGCCGGTCGCGATCAGTACGGCGTCCGCGGTGAGCCTCTCCTCGCTCCCGTCGGCCGCCCTGACGACGACCGTGCGCGACCCGTCGAGCGCCTGCATGCCCTCCAGCCGGCCGCGCCCGCGCATGACCCGGGCGCCGGCCCGCGTCACGGACGCGGTGATGTCGTGGGACTGGGCGAGCGCCAGCCGCTTGACCCGCCGGTTGACCTTCCCCAGGTCGACGCCCACCACCCGGGCGGCCCGCTCCGCGGGCGAGGCCTCGGCGGGGCCGCCGTCGGAGAGGGTGTCGGCGACGGTGATCCCCAGTTCCTCGTACGACGAGTCGAAGGTGGTCATCACCTCGGCCGTAGCGATAAGGGTCTTCGACGGCACGCAGTCGGTCAGCACCGACGCTCCGCCCAGACCGTCGCAGTCGACGACGGTCACCTCCGCGCCGAGCTGCGCCGCCACCAGCGCCGCTTCGTAGCCGCCGGGTCCACCACCGATGATCACGATCCGAGTCACGTACTCCATTGTCCCGCACCGTTCAAGGTGCTACGGCCCCGGGGCGGCGCGGCACGGTGGTCCCGCGTTGCCCGTGGGACCCGTGAGACGGGTGCGCGGCTGTCGTACGCTCGGTGCATGTCGCTCTATGCCGCATACTCCGGCAATCTCGACGCGCGGCTGATGTCCCGCCGCGCCCCGCACTCGCCGCTGCGTGCCACGGGCTGGCTGAACGGCTGGCGGCTGACCTTCGGCGGGGAGCAGATGGGCTGGGAGGGCGCGCTGGCGACCCTTGTGGAGGATCCGATCTCCCAGGTCTTCGTGGCCCTGTACGACATCGCCCCGATGGACGAGGACTCCCTCGACCGCTGGGTGGGCGTGGGGCTCGGCGTCTACCGGCGGACACGCGTGCGCATCCACACCCTGGACGGCGAGGAACGGGCCTGGGCCTACGTCCTCGACGGCTACGAGGGCGGGCTCCCCTCCGCCCGCTACCTCGGCGAGATCGCCGACGCGGCGGAGTCGGCGGGGGCACCCCACGACTACGTGATGGAGCTGCGGAAGCGGCCGTGCTGAGCGGCGCCGCCGACCTCCTGGAAGCCTGACCGGACCCGCCTCGAGGGCCGTCGGGAGCCGTTCCTCGTCGGAAACGACAAGACAACGATCGCATTGCCGTGACCACGGGCATCTACGCGCGTAGGCGAATAGCGGCTACGCTCGTCGGCGTGAACGCATCTCTTCTTCCGGACGACATCCAGGGCGACCCGTACGCCGCCGCCGACGCCGCCGCCGCGCGCCTGCGCGAACTCACGGGTGCCGAGTCCCACGACGTCGCCCTCGTGATGGGGTCCGGCTGGGCACCGGCCGTCGACGCCCTGGGGACCCCCGACGCCGAGTTCCAGGTCACCGAGCTGCCCGGATTCCCGCCGCCGGCGGTCGAGGGCCACGGCGGCAAGATCCGCTCGTACACCATCGGGGACAGCCGCGCGCTGGTCTTCCTGGGCCGCACCCACTACTACGAGGGCCGGGGCGTGGCCGCCGTGGCCCACGGCGTGCGCACCGCCGTCGCGGCCGGCTGCAAGACGATCGTGCTCACCAACGGCTGCGGCGGCCTGCGCGAGGGCATGCGCCCCGGCCAGCCGGTGCTGATCAGCGACCACCTCAACCTGACGGCCACCTCGCCGATCGTCGGCGCCAACTTCGTCGACCTCACCGACCTGTACTCCCCGCGCCTGCGCGCCCTGTGCAAGGAGGTCGACCCCACCCTCGAGGAAGGCGTCTACGCGCAGTTCCCCGGCCCGCACTACGAGACGCCGGCGGAGATCCGCATGGCCCGCACCATCGGCGCGGACCTGGTCGGCATGTCCACCGTCCTGGAGGCCATCGCCGCCCGCGAGGCCGGCGCGGAGGTCCTCGGCATCTCCCTGGTGACCAACCTCGCCGCGGGCATGACCGGCGAACCCCTCAACCACGAAGAGGTCCTCCAGGCGGGCCGCGACAGCGCCACCCGCATGGGCTCCCTGCTGACCCAGGTCCTGGGCCGCCTCTAGTGCTGTGACCGGAAAGGTTCACCGGCTCGCGGCGTCCGGCACGGCTCCCCCAAGCTCTTCGAGCAGGGGGGACCCCCAGCCGCGTTGTCGCATCACCCGAGTACATCCAGTACACGGGCGATGCTCCGCCTTGCGATGCTCCCCCACTGCCCGAAGGGCGTGGGAGGTGCCCCCAGCACCGGACGCCGCGAGCTTTCCGGCAAACCTTTCCGGTCACAGCACTAGCACCACGAAGAAGGCGACGGCCCGCCGAACAAGCGGTCCCCACGGCGACGGGGAAGCCGCCGAACGGCGGAAGGGGCCGTGGGGGTGGGTCGACAGCCCGCCGCATACTTCGTCTCTGCCCAGTCCCACCATGGAAAGACCGGGCAGCACGCCCGTGCGCGGCGGGCCGGCCCCACCCCCACGGCCCCGACCCACAACGCACCCCGGCGCACCGGCCCACCGCCGGAGGCACCGGCATCCCCCGCCGAAGCCGGGCCGACACACTCACGAGAGGCTGACCCAACGTGCACGACGACCTCATCGCACGGGCCAAGGCGTGGCTGGCCGAGGACCCCGACCCCGAGACCCGTGACGAACTCGCCCGGCTCCTCGAAGCCGTGAACGCCGAGAACCCCGAGAACCCCGAGAACCCCGAAGAGCTGAGCGAGCGCTTCGCCGGCACCCTCCAGTTCGGCACCGCGGGCCTGCGCGGCGAACTCGGCGCAGGCCCCATGCGCATGAACCGCTCCGTCGTCATCCGCGCCGCCGCCGGCCTCGCCGCGTACCTGAAGAAGAACGGGACCGCCCACGGGGACGGGAATGCCGGCCTCGTCGTCATCGGCTACGACGCCCGCCACAAGTCCGCCGACTTCGCCCGCGACACCGCCGCCGTCATGACCGGCGCCGGCCTGCGCGCCGCGGTGCTGCCGCGCCCCCTCCCCACCCCCGTTCTCGCCTTCGCCATCAGGCACCTCGGCGCGGTCGCGGGCGTGGAGGTCACCGCCAGCCACAACCCGCCCCGCGACAACGGCTACAAGGTCTACCTGGGCGACGGCTCCCAGATCGTGCCGCCCGCCGACGCGGGGATCGCCGCCGAGATCGACGCGATCAAGAGCCTCCACGACGTCCCCCGTCCGGACTCCGGCTGGGAGACGCTCGACGACTCCGTCCTTGAGGCCTACCTCGCCCGCACGGACGCGGTCCTCGCCCCCGGCTCGCCCCGTACGGCCCGCACCGTCTACACGGCGATGCACGGCGTTGGCAAGGACACCCTCGTCGCCGCGTTCGCCCGGGCCGGCTTCCCCGCCCCCGAGCTGGTCCTCGAACAGGCCGAGCCTGACCCGGACTTCCCGACCGTCGCCTTCCCCAACCCGGAGGAGCCCGGCGCGATGGACCTGGCGTTCGCCAGGGCCCGCGCCACCGACCCCGACCTGGTCGTCGCCAACGACCCGGACGCCGACCGCTGCGCGGTGGCCGTCAAGGACGGCGCCGACTGGCGCATGCTGCGCGGCGACGAGGTGGGCGCCCTGCTCGCCGCCCACCTGGTCTCCCGCGGCGCGACCGGCACCTTCGCGGAGTCGATCGTCTCCTCCTCCCTCCTCGGCCGCATCGCCGAGATGGCGGGCCTGCCCTACGAGGAGACCCTCACCGGCTTCAAGTGGATCGCCCGCGTGGAGGGCCTGCGCTACGGCTACGAGGAGGCCCTCGGCTACTGCGTCGACCCCGACGGCGTACGCGACAAGGACGGCATCACCGCCGCCCTGCTGATCACCGAGCTGGCCTCGCGGCTCAAGCAGGAGGGCCGCACCCTCCTGGACCTGCTCGACGACCTCGCCGTCGAGCACGGCCTGCACGCCACCGACCAGCTCTCGGTCCGCGTCCAGGACCTCTCGCTGATCGCCGACGCGATGCGCCGCCTGCGCGAGCAGCCCCCGACGGCGCTCGCGGGCCTGCCCGTCACCCGCGCCGAGGACCTCACCCGGGGCACGGACCGGCTGCCGCCCACGGACGGCCTGCGCTACACCCTCGACGGCGCCCGCGTGATCGTCCGCCCCAGCGGCACGGAGCCCAAGCTGAAGTGCTACCTGGAGGTCGTGGTCCCGGTCGGCACCCACGCCGGCCTCCCGGCGGCCCGCGCCGAGGCCACCGAGCTGCTCGCGTCGATCAAGCGCGACCTGTCGGCGGCCGCGGGCATCTGACCCGTACGGAAACGGGAACGGGTGTCCCTCACCGAGAGGGACACCCGTTCCGGCCCGGAAACAGCCGGGAGACACCCGCCGCACACACGTCCGGGCGGACACCGGACGACACACGCGCCACGGACACTCGCGTCACGGACCCACACGCCGCCGACGCTCGCGCCGCCGACGCCTCCGCGTCAGCCCACCGCGATCAGAATCGCCAGCACCACCGCACCGGCCACCGCCGGGCCCACGATCTCGTACGCCCAGCGGACCGTCACCTCGCCCTGCGCCGTCTCGGCGTGCTCACGGGCCTCGTGCAGCTCGCGCAGGTCGTCCATGAACTGGTCGCCCGCCGCGCGGACGGGACCGTCGTCGGCCGCGCTCCCGGACCCGAAGGCGCCGCCTGCGCGTCCGCCGGCCCTGCCCGCCCCCGCCGCGCGCTCGCCCGCCGCCTCGGCCCGCGCCTGCCGCCGGGTGGCCCGCTTGCGCCCCCGCAGCGAGACGGGCACCGCCCAGAGCTGGTACTTGGTGCCGGACTGGTCGAACACCTCGTTCGAGAAGCCGGAGCGCAGCCCGGAGACCTGGCCCCAGGGCAGCACGATCACGCGGAAGGGGTTGCGGATACGCAGCCGGTCGGTGTTGGCGTACACGGCGGGCCGCAGGGTGAAGGCGACCACGAGCGGCACGACGAGGATCATCCCGGCGAGCGCCAGCCACGGGGTGCGGCCCTCGCCGACCACCAGCGCGTCGATGCCCAGCCACCCGACGATGGCGAGGAGCAGGGCACCGCTCGCGATGCCTGCGGACGACCGGTTGACCCGGTCCTTGAACTCTGGGGCGGCAGGTCGCGGCGCGGGGGGTTCGTGCTCGGGCGTCGTCATGGTCCCGATTCTGCCCGACGGCCGGACGGGCTCTCATCCGCGGTGCCCGCGGACGGGAGGGGCGCCGTGCGAACATCGGCCGGGTCACAAGACAGCTCGGGGGGTGTACAGCCGCTACGCGCGTAGATATGCTCGCCTGGTGACCATGCCCACCACTGCACCCCCTCTCGCTGACGTCACCGCGTCCGACAGCACGCTGCGCCGCTTCCTGCACGGGCTGCCCGGTGTCGACGCGGTCGGCCTGGAGGCGCGCGCCGCCTCGCTCGGCACCCGTTCCATCAAGACCACC
Source organism: Streptomyces sp. CB01373 (assembly GCF_002803075.1). Taxonomy (GTDB): domain Bacteria; phylum Actinomycetota; class Actinomycetes; order Streptomycetales; family Streptomycetaceae; genus Streptomyces. Next base: position 333,196 of record NZ_NNBK01000011.1, on the reverse strand, counting down.
GCGAAGGCGTACGCCATCGACCTCGCCATCTCGATGGTCGACCTGACGACGCTGGAAGGCGCGGACACCCCGGGCAAGGTCCGGGCGCTCGGCGCCAAGGCGGTCCGCCCCGACCCGACGGACCGTACGGCCCCCGCCACGGCCGCGGTCTGCGTCTACCCCGACATGGTGGCCGCCGCGAAGGAGGCCGTGGCCGGCTCGACCGTGAAGGTCGCCTCGGTCGCCACCGCCTTCCCGGCCGGCCGGGCGTCGCTGGACGTGAAGCTGACGGACGTGCGCGAGGCGGTCGCCGCGGGCGCCGACGAGATCGACATGGTCATCGACCGCGGAGCGTTCCTCGCCGGCAAGTACCTGAAGGTGTACGACGAGATCGTCGCCGTGAAGGAGGCCTGCGGGAGCTCCGCACGCCTGAAGGTCATCTTCGAGACCGGCGAGCTGTCGACGTACGACAACATCCGCCGTGCGAGCTGGCTCGGCATGCTGGCGGGCGCCGACTTCATCAAGACCTCCACCGGCAAGGTCGCCGTCAACGCCACCCCGGCCAACACGCTGCTGATGCTGGAGGCCGTGCGTGACTTCCGGGCGCAGACCGGCGTGCAGGTCGGCGTGAAGCCGGCCGGCGGCATCCGCACCTCCAAGGACGCGATCAAGTTCCTGGTCCTGGTCAACGAGACCGCAGGCGGGGACTGGCTGGACAACCACTGGTTCCGCTTCGGCGCCTCCTCGCTCCTGAACGACCTGCTGATGCAGCGTCAGAAGCTGGCCACCGGCCGCTACTCCGGTCCCGACTACGTGACGGTGGACTGATCACCATGGTTTCCCCCTTCGAATACGCACCGGCGCCCGAGTCCCGCTCGATCGTCGACATCGCGCCGTCCTACGGCCTGTTCATCGACGGCGAGTTCGCCAAGGCCGCCGACGGCAAGGTCTTCAAGACGGTCTCCCCCAGCACCGAGGAGGTGCTGTCCGAGGTCGCCCAGGCCGGCGAGGCGGACGTGGACCGCGCGGTGAAGGCGGCCCGCAAGGCCTTCGTGAAGTGGTCGGCGCTGCCCGGCTCCGAGCGCGCCAAGTACCTGTTCCGCATCGCCCGCATCATCCAGGAGCGCAGCCGTGAGCTGGCGGTCCTGGAGACGCTGGACAACGGCAAGCCGATCCGGGAGACGAGGGACGCGGACCTGCCCCTGGTGGCCGCGTACTTCTTCTACTACGCCGGCTGGGCCGACAAGCTCGGCCACGCGGGCTTCGGGCCGTCCCCGAAGCCGCTGGGCGTGGCCGGCCAGGTCATCCCGTGGAACTTCCCGCTGCTGATGCTGGCGTGGAAGATCGCCCCGGCGCTGGCGACCGGCAACACGGTGGTCCTCAAGCCCGCCGAGACCACCCCGCTGTCCGCGCTGTTCTTCGCGGACATCTGCCGCCAGGCCGGCCTGCCGAAGGGTGTCGTCAACATCCTTCCCGGCTACGGCGACGCGGGCGCCGCGCTCGTCGCCCACCCCGACGTGAACAAGGTCGCCTTCACCGGCTCCACGGCCGTCGGCAAGGCGATCGCGCGCACGGTCGCGGGCACGGACAAGAAGCTCACCCTCGAGCTGGGCGGCAAGGGCGCCAACATCGTCTTCGACGACGCGCCGATCGACCAGGCCGTCGAGGGCATCGTCAACGGCATCTTCTTCAACCAGGGCCAGGTCTGCTGCGCGGGCTCGCGGCTGCTGGTGCAGGAGTCGATCCACGACGAGCTGCTGGACTCCCTCAAGCGCAGGCTCTCCACGCTGCGCCTGGGCGATCCGCTCGACAAGAACACCGACATCGGCGCGATCAACTCCGCCGAGCAGCTGGCCCGGATCACCACGCTCGCCGACAAGGGCGAGGCGGAGGGCGCCGAGCGCTGGTCGCCCGCCTGCGAACTGCCCGAGAGCGGCTACTGGTTCGCTCCGACGCTGTTCACCGGCGTCACCCAGGCGCACACCATCGCCCGTGACGAGATCTTCGGCCCGGTGCTCTCCGTCCTCACCTTCCGCACCCCGGACGAGGCCGTGGCCAAGGCCAACAACACCCCGTACGGGCTGTCCGCGGGCATCTGGACCGAGAAGGGCTCCCGGATCCTGGCGGTGGCGAGCAAGCTGCGCGCCGGTGTCGTCTGGTCCAACACGTTCAACAAGTTCGATCCGACCTCGCCGTTCGGCGGCTACAAGGAGTCGGGCTTCGGCCGCGAGGGCGGCCGGCACGGCCTGGAGGCGTACCTCGATGTCTGAGAAGTCCGAGAAGTCTGGGGCGACGACCGAACCGCGGCTTTCGGTCCTCAAGACCTACAAGCTGTACGTGGGCGGCAAGTTCCCGCGTTCCGAGAGCGGCCGGGTGTACGAGGTGAGCGACTCCAAGGGCAACTGGCTGGCGAACGTTCCGCAGTCGTCCCGCAAGGACGCCCGTGACGCGGTCGTGGCCGCGCGCAAGGCGTTCGGGGCGTGGTCCGGCGCGACCGCGTACAACCGGGGCCAGATCCTCTACCGCATCGCCGAGATGCTGGAGGGCCGCCGCGAGCAGTTCGTCCGCGAGGTCGCCGAGGCCGAGGGCCTGTCCAAGGCCAGGGCGGCCGCGCAGGTCGACGCGGCGATCGACCGCTGGGTCTGGTACGCGGGCTGGACCGACAAGATCGCCCAGGTGGTGGGCGGCGGCAACCCGGTGGCGGGCCCGTACTTCAACCTCTCCTCCCCCGAGCCGACCGGCGTGGTGACCGTCCTGGCCCCGCAGGAGTCGTCGTTCCTGGGCCTGGTCTCGGTGATCGCCCCGGTGATCGCGACCGGCAACACGGCGGTGGTGGTCGCGAGCGAGAAGTCCCCGCTCCCCGCGCTCTCCCTCGGCGAGGTGCTGGCCACCTCCGACCTGCCGGGCGGTGTCGTGAACGTCCTGTCCGGCCGTACGGCGGAGATCGCCGCGCCGCTCGCCGCGCACCAGGACGTCAACGCGATCGACCTCGCGGGCGCCGACGCGGACCTGGCGAGGGAGCTGGAGGTCGCTGCGGCGGACAACCTCAAGCGGGTCCTTCGTCCACAGCCTGTGGACAACTGGTCGGCGACACCGGGCACGGACCGTATGACGGCCTTCCTGGAGACCAAGACGGTCTGGCACCCGACGGGCTCCCTGGGCGCCTCCGGCTCGTCGTACTGAGCCGTCCGGGGCGCCGCACGCGCCCCGCACAGACGAGAGCCGCGTCTCCCCTGCGTCCGGGGGAGGCGCGGCTCTCCGTGTGCGCGGGGTGCGCCCGGGTCAGCGCACCGACCCGAGCAACTGGCCGACGACCGGCACGGCGCCCACCGACGGGGCCTGGGCCACCGGGCCGGTGACCGTCTTCGAGCCGACCGGCTGGAAGTCGGCGACCTGGGTGCCGACGCCGTTGTCGAGCGGGTCGACGCCGGTGCCCGCGAGCGGGTTGGGCTTGAGGGCCGTGACGGTCCCGGTGGTGTGGCCGACCGTGCCGGCCAGCGCCTGCACACCCGACTGCGCGTCGGCCCGGCCGAGAGAGCCGAGCAGGCGCCCCTCGCCCCCGCCCGGGAGGATCTCCGCCGAGGCCGTCGTCGCGCCCACGCCCAGGGCGGCCCCGGCGGTCACGACGGCGACCAGGGCACGGCGGGCGGTGGGACGAGGTGAAGACGCGTGTCGAGCCATGACTGGTGCCGCCTTACGGATGCGGTCGGTAACGAGAACAGCGCACAGGGTAGTTGAGACGTAGCCCACGTTCCAAAGCCGACCCGCGGGGTCGGCAGGCGCGCCACCATGCGTCAAACTGGTGTTCCGTGAGCCTTCATCCTCCGCCTCCCGCCCGTGTCGTACTGCTGTGCGGCCCCTCGGGCTCGGGCAAGTCCCTGGTCGCCGCCCGCGCCGGACTGCCCGTACTGCGCCTCGACGACTTCTACAAGGAGGCCGGCGACCCGACGCTGCCGCTGGTGGCGGGGAGTTCGGACATCGACTGGGACCACCCCGGCTCGTGGGACGCGGACGTCGCGGTCGCGGCGATCAGCCGGCTGTGCGCGACGGGCACCACGAGCGTGCCGGTGTACGACATCTCGCTGAGCGCCCGCACCGGCGAGGACACGCTGCACATCGGCCGCACCCCGCTGTTCATCGCGGAGGGCGTCTTCGCCGCCGAGATCGTGGGGCGCTGCCGTGAACTCGGCGTCCTGGCCGACGCGCTGTGCCTGAACCGCGGACCGGTCACCACGTTCCGGCGGCGCTTCGTGCGGGATCTGAAGGAGGGCCGCAAGTCGGTGCCGTTCCTGATCCGCCGCGGCTGGCGGCTGATGCGCGCCGAACGGTCGATCGTGGCCCGTCAGATCACGCTGGGCGCGCACGCCTGCGACCGGGACGAGGCCCTGGGCCGGCTGGCCGCCGCGGCGGCGGGACGGCAGGCGCAGACACGGACGGCCGCCTGACCGGCGTACGACTCGACCGGCCTACGACTCGACCGGCCTACGGCAGAGGGGCGTACGCATCTCGTACGCCCCTGGTGCGCCCCCTCGCGCGTCAACGCGCGTGCGCACGTGCCCGGAAGCGGGACACGAAAGCGGGACTGGACAGACCCCCCGGTCCTCCAGCCCCGCTCCCTTGGTGCTCCCCCACTTTCCCCCGTGGGTTCCCCCGTGCTTTCCCCCGTTTCCCCGTTTCCCCACTTCCCCCGTGTTCCCGAGTCCCCCGTGGCTCCCCCGAGCCCTGTGTTCCCCCCCGGGATTCCCCCGCTTTCCCCTTCCCCCGTTCCCCCTGCCCTTCGGTCGTGTCAGGCGACCAGTTCGCCGAAGGACTCCTCACGGTCACGGCCGAAGCTGAGGACCTCGTCCTCGCGCAGCCGGCGCAGGGACCGCCAGATGCTGGACTTCACCGTGCCGACGCTGATGCCGAGGATGGCCGCGATCTCCGGGTCCGTACGGCCCTCGTAGTAACGCAGGACCAGCATGGTGCGCTGGAGCTCGGGCAGCCGGGCCAGCGCCTGCCACAGGACGGTGCGCAGCTCGGTGCCGCGCATGGCGTCCGTGTCGCCGGGCGTCTCCGGCAGTTCCTCGGTCGGGTACTCGTTGAGCTTGCGGCGCCGCCAGGCGCTGATGTGCAGATTGGTCATGGTGCGGCGGAGGTATCCGCCGACGGCCGCCTTGTCACTGATCCGGTCCCACGCCCGGTAGGTCGAGAACAGCGCGCTCTGCAGCAGGTCCTCGGCCTCGAAGCGGTCGCCGGTCAGGTGGTAGGCGGTTGCGTACAGGGAGGCGCGGCGCTCCTGGACGTAGGCGGTGAACTCCGCTTCCGACAGCGTGCGTCGCTCCCCCGAGCCCTCCCCGTACGCGGTTCCCCCGTGTGTTTCCCCCGTGTTCGCGTCAACCACCGTCATGCGGGGCTGAAGCCCCTGTGGCGCATGCGCGGTGTGCTGACGCCCGGTGCCGCGAGCGCACCCCCGCCCGCTCACGGCACCGGACTTCTCCGGAGACCGGGCCACATCGTGCAGACGCGTGACCACTGCGCTCTGGCTGGTGCTCTGCAGTGTGTTCATTTGCGCCCCCCGTCGTGGAGTCCCGGTGTTCCGTCCTGCTTCCTTGCCCCGTGCCGAAAAGCTTGCCGTGGTCACTTCATGACCATGTCCGCCGACTGTCACAGACCTGTCACAGGAGTCGGGAGCCCGTTACCGCGCGCAGGTCGCGGTACGGGTGCCGTACGGGTGTCGAAACAGCGACCCCGCATGGGCCAGAATGAGGTCCGTGCCTTCCCTGTTGCTGATCGAGGACGACGACGCCATCCGAACGGCCCTGGAGCTCTCATTGACGCGCCAGGGACACCGGGTGGCCACTGCTGCCAGCGGCGAGGACGGTCTGAAGCTGCTGCGCGAGCAGCGGCCGGACCTGATCGTGCTGGACGTGATGCTGCCCGGCATCGACGGGTTCGAGGTGTGCCGGCGCATCCGGCGCACGGACCAGCTGCCGATCATTCTGCTCACCGCGCGCAGCGACGACATCGACGTGGTGGTCGGGCTGGAGTCCGGCGCCGACGACTACGTGGTCAAGCCCGTGCAGGGACGGGTGCTGGACGCCCGGATCCGGGCCGTGCTGCGGCGCGGCGAGCGGGAGGCGAACGACGCCGCGACCTTCGGCAGCCTCGTCATCGACCGGGCGGCGATGACCGTGACGAAGAACGGCGAGGACCTCCAGCTCACCCCGACCGAGCTGAGACTGCTGCTGGAGCTGAGCCGCCGGCCCGGGCAGGCGCTGTCCCGGCAGCAGTTGCTGCGGCTGGTGTGGGAGCACGACTACCTCGGTGACTCGCGGCTCGTGGACGCCTGCGTGCAGCGGCTGCGCGCCAAGGTGGAGGACGTGCCGTCGTCCCCGACGCTGATCCGAACCGTGCGCGGCGTCGGTTACCGCCTGGACGCGCCTCAGTGACCGACGAGCAGGGCGGGCTCGGCGACTGGGCCTCGGATCGCAACAGGGGGACGCTGTCCCGGCTCCGGTTCACCAGTCTGCGGCTGCGGCTGGTCGTCGTCTTCGCGCTGGTGGCGCTGACCGCGGCGGTGTCGGCGTCCGGGATCGCGTACTGGCTCAACCGCGAGGCGGTGCTCACCCGCGCCCAGGACGCGGCGCTGCGCGACTTCCAGCAGGAGGTGCAGAACCGCGCGGGCGCGCTGCCGGTGCACACCACGCAGGACCAGCTCCAGCACACCGCGGGCCAGATGGCGGGCAGCAGCCAGCGGTTCAGCGTGCTGCTCGTCGGCCAGGACGCGAACGGCAGGACGCTGTACGGCAACTCCGGCGGGCTGAACGGCTTCTCGCTGCAGGACGTGCCCCTCTCGCTGCGCACCGCGGTGAACAGGCAGCAGCCGCTCTCCAAGGCCAACAAGGCGCCGTACCACCTGTACTGGCAGCGGATCGTCATGCACGGCACCCCGTATCTGGTGGCCGGCACGCGGGTGATCGGCGGCGGTCCGACCGGCTACATGCTCAAGTCGCTGGAGCCGGAGGCCAAGGATCTCAACTCGCTCGCCTGGTCCCTGGGCATCGCCACCGGCATGGCCCTCATCGGTGCCGCCCTGCTCGCCCAGGCCGCCGCCACGACGGTGCTGAAGCCGGTGCACCGGCTGGGAGTCGCCGCGCGCCGGCTCGGCGAGGGCAAGCTCGACACCCGGCTGCGGGTGTCCGGCACCGACGAACTCGCCGATCTCTCCCGGACGTTCAACAAGGCGGCCGAGGCGCTGGAGAAACGGGTCGCCGACATGGCGGCCCGCGACGAGTCCTCCCGCCGCTTCGTCGCGGACATGAGCCATGAGCTGCGTACGCCGCTGACCGCCATCACCGCCGTGACGGAGGTCCTCGAGGAGGAACTGGAATTCGAGGGCGGTGGCATCGACCCGATGATCGAGCCGGCTGTGCGGCTCGTCGTCAGCGAGACCCGGCGGCTGAACGACCTGGTCGAGAACCTGATGGAGGTCACCCGCTTCGACGCGGGCACGGCCCGGCTGGTCCTGGACGACGTCGACATCGCCGACCTGATCACCGCCTGCGTCGACGCCCGCGCCTGGCTGGACGCCGTCGAGCTGGACGCCGAGCGCGGCATCCACGCCCAGCTCGACCCGCGCCGCCTGGACGTCATCCTCGCCAACCTCATCGGCAACGCGCTCAAGCACGGGGGCTCGCCGGTGCGGGTGTCGGTGCGCGAGTCGGCCGCGGAGGGGGAGCGGCCCGCCGAGATCGTCATCGAGGTGCGCGACCACGGACCGGGCATCCCCGAGGACGTGCTGCCGCACGTCTTCGACCGCTTCTACAAGGCGAGCGCGTCCCGGCCCCGCTCCGAGGGCAGCGGCCTCGGGCTGTCCATCGCCCTGAACAACGCGCACATCCACGGCGGTGGCATCACCGCGGCCAACTCGCCCGAGGGCGGTGCGGTGTTCACGCTGCGGCTGCCGCGGGACGCCTCCGAGCTCGCCGCGGAGCGTACCGAGCACGGGCAGAAGGACAACGGCTCGAAGGGGGCCGCCCGATGAACGCGCGCCGACTCCTGCCGGCGGCGCTGACCGCCCTCGGCCTGCTGCTCGCCGGGTGCGGGATCCGGCCCACCGAGGTGCCCACGGACTTCGGCGGCGCGCCCTCCCGTGTGCCCTGCTCGCTGTCCCAGCCCGACCTGGCCATCCAGTCCTCGCGCGGCGTGCCCGTCCAGGTGTTCCTGCTGTGCGGCTCGTCGCTGGTGACCGTCGACCGTACGGTACGGGTGCCGGAGAGCACCGTGGACGCGCGGCGGCGGGTGATCGTGGCCCAGGGGCTGCTCGACCAGCTCGCCACGCCGCCGTCGCCCGGTGAGAAGGCGGCCGGGTACACCACGCACGTCCCGGGCGGACTGAGGGTCGAGGGGCCCCGCCCCCGTGACCCCGCCGACACGCTCCGGCTGAGCAGCGCGCCGGCCGGCCTCGCCCCGTACGCCCTCGCCCAGATCGTGTGCACCCTGTCCGACTCGGCCGCCGCCGAGGGAGACGGCTCCGTCGTCCTCGGCGGCCCGGACGACACGGCCCTGCGCCGCTACGAGTGCACCGGAGAGCTCCGCTCCCGCCCGGGCACCGGCCTGCCCCCGTCGGCCCCGGTGGGGGACGGCTGACGGGAGAGGCGGCGCGCGGCAACGGCACCGGTACGGGGCACCACGCCCGGCACGGGAACGGCACCGTGTGCCGTTCCCGGGGGCGGCGCCGGCGCGGCGCACCGGGACGCCACCGCGCGTGACACGCACGTGCGGGGCACGGGCGCGGCGCCGGGTGTGGTGCCGGGTGTGGCGCAGCACTCACCTGTCACTGGGGTGTCCGGCCGGAACCGATCGTGCCGGGGGGTGCGTCTTGGGTGGCGTGCAGCGTCAAGGCTCCAACCGCGGCAGCGCCGCGATCCACGTCCGCGTGACAGGGGGTGTCCTCCTCGTCGCCCACCTCGCGCTCGTCGCCTGGCTCACGCTGCGTCCGCTGGACGTCCCCTGGGTGACGCCGCCCAATCTGCGTCCGCTCTCCACCATCCGGGCCGACCTGGCGCTGGGCTGGCCCGGGGCGGCCCGGCGCATCGGCGAGGGACTGGCGCTGCTCGGGCCACTGGGCGTACTGCTGCCGATGACACACGGCTGCCTCCGTGTCTCCCCTGTCGGCTCGCTGATCCGCACGGTCGCCGCCGGCGCCCTGGCCTCGCTGGGCATCGCCCTGCTGCAGACCGGCGTGCCGGGCCGGGTGGTCGACGTCGACACGGTCCTGATGAACACCGTGGGCGTGGCGCTCGCCCACCTCGCGGTCGTCCCCGCCGGCCGCTCCCGCCTCCGCCGCGGGGCGGAGCGCAGGGACCGGACCGCCCATCGCCAGGAGGACCCGCCTCAGGGGCGCACCCCGACGATTCCCAGGGTCGGCCTCGCCCCGTGGAGCGACGCTCTGCCGCCTTCGTCTCCGTAGCGTGGAACCAGTGCCCCGACAGGCAGCGTTCGCCCCTTGCAAACGTCACCTGCCGCGGCACCAGGACGGGGCAGCCGACGGGGAGGCCCCGCACCGACAGACCACGAAGGAGTCGAGATGACCGCCCTCGCCCGCCCGACCCACGGCCGCATGATCGGCGGAGTGTGCGCTGCGCTGGCACGGCGCTTCGGCACCTCCGCGACGACGATGCGCGTGCTCTTCCTGCTGTCCTGCCTGCTGCCGGGCCCGCAGTTCCTGGTCTACATCGCGCTGTGGATCCTGCTGCCCTCCGAGGAGACGGCCGGCAGCGCGTGGTGAACGCCGCATCCGCGGACACGGCGGCACGGCTGGGGCGCACCCTGGAACCAGGAGGTACGCCCCAGCCGTGCCGGTGTGTCCGCGGCAGGGGGTCGGCGAGAGGCCCCGGGGCTCAGCCCAGCGGCAGGCCGTTCAGCGGCAGGCCGTGGGTGGGCAGGCCCTGCAGCGGCAGGCCGCCGAGCAGACCGCCGACCGGCTTGGTCGGGCCGTTCTGGAGCAGGCCCTGAGCGGCCGGCTGCGCGGCCGCGAGACCCGACTGCATCGCGGGCTTGGCCTGGTCCAGCGCCTGGCCGGCCCCGGGCAGCGACTTGGTGACGTTCTCCGTCGGGAGCGCCTTGCCGACGGTGCCGAGTGCCTGGCCGGCGTCCGGAACGGCCGGCGCGGCGTTCGCGGCACCCGCGCCGACGGCGGCGAAGGCGGCCCCGAGGGCGACGACACCGAGGGACTTGGCGGCAGACTGCTTCATGAAAACGCGTCCTTGGGTGGAAGACAGGGAACTGAGCGGTCCACGACCGTAAACACGCCGAGCCGCCTTCCGCAAACATCGAAATACGGACGGAATATGCGTCCCGGAGGTGTTCCCGTATCCGCCGATCACTCTCCCGGGGAAGAGAAACCCCTGGTGGACACGGTCTGCTGAAACAGCCATTCGGATTTCAGCGCCGCATATCCGGGCTTGATCACGTCATTGATCATCGCCAGCCGTTCATCGAAAGGGATGAATGCTGATTTCATCCCATTGACAGAGAACCATTGCATGTCGTCGAGCGTGTATCCGAATGCCTCGACCAGCCGCTCGAACTCCCGGCTCATGCTGGTGTGGGACATGAGACGGTTGTCCGTATTGACGGTGGTCCGGAAGTGGAGCCGGCGCAGCAGCCCGATCGGATGCTCCGCGTACGAGGACGCCGCCCCGGTCTGGAGGTTGGAACTGGGGCACAGCTCCAGCGGGATGCGCTTGTCGCGGACGTAGGAGGCCAGCCGCCCGAGTTCGACCGTGCCGTCCTCGTGGACCTGGATGTCGTCGATGATGCGCACGCCGTGGCCCAGGCGGTCCGCGCCGCACCACTGGAGCGCCTGCCAGATGGACGGCAGCCCGAAGGCCTCGCCCGCGTGGATCGTGAAGTGGTTGTTCGCCCGCTTCAAATACTCGAAGGCGTCCAGGTGCCGGGTGGGCGGGTAGCCGGCCTCGGCGCCCGCGATGTCGAAGCCCACCACGCCCGAGTCCCGGTAGCGGTTGGCGAGTTCGGCGATCTCCAGGGCGCGGGCCGCGTGCCGCATCGCGGTCAGCAGCACGCCGACCCGGATGCGGTGACCGTTCTCCAGGGCGGTGCGCTCGCCCTCGCGGAAGCCCTCGTTGACGGCCTCGACGACCTCCTCCAGGCTCAGCCCGCCCTCCAGGTGCTGCTCGGGGGCGTAGCGCACCTCGGCGTAGACGACGCCGTCCTCGGCGAGGTCCTCGGCGCACTCGCGGGCGACCCGGACGAGGGCGTCACGGGTCTGCATCACGCCGACGGTGTGCGAGAACGTCTCCAAGTACCTTTCCAGCGAGCCGGAATCGGCGGCCTCGCGGAACCACAGGCCGAGCTTGTCCGGGTCGGTCTCGGGAAGGTGCGCATAGCCCGACGCGCGGGCCAGGTCGACGACGGTTCCCGGGCGGAGCCCGCCGTCGAGGTGATCGTGGAGCAGAACCTTGGGCGCCCGGCGGATCTGGTCCGAGCTCGGGGTGTTCCCCTGGTGCGCAGTCTGGCTCGTCATTTTCGCACTGTAACTCCTACGCGCGTAGATCACGTGTGTACACAACCGTCGATATGTAACGGTGACCGCCCGGACGGGTGGCGTGCAGCGGTGTTTCTGACACTGTTCTGGCATGGCACACCAAGCGACGCCGGTTCGCACGGCCCGGCTGGGGAGGACGCTCGGCACGGAGCCGGCGGCGGTGGGCGGAGCGGTGCTGCTGCTCCCGGGCGCCCAGGAGGTGTCCACCCGCAGACCCTCGCCGGTGCTGGCGGCCGCCTCGCTGCGCGCGCTGGGGCGCCGGCTGGCCCGCGCCGGGCGCGAGGAGGACCTGGCCGTGCACGTGGTGCACTACCGCTTCCGCGGCTGGAACGGCGCCGAGGCACACGCGGCCGCCGACGCCGCGTGGGCGGTCGAGGAGGTCGTGCGGCGCTACGGGGACGTGCCGGTATGCCTGGCCGGTCCCGGCATGGGCGGCCGCGCCGCACTGCACGCGGCCGGGCACGAGACCGTCAACTCCGTGGTGGCCCTGGCTCCTTGGCTGCCCGAGGACGACATGGCGGCCTCCCCCGAACCGGTCAAACAGCTCGCCGGGCGCCAGGTGCTGATCGTGCACGGCACGAACGACGAACGGACCGACCCCGAGCTGTCGTTCCGGTTCGCGGAGCGGGCGAAGAAGGCGAACCGGGACGTGTGCCGGTTCGAAGTGCACGCCGACGGGCACGGGTTGCGCCAGTACCGGGACGAAGTCCTGGCGCTCACCACCGACTTCGTCATGGGCTCGCTGTTCGGGCGGGTGTTCTCACGGCCGGTGCAGGACGCGCTGGCGGCGCCGCCGCCGCTGGGGTTGCGGATGCCGCTCGCGGCCGGGTTCGGGAGGACACTGCGGCGGTAGGGCCGCAGGCCGCCCTCGGGGAGCAACTCGCGGTAGGTGGCGAGCAGTCCGCCGCCGGTGGGCCGCGGCGGCCCCCGGAGGGGAGGCGACTCGCCCTCAGGCGGGCAGCAGCCTGCCGCGTTTGGCGAGCAGGAACTTCTTGAACGCCGCGACCGGCGGCGTGTCCGGGTGGCCCTCCAGCCATGCCACACCGATCTCCCGCACCGCGCGCGGCGCCGTCACCGTCAGCTCGGCGACTCCGGGGCGGGGGAAGGCCGGCGGGGGCAGAAGGGCGACCCCGAGGCCCGCCGCGACCAGTCCGCGCAGGGTCTCGGCCTCCTCGCCCTCGAAGGCGACACGCGGCTTGAAGCCGGCCTCCCGGCACAGGGCGTCGGTGATGCGGCGCAGGCCGTAGCCGGGCTCCAGGGTCACGAACGACTCCTCGGCGGCCTCGGCCAGGCGGACGCGGCGCCGGGCGGCGAGCCGGTGCTCGGCGGGGACGACCAGACGCAGCTTCTGTTCGTCGAGACGGCGGGCCACCAGATCGGGGGCGTCCGGCACGGGGGACGTCAGGCAGAGGTCGAGCTCGCCCGCCCGCAGTCCCTCCAGCATGGCCTCACCGTAGTTCTGCACCAGGCTGAAGCGGACGCGGGGATGGTCGGCGCGGAAGGCGTGGATGAGGCCGGGTACGGTCTCGGCGCCCATGGTGTGCAGGAACCCGAAGGCGACCTTGCCGGTGGCCGGGTCGGCGTCCGCGCGCACCTCCTCGGCGGCGCGCTCGATCTCGGCGAGGGCGCGCTGCACGGAGGTCAGGAAGGTGCGGCCCGCGGGGGTCAGGGAGACCGTGCGGCCCCGGCGGGCGAAGAGGTCGACGCCGAGGTCCTGTTCCAGCCGGACCATGGCCCGCGAGAGCGTGGACTGCGGGACCCGCATCTCCTGCGCGGCCCGGGTGACGTGCTCGGTGCGGGCCACGCCTGCGAAGTGCGCGAGGCGGGGCGCCAGCAACGCGACGATGTCTTCTGTGTCACCGGTCTGTGACAGACGCGGCTGCGACCTCGACTGATGCACCATGGGAACGATTATGCCGAGTCCATGCATTGGACGGATGAGTGCGGGCCTTCTTACGGTCGACGCATGACTCCCGCCGATACCGGGGCGCCCACGATCATGGGCGCCGTCGCCTCAGTCCCCGACTCCGACTCCCGTATGACCCCGGGAGGCCCCGGCTACCGCCGGATGAGCCTCGCCCTCTTCCTCGCGGGTGTCGCCACCTTCGCGCTGCTGTACTCCACCCAGGCCCTGCTGCCGCTGATCTCCGGCGAGTTCCATGTGGCGGCGGGCGACGCGAGCTGGACGGTGGCCGCCGCGACGGGCGGCCTGGCGCTGTTCGTGCTCCCGGCGAGCGCCCTGTCGGAGCGTTTCGGACGGCGTACGGTGATGACGGCCTCGCTGGCGGTCGCGGTGGTCGTCGGGCTGCTGGTGCCGTTCGCGCCGTCGCTGGGCGCGCTGGTGGTGCTCCGGGCGCTGCAGGGCGCGGCCCTCGCGGGGCTGCCCGCCTCGGCGCAGGCGTATCTGGCGGAGGAGGTCCGGCCTCGGGCCCTGGTCACGGCGATCGGCCTGTTCGTGGCCGGCAACAGTGTGGGCGGCATGAGCGGCCGGGTCATCACCGGCTGGGTCGCCCAGGAGTGGGGCTGGCGGGTGGCCGTCGGGGTGATCGGAGTGATCGCGGTGGGCTGCGCGGTGGCCTTCCGCCTGCTGCTTCCGGCGCCGCGGCACTTCAGGGCGGGCTCGCTGCGCCCACGGGTGCTGGCGCGCTCGGTCCGCGACCACCTCGCCGATCCGCTGCTGCGCCGCCTGTACGCGATCGGCGCGCTGTTCATGACGGTGTTCGGCGGGGTCTACACGGCGATCGGCTACCGCCTGACCGAGGCGCCGTTCTCCCTGCCGCAGGGCATCGTCGGGTCGATCTTCCTGGTGTACCTGGTGGGCACGGTGTCCGCGTCGACGGCGGGGCGGCTGGTGGGCCGCCTGGGCCGCAGGGGCGCCCTGTACCTGGCGGGCGCCACGACGGCGGCGGGTCTGCTGGTGTCCCTCGTGGACTCGGTCGCGCTGGTCCTGCTGGGTCTGGTTCTGATCACCGCGGGCTTCTTCGCCGGTCACGCGGTCGCCTCCTCGGCGGTCAGCCGGACGGCGACGCACGGCCGCGCGCAGGCCTCGGCGCTCTACCAGTCCGCCTACTACGTGGGCTCCAGCGTGGGCAGCACGGTGGGCGCCATGGCCTTCCACGCACAGGGCTGGCCGGGAACGGCCGGGGTCGGCGTGCTGGCCGTCCTGGGCGTCGTGACGATCACGGCGCTCGGCTCTCGGGCGGCCAGGGTCGCGGCGCGGCGGGAGCCGGTGCCGGCGTAACGGCACATCGCACACCGGACCACTCAGCCGCGCCGGGAGCTGGGCGGCTGGGCGGCTGGGCGGCTGGGCCGCTGGGCGGCTGGGCCACGGTGGGCGCCGGGCGGCTCGGTGGTCACGGCCGGATGCCGGATCGCTCAGCCGCGCCGGGCGCGGTGTATGCGTAGCCGCGCCGGACGCAGAACAGCTCACCGACGCCGTGTGCCAGGCCTCTCAGCCGCGCCGGGCCGGGAGTCGGGCGCCCGGCGCCGACGCGGCCGTGGTGGGAGGCCGGCGGCCGGTCGGTGTCGGCGCCTTCGTCGGCTCCGGCACCGTCATCGTGGGCGAAGGCGACATGGCGGGCTCCGCCGGGGTCGTGCGCCCCGTCGGAGAGTTGGTCGCCCACCGCCCCGATGGCCGTCCGGGACGCCGGTGTCCGGGCCGCGGGTTCATGGCCGTACAACCTCCCGACCTGCGGGTTCTTCCGCTCCAGGGGCCGTTGTCAGTGGGCTGCGGTAGCTTCCGGAGTGCTGGGCGTGATGACGCGCACAGCCACGAACGGGACGGCCACGGGGGCGGGTGGACGATGGGAAACGGCACGACGGCGACGACGGGTCTCGACGAGCGGCTGGAGGAGTACCGGGTCGAGCTGACCGGTTACTGCTACCGCATGCTCGGCTCGTCCTTCGAGGCGGAGGACGCGGTCCAGGACACCCTCGTGCGGGCCTGGCGGAGCTACGACAAGTTCGAGGGACGCTCCAGCCTCCGCTCGTGGCTCTACCGCATCGCGACGAACGTCTGCCTGGACATGCTGGCAGCGGGCAACAAGCGCGCCCGGCCCATGGACCTGACCGAGTCCACGCCACTGGCCCGCGCGGCACTGTCCCCGCGCCCGGACCACACCTGGCTGGAGCCGATGCCGGACGCCCGGGTGCTGCCCCCGGTCGAGGATCCGGCGGAGGCGGCCGTCACCAGGGACTCGGTGCGGCTCGCCTTCATGGCCGCGTTGCAGCAACTGCCGCCCAAGCAGCGGGCCGTGCTGATCCTGCGCGAGGTGCTGGCCTGGCGGGCGAGCGAGGTCGCCGAGCTGCTGGGCACGTCGGTCGCCTCGGTCAACAGCGCCCTGCAACGGGCCCGCGCCACGCTCGCCGAGCGGGGCGACAAGGCCGTCGAGGCGGCCGTGTCGGACCCGCTGGACGAGGCCCAGCGACGGCTTCTGGAACGCTATGTGAAGGCGTTCGAGGGGTACGACATGGCGGAGCTGACCGCGCTGCTGCACGAGGACGCGGTGATGACGATGCCGCCGTTCGACCTGTGGCTGACGGGCCCGTCGGACATCACGGGCTTCATGACGACGCTGGGCGCGGCCTGCGCGGGCTCACGGCTGCTGCCGGTGCTGGCCAACGGGATGCCGGGCTTCGCCCAGTACAAGCCGGACCCGGACAACGGCGGCTTCACCCCGTGGGCGGTGCAGGTCCTGGAGACGTCAGAGGGCCGGATCACCGGGTTCCACTGCTTCCTCGACACCCAGCGGTGGTTCCCGCTGTTCGGGCTGCCGCTCCATCTCGAAGGAGAGGCCGACCAGACCAAGGAGGGCGTCTAGCGCCGGATCGGGGTCGCGCAGCCGGATGCGGCCGCCGGCCCGCCGGGCGGTGAGCTGGAGCCGCGCCAGCAGGTCGACCACGCCGAGCCCCGGCGGTCCGAGCCCCCCGACGTCACACACCACGACTCCGGCCCGGGTGTCCTCCAGCAGGACCCGCACGTCCGCGCACAGCCGCGCCACCTCCTCCCGGGTGACGGGGCCGGCGAGCACGAGCACGGCAGGTGTCCTGGCATCCACAGTCTGTAGACCGTGCGGCCGGGCACAACTCATCGCGGACCCGTGGCCAAAGGCCCGCCGGAGATCACATTGACCCGCTCCCCGCCCTCACCTGAGGGTGACCGTATGCCCCACGGATCAGCACCGCCCTGGATACCCGACGGCCTCCTGCCCGTGGAGGAGGCCGTGTGCAAGGGGTGCTGAGCGGGTTCGCGGTCATCGCGGTCGTGATCGGCGTCGGCTACGTCATCGGGCGCCGCGGCTCACTCGGCGACCAGGGCCGTGAGGTGCTGACCAGGCTGGCCTTCCACGTGGCGTCCCCCGCCCTGCTGTTCACGACGCTCGCGCGGGCCGACCTGTCGGTGATCTTCTCCAGCCGGCTGCTGGTGACGGCGCTGAGCACGGCCGCGACGGCGTGCGTCTTCGTGGCCTTCGGCGCGGTCCGCCGCTGGGGCGTGGGCCGCACCACGATCGGTGCCCTGTGCTCCAGCTATGTCAACTCCGGCAACCTCGGCATCCCGATCGCCGTGTACGTCCTGGGCGACGCCTCCCTGGTGGCCCCGGTGCTGCTGTTCCAGCAGATCATGGTCACGCCCATCGCCCTGACGGTGCTGGATCTCTCCGGCACGGGCGAGAAGGGATCCCTGTGGCAACGCCTGCTCACCCCGCTGCGCAACCCGATCGCGGTGGGCTCCCTGAGCGGGGTCCTGGTCTCCGCGACCGGCCTGCGGGTACCCGGCGCGGTCATGGACCCGATCGCCCTGATCGGCAACATGTCGGTCCCGGCCGTCCTGCTGGCCTACGGCATCTCCCTGCGCGGCAGCGCGGCCCCCGGCCGCGGCCGCGACCGCCACCTGGTGCTGCTCGCCGTCGCCCTGAAGTCGGTGGGCCAGCCACTGGTGGCCTGGGCCCTGGCGGCGGGCGTCTTCGGTCTGAGCGGAGCGCCGCTGCTGGCAGTGGTGGTGACCTCGGCCCTGCCCGCCGCACAGAACCTGTTCACCTACGCGAGCCGCTACCGCGTCGGCGAGTCCCTGGCCCGCGAGTCCATCCTGCTGTCGACGATCCTGTCGGTGCCGGTGCTGGTGGCGGTCGCGGCACTGCTGGGCTGACAGCCTGTCAGCCTGTCAGCCGCTGACGATGAGTGCGCTCACGACGGATCCCTATCGGTGCGTCACCGATCCCAGCATGCCGAACGGGACCGGTGGAGGTCCACCGATCCCGTTCAGCCGAACACGGAAAGCGCAGGTCAGGCGATACGTTCCAGCACCACCGGCGAGGCGGTGAAGTCCGTGCCGGGGGCCGCGATGTCGTACGAGCCCTCGACCGACTGGAGCGCGTACTCGAAGCGCTCGGGGGTGTCGGTGTGGAGGGTCAGAAGGGGCTGGCCCTCGGTCACCAGGTCGCCGGGCTTGGCGTGCAGCTCGACGCCCGCGCCCGCCTGGACCGGGTCCTCCTTGCGGGCACGGCCGGCGCCCAGGCGCCAGGCGGCGACACCGACGTCGTAGGCGTCGAGGCGGGTCAGGACGCCGGAGGACGGGGCCGTGATCACGTGCTGTTCCCGGGAGGTGGGCAGGGGGGCGTCGGGGTCGCCGCCCTGGGCCGCGATCATGCGGCGCCAGACGTCCATGGCGGAGCCGTCGGCCAGGGCCTTCGCCGGGTCCGCGTCCTTCAGGCCGGCCGCGTCCAGCATCTCGCGCGCCAGGGCCAGCGTCAGCTCGACCACGTCCGCCGGGCCGCCGCCGGCCAGGACCTCGACCGACTCGCGGACCTCCAGCGCGTTGCCCGCCGTCAGGCCGAGCGGGGTCGACATGTCGGTCAGGAGCGCGACGGTCCGCACGCCGTGGTCGGTACCCAGGCCGACCATCGTGGAGGCCAGCTCACGGGCGTCGTCGAGGGTCTTCATGAAGGCGCCGGTGCCCACCTTCACGTCGAGGACCAGCGAGCCCGTGCCCTCGGCGATCTTCTTGGACATGATGGAGGAGGCGATCAGCGGGATCGCCTCGACCGTGCCGGTCACATCACGCAGGGCGTACAGCTTCTTGTCCGCGGGGGCCAGGCCGTCGCCCGCCGCGCAGATCACCGCGCCGGCGCCGTCCAGCACGGACAGCATCTCCTCGTTGGACAGCAGCGCACGCCAGCCGGGGATCGACTCCAGCTTGTCCAGCGTGCCGCCGGTGTGGCCGAGGCCGCGGCCCGAGAGCTGCGGGACGGCCGCGCCGCAGGCCGCGACCAGCGGGGCCAGCGGCAGCGTGATCTTGTCACCGACACCGCCCGTGGAGTGCTTGTCGGCGGTCGGGCGGGACAGGGAGGAGAAGTCCATGCGCTCGCCGGAGGCGATCATCGCCGCGGTCCAGCGGGCGATCTCCCCCCGGTTCATGCCGTTGAGGAGGATGGCCATCGCGAGCGCGGACATCTGCTCGTCGGCGACCTCCCCGCGGGTGTACGCGTCGATCACCCAGTCGATCTGCTCGCCGCTGAGTTCGCCGCGGTCCCGCTTGGTGCGGATGACGGAGATGGCGTCCATGGCCATGAGGTTCGGTTCCTTCCGGGGTGCGAAGGGGGCGGGCGGCTTCCCCGGCCCCAAGGGGGGTACGGGAAAGCCGCCCGGGTCCTACTTGGTGAGGTGGTCCGGCCCGAAGGCCTGCGGCAGCATCTCGGACAGCGGCAGGATTCCAGCCGGGGTCTCCAGGATCAGCTCCGGCCCGCCGAACTCGTACAGCAGCTGGCGGCAGCGCCCGCACGGGACGAGGATCTCGCCCTTGCCGTCCACGCACGTGAAGTGCGTCAGCCGGCCGCCCCCGGTGTTCGCGAGCTGCGAGACCAGACCGCACTCGGCGCACAGGCCGAGCCCGTAGGAGGCGTTCTCGACGTTGCAGCCGGTGACGATCCGGCCGTCGTCGGCCAGGGCGGCGGCGCCGACCGGGTAGTTCGAGTAGGGGACGTACGCGCGGGTCATCGCCGCGCGCGCCTCCTGGCGCAGCGCCGCCCAGTCGACCGTCGTGTCCGCGCTCACTTGCCCTGTCCCTTCCGGTACGGCTGACCGTCCGCCTTCGGCATCCGCAGGTGCTGTGCCGAGAGCGACAGCACCAGCAGGGTGACGATGTACGGCGTGGCGGTCACGACCTGCTTGGGCACCTCGTGGGTGCCGAGGTACCAGGCGAACATCCCCGCCGAGACCACGGCGGTGATGACGGCGGGCACCAGCCTCTTCTTCCAGAGCAGGTATGCCGCGCCGAACACCAGCAGGATCGCAAGCAACAGGATCAGCGCGTGCACGTTGGTCGTGCCGCCACGCAGGTTCAGGCTGTCGGTGTAGCCGAACAGGCCGGCGCCGAGGGCGAGGCCGCCCGGCATCCAGTTGCCGAAGATCATCGCGGCGAGACCGATGTAACCGCGGCCGGCGGTCTGGCCGTCGAGGTAGACGTTCGAGGCCACGATGGACAGGAACGCGCCGCCCAGGCCGGCGAAGCCGCCGGAGATGATCACGGCGATGTACTTGTACTTGTAGACGTTGACGCCGAGCGACTCGGCGGCCACCGGGTTCTCGCCGCAGGAGCGCAGGCGCAGCCCGAAGGCGGTGCGCCACAGCACCCACCAGGACAGCGGCACCAGGGCGACCGCGACGACGGTCAGCGGCGACAGGCCGGTGATCAGACCGCCGAGCAGGCCGGCGACGTCGGAGACCAGGAACCAGTGCTTGCCGTTGAGGGTCTCCAGCCAGCTGGACAGGCCCGGTACGTCGAAGGTGCCGAGCGAGTCGATCGGCGGAGACTGCTTCGAGGAGCCCCCGGGGGCGTGCTCGAAGGTGAACTTCGACAGGTAGCGGGTGGTGCCGAGTGCCAGGATGTTGATCGCCACACCGGAGACGATGTGGTTGACGTTGAAGGTCACCGTGGCGATGGCGTGCAGGACGGCGCCGAGCGCGCCGCCGATGATGCCGAAGACGACACCGGCCCACGGGCCCCACTGGTAGCCGGCCCATGCGCCGAACCAGGTGCCGAGGATCATCATGCCCTCGAGGCCGATGTTGACGACGCCGGACCGCTCGGCCCACAGGCCGCCGAGGCCGGCGAGGCCGATCGGGACGGCCAGGCGCAGCGCGGTGGACATCTGGCCGGTCGAGGTGATGCCGTTCGCGCCGGTGACGATGCGGACGACCGAGGTCAGGACCAGCACGCCCGCGATGATCAGCAGGAGTACCGGGAGGGAGACACGGCGGCTGCCCTTGCCGGGCTGTTTGGCCTGCGGCTTGGCGATGGTCGCGGTGGACATCAGGCCGCCACCTCCTTCTTCTGGACGTTGTTCTGGGCGGCGGCCGCGGCGAGCTCGGCGCCGACCTGCTTCTGCTGGCGGCGCAGGCCCCACTGGCGAACGGCCTCGTAGGAGATGACGACCGCGAAGACGATCAGGCCCTGCATGATGGTGGCGATCTCCTTCTCGTACGCCACGGGGGTGGCGTAGTCGAGGGCGGGAGAGGCCTTGTCGAGGAAGGCGATCAGGAGGGCGGCGAAGGCGATGCCGACCGGGTTGTTGCGGCCGAGCAGGGCGATGGTGATGCCGGTGAAGCCGAGGCCGGTCGGGAAGCTCAGGCTGTAGGTGTGGGCGTCGCCGAGCAGCAGCGGCAGGCCGGACAGGCCCGCGACCGCGCCGGAGATCAGCATGGCGGTGAGCACCATCTTCTTGGCGTTCACACCGGATGCGGCGGCGGCGCTCTCCGACGCGCCGGTGGCGCGCAGGTCGAAGCCGAAGCGGGTGCGGTTGAGGACGATCCAGTAGACGACGCCCATGACGACGGCGAGGAGGACCAGGCCGTAGATCTGGCCGACGTCCGAGCCGAGGTCGATGCCCGAGACCCAGCCGGACTCCTTCATGGTGCCGGTCGTCATGTTGTTGCCGACCTGCACACCGAAGACGTCGCTGAGGGTGAGGTAGCCGATGAGGCTGGTGGCGATGGCGTTGAGCATGATCGTGGCGACGACCTCGCTCACGCCCCGGGTGACCTTCAGCAGACCCGCGACACCGGCCCAGAGGGCGCCGGTGAGCATGCCGACGAGCAGCAGCGTCGGTATCTGCAGGAAGGACGGCAGCGCCAGGTGGGCGCCGACGACGGCGGTCATCATCGCGGCGAGCCGGTACTGGCCGTCGACGCCGATGTTGAACAGGTTCATGCGGAAGCCGACGGCCACCGCGAGCGCCGCCAGGTAGTACATCGACGCCTGGTTGATGATCAGCACCTGGACGTCGGAGTACGACGCCTGCTCGAGCATCAGCGTGTACGGCTCGATCGGGCTCTTGCCCGAGGCGATCAGCACGACCGAGGTCAGCAGGATCGCCGCGACGAGCGCGATGACCGGGCCGGCCACCGCGAGGAGCACGCGCTCCTTGTCGAACTTCTTCATCGGGCCTCGTCCTCCGGACCGGCGTCTTCCGCGGTGGTTTCGGTGTCTTCCAGATGGCCGGACGCGGCACCCGTCATGGCCGAGCCCAGTTGCTCGGGGGTGATGGTGGCGGGGTCGGCGTCGGCGACCAGGCGGCCGTTGTAGATCACCCGCAGGGTGTCGGACAGACCGATCAGCTCGTCCAGGTCGGCGGAGATCAGCAGCACCGCCAGGCCCTCGCGGCGGGCCTCACGGATGTGGTCCCAGATCGCGGCCTGCGCGCCGACGTCCACACCGCGGGTGGGGTGGGCGGCGATCAGGAACTTGGGGCTGTGGCTCATCTCACGGCCGACGATCAGCTTCTGCTGGTTGCCGCCGGACAGGGAGGCGGCGGTGACGTCGATGCCGGGGGTGCGGACGTCGTACTCCTCGACGATCCGGCGGGTGTCCTCCTGGGCACCCTTGGGGTCGAGCCAGAAGCCCTTGGCGTTGGGGCGCTCGGTGACGTGGCCGAGGATGCGGTTCTCCCACAGCGGGGCCTCCAGCAGGAGCCCGTGCCGGTGGCGGTCCTCGGGGATGTAGCCGACGCCGGACTCGCGGCGCCTGCGGGTGGGCCAGGAGGTGACGTCCTCGTCCCCGAGGGTGATCGTGCCGGAGTCGGCGGACTTCAGGCCGATGAGCGCCTCGATCAGCTCGGTCTGGCCGTTGCCCTCGACGCCCGCGAGGCCGAGGACCTCGCCGGCGCGGATGGTGAAGCTGATGTCGTCGAGGACGGCCCGGCCGCCCTCGGCCTCCAGGCGCAGCTTGTCGACGGTGAGGACCGCGCGGTCGGTGACCGTGGACTCGGCGGTCTCCGGGGTGGGCAGTTCGCTGCCGACCATCATCTCGGCGAGCTGGCGCGAGGTGGTCTCGGCGGGAACGGCCGTGCCCACGGTGGTGCCGCGGCGGATGACGGTGATGTCGTCCGCGACCGACAGGACCTCGCCCAGCTTGTGGGAGATGAAGATGACCGACAGGCCCTCGGCCTTGAGCTCGCGCAGGTTGTCGAAGAGCGCGTCGACCTCCTGCGGGACGAGCACGGCGGTCGGCTCGTCGAGGATGAGGGTGCGGGCGCCGCGGTAGAGGACCTTGAGGATCTCCACGCGCTGACGGTCGGCGACGCCGAGGTTCTCGACCAGGGCGTCGGGGCGGACGCCGAGGCCGTAGCGGTCGGAGATCTCCTTGATCTTCCTGCGGGCGCCGCCGCCGATGCCGTACAGCTTCTCGCTGCCGAGGGCGACGTTCTCCAGCACGGTCATGTTGTCGGCCAGCATGAAGTGCTGGTGGACCATGCCGATGCCGCGGGCGATGGCGTCGGCGGGACTGCCGAAGCTCACCTCCTCGCCGTCGACCGCGATGGTGCCCTCGTCCGGCTTCTGCATGCCGTAGAGGATCTTCATCAGGGTGGACTTGCCGGCGCCGTTCTCGCCGACGAGGGCGTGCACGGTTCCCTTGCGGACCGTCAGGTGGATGTCGTGGTTGGCCACGACCCCGGGGAACCGTTTGGTGATGCCCGCGAGCTCTACCGCGATGGTCGGCTGGGCGGTGAGCGGAGGGCTGCTGGACGCGTCGATGGCGACTCTCCTTGGGGAAAGGGGCCGCTCTACGCGCGTAGCGCCCCTGCTTTAAATAGTGCCCGGACCTGATCGACCTTGACTTGTCCTCGATCCGTTCCGAGCATTCTGCCGCGTGAACGGGGTGCGAGTCGCTGTGCGCTTCCACACCCCGTTCCGCCGCCGTGACGCTGCCGCCGCAGCGTCGTTCAGGCCATCCCTACGAGGGGCCGCCCGCGGTCGTTCGGTCAGGAGTCCTTGACCGTGATCGAGCCGTTCTTGATGGCTTCCTCGGCCTTCTTGATCGCCTTCTGGAGGTCGGCGTTCTTCTTGAAGACGGGGTTGGAGTCGGAAAGGCTCACACCGCCGGTGGCCAGGCTGGCGCGCACCTCACCGGTCTCGGGCTTGCCGTCCTTGACGGACTTGGCCAGGTTGAAGACCGCGCCGGAGACGTCCTTCATGGCCGAGGTGAGGATCGAGTCCTTGTACTTGGCCAGCGCGCCCTGCTTGTACTGGTCGGAGTCGACGCCGATGGCCCAGATCTTGTGCTCGGAGGCGGCCTTGATCACACCCTGGCCGGACAGGCCCGCGGCGGCGTAGACGACGTCGGCACCGGCGTCGATCTGGCCGTTGGCGGCGTTCTCACCCTTGTCGGGGCTGGAGAAACCGCCCTCCTCGGCGGTCTGGGTCAGGTACTGCGACTTGACCGTGACACCCTTCTTGGTGTCCGCGACGCCCTGCTTGAAGCCCGCCTCGAACTTGTGGATGAGCGGGACGTCCACGCCGCCGACGAAGCCGACGGTGTTCGTCTTGGTCGTCTTGGCGGCGGCGACACCGGCCAGGTAGGAGGCCTGCTCCTCGTGGAAGACCAGGTCGGTGACGTTGCTCGCCGAGATCTGGTTGTCGTCGACGATGCCGAAGGTGGTCTTCGGGAACTTGGCGGCGGCGGCCTTGACGGCCGGCGCGTAGGCGAAGCCGACGCCGATCACCGGGTTGTAGCCCTGCTTGGCGAGCGTCTCCAGGCGCTGTACCTTGTCCGCGTCCGACTCACCGTCCTGCGGCTCGACGGCAGTGCTCTTGTAACCGAACTCCTGGTCGGCCTTGTCCATGCCGGCCGTGGCGGCGTCGTTGAAGGACTGGTCGCCCTTGCCGCCGACGTCGTAGGCGAGGGCAAGACCGAGGTTCTTGTCGCCGCCACCGGCCGACGAGCTGGACGAGCTGCTGCCACATGCGGAAACAGTGACGGCGAGAGCTGCGGTCGCGACACTCGCGACCGCTATACGGGACACCCGGCGCATGGAACGAGACTCCTTCGTGCAAGCGCCCATACCAGGCGCTGGTTCCGCCGCAGCGTAACGCGCGTAGACATGGCGGAAAACCCCTCCTTGCCAGAGTGTTATCCGACCGTTTTGATCCTTCGGTTCCAATCTGGCCCGGCGCGGGCACACGCCGGGGACTCCCACCGGCCCCCGTCCTGGCGGGCCGTGGCCGCCCCGTCACGGCGGGCATGCGCGCCGCACGCCGGCACCGGGACGCGGGAAGGCCCCGGACCGGTACGGTCCGGGGCCTTTCAGCCAGTGCTTGCGGCCCGACGGCGCGGTCACTGGGTCTTGATGGTGACCTTGCCGTCGATGATGTCCTGCTTGGCCTTGTCGACGGCGGCGACGACGTCCTTCATGGCCTTGTACTTCGGGTTGGAGTCGGCGAAGCCCACGCCGCCCGACTTCAGGTCGCCGCGCACCTCGCCGGACAGCGGCTTGCCGTCGACGACGGACTTGGTCAGCTCGTAGACCGCGCCGCCGACGTTCTTCAGGGCCGAGCCGAGGATCCACTCCTTGTACTTGTCCAGGGAGCTCTGCTGGTACTGGTCGGAGTCGACGCCGATCGCCCACACCTTGTGCGCGGCGGCGGACTTGATGACGCCCTGACCGGACAGGCCGGCCGCGTGGTAGACGACGTCGGCGCCGGCGTCGATCTGGCCGTTGGTGGCGCTCTCACCCTTGTCGGGGCTGGAGAAGCCGCCCTCCTGCGGGGTCTGCGTCAGGTACTGCTTCTCGATCTTGATCTTCGGGTTGACCGACTGGGCACCCTGGACGTAACCCGCCTCAAACTTGTGGATGAGCGGGATGTCCACACCGCCGATGAACCCGATGTGGTTCTTCTTGGTGGCCTTGGCGGCGGCGACACCGGCGAGGTAGGAGGCCTGCTCCTCGTGGAAGACCATGTCGGCGACGTTGTCGGCCTTCACGGTCTCGTCGTCGATGATGCCGAAGGTCGTCTTCGGGAACTTGGCGGCGACCGCCTTGACCGCCGGGCCGTACACGAAGCCGACCCCGATGATCGGGTTGTAACCGGCCTTGGCGAGCTGTTCGAGGCGCTGGATCTTGTCGGCGTCGGACTCGCTGTCGTTCGGCTCGACGTCCCGGCCGCCGATCTTGAACTCGCTCTCGGCCTTCTCGAAACCGGAGAAAGCGGCGTCGTTGAAGGACTGGTCGCCCTTGCCGCCGATGTCGTACGCCAGGCCTATGCCCTTGCCGGAGTACGCGCCGGACGCGTCGGAGCCGCCGCCGCCGCCGGACGAGTCGTTGCTGGACTTGCCGCACCCGGCGGCCGCGAGAGCGATGACCGCTACGGTCACCGCGGCTCGGGAGAACCTGGTCCTCGATGAGTTCAGACGCACAGCAAGCACCCCTTCTTGCCCACGGCACCGTCGCCGGCCCGCTTTCCCCATGAGCCGCCGCTGGTGGCGATTCCGGCGCACAGTAACGCGCGTAGAGGCCGAGGGAAACGGGGTTGAACCCGGCGTTACCGAACCGTGCCGACAGGGGGTGATTCGCGGGGCCCGGGACGGGGACGGGTGACACGACCGGAGGAAGGGGCACCTTCCGGGCGCCCCTTCGCCGGCCGGATCAGTGCGTCGGGTGCAGCAGGGCGGCGGCGGTGAACAGCTCCACGCCCACCCTGATGGCGGACTCGTCGGCGTCGAAGTCGCCCTGGTGCAGGTCGCGCACGGTCCGCTCGCCCGGGGTGCGGACCCCGAGCCGGGCCATCGCGCCGGGCACGTTCTCCAGGTACCAGGAGAAGTCCTCGCCGCCGAGGCTCTGCTCGGTGTCCTCCACGGCGGCGGCGCCGCGCCGGGCGGTCATCGCCTCGCGCAGCAGTTCGGTCACCACCGGTTCGTTGACGACCGGCGGCACCCCGCGCACGTAGTTGATCTCGGACTTGGCCTTGTGCAGGTTGGCGACCTCGTCGATCGCGGCGACCACGATGTCGGGCGCCTGCCGCCAGGCGTGGATGTCCAGGCAGCGGACCGTCCCGGCGAGTTCGGCGTGCTGCGGGACCACGTTCGGGGCGTGCCCGGACTCGATTCGCCCCCAGGTCACGGCGAGCCCGGCGCGGGTGTCGACCCGCCGTCCGACGAGCGCGGGCACGTCGGTGACCACCCGGGCGGCGGCGGTGACGAGGTCCGTCGTCAGGTGCGGTCGCGCGGTGTGCCCGCCGGGGCCGTCCAGCATGACCTCCAGCCGGTCGCAGGCGGAGGTGATGGGTCCCTGGCGCAGTCCGATCCGGCCGGCGTCGACCCGGGGGTCGCAGTGCACGGCGACGATCCGGCTCACTCCGTCCAGCGCGCCGCTCTTGATGACCTCGGCGGCGCCGCCGGGCAGCACCTCCTCCGCGGGCTGGAAGATCAGCCGCACGGGCCGCGGCAGCAGCCCCCGCCGGTGCAGGTCCGCGAGGACCAGTCCTGCACCGAGGACGACGGAGGTGTGCACGTCGTGCCCGCAGGCGTGGGCGCGGTCGGGCACGGTGGAGCGGTACGGGATCTCGCTCTTGGTGTCGGGGATGGGCAGGGCGTCGATGTCGGCGCGCAGGGCGAGCACACCCGGCCCCCCGCCACCGGGATCGCCCCCGATGTCGCAGACGAGCCCGGTCCCGGCCGGCAGGACCCGCGGCGCGAGCCCGGCCTCCTCCAGCCGCTCCTTGATCGCGGCGGTGGTACGGAACTCCTGGTTGCCGAGCTCGGGGTGCATGTGCAGGTCGCGCCGGAACGCGACGAGCTCGGCGTACAGCGCCTCCGGCAGGGTGCCGGGAAGGGCGGCTTCCGCGGTGGCATCAGCGGGGAGATCGGCCTCGGACTCTGGGGACATCAGTTGCTTCACCCTCTGAAGGGTAGGACGCCGGGGTGGTCAACTGACCCTCGATCAACAAAAGTTCAACCCGTTAGGGGAAGGAAAGGTGACCGCCCGGCGCATACGTATCGACTGGGATGGGTAAACTCGCCCGCCTTCGCCGGCCGAGCGGATCACGGGGCCCCGGGGGGAGTGGCTCACGTCACGCCCCTGGCACCCCGCCCCATTTGTTCTTTTCTCCACGCATACCACGTCCCACGGGAACCACGCCCGCAATGTTCACCTGGCGGACGGCCGTCCGTGGGGCTCCCGTCCCCTCCGGGCCCCTCGGAGCCGCCCCGGAACGCCCCGGAGGGGCGTTCAGCCGGTCTGGGCCGTACGGGCGAGGCGATGCACGTCACGGGCGGTGCCGGTGACGCCGGAGAGGAAGCCCTGGGCCCGCGGGGAGGCGTGCGCCGTCAGCCAGCTCGGGTCGATGTCGCAGACCGTGACGCGCACCTCCGTGCCGGCCAGGGCGAGCGGCAGGGTGTGGACGACGGTGGAGGGGAAGCTGAGGATCGTACGGCCGATCGGGCCCCGGCGGGCGATCAGCTCCAGCGGGAGTTCGGGGCGGACGATCTGCAGGCCCGTCTCCACGGCCAGCCGGTGCAGCTTCTCGGTGCT
Organism: Streptomyces sp. CB01373; assembly: GCF_002803075.1. GTDB lineage: Bacteria > Actinomycetota > Actinomycetes > Streptomycetales > Streptomycetaceae > Streptomyces. The sequence goes on along the minus strand of NZ_NNBK01000011.1, from coordinate 304,867 downwards.
CTCGCGCCGGTGGGCGAAGTAGCGGAGCGCCCCGTGCGCCTTGGCCAGTGCCCGTACGGCGTCCACGTAGCGGTCGGCGTCGACGACGCCCGTCTCCACCAGTGACGTGCCGACCAGGTCGGCGCCCGCGATGACGGTGGGCGGGCCGAAGCGGGCGCGGGTCCAGGCGAAGCGGTTCGCGGTGACGGTCACGCCCTGCGGGGTCTCGTCGATCGGCATGGACGAGAACACCTCCACCCGGCGGCGTTCCCCGCGAGGGGTGAGCCGGCGCCGGGCGACGGCCGACACCGGGCCGAGGACGAGGTCCCGCGGGCCGCGGCGGCCGCCCTTGCGGTGCCAGCGCACCAGCCGCTCGCCGCGGGCGAGCTGGCCGACGAACTCCATCGTCGCCGTGCCGTCGTCCACGACCACGAGCTCCCGCGCCCGGGTGATCGTCAGCAGCAGCTGCACATAGCGCGAGAACGGGTCCCCCATCACGACCCGCTCGGCCCGCCGGAGCGGCCCGGCCAGGCCGCCGATGGTCCGCAGCGGCGCCCCGGCCCCGCCCCGCGCCTCCTCCCAGCGCACCTCGTGCCCCTCGTCCCGGGCGAGCTGGGCCATCCGCCGCAGCTGGCCGCGGCTCATCGGATCGGTCGGCGACAGCACGACGAGGGTGAGCCCCGACTCCGGGCGGGCGCCGGAAGCGGTCCCGCCCGGACCGGGGGCGCGGTCGGCCGTATGACCGCGGGCGTGAGCCCACTCCAGCACGTTCAGCAGTTGTACCGGGCTCTCGACGAAGGCGAGGGTGCGGGGGCTCATCGGCGCGGGACCGTCCGTCTTAAGGGGCTGGGGCTCACACCGCGACCGGCTCGCCCGCGGCGGCGGCGATCTCCGCCTCGGCGACGACGCCGGTGACACGGCGCAGCTTCTTCATCGGGCCGCGCTCGGAGTCGTAGACCTTCTTGACGCCGTCGCCGAGGGAGGCCTCGATGGTGCGGATGTCGCGGACCAGGCGCTGCAGGCCCTGCGGCTCGACGGAGGCGGCCTGGTCGGAGCCCCACATGGCGCGGTCCAGGGTGATGTGGCGCTCGACGAAGACGGCGCCCAGGGCGACCGCGGCCAGCGTGGTCTGCAGGCCCGTCTCGTGGCCGGAGTAGCCGATCGGGACGTTCGGGTACTCCTTCTCCAGGGTGTTGATCACGCGCAGGTTCAGCTCCTCGGCCTTCGCCGGGTACGTCGACGTGGCGTGGCACAGCAGGATGTTGTCCGAGCCCAGCACCTCCACCGCGTGGCGTATCTGCTTGGGCGTGGACATGCCGGTGGAGAGGATGACCGTGCGGCCGGTCGCGCGCAGGGCGCGCAGCAGTTCGTCGTCCGTCAGGGACGCGGAGGCCACCTTGTGGGCGGGCACGTCGAACTTCTCCAGGAAGGCGACGGCCTCGGTGTCCCACGGGGAGGCGAACCAGGCGATGCCCTTCTCCCGGCAGTACTCGTCGATCTGGCGGTACTCGTCCTCACCGAACTCCACGCGGTGGCGGTAGTCGATGTAGGTCATCCGGCCCCAGGGGGTGTCGCGCTCGATGTCCCACTGGTCGCGCGGGGTGCAGATCTCGGGCGTGCGCTTCTGGAACTTGACGGCGTCGCAGCCGGCCTCGGCGGCGGCGTCGATCAGCTTGAAGGCGTTCTCGATGTCACCGTTGTGGTTGATGCCGATCTCACCGGTGACGTAGACCGGGCGGCCGGGGCCGGCCTCGCGCGAACCGAAGGTGCGGATGCGGGAGTTGGTGCTCATGGCAGGAGATGTCCTTACTTGGTGAGGGAATCGAGAGAGGGGCCGAGGATCCAGCTGGCGATCTCTCGGATCGCGCCGTCGCCACCGGGGACGGTGGTGACCGCGCGTGCGGCGCCGCGTACGACGTCGTGGGCGCTCGCGACCGCCACGGGCCAGCCCACGAGGGAGAAGCACGGGAGGTCGTTGACGTCGTTGCCGACGTAGAGCACGCGCTCGGGCGCGATGCCCTGCTCCTCGCACCACTGCTTCAGCGCGAGGTCCTTGCGGTCGATGCCGTGCAGCACCGGAAGCCTGAGCTTGCGGGCGCGGGCGGCGACGACCGGGTTCTGCTCCGTGGACAGGATCAGCATCCTCAGGCCGCTGTCGCGCAGCGCCGCGATGCCGAGGCCGTCCCCGCGGTGCACGGAGACGAACTCCCGTCCGTCGGAGTCGATCAGCACCCTGTCGTCGGTCTGGGTGCCGTCGAAGTCGAGTACGACCGCGTCCACGTCGGCGGCGGTCGGCAGCGCCCCCGGCCGGCCGGCGTCGAACAGCGGGGCCAGCGCCCGCGCCCGCGCCAGGTCGTGCGGGTCGTCGATCTCCAGCACCCGCGCCGGGTCGGTGCGGACCGGTTCGGTACGGCCGAAGAAGCGGTGCCGGTGCGTGCGGAACCCGGACGCCGCCATGGCGTAGGCGGCGCCGGTCTCCAGCAGGTCCTGGGGGCGGTCCTGGCGGCGCGGGCGGAAGGACTTGTCGTGGTTGACGCCGTAGCCGCCCTCGGTGGCCGGGGAACCGGCGGCGGCCTCGTCCGGCGGCGTGCCGTGGGTCGCCGGGTCGTCGGCGGCGTCCCGCCACACGAAGCCGTGGAAGGGCGCCACGGTCACCGCGGTGTCGGCGCCGTCCTCGACGACCGCGCCCGCGACCCCGTCGACGTCCTCGCTCGTCAGGAACGGGCTGGTGCACTGCACGAGCAGCACCACGTCCACCGGGGCGCCGTGCAGTGCCTCGTACGCGTCCATGGCGTGCAGCACCGCGGCCTCGGAGGTGGCGGTGTCACCGGCGATGGCGGCGGGCCGCAGCACCACCTCGGCGCCGGCCTGGCGGGCGGCGGCCGCGATGGCCTGGTCGTCGGTGGAGACCACCACGTCGGTCACCAGCCGGGCCGCCCGGCACTCGCGCACGGCACGGGCGACCAGCGGGGCACCGCCGACGGGGGCGAGGTTCTTCGCGGGTACGCCCTTGGAGCCGCCGCGCGCGGGTATCACCGCGAGCACGCGGCGCGCCGGGGCGCCGGGTCCCGCGTCCGGGTGGACGTCGGTCATGGGCTGCACTCCTTGGGGTGGGATGCGGTCGCTCACAGCTCCCCCATCCGCCGGATCACGGGCGCCACGCGCTGCACGCCGTGGCGGTAGGCGCCGCGGGCGGCATGGCGGAAGATCCGCCGCACCGGGCCGGGCGCCCGGTCGGCGGTGGGCGCGCCCGGCAACGGGCCGCCGTCGGGGGCGAGATGGTGGCGGGCGAGGATGCCGGGCAGATAGCCGGGGGCGGTGACGGGCGTGTAGTAGGGCTTCAGCGGCGGGAGCTCACCGGCGCCGAGCAGTTCGTCGACGCGGTGGCGGGCCCTGTCGAAGGCCGCCTCGTACGTGCCTCCGGTGGCGACGCCCTGGCGGTCCACCCACCGCGGGTCCGGTTCGGGCTCGTACCCGTCGTCGAGTTGGTCCCAGGAGGCCAGGCAGCCGGAGCCCACGAAGTGGTGGTTGCCGTACGCCTCCCGCACCCCGAGGTCGGTCAGGACGACGGTGGGGATGCGCCGGTGCAGGGACTCCAGGGCGGCCGTCGAACTCACCGTGACCAGCAGGTCGGTGCGGTCCAGGACCTCGCCCATGTTCCCGTACACCAGACGGAGGTTGGCGGGCAGGTCCTTGCGCTGGGCCAGCTTCTGGTAGGGCAGTTCCTCGATGTGCGTGGTGTGCTCGCCCGGCTTGGAGCGGAGCTTGAGCAGCACCTCGCGCCCGGGGTGCCGACGGGCGTGCCCGATCAGCCGGTCCAGCAGGTAGACGCGGTCCTGGCGGCTCTGCGGCACGGACGGCTGCGCGGCGAAGACGACCGTGTAGGAGTCGTCGTCCGCCTTCCGGTCCGCGGAGTGCGCGGCGCCGCCGAGGAACGGCAGCGCCACCTCGGTCACCGACGAGGCGTCGGCGCCCACGCCCTCGTACACGGCCCGGAAACGGTCCGCGTCCTGACGGGAGTTGGCCAGGACGAGGTCGGCGCCGTGGCGCAGCAGCAGACCGTCGGTGAGCTTCTCGTAGACGACGCCGACGTAGCCGGTGACGACCACGGGCCGCTCGGTGCGTCCCTGCCAGGCGTGGGCCAGTCCGTGCAGCATGGCCTGGACGCCGCCGCCGACGAGGGCGAGCACGAGGACGTCGTACGGCTCCCGCGCCATCTCGCGCAGGAACTCGGCGGCGGTGACCTCGCTCAGACGGTCCGCGCGGACGCCGACCTCCTCGAGCTGGCGGGCGGTGGGGGTGGCACGGCCCCGCAGCAGATAGCCGTCGAGGCGGATGTCCGGTTCACCCGAGTCGGGGGAAACACCGGCGGAAACCAAGCGGTTCGCCGTGAGCGCACCCCATTTCCACCGGGTGTCGGAATCCGCGAGAACGGCTACTCGCCGGGACTTCTTCGCACTGGCTGGCACGTCGAAGACCGTAGGAAGGCATTTCTAGGAATCGCCCAACCCGAGCGCAACAAACGGTTAACAGCACATCGCCGAATGGCGAACCGGGTCGCCGACGGCCCGGAACATCGGCTGGTTCACGGCGCCGCCACACGTCGTTCACCCAAGTTCAAGCCAAAGGCAAAGATGCGAGGAGGGGCCGCGCCCTAACGTCACCTGCGTGGTCAAGCTCTCCGTCATCGTGCCGTTCTACAACGTCCGGCAATACGCGTCCGACACCTTGAAGAGCCTGCGCGCGAACGCCCGCGAGGACTTCGAATTCATTCTCGTGGACGACTGCTCGCGCGACGGGACGCCGGACATACTCGCGCGCGCGGAGCGCGAGTTGCCGGGGGCGGTGTACGTCGGACACGAGAAGAACGGCGGGCTCGCGACCGCGCGCAACACCGGCATCGACCGGGCGCGCGGCGAGTACCTGACCTTCCTGGACGGCGACGACTGGCTGGCCCCCGGCCACTACCCGCGGCTGGTCGCCGCGATCGAGGACCTGGGCTGCGACTTCGTCCGCACCGACCATGTGCAGTGCACCGCACGGGCCCGCACGATCCAGCGTGTCCCGCACGGCCGGCGGGGCGAGGTGATGGACCCGCGGCGGGCGATCCTGCCCGCCGACCGCACCACCTCCGTCGACTATCCCTACGCCTGGGCGGGCGTCTACCACCGCCGGCTGGTCGACCGGGGGCTGCTGCACTTCACCGACGGTCTGCGCACCGCCGAGGACCGGCCGTGGATCTGGCGGCTGCACCGGGAGGCGGAGTCGTTCGCCGTGGTGGGCCTGCTGGGCGTCTTCTACCGGCGCGGGGTGGCCGGTTCCCTCACGCAGATCGGCGATGTGCGCCGGCTCGACTTCATCCGCGCCTTCGACCAGGTGATCGAGGAGACCGCGGCCGACCCCGAGGCCGACCTGCTGCTGCCCAAGGCGGTGCGCACCTACTGCGCGATCATCGCCCACCACCTGTCGGAGATCGACAAGTTCGAGCCGCCGGTGGCCAGGCAGTTGCGGACCATGAGCGCCGCGGCGATCAAGCGGCTGCCGCAGGAGCTGCTCACCGACGTCCTCGACACCATGGACCTGAACCGTTCGTCCAGGCTGCGCCGACTGCGCCGCCGGGTCTCCGCAGCGAAGGCGGCCTCCTGATGCCCCGCACCACGCAGATCTTCTGCGCCTCGACGCTGTACGGCGCCGCCACCCTGGCCGCCGCGATCGAGTCCGACTGCTTCCCCGAGGCGGACCGCCGCCTGCTGCTGGTGTGCAACAACGCCGCGACGCCGGAGACCACCCCGGCCGTCGACGAGATGCCGGGCTTCGCACCGCTGCGGGAGCACTTCGACGGCGTGCTGTCCTGGAACGAGGCCATCAGCCCCTTCCATCCGGGGGCCTGGTCGCCGCGCCCCGACGACTCCCCGCTGTTCGAGCGCCATCTGCGGCTGCTGTGGGACCTGGGCGACGACCACGTGGCCCTGGTGATGGAGTCCCTCCAGGTCAACCCGGCGCTGGCCATCGCCCAGTCGTTCGCCGAGGCGCCCATCGACGTCTACGCCGACGGGCTGATGAGCTACGGCCCCACGCGCAACAAGATCGACCCGCTGGTCGGCATGCGCGTACGGCGGCTGCTCCACCTGGACCTGGTCCCCGGTCTGACCCCGCTGCTGCTGACCGAGTTCGACGTGCCCGCGCAGGCCGTGGCGACCGACGCGTTCATGAAGGTGCTGAGCCGGATCGGCGACGCCGTGCCGCGGCTTCCGCCGCTGCCCGAGCACGCCGCCGTCCTGCTCGGCCAGTACCTGTCCGCGCTGGACATCCTCTCCGCCGAGCAGGAGGAGGACCTGCACGTGCGGATGCTGCGGGGCGCGGTGGCCCGCGGGCACCGCTCGGTCGTCTTCAAGCCGCACCCGACCGCTCCGGCCCGCTGCAGCCGGGCGCTGGAGACCGAGGCCGAACGGCTCGGCGTGGACCTCACCGTCCTGGACCTGCCCGTCCTCGCCGAGGTGCTGTTCGAGAAGGCCCGGCCCGCGCTGGTCGTCGGATGCTTCTCGACCGCCCTGTTCACCGCCTCCGCGTTCCACGGCCTGCCGGTCGCCCGGGTGGGGACGGGTCTCGTCCTGGATCGCCTGACGCCGTACCAGAACAGCAACCGCGTCCCCGTCGTCCTTGCCGACGCGCTGCTGCCGGAGCTGCCGGAGCCGGGGGACGGGAAGGAGGACGGGCAGGGGGAGGCCGCTCTCGCCGGCGACCTGCTGACCGGGCTGGTCACCACCGTCGGCTTCGTCATGCAGCCGCAGATCCACCCGGGTCTGCGCCCGGCAGCCGAGCGCTTCCTCTCCCAGCACTTCGGACCCCGCACCCAGCGCTACTTCAAGCGCCGCAGGCTCACCTCGCTGGGCCTGCCGGGCGGCATCCCGGAGCGGCTGGCGTTCCTCCCCCGCAGCGCCACGGCGCGCCGGATGGTGCGGCGGGCGCGGGCGCTGAAGAACGCCGTACGGCGCTGAGGACGGACGCGCCGCCCGCACCGGGCGGCGCGTCCGGGTCATGGCCCTGCCGCGGGTACGGCGGCATGCCGGCGGGCACCCCGGTCCTCGCCGGGCGACGTCATCCGGCCGGCCGCCCAACCGGGACTGTTTACCCGCCGTCCACTGCGAAGACACTCGGCACCCCTCGCACTGGGGCACGATGCGTCCTCCGATCGGAGGACGGTGAACGCATGACGAACCCCCTGGCGGGATTGTTCAAGGCACGGCAGAAGGAGGCCGCCAGGCTGGAACTGTTCGCCCGGAGCATGCGTCTGTGCGGTGAGTACCTCGCGGCGCAGAGTGAGAAGCCCTCTCCCCGGCACGCCCGTCTCACCCGGGCGATCGGTGTCTTCGCCGCCTCCCTCGACACGCCGGCGGCCGATCCCTTCGACTCCCTGCTCAAGGTCGGCGAGCGCGCCCTCGACGCCGGCGGGGACAGGGGGCTGGCCCTCGCCCTGGGCGTGGCCGAGACCTCGACCCGGATCCGGCAGCGGTCCAGGGGAGCCTGGCGGCTGCACGGCCTGGCCCTCGACGGGCTCGGCCGCGAGGCAGAGGCCCTGGAGTGCTACGAGCGCCACCTCACGCTGGTGCGGGACAACGGCGCGGCGGAGGAGATCGTCCGCCGGATCGACACCCTGCGGCGCCGGCGGGCGTGCCTGGAGGAGGCCGACGCGCTCTTCCCCCGGGCGGGCTCCCCGCCGCACGACCTGCTCGGGCAGCCCACCGCGGTCGCGGCCCCCGAGTTCGCCGCCTTCGTACAGGCGCGGGTGGCCGAGCACGGCGCCGGGGACCCCGCCGTGCGGCACCTGCTGAAGCTGTACGGGACGTACCGGCGGCTGGTCGAGCGGCCCGCGCTGTCCGACCCGCTGCTCGGCGGGAGCACCCCGATCGGCGTCGGCGGGCTGCGCGGACTCGTCGAGGGGCGGACGGTGTGCCTGGTCTCGGACGCCGACGGCACAGCCGGGAGCGCGCCGGGCGCCGGGGCCGACGGCTACGACCTGGTGGTGCGCTGCGACTCCTTCGGGGTCCGCGCGGAGGGCACCGGCGGGCGCACCGATCTGCACGCCGTCTCGTTGCGGGGCGAGACCCCGTGGGACGGGCCCGCCTGGACGAGGCCGGCCGGCATCCGGCTGGTGTTCGGCTCCCCGGCCGGACCCTGGCGCCGCGCCACGCGGCAGCGGCTCGTGCCCGGAGCGCAGGAGCACATCGGTGACGCGTCCCTGCGCGCGCCCCTGACCGACCCGGCGCTGATCGGCGAGGACGACTGGGAACCGGCGACCACCACCGCCTTCACCGTCCTGCGGCTCCTGGACTTCCTGGATGTCAGCCCTCGCCTGGACCTCGTCGGCTTCGGCCTGCCCGGCCGGCTGCGGCCGAGGGAGGCCGAGTGGGTCATGGACCGCGCGACACACGTCGACCACAGCAAGATGAGGATCGCCCTGCGATGACCCACTCCTTGGCGGACGACCGGAGCACCGTCACCGGCAGACGCCGGATCGCCTTCGCCGTCCACGCCGACAGCGACCGCCTGCCCGCCCTGGCCACGCTGCTGCGCAGCCTGGTACTGACCAATCCCGGCGTGTGCGAGGACTTCGTGGTCCTGCACCCGGGGCCGGCCGACTCCTCGTTCGACGCCCTGCGCCGTCTGCACCCGCGTGTCGTCACCCGCCGGGCGGAGGGCCGCGCCGACCTCTTCCGGCTGGAGGGCTATGACACGGTCATCGCCCTCAGCCCGGACATGGTCGTGCTGCGGGACCTCGGTGAGCTGCTGCGGATGCGCCGTGGGGTGGGCGCCGTCCCGCAGACGCTGTACGACGGGGAGGGCGGGGAGCGGCGAGCCGTCCTGCCCGGCGGCCTCCTGGTGATCCAGCGCGCCGACGTGGACGACGCCCTGGCGGCCCGGCTCACCGGCGACGGCGGTCCCGACCTCACGCCGGCGGACGTCCTGGTCCCGGTGGAGGCGCGGTACGACTTCCTCACCCACCGGCTCCCCGGCGGCTCCCCGGTGCCCGCGAACATCGCGGTCCTCCACTTCACGGGCCCCTCCGGCGCGCCCGTCCACGGTCCGGCCGCCGAGGCGCGGCGCCGCTTCGAGATGAGCGACGAGGAGTTCCGGGCGGCCTACTGCGCCCTGCCCGGCGACAAGCACCCCGACCTGCTGGCGCACTGCGCGCCACCGCTGCTCCGGGCGCGTCCCTCCCTCGGTCTCGCCCGTACGGTGGCCGACGTGTACCGCCGGCAGGGCCGTTACGACGAGGCCGTCGAGGTCCTCGCCCCGGTCGTGGGCGACCGGCTGGACGCGCCCCGCTGCCAGGAGACGCTGGGCGTCTGCCTGATGGCGCTGTCGCGCTACGCCGAGGCCGAGGCACATCTGCTGCTGGCGGCGGCCTCACCCGATGTCGCCCCGCGCGCCTTCGCCCAGCTCGCCCGTCTGGCGTGGCTGTGCGGGCGGGAGGAGGACGCGCACGCGTACGCCCGGGAGGGCCTGGACGCCGATCCCACCGACGCCGGTTGCCACAGCTGGTATGCGCGCACCCGCCCCGGGGGACCGGAACCGGAGCAGCCGGACGCCGCCGCCGACCAGCTCGCGCATGTCGCGTTGTTCGCCGAGGGCCAGGAGAACGCCGGGGACAAGATCCTGCCCGAGGCCGTGCGCATGTGCTTCGGCACCGACACGGGCCCGCGCCGCTGGTACCGGCAGCCGGTGCACCGGCTGGTCGACGAGGCGGCGCTGGAGCAGCTGAACGCGCGGCGCGGAGTGATCGTGGGCGGCGGCGGGCTCTTCCTCCCGGACACCTCCCCCAACGGCAACAGCCACTGGCAGTGGAACGTCCCGGACGAGCTCCTGGAGCGGATCACCACACCCCTGGCGGTGTTCGCGGTCGGCTACAACGTGTTCGACGGACAGCTCTACCGCCGGAGCCGGTTCGCCGGGAGCCTGCGGGTGCTCGTCGAACGGTCGGCGTTCTTCGGGCTGCGCAACCACGGATCGATCGAGCGGGTCCGGGAGCTGCTCCCCGAGGAGCTGCGCGACCGGGTGCGCTACCAGCCCTGCCCGACCACCGTGGCGCGGTACCTCGCCCCGGGCCGGTTCGACCCGGCCGAGAGATCCGAGACCGTCCTGGTCAACTGCGCCTACGACCGCGCGGGGCTGCGCTTCGGCCACGACTACGGCCACTTCCTCGGCCAGATGGCCGCCGCGCTCCGGGAACTGCGGGACCGGGCCGACGTGCGCTACGCGGCCCACATGCCCGCCGACGAGAAGTTCGTGCACGACCTGCGCCGGGAGCACGGCCTCACACTGCCCGTGGAGCGGCTCCACGACATGTCGAACGACGGCATCCGCGAGCTGTACGGCCGGTCGCGGCTGGTGATCGGCATGCGCGGGCACGCGGGCATGATCCCCTTCGGCTGCGGCACCCCGATCCTCAGCCTCGTCTCCCACCCGAAGCTCGCCTATTTCCTGTCCGACATCGGCCGCGAGGAATGGGGGCTTTCCGTGCACGACCGGGAACTCGGCTCCCGGCTCAGGGAACGGGCCACGGCGATCCTCGACGACCACGCGACCGCCGTGGCGGAGGTGCACGACGCGCAGAAGTTCCTCTGGGAAACGACCCGGTCGAACCTCGACGAGCTCAGGGAAATCTTTGGCCAGGCGTAAACCACCGGTCATTCACCGATGATTTGAACTTAATTCATCTCTCCATGTCCCGGGCGACACTGCACCCGTCGGGAGCATCGCTAGCCTGTTCCAATCCCCGACCTTCGAGCGTGAGAGGCCTCTGTGCCGAGACTGTCTGTTGTCGTCCCCATGCACAATGTGGGAGCGTTCGCCGAGAGCACGCTGCGAAGCCTCGCCAACAACGCGCATCCCGATATCGAGTTCCTGCTCGTGGACGACTGCTCCACGGACTCCACCCCCGGGGTCGTCGACCGCTGGGCGGAGAGGCGTCCGGGCGCCAAGGTGATCCGGCACGAGAAGAACATGGGCATAGCCCAGGCGCGCAACAGCGGTATCGACGCGGCGAGCGGCGACTACATCACCTTCCTCGACGGCGACGACTGGTACGGGCCGGGCCACCTCGCCGAACTGGTGCGCGCCATGGACGAACTGGGCTGCGACTTCGCCCGTACCGATCATGTCCAGGCCACGGGCACCGAGCGGGTGATCCGGCGGCCCCCGGCCCCGGTGCGCAACCTCGTGATGGATCCGCGCGACGGAATAGCGCCGGCCGACTCGGAGACGATGGTCGACTACCCCTTCGTCTGGGCGGGGATCTACCGCCGGCACCTCTTCGACGACGGGGGCATGCGCTTCGCGACCGAACTCCGCACCGCCGAGGACCGGCTGTGGATCTGGCGCCTGCATCTGAAGGCCAGGACGTACGCCTCCCTCGGTGTGCACGGCGTGTTCTACCGCAGGGGCGTCGCGACCTCGCTCACCCAGATCAAGGACGCGCGTCAGCTGGACTTCATCCCGGCCTACGACGCGCTGCTGCAGGATGTGCTGAAGGACCCGGAGACCGAGCGTTTCCTCCCCAAGGCCGTACGGACCTACTGCGCCATGATCGCCTTCCACATCGGCAAGGCGAACGAGTACGAGCCCTCGACGGCCCAGCGACTGCGGCGTGAGGCGAAAGCCGCGCTCCACCGCATGCCCGAGCGAACGCTCGAGGAGACCCTCACCACCATGGACAGCACTCGGAGCAGGTCGCTCAGCCGCCTGCGTGACGGGCGGAAGGCTGCCTGAACCATGCCCCGCAAGACTCAGATCTTCCAGGTCTCGACCCTCTACGGAGCGGCCACCCTCGCCGCGGCGCTCGACGCGGGCCTGTTCGGACCGCGCCGCGAGGCCCGGCGCGTCCTGCTGGTCTCCAACAACGCCGCCATACCGGAGACGGCCCTGCGCCTCGACGAGATGCACGGCTTCGCGCGGGTGGCCGACCGCTTCGACTCGGTGGTCGGCTGGAACGAGGCGATCAGCCCCCACCACCCCAGCGCCTGGGGTCCGCGGGGCAACGACACGGTGATGTGGCAGCGGGCGTTCCGTCTGCTGTGGGGCATCGACGAGCGGGACCTGATCGAGCTCGCGGTCGAGTCGATCCAGGTCAACCCGGCCCAGGCCCTGGCGGCGATCTTCTCCGAGAGTGCCGTCCACGTGTACGCCGACGGCCTCATGAGCTACGGGCCGACCCGGGACAAGCTGCCGCTGACCATCGCGCGCCGCATCCGGCGGCTGCTCCATCTCGACCTGATACCCGGCCTGAAGCCGATGCTGCTGTCCGAGTACGGCGTCGAGCCCGAGATCGTCCCGGACGAGGCGTTCCGCGGCGTGCTCGACGAGATCTCCCGGGACGCGGCGGACGACCCGCGGCTCGCGCCCGTCCTGGAGGAGGCGCCGACGGCCGTGCTCCTCGGCCAGTATCTGGCGGCGATCAACATCCTGAGCGCGCAGGAGGAGGAGGACCTCCATGTCCGCATGCTCACCGGGGCCGTGCGCGCCGGGCACCGTTCCCTGGTCTTCAAGCCCCATCCGACGGCTCCCGCCGGCTACTCGGCGGCGCTGAGCAAGGCGGCGGCGGACGCCGGCGTCCGGCTCACCGTGCTGGACGCGCCGCTGCTGGCCGAGACGCTGTACCACCACTGGCGTCCCGAGCTCGTCGTCGGCTGTTTCTCGACGGCCATGGTGACCGCCTCCGCCTACTTCGAGGTGCCCGTCGCACGGGTCGGGACCGGACTGGTGATGCGGCGCCTCCAGCCCTACCCGAACAGCAACCGCGTGCCCCTGGCCGTGGTCGACCACCTGGTGCCGGATCTGGAGCGCGAGGAGACCCCGGCTCTCGTCGGCACGGCCCCCGGGACCTTGTCACCGCTGGTCCGGGCGATCGGTTTCTGCATGCAGCCCAAGACGTACCCGCGGCTGCGGGAGTCGACGGCGGACTGGCTGCGGAACAACCTGGCCGACGGCCCCGGCTACTACTTTCCCGAGCTGCGGCTGGCCGAACTCGGCCTTCCCGGCAGCCACCCGCGATCGCGCGCGAAGCTCCAGGTGCGCCGCGCGAAGCGCGTGGTGCGCAGGGCGGTGGGGCGGCGTGTCCGGAAGTGACACGGGGATGAACCCGAGGTGACAGCCGCGGCGTCCCGCCCGGCTCGGCCGTAGGCCGAGCCGGGCGGGACGCGTTTCGCTGTCCGAACCCGGCCCCCATGGGCTGACCTGCCCGTTCACCCGTCCCGGACGGCCAAACGAGACCCACCAGCCACAGCGGAGCCACTGCCTCTTCAACTCCCGTACACCGGGCACCACGAGAGTTGCGCAGTGCCCAATGACATAGCCGTACACGTGCCGCAGCAGAGAAGCGCCTCGCCCGAACAGGCCGCCGCACCACGGGAACACCGCTACGACATCGACCTGATGCGGCTGATCTGTTCGGCCATGGTCATGTTGGGACACACGGGCGCCCAGTTCATCAAGGCGACCGGCGACAACCCGGCCAACGGCTCCGGGTCGTACTGGGCGGGACACGTGGTCGAGGGCATCCATGCCTTCGCCGTTCCCACGTACTTCGCCATCGCCGGCTGGGCCGTGCTGGTCGGCGCGCCCCCGCGCGACAGCGCCCGGATGTGGCAGCGGGTCGTCCGCAACACCGTTCCGCTCTTCGTGTGGACGGCGGTCTATCTGGTCTGGGCCTGGCTGCGGGACCGCAACGACCGGCCGATGACCGAGCTGGCGACGAGCTCCCTCTTCGGCACCGTTCGGCCCGCCTACCACCTGTGGTTCATGTACAGCTACATCCCGATCACCGTGCTGCTCGCCTTCGCGATGCTGGTCAAGGCCGGGAAGCGGCCCTGGGGACTGGGAGCCGCCCTTCTCGGCATCGCGGTGCTGCCGAGCGTGCTGACCACCCTCGGCGAGGTCACGGGTCACAGGATGCCGACGGCGACCTGGGGGTTCGGCACCTATTCGCTGGTGTACGCGGTCGGGGGCGCGTTTCTGTTCGCCCTCCCGGCGGGCGCCGTACGGTGGCGCTGGCCGCTGTTCGTCGTGATGCCGCTCGCCATGGCCGGGTGCCTCTGGTACAACACGCAGGTCCATTACGTGATCCCCAACGCGCACCTGTTCGTCGCCGTCCTGACCATCTGTGTGCTGCTCCTGGTCAACAGGATCCGCATCCCCGAGAAGCTGCGGCCGCTCCTGCAGAAGCTGGCCGGTGCCGCGCTCGGCGCGTACATGGTGCATGTGCTGTTCGTCGAGGAGATCGTCGCCCCGTTGGTGTCGCCGGACCTGAGCGGACCGATGGCGGGGCTGCTTCTGGTCGGTCTGCTGATCACGGTGATGGCCCTCTCGTTCGGCACCAGCCTGCTGTGGGGCAGGCTGAACCTGCGACGACTGCTCGGCTGACCCGCCGGACACGACGGCGCAACAAGCCCCATGGGACAGAAGTGGGCCCCGGAACGGATACGTTCCGGGGCCCGTGCCGTCCGCGGTCCCCGCGGCGAGCGGCGGCCGGCGGAGCGGCGCTACGTGCTCGCCAGCGTGAGCTTCACCGCGAAGCCCAGGAACAGCACGCCCGCCGCGGAGGTCGCGGACGCCGACAGGCGCTTGCGGCGGCGGAAGGCGGCGGCCAGCTTCATGCCGCCGAATATCAGCGCGCTGAGGTAGAGGACGCTGGCGAACTGGAGGAAGGCGCCGAGGATGACGAAGGACAGCGCAGGATAGGCGTAGGCCGGGTCGACGAACTGCACGAAGAAGGCGATGACGAACAGGATCGCCTTGGGATTGACGAGGCTCACGACGAGAGCGCGGCGGAACGGCCGCTCGCCGGCGGCCGGCGCGGAGTCCTCCTCCGGCGCGGCCTTCTCCCGCCGGGTCCGCCACATCCCCCAGCCGGTCCGCAGCATGCCGATCGCGATCCAGGTCAGATATCCGGCGCCGGCGTACTTCACGATCCCGAACAGCACGGGGTTCGCCTTCAGCAGCGAGGCCGCCCCGGCCGCTCCCAGCGTCATGAGCACGGTGTCCCCGCACCAGACACCCGCGGCGGCGGTGTACCCGGCGCGTACCCCGCGCCGGGCGGCGACGGAGAGCACGTACAGCGAGTTGGGCCCGGGGAGCAGGACGATGAGGGCCAGTCCTGCCAAGTAGGTGGGGAGGTGGATGACTCCGAACATGGCAAGGAGTGTCGCACGGCGGTACGGCACCCCGTCTCCGGGTTCCGGGGGACGAGACGGGCGGCCCGGCGGCCCCCTCGCCGCGGGGGCCGCCGTCGCTCAGAACACGTCGCTCGGCACGTAGTTGCCCCACACCTCGCGCAGCGCGTTGCACACCTCGCCCACCGTCGCCCGCGCCCTCAGCGCCTCCTTCATCGGGTAGAGGACGTTGTCCTCGCCCTTGGCGGCCTTCTTCAGGGCGGACAGGGCCGTGTCCACCGCCGTCCGGTCGCGCTCGGCGCGCAGCCGGGCCAGGCGTTCGGCCTGCTGGGCCTCGATGGCGGGGTCGACGCGGAGCGGCTCGTAGGGCTCCTCCTCGTCGAGTCCGAAGCGGTTGACGCCGACGACGACCCGCTCGCCGGAGTCGGTCTCCTGGGCGATGCGGTAGGCGCTGCGCTCGATCTCCTGCTTCTGGAAGCCGTGCTCGATCGCCGAGACCGCGCCCCCGAGGTCCTCGACCTTCCGCATCAGCGCGACGGCGGCCGCCTCCACGTCGTCCGTCAACCTCTCGATGACGTAGGAGCCGGCGAAGGGGTCCACCGTCGCGGTCACGTCCGTCTCGTACGCCAGGACCTGCTGGGTGCGCAGGGCCAGGCGCGCGCTCTTGTCGGTGGGCAGCGCGATCGCCTCGTCGAAGGCGTTGGTGTGCAGCGACTGGGTGCCGCCGAGGACCGCCGACAGGCCCTGGACGGCGACCCGGACCAGGTTCACCTCGGGCTGCTGCGCCGTGAGCTGGACCCCCGCCGTCTGCGTGTGGAAGCGCAGCATCAGCGACTTGGGGTTCTTCGCGCCGAACTCCTCCTTCATCACACGCGCCCAGATCCGGCGGGCGGCGCGGAACTTGGCGACCTCCTCCAGGATCGTCGTCCGGGCGACGAAGAAGAACGACAGGCGCGGGGCGAAGTCGTCGACGTCCATGCCGGCCGCGACCGCCGTGCGGACGTACTCGATGCCGTCGGCGAGGGTGAACGCGATCTCCTGCGTGGGGGACGCGCCCGCCTCGGCCATGTGGTAGCCCGAGATCGAGATGGTGTTCCACTTGGGGATCTCGGCCCTGCAGTACTTGAAGATGTCCGCGATCAGCCGCAGGGACGGCTTGGGCGGGAAGATGTACGTCCCGCGCGCGATGTACTCCTTCAGCACGTCGTTCTGGATCGTGCCCGTCAGGCTGTCGGCGCCGACCCCCTGCTCCTCCGCCACCAGTTGGTACAGCAGGAGCAGGAGTGCCGCGGGGGCGTTGATCGTCATCGACGTGGACACCTTGTCCAGCGGGATCCCGCCGAACAGCACCCGCATGTCGTCGACGGAGTCGATGGCCACGCCCACCTTGCCGACCTCGCCGTGCGCGATCGGCGCGTCGGAGTCGTGGCCCATCTGGGTGGGCAGGTCGAAGGCGACGGACAGGCCCGTCGTGCCGTTGGCGATCAACTGCTTGTAGCGGGCGTTGGACTCCACCGCCGTGCCGAAACCGGCGTACTGGCGCATGGTCCAGGGGCGGCCCGTGTACATGGTGGGGTACACACCGCGGGTGAAGGGGTAGGCCCCCGGCTCGCCCAGTTTCCCGGCCGGGTCCCAGTCCTTCAGGGCGTCCGGCCCGTAGACCGGCTCGATGGGCAGCCCCGACTCCGACTCGCGCGTCATGGTGTGTGCCTCCGCGTTCCTTGTCGCCCGCCAGTTGTCCGCCCGTACGACCCGCCGTCGCCCCGGACCGCGGCGGCGGCCGTGCCATCGGGGAGTGCCCGCCGCGGGGAGCTGTCCCACGGGCCGGACCGCTCGTTCATCTCCCCACCTTGCCCCGTGGTTCGCCGTCCGTCACTCGCGGGGAGACATTCCGGTGTACCGGCGACGGACGCCGGCGGGACAGCGGGGGGCGCCATGCGTACCGGGGGCATGAGGAAGGCGGGCGCCGCCGTCGCCGCGGCCACGGCACTGGCCGCCCTGAGCGGCTGCACGGTGCAGCCCACGGGCCCGGACGGCCGGCCGCGCACGCCGGTGCACATCGAGATCCCGGACGGCACCCGGCAGCCCGGTGTCCGCACCGGCGACCCCGGCGACGCGAGACCGGGCGGGACCCCGCGCCCGGTCCGCAGCACCGCCCAGGTCCTGTGGTCCCGCGGCGACAGCGGCCCTGCCGTACGGGAACTCCAGGCCCGGCTGCGCCAGATCGGCTGGCTGTTCGACGGGCCCACCGGCTCCTACGACGACCTGACCGAGCAGGCCGTCCAGGGCTTCCAGGGAAAGCGCGGGCTGCCGCGGACGGGGCGGACCGACACGGTCACCTGGCAGCGCCTGCTGGCGATGACGCACGAGCCGGGCCGGTGGGAGCTGTACCTGATGGGCGGGCAGCCGGCCGCACCACCGGACGGGCGCTGCCTGACCGGCCGGGTGCTGTGCATCGACAAGACCAGCCGGACACTGCGCTGGATGGTGGACGGACGAACGCTCTCGACGATGGCGGTGCGGTTCGGAAGCGAGTACACACCCACCCGCGAGGGTGTGTTCCAGGTCTACTGGAAGTCCCGGCACCATGTGTCGACGCTCTACGACTCCCCCATGCCCTACGCGCTGTTCTTCAGCGGCGGCCAGGCCGTGCACTTCTCCTACGACTTCGCGGCGCGCGGCTACGCGGGCGGCTCGCACGGGTGCGTCAACGTACGCGACGAGGGTGCGATCTCACGGCTGTTCGCGCAGGTGCGGGTCGGCGACCGGGTCGTCGTGCACTGGTGACGCGCGAGGAACGGGAAGGGCGAGGGAGAGGACGGGGGCGCGGGCGGGACCGGGGGAACGTGTCCCGCCCGCGCCGAAATGCACGAGCCGTGGGTACGGGGGGAACCCCGGCTCTGTGCGGCGGCCGATGACCAGTCGGCTCACTCACTACTGCGCCACCGCCGTGGAAAACGTCACACCCCTGGGGGGACAGTCTTCCCTGTGGCACGAACCCGCAGCTCAGAGCGGTGGCAGGGGTGGGGTCAGGAGCGGCAGCAGGTGGGGCCCGGCAAACGGAGCCGAGGGCGAGGCGGGCCGTTCCGGGTCCGGCGGTGAGACGTCCGGGAGCGCCGGGGCGAACATCGTCGGCGCGAGGCTCTTGTGGAAGCCGCGGCCGTTGCCGCCGAGGCGCTTTTTGTCCCCGTCTCCGTGCCCGGCTCCGTCGCCGGCTCTGTCGCCGTCCTGGTCGTCGCCCTGGCCGTCCTGGGAACCCTGGTCGCCCTGGCCGCCGCGGCCCTTCCCGGCGCTCTTGCCGTTCTCGCCGCCGCCCTCGCTCCCGCCCTGGTCGTCGCGGCCCTTGTCACCGGAGCGGCCGTCGACCGTCTTCAGGACACCCCGGCAGTACGACCACACGCGCGCGGAGCCGCCGGCCGCCGTCTCCAGGTCGCGCCGGCGGTCGGAGTCCAGGCTCTTGCCGTCGCGCAGGTCGCGGCAGGACGACACCAGCCGGTTCCAGCTCTCGGGGGCGCCCTGGTCGTCGCCGGAACCGGCGGTGGCGGTGGCCTCGTGCCCGGGGGCGGCGCCGCCCTCGAGCGCGCTGCTCCCGGCGTCGCGGTCCGCGGCGCCGGTCGTGGCGCCGCCGGGCGTCGGCGTGCCCGGACCGCCGCCCGTGGTGCGGCCGGGCGAGGGCGTCACCAGCGGGTGCTCCGGGGTCGCCGGGACGGAGACGGAGGTGCCGGGCGCGGGCTCGTCGCCGCCGAACGGCGTCGGCAGCACGCCGGTGGTGGCCGCCGCCGCGACCCCGCCGACCGCGCCCACGGCCAGCGCGGCCGACAGCGCGAGGCGTACCGGCCGGCGCCGGCGCCCCGGCCCGGCATGCCGGGAACGCCCTCCCGTACCGCCACGCGCGTGCGTGCCGACCCGGACGAGCCCGACGTCGTCGGAGATCGCGGAACGCGGACGGGAGTGCGCCGCGAGGGCCGCGCCGAAGGCGTCGGCGCCCTCCGCGGCCCGCTCGTCGGCCCGTTCGGCGTGTGCCTTGCGGAAGGCGGCCAGCGCGGCCGCCTCACCGGGCAGTGCCTCGTCGGCCTCGACGGGACACGCCGAGGCGGGCGAGGAGGCGGAGAAGGCGGCCCGGTCCTGGAAGGCACGGACGGCCAAAGGAAGCGGGGACGACTCGGCGGACAGGGCGCCCAGCGCCTTGGCGAGCCGTTCGGCCTGATCACGGACGGTGATGTCGACGGTGTCCAGTGGCTCCCCGCGCAGCAGACGCTCCGCGGTGTCGTGGTCCAGCCACCTGTGCTGCTCCTCGGCCATCACATGTCCTTCTGCGTCCGGGCACGCATATGCGTCACACCGGCGGACGTCACCGCGCGTCCCCGCGGTTCTCGCGGAGGCGGCAGCGCGTCGAGCGCGTGGGGGGATTGCGGATCGTCACCGAGGAGTTCCGCGAGCCGTTTCAGACCGCGGTGCGCGGCGGTGCGCACGGCACCGGGGCGCTTGCCGAGCGTCTCGGCCGCGGTCTTCGCGTCGAGACCCACGACCACCCGGAGCACCACGGCCTCGGCCTGGTCCTGCGGCAGCCGGGCGATGAGGGAGAACGTGCTTCCGGTGGCAAGGGCCTCCATGGCCTCGCCCGCGGTGTCGGACTCCGCGGCCCGGCCGGCCAGTTCCGTCTCGTCGCCGCCGATCGCGGGGCGGCGGCCGCGCATGCGTATGTGGTCCAGGGCGCGGTTGCGGGCTATCCGGGCGGCCCAGCCGCGGAACCGGTCGGCGTCCCCGCTGAACCGCTCCAGGTCGCGGGCGATCTGGAGCCAGGCCTCGGACGCCACGTCCTCGGCGTCCGGATCGCCGACCAGCGTGCGTATGTATCCGAGCAGCCGCGGGTGCACGGCACGGTACACAGTCCGGAACGCGGTCTCGTCCCCGTCCTGCGCCGCAAGCACCGCGGCGGTCAGCTCCGCGTCGTCCCCCAGCACCCGTGGTGCCCTTTCTTGCCACTGAACCGGCACCGCTGGCACGGACCGGGCTCTCGCCGTCGTGGTTCCTCAGTTGATGGTTGCGGTGTTCGAGGCGGCAGATCGTTGCGGTGTCCATGCCCGCCGCGCCTCGGCGCGAAAGGCACGTTACGGCTTGAAACCGCCTTCCGTCCATGACCGTACAACGCGCAACCAATCGGAGCGGGGGCGAGGTGTGACAGAAACCGCTCCCTCGGCGCTGTAAGGAGTACGGGCCGCGCGGCCCGTGCCGCGCGACGGCCGGGGCCTCTCCTGTGGGGGGTGGCGGCCCCGGCCGTTGCCTCGGTGCCCCTCACTCTCCCGCCGCGCCCCGGGCCTCCTCCTCGAGCTGAAGCGCCAGCCGTTTCAGACCCCGGTAGGCCGCGGTGCGCACCGCGCCCGGCCGTTTGCCGAGGACACGCGCGGCGGCGGGGCCGTCGAGACCGACCACGACCCGCAGCAGTACGGCCTCGGCCTGGTCGCGGGGCAGCCCGCGGACGAGGTCGAGAGCGCGCTCGGTGGTCATGGCCTCCAGGGCCTGGTCGTGGGTGCTGTGCGGACCGGGCAGCTCCAGGACGTCCTGCTCCAGCGTGGTGCCCCGGGGCCGCACCCGTTTCCGGCGCAGATGGTCGAGCGCCCGGTGCCGGGCGATGGTCGCCGTCCAGCCGCGGAAGCCCGCCCCGTCGCCCCGGAACCGGCCGAGGTCGCGCGCGATCTCCAGCCAGGCCTCGGAGGCCACGTCCTCCGCGTCGTCGCCGACGAGACCGCGCAGATACCCGAGCAGTCCGGGCTGCACCAGCCGGTACGCGACGGCGAAGGACTCCTCGTCGCCCTCCTGGGCCCGTGCGACGGCCGCACCCAGCTCCCCGTCGTACGCCTGCGCGCGGCGGGGTTCCCCTCCGTGGCCCAAGAACCGTCCTCGTCCGTAGCGAGTCCCCAGGCGTGCGCACCGCCCACCGGCCGTGTCCACGCCCCCACGGTCATCAGCGTCGGCTCCCACAGAAGTGTCACAGCTCGTCAGCGGCCCACCGGCCACGGCTCAGATCCGCTCGCTCCCCATCGCGTCCCGGCACAGCAGCCGCAGCGAGCCCTGGCCCGTGAAGCAGCGGCCGGCCTCCTCGATGGGGTCCCACAGCCGTCCGTCCGCGGTGCGCACCCAGTGCTCGCCGCCGCTCGCCCACCACTCGGCCCCGCCGCCATGACGGACGATCACCTCGCCCGCGTACGCGCCGAAGCCGCGCAGCACGCTCCGCACGGCGGCGTGCGGCGTGCCCTCGCGCCGTATCTCCTCGATGGTCCGGTCGACGCGCCACAGGCTCTGCGCCGAGTAGTCCAGGCGCAGCCGAGCGCCCTCGCGCATCGCCGTCACGGTGTCCGCCGCCCACCGCACCGGTTTGGTGGCGGCCTGCGGCCTGCTCTGCTGCTGAGTCGTCACATGCTGGACTGTCACATAGGGAAGAGCGCGCTCCGCCCGCAGTTCGTCACCCGCGATCGCGGATTTCCCCACAACCGGCGCAGGACCGGCGCAGGACCACCGCATCGCGCCCGCAGGACGCTCACAGATGCCCGCCGCGCGCCCGGTCCGTCCGGGGCGGTGGGCTCACACCCGGCCGCGGGCCCGGCGGGACACCACCGCCCGCAGGACGCGGCGCCCCTCCGTGGAGACCTCCAGGGCCTGGCGGAGTCCGGCACGTCCGTGCCCGGCGACCAGTTCCAGGACGGTGATCTGGCGGCGCAGTTCGCCCGCGACCAGCGGCGACATGCCCTCGGCGGGACCCGGGGCGGGGCTTCCCCCGGCGCGCACGGAGTCGAGCGCCTCGGGGAGGGTGTCGGCGGGGGCGCCGTCCTCGGCCGGGTCGAGGAGCTGGTGGATCCGGAGCGAGGCGACCGAGCAGGCGTCCGCCCACTGCCGCACCTCGGCGGCGGACCGGGCGGCCGGCGCGGCGGACAGCATCCCACGGGCCAGCAGCACGGCCTCGTCGTCCTCGTCGCCCATCGCCTCCAGCGCGCCGCGTGCCTTCTCGAGCCGCTCGGCCCAGTCGCCGTCCGAGGAGTGGTCGCCGTCCTCGGCGAGGCTCCCCCACAGCGGCCGCAGGACCTCGTCGTCGCCGCCGAGCAGGGGCACGCACCGGTCCAAACAAGCCAGCCCGCCGGCTGCCAGCCCGCGCTCGTCGGCCTGCGCGAGCAGTTCCACCAGACTCATCCACGCCTCCTCAAGGGGCGCCGACGTCCACGGAGCCCGCACTTGCCCGTACTGCGTGCGATCGGCCGGTAGTGTCACACGGGTCGCACACGGAGTCGAGCGAGTTGGCATAAGAAAGGTTTCGGCCAATGCGCGAGACGGAAGGCCGGCGCGCGGGAAACGGGACCGGGCCACGGTCGGCGCGGGGCCGGCGTTTTCCCTGACCCGGCGTCAACCCAGCTTGTCGGCAAGCTCCTTGAACTCCGACCAGGACATCTCCGGTTTCCGCGCGTCCCACAGCTTCTGGACGGTCGCCCGCAGCGGCATCCGGATACCGGCCGCCACCTGATCCTGGGTCTGGGAGTTCGCCAGGTCGCACCACACGGCGAACGAGCCGCCGAGTATCTGCGCGTCGTACCGGGCGGGCACCGCCTCGGTGCCGCGCAGCACACGCGGGTTCCACTGCTCGTAGATCCGCCGGCCGTCCGGGTAGACGAAGGTCTGCGGCTCGCCGAGGACGTAGTAGAGGAACTCGTCGTTGTAGTTGAGCACCTTGCGTCCGGCGTCGAGGTACTCGGCCGGCCGGCGGGCGCCGTACTCCTTGCCCGTCCAGTAGGCGACCTCGATGTCCCGGGCGGGCGCCACCGACGAGCTGCGGAAGAAGCCGTCGTTCCAGGCGCGCGGCGCGCGGTCGTGTTCGCGGACGGCGGCGGCGCGGTCGTTCAGCCAGCCCGTCGTCAGGTCGGCCACGTTGCCGCCGGAGCCGTGGGCCTTGCGCGCGGCGGCGGCCAGCTGCGGGTAGGCCGCCTGGGGGTCGCGCGCGGTCAGCGCCTGGTACTCGTCGCCGCCGAGGTGCCAGAAGCCGCCGGGGAAGAGGCCCGCGTACTCGTCGAGCAGGTCGTCGACGATCGCGGCCGACCGGGGCTCGGAGATGTCGATGGCGCCGCGCGTCGCCACGCCCTGTCCGTTGCGCAGCTGCGTTTCGGGGTGGGCGGCGATCACCGCGCTGAGGTGGCCGGGCGAGTCGATCTCGGGGACGACGGTGATGTGCCGGCTCGCGGCCAGGTCGACCATCCGCTTGACCTGGGCCTTGGTCAGGTGGTCCGGGGAGACGATCTCCGGGTGCGTGCCGGACTCGATGCGGAAGCCCTGGTCGTCGGAGAAGTGCAGGCCGAGCTCGTTGAACTTCAGGTCGCCGAGCTCCCGTATGCGGTCCTCCAGCCAGGCGGCCGTGAACGGCTTGCGGGCGATGTCCAGCATGAAACCGCGCCGCGGCTTGGCCGGCGCGTCCTCCACGACCCCCTCGGGGGCCGTGCCGCCGCCGTGCACCTCCTGCTTCAGGGTGCGGGTGCCGTAGAAGACCCCCGCGTCGGCCGGTCCGCTGATGAGCACGCGGCCGTCGCGCACGGTCATGGTGTACGACTCGGGATTGCCGCCCGTGCCGCCCTTGCCCAGCGCCAGCCGCAGGTCCCCCGGGCGGTCGTCGTCGCGCCGGCCGGCGTAGGCCAGACCGAGTTCGCCCGCGATCAGCTTGCCCTCGTCGGCGAGTGACTCGTCGCTCACCACGACCCGGGAGCCGGACTCCGGGCGCCAGCCGGGGCCGTGGGCCGCGGTGTGGGAGCGCACGGCGGGGATGGTCCGCGGCGCCTGCGACAGCGGGTAGCTGCGGGTGGGGCCGGGAGTCGCCGGACCGGAGGACGCGTCCGAGCCGTCCGACGGGGAGCCGTCGCCCCCGAAGGACCACGCGGCCACTCCCACGCCCAGGACGACAACGGTGACCAATGTGCCCACGACGGCGGCCCGCGTGCGTCGCGGCTTGCGTGCCGGAGCCCGGCGCCTGTGCTTGCTCACGCGGCCAACCTAACGGCCCATGACCACCGCACGTGTCCACCGCACGTTCTCAAACTCTCCCGTCCGAGTGAAATTCAGTCACCCGTCGAACACGTCATGAGCACACCCGATAACGTACGGCACATCTCTCACGGATTTCCCCCGGCCGGCGTCCCCGCCGACACCCTGCCGACCTCCCAAGCAGACCTAGGACCCACGCTGCCCGCGCAGACCCTGGAGCGCTTCAACACCGCCCCCGCCGCCGAGGCCCACAGGACCCTCCTGACCTGCCTGCACAGCCCCCGCTGGGCCCACCGCGTCGCCGTCCACCGCCCGTATCCGGACCTGCCGTCCCTGCTGGCCGCGGCGGACGAGGCGACGTACGACCTGGGCCCCGAGGAGCTGGCCGGGGCACTGGCGGAAGAACCCCTGCCCAAGCTGCCCGCCCACACGTACGCGGCCGCCTCCACGGCCCTGAGCGCCGCCTACGCCGCCTATGAGGCGAGATTCGGCCACACCTTCGTCATCTGCCTGGACGGCATCGCCCCGGACGAGGCCCTGGACCGGGTCCTGCCGGCGATCCGGTCACGGCTGACCAACGATCCGGAGGACGAGCGCGTCGTCGCCCGCGAGGAGCTGCGGGGGCTCGCGCACGGGCGGCTGCGGGGCCTGCTGGGCGCCGCCACTGAGCCGTCCGTGCACCTTTGAGAGCGAGTTCGATCACACGGGCGGACCCCCCGTAAGGCCCCCGTCAGCGCCTCGGTACGATACTGGGGGCCGGTGGACCGTACCCGGCCGGGCCCGACCGACAGTGAAGCCGGCGCGGCCCTAGTCCCCGCTCCCGGAGGGTTCTTCCGTGCCGGCTGGAACGCTGTACCGCGGCCGGGAAGGAATGTGGTCCTGGGTGGCTCACCGAGTCACCGGCGTCCTCATCTTCTTCTTCCTGTTCGTCCATGTGCTGGACACCGCACTCGTGCGTGTGTCTCCCGAGGCCTACGACAAGGTCGTGGCCACCTACAAGACGCCGATCGTCGCCCTGCTCGAATACGGGCTGGTCGCCGCCATCCTCTTCCACGCTCTCAACGGCCTGCGTGTCATCGCCGTCGACTTCTGGGCCAAGGGCGCCCGGTACCAGAAGCAGATGCTGTGGACCGTGGTCGGCGTCTGGGTCCTGCTCATGATCGGGGCGATCTACCCCGTCCTCGGCCACGCCGCTCGTGCAGTATTCGGGAGCTGACGCACATGTCCACTGAAACCACCGCTTCCGGCATCGGCCCGGTCGAGGGCGGCTCCGTCTACGGCGTGGACAACCCCGCCCCCCTCATCGAGGCCCCGCGTCAGCGCACCCGGAAGACCCCGAAGTCGACCCGCGGCAACTTCGAGATGTACGGCTGGCTGTTCATGCGGCTGTCCGGCATCGTCCTGGTCGTCCTCGTCATCGGCCACCTGCTGATCCAGCTCGTCCTGGACGGCGGCGTCTCCAAGATCGGCTTCGCCTTCGTGGCGGGCCGCTGGGCCTCCCCCTGGTGGCAGGTCTGGGACCTGCTCATGCTGTGGCTGGCGATGCTGCACGGCTGCAACGGCCTACGCACGGTCATCAACGACTACGCGGAGCGCGCGAACACGCGCCTGTGGCTGAAGGGTCTGCTGTACACCGCCACGGTGTGGACCATCCTGCTGGGCACGCTGGTGATCTTCACCTTCGACCCGAACATCCGCTAGGCCCCGGGACCGAGGTATTTTCCTGATGAAGATCCACAAGTACGACACCGTCATCGTCGGCGCCGGTGGCGCCGGTATGCGGGCCGCCATCGAGGCGACCAAGCGCAGCCGCACCGCGGTCCTGACCAAGCTCTACCCGACCCGCTCCCACACGGGCGCCGCGCAGGGCGGCATGGCCGCCGCGCTGGCGAACGTGGAGGAGGACAACTGGGAGTGGCACACCTTCGACACGGTCAAGGGCGGTGACTACCTGGTCGACCAGGACGCCGCCGAGATCCTGGCGAAGGAGGCCATCGACTCCGTCCTCGACCTGGAGAAGATGGGCCTGCCGTTCAACCGGACGCCCAACGGGACGATCGACCAGCGGCGCTTCGGCGGGCACTCCCGCAACCACGGCGAGGCCCCGGTCCGCCGCTCCTGCTACGCGGCCGACCGCACCGGCCACATGATCCTCCAGACGCTGTACCAGAACTGCGTCAAGGAGGGCGTGGAGTTCTTCAACGAGTTCTACGTCCTGGACCAGCTGCTCACCGAGGTCGACGGCGTCAAGAAGTCGGCCGGCGTGGTGGCCTACGAGCTGGCGACCGGCGAGATCCACGTCTTCCAGGCGAAGTCCGTGATCTACGCCTCCGGCGGCACCGGCAAGTTCTTCAAGGTGACGTCGAACGCGCACACCCTGACCGGCGACGGCCAGGCCGCCGTCTACCGGCGCGGGCTGCCGCTGGAGGACATGGAGTTCTTCCAGTTCCACCCGACCGGCATCTGGCGCATGGGCATCCTGCTCACGGAGGGCGCCCGCGGTGAGGGCGGCATCCTGCGCAACAAGGACGGCGAGCGCTTCATGGAGAAGTACGCGCCGGTCATGAAGGACCTCGCCTCCCGCGACGTCGTCTCCCGCTCCATCTACACGGAGATCCGCGAGGGCCGCGGCTGCGGTCCCGAGGGCGACCACGTCTACCTGGACCTGACCCACCTGCCGCCGGAGCAGCTCGACGCCAAGCTGCCGGACATCACCGAGTTCGCGCGGACCTACCTGGGCATCGAGCCGTACACCGACCCGATCCCGATCCAGCCGACCGCGCACTACGCCATGGGCGGCATCCCGACCAACGTCCAGGGCGAGGTGCTCTCGGACAACAGCACGGTCGTGCCGGGCCTGTACGCGGCCGGTGAGGTCGCCTGCGTGTCCGTGCACGGCGCCAACCGCCTGGGCACCAACTCGCTGCTGGACATCAACGTGTTCGGCAAGCGGGCCGGCATCGCCGCCGCGGAGTACGCCGAGAAGGCCGACTTCGTGGAGCTGCCGGAGGACCCCGAGTCCCTCGTGGTCGAGCAGATCGAGCGGCTGCGGACCTCCACCGGCACCGAGCGGGTGGCGAACATCCGCCGGGAGCTGCAGGAGACCATGGACGCCAACGTCATGGTGTTCCGCACCGAGCAGACGATCAAGACGGCGGTCGAGAAGATCGCCGAGCTCCGGGAGCGCTACAAGAACGTGGCGATCCAGGACAAGGGCAAGCGGTTCAACACGGACCTCCTGGAGGCCGTCGAGCTGGGCAACCTGCTGGACCTGGCCGAGGTCATGGCGGTCTCCGCCCTGGCCCGCAAGGAGTCCCGCGGCGGTCACTACCGCGAGGACTACCCCAACCGCGACGACGTCAACTTCATGCGCCACACCATGGCGTACCGCGAGGTCGGCGCCGACGGGTCCGAAACCGTCCGTCTCGACTACAAGCCGGTCGTCCAGACCCGCTACCAGCCGATGGAGCGTAAGTACTGATGGCAACCCCCGTTCTGGACAAGGTGGAGGCGGAGTCCGCCGCCTCCCCCTACATCACCGTCACTTTCCGCGTCCGCCGGTTCAACCCGGAGGTCTCGGCCGAGGCGACCTGGGAAGACTTCCAGCTGGAGATCGACCCCAAGGAGCGCGTCCTCGACGGTCTGCACAAGATCAAGTGGGAACTCGACGGCACGCTGACCTTCCGTCGGTCCTGCGCGCACGGCATCTGCGGCTCGGACGCCATGCGGATCAACGGCAAGAACCGTCTGGCCTGCAAGACGCTGATCAAGGACATCAACCCCGAGAAGCCGATCACGGTCGAGCCCATCAAGGGCCTCACGGTCCTGAAGGACCTGGTCGTGGACATGGAGCCGTTCTTCCAGGCGTACCGGGACGTCATGCCGTTCCTGGTCACCAAGGAGACCAACGAGCCGACGCGGGAGCGCCTGCAGTCCGCGGAGGACCGGGCCCGCTTCGACGACACAACGAAGTGCATCCTGTGCGCGGCCTGCACCTCGTCCTGCCCGGTCTTCTGGAACGACGGCCAGTACTTCGGCCCGGCGGCCATCGTCAACGCCCACCGGTTCATCTTCGACAGCCGTGACGAGGCCGGTGAGCAGCGCCTGGAGATCCTCAACGACAAGGACGGCGTCTGGCGCTGCCGCACCACCTTCAACTGCACCGACGCCTGCCCGCGTGGCATCGAGGTGACGAAGGCGATCGCGGAGGTGAAGCGGGCGCTGATCACGCGCCGCTTCTGACCTTCCTTCGCACGCGACGCCGAGGGCCCCGTTCCGTCCGGAACGGGGCCCTCGGCGTGCTGTGCCCGGCGTCGTCGCCGGATGCGCGGACGGTCAGCCGCGCAGGACGCGACCCTGCGAGTCCGTGCGGTCGTTGCTCGTGAAGAAGAGGATGGCGTCGATCAGGGCCCAGAAGCCCAGACCGCCGCAGGTCAGCAGCTGGGCGATGCCCACACCCACGGAGCCGACGTAGAAGCGGCCGATGCCCAGGCCTCCGAGGAAGAGCTGGAGGATGCCGGCGACGATCTTCGACTTGTCGGAGTACGGGCGGCCCTGCGGGTCGTAGCCGTAGGGGGCGTCAGGGGTGGGGACAGTCATGGCTGGTGCTCCTGGGGAGTGGTGACAACAACCGGAGTGGGAATCTCCGGTGCCAGGGAGCCCGACTGCCCGGTCACCCGGCCCCCGTGCGCGACTGCGTGAGCGTCGACGCGCGTCGACCGGATGCGGCCGTCCCCCCTGCGCCCTGGGAGCATAAAGATCCTGTAGGGCGGCACGGGAGGGGGTTCGAAGGAAAGTTCCCGTTCCGTGATCAAATGCGGCCATCTTGGAAGCATTTGAGTCCGAAACGGCTCTAGACGATGTTGCGGACCACTGTCCACGCCACCGCCACCAGCAGCACCGCCGCCTGCGTCCGGGTGCTGAGCCGGGGGTGCCAGCGGCGCCCGCGCAGCCCCTCCAGGGCCCAGGTGCCGAGCATCGCCAGCGCGAACGGTGCGGCGAGCAGCAGCATCCTGTTGTCCAGCCAGGCCTGGGTGAAGCGGCCGTGCATCAGGTCGTACACCATGCGCGTGCCGCCGCAGGCGGGGCAGAGCAGCCCGGTGACGTACCGGAAGGGGCACTGGGGCAGCAGGTGACCGGGCTGGTGCGGGTCGGTGACGTAGAGGTACGCGGCGCCCGTCACCCCGGCGCAGAGCACCGCGAGCGGAGCCGCGGCCGGATGCCGCAGCAGCCGGCCGCGCACCGCGCCGGGCACCGTGTCAGCCACGCAGGACCCGGCCGTCGGAGTCGGTGTTGTCGTTGCCCGTCAGCAGCATGATGCCGTCGATCAGGGACCAGATGCCGAAGCCGCCGCAGGTGAGGAGCTGGGCGATGCCGATCCCGACGTGGCCCATGTAGAAGCGGCCGATGCCGAGGGTGCCCAGGCTGAGCTGAAGGACACCGGCGACGATCTTCGACTTGTCGGAGTAGGGGCGGCCGTAGGGGTCGTAGCCGTAGGGGGCGTTGGGGTCGTACTGCATCCCCGGGGGCGGCGGGTAACCACCGGGGGGCGCGTAGCCTCCGGGAGGCGGGTAGCCGCCCGGAGGCGGGGGGTACGCGCCTGGGGGCGGGTAGCCACCGGGAGGGGGCGGGTACGCGCCGGGGGGCGGCGGGTAGGCGCCGGGCTGCTGGTTGGGATATCCGTATCCCGGGGCCTGGTTGGGCTGCTGCGGCTGCTCGGACACGGTGGCTCCACTCATCGACTGCCTGCGAACTGACGGTCATATTGCAGGAAGACCGGCCGAAGCGAAACATCGGGGGTGCCGCCCGGCGCCCGGCCGTCCGGCGCCCGGCCGTCCGGCACTCCGACCTTCCGATCCTCCGGCCCTCCGGCCCTCCGGCCCGAACGAGTGACCCGGCGCCCGCATCGCGCTCGGCCTCCCGGTCCCGCCGGATCGCCCACCTAATCTGATGGCATGTCAGATGACGAGTCGTACGAGCTGCTCGGGTTCGACAACGTGCTGCTGCCCGTCGGGGATCTGAGCGAGGCCGTGGGGTTCTACGAGCGGGCCGGGTTCGCGGTGGCGTTCCACCTCCAGGAGGCCGGCATCGCACTGCTGAAGGCCGGGGGCGAGACACCGGGGATCCTGCTGCGCGAGGAGGAGTTCGGGCACCGTCCGCCGCCGTGGCCCTCGCCGCGGGTGTGGCTGGAGGTGCCGGACGCGCGGGCGGCGGCGCGCGCCCTCATGAGGGCCGGGATCGACCTGCTCGACGAGCCCTTCGCCGTGGCGACCGGCTGGACCGTCGAGATCGCCGACCCCTGGGGCAACGTCCTCGGCTTCACCGACTACGGCAAGCGGCCCGAGCTGGGCCGCAGGCCGTAGGCGGAACCCCTCTGCGCCGAGGGTGTTGAACGCGTTCAAAAACAGGTCTAGAGTCTCTCACGCCAGCGTTTTGAACGCGTTCAAAAGAAGGGGTGGGGGGCATGGACCGCACGGTCATCGCCTACGTCATCTATCTGCTCGTCAGCATCGGCCTGACCGTCTGGGTGGCCCGCACGCTCAGCAGCAACGGGCGGATCTTCCTCGCCGACGTGCTGCACGGCGACGACAGGCTCGCCGACGCCGTCAACCACCTGCTGGTGGTCGGCTTCTACCTCGTGAACCTCGGCTTCGTCGCGCTGTACCTGAGCGGCGACCAGCGCATCGACGACACTCGCGGCATCTTCGAGGCGCTGTCGACGAAACTCGGCGTGGTGCTGCTGGTGCTCGGCGCGATGCACCTGGGCAACGTGTACGTGCTCAACCGGATTCGCCGCCGCGGGGTGCTGGAGCGCGAGCAGGTGCCGCCGGTCGCGCCGCAGGACTGGGCCGCCCCCTCGGCCGGGGCGTGAGCGCGATGCCGGCCGCCGCCGGCCGGGACCGGACGCCTCGGTGGGCGTCCCGGTCCGCGGGCTCACCGTCCTGTACGACGCCGAGTGCGCGCTGTGCGCGTCCGTGCGCGACTGGCTCGTCAGGCAGCCGCAGTTGGTGCCCCTGGAACTGGTCCCGGCCGGCTCCGAGCAGGCCGCACGGCGTTTCCCGACCCTCGACCACGGCGCCACCCTGGACGAGGTCACGGTCGTCGGCGACTCGGGCCAGGTCTACCGGGGCGCCGCCGCCTGGATCGTCGTCCTGTGGGCGCTGCGCGAGCACCGGCCGCTCGCCCACCGGCTCAGCACCCCGGCGGGCGCACGGCTCGCCCGGGGCGCGGTGCTGGCCGCCGCCAAGTGGCGCGGCGGGCAGTGGGGCGGGGCCGCGTACCGGCGCGGGGACGGGTGGTCCTACGACCCCCGCCTCGGCTGGACCTACGACCCACCCGGCTGCGACGGCGGCGCGTGCGCCACTGGCTAGTGCTGTGGCCGGGAAGGTTCGCCGGGAAGCTCGCGGCGTCCGGTGCTGGGGGCACCTCCCACGCCCTTCGGGCAGTGGGGGAGCATCGCAAGGCGGAGCATCGCCCGCGTACTGGATGTACTCGGGTGATGCGACAACGCGGCTGGGGGTCCCCCCTGCTCGAAGAGCTTGGGGGAGCCGTGCCGGGCGTCGTGAGCCGGTGAACCTTTACGGTCGCAGCACTAGGCTCTGTGCGTGCCCCCGAAGAACGACTACGACGACGGCCCCGGTGAGGGCGTGCCCGCCAGCAAGTCCGAGCAGACCCGCGCGCTCATCCTGGAGACGGCCATGCGGCTGTTCCAGGAGCGCGGCTACGACAAGACGACCATGCGGGCCATCGCCAAGGAGGCCGGGGTCTCCGTCGGCAACGCGTACTACTACTTCGAGGGCAAGGAACACCTGATCCAGGGGTTCTACGACCGGATCGCCGCCGAGCACCGGGAGGCGGTCCGGGAGGTCCTGGCCCGGGAGAGCGACCTGGAGGCACGGCTGGCGGGCGTGCTCACGGCGTGGCTGGACATCGCCACGCCGTACCACGAGTTCGCGGTGCAGTTCTTCAAGAACGCCGCCGACCCCGACAGCCCGCTCAGCCCCTTCTCCGCCGAGTCGGAGCACGCGCGCGCGGAGGCCATCGACATCCACAAGGAGCTGCTGTACGGCGCGCGGACCAAGGTCCCGGCGGACCTGCGGGAGGTGCTGCCCGAGCTGATGTGGCTCTCCCAGATGGGGCTCGTCCTGTACTGGATCTTCGACCGCACGGAGGGCCGCGAACGCAGCTACCGGCTGGCCGAACGAGGCGCCCGGCTCACCGCCCGCGGAGTGTCCCTGGCCCGCTTCCGCGTCCTGCGCCCCCTGGTGCACGAGGTGCACGACCTGTTCAAGGACTTCCTGCCGGGCATGACGAGGATGATGCCGGATCCGGCGAGCAGGGGCCGGAACACTTCGGTCGAGTGATCACGTCCGGGTGAACGGGCGCGGAGGGGACACCCGGCGCGCGGCCTGCCTACGATGATGCTCTCGACACCAGCCCCCAGGAGGCACGTGATGTCCGCAGCATCCGTCGAGCAGCCCTTCGACCACGACCGGCCGTTCTCGCTCACGGCCATCGCCGACGAGATCATGGAGCGCCATCCGGGCTACCGCGTCGAGATCATCGGAGGCCACCTCCTCGTGACCCCATCACCGGATGCTCCCCATGCCCGTGCCCTGACGAAGCTGATGCGCCCCTTCATCGCCGCAGGACTCGACGACGACGAGACCGAGGTCCTTCAGAACGTCGGGCTCCGGCTGCCCACCGGTGCAGAGGACTACGCGATCCCCGACCTCGCTGTGGTGGACGCCGACATCGACGAGCACTTCGTCGAGAACAACGCGTACGACCCGGTCTGCTTCCGTCTCGTGCTGGAAGTGACCTCCAGCAACTGGAAGGACGACCTGAGGACCAAGGTCGCCGCCTACGCGGAGGCGAAAGTCCCCGTGTACCTCGTCGTCGACCGCAAACACCAGCGCCTTCACGTCCTGGCGGAGCCGGCCGAGGGTAAGTACGAGTACCACCGCCCCCACGCCCCCGGCGAGCTCGTCACCCTGCCCGACTCCATCGGCGCCAAGGTCACCCTCGACGTGACCGAGGTCCTCAAGGCCGGGCAGAAGAAGGCTACTTGACCGCGTCCACCTCCCCCTCCGCGAGTTCCACGTCGTACACCAGCGGCCCGTCCTCCACCACGACATGCCGCGCCCGCGAGCCGTACTGCGCCGCCGTGGCCGCCAGCAGGTAGGTGTCCGGGGCCGGGACCGCGACGATGTACGAGCCGTCGGCCAGGGACGTCACGCGGTCCAGTTGGCGTCCGCCCTTGGACAGCAGGGTCACGGCCGCGCCGTGGACCGGCTCGCCCTCCTCGGTGCGGATGAAGCCGTGGATCACGGAAGCGGGGCCCGGACGCGGCACCGGTGCCTCCTCGGGCTCCTCCGCCGGCTCCACCGCCAGATGCGGCAGACGGCGTTCCAGCCAGGCCGGCAACCACCAGTTGGCCCGGCCGAACAGATGCATCGCCGCCGGCACCAGCGCGGTCCGCAGCACGAACGCGTCCAGCGCGACCGCCGCCGCGAGGCCCACACCCGCCATCGCCGCGCCCTGGTTCCCGCTCAGGACGAAGGCGAGGAAGACGCAGACCTTGATCAGGGCCGCGGAGTTGATGACCCGGCTGGTCTCCGCGAGGCCCACCCGGACCGCGCGGGCGTTGTCCCGCGTGTGCACCCACTCCTCGTGCATCCGGCTCACCAGGAAGACCTGGTAGTCCATCGACAGGCCGAACAGCAGGGACAGCATGATGACCGGCAGGAACGCCTGGATCGGGCCCTCCTTGCCGAGGCCCAGCAACTCAAGGCCCCAGCCCCACTGGTAGATCGCCACCAGGACGCCGAACGACGCGGCGGCGGCGACCAGGTTCATCACGGCCGCCGTCAACGGCACCAGCAGCGACCGGAAGGCGACCAGCAGGAGCAGGAAGCCGAGACCGACGATGGTCGCGACGAAGTACGGCAGCCGGTCGCCCGTGACGGACGCGAAGTCCTTCGAGACCGCCGTGACACCGCCGACGTGCGCCCGCACGCCGGCCCCGGGGATCACCTCGTCGCGCAGGGTGTCGATGAGCCGGTCCGTCTGCTCGGACTGCGGCGAGGTGGTCGGGACGACCTGGATGACGGTGACGCCGTGCGCGGGCGGCAGCGCTGCCACCCGGGCCACCCCGCGGGTCCCGGCGATGCCCTTGACCAGCGCGGTGGTGTCACCGCCGGCCGAGACCACCTGGAGCGGCCCGTTGAAGCCCGGTCCGAAGCCCTCGGCCAGCAGGTCGTACGCCCTGCGGGTCGTCGTCGAGGCGTCGTCGTTGCCCTGGTCCGTGGCACCCAGCCGCAGCGACAGCACCGGCAGCGCGAGAAGGACCATGACGACCAGCGCGAGGCCCGCGATCCAGGCGGGACGCCTCTGCACCGTGCCCGACCAGCGGGCCGCGAGCGAGCTGGCCCGCTCCTCCCGCGCGGGGCCCTCGGCCGCGAGCCGCCGACGCTGGCGCCGGCTGAGCACCCGCGGCCCGAGGAAGCCGAGCAGCGCGGGCAGCAGCGTGACGGCCGCGAGCACGCTCAGCACCACCGTGAGCGAGGTACCGATGACCACACCGTCCAGGAAGCGCAGGTTCGTCACCAGCATCCCGGCGAGCGCGATGCACACCGTGCCGCCCGCGAACAGCACCGCACGGCCCGAGGTGTTGAGGGCGACCGCCGCCGACTCCTCCGGTTCCAGACCGCGCAGCAGGCCCCGCCGGTGCCGGGTGACGATGAACAGCGCGTAGTCGATGCCGACCCCGAGGCCGATCAGCGAGGCCAGCAGCGGCGCGATGTCGGGAACGTCCGTGACATGGCTGATCAACTGGGTGGAGAACAGGCCGATTCCGACGCCGAAGACCGCCACTGCGATCGGCAGGAGCATCGCGAAGAGCGAGCCGAAGGCGAGGAACAGCACGAGCGCCGCCGCCGCGAGGCCGACCAGCTCGGACAGGCCCGTGGGCGGCCCCTGGATCCGGGTGATCGCCTGACCGCCCAACTCGACCCGCAGACCGCTTTGTTCGGCTGCCCGCGCGGTGTCGACCACATCCTGCACGAGCTGCTTGGGCACCTCGTTCGCCCGCTGGGTGAAGGTGAGCTGCGCGTACGCGATCGTCCCGTCCCGGCTGATCTGCGTCGCGCCCCGGGCGCCTGCGTAGGGGCTGCTGACCGCGCCGACCCCCGGCATCCGGCCGATCTCCTCCAGGGCGGGCTCGATCCGGGCGCGCACCGACGCGTCCCGGACCGATCCGCTGTCGACCTTCCACACCACCGTGTCGGTGTCGCCCGCGGCCTTCGGGAACGCCTTCTCCATCAGGTCGAACGCGGACTTGGAGTCCGTGTCCGGCAGGGAGAAGACGTTCGCGTAGGCCGTCCCCCCGGCGGACGCCCCCGCGCCCGCCCCGATCAGCGCCACCACCCACAGCAGCAGGACCAGCAGCCGGTGCCGGTAGCACCACCGCGCCAATGTCGTCACTCTCTCCGCTCCTTCATCCGGGTCCCCCGGGTCCTGGACACCAGCATCCGCAGCGGCGGGCGCGGACGGGCACCTGCGGCCACGACTCTCAAGGAACTCCAAAGCTCCGGCGGCCCCTCCGCCGGTCCCGCCGCGGATACTGGGGACATGACCGTCAACGAGGCAGCGCACGAAGGGGCGACGGTCCTCGTCGTCGAGGACGAGGAGTCCATCGCGGACGTCCTCGCCATCGCCCTGCGCTACCACCGCTTCCAGGTGATGACCGCGGGCACCGTCCGCGAGGCGTGCGCGCTCGCCGAGCGCACCCGGCCCGACGTGGCCCTGCTGGACGTGATGCTGCCGGACGGGGACGGCCGGGCGCTGGGCCGCGAGTTGCGCACCCGCTGCCCCGGCCTGGCGCTGGTCTTCGTCACCGCGCGGGACGCGCCCGCGGAGATCGTCGGCGCGCTCGGCTTCGGCGACGACTACATCACCAAGCCGTTCAACATCGACGAGGTCGTCGCCCGGGTCCGCGCCGTGCTGCGCCGCACATGCTCCACCGACGTCCTCCCTCAGCGCCCGCCGCTGTGCTACGGCGACCTGGAGCTGGACGAGACGACCTACTCGGCGCACCGCGCGGGCCGCACGGTCGAGCTCACCCCCACCGAGTACGCGCTGCTGCGCTTCCTGGTGCGCAACGGCGGCCGGATCGTCCCCAAGGACCAACTCCTCAGGCACGTCTGGCAGTACGAGCACACACCGCCCGAGTCGACCGTCGTCGAGACCTACATCAGCTATCTGCGCCGCAAACTGGACACGCTCGGACCGCCGTTGATCACGACCCGGCGGGGCGTGGGATACGGGCTGGCATGAGGCCGGGCAGACCGCGTCCGCGGCGCCGCAGGCACGGGCTCCACTCCCTGCGCGGCAAGCTCACCCTGACCAACGTCGGACTGCTCGCCGTGGGGATCGTGGTGGCGACCGCCGCGAGCCTGGTGGGCATGCGGCACTACCTGCTCGGCCAGATCGACAACCAGCTGATCAAGACCCGTGACTCCGTGGTGGACTCCCGGCTCACCATGCGGCAGATCGACTCGCTGGCCGCGCTGACCCTCATCCGGGACCACTTCGTACAGCCCACCATCAACAGGCCACGCCCGGAGTCCGTGTTCACCGCCGTCGGCAGCGGGGGCGAGGCCCTGCCCATCGCCGGTTTCGTGCCGACCGACGCCCAGCGGTCGCTGGCCGCCGCGATCGGCGACCCGCGCGCGCTCGCCGCCGGCCGCGCACCGCACGAGGTGACGCTGCACGGCGCCACCTACCGGGCGACCGCCGCCCGTCTGACCGACGGCAACTACCTCCTGTTCGCCACCTCCACCGACGCGCTGCACCAGGGCATCGCCAAGGCCCTCAGACTGGACCTGGGCGTCGGCACGCTGCTGCTGGCGCTCCTGGCCTGCCTGACGATGTTCAGCGTGCGGCTCCGGATGCGCCCGCTGGAGGACATGGTGGAGACCTCATCGGCCATCGCCGAGGGCGACCTGACCCGGCGCGTGCCCTCGAGTCACCATCCCACCCAGGAGGTGGAACAGCTGCGCGTCGCGCTGAACTCCATGCTGCACCAGGTGGAGTCGGCGTACCGCACGCGCGAGCGCAGCGCCGCCCAGCTGCGCCGCTTCGTCGCCGACGCCTCGCACGAGCTGCGCACCCCGCTGTCGGCGATACGCGGCTACCTCCAGCTCTACGACAAGGGGATGCTGACCGAGCCCGGCGAACGCAGGCGCGCCTGGGACCGGATGAACGCCGAGGCGGACCGCATGGGGCGGCTCGTCGACGAACTGCTCACCCTGGCCCGCCTGGACCAGCGGCCCCAGTTGCGGTTGCGGAACGTCGACGTCGTCCGGCTGGTGCGGGACGCCGCCGAGGACCTGCGCGCGCAGCAGCCGGAGCGGCCCGTGACGGTCGGCGCCGAGGGCGTACTGCTCGTGCACGCCGACGAGTCGGGGCTGCGGCAGGTGCTCGGCAACCTGGTGGCCAACGTGCGCGTCCACACGCCCGCCGACGTCCCGGTGCGGCTCACCGCGGAGCGCGCCGACGGTGTCGTACGGCTGTGTGTCCAGGACAAGGGGCCCGGGCTGGCGGAGGAGGACGCGGCGCGCGTCTTCGACCGCTTCTTCCGCGCGGGCGGTGCTGCGGGCAGCGGCCTCGGCATGGCCATCGTCCAGGGGGTGGCCGAAGCGCACGGCGGGCAGGTGGCCGTCCGCACCGGCCCCGGGGAGGGGTTCGCGGTGACGGTCACGCTGCCCGCGCAGGCCCGTCCGTAGCGGTCAGATCCAGTCGAGCTTCCAGAGCCGGAAGCTGCCCGTGCCGTCCGACAGGTACTGGCCGCCGCCGACGTCCTCGCTGCTGACCACGTACTCCTTGCGCTGCCACAGCGGGATCAGCGGCACATCGGCGGCGACGTTCGCCTGGAGGCTGCGGAAGTCCCCGGCGATCCGGCCCCGGTCGGCGTACTGCTGGGTGTCCCGGATGAGGCCGTCGACGGCCTTGCTGCTGTAGCCGGTCCTCATCGTGCTGCCGGTGCCGACGAGGGCGCCGCCGAAGGTGTCGGGGTCCGGGTAGTCGGCCACCCAGCCGACCGCGTACGCGTCGAGCTTGCCGCCCGCCCAGAGCTTCTGGAAGTCGGCCCACTCGTAGCCCTTGAGGTCGACCTTGAACAGGCCGCTCGCCTCGAGCTGCCGCTTGAGCTCCGCGGCCTCCTCGCCGGCGGCGCCGCGCCCCTGGCCGTAGCCGTAGGTGAAGCGCACCGGGACGGACACGCCGGCCTCGGTCAGCAGCTCGCGGGCCTTCTGGGCGTTCTGCGTCGGGTAGGCGTCGAAGAAGGACGTGTTGTGGCCCGTGATGCCGGCCGGGATCAGCGAGTACAGCGCGTCCACGGTCCCGTCGTACACGCCGCCGGCCAGCTTCTCGCGGTTGATCAGCCAGGCGATGGCCTGCCGGACGCGGGTGTCGTGCAGCGGCGAGGAGGCACGGGTGTTGAGGTACAGGTTGCGGGTCTCGGAGCTGTCGGACACCGACACGCGCATCGCGGGGTCGCTGGGGTTGAGTCCGGCGAGGAGCTTCGGGGGCAGGTTGCGCGTGGCGACGTCGATCTGCTTGCCCGTCCACGCCTTCTCCAGCTCGGCCGGGCTGTCGAAGTAGCGCAGCGCGACCGGTCGCCCGGTGCTGCTGATGGCGCCCTTGTAGGCGTCGTTCGGTACCAGGTCCGCGTTCTTGTCCTTGGCGTACCCCTTGAGCCGGTACGGCCCGGTGCCGTCGGCCGCCGTGCCGGTGCGCAGCCCGTTGGCCGGGTAGCGGGTGTGGTCGACGATGGAGCCGGCGCCCGTGGCCACCTTCAGCGGGAAGGTGGCGTCCGGGGTCGACAGGTGGAAGGTGACGGTCATGCCGTCGGCCTCCACCGAGCCGAGGGTCGACAGCAGCGCGGAGGGGCCGACGTCGGAGTTGATCTTCTTGATCCGGTCGAAGGAGAACTTCACGTCCTCGCCGGTCATCGTGCGCCCGCTGGGGAACTTGATGTCCTCGCGCAGTTCGCAGCGGTAGGTGCGCAGTCCACCGCCGGTGAAGACGCAGTCCTTGGCCGCGTCCGGCACGGGTGTGACACCACCCGGCTCGAAGGTCAGCAGGGACTGGTACACATTGCTGTACAGCGCCCAGGAGCCCGCGTCGTACGCTCCCGCCGGATCCAGCGACGTGACCGCGTCCGTCGTGCCCACGACGATCGCGTTGCCCTTGTCGTCCTTCGACGGCAGCAACTGCCAGCCGCCCACCCCCACGACCGCCAGCACGACCAGCGTCGTGAGGATCCGTATGCGAACCGACCGCATCCGTACCCTCCCCAGACCCCTTTTGGGCCCTTCTACACAAACCACACACCTGAGTGGCGCCCGTTACCTAATCACACGCATTTCGCCAGGGGGAAGCCGGGCCTGGGGAGAATGAGAAGAAGTTACGAAGACTTGTTGTTCGAGCGTTTCCGGGAGGGTTCCGCGGTCTCTACGTCTGCCGGGAGGCGAGCTGGACGACGGTGATGTCGGAGGGGGCGCCGACCCGTGTGGGCGGGCCCCAGGCGCCCGCGCCGCGGCTGACGTACAGCTGGGTGTCGCCGTAGCGCTCCAGGCCCGCGACGGTCGGGTTGGCGGCGGCCGCGAGGATGCTGCCGGGCCAGAGCTGGCCGCCGTGGGTGTGGCCGGAGAGCTGGAGGTCCACACCGTGCCGGACGGCCTCGTGAATCTGCACCGGCTGGTGGGCGAGCAGGACGCACGCGCGTGCCGTGTCCCGGTCGCCGAGCGCCCGCTCGAAGTCGGGGCCCTGCCCCTCGCTCTCGCCCCGTACGTCGTTGACGCCGGCCAGGTCGAAGGCGGGCAGCTCGGTGCGCGCGTTCTCCAGGGGGAGCAGGCCGAGACGGCGCACCTCCCGCACCCACTGCTCGGCGCCGGAGAAGTACTCGTGGTTGCCGGTGACGAAGTACGCGCCGTGCCGCGCCCGGAGCCCGGCCAGCGGTGCCGCCGCCGGTCCGAGGTCCTTCACGCTGCCGTCCACCAGGTCCCCGACGACGGCGATGAGGTCGGGCTGGGTCGCGTTGACCGTGTCGACGACCTTCTGCGCGAATCCGCGCCCGAGGACGGGTCCGAGGTGGACGTCACTGACGACGGCGATCCGGTACCCGTGCGCCGCCCGCGGCAGTTTCGCCAGTGGCACGGTCACCCGCTTCACCCGCGGCCCGCGCAGCACCCCGTAGGTCCCGTACCCGACGGTCCCCAGAGCCACCGCGGCGGCGCCTCCCCCGACGACCCGTGACACGAACAGCCGCCGGCTGGAAAGGCCACGCGAGGCCGCCGGCGCGCCGTCACCGGTGGCCGGCTCATGGCCGGACGGCGCGTCGGCGGGTGCCTGCACGGCGGACAGCGGGCCGCCCGGACCCGGAGGGGGCGTGGACGGGCCGGTGTCCGCCGGCGCGGCGGCGGACGACGCCTCCCCGGCCGGGCCCGGCTCGGGGGCGGACACCGGCACGGGTTCGGGCTGCGGCGCGGCGGCGGACTCCCGCGCGGGTGCCGCCGTGTCCTGAGCCGGTGCGGCCGTCCGCGGCCCGGTGGGCAGGAGGCGGCGCAGGAGGGGGCGGAGGGGCTCCGTCGCCAGGGTGGCCAGGAGCAGGTACAGCACCAGGGCGAGCCAGAGGAAGCCGGGCCAGGCCAGGGTGCGCTGGAGCCAGAAGGGGGCGCCCGCCTGCTCGGTGACGAGGGCCCCGACGGCCAGGACCCAGCCGCCCGCGATCAGGACCGCGCCCGCGCGGCGTACCGGACCGGGTCCGCGGGTGGTGTCGCGGAACAGGCGGCGCCACAGATACCAGTTGGCCGCCACCACCCCGCTGAGCACGAGCAGCGCCACGAGCACGAAGACGACCACCATGCCGTCCGTTCCTTCCGCCTGATGCCTGGTGTGCCGGCCCCCGCCCCCGCGAAAGGCCCCGTGGAGCTGTCCGGAACGCTATGACGTCCGGCGCAGTGCACGCAGTCCGCGCAACCCGATGCCCCCGATGACCGTCCCCAATACGAAGGAGACGACGGCGAGCGCCAGATGCACCCAGAAGTACGCCGTCGGGTGCCCGTGGTCGAACGCCAGACCGCTGCCGTCCTTGATGAGATTTTTAACGAAAGTGACCCAAATGACCCAACTCCACACCCCGAAGGCGAGCAGGAACCAGGAGACGGGGCGGCTGAGCTTCATACGTTCAGTATCGCCGCCCGGAACCGGGCTCCGCGTCCGGGGTGGGAGGGCGGACGGCACGCCACTGCCCGCGCCCGGTACGTTTCCGACCGTGCCCGCACCCAATAAGATCATCAGCCGATCACTGGTGATCACCTCCGCCGCCCTGCTGTCCGCCTCGCTGGCCGCGCCAGCCGCTCTCGCCGCGCCTGTCCCCTCGGCCACTCCCCCGGCAGGGATGTCCACCGTCGGCGGCGCCCGCCTGGGCCTGCCCGGCACACAGGTCGACCTCGGCAACGGCGCCCCCGTGCTGCCCAAGGACCTCACCGCCCGCTCCTGGATCGTGGCCGACGCCGAGTCCGGCGCGGTGCTCGCCGCGCACAACGCGCACTGGCGGCTGCCTCCGGCCAGCACGCTGAAGATGCTGTTCGCGGACACCGTGCTGCCGAAGTTCCCCCGGACGCAGACGCACAAGGTCACCCCGGCCGACCTGGCCGACGTGGGCGCGGGTTCCAGCCTGGTCGGCGTCAAGGAGAACGAGACCTACACGGTCCACGACCTGTGGCTGGGCGTGTTCCTCCGCTCCGGCAACGACGCCGTGCACGTACTGTCCGCGATGAACGGCGGCACGAAGCCGACCGTGGAGGACATGAACGCGCACGCGCAGGAACTCCAGGCGCTCGACACCAACGTGGTGAGCCCGGACGGCTACGACGCCGACCACCAGGTCTCGTCGGCGTACGACCTCACACTGTTCGCCCGTTCGGGGATGCAGAAGAAGGACTTCCGCGAGTACTGCTCGACCGTGCGGGCGTCGTTCCCGGGCGAGACCAAGAAGAACAAGAAGGGCAAGACCTCCCGCGGCTCCTTCGAGATCCAGAACACCAACCGGCTGCTGAGCGGCGACTACGACATCTCGGTCTACCAGGGCATAGCCGGGGTGAAGAACGGCAACACCACCCACGCGGGAGCCACCTTCACCGGCGTCGCCGAGCGCGACGGCCGGGTGCTGCTGGTGACGGTGATGAACCCGGGCAAGCCGGACCACAACGAGGTCTACAAGGAGACCGCCAAGCTCTTCGACTGGGGCTTCGCCGCCCTGGGCAAGGCGCGCCCGGTGGGCGAGCTCGTGCCGCCCAGGAGCGCCGCCGAGGCGAAGGCGGAGCCGGGCGCCGAGCCCTCCGCGGGCCGGACCGACGACGGCTCGTCCGCCGCGGCCGTGGCGCACGCGTCCGTCCAGAACGGCTCCCGCGGGGCGGGGATCGCCCTGGCAGTCGCCGGTGGCGTGCTGGTGCTGCTCGCGGCCGGGGCCTTCCTGGTCAACCGCCGCTGGCCGCTGCCGGACCTGATGCGCCGCCGGACCCGCCCCTGAGATCGACGGCCCGGCCGCCGTCGCCGCCCCCGTCCTCATCGGGCGCACCGCTCCCGTCGTCCGCACCGCTCTGCGTCGCCGTCCAGGCGGCGCAGTACAGGACCAGCTTGGACGTGAAGTTGATCCACAGCAGCAGGGCGACCGGGACCCCGAAGGCGCCGTACATGCTCTTCGCCGCCACGCCCTGGATGTAGCCGCTCAGCAGCAGCTTCAGCAGCTCGAAGCCGACCGCGCCGAGCAGCGCGGCGACCAGCAGCCGGTGGCGCGGCGGCTCGACGCCGGGCAGCAGGGTGAGGACGTACAGCAGGACCAGGAAGTCGGCCAGCACGGCGACCGCGAACGCGATGATCCGCAACAGGACACTGCCCCAGCCGTGCTCGGCCAGCCCGATCTCCCGGGAGATGAAGCCGACGGCGGCCGAGGCGATGGTGGACACGACGAGCGTGACCAGCATCGCGCCGCCGAGGCCGATCAGGACGCCCGCGTCCTTCACCTTGCTCATCAGCGGGTTCTCCTCCGGGTCGGGCAGCTCCCAGACGGCGCGCAGGCAGTCCCGCGTCTGGGCGACCCAGTTGACGCCGGTCAGCAGCAGGGCGGCACCGGCGATGAGCCCGACCGTGCCGGCGTTCTGCACCAGGGCACTGATGTCCAACTGCTGCCCCAGGCCCGGGAACTGCTGGACGATCTTGTTCTGGAGCGTGTGCTGCTGCTCCGGACTGAGCGTGGCGGCGCCGACCGCGGCGGCCACCGTCAGCAGCGGGAACAGCGCGATGAAGCTGATGAACGTCATGGCGGCGGCCAGTCGCGACCATTTGACCCGGTCCAGACGTTCGTACGACCGCCACGCGTGCGTGGCCATCAGGCGGGCCACCCACGGCCCGACGACGGGAAGCTTCTTCAGCCAGTCCATGATTCCGACTGTGCCCGCTCCGTGGCAACGTGAACACCGCGTTTCTGCGTCAAAACACGCATAACCGGACGATACAGTCGTCTGCCGTGAAGGATGCCCCCCGTCTCTCGCGTCTTCCCCGGTCACTGCTGGTCCTCGGCGGCACATCCGAGATCGCCCTGGCCACCGTGCGCCGCCTGATCGCCCGCCGCACCCGGACCGTCTGGCTGGCGGGCCGCCCCTCACCGGCCCTGGAGGAGGCCGCCGCGCATCTGCGCACCCTGGGGGTGGAGGTGCGCACCGTGCCCTTCGACGCGCTGGACTGCGCCTCCCACGAGACGGTCCTCGGCAAGGTCTTCGCCGAGGGCCGTATCGACATGGTGCTGCTGGCCTTCGGCGTCCTCGGCGACCAGGCGTACGACGAGCGGGTGCCACTGAACGCGGTCCGCGTCGCGCAGACGAACTACACTGGGGCGGTGTCCGCGGGCCTGGTGGCTGGGCAGGGGCTGCAGAACCAGGGGCACGGCTCGCTGGTGGTGCTCTCCTCGGCCGCGGGCGAACGCGCCCGCCGCGCGGACTTCATCTACGGCTCGAGCAAGGCCGGCCTCGACACCTTCACCCAGGGCCTGGGCGACGCGCTGTACGGCACCGGGGTGCACGTCATGGTCGTACGCCCCGGATTCGTGCGCTCCAGGGCGACCGCCGGCCGCGAGGCCGAACCCTTCACCGTCACCCCGGAGCAAGTCGCCACCGCCGTCGAACTCGGCCTGCGCAGGCGCTCGGAGACGGTGTGGGTGCCCGGTGTGCTCCGGGTGGTGACGACCGTGCTGCGGCATCTGCCGCGCGCGGTCTACCGGCGGCTGCCGCTGTAGCGGTCCGGGCGGTGTCCGTTCGCCGCCGTGCGGGAACGCCGGGGGAAGCGTCTACCGGGCGGGCAGCGTGCCGCTGTCCACGGGGGCCGCCTGCGGAGGCACCACCGTACTGCCGCC
Organism: Streptomyces sp. CB01373; assembly: GCF_002803075.1. Lineage (GTDB taxonomy): Bacteria > Actinomycetota > Actinomycetes > Streptomycetales > Streptomycetaceae > Streptomyces. The sequence goes on along the minus strand of NZ_NNBK01000011.1, from coordinate 260,230 downwards.
GAAGCCGAACTCCCGCAGCTTGCGCCACACCCCGTCGGGACCCTGCTCGTGCAGGGCGAACCCGGTGCACGCCCACTCGGCCTCGTACCCGGCGAGCTCCTCGAAGGCGCGGTCCATCGCCGCGTCGTCGATGCCGTGCGCCACCGTCACATGCGGGTGGTAGGGGAACTGGAGTTCGCGCGCCAGCGGCCCGGAGGGGTCGCGGACCTGCTGCTGCAGCCCCGCGCACGCCTCGGCGCCCTCGACGACGCGCACATAGACCACCGGGGACAGCGGCCGGAAGGTGTCCGTGCCGGACAGCCGCATGGTGAAGGGACGCCCGGCCGCGGCCACCTCCGTCAGATGGGCCTCCACGGCCGGCAGCTCCGCGGAGTCGACCTCCGTCGGCGGGAGCAGGGTGACGTGCGTGGGGATGCCGTGAGCCGCGGCGTCGCCGAAGCCCGCGCGCCGCTGCTGGAGCAGGCTGCCGTGGGGCTCCGGGACCGCGATCGACACGCCGATCGTTACGGTCCCCACGTCGTCTCCTTCGTCGTGCCGGATGTGTTCTTCTGTTTCGTTCTCAGCCGTTTCGTCACTGCCGTCCGGCTATGACTGTACGACCACCACACCGTTGTGGGCAGGCGCAGCCGCAGTGATGTACAGCGCTCTGCGCCGCGATGCGCGTGTGCGGTGGTGCGCCTCAGTGCTTGGCGGGCAGGAAACCCACCCGGTCGTACGCCTGGGAAAGGGTCTCCGCCGCGACCGCGCGCGCCTTCTCCGCGCCCTTGGCCAGGATCGAGTCCAGGGTCTCCGGGTCGTCCAGGTACTGCTGGGTCCGCTCCCGGAACGGCGTCACGAACTCCACCATGACCTCGGCGAGGTCCGTCTTGAGCGCACCGTAGCCCTTGCCGGCGTACTTCTCCTCCAGTTCGCCGATACCCGCCCCGGTCAGCGTCGAATAGATCGTCAGGAGGTTGCTGACGCCCGCCTTGGTCTCCGGGTCGTAGCGGATGACGGTGTCGGTGTCCGTCACCGCGCTCTTGACCTTCTTGGCGGTGGCCTTCGGGTCGTCCAGGAGATTGATGAGGCCCTTCGGCGTCGACGCCGACTTGCTCATCTTGATCGTCGGGTCCTGGAGGTCGTAGATCTTCGCCGTCTCCTTGAGGATGTACGCGTCCGGGACGGTGAAGGTCTGGCCGAATCGGCCGTTGAAACGCTCGGCGAGGTCGCGGGTGAGTTCGATGTGCTGGCGCTGGTCCTCGCCGACCGGCACCTCGTTGGCCTGGTAGAGCAGGATGTCGGCGACCTGGAGGATCGGGTACGTGAACAGGCCGACGGAGGTCCGGTCGGTGCCCTGCTTGAGGGACTTGTCCTTGAACTGGGTCATGCGGCCGGCCTCGCCGAAGCCGGTGAGGCAGTTCATGACCCAGGCGAGCTGGGCGTGCTCGGGGACGTGGCTCTGGACGAACAGCGTGCAGCGGGCCGGGTCCAGACCGGCGGCCAGCAGCTGGGCGGCGGCGAGCCGGGTGTTGGCCCGCAGCTCGGCCGGGTCCTGCTGGACCGTGATCGCGTGCAGGTCGACGACCATGTAGAAGGCGTCGTGGGTTTCCTGAAGGGCCACCCACTGGCGTACGGCGCCGAGGTAGTTGCCGAGGTGGAACGATCCGGCGGTGGGCTGGATTCCTGAGAGCACGCGGGGTCGGTCAGTCGCCATGCTCACCATTCTCTCAGGTAAGGGGGCCCGATCCGGAACCGGCCGGAAACAGGTGGGAACCGGATCCTGGCGCGCGGTGCGGCAAGGCTGTGAGAACGCGGGACGTGAAGGCCCCGTGACCCGCGGGTCACGGGGCCTTCACGTCCCCTGTGGGGGCGGGTCAGCCGAGGTCGATCTCCGGGTAGAGCGGGAAGCCCGCCACGAGGTCCGTGGCCCGGTGGGAGATCTCGTCCGCGATCTTCGGGTCGAGGACGTGCTGGGCCTTGGAGGGGGTGCCCTTGCCGGTGGTGCCGGGCTCGGTGGCCGTCAGGACACGGTCGATCAGGCCGGCGACCTCGTCCATCTCGGCGGTGCCCAGACCGCGGGTGGTCAGCGCGGGGGTGCCGATACGGATGCCGGAGGTGTACCAGGCGCCGTTCGGGTCGGCCGGGATCGCGTTGCGGTTGGTGACGATGCCGGACTCGAGCAGGGCGGCCTCGGCCTGGCGGCCGGTGAGGCCGTAGGAGGAGGCGACGTCGATCAGGTTGAGGTGATTGTCGGTGCCGCCGGTGACGAGGGTGGCACCGCGGCGCGTCAGGCCCTCGGCGAGCGCGCGGGAGTTGTCGACGATGCGCTGGGCGTAGTCCTGGAAGGAGGGCCGGCGGGCCTCGGCCAGGGCGACGGCCTTGGCGGCCATGACGTGCGGGAGGGGACCGCCGAGGACCATCGGGCAGCCCCGGTCGACCTGGTCCTTGAGGGAGTCGTCGCACAGGACCATGCCGCCGCGCGGGCCGCGCAGGGACTTGTGGGTGGTGGTGGTGACGATCTGGGCGTGCGGAACCGGGTCGAAGTCGCCGGTGAGGACCTTGCCGGCGACCAGGCCCGCGAAGTGGGCCATGTCGACCATGAGCGTGGCGCCGACCTCGTCGGCGATCTCGCGCATGATCCGGAAGTTCACCAGGCGCGGGTAGGCCGAGTAGCCCGCGACGATGATCAGCGGCTTGAACTCGCGGGCGGAGGCGCGCAGGGCCTCGTAGTCGAGGAGGCCGGTGACCGGGTCGGTGCCGTAGGAGCGCTGGTCGAACATCTTCCCGGAGATGTTCGGGCGGAAGCCGTGGGTGAGGTGCCCGCCGGCGTCCAGGGACATGCCGAGCATGCGCTGGTTGCCGAAGGCCTGGCGCAGTTCGGCCCAGTCCGCGTCGGAGAGGTCGTTGACCTGGCGGACCCCGGCCTTCTCCAGGGCGGGTGCCTCCACGCGCTGGGCGAGGACGGCCCAGAAGGCGACGAGGTTGGCGTCGATGCCGGAGTGCGGCTGGACGTAGGCGTGACGGGCGCCGAAGAGTTCCCTGGCGTGCTCGGCGGCCAGCGACTCGACGGTGTCGACGTTGCGGCAGCCGGCGTAGAAGCGGCGGCCGACGGTGCCCTCGGCGTACTTGTCGCTGAACCAGTTGCCCATGGTCAGCAGGGTGGCCGGGGAGGCGTAGTTCTCGGAGGCGATCAGCTTGAGCATCTCGCGCTGGTCGGCCACCTCCTGGCCGATGGCGTCGGCCACGCGCGGCTCGACGGCGCGGATCACGTCGAGGGCGGCACGGAAGGCGGTGGACTCGTTGGACAGGGGCGCGGTGTTCTCAGGCATCGGGACCTCCGGACGTGGCATCGGCGTTCACGTTACGGCCCAGGCGCACGGCACACTTTCCGTTCGGGCCGCTCCCCGATGGTCGGTCCCATCCCAGCGCGCCAGTCACGGCCCGTCGTCAGCCTACCGGGCCCACCCCACGGCACCGTTCCCGTGTCCGCCATGCGAGCGAGGAACGGCTGCCGGACCGCGGGGTCCTGGATCTGGTGACGCCCGGACACCCCGCTCCCCTAGAGTCGCCTCGTGCTCTTCGGAATGGTGTGCGCGCTCGGCGCGGCGGTGTGTTTCGGGACGGCGACGGTGCTCCAGGCCATCGCCACGCGCGCCGCAGCGGACACCGGCGGGGGCGGGGAGGCGGCGCTGCTGCTGCGGGCGGTGCGGCAGTGGCGGTATGTGGCGGGCCTGGGCCTGGACGGCCTCGGGTTCCTGCTCCAGATCGCGGCCCTGCGCTCACTGCCCATCTACGTGGTCGGCGCGGCCCTCGCCGCCAGCCTCGCGGTGACGGCGGTGACCGCGTCCCGGCTGCTGCGGGTGCGGCTCAGTTCGCTGGAGTGGTCGGCGGTGGGCGTCGTCTGCGCCGGTCTGGCCATGCTGGGCCTGGCCTCGGGCACGGAGGGCCACGAGGACGGCTCGGCGGTGCTGAAGTGGGCGATGCTCGGCGCGGCGCTGGCCGTGCTGCTGCTCGGGGCGGTCGGCGGCCGTCTGCCCGAGCGCGTGCGTGCCCTGCTGCTCGGCCTGGGAGCGGGTTTCGGCTTCGGCGTGGTCGAGGTGACGGTGCGGCTGATCGACTCGCTCGCCCCGTCGGTGCTGTTCACCAACCCGGCGGCCTACGCGCTGCTCATCGGCGGTGGAGCCGCCTTCCTGCTGCTGACCTCGGCCCTCCAGCGCGGTTCGGTGACCACGGCCACCGCGGGCATGGTCATCGGCGAGACGATCGGCCCCGCGGCGGTCGGGGTGGTGTGGCTGGGCGACCGCACCCGCGAGGGCCTGGCCTGGCTCGCGGTGCTCGGCTTCGCGGTGGCGGTGGCGGGCGCCCTGGCGCTGGCCCGGTTCGGGGAGGCGCCGGTCGAGCAGGGGCCGGTCGAGGAGTTGCCTGCCACGAAGGCGTGAGCACCGCTCGACGGGCCGCCCGACGGGCTGTCAGGGCAGCACCCGGCACAGGGCGTCCAGGGCGCCCGCCCACGCGTGGTCCGGTGGGGTGCCGTAGCCGACGACCAGCGCGTCCAGCGGTGCCACGGCGGCCTGCTCGTGGCGGAAGCGGGACAGTCCGTGCAGGGCGAGGCCCTGCCAGGCGGCTGCCTGGACCACCGCCGGTTCGGTGCCGGGCGGCAGGCGCAGCACGGCGTGCAGACCGGCGGCGATGCCGGTGGGATGGACGTCGGGCGCGCGGGTGGCGAGGGCCTCGACCAGGGCGTCACGGCGGCGCCGGTAGCGCAGCCGGGCCGAGCGCACATGACGGTCGTAGGCGCCGGAGGTGATGAACTCCGCGAGCGTCAGCTGGTCCAGCACCCCGCAGGTGTCGGAGGGACCCTTGGCGGCGGTGGCCTCCTCCATGAGGGACGGGGGCAGGGCCATCCAGGCCAGGCGCAGTCCCGGGGCCAGGGACTTGCTCGCCGTGCCCAGGTGGACCACGTGGTCGGGGTCGAGGCCCTGGAGCGCGCCGACGGGCTGGCGGTCGTAGCGGAACTCGCCGTCGTAGTCGTCCTCCAGGATCAGGCCGCCGGTGCGCCGGGCCCAGTCGGTCACGGCCGCGCGCCGGTCGGGGTGCAGGGGCACGCCCATCGGGAACTGGTGGGCGGGGGTGAGCAGGACCGCTCCGGGTCCGGCCAAGTCGCCGGTGACGGTGCCGAGTCCGTCGAAGGGCAGGGGACGGGTGCGCAGGCCCACGCGGGCCAGAAGGTCCCAATGCACGTCGAGACCGTACGACTCGACGGCGACCGTGGTGACGCCGCGGGCCCGCAGCACCGTGCCGAGGATCCGCAGTCCGTGCGAGAAGCCCGCGCAGACCAGCAGGTGGTCGGGGTCGGTGCGGACGCCCCGGACCCGGGCGAGATGCCCGGCAAGGGCGGTGCGCAGTTCCGGACGGCCGCGCGGGTCGCCGTAGCCGAGGGCGTGGTGGGGCGCGGTGGCCAGGGCGCGGCGGGCGGCCTTGAGCCACTGCGTGCGGGGGAAGGAGGCGAGGTCCGGGGTGCCGGGGACGAGGTCGTGGACGGGGCGGGGGCGTTCGCGGGGCTGCCGGGCCGCGCCGGCCCGCCGGGCCTCCGCGCTGGGCGTCTGCCCGAACGGCGAGGCGGGTGCCCCTCTGGCCACGCGCGTGCCGGAGCCCTGGCGGGCGGTGAGCCAGCCCTCGGCGACCAGGTCGGCGTAGGCGTCGGCGACCGTGTTGCGGGCGATGCCCAAGTCGGCGGCGAGGCTCCGGGAGGAGGGCAGCCGGGTTCCGGGGGCCAGACGGCCGCCGCGGACCGCCTCGCGCAGCGCGTCGGTGAGGCCGCGGCGCACGCCGGGACCGGCCGGTTCCAGATGCAGGTCCAGGCCCAGAGTGGCCCATGATTCCGCCATGGAAATGGACCATACTCCTGGGCTGCTTCACTCATAGGGTCGGACGTATGGCTACGACGACGAACACCGGCGAACCCACGAACACCACCGAAGGCGCCCCCGCGTACGCGCCCGAGCACGAGCCCCGTATGCAGTGGGCCAAGCACGCCCCCGAGGTCTACAAGGCGATGGTCCGGATGGACGCGGCCGCGGGCCGGGGCCTCGATTCGCGGCTGCGCGAGCTGGTCAAGATCCGTGCCTCGCAGCTCAACCACTGCGCGTTCTGCCTGGACATGCACACGAAGGACGCGCTCGCGGCCGGCGAGAGCGTGGAGCGGATCGTGCAGCTGGCCGCCTGGGAGGAGTCGCGGCACTTCTATTCGGAGAAGGAGCTCGCCGCGATCGAGCTGACGGAGGCCGTCACCGTCCTCACCGACGGCTTCGTGCCGGACGAGGTGTACGAGAGGGCCGCCGCGCACTTCGACGAGGCCGAACTGGCGCACTTGATCGCCTCGATCACGGTGATCAACGCCTGGAACCGGTTCGGCGTGACGACCCGCGCGGTCCCGGGCCACTACACCCCCGGTCAGTACAAGTGACCACCCCGCCCCGGGGCCGGCCGGGCGGCCGGCCCCGGGGCGGCGGTGGGTCAGTCCTCGCAGGTGGCGTAGGAGGGACAGAACCAGTCCAGTGCCGTGCTGAGGACCTCCTGCTCGTCGTGTCGGCCGTCGGATTCGGGCCCGTAGGAGGCGAGCGCGTACAGCCTGCCGTCGGCGGCCTCGAAGCGTTCGTCCACGACGTACCAGGTGCCGATGTCCGGTTCGCCCTTGAGGGAGTCGGCCAGGTACTCCAGCCGGGAGCCCGTGAAGTCGCCGCTGTCCAGGTTCACCCGGGAAAGCTTCCGGAATCCCGGAGGCTTGGGCACCTTCGTGGACAGGTACTCGTCGAACGACTCGTCCGGGGAGGACTCCTGCACCTCGTACACCTGGAGCCGGTGACGGCCCGTGGCATCACGGTAGTTGACGATGTCCATGCCGTACCGGGAGGTCACGGTGGACCGCTGGTGCTGCCAGCCGTCGGGCACGGCGATGCGGAAGCCCTCCGGATCGTCGTAGGCGGCATAGCCGGCCGGCGGCTCGTGGGCCGACGGGGACGGCGTCCCGGTCTCCGGTTCCGGTGAGGCGTACGTGGTGGGGGGCGCTTCGGACACGCCCGGCGTGCCGCTCGTCGTGGCGGCCACCCGGTTGCCGTCGTTCCCGCCGCCGCCCAGGCCGAGGGTCACCACCAGGGCGACGGCGACACCCGTGGCGGCGGCCGCGCCGATCACCGTCCAGGCGGTGCGGCGGCTGTGCCCGCCGGGCACGGGCGAGGGCGGGGGCGGGGCCGCCGCGGGCCAGGTGCCGGTGGGTGCGCCGGCGTCGGGATCCCGGACCTCGCCCGGCGGCCATGCCGGCATGTGCGCCGGCCGGGCGGGCGGTGGCGGGGTCGCCCGCGCCACGTCCCGGGCGCCGTCCTCCCAGCGCTGGGTCTCCTCGTTCCAGTGGCGCTGTCCCCCGCTCATCGCGCTCTCACGCCAGGAGTCCCGCCACGGCACCCGCGGAGGCGAGGACGTTCAGCAGCGACTGGGAGTCGGCGAGCAGCGCGCGCAGTCGCTCACGCCGGGACGGGCCGGCCTGGCCGGTCGTGTTGATCTCCTCCTCCGCACCGGCCAGTTCGGCGTCCAGCGCGGCTGTCTGCTCGGTGCCGCGCACCCGTGTCAGGTCGGCGCGCAGCTCGCGCACAGCGGCCAGCAGCTGCTCGGTGGCCTCGTCGCGCTGCGGTCCTGCGCCGTGGTGGCCGACCGCGCTGGCGTGACTGCCGATGGCGAAGGTGCTGCCCGAGACGTTCCCCATGGTCACGTTCGGCTCATGCCGGTCGGTCATCGCTGCCCGTTCCCTTCCGCGGCTCGGTGCCGCTGCTGGCGGTCGCGTGCGAACCGACGGCGAAGGTGGAGCCCTCCACCGAGTCGATGTTCACGCCGCCGTTGCTGATGTTGACGATCTTCTGGACGAACTCGCCGGTCTGGTAGCCGGCGTCGGCGAGCGCGGCGCGCACGCCGTGCGCGATCCGGTCCTGGATCGTGCGCAGATAGCGGTCCACGTCCATCTGCTGGAACAGCGACCCGTCCGGAGCCGAACCCAGTTCACGCACCGACAGGGCGGGGCCCTCCGGCAGCGCGCCGGCGTTGCCGGACGTCAGCAGCCGCCAGCCGAACCGGATCATCCGCCCCAGGCCGAACAGGGCGATGCCCGGGGACACCGGTACCCGTGGCACGGCGTAGGCGGCCTTGCCCAGCAGGTTGTTGCGGTTGTAGCGGTGAGCGGTGCGGTCGGCGTCCTTGAACTCCTGGCGCACCGGGTTCAGTACGTGCGGGGCGACTTCCAGCATGAGCATCCGGCCCTGGGTGTGCACGCGGACGAAGACGCTGACGATCAGCTCCCCCTCCCAGCCGTCGACCCGCGCGCACAGGAAGTGTCTCCGCTTCTCGGCGCCTTCCTCGGCCGCGCGCATCCGGTGGTTCTCGAAGGCCTGCGGATCGTACGGGGCGTCCTCGCGGCGCAGCATTCCCTCGACGGGCAGGAAGACGCATTCGCCGATCTCCAGGCGGCGCAGCCGGTCGCGCACGGGGAACGCGGCGGTCGTCGCCGATTCGCGGAGCTGGTCCAGCAGGGGGCGGACGGTCTCCAGGACCGCCCTGTTGCTCAGCGGTCGCTGCTTCTTCACGGCGTCGGGGCGCAGTTCGACGGCGAGCACCCAGGTGTCGTGCGCGGTTCCGGCCCCGCAGAAGGGGCGGGCCTCGTGATACATGGTCAACTGCTGGTGCTGTTCCGCGTGGATGCGCCCGACCAGCCGCTGGAACCGTCCGCCCTCGGCCCGCAGCGCCGGATCGCTCGCGGCGTCCGGGAAGCGCTGAGGGGAGAGCTCGGCCGTCAACGCCCGGGTGACCTGGCCGCGCCGGGCGGCGAGACAGAGGGCGATGAGCGCGAGGACGACGATCGAGAGCCATGCCTGCAGACGCTCGGCTTCGAACGAGGTGAGCAGGTCGGACAGTGAGGCGCTCGACGTCCTGTACTCGTCGTAGTAGTCCGACGTGTCCGAGGAAGAGTCGCCACCACCGGAGAACGCGATGCCCAAGGTCAGCAGAAAGTACCAGGCCAGGCCGATACGGCTGTACCACCGCAGGAACCAGGCCGGTACGCGCCGGTAGAGCGGCGGGTTGTCGCTCCTGCCCCTGATCAGGGTGGCGACGGCCAGCTGGACGCCCAGGGCGAGGAAAATCAGCAGCCAGTAGCCGGTGAGCACGGCGCCCACCACCCACAGCCCGAGGATGGCTCCGTCCCAGGCCAGTTCCAGACGTCGCGCACGCAGGGCGTGGGCCAGGACCCGCGCGGCGTCGAAGCCGGGCGAAGGCGCACAGAGGCGCTGCTCGTTGACGTACAGCTCGTCGATGACCCGGTCCCGGTACTCGCTGTCCAGGTAGGTGCCCGCGCACAGCAGCCGGGTGGCCTCACTGGCGTACGGCGGCACGGGCGGGGACGCGTCCGGGGGTGTCGGCTGCGATTGCTGCGGCACGGATACGGTGCTCACGCGACTCCCCCGAGGTGTGAACGTTCCCCAGTTCGGCAGAACTGATGGGCCATCAGCATAGGGGGGCGGGAAGCCGCGCGGGAAGCGGTTTGTCAAGTGGGCACCATGGTGCACGAGCCGCACCGGCGGCACCGGCGTACGCGGGCACGAACGCGCGGGGCCCCGCTCCGGCCGGAACCGGAACGGGGCCCTGCGGACAGGCGCGGTGACTCAGATGAGGCCGAGGGAGCGGACCGCGTCGCGCTCCTCCTCCAGCTCCTTGACGGAGGCCTCGATGCGGGCGCGGGAGAAGTCGTTGATCTCCAGGCCCTGGACGATCTCGTACGCGCCGTCCTTGCAGGTGACCGGGAAGGACGAGATCAGGCCCTCGGGGACGCCGTACGAGCCGTCCGACGGGATGCCCATGGAGACCCAGTCGCCGTCGGCGGTGCCGTTGACCCAGGTGTGCACGTGGTCGATGGCGGCGTTGGCGGCGGAGGCGGCCGACGAGGCGCCGCGGGCCTCGATGATGGCCGCGCCGCGCTTGGCGACGGTCGGGATGAAGTCCTCGGCCAGCCACTTCTCGTCGTTCACGAGCTCGGCGGCGTTCTTGCCGGCGACCGTGGCGTGGAAGATGTCCGGGTACTGGGTCGCGGAGTGGTTGCCCCAGATGGTCAGACGCTTGATGTCGGCGACCGTCGAACCCGTCTTCTTGGCGAGCTGGGTCAGCGCGCGGTTGTGGTCCAGGCGGGTCATCGCGGTGAAGCGCTCGGCGGGCACGTCCGGGGCGGCGGCCTGGGCGATCAGCGCGTTGGTGTTGGCGGGGTTGCCGACGACCAGGATCCTGACGTCGTCCGCGGCGTGGTCGTTGATGGCCTTGCCCTGCGGCTTGAAGATGCCGCCGTTGGCCTCCAGGAGGTCGCCGCGCTCCATGCCCTTGGTGCGCGGGCGGGCGCCGACGAGGAGGGCGACGTTGGCACCGTCGAAGGCGACGTTCGGGTCGTCGCTGATGTCGATGCCCTGAAGCAGCGGGAACGCGCAGTCGTCGAGCTCCATGGCCGTGCCCTCGGCGGCCTTCAGCGCCGGCGTGATCTCCAGGAGGCGCAGCTTGACCGGCACGTCCGCGCCGAGCAGCTGGCCGGAGGCGATG
>NZ_NNBK01000011.1:0-249559 GCF_002803075.1 Streptomyces sp. CB01373 | reverse complement strand
GAGCAGGGCGTAACCGATCTGGCCGGCCGCGCCGGTGACGGTGACGTTCACGGGAGTGCGAGTCATGGCGTTCTCCGTATGACAGCTGGCGGTGGGGCGTCCCTGCCCCGGGGTGCGGGATCCCGCCGCCGGCCGCTGACCGGCGGCGCCGCGATGACCGATCACTCAACGGATGATCGATCTCTTGGCGTCAAGAGAGATCCAGCCGTCAGGCTATCGCCTCTCCGGGATCTCGGACGGCCGGGCCCCTGTGGCCCGGCCCACAGAGCGGCCCGGTGACGTGGGAGAGGCGGCCGCCCGTCCGGGAGAGGAGGGACGAGGGCGGCCGCCGTATGGGGTTGCCGGAAAACCGGACTCCCGTGGGGGTACTGTCCGCGTGCCCGGTTCGGCGGCCCCCACACCTGTCCCGTGCGACTTGTCACCCGGACGGCCCCCACCGCCACTGCGGCTCCCCCAGGGCCTCTCGTTTGGATCATGCCGGGCTCGCGGGCCCTGGCACCGCTCCCCCAAGCTCTTCGAGCAGGGGGCACCCCCAGCCGCGTTGTCGTCGGTTGGCAGGGCTCCGCCCTGCCGCCCTCCTCCGCCTTGCGACGCTCCCCCACTGCCTGAACGGCGTGGGAGGTGCCCCCAGCACCAGACCCCGCTCCCTGATCCGGCCTGAGCCAAACGAAAGACCCTAGCCGGTGCACCCCGTCAGCCCCGACGCCAGCGTCACGCACGCCTTGGCCTGCGTCGCGTCCCGCACCGCGACCATGGGCGTGTACGCGATCGTCTCGCCGTCCGCCGCGAGGGTGCCGCGCTCCGTGCGCGAGCCGACCGTGACCCGGACCTCGTCCCCCTGGACGGCCCGGGTGATGCGGGCCCAGGCGGCGCCGCAGGTCTTGCTGTAGCGGACCTCGACCAGGGTCGCGCCGACGGTGACGCTCTCGGCCGTGCTCACCAGGTTGCCGCTGCACCCCATGGCCTCGGCGTCCTTGCCGGTGCAGCCGTCCGCGACGCACTTGACGCCGGGCGGCAGGCTGACGTCGGCGGAGGGGGAGGGCGACTTGGCCGTGTCCGCGGCCTTCTTGCCGTCCCCGCCGCCGGTGAGGAAGAAGACGGCGCCGACCACGGCCAGGGAACTGGCCGCACCCGCGAGGAACATCAGCACCTGCCGCTTCCGCCCCCTGCCGCCGGAGGCAGCGGGGCGCTGAGAGCGCGGGGGCTCGCCGTTCGGGCCCGGTGAAGCCGGGGTGTACGGGCCGCCGGGGTCGCTCGGGGCGTAGGAGCCGGAGGAGACCACGGGCTGCGGGCTCGTGAGTCCGGCGGCCGGTCCGGCACCGCCGGCGGCGGGCGCCTTGTCGTCGGAGGCGCGGCCGCCCGTGCGGGACGGGCCGCGGTAACCGGCCAGCCCCCAGGAGTTGCCGCCCGTCGACGCCGGGGAGCCGGAGGCGGAACCGGAACCGGTGTCCTTGCCGGCTCCCGCGGCCGAGTCGGGGCGGGCGTCGGAGCCGGAGCGGTCGGGGTCCGGACCGGCGCCGGGAGCGGCGGGCCCCGGTGCGGTGGCCGGGAGGTAAGCCGTCGGCACGGCGTCCTCCGGGACCGGCGGCGCCTTTCTCGCCGTGCCCTCGCGGGCGTCGGCGTCGGACGCCGTCGGCTGCACGGGCACCGCGGGGGACGCGCCCGCCGGGCCCGCGCTCCCCGGGGCCGCCGTGGCGGTGCCGTTCCTGCGGGCGGTCTTGCCCCCGCCCGCCTCGGCGCCGGATGCCCCCGCGCCGGCCTCCCCGAGCGCGACCCGCGCCTGGGCTATCCGGATGGCCTCCATGGTCCGGTCGTGGCGCATCTCCGCACGGCTCCAGGCCCGTTCGGCCAGCTCCCACATGGTGGTGAGGTGGACCGGATTGGTGCCGGTGACCTCGGCGAGCGCGACGACCGCACCCTTGGGCGCCAGGAGCCGTCCGTTGAGATACCGCTCCCAGGACGTCTTGCTGTAACCCGTGCGATCGGCAAGCGCGGCGATGCTCAGACCGCCGCGGTCCACGAGCCTGCGCAATTGACTCGCGAACTCCCTGATCTGTGGATCGAGTTCATCGGGCAAGGCCTTCCAACGAGGCATCGCTTCCCCTTCCCCCCGGTACGTGCTGGTTGTTCCCCGCGCGTGACACCTGTGCCGATTCCCTGTTCTCACTGCCCAGTTCTCGCTACCCACAGGAGCGCGCCCCGTCAGGATCTCAGGTCCCGCCCCCAGGGGCGCACGGAAGCACTCGGGCCGACGCTCGCGCCCGGTGCGACTGCCCACGCTAGCCCGACGGGCGGACGGTCTCAGCCGCGTGGCGGGATCTGTCGACATTTCGCCACATCCCGGATCCCGGCGTGACCTCGCGCGTCGCAGCGGCCCCCGGCTCCCCGGCCGGGGACCGGGTCCGAGGTCCTGTGGCAAAGCGCGGACAGCGTGGCGGAACGGTCACTTCCGTGCCACAGCGCACGGACAGGCGTTGAACAGCCCGTTCACCGTGCAGGAGGGTTGGTCCCGGCGACGGCCCGTCCTGACTCGGGGGAGAGGACGGGCCGCCGCGTGCCAGTGCTGTGGCCGGGAAGGTTTGCCGGAAAGCTCGCGGTGCCGTGCCGGGCGTCGCGAGCCGGTGAACCTTTCCGGTCGCGGCACTAGCCGTTGCGGACCGTGAAGTGCAGCGCGTCGTCCAGGAACGGGATCTCCAGCCAGGGCCTCGGCTGGGCCATCAGCGCCAGCAGGACGATGGTGCAGCCCAGTACGGCGAAGGTGATGATGTCCGTGAAACGGGAGCGGACCGCGAGCATGCCGACCCGGGGCAGGAACCAGCGCAGTGCGGCCCCGCCCAGCAGCGCGAGGCCGATCAGCAGCAGACCGACCCTGAAGGCGTCGAGGGCGGTCACCAGCAACCCGAGCCCCACCGTGCCCAGCACGGCCAGCAGCGGCCACTGCCGGGCGGGCGCCAAGGCGCCGCCGGGCGCGGCCCGGCCGCCGCCCTCCGGCCGCGCGGTGTCCCGGGTGAACAGCGGAAAGCGGCGTGTGCCCCGGCGCGCCCTGCCCGTGGCGTCCACGACGCCGATCGGGTCACGTACCTCTGTCTCCGGCTCCGCGGGAGCGGCCTCCCGCCCGGTGCCCTCCACGTCAGCCGACACTGCGCTCCGCCGCCTCGACCACGTTCACCAGCAGCTGGGCGCGGGTCATCGGGCCGACCCCGCCCGGGTTCGGGGACAGCCAGCCGGCCACCTGGGCCACGTCCGGGTGGACGTCGCCCACGATCCGGCCCTCGGCGTTGCGGGAGACACCGACGTCGAGGACGGCCGCGCCGGGCTTGACGTCCTCGGCGCGGACCAGGTGCGGGGATCCGGCCGCGGCGACGATGATGTCCGCCCGGCGCAGGTGCGCGGACAGGTCGCGGGTGCCGGTGTGGCACTGGGTCACCGTGGCGTTCTCGCTGCGCCGGGTGAGCAGCAGCGGCATCGGACGGCCGATGGTCACGCCGCGTCCGACGACCACGACCTCGGCGCCCTTGATCTCCACGCCGTGGCGGCGCAGCAGCGTCAGCACGCCGTTGGGGGTGCAGGGCAGCGGGGCGGGCTCGTTCAGGACGAGCCGGCCGAGGTTCATCGGGTGCAGGCCGTCCGCGTCCTTGTCCGGGTCCATCAGCTCCAGGACGCGGTTCTCGTCGATGCCCTTGGGCAGCGGCAGCTGGACGATGTAGCCGGTGCAGGTGGGGTCCTCGTTCAGCTCCCGGACGACCGCCTCGATCTCCTCCTGGGTCGCCGTGGCCGGCAGTTCCCGCTGGATGGAGGCGATGCCGACCTGGGCGCAGTCGCGGTGCTTGCCGGCGACGTACTTCCGGCTGCCGGGGTCTTCCCCGACCAGGATCGTGCCGAGGCCGGGCGTGACGCCCTTCTCCTTCAGCGCCGCCACGCGGGCGGTCAGATCGGTTTTGATCTCGGCTGCGGTGGCCTTGCCATCGAGAATCTGGGCGGTCATGTCCTTATCCTCGCGGATGACCGGCTCCCGGTTCCAATCCGGGAGGCCCGTGGGCCTTTCCGGGCGTCCGCACACGTGATCGGCGATGTTGCACTTGCACAACACATGGTTCCCCGGGCTGGACAACATCTCGCCCCGCCTAGAACGATGAACGCCGCAACAGCGCGGTTCGGGTTCGGGGGGCAAACCGCTCAGATCGTGTCGTTCCTCCGCGCAGTCCGCGTCGTCCCCGCAGTTCAACGGAGGAACCGGCCATGAGTTTCGGCTCGCCCAACGATCCTTACGGAGCGCCGCAGAACCCTCAGCAGGGCTACGGCCAGCCCCAGCCGCAAGGCCAGCCCGGCTACGGCTACCCGCAGGCGCCCCCCATCCCGCCCCAGCAGGGTTACGGCTACCCGCAGCAGCCCGGCCACCCGGGCGGCGCCGGTCCCCGCGTCGCGTCCATGGGCCGCCGCTTCGGTGCCCGCCTGATCGACGGCGTCATCTTCGGCGTCATCTACGGCATCCTCATCGCCGCGGGTGCCTCCAGCTTCGTCGGTGCGGCCAAGGACTGCGATCCGAACGCCGCCGACTACAGCACCTGCATCAACAACGCGAGCTCCGACTTCACATCCAAGTTCGGCGCCGTCTTCGGCACTATGATGATCATCACCCTGCTCTACGAGTGGCTCATGGTCGGCCTGCTGGGCCGCACCCTGGGCAAGATGGCCGTCGGCCTGTACGTGGTGAACGCCGAGACGGGCGGCAAGCCGGGACTGGGCAAGGCGTTCATCCGCTGGGTCATCCCGACGGTGGGCAGCGTCGCCTGCGGTATCGGCCAGCTGCTGGTCTACCTGTCCCCGTTCTGGGACAAGTCGGGCCGCCAGCAGGGTTGGCACGACAAGGCCGCCGGCACCATGGTCGTACAGAACTGACACACGCCGCGCAAGAGAACACTTCGCGCCATTCATTCCCGAGGGCCGTGTCCCACCCCGTAAGGGGGGACACGGCCCTGGTGCGTCGCCCTGGTCTGGATTCCGTAGCCGTCAGGCACGGGGAGACGCACCTTGTACAGCATCATCGTGGTACCTCCGCCGGCCACGGGGGACGGACGACACAGCAGGCCAGGTAGTCCCAGTTCCGGCTCGCCGGCATCGCGGGCAGCGCCCAGGCGGCGTCGCCGTGCTGGAAGAGCGGATCCGTCTGGTACTGCGACAACGCCAGTGGCGCCAACGTCTACCTGAGCCCCGACACGGGGTCCGTCGGCCGCATGTACTCCAACCCGTCCTGGTTCGTCTGCAAGTTCGACGGCGGGCAGAACCACGGCGGCCCGCACCCCACCCGCTGGGTCTGGACCCAGGCGGACAACGGGGCCTGGGGCTGGATGAGCGACAACAACATCGCCTCGGAGACCAGCCCGCTGCCCACGTGCTGAGTCCGGCGTGAGCGCGGCCTCCGGCTCTCTCGTGGAGAGGGCCGGAGGCCGCGGTCGTCAGGGACGTTCGCCGATCAGTGGAAGAAGTGGCGGGTCCCGGTGAAGTACATCGTCACGCCCGCCTTCTGCGCGGCCTCGACGACCTGCTCGTCGCGGATCGAGCCGCCCGGCTGGACGATCGCGCGGACACCGGCGGCGATGAGGATCTCGGGGCCGTCCGGGAACGGGAAGAACGCGTCCGAGGCCGCGTAGGAGCCGTCGGCCCGCTCGGCGCCGGCCCGCTCGACAGCCAGCTTGCAGGAGTCGACGCGGTTGACCTGGCCCATGCCGACGCCGACCGAGGCACCGTCCTTGGCGAGCAGGATGGCGTTGGACTTGACCGCCCGGCAGGCCCGCCACGCGAAGGCGAGCTCGGCCAGTTCCCCGGCCGGCAGCGCCTCGCCGCTGGCGAGGGTCCAGTTGGCCGGGTCGTCGCCGTCGGCCTGGAGCCGGTCGGTGGCCTGCAGCAGCACGCCGCCGTCGATGTGCTTGGCCTCCACCCGCCCGCACGGGCCGTTCGGGGCCTTCAGCACCCGGATGTTCTTCTTCTTGGCGAGGGCCTCCAGCGCGCCGTCCTCGTAGTCAGGCGCGACGATGACCTCGGTGAAGATCTCCGCGACCTGCTCGGCCATCTCCTTGCTGACCGGGCGGTTGACCGCGATCACCCCGCCGAACGCGGACAGCGGGTCGCAGGCGTGCGCCTTGCGGTGCGCCTCGGCGACGTCCGCGCCGACCGCGATGCCGCACGGGTTGGCGTGCTTGATGATCGCCACGCACGGCTCGTCGTGGTCGTACGCGGCACGGCGGGCGGCATCCGTGTCCGTGTAGTTGTTGTACGACATCTCCTTGCCGTGCAACTGCTCGGCCTCGGCGAGTCCGCCGACCGGGCCGCCGGTGTAGAGGGCGGCGGGCTGGTGCGGGTTCTCGCCGTAGCGGAGGGTGTTCTTGCGCGCGTAGGTGGCGCCGAGGAAGTCGGGGAAGGAGGACTCGTCGGCGGGCGCGTAGGAGGAGGCGAACCAGGAGGCGACGGCCACGTCGTAGGCGGCCGTGTGCTGGAAGGCCTCGGCGGCCAGCCGCTTGCGGGTGGCGAGGTCGAAGCCGCCGTCCTGCACCGCGGCGAGGACGTCGGCGTAGCGGTCCGGGCTGGTGACGACGGCCACGGACGGGTGGTTCTTGGCGGCGGCGCGGACCATCGAGGGGCCGCCGATGTCGATCTGCTCGACGCACTCGTCGGGCGAGGCGCCGGAGGCGACGGTCTCGCGGAACGGGTAGAGGTTGACCACGACGAGGTCGAAGGGCTCGACACCCAGCTCGCCCAGCTGCCGCCGGTGGTCCTCCAGGCGCAGGTCGGCGAGGATGCCGGCGTGCACCTTGGGGTGCAGGGTCTTGACCCGGCCGTCCAGGCACTCGGGGAAGCCGGTGAGGTCCTCGACCTTGGTGACGGGCACACCGGCCGCGGCGATCCGGCCGGCGGTCGAGCCGGTGGAGACGAGTTCGACGCCGGCTTCGTGCAGCCCGCGCGCGAGCTCCTCCAGGCCGGTCTTGTCGTAGACGCTGACGAGCGCGCGCCGGATGGGCCGCTGGTTCTCGGCGGTCACTGGATAACTACCTTTCGTCCCTCGATGCGATAGCCGTTGCGGGCGAGCCGCCCCACGACCTCGACGAGCAGCCTTCGCTCGACTTCCTTGATGCGCTCGTGCAGCGCGCTCTCGTCGTCCTCGTCCCGGACCTCGACGACGCCCTGGGCGATGATCGGGCCGGTGTCGACGCCGTCGTCGACGAAGTGGACGGTGCAGCCGGTGACCCTGGCGCCGTAGGCGAGCGCGTCCCGCACACCGTGGGCCCCGGGAAAACTGGGCAGCAGGGCGGGGTGCGTGTTGACGAACCGCCCGCCGAACAGCGCGAGGAAGTCCTTCCCCACGATCTTCATGAACCCGGCGGAGACGACGAGGTCCGGCTCGTGGGCGGCGACGGCCTCGGCCAGCGCCGCGTCCCACTCCTCGCGCGTGCCGTAGTCCTTGACCTTCCGCACGAAGGTCGGCAACCCGGCGCGCTCGGCGCGCGCCAGCCCCTCGGTGCCGTCGCGGTCGGCGCCCACGGCGACGATCTCGGCGCCGTAGGCCTCGACTCCCGTCTCGGCGATCGCGTCGAGGAGCGCCTGAAGATTGGTGCCGGATCCGGAGACCAGCACGACGAGGCGCTTGGCCACGGGCTTGGCGGCCACGATGGGGCCCTTTCTCGGGAAGCTGTTTTGTATGGTCGTACGAATGCTTCGCGCTTCCGGATACGGGGAAGCCTACGAAGCGGCCGACCGCCAGCAACGATACCGGCACATCGGACGGCCCCCATGGGACGGGGGCGTGGCCGGAAGGTAGCGTCTGGGGGGAGCTGGTACGGGAACGCACCGCACGCACCACACGTTGACGCGGTGAGAGACCCCGGACCGTGGGCACCCAGCGCACTCGGGGGGACGCTCAGCACCGGAAGGATCCGTGCCCGCGCGGTCGTGCCGGACCATCCGTGCCCGATCAGACGTGCCAGACCTGTCGTGCCAGACCGTTCGTGCCAGACCGTTCGTGACTCACCAAGGGGAAGACGCTCACTTGATGCCGCACCGCAGCCTGCGACTCTCCACGCTCCCTCCGCAGCCCGCGGGAGGGCGGCGCGGTGCCGTATTGCTGCGGGAGCACCCGTCCTCGCCTCCGGACGCGTCCTCGGACGGGCGGGACGGCGCCGGACGCGGCAGCGCCACCCCGGACGACAACCCCTTCGCACCGCCGCCGGAGGGCACCCCCGACCGCCCGTGGCAGCCTCGTCCCCAGTCCGGCGGTGACGGCTCGTCCGAGGGCGGATCCGAGGGGTCCGGCGACGGCGGCGGCCACTGGGGCAGCCAGTGGAGCGACCGTCAGCCCGGCCGCTCCTCCAACGGCTTCGGCGAGCGCCCGCAGCGGCCCGGCGGCCCGCAGAACCCGGGCGGCGGGCCCGGTCCGCGCTGGGACCCCACCGACCCCGCCCAGCGCCGCGCGCGGTACGCCCTGCTGTGCGGCATGTGGGCCTTCTTCTTCGCCCTGTTCAGCTGGCCGTACGTGGCCCTGCTGCTGGGCGCGCTCTCCCTGCACTGGGGCATCAGCTCGCTGCGCGCCAGGCCTCGCGGGCAGGACCCCGACAGCCCGGCCACCGGGGGCCGCCCGCAGACGACGGCCGCGGTCAGCGGCCTGGTCACCGCGTCCCTGGCGCTCGCCCTGGTCGCCGTGAACTTCACGGCGCAGATCGTCTACCGCGACTACTACTCGTGCGTGAACGACGCCCTCACCAACGAGGCCAAGCAGTCCTGCGACCAGCATCTGCCGCAGGAGCTGCGGGGCGTGCTGGCGATCAGCGACTGACGGGGGCGTCCGGCGCGGGGGGTTCCTCCGCGCCGGGGTCCTGTGCGGAAGGCTCCTGCCGGGCGGGCGGAGCGACCGGGTCGCCCTGACCTGGGGCCGGAGGGGAATCCACCGGCTGCGCGGTTCCCTTCGGCCTGGTGTCCTCCTCCCCCGCCGCGGCCTCCCGCGATGCCTCCGTGCCCGCCGCCGCCTCCTTCGGCGCGGTCAAGCGGGCCTGCCGGGCCGCGTCCTCGTGCCAGGAGGGGGCTCCCGGCACCGGCGGGTCGAGGGGCAGGACGTCGTACGGCTCGAGGAGGTCGTCAAAAGGAACGGGCACCGGTGCGGGCTGCGGGGACCGGGGCTTCGGGGTCTTCGCCCGCAGGAGCAGGCCCCACCTGCTCACTCGCGCGCGCACGGCTTCGGCGGCCGACGGCCGCGGCACCGTGACGGTGGTGCCCGCCCCGGCCTCGCCGGTCTTCGGCCGGACCGCGCCGCCCGCCCGAACCCGGAGCGAGCGGCAGCACCACGCCCGCAGCACCACCGCCGTCGGCACTGCCCCCAGCGAGGTCCACACCAGCGCCGCCGCGCCCACCTGCCACCCCACCGGCCCGAACCGGGCGAGCGCGGCGTCCCCGAGCGGGCCGCCGGCCAGCGCCGCGAGAGCCCCGAGGACCGCAGCGCACAGCAGGCAGGCCAGCCCGGCACCGGCCACCGTCCGCCACCACGACCAGGCCCGCAGGCCCGTGCATGCCTCCCCGCCGTCCCGCTCCCGGTCGCCCCGCTCCTCCCGTACCGCCGCCCTGGCCACGAACCACCCCATCGTCAGCCCCGCCGCCACCGGCACCGACGCCGTCGCCCAGTTCAGCTCGGTGCCGGGGCCGGGGTCCGGTACCGCGGCGAGCAGCGGGAAGGACGGCAGCAGCAGGGCCGGGGCGGAGGACAGCGGGCCGACGACATGACCAGCGCCGAGCACGAACCCGGGGCCGGCGGAGTACGCCGCCGCCCACAGCACCGCGTTCGGCAGCAGCGCCAGGCACAGCAGCAGCACGGCGAACCGCCCCGACCAGCCCTCGGTCAGCTCCAGGAAGGCCCGCTGGACCGACCCGGC
The DNA here is from genome assembly GCF_002803075.1 of Streptomyces sp. CB01373. Lineage (GTDB taxonomy): Bacteria > Actinomycetota > Actinomycetes > Streptomycetales > Streptomycetaceae > Streptomyces. The sequence goes on along the minus strand of NZ_NNBK01000011.1, from coordinate 239,648 downwards.
GTGCGCCACCAGTGACACCGCGAGCATCACGGCCCCGCCGCCGGCGAACACCATGGCCCCGGCGCCCGCCGCCCGTGCCGCGGCACCGAGGCGCGCCCGCGGGCCGGGTCCGAGGAGCAGCCGCCGAACACCCCCCGGCAGCAGGCGCAGCGCCCGTTCCAGGGGTGCCCGGGGGCAGCCGTACGCCGTCCACACTCCACTGCCCGCGGCCGCCGCGGTGACCAGCGGTACGCACACCGCCGCCCATGCCCAGGAGGGCCGCAGCGCACCGCCGGCCGCGTACGCGGCGGCACCGGATCCGACGGCGAGGTAGCCGAGGACGACGCCCGCCCAGGCGGTGTGCGGGGCGACGAGCGGCCCGCCGTCGCTCCCGTCGGTCGTGTCCCGGGCCGCCCGGTGCACCAGCAGCACGGGCAGCGCGAGCAGCAGCAGCGGGGTCACGCCGACAGGCGCGGGAACCCCCGTGAGGGTTTCGGTGCGGATCAGTTCGGAGCCGTGTGCCAGCAGCCACAGCGCGGCGGCGACGTGCAGCGCGCCGCCGGGTCCGCTGTCCGGGTACGGCGAGCTGATCCACAGGACGACGACGAGCACGGCGAACGAGCCGAGGCCGAGGCCCGCCGCGACCGCACCGCTCAGGAACCCGGCTCCGAGGCCGGGTGAGCGGTCCGTCACGCGGGTGCGGAGACGCGACAGCGGGGAACGTCGGCGGGTCGTCTGGATCACGGCCTCCATGCTCCCAACGGCACACGCTTTCCGGGCGCAACAGGCGAACCTCCGTCGTGTCACTCAATATACGATTATGTGCCTATTCACACGGAGGGACGCATCATGACGAACAGTCATGCGAACCCGCTGCCATCCCCCTCGGAGGACCGGCGCTCCGGCGCGAACGTCTCCCTGACGCGGGATCAGGCCGTCGACGAGACGGGCACCCCGCTGACGCCCGCTCAGGCCTTCGACGCGCTGTACGCGTTCTGCGCCCCCGCCCTCGTCCGGCAGGCCTATCTGCTCACGGGCCGGCACGAGCGGGCCCGTGAGTCCGTGGAACAAGCCTTCCAACTGGCCTGGCAGCGCTGGCCGGAGGTGGCGCACGACCGGGACCCGGCGGGCTGGATGCGGGCGACGGTGTACGAGTGCGCGCTGTCCCCCTGGCACCGCTTCCGCCGGCGGGGCGACACCCCCGACCCGCCGTCCGACCCCGCAGACCGCGCGCTGCAAAGCGCCCTGCTGCTGATCCCGCCGTCGTACCGCCGCACCCTCGTGCTCTACGACGGTGTCGGCCTCGATCTGCCCGAGACGGCGGCGGAGACGGAGGCGAGCACTCCGGCCGCGGCGAACCGGCTGATGCACGCGCGCGAGGCGCTCGCCGCGCGTCTCCCCGAGCTGGCCGATCCCGCAGAGCTGCACCGGCGGCTGGTCCGCCTGGCCTCGACGGAACGCCTCGGGGCGGGCGAGCCGGCGGGCGTGCGCACGACCGGGGAACGCCGGACCCGGTTCTGGACCCGGTCCGCCATCGCCTTCACGGCCACCATCATCGGCGCGACGACGCTCACCCTGCGCACCGCGCCCACGCACTACCTGGCCCCGGTGTCCCCCGGGCACGCGGTCCACGGGCTGCCGGTGCAGGGCATGCTCGGCCCGCTCCCGCCGGAGGCGCTCAAGCTGCGCGCCGAGCTGAGGAAGGAGGCGGCGGGCGGACCGGAGCGGCTGGCTCCGGGCGTCAGATGACCCGACCGGTCCACCCGTGCGGCCGGCCCGTTCACGGAAACGCCGGTGGGCCTGCCGGAAACGCCGGTGGGCCCGCCCCCACCTGGGGACGGGCCCACCGGACCGGCTCCGGAGAGCTCAGCCGCCGAGGGCGGCCGGTGCTCAGCCGCCGAGGATGGCGCGGGCCAGCTTGGCCGTCTCGGTCGGGGTCTTGCCGACCTTGACGCCCGCGGCCTCCAGGGCCTCCTTCTTCGCCTGCGCGGTGCCGGAGGAACCCGAGACGATGGCGCCCGCGTGGCCCATGGTCTTGCCCTCCGGGGCGGTGAAGCCCGCGACGTAGCCGACGACCGGCTTGGTCACGTTCTCCTTGATGAACGCCGCCGCCCGCTCCTCCGCGTCGCCGCCGATCTCACCGATCATCACGATCAGGTCGGTGTCGGGGTCGTCCTGGAACGCCTTCAGCGCGTCGATGTGCGTGGTCCCGATGATCGGGTCACCGCCGATGCCGACGCAGGTGGAGAAGCCGATGTCCCGCAGCTCGTACATCATCTGGTACGTCAGCGTGCCCGACTTCGACACCAGACCGATGCGGCCCGGCTTGGTGATGTCGGCCGGGATGATGCCCGCGTTCGACTGACCCGGCGTGATCAGACCCGGGCAGTTCGGGCCGATGATCCGCGTCTTGTTGCCCTTCTTCCCGGCGTACGCCCAGAAGGAGGCCGTGTCGTGCACCGCGATGCCCTCGGTGATGACGACCGCGAGGGGGATCTCGGCGTCGATCGCCTCGATCACCGCGTCCTTGGTGAACTTCTCCGGCACGAAGATGACCGTGACGTCGGCGCCGGTCTTGTCGATGGCGTCCTTGACGGTGCCGAAGACCGGTACCTCGGTGCCGTCGAAGTCCACGCTCTGGCCCGCCTTGCGCGGGTTCACGCCACCGACGATGTTCGTGCCCGAGGCCAGCATGCGACGCGTGTGCTTCTGGCCCTCGGAGCCGGTCATGCCCTGGACGATGACCTTGGATTCCTTGGTGAGGAAGATAGCCATGGTGTTGTGTGACCTCGTCCCTTACTTCGCGGCAGCAGCCAGCTCGGCGGCCTTGTCGGCCGCGCCGTCCATGGTGTCCACTCGCTGCACCAGCGGGTGGTTGCGGTCGTCCAGGATCTGGCGACCCAGCTCGGCGTTGTTGCCGTCCAGACGTACCACCAGCGGCTTGGTGACCTCCTCGCCCTTGGACTCGAGCAGCTCCAGCGCCTGCACGATGCCGTTGGCGACCGCGTCGCACGCGGTGATCCCGCCGAACACGTTGACGAACACGGACTTCACGTCCGGGTCGCCCAGGATGATCTCCAGGCCGTTCGCCATCACCTCGGCGGAGGCACCGCCACCGATGTCGAGGAAGTTGGCCGGCTTGACGCCCTTGTGGGCCTCACCGGCGTAGGCGACGACGTCCAGGGTCGACATGACCAGACCCGCGCCGTTGCCGATGATGCCGACCTCACCGTCGAGCTTGACGTAGTTGAGGTTCTTCTCCTTGGCAGCCGCCTCCAGCGGGTTCGCGGCGGCCTTGTCGTGCAGCTCGTCGAACTCGGGGTGACGGAACTCCGCGTTCTCGTCCAGCGACACCTTGCCGTCGAGGGCGATGACGTCGCCGGAGGCGACCTTCGCGAGCGGGTTGACCTCGACCAGGAGGGCGTCCTCCTTGACGAAGACCTCCCAGAGGCTGACCAGGACATCGGCGACCTTGTCGGCGACCTCGGCCGGGAACTTGGCCGCGGCGACGATCTCCTCGGCCTTCGCCCGGTCCACACCGTCGATGGCGTCGATCGCGATCTGCGCGACGGCCTCGGGGCGGGTGGCCGCCACCTCCTCGATCTCCATGCCGCCCTCGACGGAGGCGATGGAGAGGAAGGTGCGGTTGGCGCGGTCGAGGAGGAAGGAGACGTAGTACTCCTCGAGGATCTCCGGGGCGGTCTCGGCGAGCATGACCTTGTGGACCGTGTGGCCCTTGATGTCCATGCCGAGGATGTCCGTCGCGCGCGCGACGGCCTCGTCCGGAGTGGCGGCCAGCTTGACACCACCGGCCTTGCCGCGGCCACCGACCTTCACCTGGGCCTTGACGACCGACTTGCCGCCCAGCCGCTCGGTGATCTCGCGCGCCGCCTCAGGCGTGTCGATGACTTCACCGGCCAGCACCGGTACACCGTGCTTGGCGAAGAGGTCCCTCGCCTGGTACTCGAACAGGTCCACGCGCTTCCGTCCCTATCAGTGATCTCGCGGTTCGTTGGATGCGTGGGCGTGCCGCGAAGGGCAACGTGACGTCCGCTCTGGGTCACAGGGAAGGCGCACACGGTGTCCGAGCGCGCGGCATGTCCGTCTCGCAGGTTATCCCCGCTTCCGGGGGTGGCCTAAATCGAGGGTCACACCTGAGCGGTGATACCTGTCACATGATGCCGCACTCTCTGGCACGGCGTGCCGTTGAAGCGGGGGCCTCACCGGGCTGGGGTTCGCCGGGTGAGGCCCCCTCGTACAGCCCCGAAGGGCCGCGGGCGGGTGATCCCCACCCCAATGGGAACCGGCCTGCCCTTCCGCGAGGTCCCGTGCGGCACGGCCGGACGGACCGACGGCTTTCAGCCGTCCGGGTCCACCGGGCCCGCGGAGTCGGGTGCTCTCCGCGTCCGGTCAGCCGGGGAAGACGGGGACGGCCTGGGACCGGTCCCGGATGCCGGCCTCGGCGGTCCGGGCGGCGGCGCCGGACAGCAGCCGCAGCGGGGCCCGCTCGGGCAGCGTGACGGCGGGCGCGTCACCGTGCCGCGAGCTGCCGGAGTCGGCCGCCGCGTGGTCGCCGAGCACACCGTCCGCGCCACGGGCGGGGCCGTGCCCCGCGGGGAGCCGGGTGAGCGGGGCAACGAGACCGGCCCTGGGCGCGGGGTGGGTCTGTACGCGCACGGTGGCGCCGCCGAGCCCGGCAGTCGCGCCGGCGCAGCGGGGGCCGTAGGGCGCGGTGACGCCGTGCCCCGTACGGGCGTTGGGCGTACTGGTGTGCCCCTTGGACGTGGTCGGGCCCGCGCTCCCGGTCGGCTGCCGCAACTGAACCTCCCGAGCCGGGGCAACGGGCCCCGACTGCGGCTCCGACGGCAACGGCAACGGCGCCGGAAGGCCGGGCACAACGGGCATGCCAGGCACGACCGGCACCACCGGTGCCTCGGGCCCCGCCCCGACCGCCCCGCCGACCACAGCACCGACCACGTCCCCGACCGGCTGCACAACCGGCCGGACGACAGACCCGGTCACCACGCCCACGACGGACTCGACGGCGGGCTCGACGACGGGCTTCACGACGGGCTTCACGACGGGCCGAACCAACGAGTCGACGACCGGCCCGACCACCGGCCGCACGCCACCTTCGACGACAGGCTGAGCAATCGGCTCGGCAACCGGCTTCACGACACGCTCGACGACGGACCCGGCGACCGGCTCGACCACCGGCCGCATCACGCGCTCGACGACGGGCTGGACGCCGGACGAAGGCAAGGACGCGGGTGCCCGCACCGACGCGGGCGCCGTCTCGGTCAACCGTGCTGCCGGTCCGCCCTCCGCCGCCCTCGCCTGCTGCCCGCAGACGAGCCCGAGGGCGAACAACAGCCCCACCAGCAGCCCAAGTTCCAACGCACGCCGTCCGGCCGCCGTACGCGTCGCGCGCAGAGCGGCACCGGGCAGGGCTGCTGGCCAGGTCAAGAGGGGACGGTTCTTCCCGTACGGCGACAAGGATGTTGGGGGCGTCGATCCTCGCACGGCGCTCCCGAGGGTGCGCAAGCCCTCTCCCACCGGTGGGCGGCCAATGTCACACGGCGTCCGGTATCGGCAGCGGCCGCTTCTCGATCGCCGCCGCCATCACTTCCGGGAACAGGTCGGGCGTGCAGGCGAACGCCGGTGCCCCGAGCGCCGCGAGAGCCGCCGCATGCTCACGGTCGTAGGCGGGCGCGCCCTCGTCGGAGAGCGCGAGCAGCGTCACGAACTGCACTCCGGACGCCTTCATCGCGGCGACCCGCTTCAGCATCTCGTCGCGTATGCCTCCCTCGTACAGGTCGCTGATCAGCACGACCACCGTCTCGGCGGGCCGGGTGATCCGTGACTGGCAGTACGCCAGCGCCCGGTTGATGTCCGTGCCGCCGCCCAACTGGGTGCCGAAGAGCACGTCCACCGGGTCGTCGAGCTGGTCGGTGAGGTCGACGACGGCCGTGTCGAAGACGACCAGCCGGGTGCTGACGGACCGCATGGACGCCAGCACCGCCCCGAACACGGAGGCGTACACGACGGACGCCGCCATCGACCCCGACTGGTCGACGCAGAGGACGACCTCCTTCTTCACCGACTGCGACGCGCGGCCGTAGCCGATCAGCCGCTCGGGCACGACCGTCCGGTACTCCGGCAGGTAGTTCTTGAGGTTGGCCGCGATCGTGCGGTTCCAGTCGATGTCGTGGTGGCGCGGCCGGCTGACGCGCGCGCTGCGGTCGAGGGCGCCGGTGAGCGTGGCCCGGGTACGGGTCGCCAGACGCTTCTCCAGGTCCTCGACGACCTTGCGCACCACGGCCCGGGCCGTCTCTCTCGTCGTCTCCGGCATCGCCTTGTTGAGCGAGAGCAGGGTGCCGACGAGGTGCACGTCCGCCTCCACCGCCTCCAGCATCTCCGGCTCAAGGAGCAGCGTGGCCAGCCCGAGCCGGTCGATGGCGTCCCGCTGCATGACCTGCACCACGGAGGAGGGGAAGTACGTCCGTATGTCCCCGAGCCACCGCGCCACCGAGGGCGCCGAGCCTCCCAGTCCCGCCGAGCGGTCCCGCCCCGTCCGTCCCGCCGGAGGCTTGTCCCCCTTTCCGTAGAGCGCGGCGAGCGCTCCGTCCATCGCCGCGTCCCGCCCCGACAGCGCGCATCCGGTGCCGTCGGCCGGCCCGCCGCCGAGCACGAGCCGCCAGCGCCGCAGCCGCTCCCGGCCCGCGTCCGTCACGTCGTACCCCTCTCCCACGGTCACCCCGCCACCTCCGCGAGCTCGTTGCCCGGCTTCTCCCCGCCGGAACCGGGTCCGTCGAGGCCCAACAGCAGCCGCAGCACGGGCAGTACGGCGTCCGCGCGCTCCTGGTCGGGTTCCTCGGCGAACCCGGGCACACCGCCCGTCAGGCCCCCGGCCCCGCCGCCCGGCCCCGGACCGCGCCGGACCAGCTCGCCGAGCGTTCTGCGCACACCCGGTTCGTACGCCGAGAAGGTGCGCCGCAGCAGCGGCAGCACGTCCGTGAACGCCTGCGCCGGCACGCCGGTCAGCCAGTCGTCGACCAGTCCGAGCAGCCGCTCGTCGTGCACGAGCAGCATCCCGCCCCCACCGCCCACGAAGCCCTCGATCCACGCGGCCGCGTCGGCCGGCGGCGTGCCCGGCGACAGCGCGAGGCTCATGAGGCGTGCCGCCTGCTCCTGCTCGACCTCCCCGTCGTCCAGGAGCAGCCGCACCGCGCGTCCCCGCAGCACCCCGGCGACGGTGTCCCGTCCGGAAAGAGTCCGGAGCACGGTGTGCCAGCGGGCGCGCAGGTCGCCGTGTCCCGCCTTGGGGGGGTCGTCGAGCAGGGCGACCGCGCCGTGCACCGCGTCCACATGGCGCCGTATCTCCTCGGCCGCGTCCGCGTCCAGTGCGACGCAGGCCGGGGGCAGGCCGACGAAGATCCGCTCGGCCAGGCCGGCCGCAACCCCGGCCAGCGCCTCGGTGTCCGTGCCGCGCACGTCCCCGTAGCGCAGGGAGCGAACCAGGGCCGGCAGCGCCTGGGCGAGGTGTCCGACGTCCGCGTCGAGCGCCGCCCGGTCGGCGAGCGCGCGCATGACCACGGGCAGCGCGTCGGGCAGTTCGGCGAGCAGGCAGCGCTCCGCCAGCGCGGTGATCTCGGCGAGGGCCTGTGCGGCCGCGGCGTCCGCCTCCGCCCTGGCGGTCGCGGCGGCCAGTACGGTCGTCCCCCACACCCCGGCCTCGGCGACGCGCACCGAAAGCTCCGGATCCCAGCGCAGCCGCCAGGTCTCGCGGAACGTACCGGTGCTGCCCCGCGAGGCCGTGGGCTCCCCCCAGCCCACGCCCAGCAGCCGCAGCCGGTGGAGCAGCCTGCTGCGCCCGGCGTCGGTCTCCTTGCGCAGGTCGAGCTCCAGATCCCGCTCCGGCGCCTCCGGTTTGAGCCGCAACCGCCTTTGCAGCCGGGCCAGATCGCGCTGCAACGGCACCGCGGGCGCCGCCTCCGGCACCGCGCCCAGCACGTCCCCGACCACCAGCCGGTCGTGCACCAGGGCCAGCGGCACGTCGGAGCCGTCGCACATCACGGCGCGCACCGCGTCCGTCGTCTCGCCCAGGCCCGGCAGCGGGCGGCCGCGCATCGCGGCGAGCGTCCCCGCCAGCCGCACCGCCTCGATGACGTGCGCGGAGGAGACGATCCGGTCCTCCTCACGCAGCAGTCCCGCAACCTTGGTCAGCCACCGCTCGACGGGCCGGTCAGGCACGTCGAACAGATGGGAGTACCAGCCGGGCGAGTCGATGCCCGCGCCGTAGCCGGAGGCCCGGGACAGCCGGCGGTGGGTCCAGGGCACCCAGGTCATGTCCGCCTTGACCCTGGGCAGGCCCTTCAGCAGGGCCCGGTCGGCGGCGACGGTCGCCTTCCGCCGGAGCGCGGGGACGTGCCAGGCCCCGCACACCACGGCGAGATCGTCCCCGAACTCGCGCTGTGCGGCGCGCACTTGGAGGCGCATGTACGCCTCACGCGCAAGATCCCGGTGGTCCTCCCCGCCGGCGTACGCCTCCCGCAGCGCGTCCATGGCCTCCTCCAGCACCAGGAACGGGGCGAACGCGTCGCCCCCACCGGTGCCCCGGTGCTCGACCATGTCCTCCCACCAGCGCTCGGGATCGTCGTACCCGGCGGCCTCGGCGAGCACGGCGAGCGGGTCGACGCGCACCGGGGCCTCGGCAGGGCACGCCTCCGCCGGGGGCTCCGCGGTCCCCTCCACCGCGGAGCCCTCCGCGTCGGCGCCGCCGTCCGCGGGCGGGCCGGCGTCGTCCCTGCCCCACGCGAGCGTGTGCGTGGCCGGCAGGTCGATGAAGCGGGCGGGGACGTCGTGCTCCAGTGCCCAGCGGATGGCGACCCACTCGGGCGAGAAACCGGCCAGCGGCCAGAACGCCGAACGGCCGGGCTCGTCCACCGCGTGGGCGAGGAGCGCGACGGGCGGCCGCATGTCGTGATCGGCGGCGAGCGGGATCAGCGCGTCCGCCTCCGGCGGGCCCTCGATCAGCACCACCCGCGGCCGTGCCGCCTCCAGCGCGGCCCGCACCGCGCGCGCGGATCCCGGCCCGTGGTGCCGGACCCCGAGCAGCAGCGGCCCCGCGCCGTGCGGCCGTCCCCCGGCCTCCTCAACTCCCCTCACGCCGTCCCCTCCTCGTGCTCCCTCGTCCTCGCCCCCCGGTCCAGCTGGGCTCGTCGTCGGCGCGGGCCCGCGCCGTGCCGGCCGACGGGCGTCCGGCGTGGGCCGGCCGTCCGGTGCCGCTCACGCGCTCACCTCCCGGCAGGCGCGGTAGAAGTCCTTCCAGCCGTCGCGCTCGCGGACGACGGTCTCCAGGTACTCCTGCCAGACGACGCGGTCGGCCGCGGGGTCGCGGACGACGGCGCCGAGGATGCCGGCGGCCACGTCACCGGCCCGCAGCACGCCGTCGCCGAAGTGGGCCGCCAGCGCGAGGCCGCCGGTGACCACCGAGATCGCCTCGGCGGTGGACAGGGTGCCGCTGGGCGACTTCAGCTTCGTCCGGCCGTCAGTGGTGACGCCGTCGCGCAGTTCACGGAAGACGGTCACGACGCGGCGGATCTCGTAGGCCCCGTCCGGGACGCCCGGCAGGTCGAGGGAGCGGCCGATCTGGTCGACGCGGCGCGCGACGATGTCGACCTCGGCCTCGGGGCTCTCCGGCAGCGGCAGCACCACCGTGTTGAACCGGCGGCGCAGGGCGCTGGACAGGTCGTTGACCCCGCGGTCGCGGTCGTTGGCGGTGGCGATCAGGTTGAACCCGCGGACCGCCTGCACCTCCTCGCCCAGCTCCGGTATCGGCAGGGTCTTCTCGGACAGGATCGTGATCAGCGTGTCCTGCACGTCGGCCGGGACGCGGGTCAGCTCCTCGACCCGGGCGGTCATGCCCTGCGCCATGGCCCGCATGACCGGGCTGGGCACGAGGGCGTCGCGGCTCGGGCCGTGCGCCAGCAGCCGCGCGTAGTCCCAGCCGTAGCGGATCGCCTCCTCCGGGGTGCCGGCCGTGCCCTGGACCAGCAGGGTCGAGTCGCCGCTGACCGCGGCGGCCAGGTGCTCGGACACCCACGTCTTCGCCGTGCCCGGCACGCCGAGCAGGAGCAGGGCGCGGTCGCTGGCGAGGGTGGTGACCGCGACCTCGACGATGCGGCGGGGGCCCACGTACTTCGGTGTGATCACCGTGCCGTCCGACAGCGTGCCGCCGAGGAGGTAGGTGGCGACGGCCCAGGGCGACAGCTTCCAGCGGGCGGGGCGCGGACGGTCGTCGTGTGCGGCGAGCGCCGCCAGTTCGGCCGCGAAGGCGTGCTCGGCGTGCGGGCGCAGCGCCTGCGCCTCCGGTGTGTTCGCGGGCGCGGAGTGGTTCTGGCGCGGTGCGACGGGTGTCGGTTCGACGGACACAGACATGGCTGAGGCCCCCTCCAGCTCGGCCGGTTCGGATCTGTCACCAACCGTGCACCACGGCACTGACAACGCGTTCTGACCTGCGCAAACGGGCTCGTCAGGTCGATTGTCAGTGGCAGCGTCTACCTTCGACGGCATGACTCAGCAGGGGGTGCGCTGGAGCGCGGACCAGGTGCTGTCACTGGCGCCTGACGCCGCGTCGCGCAAAGCGGGAAGCAAACTCGGCGCGGCCGGGCCGTGGTCCGAGGCGGGGTGTTCCGACGAGGGGGCGGTGTGGGGACTGTGCAAGGGCAGCGGCGGCAGGCCGTATCAGACGGTCGTCGACCTCGCGGGCGGTGCCGGGCCGGCGTACAAGTGCAGCTGCCCGAGCCGGAAGTTCCCGTGCAAGCACGCGCTCGGCCTGCTGCTGTTGTGGACGGGCGACGACGGCGCGGTGCCGTCCGGGCAGGCGCCCGACTGGGCCGGGCCGTGGCTGGCGGCCCGCGGGGAGCGGACGGCGCGGAGGCGGTCGGAGGGGGCCGAAGATCCGGCCTCCGGTTCCGCTGATCCACGGGCGGCGCTGCGCAGGGCGGAGCGCCGCGCCGAGCGGATCACCGCGGGGGTGACGGAGCTGGAGCAGCGCCTGGCCGACCTGCTGCGCGGCGGTCTGGCCCCGGCCGAACAGGCGGGGTACGGGCTGTGGGAGGAGACGGCGGCCCGCATGGTCGACGCGCAGGCTCCCGGGCTGGCGGGACGGGTGCGGGAGCTGGGGGCCGTGCCGTCGTCGGGGCCGGGCTGGCCGGTGCGGCTGCTGGAGGAGTGCGCGCTGCTGCACCTGCTGGGCCAGGGCTGGCTGGGCCGCGAGCGGCTGCCGGAGGGGTTGTCGGCGACGGTCCGTTCCCGGGTGGGCCTGCCCGTCTCCGCGGAGGGGCCCGCGGTGCGGGACCGCTGGCTCGTCCTCGCCCAGTACGACACCGCGGACGCGAGGCTGACCACGCGCAGGATCTGGCTGCACGGCGCCGACTCCGGGCATACGGCTCTTCTGCTCTCCTACGGCGCGGCGGGCCGGGCCCCGGAGCTCGCGCTGCCGGTGGGTCTGGCCCTGGAGGCGGAGGTGTCCTCCCAGCCGGGTGCGGGACAGCCGCGGGCGGTCCTGGGCGAGCGGTTCGCGTCCCCGGCGCCCACCCCGATCCGTCCACCCGGCGTGACGACGGCGCAGGCGGCCGCCCGCTACGGCGCGGCGCTGCGGGACGATCCGTGGCTGGAGTCGGTTCCGGTGACGCTGCGGGAGGTCGTACCGGTCCCTGACGGCGAGTCCTGGCAGCTGGCCGACGCCACCTCCGACTCCGCGCTGCCCCTCACGCGCGCGGCCCGGACGCGACCGGGTCTGTGGCGGCTCGTCGCTCTGTCGGGCGGCGCGCCGGTCACGGTCTTCGGCGAGTGCGGCCACCGGGGCTTCACCCCGTTGACCGCCTGGCCGCGAGACGAGGAAGAAATGGTGACGCTGTGCTGATATCTCATCAACCATCCGTGACATCGACCCTGGCGGCGGGCTCGGAATGTCCGGCAAAGGAGTGACGTCACCGCGCTACGCGGGGCACTGTCGGCACAGCGGGAACCTCTCACCCAAAAGGCGCAAAATATCAGAGAGTATCCCATCTGAATATCTTTTCTCTTCCGCACCACGCATTTGTTCCACCCCAGGGGAAACCCGGTCCATGTGACCCTTCAACCACTCCCGGGCAGCCGGCGACGGAAAGGAAGCTCATGATCAGGAACTCCACCCCGCCGGAGGCGCCTGCCACGGGCGCCTGGGAGGAGTTGGTCACCACCGCCCTGCTCGGCACGGACCGGCGCACGCCCCCGGCCGGCGCGCCCGAACGGACGGCGCCGGTGGCGCTGCTCGACGCGGCGGCCGTGCAGACCGTGCGGCGGCGTGCGGGGCTGCGCCCCGCTCCGGCGGCCCGGCGCCCGGAGCCCGCACCAAAGGATCCGCGTCCGCCGCTGCCCGCGGCCGCGGGCCGCAGGCTGGCCATGCTGCTGGCCGGCCGGCCCGGTACGGCGGGCGGCCGCAGGGGCACGGCACCGGACCTGATGGAACTGCTGCCCCAGTGGCTCGCGGCGGCGAACGCCCACGGGTACGCCCCGCCTCCGGAAGCGCTGCCCGCCCTGCTGGACGCCGCGCGGGGCCGTACGGACCTGCGCCCGGCCGCACTGGCCTTCGGCGGCCCGCGCGCACGGTGGCTGGCGGGCCTGAACCCGGACTGGCGGTTCGCCCTGCGCGCGGCCCCGGGCGCCGCCGTGCCGGCCGGCTCCGAGGACGCCGGCCGCGTCCGGAGGCTGTGGGAGGAGGGCCTGTTCGCGGAGCGGGTCGCGCTGCTGGCGTCGATACGTTCGCGCACGCCCGCGGCCGCACGCGAACTGCTCGCTGGCTCCTGGGCCACCGAGCGGGCCGAGGACCGGCTGATGTTCCTCGACTCCCTGCGGACGGGGCTCGGCCCGGACGACGAGGCGTTCCTGGAAGAGGCACTGGCCGACCGCAGCCGCAATGTACGGTCCACGGCCGCGGAGCTGCTCTCGGCGCTGCCCGGATCCGCGCTCGCCTCACGAATGTCCGGCCGGGCCCGCTCCTGCGTGGCCGTCGACCACACACGCGGGACACCGACGCTCGTCGTCGAGGCGCCGCACGAGTGCGACTCGGCCATGGAACGCGACGGGATCGTCCCCAAGGCTCCGGCAGGGCGGGGCGAACGATCTTGGTGGCTGGGCCAGTTGGTGGAGGCGGCACCGCTGGCGACCTGGCCCGGACGGCTGGGCGGGCGCACACCGCGGGAGATCGTGGCCCTTCCGGTCGCGGACGGATGGCAGGGCGAACTGCACGCCGCCTGGTGCAGGGCGGCGGTGCGGCAGCGGGACGCACAGTGGGCGCGGGCGCTCCTCGGACCACCCGCGGCCTCCGACGCCGGCGGTCCCGGCGCGGTGTCCCTGGCCGAGCGCGCCAAGCTGCTCGGCACGCTGGACGCCGCCGAGCGGGCCGACTGGGTGGCCGGATTCATCGCGGCACACGGACTGCCCGAGGCGTTTCAACTGCTCGGGGTGTGCGCGGTGCCGTGGGCGGCACCGCTCGGGCGGGCGGTGGTCGACGCGCTCAACATCGCGCGGGACGCAGGGAGTTACCCATGGAGTTTCAGTGGAGTGATGGGGCTTGCCGAGCGGTGCCTGGATCCCGCGGAGGCGAGTCGGCTCGACGGACTGCTGGCGGTTCCCGACGAGGCGGAGGACGCGTCGCCGGGGGCCGGAGGGTACTGGGCGGAAGCATTCCAGCGGCTCGTGACGACCTTGCGGCTGCGCTCCACCATGGCCGGGGAACTGGAGACGGCGCGGGCCGGCTGAGTCCCGCACCGGGTGAGGGCAGGTCTCCCTGGGGGCCGCGCCCCCCGGCCGGGCCGCTCGCACCCGGCCGGCGCCGGGTGATCCCGCGGGAGCCGCCGGCGCCCCTACGCCTCGGCCGGCTGGCGGACGTTCGCCCTGACCCAGTCGACGATCGACTGGGTGGTCGCGCCCGGGGTGAAGATCTCCGCGACGCCCTTCTCCTTGAGCGGCGGGATGTCAGCCTCCGGGATGATGCCGCCGCCGAAGACGACGATGTCCTCCGCCTCGCGCGCCCTGAGCAGTTCGATCACCGCGGCGAACAGGGTGTTGTGCGCGCCCGAGAGGATGGACAGGCCGATCGCGTCGGCGTCCTCCTGGATCGCCGTGTCCACGATCTGCTCCGGGGTCTGGTGGAGCCCCGTGTAGATGACCTCCATACCGGCGTCGCGCAGGGCCCGCGCGATCACCTTGGCGCCCCGATCGTGGCCGTCGAGCCCCGGCTTGGCCACCACCACGCGGATCGGACCGGCTGCCACACCCATCACTGCCTCCATGAAGCGACTACATCCATCCGTACCGACAAGTACCGCACACACGGCACGGACACCCCGCACCACACCGGCCGGGTAAGTGAACGAACGTTATCGCCAGCATCCCGCACCCGGCAGTTTCACGACGCAGAGGGAGGGGGAAATCACATGGTGGGACACTCCCCCGAGTTCACCGGCCAGGGGGACCCGCAGGCCGCGCACCGTTCCCCGTCCGCGCGGCCCGAGCGCCGCACTCCTGTGCCGCGGCGCGCGGAGCGCTGCGGGAGCAAACACGACGGGAGCCGCAACGAGGTCGCCGCACCACCGCGCCGCAGGCCGCGCGCCGCGGTGGTGCGACGTATCGGCGAGGGCAGGAAGGGCACCCGGGACCGGTGGGGCACGGCAGCGCGAAGCCCGCCCGGCCGGCCGCCCCTACCGCGACTGCCCACGAGGGCACACGGGGGACAGGGCCGTCCTCCAGCGTGCCGACAGGAGGTCGGCCATGAAGGTCACCAGGGTCGCGGACCCCATTCTCCCGCTCTGCCGGTGCCTGCTGCCGTGCAGGCTGGCGGGGCTCTCACTGGCTCTGCTGAAGGCGACCGCCCTGGAGCTCGCGATCCTCGCGGGCCATCTCCTGCTCTATCCCTCGGGCATCGTCCAGGAGCGCCGCGGCGCCTCCGGCGCGCTCCCGGAGCCCGGTGGCGCCGCCCAGCTGCCGACCGAGGCCAAGCCACCGGTCGTGCTGCTGCACGGGTTCATCGACAACCGCTCGGTGTTCGTCCTGCTGCGCCGCAGCCTCGCCCAGCACGGCAGGCAGCGCGTGGAGTCCCTGAACTACTCACCGCTGACCTGCGACATCCGCACCGCGGCCGAACTGCTCGGCCGGCACATAGAGGAGATCTGCGAGCGCACCGGCAGCAGGCAGATCGACGTCGTCGGGCACAGCCTCGGCGGGCTGATCGCCCGCTACTACGTGCAACGGCTCGGCGGCGACCTGCGGGTCCGCACCCTCGTCACCCTCGGCACCCCGCACTCCGGCACCCGGGTCGCGCCGCTGGCCAACGCCCATCCGATCGTGCGGCAGATGCGCCCCGGTTCCGAGCTGATCGAGGAGCTGTCACGCCCCGCGCCGGGCTGCAGCACCCACTTCGTCAGCTTCTGGAGCGACCTCGACCACCTGATGGATCCGCTGGAGTCGGCCTGCATCGACCACCCCGACCTGAAGGTGGAGAACATCCAGGTGAGCGGAGTCGGGCATCTCGCCCTGCCACTGCACCCCGCCGTGGCGACCGGGATACGACAGGTCCTCGACACCGCACGCCCCGGGGACCCGACCGCCAAGCGCGCCGGCGGAGTGACCGTCGCCTGACAACCGGCCCCTTGGGATCGAACGCGACTCGAACACAGAGTTAAAGCCGTCTCCACACACCGGCGAAACACGGCTGAATGCCCGTTTCCCACTTCGGGGAAACCTGCGGAAGATTGTCGCGCCCTCATACCGCCGGGTACAGTCACCGCACTGCTCTGCCAGCCCCTGTTGTCGAGGCGAAAGAGAAGTTGGTGAACGACCGTCACCCGTCGGGGAGCGCGACCGCCCCGGCTCCGGCCTCCGATGCCGCCTCGACGCCCTACGCGTCGTACAACGGACAGGAAGCCGCGTACGGCGACTTCACCTCCTACGGCGACTACGGCGCCACCGGTTTCCACACCGGCACGTACGCCCCGGTCGACTACGCCGCCGACCATCTCCACGAAGGCTTCACGGGCGCCGAGGCGCACACCACGGGTACGTACGACACCACCGGCTGGACCGCGAACGGCCACCAGAGCCCGGACTACGACCCGTACGCGGCTCAGCACCACACCGCCTACGACACCGGCGCGTACGACACCACCGCCTGGGCGACGGGCTACCAGCAACTGGCCTCCGTCCCGGCACAGTCCGCCCCGGTCGACACCAGCGGCCAGTGGGACGCGCACACCTGGCTCCAGCCGGATCAGACGGCCGTCGCCGACGCCACCCAGCAGTGGGACTGGAACACGCAGACCTTCGACACCGGCGCGTACGACGCCACGCAGTGGAACGGCGACGCCACCACCACGGTCGCCGAGAACTTCGACGCGCCCGAGCCGCACGAGCCTCAGGGCGACTTGGCGGAAGAGGAACCGGCCGCCACCGTCGAGCCGGACGCGGCACCGCCGCTGCTCGACGACGAGGAAGAAGTCACCCCCGCCCCGCCTCCCGCTCCACGAGCGGCCTCACGGGCCGCGGGCCGCTCCCGGCGCCGCCCCCCGGCCAAGCGCTCCGCACTGCTCACGGTGGCCGTGCCCTCGGTCTGCGTGATGGGTGTCGCCGGAATCGCCGCGGCCTCCGTGGGCGGACTGACCGAGGACGGCAAGGACAGCGCGGCGGCCACGCCCGACGCGCACCCGGTCAAGGCGTCCACCGCCAACAACAAGCTGGACACCCAGCTGCAGAGCGTGTCCGCAGGGGCGAACGACTTCGCCGACCGGGCCAGCCGGTACCAGGAGCGCATCGACCTCAAGGCGCAGCAGGAGTCCGAGAAGAAGAAGGCGGCGGAGGAGGCGGCCCGTCTGGAACGGCTGCGCCCCAAGTTCGCCGTCCCCGTCCTGCAGAGGGGTCTCAGCGCCTACTTCGGCCAGGCCGGCGTGAACTGGATGTCCGTGCACACCGGCATCGACTTCCCCGTGTCGTACGGGACCTCGGTGCTGGCCGCCACCGACGGCACGGTCCGCACGCAGTGGAACAGCGCCTACGGCAACATGATGATCGTGACCGCCATGGACGGCACGGAGACGTGGTACTGCCACCTCTCCAGCTACCAGGTCCCCTCCGGTACGACGGTGAAGGCCGGACAGCCCATCGCGTACTCCGGGAACTCCGGCAACTCCACGGGCCCGCACCTGCACTTCGAGGTCAGGCCCGCGGGCGGGTCGCCCATCGACCCGCTGTCGTGGCTGCGCAGCCACGGCCTCGACCCGACGTAGGCCCCGCCCCCACCCCCGCTACAGCTTCTCCACCGGCGCGTACCGCAGCAGCAGCCGCTTGGCCTTGCCGTCGCCGAAGTCGATCGTCGCCTGTGCCTTGTCGCCCGTGCCCGCGACGGCCACCACCGTGCCCAGGCCGAACTGGTCGTGCGTGACCCGGTCTCCGACGGCGAGGGCCGCCACCGGCTTCTCCGAGGTGCGGCGGGTGGCGAAGCCCGAGGCGCCGGACGCCGACGAGCGGGAGCGGGACGAGGACAGCGAGGCCGCCACCGAGGACGCCGGACCGGAGGACGCGAAGCCCGAGCCGCCCGTACGCTTCCAGTCCACGTGTGTCGTCGGGATCTCCTCCAGGAACCGGGAGGGCGGGTTGTACGACGGCTGGCCCCAGGCGCTGCGCATCGCCGAGCGGGTCAGGTACAGCCGCTCCCGCGCGCGCGTGATGCCGACGTAGGCGAGGCGCCGCTCCTCCTCCAGCTCCTTGGTCTGGCCGAGGGCCCGCATGTGCGGGAAGACACCATCCTCCATGCCGGTCAGGAAGACCACCGGGAACTCCAGGCCCTTGGCGGTGTGCAGGGTCATCAGGGTGATGACGCCGTCGCCGTCCTCCTCGTCCGGGATCTGGTCGGAGTCGGCGACCAGGGCGACCTGCTCCAGGAAGTCGGAGAGCGCGACCGGCTCCCCCTCACCACGCTCCTGCTCGAACTCCAGGGCGACGGCGGCGAGTTCCTGGAGGTTCTCGATACGGGTCTCGTCCTGCGGGTCGGTGGAGGCCTGCAACTCGCCCAGGTAGCCGGTGCGTTCCAGGACCGCCTCCAGGACCGTGGCCGGTCCGGCGCCGGACTCGACGATCGTGCGGAGGTCCTCCATCAGCGTGTTGAACCGCTTGACCGCGTTCGTGGAGCGTGCGGCCATCCCGTAGGCCTCGTCGACGCGGCGCAGCGCCTGCGGGAAGCTGATCCTCTCCCGCTGGGCGAGGGCGTCGATCATCGCCTCGGCGCGCTCGCCGATGCCCCGCTTGGGCACGTTGAGGATGCGGCGCAGCGGGACGGAGTCCTCCGGGTTGGCCAGGACCCGCAGGTAGGCCAGGACGTCCCGGACCTCCTTGCGCTCGTAGAAGCGGACGCCGCCGACGACCTTGTAGGGCAGGCCGACGCGGATGAAGATCTCTTCGAAGACACGGGACTGGGCGTTGGTGCGGTAGAAGACGGCGACGTCGCCGGCCTTGGCCTCGCCCGCGTCCGTGAGCCGGTCTATCTCCTCGGCGACGAACTGCGCCTCGTCGTGCTCGGTGTCGGCGACGTAGCCCGTGATGCGGGCGCCCGCGCCGGCGTTGGTCCACAGGTTCTTGGGGCGGCGGGACTCGTTGCGCTCGATGACCGCGTTGGCGGCGGACAGGATCGTCTGCGTGGAGCGGTAGTTCTGCTCCAGCAGGATCGTCGTCGCGTCCGGGTAGTCCTCCTCGAACTGGAGGATGTTGCGGATGGTCGCGCCGCGGAACGCGTAGATCGACTGGTCGGCGTCACCGACCACGCACAGCTCGGCCGGTCGCAGGTCGTCCTCGGCGGGCGGCACGTCGGCCACGTCCGGGGAGTGCTCGCCGGTGCCGACCAGCTCCCGTACCAGGGCGTACTGCGCGTGGTTGGTGTCCTGATACTCGTCGACCAGGACGTGCCGGAAGCGGCGGCGGTAGTGCTCGGCCACGTCCGGGAAGGCGCGGAGCAGGTTGACCGTCGTCATGATCAGGTCGTCGAAGTCGAGGGCATTGGCCTCACGCAGCCGCGACTGGTAGAGGGCGTAGGCCTGGGCGAGGGTCTTCTCGAAGCCGTCGGTGGCCTGGGCGGCGAAGTCCTCCTCGTCGATCAGCTCGTTCTTGAGGTTGCTGATCTTGGCGCTGAACGACTTGGGCGGGTAGCGCTTGGGGTCGAGGTCCAGGTCGCGGCAGACCAGAGCCATCAGGCGCTTGGAGTCGGCGGCGTCGTAGATCGAGAAGGAGGACGTGAAGCCGAGCTTCTTGCTCTCCCGGCGCAGGATGCGCACGCACGCGCTGTGGAAGGTCATCACCCACATCGCGCTGGCGCGCGGTCCGACGAGCTGCTCGACGCGCTCCTTCATCTCGCCGGCGGCCTTGTTGGTGAAGGTGATCGCCAGGATCTGGCCGGGGTGGGCGCCCCGCTCGGCCAGCAGGTGCGCGATCCGGTGCGTGAGCACACGGGTCTTGCCGGAACCGGCGCCGGCCACGATGAGCAGCGGGGAGCCGGAGTGCACCACGGCGGCGCGCTGGTTGTCGTTCAGCCCTTCCAGGAGCGCGGCCGCGTCCACGACCGGCCGGTGGGCGCCGTCGCGGTAGTAGGCGTCCCGGTCCGGGGGCACGTCGAACTTCCCGCCGAACAGATCGTCCGGAACCGGCTCCGGAGCGTGATCGTCCTCGGGCGGTGGCGGGGGCTCTTCCTCGTGGCCGCGGGGGGCCTGGAGATCCGCCAGGAAGCTGTCGTCAAAGAGGCTGCTCATCGCTCTACGAGTCTAGGGCGCCCCACCGACAACCCGTGGCCGCCCCGGAAAGATGACCGTTCCACGGGGCCGAGACGAAGGTCACGAAAACGTATCGGACATACCTCGCATCAACCTTCACACACGCCACACAAGTTGGTTAGCGTGCGGTCTGACCGCATGATCGTCACCGGGGGACTCGCCTGACGACGCGGCCTCCACGCAATCCACCCGCCCTCGACGGCCAACCGGCAGGCGGACGATGGAAGGAGTCGCCTCCCTTGGCGTCGCACAGCAGCACGCGCCCCGCCGCAACGCCCGGACCGGGCACGCGCGGGGCGGACGGCGCCGGGCCGAGCCCGGAGGAGATCGAGAGGAAGCTCGACTACCTGTACGGCCGGGCGGGGTCCACCGCGCGGAGGGACGCCGCGGAGAAGGACGGCGCCCAGAAGAGGGGGGCGAGGCAGCGCGGGCTGGTCGCCGCGCTCCTCGACGACGTCGCCAAGCGCACCGACATGCTCGGCAGGGCGCGCGAGATGCTCGGATCCTTCGCGGCGGCCCCGAACCGCAGCGGTGACGGCACCCCCGAGACCGCCGCCCTGCTGCTCACCGAGACCCCGCAGGGCTACTTCGACCAGGCCCAGCTGATCGGCCGGCTGAACGCACGCCGCGAAAGCCTGGCCGACGGTCCCGGCGCGCGTCCGCCCGCGCCCGAGGCCACGGCACCTGTTCTTCCCGAGCCGCCGGACGAGCAGCAGCACGACATCGGCGCGTCCAAGGCGGTCGTCCAGCGGAAGCTGGCACACGCGCGCGTACTGCTGTCCGCACACCACGCGCACGAGGCGACCCCCACGACCGAGTCCGCCCCGCAGCCGCAGGCGGCAGAGGACGCGCAGAACACCACCACCTCGACTCGGCAGGCCGCCGGCACGACCTCCGGGGCCCCGACCGGCATGTCCCCGGAGCACGCGGTCGGCGGGCTTCCGGAGCAGGCGGTCGGCGGGTTCCCGGAGCACGCGGTCGGCGGGTTCCCGGAACAGGTGGCCGACGCGTTCCCGGAACAGGCGACTGGCGGGTTTCCGGAACAGGCGACCGGCGCGTTCCCGGAACAGGCGACCGGCGGGTTTCCGGTGCAGACGCCCAACGTGGCCCCGGAGCAGGCGGCCGCCATGTCCCCGGGGCACGCGCCCGGCATGTCCTCGGAGCGGACGCCCAGCATGACCTCGGAACACGCGGCCGGCGTGTTTCAGGAGCAGACGCCCGGCATGTTCCCCGAGCAGGTATCCGGCGTGCTCCCGGGGTGGGCGCCCGGTTCCACGGCTGCCACCAGGGCCGATCAGGCCCTCGCCTTCGCTCGTGAACAGATCGGAAAGCCGTATGTGTGGGGGGCGGCGGGTCCGGGGTCGTACGACTGCTCCGGTCTCACCCAGGCCGCCTGGAAGGCCGCGGGTGTCACGCTGCCCCGAGCGGCCCGCGACCAGGCCCAGGCCGGTACGGCGGTTCCGCTCTCCGAGGCCCGGCCCGGAGACCTCGTCTTCTTCGCCTACTTCGACGACCCGGAGCACGTCGGCCTCTACGCCGGTGACGGCGTGCTGATCCACGCGCCGAGGCCCGGCGACCGCGTCCGCGAGGAGCCCGTCCACCACGACGGCGCATCGGCGGCGCACCGCGTGGTCCGACCGGCCTGAGGACGGCGTGTCCCGTCCGGCAGGCTGTCGACGGACCGGTTTTTGTGCGTACCCGCGCGCGTGCCCCGCGCGTGGGCGCGCGAAGCTCCTTAGCATCGGGCCATGCCCGGCACCTCACCCTTGCGCGCCTGGTTGGCGCAGCGCCCTCCGGCGGCCGGTGCCGCCGTGATGGCCACCGGCATCGTCTCGGTCGCCCTGCATCTGGCGGGCTACGAGCTGCTGTCCCGTGTGATCCTCGCGGTGGCGTGCTTCGCCTGGCTGACGCTGGCGGCGGACTTGGTCCTGCGGCTGCTGGGCGACCGGTCGCGGTGGATCAAGGATGCGGGGACGCCGGGCGCCCTCACCGCCGTCGCGGCGACGACCGTGCTCGGGACCCGTTTCTCGGCGCTGGGGTGGCAGACCCTCGCGGAGGCGCTGCTCGCGCTGGCCTTCGTACTGTGGCCGGGGCTGCTGGTGCTGGTGGTCCGCAACTCCCGGCGGCCCATGCCCGGAGCGGTGTTCCTGAGCTGCGTGGCGACCGAGGGCCTGGCCGTGCTCGCCGCCACGCTGGCCAAGACGCAGGGGGTGGCCTGGCCGGCGTACGCCGCGCTGGTGCTGTTCTGGATCGGGCTCGCGCTGTACGTCTTCGCGCTGTGCTGCTTCGACCTGCGGCAGCTGCTCGAAGGACACGGGGACCACTGGATCGCGGGCGGCGCCCTGGCGATCTCGGCACTCGCCGGCGCACGGCTGGTCACCGTCGGCTCGGGCAGGTACCTGTGGGACGGGGACGACAGCGGTGTCCTGCGGACGGTGACCCTGGCGCTCCTCGTGCTCGATCTGTGCTGGTACGCCGTCCTGGTCGTCGCCGAACTTGTACGGCCCCGGCTGCGCTACGACGTGCGCCGCTGGTCGACCGTGTTCCCGATGGGCATGACGGCGGCGGCGACCATGTCCGTCGCGACCGCCGCGAACGTCCCGTCGTGGGGGCTCGGGGAGGTGCTGATGTGGATCGCGGTGGCGGCGTGGCTGGCCGTCGCCGCGGGCGCGGTCCTGGAGGCGCGCACGGAACTCAGGGCGCTGCGCTGACCGTCACGTCCACAGCACGGCGATGAAGATGTTCGCCACGGTGAGCCCGCCCACCAGTCCGAACAGGCTCTTGTCCACCTTTTCGTCGTCCCGCTTGACGTAGACGAGGCCGAGGATCACGATCAGCAGCGCCAGCTTCACGCCGATCTTGATGTTGTCGACGTGGTGGCCCTGGGCCTGGTTGAGCCCGACCAGGACCGCGCCGGTGACCAGCATGGTCAGCGCGCCGTGCAGCATCGCCGGCACGAACCGGGCCGTGCCCCGGCCCATCGCCTTCATCTGGGTGAGGAAGCCGCCGAGCAGTGCGGCGATACCGACGATGTGCAGACCGACGAAGAGATGGATGAGTACGTCCATGACTCGGGAGCCTAACCAGCGGCCTGCCCGCCCCCGGCACCGGCCCGTCCCAAGCGATCCGCATATATGCGAGCCATAGCACCTCGTCCGGCCCGAATGCCCCGGAAACGCCCGCATCGGTCATCGCAGCACGTGAAGGCGGCGTCCCAGGAACAGATTCGCGGTCACATACGGTCAGCCCGCGATCCCCTGGCGCCACTTCCGTACATGACCTCACCAAGCGGTCACCGAGCGGCTTAGCTCCTCCCCCAGGTGACCGGCGTCACCGCCGCCCGGGCCAGGGGCGGCGGCCGGACACCACCGCCGAGAGGTCCGGCGGCGGGCTGCTCCCCTGTGCGGCCCGCCGCCGGACCAGGACCCCGCCTCAGCAGGCCGGCAGAAAGGACGTGACGCTCCAGGTGGCAGCGCACCGCAGGCTCCGACAGCGCTCGCTCGGCGGGAGCACCGTCCGTACGGCCGCCACGATCGCCCTCGCGGGCGCCGCGACGGCGACCGGCTTCGACGGCACCGGGCACGCCGCTCCCCGGCCGGCGCCGGAGCAGATCAAGGCCACGGTGGACACGCTCTACCGGGAGGCGGAGACCGCCACCGAGAAGTACGACGGGGCGAAGGAGAAGGCGGACACGGCCGAGAAGCGGCTGAGAGAACTGGGCGACGAGGCCGCCCGCAGGCAGGGGAGGCTGAACACCGCCCGCGACGCGCTGGGCACGATCGCCGCGGCGCAGTACCGGGACGGCGGGATCGACCCCGTGGTGCAGCTGCTCCTGTCCGACGACCCCCGGCAGTACCTGGACGGGGCCGAGTTCGCCGAGCGGGCCGGCATCCGGCAGACGGCCGCCGTGTCCGACGTGCGCCGGCAGCTACGGGAGATCGGCCGGCTGCGGGAGGACGCGCGGATCGAGCTGACCTCACTCCGCTCGCGGCAGGCGGAACTGCGGCGGCAGAAGAAGACGGTCACCGCCAAACTGGACGAGGCCCGGCGGCTGCTGGCGGGACTGCCCCCGCAGCAGCGCGCCGCGATCGCCCAGGGCGGGGACACGGGGCACGCGACCCGCCACGGCTCCGGTGCCCGGGATCCACTCGTCGGTGACCCGGCGTCGGTCACCGCCCCCGGTGCCCGCGCGGCGACGGCCGTCGCCTACGCCTACCGGAAGCTCGGCAGCCCCTATGTGTGGGGCGCGACCGGGCCCGACGCCTTCGACTGCTCGGGCCTGATCCAGGCCGCCTACCGCTCCGCCGGGGTGGCGCTGCCCCGCACCACCTACGCCCAGATCAACGCGGGCAGCCGCATCCCGCGTTCCGCTCTGCGCCCCGGCGACCTGGTCTTCTTCTACTCCGGTGTCAGCCACGTCGGCCTCTACGTCGGCAACGGCCAGATGATCCACGCACCCAACCCCTCGGCCCCGGTCCGCCTGGCCCCGATCGACCAGATGCCCTTCGCGGGGGCGACCCGGGTGGCATGAGGGGCGCCGGGTATGGGGGCCGCCTGGCCGGGATGCGCGCCGGCGGTCGGCGGCACCCACTCGCAAAAGCATGCCTACCGGCGGCGAAGGTCACACCAGCCGGCGTGCCGTCGCCCAACGGGTCAGCTCGTGGCGGTTGGAGAGCTGGAGCTTCCTCAGCACCGCGGAAACGTGGGACTCCACCGTCTTGACGGAGATGAAGAGCTGCTTGGCGATCTCCTTGTACGCGTAGCCGCGGGCGATGAGCCGCAGCACCTCGCGCTCACGCTGTGTGAGGCGGTCGAGGTCCTCGTCGACCGGCGGGGCGTCGGTGGAGGCGAAGGCGTCGAGGACGAAGCCGGCCAGGCGCGGGGAGAAGACGGCGTCGCCCTCCTGAACCCGGAAGATCGAGTCGATCAGGTCGGTGCCCGTGATCGTCTTCGTCACATAGCCGCGCGCTCCGCCGCGGATCACGCCGATCACGTCCTCCGCCGCGTCCGACACGGACAGCGCGAGGAAGCGTACGGGCCGCTCGGTGTCGGCGGTCAGCGCTGCGCAGCGCCGCAGCACCTCCACTCCGCCGCCCCCGGGCAGGTGGACGTCGAGCAGGACCACCTCGGGCCGGGTGGCGGTGATGACCGTGACCGCCTGGTCGACGTCCGCTGCCTCGCCGACGACCTCCACGCCCGTCTGCTCGGTCTGGCCGATCTCGGCCTGGACCCCGGTGCGGAACATGCGGTGGTCGTCGACGAGGACCACGCGCACGTGTCGCCCGCCCGCCCCCGTCGTCTCCGCTCCCGCCGTACCGTTCGCCTCGGTCGGGTCGCTCATCACGTGTTCTCCGCCCTCTCCATCTCCAGCTCGACCTCCGTGCCGCCGTCCGGCACGGCCCGCAGCCGGGCCGTCCCCCCGTTGCGCTCCATACGGCCGATGATCGATTCTCTGACGCCCATCCGGTCGGCGGGTATCGCGTCCAGGTCGAAGCCGGGTCCGCGGTCCCGGACGGACACGAAGACGGTCCTGCCCTCGACCTCGGCGTAGACCTGGACGGCGCCGCCCTCGCCACCGTACTTGGCGGCGTTCACCATGGCTTCCCTCGCGGCCTGCATCTGGGCGCCGATCCGGTCGTCGAGCGGGCAGTCGCCGACCACGACCACCTCTATGGGGACGCCGTGCTTGTCCTCGACCTCGGCGGCGTTGCGCTTGACCGCCTCGGCGAGGGTGGCCGGTTCGTCGGCCTCGTCCTTGCCGTTGCCTTCCGGCTTGTAGAGCCACGCGCGCAGGTCGCGCTCCTGAGCGCGGGCGAGGCGGCGCACCTCGCCCGCGTTCTCCGCGTTGCGCTGGATCAGGGTCAGGGTGTGCAGCACCGAGTCGTGGACATGGGCGGCGACCTCGGCCCGCTCCTGGGCCCGGATGCGCATCAGGCGCTCCTCGGAGAGGTCCTGGGTCATGCGCACGAGGTAGGGACCGGCGAGCAGGGTTATGCCGACCAGGACGGCGAGCGCCGCCTGGAGGACCGAGCCGAGGTGGGCGGCGGACCCCTGCATCACGAATATGGCGGAGACGCCGGCCGTGACCAGCAGGACGCCCGCGCCGGCGCGGGCCAGGGTGAGCGTACGGCGGCGGCGGCCGACCTCGACCCAGCGGGCCCGGCGGGCGTTGTCCGCCTGGCGCCAGACCAGGGCGACACCCGCGGCGACGAGGACGGCCGGCAGGAGGTAGGCCTTCGCCCCGTTGCCCGGATTGACACTGCCGACG
This sequence comes from Streptomyces sp. CB01373, assembly GCF_002803075.1. Taxonomy (GTDB): domain Bacteria; phylum Actinomycetota; class Actinomycetes; order Streptomycetales; family Streptomycetaceae; genus Streptomyces. The sequence continues at coordinate 213,545 of NZ_NNBK01000011.1, read as the reverse complement.
AAGACCATCGCCACGACGACCATGAGGAGCAGGGCGACGATCTGGCCCTTGTCCGGCTTGCGGGCGACGATTCTGCGGCGGCCGTCCGGCGAGGTCTCGGTGGTGACGAGGGACGGCGGCTTCTGGTCGCCGACGCCGCCGACGCCGAGGGGCACGAAGAACCAGAAGGCCGCGTACACCAGCGCGCCGAGGCCGTCGGCCATGAACAGGCCGACGAAGACCAGCCGCACCCAGACGACGGGCAGCCCGAGGTGCCCGGCGAGGCCCCGCGCCACTCCGCCGAGCCAGCGTCCGTCGCTGCTGCGGTAGAGCTTGCGCGGCGGCCGCGGGTCGTCGAGGGGCGCTGCTGCGGCTTCCGGCATGCCACTGATGGTCACACGCCCGGCGGTGCGGGAGCATCAGGGTCCGCCCCCTAGACTCCCCTGATCTTCGAACCTGCCCTTCCGGCCCGCTCTTCGCGGGCACCCGGATCGCGGCCCGGAAGCCGGTCGAACGCATCCCCGGCCGCGGCTCAGGGGCGAATCAGGGTTCGCCCAGGGTCGTCCCGGCTCCCGCCACGGCCGCACGCCCGTCACCATGGACGCATGACGAATCACCAGCACGCCGCGAAGAGGCCGGAGCCCGGCTCCGGCCCGGGCCCGTCCCCGGGCACCGGAGCAGGGGACGCCGTGCCCGGCGCGGGTGCGGGTGCGGAGCGCGGCCCGGGGGCGACGCCGGGAGCGCACTTTGAGGCCGATACCGGGTCGGACGGCACCGAGGGCGTGCCGAGGTTCCGGCGGCACCGGGCGCACCGGATGATCGGCGGCGTCTGCGCCGGTCTGGGCCGGCAGTGCGACATGGACCCGGTGATCTTCCGGATCACGCTGGCCGTGCTGGCGGCGACCGGCGGCATAGGCCTCATCTTCTACGGCTTCGCCTGGCTCTTCGTGCCGTACGACGACGAGGACGAGAACGAGGTGCGCAAGCTCCTCACCGGCCGGGTGGACGGACCGGCGCTGGCGGCCGTGCTGTTCGCGCTGGTCGGCTGCGGGGTCTTCCTGTCCATGCTGGGCAACGGCAGCGTGCTGACCTTCGGCGTCGTCCTGTCCCTGCTGCTCGCCGGCGCCGGGTACTGGTCGCAGCACCGCGGGGCCCCCAGCCCCGATCCGCTCGCCGCCCAGGCCGTCGCCGACGCCCCGCCGGAGGCCCAGGCGCCGCCGGTGCCCGCCATCCACGCCTCCTGGTGGCGCGACCCGATAGTCAAGGACGGCACCCACGTCGGCGGCACGGGATATCTGTGGGGTCCCCAGGACGCGCGCGGCCGGAACGACCGGGGTGGCCGTGACGGCCGGGACCGCTGGGACTTTCGGGACGTCTCCGCTGCCGTCAGCATCGGCCTCGGCGCACGCGCCGGCACGCACGGCGGCGCGTACACACGTCCCGTACGCACCGAGCCGCCCCGTCGCCGCGGCCCGCACGGGATCGGTGGCTGGGTGTTCCTGCTGGCCCTGACCGCCGGCGTCCTCGGCACCCGCCTGACCTGGGACAACCACGCCCTGAACACCAGCCTCCAGACCGGTCTCGCCTGCGCGCTCGCGGTCCTCGGCCTGGGCATGGCGGTGAGCGCGTTCCTGGGGCGGACGGGCTTCGGTTCGATACTGCTGGCCCTGGTCACCGCGGCGCTGCTCGCCGCTTCCACGGCACTTCCGAAGGACGTCACCACGCAGTGGGGGCACCGCACCTGGCAGCCCGCGGCGACGGCGGAGGTCCGGCCCGAGTACCGCCTCGGCACCGGGGAGGGCACCTTGGACCTGAGCCGGATACGCCTCGGCAAGGGAGCGACGGTGACGACGAAGGCGCAGGTGGGAGCGGGCCGGCTGCGAGTGATCGTGCCCGCGGGTGTGACCGTGCGGGCGAACATCGAGGTGGGGCTCGGCGACATCCAGCTGCCGGGCGACTCCTCACAGGACGTGGACGTCGCTCCGGGCCGGCACCAGCAGGTCACGCTGCCCGCGACCGCGGGCGGCAAGGACGCCGGGACCGTGGACCTCAGGCTCCACGTCGGCATGGGACAGGTGGAGGTGAACCGTGCTGCGCCATGAGTTCCAGCCGGGGAAGCTGGTGTCCGGTGTCTTCCTCACCGGCGCGGGCGTGGTCTACGCGGGAGACGCGGCCGGCGCCTGGCACGTCCCGTCGTTCCTGCTGGTCCCGATGGTCGTCGGCGGCCTGTGCCTGGGCGGTGCGGCGGCGGTGGTGAACAGGGCCGTGCGCAGGGACCGGGACGCCCGCCGGACTCCCGGCGGAGCGGGAACGGGAGGGACGGGCTGAGCTACTGGTACTCCCCCGCCATTCGCCGTCGCCGTGCCCGCAGCGCGGCGTCGGCGGAGAGCATCGGGGCGCCGGCGAGGACGAGCGGCAGCCAGGCCATCAGATAGGCGAGGTCGTTGCCGTAGTAGTAGGGGGTGGTGGGCCAGCTGACCGTGAGCCACAGGCTGAGGGAGATCAGCGCGCCGCCGAGCGCGGCCAGGCGGCCCAGCAGACCGATCAGGGTGCCGAGGCCGACGGCCAGTTCGGCGAAGGCGATGGTGTAGCCGAAGCCGACCGGGTTCTTCAAGGCCAGGTCGACCAGGGCCGGGACGGCGGCGGAGTCGCGGACCGCGCGCATCGTCTCGCCGATCGACCCGGGGCCGGTGGCCTGCATGAAGCCGCTGGAGGTGAGCTTGTCGAGGCCGGCGTAGATGAAGGTGACGCCGAGGAAGACACGGAGAGGCAGGAGGGCGTAGCGGGCCGCTGTGTCCCGCCAGGTTCGGTTCGGTTCAGCTTGCATGGTCCGGGTCTCCGTACGAACGTGGGTCATCGCTGCGAGCCGCCTCTCACCGCCGTCGTATGTGTCCCTCAATCGACCATACGTATGCGACGCAGGGCCCGCTCAATCCCACGGGGAGGTTTTTCCGGCTTACGCGTGACTTCGGCTCATGCGTCCCAAGGAGTCGGTGTGCTGACCACCCTCCACAAAACCATCGCGCCCGATCCGCCGGAGGTGTCGCCCGCCGTCATTTCGTCGTTCCGCTGCCCCGTTGCTCCGTCACTCCGTCACTCCGTCACGTCGATCGTGTACCGGTTCGTCTCCACGCCCGCCGCCGTGACCACCTGCACCTCGACCCGGCCCGGTTCCACGTCCGCCGGGACGGGCACGGTCAGTGCCGTGTCCGTGGGGTTGCTGAAGCCGCCCGCGACCGGGACCAGGGGTACGTGCACGTTGACCGGGCCGATGCGGACCCTCATGCGAGCCAGCCGGTCGGCTCCCTGGGCACCCGGCGGGACGAACCCGGCGCCCCGGATCTCGATGTCGTCGCCGGTCCGGATCGGCGCGTCCAGGTCCCCGGCCTCCCGGGCCCGCACCACCGAGAGGACGACCGGCCGCCCGCCGTCCGCGTACTTGCCCGCCAGGTAGGTCGCCGCGGACACCAGCACCACCACCGCCAGCCCCCACGGCAGGTCGGGCAGCTGGTCGGGGCGCCGGGCCAGCCGCACCGCCGCGAACACCAGCGCGACGGCACTGATGACCACGTACTGGATGTCCGTGAAGGCGCCGCGTCCCGCGTCGTCGGTCAGCAGGTCGGCCGCCCGCGGCCGGTCCGCGCGCACCTTCTGGAGCCGCTGCCCCAGCACCCGCAGCCCGACCACCCGCCGTACCAGGACCGCGATTCCGCACACCACGGCGAGCACGGTGACCACACCGGCGCCGCGGGCCAGGTCCAGCCCGGCGATCAGGGCGTCGCGCTCGGTGTGGTCCGAGGCCGCGGCGAGCCGGCCCGCCAGCACCAGCACCGCGTACGCGACGAAGAGCACCCAGCCGGCGGCCACCGCGCGGGAGGTGGAGAGCCGGTTGTCCTCGCCGATGACCGGGGCGAGCGCCCCGCCGCGCGCCCGGTGGAGCCAGGAGGCGGCCGTCAGCGCCCCGGCCACCAGGACGGCCGCCAGCAGTCCCGCCGTCCGGGCGGTGCTCCAGCCCGCGCCGACCGCCGTCAGCGCCTGCACCAGAAGCAGCAGGACGACCACCGCCCACACCGTGTACGCCGTCCAGCGCCACAGTCGCGCCAGCCAGGCCTCTCCCTCGGCCCGCCCTCGTTCGGCGACGAGTTCAGCGGACTGCGTCAGCTCCTCCGAGACCCACTGCCGGGAGGCCGACGCCGAGTGCGCCACGGCCGCCGGCAGGCCGTGGCCCGCGGCGAACTCGTCCCGCTTGAGAAGGAACGCGGCAACAGCCTGCCGGTGTCCCGCACGCGCCCCGTGCGGGCAGTCCCCGCAGGTGCAGCCGCCCCCGTGGGCGGCCACGCCGCCCCTCGCCTCCTGCACCGCCACGCCCGACGCCCGCCTTCCCCGGATCCCGCGGCCCGGCCGCGGCAACAACACCCCTATGCAGAAAGCGAATTGTGCCCTATACCGCCCCGCTCGCGTTCGCCAGGTCCAGTCGGCGCGGGTGAAGCCGGGAACGCCGTGTTGACCCGGCCGCACCCGGCCGCGCCGTTCTCCGCAGGGGCGGCGGGATGTCCGGAGATGTCCCGCACGCCGAGGGACTCAGGTCAGCAGGTCGGGTTCGCTGCGGCTGATGTCCTGCCACAGGGGCTGGTAGTTGATCCACGCCACCAGGTCGCCGCCGAGCTGCTCCCGGGTCGCGACCGCCGGTTCGTGGTCGATCAGGACCGGCCGGCCCGCCGCCCGGGCGGTCAGCTGCACCTGGCAGGAGCGTTCCATGGCCAGGAACCACCAGGCGGCGGCGTCCACCGAGTCGCCGACCGTCAGCAGTCCGTGGTTGCGCAGCACCAGCGCCTTGCGCGAGCCCAGCGCGGCCGCGATCCGGCGGCCCTCCTCCGCGTCGACGGTGACGCCGGTGTAGGAGCCGTAGACGGCGTGGTCCTCGTAGAAGGCGCAGCTCTCCTGGGTGATCGGGTCCAGGAGGTCGCCGAGCGCCGCCAGGGCGCGGCCGTGCACGGAGTGGCAGTGGGCGACGGCGACGACGTCCGGGCGGGCGGCGTGGACCTGGGCGTGCACGGTGAACGCGGCCTGGTTGACGTGGTGGCGGCCCTGGAGCACCTGCCCGTCCTGGTTGACGAGCACCAGGTCGCTCACGGTGACGTGCTTGAACGGCATCCCGAAGGGGTTGACCCAGAAGCAGTCGCTGAAATCGGGGTCGCGGGCGGTGATGTGGCCGGAGACGCCGTCCTCGAAGCCGTACCGGCCGAAGATCCGCAGCGCGCCCGCGAGCCGCTCCTTGCGGTACCGGCGTTCGTCGTCCACCGACTCGTGCATCGGTGGCATCGCGAACTGCAGCTTCTCGGTGGGCAGGGGCGGGGGCGGGGTGGGCGTGGGGCCGTGCATGGGACCTCCGTCGCTGGATCGACGACGTACGGGCCGGAAGCTACCGCCCAACGGGCCCGGATACGAGCGCCGTGCGGTGAAGATGCCGCGCGGTACACCGGCTCCGCGGCCGAATGCCGCCGAATACCGCCGGGTCGCCCCGCCTGCGCGCCGGCCGCCCCCACCTGCCGCCGAGAAAATCCGACAGAAGATGTCGGGTATCCGCGCCAGACTCGGGGCATGGCGACGAACTGGGCGGCCTTCGCCGCCGCGGAACCCGAACTGGCCGCGACCGTCGAGCGGCGGTTCGGGGCGTTCCCGCACCACGTCCTGGTGACCCTGCGCAGGGACGGCTCCCCGCGCACCACGGGACTCGAGGTGCGCTTCCTGAACGGCGAGCTGTGGCTCGGCATGATGCCGGGCTCGCTCAAGGCGTTCGACCTGCGCCGGGATCCGAGGTTCGCGCTGCAGGCGAACCCGGGGCCGGACACCGGAATGGCCGGCGGTGACGCGCGCATCGCCGGGCGGGCGGTCGAGGTGGAGGATCCCGAGGTGAAGGGCGCGTACGTGAAAGAGGTGGAACCGCCGCAGCCGTTCCACCTCTTCCGCACCGAGTTGACGGAGGTCGTACGGACCAGCGTCGAGGACGACACTCATCTGGTCGTCCGGGTCTGGAAGCCCGGAGAGCCGGTGCGGACTCTCAGGCGGACGTAGACCGGAGCGGGGTCACTCCCACTCGATGGTGCCCGGCGGCTTCGACGTCACGTCGAGGACCACGCGGTTGACGTCCCGGACCTCGTTGGTGATGCGGGTCGAGATCTTCGACAGCACGTCGTAGGGCAGCCGCGACCAGTCGGCGGTCATGGCGTCCTCGCTGGAGACCGGGCGCAGCACGATCGGGTGACCGTAGGTGCGGCCGTCGCCCTGGACGCCGACGCTGCGCACGTCCGCGAGCAGGACCACCGGGCACTGCCAGATGTCACGGTCGAGACCGGCCGCCGTCAGCTCCTCGCGGGCGATGGCGTCGGCCTCGCGCAGCAGGTCCAGGCGCTCCTTGGTGACCTCGCCGACGATCCGGATGCCGAGGCCGGGACCCGGGAAGGGCTGGCGCTGGACGATCTCGTCCGGCAGGCCGAGCTCCTGGCCGACCATGCGGACCTCGTCCTTGAACAGCTTGCGCAGCGGCTCGATCAGCTTGAACTCGAGGTCCTCGGGCAGGCCGCCGACGTTGTGGTGCGACTTGATGTTCGCGGTGCCGGTGCCGCCGCCGGACTCTACGACGTCCGGGTAGAGGGTGCCCTGGACCAGGAACTCCACCGCGGGGCCCTCGTCCGCGATGATCTCCGCCTGGGCCTGCTCGAAGACGCGGATGAACTCGCGGCCGATGATCTTCCGCTTCTCCTCGGGGTCGCTGACCCCCTTGAGGGCGGTGAGGAAGCGCTCCTCGGCGTCGACGACCTTCAGCTGCACGCCGGTCGCGGCCACGAAGTCCTTCTCGACCTGCTCGGTCTCGCCCTTGCGCATCAGGCCGTGGTCGACATAGACGCAGGTCAGCTGGGAGCCGATGGCCTTCTGCACGAGTGCCGCGGCGACCGCGGAGTCCACGCCCCCGGACAGTCCGCAGATCGCCCGCCTGTCGCCGACCTGCTCGCGGATGACGGCGACCTGCTCGTCGATGACGTTGCCGGTGGTCCAGTTCGGCTCGAGGCCCGCACCGCGGTAGAGGAAGTGCTCGAGGACCTGCTGGCCGTGCGTGGAGTGCATGACCTCCGGGTGGTACTGGACGCCGTACAGCTTCTTCTCGTCGTTCTCGAACGCGGCGACCGGGACGACGTCCGTGGAGGCGGTGACCGAGAAGCCCGCGGGGGCGGCGGAGCAGGCGTCGCCGTGCGACATCCACACGTCCTGCTCGGCCGGGGTGCCCTCGAAGAGGGTGGAGGAGGGCTTGGAGACGGCCAGTCCGGTGCGGCCGTACTCGCGGGCCCCGGAGTTGTCCACGGTGCCGCCGAGGACCTGCGCCATCAGCTGGAAGCCGTAGCACATGCCGAAGACGGGGACGCCGGACTCGAAGATCGCGCGGTCGAGGCGCGGGGCGCCCTCCTCGTACACCGAGGAGGGTCCGCCGGAGAGGATGATCGCCGCCGGGTTCTTGGCGAGCATCTCCGAAACCGGCATGGAGCTCGGCACGATCTCGCTGTAGACCCGTGCCTCACGGACGCGACGGGCGATGAGCTGGGCGTACTGCGCGCCGAAGTCGACGACCAGGACGGTGTCGGGGGCGGCGGCAGCGGGAGTCGCTGATGACACGGGGTGCCTTCCGGCGTCGGGGGGTCCTTGTGTGTATCGATTCTACCGAGGTGGTCGTGGGTGCCTCCCCGGCGCCCGGAGACCGCCGCCCGGGGGCCGCCCGTCCCGGACCCGCGCCCGGCGGCCCGTCCGCCGCCCGTCTCATCATGCGAGCCGTGTTGGATGCCGCGCCCGGGAGCGGCATACTGGGAGCATGCTCGCGCAGACGACCTTCACCTTTACCTATGGCGACCGGCCCACCGGCTGCCATGGTCGTGCTGCTTGAGCCACTGACAAGCACTTCCCAGGCGCCCCGGGCCGACAAGGTCCGGGGCGCCTGGCGTTGTGGTCCTTGTCCGCCGGGGCACCGCATCCGACATCACCGAGGAGCCCCCGCGATGACCGCCACCGCAGCGCACACCCAGACCCCGGCCGCCACCGCCGCGAGCGGTGCCCGCACCGACGAGGCCACGCACGTGATCACCGGCGCCCGGGAGCGCATCGACGCCCTCGACGACCGGATCATCGGCCTGATCCAGGAACGGATGGCCGTCTCCGCGGTGATCCAGGAGACCCGTCTCGCCTCCGGGGGCCGGCGGGTGAACCTCTCCCGCGAGATGGAGATCCTCGGCCACTACAGGGACGCCCTGGGCAAGCCGGGCACGACCCTGGCGATGACCCTGCTGGAGCTGTGCCGGGGCAGGGTCTGAACCCGGCCGCACGGCACCCTCACCCGTACGGCGCGTGACCGTCGCGCGGGCCGCCTCGTTGTCCCGGTGTCCGTGCCAGCCAGGGACGGGCCCGCAAGAACCACGCGTGGATCTCCGGAGCGATGAGGCGTGCGGATCGTGCCGTGCGTCGTGGGACCTCGCTCCAGGAAGTGACCGGACGGCAGGGGACAGCAGCCCGGTCACCCGGATGAGCGGCCGGCTCCGGGGACGCCCGGGGCCGGCCGGCTCACAGAAACCGCACAGGTCCGGAATCAGGAAGTAGGGCCTCCGCCGCCCAAGGCCGCGGGGGTCCTTCTTCTGTGCGCACGGATACGCCCAGAGATGTGACGCAGGACACACAGGAAACCCACCGACTTGAGCGCAACCTTTCCCGGCCTCCCCTTGTCACATCAGCAGACGGAGGAGGACCTGTGCCAGGAGGGGGGTGCAGGTCTTCTTTCTTTCCCGTGCCTTCCCGCGCCTTCCCGCTCCTTCAGACGGATCGCGACTTCTTCGGCGGCACCGGCGGCATCCCCAGGAACGGCAGCCTCAGCGCGCCGAAGGCGTCCGCCGGAACCGCCGGATGCCGTGGCTCCACCGGCCGCAGACGCTCGTAGGCCGCCCCCTGCGCCGGACGCGGGTCGGCCTCGCCCTTGTTGGGCCAGTAGGACATCGCCCGCTCGGCCTGAGCGGTGATGGTCAGCGACGGATTCACCCCCAGATTCGCCGAGACCGCGGCACCGTCGACGACCGAGATGCCGGAGTGGCCGTGGAGACGGTGGTACGGGTCGATGACACCGGTCTCGGACGAGGCGCCGATCGGGCAGCCGCCGAGGAAGTGGGCGGTGAGCGGAGTGCCCATCAGCTCGCCCACGTTGGACCCGGCGAAGCCGTTGATCTCGGCGGCGAGCGCACTGGCGCCCTCCGTGGCGGCCCTGATCTGCTGGGGGTTGGGCGTGCCGTGCCCCTGGCGGGCCGTGAGCAGTCCCCTGCCGACGCCGTCCGGTTTCAGGTACGTGGTCAGGGAGTTGTCCAGGGACTGCATCACCAGGCCGATGATGGTCCGCTCCGACCAACGGCGGTTGGACAGGGAGCGCAGGACGAGCAGGGGGTGGCGGGCGGCGTTGGCCAGCCAGGCCGCCACCCTGGACGAGCCCTCGGCGTAGGGGACCTGGAGGATCGACAGGCCGCCCATCGCGTTGGAGCCCTTGCCGTAGCGGACCGGCTCGATGTGGGTGTTCTCGTCGGGGTGGACGGAGGACGTGATGGCGACTCCGCGTGTGAAGTCCGCCCTCGGCTTCCCGGTCGCCTTCCGATAGCGCCGGTCGCCGGTCTGGGCGCCCACCAGCGCCTCGGAGTTGGTACGGGTCAACTCGCCAAGGCGCGCGGACAGATGGGGCAGCCGGCCGCTCGCCCTCATGCGGTGCAGCAGCGTCTGGGTGCCGTAGGTGCCGGCCGCGAGGACCACCCTGGGCGCGGTGAACAGACGGCCGGCGCCCTTCTTCTTGTCGTCGGTGAAAAGCGTGGCGACCGCGTAGCCGCCGCGTGAGTCGTCCGTGACCGACACGACCGTCGTCATGGGGTGGACCACCGCGCCCGCCTTCTCGGCGAGGTACAGGTAGTTCTCGTTGAGGGTGTTCTTGGCGCCGTGCCGGCAGCCCGTCATGCACTCGCCGCACTCGGTGCAGGCCCTGCGGTCCGGTCCGGCCCCGCCGAAGTAGGGATCGGCGACCCGTTCGCCCGCCTCCGCCGTCGTCGTGCCGTCGGCGTCCTCGCCGTCGCCGAAGAACACCCCGACCGGAGCCATGTGGAAGGTGTCGCCGAAGCCCAACCGCTGTGCGGCGGACTTCAGATGAACGTCGGAGCAGGTCGTCGTCGGGTTGAGCCGCACGCCGAGCATGCGCCGCGCCTGGTCGTAGTACGGCCTCAACTCGTCCTGCCAGTCGGTGATGTCCCGCCACTGGGGGTCGTCGAAGAAGGGTTTCGGCGGTACGTAGAGAGTGTTGGCGTAGTTCAGGGAGCCGCCGCCGACGCCCGCGCCGGCCAGCACCATGACGTTGCCGAGCAGGTGGATGCGCTGGATTCCGTACATGCCGAGCTTCGGGGCCCACAGGTAGTTCCTCAGGTCCCAGGAGTTCTTCGGCAGGGTCGCGCGGGTGAAGCGGCGGCCCGCCTCCAGGACACCGACGCGGTAGCCCTTCTCGGTCAGGCGGAGCGCGGAGACCGATCCGCCGAACCCCGAGCCCACGACGATGACGTCGTAGTCGTAGCCATGGCCGTCTTGAGACACGTGCTCTCCTCGTCGGAAACGGGTGCCGTCGGGGGCTCTGTCCAGGGGTGCTGTCCAGGGGTGCGTCAGGTGCGTTCTAGCGGAAACGGAACGCCTTCATCAGCCTGAGGCTGCGGGTCATGAACGCCGCGTACCCCTCGTCGTCCATGCCGAGCGACGGGGCCATGGGCAGCAGCCGCTGGTGGGCAACGGTCTGGGCCTCGGTGTACTTGAGGACGCCCTCGGAGCCGTGCCGGCGGCCGAGACCCGAGTCCTTCATGCCGCCCATCGGCGACTGGACACTGCCGTAGGCGGGGGCGTAGCCCTCGTTGATGTTGACCGTGCCGGTACGCAGCCGGGCGGCGACCTCGCGGCCGCGTCGGGCGTCCTTCGTCCAGACGGACGAGTTCAGGCCGTACGGCGTGGAGTTGGCGCGCTCGACCGCCTCGTCGTCGTTCGTGAAGCGGTAGACGGAGACGACCGGGCCGAAGGTCTCCTCCGTGCACACGGCCATCGCGTCCTCGACGCCGTCGAGGATGGTGGGCTCGAAGAAGTACGGGCCGATGTCCAGGCGGGCGACGCCGCCCGCCACCACCTTGGCGCCCTTGGCGACGGCCTCCTCCACGTGCCGGGTGACGGTGGCCAGTTGCCGCTGGCCGACCAGCGAGCCCATGTCGGCGCCGTAGGCCAGGGACGTGCCGAGCCGCATCGCCCGCGTACGGGCGGCGAACCGTTCGAGGAACGCGTCCGCGACCGCCTCGTGGACGTACAACCGCTCGATGGAGATGCACAGTTGGCCGGCGGAGGAGAAGCAGGCGCGGACCGCTCCGGCCGCCGCCTTCTCGATGTCGGCGTCCGCGAGCACCAGCATGGCGTTCTTGCCGCCGAGTTCGAGGGAGACGCCGACCAGGCGGGCGGCGGCACTCCGGGCGACCTCGCGTCCGGTGCGGGTGGAGCCGGTGAAGGAGACGTAGTCGGCGTGCTTGACCACCTCGGGGCCGACGACCGGGCCGTCGCCGATGACGACCTGGAACACCTCGGCGGGCAGCCCGGCCTCGATGAGCAGGTCGCGGGCCCACAGCGCGGTCAGGCAGGTCTCGGTGTCGGGCTTCATCACCACCGCGTTGCCCGCGACGAAGGCGGGCAGTGCGTCGCCGACGGACAGTTCCAGGGGGTAGTTCCACGGGGCGATCTGGCCCACCACCCCGCGCGGGTGGCGCAGTTCGGTGACACGCGTGAGGGTGGGGATGGCACCCGTGTGCCGTCTGGGCCTGAGGTAGGCGGCGGCGCGGCGGCCGTAGTGCCGGGCGGCGACGGCGACGGCCTGCACCTCCTCGTGCGCGTGCAGGCGGGCCTTGCCGGTCTCCAGCTGGATCAGGTCGAGGACCTCGGCCTGGCGGGCGAGCACCAGGTCGTGGAAGTCGAGCAGGACGGCCGCGCGCCGCCGTACCGGCACCCGCGCCCACACCGCCTGGGCGGCGCGGGCGCGTTCGTAGGCGCGGGCCACGTCCTCGGGAGTGGACTCGGGCAGGTCGGCGAGCTTGTCGCCGGTGAACGGCGTGTGGTTGGCGGTCCGCCCGGATCCGGCGACGCCCTTGGTGAGCCGGGCGACCAGCTCCGGGGTCACCACGTCGTCGGCGGTGCGGGCCCCCGCGGGGGCGGGGGCCTGGGGATTGGTGCCGGTCTTCGCCGGGGCCTGCGCGTCCGTCATGACGCGCAGGGTATGCCGGTCGGACGGCTTTGTGTACCCGTCAGTAATAGGGATTCACGGGATTCACCGAGTGCTCACAGCGCGCCAGTGATCACTGGCAACGAACCCGCTGATCAGGGCCTTGTCACAGATCGTCGAGGTCCAGATTGGCGATCGCCGCACGCGCCACCTCGCGGCCGCGTTCGGTGAAGTCCCCCTTGCCGGGGTAGCCGACGGTGAGCTTGTACAGGTCGCCCTCGGAGGTCTTGTAGTAGAAGATCCGCAGCTCACGCGGCGTCGGGTGCGTGCTGTCGTCGGTGGTGTAGACGACCGTGTTCTCGGCGGCCTGCCCGCCGCGGTACGTCGACTCCTTCGGGTGGGTCACCGGGTTCTGGGGCATGCCGAGTTCATAGCTGCCGGACTGCTTGAAGGTGCCGAGGTCGTCGTACATCTGGGCGGCCGCGGAGTCCTTGATGGTGCGCTCCGGTTCCTCCGACTTCCTCAGCAGGCGCAGCCCGACCGTGATGCCGCCGCTCCAGTCGCTGTAGGTCACCCAGTGCTTCTTGTCGTTCTTCCCGTCCGGCACCTGCCGCTGGTAGTCCTTCGGCACGGCGATCGTCGCGGCGACGTCCTGCTCGTGATGGGTCGCCCAGTCCTCGGGCAGCGGGCCGGCGAACGGGTGGGCGATCAGGACGTACGCCGTCACCGCGGCCGCGACGACCGCCGCGCCGAGCCCGAGCCACGCGCCGCGCCCGAGCCGGAGGCGGCGCGGCCCGCCGGGGGCGCCCCCGGCGTACCGCACCAGCCGCGTGGGTGTCGGGGCGGGCGGCGCGGCGGCCGCCTCCAGCAGGGCACGCACCCGGGCGGCGGGCGGCCGGTGCGCCGGGTCCTTGTGCAGCAGGCCGGTGACGGCCTCGGCGAGCGGGCCCTGCGCGGCGGCCGGCGGGGCGGGCGTGGCGTTGAGGACCGACTGGAGGGTGGCCGGGGTGTTGCTGCGGCGGAACGGGGAGACACCCTCGGTGGCCGCGTAGAGGACCACGCCGAGCGACCACAGGTCGGAGGCCGGGCCGGGGCGCTGCCCCAGCACGCGTTCCGGCGCGATGTACTCGGGTGAGCCGACGAAGCCGCCGGTGTCGGTCAGGTTGGTCTCGCCCTCGATCTGGGCGATGCCGAAGTCGGTGAGGACGATGCGGTCGTACCGGCCGAGCAGGATGTTGTCCGGCTTGACGTCCCGGTGCAGGACGCCCGCGGCGTGCGCGGCCTCCAGCGCGCCGAGCACCTCCAGGCCGATCCGGGCCGCCTCGCGGGCGTCCAGGGTGCCCTCCTGGAGCGCGTCGCCGAGCGAGCGGCCCCGCACCAGCTCCATCACGATCCACGGCTGCCCGTCGACGACGGCCACGTCGTGGACGTCCACGACCGCGGGGTGGTCGAGCCGGGCGGCGGCGCGGGCCTCGCGGCGCATGCGTTCGAAGGCGTTGATCCGCTCCCGTTCGGGAAGGTGGTCGGGGACCCGGGGCTCCTTGACGGCGACCTCGCGGTCCACCGTCTCGTCCTTGGCCCGCCACACGGTCCCCATGCCGCCGTGGCCGAGCTTGGCGAGCAGCCGGTAACGCCCGCCGATCAGCCGGCCGGCGCCGTGCTCCGGCGGCTGCGCGGAGTCGGTGCCGCGCGGCCCGGGGGCGGTGCCCTGCGGCTCCACGCGTGTGGCCTGCGGCTGCCCGTCCTCACCGCCCGGTGCGGGGGCGGCGTACGGGCTCTGCGGGTGGGGCACCCGCGCCTGCGGGTCCGGCGGTTGCAGGGCGAAGGTCGTCGGATCGTCGGCCCCGTACTGGGCGCCCCCGTGGTTGCTCATGCGTCCATCCATATCGCGACCGCCTCCGCCGGCTCCAGCAGGCAGCGTATCCGGTCACCGACCCGTGACCTGTGCGTCGAAACCGCCGACCGCTGCGTCGAAGTGCTGCTTGGCCTCGCGCACCCTGCCGACCGGTGCCGACACCCACACGTCGTACATCCGCCCGTCCTGCTCCCAGCACAGGTCGTACGTGTGCCGCGGGCCCTCCGCCGCGCTGAAGCCGTTCCAGGTGAACTCCCAGAGGACGGCCGGGTGTCCGCGGTGGGTGGTGGCGGTGACGCGGCCGTCGCGGTAGCCCGGGTTGGTGTCCGCTCCCGCGGCGTCGGCGCGGCGCATCACCGCGAGCGGGCCTCCGCTCTCCGGCCGGGCCACCTTGATGCCGAGGCGGAAGGTCTCCCCGGGCGACACGTAGAAGACCCGCTCGCCCTGCGGCTCGCGGGTGAAGCCGTCCGGTACGGCGACGGAGAAGCCGGCCGGGTCGTGCACCAGGTGGTGGCCCGAGGGCACGGCGCCCTCGGCGGCGGGCGGGGCGGATCCCGTGACGGTGACCGTGGAGACCGGGACGGGGGGTGAACCCGGCGGCGAAGCAGGCGGTGGTGACGGCGTGTTCGGCCGGGAGGCGGTGCCGTCCGTGGCGTGCGTGGCGTTCGCGGGCATTTGCGGGCCCGAACTCGTCGGCGTCCCGCCGTCGCTGCCGCCGCCCCGCATCAGCAGTGCCACGGCGGACGCGCCCGCCCCGGCCGTCGCGGCCACCAGCAGCGCGGCGACCAGCACGTTCCGGGTGGGGTACCGGGCGGGTGCCCGGGCGGCGGGGTCGGTCGACGCCGGGCCGGGCGCATCGGAGGTGACGGGCACTCCGCGCTGCGTCGGCGCGATCCGGACCGGCGGCCCGGGCGTGCGGCCCGACTCCAGGAAGGCACGCAGCATCCGCTCCGCCTCGGCCGCCGTCAGCCGCCGGTCCGGATCGCGCTCCAGCAGCCCGCGTACGACGGGCAGGATCGGCGCGGCCTGCGCGGGCGGCCGGATCTCGTCGAAGACGACCGCGTGCAGGATGCCGCCGAGCGAGTCGCGCCGGAACGGTGACTCGCCGCTCAAGGCGGTGCACAGCAGCGCGCCGAGCGACCACAGATCCGACTCCGGCCCGGTCCCGGCCCCGGACATCCGCTCCGGAGCGGTGTACTCCGGTGAGCCGACGAAGGACCCCGTCTCGGTGAGCGTCGTCGCGCCGGCCATCCGCGCGATGCCGAAGTCGGTGAGCACGATCCGGTCGGTGCCCGACTCCACCAGGACGTTGGCCGGCTTGATGTCCCGGTGCAGGACACCGGCGGCGTGCGCGGTGCGCAGCGCGCTCAGCAGGGCGACGCCGATGCGGGCGCCCTCGGCGGCGTCCACCGGGCCGCGCGCGGCGATCCGGTCGGCCAGCGAGCCGCCGTCGACCAGCTCCATGACGATGTAAGGGCGCTCGTCCTGCACGACGACGTCGTACACGACGACGAGGTGGGGGTGTCGCAACCGGGCGACCGCGCGGGCCTCGCGCAGGGTGCGCTCCCGCTGGAGTGCGGCCTCCTCGGCGGACAGGGTCTCGTCCAGCGGGATTTCCTTGACCGCGACCCGCCGTTCGAGGAGCTGGTCGGTGGCCCGCCACACGATGCCCATGCCCCCGCGGCCGAGCCTCGCCTCCAGGCGGTAACGGCCCGCGATGACACGGAAGTCGTCCCCCTCGGTCCCCATACGCCCCATCATGCCGCAGGAACCACCCACCCCTTGGGGCGTCGTCCGGCCAACGAAGCGTCCCGGCCAGGGGTCGGCGGGGGGTCAGCCGGCAGCCGGCTGCCAGCTCTGGAGCACGGTCTGGAACTGCTGCCGCGTGCGCGTCCAGTCCTCCTCCGGCGAGGACATGTAGATCGCGTACTCGACGCCCTCGCGGGAGAAGTACGTCTCCTCGACGGCGTGGCGCGGGCCGGGGAACGGCGTGTCCTTCGCCAGGGCCGTCCATGTGTACTCCCACCGGGAGCCCGGGCAGTCGCGGTAGGTGTTCGGCTCCAGACCCACCCGCCGGTAGTCGACCAGCCGCTGGAGCCGCTGCTCGAGGTAGAGCTGGTGCTCGTGAGCGGTGGAGAAGTCCGGCGTGTTCTCCACCGCGACGCGGATGAAGTGCTTGCCGCCGTCGGGGGTGTAGTCGACCTGGTGGGTCGCCTCGTCGAACACTTCCCGCTGCCAGGTCTCGTCGGGGACGGCGAGGCTGAATCCGTAGGGGTCGCGAACGCGCACCCAGCCGTCCGGGAGACCGCCGGAGGCGTCGGTGGTCGAGGAGGGCGTGGACGGCGTGGTGGTCTCCGGCGGCGGGGTCGACGGGGAGGTGGCGGAGTCCTGCCGCCGGTCCTGGTCCCACTTCTGCAGCATCAGGGCGCTGCCGCCGCCGACGAGCGCGGCGAGGGCCACGACCAGGATCAGGGTGCGGCGGCGCCTGGGCATCCGGACCGCGGGGTGCTGCGGCATGGGTCCGATGGCGGCCTGCGCGGGCGCCGGGTACGGGGTCGTGGCCGGCGGCCAGGACCCCGAGGCGGGGTACGCGGCGGCGTGCGCGGCGGTCTCCGGGGGGAGTCCGGCCGCCTGCGTGGGCACGTACGCCTGCGCGCTGCTCGGTCGGCGGCCCTCGGCGGCCTCGGCGAGCATCTGCTCGGCCTCCTCAGCCTGCGGCCGTTCGGCCGGGTCCTTGCGCAGCAGGGCGGTGATGACCGGGGCGAGCGGGCCGGCGTGCCGCGGCTCGCGCGGCTCCTCGTCGACGACCGCCTGCATGGTGCTCAGCGGCGAGGTGCGGCGGAACGGCGACAGGCCCTCCACCGCCGTGTAGAGGGTGGCGCCCAGCGCCCACAGGTCCGAGGCCGGTCCCGGGTCGTGGCCGCGGACGCGCTCGGGGGCCAGGTAGTCGACCGAGCCGACGACCTCGCCGGTGCGGGTGATGGTGGTGTCGCCCTCTATCTGGGCTATGCCGAAGTCGGTCAGCAGGACGCGGCCGTCCTCGCCGAGCAGCACGTTGCCGGGCTTGACGTCGCGGTGCAGCACCCCGGCGGCGTGCGCGGCGCGCAGCGCGCGCAGCACCCACAGGCCGATCCGGGCGGCCTCCGCCGGGTCCATGCGGTCCCGGTCCTTGAGCGCGTCCGCCAGCGAGCGGCCCTCGACCAGCTCCATCACGATCCACGGGCGGCCGTCGTGCTCCAGCACGTCGTGCACCGTCACGACGGCGGAGTGGTTGATCCGTGCCGCCGCGCGTGCCTCCGCCCGGGTGCGCGCCAGCAGCACCTCCTGGTCGCTCTCGGCGACGTAGAGCGCGGCGGTCAACTCCTTGATGGCGACGGCCCGGTGCAGCACCTCGTCGTGCGCGCGCCACACCCGGCCCATGCCGCCGCTGCCGATGGCGTCGGCGAGCCGGTAGCGGCCCGAGAGGAGCAGGCCCTGCATCTGATTCACGTTTCCCCGCAGTGGTCTTGACAGGCTCAGCGTAGGGACCGGCCCCCCGGCTGGGAACCAGCGGGGTCCCAAGAGAGCCTCACTGTGACGGTTGTCGCTCCCCGGACAGTGTGCGGTTCCGGCAGTTCGGGCGGTTCCGGCGGTTGCCGCGGTTCAGCCGGTGTACCGGTACGTCGCCGAGGCCTGCTCGTACAGCGTGGTCACCCGGTCCCGCTGGGACTCGGGCCCCCGTACCTGCACCACGTGGTACTTGCCGTCGATCAGGGCGGCCAGGTTGCGCACGTACAGCTGCCGCCCGCTCCCGTCCGTCCAGGTGAACTGCCCCTCGGCCGTGGTCCGTCCGCCGACCTGGGTGGTCCGCAGACCCGTGGAGGTGGCCCAGCTCGAGTCGCGGTAGGCCTGCAACTCGCGCTCCTTCTCCCGCTGGTACGCCATCGGGTCGCTGCCAAACGTGGCCGCGGTGTCCCGTCCGGGCACGACGATCAGCTCGAACGAGCCCTGGGAGTAGACCACTTGCCTTTGGTTGTTGCCGGGCGTACGGGTCCAGCCCTTGGCGACGGCGACCTGGAAGCCGGCGGGGTCCTTGCGCAGCGTGAAGCCGTCGGCGGCGTCCGGCGCGGTCGTCTGCGTTTCGGCCTCGGCCGAACCGGCCGCCTTCGAGGGGCTGTCGTCCGCCGCGGACGAGGACTCGCCGGGCTGCGGGGCACCGCTCCCGCCGTCGCCGTCCGAGTGCGCCGGGGCGGGGCTCGCCTCGCCGGCGGTTCCGGTGCGGTCGCCGGCCGCCGCGCCGTCGCGGTCGGCCTTCGGCATGAACAGCACGGCGTAGGCGACGGCGGCGGCCATCAGCAGCAGGACGAGCAGGAGCAGTGTGCGGCCCAGGCGCCGCGGCGAACCCGTCTGCCGTCTGTGCCGTGCGTGTGTGGCGGGCAGCCCTGCGCGCCGCCTGCGCACCAGCTCGCCGCGGCGCCGTACGACGGGCAGCCTGCTGGGGTCGGCGGGAGGGGCGGCGATGACGTGGACGCCGGCCTCCGGCTCGGGGGCGGAGCGCACCAGTGAGCGCAGCCAGCCGCTGAGTTCCTCGAAGTCGAGGCGTTCGGTGGGGTCCTGGCGCAGCAGCGACTCCACGACCGGGCGCAGCGGCCCGCACTCCTCCGCGTACGCGGGCGGCTCGGCGCACACCATCTGCACCAGCTCGGCGGTGGACTCCTCCGGGTACGGCGCGTGTCCCTGCACCGCCCGGAAAAGCAGCGCCCCGAGCGCCCACAGGTCGGTCGCCGGGCCGATGGGCGCGGCGAGCTGCCAGTTCTCGTGCACGGGCCCGGCCTGTTCCGGCGCCCAGCGCTCGGTCACCGGCCCCACCACGGCCATCCGGGCCTGCCGCGCCCGCTCGGCGGCCAGCGCGGTGGCGGGCCCCCGCCGCGCGGGGCTGCCGGCCACGACGTCACCCCAACGGGCCGGTACGCCCCCGGCGTCGTCCGCCGTGCCCGCGCCGGGCTCACCGCGCCCTTGCGCGGGCACCATATGGCCGGGCGTGGTTCCGGGTCCTGTGGCGAGCGCCGGGCGCGGGCCGCGGGCGTCGGCGGCGGGTGCGGACGGGAGGGGCGCGGTCGCTCCGGGGTGGGCGGCGGTGCCGTTGCGGGTGGGGGGCCGGACTCCGTAGGGGTCGGCGATCTGTCCTGGCGGAGGGGTGGCGCTCCCGGCGGGCCGTGGCTCGCCCTCGACGGGCGTACGGGCGGTGGGCAGTTCGGCGCGTGCGCTCTGCTGCGCCTCCTGCACCCGGGCGGCCGCCCGCGCTCCGGCGCGGTACGCGGCGATCGCTCCGGCCCGTGCCGCCCTGATGTCCCCGCCGGTCTGCGGCGTCCGCCGCGAGGGCGGCTCGCCGGGCCCCGCGTCCGGGCCGGGCAGCGGCAACGGCCCGGCCGCCCGCGCCTCGATAGCGGCCCGCCGCGCGGCCTCGGGGTCCACCGGCGGGGTGCCCGCGCCGGTCCCGCCCCCGAAGCCAGGACCGCTGGTGATCTCGGTGAGTCCGGCGGAGTCCGTCGCACCCGCGCCGCCGGCCGTACCGCCGGGGCCCATGGGACCGCCCGGCGTGCCGGACGCGCCACCCGGAGCACTCTCGTCCCCGTCGTCCTCGGGCGGGACCGGGTCGTACCCGCACAGGGCCTCCTCGGCCGCGCCGACCGCGAGGCCGGTCAGCATCACGCGGCCGTCGTCGCAGACGAGGACCGTGCGGGCGGTGATGTTGCGGTGCACCCAGCCGTGGGCGTGCAGCACCCTCAGCGCCATGAGGATGTCGGAGGCGACCTCGGCCGCCCGGTACGGCGACAGCGGACTCTCGGCGAGCAGTGCGGCCAGGGGCCGGGCGGCGACCAGTTCGCTGACGACCCACAGCGAGCCGCCCTCCGCGAACACGTCGAAGACCTGGTCGAGCCGGGGGTGGTCGGGTATCCGCGCCGCGGCCTGCGCGGCCTCGACCGCCCGCCGCACCGCCGGATCGGCGGGGCGCCGCGTCGCCGACCGCGCGCCCCGGGCCTCGTCCGCCGAACGCCCCGTACGGACCGGCCCGCGCCGGGAGGCTCCGTCGCGCGCGGTGAAGCCGTCGGGCAGGCCGTCCGCGTCGAGCACCTCCGCCTCGACCACCTCGGGCAACGGCACCTGCCTCAGCAGGACTTCCTGCCCGCTGTAGGTGTCGAAGGCCCGGGTCTCGGTCAGCTCGTACTCGTCGGACGGGGGCAGCGGCAGGCGGTAGCGGTCGGCGAGAACCCGGCCCGCATAGTCGTCCACGTTGCCTCCCCCGGCCGCACGGTCGGTCAATTCCGTTCGCCACGCGTCCCGTTCGGCGATGCTTACGGTCCGCAACCACTCACGATACGTGCCGGAGGCAATCCGCAATGACGGGATGCCAGATCTCGCCGCGCCGAACCCGGAACCCCGGGGACGGGCGGCGGGACCGGTCCGCTCACTACTTCTTCGGCTGGAAGGTCTCCGTCAGCGTCTTCCAGGTGCTCTTGCGCAGGTCGCCGTCCCACGTCGCGGCCTTCGCGCTGTACATCAGCGCGTGCCCGAGGTGGTCGTTCACCACGAACCCGCGGTCTATGCTGCGGTACTTGGTCCCGCCCTCGACGTAGGTGAACTCCCAGTCGGCGGTGTTCCAGCCGCGGTAGTCCACCGCCTCTATGCGCACCCGCTGGTACTGGGAGCGCACCATGTACCTCTCCTGGTTGGTCCAGTCGGCCACCGGGTCGCCCTTGGGCGTGGTCGTCCAGGCGACGAGCAGCCGCTGCCCGTCGGGGCCGGTGAAGCGGACCCCCGCGGAGTCGGTGCTCGCGTACTTCCAGCCCTTGGGCAGCCCGATGGAGAAGCCCTGAGCGCCCTTGTACGTCGTCGCCACGGGGGCGCCGTCGTCGCCGGAGCGGCCGCCTCCGGAGCCGGAATCGGAATCGGAATCGGAAGCAGAACCGGAACCGGAGCCCGCGTCGGAGCCCTTGCCCGATGTCCCGGCGTCGGCGTCGTCGTCCGTGGCCGGTGTGCCGCCGGAGCCGTCGGCCTCCGTCGCGGAGCCGGACCCGTCCTGGCCCGTGGCGGCCTCGCCGCTCTCGTCCTTCTTGGTGGAGGGGCCCGCGGACGAGCCCGCGGTGGCGGCAGGGCGGTCGGCCGCGCTCTTGCCGTCGTCGCTCTTGTCGTCGCCGCCGAGCGTGAAGGCGAGCACGGCACCGGCCACGGCGAGCACCACGACCACCGCGACGATCACGAGCGTGCGCCGCGGCACCACGTCGGTGAGCGACGCCTTGGGCGCCGGGCGCGGCGGCAGGTCCAGGTCCGGCGGGGTCATCACGGGCCAGCCCGAACCGGAGCGGCCCGCCTGCGCGCCACCGGCGCCGCTCCCCGAGGCGGACGCGCTCTGCGTCCGGTCCGCCCCCGGCTGCGCGCCAGAACCGCTCGCGGAGCCGGGGCCCGCCGGAGCCGTGCCGCCGGACGCCGACTCGGCACCGGCCCCCGCCACTGCTGCGGGTTTCGCGACCACGGACGCCTTGCGCACCGAGCGCAGCGCCCCGCGAAGGCGGTCGCCCGGCTCCTCGCCCTGCCCGCCCGCGGAACCGGAACCGGAAGATCCCGAACCGCCTTTGCGGGAACGCCTGTCCGGCTGCGCGGGCAGCGGGACGACCTTGGTCGCGTCCGCGGGCGGCTCCGGCTCGGCGTGCTTCGGTTCGGGCGCGTCGATGACGGCCTTGAGCATGGCCCGGGCGCCCGCGTCGTCGAGCCGCTCGTCCGGGTCCTTGTTGAGCAGGGCGTGGATGACGTCCCTGAGCGGGCCGGCGTTCCTCGGCTCCTCCAGCGGTTCGGTCATCACCGCGGTCAGGGTGGCGATCGCCGAGCCCTTGTCGTACGGCGGCGTGCCCTCCACCGACGCGTACAGCAGGCCGCCGAGCGACCACAGGTCGGCCGCCGGTCCGGGCTTGTGCCCGCGGGCCCGCTCCGGGGAGATGTAGGAGGGGGCGCCGACGAGCATGCCGGTGGAGGTGATGGAGGGGTCGCCCTCGACCTGCGCGATGCCGAAGTCGGTCAGGACGACCCGGCCGTCCTCGGCGATGAGCACGTTGGACGGCTTCACGTCCCGGTGCAGGATGCCCTGGCTGTGCGCGGAGCGCAGCACGTCGAGGACCGCGAGCCCCACCTCGGCCGCCCGCCTCGGCGTGAGCAGCCCGTCCTCGCGGATGGCTTCGGCGAGGGACTTGCCCTCGACGAGTTCCATGACGATCCACGGGCGGTCGTCCTCGTCGACCACGTCGAAGACGGTCACCGCGCTGGTGTCGCGGATGCGCGCGATCGCCTTGGCCTCGCGCAGCGTGCGCGTGATCAGGCGGCGCTTCTCGTCCTCGTCGATGTTCGACGGGAACCGCAGCTCCTTGACCGCGACGGTCCGGCCCAGGGTCTCGTCCTCGGCCCGCCACACCGTGCCCATGCCTCCGCGGCCGAGCACGTCCCCCAGGCGGTAGCGCCCGGCGAGAAGGCGCTCGCTCCTGTCCTGCAGAGAGTCCTGACGAGTGTCCTGACGGGGTGTTCCCGCCCGCTCCGCGTCCGACATGCGTCCCCTCATGCAACCCGCCCTGACAGAGCCTCCATTGTCTCTCACCCGACAAGCACGCGACGCCCAGGGGCCCCCTCGGAACACTCCGGGGGCACGGTCGAACGGCCCGTCGTACACACGGGAATGACGGGCCGTGACAACACGGAAGCCATGGGTGCCGACCCTTCGGACCATTCCGGCCATAATCTGCGCCGGACGTCCACGGCGCGTGTCGTGCGTGTCCTGCGTCTCGTGCGGGACGGCGGACCGGCCCGCAGAGGGTTCATAACGGCACGATCGGCGGATTCACGACGCCACCACCGGCAAGCTCGCCACCGCGCGATCGGCGGGTGCACGAAGGACGATCGGCGCGATCACAACGGCACGATGTCCGGCGCTCCCAGCCGGGCCGCGTCGGCCGTCAGGTCGTCGGGCTGGCGCTGCGACTCCCGCTCGGCCTCCACCCGCTTCTCGTAGTGCTCGACCTCGCGTTCGATCTGGTCCTTGTCCCAGCCCAGCACCGGCGCCATCAGCTCGGCGGCCTCCCGGGCGCTGCGCGTGCCCCGGTCGAAGGTCTCGATGGATATGCGGGTGCGCCGGGTCAGCACGTCGTCCAGGTGCCGGGCGCCCTCGTGGGAGGCCGCGTAGACGATCTCGGCGCGCAGATAGTCGTCGGCCGCCTTGAGGGGAGCGCCCAGGGTCGGGTCCTCGGCGACGAGGGCGAGCACCTCCCGCGCCGCCGACCCGAACCTCCCCAACAGGTGCTCCACGCGCACCACATGGAGTCCGGCCTCGGCGGCGATGCGCGCCCGGGCGTTCCACAGGGCCGGGTAGCCCTCGGCGCCGAGCAGCGGGATCTCCTCGGTGACGCAGTCGGCGACGCGCATGTCGAGCCCGCGCACCGCCTCGTCGACGGCGTCCTTGGCCATCACCCGGTACGTCGTGTACTTGCCGCCCGCGACCACGACGAGGCCGGGCACCGGATGGGCCACGGTGTGCTCGCGCGACAGCTTGCTGGTGGCGTCGGACTCGCCGGCCAGCAGCGGCCGCAGGCCGGCGTACACGCCCTGCACGTCGTCGCGGCCGAGCGGCACCGCCAGCACCGAGTTGACGTGCTCCAGGAGGTAGTCGATGTCGGCGCTGGAGGCGGCCGGGTGGGCCTTGTCGAGGTCCCAGCCGGTGTCGGTGGTGCCGACGATCCAGTGCCGGCCCCAGGGGATCACGAAGAGCACGGACTTCTCGGTGCGCAGGATCAGGCCGGTGCTGGAGTTGATGCGGTCCTTGGGCACGACGAGGTGGATGCCCTTGGAGGCCCGGACGTGGAACTGGCCGCGCTCCCCCACCATCGCCTGGGTGTCGTCGGTCCACACCCCGGTGGCGTTGACGATCTGCTTGGCGCGGATCTCGTACTCGCCGCCGCCCTCCACGTCCCGCACCCGCGCGCCGGTGACCCGCTCGCCCTCGCGCAGGAATCCGGTGACCCGGGCACGGTTGGCGGCCTTCGCGCCGTACGACACCGCCGTGCGCACCAAGGTGGCCACGAAGCGGGCGTCGTCCATCTGTGCGTCGTAGTACTGGAGGGCGCCGACCAGGGCGTCCTTGCGCAGGCAGGGAGCCACCCGCAGGGCGTGACGGCGGGTCAGGTGACGGTGCAGCGGCAGTCCCCGGCCGTGGCCGCGGGCCATCGACATGGCGTCGTACAGGGCGACGCCCGAGCCCGCATACAGGCGCTCCCAGCCCTGGTGCTGGAGCGGGTAGAGGAACGGCACCGGGCGGACCAGGTGAGGCGCGAGGCGTTCCAGCAGCAGGCCGCGCTCCTTCAGCGCCTCCCGGACCAGCGCGAAGTCGAGCATCTCCAGATAGCGCAGTCCGCCGTGTATCAGCTTGCTGGACCGGCTCGACGTACCCGACGCCCAGTCACGCGCCTCCACGATGCCGGTGGACAGACCGCGGGTGACGGCGTCCAGGGCGGTGCCGGCGCCCACCACGCCTCCGCCCACGACCAGGATGTCCAGCTCCCGCTCGGCCATTCCCGCCAGTGCCTCGGCGCGCTGCGCCGGCCCCAGTGTCGCTGTCCTCACCGCTGCCTCCCGCTGTCGGTCGCGCCGGCCGCACCCGTCGGGCGAAGCCCGTTCCCATCCCCCATGCCTCTAGCGTGTCCCCCCGCCTCCTCCCCATGCCCAGATTCTGACCGGGTTGCCCGACTTCAGCCACCAGTGACCCCCGGCCTGTGGACAACTCCGGGGGCGTACCGAGAAACACGCTGGTCAATCCCGCATAACGGTCATATTTACTCCTAGTCTGACATTGCGCTCGCTCGTCCTGTCCACAGGACTTGCGGACCTGCCACGCCTCGGTTATTGGGAAGGACGGCCCACGCCATGCCCGCAGATCTCGCCGTCATCGGACTCGGCCCGCTCGGCCTGCCCCTGGCCCAGGCCGCCGTCTCCGCCGGCATCCACACCGTCGGGTACCGCACCGGGAACGAGTCCGGGTCCCTCAGCCCCGCCGAACTGCGCCGGATGCTCTCGGAGGGCTTCCGGCCGGCCACCAACCCGGCCGAACTCGGCCGGGTGCGCACCGCGGTGATCTGCGCGCCGACCCCGCGGGGCGCGGACGGCGGGCTCGATCTGAGCCAGGTGGAGTCAGCCGCACGCGCGCTCGCCGGGCACATGCGCCCGCACACCACCGTGATCCTGGAGTCGCCCGCACATCCCGGCACGACGGAGGAGTTCCTGCTCCCGCTGCTGGAAAACGGCTCGGGGCTGCGGGCGGGCCGCGACTTCCACCTCGCCTACTCGCCCAGCCGCGTCGACCCCGGCAACCGCGGGATCACCCCGGCCAACATGCCCAAGGTGATCGGCGGACTCACCCCGGCCTGCACCGAGTCGGCCGCGGCCTTCTACGGGCGGCTGACCGACAAGGTGGTACGCGCGCGGGGGCTGAGAGAGGCGGAGACGGTCCAGCTCCTGGAGACCAACTACCGGCACGTCAACATCGCCCTGGTCAACGAGATGGCCGTGCTCTGCCACGACCTGGGCGTCGACCTGTGGGACGTCGTGCGCTGCGCGGAGACCAAGCCGTACGGCTTCCAGGCCTTCCGCCCCGGCCCCGGCGTCGGCGGCCACGGCCTCCCGCAGGACCTGGCCGGCCACGCGGGCTGCGGGCTGCGCATGGTCGAACTCGCCGAGCAGGTCAACGGCCGCATGCCGCGCTACGTCGTCCAGCGCGCCGCCGCCCTGCTGAACGAGCACGGCAAGTCGGCCCGAGGCGCCCGGGTCCTGCTGCTCGGCGTCACCTACAAGGCGGACCTCGCCGACCTCCAGGGCACGCCCGCCGAGGAGATCGCCGTCCGCCTGACGGGCCTCGGCGCCTCGGTCAGTTACCACGACCCGTACGTGCCCGCGTGGAGCGTCCGCGACCGGCCCGTGCCCCGCGCGGACTGCCTGTACGAGGCGGTGGCCGACGCCGACCTGACGGTCCTGCTCCAGCAGCACCGCACCTACGACCTCCAGGGCCTCTCGGTGAAGGCCCAACTGCTCCTGGACACCCGCGGGGCCGCGCCCACGGGGGCGGCGCACCGGCTGTGAGAGGCGAAGGGGCCCGGTCGTCCGCCTGAGCGGACGACCGGGCCCCTTTCGCGGGCCGTGGGCGCGTGTGTCAGCGCTTGTGCTGGGAGTCCCCCACCGTCACCTCGACGCGCTGGAACTCCTTGAGCTCGCTGTAGCCGGTCGTGGCCATGGCGCGGCGCAGGGCGCCGAAGAAGTTCATGGAGCCGTCGGGGATGTGCGAGGGACCGGTGAGGACCTCCTCGATGGTGCCGACCGTGCCGAGGTCGACCTTCCGGCCGCGCGGCAGCTCCTCGTTGACGGCCTCCATGCCCCAGTGGTGGCCCTTGCCGGGCGCGTCGGTGGCACGGGCCAGCGGGGAGCCCATCATCACGGAGTCGGCGCCGCAGGCGATCGCCTTGGGCAGGTCGCCGGACCAGCCGACGCCGCCGTCCGCGATCACGTGCACGTACCGGCCGCCGGACTCGTCCATGTAGTCGCGGCGGGCGGCGGCCACGTCGGCGACCGCGGTGGCCATCGGAACCTGGATGCCGAGCACGTTGCGCGTGGTGTGCGCGGCGCCGCCGCCGAAGCCGACCAGGACACCGGCCGCGCCGGTGCGCATCAGGTGCAGGGCCGCGGTGTAGGTGGCGCAGCCGCCGACGATCACCGGCACGTCGAGCTCGTAGATGAACTGCTTGAGGTTCAGCGGCTCGTGCGAGGACGACACGTGCTCCGCCGAGACCGTGGTGCCGCGGATGACGAAGATGTCCACGCCCGCGTCCACGACGGCCTTGGAGAACTGGGCGGTGCGCTGCGGGGAGAGCGCGGCGGCGGTGACCACGCCCGCGTCGCGCACCTGCTTGATCCGCGCGCCGATCAGCTCCTCCTTGATGGGAGCGGCGTAGATCTCCTGGAGGCGGCTGGTCGCGACCTCGGCGGGCAGCTCGGCGATCTCGTCGAGCAGCGGCTGCGGGTCCTCGTACCGCGTCCACAGGCCCTCGAGGTTGAGCACGCCCAGGCCGCCCAGCTCGCCGATGCGGATGGCCGTGGCCGGGGAGACGACCGAGTCCATGGGGGCCGCCAGGAAGGGCAGCTCGAAGCGGTAGGCGTCGATCTGCCAGGCGATCGAGACCTCCTTCGGGTCCCGCGTACGGCGGCTGGGGACGACGGCGATGTCGTCGAAGGCGTACGCCCGGCGGCCGCGCTTGCCGCGCCCGATCTCGATCTCAGTCACGTCTGTGGCCTTTCCCTGATGCGTTGCAGCGTCTTCCAGTATCGCCGACACCCATGGCAAAGGCGGCCCCGGAGGCTTCCGGAGCCGCCCTGCACGGCGTGCCGCCTACTTGCTGCTGTAGTTCGGCGCCTCGACCGTCATCTGGATGTCGTGCGGGTGGGACTCCTTCAGGCCCGCCGAGGTGATCCGGACGAAGCGGCCCTTGGATTCCATCTCCTCGATGGTGGCCGCGCCCACATAGCCCATGGTCTGGCGCAGACCGCCGACGAGCTGGTGCAGGACGTTGGCCAGCGGGCCGCGGTAGGGCACCTGGCCCTCGATGCCCTCGGGCACGAGCTTGTCGTCGGAAGCGACCTCGGCCTGGAAGTAGCGGTCCTTCGAGTACGACCTCGCCTGGCCGCGGGACTGCATGGCGCCGAGCGAGCCCATGCCCCGGTAGGACTTGAACTGCTTGCCGTTGATGAAGAGCAGCTCGCCGGGCGACTCCTCGCAGCCCGCGAGCAGGCTGCCCAGCATGACCGTGTCGGCGCCGGCGGCGAGCGCCTTGCCGATGTCGCCGGAGTACTGCAGGCCGCCGTCGCCGATCAGCGGGATGCCCGCCGGACGGGCGGCGAGGGACGCCTCGTAGATGGCGGTGACCTGCGGGACGCCGATACCGGCGACCACACGCGTGGTGCAGATCGAGCCGGGGCCCACACCCACCTTGATGCCGTCGACACCGGCGTCGATCAGGGCCTGGGCGCCGTCGCGCGTGGCGACGTTGCCGCCGATCACGTCGACGGACACGCTCGACTTGATCTTCGACATCCAGCTCAGCGCGTTGCTGTTGTGGCCGTGCGAGGTGTCGACGACCAGGAAGTCCACCCCGGCCGCGGCGAGCGCCTGGGCACGCTCCAGGGCCTCGGGGCTCGCGCCCACCGCGGCACCGACGAGCAGCCTGCCCTCGGAGTCCTTGGCCGCGTTCGGGTACTGCTCCGCCTTGACGAAGTCCTTGACGGTGATCAGGCCCTTGAGGACGCCCGCGTCGTCGACCAGCGGCAGCTTCTCGATCTTGTGCTTGCGCAGCAGTTCCATGGCGTCGACGCCGGAGATGCCGACCTTGCCGGTGACCAGCGGCATCGGCGTCATGACATCGCGCACCTGGCGGCTGCGGTCGGACTCGAAGGCCATGTCACGGTTGGTGACGATGCCCAGCAGCTTGCCGGCCGGGTCCGTGACGGGCACACCGCTGATGCGGAACTTGGCGCACAGCGCGTCCGCCTCGGCGAGCGTCGCCTCCGGGTGCACCGTGATGGGGTCGGTGACCATGCCGGACTCGGACCGCTTGACCAGGTCGACCTGGTTGACCTGGTCCTCGACCGAGAGGTTGCGGTGCAGCACGCCCACGCCGCCCAGCCGGGCCATCGAGATCGCCATGCGGGACTCGGTCACCTTGTCCATCGCCGCCGAGAGCAGCGGGATGTTGACCCGGACGTTGCGGGAGATACGGGACGATGTGTCGACCGCGTTGGGGAGCACCTCGGATGCGCCCGGCAGGAGGAGCACGTCGTCGTAGGTCAGCCCGAGTGTCGCGAATTTCTCGGGCACTCCGTCGACGTTGGCAGTCATGACACCTTCCCCAAATGGCCTTGATCGGTGCGGATGTCCATGCTAACGGGAAGCACGCCTCTCTCATTCCACGGTTCTGAGCAGCCGCCGGATTCGTACTTTCGTACGGAAATGACCTGCCGCGCGTTCAACCGGGGCGGTGAGTGAGGGGCGGGACGGCCGCCTACTGTTCGGCCAGGGCGCGCAGCCGGCTGAGCGCGCGGTGCTGGGCCACCCGGACCGCTCCGGGTGACATTCCCAACATCTGTCCCGTTTCCTCCGCGGTCAACCCCACCGCGATGCGCAGCAGCAGCAGCTCGCGCTGGTTCTCCGGGAGGCTGGCCAGCAGCTTCTTGGCCCACTCGGCGTCGCTGCTGAGCAGGGCGCGCTCCTCCGGGCCGAGCGAGTCGTCCGGGCGCTCGGGCATCTCGTCCGAGGGCACGGCCGTCGAGCCCGGGTGCCGCATGGCGGCGCGCTGCAGGTCGGCGACCTTGTGGGCGGCGATGGCGAAGACGAAGGCCTCGAAGGGACGGCCGGTGTCCTTGTAGCGCGGCAGGGCCAGCAGGACCGCGACGCAGACCTCCTGGGCGAGGTCCTCGACGAAGTGCCGGGCGTCGCCCGGGAGCCGGGACAGCCGGGTGCGGCAGTAGCGCAGCGCCAGTGGGTGGACACGGGCGAGCAGATCGTGCGTGGCCTGCTCGTCGCCGTCGACGGCGCGGTGGACGAGCGCACCGATCGCCCCTTGGGCAAGTGCCGCCTGGTCGTCACGCATCGGTCCATGGTGCCTTGACGTCGTCCGGTCCGTGGCACCGCCTTCGTGGTTGTGCACCGAAGCGTTATGAGCAGGTGCGCCGAAGCTCATCCCCTGCGCCCTCCCCTTCCGCTCGACCAACTCGTCCGCGAGGAACTCCACACCCTCAAGGATGCGTCATCCGCGGCGAAACAAGCAGCGGGCCTCCGGCGGGGCGCTTTGCCACCGGCGCCCGCGGTGCTGTATGGCACCTCGCGCGTGTTCCGGCCCCACGTTCCCACAGGGCCGCGACGGCCGCCTGCCGTCTCCCGGCCGCCCGGGGCCGGGGAGCGGCACCCGTGCGGGGACGTGCGAGCGGCACGGCCGCGCGTCCGGCCGGCCGGACACCCCCCACGCTCGTCGCCGCGCGTGGGGGTGGCGTCACGTTCCGGTACGCCGGTCCGGGGCGGCCCGACCGGGATCCGCACGGGTCCTAGGGCGTGTTTCGAAAGTGCCGTCTGCCCCGCGACGCCTGGCACGCACGCTCGCTGCGTTGTCGGGATCGCCCACGTACACCCAGTACGAGGGCGACCCTCCGCCTTGCGATCGCACGCACCAGACGCCGCGGGGCCCGCCCTCCGGGCGAACGACGCCACTTTCGAAACACGCCCTAGCGGACCAGGCCCCAGCGGAAGCCGAGGGCCACCGCGTGTGCGCGGTCCGACGCGCCGAGCTTCTTGAACAGCCGGCGGGCGTGGGTCTTCACGGTGTCCTCGGAGAGGAACAGCTCGCGGCCGATCTCCGCGTTGGAGCGGCCGTGGCTCATGCCCTCCAGGACCTGGATCTCCCGAGCGGTGAGCGTGGGCGCGGCGCCCATCTCGGCCGAGCGCAGCCGGCGCGGGGCGAGCCGCCAGGTGGGGTCGGCGAGGGCCTGCGTCACCGTGGCCCGCAGCTCCGCGCGGGAGGCGTCCTTGTGCAGGTAGCCGCGGGCGCCGGCGGCCACGGCGAGCGCCACGCCGTCGAGGTCCTCGGCGACGGTCAGCATGATGATGCGCGCGCCGGGGTCCGCGGACAGCAGGCGCCGGACGGTCTCGACGCCTCCCAGACCGGGCATGCGCACGTCCATGAGGATGAGATCGGAGCGGTCGGCGCCCCAGCGGCGGAGGACTTCCTCGCCGTTGGCCGCCGTCGTCACACGCTCGACGCCGGGCACGGTCGCGACCGCGCGGCGCAGCGCCTCTCGGGCAAGCGGGGAGTCGTCGCAGACGAGGACGGATGTCATGGCCGTCCTCCGCAGCTGATGCGCGTCACCTTGAGCCTCCAGGCTGGTACGGAATCGTCACCTGTGCGGTCGACCGTCTCGGGCGCCCGCCCGAGCGCTTGTGTTCTCAACCGCCTCCGCACTCTCAACGACGGTCACTCGAAAGAGTTACGGGGCTGTACGCCGTCTTCGGCACTCTACGTGAGGGAACGGACACAGAGCAGACATGAACGTCAGACCCTCAACTTTTCATCACAAGCTATGCCCCATTTAGCCCCTTTTGTTCCCGTTTCTAGGTGTCTAGGGCTAGATTCGCAATGAGTCATATTTTCATCTCCTTAGATCGGAGATGTACGGTCGTTGGCACCGTATCCGCCACGAACGGCTACAAGGGGTCACGTAATGGCAGATTTCTCCCGCCTTCCCGGACCGAACGCGGACCTGTGGGACTGGCAGTTGCTGGCTGCCTGCCGCGGGGTCGACAGCTCGCTCTTCTTCCATCCCGAGGGCGAGCGCGGGGCGGCTCGGAGCGCTCGAGAGAACTCGGCCAAGGAGGTCTGCATGAGGTGCCCGGTCCGTGCGGAGTGCGCGGCACACGCCCTGGCGGTGCGCGAGCCGTACGGAGTGTGGGGAGGCCTGACCGAGGACGAGCGCGAGGAGCTCATGGGGCGGGCACGGAACCGGCTGGTGTCGGCGTCGTCGACCAGCGGGGACACCGCCTCCGAAAACTGAAGGAACGTTTTTTCTGATCCGTTCGCAGAGAGCCGCAGCAGGGCACGCGTCACGCGTGCCCTCGCGATACCCCGACCCCTGATCCGCCGACCGCCCGCCGGCCGATCCCCTGATCCGCCGATCCCCCGCCGACCGCCTGCCCGCCGATCCCGATCACTGACCCGGACCCCGGTCCCCCTTGTGCCGGCCCGTGTCAGCGGGCCCCGGCCCGCACCAGCTCCTCCAGCGTCGCCGCCACCGCCGGCACCTGTGCCAGGTCGGGCAGGGTGAGGGCGACGATCTCCCGCCGCACCGCCGGTTCCAGCTCCACGGTGCACGCGCCCCTGGGCCGCACCGACTCGACGGCGAGCTGGGGCAGGACGGCGACACCCAGTCCCGCGCCGACCAGGCCGACCACCGCCGGGTAGTCGTCGGTCGCGAAGTCGATGCGCGGCGTGAAGCCGGCGCCCTCGCACACCTGGACCAGCTGGCCGCGGCAGCGCGGGCAGCCCGCGATCCACGGATCGCCCGCGAGGTCGCCGATGGCCACGGACCCCGCACGGGCCAGCCGGTGCCGCTCGGGCACCAGGGCCACGAGCCGGTCGGTCAGCAGCGGCCGTACGACCAGGTCCTCCCACTCCGCGGCGTCCGCGGCCCCCTCGTAGCGGAAGGCGAGGGCCACGTCGCAGTCGCCCTGGCGCAGGAGTTCGACGGACCTGGGCGGCTCGGCCTCCTCCAGGGAGACCCGGGTGCCGGGGTGCGCGGCGCGCAGCGCGGCGAGCGCGGTGGGCACGAGCGTGGAACTTCCGCTGGGGAAGGAGACGAGCCGTACCCGCCCGGCCCGCAGCCCGGCGATGGCGGCGATCTCCTCCTCGGCGGCGGTGAGCCCGGCGAGGATGCCGGTGGCGTGCCGGACGAGCGCGTCGCCGGCCTGGGTCAGGCGCATCTCACGGCCGGCCCGGACCAGCAGCGGGGTGCCGACGGCCGCCTCGAGGGCCTTCATCTGCTGGCTGACGGCGGGCTGGGTGCAGCCCAGCTCGCGCCCCGCCGCGGAGAAGGAGCCGGTGGTGGCCACGGCACGCAGCACACGGAGATGACGAGCCTCGATCACACCAACGAGCATAAGTGAAACTTGGGCGGGCGGCGGATTATCGCGTCGACACTTTGACCGGCGCTCGCCTACCGTGCCCGCATGAAGCTTCTGTCTGTGAACCTGGGCCGCGCCGAGGCCGTTCCGTACACCGACCAGCCGGACGGTGTGACCGGCATCGGCAAGCGGCCCGCGGACGGGCCGGTCAAGGTGTCGGCGCCCGGGCCGAAGGGGGTCGGCGCGAGCGGGCTGGCCGGGGACGCGGTGTGCGACACGCGGCACCACGGCGGCGACGACCAGGCGGTGTACGCGGTGGCGCGCGAGGACCTCGACGAATGGGAGCGCGAGCTGGGCCGGACGCTGGCCAACGGCGTCTTCGGCGAGAACCTCACCACGCTCGGCCTGGACATCACCGGCGCGCGGATCGGCGAGCGCTGGCGCATCGGCTCGCCACTCGGCCCCTCGGTGCTCCTGGAGGTCACCAGCGGACGGATTCCCTGCCGGACCTTCCAGGGCCATCTGGGTGAGAAGGGATGGGTGAAGCGGTTCACGCAGCGGGCGGCGCCGGGCGCGTATCTGCGGGTGCTGGAGGCCGGTGAGATCCGGGCGGGCGACCCCGTCGAGATCGTGCACCGCCCGGACCACGACGTGACCGTGGGCCTGCAGTTCCGGGCCATGACGACCGAGCGCCCGCTGCTGCCCCGGCTGCTCGCGGCGGGTACTGCGCTGCACCCGGAGTCGCTGGCGGCGGCCCGGAAGTACGCGCGCGAATACGCGGGCTGACCGGCTGTCATCGTCCCGGCCGACACGTGGGCATCACCGGTCGGGAGGGCCTGTGCGGAGATCGGGACAAGGCGCCGGGGGCCACTAACCTTTCGGCATGACAACGGCTCTGATTACGGGATCGACCGCGGGCATCGGCGCCGCCTTCGCGCGGCGGCTGGCGGCCGACGGGCACAACCTGGTGCTGGTGGCGCGCGACACCGCGCGCCTGACGGAGCAGGCCACCGAGCTGCACGACCGGCACGGCATCGAGGCGGAGGTGCTGACGGCCGACCTGGCGACGGACGCGGGCATCGAGACGGTCGCCGCCCGGCTGGGCGACCGCAAGGACCCCGTGGACCTGCTGGTCAACAACGCCGGCTTCGGCAACAAGGGCCGTTTCCTGGACGTGTCGATGGCCGACGAGCTCAGGATGATCAAGGTGCACGTCGAGGCGGTGCTGCGGCTGACGTCGGCGGCGACCTCGGCCATGCGCGAGCGCGGCCGGGGCGGGGTCGTGAACGTGGCCTCGGTGGCCGCCTTCGTGCCGCGCGGCACGTACGGCGCGTCGAAGGCGTGGGTCGTGCAGTTCACCCAGGGCGCGGCGCGCGACCTGGCCGGCAGCGGCGTACGGCTGATGGCGCTGTGCCCCGGCTTCGTGCGCACCGAGTTCCACGAGCGGGCCGGCATGGGCACGGACAACATCCCGAACTGGATGTGGCTGGACGCGGACAAGCTGGTCGCGGCGGCGCTGACGGATCTGGCCCACGGCAAGACCCTGTCCATCCCGGATCCGCGGTACAAGGCGCTGATGGGCCTGGTGAAGGTGACGCCGCGCGGCCTGCTGGGCGGGATCACCTCGAAGACGGGCCGCAAGTACGGACCGCAGTGACGGTACGGAGGTGATGGAGGCGCCCCGGTGGGAGAATGGCACCGACGGAAAACCGGACCGGGCCAGGGGACCGGAGGCGCGTCATGACCTTCGTACAGCTCATCGACTGCAGGACGAGCCGGTTCGAGGAGATGAACCGGCTGCTGGACACCTGGGTGGAGAAGACCGGGGGCAGGCGGACCGCGACGCACGCGGTCGTCGGCAAGGACCGCTCGGACGGGACCCATGTCGTCGAACTGGTGGAGTTCCCGTCGTACGAGGAGGCGATGCGGACCTCGAACCTGCCGGAGACCGACGAGATCTTCCGGGGCCTGGTCGCCCTCTGCGACGAACTGCCCACCTTCACGGACCTGGACGTCGTGCGGGACGAGCCGCTCCGCGCGACCCTCGTACGCCGTTTCTACGGCACCCTGACGACCGCCGGTGAGCTGCCGCCGCTCAACGACCTGATCGACGAGGACTGTCACAGCCACGACCCCGTCAACCCCCAGGTCACCATCGGCCTGGACGCCATCCGCCGCGACTTCCGCATGTGGCGCGACGCCTTCGACGCCTCCTTCACGGTCGAGGACCTGATGGCGCAGGGCGAAAGGGTCTGCGCCCGCTGGACCTGGTCCGCCGCGCACCGGGGCGAGTTCCTCGGCATCGCCCCCACCGGCAAGCGGGTCACCATGACCGGCATGACCGTCTTCCGGTTCGGCGACAACGGCAGGATCACCGAACTGTGGTGGCAGCACGACCAACTGGGACTGCTGCAACAGCTCGGCGCGCTGGACGAGTTGGAGCAGTAGGCAGGGCCCACCGGAAGACGACGGGCCGGCAGCCGCGAAGGGTGAGCGCCTGGAGGTCAGTAGTGGTACCGGGCCTTGATGATCACGACTTCCTTCTCCGTGGCCCGGTAGACGAGGCGGTGCTCGTCGTCGATCCGGCGTGACCAGTAGCCCGACAGATCGCCCTTCGGCGGCTCCGGCTTTCCGATACCGGTGAAGGGGTCGCGCTGGATCTCGCCGATCAGACGCACGAGCTTGCGGAACAGCTTCCTGTCGGCGGACTGCCAGTACAGGAGGTCCTCCCACCCGCTGGGGCGGAACCGTACGTCCCTCACTCCCCGTCCTCCGCCAGAGCCTCCAGCTCCTCCATGCTCTTGGTGATCACCGGGGTGTCGGCGGCCTTGTCCGCGGCGACGGCCGCCATGAGGTGAGCGGCGTTGGCCGGCGAGCGCAGCAGGTAGACGGTCTCCTGCCAGGAACGGAAGTCGTCGGCGGACATCAGTATGGCGTTGCCGCCCCTGGAGGTGATCTCGACCGGCTCATGGTCGTCGTTGACCTGCTGGATCAGCGGGAAAAGCCTGGCGCGGGCCTCGCTGGCGGTGATGGACACGGGCGCCTCCTCCACGGGACTCGTACGGGAGAACCGTACCACTCGACCGGTACGAGTTCCTGGTACCAGTCGGACAGGATCACGCTTCCCCGTGGTCCGGCAACACCGATGCCCGGCACCCCCGAAGGGGCACCGGGCACCGGTCGTTCGGCTCAGTTCAGCGGAGCGCTCAGTGGGCGTGGCCGTGGCCGTGGCCCGCTGCGGCCGGCTCTTCCTCTTCCTTCTTCTCGACGACCAGGGTCTCGGTCGTGAGCAGGAGGGAGGCGATGGAGGCGGCGTTCTCCAGGGCGGAGCGGGTGACCTTGACCGGGTCGATGACGCCGGCCTTGACCAGGTCGCCGTACTCGCCGGTGGCGGCGTTGTAGCCGCTGCCCTTCTCCAGCTCCGCCACCTTGGAGACGATGACGTAGCCCTCGAGGCCGGCGTTCTCGGCGATCCAGCGCAGCGGCTCGACGGCGGCCTTGCGGACGACCGCGACACCCGTGGCCTCGTCGCCGGTCTTGTCGAGGTTGCCCTCCAGGACCTTCACGGCGTGGACGAGCGCGGAGCCACCACCGGAGACGATGCCCTCCTCGACCGCGGCGCGGGTCGCGGAGATGGCGTCCTCCAGACGGTGCTTCTTCTCCTTCAGCTCCACCTCGGTGGCGGCGCCGACCTTGATCACGCACACGCCGCCGGCCAGCTTCGCGAGGCGCTCCTGGAGCTTCTCGCGGTCCCAGTCGGAGTCGGTGTTCTCGATCTCGGCCTTGATCTGGGAGACGCGGCCCACCACGTCTTCCTTGTTGCCGGCGCCGTCGACGATCGTGGTGTCGTCCTTGGTGACGGTGACGCGGCGGGCGGAGCCGAGGACGTCAAGACCGGCCTGGTCGACCTTGAGACCGACCTCCTCGGAGATGACCGTGGCGCCGGTGAGGACCGCCATGTCCTGGAGCATCGCCTTGCGGCGGTCGCCGAAGCCGGGGGCCTTGACGGCCACGGCGTTGAACGTGCCGCGGATCTTGTTGACGACCAGGGTCGACAGGGCCTCGCCGTCGACGTCCTCGGCGATGATCAGCAGCGGCTTCGAGGCGTTCGCCTGGATGATCTTCTCGAGGAGCGGGAGCAGGTCCCCGATGGCGGAGATCTTGCCCTGGTGGATCAGGATGTACGGGTCGTCGAGGACGGCCTCCATACGCTCCTGGTCCGTGACGAAGTACGGGGACAGGTAGCCCTTGTCGAAGGCCATGCCCTCGGTGAAGTCCAGCTCCAGACCGAAGGTGTTGGACTCCTCGACGGTGATGACGCCGTCCTTGCCGACCTTGTCCATCGCCTCGGCGATGAGCTCGCCGACCTGCTGGTCCTGGGCGGACAGCGCGGCGACCGCGGCGATGTCGGACTTCTCGTCGATCGGGCGGGCCGAGGCGTGCAGGTCGTCGGAGACGGCCTTGACCGCGGCGTCGATGCCCTTCTTCAGAGCGGCCGGGGAGGCACCCGCGGCGACGTTCTTCAGGCCCTCGCGCACGAGCGCCTGGGCGAGCACGGTGGCGGTGGTGGTGCCGTCACCCGCGATGTCGTTGGTCTTGGTCGCCACCTCCTTCACCAGCTGGGCGCCGAGGTTCTCGTACGGGTCCTCGATCTCGACCTCGCGGGCGATGGTGACGCCGTCGTTGGTGATGGTGGGCGCGCCGAACTTCTTGTCGATGACGACGTTGCGGCCCTTGGGGCCGATCGTCACCTTGACCGTGTCGGCAAGCTTGTTGACGCCGCGCTCGAGGGCGCGACGGGCGTCCTCGTCGAACTTCAGGATCTTCGCCATGGCAGCGGGAGCCCTCTCGAAATCTGGTGGAAAGACACTGCGCCCCGGGCGCCCGGCTTCTTATCGGTCGCGGGGGGCCAGGGGCGCAGCTCAAGCAGAATTGCTTCGGCTTCGTTAAGAAGCGGGTGAACTACTTCTCGATGATCGCGAGGACGTCGCGAGCCGAGAGGACGAGGTACTCCTCGTTGTTGTACTTCACCTCGGTGCCGCCGTACTTGCTGTAGAGCACGACGTCGCCGACCTTCACGTCGAGCGGAAGACGGTTGCCGTCCTCGAAGCGGCCCGGGCCCACGGCCAGGACGACGCCCTCCTGGGGCTTCTCCTTGGCGGTGTCCGGGATGACCAGGCCAGAGGCCGTGGTCTGCTCGGCGTCGAGCGGCTGGACCACGATGCGGTCCTCGAGCGGCTTGATGGCAACCTTGGTGCTGGCGGTCGTCACGATCCGACCTCCCCCTTCGGAGATCTCACGGGGTTAACTGTCTGAGGTGGCGACCAGGTCGATCCGTCGTCGCGGGTGCCGGACCTGCCCGTCGCTGTGTTGGCACTCTCCAGGGGGGAGTGCCAGACCTGAGACTATGACCGCGATTAGCACTCGGTCAAGCGGAGTGCCAATTGCCTCGTGGCGCGTCGGCGGGTGGGGTGCGTTTGGGGAACGCGCGTTCGAGGTGTTGTGGGTGTGTGTGGGCGTCCCTGGGGGCTTCGCCCCCAGGCCCCCGAGTCGGCCTGAACGGCCTCGTCCTCAAGCTCCCCCAAGCTCTTCGAGCAGGGGGGACCCCCAGACGGGCTGGTTTTTGCCGGACTCGCCTCAGAGATAGTCCTGCAGCCGTCCCACCGTCAGGCCCTTTTCCTGGATGGTGCGGAGCAGGCGGGTCGTGCGGTCGCGGAGGGGCGGGCCGTCGAGGTCGTCGTCGTCCGAGGCGACGAGGAGGATGTCGCCGGGGCGCAGTTCGTGATGGCCGTGGCTGAAGCGCAGGCCGGTGTCCGTCGTGGCGGCGCGCCACAGGACGACGGCCGAGACCCCGCAGTCGGCGGCGGCGCGCAAGGTCGTCGTGTCGTATCTGCCGTAGGGCGGGCGGAAGAGGCGGGGGGTGACGCCGAAGCGGGAGCGGATCTTGTCCCGCTGGCCGCAGATCTCGGCGCGCTGGCCCGCGTAGGGCAGTCCACGCAGCGAGGGGTGGTCCAGGGTGTGGTTCTGCAGGTCCGCGCCGACCGACATCAGGTGCGCGAAGTGCCCGTACCCCGGTCCGACGACACTGTCCGTGAGGAACATGCTGACCGGCAGCCGCAGTTCACGGACCATGTCGACGAACCGCGGATCCTTCTCCGCGCCGTCGTCGTAGGTGAGGAAGACGACCGGGTCGGAGGTGGCGATCCGGTCCACGACCTCGGGCAGGCCGGCCGACGGGCCGGCGCCGGCGCGGCGCGCCGGACGGGCCGGCGGCTTCGGCGGTGCGGGCAGCGGCGCCCTGAGGCCCCAGCGCCGGTAGGCCTGGTCGGCCGCCGCCGGGCTCGGCGACCGTACGCCCTGTGCCGCCTTGCGGCCGAGCCGTTCGAGGGGGTCGACGGACGTGGCGCAGCCGGCCAGCAGGGAGGCGGCGAGCAGGGCCACCGCCACGTGCCGGGACCTGAGGGGCCGCAGCCTCACAGGTAGTCCTCCAGCCGGGCCACCGCGTACCCGTCGGCCGTGACCTTCTTCAGGAACCGGCGCATGTCGTCGGCCATCGTGCCGTTCCACTCGCCCCGGCCGCGGAAGTGGGTGAGCACGATGTCGCCGGGGCGCAGCCGCTGGTCGTCCTCGCGGAACTCCCAGTGGTCGACGTAGACCTCCTCGTTCCAGATCGGCGCGTACTCGATGCCGCAGGACTTGGCGGCGCGCAGGGTGTCCTGGTTGTAGTTGCCGTAGGGCGGGCGCATCATCCTCGGGCGCTTGCCGAACTGCTTCTCCATGATGTCCTGCGTGTCGCAGATCTCCCGGCGCTGCTCCTCGTAGGACAGGCCCGGCAGGTAGGGGTGGTGCAGCGTGTGGTTGTTGAGGGTGACCCCCAAGGCCTGCATCTTCCGGAAGTAGTCGTAGTCGTCCTTGATCAGGTAGTCGCTGAGGAAGGCGGTGTACGGGATCTTCAGGTCCCGCATCATCCGCAGGAACTCCGGGTCCTTCTCCGCTCCGTCGTCGATGGTCAGGAAGACGACCTTGTCCTTGGTGGGGACCGTGGTGAAGACCGGGGGCAGGTTCCAGTCCTCCTGGTGGTTCACCTCGAAACCGGCGCGGGCGGTGGCCCTGAGTTTCTTCGTGGGCGGCTTCGGGGGGATCAGCGGGACCTGCTCCAGGCCCCAGCGCCTGGCGGTGGCCGCCCGCTGCGCGTAGGAGATGTGCAGGCGGTCGGCGTAGGAGCCGAGGGCGGGGGCGGCGGGCGCCTGGTGGCGCGGCTGGCCGGGGGCCGGGCGTACCTGTGCCTCCGGCTCCGCGCAGCCGGAGGCGAGCGTGGCGACGGCGAGCACCGCGAGTCCGCCGCGGATCCGGTTCCCGCGCATCAGGAACCTTTCAGGACTATTTTTATCGTTTTGTCCTACAAGCCTCATGGCGCCGGATCCTCGCAGGCCCACCGCCCGGAAGCCGGGGCGACACCGCGACCGGAGGCACACCGTCCACCGACTGGCCCACAATGAGCCGGTGAACGACCACCTCCACGCCTTCGCCTCGCTGCTCACCCCCGAGGGCCGCGCCCTCCTCGACGAGGTACGCGGCACCGAACCCGCCGACGAACTCGCCGTCGCCACCCGGCTGCGCCGTGAGCACCCCGCCGAACTGGTGTCGGCGGCGCTCGGCCAGGCCCGGCTGCGGCAGCGGGCGGCCGCGAAGTTCGGGGCCGAGGACGCGGGCCGGATGTTCTTCACGCCGAACGGCGTGGAGCAGTCGACGCGGGCGAGCGTGGCGGCCCACCGGGCGGCCCGGCTGCGGGAGTCGGGGGTGACCTCGGTCGCGGACCTGTGCTGCGGGATCGGCGGCGACGCGATCGCCCTCGCCCGCGCCGGGATCCGGGTCCTCGCCGTGGACCGGGACCCGCTGACCGCCGCCGCGGCCCGCGCGAACGCCGAGGCGCTCGGGGTGGCGGACCTGATCGAGGTGCGCGAGGCGGACGTCACGGAGGTCGACACGGCCTCGTACGACGCGGTGTTCGTGGATCCGGCCCGCAGAGCGGGAGGAGGCCGGGGCGCGCGCATCTTCGACCCGGAGGCGTACTCGCCGCCGCTTTCCTGGGCCGTCGGTGCCGCCCTCCGGGCCCCCCGCGCGGCCCTGAAGATCGCCCCCGGCATCCCGCACGAGCTGGTCCCGCCGCAGGCCGAGGCCGAGTGGATCTCCGACGGCGGGGACGTGAAGGAGGCGGTGCTGTGGTTCGGCACCGAGCCGGGCCTGATCAGGGCCACCCTGCTGCCCGGCCCGCGCACCCTGCGCGGCCGCGGCCTGCCCGACCCCGCGGTCCGCACCCCGGGCCACTACCTGTACGAGCCCGACGGCGCCGTCATCCGCGCCCACCTGGTCGCCGAGGTCGCCCAGGAGCTCGACGGCGGCCTGATCGACGCGACCATCGCGTACGTGACCGCCGACGAACTCCGCCCCACCCCGTACGCCACCGCCTACGAGATCACCGACCGGCTGCCCTTCAACGTCAAGAAGCTCAAGGCGCTGCTGCGGGAGCGCGAGGTGGGCACGCTGACCGTGAAGAAGCGGGGCTCGGCGGTGGAGCCCGAGGAACTGCGCAGGAAGGTCCTTCCGAAGCCGCACGGGAAGAACGCGGCGACGGTGTTCCTCACCCGCGTCGCGGGGGCCCCTGCCATGCTGATCGGCCACCCGGCGGCCTGACGCCCGCGGGAGGCGGCGACCACCCCGCCGGGGCGCCCTCAGCCGTTCTCGGCGGCCCGCCTCAACAGCAGTTCCCGCTCCCGCTCGTTGCGGGCCAGGGACGCCGCCCGTTCGAACTCGGCGCGCGCCTCCGCCGTGCGTCCGAGACGGTTCAGCAGGTCCGCGCGGACGCTGGGCAGCAGGTGGTAGGCGCGCAGGGCGGGTTCGGCAGCCAGGGCGTCGACGATCTCCAGGGCCGGGGCCGGTCCCTCTGCCATCGAGACGGCGACCGCGCGGTTCAGCTCCACGACGGGGGAAGGGGACCGGGCGGCCAGGAGGGCGTACAGGGTGACGATGGCGGGCCAGTCGGTCTTTTCATAGGTGTACGCGCGCGCGTGGCAGGCGGCGATGGCAGCCTGCAGGGCGTACGGACCGGGGGCCCCGGTGGTGTCGGCGCGGGCCAGCGCGGCGACACCACGGGCGATGAGCATGCGGTTCCAGCGGCGGCGGTCCTGGTCCTTGAGCAGCACCGGTTCGCCGTGCGGACCGGTGCGGGCGGCGGCGCGGGAGGCCTGGAACTCCAGGAGGGCCACCAGGGCGTGCGCCTCAGGTTCCTTCGGCATCAGGCCGGCCAGCAGCCGGGCCAGGCGCAGCGCGTCCTCGCACAGCCCCGGGCGCAGCCAGTCGTCGCCGGCCGTCGCGGCGTACCCCTCGTTGAAGATCAGGTAGATGACGCCGAGGACCGAGCCGAGCCGGGCCTCGCGCTCGGGGCCGTACGGCACCTCGAAGGCGACGTTCCGCTGGGCCAGAAGGCGTTTGGCGCGCACGATCCGCTGGGCGACCGTCGACTCGGGCACGAGGAAGGCGCGGGCGATCTCGGCCGTCGTCAGGCCGCCGAGCAGCCGCAGGGTGAGGGCGGTGCGCGCCTCGGCGGACAGCACAGGGTGGCAGGTGGTGAAGACCAGGCGCAGCA
The DNA here is from genome assembly GCF_002803075.1 of Streptomyces sp. CB01373. Taxonomy (GTDB): domain Bacteria; phylum Actinomycetota; class Actinomycetes; order Streptomycetales; family Streptomycetaceae; genus Streptomyces. The sequence continues at coordinate 171,052 of NZ_NNBK01000011.1, read as the reverse complement.
GGTCGTCGTCGATGTCGTCCGGGGCCGAGGGCTCTTCGGGCGGCGGGACCGCCTCCAGGTTCCGGCCGATCTCCTGGAGCTTGTGCGCGTACTGCTCCCGGCGGCGCACCAGGTCCACTGCCCGGCGCCGGGCAGTGGTCATCAGCCAGGCGCCGGGGTTTCCCGGCAACCCGTCCCGGGGCCACTGCTCCAGCGCGGCGACCAGGGCGTCCTGCGTCAGCTCCTCGGCGATGCCGATGTCCCGCACGATCCGGGCGACGGCCGCGACGACCCGCGGCGACTCCAGCCGGAAGACGGTCTCGAGGTCTTCCTCCAGAGCGCCGGGGGGTTCGGTGGGCCGGGCGTGCTGCTGTTCCACAACCCACCATCGAACACCCCCGGCGGCCCTGGGCCAAGGAGCACTCAGCCCTCGGCGATCTCGCGCACCTCGCACGTCACCGTCCAGAACTCCTCGTGCACCTTGAGGAACCGCTTGGCCCACTCGACGGCCTCCGCCATGTCCTTGCACTGCATGAACGCGTAGCCGCCGACGACCTCCTTCGACTCCGTGAAGGGCCCGTCGGTGACGGAGATCCGCCCGCCCTCCCAGTGCACCCTGGTGCCCTGCGCGGACGGCATCAGCCCGGCGGTGTCCAGCATCACTCCCGCCTTGGTGACCTCCTCGATCAGTTCCCCCATCCGCTGCATCAGCTCGGGGCTGGGCCCCTCGGCGGGCACGGTGCTCTCGTCGATCTTCACAAGCGACAGGTAACGCGGCATCGGTGACTCCTCGGCCGGCCGGCGGGGCCTCTCCCCGCCTCTCACCCCGTACGTCGAACAGGGGACGGCGGAATCGACACACGCCCCGGAATTTCTTCGGAGATTTTTCCCGAAGGGCGTTTCAGCAGGTCAGAGGGGTCCGCGGACAAAGGTCACCGCAGCGACGTCCACAGCTCGGCCGCGTCCGGTTCCTGCGCCACCACCCGGTTGGGGTTCCACGGGGCCGTCACCACCGGCATGGTCACCGTCTTCACGTTCTGCGCCGACAGGCCCCGCAGGCTCTCGCCGAGGGTCGTCAGCTCGCCCAGCGAGTCGAGGCCGGTGTCGGTGGTCAGGCTGCCGGTCACCGCGTCGGCGACCCGGTAGAGCCCGGCGGGGTCGTTCAGCAGGCCGGAGTCGGACATCTGCTCCAGCAGCGCCTTGACCAGCGTCTGCTGGAGGCCTATGCGGCCCAGGTCGCTGCCGTCGCCCACGCCGTACCGGGTGCGGGCCAGGGCGAGGGCGTCGGTGCCGCCCAGATGGTGGGTGCCGGCCTTCAGGTGCAGATGGCTCTTGTCGTCGTCGATGTCCAGCTCGGTGGTGACGGTGACCCCGCCCATCGCGTCCACCAGCTTCGCGAAGCCGGAGAAGTCGATCTCGACGTAGTGGTCCATGCGGATGCCGGTGAGCATCTCGGCCGTCTTGACCGCGCACACCGGACCGCCCACCGAGTACGCGCTGTTGAACATGGCGTAGTGGGCCACCGCCGTGGAACCGCCGGACTCCAGCGGGCAGGACGGGCGGGTCACCAGCGTGTCGCGCGGGATGCTCACCACGGTGGCCGAGGTCCGGCCCGCGTCGATGTGCACGATCATCGCGGTGTCGGAGCGGGCGCCCTCGCTGTCGCCGCCGCCGAGTTCCTTGTTCTGCGCGCCGCTGCGCGAGTCCGAGCCGAGGACCAGGATGTTGAGGGCCCCGCTGGGCAGATCGGCCGTACCCGCCGACGGCGCGCTGAGCGGTCTGGGCGGGCGGTCGTCCCCGAGCGCGCTGTTGATGTCGACGCCCTTGATGTTCTGGTTCAGGTGCCAGTACGCGAGGCCCGCCGCCGCGACGCCCAGCATCAGGACGCCCGTCAGACCGAGTCCCACGGCCTTCAGGGCCCGTGACCGCCGGCCGGATTCTCCGCCCGCGTCCCAGCTCCCGCTGTCGCCGTCGGTGTCGCCCCGGTCGCTGTCATGTCCCCTGTTGTGTCCCCTCACGGGGAGGAACATACGTCCGACTCACGCGGGACCCGACAGGGGGAGGCGCCCATGACCGATTTCTTCGGAAAATCTCATCTTCCCCGAACCTATGGGCACTTGGGCTTCACTTCGCGGGCGCCGCCGTGCTGCTGCGCACCACCAGACTCGTGGCCAGCTCCACCCGGGTCGCCGCCGGCACGTCCTCCTCGCGCCCGAGGTCGAGGACCAGCTTCGCCGCCGCCTCGGCCATCTCCGTCAGCGGCTGGCGCACGGTCGTCAGCGGCGGCCCGACCCAGCGCGCCACCGGCAGGTCGTCGAAGCCGACCACGCTCAGGTCCTCCGGGACGCGCAGGCCCAGTTCGCGCGCCGCCTCGTACACGCCGAGCGCCTGGAGGTCGTTGCCCGCGAAGACGGCGGTCGGCCGGTCCTCGCGGCGCAGCAGCTTCAGACCGAGCCGGTAGCCGGCCTCGTGGTGGAAGTCGCCGGTCACGATCAGCGACGGGTCCACCGGCAGCCCGGCCGTCTCCAGCGCGGCCCGGTAGCCGTCGACGCGGGCGCGGCTGCACATCATCCGGGAGGGCCCGCTGATGGCGCCGATGCGGGTGTGCCCGAGCTCCACCAGGTGCCGGGTGGCGGCCAGCCCGCCCTGCCAGTTGGTGGCGCCGATCGAGGGCACGTCGGCGCCCGGGTCGCCGGCCGGGTCCATCACCACGAACGGGATGGAGCGGCTGGTCAGCAGCGCCCGCTGGGACTCGTCGAGCCCGGACAGCACCAGGACCACGCCGTGCGGCCGGCGGGCGGCGACCTGGTCGGCCCAGGTCCGCCCGGGAGTGAGCCGGCCGGCGCTCTCGGAGAGCACGACGCTCAGCCCCGCGTCCCGCGCCACGTTCTCCACGCCCCGGATGACCTCCATCGCCCAGGCGCTCTCCAGCTCGTGGAAGACCACGTCGATCAGCGGCGAGCGGGTCGCCTCCGCCCGCCTGCGCCGGTAGCCGTGCGCCCGCAGCAGTTCCTCGACCCGGGAACGGGTGGTCGGGGCGACGTCGGCACGACCGTTGAGAACCTTCGAAACAGTCGGAGCCGACACACCGGCCTCGCGGGCGATCTCGGCGAGCGTGGCGGTCTGCGTTCCTGCGGTCTTCGTCGGCTTCATGGCCGCGATCGTATCTCTGCGCGACCCCTTGACGAACCCCCTCGACCGCTTTAGGTTCCCGGAACATTCGAAGTGCCATACGAAACATTCGGCAACTCGAAGAGTTCGGCCAGACGAACATTCGGAACACGACATTCGTGAGAGGTGCCGTCACATGGAGTCCTACAGCAGGCGCTGGTTTCTCGGCGCCGGCGCCACCACCCTCATCACCGCGGGCCTTACCGCCTGCGGTTCCGGCAGCGGCTCCGGCGGCTCGGGCGACACGCTCACGGCGATGGTGTACGGCGACGACGCGGTGAAGGTGCAGTCCGCGGCCGTCAAGCGGTTCAACGCCTCCGCCGCGGCCAAGAAGGCGAACGGCAGGATCCAGCTGGAGAAGGTGCCGGGCTCGGACTACCCGGCCAAGCTGCGCACCGCGATGGGCTCGCCGCACGCCCCTGACGTGTTCTTCAACTGGGGCGGCGGCTCCATCAAGGCGTACAAGGACGCGGGCCAGCTGATCGACCTCACCGACACCATCGGGTCCGACCCGGTCCTCAAGAGCGGCTTCCTGCCCTCCGTGCTCGCGGCCGGGGCGCTCGGCGGCCGCAACTACGGCGTCCCGATGCGCGGCATGCAGCCGGTGATGCTCTTCTACAACAAGGCCATGTTCGCCGAGCACAAGCTCCAGCCGCCCACCACCTGGGACCAGCTGCTCGACAACAACGCCAAGCTGAAGAAGGCGGGCATCGCCCCGTTCGCGCTCGGCGGCGCCGACGTCTGGCCGGAACTGATGTGGCTGGAGTACCTGGTGGACCGCATCGGCGGGCCCCAGGTCTTCGAGAAGATCAAGAACGGCGACGCCTCCGGCTGGGGGGACCCGGCCGTCCTCAAGGCCGCCCAGACGGTCAAGCAGCTCATCGACGACGGCGCCTTCGGCCAGGGCTTCAGCTCGGTGGCGTACACCAACAAGGGCGCGCCGGCGGTCTTCGCCAAGGGCAAGGCGGCCATGCACCTGATGGGCTCGTGGGAGTACTCCACGCAGCTCGGCGAGTTCCCGGACTTCGCCAAGAAGAACCTGGGCTGGTGTCCGTTCCCGAAGTTCGACGGCGGCGCCGGCGACATCCGCAACGTCGTCGGCAACCCGACCAACTACTGGTCGGTGAACAACCGTACGGCCAACAAGGACGCCGCGATCGCGTTCCTGAAGGAGTGCGCCTCCGAGCAGTACGCCAAGGACCTGATCGCCAACGGCGACATCCCGACCACGTCCAACGCGGCCAAGCTGCTGGACGCCGCTCCCAACCCCGAGTTCGCCAGGTTCCAGTACGAGATGGTGCAGCAGGCCCCCGCCTTCACCCTGAGCTGGGACCAGGCGGTCGACCCGAACATCTCCACGCCGATGCTCACCGAGATCAACAAGCTGTTCGTGGGCAAGTCGAGCCCGAGCCAGTTCGTGTCCGCGCTCCAGGGGCTGAAGTGAGTTCGACGGTCTCCACCGGGACGAAGGGCAGGCCTGGGCAGGGCGTGCGGGCCGGTCGCCCGCACGCCGCCTGGGCCCTGCCCGGCGTTCTGTTCTTCGCCTTTTTCGCCATCGCACCGATGGCCCTGGCCTTCTACCTGTCCTTCACCTCGTGGAACGGCCTGGGCGACCCCGAACCGGCGGGACTGGCCAACTGGCGGAAGCTGTTCAACGACCCGCGCCTGACCCAGTCGATCACGGTGACCGTGCTGCTCACCGTGGTCAGCTGGACCTTCCAGACGGTGATCTCGCTGCTGCTGGGGGTCTGGGCGGCCGGCCGCCAGCGCAACCGGGCGGTACTGTCCGCGATCTTCTTCACGCCGTTCCTGCTGTCCTCGACGGCGATCGCGCTGCTCTTCTACTCCCTGCTCGACCCGAACTTCGGCATCATCCGCGGGGACACGTTCGGCTCGACGTCCGGCGCCTTCCTGGCGATCGTCTTCGTCGGCGGCTGGCAGTTCATCCCCTTCCACACCCTGATCTACCAGGGCGGGGCGCGGCAGATCCCGGAGGTCCTGTACCAGGCGGCGGCCATCGACGGCGCCGGCCGCTACCGCCAGTTCTTCTCGATCACCCTGCCCCAGCTGCGCAACACGGCGACCACGTCCAGCGTGCTGATGATCGTCGGCTCGCTCACCTACTTCGAGACCGTCCTGATCCTGACCCAGGGCGGCCCCGGGACGGACACCGCGATCCTGCCGTACCTGATGTACGAGGCGGGCTTCAAGAGCTACGACTTCGGTTACGCGAGCGCCATCGCGTCCTTCCTCGTCGTGGCCGCCACCGCGCTGTCGCTGCTGCTGGTCCGGCTGACCGGCTTCGGTGCCATGCGCAGCACCAGGGAAGGAATGTGACGAAATGTCACACGACACGCTGCCGCGCCGTCCGCTGGACGCTCCCGAGGCGGGGGTGACCGCGGCCACCGCGCACCGCCGCCGTCACTGGACCAGGCGCCCGAACCCGCTGGCCGGCCTCGGCTCGGTGATCTGGCTGGTCGTCGTGATCATCCCGATCTACGCGATGATCTCGACCTCGCTGACCCGGCAGGACGAGTCGCTGGGCAACGCCCTGGACCCGCCGAAGCACCCGACCCTGGAGAACTACAACACCGTCCTGCACAGCGGGTTCGGCCATCTCCTCGCCAACACGATCACCGTCGCGGCGGCGGTGGTGGCCATCGTCCTCGTACTGTGCGTCCCGCTCGCCTACGTCGCCGTCCGCACCCGCAGCTTCTGGTCGGGGGCGGCCTTCCGCATGTTCCTGCTCGGAGTCGCGATCCCGGCGCAGGCGGTCGTCGTGCCGCTCTACCTGATGATCGCCAAGCTGAACCTCTACGACAGCCTGCTCGCGGTCATCCTGCCGACGGCGGCGTTCGCGATGCCGGTCTCGACGCTCATCCTCACCGGCACCCTGCGGGACATCTCCGAGGAGCTCTACGAGGCGATGGCACTGGACGGCGCCTCCCCCACCAGGATGCTGTTCCAGCTCGTCATCCCGATGTCCAAGGGCGGCATCAGCACGGTCGTCGTCTACTCGGCCCTCCAGGCCTGGAACGGCTTCCTCTTCCCGCTGATCTTCACCCAGTCCGACGGCCCGCGCGTGCTGACCCTCGGACTGTTCAACTACGTCAGCGAGTTCGGAGTGAACATCCCCGCGCTGCTCGCCTCCGTCGTCCTCTCCGGCATCCCGATCTTCGCCGTCTACCTGGTGGCCCGGCGCGCCCTCGTGGGCGGCCTGATGGGCGTGGGCGGCAAGTGACCCGGCCCGACCGGCGGCAGCCGAATCCCCCCTCAGCGACAGACCCGACAGGAGTTTCATGACCACCGCCCCCTGGCGCGACCCCGCCCTGTCCGCCGCCGCCCGTGTCGACGACCTGCTGTCCCGGATGACCCTCGCGGAGAAGGTCGCCCAGCTCTACGGCGTGTGGGTGGGCGCCGCGACGGACGGCGAAGGCGTCGCCCCGCACCAGGAGCAGATGAACACGGACTACGACTGGGACGAGCTGATCACCCTCGGGCTCGGCCAGCTCACCCGCTCCTTCGGCACCGCCCCCGTGAACCCGGCGCTGGGCGCGCAGGCACTGGCCCGCGCCCAGCGCCGGATCGCCGAGGCCGGCCGCTTCGGCATCCCGGCGGTCGCGCACGAGGAGTGCCTGGCGGGCTTCACCGCCTGGGGCGCGACCGCCTATCCGGTCCCGCTGGCGTGGGGCGCCACGTTCGACCCGGAGCTGGTGGAGGAGATGGCCGGCCGCATCGGGCGGGACATGCGCTCGGTGGGCGTGCACCAGGGGCTCGCGCCCGTCCTGGACGTGGTCCGCGACCCGCGCTGGGGCCGGGTCGAGGAGACCGCCGGCGAGGACCCGTACCTGGTCGGCACGATCGGCAGCGCGTACGTGCGGGGCCTGGAGTCGGCGGGGATCGTGTCCACGCTGAAGCACTTCGCCGGGTACGCCTCCTCGGCGGGCGCCCGCAACCTGGCCCCCGTGCGGGCCGGCACCCGGGAGTTCGCCGACGTCACGCTTCCGCCGTTCGAGATGGCGCTGCGCGAGGGCGGCGCGCGCTCGGTGATGGCCGCGTACACGGAGACGGACGGCGTCCCGGCCTCCGCGGACCCGCAGCTGCTCACCGAACTCCTGCGCGACCAGTGGGGTTTCACCGGCACGGTGGTCGCCGACTACTTCGCCATCGACTTCCTGCGGACCCTGCACCGGGTCGCCGGCACCCCGGCCGAGTCGGCGCACCTGGCCCTGGCCGCCGGGATCGACGTCGAACTGCCGACGCTGAAGTGCTACGGCAAGGAACTGGTCGCGGCGGTCCAGGACGGCACGGTCGCGGAGTCCCTGGTGGAGCGCGCGGCCCGCCGTGTCCTGCTCCAGAAGTGCGAACTGGGCCTGCTGGACGAGGACTGGGCCGCGGACACCCCCACCGAGTCGATCGACCTGGACTCGGCGGAGAACAGGGCCATGGCCCGCCGGGTGGCCGAGGAGTCGGTGGTGCTGCTGGCCAACCCGGACGGGGTGCTGCCCCTCTCCCCCGACACCCGGATCGCGGTCGTCGGCCCCCGGGCGGCGGACGCCCTGGCCATGCTGGGCTGCTACTCCTTCCCCTCGCACGTGGGCACCCAGCACCCCGAGGTGCCCATGGGCATCGAGATCCCCACCCTGCTGGACGCCCTGCGCGGCGAACTGCCCGACGCGAAGGTGACGTTCACGGAGGGCTGCGACGTCTCCGAGCCCGACGTCTCGGGCTTCGAGGAGGCGGTCGCCCGGGCGCGGGAGGCCGACGTGTGCGTGGCCGTCCTCGGCGACCGCTCGGGCCTGTTCGGCCGGGGCACGTCGGGCGAGGGCTGCGACGTGGCGGACCTGGCGCTGCCCGGCGTGCAGGGCGCGCTGCTGGACGCGCTGGTGGAGACGGGCGTCCCCGTGGTCCTCGTCCTGCTCACCGGCCGCCCCTACGCGCTCGGCCGCTGGGACGGCCGGCTCGGCGCGGCCGTCCAGGCGTTCTTCCCGGGCGAGGAGGGCGGCCCGGCGGTCGCGGGCGTCCTGTCGGGCCGCGTGAACCCCTCGGGCCGGCTGCCGGTGAGCGTGCCGCGCGGGCCCGGCGGCCAGCCGTGGACGTACCTCCAGCCGCCGCTGGGCCTCGCGGGCGAGGTGAGCAACCTGGACCCGACCCCGCTGTACCCGTTCGGGCACGGGGTGTCCTACACGGCGTTCGAGTGGTCGGACTTCCAGGGCAACGATGTCATCGGGACCGGCACGGAGATCGGCACGGACGGCTCGTACGACGTCTCCGTGACCGTGCGCAACGCCGGTGACCGGGCCGGCGCGGAGGTCGTGCAGTTGTACCTGCACGACCCGGTGGCGTCGGTGACCCGCCCGGACGTCCGCCTGATCGGCTACCGGCGGCTGGAGCTGGAGCCCGGCGAGTCCCGCCGGGTGACCTTCCGCTTCCACGCGGACCTGTCCGCGTTCACCGACCGCACGGGCCGGCGCGTGGTCGAACCGGGCGCCCTGGAACTCCGCCTGGCCGCATCGGCGTCGGACGTCCGCCACACGGCCCACCTGAGCCTGACGGGCCCGGTACGGGAGGTCGGCGCGGAGCGCCGTCTGCACTGCGAGACGGAAGTCTCGCCGACGCCCTGACCCGCCCCTGGGGGCTGCCGCCCCCAGCCCCCCGCTTCGGCCTGAACGGCCTCGTCCTCAATCGCCGGACGGGCTGAAAAAAACAGCCCACCCGGCGATTGAGCCGAAGGAGAGGGGAGCGGGGGTGCAGGGGGCAGAGCCCCCGCCGGGGTTGGGGGCGGAGCCCCGGGGACGGGATCCCTCAACTCACCGAGACAGCGGGAGGGTGGGCGTAGGCCGCAACAAAAACCCCGCCCCCGGAGAACCGGGGGCGGGGTTTCATCGAGCGCCGGGCAGGCCTTGCACCTGCATCTCCCCGCAGGAAGCGGGACGTCTTTCCTTGGACCACCAACGCACTGCTTGCGAACCTCAGTTGGCCGCTTGCGTGTGATGATCATAGACCACCGGAGGGGCCGGAGGCCAATCAGTCGTCCTGGCCGTCCACCGGCTCGAACCGCCACCGATGCACGGCCCGCGTGACCAAGTCCCCCGGAGGCTCGGGGAGTTCCGGAAGCTCGGCGGTGAACTCCGCGTCCCACCAGGTGATGACGAGCACCCGGTCCTGCGGGGCGCGGAAGGTCTCCCGCCGCAGGGGCCGCCGGCCGAGTTCCTGCCGCCGCGCCCAGGCGAGCAGGTCCTCCCCGCGGCCCGCGACCGCCCGCGCCTCCCACATCAGCGCCACTGTCACGGGTACAGGTTCTCCTTGCTGACCTCGTGGACATGGTCGTGGGTGTGCCCGGTGCCCGGCACATGGGGATCCGTCACGGGCAGGGACGAGTCCGCCGACAGGTCCCAGCCGGAGGCCGCGCGGCCCCGCGAGACCATCTCGGCGCCCAGCGCCGCGACCATCGCGCCGTTGTCCGTGCACAGCTTGGGCCGGGGCACGCGCAGCCGGATCCCGGCCGCCTCGCACCGCTCCTGCGCCAGGGCCCGCAGCCGCGAGTTCGCGGCCACGCCGCCGCCGATCATCAGATGGTCGACGCCCGCGTCCTTGCAGGCCCGTACGGCCTTACGGGTCAGCACGTCCACCACCGCCTCCTGGAAGGACGCGGCCACGTCACGCACCGGCACGTCCTCCCCGGCCGCGCGCTTGGCCTCGATCCAGCGGGCCACCGCCGTCTTCAGACCGGAGAAGGAGAAGTCGTAGGCGGGGTCGCGCGGACCCGTCAGCCCGCGCGGGAAGGCGATCGCCGCCGGGTCGCCCTCCCTCGCGTACCGGTCGATGACCGGCCCGCCGGGGAAGCCCAGGTTCAGCACGCGCGCGATCTTGTCGAAGGCCTCGCCCGCCGCGTCGTCGATCGTCGCCCCCATGGGCCGTACGTCCGAGGTGATGTCCGTGGACAGCAGCAGCGAGGAGTGGCCGCCGGACACCAGCAGAGCCATCGTGGGCTCCGGCAGCGGGCCGTGCTCCAGCTGGTCCACGCAGATGTGCGAGGCGAGGTGGTTGACGCCGTACAGCGGCTTGCCCAGGGCGTAGGCGTACGTCTTGGCCGCCGAGACGCCGACGAGCAGGGCGCCGGCCAGACCGGGCCCCGCGGTGACCGCGATGCCGTCCAGGTCCCGGGCGCTGACCCCCGCCTCCTTCAGCGCGCGCTCGATGGTCGGCACCATCGCCTCCAGGTGGGCCCGGGAGGCCACCTCCGGGACGACCCCGCCGAACCGGGCGTGCTCGTCGACGCTGGAGGCGACCGCGTCGGCCAGCAGGGTGGTGCCGCGGACGATGCCGACGCCGGTCTCGTCGCAGGAGGTCTCGATGCCGAGGACGAGCGGCTCGTCCCTCAAGTCAGTCATGGATCTCGGTTCCTTGTACACCGTTGACGGAGGTTGCCGGGTCGGACAGGCGCATCACCACGGCGTCCACGTTTCCCGGCTGGTAGTAGCCGCGCCGGAAGCCGATGGGCTCGAAGCCGAAGCGCTCGTAGAGCTTCTGCGCGCGGACGTTGTCCACGCGGCACTCGAGCATCACCTCCGTGCAGTCGAAGGCGGACGCGGCTCGCAGCAGCTCGGTCAGCAGCCGGGAGCCGAGTCCGGTGCCCCAGTGGTCGCGGGCGACGGCGATGGTCTGCACGTCGCCCTGCCCGCCGGCGGCGACCAGCCCGGCGTACCCCACGAGCCGGCCGTCCTCCTCGGCCACCAGGTAGCGCCGAGTCGCCTCCGGGCCCCTGGAGTGCGCCAGCTCGGACCAGAACATGCCCCGGGACCAGGCGTCCTCGGGGAACAGGTCCCTCTCCAGTTCGAGCACCGGGTCGATGTCCCACCAGCGCATCTCGCGCAGCACGCACCGGGCGGACCCGGTCGTCGTCTGTCCCGTCACTTCGGGGTGACCACCTTGTAGTTCTTGGGCACCTGCGCGTCCGGCCGGCGCAGGTACAACGGCCGGGGCGCGGGCAGCTCCTCCCCGGCGGCCAGACGCTCGGCGGCCAGTGAGGCGAGAGCGGCGGCCGACACGTGCTCGGGCTCGTGCGCCTGCGGGAAGGTCTCGGGGTAGAGCAGCGCGCCGGCGCCGACCGCGGGCAGGCCCCTGACCTGGTCGGTGATGTCGGCGGGCCGGTCCACGGCCGGGTCGGTGACCCGGGTGCGCGAGTCGGCGTAGCGAGCCCAGTAGACCTCCTTGCGGCGGGCGTCGGTCGCCACGACGAAGGGGCCGGGGACGTCGGCGGCGTAGGCGAGGCCGTCGAGCGTGCACAGGCCGTGCACGGGCACGCCGAGGGCGAGTCCGAGGGTGTCGGCCGTCATCAGGCCGACGCGCAGGCCGGTGTACGGGCCGGGTCCGATGCCGGCGACGACGCCCGTGACGGCGTCCAGCTTGAGCCCGGCCTCGGCGAGCACCCGGTCGACGGCCGGCAGCAGGAGCTCTCCGTGCCGGCGCGCGTCCACCTGGCTGGAGGAGGCGATGACGGCCGATCCGTCGTGCAGGGCGACGGTGACGGCGGGGGTGGCGGTATCCAGAGCGAGCAAGAGCACGCAAACAGCCTACGGCTCCCGCGCCTCCGGCACGGCCGCCCGGGTCGAGCGGATCACGGCTGCTACGGTCGCCGCGGGACGGCTGGTACGACCGATGCGGAGGTGAACGACCGTGGCACGGAGCAGTTCGGGGTTCGTGGCCGGGCTCACCGCCGCGGCCGTTCTCACGGTCGGCTTCCTCGCCTACCAGGCGCAGGCGACCGTGCCGCGGAATCTGACCGGCCGGCCCGGCCCGAAGGCGACGCACGCGGCGAGCGCGTCCAAGGCGCCCCGCGACAATCGGCGCCCGGACGCCCTGCCCCGCGGCTCCGGAACGGGCGAGCGGGTCGTGTACTCGCTGAACGACGACCGGGTGTGGCTGGTCGGCGCGGACGGGACGGTCCAGAACACCTTCAGGGTCAGCCCCGGCAACGTCCACCCGGCGCCGGGGACCTACGCGGTGGCGTCCCGTTCGAAGGCGATCACCGGGACCGACGGCGTCCCCGTCGAGCACGTGGTGCGGTTCACCAGCACGGACGGGGCGGTCATCGGTTTCAGCGCGGCGGTGGACGGCTCCTGGCCCACGCCCAACCCGGCGATCAAAACCGGCGGCATCCGCGAGTCCCGCGCGGACGGCGAGACGATGTGGATGTTCGCGACCATCGGCCAGAAGGTCGTCGTCATCCGCTAGGGCGTGTTTCGAAAGTGGCGTCGTTCGCCCGGAGGGCGGGCCCCGCGGCGTCTGGTGCGTGCGATCGCAAGGCGGAGGGTCGCCCTCGTACTGGGTGTACGTGGGCGATCCCGACAACGCAGCGAGCGTGCGTGCCAGGCGCCGCGGGGCAGACGGCACTTTCGAAACACGCCCCAGAGCCGGTCGCAGCACCGGACGGCCGACCACCGGAGCCGACCTTCCGTGAGAGCCCGCCGTCCGCCGGGCACGCCGCCGCCGAAGTCAGTCGTCCGCAAGTCAGCCGATCGGGTTACGCCGCTTCGCGGGGCTCCCCCACCGTGCGGGGGTCCGCGGGCTCCGGGGCGCGTGGCGGCCGGGAGACGGCGTCGGCGGCGGCGCAGGAGGCCAGCAGGTCACGCATGGACACACCGCCCACCGCGTACGGCCGGGGCCTCGACTGGTACCGGTGCTGGTGTTCGTTGCTCTCCATGGCCGACATGGACGCCTCCTGGGGGCCGGGGGCGGACGTGGTTAGGCGCGCCTAACCACGGGCTGAACACCATGTGACCACGCCCGGAGCGCCCCGCGCAAGAATTTGCCGACGTCCTGTCGGAAACTCCGGGCGGCGCTCAGGCGGTCAGAACGCCCAGGTCGACGGCGGACCACCGGTCCCCGATACCCGTCACCGTCACGTGCCGCACCTCGTCCGTGGTGTCGCCGACGGCCCGGTGGATCAGGACCTGGAGCCGGTCGTCGGTCAGCTCCTCGACCTTGCCCTCGCCCCATTCCACGACGACCACGGAGTCCGGCAGCGACACGTCGAGGTCGAGGTCCTCCATCTCGTCGAGCCCACCGGACAGGCGGTAGGCGTCGGCGTGCACGAGCGGCGGGCCGTCGCCCAGGGAGGGATGCACCCGGGCGATCACAAAGGTCGGGGAGGTGACGGCGCCGCGCACGTCGAGCCCCTCGCCGAGGCCGCGGGTCAGCGTGGTCTTGCCCGCGCCGAGCTCCCCGCTGAGCATCACGAGGTCGCCCGCGCGCAGCAGCTTGGCCAGCCGGCGGCCCAGCTCGCGCATCTGCTCGGGGGCGATGACGGTGATCTCGACGGACCCGGGGTCAGGGATGTGCCGTGCTGCTGGTGCTTCCATAACCGTCAACGGTAGTGCCTGCCGGGACCGCGCCCGCGCGGGCGAGCAGGTCGGCGAGGCGGTCCGTGACGACCTCCGGGTGCTCCAGGATCACCAGGTGACCGGCGTCCGGGACCAGCACCAGCTCCGCCTCGGGGAGCAGGCCGGCGATGGCCTCACTGTGCTCGCTGGGCGTGACCAGGTCCTGCACCCCGGCCAGGACCAGCACCGGTATGTCCGCGAAGAGGGCGAGCGCCTCGGTCTTGTCGTGGTCGGTGAAGGCCGGGTAGAACTCGGCGACCACGTCGATCGGTGTGCTCTCGATCATCCGCTCGGCGAACCGGGCGACCGCCGGGTCGACGTCCCGGCCCGCGAACGAGTACCGCTTGATGACGCCGGCGAACAGGTCCGCGGTGGCCCGCCGTCCCCTCTCCACCAGCTCGGCGCGCTGCCCGAGCGCCTTGAGCACGCCGGGGAGCACCCGGCGCACCGCGTTGACGCCGGCCACCGGCAGTCCGAAGTTGACCTCGCCGAGCCGTCCGGAGGAGGTGCCGACGAAGGCGGTGGCGACGACCCGCTCGCGGATCAGCTCGGGGTACTGGGAGGCCAGCGCCATCATCGTCATGCCGCCCATGGAGTGCCCGACGAGCACGAGGGGCCCCTCGGGAGCGGCGGCGTCGATGACGGCCTTCAGATCGCGGCCGAGCTGGTCGATGGTCAGTTCCACGCCGTCACGGCTCTGGGCGAGGCCCCGGGCGGACCGGCCGTGGCTGCGCTGGTCCCAGTGGACGGTGCGGACGACTCCGCGCAGGGCGGCGCGCTGGAAGTGCCAGGAGTCCTGGCTGAGGCAGTAGCCGTGGCTGAAGACGACGGTGACGGGGGCGGGGGCCTTGCGGCCGAAGAGCCGCCGGCGGCGCGGGCCGAGGTTCGCGGTGGCGTCCGGGTCGATGTCGTCGACCTCGTAGTGGAGCTCGGTGCCGTCGTCGGCCATGGCCTTGCCCGGCGTGCCGCGCAGGGCGCCGTAGGGGCCCACGGAGTCCAGGGCGAGCCGGGCCTTGCGGCGTATGCCGCGGCCGACGGTCATCCGTTCGATGGCGACCCCGGCGGCGGCGCCCGCCGCCACCACGCCTAGCGCCGCGCCGGCGATGCCGGTCGCCCGCCGCCAGCCGCCCGCCGCCTCCGCGGCAGAGGCGACGGCCGCCGTGGCGGCCTTCGCGACGGCCCCCGCACTGCTCTCGCTCACGTACCGCTCCTCTTTTCGCCGTACTGCTGTTCGCCTCAGCGGCCGACACCGGTCCCGGTGGGTGCCGCCGTGCCGCGCCCGGGTGTCCGCGCGGGTCACCCGTCCTGCGCGGCCCGCTCCCCGCCCTCTGCCCCGTCCGGCTCCTCGTTGACATAGACGCGCGGGACGCGCGATCCGATGCGCGTGACGATCTCGTACGCGATGGTGCCGGCGGCCTGCGCCCAGTCCTCGGCGGTGGGCTCGCCGCGGTCGCCGGGGCCGAAGAGCACGGCCTCGGAACCGATCTCGGGCTCGTCGCCGCCGAGGTCGACCACGAACTGGTCCATGGCGACCCGTCCGGCGACCGTACGCCACTTGCCGCCGACCAGGACCGGCCCGGTGCCGGACGCGTGCCGCGGGATGCCGTCCGCGTAGCCGACGGGCACCAGGCCGAGGGTGGTCTCGCCGGGGGTGAGGTAGTGGTGCCCGTAGCTGATGCCGTGGCCGCCCGGCACGTGCTTCACCAGGGCGAGCGAGGCGGACAGGGTCATGGCGGGGCGCAGCCCGAAGTCGGCCGGGGTGCCGAGTTCGGCGCTGGGCGAGACGCCGTAGACGGCGATTCCGGCGCGGACGAGGTCGAAGTGGGTCTCGGGGAGGGTGAGCGCGGCGGGCGAGTTGGCGATGTGCCGCACCTCGGGGCGTAGACCGCGCTGTTCGGCGTGGGCGGTCATCTCGCGGAAGAGGCCGAGCTGCGCGGCGATGGAGGGGTGGCCCGGCTCGTCGGCGCAGGCGAAGTGGGACCACAGCCCGGTGACCCGGATCAGGCCGTCGGCCTCGGCGCGCACGGCCTCGGTGACGAGCGCGGGCCAGTCGGCGGGCTGGCAGCCGTTGCGGCCGAGTCCGGTGTCGGCCTTGAGCTGCACACGTGCGGGACGGCCGGCCTGCCGGGCGGCCTCGCGGACCTCCGCCAGCGCCCACAGGTCGCTCACGGACATGTCGAGGTCGGCCTCGATCGCCTCCCGCCAGGGCCCGCCCGGTGTCCACAGCCAGCACATGATCCGCACCCGTTCGGGCGGCAGACCGGCCGCGCGCAGGGCGAACGCCTCCTCGGGCGTGGCGGTGCCCAGCCAGGTCGCCCCCGCCGCGACGGCCGCGCGGGCGCACGGGACCGCGCCGTGGCCGTAGGCGTCGGACTTGACCACGGCCATGACGGCGGCGCCGGACACGCGGTCGCGCAGGGCCCGCACGTTGGCCCGTACGGCGGCCAGATCGATTTCGGCACGGGCACGCAGCGGCGCCGTTTGTGGGTGTGCTGTGTCGTTCATCGCGCCCCCAGTGTCTCAGAGACACCGGACGGCCCTTCGAGAAGCGGGTCGGTGGCGGCCCCGGTCGCGCCGCCGCGCCCCCTTGGCGGCTCAGTCCCGTACGTCCCGCCAGGCCCTCGGGATGGTCTCCGCGATGTCGTGGGCGCCGATCGGCGCGCCGTGCGCGGCGATCCGGCCGGCCAGTCCGTGCAGATAGGCCGCCGCGCTGCCCGCGTCGAGGGCGGGGAGACCGGCGGCCAGCAGCGAACCGGCCAGGCCTGACAGCACGTCACCGCTGCCGGCGGTGGCGAGCCAGGACGTACCGGTCGGGTTGACCCGTACGGGGCCGTCGTCCGGGTCGGCGACGAGGGTGGTGGAGCCCTTGAGGAGGACCGTCGCCCGGTAGGCGGCGGCGAGTTCGCGTACGGAGGCCAGCCGTGCGCCCTCGACCTGCTCGCGTGCCACCCCGAGCAGGGCCGCGGCCTCCCCGGCGTGCGGGGTCATCAGGGTCGGGGCGGTACGGGCGCGTACGGCGTCTCGGTCGGCCAGGCGCAGCCCGTCCGCGTCGATCAGTACGGGTACGTCGGTCTCCAGCACCTCGGCGACGGTGGCCGCGTCGTCCCCGGCGCCCGGTCCCACCACCCACGCCTGCACGCGGCCGGCCTTGTGCGGGCCCTGGTCGGACACGAGCGTCTCCGGGAAGCGGGCGATGACGGCCTGCCCGGCCGGGCCGACGTACCGCACCGCGCCCGCCCCGCCCCGCAGCGCGCCCGACACGGCGAGCACGGCCGCGCCCGGATAGCGGGCCGAGCCCGCCGCGATGCCGACGACACCGCGCCGGTACTTGTCGCTCTCGGCGGCCGGTTGCGGCAGCAGCGCGGCCAGGTCGGCGTGCTGGAGCGCCTCCAGTTCGGGTGCGGCGGGCAGCTCGGGGCCCAGGCCGATGTCGATGAGGCGGACCGTGCCGGCGTACTCGCGGGCAGGGTCGACGAGCAGCCCCGGCTTGTGCGTGCCGAAGGTGACGGTCAGGTCGGCGCGCACGGCGTGGCCCAGCACCTGCCCGGAGTCCGCGTCCACCCCGCTCGGCAGGTCCACGGCGAGGACGGCCGCCCCGGAGCGTGCCGCGCGCTCGGCCAGTGGCGCGGCGTCGGCGCGCAGGCCGCCCTTGCCGCCGATGCCGACGATGCCGTCGACGACGAGGTCGGCCCGGTCGATCGCCTCCCCGGCGGCGCCGTCCGGGGCCACGCTCCCGCCCGCCCGGCGCAGCGCGGCGAGGCCGCCGGGGTGGGTGCGGCCGCGCGCGAGCAGCACGGCGGTCACCCCGGCGCCGCGCCGGGCCAGCCGGGCTCCGGCGTACAGCGCGTCGCCGCCGTTGTCGCCGCTGCCGACCAGCAGCACCACCCGGCGTCCGTACACCCGCCCGAGCAAGTCCGCGCTCGCTGCGGCGAGTCCGGCGGCGGCCCGCTGCATGAGGGCGCCGTCGGGGAGCCTCGCCATGAGCGCGCGCTCGGCTGTCCTGACCGTCTCAACGCTGTACGCGGTACGCATGCGGTCGAGTCTGCCCCGGATGCGTCCGGTCCCGCACGCGGACCGGTGACGGGAGCGGTGACGCGGGGGCGTCAGCCCTCCGCGATCACCACGGCGGAGGCCACGCCCGCGTCGTGGCTCAGGGACAGGTGCCAGGAGCGGACGCCCAGTTCCGCGGCCTTGGCGGCGACCGTGCCGCTCACCCGCAGCCGCGGCCGGCCGGAGTCCTCGACGTACACCTCCGCGTCGGTCCACAGCAGTCCGGCCGGAGCGCCGAGCGCCTTGGCGAGCGCCTCCTTGGCGGCGAACCGGGCGGCCAGCGACGCCATGCCCCGGCGTCCGCCGCCGGGCAGCAGCAACTCGCTCTCCACGAACAGCCGCGTCGCCAGTCCGGGCGTCCGCTCCAGCGACGCCGCGAACCGGTCGATCTCGGCCACGTCGATACCGACCCCGATGATGCTCATGCGGAGCACCCTACGGGCCGCACCTCACCTGCTACGGTCCCACTGTCAGTCGACCTCGGAGGCCGGGAACAGCCCTGAGCCGCCGAACTCGAACGGCGTGCGCAGCAAGACGCCGTTGCACACGTCTCCGGGCGCGAAGTCGCGGAAGTTGCGCGATACGTAAATCTCGGCCCGGGCGAAGATCGCGCACCCCAGGTGGATGGCGTCGAGCCCCTTGATCTTCGGCTTCTCGGCCGTGATGTCGTTGGCGATGAGGCCGACTCGCCGGGTCACTTCCAACGACGAAGCAGTTGCTGTCCAATTGAAGTGTTCTCCCTCGTAAACGGGGGAGATTCCCACCTACCTTGCGGTGGCGGGCTTGACGCGGCGAGCGCGCCTGACGACTGCCCTTCCGGCAGCCGGGATGAGCGCGAGGCCCATCCGGTACAGGTGCAGGACGTTCCGGGCGGCGTTGTGGTCGGCGTTGCCCACCCATCCGCAGTCGGGGTTCTTGCACACGAACACGGCCTGGGACTCCCGGCTGCCCGGTGTGGTGAAGCCGCAGGCGGAGCAGCGCTGGGAGGTGCCGGGTGCGGGAACTTTGTGCAGGGTGCCGCCCTTGCGGGCGGCCTTGTACGTCAGCATCGTCACGGTCCGGCCCCATGCCTCCTGGCTGATGGAGCGGTTCAGGCCGGACTTCTGCGCGACGTTCCTCCCCGGGGCCTCGACGGTCCCCCTGGCGCTCTTGGTCATGTTCGTGATGGTCAGGTCTTCCACCACGATCACGCTGTACCTGGCGGCGATCTCGGTGGTGGTCTGGTGCTGCCAGTCCTGGTGCCTGCGCTTGGCTCTCGCACGAAGCCCCTGGATCTGGTCGTAGGTCGCCCGCAGGCGGTTCGAGGTGCGCTCTGCCCGTTTGCGGAAGCGCTTGCGGTGCGCGGCCCGCTGCTCCAGGCGGAGCAGCTTGGCCTGTTCCTGCTCGGTCAGCCAGGCGTTCGGTTTGTCTGTGGAGGAGGTCCACTCGTCGTGGTCGTACCGCTCGCCGTTGGAGAGAGCGAGCGGCACGATGATCCCGGCGTCGATGCCGACTTCCGGACCGGTGTGTGGCTCGGGCTTGGGCTGGAGGTTCTGGATGCGGAAGGCGATGTGCCAGCCGAGTGCGTCCTTGACCAGCCGTGCTCCGGTGATCCGGTTCTCGGAGTCGGCCCGCTTGCCGACCGGGAGGTTCTTGGTCCAGCGGAAGCGGACCCGGCCGATCCTGGGGATGTTGACCATGCCCCAGCGGCGGTGGACGCGGGTGATGTTCAGGTCCCGGCCCTGGGGGATGTCCACGGACATCGCCGTGCGGAAGCGGGCCTTGAAGTTCGGTTTCTCCGCCCGCCCTTCCCAGCAGTTCTTCCATGCCTGGACATACGTCTTGAGGACTGCCTGCGCGGCCTGGGCGGGCAGGACGGCGAGCCAGTCGATGTCCTTGCGGGCCCGGCGTATCGCCGCGTCCGCAGCCGCCAGGTTCCGGCGCTCCTTGGGGAGCATCGTCCACCAGTCATGCAGGAGGTTCCACATGGTACGGGCAGCGTGCGCCTGGTCATCCATGAGCCGGAGCTGCGTAGGAGTCAGCGCCAGCCGGGCCCGGTGCCCGAACTGCCGTTTCTCCAGTGCAAGTTCCCTGACCACGCGATCACCGTAGCATTTGGTTTATGTCACCTGGAATCCAAATCCTGATATACGCTCAGGCCGTTATGTCGTCCACAACCTGCACGTCCACTTGGTTTTTGTCACCAAGTACCGCCGCGAGGCCATGACCGACGCCATGCTGACCAGATGCGAAGAGATCATGCGCGAGGTCTGCCAGGACTTCGAAGCCGAGCTGAAACAGTTCAACGGCGAAGAGGACTACGTACACCTCCTGGTGTACTACCCGCCCAAGGTCCAGCTCTCCAAGCTGGTCAACTCCCTCAAGGGCGTCTCCGCCAGGCTCCTGCGCAAGGAGTACGAGTCGCACGTGCGCCGGTATCTGTGGGGCGGCCACTTCTGGTCCGGCTCCTACTTCGCCGGAAGCTGCGGCGGGGCACCGCTGACCGTCGTACGCCAGTACATCGAAAACCAACAGCGGCCAGTGAGCTGAGGTCAACCGTACGGATCCGTGCCCCAGGCCGAGGTCAGAGCATTTTTGAGATGGCCTTCATCTCCGCCCCGTAGGGCGGAGCACTGACCAAGATCAAAGGTAGACCGACTCGGGGCGGTCAATTTCCCCCACGCAGAGCCTCCACATAGTCCACCGCGTCCTGGCCGCCGGTCATGTCCGGCCAGAACCCCGCCCGCAGTTCGTCGTCCGAGAGCTGCGGCTCTGTCGGAAGGAGTTCGATCTCCGTCGCGCGCACCTGGACCACTTGGCCCTGTGCGTTCCCGGTGATCTCGCCGGTGACCTCCACCCGGTCACGCCGCCAAGCCCGCCGCAGCTCGGTGTCCAGATCATCACCGAAATAGACGGGAATCACTTCCCCGCCGACCTCGGTGCGCAGCACCGCCCGGGGACGGCGATGCTTTCCCTCCACCAGGCCGCTGAGACGTCCCCGCCGCGAGCCGAACGTGCGCAGACGCGCACGCGTGGCGGCTTGCAGATTGAACGCGGTCCTCTGTGTGACCTCGGCCGTCCGGACTTCGACGCCGTCCGCACGTACCGCGACGAACATGCCGACATCGGGCGATGCTCCGAGGGAACGGGCGACCTGCTGCCCCAGCGATGCCGCACGGGCGGTCCAACCGGTCGGGATGCGTTCCGCGGTCTCGGCTTCGCCCAGCCCGGTCACGGCGGTCCGCAGCACCCGTTCCACGACCTGGTAGTCGGAGTGTTCGGCGATGCGCAGCGGCTCAAGGACACAGGTGACGCTGCCCAGCCTGAGCTCATTGAAGGACCAGCGGGTGCCATGGCGGCTCGACCGCGCGGTCTCGCTGTTCTCCAGCTCGCGCAGCAGCGACAGCACACTCTGCACGGTGCGCAGCGACTCCTGGGCGTCCATGCCGGCGTGCGGGCCCCGTAGCCTCAGTTCGAGCTCAACGCTCATGCCGCACCTCTTCCCCCCTCATGGGCTAGCGACGTCACGGTACTCAGAGCCCGCCTCCATGGTGCCGCTCACTCACCACGTTTTCACCCGGAAGAGACGCCGTCGAGGAAGCCTCCACTACGCGGCGGCCAGTTCGCACCAGACGATCTTGCCGCGGTTGCCCTCCCGCGCCAGCGGTTGCCAGCCCCACAGGTCCGCGCAGGCCCGGACCAGTGCCAGTCCCCGCCCCTCCTCCGACTCGGCCATCTGCTCCAAGGGCACTGGCGGCTCCGGCGGCGCGGGGTCGGCGTCCCACGCCCCGATCCGCAGCACACCGGAGGCCCACCGCACCCGGAGCGCGGCGGGCCCCTTGGTGTGCCGTACGGCATTGGACACCAGCTCGGTCGCGAGCAACTCGGCCACGTCGACGAGCCGAATCAGCCCGTGCATGGTGTGAATCAGCCGGAGGGTGCGCCGACTGACGGTGACGGCGCGGAGATCGTTGGGGATGTAGAGGCAGTATTCCCAGGGTTCCGACACGTCTTCGGGCATGACTCAACTCCGTTCGGGCGGCGAGTGGTCGCAGACCGCTCCACAGTGCGTGCGCTGCGTGACCGAAGGTAGGGCTAATTGTTTAAGTCTCGCAAGCCGATCCCGTAGTCTGACCCCGAACGAGTCGCATTGGGTATGCGTGTGGGGAGGAGCGTGCGGTGGCACTGAGGCACAACCCGACCGCGCGTCAGGTGCGGTTGGCAGCCGAGCTACGCAGACTCCGCGACAACGCGGGCCTGACGTCACGCCAAGCGGCTGCGCTACTCGGGGTGAGCCCTCCTCAGATCAGCCAGATCGAGGCGGCCATCGCAGGCGTGAGCGAGAAGCGTCTTCGTCGCCTGGCGGCCCACTACACCTGTACTGACGAGGAGTTGGTCGCCGCGCTCGCGGCTATGGCCACCGATCGAACGCGCGGCTGGTGGGAGGAGTACCGGGGGCAGCTTCCCACGCCGTTCCTCGATCTTGCCGAGCTGGAGCACCACGCCACATTCCTGCGAGAGGTCCAGTTCCTGTACATCCCGGGCCCCCTCCAGACAGAGGACTACGCCCGCGCCGTCTTCTCCTACCGGGTGCCGGAACTCCCCGATGGTGAGCTTGAGTTGCGTGTCCGCCATCGAATGCAACGCAAGACGGTCCTCGGCAGCGCCCCGTACGAGGCGATCATCCATGAGGCGGCACTGCGCATCATGGTCAGCAACCGCACCGCCTCACGAGCCCAACTGGCTCACCTGCTGGAGCTGTCGGGTGCGGAGCGGATCGCCGTGCGCGTCATCCCTTTCGCGCTGGAAGGCTTCGCCGGCGCCGCGAGCGCCATGGTGCACGCGGGAGGGGTGGTGCCCAAGCTGGACACCGTCGTGCGCGACGCACCGCACGGCACGGTCTTCATCGACTCCGAGGCCCAACTCGGCGCTTTTCGAATGCTCTTCCGTAAAGTGGAGGACGCAGCGCTCACCTGCGAACAGTCGCGCGACTTCATCCACAGGCTGACGAAAGAGTTGTGAGGCGCCCCATGCACATCCCCGACAACTGGCGGAAGTCTTCCTACTCCGGTCCCGGCGACGGCAACTCCTGCGTCGAGATCGCCAACTCCCCCACCCACATAGCCGTCCGAGACTCCAAGACCCCGGCCGGAGGCATCGTCACGCTTCCGGCCGAGGCCTTCAGCAGCTTCGTGGCGGCACTGAAGCGTCACTCCACCGTGACGGACTTCGCCAGGTTCCGCGGCTGATCCACCTCGTTGCCCCGCGCGGTGGCGAGTTCGCAGGCGAAGACCTGCAACGGGACCGTGGCGACCAGCGGCTGGAGCAGGGTCGGCGTGGCCGGGATGCGGATCAGGTGGTCGGCGTACGGGGCGACCGCCTCGTCGCCCTCCTCCGCGATCACGATCGTGCGGGCACCCCTCGCCCGGATCTCCTGGATGTTGGAGACGATCTTGTCGTGGAGGAGGGACCGGCCCCGCGGGGACGGCACCACCACGACCACCGGCAGGTCCTCGTCGATCAGCGCGATCGGCCCGTGCTTCAGCTCGCCCGCCGCGAAGCCCTCGGCATGCATGTACGCCAGCTCCTTGAGCTTCAGGGCGCCTTCGAGGGCGACCGGATAGCCCACGTGCCGGCCGAGGAACAGCACCGTGTTCTTGTCCGCCAGCGAGCGCGCCAGCGCCCGTACCGGCTCCATCGTCTCCAGGACCCGCTCGACCGCGCCGCCGATCTGCGACAGGTCGCGGATCACGACCTGGATCTCGTCACCCCACTTGGTGCCGCGGACCTGGCCCAGGTACAGCGCCACCAGGTAGCAGGCCACGAGCTGGGTCAGGAACGCCTTCGTCGAGGCGACCGCGACCTCCGGGCCCGCGTGGGTGTAGAGGACCGCGTCCGACTCGCGCGGGATGGTGGAGCCGTTGGTGTTGCAGATGGCCAGCACCTTGGCGCCCTGCTCCCGGGCGTGGCGCAGGGCCATCAGCGTGTCCATGGTCTCGCCGGACTGGGAGATGGCGATGACGAGGGTCTGGGCGTCCAGGATCGGGTCCCGGTAGCGGAACTCGCTGGCGAGTTCCACCTCGCAGGGGATCCGCGTCCAGTGCTCGATGGCGTACTTGGCGATCATGCCCGCGTGGAAGGCCGTACCGCAGGCGATGATGACGACCTTGTCCATCTCGCGCAGCTCGGCGGCGGAGATGCGGACCTCGTCCAGCGTCAGGGAGCCGCCCGCGTCGATGCGGCCGAGCAGCGTGTCGGCGACCGCCTTGGGCTGCTCGGCGATCTCCTTGAGCATGAAGTAGTCGTAGCCGCCCTTCTCCGCGGCCGCCGCGTCCCAGTCGACGTCGTAGGAGCGGACGTCGGCGGGCCGGCCGTCGAACCCCATGACCGTCACCCGGTCCCGGCGCAGCTCGACCACCTGGTCCTGGCCCAGCTCGATCGCGGAGCGGGTGTGGGCGATGAACGCGGCGACGTCGGAGGCGAGGAAGGCCTCGCCCTCCCCGACGCCCACGACCAGCGGGGAGTTGCGGCGGGCGCCCACGACCACGTCCGGTTCGCCGGCGTGCACGGCGACCAGCGTGAACGCGCCCTCGAGGCGCCGGCACACCAGCCGCATGGCCTCCGCGAGATCGGCGCTCACCGAGAACTCCTCGGCGAGCAGGTGCGCCACGACCTCGGTGTCGGTCTCGGAGTGCAGCTCGTGCCCGCGCTCGGTCAACTCGGCCCGCAGCGCGGCGAAGTTCTCGATGATGCCGTTGTGGACGACGGCGACCCGCCCCGAATTGTCCAGGTGCGGGTGGGCGTTGCCGTCGGTGGGCCCGCCGTGGGTGGCCCATCGGGTGTGCCCGATGCCCGTGGAACCGGTCGGCAGTGGCCGGTCCGCGAGTTCCTTCTCCAGGTTGACCAGCTTCCCGGCCCGCTTGGCCGCCGCCAGCCCGCCGTCCGCGAGCACGGCGACACCGGCCGAGTCGTAACCCCGGTACTCCAGCCGCTTCAGACCGGCCATCACGACTTCGAGTGCCGACTGCGACCCCACGTATCCCACGATTCCGCACATGGGCGGCAGCCTACGGGCCCGCACCCGCCGGAAGTGGGGACTTCGTGCCCGAAATCGGAAATTCCCACCGGGGCGGGAAGGGCCCCGGTGGGTCCTGGGATCACTTCAGCTTGGCGAGCTGCGCGTCGACGAGCGCCGTGGGGAAGTCGAAGTCCTTGCCCGAGACGGCCGCCGCGAGGTTGATGGCGGGGAGGTAGACCACGGTGGCGCCCTTGCGGACGACGACGGCCTTCACCGGCGCCTTGACGCCGTCGGCGTTCATGGTCTGCGTCACCGCGAACGCCTCGTCCGCGCCCTCGGGCGCCTGGGTCACGGCCACCTTGGCGATCCCGGTCTTGGTGCCGTCCGCGCTGTAGGTGTAGCCGCCGGCGCACTTGTCGGCGGCCGTCCGAAGGTCCTTCAGCGCCTGCTCGGCGCCGCCGTCTTCGTAGGAGGCGAGGGTCACGACGGCCTTCTCCCGGTCGAGTCCGGCCAGCAGGGCGACCTGGGGGTCGGCGCCCGCCGCGGGCTTCTTCCCGTCGGCCAGCCACGACCGCTTCACGGTGGCGGCGGGCGTGCCCACCCAGCTGCCCGACTGGACGAGCGCCAGCGGCGTGCAGGCGGCGTCGCCGGTCTTCACCTTGTCCTGGGCGATGTCGTCCTTCGCCGGCAGCTTGGTGACCTTGCCGCTCTTGACGTCCGCCTGGGTGAGCGCGGCCTTCTCCAGCTCGGCGGCGCCGAGCGCCTTGGCCGGTGCTGCGGAGGCGGTCTTGTCGGCCTGAGCGGTCTTGCCGTCGTCGGCCTTCGCGTCCTTGTTGTCGGAGGAACCGCCGCAGGCGGTGGCGAGCAGGACCAGAGCGGCGGTGGACGCGGCGAGCGCGGTACGGCGGACCACGAGGGAACTCACGGAAGGTCACTCTTTCTCTTCGGACCGGCGGACGGTCTCCCCGGCCAGTCACCGCACTCTATGTGCCGCAGCCCTGGAGATGATCTTGAATAGGCGGCCCGGTACCCGAACGTGACGGCGACGTGATCTCCACCCCCCGCAGACGTGACACAGCCCACCCTGCGCGCTGTTCAAACTCCGTTAACAATGGAATGTGATCTCTCCGGTCTCCTCGATGCCCCGGAGCGCCCACCGGTCCCGGCCGGAGGCGACTCCCTACGTCGACCTCACCCGCGCCGAATGGAGCGCGTTGCGTGACAAGACGCCGTTGCCGCTCTCCGCCGCGGAGGTCGAGCGACTGCGCGGTCTCGGCGACGTGATCGACCTCGACGAAGTGCGGGACATCTACCTGCCGCTGTCCCGGCTGCTCAACCTCTACGTCGGCGCGACGGACGGGCTGCGCGGCGCGCTGAACACGTTCCTCGGCGAGCAGGGTTCCCAGTCCGGCACGCCCTTCGTGATCGGGGTGGCCGGCTCGGTCGCCGTGGGCAAGTCGACCGTCGCCCGGCTGCTCCAGGCACTGCTGTCCCGCTGGCCCGAGCATCCGCGGGTCGAGCTGGTCACCACCGACGGGTTCCTGCTGCCCACACGGGAGTTGGAGGCGCGGGGGCTGATGTCGCGCAAGGGCTTCCCGGAGTCGTACGACCGGCGGGCCCTGACCCGGTTCGTCGCCGACATCAAGGCCGGCAAGGACGAGGTGACCGCGCCCGTCTACTCCCACCTCATCTACGACATCGTCCCCGGCGAGAAGCTGACCGTGCGTCGCCCCGACATCCTCATCGTCGAGGGCCTGAACGTCCTCCAGCCCGCCCTGCCCGGCACGGACGGCCGCACCAGGGTCGGACTCGCCGACTACTTCGACTTCAGCGTGTACGTCGACGCGCGCACCGAGGACATCGAGCGCTGGTACCTGGACCGGTTCGGCAAGCTGCGCACGACGGCCTTCCAGGACCCGTCCTCGTACTTCCGCAAGTACACCCAGGTGTCCGAGTCGGAGGCCCTCGACTACGCCCGCAGGATGTGGCGGACCATCAACAAGCCGAACCTGGTGGAGAACATCGCGCCCACCCGGGGCCGTGCCACGCTCGTGCTGCGCAAGGGCCCCGACCACAAGGTGCAGCGGCTGAGCCTGCGCAAACTGTGACTACGCTGCCGCCATGCTTCATCTTCGCCTGATCACACCGGCCGAACAGACCGACGCCGTACTGCGTCTGATCGAGACGACGGTCGGCACCGCGCACCTGGTCGTACTGCCTTCCGCCGCCCGCGACCCGGCCGGTGACGTGGTCCTGTGCGATGTCGCGCGCGAGGCCGCCGACGAACTCCTCGACGGACTGCGGGAGCTGGGCATCGAACGGAGCGGCTCCGTCTCCGTCGAGACCCCCGACCTGACGCTCTCCGCCCGGGCCGAGCGGGCGGAGAAGGCGGCACCGGGCGAGGGCGCGGACGCGGTGCTGTGGCAGGAGCTGACGGAGGCCACGCACGAGGAGTCGACGCTGTCGGTCACCTACCTCGCGTTCATCACGCTGGCCACCATGATCGCCGCCTGTGGTGTGGTGCTCGACAACGCCGTCCTGATCGTCGGCGCGATGGCCGTGGGACCGGAGTTCGGGCCGCTGGCGGGCATCGGCACGGCCCTGGTGCAGCGGGCACCGCGGCTGGCACTGCGCTCGCTGATCGCCCTGCTGGCCGGCTTCGCGCTGGCGATGGCGGTCACCGCGGGCTTCGCGTTGTTCATGGACGCCGTCGGACTGTTCAGCAAGGCGAAGCTGGAGGGCGCCCGGCCCAACACCGCCTTCGTCTACGCCCCCGACGCGTTCTCCTTCGTCGTGGCGGTCCTCGCCGGAGCCGCCGGCACGCTCTCGCTGACGTCCGCCAAGTCCGGTGCCCTGATCGGTGTGGCCATCTCCGTGACCACCGTCCCGGCCGCCGCGAACGCGGCCGTCGCGCTCGCCTACGGCGACACCGCCCAGACCGCGGGCTCGACGGTGCAGCTTCTGCTGAACATGCTCGGCATCGTCCTGGCGGGCACGCTCACCCTGCTCGCCCAGAAGTGGTTCTGGGCGAGGCAGCGCGAGCGCACGTCCAAGGCCGGCCAGGGTCTGACGTAGGACCGGTCAGCCGAGCGCCGACTTCACCGAATCGGCCAGGCGGCCCGCCACCGAGCGGGCCTGCTCGATGTCCGCGGCCTCGACCATCACACGGACCAGCGGCTCGGTGCCCGACGGGCGCAGCAGCACGCGGCCCGTCTCGCCCAGCTCCCGCTCCGCCTCGGCGACCGCGGCGGCGAGGTCGGCGGAGGTCTTCACCCGGGTCTTGTCCACGTCGGGCACGTTGACGAGGACCTGCGGCAGGCGCTCCATCACGGATGCCAGGTCCCGCAGCGTACGGCCGGCCCCGGCGATCCGGGCGGCCAGCATCAGGCCGGTGAGCGTGCCGTCGCCGGTGGTGGCGTGGTCCAGAATGATGACGTGGCCGGACTGCTCGCCGCCGAGGGCGTAACCCTTGTCCTTCATCTCCTCCAGGACGTAGCGGTCGCCGACGGCGGTCTGCACGAGCTGGATGCCCTCGCGCTCCATGGCGAGCTTGAAGCCCAGGTTCGACATCACGGTCGCGACGACGGTGTCGGAGGGCAGTGCGGAACGCTCCCGCATCGCCAGCGTGAGCACGGCCAGGATCTGGTCGCCGTCGACCTCCTCGCCGGTGTGGTCCACGGCCAGGCAGCGGTCGGCGTCGCCGTCGTGCGCGATGCCGAGGTCGGCGCCGTGCTCGGTGACGGCGGCTTTGAGCGGGCCGAGGTGGGTCGAGCCGCAGCCGTCGTTGATGTTCAGGCCGTCCGGGTCGGCGCCGATGGTGACGACCTCGGCCCCGGCGCGCCGGAAGGCCTCCGGGGAGACGCCGGCCGCGGCGCCGTGCGCCTCGTCGAGCACGATCTTCAGACCGTCCAGCCGGTTCGGCAGGGCGCCGACGAGGTGGGCGACGTACCGGTCGAAGCCCTCGTCGTACTCGCGGACCCGGCCCACGCCGGCGCCCGTCGGGCGGTTCCAGGGCGCGCCGGTGCGGTGCTCCTCGTAGACGGACTCGATCCGGTCCTCCAGCTCGTCGGCGAGCTTGTGACCGCCCCGGGCGAAGAACTTGACGCCGTTGTCCGGCATGGCGTTGTGGCTGGCCGACAGCATCACGCCGAGGTCGGCGCCGAGCTCCCCGGTCAGGTACGCCACCGCCGGTGTCGGCAGCACGCCGACCCGCAGGACGTCCACGCCCGCGCTCGCCAGGCCCGCGACCACGGCCGCCTCCAGGAACTCCCCGGACGCGCGCGGATCCCGCCCGACCACCGCCGTCGGTCGGTGGCCCTCGAAGGTTCCCGCCTCGGCCAGTACGTGCGCCGCGGCGACCGAGAGGCCGAGCGCGAGCTCGGCGGTCAGGTCCGCGTTGGCGACACCACGGACGCCGTCCGTGCCGAAGAGTCGTCCCACTTGTCCTCCTGAGGAAGCGTCGGTTCGAGAAGAGGGCCGGTCCGTGGGCCGGTCCATGGCATTCGACGCTCCGGGCATCCGATCACACCAGCCGTTGAGCACCTTGTGCCGTTATACGCCCAAGCTTTGCGATAAACGAACGCCCCGGAGGCACATAGGCGTGCCGCCGGGGCGTTCGGAGTACGTGCAGGGGCGCCGTCGAGATTAGCGCTTGCTGTACTGCGGGGCCTTGCGGGCCTTCTTCAGACCGGCCTTCTTGCGCTCGACCGCACGGTCGTCACGACGCAGGAAGCCCGCCTTCTTCAGCGCGCCGCGGTTGTTGTCGACGTCGGCCTCGTTCAGGGCACGGGCGACACCGAGGCGGAGGGCACCGGCCTGACCGGAGACGCCGCCACCGGCGATGCGGGCGATGACGTCGTAACGGCCCTCGAGCTCGAGCACCTTGAAGGGCTCGTTGACTTCCTGCTGGTGCACCTTGTTCGGGAAGTAGTCCTCGAGGGTGCGACCGTTGATCTTCCACTTGCCGGTGCCCGGGACGATCCGGACGCGGGCAATGGCGTTCTTGCGACGGCCCAGGCCGGCGGCCGGCTGGGGCTCACCGAAACGGGACGCCATCGACTCCGAGGTGTACTCGCCCTCGACGGGGACCTCGGACTCGGTGGTGTAGCTGTCGATGTCAAGCTCTTCGAGCGGCTGCTCGGCAGTGGTCTCGGCCACGATTCTCCTCAGATTCTCTTCGGTCTTAGGGGGTGGCCGGACTTACTGCGCGACCTGGGTGATCTCGAACGGCACCGGCTGCTGGGCGCTGTGCGGGTGCTGGTCACCCTTGTAGACCTTCAGCTTCGAGAGCATCTGACGGCCCAGGGAGTTCTTGGGGAGCATGCCCTTGACGGCCTTCTCGATGGCCTTCTCGGGGTTCTTGTCCAGCAGCTCGTCGTAACGGACGGAGCGCAGACCACCCGGGTAGCCGGAGTGGCGGTACGCCATCTTCTGGGTCCGCTTGTTGCCGGAGAGGTGCACCTTGTCCGCGTTGATGATGATGACGAAGTCACCAGCGTCGACGTGCGGCGCGTAGATCGGCTTGTGCTTGCCCCGCAGAAGGGTGGCAGCGGTGGACGCCAGGCGGCCCAGGACGACGTCCTGGGCGTCAATGACGTGCCACTGGCGCGTGATGTCGCCGGGCTTGGGGCTGTACGTACGCACGGTTCGTAGCCTTCGCTTCTTCAGTGAGTGGTCCTGACAAGGTCACCAAAGACGATCACGACAGCCCTGACCGCACAGCGGTGACGCAAACCGCGTGCTGGTCGCTGGTCATCGGCCCGGTGGACCGGTGTAAGGGCCCGTCCCGTGAGAATGAGCAAGCCAATACACAACGAAGATGCAGGATACCCGTGGCGGCCTGGCCGGGTCAAAACGGGTGTACGACCGCGGGTCCCGGCGGTTCCCACCCCCCCGATCCGGACCCGCGATCCCGGCCGCTCCACGACTGGTATCGGCTGTCGGCGCGCCGCTTTGTACCGGCGTGCACCTAAGGCCCCAGGTGGGCGGCCGCGGGCGGCGCGGAGGGCCCTCGGACCCCGTCTAAGATGCGCCCCATGAGTTATGGGCAGGGGGGCTCGCAGTCCCAGTGGGATCCCTGGAAACCGAATTCTGAGCAGTCGCCGAACAGCGCGGGCAGCGGTCAGAACCCTGACTGGGCCGCGCTCGCCGACGCCTCGGAGGCACGGAGCAGACGGCGCCGGCTGCTGTTCATCGGCGGTGGCGTGCTGGCCGTCGTCGGGATCGGCGCTGCCGTCGCCATGGCCGTGGTGTCGGCGAACGGCGACAACAGCGCGTCGGGCGGGCCGGCCACACAGCTGCCCGGCTCCGCCGCCCTGCCGAGCGGCTCCGCCACGGCGCCGTCCTTCGCCCCGACCACCGCCCCGCCTCCGCTGGATCCGAAGGACTTCATATCCAGCGCGAAGAAGGACACGGCCCCGCTCAGCGTGGACACCCTCTTCCCGGGCGCCCAGCTGACCATGGGCGAGACCGTGTACAAGAAGGGCCCCACGGACGACAGCAAGAACTGCGCCGCGGTCGCCCAGGGCACGCTCGCCAAGGCCCTCACGGACAACGACTGCACCCGCCTGCTGCGGGTGACCTACACCCAGGGCGGCGTCGCGCTGACGGTCGGCATCGCCGTCTTCGACACCGAGGCGCAGGCGCTCAAGGCGAAGGGCGCGACGGACAACAAGAGCATCATCAAGCCGCTGTCCGGCGGCGGCGTCAAGGCCTTCTGCAACGGGGCCGTCTGCCGCTCCACGACCAACTCCTACGGCCGCTACGCCTACTTCACCCTCACCGGCTTCGCCAACGGCACGAGCGTGACGAACAAGGACACCGCGGCCTTCAAGGCCGGCGACGACCTCGCCGAGTTCTCCTTCCAGCAGATCCGCCGGCGCGGCGAGACCCAGGCGTCGGCGGCGGCCGGCCAGTAACAGCCGGCCGCCTGCCGCACGGGGGAACCGGAGGCGGCCGCTCAGCAGCAGCCGGCCGCCGGCAGGGACCGCTTGTTGCGTGCCTCCCGGCTGCGCGCGGCCAGCAGCTCGTCGGCCGGGTAGCCGACCTCCTCCAGGGTCAGCCCGTGCGGCCGCACGACGTGCACGGCGGAGTCCCGCACCCCCGCGGCCAGCACCTTCCCCGGCCAGTCCGGCGGACGGTGGCCGTCGCCGACGAACAGCAGCGCCCCGATGAGCGAGCGCACCATGTTGTGGCAGAACGCGTCGGCCCGGACGGTGGCCGTGACGACGCCGTCCCCGCCGCGTTCCAGGCTCAGCTCCTGGAGGGTGCGGATGGTGGTCGCGCCCTCGCGCCTCTTGCAGTAGGCGGCGAAGTCGTGCTCGCCGAGCAGCCGCCGCGCGGCCTCGTTCATGGCGTCGACGTCGAGCGGCCAGTCGTGCCACAGGACGTGGCCCCGCAGCAGCGGGTCGACACCGCCGGGGTTGTCGGTGACACGGTAGGCGTAGCGGCGCCAGACGGCCGAGAACCGGGCGTTGAAGCCGCTGGGCGCGGGCCGCAGCGCCCACACCCGCACATCCCTGGGCAGCCGCCCGGCGAGCCGCTTGAGCAGCTTCTCGTGGTGCTCGCGCCAGACGCGCTCGGGCAGGTCCACGTGCGCCACCTGGCCCCGCGCGTGCACCCCGGCGTCGGTCCGTCCGGCCACGGTCAGCTCGTACGTCTCCCCGGACCGCGTGACCGTGCGCAGCGCGTCCTCGATCTCCCCCTGCACGGTCCGCCTGCCGCCGGCCTGCTTGGCCCAGCCGTGGAAGGCGGTGCCGTCGTAGGACAGGTCGAGACGGACGCGGACATGACCGGGCTGTACTTCGTCACTCACGTGCAGATCCTCTCAGGGCGGATCCCTCGGGAAGAAACGCGGAAGCGGGCCCGCCCCGAAGGGCGGACCCGCTTCCGGCGTCAGGCAGTGCCTCAGGCGTCCTTGGACTCCTCGGCGGCGGCCTCCTCGGCCGGGGCCTCGGTGGTCTCCTGAGCCTTGGCCTCCTCGGCCTCCTTGACCGCACGCTTGGTGGCGGCCTCGGCCTCACCCACGGCGTTCTGCTGCACCGTCAGCGCCTCGACCAGCTCGATCACGGCCATGGGCGCGTTGTCGCCACGGCGGTTGCCGATCTTGGTGATACGGGTGTAGCCACCCGGACGGTTCTCGTAACGCGGGCCGATCTCGGTGAAGAGCGTGTGCACGATGCTCTTGTCCGTGATGACCTGGAGCACCTGACGGCGGTTGTGAAGGTCGCCCTTCTTCGCCTTGGTGACCAGACGCTCGGCGTACGGGCGCAGGCGGCGGGCCTTCGCCTCGGTGGTGGTGATGCGGCCGTGCTCGAACAGCGCCTTCGCGAGGTTCGCGAGGAGCAGCTTCTCGTGCGCGGCGCTGCCGCCCAGACGGGCACCCTTGGCGGGCTTCGGCATGGTTCTTCTCCTAGGTGTCTGCCCCGGCCGTACCAGGTACCGGGGTCAGTATCTGAGCAGACGGTTGTCTGTCAGAGATCCGGTCGCTTTACAGCTCCCGGAGGACCCGCGCCCCAAAGGGGCGCGGGGCTGCGGACACTATGCGGCTCCGCCGCGCGGGCGCGACCAGCCACAGCGGACCCGCAGCCAGAAACCGGCAGTCGGTCCCGAGCTCAGTACTGCTCGGTCTCGACGAACCCGGCGTCCGCGTCGTCGTCCGCGCCGAAGGCGTCCGCGGCGGCGGTCGGGTCGAATCCGGGCGGGCTGTCCTTCAGGGCCAGGCCCATGCCGGCCAGCTTCGCCTTGACCTCGTCGATGGACTTCGCACCGAAGTTGCGGATGTCCAGCAGGTCCGCCTCGGAACGCGCGACCAGCTCACCCACCGAGTGGATGCCCTCGCGCTTGAGGCAGTTGTAGGAGCGGACCGTGAGCTCCAGCTCCTCGATCGGCAGCGCCAGGTCGGCGGCCAGCGCGGCGTCCGTCGGGGACGGACCCATGTCGATGCCCTCGGCGTCGATGTTGAGCTCGCGGGCCAGACCGAACAGCTCCACCAGGGTCTTGCCGGCCGACGCCATGGCGTCACGCGGACGCATGGCCTGCTTGGTCTCGACGTCGACGATCAGCTTGTCGAAGTCGGTGCGCTGCTCGACACGCGTGGCCTCGACCTTGTACGTGACCTTGAGCACCGGCGAGTAGATCGAGTCGACCGGGATACGGCCGATCTCCTGACCCACCTGCTTGTTCTGCACGGCGGAGACGTAACCGCGACCGCGCTCGACGGTCAGCTCCATCTCCAGCTTGCCCTTGCCGTTGAGCGTGGCGAGGACGAGGTCCGGGTTGTGCACCTCGACACCGGCCGGCGGCGCGATGTCGGCGGCGGTGACCAGACCCGGGCCCTGCTTGCGCAGGTACATCACGACCGGCTCGTCGTGCTCCGAGGAGACGACCAGCTGCTTGATGTTGAGGATGAGGTCGGTGACGTCCTCCTTGACGCCCGGCACGGTGGTGAACTCGTGGAGGACACCGTCGATGCGGATGCTGGTGACAGCGGCACCGGGAATCGACGACAGGAGGGTACGGCGAAGGGAGTTGCCGAGGGTGTAGCCGAAGCCCGGCTCCAGCGGCTCGATCACGAACCGGGACCGGAACTCGTCGACGACCTCTTCGGTCAACGAGGGACGCTGAGCGATCAGCATGAGTGGATCAGATCCTTCAGTCGTGGGCGCCCGCTATTTGACGCCCGACCAGGCCGCACCCGAAGGGTGCGGGTATTGCAAGGGTACGGGCGGCACGACCGGAAAAGGCCGTACCGCCCGGCTGTTTACCTGTGGGGGACAACCCCCACACCCCCGGCCGGAAAGCCCGGAGGAACAGCAAGCCCTTGAGGCGCCGACGTCAGACGCGACGACGCTTCGGCGGGCGGCAGCCGTTGTGCGGGGTCGGGGTGACGTCCTGGATGGAGCCGACCTCGAGACCGGTGGCCTGCAGGGAGCGGATCGCGGTCTCACGGCCGGAGCCCGGACCCTTGACGAACACGTCGACCTTGCGCATGCCGTGCTCCTGGGCACGACGCGCGGCGGACTCGGCGGCCATCTGCGCGGCGAACGGCGTGGACTTGCGGGAGCCCTTGAAGCCGACGTGGCCCGCGGAGGCCCACGAGATCACGTTGCCGGACGGGTCCGTGATCGAAACGATGGTGTTGTTGAACGTGCTCTTGATGTGCGCGTGGCCGTGAGCGACGTTCTTCTTTTCCTTGCGGCGCACCTTCTTGGCAGCGCCCTGACGTCCCTTGGGGGGCATGTCGAAAACTCCTACGGGAGGTAGTCGGTCCTACAGCGAAGACCGCTGGACGGCGAGTGTCGCTGCGGACTACTTCTTGCCCGGCTTCTTCTTGCCGGCGATGGCGCGACGCGGGCCCTTGCGGGTGCGGGCGTTGGTGCTGGTGCGCTGACCGCGGACGGGCAGACCGCGGCGGTGACGCAGACCCTGGTAGCAGCCGATCTCGACCTTGCGGCGGATGTCGGCCTGGATCTCGCGACGGAGGTCACCCTCGGTCTTGATGTTGTTGTCGACGAACTCACGGATCGCGACGAGCTGCTCCTCGGAGAGGTCGCGAACGCGGGTGTTCGGGTCGATGTCGGTGGCGGCCAGCGTCTGCTGGGACAGGGTCCGGCCGATGCCGAACACATAGGTGAGGGCGACCTCCACGCGCTTTTCGCGCGGGATGTCAACACCGGAAACGCGTGCCATTAAATGGCTCCAGTTGATCTTCGGAGGTCTTCCGCAGGACCGACCGCCGGCCGCCGTACCAGGTACGAACCGGGTCCCCGGCCTCCGAACCGGGGGTGTCGAGCCGCGCTGGGCTCGGGTCCTGCGTATGAACAATTCAGCTCGCGTCGCGCGAATCTCTGCGAAAGGGAGTGCAGAGGGTTCGGTCGGTCGTGCGTCAGCCCTGGCGCTGCTTGTGGCGCGGGTTGTCGCAGATGACCATGACCCGGCCGTGACGGCGGATCACCCTGCACTTGTCGCAGATCTTCTTGACGCTCGGCTTGACCTTCATGGGATGTGAGGTTCTCCGGGTCAGTTGCCGGCGGCCCCACGAAGAACGTGGAGCCTGGGCAAGATCTACTTGTACCGGTAGACGATCCGGCCACGCGTCAGGTCGTACGGAGACAACTCCACCACGACCCGGTCGTCAGGGAGGATGCGGATGTAGTGCATACGCATCTTGCCGCTGATGTGTGCCAGGACCTGGTGGCCGTTCTGGAGCTCGACCCTGAACATGGCGTTCGGCAGAGACTCGACGACAGTGCCCTCGATCTCGATGGCACCTTGCTTCTTGGCCACGCTTCGCCCTTCGAATCGACTACCTTGATCGACTCCATATTCCGCATGCGGACATGCGAATACATGAGAGCCGACGAGTCAGTCTACGTCAGCCCTCTACGAAAGACGAATCGAGAAAGTCTGCCCCAGCTCCGAGATCATCATGCGACCGGGTCCGGCCCGGTTCGGCGGACGTGGGAGCGGGCCCTTTTTCAGGCCAGCGGGTCCGGTGCCGCCGTGACGCCGTGCTCGGCCAGCTTGGCCCGGCCGCCGTCCGGGGAGGTCAGGACCAGCGGGCCCTGCTCGGTCAGCGCCACCGAGTGCTCCCAGTGGGAGGACCAGGTGCCGTCCGTGGTGATGACCGTCCAGTCGTCCTCGAGGACGCGGGTCCTCGCGGTACCCAGGGAGACCATGGGCTCGATGGCCAGGCAGAAGCCGGGGACCAGCTTCGGGCCCTTGCCGCGCCGCCGGTCGACGTAGTTCAGCAGGTGCGGGTCCATGTGCATCTCGGTGCCGATGCCGTGGCCGCCGTAGTCCTCGATGATCCCGTAGCGGCCGCCGCCGGGCTTCGGCTGGCGGCGGATGTACGTCTCGACGGCCCGGGAGATGTCCACCAGGCGGTTGCCCTGCTTCATGGCGGCGATGCCGGCCCACATCGACTCCTCGGTCACCCGGGAGAGCTCGATCAGCTCCGGGGAGTGACCGGAGCCGACGAACGCGGTGAAGGCCGCGTCGCCGTGCCAGCCGTCGATGATCGCGCCGCAGTCGATGGAGATGACGTCCCCGTCCTTGAGGACGACGTCGTCGGAAGGGATGCCGTGCACCACGACCTCGTTGACGGAGGTGCAGATCGTCGCCGGGAAGCCGCCGTAGCCGAGGAAGTTCGGCTTGGCGTTGTGCTCGGCGAGCACCTTGCGGGCCACCTGGTCCAGGTCCTTGGTGGTCGCCCCCGGCACGGCCGCCTCCCCGGTGGCCGCGTGGATGGCGGCGACGACCAGCCCCGCCTCACGCATCTTGGCGATCTGCTCGGGGGACTTGATCTGCACCATGGGGACTACGGCCTTTCTCGGACCGGAAGGAAGACGGACACCCTCAAGAATACGGGGCAGCGAAAACCTGCCCGCGCACACGTCGGCCGCGGCTCCCATGGGGAACCGCGGCCGAGCAGTGCGGTCAGTCGCGCTTCAGCGCCGCCAGCGCGCGCTGCGTGATCTCGTCCACCGGACCGAGCGAGGAGATCGTCACGACCAGGCCCTGCGCCCGGTAGTAGTCGATGATCGGCTCGGTCTGCGTGTGGTAGACCTCAAGGCGCTTGCGCACGGTCTCCTCGGAGTCGTCGTCCCGCTGGTACAGCTCACCGCCGCAGACGTCGCAGACGCCTTCCTTCTTCGGCGGGCTGTACGTCTCGTGGAAGACGTGCGCCGAGTCGTTGCGGCAGGTGCGGCGACCCGCGATGCGCTTGACGACCTCGTCCTCGGGGACCTCGAGGTCGAGGACCGCGTCCAGCTTCATGCCCTCGCTCTGGAGCAGCTTGTCCAGCGCCTCGGCCTGCGACACATTGCGCGGAAAACCGTCCAGCAGGAAGCCGCCCTCGGCGTCGGGCTGCTCCATGCGGTCCTTGGCCATCGCGATGGTGACCTCGTCGGGCACCAGGTTCCCGGCGTCCATGTAGGACTTCGCGAGCTTGCCGAGCTCCGTCTGCCGGCTGATGTTGGCGCGGAACAGGTCGCCCGTGGAGATGTGCGGAATACGCAGCTTCTCGGCGAGGCGTGTGGCCTGCGTTCCCTTGCCAGCACCCGGCGGTCCGACGAGGACGATTCGCATCAGCGGAGGAACCCTTCGTAATTGCGCTGCTGGAGCTGGCTCTCGATCTGCTTCACCGTCTCGAGTCCGACACCCACGATGATGAGGATGCTGGTCCCGCCGAAGGGGAAGTTCTGGTTCGCCCCGAAGCCGACCAACGCCATTGTCGGTACGAGAGCGATCAGGCCCAGATACAGCGATCCCGGCCAGGTGATCCGGTTGAGCACGTACGAAAGGTACTCAGCGGTCGGTCGGCCAGCCCGGATGCCCGGGATGAAGCCACCATACTTCTTCATGTTGTCGGCGACTTCTTCAGGGTTGAAGGAGATCGCCACGTAGAAGAAGGCGAAGAACACGATCAGCAGGAAGTACATGGTGATGTAGATCGGGTGATCGCCCTTGGTCAGGTTCTGCTGAACCCAGGTCTTCCATCCGGAGTTGCCCCCGGAGAACTGAGCGATGAGCGCCGGAATGTAGAGCAGCGAAGAAGCGAAGATGACGGGGATCACGCCCGCCTGGTTGACCTTCAGCGGGATGTACGTCGACGTACCACCGTAGGAACGGCGGCCGATCATGCGCTTGGCGTACTGCACCGGAATACGGCGCTGGGCCTGTTCGACGAAGACCACCAGGCCGACCATGACCAGGCCGACGAGAATGACGGTGCCGAATTCGATCCAGCCCTCGGCGAGCTTGCCCTGCTTCTTGATCGCCCACAGCGCGGACGGGAACGTGGCGGCGATCGAGATGAACATCAGGATCGACATGCCGTTGCCGATGCCGCGGTCGGTGATGAGCTCACCGAGCCACATGACCGTGGCCGTACCGGCGGTCATGACGATCACCATGACGATCGTGTTGAAGATCGCCTGGTCCGGGACGATGTTCCCGGCCGCCGAGCACCCGGAGAACAGGGCGCCGCTGCGGGCGGTCGCCACCAGGCCCGTGCCCTGGAGGATGGCCAGCGCCACCGTCAGGTAACGGGTGTACTGGGTGATCTTCGCGGTGCCGCTCTGGCCCTCCTTCTTGAGGGCCTCCAACCGCGGGATCACCACGGTCAGCAGCTGAAGGATGATGCTCGCCGTGATGTACGGCATGATGCCCAGGGCGAAGATCGTGATCTGCAGCAGCGCACCGCCGCTGAACATGTTCACCAGGCCGAAGAGGCCCTGGTTGCCCGAGGCCTCGCCGACGCACTGCTGAACAGCCTTGTAGTTGACACCCGGGATCGGGATGTGGGTACCGACGCGGTACACCACGATGATGCCGAGCGTGAAGAGCAGCTTCTTGCGCAGGTCGGGCGTCCTGAACGCCCGGGCGAAGCCGGTGAGCACGGTGCCTCCTGCGACCCCCGCGCCAGTGCGTCAGGGTGACGGTCTTGAGGTTCGACGATAAAGAACGGTGCAGGCCACCTTACCGGCGACACTGCCTCCCTGAAAACGACCAACCGGGGATACCTCGTTGTGAGGTACCCCCGGTCGGGACCGCTTTACGTCATCGGGCTCAGACGAGCTCGGTGACAGAACCGCCGGCGGCGGTGATCTTCTCCTTGGCGGAGCCGGAGACGGCGTCCACCGTCACCTGCAGCGCCACGGAGATCTCGCCCTGGCCGAGGACCTTGACGAGGCTGTTCTTGCGAACGGCACCCTTCGCCACCAGGTCCTCGACCGTGACCTCGCCACCCTCGGGGTAGAGCGCGGCCAGCTTGTCGAGGTTCACGACCTGGAACTCGGTCTTGAACGGGTTCTTGAAGCCCTTCAGCTTCGGGAGGCGCATGTGCAGCGGCATCTGGCCGCCCTCGAAGCGCTCCGGAACCTGGTAGCGGGCCTTGGTGCCCTTGGTACCACGACCGGCCGTCTTACCCTTGGACGCCTCACCACGACCCACACGGGTCTTGGCGGTCTTGGCGCCCGGGGCGGGACGGAGGTTGTGGATCTTGAGCGGGTTCTGCTCCGCCATGATCAGTCGACCTCCTCGACCGTCACGAGGTGGCGGACGGTGTGCACCATTCCGCGGAACTCGGGGCGGTCCTCCTTGACGACCACGTCGCCGAGCTTCTTCAGCCCGAGCGAACGCAGGGTGTCGCGGTGGTTCTGCTTGCTGCCGATGTAGGACTTGACCTGCGTGACCTTGAGCTGCGCCATCACGCACCAGCCCCGGCACGCGCACGGAGCAGGGCCGCGGGGGCCACGTCCTCGAGCGGCAGACCGCGGCGGGCCGCGACCTCCTCGGGACGCTGCAGGCCCTTCAGGGCCTCCACGGTCGCGTGCACGATGTTGATCTGGTTGTCGGAGCCGAGCGACTTCGACAGGATGTCGTGGATACCGGCGCACTCGAGCACGGCACGCACCGGGCCGCCGGCGATAACGCCGGTACCCGGGGAGGCGGGCTTGAGCAGCACGACGCCGGCAGCCTTCTCACCCTGGATCGGGTGCGGGATGGTGCCCTGGATCCGGGGGACCTTGAAGAAGTGCTTCTTGGCCTCCTCAACACCCTTGGCGATGGCGGCCGGCACCTCCTTGGCCTTGCCGTATCCGACACCCACGGTGCCGTCACCGTCGCCCACCACGACCAGCGCGGTGAAGCTGAAGCGACGACCACCCTTCACAACCTTGGCGACGCGGTTGATCGCGACGACGCGCTCAACGTACGCGGTCTTCTCGGCGGCAGCTGCGCCGCCGTCACGGCCCTTCCGGTCCCGCCGCTCGCCGCCACCGGCACCGCCACCGCGGCGCTGGGGTCCAGCCATTGGAATTACCTCTCTCTGTTTCCGCTAGCTCGCAGCAACGAAAAGTCGCTGCCGCGACGGGCGACTCAGAACTTCAGTCCGGCCTCGCGGGCGGCGTCCGCCAGGGCGGCGATGCGCCCGGCGTACTGGTTGCCACCACGGTCGAACACGACGGCCTCGACACCGGCGGCCTTGGCACGCTCGGCGACCAGGGCGCCGACCTGCTTCGCCTGCGTCGACTTGTCGCTCTCGCCACCGCGGATCGAGTTGTCCAGGGTGGACGCCGATGCCAGGGTGTGGCCCTTCAGGTCGTCGATCACCTGCGCCACGATGTGGCGGTTGGAGCGGGTCACGACCAGACGGGGACGCTCCGCCGTACCGGCGATCCGCTTGCGGATCCGGATGTGGCGGCGCTTGATCGCGGCGCGCTTGTAGGCGTCGCCCTTGAGGATCTTCTGCCCGTATGCCATGGCTTACTTACCCGCCTTTCCGACCTTGCGGCGGATGACTTCGCCCTCGTACTTGACGCCCTTGGCCTTGTACGGGTCAGGCTTGCGCAGCTTGCGGATGTTGGCCGCAACCTCGCCGACCTTCTGCTTGTCGATGCCCTCGACCTGGAAGCGGGTCGGGGTCTCCACCTTGAAGGTGATGCCCTCGGGCGCCTCGACGGTGATCGGGTGGCTGTAGCCGAGCGCGAACTCCAGGTTCGAACCCTTGGCCGTCACGCGGTAACCGACACCGCTGATCTCGAGCTTCTTCACGTAACCCTGGGTCACGCCGGTGATCATGTTCGCCACCAGCGTGCGGGACAGGCCGTGCAGGGCCTTGTTCTGACGCTCGTCGTTGGGGCGGGTCACCTGCAGGGTGCCGTCCTCGCCCTTGGCGATCTCGATCGGCGCCACGACGGTGTGAGTCAGCGAGCCCTTGGGGCCCTTGACCGCGACCGTACGGCCGTCGATGGTGACGTCCACGCCGGCGGGAACCGCGATGGGGAGCTTGCCGATGCGCGACATAGCTGTTTCCTCCGTTCCCTTCCGCTACCAGACGTAGGCGAGGACTTCCCCACCCACGCCCTTCTTGCCGGCCTGCTTGTCGGTGAGGAGCCCGTAGGACGTGGAGATGATCGCCACGCCGAGGCCGCCGAGCACCTTCGGCAGGTTGGTGGACTTCGCGTACACCCGGAGACCGGGCTTGGAGATCCGCTTGATGCCCGCGATGGAGCGCTCACGGTTGGGGCCGAACTTCAGCTCCAGGACGAGGTTCTTGCCGACCTCGGCGTCCTCGACCTTCCAGCCCGTGATGAAGCCCTCCTGCTGGAGGATCTCCGCGATGTGCGACTTGATCTTCGAGTGCGGCATCGACACGCTGTCGTGGTATGCCGAGTTCGCGTTCCGCAGACGCGTAAGCATGTCTGCGATCGGATCAGTCATGGTCATGAATTGGCCTTCGGCCTCTCTCGCCGGGGTTTCCTGGTGCGCCATCCCTCTCCCCGATCCGAGACGGGACGGGTGCGGCGCGGTGGACCTACGGCGTAGTAAGTCGTAAGGGCGCGGCAGGCGCCCAACCCCACAAGCCTACGGCATGTGAGGTGGGCCTCCTGCCGACCCCAGTTGCTTACCGAGAGTCCTGCTTCAACCCAAGTGGGCTGTTACCAGGAGCTCTTGGTCACGCCCGGCAGCTCGCCACGGTGAGCCATCTCACGAAGGCACACGCGGCACAGGCCGAACTTGCGGTACACGGAGTGCGGACGGCCACAGCGCTGGCAGCGGGTGTAGCCACGCACACCGAACTTGGGCTTGCGAGCAGCCTTAGCGATCAG
The DNA here is from genome assembly GCF_002803075.1 of Streptomyces sp. CB01373. Lineage (GTDB taxonomy): Bacteria > Actinomycetota > Actinomycetes > Streptomycetales > Streptomycetaceae > Streptomyces. The sequence continues at coordinate 128,855 of NZ_NNBK01000011.1, read as the reverse complement.
AGCCTTCTTCGCCATCTCGCTCACGCCTCCTTGAACGGGAAGCCGAGGTGACGAAGGAGCGCGCGGCCCTCAGCGTCGTTGGTCGCCGTGGTGACCACGGTGATGTCCATACCCCGGACGCGGTCGATCTTGTCCTGGTCGATCTCGTGGAACATGACCTGCTCGGTGAGACCGAAGGTGTAGTTGCCACGGCCGTCGAACTGCTTGGGGGACAGGCCGCGGAAGTCGCGGATGCGCGGCAGCGCGAGCGACAGGGTGCGGTCCAGGAACTCCCACATGCGGTCGCCACGGAGCGTGACGTGGGCACCGATCGGCTGGCCCTCACGCAGCTTGAACTGCGCGATGGACTTGCGGGCCTTGGTGACCTGCGGCTTCTGGCCGGTGATCGTGGTGAGGTCGCGGATGGCGCCATCGATCAGCTTGGAGTCGCGGGCGGCGTCGCCCACACCCATGTTGACCACGATCTTGACGAGACCGGGAATCTGCATGACGTTCTCGTACTTGAACTCGTCACGCATCTTGCCCGCGATCTCCTCGCGGTACTTCTGCTTCAGACGCGGAGTGGTGGTGGTAGCCATCAGATGTCCTCACCCGTCCGCTTGGCAACGCGGATCTTGTTGCCTTCGTCGTCGAAGCGGTAACCGACACGCGTGACGACCTTGTTGCCATCCTTCTCAACGACCAGCTGGACGTTGGAGACGTGGATCGGCGCCTCGGTCGTGACGATGCCGCCGGCCTGCGAACCGCGGGCGGTCGGGCCGGCCTTGGTGTGCTTCTTGACCCGGTTGACACCCTCGACCAGGACGCGATCCTCGCGCGGGAAAGCGGCAATGACCTTGCCCTGCTTGCCCTTGTCCTTGCCGGTGATGACCTGAACCAGGTCGCCCTTCTTGATCTTCATGCTCACAGCACCTCCGGCGCGAGGGAGATGATCTTCATGAACTTCTTCTCGCGCAGCTCACGGCCGACCGGGCCGAAGATACGGGTGCCACGAGGGTCGCCGTCGTTCTTGAGAATGACAGCGGCGTTCTCGTCGAAGCGGATGTACGAGCCGTCCGGACGGCGGCGCTCCTTGACGGTGCGAACGATGACCGCCTTGACGACGTCACCCTTCTTCACGTTGCCACCGGGGATCGCGTCCTTGACGGTGGCGACGATGACGTCACCGATGCCCGCGTAGCGGCGACCGGAGCCACCGAGCACACGGATGCAAAGGATTTCCTTCGCACCAGTGTTGTCGGCGACACGCAGTCGCGACTCCTGCTGGATCACGTCTATCTCCTGATTGTCTGCCGGTTCCCGGGGAGGGCCGTGAGTGACTCACGGGCCTTCGCCGAGCCTGGCGGAACCGTCCTGCGGGTAGCTCCCGCAGGAATTACTGGTGTCTCGGGAGGCGGGAACCCACGCCGGGGACTTCGCCGGGTCCGGGCCGGGGCCCGGGGCGTCGCCCCCAGCGGGGGTCAGCGGGGGCGGTGCCCCCGCTTCTTACTTCGCCTTCTCGAGGATCTCGACGACGCGCCAGCGCTTCGTCGCGGACAGCGGCCGGGTCTCCATCAGGAGGACACGGTCGCCGACGCCCGCGGCGTTCTGCTCGTCGTGCGCCTTGAGCTTCTCGGTACGGCGGATGACCTTGCCGTACAGCGCGTGCTTGACACGGTCCTCGACGGCGACGACGACGGTCTTGTCCATCTTGTCGCTGACGACGAGACCCTCACGGGTCTTGCGGAAGCCGCGCGCCTCTGCGTTCTCAGTCACGTTCTTCTCGCTCATCAGGCGTTCTCCACCGTTTCGATGCCCAGCTCACGCTCGCGCATCAGGGTGTAGATCCGCGCGATGTCCTTGCGGACCGCCTTGAGACGGCCGTGGTTCTCGAGCTGCCCGGTCGCCGCCTGGAAACGGAGGTTGAACAGCTCTTCCTTGGCCTCGCGGAGCTTTCCAAGAAGCTCCTCGTTGCCCAGCTCGCGCAGCTCGGACGCCTTGGTACCGGCCGACATCACGCTTCACCTGCCTCGCGCTTGACGATCCGGCACTTCATCGGCAGCTTGTGGGCCGCACGGGTCAGCGCCTCACGGGCGATCTTCTCGTTCGGGTAGGACAGCTCGAACATCACCCGACCGGGCTTGACGTTCGCGATCCACCACTCCGGCGAACCCTTACCGGAACCCATGCGGGTCTCGGCCGGCTTCTTGGTCAGCGGACGGTCCGGGTAGATGTTGATCCAGACCTTGCCGCCACGCTTGATGTGGCGGGTCATCGCGATACGAGCCGCCTCGATCTGGCGGTTCGTCACGTAGGCCGGGGTCAGCGCCTGGATGCCGTACTCGCCGAACGCAACCTGCGTTCCACCCTTGGACATACCGTTGCGCGACGGGTGGTGCTGCTTGCGGTGCTTGACCCTACGGGGGATCAGCATTTCGGTCAGGCCTCCGTTCCGGTGCTCTCAGCCGGAGCGGCAGCGGCCGGGGCGTCGGCCTTGGGGGCCTCGGCGGCCGGAGCCGACTGCTGCTGCGGCTTGCGACCGCGCCGCTCGCCACCACGGCCACCACGGGCCGGGCGGTCGGCGCCACCACGGGCCGGGCGGTTGCCCGCACGGGCGGCGGCGTTCTCGGCGCGGACCTCGGCGATGTTCTTGACGTCGCCCTTGTAGATCCAGACCTTCACACCGATGCGGCCGAAGGTCGTCTTGGCCTCGAAGAAGCCGTAGTCCACGTTCGCGCGGAGCGTGTGCAGGGGCACACGGCCCTCGCGGTAGAACTCCGAGCGGGACATCTCGGCGCCGCCGAGGCGGCCACCGCACTGGATCTTGATGCCCTTGGCGCCGGCCTTCATCGCCGACTGCATGCTCTTGCGCATGGCACGGCGGAAGGAGACGCGGGAGGAGAGCTGCTCGGCAACGGCCTGGGCCACGAGCTGAGCGTCCGTCTCGGGGTTCTTGACCTCGAGGATGTTCAGCTGGACCTGCTTGCCCGTGAGCTTCTCGAGGTCGCCGCGGATGCGGTCGGCCTCGGCGCCACGGCGGCCGATGACGATGCCCGGACGCGCGGTGTGGATGTCCACGCGGACACGGTCACGGGTGCGCTCGATCTCCACCTTGGAGATGCCGGCGCGCTCCATGCCGGACGTCATCATCCGACGGATGGCGACGTCTTCCTTGACGTAGTCCTTGTACAGCTTGTCGGCGTACCAACGCGACTTGAAGTCGGTCGTGACACCGAGCCGGAACCCATGCGGGTTTACCTTCTGGCCCATTACCGGGTTCCTTCCTTGCTGCTGACGACCACGGTGATGTGGCTGGTCCGCTTGCGGATCCGGTAGGCACGGCCCTGGGCACGCGGCCGGAACCGCTTCAGGGTCGGACCCTCGTCGACGTACGCCTCGGCGATGTAGAGGCTGTCGACGTCGGTGTGGTCGTAGTTGTGCGCGGCGTTGGCGATGGCGCTGTCCAGCACCTTGCCGACCGGCACGCTCGCGGCCTGCGGGGCGAAACGCAGGACCGCCTGAGCCTCCGTGGCGTCCATGCCACGGATGAGGTCCACCACACGGCGGGCCTTCATGGGCGTGACGCGGATGTACCGCGCCTGGGCCCTGGCTTCCATGGTTGTCCCTTCAGTGTTTGACACGTTCGTCATGGTCTTTCACCCCGCTGACTAGCGGCGCTTCGACTTCCGGTCGTCCTTGACGTGACCCCGGAAGGTGCGCGTCGGCGAGAACTCGCCGAGCTTGTGGCCGACCATCGACTCGGTGACGAACACCGGAATGTGGGTCTTGCCGTTGTGCACCGCGATCGTGTGACCCAGCATGGCCGGGATGATCATCGAGCGGCGGGACCAGGTCTTGATGACGTTCTTGGTGCCGGCTTCGTTCTGCGAGTCCACCTTCTTGCTCAGGTGGTCGTCGACGAAGGGCCCCTTCTTCAAGCTACGCGGCATCTCAACCCGTCCTTAGCGCTTCTTGTTCGTCTTGCGGCGGCGGACGATGTACTTGTTCGACGCCTTCTTGGGCGAACGAGTACGGCCTTCCTTCTTGCCCCACGGGGACACCGGGTGACGGCCACCGGAGGTCCGGCCCTCACCACCACCGTGCGGGTGGTCCACCGGGTTCATGACCACACCACGGACGGTCGGGCGGACGCCCAGCCACCGCTTGCGGCCGGCCTTGCCCCAGTTGATGTTGCTCTGCTCGGCGTTGCCGACCTCGCCGACCGTGGCGCGGCAGCGCTGGTCGACCAGGCGGATCTCACCGGAGGGCATGCGGAGGTGGGCCATCGTGCCCTCCTTCGCGAGCAGCTGCACGGAGGCACCGGCGGAGCGGGCGAACTTGGCACCGCCACCGGGACGGAGCTCGATCGCGTGGATCGTGGTACCGACCGGGATGTTGCGGAGGGCCAGGTTGTTGCCCGGCTTGATGTCGGCCCCGGGACCGTTCTCCACACGGTCGCCCTGCTGCAGGTTGCGCGGGGCGAGGATGTAGCGCTTCTCGCCGTCGGCGTAGTGCAGCAGCGCGATGCGCGCGGTGCGGTTGGGGTCGTACTCGATGTGCGCGACCTTCGCCGGCACGCCGTCCTTGTCGTGACGACGGAAGTCGATCACACGGTAGGCGCGCTTGTGTCCGCCACCCTGGTGGCGAACGGTCACACGACCGGAATTGTTACGGCCGCCCTTGCTGTGCAGGGGACGGACCAGCGACTTCTCCGGCGTGGACCGCGTGACCTCGACGAAGTCGGCGACGCTGGCGCCACGACGGCCCGGCGTAGTCGGCTTGTACTTGCGGATTCCCATTTCTCAGTCCTCGTCCGATATCGGACGATCCGGACCGCCGTCAGGCGGTCGGACCGCCGAAGATGTCGATACGGTCGCCCTCGGCGAGGGTCACGATCGCGCGCTTGGTGGCGGAGCGCTGACCGAAGCCGGTCTTGGTGCGCTTGCGCTTGCCCTGGCGGTTGATCGTGTTGACCCCGGTGACCTTGACCTCGAAGACCGCCTGCACGGCCTGCTTGATCTGGGTCTTGTTGGCGTTCGGGTCGACGATGAACGTGTACTTGTTCTCGTCGAGGAGCGCGTAGCTCTTCTCCGAGACGACCGGCTTGAGCAGAACGTCACGGGGGTCCGTGTACGACTTGCTCAGCGGGGTCTCGACGGTGTTCTTGCCCTCGGCGGCGTGGCGGCGCGCCTTGGCGACACGCGCGGCCTTGGCGGCCTTGGCAGCCTTCGAGGCGATGCTCGGGTGACGCGTAGCCATCAGGCCTCGCTCCCTTCGTTGTCGTTGGCCTTGTTCGGGCCGGCGACGAAGGACTCGAAAGCGGCCTTGGTGAAGACCACGTCGTCCGAGACGAGAACGTCGTACGTGTTCAGCTGGCCCGGCTCCAGGATGTGGACCTGGGGCAGGTTGCGGGCGGACAGCCACGCGGCCTCGTCGGCGCGGTCGACGACCAGGAGCAGGTTCTTGCGCTCCGAGATCTTGCCGAACAGCGTCCTGGCGGACTTCGTGGAGGGGGTCTCGCCCTCGACCACGCCGGTGACGACGTGGATGCGGCTGTGGCGGGCCCGGTCGGTGAGGGCGTGGCGCAGGGCCGCGGCCTTCATCTTCTTCGGGGTCCGCTGGGAGTAGTCACGCGGCTGCGGGCCGTGGACGACGCCACCACCGGCGAACTGCGGCGCGCGGGTCGAACCCTGACGGGCGCGACCGGTGCCCTTCTGGCGGTACGGCTTCTTGCCACCACCACGGACTTCACCGCGACGCTTGGTCTTGTGCGTGCCCTGGCGGGCAGCGGCGTTCTGCGCGACGACGACCTGGTGGATCAGCGGGATGCTGATCTTCTCCACGCCGAAGATCTCCGCGGGGAGCTCGACGCTTCCGGTCTTCTCGCCGGCAGGCGAAAGGATGTCAACAGTGCTCATCGGTTACCTCAGGCCCCCTTGGCCGCGGTGCGGACCAGGACGAGGCCGCCGTTCGGACCGGGAACCGCGCCCTTGATGAGCAGCAGACCCTTCTCCGCGTCAACGGCGTGGACGGTCAGGTTCTGGGTGGTGACCCGCTCGTTGCCCATGCGACCCGCCATGCGGAGGCCCTTGAACACACGGCCCGGGGTGGCGCAGCCGCCGATGGAACCGGGCGAGCGGTGCTTGCGCTGGGTGCCGTGTCCGGCGCCGAGGCCACGGAAGTTGTGGCGCTTCATGACACCGGCGAAGCCCTTGCCCTTGCTCTTGCCGGTGACGTCGACCTTCACGCCGGCCTCGAACACCTCAGCGGTGATCTGCTGGCCGAGGGTGTACTCGGCGGCGTCCGCGGTGCGGATCTCGACGAGGTGACGACGGGGGGTGACGTCGGCCTTGGCGAAGTGGCCCTTGAGGGGCTTGTTCACCTTGCGCGGGTCGATCTCGCCGAAGGCGATCTGGACCGACTCGTAGCCGTCGACGTCGTTCGTACGAACCTGGGTGACGACGTTGGGGCCGGCCTTGACGACGGTGACCGGGACGACACGGTTGTTCTCGTCCCACACCTGCGTCATGCCGAGCTTCTCGCCCAGGATGCCCTTGATCTGCTTTGTCATCTCTCAGATCACCGGCCTCAGAGCTTGATCTCGATGTCGACACCGGCCGGGAGGTCGAGTCGCATCAGAGAGTCAACGGTCTTGGGGGTCGGGTCGAGGATGTCGATCAGGCGCTTGTGCGTGCGCATCTCGAAGTGCTCGCGCGAGTCCTTGTACTTGTGCGGCGACTTGATGACGCAGTACACGTTCTTCTCAGTGGGCAGCGGCACCGGGCCCGCGACCGACGCACCAGTACGGGTCACCGTCTCGACGATCTTCTTCGCCGAAGAGTCGATGACCTCGTGGTCGTAGGCCTTGAGCCGGATGCGGATCTTCTGTCCCGCCATGGCTACTTCGTAGTCCTGTCTCTTCTTACGCTCCGGAACCCGGCGCTCCCTTGGCCTTCTCCGACCCACGCGGTCGGGTGTGTCGCGCTCCCGCTGACATGGATGCCCCTTGTTTCGAACATCCCATCGGGATTGCGCACGGTCCCCACCGGTTCCGCGAGCCGGGGGCGAAGGCCCACCGGGTGCCTGGCCGGCGTCGCGCCCACACTTCCCGGAAGATTCCCGTACGTCCGCCCCAGCGCTGCCGTGAGGCAGTTAGGGCGACGAGTACCGTGGGACTCGCTTCCGGTCCTCCCGGCGGGAGGCGCGCAGCATCAACGCTCGACCGAGCAACTCGGACAGTCTGCCACAGCGGACGGCGGCCTGGCCAATCGGGCCGGGGATATTACCCCGCGAGTGACGCACGTCAAACCAGAGGTGATCGGCCGCCTGATTCGTCAGCCGGCGGGGACGGTCATGGTGGCGAGGATCTCGCTGACCGCGTCGAGGGTGATGCCGGGGTGGAGGAAGGCGAAGCGGGCCACCGTCTCACCCTCCCAGACGGTGGGCGTCACGAAGGCGATCTGGCGCTCCAGCAGCTCCTTCGACCAGGCGTAGTAGTCGTCCCGGGCCCAGCCGGCGCGGCGGAACAGGACGACGGAGAGCTCGGGGTCGCGGATCAGTTCGAGGCCGTCGGCGGCGCGTATCAGACCGGCCGACTCCAGGGCGATGCGACGGGTCGCGTCGACGGCGTCACGGTAGGCGTCGGTGCCGTGGACGGCCAGGGAGAACCACAGCGGCAGGCCGCGGGGCCGCCGGGTGAGGTGGTAGGCGTAGTCGCTGGGGTTCCACTCCTGCGGGGCGTCGGTGTGGATGCAGTCCAGGTAGGAGGCGTCCTGGGTGTGCACGGCGCGGGCCAGGGCGGGGTCGCGGTAGAGCAGGGCGCCGCAGTCGAAGGGCGCGTACATCCACTTGTGCGGGTCGACGACCAGGGAGTCGGCGTGCTCGATGCCGGCGAATCTCCCGCGCAGCTCCGGGGAGAAGAGCGCGCCGCCGCCGTAGGCCGCGTCGACGTGGAACCAGAGGCCGTACTCCTGGGCGACCTCGGCGATGCCGGTGAGGTCGTCGATGATGCCCGCGTTGGTGGTGCCGGCCGTGGCGACCACGGCGATGACGTCCTCGGGGGACGGGTCGGCGGCGAGGGCGGCACGCACGGCCTCGCCGGTGAGGCGGTGGTCGTCGACCGGGACGACCAGGGCCTCCACACCGATGATGCGCAGCGTGTTGCCGATCGAGGAGTGGGCCTGGGAGCTGACCGCGATCCGCGGGCGGGCCACCGGTTCACCGGTCGCGGTGCGGGCGGTGTCGCGGGCGACGACGAGGCCGGAGAGGTTGCCCGCCGAGCCGCCGCTCACGAAACAGCCGCCCGCCTGGGCGGGCAGGCCGGCGAGGTCGGCGAGCAGCCGGAGCACCTGGTTCTCGGCGGCGATGGCGCCCGAGGCCTCCAGCCAGGACACACCGTGCAGGGAGGAGGCCGACAGCACCATGTCGAAGAGGGCGGCGGCCTTGGTGGGGGCTCCGGGGATGAAGGAGAGGAAGCGCGGGCTGTCGCAGGAGACCACGGTGGGCTCGATGTGCTCCGCGTACAGGCGCAGCACGTCGTCGGCGGCCGCGGGGCCGGTGCCGATGGCCTCCTTGAGGGCGGTCTCCAGTTCCGAGGCGTCGCCGAGCCTGCCCAGCGGCACCGGATCGAGGGCCAGCCGGTACTGGACGTGGTCGATGACCACCTTGGTGAGCGCTTCGTCATGGCTGTGCACGGTGCCTCCGAGGGAACGCCGACAGTAATGGATCCCATCGGACCCATTGCTGAAGCTAAGCCCGCACCGCGCTCCGGGTCAACAAGGGCTCAGTCCCCGCCCTCAGTTCCCGCCCTCTTCGTAGTGGTCCAGCAGGGCCAGGAACTGGCCGCACGAGTCGGCCAGGTGCTCGCGCATCCGGGCCCCGGCCGCCTCGGCGTCGCCGGCCAGGACCGCGAGCGCGATGGCGCGGTGCTCGTCCCGGAAGACCTGGGCCAGATCCTGGCCGCCCCGGTAGACCACCGACCAGTCCGAGTCCAGCCACAGCGAATTGGCCCGGACGAACATCTCCGTGCGGGCCCGCTCGACCGCCTCGCACAGCACCTCGTTGCCCCCGGCGGCGGCGATGGCCAGGTGGAAACGCGAGTCGACCCGGTGGTAGGCCCCGAGGTCGGCGACCTCCTCGTCGAGCATCCGCACCAGCGCGCGACGGTCGGCGGTGGAGCCGCGCAGCGCGGCGAACGAGGCCGCGGCCGGCTCGATGGTCTGCCGGTACTCCATGTAGTCGCGGATGGTCGCGCGGAAGTCCGCGGCCACGGCCGCCCGCTCCTGGACGGCGGCGGAGGACGAGGCGGCTCGTACCCTGGTGCCACCGGAGCGTCCGTGGGTGGTGACCACCAGACCCTCTTCGACAAGCTGCCGCACGGCCTGGCGCACGGTGTTGCGGCCCACGCCGAGGGCGGTGGCGAGGTCGCGTTCGGTGGGCAGCCTGCTGCCGGGTTCGAAGCCGCCGAGCGCGATGCGCTTGCGCAGGATGTCGGTGACCACCTCCCAGGACGGAGTCCGCTGGGTCTGCTCGGCGAGCACCGGCTGCCCCGCCCGGGTCTCCTTGGCCATGGCGCCAACTCCGTCCTCGGGTAAATGCCCGTTCAAAGAAATGGAATCGACTCAGACCCTATTGACACCCCCTGGTGGCGACAATAGCGTCCCGGGCTACGGGTTCGGACGGACCCAAATTGGCGGGTGCACCCTCCCACCCCGCCGGGCGTCGCTCGTACCCCCTCCCCACGCCGGACGGGCCGCCCCCTCTCTCAAAGGAGCCGGTCCATGAGCACAGCCCTCCGCAGACCACCCGGAACCGACAGTCCCGGCAGGCGCCGCAGCCCGCTGCGGATCGCCACCGCCACCCTCATCGGCACCAGCGTGGAGTGGTACGACTTCGGCATCTACAGCACGGCGGCGGCCCTGGTCTTCCCCAAGCTGTTCTTCCCCGAGATGAACCACGCGCTGGCCGTGCTCAGCTCGTTCGCCACCCTGGCCGTCGGTTCCCTGGGACGGCCGCTCGGCGCGGTCCTCTTCGGCCACATCGGCGACCGCTACGGGCGCAAGAAGGCGCTGATCGGCTCCCTGCTGCTGATGGGCGTCTCCACCTTCCTCATCGGCCTGCTCCCCGGCTACGCCTCCGTCGGCGCCCTCGCCCCCGCGCTGCTGCTGGTCGTCCGCATCCTGCAGTCGCTGGCGGTCGGCGGCGAGTGGGGCGGCGCCGTGCTGTACGCGGTCGAGAGCGCACCGCCCGGACGCCGTGCCCTGTACGGCTCGTTCCCGCAGATCGGTGACGGCGTCGGCTTCTTCCTCGCCACCGGCGTCTTCGCCCTGGCCTCCCTCGCGGGCCATGACGCGCTGATCAGCTGGACCTGGCGCATCCCGTTCCTCCTCTCCAGCCTGCTGGTGATCACCGGTCTGCTGATCCGCAGCCAGCTGGAGGAGTCACCGGAGTTCAGCGAGGCGCAGAAGCGCGCCGACGCGGAGAAGGAGTCCGCCCGGCAGATCCCCCTGGTCGGCGTGATCCGCACCGCGTGGCGCCACTGGCTCCTGGCCTCCGGGGCCTTCCTGGTCACCGTCGGCGGCTACTACGTCATCGTCACCTTCATGTCCGTCTACGCCCTCGATCACCTGCACTTCAGCGAGACGCAGGTCTCCACCGCGGGGATCTTCTGCTCGCTCGTCGTGATCGTCTTCACGCCGGTCTCGGCGATGCTCGCGGACCGGTTCGGGGTCCGCAGGGTCACCCTGATCGGACTCCTCTCGCACCTGCTGGTGGCGTTCCCGATGTTCTGGCTCGCCGACATCGGCACCATCCCGGGCCTGTGGGCGGGCATGGGCCTGGCCATGCTGGCCAGCACCGTCGCCTACTCCACCATCGGCACCATGATCACCACCTGGTTCGCGCCCCGGATCCGCTACACCGGCCTGTCCCTCAGCTACCAGCTCGCCGGCCTGGTGGGCGGCGGTGCCACCCCGGCCCTCGCCCAGTGGCTGGCCGGTCCCTCGGGCACCGACTGGACGCCGGTGGCCCTGCTCTTCCTCGGCATGGCGGTGGTCAGCGTGGCCTGCGTCCTGCTGCACCGGGCGCCCGAGGAGTCCGGGGGCGCCGAGCCCACCGCCACACCCACCCTGTTGGAGGCCTGATGTCAGCGACAGCCGTCACCCCAGCGGCGAGCACCGCCGGCCGCGCGCACCTGGAGGAACTGGCCCGCAGGGCCGCCCGCGCGGCCGGACAGGCCACCGCCTGGACGTCCCCGCACACCGGTGCGGGCGAGAAGCTGCACGCCCGGATCGACGCCGCCGTCGCCGAGGACCGGGAGGCCCTGCTCGCCCTGAGCCACGCCCTGCACCAGGACCCCGAGCCCGGCTTCGAGGAGCACCGCGCGGTGGCGCGCGTCGCCGAACTGCTGCGGTCGCACGGTATCGAGGCCGAGACCGGGGTGTACGGCCTGCCCACCGCGCTGCGCGCCACCGCGGGCACCGGACAGGGGCCCACGGTGGCGGTGCTGGCGGAGTACGACGCCCTGCCGGGCATCGGGCACGCCTGCGGCCACAACGTCATCTGCGCGGCCGGCGTCGGCGCCTTCCTGGCGCTGGCCCGGGTGATGCCCGCGCTCGGCGGCACGGCGGTGCTGCTGGGCACCCCCGCGGAGGAGAACGGCACCGGCAAGGAGACCATGGCCCGCGCCGGGGCGTTCGACGGCGTGGACGCCGCGGTCATGATCCACCCGTTCGCCGGCGGCGACCTGACGGACTCGCCCTACCTGGGCCTGCGGGAGGTCGTCGTGGAGTACCGCGGCCTCGCCGCGCACGCCTCCGCCACCCCGTTCATGGGCGTCAACGCGCTGGACGCGGTGGTCGCCGCGTACCAGGGAATCGCCGCGCTGCGGCAGCACATCCCGCCCACCGACCGGATCCACGGTGTGATCACGGACGGCGGTACACGCCCCAATGTGGTGCCCGACCGGGCGGCCGCTCACTTCTATCTGCGGGCCCGCACCGTCGAGGCGCTCGCGGAGCTCTCCGAGCGGGCCCAGCGGGTCTTCGAGGGCGCCGCCTCGACGACCGGGACCGAGGTCACCGTGCGCTGGGACGACTGCCCACCCTGCATGCCGGTGCGCAGCAACGAGGCCCTGGCCACCCGCTTCGCCCTGCACCTCACCGGGCGAGGCCGCACCGTCCTGCCCGGCAGCGCCGCGCCGGACGCCGTGTCCGGATCCACCGACCTCGGCAACGTCAGCGTGCGGATCCCCGCCATCCACCCGATGCTGTCGGTGGCACCGGCCGGAACGGCCCTGCACACGGCGGACTTCGCCGCGCGTACGGCGGGCGCCGAGGCCGACCGCACGGTGCTGGACGGCGCCGCCGCCCTCGCCCGAACCGCCGCTGACTTCCTGGCCGATCCCGGACTGCGCGCCGAGGTGGCCCGCGAGTTCACCGCGGCCGGCGGCGCACTCGACGTCGAACGGCTGCTGGACACACCGGGGGCCGCCCGGTGACCGTCGGGGCCGGACGAAACCGGCCCCGGCACACCCGCGCGTTCACACCGCAGCCCGCGATCGGCCGGAGGAACACCGGACGATCGCGGGCCGGGGGAAGTCCGTCAGATGACGCCCTGGGCGAGCATCGCGTCGGCCACCCGCTCGAAGCCGGCGATGTTCGCGCCGGTCACGTAGTCGCCGGGGGCGCCGTAGCGCTCGGCGGTCTCGTGGCAGGTGGTGTGGATGTCGCTCATGATGAGGGCCAGCTCCCGCTCCACCTGGGTGGCCGTCCACGCCGTACGGGAGTGGTTCTGCGCCATCTCCAGGGCGCTGACCGCGACCCCGCCCGCGTTCGCCGCCTTGCCGGGGCCGAAGGCCACTCCGGCCTGCTGGAACAGGTGCACGGCCTCGGGCGTCGCCGGCATGTTCGCGCCCTCGGACACGGCCTTCACGCCGTTGCGGATGAGCGTCTCCGCGTCCTTCTCGTCCAGCTCGTTCTCGGTCGCCGAGGGCAGCGCCACATCACCCGCGACGTCCCAGACGCGCCCGCCGGGCACGAACCGCGCGGAGGCGCCCCGGCGCTCGGCGTACTCGCTGATCCGGCCGCGCTCGACCTCCTTGACCTGCTTCAGCAGCTCCACGTCGACGCCCTTCTCGTCGACCACGTACCCGCTGGAGTCCGAGCAGGTCAGCGGGTTCGCGCCGAGGGCGGTCAGCTTCTCGATGGTGTAGATCGCGACGTTCCCGGAGCCGGAGACGACCGCCGACTGGCCCTCCAGCTCCTCGCCGCGCTCGCGCAGCATCGCCTCCGCGAAAAGCACGCTGCCGTACCCGGTGGCCTCCGGCCGGATCAGGGACCCGCCCCAGTTCGAGCCCTTGCCGGTCAGCACGCCGGCCTCCCAGCGGTTGGTGATCCGCCGGTACTGGCCGAACAGGTAGCCGATCTCGCGGGTGCCGACGCCGATGTCACCGGCCGGTACGTCGGTGTGCTCGCCGATGTGCCGGTACAGCTCCGTCATGAACGACTGACAGAACCGCATGACCTCCGCGTCGCTGCGGCCGTGCGGGTCGAAGTCGCTGCCGCCCTTGCCGCCGCCGATGCCGAGCCCGGTCAGCGCGTTCTTGAAGATCTGCTCGAAGCCGAGGAACTTGATGACGCCGAGGTTCACGGACGGGTGAAAACGCAGACCGCCCTTGTACGGGCCCAGCGCGCTGTTGAACTCCACCCGGAAACCGCGGTTGACGTGCACGCGGCCGTGGTCGTCCTGCCACGGCACCCGGAAGATGATCTGCCGCTCCGGCTCGCACAACCGCTCCACGAGCCCTGCCTCCGCGTACTCCGGCCGGGTCGCGAGCACCGGCGCCAGAGTCTCCAGTACCTCGTGAGCGGCCTGGTGGAACTCGGGCTGGGCCGGATTGCGGCGCTCGATCTCGGCGAGCAGGGAGGTGAGCTGGGTCTTGGTGTCGGGTCGGGTCGTCACAGGGTCCCCTTCTGGCACGGCTACTACCGGCCTACAGCCGGTGATGAACGCTCGGCGCCGTTGCCGCGCGCAGGAACTCGGCCGCCCCGGGAGTGGGCATCCGGGAAAACGGCCGACCCTTCAGTGTTACCCCTGGATCGATGCACTGGCCAGTGACCCGGCACCTTCGGTCCACGATGTGAGATAAAGATTCCGAAAAATCGGCTGGTGCGAGCTTTCCCGAGGGCCCCTACGCCAGGGGCCCGTGAGGCAGGAACTCGACCGCGAGGTACAGGATGACGCCCAGCAGGACGATCCACGGGGCGAATCCCGTACCGGCCGGCCCTCGCTCGACCCGGACCGCGGGGCGCAGATCGTCGTGGAGTGCCATGGCACTCAGGGTGTCGGCTGCCCGGCTGCCCCGGCCGGAGCGGGCGACACGGCCCATCCAGGGCGGCGCGAACAGACCGGCCAGGGGCTCCGGAGTGTGGCGGCCGAAGAACTCCAGCTGTCCGTCGTGCCGCATCTCCACGCGGGTGATCGTCGACCACGGCAGCAGCCGTGTGGACCACAGGCGGCGGATGTACACGCCGTCCTGGTCCGCGGTGACGCGCCACAGCGCGAGCACGGAGAACACCCAGCCCATGAACAGCGCCGACCACACCGCGAAGAGCAGGTCACCCGGCCGCGGATGCGCCAGGCCCGCCCCGGCCGGATGCTCGGCCAGCGTGACGAACAGGGCGCAGACGACCGCGGCCGCCGTCTTCCCGCGCCACCCCGCACGCCACACCAGCGGCGCCTGGGGCGCCGTCATCACGCCGGCGAGCTCCTCGACCCGCTCCCGGCGCTCCTTGCGCGCCTGCCGCCGCCGCTCGGCCCGGACCGCTCTCATCCCCACCCCAGCCCCCTCGTCGTGTGCCACGGCGAGCTTACCGACCGGTCGGTCGTCCCCTCGGCCGGTGCCGGACGGCTGCCCCGGCACCGACCGAGGGCCTCTCGTTTGGATCATGCCGGGCTCGCGGGGTCCCTGATCCCGCCTGATCCGAACGAAAGACCCTGGAGGGATGAGGTGGCGAGCCGTCCTACACCCGCCGGCTCTCCAGTGGGCCGAGGTAGGTGTCCGGCAGGCCGCCCGTGTCGATCAGCAGGCGTTGCAGGACCACCGTCGGGTCGACGGTCCAGAACTTCAGGCGGTGCGCTCCGGCGCGGGTGATCCTGTGCCGGGTCGCGGTGCGGTTCACGTTGTCGGAGGTGTTGCGGGCCCACGCCGTGTTCATCGTGCCGTCGTCCGCGCCCGTGGCCGCGTTGATGTCCACCGTCTGCGGTGCGGCGTCGTCGAAGGAGATCCCGTAGCGCAGTCCGCCGGTCGGCAGGGCCGGGTTCCTCGGGGACACCTCCGCCCACACCGTCACCTCGCCCGCGGAGAGGAGGGTCACCTCGTACTCCAGGCGCGGGGAGCTTGAGGCACCAGGGGTACGGCGAGGGGCCGTCACCGGCCAGGGGGTCATGCCCGAGGTGGTGCGGCCGACGCCGTCCAGGCGGCGCCACTCCCCCACCACGCGGTCGTGGTGCTCCGCGTCGATCGCCACATAGCCGCCCGCCTCGACGAAGCCCTGCGCCAGCCGCGCCGAGGTGTTCTCCGCCGTGCAGGCGACCGTCACCGTCGTGCCCGCGCCCGAGATCGTCAGCTTCGCCTCCGCCCGGCCGCCCGGCACCCGGCGCCAGTCCACCCGGACCTCCACCCGCACCTGCTCGTCCAC
Source organism: Streptomyces sp. CB01373 (assembly GCF_002803075.1). Lineage (GTDB taxonomy): Bacteria > Actinomycetota > Actinomycetes > Streptomycetales > Streptomycetaceae > Streptomyces. The sequence goes on along the minus strand of NZ_NNBK01000011.1, from coordinate 113,178 downwards.
CCGGCCGCGGGCGCGGTCGACCAGCAGCCAAGGGGCCGAGGACTGGATCCGGTAATCGAAGGGCGTGCGGCCGCGGTTGAAGAGTTCCACGTACTGCTGCGGGCGGGTCTGGTACGGGCTGAAGGAGGGCAGCCGCGCCGCGGTCGTCGCTCCTCCCGGCCACCAGCTCCCCGTGTCCTCCGCCCCGTCCACCGAGACGCCCAGTTCGGCGGCGCGCGGCACCTCGATGCGCCGGACCGCGGGGAAGAGGACGTCCGGGATCGCCACGTTGTCGATCTCCGGCTGCTGCCAGCCCGCGTTCGGGCCGTAGCGCTCCACGTCCCCGTAGTCGATGTGCGGCTGGGTCTGGAAGCCCTTCCACTTGCCCCCGGCCACCTCGTGGTTGAAGCGGTCGGCGAGCGCGAAGTCCCGCTTCAGACCCGCTTCCGCCTGCGCCGCGAGGCCGTTGGTGGCCGCCCGGCCCTGCCTGGCGTAGAGGAGGTTCGTGAACTCGGCCTGCCGCAGGTCGTAGAGGTTCGCGGTCGCCTCCACCTCGTAGCCGACCAGTTCGAACCAGGCGTCCCGGGTCCGCGCGGGCAGCGTGCGGGCGACGCGGTCGGCCTTGCGGGCCAGGGCTTTCCACTCCTCGGTGACCCGCTCCAGCTCGCGGTGGGCGAAGTGGTACGGGGTCTGCTGGTCGTCGTAGACGACCTCGCCGTCCCTGAGGGTGATCCGGCGGTTGAGCAGCTCGGGCTTGCGGCGGGCCTGGAGCCGGCCGTACGCGGCCAGTACCTCCGCGACCGGCCCGGAGTCCGCCTCCCCGAAGTTCTGGGCGGCGTAGCGGCGTTCCCACTCCTTCAGCCGCTCCTGGGGCCAGCTGTCCGGGTTCCAGGCGTAGTTGAGGAAGAACTCCGTGGGCAGTTCGTTGCCCTTCAGATCGCCGACGTTGGTGACCCACAGGCCGTGGTTGCCGTAGGCGTGCGCCTGGTGGAGCTGGTCCCAGAGGTTGGTGAGGTTCGCCGTGTCGACCCACTTGTAGTTGCGGCCGGCGCCGACGTAGTCGAAGTGGTAGTACAGGCCGTATCCGCCGGCGCGGTCGCGCTCCGCGGGGTCGGGGTGCTTGCGGATGTTGCCCCAGTTGTCGTCGGTGAGGACGACCGTCACGTCGTCCGGGGCGCGCAGACCACGGTCCCAGTAGCGCTGCACCTCCTTGTAGAGCGTCCACACCTGCGGGGTCTCGGCGGCCGGCCGGCCGGTGATCTCCTCGATGATGCGGCGCTGCTCGGCGATGATCTCCTGCATCAGCTCGATGCCGTCGCCGTCGGGCAGGCTGGTGTCGCCGTTGCCGCGCATGCCCAGGGTGACGACGCCCTCGAAGCCCTCGTCGACCATGCGCCGGATGCCGTCCCGCCAGTACGCCTTGATCGCCTCGGAGTTGCGGACGTACGACCACTCGCCGTTGCCGCCGTAGGGGTCCTTGCCCCCGCCCGCGTGGCGGTTCCACTCCTCGATGCCGCGCATCATGGGCGCCTCGTGGGAGGTGCCCATGACGATCCCGTACTCCGACGCCCGCTTGTGGTTCTCCGGGTCGTCCTCCGCGAAGGCGCGCCCCCACACCGCCGGCCAGAGGTAGTTGCCCTTCAGCCGGAGCAGCAGTTCGAAGACCTTGGCGTAGAAGTCGGCGTTGAAGCCGCCGGGCTGGCCGGGGGCCTTGCCCGGTCCGAAGTAGGCGGGTGCCCAGGTGCCCAGGGCCGGGTTCTCGTCGTTGATGAAGACGCCGCGATACTTCACCACCGGGGTGCCCTGCGTGTGCCGGCCGGGCAGGATCCACACCCGGTTCCGTCGCACCGGCGACACGTCGTCCCACCAGTACCAGGGCGAGACCCCGATGCCGTACGAGACGTCGTACGCCCCGAAGATCGTGCCGCGCGGGTCGCTGCCCGCGATGACGAGCGCGCGGTCGACGCCGGGCATCGGGTGGTCGACCACCGCCTGGAGCGAGGTCTCCCAGCGGCCGCGCACCCCGGTGACGTCCAGCTTCCCCGACTTCACCAGGCCGTCGATCAGCGGGCTGCGGCCGATCGTTCCCACCAGCACGGCGTTGCGGGCGATGGTCCGGCCCGGTCGTACGCCCGTGACCCGCTGGATGTCGTCGCGCAGGTCCCCCACGGCCCGGACGACTCCGGTGTGGTCGTCGGCGCTGACCACGATCGGGGCGCCCACCAGGGAGAACGAGCCCGGCTTCGGCTCACGGGGTGCGAAGGAGACGTAGGCACCCGGATCCGTCACCCGCGGGCCGCCGCCCTCGTTCCCGGCCGCCCAGGCGGAAGCCGCCCCACCCACAGCACCCGACGACAGCACCGGCACCGCGGCGAGGCTCGCGCCCAGGACGGCTCTCCGGCTGACGTGCGCAGACATGGCACACCCCTCACACACCCGAATTTGGTCAGTGGCATGACAAATGTTGGACGAGGGGCCTGCGGTGAACCAGGGGTCGTGCACGCCGAATAGTTTCGTAACAGCTGAACCCCACCGCGCCGTTGCGCACCGGGGAAACCGAACCCGCGGGCCGGTACGCGAAAGGGCCCGTACGACCGGAGTCGTACGGGCCCTTCCGATGCTCGCGATGGAGCTACCGGGTCGAGGGACCCTTCAGCAAGCCGGTGAGCTTACTTCAGGATCTTGGTGACCTGGCCGGCGCCCACGGTACGGCCACCCTCGCGGATGGCGAACTTCAGGCCCTCTTCCATGGCGATGGGCTGGATGAGCTCCACCTTCATCTCGGTGTTGTCACCCGGCATGACCATCTCGGTGCCCTCGGGGAGGGTCACCACGCCGGTCACGTCCGTCGTGCGGAAGTAGAACTGCGGACGGTAGTTGTTGAAGAACGGCGTGTGGCGGCCACCCTCGTCCTTGGAGAGGATGTAGGCCTGGGCCTCGAAGTCGGTGTGCGGCGTGACCGTACCCGGCTTGATGATGACCTGGCCGCGCTCGACGTCCTCGCGCTTGATGCCACGGAGCAGCAGACCGACGTTCTCACCGGCCTGGCCCTCGTCGAGCAGCTTGCGGAACATCTCGATGCCGGTGACCGTGGTGGTGGTCTTCTCCGTCTTGATGCCGATGATGTCGACGGTCTCGTTGACCTTGAGGACACCACGCTCGATGCGGCCGGTGACGACCGTACCGCGACCGGTGATGGTGAAGACGTCCTCGATCGGCATCAGGAACGGCTTGTCGACGTCGCGCTCCGGCTCCGGGATCGCCTCGTCGACGGCGTTCATCAGGGAGAGGACGGAGTCCACCCACTGCTGCTCGCCCTCGAGGGCCTTCAGCGCGGAGACCTTGACGACCGGGACGTCGTCGCCCGGGAACTCGTACTCGGTGAGGAGCTCACGGACCTCGAGCTCGACGAGCTCCAGGATCTCCTCGTCGTCCACCATGTCGGCCTTGTTCAGGGCGACGACGATGTACGGCACGCCGACCTGGCGGGCCAGGAGCACGTGCTCCTTGGTCTGCGGCATCGGGCCGTCGGTCGCGGCGACCACCAGGATCGCGCCGTCCATCTGGGCGGCACCGGTGATCATGTTCTTGATGTAGTCCGCGTGACCGGGGCAGTCGACGTGGGCGTAGTGACGCGCCTCGGTCTGGTACTCGACGTGCGAGATGGAGATCGTGATACCACGCTGGCGCTCTTCGGGCGCCTTGTCGATGTTGTCGAACGGGGTGGCCTCGTTCAGCTCCGGGTACGCGTCGTGCAGCACCTTGGTAATGGCGGCCGTGAGGGTCGTCTTACCGTGGTCGATGTGACCGATGGTGCCGATGTTGACGTGCGGCTTAGTCCGCTCGAACTTCGCCTTCGCCACTGGGTTCCTCCTGTGGAGTGGTTCTGTACGCCTTACTCATCGGCGCCAGGTGATCTTTGCTGGATGGCCCGGAGCTCCGGGGCATTCCTCCGAGTGCGCGGCGAATGGCCGCGAATCCGTGGAATGCCCCGAGAGGCTCCGGAGTCAAGCCTAAAGGCTGGAACTCAGGTGAGTTACTCGCCCTTGGCCTTCGCGATGATCTCCTCGGCGACGTTCCGCGGAACCTCGGCGTAGGAGTCGAACTGCATCGAGTAGCTTGCGCGACCCGACGTCTTGCTGCGGAGGTCGCCGACGTAGCCGAACATCTCCGAGAGGGGCACGAGGCCCTTCACGACACGGGCACCCGCCCGCTCCTCCATGGCCTGGATCTGGCCACGGCGGGAGTTGATGTCGCCGATGACCTCGCCCATGTAGTCCTCGGGCGTGGTGACCTCGACGGCCATCATCGGCTCGAGCAGCACGGGGCTGGCCTTGCGCGCGGCCTCCTTGAAGGCCTGCGAACCGGCGATCTTGAACGCGAGCTCGGAGGAGTCGACCTCGTGGTAGCCACCGTCGAGAAGCGTGACGCGGACGCCCGTCATCTCGTAGCCGGCCAGGATGCCGAACTGCATCGCTTCCTGGGCGCCGGCGTCGACCGAGGGGATGTACTCCTTCGGAACGCGACCACCGGTGACCTTGTTCACGAACTCGTACGAGGCGTCGCCGCCCTCGATCGGCTCGATCGCGATCTGCACCTTGGCGAACTGGCCGGTACCACCAGTCTGCTTCTTGTGCGTGTAGTCGACCCGCTCGACCGCCTTGCGGATGGTCTCGCGGTAGGCGACCTGCGGCTTGCCGACGTTGGCCTCGACCTTGAACTCACGGCGCATGCGGTCGACCAGCACCTCGAGGTGCAGCTCGCCCATACCGCCGATGATGGTCTGGCCGGTCTCCTCGTCCGAGTGGACCTGGAAGGACGGGTCCTCCTCGGCCAGGCGCTGGATCGCGATGCCCAGCTTCTCCTGGTCGCCCTTCGACTTGGGCTCGATGGCGACCTGGATGACCGGCGCCGGGAAGTCCATGGACTCCAGGATGACCGGGTTCTTGTCGTCGGACAGCGTCTCACCGGTCGTGGTCTGCTTCAGACCCATGACGGCGACGATGTCACCGGCGCCCACCGACGGGATCTCCTCACGCTTGTTGGCGTGCATGCGGTAGATCTTGCCGATGCGCTCCTTCTTGCCCTTGACGGAGTTCAGCACGGCGGTGCCGGACTCCAGGCGGCCCGAGTAGACCCGGACGAAGGTGAGCTTGCCCAGGTGCGGGTCGCTCATGATCTTGAACGCGAGCGCGGCCAGCGGCTCGTCCTCGGACGGCTTGCGCTTGATGACCTCTTCCGCGTTGCCCACGGCGTGGCCCTCGATGGCCTCGACGTCGAGCGGCGTGGGGAGGTAGCGCACGACCGCGTCGAGCAGGGGCTGAACGCCCTTGTTCTTGAACGCGGTGCCACAGAACACCGGGGTGATCGTGGTCTCGGAGGCCTTGCCGGACGCGATGGTGATACGACGGATCGCGGCGTGCAGCTGCTCCTCGGTGGGCTCGTTGCCCTCCAGGTACAGCTCCATGATCTCTTCGTCGTTCTCCGCGACGGCCTCGACCAGCTTGCCGTGCCACTCCTCGGCGGCCTCGGTGTGCGTGGCCGGGATGTCGACGACGTCGTACATCTCGCCCTTGGCGGCCTCGGCGGACCACACGAGCGCCTTCATGCGGACCAGGTCCACAACGCCCTTGAAGTCGGCCTCGGCACCGATCGGCAGCTGCATGACCAGCGGCTGCGCGCCCAGGCGGTCCTTGATCATGTCGACGCAGCGGTGGAACTCGGCACCGGTGCGGTCGAGCTTGTTCACGAAGCAGATGCGGGGAACGCCGTAGCGGTCCGCCTGACGCCACACCGTCTCGGACTGGGGCTCGACACCGGCGACGCCGTCGAACACCGTCACGGCACCGTCGAGCACACGCAGGGAGCGCTCCACCTCGACGGTGAAGTCGACGTGACCCGGCGTGTCGATGATGTTGATCGTGTGGTCGACGTTGTCCAGCGGCCAGTGACAGGTGGTGGCAGCAGAGGTGATCGTGATGCCACGCTCCTGCTCCTGCTCCATCCAGTCCATCGTGGCGGAACCCTCGTGGGTCTCACCGATCTTGTAGGACACACCGGTGTAGAACAGGATCCGCTCGGTGGTGGTCGTCTTGCCCGCGTCGATGTGGGCCATGATCCCGATGTTGCGGACATGGGCCAGGTCAAGTGAAGTGGTAGCCATAAGGCTTCAGTCTTCTCTCGGTTCTCGATGGGGTAGCGACTACCAGCGGTAGTGCGCGAAGGCCTTGTTGGACTCGGCCATCTTGTGCGTGTCCTCGCGCTTCTTCACCGCGGCACCGAGGCCGTTGGAGGCGTCGAGGAGCTCGTTGAGCAGGCGCTCGGTCATGGTCTTCTCGCGACGGGCGCGGGAGTAACCGACCAGCCAGCGCAGCGCCAGGGTGTTGGCACGACCGGGCTTGACCTCGATCGGAACCTGGTACGTGGCGCCACCGACACGACGGGACTTGACCTCGAGGGTCGGCTTGATGTTCTCAAGCGCGCGCTTCAGCGTGATGATCGGGTCGTTGCCCGTCTTCTCACGCAGACCCTCCATGGCACCGTAGACGATGCGCTCGGCGGTGGAGCGCTTGCCGTTCAGCAGCACCTTGTTGATCAGGGAGGTCACCAGAGGAGAGCCGTAGACCGGGTCGATGATGACCGGGCGCTTCGGGGCGGGGCCCTTACGAGGCATTCTTACTTCTCCTTCTTGGCGCCGTAACGGCTGCGAGCCTGCTTGCGGTTCTTGACACCCTGGGTGTCGAGCGAACCGCGGATGATCTTGTAGCGAACACCCGGCAGGTCCTTCACACGGCCGCCGCGCACGAGCACGATGGAGTGCTCCTGCAGGTTGTGTCCCTCACCCGGAATGTAAGCCGTGACCTCGATGCCGCTGGTCAGACGCACACGCGCGACCTTACGGAGGGCCGAGTTCGGCTTCTTCGGAGTGGTCGTGAACACACGCGTGCAGACGCCACGACGCTGGGGCGAACCCTCGAGTGCGGGCGTCTTGTTCTTCTCGACCTTGTCCTGCCGGCCCTTGCGGACCAGCTGCTGGATCGTAGGCACTACTTCTCCGGTTTCTGTGTGCCGATGGGTACAGCTAACCTGGAACACCGCCGACCCACGCGGTCGGGTGTGTCGAATCCCGCAGACTCCCACCGCAAGGCAGAAAGAGGCGCTAGATCACGGTGGCCGTCAACGGCTCCCGGTGCGGTTTGAAGGCACGCACGAAAGCCAGGGCACACCCCAGGCACAAGGTCTGAGCGTACCTACCTCATTCGCTGTGGTCAAAACAAATGGGCCCCGCACGCCGCGCCCCGCGGGTCTTGTCAAGTCCGGGACCCGCGGGCGATCTTCGAATTCACGGAATGTGATCTTCGAACAGCGGAATGCCCGCGTCATCCCGACCCCGCGATCCCGGCGATGACGAGCAGGGTCAGGACCACCGCCCAGCCCGCGACGGACAGCCAGCCCAGGACCAGCCCGGCCAGCGCGAGGCCGTCACCGCCCTCCCCGGTGCGGCGCATCTCCGCGCGGGCGGCGTGTCCCAGGACCACCGCCGGCAGGCCCGTCACACCGGCCGTCATCAGCGTGAGCACCCCGCAGACCAGGGAGCCGACGGCCTTGCCGTTGGTGGGCGGCGGCACCGGCAGGAACGTGGACGGCGCGATCGGGGCCACCGCCGAGGTGAGCGGCACCGGCCCCTGCGGCAGGTCCGCCACCAGCAGCGCCAGCTCCCCGACCGTACGCGCCTGGTACGCCCGTGCGATGCGCTGGTCGAGTTCCCGTTCGTCCAGGCGGCCCTCGCCGAATCCCGCCCTGAGCACGTCCACGGCCCGCTCGCGGTCTGCGTGGGAAGCCAGCATCGACGGGCTGCCCGGGCCCTGCCACGGCTGCGGGACCCCCTGTCCCCGCTGCCAGGGCTGCATGGGCTGCATCGGCTGCGTGGGCTGCATCGGCTGCCATGACGGATACGACGGCTGGTACGACACTGGGACCTCCCCCGGACCGCGCGTGTCCTTCCATCATGCGCCAAAGGGGGCCATCTCGTTACGGGACGGCGCGCCCGTTCGGGGACTGAACGAAGTTCGTCGGACATCCATGGCCGAATCACGCCGCGGACACGCCGAAGGGCGGCCACCCCGCAGTGGGAGTGGCCGCCCTTCAAGCTGCTCGCTTACTGGTTGTACGGACCGTAGTCGTAGTCCTCCAGCGGAACGGCCTGGCCGGAGCCGGAGCCGAACGGCGAGTAGTCGATGTCGTCGTAGCCGACGGCCGAGTACATCGCGGCCTTGGCCTCCTCGGTCGGCTCGACCCGGATGTTGCGGTAGCGGGACAGACCCGTACCGGCCGGGATGAGCTTACCGATGATGACGTTCTCCTTGAGGCCGATCAGGGAGTCGGACTTGGCGTTGATCGCCGCGTCCGTCAGGACCCTGGTCGTCTCCTGGAAGGACGCCGCCGACAGCCAGGACTCGGTCGCCAGCGAGGCCTTGGTGATACCCATGAGCTGCGGACGACCGGAGGCCGGGTGACCGCCCTCCTGGACCACACGACGGTTCTCGTGCTCGAACTTCGAGCGCTCGACCAGCTCGCCGGGCAGCAGCTCGGCGTCGCCGGACTCGATGATCGTCACGCGGCGGAGCATCTGCCGGATGATGATCTCGATGTGCTTGTCGTGGATCGACACACCCTGCGAGTTGTAGACCTTCTGGACCTCGCCGACCAGGTGGACCTGGACGGCCCGCTGACCCAGGATGCGCAGCACGTCGTGCGGGTTGGTGGCACCCACGGTGAGCTTCTGGCCCACCTCGACGTGGTCGCCCTCGCCGACCAGCAGACGGGCACGCTTCGAGATCGGGAACGCCGTCTCGTCGCTGCCGTCGTCCGGGGTGATGACGATCTTCTTGGTCTTCTCGGTCTCCTCGATCCGGACGCGTCCGGCCGCCTCGGAGATCGGGGCGACACCCTTCGGCGTACGGGCCTCGAAGAGCTCGACGACACGCGGCAGACCCTGGGTGATGTCGTCACCGGCCACACCACCGGTGTGGAAGGTACGCATCGTCAGCTGGGTGCCGGGCTCACCGATGGACTGGGCGGCGATGATGCCGACCGCCTCACCGATGTCGACCAGCTTGCCGGTGGCGAGCGAGCGGCCGTAGCACATGGCGCAGGTGCCCACCGCGGACTCGCAGGTCAGGACCGAGCGGGTCTTGACCTCGGAGACGCCGCGGGAGACGAGCTCCTCGATGAGCACGTCGCCCAGGTCGGTGCCGGCCGGGGCCAGCACCTGGCCGTCGACCACGATGTCCTCGGCGAGGCAGCGCGCGTACACGGACGTCTCGACGTTGTCCGCCTTGCGCAGCACGCCGTCCGCACCGCGCTCCGCGATGTGCAGCTTGAGGCCGCGCTCGGTGCCGCAGTCCTCCTCGCGGATGATGACGTCCTGGGAGACGTCGACCAGACGACGGGTGAGGTAACCGGAGTCGGCGGTACGCAGGGCGGTGTCGGCCAGACCCTTACGGGCACCGTGCGTGGAGATGAAGTACTCCAGCACGGACAGACCCTCACGGAACGACGCCTTGATGGGCCGCGGGATGGTCTCGTTCTTGGCGTTCGACACCAGACCGCGCATACCGGCGATCTGACGCATCTGCATCATGTTTCCTCGGGCGCCCGAGGAAACCATCATGAAGATCGGGTTGGTCTTCGGGAAGTTGTCGTTCATCGCCTCGGCGACCTCGTTGGTCGCCTTGGTCCAGATCGCGATGAGCTCCTGGGTGCGCTCGTCCTTGGTGATCAGACCGCGCTCGTACTGCTTCTGGACCTTCTCGTCCTGCGCCTCGTAGCCCTTGACGATCTCCTTCTTCGCCTCGGGAACGACGACGTCGGAGATGGCGACGGTGACACCGGAGCGGGTGGCCCAGTAGAAGCCGGACGACTTCAGGTTGTCGAGCGTGGCCGCCACGATGACCTTCGGGTAGCGCTCGGCGAGGTCGTTGACGATCTCGGAGAGCTGCTTCTTGCCCACCTCGTAGTCGACGAACGGGTAGTCCTCGGGCAGCAGCTCGTTGAAGAGCGCGCGGCCCAGGGTCGTCTTCAGGCGGAAGGAGTCACCCTGCTGCCACTCCGGCTCGCCCTCCTCGCGGGCCGGCGGGGTCCAGCCGCGCGGCGGGATGGTGCCCACCGGGAAGCGGACGTCCACCCGCGACTGGAGCGAGAGCTCACCGGCGTCGAACGCCATGATCGCCTCGGCGACCGACGCGAACGAGCGGTCCTCGCCCTTGGCCTCGCGGCCCTCGGCGTCGGTGGTGAGGAAGTACAGACCGAGGACCATGTCCTGGGTCGGCATCGTCACCGGACGGCCGTCGGCCGGCTTGAGGATGTTGTTCGAGGACAGCATCAGGATGCGGGCCTCGGCCTGCGCCTCCGCGGACAGCGGCAGGTGCACGGCCATCTGGTCACCGTCGAAGTCCGCGTTGAACGCGGTGCACACGAGCGGGTGGATCTGGATGGCCTTGCCCTCGACCAGCTGCGGCTCGAAGGCCTGGATGCCGAGGCGGTGCAGGGTGGGCGCACGGTTCAGCAGAACCGGGTGCTCCGCGATGACCTCTTCCAGCACGTCGTACACGACCGTGCGGCCGCGCTCGACCATGCGCTTGGCCGACTTGATGTTCTGCGCGTGGTTCAGGTCGACCAGGCGCTTCATCACGAACGGCTTGAAGAGCTCCAGCGCCATCGCCTTCGGCAGACCGCACTGGTGCAGCTTGAGCTGCGGGCCGACGACGATCACGGAACGGGCCGAGTAGTCGACGCGCTTGCCGAGCAGGTTCTGACGGAAGCGGCCCTGCTTGCCCTTGAGCATGTCGGACAGCGACTTCAGCGGACGGTTGCCGGGGCCCGTGACCGGGCGGCCGCGGCGGCCGTTGTCGAAGAGCGCGTCGACGGCCTCCTGGAGCATGCGCTTCTCGTTGTTCACGATGATCTCGGGCGCGCCGAGGTCGAGAAGCCGCTTCAGGCGGTTGTTGCGGTTGATGACACGGCGGTACAGGTCGTTCAGGTCGGAGGTCGCGAAGCGGCCACCGTCCAGCTGCACCATCGGACGCAGGTCCGGCGGGATGACCGGCACGCAGTCCAGGACCATGCCCTTGGGGCTGTTGGACGTCTGCAGGAACGCGGAGACGACCTTCAGGCGCTTCAGGGCGCGGGTCTTCTTCTGGCCCTTGCCGGTGCGGATGATCTCGCGGAGCTTCTCGGCCTCCTCCTCGAGGTCGAAGGACTCCAGGCGCTTCTGCAGCGCCGCGGCACCCATCGAGCCGTCGAAGTACGTGCCGAACCGGTCGCGCAGCTCGCGGTAGAGCAGCTCGTCGCCCTCGAGGTCCTGGACCTTGAGGTTCTTGAACCGGGTCCACACCTCGTCGAGGCGGTCGATCTCGCGCTGCGCGCGGTCGCGCAGCTGCTTCATCTCACGCTCGGCACCCTCGCGCACCTTGCGGCGCACGTCGGCCTTGGCACCTTCGGCCTCCAGCTCGGCGAGGTCCGTCTCGAGCTTCTTGGCGCGGGCCTCCAGGTCGGCGTCGCGGCGCTGCTCGATCTGCTGGCGCTCGACGGAGACGTGGGCCTCCAGCGACGGCAGGTCGCGGGTACGGCGCTCGTCGTCGACGTACGTGATCATGTACGCCGCGAAGTAGATGACCTTCTCCAGGTCCTTCGGGGCCAGGTCCAGCAGGTAGCCCAGGCGCGACGGGACGCCCTTGAAGTACCAGATGTGAGTGACGGGCGCGGCCAGCTCGATGTGGCCCATCCGCTCACGGCGCACCTTGGCGCGGGTGACCTCGACGCCGCAGCGCTCGCAGATGATGCCCTTGAAGCGGACACGCTTGTACTTGCCGCAGTAGCACTCCCAGTCCCGGGTGGGACCGAAGATCTTCTCGCAGAAGAGCCCGTCCTTTTCCGGCTTGAGGGTGCGGTAGTTGATCGTCTCGGGCTTCTTGACCTCGCCGTGGCTCCACTGACGGATGTCGTCAGCGGTGGCCAGGCCGATCCGGAGCTCGTCGAAGAAGTTGACGTCGAGCACTATGCGTCAATCCCTCTCAGGGTTGTAAGTCTGTGGTCTGAAACGGGGGCCTGGGGGTCGGCGGGCCTCCTGGTCAGGAGGCCCGCCGGACTCCCGTCAGACCTCTTCGACGCTGCTCGGCTCGCGCCGGGACAGGTCGATGCCGAGCTCCTCCGCGGCGCGGAAGACATCCTCGTCGGTGTCACGCATCTCGATGGACATACCGTCGCTGGACAGCACCTCCACGTTCAGGCACAGGGACTGCATCTCCTTGATGAGCACCTTGAAGGACTCGGGGATGCCGGGCTCGGGGATGTTCTCGCCCTTGACGATGGCCTCGTAGACCTTCACGCGGCCGGTGACGTCGTCGGACTTGATGGTCAGCAGCTCCTGGAGGGCGTAGGCGGCGCCGTAGGCCTCGAGGGCCCACACCTCCATCTCGCCGAAGCGCTGGCCACCGAACTGGGCCTTACCACCCAGCGGCTGCTGGGTGATCATCGAGTACGGACCGGTCGAACGCGCGTGCAGCTTGTCGTCGACCAGGTGGTGCAGCTTCAGGATGTACATGTAGCCGACCGAGATCGGTTCCGGGAACGGCTCACCGCTACGGCCGTCGAACAGCTGCGCCTTGCCGGACGGGAGGACCATGCGGTCGCCGTCGCGGTTCGGGATGGTGTGCTGGAGCAGACCCGCCAGCTCGTCCTCACGGGCACCGTCGAAGACCGGGGTGGCCACGTTGGTGCCGGGGGCGACCTGGTCGGCGCCGATGGCCTGGAGGCGCTCGGCCCACTCGTCCGCGAGGCCGGAGACGTCCCAGCCGCGGCTGGCGAGCCAGCCGAGGTGGATCTCCAGGACCTGTCCCGGGTTCATTCGGGACGGCACACCCAGCGGGTTGAGGATGATGTCGACCGGGGTGCCGTCCTCCAGGAACGGCATGTCCTCGATCGGCAGGATCTTCGAGATGACGCCCTTGTTGCCGTGACGGCCGGCGAGCTTGTCACCGTCGGTGATCTTGCGCTTCTGCGCGACGTAGACGCGGACCAGCTGGTTCACGCCCGGCGGCAGCTCGTCGCCCTCCTCGCGGTCGAAGACGCGCACGCCGATGACCTTGCCGGTCTCGCCGTGCGGCACCTTCAGCGAGGTGTCACGGACCTCACGGGCCTTCTCACCGAAGATCGCGCGCAGCAGGCGCTCCTCGGGGGTCAGCTCGGTCTCGCCCTTCGGGGTCACCTTGCCGACGAGGATGTCGCCGGCGATGACCTCGGCGCCGATGCGGATGATGCCGCGCTCGTCGAGGTCGGCGAGGACCTCCTCGGAGACGTTCGGGATGTCCCGGGTGATCTCCTCGGGGCCGAGCTTGGTGTCACGGGCGTCGACCTCGTGCTCCTCGATGTGGATCGAGGAGAGGACGTCGTCCTGGACGAGGCGCTGCGACAGGATGATCGCGTCCTCGTAGTTGTGACCCTCCCACGGCATGAACGCGACCAGCAGGTTCTTGCCGAGCGCCATCTCGCCGTTCTGGGTGGCCGGGCCGTCGGCGAGGACCTGGCCCTCGATGACACGGTCGCCCTCGTTGACGATGACCTTCTGGTTGACCGAGGTGCCCTGGTTGGAACGGGCGAACTTGGCCAGGCGGTACGTGATGTACGTGCCGTCGTCGTTGGTCGTGGTGATGTAGTCGGCGGAGATCTCCTGGACCACACCGGCCTTCTCGGCCTTGACGACGTCGCCGGCGTCGACGGCGGAGCGGTACTCCATGCCGGTGCCGACGAGCGGGGACTCCGACTTGATGAGCGGAACGGCCTGGCGCATCATGTTCGCGCCCATGAGGGCACGGTTGGCGTCGTCGTGCTCGAGGAAGGGGATCATGGCGGTCGCGACCGACACCATCTGGCGCGGCGAGACGTCCATGTAGTCGACGTCCTCGGGGCTGACGTAGTCGACCTCGCCGCCACGGCGGCGGACCAGCACGCGGGCCTCGGCGAACCGCAGGTCGTCGCCGAGCGTGGCGTTGGCCTGCGCGATGACGAAGCGGTCCTCCTCGTCGGCGGTCAGGTAGTCGACCTCGTCGGTGACCTGGCCGTCGTTGACCTTGCGGTACGGGGTCTCGACGAAACCGAACGCGTTGACCCGGCCGTAGGAGGCGAGCGAGCCGATCAGACCGATGTTCGGGCCTTCAGGCGTCTCGATCGGGCACATGCGGCCGTAGTGCGAGGGGTGCACGTCACGGACCTCGAAGCCGGCCCGCTCACGGGAGAGACCACCCGGGCCAAGGGCCGACAGGCGGCGCTTGTGGGTGAGACCCGACAGCGGGTTGTTCTGGTCCATGAACTGCGACAGCTGGCTGGTGCCGAAGAACTCCTTGATGGAGGCGACGACCGGCCGGATGTTGATCAGGGTCTGCGGCGTGATCGCCTCGACGTCCTGCGTGGTCATGCGCTCGCGGACGACGCGCTCCATACGGGCCAGACCGGTGCGGACCTGGTTCTGGATGAGCTCGCCCACGCTGCGCAGACGGCGGTTGCCGAAGTGGTCGATGTCGTCGGTCTCGACGACGATCATCCCGCCGTTGTCACCGGTGGTCTCGATCTCGCCGGCGTGCAGCTTCACCAGGTACTTGATCGTCGAGATGACGTCCTCGACGGTCAGGATGCCCGCGTCCAGCGGGGCGTCCGCACCCAGCTTCTTGTTGACCTTGTAGCGGCCGACCTTGGCCAGGTCGTAGCGCTTGGGGTTGAAGTACAGGTTCTCGAGCAGCGTCTGCGCGGCCTCACGCGTGGGGGGCTCGCCCGGGCGCAGCTTGCGGTAGATGTCCAGCAGCGCGTCGTCCTGGCCCTGGGTGTGGTCCTTCTCCAGGGTGGCGCGCATCGACTCGTACTCGCCGAACTCCTCGAGGATCTGCTCGTTGGTCCAGCCGAGCGCCTTCAGCAGGACGGTGACCGACTGCTTGCGCTTGCGGTCGATGCGGACACCGACCATGTCGCGCTTGTCGATCTCCATCTCCAGCCAGGCACCCCGGGACGGGATGATCTTGGCGGAGAAGATGTCCTTGTCGGACGTCTTGTCGATGGAGGAGTCGAAGTAGACACCGGGGGAACGGACCAGCTGGGACACCACGACACGCTCGGTGCCGTTGATGACGAAAGTGCCCTTGTTCGTCATGAGCGGGAAGTCGCCCATGAAGACGGTCTGGGACTTGATCTCGCCGGTCTCGTTGTTGGTGAACTCAGCGGTGACGAAGAGCGGGGCCGCGAACGTGAAGTCGCGCTCCTTGCACTCGTCGATCGAGTTCTTGGGCGGCTCGAAGCGGTGGTCGCGGAACGTCAGCGACATCGACCCGGAGAAGTCCTCGATCGGGGAGATCTCCTCGAAGATCTCCTCGAGGCCGGACTTGGTGGGGACGTCCTGACCGGACTCCAGAGCGTCCTCGACGCGAGCCTTCCACGCGTCGTTGCCGAGCAGCCAGTCGAAGCTCTCGGTTTGCAGCGCGAGAAGGTTCGGAACCTCGAGGGGCTCCTTGATCTTTGCAAAGGAGATGCGCAGCGGGGCGGTGCTGGCGCCGTTGTTCGTATTCGCGGTCGAGGCGTTGCGCGAGGCGGCCAAGAGGGGGTCCTTCCGAGGGCTCGGACTCACTACGCGCGTACCGGCCCCCCGCCGACGCTTGCGGACAGGTCGTCCTGATCGGGCCGAAAGGCCAGGTCAAGGATGATCTGGTCGTCGTCGCTGAGGCGAGGGCATGCCCCTGGTGACGGGCAGGGGACAGCTAACAGGCAGCGCAAAGGGTCAGTGTAGCCACATGGCACACTGATGTCCAGTGCGGGTTTTTTGAGACCCTCGTAGTTGTCAACGTCTGCGGCATGCCTGCCCTCAACGCACCCTGATACTGCCCTCTTCGTCGTCGATCCATGCCTCGGATTCGGATCCTTGTGACGACGCGTCCCTGAGAATTGCGCGCTGCGTGCGGTTCGTCAAGGCCTCCCATGGCCAAACCGGATGCTGCCATCGTCACGTGCAGCCCGCCGCCGGAAGCTCTGGAGGCACGACGATGATCACCATACCCCTCCCTGCCGCGGGTGCAAGGCAGCCTGCACCGGCCCCCTCGAACGCCGAAGAGCGACCACCCGGATGGATGATCGCTCCTCGGTGCGTTCGCGTTACAGCCCTACGGGGCCGTGTTCAGCGCGCAGGAGTCCTTGGCGGACCCGTGAGGTCTTACTTGACCTCGACGGAG
Source organism: Streptomyces sp. CB01373 (assembly GCF_002803075.1). Classification (GTDB taxonomy): domain Bacteria; phylum Actinomycetota; class Actinomycetes; order Streptomycetales; family Streptomycetaceae; genus Streptomyces. The sequence continues at coordinate 96,931 of NZ_NNBK01000011.1, read as the reverse complement.
GCGCCGGCGCCCTTGAGGGACTCGGCGGCCTTCTCCGCGGCCTCCTTGTTGACCTTCTCGAGGACGGGCTTCGGCGCACCGTCGACCAGGTCCTTGGCCTCCTTCAGGCCGAGGGAGGTCAGCTCGCGCACGACCTTGATGACCTGGATCTTCTTGTCGCCGGCACCGGTGAGGACGACGTCGAACTCGTCCTGCTCCTCGACGGCCTCGGCGGCAGCGCCACCGGCGGCACCGGCGATCATGACCGGCGCGGCAGCGGCGGCGGTGACGTCGAACTTCTCCTCGAAGGCCTTCACGAACTCGGAGAGCTCGATGAGGGTCATCTCCTCGAACTGCGCGAGCAGGTCTTCCTGGCTGAGCTTCGCCATGATGGGCGATCCTTCCACTAATTCGGCGGGTGCCGGATGTACTGGGTGTGGCGGGCGTACGTCGGCCCGCTGAGACCCTCGCCGCGTCAGGCGGCGAGGATCAGAAAGCGAGCCGAGTTACTCGGCACCGCCCTGCTCGTCCTGCTTGGCACGAAGCGCGTCCACGGTGCGGACGAGCTTCGACGGGAGCGCCTGGAAGACAGAGGCAGCCTGGGACTGCTTGCCCTTGAACGCACCGGCCAGCTTGGAGAGCAGAACCTCGCGGGACTCGAGGTCCGCAAGCTTCTTGATCTCGTCGGCGGACAGCGCCTTGCCGTCAAGGACACCGCCCTTGATGACGAGATTCGGGTTGTCCTTGGCGAAGTCACGGAGACCCTTCGCCGACTCCACCGGGTCACCGGTGACGAAGGCGACGGCCGTCGGACCAGCGAAGAGCTGGTCGTCCAGCGTGATCCCGGCCTCGTTGGCCGCAATCTTGGTCAGCGTGTTCTTCACCACGGCGTACTGGGCGTTCTCACCGAGCGACCGGCGCAGCGTCTTGAGCTGCGCCACGGTGAGACCGCGGTACTCGGTCAGCACGGCGGCGTTGGAGCTGCGGAACTTGTCCGTCAGCTCCGCAACCGCGGCAGCCTTGTCGGGCCTCGCCATAGAGCCTCGGCCTCCTTCCGGGTGATTCGGACCGCGCGGACCCGAAGGAGGACTGGGGAAAACGAAACGCCCCGGCGCAGGCGCACGGGGCGGACTCGACCGGGCGCACACACGGGGATCGACGTGTGCTCCGGGAGTTCTTCCACAGTCACCTGCGCGGGTCGTCCGCAGTTCAGCGGATCCTTCGGCCACCGCACCCTCGTTCGAGTGCACGGCAACGACCAGCGGTCTTTGGCTTCTGTGGGAGCGTACGGGAAGGCGTCATCGCAAAGCAAATCCGCCCCGGGAGGCGGCTCAGGAACTGATGCCGCTGCCGCCCGCGGCGGCGCCCTGCGACGCGATCAGGTCCTTGAAGTCGCTGGTGTCGCCGGCCGGGGGCGCCTGGACGGCGGTCTTCACTCCGTAGTCGCTGAAGTAGGCGGTGGTGGTCATCGTGCCGGTCGCCGTCTCGGCCTTCTCCACCTTCTTGACCAGCAGGTCCTGGTCGTTGACCCAGATGTCGATGGTCTCCGTGGTGACCCCCGCCTTGCTGAGCTGCTTCTTCAGGTCGTCCATCTGGCGCTTGGGCAGGTTCGAGTTCTTGCCGGCGAAGTCGGCGACGTTCACCGTGCCCGCGTAGTGCGTGGTGTGCTCGCCGCGCACCGTCGCCTCGCCGACCTTCCTGACGTCGCCGGAGACCAGCAGCAGCTTCACCGACTGGTTCGGTGTGGCGCTCTTCAACTGCTCCTGCATGTACGCGCCGGAGCCGCCGGCGAGGGCCCCGAGGTCCTCGTAGCGGTACCGGATCCAGTGCTTGCCGCCCACCTGCCGCGCGTAGGCGTCGCTCATGTGCGCGTAGTAGGCGTCGGGCAGGTACCGCGCCTCCATCGTCGTGGCGCCGATCTGGCGCATCGTCTCGGCGACGGTGCCGCCGGTGTAGGTGAGCGTGAGCCGGCCGGTGAGACCGTCGGCCCAGTCGAGGGTGCCGCTGCCCTTCATCGACATCAGGGTGCCGAGGCTGGTCGTCGTCGACACCCGGGCCGAGTCGGCCCCGGCGGTGGAGGTGTCGGCGGAGCGCAGGGCCGCGACGGGGCTCACCTTGGCGGGGCCCCGGCCGGCCGTGCCGTCGTCCTTGCCCGAGCCTTTGGAGGAACCGGACGAGCCGCCCGAGGAGCCGCAGGCGGTCAGTGCCGTCAGACAGGTCACCGCCACGACGGAGAGCGTGATACGGCGCGCGGTCGTGCTCTTCATTCGTCCCACCCCTATGCGGTTGCTGTGATCTTCACGCTAACGCAGCCCTGTGACAGGCGTACGAAAGTCGCACAGGACGTCGTGCACGGGCGTACGGAATACGCCGTACAGGAGTCCCACAGAAAAGGGACGAGCCCCGCACCCGAAAAGGTTGCGGGACTCGTCCCTCAGCTGTGCGAGCCGTTGGCTCAGACCGCGGCCGGGTCCTCCTCGACGAGGAGGTTGCGGGTGCGGTTCGGGTCGACCGGGATGCCGGGGCCCATCGTGGTGGTGATGCCGGCCTTCTTGATGTAGCGACCCTTGGCGGCGGACGGCTTCAGACGGAGGATCTCCTCCAGGGCCGCGCCGTAGTTCTCCACCAGCTTGGTGTCGTCGAACGACGTCTTGCCGATGATGAAGTGCAGGTTCGAGTGCTTGTCGACGCGGAACTCGATCTTGCCGCCCTTGATGTCCGTGACGGCCTTGGTCACGTCGGGGGTGACGGTGCCGGTCTTGGGGTTCGGCATCAGACCACGCGGGCCGAGGACGCGGCCGAGGCGGCCGACCTTGCCCATGAGGTCCGGGGTGGCGACGACGGCGTCGAAGTCCAGACGGCCCTTCGCCACCTCGTCGATCAGCTCGTCCGCGCCGACGATGTCGGCGCCGGCGGCACGTGCGGCCTCGGCACGGTCACCGGTCGCGAAGACCAGGACCCGGGCGGTCTTACCGGTGCCGTGCGGAAGGTTCACGGTGCCACGGACCATCTGGTCGGCCTTGCGCGGGTCGACACCCAGGCGGAAGGCGACCTCGACGGTGGCGTCGAACTTGGTCGTGGAGGTCTCCTTGGCGAGACGGACGGCCTCGAGCGGGGCGTACTGCTTCTCCCGGTCGATCTTGGCGTCCGCAGCGCGGAGAGCCTTGCTGCGCTTGCTCACAACTGCTCCTGTGTGTTCTGTAAGGAGTCGTGGTACGGGCCGAGCCGGCCCTGCCACGTGCGGCCTTCGGCCGCATGGTGCTACGAAGGTGGGGTTCAGCCCTCGACCGTGACGCCCATGGAACGCGCGGTGCCGGCGATGATCTTCGCGGCGGCGTCCAGGTCGTTGGCGTTGAGGTCGGGCAGCTTGGTCTGGGCGATCTCGCGGACCTGCGCCTCGGTGATCTTGGCGACCTTGGTCTTGTGCGGCTCGCCGGAGCCCTTCTCCACGCCCGCGGCCTTGAGGATCATCTTGGCGGCCGGCGGCGTCTTGGTGATGAAGGTGAAGGAACGGTCCTCGTAGACCGTGATCTCCACCGGGATGACCCAACCGCGCTGCGACTCGGTCGCGGCGTTGTAGGCCTTGCAGAACTCCATGATGTTGACGCCGTGCTGACCCAGCGCCGGGCCGACCGGCGGAGCCGGGTTGGCTGCGCCGGCCTGGATCTGGAGCTTGATGAGCCCCGTGACCTTCTTCTTCTTGGGAGGCATTGCTCTCCGGGTCCTTTCGATTCGGGTCCTGCCTGCGCTCGGGTACCACCCGGACGCAGGCATACCGCACAACGATAACGGGTATGACTGTGCGGCTGAAAACCGAGCAGGTCAGGCGACCGCTCGAGCGATCGCCTGACCTGCGCGGAAGCGGTGGGTCCAGAAAGAACCGCGGCGAGCTAGTTCTTCTGGATCTGGTCGAAGCTCAGCTCGACCGGGGTCTCGCGGCCGAAGATCTCGACGAGGCCCTTGACCTTCTTGGAGTCCGGGTTGATCTCGTTGATCGTGGCCTGGAGCGTGGCGAACGGGCCGTCGGTGACGGTGACCGAGTCGCCGACCTCGAAGTCCAGCACCTGGACCTCGACCTTGCGCTGCGGGGCCGGCTTGCCCTCGGCCTCGGCGGCCTCGCGGGCGGCCTTCTCCTCCGCCTCCGGGGCGAGCATCTTCACGATCTCGTCCAGGGACAGCGGGTACGGGTCGTAGGCGTTGCCGACGAATCCGGTGACGCCCGGGGTGTTACGGACGACGCCCCAGGACTCGTTCGTCAGGTCCATGCGGACCAGGACGTAGCCGGGCAGCTTGTTCTGCCGGACGGTCTTGCGCTCGCCGTTCTTGATCTGGACGATCTCTTCCTCGGGCACCTCGGCCTGGTAGATGAAGTCCTCGACGTTCAGCGAGACGGCGCGCTGCTCCAGGTTGGCCTTCACGCGCTTCTCGTAGCCGGCGTAGGTGTGGATGACGTACCACTCGCCGGGCAGCGTGCGCAGTTCCTCGCGGAGCTTGGTGACCGGGTCGACCTCGGGCTCCGGCTCCTCTTCCTCGGCCTCACCCTCGGCCGCCTCGTCCACGACGTGGACGGCGGCCTCCTCGGCCGACTCGCCCGCGGCGGCTTCGGCAGCCTCGGCCTCGTCGACCTCGTCCGCACCCTCGACGATGTCGAGCTCGTCATCCACGGACTCGGTCGGCTCGATGGCGTCGTTCAGGTTCGGGTCAGACACGGTGGCTGCTTCTTCCTGGATACATAGGGGTGGAACATGCGAAAAGGGGCGCCGGTAACCGCGGCGCCCTTCGCTCTTGGCTCAGCCGAAGACGTACTTGGCCGCGTGGTTGAGCCCATAGTCAATCACGGTCACCAGGCCGATCATGATGACGACGAAGACAATCACCACGGTGGTGTACGTCGTCAGCTGATTGCGAGTCGGCCAGACGACCTTGCGGAGTTCCGCGATGATCTGACGGTAGAAGAGAGCAAGGCGCTTCAGCGGGCCCTTCTTGCCACGCTTGCCACCCTTGCGGGCCTTCTTGGAGTCCGTCACCTCGTCCTGGGCATCAGGCGTGTCGAGGGAGCCCACGGCGTCCGTCATTCGTCCTCACCTGATTCCGGGTCGTGGCCGTGCCGCGCCCGGTCGAGCCGCACGGCGGTGCATTGCTGTACGTACATGCGCACACATCCTGGCGATGGTGTGTGTAGCAGGGCCGGAGGGACTCGAACCCCCAACCGCTGGTTTTGGAGACCAGTGCTCTACCAATTGAGCTACGACCCTTTGTGTGCCCCCAACGTACCGCATACGACCGGGTGCTCGGTGTGCACCGGGTGCGACAGCGGCTGCTGAAGACCAACGAGGTGAGAGTGTACGTGTTCCGGCGCCGGTCGTCGAACAGAAAGTGCCCAACCGGCCCCGATCACTGGAAGATCGCCTGGCCGAGGACCGGATCCGGACGGATGTCCGGAGGTTCGACCGGACTTGTTCACCCTGTGGAACGGCGTGCCCCGGGTGTTTCCGGTCTGAAACGATGGACGGTATGAGCGCTGCAACCCCTCCCACCGAGCGCCGGGTCTCCGCCCGCGTCGGCGCGATCTCCGAGTCCGCCACCCTCGCCGTGGACGCCAAGGCCAAGGCCCTCAAGGCCGCCGGACGTCCCGTGATCGGCTTCGGCGCCGGAGAGCCGGACTTCCCGACCCCGGACTACATCGTCGAGGCCGCCGTCGAGGCCTGCCGGAACCCCAAGTACCACCGCTACACGCCGGCCGGCGGCCTGCCCGAGCTGAAGGCCGCGATCGCCGCGAAGACGCTGCGCGACTCCGGCTGGGAGCCGGACGTCTCGCAGATCCTGGTCACCAACGGCGGCAAGCAGGCCATCTACGAGGCGTTCGCCGCGATCCTCGACCCGGGCGACGAGGTCATCGTGCCGGCGCCGTACTGGACGACGTACCCGGAGTCGATCCGCCTGGCCGGCGGCGTCCCGGTCGAGGTCGTCGCGGACGAGACCACCGGCTACCGCGTGACGGTCGAGCAGCTGGAGGCCGCCCGCACCAAGAAGACCAAGGTCGTCCTCTTCGTCTCCCCGTCCAACCCGACCGGCGCGGTCTACTCCGAGGCCGAGACCGAGGCGATCGGCCGCTGGGCCCTCGAGCACGGCCTGTGGGTGCTGACCGACGAGATCTACGAGCACCTGGTCTACGGCGACGCCGTGTCGGTGTCCCTGCCGGCGCTCCTGCCCGAGCTGCGCGACAAGTGCGTCGTCGTCAACGGCGTGGCGAAGACGTACGCCATGACGGGCTGGCGCGTGGGCTGGGTCATCGGCCCGAAGGACGTGGTCAAGGCCGCGACCAACCTCCAGTCGCACGCCACGTCGAACGTGGCGAACGTCTCCCAGGCCGCGGCCCTCGCCGCCGTCTCCGGCGACCTGGAGGCGGTCGCGAGGATGCGCGAGGCCTTCGACCGGCGACGGAAGACCATCGTGCGGATGCTCAACGAGATCGACGGCGTGCTCTGCCCGGAGCCGGAGGGCGCGTTCTACGCCTATCCGTCGGTGAAGGCGCTGATCGGCAAGGAGATCCGCGGCAGGCGCCCGCAGAACTCGGTGGAGCTGGCCGCCCTGATCCTGGAGGAGGCCGAGGTCGCGGTCGTCCCGGGTGAGGCCTTCGGCACGCCGGGTTACCTGCGTCTGTCCTACGCCCTGGGTGACGAGGACCTGGTGGAGGGCGTCAGCCGGATCCAGAAGCTGCTGGCGGAGGCGCGGGACTGAGTTCCGCTTCCGTTTGCGGGCGCTCGCAGGCCACTCACGTGAGTGGCCTGCGAGCGCTCCTTCATTTGTGCGAGCAAGACCACGAATGGGGAAACGACTACCGGGGCACGGGGAACGTGCGGCACCATCCAGGAATGTTGTGCTCTTCAGGGGGACTCCCCCCGAACCCCCCGGGTGTGCGTGATCTCTCTGAGCTGCCGAAAGCCCATCTGCACCTGCACTTCACCGGGTCGATGCGGCCCACCACCCTGCTGGAACTCGCCGACAAGTACGGCGTGCGGCTGCCCGAGGCGCTGACGGCGGCCCTGATCAGCGGGGAGCCGCCGCGGCTGCGGGCGACGGACGAACGGGGCTGGTTCCGCTTCCAGCGGCTGTACGACGCGGCACGCTCCTGCCTGCGGGAACCGGACGACATCCGGCGGCTGGTGCGGGAGGCCGCCGAGGAGGACGTCAAGGACGGCTCGGGGTGGCTGGAGATCCAGGTCGACCCGACCTCGTACGCGCCGCGCCTGGGCGGGCTGATCCCGGCGCTGGAGATCATCCTCGACGCGGTGGAGACGGCGTCGCGCGAGACGGGCCTCGGGATGCGGGTCCTGGTCGCCGCGAACCGTATGAAGCACCCCCTGGACGCCCGTACGCTGGCCCGCCTCGCGGTGCGCTACCGGGACCGCGGCGTCGTCGGCTTCGGCCTGTCGAACGACGAACGCAGGGGCATGGCGCGGGACTTCGACCGGGCGTTCGCGATCGCACGGGACGGCGGCCTGTTCGCGGCCCCGCACGGCGGCGAGCTGACCGGCCCCTCCTCGGTGAGCGACTGCCTGGACGACCTCCAGGCCCACCGGGTCGGCCACGGGGTGCGCGCGGCCGAGGACCCGCGGCTGCTGAGCCGACTGGCCGACCGTGGCGTGACCTGCGAGGTGTGCCCGGCGTCGAACGTGGCCCTCGGCGTGTACGACAAGCCCGAGGACGTCCCCCTGCGCCGGCTGTTCGAGGCGGGCGTCCCGATGGCCCTGGGCGCCGACGATCCGCTGCTGTTCGGCTCCCGGCTGGCGGCGCAGTACGACATCGCCCGCCGCCACCACGCCTTCACGGACGCCGAACTGGCGGAGCTGGCCCGCCAGTCGATCCGCGCGTCGGCTGCCCCCTCGGACATGCGGGAGAAGCTGCTGTCGGGAGTGGACGACTGGCTGGCGGGCTGACGGCGGGCCAGGGCCTGTTCCGGGGGCGCGGCGGTCAGGACCGTGCCAAAGCGCCGATCACCAGGGGCAGCGTCTCCTTGTCGAAGATGCCGCCGGCCAGCGCCGCGTCGACGGTCCTGCCGTCGACCTTCATGGTGGGCGTGCCGGACACGCCCGACGTGTCGAACGCCTTCTCGGAGGAGGTCACGAAGTCGCGGTGCTTCATGCCCTTGACCGCCGCGTCGAACTCCGCCCCGCGCAGGCCCGGGACCTTGGAGGCCATGTCCAGCAGGAAGGCGTCGGTGTAGCCGTCGACCTCCTCCTCGGGCTGGTGCGCGAAGAGCACCTCGTGGTACTCGGCGAACTTGCCCGCGTCCAGGGCGGCCCGCAGGGCGTTGGCGGCCTTCTTGGAGCCCTCGCCGCCGAGCCGGTCGTCGAGGAAGGAGGCCAGCGTGTAGTCGGCCCGGACCTCGCCGGCCAGGACCAGCTCGCGCAGGCCCTCGCCGCCGCCCTCGGTCTCGAACTCCGCGCAGACCGGGCAGCGCAGGTCCTCGTACAGGTGGACGACGGTCTTGGCGTGGGGGGATCCGACGCGGACGGTGGTGCCGTCCGGTGCGAGCCTCTCGTCGATCTCCGACACGCTCGTGTACGCCGCCGCCGCTTCCGGCTCCCCGCCCCCGGCCGGTGTGCCGCCCTTGCCGCATCCCGTGGCGAGCACGCCCGCCAGGAAGGCCGTGGCCACGGCCGCGGCGGCACGTCTGCCGTGTTGCTTCCCCATGGTTTCCCCTCCCCTTGTGTGCTGTCGCGTCTTAGGCGTCTACAGGCTCACGCCGACCGTCACCGGCTCGTTGACCAGGGTGATGCCGAAGGCCTCGCGGACCCCGGCCACCACCTCGCGGGCCAGGGCCAGCAGATCCTCGGTGGTCGCGCCGCCGCGGTTGGTCAGGGCCAGGGTGTGCTTGGTGGAGATCCGGGCCGGTCCGGTGCCGTATCCCTTGGTGAAGGCCGCCTTGTCGATCAGCCAGGCCGCGGAGGTCTTGGTGTGCCCCTGCCCCGCCGGGTAGGCGGGGGGCTCGACGCCGTCGCCGAGCCGTTCCCGCACGCGTGCGCGGAAGGTGGCGAAGTCGGTGTCCGTGAGGATCGGGTTGGTGAAGAAGGAACCGGCGGACCAGGTGTCGTGGTCCTCGGGGTCCAGCACCATGCCCTTCCCGGCCCGCAGCTTCAGCACGGTCTCGCGGGCGGTGGCGAGCGGTACCCGGTCGCCCGCCTCGACGCCCAGGACGCGGGCGGTCTCGGCGTACTTGACCGGCGCCGACATACCGTCGGCGTCCTCCAGCCGGAAACGGACGCGCAGGACGACGTACCGCTCGGGGTCGGACTTGAAGCGGCTGTGCCGGTAGGAGAACGCGCACTCCTCGTTGGCCAGGGTCACCGTGCGGCCGTCACGGCGGTCGTAGGCGACGACCTCGGTGATCGTCGAGGAGACCTCCTGGCCGTACGCCCCGACGTTCTGGATCGGGGTGGCGCCCGCGGAGCCGGGGATGCCGGACAGGCACTCGACGCCGGCGAGTCCGGCCTCGACGGTGCGCGCGACCGCGTCCGTCCAGACCTCGCCTGCGGCCAGCTCCAGCGTCGTGCCGGTGAGTTCGAAGCCGCGGGTGGCGATGCGCAGCGCGGTGCCGTCGAAGCCCTTGTCGCCGATGACCAGGTTGGAGCCGCCGCCGACGACCAGCAGCGGTGTGCCGTGGGCGTCGGCCTCGCGGACGGCGTCGATCACCTCGGCGTCGGTGGTCGCGGTGATCAGCCGGGTCGCGGGGCCGCCCAGCCGGAACGTGGTCAGCGGGGCGAGGGGCGCGTCGTGGAGTTCCTGCACGCGCCCAAGACTACGAGACCCCGCTGACGGTCCCGCACCTCGGCGAGTGCGGGACCGGGGTGGCCGTCAGGCCAGGCGTACGACGGCCCGGGACATCCCGAGGACCTTCTGCCCGTTGCACATGGCGGTCAGGTCGACCCGCACGGTCTTCTCGTCGAGCTTGGCCGCGACCTTGCCGGAGACCTCGATCACGGCCCCCTCGTCGTCGTTCGGGACGACGACGGGCTTGGTGAAGCGGACGCCGTACTCGACGACCGCGCCGGGGTCGCCCGTCCAGTCGGTGACCACACGGATCGCCTCGGCCATGGTGAACATGCCGTGCGCGATCACGTCCGGAAGCCCGACCTCCTTGGCGAACTTCTCGTTCCAGTGGATCGGGTTGAAGTCCCCGGAGGCACCCGCGTACTGCACAAGGGTGGCCCGGGTCACGGGGAAGGTCTGCGCCGGCAGCTCGGTGCCGACCTCGACGTCGCCGTAGGCGATCTTCGCCGTCATCGGATTCCTCACGCCTCCTCGGCCGCGCGGGCCACGAGCTTGGTCCAGGCGGTCACCACGTGCTCGCCCGTCTCGTCGTGCACCTCGCCGCGGATGTCCAGGACGTCGTTGCCGGCCAGGGACTTGATCGACTCGATGGTGGAGGTGACGGTGAGCCGGTCACCGGCGCGCACGGGCCGGGTGTAGGCGAACTTCTGGTCGCCGTGCACCACACGGCTGTAGTCCAGGCCGAGCTGCGGGTCCTGGACGACCTGTCCGGCGGCCTTGAAGGTGATCGCGAAGACGAAGGTCGGCGGGGCGATCACATCGGGGTGGCCGAGCTCCTTGGCGGCTTCCGGGTCCGTGTACGCCGCGTTGGCGTCGCCCACCGCCTCCGCGAACTCACGGATCTTCTCCCGGCCCACCTCGTAGGGGTCGGTGGGCGGGTAGGACCGCCCCACGAAGGACTGGTCGAGCGCCATGGCTCGGCACCTCCTGGTGTCGCTGTGTCGCTGTTCTTCGCGGTTTTCGCACATGAAACACCATGAGGCCGCCCCCATGGTGCGGGGGCGGCCTCATGTCTGAGTTTGATCAGCGCGTCTCGCGGTGCGCGGTGTGCGCCTTGCAACGCGGGCAGTGCTTCTTCATCTCGAGCCGGTCGGGGTTGTTCCGCCGGTTCTTCTTGGTGATGTAGTTCCGCTCCTTGCACTCCACGCAGGCCAGCGTGATCTTCGGGCGGACGTCGGTGGCAGCCACGTGAGTGCTCCTTGACGAACGGGTAGGCTAGTTCAACGCAAGAAAGAGTAGCCGATCGAAGGACCGACCCCGCAATCGGCTACTGTGAGTAGCGGTGACCGGACTTGAACCGGTGACACAGCGATTATGAGCCGCTTGCTCTACCGACTGAGCTACACCGCTGCGATGCGATCGGGCCCCGCCTTGCGGCGGGTACCTCTCACATCAGAGCCCCAAAACGGAATCGAACCGTTGACCTTCTCCTTACCATGGAGACGCTCTGCCGACTGAGCTATTGGGGCGAGCGAGGAAGACATTACACGCTCTGCGGCCGTTCACCCAAATCCGTTTCCCGGCGTCGCTCCGGCCCCGCGGCCACGCCGGTACGACTATTGCGCTCCTCCCTCGTCGGGCCCGGCGGCCGCCCTAGGCTCGACTCACTCTGCGTGATCTTGCGTGGCCCGCGCGGCCCCGCGGTCCGTGCCCCCGAGCCCCAGTCGCCTTTCGTATCTGGAGTGCGATGCCCCCCGGACAGCCACCGCCCCCCTCGTCCTCCTCACCGGGTCCGTCCGGACGGACGGACCCGGACGGGCTGCTGCTCTGCGGGGCGCGGCTGACCGACGGGCGGACCGTGGACGTACGGCTGGCCGGTGAGCGCATCGAGGCGGTCGGCACCGCCGGCAGCCTCGGCGCGGGCGCCACGCGGGCCGGCACGCCACGCGTCGACCTCGGCGGCTACCTGCTCCTGCCGGCCCCGGCCGAACCCCACGCCCACGCCGACACGGCCCTGACCGCCGACAGCGGCGGGCCGGTGTCGTACGAGCCTGACGACGTCCAGCGCCGCACCACCGAGGCCGCGCTGCTGCAACTGGGTCACGGCGCGACGGCCGTGCGCGCACACGTACGCGTGGGTGACGTCCAGGGGCTCGGCGTGCTCACGGCGGCCCTGCGGGCCCGGCGGTCGCTGCGCGGGCTCACCGAGCTGACGACGGTGGCGGTGCCGCGCGTGCTGACCGGGGCGGCCGGCGCGGACGGCCTGGCGATACTGCGGGACGCGGTGAAGATGGGCGCGTGCGTCGTGGGCGGCTGCCCGGACGTGGACCCGGACCCGACGGGCTATGTCGAGGCGGTCCTGGAGGTCGCCTCCGAGCACGGCTGCCCCGTGGACCTGCACACCGACGGCGCCGACCCGGCCCGGCTGGCGCGCATCGCGGCGATGGCGGGCGGGCTGCGGCCGGGAGTGACGCTGGGCCCGTGCGGCGGCCTGGCCGGGCTGCCCGCGGGGGCGGCCGGCCGGGCCGCGGACCAGCTGGCCGCGGCGGGGGTGAGGGTGGTGTGCCTGCCCCAGGGCTACTGCGGCGGCGTCGAGGGCCACGGGACGGCGCCGGTGAGGCTGCTGCGGGCGGCCGGGGTCCGGGTGGCCGCGGGCAGCGGCGCCCTGCGGGACGTGTCGAACCCGGTGGGGCGCGGCGACCCGCTGGAGGCCGCGTATCTGCTGGCCTCACGGCACGGACTGCGCCCCGAGGAGGCCTACGACGCGGTGAGCGCGTCCGCCCGCGCGGTGCTCGGCCTGCCCGAGGTGCGGGTGGAGGCGGGTTTCCCCGCCGAACTGCTCGCGGTACGCGGCGACCGGCTCGCGGGGGCGCTGTCGCTGGCGTACAGCCGGATCGTGGTGCACCGGGGCCGCGTGGTGTCCCGCACCAGCGCGGTACGCGAATTCTCCGACTCCGCGGCCACGGCGGAACTGGGACTGCCACGGCAGGGGCGGGGGGAGCTGTCCTGAGGGTGCGGGGGGGTGGGGTCCGGGACGTGCGTGGCTCGGCGGAGGGCTTCCGGACCCCGCCGAAGTAGCGCTGCGCGGTGGCGCAGCACCGCGCGAGAGGTGCGGCCGGCGGCCCACCCGGGTGTTGCCGGGGGCCGCTGGTAGCCGGCCTGCGCGGACCCGCGGAACACGACGGAGGGCCCCCTGGGCATGGCCGAAGTCGTGCGGCAGATGCGGCCGTCCGGGCGTACGGTCGGAAGCATGCGCATTGTCATCGCTGGTGGTCATGGTCAGATCGCGCTGCGGCTGGAGCGGCTGCTCGCCGCGCGCGGGGACGAGGTGGCGGGCATCATCCGCAGTGCCGAGCAGAGCGAGGACCTGCGGAAGGCCGGCGCCGAACCGGTCGTGCTGGACCTGGAGTCGGCGTCGGTCGACGAGGTCGCGCGGCTGCTGCGGGGGGCCGACGCGGCGGTGTTCGCGGCGGGCGCGGGCCCGGGCAGCGGCGTGGCCCGCAAGGAGACGGTGGACAAGGGCGCGGCGGTCCTGTTCGCGGACGCGGCGGTACGCGCGGGCGTGCGCCGCCACCTGGTGGTGTCCTCGATGCGCGCGGACGCGGCGCACAAGGGCGACGAGGTCTTCGACGTCTACCTGCGCGCCAAGGGCGAGGCGGACGACCACGTCCGCCGCCAGGAGGCCCTGGACTGGACGATCCTGCGCCCCGGCTCGCTGACGAACGACGCCGGCACCGGCCAGGTGCGTCTGGAGGCCCACACGGGCCGCGGCATGATCCCGCGCGACGACGTGGCCGCCGTACTGGCCGAACTGGTGGAGACCCCGGCGACGGCCGGACTGACCCTGGAACTCGTCAGCGGCTCGGCACCGGTGTCGGTGGCGGTGAAGTCGGTGGCGGGCAACTGACCATCAGAACAACGGCAGTTGCCCGGGACACTCCGGAACGGCGTAGCCGTCCAACGACGGCTGCACAGCGCCGAGTTGCGCCATCCGACGCGATCCGTCACAGGAGGTCAGCCCGCCGCTCGCCCGCGTCCCGGGCGCATCGTGCCGGGCGAACCGCCCGGCGACCACGGCGATCTCCCGACGGCACACGGGGCAGAGTCTGCGACGCGAGGACATGGCCCCAGTGTGCACGGCCCCACCGACACTGTTCGGATCCTGGCCGGCCCTGTGGTGTCACTCCGGGTGTGTGACCGCGCGCGCGTGCCGGCCCTGTGGTGTCACTCCGGGTGTCTGACCGCGCGCGTGCCGGCCCCGGCCCCACTTCGGCGCGTCGAGGCGCCGGGTCGCCACGAGAAGTACCCCGACAAGGGCCGGCCACAGGGCGATCACCCCGACAGGCCCGGTCCATGGGCCGAACATCCCAGCCGGAACAGCGCAGCACACGGCTCGGTGGCGTTGGAGTTCCACCGCACGCTGCCCAAGGGCTACACCCTGCCCAAACTGCCCGACGGAACCACGGCACCGGGCACTTCCCTGTTGTGCCGGCGCATGTTCATCGGCGGCGTCCGCATCGACCACCAGGGCGGCCCCTGGGCCGACTGCCAGCCCGTCACCGGCACGGACGACCCCCAGGCCGCCGGCGGAATGGGGCTGTGGGGCTTTCACGACAAGGGCCTCAGCGGCACCCGGCTGATGGTGTCCAACCCCGAAGCCGACGTCGCCTACGGCGTGGTCTCCCTCTCCAACGGCACCCAGGTGAAGGCCACCACAGCCACCGTCCCCGGCACCACCTACCGCGCCTGGGCCGCACCCATCCCGAACGGACAGACCATCACCACGGTCGACCAGTACGACACCCACCACCACCGCCTCAGCCACGACACCAACTGGCGCTGACCACCGCCGCGCCCGCGGCGGTCTTCCGCTGAAGCCGTCGGACTCGGGAATGCACCACCCCGTTCACGTCGAAGATGCGTGCTGCGTCACGATGGCGTCCCGCTCCGCGGCCGACCAGGGTGAAGACGGCCAAGGCGACCGTCGCCGCGGCCCCCGTGGCCAGCGCGTCCGCAACGTAGCGGCCCAGACCCGGACGCAGGACGTCGATGAGAGCGAACAGCACGACAGGCCCCACGAGGCTCGCCGCGACCCCGGCCAGCCAAAAGCGGCGGCTCGCCCAGAACCACTGGGAAAGCCCCATGCCGATGAGGGGCGCAACGGGCACGTGCGGCAAGTCGAGGGCGGCGAGCACGCCGTATCCCGGACCGCTGACCGCCCAGCAGGCAACGGCCACGAGCGCCGCCTCACTCCAGGTGACGGCCCGGTTCACGCCCGCCGCCCCTCATTCATGGCCCGGGCCCGACCACGCTCCCACCGCCGGGACAGGAACGCCGCCGGGAGCGAGCCGACCACGAGCGGTCCGGCAACCCAACGCATCACGTCCGCCGGCCGGCCCGGCTCCCCGCCGGCCATCACGGTCACCGGCTCGATCGTGAGGGAGATCCCCAGCAACACATAGCCGAGCCCCCAGGCGCGGACCACAGCACTTGCGGAGGGGCACCGCCGCGTTACGATCACGGGCCGCCCGCACGCCCCACAGGAGCGTCATGCCCCACCGCCGTACGAGACGCGGCCCGTCAGCCGGCGCACTCACCTACGGCCCGGCCGGGGCGACCCGACCCGCCGACGAGCCATGGCCGTCGGGAAACACAGGTCTGCGCCGCTATGCCCGTACCGTCGTCATCGGCCGCGGGGAGGCGGACTGGCAAGCCGCGGCGGACGCGGTGCTGCGCTGGGGCGTCAAGCGGCGCAGCGGCTTCACAGTCAGTGGCCGCGACGGTGCAGGAGAGCGGGTCGTAGAGGGGGCGGAGTACCAGGTCACCGCGGCATTCGGTCCATGCGTGGTACGGGAGCCGGTCCGGGTCGTCGCCGTCGTCGACACCCCGGACCGCTGCGGCTTCGCCTACGGCACCCTGCCCGGTCATCCCGTCAGCGGTGAGGAGGCCTTCATCGTCCACCGGTCCCCCGACGGCACGGTCGCGCTGACGATCCGCTCCCTGACCGGTGCCGCCCCACACGGGAGGTGGCGCCCGGTGTTCCCGGTGCTGCTGCTCGCGCAGCGGGTCTTCCGGCGACGTTATCTGCGCGCCCTGCTGTCCGGTCGGGTAGCGGACGTGGAGTGACCCGCCGTCCCCCACCCTGCGCGGGACGGCGGGCGGGGCCGGCCTGGTCAGCGGGTGGGCCAGCCGTCCAGGCGGCGGTGGAGGGCGCACCGGATACGGCGAAGTGCGGGTCTCGGCGGGAACGTGCCAACAGCCAGATCGACGGGGTCTTTCGGGAGTGGAACGAACCGGAGTGATCATGTTCACCCCCGGGGGGACACCTGGGGTACACGCACTGATCGGCGGTGGGACATGTGCGGTACGAGGTGAGACACGTCCTCACGCCCTCCCCGTCGGATCAGACAGGGGCCAACAACGAGAAACCCCCGCCGACCAGCCGTGATGGCTGACCAGCGGGGGTCTTTCCCAGAGTGGCGGCGCCAGGATTCGAACCTGGGAAGGCTGAGCCGGCAGATTTACAGTCTGCTCCCTTTGGCCGCTCGGGCACACCGCCTTGGGATGCCGCCGTTCGAACCGCCTTTCGGCGGGCTCCCCGGCAACGACGTAAACAATACCCGATGCCGAGGGGTGCTCCGCCACCCCATTGATCGGCGGCCGTGACCGTCCGGGATGGCTAGGCTGGTGCGGATGCGGCCCGCGACCCGCAGGCCGGGATCGGCGGTTCTCCCGCGCCCGCCGGCACTCATCCGGCATGACACGCACCCCGACACACCTCGATGCAAGGAGCCACAGGACATGGCCGACTCCAGTTTCGACATCGTCTCGAAGGTCGAGCGGCAGGAGGTCGACAACGCCCTCAACCAGACCGCCAAGGAGATCTCCCAGCGCTACGACTTCAAGGGCGTGGGCGCCTCGATCTCGTGGTCCGGTGAGAAGATCCTTCTGGAGGCGAACTCCGAGGACCGGGTGAAGGCAGTCCTCGACGTCTTCCAGTCCAAGCTGATCAAGCGCGGCATCTCCCTGAAGGCCCTGGACGCGGGCGAGCCGCAGCTGTCCGGCAAGGAGTACAAGCTCTTCGCGTCGATCCAGGAGGGCATCTCCCAGGACAACGCGAAGAAGGTCGCGAAGCTCATCCGCGACGAGGGTCCCAAGGGCGTGAAGGCCCAGGTCCAGGGTGAGGAGCTGCGCGTCAGCTCCAAGAGCCGCGACGACCTCCAGACCGTGATCGCGCTGCTGAAGGGCCAGGACTTCGACTTCGCCCTCCAGTTCGTGAACTACCGGTAGGCGGAGCAGAGGACAGAGCAAAGGGCGGGCACCTGCGCGGTGCCCGCCCTTTTCCCGCTCAGTCGCGCGAGTTGCCGAAGAAGATCCGGTAGCCGATCAGCAGCACGAGCGAGCCGCCGATCGCGGCGGCCCAGGTGGCGCCGTCGTAGAGTTGCCGGCTGATCGGGTGGTGCAGCCAGCGGGCGGAGATCCAGCCACCGAGGAACGCCCCGGCGACGCCGATGAGAGTCGTGACGATGAAGCCGCCCGGGTCGCGCCCCGGCAGCAGGAGCTTCGCGATGGCGCCGGCCAGGAGCCCCAGGATGATCCAGCTGATGATGCCCATGCTCTGAACCTGCCCTTCCACGCCGTGCCTGCACTGTCCCGGTGCCTCACGTTCGGTTCGGACAGGCTGTGCTGCTGCACCAGCAGGCCGCGCGTCGTTCTCGTCGTACTTGTCACGTGCTGTGATCGTGCCTACCACACGCGTGTGCGTCCCGCGCCAGGAGCGCGTCGTGGAGGAGGACGCCCCGACGGCGTCCCCCGGTTGCACACGTCAGTAGGGTCGGGCCATGACCCGGTCCGCTGCCCCGTCCTCGCCCGAGCTGCGGCGCACCCTCGGAGTCGGCGACGCCGTGGTCGTCGGCCTCGGCTCGATGATCGGGGCCGGGATCTTCGCCGCCCTGGGGCCGGCGGCCCGCGCGGCGGGCTCCGGTCTTCTTCTCGGGCTCGCGGTCGCCGCCGTGGTGGCCTACTGCAACGCCGACTCCTCGGCACGGCTGGCCGCCCGGTATCCGGCCTCCGGCGGCACGTACGTGTACGGGCGCGAACGGCTCGGCATGTTCTGGGGCCACCTGGCGGGCTGGGCGTTCGTCGTCGGCAAGACGGCCTCCTGTGCGGCGATGGCCCTCACCGTGGGCGCGTACGTCTGGCCGGGGCAGGCGCACGCGGTGGCGGTCGCGGCCGTGGTGGCGCTGACCGCCGTGAACTACGGCGGCGTCCAGAAGTCCGCCTGGCTGACGCGGGTGATCGTGGCAATCGTGCTGGCGGTCCTCGCCTCCGTGGTCGCGGTGTGCCTGGGCTCCGGCGCCTTCACCGCCCACCGGGCGGCCATCGGCGGCTCCGTCGGCGCAGGCGGCGTGCTTCAGGCGGCCGGGCTGCTGTTCTTCGCCTTCGCCGGGTACGCGCGGATCGCCACCCTCGGCGAGGAGGTACGGGATCCCGCGCGCACCATCCGGCGGGCGATCCCGCTCGCCCTCGGCATCACGCTGGCCGTGTACGTGTTCGTGGCGGTGGCCGCGCTCTCCGTGCTGGGGGCGGACGGGCTGGGCCGCGCGGCGGCACCGCTGGCCGACGCGGTGCGGGCGGCCGGGGTGCCGGGGCTGGTCCCGGTGGTGCGGGCGGGGGCCGCCGTGGCCGCGCTGGGGTCGCTGCTCGCCCTGGTCCTGGGCGTCTCGCGGACCACCCTGGCCATGGCCCGGGACCGGCATCTTCCCGGGGCGCTGGCGGCCGTGCATCCCCGTTTCCAGGTGCCGCACCGGGCGGAGCTGTCCGTGGGCGCCGTGGTCGCGGTGCTGGCCGCGACGGTCGACGTCCGGGGCGCGATCGGTTTCTCCTCGTTCGGCGTCCTGGCGTACTACGCGATCGCCAACGCCGCCGCCTGGACCCTCGATCCCGCTCCCGCCCGGCGCGCGGTGCCGGCGCTGGGCCTTGTCGGATGCCTGACTCTGGCGTTCGCCCTGCCGTGGCTCTCGGTGGCCGTGGGCAGCGGGGTGCTGGCGGCGGGCATGGCCTCGTACGGCGTACGGCGGTGGTGGGCGGCGCGGTAGGGCACGGCCCACGGCGCCGGTGCGCCGCGGGATCGTCTCCGAACGTTCCCGATCGCGCTACAAGGGGCCGCGACCGCCCCTGATCCCCCTGACAGCGCCGATACTTGAGCCGGCGGGCAGTACCGGCGGAAACGACATTGAACGACCTGGAGGATGCCGATCATGAAGGTGATCAACCTGCTGCTCAACCTCGTGTGGCTGGTCTTCTGCGGCATCTGGATGGCGATCGGCTACCTGATCGCCGCGCTGATCTGCTTCGTCCTGATCATCACCATCCCGTTCGGCATCGCGTCGCTGCGCCTCGCGGGATTCGTCCTGTGGCCGTTCGGCCGCGACGCCGTGGAGCGTCCGGGTGCCGGGGCCGGGTCGTTCATCGGCAACGTGATCTGGCTGGTCTTCGCGGGCTGGTGGCTGGCGCTGGGGCACCTGATCACCAGCATCCCGCTGTTCCTGTCGGTCATCGGCATCCCTTTCGGGTGGGCCAACCTGAAGCTCATCCCGGCCTCGCTCATGCCCCTGGGGCGTGAAGTGGTGCGGACGGACGACGGATTCGGCGGACGCTAGGCGTCCGTCTCAGAGCCGGCGGCCGGCCATCTGCTCGAGGCGGGCGATGCGCTCCGCCATCGGCGGGTGCGTGGAGAACATCTTCGACAGTCCCTGACCGGGGCGGAACGGGTTCGCGATCATCATGTGACTCGCGGTCTCGATGCGCGGCTCGGGGGGCAGCGGAAGCTGCTGGGTGCCTGTCTCCAGCTTGCGCAGGGCGCCGGCGAGGGCGAGCGGGTCGCCGGTGAGCCGGGCGCCGGACGCGTCCGCCTCGTACTCCCTGGAGCGGCTGATGGCCAGTTGGATGAGGGACGCGGCGAGCGGGCCCAGGATCATGATCAGGAGCATGCCGATCAGGCCGGGGCCCTCGTCGTCGTCGGAGCGCCCGATCGGGATCAGCCAGGCGAAGTTGACCAGGAACATGATCACGGAGGCCAGCGCGCCGGCGACGGAGGAGATGAGGATGTCGCGGTTGTAGACGTGGCTGAGCTCGTGGCCGATGACGCCGCGCAGCTCCCGCTCGTCCAGGATGCGCAGGATGCCTTCCGTGCAGCACACGGCGGCGTTGCGCGGGTTGCGGCCGGTCGCGAAGGCGTTGGGTGCCTCGGTCGGGGAGATGTACAGGCGGGGCATGGGCTGACGGGCCTGGGTGGAGAGGTCGCGGACCATCCGGTACAGGGCCGGGGCCTCGAACTCGCTCACCGGGCGGGCCCGCATGGCACGCAGCGCCAGCTTGTCGCTGTTCCAGTACGCGTACGCGTTGGTGCCGAGGGCGATGAGGACCGCGACGACCAGGCCGGTACGGCCGAAGAAACTGCCGATGAGGATGATGAGTGCGGACAGTCCCCCGAGGAGGACTGCGGTCCTGAGCCCGTTGTGCCGGCGGTGCACGGTACGCCCTCCAAGTGGTGCGGCAGGGGAACCCTTCGCTTGCTGCGTTTCGACTCCACCGGTGCCGTGTGGTGTCACGTCCAGTGGACCCTTCCGAACTGGTCAACGCCAGGCGGCGGCCACGGGTTCCCTGGTGGGTGCGTCGGCGCGCGGGCCGTCCGGGTGAGCGGGGCTCCGGGCGGCGCGCGCGTGGGGCAGGCCGGGGTGGCTCCTAGGGGCGTGTGGCGAGGCCCGGGTGGCTCCTACGCGCGCGGGGCTCCCACGCGCGCGTGGCCAGGCCCGGGCGCGCTCAGAACAGGCCGGTGCCCGCGAAGCGGAGCACCAGCTGGGGGGCGCCGGAGAGGGCCACGCCGAGGACGCCCGTCAGGGCGAGGGCGGCGGTGAGAGGGGCCGGGACGCGGTGCCGGACGGGTTCGCCCTCGGGGGCGCGGAACAGCAGGGCCGTCCACTGGAGGTAGTAGAACAGCGCGATGACGACGTTGACGGCCATGACGACGGCGAGCCAGCCGAGTCCGGCGTCGACGGCCGCGGAGAACACGGTGACCTTGGCGAACAGCCCGATGACGCCCGGCGGAAGGCCGGCCAGGCAGAGCAGGAAGAAGGCCAGCAGCAGGGCGGTCAGCGGGTTGGTGGCGTACAGGCCGCGGTAGTCGCTGACGCGGTTGCGTTCTCTCGTACGACCCACGAGCGCGGCCACGGCGAAGGCGCCGATGTTCACGGCGGCGTACATGAGCGCGTAGGCGACCGTGGAGCCGATCGACTTCTGCGGATCCCCGGAGTAGCCGGCGGCGGCGATCGGCACCAGGAGGTAGCCGGCCTGGCCGACGGAGGACCAGGCGAGCAGCCGTACCGCGCTGTACGCGCGCGTGGCCTGCTGACGCAGGGCGCCGACGTTGCCGACGGTCATGGTGAGCGCGGCGAGCACGGCCATCGCGGGACCCCAGGCGCCGGAGTACGACGGGAAGGCGACGACGGTGACGAGGATCAGTCCGGTGAAGCCGACGGCCTTGCCGACGACCGACAGGTAGGCGGCGATCGGCAGGGGGGCTCCCACGTACGTGTCGGGCACCCAGAAGTGGAAGGGGACGGCGGCGGTCTTGAAGGCGAAGCCGACGAGGGTGAGGACGACGCCGGTCTGGGCGAGTGTGTGGAACTGTCCGTCGACGTGCTGGATGCGTTCGGCGATTTGGGTGAGGTAGAGGGTGCCGGTGGTGGCGTAGACGAAGCTGACGCCGAGCAGGCTGACGGCGGTCGCGGTCACCGAGGACAGGAAGAACTTCAGGGCCGCGTCGGAGGACCTGCGGTCGCCGTTGCGGAGGCCGACGAGGGCGAAGGCGGGCAGGGAGGCGACCTCCAGGGCGACGACGAGGGTCGCCAGGTCGCGGGCGGCGGGCAGGAGCGCGGCACCGGCGGCGGAGGCCAGCAGCAGGAACCAGAACTCCCCCTCGGGCAGTGCCCTGCGCGCGTCCTTCAGCGCGGTGACCGACAGCAGCGCCGTCAGGAGGGCCCCGCCGAGCACGAGGAACTGGATGACGAGGGTGAAGCGGTCGGCGGTGTAGCTGCACGCGTCGGGCAGGCCGGTCTGGCAGAACGTGGCGCGGTCGCCGTCGAGGAGCGGCAGGAGCAGCAGCGCGGCGGCGGCGAGTCCCGCGACGGAGAGCCAGCCGAGGAGAGGCTTGCGCGCTTGTGGCAGGAAGAGGTCGGCGACGAGGACCACGAGGGCGATCACCGCGGTGAGGGTGGGCGGCGCGACGGCGAGCCAGTCGACGGACTGGACCACCGACGGGGCCGCCGTCTGGGCCAGGGCGCTCATCGGGTGCCTCCTGCGAGGAGCTGCTGCACGGCCGGGTCGGTGAGCCCGAGCAGGGCCTTCGGCCAGAGTCCGGCGAGGACGGTGAGGGCGACGAGCGGGGTCCAGGCCGCGAACTCGTAGCCCCGTACGTCGGCGAGCTGCGGTGCCTGCCGCGGTACGTCGCCCATGCAGACGCGGCGGACCACGACGAGCATGTACGCGGCGGTGAGCAGGGTGCCGAAGGCGCCGATCGCCATGAAGGTGAGGAAGGCGGGCCGGCTGAGGTCGGCGGCGGGCCGGAACGAGCCGAACAGGGCGAGCATCTCGCCCCAGAACCCGGCGAGGCCCGGCAGTCCGAGCGAGGCGACGGCGCCGAAGGCGAGGAGCGCGCCGAGGTGCGGTGCCTTTCCGTACAGCGCGGCGCCCGACTTGTCGGCGAGGGCGTCGAGGTCGGTGGTGCCGGTGCGGTCCTTGAGCGCGCCGACGAGGAAGAACAGCAGGCCGGTGATGAGGCCGTGGGCGATGTTGGCGAACAGGGCGCCGTTCACGCCGGTGGGGGTCATCGTGGCGATGCCGAGCAGGACGAAGCCCATGTGGCCGACGGAGGAGTAGGCGATGAGCCGCTTGAGGTCGCCCTTCGCGCCCCGCCTGGCGAGGGCGAGGCAGGCCAGGGATCCGTAGATGATCCCGACGACGGCGAGGGCGGCGAGGTAGGGCGCGAGGGTGCGGAAACCGTCGGGCGCGATCGGCAGCAGGATGCGGACGAAGCCGTACGTGCCCATCTTCAGCAGGACGCCGGCCAGCAGCACCGAGCCGACGGTCGGGGCGGCGGTGTGGGCGTCCGGCAGCCAGCTGTGCAGCGGCCACATCGGCGTCTTGACCGCGAGTCCGAGACCGATCGCGAGAACGGCGATGACCTGCACCGATGCGGTCAGTGACCGGCCGTTGTCAGTGGCGAGTGCCACCATGTCGAAGGTGCCGGTCTTGAGCCCGACGAGGAGCAGGCCGAGCAGCATGACGACCGAGCCGAGCAGGGTGTAGAGGATGAACCGCCAGGCGGCGGCCTGACGGCCCTCGCCGCCCCAGCGGGCGATGAGGAAGTACATCGGGATGAGGACCATCTCGAACGCGAGGAAGAACAGCAGCAGGTCGAGGACGGCGAAGGTCGCGAGGGTGCCGGACTCGAGCAGGAGCAGCAGCGCGACGAACGCCTTAGGGGTGGGGCCCGTGGGCGGCTTGAAGTAGGAGTACAGCGCGCAGAGGAAGGTCAGCAGCGCGGTCAGTACGACGAGGGGGAGGGAAATGCCGTCGACGCCGAGGTGGATGCGCACATGGAGCGCGGGGATCCAGCTGATGTCGGTCGTGGCCTGCATCTTCGACGGGTGGGCGTGGTCGAAGCCGGCCGCGAGGACGATCGCGGCGGCGAGGATCGCGCCGGTCACGGTCACGCCGTGCCGGAGCACGGCCTGCTCGGGTGACTTCCCCTTCAGTCCGGGCGGCGCGGGCAGGAGGGCGGCGAGCGCTCCGAGGAGCGGGCCGGCGACGAGGAATGCCAGAAGGAACTGCATCACGGACTCGTTGATATCGATCACGCCTGCTCACGCTCCCGTGGCCAGAAGGACGGCGGCGACCGCCAGGACGACGGTGCCGGCGAGCAGCGCGCTCACATAGGTCTGGACATTGCCGGTCTGGGCGCGCCGTACGGCGGCCCCGAGCAGGCGGGGTACGGCTCCGGCGCCGCGTACGTAGGTCTCGACGACCTCCCGGTCGAGGAACCGGACGAGGCTCGCTCCGGCCAGCACCGGGCGGACGAAGAGGGCCGTGTACACGGCGTCGAGGTGGAAGCCGGCGGCCGCGTGCCGGTGCAGCGGTCCGAGCAGCAGCCGTCCGGGGTCGGCTGGGTCGGGCGCGTGGGCGATGTCCCCGTACGCGGGCCGGTGGGTGGCGATGGCCTCGGCCTCGACGAGTCCGGCGTCGCCCTCGGGGTGGGCGGCGACGGCGCCGAGGGGGGTCCGGGCGAGCGCGGTGGTGTGCTGCCAGGCGCCGTAGGTGACGATGCCGCCGACCAGGGCCACGCCGGTGCCGAGGATGGAGGTGACGAGCGTGGGGGTCAGGTCCCGGCCGTCGAACCATCCGGGCAGGAGCCGGAAGGCGAGGCCGCCGAAGGCGAGGGACGGGAGGGCGAGCACCCAGAGCACGGCGTTCATGACGAGGGGCTGCCTGCCGTGGTCGGGGGCCTCGGCGCCCCGGCCGCGGAAGGCCAGCAGCCACAGGCGCATGGCGTAGGCGCCGGTGAGCAGGGCGGTGAGGAGACCGGCCACGAGGACGGTCCAGCCGGCCGCCGCGGGGGCGTGGCCGGTGTGGCCGGTGGCCGCGTGTTCGGCGGCGCCGAGGACGGACTCCTTGGAGAAGAAGCCGCTGAAGGGAGGGATCGCGGCGAGGGCGAGGAGCGCCACGGTCATCGTCCAGTAGGCGTCCGGGACGCGGGCGCGCAGGTTGCTCATGCGGGACATGGCGGCCAGCGAGTTGGTGCCGGACGCGTGGATGATCACGCCGGCCGCGAGGAACAGGAGCGCCTTGAAGGCGCCGTGCGACAGGAGGTGGAAGACGGCCGCGCCGCGGTCGCCGACGGCGAGCGCGCCGGTCATGTAGCCGAGCTGGCCGATCGTCGAGTAGGCGAGAACGCGTTTGATGTCGTCCTGGGCGAGCGCGGCGAGCGCCGAGCCGGCCATCGTCACGGCGGCCATGACGGCGAGGACGACCATCGCGGCCGAGGAGGCCTGGAAGACGGGGAGGAGCCGGGCGACGAAGTAGACACCGGCGGCGACCATCGTCGCGGCGTGGATCAGCGCGGAGACGGGCGTCGGGCCCGCCATGGCGTCGGGGAGCCAGGTGTGCAGCGGGAACTGCGCCGACTTGCCCGCCACGCCGGCGAGGAGCAGCAGGGCGATCAGGGTCGGGTGGTGCAGTCCGCCGCTCGCGACGGCGCCGAGGACCTTGGTGATCCGGAAGGATCCCGCGTCGGTGCCGAGTGCGAACAGGCCGATCAGGAAGGGCACGTCGCCGAGCTTGGTGACCAGGAAGGCCTTGATGGAGGCGGCGCGGGCCTCGGGGGTCTCCCAGTAGTGGCCGACCAGGAAGTAGGAGCAGATGCCCATGACCTCCCAGCCGACCAGCAGCACGATCAGGTCGCCGGAGTAGACGACGAGCAGCATCGCGGAGGTGAACAGGGAGACGAGCGCGGCGTACGAGGGGTAGCGCGGGTCGTCGCGCAGGTAGCCCGTGGAGTAGATCTGCACGCAGGTGGCGACGACGGTGACCAGCACGGCGACGAGCGCGGCGAAGCCGTCGATGTGCAGGGCGAGTTCGATGGGCACCGAGCCGGTGGGGGTGAGCTCGGTGGCTGCGTCGACGGCCCGGCCGCCGCCCTGGTCCGCGGCGACCAGTACGGCCAGGACCAGCGAGGCGAGGGCCGGCAGGACGGCGAGCGGGCGGACGAAGCCGGGCGCGGTGCGGCCGAGCAGCAGGCCGGCCACGGCGCCGAGGAACGGAAGGAGCGGAACGAGGACGGCGAGGGTGGTCGTGGTCACGCGGTGGCCTCAGCCTTCTCAGCGGCCTCTGCGGTCGCGGCGGCGCCGTGGGAGCCGTCGTCGGAGTCGTCGGAGTCGTCGGGGCCCTCGGCGGAGTCGCGGAGCCGGTCGATGTCCGAGGTGCCGCGGTTGCGGTGGACGGCGAGGACGATCGCCAGGCCGATGCCGATCTCGGCGGCGGCGATGGCGATGGTGAACAGGGTCAGGGCCTGCCCGGAGTGCAGGGTCTCGATCGCGGCCCTGCTGAGCCAGACGTCGAAGGCGACCAGGTTGAGGTTGACGGCGTTGAGCATGAGCTCGACGGACATCAGGACCAGGATCGCGTTGCGGCGGGCGAGGACGCCGTACAGGCCGGTGCAGAACAGGAGGGCGGAGAGCACGGCGGGATAGGCGAGGTGCATCAGCGGACACCTTCCTTCGCGCCCGGGTCGCCGTCGGCTCCCGCGGCCGGGGTGGCGGCAGCGGCTTGGGCGGCGGCATCGGCCGCCTTCGCCTTGCGGGACAGGACGATCGCACCGACCAGCGCGGCCAGGAGGAGGACGGAGAGGGCCTCGAAGGGCAGGACCCAGTTCTGGAACAGGCTCTCGCCGGTGACCCTCGTCGATCCGGCGGCGGCGCCGTCCAGGTCGATCCAGGTGGCGCGGAAGGCGTCGACGACCACCCAGACCAGGGCGGCCGCGGCGGCGACGGCCACGGTCAGGGCGGCCCAGCGGTTGCCGGAGTCGGCGTCCGGGGAGCGGCCGATGGGCGCCTTGGTGAGCATCAGGCCGAACAGGAGGAGGACGACGACGGAACCCACGTAGATGAGGACCTGCACCCAGGCGATGAACTCGGCGGTGAGCAGCAGGTACTCCACGGCGAGGCCGCCGAGGGTGACCACCAGCCACAGGGCGGCGTGCACGAGCTGCCGGGTGGTGACGGTGACGAGGGCGGCGCCGAAGGTGACCAGGCCGACGAGGAGGAAGGCGATCTCGACGCCGGTCGGAGAGAGGAAGCCGTGGCTTGCGGCGGCGAGGCTCACGCGTCCCCCTCCCCCGGTTCGGCCTGCGCGGCCGCCAGCTTCTCGGCGGTCTTGCGGGCGGCGGCGATCTCCTTGGGCTCCTCGGCGCCGGGGTCGAGGGCGGGTGGCGCGGGCACGGTCCACATCCACTCGCGCAGCTTGTCGCGCTCGTGGGTGAGGTCGCGGATGTCGGTCTCGGCGTACTCGAACTCCGGGGACCAGAACAGGGCGTCGAAAGGACAGACCTCGATGCAGATACCGCAGTACATGCACAGGGAGAAGTCGATGGCGAAGCGGTCGAGGACGTTGCGGCTGCGTTCGCGGCCACCGGGGGTCGCCGCGGGGACCGTCTCCTTGTGGGAGTCGATGTAGATGCACCAGTCCGGGCACTCGCGGGCGCACAGCATGCAGACGGTGCAGTTCTCCTCGAACAGGCCGATGACGCCGCGGGTGCGCGGCGGGAGATCGGGCTGGACGTCGGGGTACTGCGCGGTGACGGTCTTCTTCGTCATCGTGCGGAGGGTGACGGCCAGGCCCTTGGCCAGGCCGCTGCCGGGGATGGGGGCCATGGCTACTGGATCACCACCTTGACGATGCCGGTGAGGGCGATCTGGGCGAGGGAAAGGGGGACGAGGAGGGTCCAGGAGAACTTCTGGAGCTGGTCCTCGCGCAGCCGCGGGTAGGTGACGCGGAGCCAGATGACCACGAAGGCGAGGACCGCCGTCTTCAGCAGGGTCCAGACCCAGCCGAGGCCGGCGTCGCCCCAGGGGCCGTGCCAGCCGCCCAGGAAGAGGACGGTGGTCAGGCCGCACAGGACGACGATCCCGGCGTACTCGGCGAGCAGGAACAGGGCGAAGCGCAGACCGGTGTACTCGGTGTACGCGCCGAAGATGATCTCCGAGTCGGCGACGGGCATGTCGAACGGCGGGCGTTGCAGTTCGGCGAGGCCCGCGACGAAGAAGACGATCGCGCCGACGATCTGCCAGGGCAGCCACCACCAGTGGAAGGCGTGGACGATGCCGGGCAGGGAGACCGTGCCTGCCGCCATCGCCACGGAGGCGGCGGCGAGCAGCATCGGCAGTTCGTAGGCGAGGAGCTGGGCGGCGGTGCGCAGGCCGCCGAGGAGGGAGAACTTGTTGGCGGAGGCCCAGCCAGCCATGAGCGAGCCGAGGACTCCGACGGCCATGACCGCGAGCACGAAGAAGATGCCCGCGTCGACGACCTGGCCGACGGCGCCCTCGCCGGGGCCGATCGGGATGGCGAGCAGCACGAGGAGGTAGGGCAGCAGGGCCACGGCGGGGGCGAGCTGGAAGACGCGGCGGTCGGCGTCAGCCGGGACCACATCCTCCTTCTGTGCGAACTTCACGCCGTCCGCGACGAGTTGGGCCCAGCCGTGGAAGCCGCCGGCGTACATGGGGCCGAGGCGGCCCTGCATGTGCGCCATCACCTTGTGCTCGGTCTGCCCCACGATCAGGGGGAAGGTCAGGAACACCGCGAAGACGATGACCAGTCGCAGGGCGACGTCGACGGCGTCGTTCACCGCGGGCCTCCTTCCGGTTCGTCGGGCGTGGTGGGGGTTTCAGGCGTGGTGGGGGGTTCAGTCGCGTCGGGGCCGTCGTCCTCGGGGGCCGGTCCCGGTTTCGGTTCGGGTTCGTCGAACGCCGGGCGGGCGTGGTGCCAGGGGGCGTCCGAACCGCGCGGTTCCGTGGACGGCTTGGGAGCCGCCTCCTGCCCGCGCCGGGACGCCGAGCCCTCGCTCGCACTCCGCGCCCGCCGAACCCCCGCGGCCCCGGCCCGCTGCGGCGCCGGCCCGCCGGACGCCGGGCGGCGGTCGCCGTCCTCCCGTGTGTTCTCGGCGGGCGGCTCGGCCTTCGGTGGCGTCGCCCCTGGCGGGGTCGCGGCGCGCTCGGGTGCCGTTCCGGCTTCCGCCGCCGCGGCGGACCCGGGCGCAGCCGTGGGTCCCGTCACCGTCTCGTCGCCGCGAGCCGTCTGGCTTGCCGAGCCCTCGCCGGCGCTGCGCATGCGGCGGGGCCTCGTGGCGGGTGGTGCCGTCTCCGTCTGGCCGGTCGAGCCCTCCGCCGCCGTGCGGGTGCGGCGGACCGGGCGGTCGCCCGCAGCTCGGGCCGCGCCCCGCGCCGGGCGGGACGGGGCCGGCGGGAGCTGGCCCTTCTGGGGGCCCCACTCGTTGGGGTCGGGCACGCCCGGCGGCAGCATCTGGCGGCGCTTGGGGCCACCGTGGGCGGCACCCGCCGCAGGCTCCCCGGGTTCCTTGGCGCCCGGCCAGGCCTTGGCGACGCGGGCCGCGAGGACGAAGTCCTTGCGGAGCGGGTGGCCCTCGAAGGTCTCCGGCAGGAGGAGGTGGTCCAGGCCGGGATGGTCCCGGAAGGAGACGCCGAACATCTCGTGCGTCTCCCGTTCGTGCCAGGCCGCGCCCGCGTAGACGTCCACCGCGGTGGGCAGGACGGGCGCCTCGTGCGCGACCGTCGTACGCACCAGCAGGCGCCGTACCGGGGCGAGGGCGACGACGTGGGCCGAGACGGAAAAGCCCGTGCCCGGCTCGTCGACGGCGCTCAGCCAGTCGAAGTACGTGCAGCCCAGCTCGTCGCGGGCGGTCAGCAGCGCGGAGATCCACGTGTCCGGCGGCACGTCCACCGTCAGGACCTCGTAGGACTCCTCCGCCGTGGCGCCGGTCCCGAAGAGTTCCTCGACGGGTGCGGGCAGCCAGCCGGCCCCACTCATCGCGGGTCCCCCTCGCCGGTGGCCGCGGTGGCCGGCGGCCGTACGAGCCCGCTCTGCAGCGCGGCCGTCGATGGGCGGGCCGCCCCGGTCGCGTACCGCTCCCCCAGCGACTCGCGCGCGATCTTCTCCTGGAGTTTCAGGATCCCCTGGAGCAGCGCCTCGGGGCGCGGCGGGCAGCCGGGGACGTAGACGTCCACCGGGATGATCTGGTCGACGCCCTTGGTGACGGAGTACGAGTCCCAGTAGGGGCCGCCGCAGTTGGAGCAGGCGCCGAAGGAGATGACGTACTTGGGCTCCGGCATCTGCTCGTACAGCCGCTTGACCGCCGGGGCCATCTTGTCCGTGACCGTGCCGGACACCACCATCAGGTCGGCCTGGCGCGGCCCGGGCGCGAACGGGATCACGCCGAGGCGGATGAAGTCGTGCCGGGCCATCGACGCGGCGATGAACTCGATCGCGCAGCAGGCGAGGCCGAAGTTGAAGACCCAGAGCGAGTAGCGCCGGCCCCAGTTCAGGACGACCTTCATCGGCTCCGGGGCGAGCCGGGCGAGCGCGCCCAGCCGCTTCGGCTCCGGCAGCGGCACCGGTTCAGGGGTACGGGGGGTCACGTCCATGCCAGGACGCCCTTCTTGTATGCGTACAGCAGGCCCACGGCCAGGAAGCCGAGGAAGATGAACATCTCCACGAGCGTCGTCGCGCCGTAGCCGGGGGCGGCGAAGACCGTCGCCCAGGGGAACAGGAAGATCGAGTCGACGGCGAAGATCACGTACAGGAACGCGTAGACGTAGTAGCGGACCTGGGTGTGCGCCCAGCCCTCGCCGACGGGGTCGACGCCGCACTCGTACGTCAGCAGTTTCTCCGGGGTGGGGACCACCGGGCGCAGCAGGCGTCCCGCACCGAAGGCGACGGCGACGAACAGCACGCCGACGATGGCGAGCAGTCCGACGACCGAGTAGGACTGGAAGTAGTCCGCCGCGACGACGGCGGTCGACCCCCGCAACGTCTCCCGCACCGTCCGTTCCCTCACTCCCTGGCCCTGTCGGGCCCGTTTCCCCTGCCCCGTGGTGTTCGCCTGTTCGACGATCTGTACGCACGGGAGTCTAGGCCCTGATAAAGGACGGGTAAGCAGCCCGTCACACCGTGGGACGCGGAGGTGGGGTTTTCCCCAGTGGGTGAGGGCGGCCCACCTCATGGCGCCGTCGGCCGCCGCACGGCACGCTGGCCCCTATGACCGCTCGCATTCCCGCCGCCGATCCCGCGGCAGACGGCGCCGAGGACCGGCTGCCGCCCGCCCGTTTCGCCTACGACCTGCCCACCTGGAAGGAGATCACGCATCTGCTGGTGAATCTGCCAGTGTCGCTGTGCGGCTTCGTCTATGTGGTGACGGTGCTGTCGACCGGCAGCGCGCTGACACTCACCGTGATCGGTTTCCCGCTGCTGGCGCTCGGGCTGATGGGCTCGCGGTTGCTGGGCCGGCTGGAGCGGGCTCGGGCGCGTGCGCTGCTCGGGGTGCGGATCGACGAGCCGAGCCCGCTGTCGCAGCACGGCGCGGAGGGACTGGTCGGGCGGATCTGGACGGCGCTGAAGGACCCGGTGGGCTGGCGTTCGTCGCTCTACCACTTCATGCGGATGCCCTGGGGGGTGCTCACCTTCGCGGTGACGATGGTCTCGCTCTTCGTGCTCTGGCCGGTGCTGCCCTTCCTCGCGCGGGGCCTGGCGAACGTGGACCGGGCGATGGTGCGCGGCCTGCTGTCGCCGTCCGACGAGCTGGAGCGGCGGATCGCCGAGCTGGAGTCGGACCGCGGTGTCGTGGTGGACACGGCCGCCGCGGACCTGCGGCGCATCGAGCGGGACCTGCACGACGGGGCGCAGGCCCGGCTGGTCAACCTGGCCATGGGTCTGGGCCTGGCCAAGGAGAAACTGCTGGAAGGCCAGTCGGACGAGCATGTCGCCGCGATGGTCGAGGAGGCGCACGGCGAGGTGAAGCTCGCGCTCCAGGAGCTGCGCGACCTGGCCCGGGGCATTCATCCCGCCGTGCTCACCGACCGGGGCCTGGACGCGGCCCTGTCGGCGGTGGCCTCGCGCTGCACGGTGCCGGTGCAGGTGACGGTCGAGCTGGAGGCGCGTCCGGCCGCGGCCATCGAGGGGATCGCCTACTTCACGGTCTCCGAGCTGCTCCAGAACGTCAGCAAGCACAGCGGGGCACGATCCGCCTCCGTCGACGTCTGGCGGACCGACGACCGGCTGCTGATCCAGGTCGGGGACGACGGCCGCGGCGGCGCCCGGCTGGACGGCGGGACGGGCATGCGCGGTCTGGCCGAGCGGCTGGACGCGGTGGACGGCCTGTTCGTCGTCGAGTCGCCGCCGGGCGGTCCGACGACGGTCACGGCGGAGCTGCCGTGGCGGGACCGCACGGACGGGGCGGACCCGGCCGGGTCCGGCGTGGCCGCCTCCGGCAGGGGCGCCCCCGGCCGGAGGTAGGGAAAACCCCCCGCCCAAGACGCCGACGCGCTCCATGGTCCCGCCGGGCGGGCCCGAGCACCCTGGGAGTACGGCGGGACAGCCGCAGGAGACACGGAACGAGGGGACGGGACGACGCCGATGGCCACCCAGTACCGATCGCAGCACGCCCCGGGGTACGGGCCCTACAGCGCGGGCGGGTTCCACGACGATGGCACCCGCCGGGAACGGCACCTGCTGCCGGCCGGGCTGCGGGCGCCGTTCGAGGCGCGCAGCTGGCGCGAGTTCGGGTACGTGCTGCTGAACCTGCCGATCGGCATCCTGCTGTTCACCTACGCGGTGACGATGGTGTCGCTGGGCGCGGGCCTGCTGGTGACGTTCCTGGGAGTCCCGGTGCTGGCGGCGACGCTCGCCGGCTGCCGCCTGTTCGGCGTGCTGGAGCGGGCGCGGGCGCGCCGGCTGCTCGGTATGGAGGTGGCCGAGCCGCAGCCGCTGCGGGCGGCGAAGCCGGGCGTCCTGGCCTGGACGGGAGCCCTGCTGAAGAGCGGCGCCTCCTGGCGGGCCCTGCTCTACGCGATCCTGCACTTTCCGTGGGCGGTGTTCTCCTTCTCGGTGTCGCTGGTCTTCTGGACGCTGGGCTGGAGCCTGCTGACGTATCCGCTGTGGTTCTGGGTGTTCCCGATGTGGGCCGGTCAGGGCGGGCTCCAGCTCTACGGCGACGGCCGGCACGGCATCTATCTGGACAACCCGTTCGAGATCACGGTGACCGCGCTGGTGGGGCTGCTGTTCACGCTGGCCACGCCGTGGATCGTGCGGGCGCTGACGATGGTGGACCGGGTGCTGGTGCACGGGCTGCTGGGGCCGTCGCGGCTGTCGGCGCGCGTGGTGGAGCTTGAGTCGGACCGTGGGGTCGTGGTGGACACGGCCGCCGCGGACCTGCGGCGCATCGAGCGGGACCTGCACGACGGGGCGCAGGCCCGGCTGGTGGCGCTGGCGATGGACCTGGGGCTGGCCAAGGAGAAGCTGACGGAGGATCCGCAGGCGGCGGCGCGGATGGTGGACGAGGCGCACGGCGAGGTGAAGACCGCGTTGCAGGAGCTGCGGGACCTGGCCCGGGGCATCCATCCCGCCGTGCTCACCGACCGGGGCCTGGACGCGGCCCTGTCGGCGGTGGCCTCGCGCTGCACGGTGCCGGTGCGGGTGGAGGTCGATCTGGACGAGCGGCCGGCGGCGGCCATCGAGGGGATCGCGTACTTCACGGTCTCCGAGCTGCTCCAGAACGTGAGCAAGCACAGCGGGGCGCGGTCCGCCTCGGTGGACGTCTGGCGGGCGGAGGACCAGCTGATGCTCCAGGTCGAGGACGACGGGGTCGGGAACGCGGACGTGTCCAAGGGGTCCGGCCTCGCCGGACTGGCCGAGCGGCTGGACGCGGTGGACGGGATCCTCGTCGTGGACTCGCCGTCCGGGGGCCCCACCCGGGTGACGGCGGAGCTGCCCTGGCGGCGCTGAGCACCCACGAAGTCCTCCGATGACGGCCTGCCGTCGCGTCCACTCCGGTCGCGGCGGCAGGCCGAAACATTTGGTCGCCTCCCTACACTTCCCCTGGCCCGGGCGCGGCGCGTTCCGAATACTGGAATGCTGGACCGTGTCGCACGGAAGGCCGTGGGGCGAGGCTGGGGGGCCGAGGATCATGGAGGACAGGGTGCGGGTGGTCATCGCCGAGGATTCAGTGCTGCTCAGGGAGGGCCTGACCCGGCTGCTGACCGACCGCGGACACGAGGTCGTGGCGGGCGTCGGGGACGCCCAGGCGCTGATCAAGACCATCGCGGAGCTGCACGACCAGCAGGCGCTGCCGGATGTCGTCGTGGCGGACGTGCGGATGCCGCCGACGCACACCGACGAGGGGGTCAGGGCCGCGGTGCAGCTGCGCAAGGCGCACCCCGAGCTGGGCGTGCTCGTGTTCTCGCAGTACGTGGAGGAGCGGTACGCCACCGAGCTGCTGGCAGGCTCCAGCCGTGGGGTCGGCTATCTGCTCAAGGACCGTGTGGCCGAGGTGCGCGAGTTCGTGGACGCGGTGGTCCGGGTGGCCGAGGGCGGTACGGCCCTGGACCCGGAGGTCGTCGCCCAGTTGCTCGGCCGCAGCCGCAAGCAGGACGTGCTGGCCGGGCTCACCCCGCGGGAGCGGGAGGTGCTGGGGCTGATGGCCGAGGGGCGGACGAACTCGGCGATCGCCCGGCAGCTCGTGGTGAGCGACGGCGCGGTCGAGAAGCACGTCAGCAACATCTTCCTCAAGCTCGGACTGTCCCAAAGTGATGGGGATCACCGGCGTGTTCTGGCCGTGCTCACCTATCTGAACTCGTGATCGTCCGACACTGTCTCGAAGTCTGCGAGCCGTCTCATCGGCACGTCCAGCATGCGAACGATGCCAGGAAGGCGACCCTCGCGGTCGTAGGGTTGAAGCCGGGAAGGTCTTCGGGAAGGCCGCTCCCACACAGCAGCCTCGAAGGAGGTCCAGTTCAGTGACCAGCCAGGTCAGCAGTCCAGCGGAGCAGGCCGATGGTGCCGTCGTAGGAGAGCAGCGCAGGGCGGCCGGGACGAAGGACGTCCGCCGCCTGGACCGGGTGATCATCCGGTTCGCCGGTGACTCGGGTGACGGTATGCAGCTCACCGGTGACCGCTTCACCTCGGAGACGGCGACGTTCGGGAACGATCTGTCGACGCTGCCGAACTTCCCGGCCGAGATCCGGGCCCCCGCAGGAACCCTGCCGGGTGTGTCCTCCTTCCAGCTGCACTTCGCCGACCACGACATCCTGACCCCCGGGGACGCGCCGAACGTGCTGGTCGCGATGAACCCGGCCGCGCTGAAGGCCAACGTCGGCGACCTGCCGCGCGGCGCGGAGATCATCGTCAACACCGACGAGTTCACCAAGCGCGCGATGCAGAAGGTCGGCTACGACGCCTCTCCGCTGGAGGACGGCTCGCTGGACGGCTACCACCTGCACCCGGTGCCGCTGACCACCCTGACGGTCGAGGCCCTCAAGGAGTTCGACCTGTCCCGCAAGGAGGCCGAGCGCAGCAAGAACATGTTCGCGCTGGGCCTGCTGAGCTGGATGTACCACCGGCCCACGGAGGGCACGGAGAAGTTCCTGCGGACGAAGTTCGCCCGGAAGCCGGACATCGCGGCGGCGAACATCGCCGCGTTCCGCGCGGGCTGGAACTTCGGTGAGACGACGGAGGACTTCGCGGTCTCCTACGAGGTCGCCCCGGCCTCCAAGGCCTTCCCCGTCGGCACGTACCGCAACATCTCCGGGAACCTGGCCCTGGCGTACGGCCTGGTGGCGGCCTCCCGCCAGGCGGACCTGCCGCTGTACCTGGGCTCCTACCCGATCACCCCGGCCTCGGACATCCTGCACGAGCTGTCCAAGCACAAGAACTTCGGTGTGCGGACCTTCCAGGCCGAGGACGAGATCGCCGGCATCGGCGCCGCCCTCGGGGCCGCCTTCGGCGGGTCCCTCGCGGTGACCACCACCTCCGGCCCCGGCGTGGCGCTCAAGAGCGAGACGATCGGCCTCGCGGTGTCGCTGGAGCTGCCGCTGCTGGTGGTGGACATCCAGCGCGGCGGGCCGTCCACCGGCCTGCCCACCAAGACCGAGCAGGCGGACCTGCTGCAGGCGATGTACGGCCGCAACGGCGAGGCGCCGGTCCCGGTCGTCGCCCCGTGCACCCCGGCGGACTGCTTCGACGCCGCCCTGGAGGCGGCCCGGATCGCGCTGACCTACCGCACCCCGGTCTTCCTGCTCTCCGACGGCTACCTCGCCAACGGCTCCGAACCCTGGCGCATCCCCGAGCCGGACGAACTGCCCGACCTGCGCGTGCAGTTCGCACAGGGCCCCAACCACACCACGGCCGACGGCACCGAGGTGTTCTGGCCCTACAAGCGCGACCCCGAGACCCTGGCCCGCCCGTGGGCGGTCCCGGGCACGCCGGGCCTGGAGCACCGCATCGGCGGCATCGAGAAGCAGGACGGCACCGGCAACATCTCCTACGACCCCGCCAACCACGACTTCATGGTCCGCACCCGGCAGGCCAAGATCGACGGCATCGAGGTCCCGGACGTCGAGGTCGACGACCCGGACGGCGCGCGCACCCTCGTCCTGGGCTGGGGCTCCACCTACGGGCCCATCACGGCGGCGGTGCGCCGGCTGCGCGCGGCCGGGGAGTCCATCGCGCAGGCCCACCTGCGCCATCTCAACCCCTTCCCGAAGAACCTCGGCGCGGTCCTGACGGGCTACGACAAGGTGGTGATCCCCGAGATGAACCTCGGTCAGCTCGCCACCCTGGTCCGGGCGAAGTACCTGGTGGACGCGCACTCGTACAACCAGGTCAACGGCATGCCGTTCAAGGCGGAACAGCTCGCCACGGCTCTCAAGGAGGCCATCGATGGCTGAGACGTCCACGGAAGGCACGGGCACGGCCGAAGCGCTCTCCCTGGTGCCGAAGGCCCAGGCCCGGCAGTCCATGAAGGACTTCAAGTCCGACCAGGAAGTGCGCTGGTGCCCCGGCTGCGGCGACTACGCGATCCTCGCGGCCGTCCAGGGCTTCATGCCGGAACTGGGGCTGGCCAGGGAGAACATCGTCTTCGTCTCCGGCATCGGCTGCTCCTCCCGCTTCCCGTACTACATGAACACCTACGGGATGCACTCCATCCACGGCCGCGCCCCCGCCATCGCCACCGGCCTGGCCACCTCGCGCCGCGACCTGTCGGTGTGGGTCGTCACCGGTGACGGCGACGCGCTGTCCATCGGCGGCAACCACCTCATCCACGCCCTGCGCCGCAACGTCAACCTCAAGATCCTGCTGTTCAACAACCGGATCTACGGCCTGACCAAGGGCCAGTACAGCCCGACGTCCGAGATCGGCAAGATCACCAAGTCGACGCCGATGGGCTCCCTCGACGCGCCCTTCAACCCGGTCTCCCTCGCCATCGGCGCCGAGGCGTCCTTCGTCGCCCGCACCATCGACTCCGACCGCAAGCACCTCACCGAGGTGCTGCGCCAGGCCGCCGCCCACCCGGGCACCGCGCTGATCGAGATCTACCAGAACTGCAACATCTTCAACGACGGCGCCTTCGACGCCCTCAAGGACCGCCAGCAGGCCCAGGAGGCGCTGATCCGCCTGGAGCACGGGCAGCCGATCCGTTTCGGGGCTGGGGGCACCTCCCGCTCGAGCGAAGCCGAGAGTGGGGGAGGCGAGCGCGGCGT
Organism: Streptomyces sp. CB01373; assembly: GCF_002803075.1. Lineage (GTDB taxonomy): Bacteria > Actinomycetota > Actinomycetes > Streptomycetales > Streptomycetaceae > Streptomyces. The sequence continues at coordinate 59,801 of NZ_NNBK01000011.1, read as the reverse complement.
GGTCCGGGACGCGCGCACCGGAGACCTGTCCGTCGTGGACGTCACCCCGGCCAACGAGTCCGAGATCCTCGTCCACGACGCGCACGCGGCCTCCCCGACCACGGCGTTCGCGCTGTCCCGGCTGGCCGACCCCGACACCCTCCACCACACCCCGATCGGTGTCTTCCGGTCCGTCGACCGCCCGGTCTACGACACCGCGATGGCCGACCAGCTCGACGCGGCGATCGAGCAGCGAGGCAAGGGCGACCTGGCCGCGCTGCTGGCCGGCGGGGACACCTGGACGGTCGTCGGCTGAGCTGCCCCTTCCGACTGCTCGGACTGCTCAGGCTGTTCCGGCTCACGAGGCCCGGGTCCGCGCGACCCGGGCCTCGCCTCATGCCCGGCGGGCCCCGTCCTGCGCCCGCCGGGCCTCGTCGTACGTCCGCCGGGCCTGCTCGACGTCCGCCATGCGCTCCTGGGTCCACAGCGCGAGCGTCCGTACCTGTTCGGCGGCCTCCCGGCCGAGGCCGGTCAGGGAGTAGTCGACCCGGGGCGGGATCACCGGCTTGGCGTCGCGGTGGACCAGCCCGTCGCGCTCCAGGGTCTTCAGCGTCTGGGTGAGCATCTTCTCGCTGACGCCCGCCCCGCTGACCCGGCCGACGGCGCGACGCAGCTCGCTGAAGCGGTGGGGCCGCTCCAGCAGCTCGATCAGCACGAGGACGCCCCACCGGCTGGTGACGTGCTCCAGGACCAGCCGGTACGGGCACATCGCCGCGTCGGCGACGTCGTCCCTCGCCGCACCTCTCGCATCCACTCCTGCACTTACCGCCATGCCAGTACCTTACTTCAAAGTGGGTACTTTCGAAGAGATAGCGCTTCTCCTAGCGTGGGGGCACAGGCACCCCCACAAGGAGACTTCCGTCATGAGCATCGTCGTCACCGGAGCCACCGGGCACCTCGGCCGCCACGTCGTGGAACAACTGCTGGAGAAGGTTCCGGCCGACCAGGTCGTCGCTGTCGTACGCAGCCCCGAGAAGGCCGCGGACCTCGCCGAGCGCGGCGCGCGGATCGCGGTCGCCGACTACAACGCGCCCGAGACCTTCGAGGGCCTGTTCTCGGCCGGCGACAAGGTCCTGCTGATCTCCGGCAACGAGTTCGACAAGGGCCGGGTCCGGCAGCACCGGGTCGTCATCGACACGGCCCGGGCCGCCGGTGTGGCGCTGCTCGCCTACACCAGCGCCCCCGGCCCCCTGAAGGCCTCCCTCGCCGACGACCACCGCGGCACCGAGGAGGCGCTGCTGGCCTCCGGGGTGCCCTACGTGCTGCTGCGCAACGGCTGGTACCACGAGAACTACACCGAGCAGCTCGCCCCCGTCCTGGAGCACGGCGCCGTCGTGCACGCCGCCGGCAAGGGTCGCATCTCCTCCGCCTCGCGCGCCGAGTACGCGGCCGCCGCCGTCGCCGTCCTGACCGGGGAGGGCCACGAGAACCGGACGTACGAGCTGGGCGGGGACGAGGCGTGGAGCCTCGCCGAGTACGCCGCCGAACTGAGCCGGCAGACCGGCAGGACGATCACGTCCAACCCGGTCACCGTCGAGGAGCTCACGGGCGTCCTGGCCGGCGCGGGGCTGCCCGGGCCGATCGCCGCGATCCTGGCGGGCGTGGACGCCTCCATCGAGAAGGGCGAGCTGGTGGTCACCTCCGGCGACCTGTCCCGTCTGATCGGCCGCCCCACCAGCCCGGTCTCGGAGGCGATCACCGCGGCGCTGGAGGACTGAGCGGCACAGGAGGCACCGTCACCCGCTCGTCATGACCGTTCAGCAAGACGGACATGACAGGCGGGGGCGCGTGGCGCTACCTTCTTTGATGCCCGCCGCACGGTACGCGGCCGGGCGTGAAGGAGGAACCAGTGAGCGAGCAGCCGAGTGGCGAGCGGCGCACAGGACTGCTGAACGGCGTCGCCGCCTACGGGATGTGGGGCCTCGTCCCCATCTTCTGGCCGCTGCTCAAACCCGCCGGGGCGATCGAGATCCTCGCGCACCGCATGGTGTGGTCCCTCGCCTTCGTCGCCGTCGCCCTGCTCGTCGTACGCCGCTGGGCCTGGGCCGGCGAACTGCTGCGCCAGCCGCGCAGGCTGGCCCTCGTCGTGATCGCCGCCGCGGTGATCACCGTCAACTGGGGTGTCTACATCTGGTCCGTCAACAGCGGGCACGTGGTGGAGGCCTCCCTCGGCTACTTCATCAACCCGCTGGTCACCATCGCGATGGGCGTGCTGCTCCTCAAGGAGCGGCTGCGGCCCGTGCAGTGGGCGGCGGTCGGCACCGGCGCGGCCGCCGTCGTCGTGCTCACCATCGGCTACGGCCGCCCGCCCTGGATCTCCCTCTGCCTCGCCTTCTCCTTCGCCACCTACGGCCTGGTGAAGAAGAAGGTCAACCTGGGCGGCATCGAGTCGCTGACCGCCGAGACCGCGGTCCAGTTCCTGCCCGCTCTGGCCTATCTGCTGTGGCTGGGCGCCCACGGCACCTCGACGTTCGCCGCGGAGGGCGCCGGGCACGCCGCCCTGCTCGCCTCCACCGGCATCGTGACCGCGCTGCCGCTGGTCTGCTTCGGCGCGGCGGCGATACGGGTGCCGCTGTCCACGCTCGGCCTGCTCCAGTACATGGCCCCGGTCTTCCAGTTCCTGCTCGGCGTCGCCTACTTCCACGAGTCCATGCCGGCCGAGCGCTGGGCCGGCTTCGCCCTGGTCTGGCTGGCCCTGACCATGCTGACCTGGGACGGCCTGCGCACGGCCCGGCGGGCGGCGCGGGACAGGGCCCGGCTCGCCGCCTCCAGGACCGCGCCGACGGCGACGTCTACGGCAGATCCGGTGGACGCGTAGCCGCTGCCGCGGCTGCCGGCCGAGGAACGGGATCGCATTCCATCTCGCCCTCGAATCCGGTGAGTTCCAGCGCCCGGACGGGCCCGCGCATATAACTGGTCGCATGACTCGGACACCCACGGACGACGCGCCCGCCCCGCTGCACTGGAAGCTCGTCATCGACGCCACCGACCCGCACGCGCAGGCCGACTTCTGGGCCGCCGCGCTGCACTACGAGGTGGAGGACAACAGCGCACTGGTCGAACGGCTGGTGGAGCTCGGGGCGCTGCCGGGCGGGGCCACCGTCGAGTTCCACGGCCGCCCGGCCTTCCGGGACCTGATCGGCGTACGGCACCCCGACGACCCGTACGACAAGGAACGCGGCACCGGTCTGGGGAGGCGGCTGCTGTTCCAGCGGGTGCCGGAGACCAAGGCCGGAAAGAACCGGCTCCACCTCGACCTGCACCCCGGCGAGGACCGGCGCACGGACGAGGTGGAACGGCTGACGGAGCTCGGCGCTCGCGTGCTGCGGCACGTCCGGGAGCCCGCCGGGGAGTGGGTGGTCATGGAGGATCCGGAGGGCAACGTCTTCTGCGTGGCGTAGGACGCCGGATCAGCCGGTGGACGGCCGGGGCGCGGTGCGGGCCCGTTCGGCCAGGCGGCCCATGCGGGCGCGGGCGGACTCCAGTTGTTCGATGTCGTCGGCGGCGGGGCCGTCCTCGGCGGTGAGTTCGGTCCACAGGCCGATCAGGTCGCGGCCGAGCCGCAGGCCCTGCTCGGGGTCGCGTACCGCGCGCCAGGCGGCGCTCGCGCTCTGCACGTCGCCGTAGGCCGCCTCCGTGTCCCCGGCGTGGTGGCGGATGCGGGCGAGGCCGAGGGAGATGCCGAAGGAGCGGAGCGGGTCGCCCGCCAGGTAGGCGATGTAGGCGGTGAGTTCGCGCAGCCGCAGCACCTCGGGGTGCTCCGGGCCGAGCGTGCCGGACGCCTCCGCGACGGTGCGTCCGGCCAGGGCCGCCGCCTCCTCGATCCGGCCCTCCTTCACGGCCTCGTTGACCCGCGCCAGGGGTTCGGCGAGCAGGACGACGCCCGCCTCACCGGCCGCGGTCCTGGGATCCTCCCCGAGCACCGCCTCGGCCACGGCGTCGAACCCGCGGGCGGGGGTGGGGGTGGGCCCAGGGTCGTCCGGACGAGACTCGGCCGGGTCGGGTTCAGCCGGGTCGGGTTCAGCCGGGTCGGGTTCAGCCGGGTCGGGTTCAGCCGGGTCGGGTTCGGCCGGGTCCGGGGCCGGGTGCTGGTGCTGGCGGCAAGGCGCGGGTGCCCCGGGGGCGGCGGGGGCAAGGGCTTGATCGACAGGCACCGAAGCCCCACCGACGGGCGCAGGCGCGCCGAGGGCGGCGGGGGCCGCCTCGGCGGGTGCCGGAGCCCCGTCGGCGGGCGTGGGCGGTTCCGGTTGTGCGTTCTCGTCGGCCGGGGGCGCGTCCATCACCGGGGGTGGGCCGAACACCCCCGTGGGGACGGCGGCCGTACCGAAGGGCGTGTCACCCGCCGGTTCGTGCAAGGCCCGCAGCACGAACGTGGGTGCCGCGGGTGACTCGGGCACCGCCCGCGGCGGGAGAGCGGGCGCACTCTCACCGGGCGCGTCGGCCGGCGGGTCCGGCGGTGCCGTGTGCTGGGGTTCCGCCGTGAACGTGCTGGAGCCGTCGGGGTGGACCTGGAGGTGAACGACGTAGCCGATGCGCTCGTCGGTGACCGTGGCGAGGACGGCGTGGCCGCGGGCGAGGGCGATGCGGTGGAGGTGGCTCAGGACGGCCCGCTGGATCTCCTCGCCGGGAGCCGGACGGACCGGTACACCGCCTACCGAGGCCCCGGGGCCGTCCGCCGGCACATGGACGGCGACCGGCGTCGCCACGGGAGCCGCCGGCCGCACGGCGCGCTCGTGTTCCCGCTTCTTCCCGCGGCTCAGTCGAGACATCGGTTCCCTCACTCGGATGAGTGCCATCCGGTCGTTCGCTTACGTTCGAGTCTCTCCGCCCGCCCGCCCTGCCCGCGTCACCGCGACGTCACAGACTCGCACCAGGAACCGCACTCCTGTGACGCGGGTAACGTTCCGCGGGCGACGATCGTCGGAACGACACGGAAGAGGGACGGGCATGCGGCCAGGCGTGCGACAGGGGCCGGAGATCTGGATTCGCGGACCGGTGACCGACGCCCCCGCCGAGCCCGGCGGGTGGGAGGGCGGGCCCGAGCGGCCCGTCGGCCGGCCCGTCACGCTCCGCCGCTTCTCCTGGCTGGCCACCCATGGCGGCGCGGGCACGACCACGCTCGCGGCGGTCTACGGCGGTCACGACTGCGGACGCGCCTGGCCGGGGCCGGGGGAACCGGAGTCGGTGCTGCTGGTCGCCAGGACCCACGCGGCCGGACTGGACGCCGTCGTCCGGGCCCTGGAGGTCTTCCGCAGGGGCGAGGCACCCGCCGGGCTCGACCTGGACGCCGTGGTGCTCGTCGCCGACGCGCCGGGACGGCTGCCGCGACGGCTCGCCCAGCGGGTGAAGCCGATCGAGTCCGTGATCGATGTCTACCGCGTCCCGTGGGTGGAGGCCTGGCGGCTGGGCGACCTGGGCGGAGCGCCGCCGCGCGAGAGCGAGCCGCTGGCCCGGCTCACCGGGGCGGGAACCGCGCGGGCGGGGACCGTGGGGGCGGCGGCTACGCCGTGATGTCCTTCGCCGTGAACCGCGCCCAGGCCGCCGAGCCGAACACCGCCGCGTACAGGGCCTGCAACTCCAGGTTCTTCACCAGGCCGTCCCAGTAGACCGGCTCGCGCATGAGGTCGGCGAAGGACAGCCAGTAGTGCGGGAAGAGGTACGGCTGGATCGCGTGCAGCTGGGGTATCTGGTCGAGGATCTGAACGGTGATCAGCAGGCCCACGGTCGTGGCCATCGCCGCGATCCCGCTGTTGGTCAGCGTCGACACGAAGAGCCCGAGGGCGGCCAGCCCGACCAGGGACGCGGCGACGACGAGGGCGATCAGCAGGGCCCGGGCCAGTCCGTCGGCGAAGCTGATCCGCGTGCCGGAGATGGTCGTCAGATCGCCGAGCGGGAACAGCAGCGCGCCCACGAGGAGCGCCGAGACGGCGACCACCAGGGTGGCGACCAGGCAGAAGGTCATCGTGGTGGCGTACTTGGCGAGGAGCAGGCGGGTGCGGCCGGCGGGGGCGACCAGCAGATAGCGCAGCGTGCCCGCGTTCGCCTCCCCGGCGACGGCGTCACCCGCGATCACGCCCACGGCCATCGGCAGGAAGAACGGCAGGGTGGCGGCCAGTGCGGTGAAGACCAGGAACAGTCCGTTGTTGGTGACCTGTGCGATGAACGCGGGCCCCTCGCCGCCCCCACCGCCACCGCCGACGGACCTGCCGTCCCTCGTCTCGATCCTGACGGCCACCCCGACCAGGACCGGCACCCCGGCCAGCACGCCCAGCAGCGCGAGGGTGCGCCAGCGCCGGAAGGTGGTCACCAGCTCGCTGCGCAGCAGCCCGAAGGTCCACAGCGGACCGGAGGTGCGGACGGCCGTGTCCGCGGCCCGTTCCGGTGAGACCTCAGCCCGCGACATCGAAGCCCTCCCCTGTGAGGGCGACGAACGCGTCCTCCAGCGAGGCCCGTTCGACGCCGAAGCCGCGTACGCGCACGCCCGCCGTCACCAGCGCGGCGTTCACGTCGGCGAGGTCCCGCTCCGGCGGGTCGCCGGTCACCCGGTCCTCGCCCACGGTGATGCCGGCGACGCCCTGTTCCTTCAGCACCCGGGCCGCCTCCCCCGTGTCGGGCGTGGTCACCGCCAGCCGGCCGCGTGCTCCGGCGGCCAGTTCCGCCACGGCGCCCTGGGTGATCAGCCGGCCCTGTGCCATGACCGCCGCGTGGGTGCACACCTGCTCGATCTCGTCCAGCAGATGGGAGGAGAGGAAGACGGTCGTGCCGTCGGAGGCCAACTCCCGGACCAGCGAGCGGATCTCGCGCATGCCCTGCGGGTCGAGGCCGTTGGTCGGCTCGTCCAGGACGAGCAGTCTGCGCGGCTGGAGCAGCGCGGCGGCCAGCCCCAGGCGCTGTTTCATGCCCAGGGAGTAGGCCTTGGCCTTCTTGCCCGCCGCGGCCGTCAGGCCCACCCGGTCCAGGGCGGCCGCGACCCGGGCGCGCCGGGTGCGGGGGTCGGCGGCCCGGTCGGCCGCGTCGTAGCGCAGCAGGTTGTCCCGGCCGGAGAGGAAGCCGTACAGGGCGGGGCCCTCGATGAGGGCGCCGACCTGCGGGAGCACGGTGCGCGAGGACCGGGGCATGGGGCGCCCCAGTACCCGCGCCGTGCCGGAGGTGGGCTCGATGAGCCCCATCAGCATGCGAATGGTAGTGGTCTTGCCGGAGCCGTTGGGGCCGAGGAAGCCGAAGACGCTGCCCGCCGGGACGGTCAGGTCGAGACCGTCGACGGCGAGCTGTCCGCCGCGGTAGCGCTTGGTGAGCCCGCGCGTGTGGATGACGCCGTCATCCGCTTCGTCCATCGGCTCCCTCGATCCCTCGTCCCCCGGCGCGTGCTCACTTCCCGGCGCCGGCCGCCTTCACCAGCGTGTCCTTGGTGACCGCGCCGACGTACACCTTGCCGTTGTCCGTGATCAGCGCGTTGACCAGGCGGGTGGAGAAGACCGTGCCCTTGCCGAACGTGCCGCTGACCTGGTCGCCGAGCGAGTCGAGGAAGCCGCCGAGCTCACCCTTGCCGGCGGACGACGGGATGCCGCCCTTGGTGCCGGTGTCGAACACGGCGATGGAGTTCCAGCCCTTGCCGATGATCTCCGGACCCTTCTCGGCCAGGCCCTTCTCCTGGGTGCCGGGCTCGTGGAACTGCCGGCCCGGGCCGGCCTTCCGCTCGGCGCCCTGCCCGGCGTGGGTCGCGGCGTCCTTCTCCTCGGTGACCTTCGCACCCTTGGGCGGGGTGAAGTCGAAGGTCGAGGCGGCGGGCCTGGCGAAGTCGATCCGGGTGAAGCCCGCGTCCACCACGGCGGCGCCGCCGCTCGCCGGGGTGAGCGTGAACTTCAGCGGCAGCCCGGTCTTGGCGTCCACCGCGATGCTGATCGCGCCGACCGTGGTGCCGGAGGCGTGCTTCGGCTCGATGACCAGCCTGTAGGCGTCGCGTCCGGCGACCTGCGCGGTGCCGTCGACCTTCACCGAGGTGGTGTCGTCGACCGACTTCAGGGCCTCGTCGGCGAAGTCCTTGGGCGTGGCGGGGACCTCGTCCCGGTGCTTCCTGCCGCTGTCGGCGGCCGTGCCGTGGAAGACCTCGTTCGACTTGCTGTCGTAGCCCCAGACGTCCTTGCCGTTGTGGATGAGGCTGTACTCGGCGGCGCTCTCGATCAGGGAGACCTTCTGCCGGTCCTCGCCGTCGGCGGCGACGCGCAGGGTGTGGGTGCCGGACGCCAGCTCGGGCAGCTTTGACGCCGGGTCGGCCGACGAACCGTCACCGCCCCCCATGGCGCCGGAGGCCAGGCCGCTCTCCAGGCCGCCGAGGTTCGGCAGACCGAGATCGGTGCTGATCTTGACCGTGCCGGACAGCTGCTCGACGTCCGACTTGGCGATTTTCTCTATGAGTTGCTGTGCGGTGATCTTCGGCAGGTCGGGGTCGCCGGACGCGGCGAGTGCCGGGACGAGCCCGATGGTCGCCGCGGCCACCCCCACCACCGTGACCGGGACGACGTAGCGCGCGGCCTTGCGGCGCCCCGCGCGCAGGTCGTCGGCTTCGGATCCGTTCGGTGCCATGTGTGCCCTACCTCCGTCATCGGCGGCGGCTGTCCTGCTGCGCTCGGGTATCACCCTCAGCCGCCATTCTCACCCAGATCGGTGAGGAGTGGTGTGGTCCGTAGTGTCCATCTGACCAAATCGGCCGGGCGGAAGCGTCAGACCCCGGAGCCAACTCCGTGTACGCCTGCGGTATGACACACAAAGGGCGACGCCTCCCCCACCCCGTAGGGGTAGGCCTGGAGAGCGCCGCTCGGAAGGGGCCGCCCGGCGGGTCGTCCGGGCAGGTCGCGGTACCGGACGGGCGTCAGCCGGCCCGGTGCACCACCGCGTCGCACATCTGCAGCAGCGCGGCCTTCGCCTCGCACTCCCGCAGCGGCGCCAGCGCGGCCCGCGCCTCCTTGGCGTAGCGCACGGTGTCCCGGCGGGCCTGCTCCAGCGCCGGGTGCGCGCGCAGCGCCGCCAGCGCCTCCGCGTGCCGCGCGTCGTCGGTCAGGTCGGAGTCCAGCAGCTCGCACAGCGCGATGTCCTCGGGCAGCCCCAGCCGGGCCGCGCGCTCGCGCAGCCTCAGCACCGGCAGCGTGGCGATGCCCTCGCGCAGATCGGTGCCGGGGGTCTTGCCCGACTCGTGCGAGTCGGAGGCGATGTCCAGGACGTCGTCCGCGAGCTGGAAGGCGACGCCCAGCCGCTCGCCGTACTGCGTCAGCACGTCCACGACGGTCTCGTCGGCGCCGGACATCATCGCGCCGAACCGGCACGACACCGCCACCAGCGACCCGGTCTTGCCGCCCAGCACGTCCAGGTAGTGGTCGACCGGGTCCCGGCCGTCCTGCGGCCCCGCCGTCTCCAGGATCTGACCGGTGACCAGCCGTTCGAACGCCAAGGCCTGCACCCGCACGGCCTCCGGGCCGAGGTCGGCGAGGATCTGCGAGGCCCGGGCGAACAGGAAGTCGCCGGTCAGGACCGCGACCGAGTTGCCCCAGCGGGTGTTGGCGCTGGCCACCCCGCGGCGCACGGCGGCCTCGTCCATCACGTCGTCGTGGTACAGCGTGGCCAGATGGGTCAGCTCCACCACCACGGCCGACGGCACGACCCCCGGCGCGTACGGGTCACCGAACTGGGACGCGAGCATCACGAGCAGCGGCCGGAACCGCTTCCCGCCCGCCCTGACGAGGTGCTGCGCGGCCCCCGTGATGAACGGGACCTCGCTCTTGGTGGCTTCGAGCAGCCCTTCCTCGACAGCCGCCAATCCGGCCTGGACATCGGCTTCGAGAGCCTGGTCCCGCACGCTCAGCCCGAATGGCCCGACGACGGTCACGAGGGGTCTCCTGTCTGCTGGTGTCTGCTGGGATTTACACGGTTTGTCGATAGGTCGCTGCCCTCACTCAAGTCAGCGTATCCGGTCACGTTTCGATCACCGATATCGCCCACCTATACGGGCCAGGCCACATCACCCGACGTGACCACCGTCACGCGTCGGCCACATGGCCCATCCACACTCACACCCGAAGTCCGATTCACCCCTATTGGGGTTTCAATTCTCTTTAGTGGTAATTGCCCTTCGGGCATCCAAACCGTGAGTTGGGTCACTCCGTCCCCCTTCGCGCCATCTCGCGCACTCCTTCACATTCCCTTTACGGCCAACGGAGTTGACCCGTGGCGGACGCAAAGGATCAAGCACCACATACGCCCCGACCAAGGTCAAATAGGACGATGTGTGATTCCGCCACTTGTTCGGGACATGTGCCCTCGCATACGTTCCCGGCCATCGGGCGGACGCCGAATCCTGCCACCGCCCGTAATCCCAACGACCGAATGAACCACGGCAGGAGCGGGGGACCCAGGTAAGCCGCCGGACCGGACTCGTACGTCCTACGTCGTACACAGCGCCGGAACGGCTCGGGGTGAAGCCGTGCCCTTCGGGGCGCGGCCGGGCACCTCCCCGCCCGAACCCGACAGCTCACCTCGCAGGCGACGGAGAGGAATTCCCCCATGCCTGCAAACGGTCAGCGCCGCTCTTCCCGCACCGCCCGCCTCGTCCGCACCCTCGCCGTCACCAGCACGGGCGCAGCCGTCCTCGCCGTGCCGCTGCTCGGCGCGACGACCGCGTCCGCGGCGACCCCGGCCAGGGTCCACACGGCCTCGAGCTTCGGCTACCCGAACAACCTCGACGGCTGGATCCGGGCCTCCCTGGCGGTCATGGCGCAGAAGGGCATCCCGGGCTCCTACAACGGGATCCACCGCAACATCATCCGCGAGTCCTCCGGCAACCCGCGCGCCATCAACCTCTGGGACTCCAACGCCAAGAAGGGCATACCCTCCAAGGGCCTGCTCCAGGTCATCGACCCGACCTTCCGGGCCTACCACGTGAACGGGACGTCCTGGGACATCTACGACCCGATCGCCAACATCACGGCCGCCTGCAACTACGCGGCCAAGCGGTACGGCACCATCGACAACGTTCACGGCGCCTACTGACCGGACCACGGCCGGCCCACACCGGCTGGTGCCCCGGCACTAGACAAACAGTCGTTCGAGGACGACGGCGATGCCGTCGTCCTCGTTCGACGTCGTGACCTCGTCGGCCACCGCCTTCAGCTCGGGGTGGGCGTTGGCCATGGCGACCCCCCGGGCGGCCCACTGGAACATAGGGATGTCGTTGGGCATGTCGCCGAAGGCGAGGGCGCGCTCGCGGCCGAGGCCCAGGTGTTCGGCGGCGAGTGCCAGTCCGGTCGCCTTGGTGATGCCGCACGGCTGGAGCTCCACGGTCCCGGGGCCCGACATGGTGACCGTGGCGAGGGACCCCACTACACCGCGGGCCGCCGCCGCCAGCTCGTCGTCGGACAGCACCGGGTGACGCAGCAGCACCTTGCTGATGGGCGCGTGCCACAGCTCGTCGCGCCGTTCGACCCGTACGGCGGGCAGCGCCGGGTGCGGCATGCGATACCCCGGCTCGATGAGCGTGAGCCCCTCGGTCCCGTCCTGGTCGACCGCGGCGTACACCTCCCCCACCTCGGCCTCGATCTTGCCGAGCGCGGTCTCGGCCAGCTCCCGGTCCAGGGTGACCGACCACAGCAGACGGTCGCCGCCGGCGTCGTAGAGCTGGGCGCCCTGACCGCACACCGCGAGCCCCTTGGTGCCGAGGACGCCGAGCAGTTCCCGCACCCTCGGCGCCGGCCGTCCGGTCACCACGAGGTGCCGGGCACCGGCGGCCGCCGCCCTCGCGAGCGCGGCGAGGGACCGTTCGGACACGGTGTCGTCGCCGCGCAGCAGCGTTCCGTCCAGGTCGGTGGCGATGAGGGTGTATGCGAGGGCGGCCATGATCAGAGAATACGGATGTCACGACCCGCCGACTCGACCGGAGCCGGACGACTGCGCTCCGAGCCGTCGTTCCCCCCAACTGCGCTGCGAGTGAAAGCCCTTGGGTGCCGCGCGAGAGGGTGCTCAACCGTGCGCCACCGCGAGGTGGCCGGCCGGCCGCGGAACGGGCCGCCCGCATACCGTCGTTGACTGCCTCAACCGGTCGTGCCACCCCGGCGGTTGGTCCGCCACAGCTGATAGAGGTGCCGGGCACCCGGCCGCACGAAGCGCGCGAGCATCGTCACGAACGGCAGCGGATCGTCACCCGCGAGCCAGGCCAGCTCCGTACCGCTCGCCCTCGCCGGCGCGTGCGGTGTGGTGTAGCCGCTGCGGCGGTAGGCGAGGAGGGCGGGCAGGTCGATGTTCTCCACGACGTAGCGGTGGCCGGTGCGCTGCTCGCCCTCCGGGACGGGGCGCCCGGTCAGGTCGAGGTGCATGGCACGGACGACGTCCACACCCGAATCGCTCTCGAAGAGCCGGAACTGCGCGCCCATGCGCGGATTGAAGTCGAGGAGCTTGTACTGCCCGTCGCGCCGGTCGAAACGCAGGTCGAGGTCGACGATGCCGGTGAAGCCGATCTGCTTGATGAACCGGGCGGCGAGGTCGGCGAGTTCCGGGTTGTCGACGACGTACGCGTTCGCCGTCATGCCCGCGTGCGGCGGCCAGGAGCGGACCTTGACGCCGGTGAACATCGCGAGCGGGGTCGAGCTCCGGTCGAAGTAGGCGTGCACGATCCAGTCCTCGGCCTCCTCCCGCGGCAGGTACTCCTGGAGGATCACGCCGGGCCGCTCGCCCCAGTCGCGGGCCAGGGCCAGCAGGCCCTCCCGGCTGTTGATCCTGGTGGTGCCGTTCACCGCGGGGCTGCTGCGCCGCACGAACGCCTCGCGGTTCTTGGCCACCACCGGGAAGCGGGTCTTCTCGGCGAACGCCACGATGTCCTCGTACGACTCCGGGAACGCGGCCCTGGGGCTCGGGATGCCGTGTTCCACGCACAGTTCGTGCAGGCCCTGCTTGCTGGCCAGGCGACGCGGCAGGCCGGCGGCGACGGGCGGGAAGAGGAAGGGGCCCTTGAGTTCCTCCTGGTGCTCGGCGATCAGGACCGCCGCCTCCTCGTCGGTGGGCACCAGGACGGCGGGCCGGCCGATGCGGCGGCCGATCCGCAGCAGACCCTCCACCAGACGGTCCGCGCCCTCCGTGCCCCTGGTCGGCCAGACGAACGCGCGTTTGAGATAACGGGAGGACGCCGCCGGCGTGTAGGCGTCCTCGGTGATCGCGTACATGGGCACACCCAGACGGCCCAGGCTGCGGATCGCGCCCACCCCGCCGTGGTGCAGCGGGTAGTCGCCGAACTTCACGATCAGGCCCGGCACCTCGCGGTCGGCCCGGAAAGGCACACTGACGGCATTCCTGGCCACGGGTCCCCCCACGTGTCCCCCATTGAGCGGACCCACCCCGTCCGCGTCCCCAGAGGACGCTAAGCCGGAATTGCCCCCTCCCACAAGGCCAATTCGGACATTGCAAACTCTTTAGGCACTGCCCAAGACATGCGATGCCCCCGTAACGTGTGGCCCGACCACATGGCATTCCGGAAAGGAAGGCAGCACCCCATGCCCCCCTTCGAGGTCCCCGAGGGCGACCCCTTCGGTCCGCACAACCTTCCCTACGGCGTCTTCTCCCGCGCCGGGTCGCCGGAGAGGACCGTGGGCGTCCGGCTCGGCGACCACGTGCTCGACGCGGGGGCGGCGGCGCGGGCGCTCGGTTCGCCGTACGCCGACCTGCTCGCGCGGCCGAGCCTCAACCCGCTGCTGGCCGCGGGCCGCACCGCGTGGTCCGACGTGCGGCGCGCGCTGACGTCGTGGGTGACCGTGCCGGCCCACCGGGAGACCGTCGCGCCCTTCCTGCACCCGCTGTCCTCGGTGACCCTGCACCTCCCCTTCGAGGTGGCGGACTACGTCGACTTCTACGCCTCGGAGAACCACGCCCGGAACGTGGGGCAGATCTTCCGCCCGGACGCCGAGGACTCGCTGACCCCCAACTGGAAGCACCTGCCCATCGGTTACCACGGCCGCTCCGGCACGGTGGTGGTCTCCGGCACGGACGTGGTGCGCCCGTCGGGCCAGCGGAAGGCGCCCACGGACCCCGCGCCGGTGTTCGGCCCCTCGGTCCGGCTGGACATCGAGGCGGAGGTCGGCTTCGTGGTGGGCGCTCCCTCGCGGATGGGGCAGCCGGTCGCGCTCGGCGACTTCCACGAGCACGTCTTCGGGCTGTGCCTGCTGAACGACTGGTCGGCGCGCGACGTCCAGGCCTGGGAGTACGTCCCGCTCGGGCCCTTCCTCGGCAAGTCCTTCGCCACGTCGGTGTCGGCGTGGATCACTCCGCTGGACGCGCTGCAGGAGGCACGGGTGGCCCCGCCGCGGCGGACGCACCCGCTGCTGCCCTACCTCGACGACTCGGCGGAGGAGCCCGGCGGTTTCGACCTGCGGATCTCCGTCGCGATCAACGGCCACGTGGTGTCCGAGCCGCCCTTCTCCACCATGTACTGGACGGCCGCGCAGCAGCTCGCCCACATGACGGTCAACGGCGCCTCCCTGCGCACGGGCGACCTGTACGGCTCGGGCACGGTGAGCGGACCGTCCGAGCGCGAGCGCGGCTCGCTCCTCGAACTGACCTGGAACGGCCGCGAGCCGCTGGAGCTCCCGGACGGCAAGCGGGCGTTCCTGGAGGACGGCGACGTGGTGACGCTCTCGGCCTGGGCGCCGGGCGCGGACGGCGCACGGGTGGGGCTCGGAGAGGTGACGGGCCGGATCGTATCGGGCTGAACCAGGGCCCTGCGGCCCCAGGGCCTCTCGTTTGCATCATTCCGGGCTCGCGGGCCCTGGCCCCGCGGGGATTTGATGGTCGCGGACCCCTGACTCCCGGTACCCGCGGCCGTCATACTGGCGGCAGGCCGCGCGCGCCCGGCGCGCCGGCCGGCCGCACAGCACGCTTCACCGCACGACCCCGACACCCGCCCACCTCCCACGAGGATCCGGAGTCCGAGGCATGACCGCCTGCCTGCTCCTGCTGAGCGCCGTCGCCTTGACGCTCGCCGTGCCGGTCCCCCGCACACTGGCCCGGGCGGGATGGCCCGAACGGGAGCCCGTCGTCGCGCTGTGGGTGTGGCAGTGCCTGGTCGCCACCGTCCTGCTCTGCTGCCTCGCGGGGCTGGTGCTGGGCACAGCGGCCGTCTTCGGCACCGTTCACGACCAGGTCTTCGCCCCCGCGCCGCCCGCCGTGACCGCCGCCTACGACCTGTCGGTGGCGCCCGTCTGGGCCGCCGGCCTCACCCTGCTGCTGGCAGGCGGCGCCGCCTGGACCACCGCGATGCTCGCCCGCGAGTTCGTCGAGGCCCGCCGCCGGCGCGGCCTGGCCCGCGCGCACCTGCGCGAACGCGCCCCCGATCTGCCCGCGGGCCTCCCGGCGGCCCGCGGACCGCTGCTGGTGCTGGAGGACGAGTACCCCGACGCCTGGTGGATGCCCGGTCACCCGCCCCAGCTCGTCGTCACCACCGGCGCCCTGCACCGGCTCACCGGCCACCAGCTCGACGCCGTCCTCGCCCATGAGCGGGGCCATGCCCGCGCCCACCACGACTGGCTGCTGCATCTGTCGACCGCGCTGGCGGCCGGCTTCCCGCACATCCCGCTGTTCACGCACTTCTGCGAGCAGAACCACCGCCTGGTCGAACTGGCCGCCGACGACACGGCCTCCCGCCGCCACGGCCACCTCACCACGGCCCTCGCGCTGATCGAGCTCAACCAGCACCGTGGAGTGCTGTCCTGCGCGTCCAGCAACCGGCTGCTGAGCGAGCGGGTGGACCGCCTGCTGCAGCCTCCGCCGCGGCTGGACCGCAGGCGCCGGGCGCTGACCACGGCGGTGGCGGCCCTGGTGCCCCTGCTCCCGCTCCTGATCACGTTCGCCCCGGGCCTGACGGCACTGGGCTGAGCAGCGGGCCCGCCGCCGTGTCCGGCGCGGCGGTCTCCAGCCGGCTACATCCAGTCGTCCGGTTCCGGCTCGGGCTGGTCCTCCCACGGTTCCGGCTCACCCGTGCCGGCCGTCCCTGATCCGGCCGTTGCTGATCCGGCCGTCCCCGTCCCGGCCGTCGAGTCGCCGGACGGGCCGGCCAGCGACTCCAGTACGGCGAGCACGCCTTCCCCGTACGTCGCCAGTTTCTTCTCGCCGACGCCGCCGACCGTGCCGAGCTGTGCCACGGATGCCGGCCGGAGCGCGACGATCTCCCGGAGGGTGGCGTCGTGGAAGATGACGTACGCCGGGACACCCTGCTCACGGGCCTGTTCGGCGCGCCAGGCGCGCAGGGCCTCGAAGGCGGGCAGCAGTTCCTCGGGCAGCTCGGCCGCCGCCGCCCTGGGCTTGCGGTCGTCCCGGGCACCCGAACCCCGCGAGGCGACGGCCGGCTTCTTCGGCTCCTTGCGCAGCGGCACCTCCCGCTCGCCGCGCAGCACCGACGCGCTGGGGTCGGTCAGCACCAGCGTGCCGTACTCGCCCTCGACCGCGAGCAGCCCCTGCGCCAGCAACTGCCGTACGACACCACGCCATTCGCCCTCGGAAAGGTCGTCACCGATGCCGAACACGGACAGCTGGTCGTGGTCGAACTGGATCACCTTGCCGGTGCGCTTGCCGAGCAGGATGTCGATGATCTGGCCCGCGCCGAACTTCTGTCCCCGCTCCCGCTTCAACCGCACCACCGTCGACAGCACCTTCTGGGCCGCGACCGTGCCGTCCCAGGTCTCGGGCGGGGTCAGGCAGGTGTCGCAGTTGCCGCAGCCGGCCTGGCCCGGCTCCTGGCCGAAGTAGGCGAGGAGCTGGCCGCGGCGGCACCGGGCCGTCTCGCACAGGGCGAGCATCGCGTCCAGGTGGGACTGGGAGCGGCGGCGGAACGCCTCGTCGCCCTCACCGGACTGGATGAGCTTGCGCTGCTGTACGACGTCGTTCAGTCCGTAGGCCATCCAGGCCGTCGACGGCTGGCCGTCCCGGCCCGCGCGGCCCGTCTCCTGGTAGTAGCCCTCCACCGACTTGGGCAGGTCCAGGTGGGCGACGAACCGGACGTCGGGCTTGTCGATGCCCATGCCGAAGGCGATGGTGGCGACCACGACCAGGCCGTCGTCACGCAGGAAGCGGGACTGGTGTGCCGCGCGGGTGCCCGCGTCCAGGCCCGCGTGGTACGGCACCGCCTCGACGCCGTTGCGGGTGAGGAACTCGGCCGTCTTCTCCACCGAGTTGCGCGACAGGCAGTACACGATGCCCGCATCGCCCGGGTGCTCCTGGCGCAGGAAGGCCAGCAGCTGCTTCTTGGCGTCGGCCTTGGGCACGATCCGGTACTGGATGTTGGGCCGGTCGAAGCTCGCTACGAAGTGGCGGGCCTGCGGCATGTTCAGCCGCTGGGTGATCTCCTGGTGCGTGGCGTGGGTGGCCGTCGCGGTGAGCGCGATCCGCGGCACGTCGGGCCAGCGCTCGCCCAGCAGGGACAGCGCGAGGTAGTCGGGGCGGAAGTCGTGGCCCCACTGGGACACGCAGTGCGCCTCGTCGATGGCGAAGACGGAGATCTTGCCGCGGGAGAGCAGGTCGAGCGTGACGTCCAGGCGCAGCCGCTCCGGTGCCAGGTAGAGCAGGTCGAGCTCGCCGGCCAGGAACTCCGCCTCGACCATCCGGCGCTCGTCGAAGTCCTGCGTGGAGTTCATGAACCCGGCACGCACGCCCAGCGCCCGCAGCGCGTCCACCTGGTCCTGCATCAGCGCGATGAGCGGCGACACCACGACGCCCGTACCGGGTCTGACCAGGGACGGAAGCTGGTAGCACAGCGACTTGCCGCCACCGGTGGGCATGAGCACGACGGCGTCACCGCCCGCCACCACATGCTCGACGACCGCTTCCTGCTCACCCCTGAAGTCCTCGTACCCGAAGACCCGGCGCAGCGTCGCCAGCGCCTCGCTCTCCGTCACCGACACCTCTGTGACACCACCCGTCCCACCCATCGCTCCGCCCCCCGCACACCGTCCTTCAACCACTGCCTCCACGATAGGGCCCCGAACCGACAGCCCCGGAGTTGTCCACAGACCGGCGACTCCACAGGCGGGCGACTCGCACACGCCGCTGCCCGGCGCCTCGCGCGGAGGGGCCGGGCAGCGGGGTGTGGTGCGGAGGGGCTCAGCGTGCGAACACTCCCGCCTGGTTCGCCAGGTCCAGGAAGTACTGGGGGGCCACGCCCAGGACCACCGTGACCGCCACGCCCACGCCGATCGCGGTCATCGTGAGCGGGGACGGGACCGCCACCGTCGGGCCCTCCGGGTGGGGGTCGCTGAAGAACATGAGCACGATGACGCGGATGTAGAAGAAGGCCGCGATCGCCGACGAGATCACACCGATCACGACCAGCGGCACCGCGCCGCCCTCGGCCGCCGCCTTGAACACCGCGAACTTCCCGGCGAAGCCGGAGGTCAGCGGAATGCCCGCGAAGGCCAGCAGGAACACCGCGAACACGGCCGCCACCAGCGGGGAACGCCGTCCGAGACCCGCCCACTTGGACAGGTGGGTCGCCTCGCCGCCCGCGTCGCGCACCAGCGTGACCACGGCGAACGCGCCGATCGTCACGAAGGAGTAGGCGGCCAGGTAGAAGAGGACGGACGAGACGCCGTCCTTCGAGGTCGCGATGACACCGGCGAGGATGAAGCCCGCGTGGGCGATCGACGAGTACGCGAGCAGCCGCTTGATGTCGGTCTGCGTGATCGCGACGATCGCACCGCCCAGCATGGTGATGATCGCGACCCCCCACATGACCGGCCGCCAGTCCCAGCGCATCCCCGGCAGGACGACGTACAGCAGCCGCAGCAGCGCGCCGAAGGCCGCCACCTTGGTCGCCGCCGCCATGAACCCGGTGACCGGGGTCGGAGCGCCCTGGTAGACGTCCGGCGTCCACATGTGGAACGGGACGGCGCCCACCTTGAACAGCAGGCCCATCACGACCATCGCGGCGCCGATGAGCAGCAGCACGTCGTTGCCCATGGTGCCCGCGAGCGCCGGGTCGAGGTTCGGCACGTTGCCCTCGACGACCTGCGCGATGTTGGCGTAGGACACCGAGCCCGCGTACCCGTACAGCAGCGCGATGCCGAACAGGGTGAACGCGGAGGCGAAGGCGCCCAGCAGGAAGTACTTGACCGCGGCCTCCTGCGACATGAGCCGCTTGCGGCGGGCCAGCGCGCACAGGAGGTACAGCGGCAGGGAGAAGACCTCCAGGGCCACGAACAGGGTCAGCAGGTCGTTGGCCGAGGGGAACACCAGCATGCCGGCGACCGCGAAGAGCAGCAGCGGGAAGACCTCGGTGGTGGTGAACCCGGCCTTGACCGCGGCCTTCTCGCTCTCGCCGCCCGGTACGGCCGACGCCTGCGCGGCGAAGGAGTCGACGCGGTTGCCGTGCGCCTCCGGGTCCAGTCGCCGTTCGGCGAAGGTGAACAGGGCGACCAGGCTCGCCAGCAGGATCGTGCCCTGGAGGAAGAGCGAGGGTCCGTCGACGGCGATGGCCCCCATGGCCGCGATGTGCGACTTGGTGGTGCCGTACCCGTCCGCCGCGAGCGCGACGACCGCGGCGAACGCCGCGGCGAGCGCGACGACGGAGACGAACACCTGCGCGTAGTAGCGCGACTTGCGCGGGACGAACGCCTCGACGAGCATTCCGACGATCGCCGCGCCCACGACGATCAGGGTGGGCGACAACTGCCCGTATTCGATCTTCGGCGCCTCGATCTTCGAGATCGGGTCGGCCGCGGTTGTCCACAGGCTGTGGACGGCTGCTCCGCTCACTTGGCCGCCTCCACTGCGGGCTTCGGGTCGGTCTTGTGTACGTCGGACATGGTCTGCTTGACCGCCGGGTTGACGATGTCCGTGACGGGCTTCGGATAGACGCCCAGGAAGATCAGCAGCACCACCAGCGGGGCCACGACCACCAGTTCCCGCACCCGCAGGTCCGGCATCGCCGAGACCTCCGGCTTCACGGGACCGGTCATCGTCCGCTGGTACAGGACGAGCGTGTACAGCGCGGCCAGCACGATGCCGAGGGTGGCGACGATGCCGATCGCCGGGTAGCGCGTGAACGTGCCGACCAGGACGAGGAACTCACTCACGAAGGGCGCGAGTCCCGGCAGGGACAGGGTGGCGAGGCCACCGATCAGGAACGTGCCTGCGAGCACCGGGGCGACCTTCTGCACACCGCCGTAGTCGGAGATGAGCCGGGAGCCGCGCCGGGAGATCAGGAAGCCGGCGATCAGCATCAGCACGGCCGTCGACAGGCCGTGGTTGACCATGTAGAGCGTCGCTCCGGACTGGCCCTGGCTGGTCATCGCGAAGATGCCCATGATGATGAAGCCGAAGTGCGAGATCGACGCGTACGCGATCAGGCGCTTGATGTCCCGCTGGCCCACCGCGAGCAGTGCCCCGTAGATGATGCTGATCAGGGCGAGGACGAGGATGGCCGGCGTGGCCCACTTGCTCGCCTCCGGGAAGAGCTGGAGGCAGAAGCGGAGCATCGCGAAGGTGCCCACCTTGTCGACGACCGCGGTGATGAGGACGGCGACCGGCGCGGTGGACTCCTGCATCGCGTTGGGCAGCCAGGTGTGCAGCGGCCACAGCGGCGCCTTCACCGCGAAGGCGAAGAAGAAGCCGAGGAACAGCCACCGCTCGGTGCTCGTCGCCATGTGCAGCGAGCCGCCGGCGCGCGCCTGCGCGATCTCGGAGAGCGAGAAGCTCCCGGCGACCGCGTACAGCCCGATCACCGCGGCCAGCATGATCAGACCGCCGGTGAGGTTGTAGAGGAGGAACTTCACCGCCGCGTACGACCGCTGGGTCGACGCCGTCTCCTCACCGTGCTCGTGGGCACGGTCCCCGAAGCCGCCGATGAGGAAGTACATCGGGATCAGCATGGCTTCGAAGAAGATGTAGAAGAGGAAGACGTCGGTGGCCTCGAAGGAGATGATCACCATCGCCTCGACGGCCAGGATCAGCGCGAAGAAGCCCTGGGTCGGCCGCCAGCGGCGGCTTCCTGTCTCCAGCGGGTCGGCGTCGTGCCAGCCGGCCAGGATCACGAACGGGATGAGCAGGGCGGTCAGCCCGACCAGGGCCACCCCGATGCCGTCCACGCCCAGTTCGTACCTGACGCCGAACGACGCGATCCAGGAGTGGGACTCGGTGAGCTGGTAACGGGCGCCGCCGGGGTCGAAGCGGACCAGGACGGTGGCGGCCAGCGCGAGCGTGGCCAGCGAGGCGACCAGCGCGAGCCACTTCGCGGCGGTGCGCCGGGCGGCCGGCACGGCGGCCGTGGCGATGGCCCCGAGGGCCGGGAGCACCGCCGTCGCTGTCAGCAGAGGAAAGGACATCGGTATCAGACCGCCCTCATCAGCAGGGTCGCGGCGACCAGGAGTGCCGCACCGCCGAACATCGAGACCGCGTAGGAGCGCGCGAAGCCGTTCTGGAGGCGGCGCATCCTCCCGGACAGGCCGCCGACCGAGGCCGCCGTGCCGTTGACGACTCCGTCGACCAGGGTGTGGTCGACGTAGACCAGGGACCGCGTGAGGTGCTCGCCGCCGCGGACCAGGACGACGTGGTTGAAGTCGTCCTGGAGCAGGTCCCGCCGGGCGGCCCGGGTGAGCAGCGATCCGCGCGGGGCGACGACCGGGACCGGCTTGCGGCCGTACTGGGCCCAGGCGATGGCCACGCCGATGACCAGGCACACCATCGTCGCGCCGGTGACGGTCCACGCGCTGAGCGGAGAGTTGCCCTCGCTGTGCCCGGTGACCGGCTCCAGCCAGTGCAGGAAGCGGTCGCCGATGCTGAAGAACGCGCCGCCCAGGACCGACCCGACGGCCAGCACGATCATCGGGATCGTCATGGCCTTCGGCGACTCGTGCGGGTGCGGCTCGTTGCCGTTCTCGTCGGGCTGCCAGCGCTTCTCGCCGAAGAACGTCATCAGCATCACGCGCGTCATGTAGAACGCCGTGATGGCCGCGCCCAGCAGGGCCGCGCCGCCGAGGATCCAGCCCTCGGTGCCGCCCTTGGCGAAGGCCGCCTCGATGATCTTGTCCTTGGAGAAGAAGCCGGACAGGCCCGGGAAGCCGATGATGGCGAGGTAGCCGAGGCCGAAGGTGATGAAGGTGACCGGCATGTACGAGCGCAGACCGCCGTACTTGCGCATGTCCACCTCGTCGTTCATGCCGTGCATGACCGAACCGGCGCCGAGGAACAGCCCGGCCTTGAAGAAGCCGTGCGTCACCAGGTGCATGATCGCGAAGACGTAGCCGATGGGGCCGAGGCCCGCGGCCAGCACCATGTAGCCGATCTGCGACATGGTCGAGCCGGCCAGCGCCTTCTTGATGTCGTCCTTCGCGCAACCGACGATCGCACCGAACAGCAGCGTGACCGCGCCGACGACGGTGACCACGAGCTGCGCGTTCGGCGCCGCGTTGAAGATCGCGGCGGAGCGGACGATGAGGTAGACGCCCGCCGTCACCATCGTCGCGGCGTGGATGAGGGCCGAGACCGGGGTCGGGCCCTCCATCGCGTCCCCGAGCCAGGACTGCAGCGGCACCTGGGCGGACTTGCCGCAGGCGGCGAGCAGCAGCATCAGGGCGATGGCGGTGAGCTTGCCCTCGGTGGCGCCGCCCACGAGACCGGGTTCGGCGTGGGTGCCGAGCAGAGGGCCGAAGGCGAAGGTGCCGAACGTCGCGAACATCAGCATGATCGCGATGGACAGGCCCATGTCGCCGACCCGGTTGACCAGGAAGGCCTTCTTCGCCGCGGTCGCCGCGCTGGGCTTGTGCTGCCAGAAACCGATCAGCAGGTAGGAGGCGAGACCGACGCCCTCCCAGCCGACGTACAGCAGCAGGTAGTTGTCGGCGAGGACGAGCACCAGCATCGCCGCGAGGAACAGGTTGAGGTAGCCGAAGAAGCGGCGGCGCCGCTCGTCGTGCTCCATGTACGCGACCGAGTACAGGTGGATCAGCGAGCCGACGCCGGTGATCAGCAGGACGAACGTCATCGACAGCTGGTCGAGCCGGAACGTGATGTCCGCCTGGAAGCCGGACACCGGGATCCAGCTGAACAGGTGCTGGGTCAGGGTCCGCTGGTCCGTGCTCCGGCCGAGCAGGTCGGCGAAGAGGACCAGGCCGATCACGAAGGAGACGGCCGCGAGCAGGGTGCCGAGCCAGTGGCCGACGGCGTCGAGCCGCCGGCCGCCGACCAGGAGGACGGCCGCTCCGAGCAGGGGCGCCGCGATCAGCAGCGCAATCAGGTTCTCCACGATTACTCCGACCCCTTACAGCTTCATCAGGCTGGCGTCGTCGACCGAGGCCGAGTGGCGGGAACGGAACACCGACACGATGATCGCGAGCCCGACCACGACCTCCGCTGCGGCGACGACCATCGTGAAGAACGCGATGATCTGACCGTCGAGGTTGCCGTGCATCCGGGAGAAGGTGACGAGCGCGAGGTTGCAGGCGTTCAGCATCAACTCGATGCACATGAAGACCACGATGGCGTTGCGCCGGATCAGCACACCGGTGGCGCCGATCGTGAACAGCAGGGCGGCGAGGTAGAGGTAGTTCACAGGGTTCACTTCGACGCCTCCTCGGGCCGCTTGAAGGCCGTCGGCTCGATCTCGGTACGCTCCAGGCGTTCCGCGGCGCGCTGCTCAAGGGCCTTGAGGTCGTTGAGCGCCTCGGCCGATACGTCGCGGATCTGCCCGCGCTCGCGCAGCGTCTTGCTGACGGTGAGCTCGGACGGGGTGCCGTCGGGCAGCAGCCCGGCGATGTCCACGGCGTTGTGCCGGGCGTACACGCCGGGCGCCGGCAGCGGCGGTACGTGCCGTCCCTCGCGCACGCGCTGCTCGGCCAGCTCACGCTGGGTCCTGGCCCGCTCGGTGCGCTCCCGGTGGGTGAGCACCATGGCGCCGACCGTGGCCGTGATCAGCAGGGCGCCGGTGAGTTCGAAGGCGAAGACGTAGCGGGTGAAGAGGAGGGAGGCCAGGCCCTCCACGTTGCCGCCCGCGTTGGCGTGGCCGGTGCCGTTGAACTCCTTCAGGGAGGCGTTGGAGATGCCCGCGATCAGCAGGATGCCGAAGCCGAGCCCGCACAACAGGGCCAGCCAGCGCTGGCCCCTGATGGTCTCCTTCAGGGAGTCCGCGGCGGTCACGCCGACGAGCATCACCACGAACAGGAACAGCATCATGATCGCGCCGGTGTAGACGACGATCTGCACGATGCCCAGGAAGTAGGCACCGTTGGTGAGGTAGAAAATCGCAAGGACGATCATGGTGGCGGCCAGGCACAGCGCGCTGTGCACGGCCCTCTTCATGAAGACGGTGCACAGGGCGCCGATCACCGCGACGGTGCCGAGCACCCAGAACTGGAAGGCCTCTCCGGTGGAGGTGGAGTAGGCGGCGAGCTGCGCGCTCATGCGTCAGCCCCCTGCTCCTCTGGCTTCTCGCCCTTGGAGACGGCGACCTGACGCACCGTGCCCGGCGCGGCCTCCGTCACCAGGCCCCGGTAGTAGTCCTGCTCGTCCGTGCCCGGGTAGATGGCGTGCGGTGTGTCGACCATGCCCTCTTCGAGACCGGCGAGCAGTTGCTCCTTGGTGTAGATGAGGTTGGCGCGGCTGGAGTCGGCCAGTTCGAACTCGTTGGTCATCGTCAGCGCGCGCGTGGGGCACGCCTCGATGCACAGGCCGCACAGGATGCAGCGGGCGTAGTTGATCTGGTACACGCGCCCGTACCGCTCGCCCGGCGAGTAGCGCTCCTCGTCGGTGTTGTCGGCGCCCTCCACGTAGATGGCGTCGGCGGGGCAGGCCCAGGCGCACAGCTCGCAGCCGACGCACTTCTCCAGGCCGTCCGGATGGCGGTTGAGCTGGTGCCGTCCGTGGAAGCGCGGAGCCGTGGTCTTCTGCTGCTCCGGGTACTGCTCGGTCAGCCGCTTCTTGAACATGGCCTTGAAGGTCACGCCGAAGCCGGCCACGGGGTTCAGGAAACCGGGTTTGGTCTCCTTGGGCTCCTCAGCCATCGGACGCCTCCTTTCCATCCAGAGGTCCGTCACTGGCAGTGTCCGACCCGCCACTGACAATCAACTCCCGCTCGCGGCGCGAGCGGCGCCGCGGCACCGGCGGCAGCTCCTGCCCCGGCAGCGGCGGTACGGGGAATCCACCGGCCATCGCGTCGAAGGCGGCCGGCCCGGCCTCGGGCTTCTCCTCGGTCTTCGTGCGCTCGCGGAACATGTCGACGACGAACGACAGGACCAGCACCGTCAGCACGGCACCGGCGACGTAGAGGGCGATGTCGGCGAAGCCGTAGTTCTCGTTGCGCAGGACCCTGACGGTCGCGACGAGCATCAGCCAGACCACGGAGACCGGGATGAGGACCTTCCAGCCGAGCTTCATCAGCTGGTCGTAGCGGACCCGCGGGAGCGTGCCGCGCAGCCAGATGAAGCCGAACAACAGCAGCTGGACCTTGATCACGAACCAGAGCAGCGGCCACCAGCCGTGGTTGGCGCCCTCCCAGAAGGTGCTGATCGGCCAGGGGGCCCGCCAGCCGCCGAGGAAGAGCGTGGTCGCCACCGCGGAGACCGTCACCATGTTCACGTACTCGGCGAGCATGAACATCGCGAACTTGATCGACGAGTACTCGGTGTTGAAGCCGCCGACCAGGTCGCCCTCGGACTCCGGCATGTCGAACGGCGCGCGGTTGGTCTCCCCGACCATCGTGACGATGTAGAGGAGGAAGGAGACCGGCAGCAGCAGGATGTACCAGCGGTCGTGCTGCTGCTCGACGATCGTCGACGTGGACATCGAGCCCGAGTACAGGAAGACCGAGGCGAACGCGGCGCCCATGGCGATCTCGTAGGAGATCATCTGCGCGCAGGACCGCAGGCCGCCCAGGAGCGGGTAGGTCGATCCGGAGCTCCAGCCCGCCAGCACGATGCCGTAGATGCCGACGGAGGCGACCGCGAGGATGTAGAGCATCGCGATCGGCAGGTCGGTCAGCTGCATCGCGGTGCGGTGACCGAAGATCGAGACCTCGTTGTTCGCCGGTCCGAAGGGGATCACGGCGATCGCCATGAAGGCCGGGATGGCCGCGACGATCGGCGCGAGGACGTAGACCACCTTGTCCGCGCGCTTGACGACGACGTCTTCCTTGAGCATCAGCTTGATGCCGTCGGCGAGCGACTGGAGCATGCCCCAGGGCCCGTGCCGGTTGGGGCCGATGCGCAGCTGCATCCAGGCGACGACCTTGCGCTCCCAGACGATGGAGAACAGCACCGTCACCATCAGGAAGGCGAAGCAGAACACCGCCTTGACGACGACCAGCCACCAGGGATCGGTGCCGAACATCGACAGGTTCTCAGCGGCGAGGTACGGGCTCATGCCTCCACCTCCTTGGGGGCCTCGGTCGAGGACGTCGCCGGGCCGATGCGGACGAGGGAGCCGGGCAGCGCCCCCGTGTCGGAGGCGACGCCCCCGCCGACGGAGTTCAGCGGGAGCCACACCACCCGGTCGGGCATCTCGGTGATCTCCAGCGGGAGTTCGACCGTTCCGGCGGGACCGGTCACGGCCAGCACGGCGGAGTCCGCGACGCCCGCCTCGGCGGCCGTGGCGGCCGACACGCGTGCGCGTGCGGCGTGCCGGGTGCCGGCGAGCGCGTCGTCGCCCTCCTGGAGGAGACCCTGGTCGAGCAGCAGCCGGTGCCCCGCGAGCAGGGCCTCCCCGGCGGCCGGGCGCGGTGCCGTGTCCGCGCTGTGTGCCGGGTCCGCGGCGCGCGGTCCGGTCCAGGCGCCCAGCCGGTCCAGCTCCGCGCGCACGGTCCGCAGGTCCGGCAGACCCAGGTGGACGTCCATGGCGTCGGCCAGCATCTGCAGCACGCGCGCGTCGGTGGGCGACAGGGTGCGGGTCATCTGCTCCGGCTTGAGCGCGGCCTCGAAGAGGCGGACCCTGCCCTCCCAGTTGAGGAAGGTGCCGGCCTTCTCGGCGACGGCGGCGACGGGCAGGACCACGTCCGCGTGTTCGGTGACCTCGCTGGGCCGCAGTTCGACCGACACCACGAAACCCGCCTCGGACAGGGCCGCACGCGCGCGTGCCGGATCGGGCAGGTCGGCGACCTCCACTCCGGCGACGAGCAGGGCCTGCAGCCGGCCCGAGGCCGCGGCCTCGACGATCTGCCCGGTGTCGCGGCCGTAGCGGTGCGGGAGTTCGGCGACGCCCCAGAGCGCCGCTACCTCCTCCCGCGCGCGCGGGTCGGTGGCCGGGCGTCCGCCCGGCAGCAGCGACGGCAGCGCGCCGGCCTCGACCGCGCCGCGCTCGCCGGCCCGGCGCGGGATCCACACCAGCCGTGCGCCGGTCGCGGCGGAGGCCCGTACGGCGGCGGTCAGGCCGCCGGCGACCGACGCGAGCCGCTCGCCCACGACGATGACCGAGCCCTCGGCCCGCAGGGCCTCGGCGGCCCGGGTGCCGTCGTCCTGAAGTCCGACGCCGCCCGCCAGCGCGTCCAGCCACTCGTGCTCGGTGCCGGGCGCGGCGGGCAGCAGGGTGCCGCCCGCCTTCTCCAGGCCCCGCGTGGCGTGCGTGGCCAGCGCGAACACCTTCTGCCCGTGCTTGCGCCAGGCCTTGCGCAGCCGGAGGAAGACGCCGGGCGCCTCCTCCTCGGACTCGAACCCGACGAGCAGCACGGCGGGCGCCTTCTCCAGCGCGGTGTACGTGACACCGGTGCCGTCGAGGTCGCGTCCGCGTCCGGCGATCCGGGCGGCGAGGAAGTCGGCCTCCTCACCGCTGTGCACGCGCGCGCGGAAGTCGATGTCGTTGGTGTCGAGCGCCACGCGCGCGAACTTGCTGTAGGCATAGGCGTCCTCGACGGTGAGCCGGCCGCCGGTGAGGACACCGGTCCGCCCGCGCGAGGCGAGCAGGCCCTGGGCGGCGATCTCCAGCGCCTCCGTCCAGGACGCCGGCACCAGCTCGCCCTCGGGGTTGCGCACCAGGGGCGTGGTGAGCCGGTCCTTCTGCTGTGCGTACCGGAACGCGAAGCGCCCCTTGTCGCACATCCACTCCTCGTTGACCTCGGGGTCGTTGGCGGCGAGCCGCCGCATGACCTTGCCGCGCCGGTGGTCGGTGCGGGTGGCGCAGCCGCCCGAGCAGTGCTCGCACACCGACGGCGAGGAGACCAGGTCGAAAGGACGGGAGCGGAAGCGGTACGCCGCCGAGGTGAGCGCCCCGACCGGGCAGATCTGGATGGTGTTGCCGGAGAAGTACGACTCGAAGGGGTCGCCCTCGCCGGTGCCGACCTGCTGGAGCGCGCCCCGTTCGATCAGCTCGATCATCGGGTCGCCGGCGACCTGGTTGGAGAACCGGGTGCAGCGGGCGCACAGCACGCACCGCTCCCGGTCGAGCAGCACCTGCGTGGAGATCGGCACGGGCTTCTCGTAGGTCCGCTTCTTCCCTTCGAAGCGGGACTCGGCGTTGCCGTGCGACATGGCCTGGTTCTGCAGCGGGCACTCACCGCCCTTGTCGCAGACCGGACAGTCCAGCGGGTGGTTGATGAGCAGCAGCTCCATCACACCGTGCTGGGCCTTCTCGGCGACGGGCGAGGTGAGCTGGGTCCGGACGACCATCCCGTCCGTGCAGGTGATCGTGCAGGAGGCCATCGGCTTGCGCTGGCCCTCGACCTCGACGATGCACTGGCGGCAGGCGCCGACCGGGTCGAGCAGGGGGTGGTCGCAGAACCGGGGGATCTCGATGCCGAGCTGTTCGGCGGCCCGGATGACCAGGGTGCCCTTGGGCACGCTGATCTCGGCCCCGTCGATCGTCAGCGTCACGAGATCTTCCGGCGGGACCGCCGCCTCTCCCCCGCCCGCGGGGCGTTGGCCCGCGGCGGAGCCGCCGACAGACTGCTGAACGGTCATGGGTTCACCTCCGTGCGATCGGCCCAGGCCGTGGACTTGGCCGGGTCGAAGGGGCAGCCCCGGCCCGTGATGTGCTGCTCGTACTCCTCGCGGAAGAACTTCAGGGAGGAGAAGATCGGGGAGGCGGCGCCGTCACCGAGGGCGCAGAAGGACTTGCCGTTGATGTTGTCGGCGATGTCGTTCAGCTTGTCGAGGTCGGACATCGCGCCCTTGCCGGCCTCGATGTCCCGCAGCAACTGCACCAGCCAGTACGTTCCTTCGCGGCACGGTGTGCACTTGCCGCAGGACTCGTGGGCGTAGAACTCGGTCCACCGGGTCACGGCCCGCACCACGCAGGTGGTCTCGTCGAAACACTGGAGGGCCTTGGTGCCGAGCATCGAGCCCGCGGCGCCCACTCCCTCGTAGTCGAGCGGGACGTCGAGGTGCTCGTCGGTGAACATCGGCGTCGAGGAGCCGCCCGGCGTCCAGAACTTCAGCCGGTGCCCGGGGCGCATTCCGCCGCTCATGTCGAGCAGCTGACGCAGTGTGATGCCGAGCGGGGCCTCGTACTGGCCGGGGCTGGCGACATGGCCGCTGAGGGAGTAGAGCGTGAAGCCCGGGGACTTCTCGCTGCCCATGGACCTGAACCAGTCCTTGCCGTTGTTCAGGATCGCGGGAACCGACGCGATGGACTCGACGTTGTTCACCACAGTGGGGCACGCGTAGAGGCCCGCGACGGCAGGGAAGGGAGGACGCAGCCGCGGTTGGCCGCGGCGGCCTTCGAGCGAGTCCAGCAGTGCGGTCTCCTCACCGCAGATGTACGCGCCGGCGCCGGCGTGCACGGTGAGTTCGAGGTCGAGGCCGCTGCCCAGGATGTTCTCGCCGAGATAGCCGGCCGCGTGGGCCTCGCGCACGGCCTCGTGCAACCG
The DNA here is from genome assembly GCF_002803075.1 of Streptomyces sp. CB01373. Taxonomy (GTDB): domain Bacteria; phylum Actinomycetota; class Actinomycetes; order Streptomycetales; family Streptomycetaceae; genus Streptomyces. The sequence continues at coordinate 29,959 of NZ_NNBK01000011.1, read as the reverse complement.
CCGCAGTACGGGGACGACTTCGCCCCGCAGATAGATGAAGGCATGCGACGACCTGATGGCGTAGCACGCGATGACGATGCCCTCGATGAGGCTGTGCGGGTTCGCGAAGAGGAGCGGGATGTCCTTGCAGGTCCCGGGCTCCGATTCGTCGGCGTTGACAACAAGATAGTGCGGCTTGCCATCGCCCTGGGGAATGAACTGCCACTTCATTCCGGTCGGGAATCCGGCGCCGCCGCGGCCGCGCAGACCGGAGTCCTTGACGTACGCGATCACGTCGTCCGGCGACATGGCGAGCGCCTTGCGCAGTCCTTCGTACCCGTCGTGCCTTCGGTACACGTCCATCGTCCAGGACCTGTCCTCGTCCCAGAAGGCGGACAGCACGGGTACGAGCAGCTTCTCCGGGCTGCTCTCGTCGATCTCCGGTGCCAAGGTCATCCCTCCCCCTCCTCTCCGACGTCTCCGACAGGTCCCGCCGCATCAGAGGTGCGGGGCGTAGCCCCTCCGTCACGGGTGGTGGGCGACGGGTCGGGCGGGTCGGATGCCGATGTGTCCTGCGGCGCGTCGTGCGAGCTCAGGTGCTCGGTCGGCGACGGCTGGTGCACGGCGTCGTGCGGGCCGGCGTCCTGCGGTCCGCCGTCGCGCGGGTGGACCACGCGCGCGGGTGCGGCCTCTCCCTTGGCCAGGCGGAGGCCCACCAGCGAGGCGGGTCCCGCGCTGCCGCCGGACTCCGTCGCCCCTTCGCGCTCGTCGGGGAAGCCGGCCAGGATCCGGGCGGTCTCCTTGAACGTGCACAGGGGCGCGCCGCGCGTGGGTGTCACCGGCCGGCCCGCGCGCAGGTCGTCGACCAGGCGCTTGATGCTCGCCGGGGTCTGATTGTCGAAGAACTCCCAGTTGACCATCACGACCGGCGCGTAGTCGCAGGCCGCGTTGCACTCGATGTGCTCCAGGGTGACCTTGCCGTCGTCGGTGGTCTCGCCGTTGCCGACGCCGAGGTGCTCCTGGAGGGCCTCGAAGATGGCGTCGCCGCCCATCACGGCGCACAGGGTGTTGGTGCAGACGCCCACCTGGTAGTCGCCGGACGGCTTGCGCCGGTACATCGTGTAGAAGGTGGCGACCGCGGTGACCTCGGCCGTGGTCAGGCCGAGCACGTCCGCGCAGAACCGCATCCCGGTGCGCGTGACGTGCCCCTCCTCCGACTGCACCAGGTGCAGCAGCGGCAGGAGGGCGGACCGGGAGTCCGGGTAGCGGGCGATGATCTCGCGCGCGTCCCGCTCGAGCCGGGTACGGACGTCGTCCGGGTAGTCGGGCGCGGGCAGTTCGGGCATGCCCAGGCTGACGCCCTGCTCCGAAGAACTGGTGGTCACCGGTCGACGCCTCCCATCACGGGATCGATGGACGCGACGGCGACGATGACGTCGGCGACCTGGCCGCCCTCGCACATCGCCGCCATCGCCTGAAGGTTGGTGAAGGACGGGTCCCGGAAGTGGACCCGGTAGGGGCGGGTGCCTCCGTCGGAGACGACGTGCACCCCGAGTTCGCCCTTGGGCGACTCGACCGCCGCGTACGCCTGTCCCGGCGGGACGCGGAAGCCCTCGGTGACCAGCTTGAAGTGGTGGATCAGGGCCTCCATGGAGGTGCCCATGATCTTCTTGATGTGGTCCAGGGAGTTGCCGAGTCCGTCCGGTCCCAGGGCGAGCTGGGCGGGCCAGGCGATCTTCTTGTCGGCGACCATGACCGGGCCCGGCTCCAGCCGGTCCAGGCACTGCTCGACGATCCTGAGCGACTGGCGCATCTCCTCCAGGCGGATCAGGAAGCGGCCGTAGGAGTCGCAGGTGTCGGCGGTCGGGATGTCGAAGTCGTACGTCTCGTAGCCGCAGTAGGGCTGGGTCTTGCGCAGGTCATGCGGCAGGCCGGTGGAGCGCAGGATCGGGCCGGTGGCGCCGAGGGCCATGCAGCCGGCCAGGTCGAGGTAGCCGACGTCCTGCATACGGGCCTTGAAGATGGGGTTCCCGGTGGCGAGCTTGTCGTACTCCGGGAGGTTCTTCGTCATCTTCTTCACGAACTCGCGGATCTGGTCCACCGCGCCGGGCGGCAGGTCCTGGGCGAGTCCGCCGGGCCGGATGTACGCGTGGTTCATCCGCAGGCCGGTGATGAGCTCGTAGAGGTCGAGAATCATTTCACGATCACGGAATCCGTAGATCATGATCGTGGTCGCGCCGAGTTCCATGCCGCCGGTGGCGATGCACACCAGGTGGGAGGAGAGCCGGTTCAGCTCCATCAGGAGCACCCGGATGATCTTGGCGCGTTCGGTGATCTGGTCCTCGATGCCGAGGAGTTTCTCGACGGCGAGGCAGTAGGCGGTCTCGTTGAAGAAGGACGTCAGGTAGTCCATGCGCGTGACGAAGGTGGTGCCCTGCGTCCACGTGCGGAACTCGATGTTCTTCTCGATACCGGTGTGCAGATAGCCGATGCCGCAGCGGGCCTCGGTGACCGTCTCGCCGTCGATCTCCAGGATCAGCCGGAGCACGCCGTGGGTCGAGGGGTGCTGGGGACCCATGTTGACGACGATGCGCTCGTCGTCCGCGCGGGCCGCGGACCGGGCGACCTCGTCCCAGTCGCCACCGGTGACCGTGTAGACCGTGCCCTCGGTCGTCTCGCGCGCGGAGGACGACGACGGGGTGTGCGTGCTCATGAGTACGACCTCCGCTGGTCCGGAGCCGGGATCTGGGCGCCCTTGTACTCGACGGGGATGCCGCCGAGGGGGTAGTCCTTGCGCTGCGGATGGCCCTGCCAGTCGTCCGGCATCATGATCCGTGTCAGGGCCGGGTGGCCGTCGAAGACGATTCCGAAGAAGTCGTAGGTCTCGCGCTCGTGCCAGTCGTTGGTCGGGTAGACGGGGACCAGCGACGGGATGTGCGGGTCGGCGTCGGGGGCGCTGACCTCCAGCCGGACCAGCCGGTTGTGGGTGATCGAGCGCAGGTGGTACACGGCGTGCAGTTCGCGGCCCTTGTCCTGCGGGTAGTGGACGCCGCTGACGCCGGTGCACAGCTCGAAGCGCAGGGCGGGGTCGTCGCGCAGGGTGCGGGCGACGCGCACCAGGTGCTCGCGCTCGATGTGGAGGGTCAGTTCGCCGCGGTCGACGACCGTCTTCTCGATCGCGTTCTCCGGGAGGAGTCCCTGTTCCTCCAGCGCGCCCTCGAGTTCGTCGGCGATCTCGTCGAAGGCTCCGCCGGGGCCGCCGTAGGGGCGGCTCGCCGGACCCGGGAGCCGGACCGAGCGGACCAGCCCGCCGTAGCCGGAGGTGTCGCCGCCGTTGTTGGCGCCGAACATGCCGCGCTGGACGCGGATCTCCTCACCGCCCTGGCCCCGCCGGCCGGGAAGGTTGCCGGCGGACAGGTCCTTCTCAGGGTTCACCCCGTTCGCCCCGTTCGCGGACCCGTTGACGTCCTTGCCGTGTCCGTCGCTCATCGCAGCAGCCCCTTCATCTCGATCGTGGGCAGGGCCTTGAGCGCGGCCTCCTCCGCCTCGCGGGCGGCCTCCTCGGCGTTCACGCCGAGCTTGGAGGACTGGATCTTCTGGTGCAGCTTGAGGATCGCGTCGATCAGCATCTCGGGCCGCGGCGGACAGCCCGGCAGGTAGATGTCGACCGGGACGATGTGGTCGACGCCCTGGACGATCGCGTAGTTGTTGAACATGCCGCCCGAGGAGGCGCACACGCCCATCGAGATCACCCACTTGGGGTTGGGCATCTGGTCGTAGACCTGCCTGAGGACCGGCGCCATCTTCTGGCTGACCCGGCCGGCCACGATCATCAGGTCCGCCTGGCGGGGCGAACCCCGGAAGACCTCCATGCCGAAGCGCGCCAGGTCGTAGCGCCCGGCGCCCGTGGTCATCATCTCGATCGCGCAGCAGGCGAGGCCGAAGGTGGCCGGGAAGACGGACGCCTTGCGCACCCAGCCCGCGGCCTGCTCGACGGTGGTCAGCAGGAAGCCGCTCGGCAGCTTTTCTTCGAGTCCCATGTCGTTAAAGGCCCCTCAGTCCCATTCCAGGCCGCCGCGCCGCCATACGTACGCGTACGCGACGAAGACCGTGAGCACGAAGAGCAGCATCTCCACGAGCCCGAATACACCCAGGGCGTCGAAGCTGACGGCCCATGGGTAGAGGAAGACGATCTCGATGTCGAAGACGATGAAGAGCATCGCCGTCAGGTAGTACTTGATGGGGAAGCGCCCACCGCCGGCCGGCGTGGGGGTCGGCTCGATTCCGCACTCGTAGGCCTCGAGTTTGGCGCGGTTGTACCGCTTCGGTCCGATCAGCGTGGCCATGACCACGGAGAAGATCGCAAAGCCTGCCCCGAGGGCTCCCAGTACGAGGATGGGCGCATACGCGTTCACCGCTCCTCGCTCCTCTCAGTCGGCACTGACTGCTGGCGGTCAGTGGGCCGCTGCTGCCCCACGCGGCCCCCGTTTCCCGGCTCGTCCAGCCAAGATCGAGAACATGTGAAGCAGGTCACAAGCCCAACTGCCTCGCATCTTATGCCCGACGCTCTGTGATCTGCGACACGGGGTATTGCATGAGCTTTGTGATCTCCACCACCTGACGAACGATCATCAAGTCGGATGAGCGGTGATCTTCGCACGCGAAGCACCTGTGTGATCACTACTGGTCACATTTTACCTCGTATTTGCAGGTCGGAGGGGGTGTGCACTATCAGATGCCCGGCGCCCGGCGCAAAGTGGCGAACTGTGTCAAGCCTTTGATATGGGCCTGCTTTTCACACATCAGGGGGACGGCGACGCGAGATGTGGACACGTTCACCCGTTCACAAGCGGGCGGCGTGAATCAGGAGGCCGCTCGGGCGCGGTTTCATCAATGGGACTCAAGTGACAAATGGGACCGGTGAGTCAGTTCGTGCGCGGACCCCGCCGGAGGGTGATCACTCCGTGACCTCCGTCACGTTCATGAGAGGAGTCTGAGAGCGGGGCTTGGCCAACGATCCACACGGATGGTAAGTCGAGAGCAATTCGGGCGTAACAGCGAAAGACCATGATCAAAGGCATGATCACGTCCGCCCGCAATGTCCGTTACGGCGTCAATAAGGAACCTCGGACATGGGATTTGGCGGCCTCATTGAGCAAATGTGGCGCAGCACACGTTTCTTGAAGATATGAAGGAGCCCCTGGTACCGGTTGTTCCCATGTCCCACACCGCTCACATACGCAGCCACCGGAAGCCCCGCCGTAGCGCGTCGAGAGTCACGATGCGGGCCGGAGTTGCCGGCGGCGTCCTCGGCACCCTGGCAGTGGCCGGCACGTCCGCCTCGTCGGCGAACGCCGCCGAGCCGGTGACCCAGACCCTCGAACTGCCCACCCTGACCTCCGACCTGGCCGCCCAGGTGGCCCAGTCGGCGGACGCGACGGAACAGGCAGCCGCCAACTACCGCCTGAGCGCCGAGCGCGACGCGGCCGCCGCAAACGCCGCGAAGCAGGCCAAGGCGGACCTTGCCGACGCCAAGAAGAAGGCGGAGGCCCGCAAGAAGGCCGAGACCGCCCGCAAGAAGGCCGCCGAGGCCGCCCGCCAGGCCGCCGCCGACCGTGCCTCCCGCACGACCGAGCGGCCGACTCTCAGCGCCACGGCGAGCGTCGGCTCCACCTCCGCGAGCGTGTCCACGGCGACCGGTTCGGCCGCGGCGGTGGTCTCGTTCGTCAAGGCCCAGGTCGGCAAGGCCTACGTCTCCGGCGCCACCGGCCCGTCCGCCTTCGACTGCTCCGGCCTGGTGCAGACCGCCTTCAAGCAGGTCGGCATCAGCCTGCCGCGGGTCTCCCAGGACCAGTCGACCGCCGGCACCCAGGTGTCGCTGTCCAACCTCCAGCCGGGCGACATCCTCTACTGGGGCGGCGCGGGCAGCGCGTACCACGTGGGTGTCTACGTCGGTAACGGTATGTTCGTCGGTGCGCAGAACCCGTCAACGGGCGTCGTCGAGCGTCCGCTGTCCTACGACCCGCCGTCCGGCGCGGTCCGGGTGCTCTGAGGACGCCCGCGCGCAGCCGTATGGACTGAAGGGCCGCAGCCGCTCGGGGGCAGCGGCCCTTCCGGCTTTCCCGTTTCGCCCGCTTCAACCCCCTGTGGCATGGCTGGGGCCGGCTCGTGACCGAGCCGGCCCCGCTGTCGTCCCGCGTCCGCTCAGGCCTTCGGAGCCACCTTGCTCAGGCCGTTGATGATGCGGTCCATCGCGTCGCCGCCCGTCGGGTCGGTGAGGTTGGCCAGGAGCTTGAGGGTGAACTTCATCAGCACCGGGTGGGTCAGCCCGCGCTGGGCGGCGATCTGCATGACCTTCGGGTTGCCGATGAGCTTCACGAAGGCGCGGCCCAGCGTGTAGTAACCGCCGTAGGTGTCCTTCAGGACGCGCGGGTAGCGCCGCAGGGCGAGTTCGCGCTGCGCCGGGGTGGCCCGGGAGTGGGCCTGGACGATGACGTCGGCGGCGAGCTGACCGGACTCCATCGCATAGGCGATGCCCTCGCCGTTGAAGGGGTTGACCAGGCCGCCGGCGTCGCCGACGAGCAGCAGGCCCCGCGTGTAGTGCGGCTGTCGGTTGAAGGCCATGGGCAGGGCCGCGCCGCGGATCGGGCCGGTCATGTTGTCCGGGGTGTAGCCCCAGTCCTCGGGCATCGACGCGCACCAGGCCTTGAGCACCTCGCGCCAGTCCAGCTCCTTGAAGGACTCGGAGGTGTTGAGCACGCCCAGGCCGACGTTGGAGGTGCCGTCGCCCATGCCGAAGATCCAGCCGTAGCCGGGCAGCAGCCGGTCCTGGGGGCCGCGCCGGTCCCACAGCTCCAGCCAGGACTCCAGGTAGTCGTCGTCGTGGCGCGGGCTGGTGAAGTAGGTGCGCACCGCGACGCCCATCGGGCGGTCCTCACGGCGGTGCAGGCCCATCGCCAGGGACAGCCGGGTGGAGTTGCCGTCGGCGGCGACGACGAGCGGCGCGTGGAAGGTGACCTCGCGCTTCTCCTCGCCCAGCTTGGCCCTGACCCCGGTGATACGGCCGGTGCGGTCGTCCACGAGGGGCGCGGACACGTTGCAGCGCTCGAACAGCCGGGCGCCCGCCTTCTGCGCCTGCCGGGCGAGCTGCTCGTCGAAGTCGTCGCGCTTGCGCACGAGTCCGTAGTCGGGGAAGGAGGCGAGGTCGGGCCAGTCGAGCTGGAGGCGGACGCCTCCGCCGACGATCCGCAGGCCCTTGTTGCGCAGCCAGCCGGCCTCCTCGGAGATGTCGATGCCCATCGCCACGAGCTGTTTGACGGCGCGTGGGGTGAGGCCGTCGCCGCAGACCTTCTCCCGCGGGAACTCGGTCTTCTCCAGCAGGAGTACGTCGAGTCCGGCCCGGGCGAGGTGATATGCGGTGGTGGACCCGGCCGGCCCCGCGCCCACGACGATCACATCTGCGGTGTTCTCGGAGAGGGGCTCAGTCACGGTCACAGCGGGATCTCCCCAAGGTTCGGAATTCTGCGTGCCGACCGGCACTGGACATGGGCAGTCTATGCAGCAGAATTGATCACCCGGCTGAAGGGCTGCCCCGTGAACCGAGCTCTCCCCGTCGTACGCCTGCGCGTCCCCACCGATGAGGACGCCGTCGCCTGGCACCAGATCTTCGCCGACCCGGACGTCATGGAGTTCCACGGCGGCAGACCGGCGGAGCTGTCCGTCTACGAGGAACTCACCGCCCGTCAGCGGCGGCACGACGCCGAGCGCGGCTTCTGCCTGTGGACGATGCTCGACGAGACCGGCCGGGTCATCGGCTTCACCGGCGCCCAGCCGTGGGAGCGGGACTGGGGCCCCACGGGCGAGATCGAGATCGGCTGGCGGCTCTCCCGCGAGCACTGGGGCCGCGGATACGTCACGGCGGCCGCCCAAATGACTTTGGAGCGGCTGCGGGGGGCCGGCCTGACGAGCGTGGTGGCGATGGTCGACTCGCGCAACAAGCGGTCCATCGCGGTCACCGAGCGCCTCGGCATGAGTCTGGCGCAGACCTTCGTGACGCCGGTGTCGGAGCGGCAGGGGCAATGCTATCGGCTGGAGCTCTGATCGCTACCGACTACCGTTCGTAATCGACTGTCACAGAAAGATACTTGACGCTTCCGGGTGACACCCCTGGCCGGTTACCCTGCCAGTACCGCTGGGGGTGACGTCTGTGTACATGACACCCAAGACACCCGAAGTGCGCGTGCCGCGCCTGGTCGGACTGATGGCCGTGGACGCACGCGAGACCGCCCGGGCCCAGGGCCTGTTCCTCAACGCGCCGGACCGCCCGGATTTCCATCTCACGGCCGTCGACCACGTCGTCCGCCAGTACCCGCAGCCCGGTGCCGAGGTGCCGCGGGACTCCATGGTGTACGTGTGGTTCGACTTCGGCGCGGGTGAGGGAGGCGGTGGCGTCCGCGAGCCGCGCGTCCCGCGGCCGCCCACGGGCGGCCTTCAGCGCGAACTCGACGAACCAGGTGATCCGTACGCGGCCAGCCCCGTGTGACGGTCCCAGCAGTCGTCGGTCCTTGGCCCCCGGTCGCGGCCGTCAGTCCTTGAACCCCGGTCCCGGAGTCAGTCCTTGAACCCCCGGTGCAGGGACACGATCCCGCCGCTGAGGTTGCGCCAGGCCACCTTCGACCAGCCCGCCGTGCGCAGCAGCCCGGCCAGCCCGGGCTGGTCGGGCCAGGCCCGGATGGACTCGGCGAGGTACACGTACGCGTCCGGGTTGGAGGACACCGCGCGCGCCACGGGCGGCAGGGCCCGCATCAGGTACTCGGTGTAGACCGTGCGGAACGGCGCCCAGGTGGGGTGGGAGAACTCGCAGATGACCACCCGGCCGCCGGGCCGGGTCACCCGGTACATCTCCCGCAGGGCCGTCTCGGTGTCCTGCACGTTGCGCAGCCCGAAGGAGATGGTGACGGCGTCGAAGGTGTCGTCCTTGAACGGCAGTCGCGTCGCGTCGCCCGCGGTGAACGGCAGCCAGGCGTGCCGCCGCTTGCCGACCCGCAGCATCCCGAGCGAGAAGTCGCAGGGGACGACGTAGGCGCCGGCGCGGGTGAAGGGCAGCGAGGAGGTGGCCGTCCCGGCGGCGAGGTCGAGGATCTTCTGCGCCGGACGGGCGTCGACCGCCCTGGCGACCTCCTTCCGCCACCGCCGGTCCTGCCCCAGGGACAGCACGTCGTTGGTCAGGTCGTACCGTTCCGCCACGTCGTCGAACATCGAGGCGACGTCGTGCGGCTGCTTCTCCAGGGATGCGCGGGTCACCGGCCCATTGTGGCAGGCGGGGGTGGCGCTTGTCGGAAGTGCCCCGGCGGCACGGCTTTCAATGGCAGGCTCGGAAGGCGGTTCCCGGTCCGGAGACAGGCTCTCTCCGGACCGGGACCTCGTCGCTGTGCTGGGATCCATGGACGGACATCACGAGAGCTGGTGCATGCGCAATGAGGAGTTTCCTGACGCCGGTGGCCGGGCTCGCCTGCCTGGTCGCCCTGGCCGCCACGGGCTGCTCCCCGATGTCCGACGGCACCTCCGACGCGGCCCACAAGGCGGGCCGGCCCGGCACCTCGTACGCCCCTTACGTGAGCGCCACTACGGCATCGGGCACCGACTCGGCGGGCTCGCCCGCGACGTACAACCTCGCCTTCGTCATCTCCGGCGGCAGCGGCTGCGCTCCGGAGTGGGACGGCATGATGGGGCTGGACGACGCCGAGGTGACGTCCCGGATCGGGAAACTGAGGAAGTCGGGCGCCACGGTGCGCGTCTCCTTCGGCGGGGCCCACGGCAAGGAGTTGGCGACGACCTGTGAGAACGCGCCCGCGCTCGCGGACGCGTACGGGAAGGCTCTGGACGCGGCGGGTTCGACCCGGGCCGACTTCGACGTCGAGGGCCGTACGCTGACCGACTCCGCCTCCGTCGACCTGCGTTCCCGGGCGATCGCCCTGCTGCAGAAGCGGCGGCCCGGTCTGGAGGTGTCCTTCACGCTGCCCGTCATGCCGTCCGGGCTGGGCGCCCACGGCCTGGCCCTGCTGGAGTCCGCGAACGAGCACGACGTCCAGGTCTCGACCGTCAACCTCATGACGATGAACTACGCCGAGTCCTACACCGGCGACATGGGTGCCTACGCCCTCGCCGCCGCGAAGGCCACCCACACCCAGTTGAAGAAGGTCTTCGGCCTCTCGGACGCCGACGCCTGGGAGGGCATGGCGCTCACCCCGATGATCGGCGCCAACGACATCGCGGGCGAGACGTTCACCCTCGCGGACGCGGCCCGGGTGCGCTCCTTCGCGGAGGAGAAGCGGATCGCCTGGGTCTCGATGTGGTCCACCTTCCGCGACCGCCAGTGCGAGAAGGACGTCCCGTCCCGCGACGACGCGGCGACGGATTGCAGCGGGGTGAAGCAGAAGCCGGGGGCGTTCGCCCGGGTGTTGGGTGGGTGAGGGGGGCTGGGGGCCTGGGGGAGCCGAGGTCCCGAGGACCCGGGGATCCCGGAGATTTCAGCGTCTGCGGTGCACCAGGCGGCCCGCGCACACCGTGGCGAGGCAGGCGCCGGAGTCGTCGAAGACGGCGAGGTCGGCCCGGCCGCCCTCCACCACCGCCGCGGGCCGGGGCCCGGCAAGGACGGCGACGTCGTTCCGGGCGGCCGCCTCCCGCAGTCCGGGCGCGTCCGCGTGCCCGGCGAGCACGGCCGTCGCGCCGAGCTTGAGGACCGCGTGGACCCGCTCACGCGGACTCGGCGCGTCGGGCAGCGGCCCCTCGTGCACGCGCCCCGGCCCGAGCACGCCCGGCCAGCGCCGCACGCGCGCGTGCGGGAACCGCCGCTCCAGCTCGGCGAGCGTCCCCACGGCCGCGACCCGGGCACCCTCGACGGCGACGGCACCGCCCTCGACCGGTTCCGCGTCCCGGCCGACGCGCACCGCGTCCGCCGCGTGAATCGTCAGCACCCTTACCTCGTACGTCAGTTGGAGGTGAGCAGCTTCAGCTCGGGGTGGGCCGTCCCGCCCGCGATCGCCGTCGACGAGATGTGGGACATCACGCGGTCGTCGACCGGGTCGTTCGCCGGGTCGTCGTGGACGACGAGGTGCTCGTACGTCGTCGCCCGCTGCGCCGGAACCCGTCCCGCCTTCCGGATGAGCTCGATGATCTCCATCCGGTTGGACCGGTGCTTGGCGCCGGCCGACGACACGACGTTCTCCTCGAGCATGATCGAGCCCAGGTCGTCGGCGCCGTAGTGCAGGGTGAGCTGGCCGACCTCCTTGCCCGTGGTCAGCCAGGAGCCCTGGATGTGCATCACGTTGTCGAGGAAGAGGCGCGCGATCGCGATCATCCGCAGGTACTCGAAGAGAGTGGCCTGCGTACGGCCCTTCAGGTGGTTGTTCTCCGGCTGGTAGGTGTAGGGGATGAACGCCCGGAAGCCGCCGGTGCGGTCCTGCACGTCGCGGATCATCCGCAGGTGCTCGATCCGCTCGGCGTTCGTCTCACCGGTGCCCATGAGCATCGTGGAGGTGGACTCCACGCCCAGCCGGTGCGCGGTCTCCATGATCTCCAGCCAGCGCTCCCCGGACTCCTTCAGCGGGGCAATGGCCTTGCGCGGCCGCTCCGGCAGCAGTTCGGCGCCGGCGCCGGCGAAGGAGTCCAGGCCGGCCTCGTGGATGCGCGTGATGGCCTCCTCCACCGAGACGCCCGAGATCCGCGCCATGTGCTCCACCTCGGAGGCGCCCAGCGAGTGGATCACGAGCTGCGGGAAGGCCTTCTTGATGGCGCTGAAGTGCTTCTCGTAGTACTCGACGCCGTAGTCCGGGTGGTGGCCGCCCTGGAACATGATCTGCGTGCCGCCGAGTTCGACGGTCTCGGCGCAGCGCCGCAGGATGTCGTCGAGGTCGCGGGTCCACCCCTTGTCGGTGTCCTTGGGGGCGGCGTAGAAGGCGCAGAACCTGCACGCGGTGACGCACACGTTCGTGTAGTTGATGTTGCGCTCGATGATGTACGTCGCGATGTGCTCGGTGCCCGCGTACTTGCGGCGGCGCACGGCGTCGGCGGCGGCGCCCAGCGCGTGCAGCGGCGCGTGGCGGTAGAGGTCGAGCGCTTCCTCGGGGGTGATCCGTCCGCCCGCGGCGGCACGGTCGAGCACGGACTGAAGGTCGGCCTTCTCGGTCACCGGGCGTCCCTTTCGCAAGGTTCGTAAGGGGTTGTGGACAGACCGAACCAGCCTACGTCAGCCGTTTCGCGGTACCGACTTCAGGCTGCGTACGCGCCGATCAGCGCGCCCACGAACGCCCCCGCGACCAGGAACGGCCCGAACGCGATGGCCGTCTTGCGGCCGGCCCGTCGTACGGCGACGAGCGCGCCGCCGTACAGGGCACCGAACAGGAAACCGGCGAAGGTGCCCAGCAGGACGACGGGCCAGCCGTACCAGCCGAGGACGGCGCCCGCTCCGAGGGCCAGTTTCACGTCCCCGAACCCCATACCGGCGGGGTTGACGAGGAACAGCACGAAGTAGCCGCCGCCGAGCGCGAGAGCGCCGTACAGCGCGGTCGGCCAGTGGCCGGCGTGCCCGGGAACCAGGGCGGCCGGGCCGAGGAGCGCGAGGGCGGCGCCCGCGAGGGGCAGGGTCAGCACGTCGGGCAGCCGCCGCACCCGGAAGTCGACCACCGCGAGCAGCACACCGACGGGCGCGAGCAGCAGCCAGACGACGAGTTCGGGCCGGACACCGGTGGCAGCGGCGAGCGCGCCGCAGACGAGGGCGGTGACGAGGGACATCGGCAGGGTGCGGGGGCCGTAGGAGATGACGGCGGAAGTGACGGCCCGGTCGCCCGCGGAGGCGGCGGCCGGGCCGTCAACGGCGGCAGCCGCGGCGCCGGCCGGAGTGGCCGCGGCGCACTGCTCGCACCGCCCGCGTCCGATCCAGCCCCGTACCGAATGCCCGGCCGGGCAGCGGTCCCGCCATGTCTCCCCCGACGGCACGGAGAAGCGGTACGCGGCCCGCGGGAGCGACGCGCCCGCCGCCGCGCCCCAGAGTACGGCGGCGGCGACCAGCGGCAGAGCGGCCGACGGCACGGCGGTCATCCCGCCGCGGCGACGGCGGTGCGCCAGGCCGGCAGCAGTTCGTCGAGCAGGGCCTCGGTGCGCGGCGGCAGGCCGCGGGCGCCGCCGCGGCCGACGAGGTCGGCGGCGAGCGCCTGGAGGCGGGCGGTGTCGCCGGTGGCGTGCGTGGCGCGCAGCAGCTCGTTCCACAGTCGCTCGTCGGCCGGGGCGGTGCGCAGCGCGGCGTCCAGCGCCTCGATCGCCTTGTCCGCGCGGTCCTTCTCCAGGTGGAAGGAGGACAGTGCGAGCCCGATGTCCGCGACGATGAGGGGCAGTTGGGCATCGACGATCTCGTGGGTGAGCCAGCGGTAGCGGCCCTCGGGCCGGTCGGCGAGCAGCGGTCCGCGCACCACCACCAGCGCGTCGGTGAGCAGCCGGCCGCGCACCGCCCGGCTGTCCGCGCCCTTGCCCTGTGTGGCCTCGTGGTACAGCGAGCGCAGTACATCGAGGTCGGAGACGACGGACTTGGCGAGGGTGAGCCGCCCGGTGTCGTCCGTACGGAGCCGGGGCGTGCCGTCGGGATCGGTGCCGAGCCAGGAGCGCAGCCGCTCGACGAGCGCGTCCCGCACGTCGTCGGTGACCCCGCGCGGCCACAGCGCGGAGGACAGCACCCGCGGGTGCACGCCCTCCCGGTGCAGGAGCAGCAGCGCCAGCGCCTCGTGCAGCAGCGCGCTGCGCTCGTCGTCCGGGGTGTCGAGACCGATGATCTCGTACGGGCCCACGAGCCGCGCGTACACCGCCGGCCGCCCCTGCTCGCTGATGTCGACGAGGAACGGCGGGGTGGGCGCCGGTCCGTCGGGCCCGTTCTCCGGGTCGGCCTCGACGAACAGCTCGACCACCGCCTGCTGTTCGGCCGACGGCAGCATCTGCGCGTCGAGTTCGAGCCCGAGGAGCGGGGCGAGCAGCCTGCCCTCGCCGGTGATCTCCATCTCCCAGGCGGCGCCGGGCAGTTCGGCGGCATCGGTGCCGACGAGGTAGCCGATGCCCAACCGGCTTGCACCCGAAGCCAGTTCGGCGAGCCTGCGGGCGTCCTCTGCCGAGGGCTCGGCGGCCAGCAGCACCAGATGCGGCGCCCAACGGGTGTGCTGGGCGGGCCCGGTGCGCCCGGTGAGCACGGAGTCGTGCCCGGCGGCACCCAGCGCGCCGCGCCGCTGCCGCGTCTCGGCCTCCATGGTCTCCAGGAGCGCCTCGATGCCGTCGAGGTGGCGAAGGCGGTTGGGCGCGAGCGGGGTGAGGTCCTGACCGAAGCCGACGAGGGTGACGGTCATACGGTCCGACCAGCCGTTGGTGGCGAGTTCGGCGGCGACGGACGCGAACACGGCGGCCCGGTCGGCGGCGCGGCCGCTCAGCGAGACGATGCCGGGCACGGCCTCCAGGTTGAGCAGCAGACGTGAGTCGTCCATGGTGCCGAGGCTGACGAGCCCGGGGAACGGGGCGGCGGTGTCGGCGTCCTCGTACCGCTCGGCGTCGGCACGCCCCAGCATCCAGAACGTCTCGTCCTGCCCGGTCCGCCAGGGCGCGGGCGGCTTGCCGGCGGGCTGTGCGAGCTGGAGGTGCAGATCGCCCCCGGTGAGCCAGGCGGCGTAGACGACGGGCAGCGGCCGGGACTCGGCGGCGAGGGCGGCGGCGAGCCCGCGCAGGGACCGGTCGAGGCGCCGTACGCCCTCGGGGTCGGCGCCCACCAGCAGCGCGTCCTGCACGTCCAGCGCGTCCCCGGTCGGCGTCGGCGGCTCCATGCCGCGCCGTCCGCCGACGGCACCGAGCGCAGACTGCCACAGCGCCTGCCGGCGGCGGTGGCCGAGTGCGCCGAGGAGACCGGCGGCGAGGAGCGGGGCACCGAGGAGGGCTTCGGGCAGCCCGAAGGAACGCCCGGAGGAGGCGGGGACGGCGGCGGTGTCGCCACCGTGGTCCTGATGCTGCCGCTGGGCGGGGACGGAGGCGTGGAAGCCACCGTCCTGCTGGTGGCCACCGGCCTGCTGCTGGCCGCCGCCCTGGGCGTGGTCGCTCCCGCCCTGGGCGTGGTCGCCGGTCTTGGCGTAGTCGTGGATCTGCTGCCGCACCTGCTCGGAGACGTCCGCCGCGCCGTCGGGCATCTCGACGAGTTCGCCGCCGTGCGCGTCCGCGGGCATCTCCATGATCCAGCCGGGCCGGATGAGGCTGGCCTCGGACAGCCGGGAGCCGTCGGGCTGGACCCGGTCCTTGTTGAGCGCGTAGATCTCCTTGTACCGGCGCCCGTCGCCGAGGTGCCGCTGGGCGATCTCCCAGAGCGAGTCGTGGTGGCGTCCCTCGGGCGGCTGGATGCGGTAGTACTTCGTGTCGCCCTGCTTGGCCTCTGCCTGCGCGGCGGCGCTCGCGGCCTGCTCGGCGACGGCGGCCGCGGTGTCGGCGGCCTGCTCCCGCTGCTGCCCGAACAGCCCGCCCGGCGTCTGCTGCGCGACGGCGACGGTCCCCTTCTGGTTTCCCTCCAGGCCGTGCCCGAGCTGCGACAGTCCGGGCGTGAAGCTGGCGGCCGCGGCTCCGACGAGCAGCAGCGCGGCGACGAGTTGCCGCGCGAGGAGCTGACTGGGTCCGGCCCCGGGCACCCGCCCCGGCACCCCGACCCCGGACAGCGCGGCCTTCATCTCCACGAGCACACAGGCGGTGAACTGCGCCCAGGCGAGCCAGACCACGACCGACAGGATGTTCAGGAAGGTCTGGACGGTGATCTCCTGCTGGAGCCAGTCCAGACTCGGCACGCCGTGCGGCAGCGGCCACCCGAACTGCGTGGCCAGCGCCAGTGGTACGCCGACGAGCAGGACGAGCAGGGCCAGGAAGGCGAGGAACGCCTTGGCGAAGTCCCCGACCGTACGCCGCCGCACCCGCACCGGCTGCGGCGTCCGGTTCCTCGGGGCCGTCGAGCCTCCCGTCGGGCTTCCCGTCGAGCTTGAACTACGGCGTCGCGGCATGGCGGGTGTCCTGATGGTGTGTGAAGTGGGTGCGGTAAATGGGACGTACTGAGCCTACAGAGATCCTATGGACGGGGTCGACACAGCTTCCGCCCGCCAACTTCGAACGCCCCCAAGCCATTCACACCAGCTACGCCGTATCTCTGGGGTTCCCCCACACCCCCCAGGACGGCAAGCCCGAGAACAACTTCGACGACGAGCACAGCACCGCCGAGGGGTACTGGGACTGCGGCAGGATCATGTTCTGGCAGGACGCCGGACAGGTCCCGAAAATTGCGCACGCCCCGACGCCCGAGATGCTGGCCGACTACGCGTACAACCAGGTCAAGGTCCCCGACACCGAGATCGATTTGAAGCCGGCCACCAAGTCCACGGTGAACCTGCCGACTTGGGTCTGGCTGGACAAGAGCATCTTCACGGAGATCAAGGTCCGCGCGGAACTCCCCCGCACGAACCTGTGGGCGGAGACGACAGCCAAGCCTGTCGCCCTCCATCTGAACCCCGGCACCGAGGACGCCGAGACCTACCCGTCCTCCGGCGACTGCACCATCAACGAAGACGGTTCAATCGGCACCCCGTACGCCAAGGGCAACGCGGACAAGGCCCCGCCATGCGGCATCAGATACCTCCGCGCCACGAACGGCCGGCCATACCGCCTCAAGGCGTCCATCACCTGGCAGATCACCTGGCACGGCTCCGACGGTAGCGGCGGCGACCTCCCCGACGGCACCTTCGAGACGACTCAGGACATGAACGTCCAGGAGATCCAGTCGGTCAACCGCTGACCACGAACAGTTCCTCCGCGCTCGTGGCGTGGACGGCCCGCTGGGCCCAGACCTCCAGCTGGTCCAGGTCGGAGCAGGACTTCACCCGATCGCGTGCGGAGTCCGGTACAGGGATGCCACGCCAGTCGAGGATCCGGAGGACCATCGACGCACGCTCCTTCTCGACACCTTCCTCGATACCCTCTTCGCGGGCCTGTTCCCGTACCTTCTCGGCGACCTCGTGCCGGAAGAAGTAGTTGACCGGCATCATCAGCTCCTTCCAGATCTGCTTTGCCTGGGCATCGACCAGGCACGACTCGACGAACTGCGCGAGCATTCCCGCACTGTCGGTGTCGGTGGCCGCCAGGGCTGCCGCCAGCGGTTTCAGTATGGCAGCGGCACCCTGGCCCTTACCATGCGTCATCGCCGAGAACGCCGCGAGAAAGACATCCCGCTGAGCCTCGACCTCGTCGACGATGAGAGGCACGTTCTCCGGACTCAGCACCAGCGGCCGCACGGTGAGCGAGTGCCAGCCAGGCAGACCCAGGCGGATCGGCCGCGTCGCCCAGCGTGCCGTGGACCTGCTCTGAGTCAGGACGATCAGAACCGGCTCCCAGCGGTACTTCGCGTACAAGTAACTGAGGTAGTAGGCCCAGCTTCCGCGTTTGTCCTCGTCCCGCTTGCCCTGGGACTCGACGACCAGAAGGTACGTCCCCTCGTCCGTCTCCGCACGCAGCAGCGTATCCACGCGTCGCTCTACCGGCTCGATTTCCGTCAGGTCCGCGTTGAGGACAGCGAAATCGCGCGGCTCGGGAATCGGGATGTGCAACACACGCTGAAGTGTGCGCGTGAAACCCGCAGGGTCCTTCTGACAGACCTGATGCAGACCTTCGTGCGGCGAGCTGACCATCCGCTCTCCTTTCCATCCGATGTGATCAACGAGCTACGCCGCGACCAGGTCACACCACACGTACTTGCCCCGGTTGCCCTCCCTGGACAGCGGCTGCCAGCCCCACAGGTCGGCGCAGGCCCGGACCAGGGCGAGTCCACGTCCCTCCTCCAGGTCGACGACCTGCTCCAGCGGGGCCGACGACTCGGGCGGTGCGGGATCGGTGTCCCACGCTCCGATCCGGAGTACGCCCGCCGACCAACGCACGCGCAGGCCGGCGGGCCCCTTGGTGTGCCGTACGGCGTTGGAGACCAGTTCCGTCGCCAGCAGTTCGGCCGTGTCGACAAGGCGGAGAAGTCCGTGCATCGTGAGGATCAGCCGGAGAGTCCGGCGGGAGATGGTGACCGCACGGGGGCCGTTCGGGATGTACAGGGTGTACTCCCACGGCTCGTTTTCGGGCATGGGTCACTCCAGTGACGTGAGACGGGTTGAGGCGACGCCGCGGTGGCGGGCGGTGGCCTTGCCGCAGCCGTCGTGGCAGGACGGAGCGATGCGCTTCCGGGACCCCGGATAACCGCAGCGTGTTCATCGCGTCACCGACGGTAGACCTTAGATTTAACCTGAGGCAAGCCGATCGCGTAACCTGACGCCCGAACGAGTCGCACTTCCAGACGCGTTGGCCGAAGGAGCAACCGATGGGGACCAGGCGCGAGCCGACAGCACGACAGATGCGTCTGGCCGTAGAACTGCGCAGGCTCCGGGACGCAGCAGGCCTCAGCGCACGCGAGGCGGCCGCGCTGCTCGGAGTGAACTCCGTCCAGATCAGCCAGATCGAGTCCGCCATGTCCGGCGTAAGCGAGCAGCGGCTACGCCGACTCGTCACCTATTACGCCTGCACGGACGAGGAGTTGACCGACGCGCTCGCGGTCATCGCAACCGACCGCACACGCGGCTGGTGGGAGGCGTTCCGAGGTGCCCTCCCCACCTCGTTCCTGGACCTCTCGGAGCTTGAGCACCATGCCACCTTCCGGTGGGACGTGGACTTCCTGCACGTCCCGGGTCTTCTCCAGACCGAGGACTACGCACGGGCTCTCTTCTCTCGCCGAGTCCCCGAAATCCCGGACGCCGCAGTTCAGTTGCGCGTCGACCATCGGATGCGACGGCGGAGCGTCATCACAGGCAACCAGCCGATCCCCTACGAGGCACTGGTCCATGAAGCCGCGCTTCGCATCAAGGTCGGCGGGCGCACCTCGTGCCGGGCGCAGCTCAACCGCATCCTGGAACTCTCCGAAGCTGACCACGTCACGGTGCGTGTCATCCCCTTCGTACTGGACGACTTCGCCGACATCACGGCCGCCATGGTGTACGCCGGCGGCAGCGTGCCGAGGCTGGACACAGTTGTACGCGACGGCCCACATGGCACGGTCTTCGTCGACTCCGAAGCACAGCTCGGCGTATTCCGAACTCTCTTCCGTAGGGTGGAGGCGGTGTCACTCGAACCCGAACGTTCGCGTGACTTCATCCACAGGCTGACCAAGGAACTGTGAGGCACCCGGTGACCACTCGCGAGTCGTGGCGGAAGTCGTCCTACTCCGGCAGCGGCGACGGCAACGCCTGCATAGAGATCGCCCACCGCCCCACCCACATAGCCGTCCGCGACTCAAAGGCCCCGGCCCGGGCCACCCTCTCCTTCCCGGCCGCAGCCTTCGCCGCCTTCCTCGACTCCCTCAAAGGGCTGAAAGGGGAGAGCTGAGGGCAGGTTCGGACCCGTCACCCCACCTCGTTCTGGGCCACGGCCCGGCCGTGGACGGTCACGTTGCCGCCGTAGAACATGCCGGTGAAGACGGGCGAGTAGGTCAGCTGGATCTCGACCTGGACCTGGTCGGCGTCGGCTGCCACGCAGTGGCTCGCGGCGATGTCGGCGCCCGTCATGCTCATCTCGCGGGCGAAGGCCTTCACACGGGCGTCGCAGTTCTCGTAGTTGATCGGGGCGGGGCCGCCCTCGTTGTCGTAGAGGGCCTCGCGGTCGATGTCCTGGGCGGCGTAGCGGGCCGCCTGTTCCGCTATGTCCGCAGCCCGTTCGCGCTTGGAGATGGACAGGCCGCCGTCGATGACGAAGGCGGAGAGGGCGAGGAACACCAGCGCGAAGATGATGACCGCGCCGGCACCCGAACCGCGGTCGTCCAGTGCCGTTCCTCGGGTGGACCACCAGGTGCGCGCGCGGTCCGCGGCAGAGGCGCTCACGCTCACGCCGACCTCCGGAAGGGATCCAGCGGCGAGCTGAAGCTCGCGGACAGCCTCGTCGGGATGTTCAGGCCCAGCGACGCCAGGCCGCGCACCTGGCAGCTGACCTCGACCGTGAACAGGGTGTCGGGGGCGAAGCCCGCACTCGTCTGCACCACGGAGACCGGCCCCGAGCAGACGTCGGCCAGGTCCGCCTCCGCCGCCCTGCGCGCCTCGGACATGGCCGTCGCGTGGTCCTTCTGGATGGACCCCGCGCGTGCCGCGTCCCGTGCCGCGCCGTCGACCGCGCCGCGGCCCTCGACGAGTTGGCCGAAGGCCACCAGCACCAGGATGAACAGAATCATCACCGGGGCGAGGATCACGACCTCCACGGTCGACAGACCGCTGTCGTCACGGGCGGACGGAAGAGACCTCCGAACAGAGCGGTTCATCTAGTTCCCGCCATCCCGCACGAACCTCTCCACCGGACCCGACGACTGCGCGTGCACCGTCAGATTCAGGCCCGGGAACACCGTCGGGATCCGCGCCGAGATCTCCACGCCCACGGTGTTCTGTTCCGGTTGCAGCATCCTCACGTCCGGCGACAGCACCAACTGCGGGCCCAGTTGGCGGATGTAGGCGTCGACGACGTCGCGGGCCTCGCCCCGCCAGGCGCCGGGCCGCTCGTCGGCCGTGGCACGGGCCTTGCGGGCGCCGGCCTGGGCCGCCGCCTGGGCGACGTGGTCGGCGAAGAAGTACAGCGCGAACTGCACCGTCGCGAAGATCATGAAGAACAGTACGGGGGTGAGCAGCACGAACTCGATCGCGGTCATCCCGGAGTCGCCGCGGGTCGCCGCCGCCTCACGCGCGGCCCGCACCCTGCGGCCCACCGCGCGTCGCACCCGTCCGCCCACGTCCGCCAGCATCCCCGTCCACCCCGTTGTACTTCTCCGTCGTACGCTCGTCGTACGTGCGATCAGCAGGTCTTGCCCGCGTCCGCGCCCTTGATGCAGTTGCCCACCTTGTTGGCGCCCTCGCTCAGCGCGGAGTTGATGATGGCGGCCACCACGCCGACGATCGCCACGACGACCGCGGAGATGATGACCCACTCGACCGCGGAGGCACCGCGGTCCAGTTCGCCGGAGCGGGCACGCTGCACACGGCCGCCCAGGAAGGTGACCAGGAAGTCCACGGCCGGGATCCCGGTGTGGAAGTCTCGTCCGTTCATGACAGTGGTTTCCTCTCGAAGTCAGGACAGTTGGCAGGTTCGGCGGGGACGGCGCTCACACCTGGAACACCCGCATCGCCGCCGGATAGATCAGGAACACCAGGAAGCCCGCGCACAGCAGCAGCTGGGCCACGAGCATCGACTGGGACTTCTCGCCCGCGCTGCCCTCGATATCGGCCAGTTCGCGGTGGCGCATGGTCTCGGCGCGCGAGGCGAGCGACTCGCGCACCTTCGCGCCGTCGTCGGCGACCAGGGCCAGGGAAGCCGAAAGGTCCTTCAGCTCCTCCACACCCAGCTCCTCGCCGAGCTGCCCGAGCGCCTGCCACTGGCTGATACCGGTGATACGGGCGTCGGCCAGGGCGTTGCGGATCCGCCGGTTCGCCCAGCCGTCGGACACCTCGGCCGCCGCCATCAGCGCCTCCGGCAGACCGCGGCCCCCGGCCAGGCTCATGGACACCAGGTCCAGATACGCGCCGATGACCCGGCGCAGGTCACGGCGCTTGTCGGCCGCGTCGCGCCGGATCTCCAGATCGGGCAGGAAGAAGAACAGCACCGCGCACAGCAGCGCCATCCAGACGGGGATGACCGGGCTGCGCCCGAGGCCCATCGTGTAGACCACGGCGAACAGCAGGGGCCCGAAGAACAGCCCTGCCACCGACAGCAGCACCTTCGTCGCCAGGAACCTCTCCCAGCTGCGCTCCAGCACGGCGAGATCGGCCCGCAGCGAGCGCTGCTCCCAGCCCTGCTGGAGGTAGAACTCCGCGATGCGCGCACCGACTTGGGCGCGGAACGCACCGAGGCGCCCCGTTTCCTCCCGCGCCTGGTGCCGCGTCGCGTACGCCGCTCCCCGCGCCCGCATCGCGTCGATCCGCGCGACCTGCGCGACCGCGCTCCGCCTGGACGGCATCAGGGCGCGTACGAGGGCGTAGACGCCGAGGCCGAGGACCGCGCCGACCACGACCGGCATCGTCAGGTTCACCGGCGTACCCCTTCCTCCTGCTGGGCAGGCGTGCGCGGCCGGACGAACTGCACCGCCGCCTCGTCCCGCACCAGGAAGCGTTCGGGCGTCTCGATCGTGGACAGCTTGCGCAGCCACCAGAAGCCGAGCGCGAACAGACCGCAGACCAGCGCAAGGACGAGCTGGCCGATCGGTGTGCCGTACGGCGACACGAACTCACGGTTGAAGATGGACAGTCCGAGCACGAAGGCCACGGAGACGGCGACGACGATCTGCACCGAGCGCCGGGTGGAAGCCCGTTGAGCCATCACACGCTGGCGCATGTCGACCTCCTCGCGCGCCGACTTGGCCAGCGCGCCGAGGACCTGGCGCAGACCGGGGCCGCGCAGCCGGGCGTTGAGGATGAGCGCGGCGACGATGATGTCGGCGGAGGCGTCGTCGATCTCGTCGGCGAGCAGTTGCAGCGCGTCGGGCAGCGGAGTGCGGGCGCGCAACCGGTCGACCAGGGCGTCCAGATGGGGGCGCAGGACGGGGGCGGCGGCGCGCGCCGAGGCCGGGATGGCCTGCTCCAGGCCGACCGCGCCGGCGATCGTGTCGCGCAGCGACTCCGTCCAGGAGGCCAGGGCCTCCACCCGGCGCATGGCGGCCCGCTCCTCCGCCGCACCGCCGAAGAGGCGGTCCCAGAAGAAGACGAGGACACCGGCCGCGATACCGGCGACCGCCCAACGGGTGAGCACGAGGACCGCGAGGCCGACGAGAGCGGCGAGGGAGCCGCGCCGCCCGGCGAAGCGGAGCAGTTCGCTCGCCCGCCGGCTCGCCCGCTGCTTCTCGTGCTCGGGCTTGGCCGGCAGTCCGCGTACGGCGACGATCAGCAGCGCGAGACCGCCGCCGACGGCGACGCCGGAGACGATCGAGTACAGGACCGTGGCGGAGAACAGGCCCCCCATGGAGCCGAGCGGGGCCAGTGCGGCAAGCGTCATGGTCACCCCCAGTTTCCGTGGGGCTGGTAACCGTGCGCCATGAGATCCTCCAGGCAGGCTATGGGCGCGTGCGGCACGACCCGGCCGTCGGGCGTCTCGGCGAACACCTCGCTGGACAGCACGCGGCCGTCGACGCCGTTGACCTCGCGGACCGAGGTCACACTGCGCTGAAGCCGGCCGCCGGTCTGGAAGTTGTTGCGCCGCTGGATGAAGACGACGAAGTTCACCGCGCCCGCGATCAGCATCTGGCTGGCCTCGATGGGCAGCCGCTCGGTCGCCTGCAACGCGTAGGTGGAGATGCGGTTGAAGACCTCGCTGGAGCTGTTGGCGTGGATCGTGGACAGCGACCCGTCGTTACCCTGCGACATCGCGTTCAGCATGGTCACGATCTCGTCGCCGAGCACCTCGCCGACGATGACGCGGGAGGGGTTCATACGGAGGGACCGGCGCACCAGCTCGGCCATGGAAATGGTCCCTTGGCCCTCCGAGTTGGGCAGCCGCTCCTCGAACGCCACGACGTTCGGGTGCAGTTCGGGGAACGTGTCGAGACCGAGCTCCAGTGCCCGCTCGACCGTGATGAGCCGTTCGTGCGGCGGGATCTCGTTGGCGAGGGCACGCAGCAGCGTCGTCTTCCCGGCGTTCGTCGCGCCCGCGATCATGATGTTTTTGCGGGCGCGGACCGCGCAGGCGAGAAAGTGCCCCAGCTCCGGGGCGAGCGTGCCGTTGCCGACCAGGTCGGAGATGAACACCTTGCCCATCCGGGCCCGGCGGATGGACAGCGCGGGCCGGCGGGTCACGTCCATGACGGCCGACAGCCGCGAACCGTCCGGCAGCCGCAGGTCGAGCTGCGGGTTGGCGGAGTCGAAGGGGCGCGACGACAGACCCGAGTAGGCGCCGAGCACCTGGATGAGCTCGATCAGCTCCTCGTCGGTCTCGGCGACCGGCTCGCCCGTGACCTCGCGCCCGTCGGCGTATCCGACGAACACCTGGTCGCAGCCGTTGATGTCGATGTTCTCGACCTGCGGGTCGTCGAGCAGCGGCTGGAGCCGGCCGACGCCGAACAGCGCCGCGTGCACGGCGGCCGCGTACTGCTCCTCGGTCTCGGCGTCCAGCGGCGTACGGCCCGCGTTGATCTCGGCGCGGGCGTACTCCTCCAGTATCTGCGCTATGACCGCGCGGGCGTACTGCCGCTCGTCCTCGCCGGACATCGGCGTGACGCCGTTGACCTGGTCGAGGCGGCGCTGCTCGGCGATGCGGTCACCGGCGTCCTGCCTGAACCGCTTGACCAGTTGGTGGTCGACAGCGGTCATCGCCCGGCTCCTGGCTGACCGTTCGCGTGGGGGTGGTGGGGCTGCTGGGGCTGGGGCATTTGCTGGGCTTGGGGCCCTGGCTGGGCTTGGGGCCCTGGCTGGGCTTGGGGCGCCTGCTGCCCATGGTGCGCTTGCTGAGCCTGGTGTGCTTGGTGAGCCTGCTGGATCTGGTGGGCTTGCTGCGCCTGTGCGGATACGGCCCAGGCGGCGCCGTACTGCTGATACAG
This sequence comes from Streptomyces sp. CB01373, assembly GCF_002803075.1. Lineage (GTDB taxonomy): Bacteria > Actinomycetota > Actinomycetes > Streptomycetales > Streptomycetaceae > Streptomyces. Next base: position 5,340 of record NZ_NNBK01000011.1, on the reverse strand, counting down.
GTCCGCGGTAACCTTGCGGGCCGAGCGGATCAGCAGGGACTTGTCGAGGCGGCCGCGCCTGCGCCCGGCCAACTGCCCCGCACCCGCAGGGTCGTCGGCGATGGTGCCGACGACGCGGGCACCGGTCTGGGCGTGCACCAGCATGTCGTTGACCTGGCCGGAGACCTTGCCCGCGGTGCCCGGGTCGGCGACCAGGACGACGCCGATCACCGGAGTGGCCAGGCTCGCGGCACCGCGCGGGCCGCCGTGCAGCTTGGCGGACAGCGCGGCGGCGCGGTCGCGGACGCGGGCGATGGCCTCCGGCTCGGTGCGCGAGATCAGCAGAACGAGGGAGGCGTGCGGGAAAAGCTCCACGGCGGGGGTGTCGCCGCTGATCCGGCCGCAGTCGGCGATGACGTCGGCAGGCGAGTTCGGGGAGTCCGCGAGCGAGGCGAAGGCATGACCCAGGGTGGGCCACAGCCCGGCGAGACCGGCGGCCTGCTCGGAGATGCCGAGTCCGACAAGAACCTCCAGGCCGCCGCTCAACGGCTGTGCATGATCCCAGAGTTGGTCGGGCACCAGCCCACGGCGCGCGGTCGCGGCGATGGACAGCATGCCGACGTTCGGGTTGAGCGGCCCGCCGTGCGCGGCGGAGCTGCGGTAGACGAGGTCGCCGCCCGCCGGGTCCGTCTCGGCGAGCAGCACGCGCCGCGGCCAGACGGCGGCCAGTGCGACGGCGGCGGTGGTGACGCCGGGCGACCCCTTGTCGGCGGCCAGTGCGATGAGGGCCATGGGTACGCGGCCGCCCTCAGTTGCCGGGAACGACGACGACGGCGACGGAATTCGCGGACGCGGCCTGGGCCACGGCGGCGGCGTCGGACTGGTCGACGAGGAGGGTGAGCGACATGTTGCCGGTGCTCATGGCGGCGTCGCTGTTGTCGCTCCTGGAGCTGACACGCGCCTTGTCCACGATGAGGTTGCCACCGTTAGCGGAAGAACCCGTCGCGCCGCCAGTGGAGTTGGAGCTCGACGCGTGGTCACCGACGCGGTAGACGGCGACGATGTCGCCGTTCTTGATGCCGGTCGGGTACTGGCCCTCCTTGAGGGCGACACCGACGAGGGCCTTGCCGTCCGGCAGGCTGCTCTTCGCGCCGAACATCTCCCCCACCACGACCGTGCCCTTGTAGATGGTGGTCCTGGCCTTGAGGGTCTTCAGGGTGCCCAGTTGGGACCACCGGACGTAATTGATGGAGTCGTCGGCGGCCACCATCACCGAGGTCACGTCATTGGAGGTGACGGACTCTCCGGCCGGGATGTCCTGCGTCACCTTGACGACCTCGATACGGTGCCCGACCTGCAGCACGAGCATCGTGGCACCCAGGGCGCCCACCAGGATGAGCAGCACCGCCAGGGCAGCCAGGGCCGGTTTGCGCTCGCGAGGCGCCATGGGAAGCCGGTCACCGACCATCGGCTGAGCCGGAGCCGCGGCACGTCCCGCGCCCACCCCCGTACGCTCCTGGATCTTCACGCAACAGCTCCCCGTACACCCAAGATGTCGTCTGCCAAGCTCTTCGCCTGGGCTGCAAACCCGGACACTTCACCAGCGATCCGGGCGATGTCGCGGCTATCCGGCGCGGGGGCGAGTGTCAAGCCATCGCACGGTATCAGCAGCACATAAGCCCCTCAAGACGAGCCAGGCCCCATGCGTCGCAACCGACTTGCCGTTGCGTGTCTGCAACGCTGCCTCGAAGCACCCTGATTGAACAGGGGCCAATCATCCCTTCCGGAGTGCGCGGCAGCAAATCCTCACCGCTAAGGGGTGGACAACCGGAAGGCCGCCGCCCCGTCAACCATCAGGCACCCACGACCCCTGCACGAATTGCTCACGAAGTCGCAGACCGGTCAGGCTGCTCGTGCCTGCTGGTCACCGGGAACGTCGCGACAGCACGGTGGTCATCGGTCCCCGAGGAGCGCGAAGGCGAAGGCGAGCCGGCGGTCGACCCAACCTTTCCGCACCGTCACCTTGTCACTGCCCTCCGAGACCATGACGACCTTGTTCTCCGCACGCCACTCCAGGGACCGCGGTTTGGAAGGTCTGTCGCTGCCCTCTCCCCCGGAGAGGGCGTTGTCGACGACCTCTTCGAGGATCTTCGCGGCAAATCGGCCCGCGATCTCCTTGGCGTCGCCGCTCGCCCATTCGTTGCGGCCCACGATTTCCGGGTGCCCCGGCTGCTCGATACGCCATGTGTGCTTGAACGGCCGGCGCTTGCGGGGAACGCGGACGACGGTTCCGATGCACTCGCCTCGGCCGTCCCGTACGACGTGCCGCAGTTCCCCGGCGCTGTCCACCGCCGGTTCCACGTAGCACAGCAGCCCCCGTGTCTCGGTCTCGTACAGGGTGTGGTGGGGCCGGGAGGGAAGACCCGGCTGCTGCGTATCGGTGGTTCCGAGAAAGGCGCACGGGGCGAGGATCCGAAGGTCCCGCGATCCCCTGGCCACGCGTACCGCGGGCTTCCCCCGCACAGCATGCTTGCGTTTGACGGTCACCGGGCGCTCCACGGAGGACACGACGAACGTCTGGACATCGGCCCAGCCCACCGTCTCCATCGGCGGTTCCTCCACCCGCCGTCTGCCGAACGCCACTTACGCCTCCTGCGCCGTGCATGGAAAACCGACCGCTCGACCCTACCCGCGTGCGAGAACGTCCGCCGAGCCGGCTGTGGGCGTGCCCGAGCGTGCCCGGCCGCCAGTCAGCGGTCGCGCACGAGCGCGTACGCGAAGACCAGTCTCCGGTCGAGCCAGGACGCCCGGACCAGGAACCTTTCGCGCCCGTCGGACGCCAGCACCGGCTCACCGTCGGCCGTCCACTGAAGGACGCGCGACGCATCGCTCGCCTGGTCGCCGCCGTCCGCGCCGAGGTCGGCGACTCCCTGGAAGATGCCCTGCACCAGCTTGCCGGCGCCTCGCTGGAACATCTCCTTCGGGCCGCCCTTGGCCCACTCCCCGCTGCTGACGATTTCTTCGTGTCCTGGCTGATCGATACGCCAGACCGGTGTCAGTGCGTGCTTGAGCGGAGCGATGCGCCGGATTGTGCCGATGGCCCGCCCTTGACCGTCACGCACCGAGAAGTGGCGTTCGCCTCCCGCCTTCACGGGTTCGTCGACGGAGCAGAGAAGCGTGCGGCCGTCCACGTCCTCGTACAGACAGAGTTCGGGGCTCCCCGGCGACGACGGTTGCTGGGGAAAGAAGGCGCAGGGTGCGTTGACGCACTGCTCGCCTCTGCGCTGCGGAACCCGGAAGGCACGTGGCCCGAGCGCAGCACGCTTTCGCCGCCCGGCCGCGGGCCGCTCCACTTCGCCGACGACGAACTCCCAGGCGTCGGCCCACGACACGACAGGGGCGGCAGGTTCGTCGACGTCCCTGCGCTTACCGAACACCCGCTTCTCCAAGGTCGATTCGCAGCTGGCTCGTCGGAGCGGATGTCGATGTTACGGGTGAGGGATCCCTCGCCCGTACTCCCACTCCGCCCTTCGCATACCGTTACGGCCCATGTGGCCAGGAGAGCAGTCGACAGGGGGCGGGCAGAACCCGCAACAGCCTTTGCCCGGTGGGCAGTCGAACCCGTACCAGCAGCCCGGGTACCACCAGCCGAACCCCTACCAGCAGCAGTCCCAGCACCCCCAACCGTGGAACGCGCCGACCCTGCCGTCCGGCGCGGCGGCACCGCGCCCTCCGGGGGACGGCCCGAACCGCACGAAGCTCATCGCCGTCATGGCGGCGGGAGCCGTCGTGATCGCCGCGGGCGTGACCGGTTACGTTCTGCTGGGCGGCGACAGGGACGACACCGTTGCACCCGACCCGACCACGTCCCCGTCTCCGCACAGCGACGACGCCACCGTCAAGGGCTGGAAGGTCGTGGTGAACCCAGCCGCCGGGATCAAGTTCGACGTTCCGCCTGAGTGGGCACTCCAGTCCGCCGACTGGGTCACCTACGTCTCCGACGACAACGACCCGAACGACGAGCCTCTGGTCGCGATGCGCGCCCCCGCCTTCCTGAAGGAGCGGTGGTGCTCCTCGGACGACGACAAGGACGGCAGACTGGAGCACACGCCGCTGGCAGCGGCCGGATCCAGGGTCAACAACGGTGCCAAGAGCACAGAGGAGATAGCCGGCGCCGATCCGAAGTCCTGGGTGTACGGGCAGTACACCCAGCCCGACAAGACCAAGGTGAGGCCAGGCACCGTCGAGCCGTTCACCACGAACTCGGGCCTCAAGGGCAGCCTGGGCACTGCTTGGTCCGCAGGCGTGGAGAAATCGAAGAAGTGCACCACGGACGGCAAGGCATGGACGTTCGCCTTCAAGAACGCCCAGGGAGACCTGGCCTCCTGGTCGTTCCTCGGCGCGAAAGGCGTATCGGAGGAGATACCCGACACGACGATACGTAAAATCGCGGCAAGTGTACGGACCTATGAAGTTGCACAGGACTCTGGCAGGGGTTCGGGCGTGCCGCCCGCAGAGCCCAGTTGAGCTTGGCGTTCCACAGGAGGCACCGATAGCGTCACTGTTCTCTGCTGTCTCCATGTCTGACGGGGAGCTGACTGTGAAGCGCCGTTCCTTGCCCGTTGCTGCCGCACTCGTCGCAACTGCAGCCTTGCTGACAACGGCTTGCGGTGGAGGAAGCGGCGGCTCCAAGGGCAACGACGGGATCGTCGGTGCTGATACCGGCGACACGGCGGCGTCGGCTTCACCGAGCGATGGCAATGCAACAGACAGGCCCGAGATCTCACTCCCGAACGACCTCACGGACACCTTCGAGGGATGGAAGACGGGCGACGCCGTTCGCGACGCGATTCTCGGCGATGTCGCGCGGAGGGTCGACGTGACCAACTACGCCATCACCCAGGGCGATGCCGGACTTCCGGCGCTCAGCTTCTACTACGCCGGTGGCGCGTTGGCCGACGCCAAGGACTGGGTCGAGTCCGTCGTGAAGGATGGCTACACCATCACCGGCACGAACCGGTACTACAACGCCAAGGTCGATGTCTTCGACTCCTCCTCAGCGGGCGTTGTCTACTGCGAGGACCAGGGTCGGGCCTTCGCCAAGGACCGCAAGTCCAACAAGGTCTACAGAACCGAAGTCACCGAAAAGTCGTACGTGCTCTACACCACACGCCTCGAAAAGAACAAACAGGGCGTTTGGCAGACGACGAAGCTGACATCACAGCGGGGCCACAAGTCGTGCACGCCATGACTTTTCAAAGCAGGCTCGTCCTGTCCGGTGTGCTTGCCGGGGCGCTTGCCGGTCATGCCCCCTGTAGTGGTGTAACCGCGTTGGGAGGATCTTCGGTCGTGGGGTAGATC
>NZ_NNBK01000010.1:146183-277985 GCF_002803075.1 Streptomyces sp. CB01373 | reverse complement strand
CGCGGCCGGCCGCCCGGCAGCGCCCCGGCCCCGGTGCCCGGCCGGCCCGCCGTCCGGCCCCGGCCCGCCCCCAGGCCGCGCGCATCCGGCTCGGCAGCCCCCGCCCGCGGTTGCGCCTGGTCACTCTGGCGCTGACCCTGGTGCTGCTCGTCTTCGCCGTACGGCTGCTCCAGGTGCAGGCCTTCGACGCGAGCGCGTACGCCGCCAAGGCCGAGGAGAACCGGTACGTGGTGCACACCCTGGCCGCCGAGCGGGGCCGTATCACCGACCGCAACGGCGTCGACCTGGCGACCAGCGTGGACGCCGACGACATCACCGCCGACCCCACCATGTTCAGCCGCGCCCAGCTCGGCATCGGCGACGGCCCCGAGCAGGCGGCCGCGCTGCTCGCCCCGATCCTCGGCCAGGACCAGGCGGCCCTCGCCGCCAGGCTCCGCACGCCGAACACCCGCTACGTCCTGCTCGCCCGCCGCGAGACCCCGCAGGTCTGGAAGCAGATCAAGGACCTGAAGACGGCCCTCGTGAAGAAGGCCCAGAAGGACAAGGCCACCGTCAACGTGCTCGCCGGCGTCTTCTCCGACCCCAGCAGCAAGCGGGTCTACCCCAACGGCGACCTCGCCGCCGGGATACTGGGCTGGGTCAACGCCGAGGGCAAGGGCGGCGGTGGCGTGGAGCAGCAGCTGAACGAGCAGCTGGCCGGCAAGCCCGGCAAGATCCGCTACGCCCAGTCCGGCGGCCGCGAGGTGCCCACCGCCGGCTCCACCGAGACCCGCGCGGTGCCCGGCTCCGACACCGAGCTCACCATCGACCGCGACATCCAGTGGGCCGCCCAGAACGCCATCGCCGAGCAGGTGGCGAAGTCCGGGGCGGACCGCGGCTACGTCATCGTCCAGGACACCCGCACCGGCGAGATCCTCGCCATGGCCAACTCCCCGGGCTTCGACCCGGGCGACCTGGCCCACGCCAACCCGTCCGCGCTGGGCAACGCCGCCCTCCAGGACGCCTACGAGCCCGGCTCCACCGCCAAGGTCATGTCCATGGCCGCCGTACTGGAGGAGAACGCGGCGACTCCGCTCACCCACGTCGTCGTGCCCAACCGGCTGCACCGCGGCGACCGCCTCTTCCAGGACGACGTCGACCACGCCACCTGGTACCTCACCCTGAACGGAGTGCTCGCCAAGTCCAGCAACATCGGCACCATCCTGGCCACCGGCCAGCTCGGCGGAACCCAGCCGGAGGCCAACAAGGTCCTCTACTCCTATCTGCGCAAGTTCGGCATCGGCGAGCCGACCGGACTCGGCTTCCCCGGCGAGACCAGGGGCATCCTCGCTCCGCCCGACAAGTGGTCCACGTCGCAGCAGTTCACGATCCCGTTCGGCCAGGGCTTCGCCATCAACGCCGTACAGGCGGCCTCCGTCTACTCCACGATCGCCAACGGCGGAGTGCGGGTGCAGCCGACGCTGGTGCGCGGGACCAAGGGCGCCGACGGCCGCTTCACGCCGGCCGCCAAGCCGGAGAGCACACGGGTCGTGAGCGCCAGGACGGCGAAGACGCTCGCGCAGATGCTGGAGTCCGTGGTGGACGACGAGCAGGGCACCGGAGTCAAGGCGCGCATCCCCGGCTACCGGGTGGCGGGCAAGACCGGCACGGCCAACCGCGTGGACCCGGACACCGGCAGATACCACGGCTACACCTCCTCCTTCGCCGGGTTCGCGCCCGCCGACAACCCGCGCGTCACCGTCTACTGCGCGATCCAGAACGCCACCAAGGGCAGCTACTTCGGCGGCCAGATCTGCGGCCCGATCTACAAGGAGGTCATGGAGTTCGCGCTGAAGACGCTCCAGGTGCCGCCGACCGGCGCGCAGGCCGCGAACCTGCCCGTCGACTTCAAGCCGTGACCGGAACAGAACGACCAGGAACCAGCCCGTGACAACGATCACTCCCGGCCCCGGGAAACGCCCGTCGCCCCGGCCCTCGTCCGCTCCGGACGGGGCTGCGCGCGATCCCCTTTTTAGCCCGACGGCGGGTACGCCCGGTACGCTCACCGCCGTGCCACACGCTGATCAGTCCCAAACCACCCAGAAGGGCGCTTCCGTGACATATCCGGGACCGCCGCGACCGGCTCGGGTCTCCGCCGCCCCCCTCGCGGAGCTCGCCGATCAGCTGGGGGTCACCGCTCCGGACGGCGCCGCCGAGGTCATGGGCATCACCCACGACTCGCGCGCCGTGCGCCCCGGCGACCTGTATGCGGCCCTGCCCGGCGCCCGCACCCACGGCGCCGACTTCGTCACCCAGGCGGCGAGCCTGGGCGCGGTCGCCGTGCTCACCGACCCGTCCGGCGTCGAGCGCGCCGCCGCCACCGGCCTGCCGGTCCTGGCCGTGGACGATCCGCGCGGGCGGATGGGCGAGCTGGCGGCCACGATCTACGGCCGGCCAGGGCGCGACCTGCTCCAGATCGGCATCACCGGCACCTCCGGCAAGACCACCACCGCCTACCTCGTCGAGGGCGGCCTGCGGACCGTGAAGTCCACCGGACTGATCGGCACCGTCGAGATGCGCATCGGTGACGAGCGCATCAAGTCCGAGCGCACCACCCCCGAGGCCACCGACCTCCAGGCCCTGTTCGCGGTCATGCGCGAGCGCGGGGTCGAGGCGGTCGCCATGGAGGTCTCCAGCCACGCCCTGGTGCTCGGCCGCGTCGACGGCTGCGTCTTCGACATCGCTGTCTTCACCAACCTCAGCCCGGAGCACATGGAGTTCCACTCCGGCATGGAGGACTACTTCCAGGCCAAGGCGCAGCTGTTCACGCCGGAGCGCAGCAGGCTCGGCGTGGTCAACTTCGACGACGAGTACGGGCGCCGGCTGATCAGGGAGGCCACGGTCCCGGTCGTCACCTACTCCGCCGAGGGCCACCCCGACGCCGACTGGCGCGCCGAGGACGTCCAGATCGGCCCGGTCGACTCCGCCTTCACCGTGGTCGGCCCCGAGGGCCGGCGGATCGCCGCCAGATCGCCGCTGCCGGGCCCGTTCAACGTCGCCAACACACTGGCCGCCGTGGTCGCCCTGGCCGCCGCGGGCCTCGATGCCCAGTCCGCCGCCGACGGCATCGCCGCCGTTCCGGGCGTACCGGGCCGTCTGGAGCGCGTCGACGTCGGCCAGCCGTACCTCGCGGTCGTCGACTACGCGCACAAGACGGACGCCGTCGAGTCGGTCCTCAAGGCGCTGCGCAAGGTGACCAAGGGCCGGCTGCACATCGTGCTCGGCTGCGGTGGCGACCGTGACCGGACCAAGCGCGCGCCCATGGGCGCCGCCGCGGCCCGGCTCTCCGACATCGCCGTGCTGACCTCCGACAACCCCCGCTCCGAGGATCCCCTGGCGATCCTCGCCACCATGCTCGAGGGCGCGGCCTCGGTGCCCGCGCACGAGCGCGGCGAGGTCCTCCTCTTCGAGGAGCGGGCCGCCGCGATCGCCGCCGCCGTCGACCGCGCGCAGCCCGGGGACACCGTGCTGGTCGCGGGCAAGGGCCATGAACAGGGCCAGGACATCGCCGGAGTGGTCCGTCCCTTCGACGACCGCCAGGTGCTTCGCGAAGCTATCCAGAAGACCCAGGGATGAACTTGTGATCGCCCTCTCCCTCGCCGAGATCGCAGCAGTCGTCGGCGGGCAGACGTACGACATACCGGATCCGTCCGCGGAGGTCACCGGGCCGGTGGTCCGCGACTCCCGCGAGGTGGTGCCCGGCAGCCTCTTCGTCGCCTTCGTCGGCGAGCGCGTGGACGGCCACGACTTCGCCGCGGCCGTCGTCGAGGCGGGCGCGGCCGCCGTGCTGGCGTCCCGCCCCGTCGGCGTGCCCGCGATCGTCGTCGAGGACGTGCAGGCCGCCCTCGGCGCCCTCGCCCGCCACGTCGTCGAACGGCTGGGCGCGACCCTTGTCGCCCTCACCGGCTCCGCGGGCAAGACGAGTACCAAGGACCTCGTCGCGCAGGTGCTGCGGCGCAAGGCGCCGACCGTGTTCACGCCCGGCTCCCTCAACAACGAGATCGGGCTGCCGCTGACCGCGCTGAGCGCCACCGAGGAGACGAGGTTCCTCGTGCTGGAGATGGGCGCCCGCGGCATCGGCCACATCCGCTACCTGACCGGGCTGACCCCGCCGAGGGTCGGGCTGGTGCTCAACGTCGGCACCGCCCACATCGGCGAGTTCGGCGGCCGTGAGCAGATCGCCCAGGCGAAGGGCGAGTTGGTGGAGAGCCTGCCCGCGGCCGAGGACGGCGGAACCGCGATCCTCAACGCCGACGACCCGTTGGTACGGGCCATGGCCTCCCGTACGAAGGCGAAGGTGATCCTTTTCGGAGAGTCCGGCGAAGCGGACGTACGCGCAGAGAACGTGAGACTCACGGACAGCGGACAGCCCGCCTTCAGGCTTCACACACCCTCCGGTGCAAGCGATGTGACGATGCGCCTGTACGGTGAGCATCACGTGTCGAACGCGCTCGCCGCGGCCGCCGTCGCCCATGAGCTGGGCATGTCCGCAACTGAGATCGCGACCGCGCTCTCCGAGGCGGGCTCCCTCTCCCGCTGGCGGATGGAGGTCACCGAGCGCCCGGACGGCGTGAAGGTCGTCAACGACGCCTACAACGCCAACCCCGAGTCCATGCGAGCCGCTCTGCGCGCGCTCGCGGCCATGGGCGCGGGACGGCGGACCTGGGCGGTGCTCGGCAAGATGGCCGAGCTCGGGGACGAGGCGCTCGCCGAGCACGACGCGGTCGGACGGCTGGCCGTCCGGCTCAACGTCAGCAAGCTCGTCGCGGTCGGGGGCAGGGAAGCGTCCTGGCTGCAACTGGGCGCATATAACGAGGGTTCGTGGGGTGAGGAGTCGGTGCACGTGTCCGACGCACAGGCGGCGATCGACCTGTTGCGCAGCGAGTTGCGCCCGGGGGACGTCGTTCTCGTGAAGGCGTCCCGTTCGGTCGGCCTCGAGAGTGTCGCCCAGGCGCTGCTCGAGAACGGTGCCGAGGGTGAGGTCGCCGCCCGATGATGAAGCAGATCCTGTTCGCGGGAGTCATTGGCCTCTTCCTGACGCTGGTCGGCACCCCGCTGCTGATCAAGCTCCTGGCCCGCAAGGGCTACGGCCAGTACATCCGCGACGACGGCCCGCGTGAGCACGCCAGCAAGCGCGGTACGCCGACCATGGGTGGTATCGCCTTCATCCTGGCCACGGTCGCCGCCTACTTCCTGTCCAAGGTGATCACCGGCTACACCCCGACCTACTCGGGTCTGCTGGTGCTCGGCCTGATGGTCGGCATGGGCCTGGTCGGCTTCCTCGACGACTACATCAAGATCGTCAAGCGCCGTTCGCTGGGCCTGCGCGCCAAGGCGAAGATGGCCGGCCAGCTGACCGTCGGCATCGCCTTCGCGGTGCTCGCGCTGCAGTTCTCCGACAACCGCGGCAACACCCCAGCCTCCACGAAGCTGTCGTTCATCACCGACTTCGGCTGGACGATCGGCCCCGTGCTGTTCGTGATCTGGGCGCTGTTCATGATTCTCGCGATGTCGAACGGCGTGAACCTCACCGATGGTCTGGACGGTCTCGCGACCGGCGCCTCCGTCCTGGTCTTCGGCGCCTACACCTTCATCGGCGTCTGGCAGTTCCAGGAGTCCTGCGCCAACGCGATGACCCTGACCAACCCCAACGCCTGCTACGAGGTGCGTGACCCGCTCGACCTCGCGGTCGTCTCCTCCGCGCTCATGGGCGCCTGCCTGGGCTTCCTGTGGTGGAACACCTCGCCCGCCAAGGTCTTCATGGGCGACACCGGTTCGCTCGCGCTCGGCGGTGTGCTCGCGGGCCTGGCGATCTGCTCCCGCACCGAGCTGCTGCTCGCGCTGCTGGGCGGCCTGTTCGTGCTGATCACCATGTCGGTGGTGATCCAGGTCGGCTCCTTCCGGCTCACCGGGAAGCGGGTCTTCCGGATGGCGCCGCTCCAGCACCACTTCGAACTCAAGGGCTGGTCCGAAGTGCTCATCGTGGTCCGTTTCTGGATCATCCAGGGCATCTGTGTGATTGTCGGACTGGGCCTCTTCTATGCGGGATGGGCAGCGGACAAGTGACCGACTGGCAGGGAAAGAACGTCACCGTCGCGGGACTCGGAGTGTCCGGTGTCCCGGCGGCCAGGGTCCTGCACGGCCTCGGCGCGCACGTCACCGTCGTCAACGACGGCGACGACGAGCGCGCCCGGGCCCAGGCGGCCGAGCTGGAGGCCCTCGGGGTCACCGTGCGCCTCGGTGACGGGGACACCCTGCCCAAGGGCACCGAGCTGATCGTCACCGCGCCCGGCTGGCGGCCGGACAAGCCGCTCTTCCGCGCCGCCGGGCAGGCCGGCGTACCCGTCTGGGGGGACGTCGAACTCGCCTGGCGGCTGCGCGGCCGGGACGGCAGAAAAGCAGCCCCATGGCTCGCAGTGACCGGCACCAACGGCAAGACCACCACCGTGCAGATGCTCGCCTCCATCCTGAAGGCGGCGGGCCTGCGCACGGCGGCCGTCGGCAACATCGGCGTCTCCCTGCTGGACGCCGTGCTCGGCGACGAGCCCTATGACGTCCTGGCGGTGGAGCTGTCGAGCTACCAGCTCCACTGGGCGCCCTCGCTGCGCGCCCACTCCGCCGCCGTCCTCAACCTCGCCCCCGACCACCTCGACTGGCACGGCTCCATGGAGGCCTACGCGGCCGACAAGGGCCGTATCTACGAGGGCAATCGCGTCGCCTGCGTCTACAACGTGGCCGACAGGGCGACCGAGGACCTGGTGCGCGAGGCGGACGTCGAGGAGGGCTGCCGAGCCGTCGGGTTCACGCTCGGCACGCCAGGCCCCTCCCAACTCGGCGTCGTGGACGGCATCCTCGTCGACCGCGCCTTCGTCGAGAACCGGCAGAAGAACGCCCAGGAGCTCGCCGAGGTCTCCGACGTCGTTCCGCCCGCCCCGCACAACATCGCCAACGCCCTCGCCGCGGCGGCCCTGGCACGCGCCTTCGGCGTCCCGGCGCAGGCCGTCCGGGACGGCCTGCGGGCCTTCACCCCGGACGCCCACCGCATCGCGCACGTGGCCGACGTGGACGGCGTGGCCTACGTCGACGACTCCAAGGCCACCAACACCCACGCGGCGCAGGCCTCGTTGGCGGCCTATGAGTCGATCGTGTGGATCGCGGGCGGTCTGGCGAAGGGCGCGACCTTCGACGAGCTGGTCGCGAACTCGGCGAAGCGGCTGCGCGGCGTCGTCCTCATCGGAGCCGATCGCGCGCTCATCCGTGAGGCCCTCGCGCGACACGCCCCGGAGGTACCCGTCGTCGACCTCGACCGGACCGACACTGGGGCGATGCTCCAGGCCGTCCAGGAGGCGCGGCGGCTCGCACGGCCCGGCGACACGGTACTGCTGGCCCCGGCCTGCGCCTCCATGGACATGTTCGCCAACTACAACAGGCGTGGCGAGGCGTTCGCGGAGGCCGTATCCGGACTCGGCGCCTGATCCCGGCCGCCCCCGCTGCCGGGCGACCTCGGGAGGGAGGCGTGGGACCCGTGAGCCGAGCCGTACTCGCGCGGCCGACGTACAGCGGAGGACCCGATGCCCGGTAGCCCCGGCAGCAGCCGTACCGGCCGCCCGCCCGTGCAGCGGGCCGTCCGGCGGCCGGCGCCCGGCCGGCCTCCGGGCGGGCGCTCCGTGGCGAGCCTGGTCGTCCGCGCGCGCCGGGCCTGGGACCGGCCGCTGACCGCCTACTACCTGATCCTCGGCGGCAGCCTGCTGCTCACCGTGCTGGGTCTGGTGATGGTCTACTCGGCCTCCCAGATCACCGCGCTGCAGAAGGCGCTGCCGGGCTCGTACTTCTTCCGTAAACAGCTCCTCGCGGCCGCGATCGGCGCCGGGCTGCTGCTGCTCGCCGCCCGGATGCCGGTCAGGCTGCACCGGGCACTGGCCTACCCGATCCTGGCGGGCGCGGTGGTCCTCATGGCGCTGGTGCAGGTGCCGGGGATAGGGATGGCGGTCAACGGCAACCAGAACTGGATCGCGCTGGGCGGCTCCTTCCAGATCCAGCCCAGCGAGATCGGCAAGCTGGCGCTGGTGCTGTGGGGCGCCGACCTCATCGCGCGCAAACAGGACAAGCGGCTGCTGACCCAGTGGAAGCACATGCTGGTGCCGCTCGTCCCGGTCGCCTTCATGCTGCTCGGGCTGATCATGCTCGGCGGCGACATGGGTACCGCGATCATCCTCACCGCGATCCTGTTCGGCCTGCTGTGGCTGGCGGGGGCGCCCACCCGGCTCTTCGTGGGGGTGCTGTCGTTCGCCGGGGTGATCGGCTTCCTGCTGATCCAGACGAGCGCCAACCGCCTCGGCCGGTTCGCCTGCGTCGGCTCGAGCGACGCGACCAAGTGCTGGCAGGCGGTGCACGGCATCTACGCTCTGGCCTCCGGCGGGCTGTTCGGTTCCGGACTCGGTGCCAGTGTGGAGAAATGGGGGCAACTCCCCGAAGCCCACACCGACTTCATCTTCGCCGTCACCGGCGAGGAACTGGGTCTCGCGGGGACGCTGTCGGTGCTCGCCCTGTTCGCCGCTCTAGGCTATGCGGGCATCCGCGTGGCCGGACGCACGGAGGACCCCTTCGTGAGGTATGCCGCGGGAGGCGTGACCACCTGGATCACCGTGCAGGCGGTGATCAACATCGGTGCGGTGCTCGGTCTGCTGCCGATCGCCGGCGTCCCGCTCCCGCTGTTCTCCTACGGAGGATCCGCCCTGCTGCCGACCATGTTCGCCATCGGGCTGCTGATCGCCTTCGCGCGTGACGAGCCCGCTGCGCGGGCGGCGCTTGCCATGCGGCAACCTCGCTTTGGTAGAAAGCGGGCAGGAGGCTCCGCGCCCGGCCGGAGATCCGACCGTGGATCCGGTCGCGAGCCTCGGAGATGGAACACGATGCGACGGCGCGCCTCGGCGGCGCGTTCGTCCGGAGAGCGGTGAATTTCGGTGCATGTCGTACTCGCCGGCGGAGGTACCGCGGGCCACATCGAGCCCGCGCTCGCCCTCGCGGACGCCCTGCGCAGGCAGGACCCGACCGTGGGGATCACGGCCCTGGGCACGGAGCGCGGCCTGGAGACCCGGCTCGTACCCGAGCGGGGCTACGAGCTCGCGCTCATCCCGGCGGTGCCGCTGCCGCGCAAACCCACCCCGGAGCTGATCACCGTTCCGGGACGGCTGCGCGGCACGATCAAGGCGGCCGAGCAGATCATGGAGCGCACCAAGGCGGACGCCGTGGTCGGATTCGGCGGCTACGTCGCCCTGCCCGGCTACCTGGCCGCCAAGCGGCTCGGTGTGCCCATCGTCATCCACGAGGCCAACGCCCGGCCGGGCCTGGCCAACAAGATCGGTTCGCGGTACGCCGCACAGGTCGCCGTCTCCACGCCCGACAGCAAGCTGCGCGGTGCCCGCTACATCGGCATCCCGCTGCGCCGCGCCATCGCGACCCTGGACCGGGCGGCCATGCGCCCCGAGGCCCGCGCGGCGTTCGGGCTCGACCCGAACCTGCCCACCCTGCTGGTCTCCGGCGGCTCACAGGGCGCCCGCCGCCTCAACGAGGTGGTCCAGCAGGTCGCGCCCTGGCTCCAGCAGGCCGGCATCCAGATCCTGCACGCGGTCGGCCCGAAGAACGACCTGCCGCAGGTGCAGCAGATGCCGGGAATGCCGCCCTACATCCCGGTAAGTTACCTTGATCGCATGGACCTCGCGTACGCCGCGGCCGACATGATGCTCTGCCGCGCCGGCGCGATGACCGTCGCCGAACTCTCCGCCGTCGGGCTCCCGGCCGCCTACGTCCCGCTGCCCATCGGCAACGGTGAACAGCGGCTGAACGCCCAGCCGGTGGTCAAGGCCGGCGGCGGACTGCTGGTCGACGACGCGGAGCTCACCCCCGAGTGGCTGCAGCAGAACGTCCTGCCCGTGCTCGCCGATCCGCACCGGCTGTACCAGATGTCCCGCGCCGCCGGGGAGTTCGGCCGCCGGGACGCCGACGAGCTGCTCGTCGGCATGGTGTACGAGGCCATCGCCTCGCACCGTTAGGACCGTATGCACGGAAGGGCTTGAGAGCGTGGCCGGAGCGACGACCGCGGAGCGCGGTGAACGCCAGCAGGAGTCGTCGTCCGGCCCGCCTCTGGTCCGCCGGCTGAGACGGCTGCGCCCTCGTACGATCATCATCCTTTCGCTGGCCCTGGTCTGCCTCTGTGCCGGCTCCCTGTGGGTGCTGTACGGCTCGCGGTGGACGCGGGTGGAGCACGTATCCGTCTCCGGTGCCACGGTCCTGACGCCCGCTCAGGTGCGGGCCGCCGCCGGAGTGCGGCTCGGAACGCAGTTGATTTCCGTCGACACCGATGCGGTGGAGGCCCGGCTGCGCCGTGAATTGCCCCGAATCGACTCGGTCGACGTGGTGCGCTCATGGCCCCACGGAATCGGGTTGAAAGTGGTCGAGCGCACTCCGGTCATGGTGGAGGAAAAGGGCGGGAAGTTCGTCGAAGTGGACGCGAAGGGTGTCCGGTTCGCCACGGTTTCACAGGTGCCGAAAGGTGTGCCCCTGCTGGAATTGTCACTTTCCCGCTCCAGCGCGGCAGCCGCGAGCCTGCGCCGCTTCGGCGAGGACCGGCTGGTGCGCGAGGCGGTCGCGGTCGCCGGACGGATTCCCGCCGTGGTCGCCCATGAGACCCGGGTCGTCAAGGTCCGTACCTACGACGACATCTCACTGGAGTTGAGCGGCGGCCGGACCGTCGCCTGGGGCAGCAGCGAGAACGGCCGGCTGAAGGCCCGCACCCTGGCCGCGCTGATGAAAGCGTCCCCCGGGGCACGGCACTTCGACGTCAGGGTTCCCACCGCCCCGGCTTCATCGGGGAGTTGACGCACATCTGTGCAGGCCAACACCCTGGTTGGGCGGCGCTATGGCTGATCACATAGGGTGAAAAGAAAAACGGGAGGTTCGGCGTGTTCGTTGAACGGGCGCCACTTGTCGACTTAGTGTCCTGTTCCGAAGACTTCAAGGAACAGACACACTGGTAACCCTAAACTTCAGGGTTAGGGTTCGGGTCGGCGTTCGGACCGTCCCATTCGGCATCAGTCGTCGGATCGCGGCAGGACCGCGAGGCGGCGACACGTAACTCGAGGCGAGAGGCCTTCGACGTGGCAGCACCGCAGAACTACCTCGCAGTCATCAAAGTCATCGGTGTCGGCGGCGGTGGTGTCAATGCCATCAACCGGATGATCGAGGTCGGTCTCAAGGGCGTCGAGTTCATCGCCATCAACACCGACGCGCAGGCGCTGTTGATGAGCGACGCCGACGTCAAGCTCGATGTCGGCCGCGAACTCACGCGCGGACTCGGCGCCGGGGCCAACCCGGCCGTCGGCCGCAAGGCCGCCGAGGACCACCGTGAGGAGATCGAGGAGGTCCTCAAGGGGGCCGACATGGTCTTCGTGACGGCCGGCGAGGGCGGCGGCACCGGTACCGGCGGCGCGCCCGTCGTGGCCAACATCGCGCGTTCGCTGGGCGCCCTCACCATCGGCGTGGTCACGCGCCCGTTCACCTTCGAGGGGCGGCGCCGCGCGAACCAGGCCGAGGACGGCATCGCCGAGCTCCGCGAAGAGGTCGACACCCTCATCGTCATCCCCAACGACCGGCTGCTGTCCATCTCGGACCGCCAGGTCAGCGTGCTCGACGCGTTCAAGTCCGCGGACCAGGTGCTGCTGTCCGGTGTGCAGGGCATCACCGACCTGATCACCACCCCCGGCCTGATCAACCTCGACTTCGCCGACGTCAAGTCCGTCATGTCCGAGGCCGGCTCGGCACTCATGGGCATCGGCTCGGCCCGCGGCGACGACCGCGCGGTGGCCGCGGCCGAGATGGCGATCTCCTCTCCCCTCCTCGAGGCCTCCATCGACGGCGCCCGGGGCGTGCTCCTGTCCATCTCCGGCGGCAGCGACCTCGGTCTGTTCGAGATCAACGAGGCCGCCCAGCTCGTCAGCGAGGCGGCGCACCCCGAGGCCAACATCATCTTCGGCGCGGTCATCGACGACGCCCTCGGCGACGAGGTCCGGGTCACCGTGATCGCGGCTGGCTTCGACGGCGGCCAGCCTCCGGCCCGCCGGGACAACGTCCTCGGTTCGGCCTCCGCCCCGCCCCCGGCCCGCCGCGAGGAGCCCACCCCGGTGCGGCAGCCCGAGAGCCGCCCGACCTTCGGCTCGCTCGGCAGCGTGACGCCGAAGGAGGAGCCGGAGCCCGTCGCCCCCGAGCCGGTGCAGGACCTTCCGCCGGTGACCCAGCCCGTCACGCCGTCGCCGCGCAGCTACTCCGACAGCGCGGCCGAGGAGCTGGACGTACCGGACTTCCTCAAGTGATAGGTGGGCGCGACACCGTGAGCGGCGCGCACTTCGCCTTCACCGACCGGTGGGGCGGGGTGAGCGCCGTTCCGTACGAGGAGCTCAATCTCGGCGGCGCGGTCGGCGACGACCCCGGCGCGGTACGCACCAACCGCGGCCTGGCCGCCACCTCGCTCGGACTCGACCCGGACCGGGTGGTCTGGATGAACCAGGTGCACGGCAACGACATCGCCGAGGTCGACGGGCCGTGGACCACGCGTCTCACCCCGCCGGTCGACGGACTGGTGACCGCGACCCGCGGGCTCGCCCTCGCCGTGCTCACCGCCGACTGCGTTCCGGTGCTGCTGGCCGACCCGGTGGCCGGTGTGGCCGCCGCCGTCCACGCCGGGCGGCCCGGCATGATCAAGGGGGTCGTCCCGGCCGCGGTCGACGCGATGGAGTCGCTCGGCGCCCGGCCGGACCGCATCACCGCCCGCACCGGACCCGCCGTGTGCGGCCGGTGCTACGAGGTGCCGGAGGACCTGCGCGCCGAGGTGGCCGCGATCGAACCGGCGGCGTACGCCGAGACCAGTTGGGGCACGCCGGCCGTCGACGTGAGCGCCGGCGTGCACGCGCAGCTCGAGCGCCTCGGGGTGCACGACCGGGAGCAGTCGCCGGTGTGCACGCGGGAGTCGGGCGATCACTTCTCGTACCGCCGCGACCGCACCACCGGTCGGCTCGCGGGCTATGTCTGGCTGGACTGATGGGGCATGACGGACCGTAGGAACGAACTCGCCGCGAACCTGGCGAAGGTGGAGCGGCGTATCGCCGCCGCGTGCGCGGCCGCCGGCCGGGCACGGGAGGAAGTGACCCTCATCGTGGTCACCAAGACGTACCCGGCATCGGATGTGCGGATCCTGTCGGAACTCGGCGTGCGCCACACCGCCGAGAACCGGGACCAGGAGGCGGCGCCCAAGGCCGCCGAGTGCGCCGATTTGCCCCTGACGTGGCATTTTGTTGGTCAACTTCAGACCAATAAAGTGCGATCCGTGGTCGGTTACGCCGATGTCGTCCAGTCGCTCGACCGCTCCCGGCTCGTCACCGCGCTCTCCAGGGAGGCCGTGCGGGCGGAGCGCGAGCTCGGCTGCCTCATCCAGGTGGCACTCGACGCGGGGGAGAGCGGACGCGGCGAGCGAGGGGGTGTGGGGCCCGGCGGAATCGAAGAGTTGGCCGACCTCGTCGCCCGCTCCGAGGGGCTGCGCCTCGACGGACTGATGACGGTAGCCCCGCTGACCGGGGAGTACGCCGGCCGGCAACAGGCCGCGTTCGAGCGCCTCATGGATTTGTCGACCGACCTGCGCGCTGCCCATCCGGCTGCCACCATGGTCTCGGCAGGGATGAGCGGGGACCTCGAACAGGCCGTGGCCGCCGGGGCGACACATGTGCGCGTCGGCAGCGCGGTACTCGGAGTCCGCCCCAGGCTCGGGTAACGTCGCCAAGAAGTCGGACCACAGCAGAAAATATGGTCAATATCGCCCAACGGGGCGCAACGACCTCGTGGATCGCGGGCACTTGGCGGTCGTCAGCGGATCCACCACAGAGCGGAGGACTCAGAGCATGGCCGGCGCGATGCGCAAGATGGCGGTCTACCTCGGCCTCGTGGAGGACGATGGGTACGACGGCCGGGGATTCGACCCCGATGACGACTTCGAACCCGAGCTGGACCCGGAACCCGAGCGGGACCGCCGACGGCACGATCCGCCGCACCAGCCGCATGGTGCACATCAGCCCCAAAGGGATGAACCGGTGCGAGTGGCGCAGCCTCCGGCGCCCCGCGAACCGGTGTCGCATTCCGCTTCGCTCCCGGCGGAATCCGGGCGCCCCGCGCGCATCGCGCCCGTGGCGTCCATCACACAAGACCGCGCAAGCCTGGAGAAGAACGCACCGGTGATCATGCCCAAGGTCGTGTCGGAACGAGAGCCGTACCGGATCACCACACTTCACCCCCGGACCTACAACGAGGCCCGTACCATCGGGGAACACTTCCGTGAGGGCACCCCGGTGATCATGAATCTGACTGAGATGGATGACACAGACGCGAAGCGACTTGTCGACTTTGCCGCCGGTTTGGTGTTCGGTCTTCACGGCAGTATCGAGCGGGTGACGCAGAAGGTGTTCCTGTTGTCGCCTGCTAACGTCGATGTCACGGCGGAGGACAAGGCCCGCATCGCAGAGGGCGGGTTCTTCAACCAGAGCTGAGACGCACCACCGTAGAACAGGCACGGAACAGGGGAGAGGGAAGCACCGATCATGCGTGTGGCCATGGAGGTTCTCTACATCGCGCTGACGGTGTTCCTCATCGTGCTGATCTTCCGGCTGGTCATGGACTATGTGTTCCAGTTCGCCCGCTCGTGGCAACCCGGCAAGGCGATGGTGGTCGTTCTGGAGGCCACCTACACTGTCACCGATCCACCGCTGAAGCTTCTGCGGCGGTTCATCCCGCCGCTGCGTCTCGGGGGCGTGGCGCTCGACCTGTCCTTCTTCGTACTGATGATCATCGTCTACATCCTGATCTACTTCGTGGGGAACCTCGCGACGTGACTGTGGACGATACGGTCTTGCCGACTGCCGATGACTACGTTGAGGTGAAGAGATGCCGTTGACCCCCGAGGACGTGCGGAACAAGCAGTTCACGACCGTCCGCCTCCGAGAAGGCTATGACGAGGACGAGGTCGATGCCTTCCTCGACGAGGTCGAAGCCGAGCTGACCCGACTGCTCCGCGAGAACGAGGACCTGCGCGCCAAACTGGCCGCCGCGACGCGTGCTGCTGCCCAGAACCAGCAGAACATGCGCAAGCCTCCGGAGGACCAGCAGCAGCCACCGCATCCTCAGCAGCAGGGCATGCGAGGTCCCGGCGCGCCTGTGCCCGCCGGGATATCGGGCCCGCCGCAGCAGCAGATGGGCGGCCCCATGGGTGGCCCGCCCCAGCTGCCCAGCGGTGCTCCGCAGCTTCCGGCAGGTCCGGGCGGTCAGGGTCCCCAGGGTCCCGGTGGTCCCGGCGGTCCTGGCCCCGGCCAGATGGGTCCCGGTCCGATGGGTCAGGGGCCTGGCCCGATGCAGGGTCAGATGCAGAACCCTATGCAGGGCCAGATGCAGAACCCGATGCAGAACCCGATGCAGGGTCAGATGCAGGGCCAGATGGGTCCCGGCCCGATGGGCGGCCCCGGTCCCATGGGTGGCCCCGGCCCGATGGGTCAGGGTCCCGGTCCGATGGGTCAGGGTCCTGGTCCGATGGGTCAGGGTCCCGGTGGCGACAGCGCCGCGCGCGTCCTGTCGCTGGCCCAGCAGACCGCCGACCAGGCGATCGCCGAGGCGCGTTCCGAGGCCAACAAGATCGTCGGCGAGGCGCGTTCGCGTGCCGAGGGTCTGGAGCGTGACGCCCGTGCCAAGGCCGACGCCCTGGAGCGGGACGCGCAGGAGAAGCACCGCGTCGCGATGGGCTCCCTGGAGTCCGCCCGCGCCACGCTGGAGCGCAAGGTCGAGGACCTGCGCGGCTTCGAGCGCGAGTACCGCACGCGCCTGAAGTCGTACCTGGAGTCGCAGCTGCGCCAGCTGGAGACGCAGGCCGACGACTCCCTCGCCCCGCCGCGCACCCCCGCGGCCCCGTCCCTGCCGCCGTCCCCGGCGCCCTCCATGGCTCCGGCCGGCGCGAGTGCCCCGTCCTACGGCGGTCAGCCGATGGGCGGTGCGCCCGGCCCGTCCGGTCCGTCCTACGGCGGTCAGCAGCAGATGGCCCCGGCGATGACCCAGCCGATGGCCCCCGTGCGTCCGCAGGGTCCGGCCCCGATGGGTCAGGCGCCGTCGCCCATGCGCGGCTTCCTGATCGACGAGGACGACAACTGAGGGAACCCTGAAGGGTTCTGACGACTAGGCATCGGCAGCCTGAGAGAACGGCCCCGGAGGGACATCCCTCCGGGGCCGTTCCCGTATGCGGCGCCCCTTCAAGCGGTGCGGGGAGCCCACCGGCCTGTGGCCGGTGGGCTCCCCGCCGGGGTGGGAGAGCGACGCCCTTGGGCGCCGTCCCCCGGTGGCTCACGCCTTGTGGAGGCGGAAGGTCAGGGACAGGCCCTCGTCGGTGAAGGGGGCGCCGTAGGAGGCGTCCGCCTCGCCCTGGGCGAAGTCCGTCGCCAGGACCTCCTCGGCGATCAGCGACGCGTGCTCGCTCAGGGCGGCGATGGTCGCCGGGTCCGTCGCGGTCCAGCGCAGCGCGATCCGGTCGGCCACGTCGAGGCCGCTGTTCTTGCGGGCCTCCTGGATCAGCCGGATCGCGTCCCGGGCCAGCCCGGCACGGCGCAGTTCCTCCGTGATCTCCAGGTCAAGGGCGACCGTGGCACCGGAGTCGGACGCCACCGACCAGCCCTCGCGCGGGGTCTCGGTGATGATCACCTCGTCCGGCGCGAGCGTCACCGTCTCGCCGTCGACCTCCACCGACGCCGTGCCCTCGCGCAGCGCCAGCGACAGCGCCGCCGCGTCCGCGCCCGCGATCGCCTTGGCGACGTCCTGCACCCGCTTGCCGAACCGCTTGCCCAGCGCACGGAAGTTGGCCTTGGCGGTGGTGTCCACCAGGGACCCGCCGACCTCGCTCAGCGATGCCAGGGAGGAGACGTTCAGCTCCTCCGTGATCTGCGCGTGCAGCTCCCGGTCCAGGGACTCGAAGCCCGCCGCCGCGACCAGGGCCCGGGACAGCGGCTGGCGGGTCTTGACGCCAGACTCGGCGCGCGTGGCACGGCCCAGCTCCACCAGGCGGCGCACCAGCACCATCTGCTTCGACAGCTCCGGGTCGATCGCCCCGAGGTCCGCCTCCGGCCAGGAGGCCAGGTGCACCGACTCCGGGGCGCCCGGGGCCACCGGCACGATCAGGTCCTGCCAGACCTGCTCGGTGATGAACGGGGTGATCGGCGCCATCAGCCTGGTCACCGTCTCCAGCACCTCGTGCAGCGTGCGCAGCGCGGCCTTGTCGCCCTGCCAGAACCGGCGGCGCGAGCGGCGGACGTACCAGTTCGACAGGTCGTCGACGAACGCCGACAGCAGCTTGCCCGCGCGCTGTGTGTCGTACGCCTCCAGGGCCTGCGTGACCTGGTCGGTCAGCGCGTGCAGCTCACTGAGCAGCCAGCGGTCGAGCAGCGGGCGGTCGGCCGGGGCCGGGTCGGCCTCAGTGGGTGCCCAGGCCGACGTACGGGCGTACAGGGCCTGGAAGGCGACCGTGTTCCAGTAGGTCAGGAGCGTCTTGCGGACGACCTCCTGGATGGTGCCGTGGCCCACCCGGCGGGCCGCCCACGGCGAGCCGCCGGCCGCCATGAACCAGCGCACCGCGTCCGCGCCGTGCTGGTCCATGAGCGGGATCGGCTGGAGGATGTTGCCCAGGTGCTTGGACATCTTCCGGCCGTCCTCGGCGAGGATGTGGCCCAGGCACACGACGTTCTCGTACGAGGACTTGTCGAAGACCAGCGTGCCGATCGCCATCAGCGTGTAGAACCAGCCGCGGGTCTGGTCGATCGCCTCGGAGATGAACTGCGCCGGGTACCGGCTCTCGAACAGCTCCTTGTTCTTGTACGGGTAGCCCCACTGCGCGAACGGCATCGAACCCGAGTCGTACCAGGCGTCGATGACCTCGGGCACGCGCGTGGCCGTCTTCTCGCACTGCGGGCACGGGAAGGCGACGTCGTCGATGAACGGGCGGTGCGGGTCCAGCTCCGACTGGTCGGTGCCGGTCAGGGCGGTCAGCTCCGCGCGGGAGCCGACACAGGTGAGGTGGCCGTCCTCGCAGTGCCAGATCGGCAGCGGTGTGCCCCAGTAGCGGTTGCGGGACAGCGCCCAGTCGATGTTGTTGTTCAGCCAGTCGCCGTACCGGCCGTGCTTGACGTTCTCGGGGAACCAGTTGGTCTTCTCGTTCTCCTCGAGCAGCCGGCCCTTGATCGCGGTGGTGCGGATGTACCAGGACGGCTGCGCGTAGTACAGCAGCGCGGTGTGGCAGCGCCAGCAGTGCGGGTAGCTGTGCTCGTACGGCACGTGCCGGAAGAGCAGGCCGCGCTCCCCGAGGTCCTCGGTGAGCTTCTCGTCCGCCTTCTTGAAGAAGACGCCGCCGACCAGCGGGACGTCGTCCTCGAACGTGCCGTCGGGGCGGACGGGGTTGACCACCGGCAGGCCGTAGGAGCGGCAGACCCTCAGGTCGTCCTCACCGAAGGCGGGGGACTGGTGGACCAGACCCGTGCCGTCCTCGGTGGTGACGTACTCGGCGTTGACCACGTAGTGGGCCGGCTCCGTGCTGTGCCCATCGGTTCCCTCGCCGGTGCTCGGGAACTCCACCAGCTCGAACGGGCGCTGGTACGTCCAGCGCTCCATCTCGGCGCCCGTGAAGGTCTCGCCCGTGGTCTCCCAGCCCTCGCCGAGTGCCTTGGCTACGAGCGGTTCGGCGACGACGAGCTTCTCCGTACCGTCCGTCGCGACCACGTAGGTCACCTCGGGGTGCGCGGCGACCGCGGTGTTGGACACCAGCGTCCACGGGGTCGTCGTCCACACCAGGAGCGAGGCCTGGCCGGCGAGCGGACCGGAGGTGAGCGGGAAGCGGACGTAGACGGAGGGGTCGACGACCGTCTCGTAGCCCTGGGCCAGCTCGTGGTCCGACAGTCCCGTGCCGCAGCGCGGGCACCAGGGGGCGACGCGGTGGTCCTGGACCAGCAGGCCCTTGTTGAAGATCTCCTTCAGCGACCACCAGACGGACTCGATGTACTCGGGCTCCATGGTGACGTAGGCCTCGTCGAGGTCGACCCAGTAGCCCATGCGGGTCGTCAGCTCGGAGAACGCGTCGGTGTGGCGGAGCACGGACTCGCGGCACTTGTCGTTGAACTCGGCGATGCCGTACGCCTCGATGTCCTTCTTGCCGCTGAAGCCGAGCTCCTTCTCGACCGCCAGCTCCACCGGGAGGCCGTGGCAGTCCCAGCCGGCCTTGCGGGCCACGTGGTAGCCGCGCATGGTGCGGAAGCGGGGGAAGACGTCCTTGAAGACGCGCGCCTCGATGTGGTGGGCGCCCGGCATGCCGTTGGCGGTGGGCGGGCCCTCGTAGAACACCCACTCGGGGCGGCCCTCGGACTGCTCCAGGCTCTTGGCGAAGATCTTCTGCTCGCGCCAGAAGTCGAGCACGGCGTGCTCGAGGGCGGGCAGGTCGACCTGCGCGGGCACCTGGCGGTACTGCGGCTGCGTATTCAACGAGCTTCCTCCGGCGGATGTGCTGCCTTCCGTCGGAGGGACGAGAGCCTTTGTGTGTCCACGCCGTGTGCGGCGCGCTCCCGCGGTACCACCCTCCTTGGCCCACCGGTGCGCCGTACGCTCCGACGAGCCCCCTCATTGAGGTCGCGATACCGGTTCTACCGGCCCCCGGCTCGGTGCTGGGGGCTTTCTTCCGGCGGCTCCGGGGTGATCTTCGCGTCGGGCTCGCCCCCGGGCTCACACCGTCCCCGGGTCGCTCTTGGCTGCGTACGCCGCTACTCGTCCCCATCCACGCTTTTCGCTCCGCCCAGTGTACGGCGCCCCGGCGACCGGGGCCGAACCGATTTTCCGGACCGGTGGTGACCCGGTTGCGCGGCGGCGCCGTCCGGATCGTAGGACGTGTGGCTGGTCGGATTACGTGGCGGCGAGCTGGGCACAACGCATGCATGCCGGCCGCGCGATCCGCGCGAGGCGGGCGAATCGGGCGGCGTGCCCCGTTGCCGCGGGACTCGAGTCGATTTATCGTCCCAGCACGATTCGCGAGCAAGATCACAATATGTGAAGGGGCCGCGGCCATGGTGGCGAAGCAGACCGCCGAGCAGTCGGCGTCCGGCAGGTCCCGGGGCATCGGCCCCGATGCCGCCGGTGGCGCGGCCAGGAAGACCACCCGAGCGGCGGCCAGGGCACCAGGCGGGGCCGCGAAGGAGGCGGTGGCCATGAAGGAGCCGGTCACGCCGAAGCAGAAGCGGACGGCCGAGGCCGGACCGACGACCGGACGCGGGCGCAGGGGCCCGACGGCAAGGGCGAACACGGCCGGGCGCGGGCAGGAGCCGGCCGGGGAGGAACCGGCTGCCGCGGGGGAGCCGGCTGCCGCGGGGGAGCCGACGGCGGCGCCCCGGGAACCGGCGCAGCCGGCTCCCGCGAAGGGCACGCGGAAGGCCGCCGCGAAGAAGCCGGCGGCGGGCAGGGCGACGCCTGAGAGGCGCCCCGCCGCCGCGGAGCCCCGCTCCAGGGGCGCCACGGCGAAGAAGCCCCCTGGCAAGCGGACCACGCCGGGGAAGCCCCCCGCCGGGCCGGAGCCCGCGGAGACCCCGGACGCGGGGGAGAGGGCGGCCGAGGGCCCCTCCGCGGCGGATGCCGCCGGCAGGGGCGCACGCAGCCCCCGGACAGCCGCGAAGAAGGCCGCCGCCGAGCGGCCGGGCACGGGGAAGGCCGCTGCCGATGGTGGCGCGGCCGGCGGGCGTGGCGTGGGCGCCGCACGGGAGGCCGTGAAGAAGCACGCCACGGGCGAGGAAGCGGGCGCCGCGGTGGCGGCCGGACCTGCCGTGTCCGAAAGGCCCGGGGGAAAGCACACCGACGGCGGGAGCGCGGGTACCCACAGCGCCGCCGAGAGGCCGGCCGCCCGGAGGGCGGCCACCGGCAAGGAGGCCACCCGTAAGGCGGGCGGAAAGGGCGCTCGTCGGTCGGTGGTGGCTTCCGGCGGGGGTGCGGCCGCCGAGGAGGAGCAGGCCGCCGGCGAGGACTCGATGGGGACCGCCGACGCGGCCGCCGACAGCGGTGTCGTCGAGGAGCCGGGTGCGCGGAGGGCCAACGGGGGAGGGGCCGCTCGTAAGGCGGGCGGAAAGGGCGCTCGTCGGTCGGTGGTGGCTTCTGGCGGGGGTGCGGCCGCCGAGGAGGAGCGGGTCACCCGTGAGGCGGGCCCAGAAGGCGCTCGGCGGGCGGTGGTCGCTGCCGGCGAGTCGGTGGCCGACGGGGCTGCCGTCGAGGGCGCGGGGACCCGGGAGGCCGGGCGGACGGGGAGCAGGGGGACCGTGCGCGATCGGGGTGGTGGGGCGGGGGGCGGGGACGACGCGGGGCATGCGGTGGCTCCTGGTGTCTCCGGTGCTGGTGCGGGCAGGAAGAGGACGGCCAAGAAGGCGGGCGCGGCGCGGGCCGCGAAGCAGACGGGAGCCACGACAGTGGTTGCGAAGAAGACCCCTGGCACGGCCGCGGCGGCCAAGACCGCCGTGCCCAAGGCACGCATCGCCGCGGCGGTGGATCCGGCCGACCTTCCGGTACGCCCGGGCGAGGACCCCTGGACCCTGGAGGAGGTCTCGGAGGCCCGCGCGGAGCTGGAGTCCGAGATGGAGCGGCTGAGCGCCGAGATCACCTCGTCCGAGGAGTCCCTCGCGGGCCTGATGCGGGACTCCGGCGACGGCGCGGGCGACGACGAGGCGGACACCGGCAGCAAGAACATCACCCGCGAGCACGAGATGGCGCTGGCCGCCAACGCGCGCGAGATGCTCACCCAGAGCGAGCGGGCCCTGCAACGGCTCGACGCGGGCACCTACGGCCTGTGCGAGACCTGCGGCAACCCCATCGGCAAGGCCCGCATGCAGGCCTTCCCGCGGGCCACCCTGTGCGTGGAGTGCAAGCAGAAGCAGGAACGCCGGTACTGAACCGGGTACGAGGCGTGCCGTAGTCTCGTCCTCAGTCAGGTACCTAGGTCAAGGGACTCACGTGGCAGAGGCGGAGCGCATCATCGGTACGCCGGACACTCCGGGGGTGGCGGGAGCGGGGCGGCAGCGACCCGGAGGGGACACCGCCCCGGGCGGCCCGTCCGGCGCCGAAGGGGCACGGGCCCCGGCGGGCGGGCCCGGCACCGGCGGCACGGCGGCGGGCCCGGACGGGACGAGCGGGACGCCGGCCGGCGCGGACGGACGGGCACCCGCCGCCGAGCGGCCCCGCGGCAGGCGCCGGATCGCCGTGCTGTTCACGGTCGCTGCCATCGCCTACGCCCTCGACCTGGCCAGCAAGATGCTCGTGGTCGCCAAGCTGGAGCACCGCCCGCCGATCCGGCTCATCGGGGACTGGCTGCAACTGGAGGCGATCCGCAACGCGGGCGCCGCCTTCGGCTTCGGCGAGGCCTTCACCGTGATCTTCACGGTCATCGCGGCCGCCGTGATCGTGGTGATCGCCCGCCTCGCGCGCAAGCTCTACAGCCTGCCCTGGGCCATCGCGCTGGGCCTGCTGCTCGGCGGCGCGCTGGGCAACCTCACCGACCGGCTCTTCCGGGCGCCGGGCGTCTTCGAGGGCGCCGTGGTCGACTTCATCTCGCCCAAGCACTTCGCCGTGTTCAACCTCGCCGACTCGGCGATCGTGTGCGGCGGCATCCTGATCGTGCTGCTCTCCTTCCGCGGCCTCGACCCGGACGGGACCGTCCACAAGGACTGAGCCCGGGACGGGAACGCCGGACCGGTCCGGCATACTCGACGGGTGAGCACGCTTCCCGAGATCCGTACCCTGCCCGTGCCCGAAGGCCTGGAGGGCGAGCGCGTCGACGCCGCCATCTCCCGGATGTTCGGCTTCTCCCGTACGAAGGCGGCGGAGCTGGCCGCCACGGGCAAGGTGCTGGTCGACGGCACGGTGGCCGGCAAGTCCGAGCGGGTGCGCGGCGGTGCCTGGCTCGAGGTCGAGATGCCGCAGGCACCCGCGCCCGTGCAGGTGGTCGCCGAGCCGGTCGAGGGCATGGAGATCGTGCACGACGACGACGACGTGGTCGTGATCGTCAAGCCGGTCGGCGTCGCCGCGCACCCCAGCCCCGGCTGGTCCGGCCCGACCGTGATCGGCGGCCTCGCGGCGGCCGGCTACCGCATCTCCACCTCCGGCGCCGCCGAGCGCCAGGGCATCGTGCACCGCCTCGACGTCGGCACCTCGGGTCTGATGGTGGTCGCCAAGTCCGAGTACGCGTACACGTCGCTCAAGCGCCAGTTCAAGGAGCGCACGGTCGACAAGCGCTACCACACCCTGGTCCAGGGCCACCCCGACCCGACCAGCGGCACCATCGACGCGCCCATCGGCCGGCACCCGAACCACGACTACAAGTGGGCGGTCACCGCCGACGGCAAGCCGTCCGTCACGCACTACGACCTGATCGAGGCGTTCCGCGCGGCCTCCCTGCTCGACGTCAAGCTGGAGACCGGGCGCACCCACCAGATCCGCGTCCACATGGCCGCCCACCGCCACCCCTGCGTCGGTGACCTGACCTACGGCGCCGACCCCACCCTCGCCAAGCGGCTGAGGCTGACCCGCCAGTGGCTGCACGCGGTCCGGCTCGGCTTCGAGCACCCCGGCGACGGCCAGTGGGTGGAGTTCGCCAGCGACTACCCCGAGGACCTCCAGCAGGCCCTGGACCAGGTCCGCGAGGAGACGTACGCGTGAGCGTGCCCTACGAGGTGCGCGTCGCCCGGGACCTCGCCGACCGCGAGGCGTGCTTCGCGGTGCGCAAGGAGGTCTTCGTCGTCGAGCAGGGCGTCCCGCAGGACATCGAGTACGACGAGTACGACGCCGTCGCCGTGCACGTGCTGGCGGTCCGCGACGACGGTGCGCCGCTCGGTACCGGGCGGCTGCTGCACGGCGCGGAGGCCGCCGCGAAGACCGGCGGCGACCCGGCCCTCGGCTCCCTGGGACGGCTCGCCGTCACCGAGGAGGCACGCGGTCTCGGCGTCGGCGCGGCCCTGGTGCGCGCGATCGAGGACGCGGCACGCGCGCGTGGCCTCACGGCGGTGGACCTGCACGCGCAGAGCCACGCGCTCGGCTTCTACGAGCGGCTGGGTTACGCGGCGTACGGACCGGAGTTCCCCGACGCGGGCATCCCGCACCGCGCGATGCGGCGCGCCTTGTAGCCCGCGAGTCCGAAGCGGCCGGTGAGCGGGGCGGCATGGCAGGCTTGAAGCCTGCCGTGTGAACGTCCGACGTCCCGGAGCGCTGAGCGTGGATCAGTTGGCCCTGCTGTTCGTCGTGTTGCTGGGGGCCGTGATCAGCGTCCCGGTCGGCGACCGGCTCGGGCTGCCCGCGCCGGTCCTGATGACGCTGCTCGGGATCGCCCTCGCCGTGCTCCACTTCGTGCCCAACATCGACATCCCGCCCGCCCTGATCCTGCCCGCCCTGCTGCCGCCGCTGCTCTACGCCGCCGTACGGCGCACGTCCTGGCGGCAGTTCACGGCGCACAAACGGCCGATCTTCCTGCTGGCCGTGGCGCTGGTGTTCGTCACGACCTTCTGTGTCGCTCTCGTCTCCCACGCCATCGTGCCGGGGCTGTCCGTCGCAGCCGCCGTGGCCCTGGGCGCGCTGGTCGCGCCGCCCGACCCGGTCGCTGCGACCGCCGTGGCCGGACAGCTCGGGCTGCCGCGCCGCCTGGTGTCGATCCTGGAGGGCGAGGGGCTGTTCAACGACGTCACCGCCATCGTCCTCTACCACGTGGCCATCGCCGCCGCCGTCAGCGGGGAGTTCTCGGCCTGGCGGGCCGGGCTCGACCTGGTGCTGTCCGCGGTGGTCGCGGTGGCCGTCGGCATGCTGCTCGGCTGGGGCACGAACAGGGTGCTGGACCTGCTGGGGGATCCGACCCTGCAGATCGGGCTGACGCTGCTCGTGCCGTACGCCTCCTACGTGCTGGCCGAGGAGCTGCACGGCTCCGGGGTCCTCGCCGTGCTCACCACCGCGCTGTTCCTGGCGGAGTACGCCTCCGACGCCGACGACGTGATGACCCGGCTGGCCGGGCACACCGTCTGGGACGTCGTGGACACGCTCGTCACCGGGGTCGCGTTCGGGCTGATCGGCCTCGAACTGCACAACGCGCTGCGCACCGCCTCGGGCCGCTGGGGCGAGCTGCTGGGCTGGGCGGGCGTGGTCGTGGGCGTGGTGGTGCTCGTGCGGCTGGTGTGGCTGCTGCCGGCCACCTGGCTCACCAGACGGCTGCACGCCCTGCGGGACTACGAGGAGGACATCCCCATGACCTGGCGGGAGACCGTCGTCATGTGGTGGTCCGGGATGCGCGGGGTGGCCTCGGTGGCGCTCGCCCTGGCCATTCCGCTGAGGACGGACAGCGGCGCGCCCTTCCCCGACCGGGACGAGATCGTGTTCATCGCCTTCGGGGTGATCATGGCGACGCTCGTCCTCCAGGGGCTCACACTGCCGTGGTTGGTCAAACGGCTGGGGGTGCGGGCGGACACCGAACGGGAGAAGGAGTTCGAGGAGGAACTGGCGGCTCGGGCGTCGCGGGCGGCCAGGCGGCGGCTGCGGGAGATCGAGGCGGTCGAGGAACTGCCGGAGGAGCTGTCCGAGCAGATGCTGCGGCGGGCCTTCGACATCGGGCTGCGGATCAGCCCGCAGTGGGGGGAGGAGGAGCGCAGGGAGGGCCACGACAAGCGCGTACGGAGGCTGAAGCGGCTGCGGCGGATCCAGAGCGAGATGCTGAGCGCGGCGCGGCACGAGGTGCTGGCGGCGCGCAGGGAGCCGGGGGCCGACCCGGAGATCGTGGACCGGGTACTGCGCCACCTGGACGTACGCAGTCTGCGGTGAGCCGCGCCCGACATCCGGGACCGGCCGGTGCCGTCTCGGTACGCTCCGGCCCATGAGTCGCAACGTCGTCATCAGCGGGGGCGGTACGGGGATCGGACTCGCCGCGGCGCTGACCTTCGCCGCCGGCGGGGACCGGGTGCTGCTGCTCGGCCGGCGGGGCGAGGTGCTGCACGGGGCCGGGGTGCCGGGCGCGCTGACGTTCGCCGCCGACGTGGGTGACGTGGCCGGGGCGCGGTCGGTCGCCCGGTTCGTGGCCGACGAACTCGGGGCGGTGGACGTGCTGATCCACAGCGCCGGGGGGTCGGGGCGGCTGGAGCCGCGGGTGGAGCGGGAGGACCCGCTCGAACTCGTCGCCGACAACTGGATGGTGAACTTCCGGATCAACACCCTGACCGCGGTGCTGCTGACGGAGGCACTCAAGGAGCGGCTCGCCGAACCGGGCGGCCGGGTGCTGTTCCTCAGCTCCATCGCCGCCTACCGCGGTTCGGGCAGCGGCGCCTACGCCGCCTCCAAGGCCGCCCTGCACCCCTACGCCCACGACCTCGCCCGACAGTTGGGCCCGCGCGGGATCACGGTGAACCTGGTCGCGCCCGGGTACGTCGAGGACACCGACTTCTTCGGCGACTCGATGGACGACGCCCGCCGTGAACGCCTCGTCGCCGAGACCTCCACCGGCCGCGCCGGAACCCCGGGTGACATCGCGGCCACCCTGCACTGGCTGGCCTCACCGTCCGCCGCCCACATCACCTCCCAGATCATCCAGGTCAACGGCGGCGCGGAACGCGGCCACTGATCCCACCGCCCGTGGTGAATCGGGCGGTGGTCGCGGGGCCGGTCCGGGTCTCGCTCCCGGCCAAAGGTCAGGCGGGACCCGTCCGGGAGTCCTCGAAGGCGGGGCGGGGTGTGCCGTCGTGGCGGGCCGGCGGTGGTACGGCTTGGGCCGTGTTGATGCGGGGGAGGGCGTAGGGGTGGTGTTCGGAGAGCCAGCGCAGCAGCTGCTCGCGGACCACGACCCGTACCGTCCAGATGTCGCCGGCGTCCTTGGCCGTCACCAGGGCCCGTACCTCCATCGTCGTCGGCGTCGTGTCCGTGACCACCAGGTTGTAGGCGCGGCCGTCCCAGGCCGGGCACTCGCGCAGGATGTCGCGCAGCTTCTCGCGCATCGCGTCCATCGGCGCGCAGTGGTCGAGGTGCAAGTAGACGGTGCCGGTCATCTGCGGGGTGCCGCGCGACCAGTTCTCGAACGGGTTGGACGTGAAGTACGACACCGGCATGGTGATCCGGCGCTCGTCCCAGGTCCGTACCGTCAGGAACGTCAGCGTGATCTCCTCGACCGTGCCCCACTCGCCGTTGACGACCACGGTGTCGCCGATCCGCACCATGTCGCCGAAGGCGATCTGCAGCCCCGCGAACATGTTGCTCAGCGTGGACTGCGCGGCGACACCGGCGACGATGCCGAGGAGGCCGGCCGAGGCCAGCAGCGAGGCGCCGGCCGCGCGCATCGCCGGGAAGGTCAGCAGCATCGAGGCCGCCGCCACCACGATGACCACCGCCGAGACGACACGCATGATCAGCTCGACCTGGGTGCGCACCCGCCGAACCCGGGCCGGATCCCGGTGGGCACGGGAGTTGGCGTACCGCGTGTACGTGGTCTCGACGACGGCCCCCGCGATCCGGATCACCAGCCAGGCGGCCGACCCGATCAGCACCAGCGTCAGCGTCCGGCCGATCCCGACCCGGTGCTCCTCCAGCAGCTCGGCCTGGTCGTAGGAGCCGCGCAGCAGGGCGGCGCACAGCACGAGCTGGTAGGGGACGCGGGCACGGCGCAGCAGGCCCCACAGCGGATTGTCGTGGTGCCGTTCGTCGGCCTTGCGCAGCAGCAGGTCGGTGGCCCAGCCGATGACCAGCGTGAGGACGACCGAGCCGCCGACGACGATCAGAGGGCGGAGTACGTTCTCCATGCCTGCGAACCTAACCCGCGACGCGCGGTGTGAACATGTGTGAGCGTGAAGATCGCGGGTAGGGCCGGGGGCGGTGTGACGATCCTCTCTCCGGGCCTGTCCGCGGGCCCTTCCCGGGCGGGCGCGCACCCGGCCGGTCGGAGGCCGTCGTACCCGGCTGGCACCATGGGCTCATGAACATCGTGCTCTTCCACTCGACCTACGGCCTCGGACCCGCGGTGCGCCAGGCCGCGGACCGGCTGCGTTCCGCCGGGCACGAGGTGTGGACCCCGGATCTCTTCGAGGGCCGTACGTTCGACACGGTCGAGGAGGGCACGGCCTGCAAGGAAGCGATCGGCAAGGACGAGCTGCTCAAGCGGGCCGTGCTGGCCGCGGCGCCCTACTCGGAGCGCGGCCTGGTCTACGCCGGGTTCTCGTTCGGGGCCGCCATCGCGCAGACGCTCGCGCTCGGTGACGAGAAGGCCCGCGGGCTGCTCCTGCTGCACGGCACCTCGGACGTCGCGCCGAACGCGAGCGCCGACGACCTGCCCGTCCAGTTGCACGTGGCCGAACCCGACCCGTTCGAGCCGGACGACTGGCTGAGCGCCTGGTACCTCCAGATGGGCCGGACCGGCGCCGACGTGGAGGTCTACCGCTACGCCGGGGCCGGCCACCTCTACACCGACCCCGACCTGCCGGACTACGACGGGGAGGCAGCCGAGGCCACCTGGCGGGTGGCGCTCGGCTTCCTCGCGGAGCTCGACGGGAACACCCAGGGCTCCTAGCTCCTGGGCGCTCCCGGCCGGGGTCAGCCCTTGAGGGCCGCGTCCACCGCCGCGTTGAACTCGTCCACCGTCATCGGCGGGTTCTCGGTGCCGGGCGTGGTCACCTTCTTGCCGTCCATGACCAGGCTCGGGGTGCCGGTCACCCCGTCCTTGTTGTTGTCGAAGGTCTTCGACATGGCGACCGCCCAGGCGTCGTACTTGCCGCTCTTGACGGCGTCGCGGAACGACGCGTTGTCCTTCAGGGCCAGCACGGTGTCCGCCACCTTGATGAGGTAGTCGTCGTTCTTGAACTTGTCGTCGGTCTCCTCCGGGTGCCACTTCGTCGAGTACAGGGCGGACTTGTACTCGAGGAACGCCTCGGG
Source organism: Streptomyces sp. CB01373 (assembly GCF_002803075.1). Lineage (GTDB taxonomy): Bacteria > Actinomycetota > Actinomycetes > Streptomycetales > Streptomycetaceae > Streptomyces. The sequence goes on along the minus strand of NZ_NNBK01000010.1, from coordinate 248,924 downwards.
GCTGACGTCGAGCGCGGCGCCCATGGCGCTCATCGCGTTCTTGGAGCCCTCGCCGTTGTCGTGGTTGTCGATGAAGGTGCCGCCGATGTACTGGAGCTTGAACTTGCCGTCGTCGACGTCCTTCTTGACGGTCGTGCCGACCGCTTCCTCGAACTGGCCGCAGATCGGGCAGCGCGGGTCCTCGTAGATCTTGAGGGTCTTCTGGGCCGAGCTCTTGCCGATGACCACGGTCGTGCCGTCGGTGCCGGTGGTGTTGCCCGGGGCGACGACCTTCTCGTCCTTCACGGCCTCCCAGTGGCCGGGCTTGTTGGCCTGGACGACGGCGTAGCCGATGCCGCCGGCCGCGGCCAGCACGACCACGACCGCGCCGGCCACGGTGAGCTGCCGCTTGATCTTGGCCCGCTTGGCCTCGCGCTCGCGCTCGACGCGCAGCCGCTCCCGGGCCGCCGTCTTCGCCGACTGGGTGTTCCGCTTGCTCATGGTGGTGTTCTCCCGTGGGACGCGCAGCTTCGTGCGCGGGGTACGAAGGGGGGACTGGTCGTGCTCGGGGCGCCCGGGGTCGTCGCTCAGACGAGCGCGAGGGCGTCCGGGCACGGCGGTCCGCGCCGTCCCAGGGAGTACACGAGGACGCGTGCCCGCAGCCCGGCGATCGGCGGCGCCGGACGCGCCGGCCGGACCGCCGGGCGGGCACGGCGCACCGTGACGGCCGCCACCGCGAGCAGCAGCGGCCGGAAGGTCGTGGCGGCCACCGCGCACAGCAGCTGGGCGAGCGCCCGCTCGCCGCGCCGCAGCCAGCCGGCCGCGAGCAGGCCGACGCCGATGTGCGCGGCCAGCAGCAGCCAGGCCGTGGCCGGGTCGGCGTGCGCGAGCAGGGCCGTCAGCCGGCCGGTGTCGGCGCCGGTCATCTGGGCCAGCGGGGTGCCGACGTCGGTGTGCCCGCCGCACAGCACGTCGAAGCCGACCGAGCGCAGGGGACCGGCGACCGGGCCGCCCGCCGGGCCGTAGCACAGGTGCTGCCCGGTGGTGAAGACGGTGTCGGCGGCCAGCTCGACGGGGACCAGCAGGGCGGCGATCCGCCCGAAGCCGCGCTCGCGGCCGGCCAGGGCGTAGGCGAGCAGGAACACGGCGGCCGCGACCGCGGCCACCGTGTTCAGCGGCAGCGGGACCCGGGACAGCAGCACGTGCGACGCGGTGCTGAGCGTCACGACCACAGCCGTGAACAGCGCCGCGCGCACGGCTCTGAGTCGGGTCCCGGATATGTCCATAGCGAGAAAAGAGTCTGTCATGCGGGCCGGTAAGAGACCCCTAAAGGGTTCCTGTGTGCGGCCCATCCGTCACAGACCCGGAATCCCCCCGTTGCGCAGCAGCTCCACGAAGACGCGGTGGTCGGCACGCGCGCGTGCGCCGTAGGCGTGCGCGAAGTCGACGAGCAGCGGCGCGAAGCCCTCCTCGTCGCCCGCGATCGCCGCGTCGATGGCCCGCTCGGTGGAGAACGGCACCAGCGACTCGCCCGAGGCGTCGTCCGCCGCCGCGTGCATGGCGGCCGTGGCCCGGCCCAGGTCGGCGACCACCTGCGCGATCTCCTCCGGGTCGTCGATGTCGTCCCAGTCGAGGTCCACGGCGTACGGCGAGACCTCGGTGACCAGCCGGCCCGCGCCGTCCAGCTCGGTCCAGCCCAGCCACGGGTCGGTGTGCGCCTGGAGGGCACGGCGGCAGACCACCGTGCGGTGGCCCTCGTGCTGGAAGTGGTCGTGGATCGCCTGGTCCGTGATGTGCCGGGCGGCCGCCGGGGTCCGGGCCCGCTGGACGGAGATCACCACGTCGTGCTCCAGGGCGTCGCTGGGCCCCTCCAGGAGGATGTCGTACGACAGCCCGGCCGGGTCGATCCCGCGGCGGCCGACGACGTCCTTGACGCGGTAGGACTCCGGGCGGGCCAGCGACGCCTCCGGCAGGGTCTCCAGATAGCCGTCGAAGGCCGCGAGGACCTTGTAGCGGGTGGCGGCGTCCAGCTCGACCGCGCCGCCGCCGGGCGCGAAGCGGCGCTCGAAGTCGCGGATCCCGGTCATCGACTCCAGCAGCCCGGCACGGGTCAGCGAGCGGGCGTCACGCAGCGTGTCCAGAAGCGGGCCGTCGGCGGTGTCGAGGGTGAAGGGCGGCACCTCGTCGCTCTTGGCGCCGGTGGCCAGGGCGTGGATCCGGTCGCGGTACGCGCTCGCGTACAGCGTCACCAGCTCGGTGATCCGCTCGTCGCTGAGCGCCTTGGAGTACCCGACGAGGGCGAGGGAGGCGGCGAACCGCTTGAGGTCCAGGGTGAAGGGGCCGACATACGCCTCGTCGAAGCCGGTGGCGCTGAAGACCAGCCGGCCGTCGGCGTCCATGTAGGTGCCGAAGTTCTCCGCGTGCAGATCGCCGTGGATCCACACCCGCGAGGTGCGGTCGTCCAGGTACGGGCCGCCCCGCCGGTCGCCGCTCAGGTCGTGGTGGAAGAGACAGGCCGTGCCCCGGTGGAACGCGAGGGCCGAGGACGCCATCCTCCGCAACCTCATGCCGAGCGCGTCCGGATCGTCGGCCAGGAGCTCGCCGAAGGCGGTGTCGAGGACGGCGATGATCTCCTTGCCGCGCTGCTCGTCGCTGAGCTGGGGGACCGACATCGCTGACATCGCGGAGTGCCTCCTGGTGCGGGTGGTGCGTGACGTGTGGAGTGGGTCCGGCAGGGGCGTTCCCCCACACCAACGTCCGGCGGTGCGGCGGAGTGCCCGTGCTTGTCCCGCCCGAAGGTACGGCTGGAACGCGGTCGCGTGTCAGTGCCGGGGCATAGACTTCGACGCTGTTCACCGGACTGTCCGCAGCCCGTCGTCTATGTTGTCCATGGAGGCCGAACCGTGTCGAAGCCGCCGTTCACGCACCTGCACGTCCACACCCAGTACTCGCTGCTGGACGGTGCCGCGCGGCTGAAGGACATGTTCAACGCGTGCAACGAGATGGGCATGACGCACATCGCCATGTCCGACCACGGCAACCTCCACGGCGCTTACGATTTCTTCCACACCGCGAAGAAGGCCGGAATCACCCCGATCATCGGGATCGAGGCGTATGTCGCCCCCGAGTCCCGGCGCAACAAGCGCAAGATCCTGTGGGGCCAGCCGCACCAGAAGCGCGACGACATCTCCGGTTCCGGCGGTTACACCCACAAGACGATGTGGGCGGTGAACAGGACCGGCCTGCACAACATCTTCCGCCTCTCCTCCGACGCCTACGCCGAGGGCTGGCTGCAGAAGTGGCCCCGAATGGACAAGGAGACGATCGCCCAGTGGTCCGAGGGCGTCGTCGCCTCCACCGGCTGCCCTTCCGGCGAGGTGCAGACCCGGCTGCGCCTCGGCCACTTCGACGAGGCCCTGAAGGCCGCCGCCGACTACCAGGACATCTTCGGCAAGGACCGCTACTTCCTGGAGCTGATGGACCACGGCATCGACATCGAGCGCAAGGTCCGCGACGGCCTGCTGGAGATCGGCCGGAAGCTCGGCATCCCGCCCCTGGTCACCAACGACTCGCACTACACCTACGCGCACGAGGCCGGCGCGCACGACGCCCTGCTGTGCATCCAGACCGGCAAGAACCTCTCCGACCCCGACCGCTTCAGGTTCGACGGCACCGGCTACTACCTGAAGTCGACCGAGGAGATGTACGCCATCGACTCCTCGGACGCCTGGCAGGAGGGCTGCGCCAACACGCTCCTGGTCGCCGAGATGGTCGACACCACGGGCATGTTCGTCGAGAAGAACCTGATGCCGAAGTTCGACATCCCCGACGGCTACACGGAGATCACCTGGTTCAAGGAGGAGGTCCGCCGCGGCATGGAGCGCCGCTTCCCCGGCGGCATCCCCGAGGACCGCCAGAAGCAGGCGGACTACGAGATGGACGTCATCATCTCGATGGGCTTCCCCGGCTACTTCCTCGTGGTCGCCGACTTCATCATGTGGGCCAAGAACAACGGCATCGCGGTCGGTCCCGGCCGCGGCTCCGCGGCCGGCTCGATCGTCGCGTACGCCATGGGCATCACCGACCTCGATCCGATCCCGCACGGCCTGATCTTCGAGCGGTTCCTCAACCCCGAGCGCATCTCGATGCCCGACGTCGACATCGACTTCGACGAGCGCAGGCGCGTCGAGGTGATCAGGTACGTGACGGAGAAGTACGGCGCCGACAAGGTCGCCATGATCGGCACGTACGGCAAGATCAAGGCCAAGAACGCGATCAAGGACTCCGCGCGTGTGCTGGGCTACCCGTACGCGATGGGCGACCGGCTCACCAAGGCGATGCCCGCCGACGTCCTCGGCAAGGGCATCGACCTGGACGGCATCACCAACCCCTCGCACCCTCGCTACAACGAGGCGGGCGAGATCCGGGGGATGTACGAGAACGAGCCGGACGTGAAGAAGGTCATCGACACCGCCAAGGGCGTCGAGGGCCTGGTCCGGCAGATGGGCGTGCACGCCGCAGGCGTGATCATGTCCAGCGAGACCATCACCGAGCACGTGCCCGTCTGGGTCCGGCACACCGACGGCGTGACCATCACGCAGTGGGACTACCCGAGCTGCGAGTCGCTCGGCCTGCTGAAGATGGACTTCCTCGGCCTGCGCAACCTGACGATCATGGATGACGCCGTCAAGATGGTGAAGTCCAACAAGGGGATCGACATCGATCTCCTCGGCCTCCCGCTGGACGACCCCAAGACCTTCGAACTGCTCCAGCGCGGCGACACACTCGGTGTGTTCCAGTTCGACGGCGGCCCCATGCGCTCGCTGCTGCGCCTGATGAAGCCCGACAACTTCGAAGACATCTCGGCCGTGTCGGCGCTCTACCGTCCCGGCCCGATGGGCATGGACTCGCACACCAACTACGCGCTGCGCAAGAACAAGCTCCAGGAGATCACGCCGATCCACAAGGAGCTCGAGGAGCCCCTCGAGGAGGTCCTCGCGGTCACCTACGGCCTGATCGTCTACCAGGAGCAGGTGCAGAAGGCCGCCCAGATCATCGCGGGCTACTCGCTCGGCGAGGCCGACATCCTCCGCCGCGTGATGGGCAAGAAGAAGCCCGAGGAACTGGCGAAGAACTTCACCATCTTCCAGGCCGGTGCCCAGAAGAACGGCTACAGCGACGAGGCCATCCAGGCCCTGTGGGACGTGCTGGTCCCCTTCGCCGGCTACGCGTTCAACAAGGCCCACTCGGCCGCGTACGGCCTGGTGTCGTACTGGACCGCCTATCTGAAGGCCAACCACCCCGCCGAGTACATGGCGGGCCTGCTGACCTCCGTCAAGGACGACAAGGACAAGTCGGCGGTCTACCTCAACGAGTGCCGCCGCATGGGCATCCGGGTGCTCCCGCCCAACGTCAACGAGTCCCAGTCGAACTTCGCCGCCCAGGGCGACGACGTGATCCTCTTCGGCCTCTCCGCCGTGCGCAACGTCGGCACCAACGTCGTCGAGTCGATCATCAAGTCCCGCAAGGCCAAGGGGAAGTACTCGTCGTTCCCCGACTACCTCGACAAGGTCGAGGCGGTGGTCTGCAACAAGCGCACCACCGAGTCGCTGATCAAGGCCGGCGCCTTCGACGAGATGGGGCACACCCGCAAGGGCCTCACCGCGCAGTACGAGCCGATGATCGACAACGTCGTCGCGGTCAAGCGCAAGGAGGCCGAGGGCCAGTTCGACCTCTTCGGCGGAATGGGCGAGGAGACCAGCGGCGAGCCCGGCTTCGGCCTTGACGTGGAGTTCGCCTCCGAGGAGTGGGACAAGACGTATCTGCTCGCCCAGGAGCGGGAGATGCTCGGCCTCTACGTCTCCGACCACCCGCTGTTCGGTCTTGAGCACGTGCTCGCGGACAAGGCCGACGCGGGCATCTCCCAGCTCACCGGCGGCGAGCACGCCGACGGCGCGGTCGTCACCATCGGCGGCATCATCTCCGGCCTCCAGCGCAAGATGACCAAGCAGGGCAACGCCTGGGCGATCGCCACCGTCGAGGACCTCGCCGGCTCCATCGAGTGCATGTTCTTCCCGGCGACCTACCAGTTGGTGTCCACCCAACTCGTCGAGGACGCCGTGGTGTTCGTCAAGGGCCGCCTGGACAAGCGGGAGGACGTGCCCCGCCTGGTGGCGATGGAGCTGATGATCCCCGACCTGTCGAACGCCGGGGCCAACGCCCCGGTGATCCTCACCATCCCGGCGCTGAAGGTGACCCCGCCCATGGTGAGCCGCCTCGGCGAGATCCTCAGCCACCACAAGGGCGACAGCGAGGTCCGCATCAGGCTCCAGGGGCCGAGCAGGACGACGGTGCTACGGCTGGACCGGCACCGGGTCAAGCCGGACCCGGCGCTGTTCGGCGATCTGAAGGTCCTGCTCGGCCCGTCCTGCCTGGCGGGCTGACATGAACGAGGGGCGTGCCCGTGCGCATCGGGTACGCCCCTCGTCGATTACCGCACTTGCTCAACAGTCCATGGACCGGAGTCAGTTGTGGCCGAAGCGTTTCTGACGTCCCTTGCGGGCCATGGCAGTCGGACTCGTCTGCGGCCCGTGGGCGTGATGCTCGGCCTGCGGTTCCGACACGGACTGCTCCGTCTCCTGCGGGCCGTTCGCGGCCACGGACGTCTTCTGCCGGCTGCGGTCCTGCTTGCGGTTCTTGGCCATGGTGATCAGCCTCCTGTGGGGGATCTCGGGGCCAGGGCCGGGACCAGATTCACATAGGCCGACAATGAACGCATGTTGGATAATTACCGTATGTAACGCGGGGTGTCGGGGTGCGGGCTCCCGAAACGCCACGCCGAAGATCGAGTTCGGGCCGTTAACCCTGGCCGGTTCGGGCAGACTCGAAGCACATCCCGAAGTACATCCCCAAGCACATCCCGAAGCAACCTCCCGGAAAGAGGGTGGATCGCGTGGACCGCTGCATCGTCCTGGTGGACGCCGGGTATCTGCTGGGCGCCGCGGCCAGTCTCCTCGCCGGGGAGCCGTCGCGGTCCCGGATCACCGTCGACCACACCGCTCTCGTGCAGGGGCTGCGTGAACAGGCCGAGTCCGACACCGAGCGGCCCCTGCTGCGCATCTACTGGTTCGACGGCGCGCCCGACCGTGTGCCGCAGCCCGAGCACCGCCGGCTGCGCGTGATGCCCCGGGTCACCGTCCGGCTCGGCGCGCTCACCCGCAGCGACGGACGTTGGGCGCAGAAGGGCGTCGACGCCGCGATGCACGCCGAACTGACCGAACTGGCCCGCAACCGCGCCTGCTCCGACGTCGTCCTCGTCACCGGCGACGGCGACCTGTTGCCCGGCATGATGGCCGCCAAGGAGCACGGCGTCGCCGTACACCTGTGGGCGGTGCAGGCCGCCGACGGCGACTACAACCAGTCCGAGGACCTGGTCGCCGAGGCCGACGAGCGGCGCGTGCTGGACCGCACCTGGATCACCAAGGCCGTACGCGCCAAGGAACTCGGCGGTGTCTGCGCGCCGCCGCCCGCGCCTCGCCCCGAGATCGCCGCGATCCTCTCCGCGCCGCTGCCCGAGTCCACGCTCAGCGCGGGCACCGAGAGCCGCGCCGAACCGCGGGAGCACCCGGCCGCCGCCCCGGGGCGCGGCGGCACCGAGGAGCGGGTGCCCGCCGCCAAGGGCGTGCCCACGCCCAAGGACCTGGCCGCCCTGCGCGCCCCCGGCGCCCCGCCCGCGCAGCACCCCTCCACGGCGACGCTGCGCTGGTCCTCGGACCGGGGCTGGGTGGACCGGCCGGGCACGCCCGCCGAGCCTCCCGAGGCCGCCTCCATGCCGACGCTCGCCCAGCTGACGACGGCCGAGCAGCGGTGGGCGGACCGGGAGGAGGACATCACGACGGTCGGCGGCGACCCGTACGAGGTGGGACAGGTCTTCGCCAGGCGCTGGGTGGACCGGCTGGGCGACCAGTCGCACCTGCAGAAACTGTCGTCGATGTACCCCCGCGTCCCGCACCGCGTCGACGGCGAGCTGCTGCGCTACGCCGCCCGCTTCGGGCTGCTCGCGCACAAGGACGACCAGATCGACGAGCACGACCGGTACGCCATCCGCGCCGGGTTCTGGCGGGAGATCGACGTACGGACCTCCACCGAGCGCGCCCCCGCCGGCGACTGAACCGCGTACCGGACCTCCTCGGGGCGCCCCGAGGACGAGCGGGGCTCCGCGACCCCGTACCCTCGTCCCTTGTGAGTACGCGCACGGCACAGGCATTTCGCCCCGGGGACGACGTCGTGTGCGCGGTGCGCGGACTGACCCGGACCTACCCCGCGGTGCGCGGCCGGCGCGGTGCCCCCGGCACGCCCGAGGTGCTGGCCACCGACGCGGTGGAGCTCGACGTACGGCGTGGCGAGATCTTCGGGCTGCTCGGGCCGAACGGCGCCGGCAAGTCCACCCTCGTACGCCAGCTCACCGGGCTGCTGCGCCCCGACAGCGGCACGGTCGAGATCCTCGGCCACGACATCGTGGCGCACCCCGAGCGCGCCGCGCGGATCCTCGCCTACCTCGGGCAGGAGTCCACCGCCCTGGACGAGCTGACCGTCTCGCTCGCCGCCGAGACCACCGGGCGGCTGCGCGGCCTGGACCTCCGGCAGGCGCGTGCCGAGCGGGACGCCGTCCTCGACGAACTGGGTCTCACCCCGATCGCCGGGCGCCCGCTGAAGAAGCTCTCCGGTGGCCAGCGGCGGCTCGCCTGCCTCGCTGCCGCGCTGGTCGGCGAGCGCCCGCTGCTGGTGCTCGACGAGCCGACCACCGGAATGGACCCGGTGGCCCGGCGGGCGGTGTGGTCCGCCGTCGACCGGCGGCGCGCCGAACGCGGCACGACCGTCGTCCTGGTCACCCACAACGTCATCGAGGCCGAGACCGTCCTGGACCGGGTCGCCGTCCTGGACCGGGGCCGGGTCATCGCCTGCGACACCCCGGCCCGGCTCAAGGAGCGGGTCTCCGGCGAGGTGCGGGTGGAACTGGTGTGGCGGGAGCGGGCGCCCCTGGAGGTGGCTGAGGTCGCCGCGCTCAGGGAACGGGCCGTCGAGGCGGGCCGCCGCTGGACGCTGCGGCTGGCGCCCGAGGAGGCCCGCGCCGCCGTGGCCACGGTCACCGGCGGTGCCGCGTTCGCCGCCCTGGACGACTTCACGCTGACCACGCCCAGCCTGGAGGACGTGTACCTGGCGCTGGGCGGCGCCGCACGGCAGGGGCTGGTGAAGGCATGACCGGGATCAGCGGCATGAGCGCGGGGACCGGCGGATCCGTGGAGGAGTACGCGGGCGCCGGGGGGAACCCGTCCGGTGCGGGAGACACGACCGTACCCGCCGCGCTCGCCGCGACGGACAAGTCGGCCGCGTGCGCTGCCGCAGGGAAAGGGAGCAGTTCGACGTGAGTGTCGTACCCGCCGGTGTGCTGCCGGGCGCGACGGCCGTACAGGACGGCGTTTCCGGTGACGCGGCCGTGCTCGGGCCGCGGGCGCGGCTGTGGCCGTCGCTGGCCGCCGTGTACCGGGCCCAGCTGTCCCGGGCGCGGGTGGCGAGGCTCCCGCTGCTGTTCGTGGCGACCTTCCAGTCCGTCGGCATCATGGTCATGATGCGGGGCGTGGTCGACGGCGGCAGCGAGGCCCAATACGTGGTGTCCGGCGCCTCGGTCGTCGTGGTCGCCTTCGTCGCGCTGAACCTGCTCGCCCAGTACTTCGGGCAGCTGCGGGCCAGCGGCGGGCTCGACCACTACGCGACGCTCCCGGTGCCGCCCGCGGCCGTGGTGCTGGGCGCGGCGGCCGCGTACGCCTCCTTCACGGTGCCGGGCACGCTCGTGACCGCCGTGTTCGGGTGCGTGCTGTTCGGGCTGCCGCTCGGCAACCTGTGGGTGCTGGTGGTGGTGATCCCGCTCGCCGGTGCCGCGCTCTCCGGGCTCGGCGCGGCCTGCGGGCTGCTCGCACCGCGCCCGGAACTGGCCACACTGCTGGGACAGTTGGGCATGTCGGCGGCGCTGCTGCTGGGCGTGCTGCCCCCCGACCGCATGCCCGAGGCGGTACGGCTGCTGCGTGACCTGCTGCCGTCCACGTACGGCGTGGAGGCCTACGCCCACACTTTCGCGGCCCGTCCCGACTGGGCTCTGGTGGCCGGCGACATGGCCGTCTGCGCCGGGGTCGGGGTGGTCTCGCTGGCCGTCGCCACCTGGGCCTACCGCCGGGCCGCCGTCCGGTGACGCGGCCTTCCCCCGCAACTGGCACGATGACAAGGTGACAGCTCCGTTGACTCCGCCACCACCGCCGCACCGGCGCTCCTCACAGCCTTCCGGCCCCTCCGGGCCGTCCGAACCCTCGCCGTCCTCGGCGTCGTCGGGGCCCTCGGAGCCGTCGGGGTCCGAGCAGACCCCGCAGCCGGGGCCGGTCCAGTCCTGGCAGGTGCCGCCCGCCCGGCCGCTGAGCCTCTACGAACAGGACGGGCCCGGATGGGCGGCCGAGATCCGGGAGGCCGTCGTCGTCCTGGTCGCCGTGGCGCTCTGCGGGGTGCCGCTGGGACTGCTCTGGCTGCGGCTGGCACCGAAGGTGCCGCTGATCGCCGAGGTGTCCGGGAACAACTGGGTCGTGTACCTCAAGGACACCGAGGGTGAGCAGGCCATCGGCGTGGACGGCACGTTCACGCTGCTGGCCCTGGCCTTCGGCGTGGTGTGCGCGACGGCCGTCTTCCTGGTGCGCAGGCGCGGCGGTGTGCCGCTGGTGGTGGCCCTGTGCGTCGGAGGGCTGCTCGGGTCGCTGCTGGCGTGGCGGCTCGGTGTGTGGCTCGGACCCGAGCAGGACGTGATCGTCCACGCCAAGGCGGTGGGCAAGGGAGTGACGTTCCCGGCGCCGCTGAAGCTCGACGCCAAGGGGGCGCTGCTGGCCTGGCCGCTGGCCGCGCTGCTCGTCCACCTGGGGATGACGTCCCTGTTCGGGCCGCGGGACCCGGAGATGTACGTGGGCGGGGCGCACGGAGACAGCGCGTACGGGGACGGTGCCCACGGGCACGGGGACTCCTCGGCGCCCTAGCCGGCCGGGGCCGGTCCGGCTCACGGAGGCCGCGAGGCGGACGCGGGCGGGTGGCAGGACGGGCGGCAGAACGGGCCTCAGCCGGTCCCGCCCGCCGGCGCGATGGCCGGGCGGGGGACGGTCAGCCGCGCCCGATCGGGGCGAGGGCGGCGCCGGTGAGGCCCGCCAGGTCACCCGGGGACAGTTCGACCTCCAGGCCGCGGCGGCCCGCCGAGACGCAGATGGTGGTGTGGGCGGGCGCCGAGTCGTCCAGGACCGTGGGGAGCCTCTTGCGCTGGCCGAGGGGGGAGATGCCGCCGCGGACGTAACCGGTGGTGCGCTCCGCGAGGGCCGGGTCGGCCATCGCCGCCCGCTTGCCGCCGACCGCCGCCGCCAGGGCCTTGAGGTCCAGGGAGCCCGCGACCGGCACCACGGCCACCGTCAGGGCTCCGTCGACGTCCGCCACCAGCGTCTTGAACACCCGGTCCGGGGAGACGCCCATCGCCTCGGCCGCCTCCTCGCCGTAGGAGGGGTGGGAGGGGTCGTGGTCGTAGGAGTGCACGGTGTAGCGCACGCCCGCCGCGGTCAGCGCCACCGTCGCCGGGGTGCCCCCCGCCCCTTTGTCCTGCTGCTTCTTCGCCTTCTTGGCCATCCCGACCCGTTCCTTCAGTTGAGACTCGTCGGCCCGCGGGTCAGCTCCGCGGCCGGCAACGACGGCAGACTACGGAGGATCGCCGTCTCCCTGCGCAGGAGTTTCAGCTCGTCGCGCAGCCGGGAGGAGACGTCGGGCGCCTGGAGCAGCCGCTGCTTCGCCGGAATGTCGAGCATCATCGCCGCGGCCACCAGGTACGACACCACGCTCGGCTCGTCCGGCAGCTCCGCGGCAGTCAGCGACCGCTCCCGCGCGCCCGCCAGCCGCTTCTGGTACTGGCGGAAGGACCGCAGCACCCCCTCGGCCAGCGCGCCCGCCTCGTCGCCGGGCTCCTCGGCCAGCTCCCGCAGCTCCGCCACGAGATAGGGGCCGGAGGCGTCCACGGACAGCAGCCGGACCCGGGTCGTGCCCGTGGCCAGCACCTCGAAGGTGCCGTCGGCCCGCTCCCGGATCGTCGCCGCGTCCGCCACGCAGCCCACGGAGTGGAAGGCCTTGGCCGGGTCGGTGCCGAAGCCGGCGGCGGGGCCGCGTTCGATCCGTGCGGTCGGATCGGGCATGCCGGGGGCGCTCTCGGCCATTTCGTGGCCGTCGCGGATCGCCATGACGGCGAACCGGCGCGGTTCGTCCTCGGGCGTCTTCAGCAGCGCGCGCATCATGGCGCGGTAGCGCTCCTCGAAGACGTTCAGGGGCAGCACCAGCCCCGGGAACAGCACCGTGTTCAGGGGGAAGAGCGGAAGGTGGACGGTGGTCACGGCGCAAAAGCCTAATGCTCGCCGCGACGGGCGCGTCCGCCGAGCCCGTATCGCGGGCGCCGGGACGGCCCTGCGGGCGGTGCGGCCCCCAGGTCGGCGCGCAGTTTCAGGAAGAACCCCAGCGGGTCGTCCGACTGCCGCTCCCAGGGGAAGGAGGTGGCGTACGGGCCGATGAGGCGCAGCTGCACGAGGGCGTCCTCGGGGCGCTCCAGCCGCAGCAGGACGCAGGTCAGCAGGTTGCGGATCTCCGCGGGCCAGGGCACGGCCGCCGGGAAGCGGGCGGAGAGCACGATCGCCCGGTCGGCCGCCGCGTGCAGCCGGGCCCGCGGCACCCGGGGCCCGCAGCCGTCGGTCAGATAGGCGAAGGCGGCCCGCACGGGCAGCGCCTGGACGAGCGAGCCGGCCGGGGCGTCCTGGGCGGCCATGTCGGCGAAGTCGAAGCACTCGCGGTGCGAGCCGTGCCAGGAGGTGGTCAGATAGCGCAGGGCGGCCACGTGGCAGCCGTAGTGGTGCGGGGCGCGGCGGACCGCGGCCTCCCACAGCTCCTCGAAGTAGCGGTGCCCGGCGCGGCTGCCGCGCGCGTGGTCCAGCGCGACCCGCCACGGCACCGGGTCACGGGCGTCGGCGCGTGCGGCGGCCGTGATCAGGGGGCTGACGCCGCGCAGCAGCTCGGCCCGCGCGGGCGAGGGCCAGGCGCGGTCGACCGCGAGCTGGGCGGCGACCAGCAGCGCGTCCGGGTCGTGCGGGGCGGTGGCGAGCCAGGCGTCCAGCCACTCCGGTCGGGAGCGGGCGATGGCGGCCAGCCGTCTCGTGTACCGGTCGCGCTCCTCCCAGCGGGCCCCCTCCCGGGTACCGGCGAGCAGCGCCGCGGCGGGCCGGTACGCGCCCTGGGCGGCGGCGACCAGCGCCGGGCCGAGAGGTTCGTCGGGCACGTCGAGGAGGACCTCGTCGTCGGAGGGGAGCCCGGCGGCGGTGAACCCGGCGGCGGGGCTGGGGACGGTTCTTGTCATCCGGGCAGGGCGGATGAACGCGGGCAGCGTTGCCATGGTGTCGACCATTGAAAGACGCAGGTCGCACGCGCGCCAGGGGGTTCGGGCAAGGAGCGGAAAGTTGTACGCGGGATGGTCAAGGTCGAGTAAAAGGTGCCGATTTCAACAACTGTCCGCGCGCTCGGCCTGATCCGAACGAGAGGGTCCTGGTGCCGCGGCAGGCAACCCCGTGAAGGAGCGGCGTCCGGTGCTCCCCCAAGCTCGAAGAGCTTGGGGGAGTGCCGGACGCCGCGACGGGGCGAACGTTGCCTGTCGGGGCACTAGTTCCGTCGCAGCAGCCGTGTCGCGCCCGCCGCCACCGTCGTGGCCAGGATCCAGCCGACCACGATCAGCGCCGCGGCGAGCCACTGCCAGCCGCCGCGCAGCTGCCACTGGTCCGCCTGGCCCAGGTCGACGAACGGCAGCAGCAGGTCGAGGGCGAACAGGGCGGGGTTCCACTCCGGGTGGCCGCCGGGGTCGGCCGGCGGCGGGCCCAGGCGCGCGAAGGCCAGCGAACCCGCCGCCCACAGCACCGCCATCCACACCGCGGCCCGGCCCGGCCGGTACCCGTAGGCCACCGCCCAGTCCTGGACGTAGCCCACCAGCTTGGCGGCGAGCGGCAGGGTCTCGCGGCGGCGCCGCTGCTTGGCGAGCAGTACCTCGCGTGCGTCCACGTCCTCGCCCGCCTCCCGCAGCACCGCGGCCAGCCGCTCGTACGGCTCCGGGTTGTACTCGGCGGTCGCCGCCGCCACCCAGTCCAGCCGCTCGGCCAGCGGGAACGGGCCCCGCGGCACCAGGTTCTCGTAGACGAAGCCGCCCATGTGCAGACTGCCCGGGCCGGGCCAGCTGCTCGCCCGGTCGACGAGGGTGACGACCCGCGCCCCGGACAGCAGCACCTGCCCGCGCGGCGGCGGCTCCCCGAGGAAGCGCAGCTCCGGCGTCTGCACCCGGCGCAGCGACAGCACCTGTTCGTCCGTGAGGGTGAAACGGGCCCGCTCCAGATCGACCGCGTCGCCGAACCGCCCGTCGTCCAGACGCACCCCGCCCCGGCACTCGAAGGGCTGGATCCGGGTCCCGCGCGCGGGCGTCACCCCGCTCAGCGGGCCGCCCACGCCCGCCGGGGTGAGGTACAGGGTGCGCTCGACGGTGAGCTGCGGCGCGTTCAGCGCGAACCGCTCCCGCGGGTTCGCCAGCCGCGCGCCGCGCAGGCTCAGCGAGACACCGATCTTCGCGCTGCGCAGACTGAACTCGCCGTACGACTCCAGCAGCTCCGCCTGGAGGTCCTGGCCCACCGTCATCCCGTCGGCGGCGATCGAACGGCCGGCCCGGTCCCGGTGCACGACCGCCTGGCTGAGCAGCAGGTCCGTGCCGATGTGCGCGTCGGTCAGCCGTATCCCGCCGGTGAACCGGCAGCGCGGCAGATGCAGATCGCCCTCGGTGCGCACCCGGGCCGCCTCCAGCCGCGGCACCGCGCAGTCCACCAGCCGCACAGTGGTGAAGCGCGCCTCCGGCAGCAGGACCTCCTGGTCGAACCGGCAGCCGTTCAGCTCCACGTACGGCAGCACCGCGCCCCCGGCGAGGTCCAGGGCGTCCGTGATCCGCAGGCCGCGGAGCTTCAGGGACGACACGCGCCCGGCGAGCGCGGGCGGTCCGTCAAGGAGCAGCCAGCACACGACGCGCGCCCGCACGGTCCGCTCGGGCCCCCACGGATGCCCGCCGTGCGGATCGTCCACCACGGCGTCACCGCTGCGCAGGTCGTACACGCTGCCGTTGCGGAAGGCCTGCCACATTCCCGCCTCGGTGGCGGTCAGGTCGTCGGACAGGTCCCCGGAGTGCAAGTCGGCCCCCTCCGTCACGATCCTCCCTCCCTCCCCGGCTGCTCGCGGGATGACTACGCTTCGTACAACCGGTCATGCCCGATCGGTGACGCTCTGAACACGAAATGTGAGCGGCTCCTTCCGTGCCCCGCACCAGCCACCGACACGGCGGTCCGTATCAGTCACTGATACGGACGGACAGTGTCCGCGCGCGGTCTGAGAGAATTGACACCGTGATCTCCCGAATCGATCTGCGCGGCGACGCCCTCCCCGAGGGCCCCGCCCTGCGCGACCTGCTGCCCCGAGCCGACTTCGACGTCTCGGCCGCCCTGGAGAAGGTGCGTCCGATCTGCGAGGCCGTGCATCATCGTGGCGACGCGGCGCTGATCGACTTCGCCGAGCGGTTCGACGGCGTGCGGCTTGAGTCGGTGCGGGTTCCCGCCCAGGCACTCAAGGACGCGCTGGAGCAGCTCGACCCGGCCGTGCGCGCGGCGCTGGAGGAGTCCGTCCGGCGCGCCCGGCTCGTCCACCGCGAGCAGCGCCGCGCCACGCACACCACCCAGGTGGTGCCCGGCGGCTCGGTGACCGAGAAGTGGGTGCCGGTCGAGCGCGTCGGGCTGTACGCGCCGGGCGGCCGGTCGGTCTACCCGTCCTCCGTGGTCATGAACGTCGTGCCCGCGCAGGAGGCCGGCGTGGAGTCGATCGCGCTCGCCTCCCCGCCGCAGGCCCCCGCTTTTGAAAATGATCCAGCCGGCGGGCTGCCGCACCCGACGATCCTCGCCGCCTGCGCCCTGCTGGGCGTCGACGAGGTGTACGCGGCCGGCGGCGCCCACGCCGTCGCGATGTTCGCTTACGGCACCGAGTCCTGCCCGCCCGCGAACATGGTCACCGGCCCCGGCAACATCTGGGTCGCCGCCGCCAAGCGCTACTTCACCGGCAGGATCGGCATCGACACCGAGGCCGGCCCCACCGAGATCGCGATCCTCGCGGACGCCGGCGCCGACCCGGTGCACGTCGCGTCCGACCTGATCAGCCAGGCCGAGCACGACCCGCTGGCCGCCGCCGTCCTGGTCACCGACTCCGCGGAGCTCGCGGACGCGGTCGAGAAGGAGCTGGAGCCGCAGGTCGCGGCGACCAAGCACATCGAGGACCGGATCCGCCCGGCCCTGTCCGGCAAGCAGTCCGCGATCGTCCTGGTCGACGGCATCGACGCGGGCCTGAGGGTGGTCGACGCCTACGGCGCCGAGCACCTGGAGATCCAGACGGCCGACGCGGCCGCGGTCGCCGACCGGGTGCGCAACGCCGGCGCGGTCTTCGTCGGCCCCTGGGCGCCGGTCTCGCTCGGCGACTACGCGGCCGGGTCCAACCACGTGCTGCCGACCGGCGGCTGCGCCTGCCACTCCTCGGGCCTGTCCGTCCAGTCCTTCCTGCGCGGCATCCACATCGTGGACTACACCGAGGACGCCCTCGCCGAGGTCGCCCACCACGTGGTGACGCTGGCGGAGGCGGAGGACCTGCCCGCGCACGGCGCGGCGATCAAGGCGAGGTTCGGCTGGAAGGTACCGACGAGCAAGTGAGCTTCGGAATCGACGATCTTCCCGTACGGGACGAGCTGCGCGGCAAGTCCCCCTACGGCGCGCCCCAGCTGGACGTCCCCGTACGGCTGAACACCAACGAGAACCCCTACCCGCTGCCCGAGCCGCTGGTCGAGCGGATCACCGAGCGGGTGCGCGAGGCGGCCCGCCACCTCAACCGCTATCCCGACCGGGACGCGGTGGAGCTGCGTACCGAGCTCGCCGCGTACCTGACGAGGACGGGCGGCCACCGTGTCGGCGTCGAGAACGTCTGGGCGGCCAACGGCTCCAACGAGGTCATCCAGCAGCTGCTGCAGACCTTCGGCGGTCCGGGCCGTACCGCGATCGGCTTCGAGCCCTCGTACTCCATGCACGCGCTCATCGCGCGCGGCACGGGCACGGGCTGGATCTCCGGGCCGCGCCGCGAGGACTTCACGATCGACCTCGCCGCCGCCGAGCGGGCGATCGCGGAGCACCGACCGGACGTCGTCTTCGTCACCACCCCCAACAACCCCACCGGCAACGCGGTGCCGCCGTCGACGGTCCTCGCGCTGTACGAGGCGGCGCAGGCGGCCAAGCCGTCCATGGTGGTCGTGGACGAGGCGTACATCGAGTTCAGCCACGGCGCCTCGCTGCTGCCGCTGCTCCAGGACCGGCCGCACCTGGTCGTCTCCCGCACCATGTCCAAGGCGTTCGGCGCCGCCGGACTGCGCCTCGGCTACCTCGCGGCGCACCCGGCGGTGGTGGACGCCGTGCAGCTGGTCCGGCTGCCGTACCACCTCTCGGCGATCACCCAGGCGACGGCGCTGGCCGCCCTGGAGCACACCGACACGCTGCTCGGCTATGTCGAGCAGCTGAAGGCCGAACGGGACCGGCTCGTCGGCGAACTGCGCGCGATCGGCTACGACGTGGTCGAGTCGGACGCCAACTTCATCCAGTTCGGGCGGTTCGAGGACGCCCACGCCGCCTGGCGGCGGATCCTGGACCGGGGCGTCCTGGTCCGGGACAACGGCGTACCGGGGTGGCTGCGGGTCACCGCCGGAACGCCCCAGGAGAACGACGCGTTCCTCGACGCGGTACGGGAACTGAAGAAGGAACAGGAGCAGAGCGGATGACTCGCGAGGGACGCGTCGGCAGGGTCGAGCGCACCACCAAGGAGACCTCGGTCCTGGTCGAGATCGGCCTCGACGGCACCGGCAGGACCGACATCGCCACCGGCGTCGGCTTCTACGACCACATGCTCGACCAGCTCGGCCGGCACGGTCTGTTCGACCTGACCGTGAAGACCGACGGCGATCTGCACATCGACTCCCACCACACCATCGAGGACACCGCCCTCGCGCTGGGCGCCGCCTTCAAGCAGGCGCTCGGCGACAAGGTGGGCATCTACCGCTTCGGCAACTGCACGGTCCCGCTGGACGAGTCGCTCGCCCAGGTCACCGTCGACCTGTCCGGCCGCCCGTACCTCGTGCACACCGAGCCCGAGAACATGGCGCCGATGATCGGCGAGTACGACACCACGATGACCCGCCACATCCTGGAGTCCTTCGTCGCCCAGGCGCAGATCGCGCTGCACGTGCACGTGCCCTACGGGCGCAACGCGCACCACATCGTGGAGTGCCAGTTCAAGGCCCTGGCCCGGGCGCTGCGGTACGCGTCCGAGCGCGACACGCGCGCGGCCGGCATCATCCCCTCCACGAAGGGCGCGCTGTGAGCGACGCACGCGCGGCCGCCGGGCCGCAGACGACTGGGGGCACCTCCCAGGCCGTCAAGGCACTGGGGGAGACGCCCGCGCCTCTGCGCCGCGCGGGCGGAGAAGCGAACGGAGGGGCACTGTGACCGGCCTGTCGACCCTGCTGATCGTTGTCGGGCTGTTCCTGCTCGGCGGCATCATCTCCTTCGTCAAGCAGCAGATGCCGAAGAGCCTCATCGTGCTGCTGTCCATCGGCGCGGCGATGTGCCTCGTCGCGGGCGTGATGCGGCTGGGGGTGTGGAGTTGAGCACCGGTACGAAAAAGGTGGTGGTCCTCGACTACGGCTTCGGCAACGTCCGTTCGGCCGAGCGGGCCCTCGCCCGCGCGGGAGCCGACGTCGAGATCACCCGCGACTACGACGCGGCGATGAACGCCGACGGTCTGCTGGTGCCCGGCGTGGGCGCCTTCGCCGCCTGCATGCGCGGACTCAAGGACGTGCGCGGCGACTGGATCATCGACCGCCGGCTGTCCGGCGGGCGCCCGGTCATGGGCGTCTGCGTCGGCATGCAGGTCCTCTTCGCGCGCGGCATCGAGCACGGGGTGGAGGCCGAGGGCCTGGACGAGTGGCCCGGCACGGTCGAGCCGCTTCAGGCGGACGTCGTGCCCCACATGGGCTGGAACACCGTGCAGGCGCCGGCCGGCTCGGAGCTGTTCGCCGGCCTGGACGAGGACGCCCGCTTCTACTTCGTGCACTCCTACGCCGTCCACGACTGGCAGCTGGAGACCCACAACCCGGCGCTGCGCGCCCCCAGGGTGACCTGGGCGACGCACGGCAAGCCCTTCGTGGCCGCCGTGGAGAACGCCGCACTGTGGGCCACCCAGTTCCACCCCGAGAAGTCCGGCGACGCCGGAGCGCAGCTGCTCACCAACTGGATCGGAACCCTGTAGAGACATGGCCAAGCTCGAACTCCTCCCCGCCGTCGACGTCCGCGACGGCCAGGCCGTGCGCCTCGTGCACGGCGAGTCCGGCACGGAGACCTCCTACGGCTCCCCGCTGGAGGCCGCCCTGACCTGGCAGCGCGCGGGCGCCGAGTGGCTGCACCTGGTGGACCTGGACGCCGCGTTCGGCACCGGCGACAACCGCGAGCTGATCTCCGAGGTCGCCCGCGCCATGGACATCAAGGTGGAGCTGTCCGGCGGCATCCGCGACGACGACACCCTCGCCGCCGCCCTGGCCACCGGCTGCACCCGCGTGAACCTGGGCACCGCCGCCCTGGAGTCCCCCGAGTGGGTCGCCAAGGTCATCGGCCAGTACGGCGACCGGATCGCGGTCGGCCTGGACGTGCGGGGCACCACGCTGCGCGGCCGCGGCTGGACCCGCGACGGCGGCGACCTGTACGAGACGCTGGAGCGCCTCGACAAGGAGGGCTGCGCGCGCTACGTCGTCACCGACATCGCCAAGGACGGCACCCTCCAGGGCCCCAACCTGGAGCTGCTGAAGAACGTCTGCGCGGCCACCGACCGCCCGGTGGTGGCGTCGGGCGGCGTCTCCTCGCTCGACGACCTGCGGGCGCTGGCCGGCCTCGTGCCGCTCGGTGTCGAGGGTGCCATTGTCGGGAAGGCCCTGTATGCGAAGGCGTTCACCCTGGAAGAGGCCTTGGAGGCAGTGGCGTCATGACGTCGGAAGCCGTACGGCGCGTGCAGAGCGGAAGCCTTTGGGAAGAGACGTTCGGTTACGCGCGCGCCGTCGCGGCGGGTGACCGGGTCCTGGTGGCCGGCACGACGGCCTTCAAGGGCCCCGTGCTGTACGGGGAGGGCGATCCGTACGAGCAGGCGAAGATCGCGTTCACCAGCGCGCTGGAAGCGATCACCGAGTTCGGGCTGGGCCCGGACGCGGTGGTCCGCACCCGGATGTACCTGACCCATCTGCGGGACGTGGACGAGGTGGGCAGGGCCCACAAGGAACTGTTCGACTCGGTGCGTCCGGTCTCGACCCTGCTGGTGGTCGAGGGCTTCGTGGATCCGCGCATCCTGGTCGAGATCGAGCTAGAGGCATACAGAGGAGCCGTGGATTCATGACCCTGGCGGTCCGAGTCATCCCCTGCCTGGACGTGGACGGCGGCCGGGTGGTCAAGGGCGTCAACTTCCAGAACCTGCGCGACGCCGGCGACCCCGTCGAGATGGCCAAGGTGTACGACGCCGAGGGCGCCGACGAGTTGACGTTCCTGGACATCACCGCGTCCTCGGGCGACCGGGAGACGACGTACGACGTGGTGCGCCGCACCGCCGAGCAGGTGTTCATCCCGCTGACGGTGGGAGGCGGCGTCCGCACCACCGAGGACGTGGACAAACTGCTGCGGGCGGGCGCGGACAAGGTGGGCGTCAACACGGCCGCGATCGCCCGCCCGGACCTCATCCGGGAGATCGCCGAGCGCTTCGGCCGTCAGGTGCTGGTCCTGTCGGTGGACGCCCGCCGCACCCCCTCCGGGAGCTTCGAGGTGACCACCCACGGCGGCCGCCGGGGCACCGGCATCGACGCGGTGGAGTGGGCGCACCGGGCGGCGGAGCTGGGCGCGGGCGAGATCCTGCTCAACTCGATGGACGCGGACGGCACGAAGGACGGCTACGACCTGGAGATGATCGCGGCCGTCCGCAAGCACGTGACGGTACCGGTGATCGCCTCGGGCGGCGCCGGCCGGCTCGCCGACTTCGCCCCGGCCGTCACGGCGGGCGCGGACGCGGTCCTGGCCGCCTCGGTCTTCCACTTCGGCGACCTGCGCATCGGCCAGGTCAAGGATGCCCTGCGCGGAGCGGGCCACCCCGTCAGGTAGGCGCGAGGCAAGGCCCCGGCCGGTTCCGGCCGGGGCCTTCTCGCAGGTTGCACCTGTACGGATTCCCGTTCCGCGTCTGAGAGAGGCCACCCACGTGACCACCGTCTCCGCGGCATCCGCAGAGGCACTCGCCGTCGAGCGTCCCGCCCACCGTGACGGCAACGTCCTGCGGTGGCTCGGTGCCTACACCGCCTCGATGGTGGGCGACAACGTCTACTACCTCGCCCTGTCCTGGGCGGCGGTCCAAGCCGGGTCGCCCGCGCAGGCCGGAGTGGTGATGGCGGTCAGCGCGCTGCCCAGGGCCCTTTTGATGCTGGGCGGGGGAGTGATCGCCGACCGGCTCGGGCCGCGCAGGGTCGTCATCGGCAGCGACGTCGTGCGGTGCGCCTCCGTGCTCGGCGTGGCGGCGCTGCTGTGGCTCGCCGGTCCCGGCCTGTGGCCGCTGGCCGTGCTCGCCCTGGTCTTCGGCGCCGTGGACGCCGTGTTCATGCCCGCCGTGGGCGCCCTGCCCGCGCGCCTGACGAGCCGGGGCCAGCTCGCGCGCGTGCAGGGCATGCGCGGGCTGGCGATCCGCTTCGCGAGCGTCGTCGGCGCCCCGCTCGGCGGTCTCGGCGTCGCCCTCGGGGGCGCCGCCGCGGCGTTCGGGTTCGCCGGACTGCTGATCGCCGTGTCCGTGCCGCTGCTGGTCTCCGTGCGGATGAGGGACCTGCCGCCGGACGACACCGCAGGCGCCGGCGACTCCACCGCCTGGCGGGACCTGGTGGGCGGCCTTCGGTACATCCGCCACCACCGCGTCCTCGCCCCGTTGATGCTGGCCATCGCCTTGGGCGACCTCGGCTTCGTCGGCCCGCTCAACGTGGGCCTGGCCCTGCTGGCGGACCAGCGCGGCTGGGGCGCCTCCGGCATGGGCTGGGTGCTGGCCGGGTTCAGTATCGGGGCCGGCGCCGTCTCCCTGCTGCTCACCGTCCGGGGACGGCTGCCCCGTGCGGGGAGCCTGGCCGGCTGCTCGATCTTCGTCGGCTCCGCGGCCGTGGGCGCCCTCGCTTACGTACCGAACGTCCTCGGCGCCGCCGGGGTGGCCGTGCTCGTCGGCCTCCTCACCGGGCTCAGCGGCGCCCTGTGCGGCGCGCTGCTGCAGACCCAGTCCGAACCCGCCTACCTCGGACGCGTCACCGCCGTCGCCGGTCTGGCCAGCCTGGGTCTCGCCCCGCTCGGCATGCCGCTGTCGGCCGCCGCGATCGGGGCCTGGGGGACCGGCCCGGTGTTCGTCGCCAGCGCGGCGGTGTGCGCCCTGGGCGGGGTCGTCGCCCTGGCCGCCCCCGCCCTGCGCCGCGCCGAACTGCCGCACTGAACCCCGCCGGAGCGGCGGGGTTCAGAGCCCGAGCTGCTTGGTCTCCGTCAGCTTCGCGATCGCGTCCTGGTCGCCGGCCTTCTCGACCCGGGCCGCGTTCTGCCGGCCGAACGCGAACAGCAGCAGCTCCGACGGCTCGCCCGTCACCGTCACCACCGGCGTGCCCCGGTGCGCGACGGCCGTGCGGCCGTCGGGGCGGCGCAGGACCAGACCGGTGGGGATGCCCCGGCCCAGCAGCCGGGCGGTGCGCTCCAGCCGGGACCACAGGGTCTCCTGGAAGACCGGGTCAAGCTCGCGCGGCGACCAGTCGGGCTGGGCGCGGCGCACGTCCTCGGTGTGGACGTAGAACTCGACGGTGTTGGCCGCCTCGTCGAGCTGCTTGAGCTGGAAGGGTGAGAAGCGCGGCGGTCCGGTACGGATCAGCTGGATCAGCTCCTCGTACGGCTTGGCCGCGTACTCCTCCAGCACCTTCTGGAGGCGCGGCGCCAGCGGCTTGATCAGCACGCCGCCGGCCGCGTCTGGACGCCGCTCGCGCACCACCACGTGCGCCGCCAGATCACGGGTGAGCCACCCCTCGCAGAGGGTCGGCGCCTCAGGACCGGCGGTCTCCAAGAGGTCGGCGAGAAGGAGCCGTTCACGCTTGGCAAAGGTCGACATGTGGTCAGCCTACGACCACGTAGCGCGTCCGCCCACCCGTCGACCGGCCGCGCCACACCGACGAGGCACCCCCCGCAGGCGCCCCGCGGCACCCCCTCGTACCGGGGCGCCCACCCACTGGAACGCGGCCCCGGCCCGCGGTCCCGCGCGGCACAATGGCACCCATGAGCAGCACGCCCGGCACTCCCGCCCGTCACCACGGTGGTCCATCCAGCAGCCTCGATCAGGAGATCGCCCGCCGCCTCAAGCGCAGCGCCGACGGGCTCCTGCCCGCCATCGCCCAGCAGTACGACACCGGCGAGGTACTGATGCTCGGCTGGATGGACGACGAGGCGCTGCACCGCACGCTGACCACCGGCCGCTGCACCTACTGGTCGCGCAGCCGCGGGGAGTACTGGGTCAAGGGAGACACCTCCGGACACGTGCAGCACGTCAAGTCCGTCGCCCTGGACTGCGACGCCGACACCGTGCTGGTCAAGGTCGACCAGGTGGGCGCCGCCTGCCACACCGGCGACCGCACCTGCTTCGACGCCGACGTCCTGCTGAAGGACGCCGGTTCCGGCGCGGGCACCGAAGGTCAGTAGGGTCAGCCGCCATGGACCTCGAGACGTTCCGCAAGCTCGCCACCGACCGACGCGTCATCCCGGTCACCCGCAAGCTCCTCGCCGACGGCGACACCCCGGTCGGGCTCTACCGCAAGCTCGCCGCCGAACGCCCCGGCACCTTCCTGCTGGAGTCCGCGGAGAACGGTAGATCCTGGTCCCGATACTCCTTCGTCGGCGTCCGCAGCGCCGCCACCCTCACCGAGCGCGACGGCCAGGCCCACTGGCTCGGCACCCCGCCGGTCGGCGTCCCCGCCGAGGGCGACCCGCTCGCCGCCCTGCGCACCACCGTCGAAACCCTGCACACCCCCCGCGACCTCGCCCACGACCTGGGCCTGCCGCCCTTCACCGGCGGCATGGTCGGCTACCTCGGCTACGACATCGTGCGCCGCCTGGAGAAGATCGGCCCCGGCGAACGAGACGACCTGCGCCTCCCCGAGCTGACCATGCTGCTCACCTCCGATCTCGCGGTCCTCGACCACTGGGACGGCACGGTCCTGCTGATCGCCAACGCGATCAACCACAACGACCTGGACACCGGCGTCGACGAGGCGTACGCCGACGCGGTGGCCCGCCTGGACGCCATGGAGGCGGACCTGTCCCGCCCGGTCGCCCAGCCGCCCGCCGCGCTGCCGGCCTCCGAACTGCCCGAGTACACCGCGCTGTGGGGCGGCGAGGACTTCCGGGCGGCGGTGGATGACGTCAAGGAGCGCATCCGCGCGGGCGAGGCCTTCCAGGTCGTCCCCTCGCAGCGCTTCGAGACGCCGTGCACGGCGAGCGCGCTGGACGTCTACCGGGTGCTCAGGGCCACCAACCCCTCGCCGTACATGTACCTGTTCCGGTTCGACGGATTCGACGTCGTCGGATCCAGCCCGGAGGCCCTGGTCAAGGTCGAGGACGGGCGGGCCATGGTCCACCCCATCGCCGGCACCCGGCCGCGCGGCGCCACCCCGCAGCAGGACCAGGCCCTCGCCGAGGAACTGCTCGCCGACCCCAAGGAGCGCGCCGAGCACCTGATGCTCGTCGACCTCGGGCGCAACGACCTGGGCCGGGTCTGTGAGCCCGGCTCCGTCGAGGTCGTCGACTTCATGTCCGTCGAGCGGTACTCGCACGTCATGCACATCGTCTCCACCGTGACCGGACGGGTCGCGGCGGGCCGCACCGCCTTCGACGTGCTGACCGCCTGCTTCCCGGCCGGCACCCTCTCGGGCGCGCCGAAGCCGCGGGCCATGCAGATCATCGACGAACTCGAGCCGTCCCGGCGGGGGTTGTACGGCGGCTGCGTGGGCTATCTGGACTTCGCCGGAGACTCCGACACCGCCATCGCCATCCGCACCGCCCTGCTGCGCGACGGCACCGCCTACGTCCAGGCGGGCGCCGGAATCGTCGCCGACTCCGACCCGGTGGCCGAGGATACCGAGTGCCGCAACAAGGCGGCGGCCGTGCTGCGGGCCGTGCACACCGCGAACCGGCTGGGACAATAGGGCGTTTCTCACGTCCGCCACATGAACCCCGGATGACGCCACACCCGCGGTCCGAGCGATAGTGGAGTACGTGACTGCCCTACCTCACCCCCGTTCCGAAGCCGCCCCCGCCCGGTCCGGCCGCCGCAGCCTCGCCGTCGCCCTGCTCTGCGGCGCGCTCGGCGCGGCCGTGGCGCTGCTCGCCACCCGGCAGCGCTGGGCGGAGGGCACCGCGACGGTGGCCGGCGGAGCCTTCCCGCTGACCGCCAGGGGCAGCGAGGTCACGGGCGTGCCCGCCGCGCTCGCCATAGTGGGCCTGGCCGCGCTCGTCGCCGTCTTCGCCGTCCGCCGCTCCGGCCGCGTCCTGGTCGCCGTGCTGCTCGCGCTCTCCGGCGCGGGCACGGTCGCCGCCGCCCTGCTCGGCGCCACCGGCGACGGCGCCCTCGACGAGAAGGCCGCCCAGGTCTCCGGCGACACCGCCGCGACCGCCGCCGCGCTCAGCCACACCGGCTGGCCCTACGTCGCGGCCGCCGGCGGGGTGCTGCTGCTCCTGGCCGGACTGCTCGCCCTGCGCTACGGCCGCCTGTGGCCCGCCATGTCCGGCCGCTACGAGCGCTCCGGCGCCCCCCGCTCCCGCGCGGCCCGCCCGGTCGACCCCGACCGCCCCGAGGACCTGTGGAAGGCCCTGGACCGCGGCGAGGACCCGACCGGCTCCGGACCCGCCTGACCGGACCGGCCGGGGCGCACGTCCCGTCCGCACCCGAACGGCGGTCGCGAGGAGCCACCCCCGCTCACGACGTGTGCGCGCGTGCGGGACAATGGAGCCGAGCGTCCGGCTCAGACAAGAACACAGCAACGAGGAGCAAGTCATGGCGGGCAGCAGCCACGGTCACACCCCGGCCGCCTGGACCGGTGTCATCATCGCCTTCATCGGTTTCTGCGTCGCGGGCGCCTTCATGGTGATGGCCCAGCCGGTCGGCTTCTGGGTCGGCATCGGGATCGTGCTGGCGGGCGGCGTCGTCGGCGCCACCATGCGCATGATGGGCCTCGGCCAGAAGAACGAGCACCCGGTGCACCAGGTCGGCCCGCGTGAGACGGCCCGCGCCGAGAGCTGAGGTCCGCGCGGGGCGGACCCGTACGATCCGACAGCCCCAGGGGCGGCCCGGTGCCGCCCCTCGCGCGCGTGCGCGTCCGCTCCGGGGCACAATGCGAGGCGTGAACCCCGACAGCCAGAGGGTGACGCACGACCGGACGCCCGTACCCCGCCCCCGGCACAGCCCGGACGCCACCGCCGTCCCCTCGCACGCGACCGCCGTGCTCAGGCGGCTCGCGGTCCCCGCCGGGGTGCTGGCCGCCGTCGCCGGCGCCTTCGCCTACGTCGGGGCCGTGGACCCCAACCAGCCCGGCCACTACCCGGTCTGCCCCCTGCTGCGCTACGCAGGTGTCTACTGCCCGGGCTGCGGCGGGCTGCGCAGCGCCCACGCCTTCGTCCACGGGGACTTCGCAACGGCCCTGCACGACAACGCCCTGGCCGTGACGGGCTATCTGGTCTTCGCCGTGGCCTGGACGCTGTGGGCCCTGCGCGCCGCGCGGGGACGGCCGCCGCGTCCCGTGCTCGGGCCGGCGCACCTGTGGGGCCTCGGGGCCCTGGTGCTGGCATTCACCGTTGTCCGGAACCTGCCGTTCGGTGGTCGGCTGCATCCTTGATCGGGCACGGTATGTCCAGGTAGTGGGACCGCCGTCCACCGGATGCGGGGTCGGCGCCCGCCTCCGGATACCATCGCAAGTACCACCGGTCCCGCCCGCCTGATCGGTTTCACGGCGGGCCGCCGGAGGCCGCAAGACCCGCTGGAACAGTCCACCGCCCGGAAGGGGGCCGCTCGCGTGAGTGTGCTCGACGAGATCATCGACGGAGTCCGTGCCGACCTTTCGGAGCGGCAGGCGCGCGTCAGCCTCGACGAGCTCAAGGAGCGCGCGGCGAAGGCACCCGCGGCCAAGGACGGCGTCGCCGCGCTGCGCGGCGAGGGCGTCAAGGTCATCTGCGAGGTCAAGCGCTCCAGCCCGTCCAAGGGCGCGCTGGCCGCGATCGCCGACCCGGCCGGGCTCGCCGCGGACTACGAGGCGGGCGGCGCCTCCGTCATCTCGGTGCTGACCGAGCAGCGCCGCTTCGGCGGCTCGCTGGCCGACCTGGAGGCGGTCCGCGCGCGCGTGGACATCCCGGTCCTGCGCAAGGACTTCATCGTCACCTCGTACCAGCTGTGGGAAGCCCGGGCCCACGGCGCCGACCTCGCCCTGCTGATCGTCGCCGCCCTGGACCAGCCGGCCCTGGAGTCGCTGATCGAGCGCGCGGTGTCCATCGGACTCACCCCGCTCGTCGAGGTCCACGACGAGGACGAGGTCGAGCGCGCGGTGGACGCGGGCGCCAAGGTGATCGGCGTCAACGCGCGCAACCTGAAGACCCTCGAGGTCGACCGCGGCACGTTCGAGCGGGTGGCTCCGGAGATCCCGGACGGCCTCGTCAAGATCGCCGAGTCCGGGGTGCGCGGCCCGCACGACCTCATCGCCTACGCCAACGCCGGCGCCGACGCGGTCCTGGTCGGCGAGTCCCTCGTCACCGGCCGAGACCCGAAGACGGCGGTCGCCGACCTGGTGGCGGCCGGGGCGCACCCCGCGCTGCGGCACGGGCGGAGCTGAGCACCGGCCGCTCACCCGAGCGGCCGTACGCCGGTAGAGTGTGCCCCGATGACCCTCCCGATCGCCGAACCCGCCAGGGACCCGTACGCCCGCCTCGCGCGAGGCTGCCGGCCCCGGGGCTGCCGCGCGCCCGCACGCCGTGTGCACGGCCGCAGGGTGCGGTACGTCATCGGCGACGAACCGGGCCAGGTCAACGGCATGCGATGGCGTCGCCCGCGTGCGCGCCACCAGCGGTGAGCTGAGCCGCGTCGTCCGGTCCGAGGCCGGTCGCCCGGTCCTGGCCGCTCCCGGCCCCGGCCGCCGTACCGCGACCGCGGTCCGGCCGCCGGCCCAGTGGCCCGCCCGCCGGCACCCGTGCCCGCACACCCGCGGCACGGCACGCGCACGCGACCACCGTGACCCTCAGACCGACCGATCCCGGGGCAGACGCCCCTGTGAGGTATCCGCATGCCCAGCGAGTTCTTCATTCCCGACCCGGAGGGCCAGGTGCCGAGCGCCGAGGGCTACTTCGGCGCGTTCGGCGGCAAGTTCATCCCGGAGGCGCTCGTCGCCGCCGTGGACGAGGTCGCCGTCGAGTACGACAAGGCCAAGGCCGACCCCGAGTTCGCCCGCGAGCTCGACGACCTGCTCGCCCACTACACCGGCCGCCCCAGCGCCCTCACCGAGGTGCCCCGCTTCGCCGAGCACGCCGGCGGCGCCCGCGTGTTCCTCAAGCGCGAGGACCTCAACCACACCGGCTCCCACAAGATCAACAACGTGCTCGGGCAGGCCCTGCTCACCCGGCGGATGGGCAAGACCCGGGTGATCGCCGAGACCGGCGCCGGACAGCACGGCGTCGCGACCGCCACCGCCTGCGCCCTCTTCGGCCTCCAGTGCACGATCTACATGGGTGAGATCGACACGAAGCGGCAGGCCCTGAACGTGGCCCGGATGCGCATGCTCGGCGCCGAGGTCGTCGCCGTGAAGTCCGGCAGCCGCACCCTCAAGGACGCCATCAACGAGGCGTTCCGCGACTGGGTCGCCAACGTCGACCGCACCCACTACCTGTTCGGGACCGTCGCCGGACCGCACCCCTTCCCGGCCATGGTCCGCGACTTCCACCGGGTCATCGGCGTCGAGGCGCGCCGCCAGCTCCTCGAGCGTGCCGGGCGCCTGCCCGACGCAGCCGTCGCCTGTGTCGGCGGCGGCTCCAACGCCATCGGCCTCTTCCACGCCTTCATCCCGGACAGCGGGGTCCGCCTCATCGGGTGCGAGCCCGCCGGGCTCGGCGTCGAAACCGGCGAGCACGCGGCCACCCTGACCGCGGGCGAGCCCGGCATCCTGCACGGCTCGCGCTCCTACGTCCTCCAGGACGACGAGGGCCAGATCACCGAGCCGTACTCCATCTCCGCCGGCCTCGACTACCCCGGCATCGGCCCCGAGCACTCCTACCTCAAGGACTCCGGCCGCGGCGAGTACCGCGCGATCACCGACGACGCGGCCATGCAGGCGCTGCGCCTGCTGTCGCGGACCGAGGGCATCATCCCGGCGATCGAGAGCGCGCACGCGCTGGCCGGCGCCCTGGAAGTGGGCCGGGAACTGGGCGAGGACGGGCTGATCGTGGTCAACCTCTCCGGCCGCGGCGACAAGGACATGGACACCGCCGCCCGCTACTTCGGCCTGTACGACACCGACGCCCAGGTGGCCGCCGACGAAGCCGACACCGCCGAGATCGAGGGGGACGCCAAGTGAGCGGGACCGCAACGACCGGTGGCCAGGCCCGGCTGCTGGCCAACACCCTGGCCGCCGCCAAGGCGGAGGGCCGGTCCGCCCTCATCGCCTACCTGCCGGCCGGGTTCCCGACCGTGGACGGCGGCATCGAGGCGATCAAGGCCGTCTTCGACGGCGGCGCCGACGTCGTCGAGGTCGGACTGCCGCACAGCGACCCCGTCCTGGACGGCCCGGTCATCCAGACCGCGGACGACATCGCGCTGCGCGGCGGCGTCAGGATCGCGGACGTCATGCGGACGGTGAAGGAGGCCCACGCGGTCACCGGCAAGCCGGTGCTCGTCATGACGTACTGGAACCCCGTCGACCGCTACGGCGTCGAGCGGTTCACCGCCGAACTCGCCGCGGCGGGCGGCGCCGGCTGCATTCTGCCGGACCTGCCGGTCCAGGAGTCGGCCCTGTGGCGGGAGCACGCCGAGAAGCACGGCCTGGCGACGGTGTTCGTCGTCGCGCCCAGCAGCAGGGACGAGCGCCTCGCCGAGATCACCGCGGCCGGCTCCGGATTCGTCTACGCCGCCTCCCTGATGGGCGTCACCGGCACCCGTGAGTCGGTGGGCACACAGGCGCAGGACCTGGTGGAACGCACCCGGGCCACCGGCAGCGGCCTGCCCGTCTGCGTCGGCCTCGGCGTGTCCAGCCGCGCCCAGGCCGCCGAGGTCGCCGGCTTCGCCGACGGAGTGATCGTCGGTTCGGCCTTCGTCAAGCGGATGCTGGAGGCCCCGGACCCGGCGGCCGGCGTCGAGGCCGTCCGCGCTCTCGCGGGCGAGCTGGCGAGCGGGGTGCGCGGACAGGCGTAACGACGGCCGCGGCACATCCTTCGATCGCCCGAACGGGTGGTCCTGGCACCGGGGAGGCGCAATGCGCCTCCCCGGTTCGTTCAGGGGGTGTGAGCGAGAAGAACCATCAGGGAAAGCGCGGCGCCCGGGAGCGTCTGGCGGCCGAGCGCGAGAAGCAGAAGGCCACGGAGAGGCGGCGGCGGACGCTGATCGTGGCCGCGACCGTCGTCTGCGTCCTGGGCCTGGCGGCGGTGATCGGCGTGGTCGCCGCCAACTCCGGCAAGCACAAGAGCAGCAGCGCTGCCGGCCCGGTCGTGGCGCCCTCCGGCGCGCAGGGCAAGGACAGCCTGGCGATCCCGGTCGGCCAAGGCGGAGCCAGGTCGACGCTCACCGTGTGGGAGGACTTCCGCTGCCCGGCCTGCCAGGCCTTCGAGACGATGTACCGGCCGGTGATCCGCGAGCTGACCGACGCCGGCAAGCTCAGGGTCGAGTACCACCTGGTCAGACTGATCGACGGCAACCTCGGCGGCACCGGCTCCCTGCGCGCGGCCAACGCGGCGGCCTGCGCCCAGGACGCCGGCAAGTTCCCCGCCTACCACGACGTGCTCTACCAGCACCAGCCGCACGAGACCGACGACGCCTTCGCGGACAAAGACGAGCTCATCCGGCTCGCGGGCAAGGTGAGCGGCCTGAACACCCCGGCCTTCGACAAGTGCGTGCGCGACGGCACGCACGACAGCTGGGTCGACAAGTCCCACCAGGCCTTCCAGTCCGGCAACTTCTCGGGCACCCCGACCGTCCTGCTGAACGGGAAGAACATCCTCCAGGACCAGACGATGACCCCGGCGAAGCTGAAGCAGATGGTGGAAGCGGCCGCCAGCAAATGAGTGAGGCACGAGCCGCCCGTTATGGACCCGTAGCCGGGCCGCTTGCCGTGCCGCCGCACCGGCTGCGGTAGCGTCGACCCTGCCATGGAACTTGCCTACATTCCCAGCCCGTCGCGCGGTGTGCTGCACCTCGGTCCCATTCCGCTGCGCGGCTACGCCTTCAGCATCCTCGTCGGCCTCTTCGTCGCCCTCTGGATCGTCGACCGCCGGTGGGTCGCGCGTGGTGGCAAGAAGGGCACCGCCTGGGACATCGCCGTCTGGGCCGTCCCGTTCGGTCTGGTGGGCGGTCGCCTCTACCACGTGATCACCGACTACGAACTCTATTTCGGTGAAGGCCGGAACTGGGTCGACGCCTTCAAGGTCTGGCAAGGCGGACTCGGCATCTGGGGAGCCGTCGCGCTGGGCGCGCTCGGTGCCTGGGTCGGCTGCCGCCGCCGGGGCATCGCTCTGCCGCCGTACGCCGACGCCGTGGCCCCCGGACTGGCGATCGCGCAGGCGTTCGGGCGCTGGGGCAACTGGTTCAACCAGGAGCTGTACGGCCGGGAGACGCACGTTCCGTGGGCGCTGCGCATCACGTCCTCGGCGGACGGCCGCGTGCCGGGGTACTACCACCCGACGTTCCTGTACGAGTCGCTGTGGTGCGTCGGTGTCGCGCTGCTGGTGATCTGGGCCGACCGCCGGTTCAAGCTGGGTCATGGACGGGCGTTCGCGCTGTACGTCGCCGCGTACTGCGCGGGCCGGTTCTGGATCGAGTACATGCGGGTCGACGAGGCCCACCACATCCTGGGCCTGCGGCTGAACAACTGGACCGCGTTGATCCTCTTCCTCGCGGCCGTGGCCTACATGATCGTCTCGGCCCGGCTCCGGCCAGGCCGCGAGGAGACGGTCGAGCCGGACCTGCAGTCCGCCGAGGAGAGCGCCACGACCGAGGCCGGGACGGACGCCGAGGGCGAGAAGCCCGCGCGGGAGCGGGGCTCGGACGACGCGCAGGACACCGAGGACGCGCGCGCGGCCGCCGACGCGTCCCCCGACGGCCAGGACGGCGCGGCCGACAGTGGGAAGGACGGGGCCGAGACGGTTCGCAAGAACTGACGTCCGGCCGGACGTACAGGGACGAGGGCGCCCCGGATCACCGGGGCGCCCTCGTCGTGTCAGCACCGCCGGGCCAGGGCGAGCGTGCGCCGGGCCGCCGCCACCACCGCCGCGTCGATGAAGCGGCCGTCCGGGAGGGCCTGCGCGCCCCGCTCCGCGGTGGCCGCCTTGACGACCGTCTCGGCCTCCTCCAGCTCCCGGTCGGTCGGCAGATAGGCGCGCTCGATGATCGGGAGCTGGCGCGGGTGGATGGCCGCGCGGCCGAGGAAGCCGAGGGCGCGGCCGTGCGCGCAGGAGGACGCCAGGCCCTCCAGATCGCGGATGTCGGGGTGGACGGACTGGGTCGGCGGGGCGAGACCGGCCGCGCGGGCGGCCACGACGACCCGGGCGCGGCACCAGTCGAGGCCGGAGTCCTGCCGCACACCCAGGTCGGCGCGGAGGTCGGCCTCGCCGATAGAGATGCCGCGCAGGGCGGGGTGCGCGGAGGCGATGACGTGGGCGCGCTCGATGGCCAGCGCGGTCTCCAGGAGGGCGTACAGCGGAGGCCCCGCACCGTCCGCGGGCGGCGGGCCCTGCGCGGTCTCCGTCCGTGCCGCGACCCGGGCGACCTGCCCGGCGGACGTCACCTTCGGCAGCCTCAGCCCCGCAAGGCCCGGCCGGGGCGCCACCGCCGCCAGGTCCGCGGCGGCCAGCGGCCCGTCGACCGCGTTGATCCGCACATGCACCGGGACCGGCGGCGGCTCGGTCAGCAGCTCGGCGGTGGCCGCGCGGGCGTACTCCTTGCGGTCCGGGGCGACCGCGTCCTCCAGGTCGACGACCACCACGTCGGCGCCGGAGGCCAGCGCCTTGGCCACGACGTGCGGGCGGTCGCCCGGAGCGTAAAGCCAGGTGAGCGGACAGAAGGCGGTGACCGTCACAGGGCGCCCTCCGCACGCAGCGCGGCCAGCTCCTCCGCGGTGAGGCCGAGTTCGGTCAGCACCGCGTCCGTGTCCGCGCCGTGCGGGCGGCCCGCCCAGCGGATCGCGCCCGGGGTGGCGGAGAGCCGGAAGAGGACGTTCTGCATGCGCATCCGGCCGAGTTCCGGGTCGTGCAGGGTGGTCAGGGTGCCGAGGGCCCGGTACTGCGGGTCGGCCATCACGTCCCGTACGTCCTGGATCGGCGCGATCGCCGCCTGGGCCTTCGCGAAGGCGGCCAGGACCTCGGTGCGGGTGTGCCGGGCGATCCAGCCGCCGACCGCCTCGTCGAGCAGGTCGGCGTGCGCGGCCCGCTCCTCGCCGCTCGCGAACCAGGGCTCGTCGATCAGCTCCGGGCGGCCCACCAGCCGCATCACCCGTTCCGCGACCGACTGGGCCGAGGCGGAGACCGCCACCCAGGTGCCGTCGCTGGTGCGGTAGGCGTTGCGCGGGGCGTTGTTCTGGGTGCGGTTGCCGGTGCGGGGCTGGATGTAGCCGAGCTGGTCGTACCACAGGGGCTGCGGGCCGAGGACGGTCAGGATCGGCTCGATGATCGCCATGTCCACGATCTGGCCGGCGCCGGTGCGCTCCCGTGCCGTGAGCGCGGTCATCACCGCGTACGCCGTGGCCAGGCCCGCGATCGAGTCGGCGAGCCCGAACGGCGGGAGCGTCGGGGGCGCGTCCGGCTCGCCCGTGATCGCGGCGAACCCGCTCAGCGCCTCCGCCAGGGTGCCGAACCCGGGCCGGGAGGCGTACGGGCCGAACTGGCCGAACCCGGTGACCCGGGCCAGCACCAGGCGCGGATTGGCCGCCGACAGCTCCGGCCAGCCGAGCTCCCACCTCTCCAGGGTGCCGGGCCGGAAGTTCTCGACGATCACGTCGGCGCCGGCGGCCAGCCGCAGCAGGGTGCGGCGGCCACCGGGTTTCGACAGGTCCAGCGTGATGGTGCGCTTGTTCCGGCCGAGCAGCTTCCACCACAGGCCGACCCCGTCCTTCGACGGCCCGTGGCCCCGGGACGGGTCCGGCTTCACCGGGTGCTCGACCTTGATCACCTCGGCGCCGAAGTCACCGAGCATGGTGGCGGCGATGGGACCGGCGAAGAGGGTGGCGAGGTCGAGCACGCGCAGACCGGCGAGCGGGCCGCCGGCGCCGGGCGCGGTGTCGTGGGGCGCGGTCATGAGGTGGGCCCGTCGGCGTCGCTCATCGGACGGGAGGCCTCCAGGTGCGTGAGGTGGGCCAGGGTGTCGAATCCGGTGCCGTCGAAGTCGCCCACCGATGTGGCCAGCCGGTTCTTGAGCGGCGCCGTCCAGCGGTCGGGCAGCGCGCCCGGGGAACCGGCGAGGAGGGCCGCGACACCGCCGGCCGTGGCACCGTTCGAGTCGGTGTCCCAGCCGCCGGAGACGGCACGGCAGACGGAACCGGTGAAGTCGCCGTCGGCGTGGGTCAGCGCGGCTGCGATCAGCGCGGTGTTGGGCACGGCGTGCACCCAGTGGAAGTCGGCGTGGACGGCGTGGAGTTCGTCCACGATCCGGTCGAAGTCCTCGTGTTCCCGCGCGAGTCGGACGGCGTGGCGCACGGCGCGGGCGAGCCGGGAGCCGGGCGGCACGACGGTCAGGCCCGTGGCCAGGCAGGTGTGGACGTCGTCGGTTCCGGTCGCCGCGGCGGCGATGACGGCGGCGGCGAACATCGCGGCGTAGACGCCGTTCGCGGTGTGGGTCAGGGCGGCGTCGCGGTGGGCCTGCGCGGCCGCGGCCGCCGGGTCGCCGGGGTTGGTCCAGCCGTGCACGTCGGCACGGGTCAGGGCGCCGATCCACTCGCGGAAGGGGTTGCGGTGCCGGGCGGTGTGCGGGGGTTCGATGCCGAGCAGCAGGTTGCGGTAGGCGACGCGTTCGGCGGTGAAGGTACGGCCGGCGGGGAGTTCGTCCAGCCAGAGGCGCGCGGTGTCGGCGGTCGTGAACCGCTTCCCGTGCCGCTGCAGGAGAAGGAGGTTGAGCAGCGGGTAGTTGAGGTCGTCGTCCTCGGGCATGCCGTCGATGTTCTCGGCCAGGCAGTGGGCCGCCGAGCGGCGGTTCCAGGGGTAGGCGACGGCCAGGTCCTCCGGTACGCCCCTGGCGGTGAACCAGGTGTGCAGCGGCCAGTTGCCGGTGGCCCGGGCGAGTTGGCGGATGCCGGTGAGGGGCAGCTTCTCCACGGGCTTGCCCAGCAGACAGCCCGCGGCCCGGCCGAGCCAGGCCGCCTCCAGGCGCTCGGCAGTCACCGAGGGGGCGGAAGTCCCCGGCTGCTTCGGCCAGTTCGGGCACAGCGCCTCGATCGCGGCCGGGTCCGTCGGTTCCGCGTCCGCCAGCCGGCTGGGCAGTTCGGCCAGTTCGTCCAGCAGGTCCTCCGCCAGGAGGCGCAGATAGCGGGAGGCGCGCCCAGGGGACGCGCCCGCGCGGGCCGGGGCCTCCGGGCCGCCCGCCGCACGCCAGCGGGCGGCGATCGCCGACGGTTCGCGGCCGTCCTGCACCGCCTGGCGCAGCTCGTGGCCGAGCAGGTCCTCCGGCTGGACCCAGGTCAGTCGGAGCATTCCGGACCTCCCATCCCGGCGAACGCCCGCTCGTGGGCGCGCCGCCGCCGTACGTCCTTCTCGAAGATCTCCCGGGTCACCCCGGCCAGCGCGCGCGCCGGTTCCCACAGGTCCAGGCGGCTGGCCTCGGCCACCGTCTTCGCCCAGTCCTCCGGGACGGGCGAGCCCAGCGCGCCCGCCAGCGCCCCGGCCATCGTCGCGATGGAGTCGCAGTCGCGGCCGTAGTTCACCGCGCCGAGGACGGCCTGCCGGAAGTCGCCGCGCGCCACCGTCAACATGCCGAGCGCGACGGGCAGTTCCTCGATCGCGTGCAGACGGGAGGGGCGGCGGGCGCCCAGGGACGGGTTCCGGTAGTCCGGCCCGACCGTGTCGTACGGCGCCACCGCCTCCCGCAGCGGGCCGAGCGCCGACTCGAAGTCCGGGCAGTCACGGGCCACTTCGCAGACCCGCTCGATCGCGGCGCGGGTGCCGTCCTTCGCCAGCGACAGGCACGCCGCCACCACCGAGTCCGGGCTCGCCCCCGGCGCGCAGGCCGCCGCCACCGCGGCCGCCAGGACGCCCGCCGCCTCCCTGCCGTAGGAGGACTGGTGGGCGCCCGCGACGTCCAGGGCCTCGGCGTACGCGGCCGCCGGGTTGGCCGCGTTGACCAGGCCCACGGGCGCCATGTACATCGCGGCACCGCAGTTGACGATGTTTCCGGCGCCGGCCTCGCGCGGGTCGACGTGGCCGTAGTGCAGCCGCGCCACCAGCCACTTCTCCGCCAGGAACACCCGGTGCAGCGGCAGCGCCTCGGCCTGGAGCTCCGGGATCCAGCGCGGGTTCGTCATCAGGTCGGGCACCAGGTGGTCGGCGATCGCGTAGGCGTCGAGGTGGTCGCGGACGCGTGCGTACACCCGGACCAGGGCGTGTGTCATCAAGGTGTCGTCGGTGACGTGGCCGTCGCCCTTGTGGTACGGGGCGATGGGGCGGGCGGTGCGCCACTGCTCGCCGTGCCAGGGGCCGACGACGCCGTGCACGCGGCCGCCGTGGCGCTCGAAGATCTGATCGGGGGAGTAGCCCTCTACGGGGCCGCCGAGCGCGTCGCCGACGGCCGCTCCCACGAGTGCGCCGGTGATCCGCTCCTCCAGGTCCGCGTCCCGGACCGCGCCTCGGCTCTGTTCTCCTTTGGGCGTCATGCCCGGAATCATCCTCCTGGAGGGGTCGGTTGTGCGGCTTCCAGGAGTCCGGCGAGTTCCACCAGGTCGGTGCCGGTGAGGCGGGGCAGCACGCAGCCGGACAGGGTGCGGCACGCCTCGCGCCAGGACGCCGGGATCGCCTCGCCGCCGCCGAGCGCACCGGTCAGCGCGCCCGTCAGGGCCGGGGCGGAGTCGGCGATCCGGGACAGGCAGGCCGCGGCAGGCAGTGCGTCGGCGATCCGGCCCTCCGCCGCCGTGGCCAGCGCGAGGGCGACCGGTACGGTCTCGGCGGCGGCGATGCCGTAGCTGTAGACGTGGTCGACGATCCGGTGCTCGAGCAGCGGAACGAGCGCGAACGCGCTCTCGGTGTCCCCGGCCAGGCGCAGTGCCTGCCGGGCGTTGCGGCCGATCTCCGTCCGCCCGGGCAGTTCGGCCAGCGCCGCCGCGACGCACGCCCCGACCTCCGCGCCCGCCAGCGCCTCGGCGAGCGCCGCCGCCATCGCGCGGGCCCCGTGGACGCCGTC
Organism: Streptomyces sp. CB01373; assembly: GCF_002803075.1. GTDB lineage: Bacteria > Actinomycetota > Actinomycetes > Streptomycetales > Streptomycetaceae > Streptomyces. The sequence continues at coordinate 211,043 of NZ_NNBK01000010.1, read as the reverse complement.
GCCGTCCTGGGTGTAGCGGGCGTCGAACTCGGCCAGGCCGGCCGCGCGCCCGGGGTCGCCCGGGTGGGCGGTGGCCAGCACACAGGCCCGTACGCAGGCGGCGTCGTCGAAGTAGTGCGGATTGTCGTGCCCGCTGGCGGGCGGGCGCAGTCCGGTCGCCAGGTTGCCGAGCCCGGCCCGCACGGAGATACGGGCGCGCAGCGGCAGCACCACCGACTCGGCCTCGGGGGCGCGTTCGGCCGCCGCCGCGACCTCGCCGGCGACGGCGTTCCAGGTCAGGTCGATCGCGGCCCGGACTCGCCGCTCCCGGCCGAGGTCGCCGAACGCCTCGTCGTCCCCCGCCCGCAACAGGGCCTCTGCGGTGAACACCGCCCACTCGGCGTCGTCGGAGGGGCCGAGGCGCAGCGGCTCGGGCGGCTGGTTCAGCGCGATGGGCACCGGGAGCGTCGTCGTCGCGTTCAGCTCGGCGAAGGTGTCCAGCTCCCGGGTGAGGCGCCGGGTCCACTCCGGCAGCCGGGCGGCCCGGTGGCGCGCGGCGGGCCACCCGGCGGCGTCCCCGGCGGCCAGCCCCAGCAACAGCCCTTCGATCCGCCGCGTCACGACCGCCTCTCCCCTTGGCCGCCGGGGGACCCGTGGCTCGGGGCGTGCGTGCGGGCCGGGCGTCGCGAGCGGGTGGTCGCGGCGTGCCGGGTGGTCGGTGACCGGCATCTCGGTCTGATGGCTCATGTCCGGGTCTCCTCGTCGCCCGCGGTGAGGGCGTAGGCCGCGCGGTCGGGAACGGGGGGTGCCTCATGTCGTGCGGGGGCTTCGTGACGGGGGAGTCCGGCGGAAGCGCCCGCGGTCACCAGCAGGTCGGCGACGTCCAGTACGTGCCGGCCCGCCATCGACGGCAGGCAGCTGCCCCGGACGGGACCGATGGCCCGCGCCCACTCGTCCGGAATGGCCGGGAGCCCCTGCGTCGCACCGGCCAGCGCGCCCGCGACCGCCGCTGTGGTGTCGGCGTCGCGGCCCATGTTGACGGCGGTGAGGACCGCCTCGCGGAAGTCGCCGTCGGCGGCGGCGTACGCGCCGAAGGCGAGGGCGACCGCCTCGGGTGCCAGGTCGGACCAGGGATAGCCGCCGATGACCACCGCGGAACGGACCGCGCGTTCGCCGCGGTGCGCGGCGGCCGTGGCCCGGCGCAGCGAGCGGGCCGTCCAGGAGTCGTCGGGGACGACGGCGAGGGCGGCGGCCACGACCGCGACCGGCGGCGCGCCCGCCATCGCCGCCGCGACCCCTGCGGCCACCGCCCGGCCGCCGTGGAGGCCCTCGCCCTCGTGGCTGACCGAGCCGTCGATCGCCACCAGCCGGGCCGCCTCGGCGGGCCGCCCGGCCGCGAACACCCCGAACGGCGCCGCCCGCATGGCCAGCCCGTCGCTCCAGGCGTGCCGGTGCTGGGCGGAGACGGGGGCGGCCAGCCCACGGCGAAGGTTCTCCAGCGTGCCCCGCTCGCTGAACCCGGCCCCGCGGAAGGGGCCCTCTTCGCGGTCGGCGATGAACTCGCGCCAGGCCGCCTCCACCCGGGCCGGGGTGAGCGCGTGGCCGTACCGGGCCAGCAGCAGCCCGGAGAAGATCGCGTACTCGGTGTCGTCCGTGCCGGCCGGCCGGTCGGCGACGTAGCCGGTGATCCGGCCCCAGCGGGCGCGGATCTCGGACGGCGTCAGATTCTCCGCGGGCGCCCCGAGCGCGTCGCCGACGGCGAGGCCGAGCAGCGCGCCGCGGGCCCGTTCGCGCGAGACGGCCGGGGCAGACGCCGGGGCCTGCGGGGCACGGACGGTCGATCCCACGGGCTCTCCTCCCGGGGCGCCCCGCAGGGGCGGGAGCCCTCAGCGGAACTGTCCCCAGAGCGGGGCCCGGTGCAGCCTCCGGCACCTCACCATCACCCGTACGACATGTGTGCGAGCTGATTCACGAATGAGCACACCAGTGCAAAACCGCAGGTTAGCCCAGCCTTCCCTTGCTGGCGGCCGTGAAATTTCGAGCGTAGATTCAGTGTTGTCGAAAAGTAGAACTCGTCCAAAAGTCAGCCTTACCTAAGTTCTCGCACAGCTCTCAGGGGGACCACGCCATGGCCATCATCGACACCGAAGCGACGCTTCACGAGGCGCACCGCGACAACCACACGCACCGCGACGTGAACGGTGGCTGGCTGCGCCCCGCGGTCTTCGGTGCGATGGACGGCCTGGTCTCCAACCTCGCCCTGATGACCGGTGTGGCGGGCGGCGCGCTGGGCCGCGAGACCATTGTCCTCACCGGTCTCGCGGGCCTGGCCGCGGGTGCCTTCTCCATGGCCGCCGGCGAGTACACCTCCGTCGCCTCGCAGCGTGAGCTGGTCGAGGCCGAGCTGGACGTCGAGCGCCGCGAGCTGCGCAAGCACCCCGAGGACGAGGAGCGGGAGCTCGCCGCCCTGTACGTCTCGCGCGGAGTGGAGCCCGGACTCGCCCAGGAGGTGGCCCGGCAGCTGTCGAAGGACCCCGAGCAGGCCCTGGAGATACACGCCAGGGAGGAGCTGGGCATCGACCCCGGCGACCTGCCCTCCCCGTTGGTCGCCGCGGTGTCGTCGTTCGGCTCGTTCGCGCTCGGCGCGCTCCTGCCCGTGTCGCCGTACCTGCTGGGGGCCACCGTGCTGTGGCCGGCCGTGCTGCTCGCCCTCCTGGGACTGTTCGCCTGCGGCGCGGTGGTGGCCAGGGTGACGGCGCGGACCTGGTGGTACAGCGGTCTGCGGCAGCTCGCCCTTGGTGGTGCCGCCGCCGGCGTGACCTACGCGCTGGGCAGCCTGTTCGGTGCCGCCGTAGGATGACGCACCGGAACCTGTGCGCTGTCAGTCGCACAAGTGCGTCATTACCCGCTCATCCGCTGGTTTCGGCCGTGCGACCACGGGGCATGAGCCGTAGGCACCCGCAGGCAACGAGGCCTGTCGCGCATGCGCAGGGCCGGGCGACGTCGCCCTCCCTGTTCCTCCCCGGGCCGACGGACACCGATCCGACCGATCTCGTCCGCCGCCCCCACAGCCTTCACCGCCGGGCGCGGTACCCCCGCCGTCAGCCCGAGGTGCCCGCATGCTGGAACGCGGTTTCCGATTCTTGAGAAACCCTCCATCATGTAATCTGCACGAAATCTCGCATTTCCGGCAGAGGGCCAACGTCGTCCCTCGGCACTCCTCCCCCAGAGCCTGAAAGGCCTGGGAGGGACCCCCAGCCACATGACGACGACGGGAGAGCCGATGCGTATGCCGCGCCAGCCGTCCCAGCATTCCTCGAACGGCCAGAACTGGGCCTTCATGGATGCCCGCCCTGCCGCGCAGGGCATGTACGACCCCCGCGACGAGCACGACGCCTGCGGCGTCGGCTTCGTGGCCACCCTCACCGGTGAGGCGAGCCATGCGCTGGTCGAGCAGGCGCTCACGGTTCTGCGCAACCTGGAACACCGCGGCGCGACCGGCTCGGAGCCCGACTCCGGCGACGGCGCCGGTCTGCTCTCCCAGGTGCCCGACGCCTTCCTGCGCGAGGTGGCCGGATTCGGACTTCCCGCGGCCGGCGCCTACGCCGTCGGCATCGCCTTCCTGCCCGGGGACGGCACCGAGGACGCCGTCACGCGCATCGAGGCCATCGCCGGCGACGAGGGCCTGACCGTCCTCGGCTGGCGCGAGGTCCCGGTCGCCCCCGAACTGCTCGGCGCCACCGCCCGCTCCACCATGCCCGTCTTCCGCCAGCTGTTCGTGACCGACGGCGTGAGCGAGGGCATCGCCCTGGACCGCAAGGCGTTCGTGCTGCGCAAGCGCGCCGAACGCGAGGCCGGCGTCTACTTCCCGTCGCTGTCGGCCCGCACCCTCGTCTACAAGGGGATGCTCACCACCGGCCAGCTGGAGCCCTTCTTCCCGGACCTGTCCGACCGCCGATTCGCCTCGGCCATCGCGCTCGTCCACTCCCGCTTCTCCACGAACACCTTCCCGAGCTGGCCGCTCGCGCACCCGTACCGCTTCGTCGCCCACAACGGCGAGATCAACACCGTCCAGGGCAACCGCAACTGGATGCGCGCCCGCGAGTCCCGGCTGGCCTCCGGCCTGTTCGGTCCCGCGGAGAAGCTGGAGCGGATCTTCCCGGTGTGCACACCGGGCGCCTCCGACTCCGCCACCTTCGACGAGGTCCTGGAACTGCTCCACCTCGGCGGACGCTCACTGCCGCACTCCGTGCTGATGATGATCCCGGAGGCGTGGGAGAACCACGCCGCCATGGACCCGGCCCGGCGCGCCTTCTACGAGTACCACTCCACGATGATGGAGCCCTGGGACGGCCCGGCCTGCGTCACCTTCACCGACGGCACCCAGGTCGGCGCCGTCCTCGACCGCAACGGCCTGCGTCCCGGCCGCTACTGGGTCACCGACGACGGCCTCGTCGTCCTCGGCTCCGAGGTCGGCGTGCTCGACATCGACCCGGCCAGGGTCGTCCGCAAGGGCCGGCTCCAGCCCGGCCGCATGTTCCTCGTCGACACCGCCGAGCACCGCATCATCGAGGACGACGAGATCAAGGCGGCCCTCGCCGCCGAGCAGCCCTACGCGGAGTGGGTCCAGGCCGGCGAGATCGAACTGGGCGACCTGCCCGAGCGCGAGCACATCGTGCACACCCACGCCTCCGTCACCCGCCGCCAGCAGACCTTCGGCTACACCGAGGAGGAGCTGCGCGTCCTGCTCGCGCCGATGGCCAAGAGCGGCGCCGAGCCGATCGGCTCCATGGGCACCGACGCGCCGATCGCGGCCCTCTCCGAGCGCCCGCGGCTGCTCTTCGACTACTTCACCCAGCTGTTCGCGCAGGTCACCAACCCGCCGCTGGACGCGATCCGCGAGGAGCTGGTCACCTCCCTGCGCAGCTCGCTCGGCCCGCAGGGCAACCTCCTGGAGCCCACCGCGGCCTCCTGCCGCAGCGTCGTCCTGCCCTTCCCGGTGATCGACAACGACGAGCTGGCCAAGCTCATCCACATCAACGCCGACGGAGACATGCCCGGCTTCAAGGCCGCGACCCTCTCCGGCCTGTACCGGGTCTCCGGCGGCGGCGACGCGCTCTCCGCGCGCATCGAGGAGGTCTGCGCCGAGGCCGACGCCGCCATCGGCAACGGCGCCCGCCTGATCGTCCTGTCCGACCGCCACTCGGACGCCGAGCACGCCCCGATCCCGTCGCTGCTGCTCACCGCGGCCGTGCACCACCACCTGATCCGCACCAGGCAGCGCACCCACGTGGGCCTGCTGGTCGAGGCCGGCGACGTCCGCGAGGTCCACCACGTCGCCCTGCTGATCGGCTACGGCGCCGCCGCGGTCAACCCGTACCTGGCGATGGAGTCCGTCGAGGACCTGGTCCGCGCGGGCACCTTCCTGCCGGGCGGCGAGCCCGAGAACGCCATCCGCAACCTGATCCAGGCCCTCGGCAAGGGCGTACTGAAGGTCATGTCCAAGATGGGCATCTCCACCGTCGCCTCCTACCGCGGCGCCCAGGTCTTCGAGGCCGTCGGCCTGGACGAGGCCTTCGTCGGCGAGTACTTCGTCGGCACCGCCACCAAGATCGGCGGCGTCGGCGTCGACGTCATCGCCAAGGAGGTCGCCGCCCGCCACGCCAAGGCCTACCCGGCGTCCGGCATCGCCCCGGCGCACCGCGCGCTGGAGATCGGCGGCGAGTACCAGTGGCGCCGCGAGGGCGAGCCGCACCTGTTCGACCCGGAGACGGTCTTCCGCCTCCAGCACTCCACGCGCACCGGCCGCTACGACATCTTCAAGAAGTACACGGACCGGGTGAACGAACAGTCCGAGCGCCTGATGACGCTCCGCGGCCTGTTCGGCTTCGCCTCCGGCCGGGCGCCGGTCCCCGTCGACGAGGTCGAACCGGTCTCCGAGATCGTCAGGCGCTTCTCCACCGGCGCCATGTCGTACGGCTCCATCTCCAAGGAGGCGCACGAGACCCTCGCCATCGCCATGAACCAGCTCGGTGGCAAGTCCAACACCGGTGAGGGCGGCGAGGACGCGGACCGCCTCTACGACCCGGCCCGCCGGTCCGCCGTCAAGCAGGTCGCCTCCGGCCGCTTCGGCGTGACCAGCGAGTACCTCGTCAACTCCGACGACATCCAGATCAAGATGGCCCAGGGCGCCAAGCCCGGCGAGGGCGGCCAGCTGCCCGGCCACAAGGTCTACCCGTGGGTGGCCAGGACCCGGCACTCCACCCCCGGCGTCGGCCTGATCTCCCCGCCGCCGCACCACGACATCTACTCCATCGAGGACCTGGCCCAGCTGATCCACGACCTGAAGAACGCCAACCCGCGGGCCCGGATCCACGTCAAGCTGGTCTCCGAGGTCGGCGTCGGCACGGTCGCCGCGGGCGTCTCCAAGGCGCACGCCGACGTGGTCCTGATCTCCGGCCACGACGGCGGCACCGGCGCCTCCCCGCTGACCTCGCTGAAGCACGCGGGCGGCCCCTGGGAACTGGGCCTGGCCGAGACCCAGCAGACGCTCCTGCTCAACGGGCTGCGGGACCGGATCGTCGTGCAGACCGACGGCCAGCTCAAGACCGGCCGCGACGTGGTGATCGCCGCGCTGCTCGGCGCCGAGGAGTTCGGCTTCGCGACCGCGCCGCTGGTCGTCTCCGGCTGCATCATGATGCGCGTCTGCCACCTGGACACCTGCCCGGTCGGCATCGCCACCCAGAACCCGGTGCTGCGCGAGCGGTTCACCGGCCAGGCCGAGCACGTCGTGAACTTCTTCCGGTTCATCGCCGAGGAGGTCCGCGAACTCCTCGCCGAACTGGGCTTCCGCTCCATCGAGGAGGCCGTCGGCCACGCCGAGGTCCTCGACGTGACCCGCGCGGTCGACCACTGGAAGGCGCAGGGACTGGACCTGGAACCGCTGTTCCACGTGCCCGAGCTGCCCGAGGGCGCGGTGCGCCACCAGGTGACCGCCCAGGACCACGGCCTGGAGAAGGCGCTCGACAACGAGCTGATCAGGCTCGCCGCCGACTCCCTGGCCGCGCCCGGCGCCGCCGGCGCCCAGCCGGTGCGCGCCCAGGTCGCCATCCGCAACATCAACCGCACGGTCGGCACCATGCTCGGCCACGAGGTGACGAAGAAGTTCGGCGGCGCGGGACTGCCCGACGACACCATCGACATCACCTTCACCGGCTCCGCCGGCCAGTCCTTCGGCGCCTTCGTCCCGCGCGGCATCACGCTGCGCCTGGAGGGCGACGCCAACGACTACGTCGGCAAGGGCCTCTCGGGCGGCCGGATCGTGGTCCGCCCCGACCGCGCCGCCGAACACCTCGCCGAGTACAGCGTCATCGCGGGCAACACCCTCGCCTACGGCGCGACCGGCGGCGAGATGTTCCTGCGCGGCCGGACCGGTGAGCGGTTCTGCGTGCGCAACTCCGGCGCGCTGGTCGTCTCCGAGGGCGTGGGCGACCACGGCTGCGAGTACATGACCGGCGGCCACGCGGTGGTCCTCGGCGAGACCGGCCGCAACTTCGCGGCCGGCATGTCCGGCGGCATCGCCTACGTCATCGACCTCGACCGCGACAACGTCAACCCCGGCAACGCCGACGCGGTCGAGGCGCTGGACGACTCCGACCGGCAGTGGCTGCGCGACGTGGTGCGCCGCCACCAGGAGGAGACGGGCTCGACCGTCGCCGGGAAGCTGCTCGCCGAGTGGGACACCGCGGTCGAGCGCTTCAGCAGGATCATCCCCCGTACGTACAAGGCAGTGCTCGCCGCCAAGGACGCCGCCGAGCGGGCCGGTCTGACCGAGACCGAGATCACCGAGAAGATGATGGAGGCGGCGATCCATGGCTGACCCGAAGGGCTTTCTGAACCACGGCCGCGAGGTCGCCGCGTACCGTCCGGTCGAGGAGCGCACGAGGGACTGGAACGAGGTCCACGTCCCCGGCTCGCTGCTGCCGATCATCAGCAAGCAGGCCGGCCGGTGCATGGACTGCGGCATCCCGTTCTGCCACAACGGCTGCCCGCTCGGGAACCTGATCCCGGAGTGGAACGACTACGCCTACCGCGAGGACTGGGCCGCCGCCTCCGAACGGCTGCACGCGACGAACAACTTCCCCGAGTTCACCGGCCGGCTGTGCCCGGCGCCCTGCGAGTCGGCGTGCGTGCTCGGCATCAGCCAACAGCCGGTCACCATCAAGAACGTCGAGGTCTCGATCATCGACAAGGCGTGGGAGAACGGCGACGTCGCCCCGCGCATCCCCGAGCGGCTGTCCGGCAAGACCGTCGCGGTCATCGGCTCAGGACCGGCGGGCCTGGCCGCCGCCCAGCAGCTCACCAGGGCGGGCCACACGGTCGCCGTCTACGAGCGCGCCGACCGCGTCGGAGGCCTGCTGCGCTACGGCATCCCCGAGTTCAAGATGGAGAAGCGGCACATCAACCGCCGTATCGAGCAGATGCGCGCGGAGGGCACCCGGTTCCGTACGGGTGTCGAGATCGGCCGCGACCTGACGGCGACCGACCTGAAGAAGCGCTACGACGCGATCGTCGTCGCCGCCGGCTCCACCACCGCCCGCGACCTGCCCGTCCCCGGCCGCGAACTGGGCGGCGTCCACCAGGCGATGGAGTACCTGCCCCTGGCCAACAAGGTCCAGGAGGGCGACTACGTGGTGGCGCCGATCTCGGCTCAGGGCAAGCACGTCGTCGTCATCGGCGGCGGTGACACGGGCGCCGACTGCGTGGGCACCGCCCACCGCCAGGGCGCCGCCTCCGTCACGCAGTTGGAGATCATGCCCCGTCCGAACGACGAGCGGCACCCCGTCGACCAGCCCTGGCCGACCTTCCCGCTGCTGTACAAGGTCACCTCGGCCCACGAGGAGGGCGGCGAGCGGATCTACTCGGCGTCCACGACCCGCTTCGAGGGCGACGAGGACGGCAATGTGCGGTGGCTGCACCTGGCCGAGGTCGAGTTCGTGGACGGCAGGCCGGCACCCAAGCCGGGCAGCGAGCGCAGGATCCCGGCCCAACTGGTCGCCCTCGCCATGGGCTTCACCGGAACCGACCGGGAGAACGGCCTCGTCGACCAGTTCGGCCTGGAACTCGACGAGCGCGGTAACATCGCCCGTGACGCGGACTTCCAGACCAACGTGCCGGGTGTCTTCGTCGCCGGTGACGCCGGCCGCGGCCAGTCCCTCATCGTGTGGGCGATCGCCGAGGGCCGCTCGGCCGCCCGCGGCGTCGACCGCCACCTCATGGGGGCCGGCGACCTGCCGGCACCGATCCGGCCGACGGACCGCTCGCTGACGGCCTGACGGCCAGGACTGTGACCTGACGGTCACTCACGTACGTCCCGCACAAAGGCGTGTGGGCGGGATATCTGGGGGAAACCCCCAGACCCCCCGAGGCGGCGCCTGCCCAGTCCCCGACCGGACACAGGGCAGGCGCTGCTGCTTGTCCCGGAGCTCCAAGGCCCAAGGTCCAAGTCTCGAGGACTCAGGGAACCTTGTAGGTCTCCCCGTACACCTTCCACACCAGCGGCGTCTTCAGATCCATGTTCCCGTCGTACAGGAACTGCCGCTGGGCGGTGTCGATACGGCTGGTGTCACGGTTCGTCCCGCGGGCCTCCATGGCCTCGCGGCGCATGCCGAGGAAGATGTCGAGATAGGTCTTCTCCCGGCCGCCCGCCGCCGGGGTGTCGGCCTCCTTCAGGGCACGCTCGCGCAGGGCGTAGAAGCCGTCCTCGTCGACGCCGGGGCCGTGGAAGACCATCGCGTCGTAGTAGATGAACTGGCCCAGTGTGCCCAGGCCGTCGAGCTTGGCGAGACGTACGGCCGGGTCGAAGTAGGAGCGGTCGCGCTCCCGCTCCTGCGCCTTGCGGAAGGCCGGACGCTCCGACTCCGCCTTCCAGGCCGCGGTGAAGCCCGGGTCCAGGCCATCGTGGGAGTCGGTGCCGTCGACCTCGCGCAGCGCGGGCAGATACGGGGCGAGGCCGTTGTCCGGGTGGGCCCTGGTGTAGCGCTCGACCAGGGTGAGCAGGTCGTGGGTGCCGGTGCAGTAGCCGATGATCCCCGCGGTGTAGCCGTCGCCGACGCCGACGTCCTCGATGTGGCCGTAGGTGCCGCGCCAGTCGAGCGTGGCGTTCTCGGCGCTCGCCACGAGCTGCTGGGCGAGTTCCTTCTTCGCGGGCGCGGCCAAACCCGGCGGCGCCTCGGCGACCACCTTGTCGTCCTGGAGCTTCTCCAGCCGTTCGGCCCGCCTCCTGGTGTCCTCGCGGGACTCGTCCGCGGCCGAGTGCCGCTTCGCCGGGGACGGCTCAGGGTCCCGCGGATCGAAGGCGAGCAGTACCGCCAGCACGAGAACCGGAGCGGCCGCGAAAAGCAATATTCCAGAACGTCTCATGACAGACACCCGTACGGCCCTGGTCAGGCCGCCCCTCCCGACAGTTCCGAGACCTTCGCCCAGGCAAGCGCCACGAGCAGGACCAGCAGGGCCACGCACGCGCCCGCCTGGACCAGGGTGCGACGGCCTCCGCGCGGGGCGTACGCGTACGCCATGGTCACCAGGCCGCCCGTCAGCAGACCGCCCAGGTGCGCCTGCCAGGACGTGAGCGCGGCCGAGACCACCAGCCACATCAGCAGGCCCCCGATGTACCGGTTGACGGCGTTCATGTCGTAGCCCAGCCGGCGGGCCATGACGTAGTACGCGGCGCCGAGACCGAAGATCGCGCCGGACGCGCCGACCGTCAGCGCGTCCGGGTCGATCAGCAGGACCAGGACCGAGCCGCCGAGCGCCGACAGCAGGTACAGGGCGAGGTAGCGGGCGCGGCCCAACTGCGCCTCGACCACCCGGCCGGTACTCCACAGCGCCGCCATGTTCATCACGATGTGCAGGATGCCGAACGTCCCCTCGGTAGCCGGCATGTGCAGGAACGCGCCGGTCAGCAGCCGGTACCACTCGCCGCCGACCAGACCCTCCGCGTGCACGTCGGAGCCGTACGGGTAGTCCCACAGGTAGTGCACGCCGTCGGTCCCCGCCAGACCGCGCCCGAGCATCCCGAACCGGTCCACGAGCGCAGGGCGCACCAACTCGCCCAGGTAGGCGAGGATGTTGAGCCCCATGAGGACGTAGGTCACGACCGGCACCGCGTTGATCCGGCCGCCGAACGCCGTCCGCGCCTGCCGCACCGACCGGGCGCCCTCCTTCACGCACTCCACGCACTGGTGGCCGACGGAGGCCTCCCGCATGCAGTCCGGGCAGATGTACCGGTCGCAGCGGACGCAGCGGACATGGCACTCCACCCTGCTGTGGCGGTAGCAGGTGGTGACTGCGGACTCGGCATCCACGGCCGGCTCCTCGTTGAACGCGGGGACAAGGCTGAGCCGGTGGGGACGGCAGCGAACAAAATAGCGAACTGCTGTGACGGATGGTGAAGGTGGGGCCAGTGATCCCGGAATCGCGAAGGGCTCGGAGCAGCGTCAGGACCGGCTCAGGTGTCGCACTCCAGAACCGTGCGGCACAGGGCGCACCGGGCGCGCATGCGGCCCCCGACCGGGACCCTGATGCGCTGGTGGCAGGTGGGACAGGAGAAGGACACCCGCAGCGGCTCGCGGCCCCCGGAGCTGAACGAGTACGGCGCTTCCGCCTGCGGAAGGGGCTCCCGGCCGTGGTCCTGGGCGTGCCGGCGGTCGCGGGCGTACCGGCGGCGGCCCGCCCAGCCCGCCGCCGTCAGCGGCGGCTGCTGCTCGTCACGGCGGGCCCGGGCCATGCCCTCGACGTACGCCTCGTAGCCCTGCGGGCTGGTGAACCACGTCGAAGGATCCTCGCCGAACACCAGCGCCCGCTTGGCCAGCACATAGCCGAACTCCTCCGGAGTGAGGTAGCCGAGCTTCTGCGACGACACACCGTCCTCCCGGAAGGCGTCGAGAAGCAGCCAGCCCGCGCCCAGATACGCCGCCACCGTGTCCGTGAGGATCTCGTTGTCGCGGGTGCCGGGGAAGGACAGGTCCAGGCGGTGCAGGTAGACGTGGGCCACCTCGTGGGCGAGGGCCGCGCCGATGTCCCGGCGGTGGGTGCGGAAACGGTCGTTCAGCTCCACGAAGTACTCGGGGCCGTCCGCCAGCTCGACGCTCGCAGCGTGCGTCATCTCACGGAAGCTGACGATCATGCGGGCGTCCGGCAGCCGGTAGTGGCCGACCAGCTCGCGGGCCACGCGCTGGGCCCCCAGATGCAGGTCGTCGGTGTCGCAGAAGGCGACGTCGGCCGGCGCCACGCTGGCCGCGAACGTCTGCACCGTGCCGTACGTGAGCCGCTTGTAGAGCGCGGTGATCGCCGCCCGCACCGTCTCCAGATGCGGGTAGCCGTGCACCACCGGTCCGCCGTTCGCCACGTCCGAACCCCCAAAGACGGCCCTGAACCCTCTCCCACTTTATGCGCGGGAGCCCTCGTTCCGCCCCGTGCCCGCACCCTCGTCGCGCCCGCCGCCTCCGTGCGTCACCCGCCGTACCACCCGTCGGACGCTCACCGTCCGAGCACCGCCCACACCGTAGGGTGGGCGCCCATGACCACCAGCAACACCGGTACCGGTGACGCCGTCCCCGCCGTCCAGGAGGAGCTCGCGCGGCTGCGCGACAGCATCGACAACATCGACGCGGCCGTCGTCCACATGCTCGCCGAGCGGTTCAAGGCGACCCAGCAGGTCGGCCACCTCAAGGCCGCCCACCAGCTGCCGCCCGCCGACCCGGGCCGCGAGGCCCGGCAGATCGCCCGGCTGCGCGCCCTCGCCGAGGACGCCAAACTGGACCCGGCGTTCGCCGAGAAATTCCTGAACTTCATCATCGCGGAGGTCATCCGCCACCACGAGCGCATCGCCGAGGACGCGGGCAACGGCGAGATCCCGGCGACCTGACGCCGGCCCCCCGGGCCCCGCGCGCCGCCCAACGCGCCCCCCGAGGGCCGTAAAGTCCCGAGTCCGTCGGCGATACCCCCTCGTGCCCGGCACCGGCCATCAGGCAGCATGGCGTCCATGTCCGTACTCACGCGCGACGAAGCGCAAACCCGTGCCAAGCTCCTCGACGTCCACCGCTACAGCGTCGACCTCGACCTGACCGGCGGGGACGACACCTTCGACTCCCGGACCGTGATCCGGTTCACCGTACGGGCAGGCCGGGACACCACGGACACGTTCGTCGAGATCAAGCCCGCCGAGCTGCGCTCCGCCACCCTCGACGGAGAGCCCCTCGACCCGCAGGACCTCACCGGCAACCGCCTGCCGCTGAGGAACCTCGCCCCCGGCGAGCACGAACTGCGCGTCGACGCCGCCATGCGCTACTCCCGCACCGGCGAGGGCATGCACCGCTTCACCGACCCCACCGACGGCGAGACCTACCTCTACACCCAGCTGTTCATGGAAGACGTCCAGCGCGTCTTCGCGGCCTTCGACCAGCCCGACCTCAAGGCCGTCTTCGACCTCACCGTCACCGCCCCCGACGGCTGGACCGTCCTCGCCAACGGCGTCACCGAGCACACCGGCGACGGCGTCTGGAAGGCCGCGCCCACCCCGCTGATCTCCACCTACCTCGTCGCCGTCGCCGCCGGCCCCTGGCACTCCGTACGCACCGAGCACCGCGGCCTGCCCTTCGGCATCCACTGCCGCCGCTCGCTGGCGCCCCACCTCGACGCCGACGCCGACGAGATCCTCGACGTCACCCGCGGCTGCTTCGACCGCTACCACGAGAAGTTCGACGAGCCCTACCCCTTCGACTCCTACGACCAGGCCTTCGTGCCCGAGTTCAACGCGGGAGCCATGGAGAACCCGGGCCTGGTCACCTTCCGCGACGAGTTCGTCTACCGCTCCGCCGTCACCGACACCGAGCGGCAGACCCGCGCCATGGTCATCGCCCACGAGATGGCCCACATGTGGTTCGGCGACCTCGTCACCCTCAAGTGGTGGGACGACATCTGGCTGAACGAGTCCTTCGCCGAGTACATGGGCTACCAGACCACCGCCGAGGCCACCCGCTTCACCGACACCTGGACCGACTTCGGCGTCGCCCGCAAGGCCTGGGGCTACGACGCCGACCAGCGCCCCTCCACCCACCCCGTCGCCCCCGACGCCGTCGACGACACCGCCTCCGCGCTGCTCAACTTCGACGGCATCTCCTACGCCAAGGGCGCCTCCGCCCTGCGGCAACTTGTCGCCTGGCTCGGCGAGAAGGACTTCCTGGCCGGCATCAACACCCACTTCAAGCGGCACCGGTTCGCCAACGCCACCCTCGCCGACTTCATCGACTCCCTCGCCTCCGCCACCGACCGCGACGTGCACGCCTGGGCCGAGGCCTGGCTGCGCACCACCGGCGTGGACACGCTCACCGCGTCCGTCGACGCCGTGCCCGGCCAGTGGACCCTCGCCCTCGACCGCGACGGCAGCCGCCCGCACCGCGTCACCGTCGGCGTCTACGACCACGACCTCGGCGACGGCCGCAGCCTCGTCGTACGGGAGCGCTACGACACCGACGTCCCGCAGGACGGCACCGCCCTGCCCCGCCCCGGCACCCGGCCCGCCCTGGTCGTGCCCAACGACCAGGACCTGACCTACGCCAAGATCCGCCTGGACGAGACCTCCCTGGAGACCGCCCTGCGCGGACTGTCCGGCATCCCCGACGCGCTCACCCGCGCCGTGGTGTGGAACGCGCTGCGCGACATGGTCCGCGACGGCGAACTCGCCCCCGCCGACTACCTGGCGACCGCCTCCGCCCACCTGCCCGAGGAGACCGACCTCGCCGTCGTCGAGGGCGTCCTCGCCTTCGCCACCGCGCAGATCGCCGACCGGTACGTCCACCCCGAGCAGCGGCCCGCCGCCCTCGCCGCCCTCGGCGCCCTGTGCCGCGACCTCATCCGCCGCACCGAGGACGGCGACAACCCCGGCCTGCGGCTGATCGCCGTGCGCCACTCCATCGACGTCGCCGCCCAGCCGGACACCATCGCCGCCTGGTTCGCCGACGGCACCGTCCCCGGCGGGCCCGAACTCGACCCCGAGCTGCGCTGGCGCGTCCTGGGCCGCCTCGCCGTCCTCGGCGCCGTCGACGAGGCCGCCATCGCCGGGGAACTCGACCGCGACCCGTCCGCCACCGGGCAGGAGGGTGCCGCCCGCTGCCGGGCCGCGCTGCCCGACCCCGAGGCCAAGCGCGCCGCCTGGCAGTCGATGTTCGCCACCGACGAGCGCACCGACCTGTCGAACTACCTGTTCACCGCCACCGCGAAGGGCTTCTGGCAGCCCGAGCAGGCCGATCTCGTACGGGACTACGTCGCCCGCTTCTACCAGGACGCGGTCGCCCTCGCCGAGCGCCGCGGCCCCGCCATCGCCGAGGCCGCCGGCCGCTGGGCGTTCCCGGTGCACGCCATCGACGCCGACCACCTGCGCCTGGGCGAAACCTGCCTGGACGAGGGCGACCCGACCCCGGCCCTGCGCCGCAAGCTCGTCGACCAGCTCGACGACCTGACCCGCGCCCTGCGCGTCCGCGAGGCGTAACCCGGAACCCGTCCCGCGCCCGCCGTCCTCCGGCCCGGCCGGCGTCGCCGCCGACGCCCGGTCGGCCCCGGCTGCTGCCTGCGGCCGCCGGAGTGGCGGCGGGCCGTCGGCCGCGGGCGATGTCGGCACCGGTGCGCAGTGCGAAGGCGCCAGTGCCGGTCGTCCGCCCGCACGGCCGGGCGCCGCCGGTCGTCCGCCCGCACGGCCGGGCGCCGCCGGTCGTCGGTGACGTCGGGACGCGGCGTCCAGTCACCGATGCCGGCCGGGCGGGGTGTGCGGCGCGGCCACCACCGGCCGTCCGATGCCCCGGGGCGGCGCCTGCGGTCGCCGGGGCGACGGGCCGCTGGATGCGGGCGGCGTCGGGGATGCCGTGTCGCGCACGGAGGCGCCTGTGCCGGGCGGGCGGCCGTAGGTCGGTGGGGGTGCCGGGACGCGGCTTCCGGGCGCCGGTGCCGGCCGCGTGGGCCGCCGAGCTCTCCCCGCACCTGCCGCCGCACCCGCTCCTGGGCCTGCTGAAGACCTTCGAGTCCACCGTCGGCGTACCCCGGAGATCACGCACACCGTCGAGGAGATCACCGGGCCCCCGTCCGCCCCTTCGCGCGCCGGGCCGAGGACCACCGGGACGACTTCCCCGGCCGAGGACAGGCCCACGGGACCCCAACACGTTTTCCCCGTACGGCAGTACCCACTTTCGGGTTCCGATCGTCGATCTTTCGGGCGCGTCCGGCTTTACTGCCTACAAGCTGGAATTCCCTGCCCCCGCGCCACGGAGGACAGTCCCATGAGCACCCCGCCGCCCCCGCACCACCCCGCCCGCCTCGCCTCCGGTCCCGACGGCCCGCACGCGTTGCGGCCCCTGCTCGACACCGTGCTCGACGCCCTCGACAGCGGCCGCCACGCCCGCGGCGGCCCCCTGCCCGCCGGCGGACCCGACGCCGTCGCCGCCCGCATACGCGACGCCGTGGGCGACGTCCTGCCCGAGCACGGCGACCCCGACGCCCTGCGCGGCCTCGTCCACGCCCTCGCCGAAGGCGCCGCCGACCCCGCCGACCCCCTCTGCGCGGCCCACCTGCACTGCCCGCCCCTCGCCGTGGCCACCGCCGCCGACCTCGCCGTCAGCGCCCTCAACCCCTCCCTGGACTCCTGGGACCAGGCACCCGCCGCCTCCGAGCTCGAAGCCCTCGTCACCCGGACACTCGCCCACGAGACCGGCCTCGCCGACTCCGTCGTCACCACCGGCGGCACCGAGTCCAACCAGCTCGCCCTGCTGCTCGCCCGCGAGTCCCACGGCGGCGGCGTCCGCCTGGTCTGCGGCGCCAACGCCCACCACTCCCTGCCCCGCGCCGCCTGGCTGCTCGGCCTGCCCGAACCCGTGATCGTGCCCGCCCCCTCCGGCACCCTCGACCCCGCCGCCCTGCACAGCGCCCTCACCGGCCTCGGCGGCTCCCGCGGCTCCCGCGGCTCCGTCGTCGTAGCCGCCACCGCAGGCACCACCGACGCCGGACTCATCGACCCCCTCCCCGAGATCGCCGGACTGTGCGCCGCCCACGGCGCCCGGCTGCACATCGACGCCGCCCACGGCGGGGGACTGCTGTTCAGCGAACGCCACCGCGACAAGCTGACCGGGCTCGAAGCCGCCCACACCGTCACCCTCGACCTGCACAAACTCGGCTGGCAGCCGGTCGCCGCCGGACTCCTCGCCGTCCGCCACCCCCGCGACCTCGCCGTCCTGCACCAGCGCGCCGACTACCTCAACGCCGGCGACGACACCGAGGCCGGCCTGCCCGACCTGCTCGGCCGCTCCCTGCGCACCACCCGCCGCCCCGACGTCCTCAAGATCGCCGTCACCCTCAAGGCCCTCGGCCGCAGCGGCCTCGGCGCCCTCGTCGACCAGGTCTGCGCCCGCGCCCGCGAGTTCGCCGACCTCATCCACGACCACCCCGGCTTCGAGCTCCACGACCGGCCCACCATCAGCACCGTCCTGTTCCGGCCCGCCGGCGCCACCGACGACGCCGTCGCCACCGTCCGCCGCGCACTCCTCACCGAAGGCCGCGCCGTCCTCGGCCGCGCCCGCCTCGACGACCGGCTCTGGCTCAAGGCCACCCTGCTCAACCCGGACACCCGGACCGAAGACCTGGCCACGCTGCTGAAACTGGTGGAAGGAAGCACCCCCAGATGAACCATCCCGCGCTCCACACCCCCCAGGCCGCCCGCGACCTGGTCGGCATCGGCATCGGGCCGTTCAACCTCTCCCTGGCCGCGCTCGCCCACCCGCTCACCGGCCTCGACACCGTCTTCTACGAACAGCGCCCCCGCTTCCACTGGCACCCCGGCCTGCTCATCGACGGCTCCCGCCTCCAAGTGCCCTTCCTCGCCGACCTCGTCACCCTCGCCGACCCGGCCAGCCACTGGTCCTTCCTCAACTACCTGAAGACCCGCGACCGGCTCTTCCCCTTCTACTTCGCCGAGCGCTTCCACATCCAGCGCGCCGAATACGACGCCTACTGCCGCTGGGTCTCGGAGAACCTGCCCGCCGTGCGCTACGGCCACCACGTCGACGCCGTCCGCTGGAACCCCGAACTCCGCCTCTTCGAGGTCGACTTCACCCAGCTCGACGCCGACGGCGAAGCGGAGGCCGTCGGCCGCGCCCACACCCGCAACGTCGTCCTCGGCATCGGCACCGCACCCCACGTCCCCGCCCCGCTGAAACCCCTCGCCGACGCCCCCGGCGTCCCCGTCGTCCACGCCGCCGACTACCTCGACCACCGCGACACCCTCCTCGCGGCCGGCCACATCACCGTCGTCGGCTCCGGACAGTCCGGCGCCGAGGTCTTCCTCGACCTGCTGCGCCACCGCCGGGCCGGCGCCGAGCGGCTGCACTGGATCGGCCGCACCGAGGCCTTCGCCCCGATGGAATACTCCAAGCTCGGCCTGGAGCACTTCACCCCCGACTACATGCGCTACTTCCACGCCCTGGCCGAACCCGTGCGCGACCGGCTCGTCACCGGCCAGTGGCAGCTCCACAAGGGCGTCGACACCGACACCCTCGCCGCCATCCACGACGAGCTCTACCGCCGCACGCTGGACGGCAGCTGGCCCGACGCCGTCCTGACCCCCGGCGTCCGGGTCCGCACCGCAGGCCGGGTCGCCGGCTCCCGGATCGAACTCCACCTCGAACACCTGCAACAGGGCACCCGCACCCGCCACACCACCGACGCCGTCGTCCTCGCCACCGGCTACCGCGAACGCCCCGTCACACCCCTGCTCACCGGACTCGACCCCTACCTGCGCCGCGACGGCAGGGAACGCCTCCGGATCGACGAGCAGTTCCGACTCGACCTCGACCCGGCCATCACCGCCACCGGCTGCCACGTCTACGTGCAGAACGCCGAACGCCACACCCACGGCGTCGGCGCGCCCGACCTGGGCCTCGCCGCCTGGCGCAGCGCCACCATCCTCAACTCGGTCACCGGCACACGGGCCTACCCGCTGCCCGCCCGCACCGCCTTCACCACCTTCGGCCTGGAACGGCGACGGCCCCAGATCCCGCCGTCCCGCCAGATCAAGGCACTGACGCCTTGACCTGGCGGGACGGGACCCGAGGCCGTCCCTGGAAGAAGGAAACCGATCAGAACACCGGCGTGCCGTTACGCGTCAGCTTCCAGTCCAGCGACGCGAAGTCCTTCGGGTCCAGCTCGCCCTTCGCCGTGACCCACTCCGCGATCCGCGTACGGATCTCGGTCGACTCCGCCCACAGCTCCTTCGCCGAGGCCACGTACGGGAAGGCGCCACCACCGTTGGCCCGGTAGTTGTTCACCGCCATCACGAACTCCTGGGCGTCGTCCAGCGGCGCACCGCCGAACGTCAGGTTCTTGATCCGCGAACCGGCCGGCTGGGCGACGTCGATGTCGTACTGAAGGCCCGACACGTAGTCGTAGTTGTAGTCCGGGCGGCCGCCCGCGTTCGTCAGCTTGTCCACGTCGACCGGCGCGCCGGCGGCCGTCTGCACGAAGTACTCCGCCGAGTACTCCAGGTACGCCCGCAGCTGGCCACCCGTCATCAGCTTGGCGACCAGCGTGTTGTCGTACACGTACAGGCTCGACAGGTCCCGGATCGTCACGTTGCCGGCCGGGATCTCGGAGGTGCGCGAGAAGGGGGAGGCCTGCGAGACGACCGGCAGCGCGGCGTACTGCGTGCCTGCCAGCGCGGCCTTCACCACGTCCTCCTGCACCTTGTTGATCAGGTCGATGATCGGGGCGTCCTTGTAGCGGGCGTCGACCGTGGTGAGGGTCTCCGTCGCCCGGCCGACCACCTGGTTGACGTACTTCACGACCTTCGCGTGCTCGTCCTTGAGCAGCTTGGTGATCTTCGGGTCGTCGGCGACGGTGTTGGTGTTGCGCAGCGAGGCGGAGACCGACTCCACCTCCCACTTGCCCTTGGCGAACACCAGCTCGATGTCGAACAGGGAGAGCCGCTCGGCGTAGCACAGGGGCTCCGACAGCACGACCGTCCTGCCGGTCTTCTCGTTGACGACCTTCAGCTCCGCGATCTCCTTGTGCGCGTGGCCCACCAGGATCGCGTCGATGCCGGGCACCTGCCGTGCGATGTTCGCGGCGGCGTCCTCCACGTACGGGAGCTGGTCGCCGTACGACGAGGTCCCGGACGTGCCCGAGTGCGCCGAGACGATGACCACGTCCGCGCCCAT
This sequence comes from Streptomyces sp. CB01373, assembly GCF_002803075.1. Taxonomy (GTDB): domain Bacteria; phylum Actinomycetota; class Actinomycetes; order Streptomycetales; family Streptomycetaceae; genus Streptomyces. The sequence goes on along the minus strand of NZ_NNBK01000010.1, from coordinate 190,809 downwards.
CGAACGCAGCTTGGGCACCCACTTCGCGGCCTGCTCCTCAAGACCCGGGAAGTCCAGCTTGCCCTGGACGTAGGCCTTGTCCCAGATCGCGATGCCCGGGTTGGTCAGACCCAGCACGGCCACCGTCACCGGGGCGGCGCCCGGCTGGTGGAACTTCTTGATGAAGTAGGGCGGGAAGGCCGGCTTCTGCGTCTTGTGGTCCACCGCGTTGGCGCCGAGCAGCGGGAAGTCGCACTGCTCCTCGAACTTGCGCAGCGTCTCGATGCCGTAGTTGAACTCGTGGTTGCCGAGCGCCACAGCGTCGTACCCGATGGCGTTCATCGCCTTGGCCATCGGGTGCACCGGACCACGCTTGGCGGTGATCGGGTCCACCTTCGCGTAGTAGTACGTCAGCGGGGTGCCCTGAATCGTGTCACCGGCGTCCAGGAGCAGCGTGTGGTCACGGCCCTTCTCCTTGCGGACCTGGTCCACCAGCGTCGAGACCCGGGCCAGACCCTGGGCGTTGCCCGCCGCGTCGCTGTACTCGCCGTTCTTGAAGTAGTCCCAGTTGAACACGTGCCCGTGCAGGTCGGTCGTGCCCATGACGGTCAGGGAGTAGCGCTTGCCCGGCTTCTCGGCCTTCTGGCCCGCCGCGGCGGCAGGGGCGGGCGCGGCCTCGGCCGCCGGAGCCGCCACGGCGCCGGTCAGCGCCACCCCCGCCCCGGTGGCGGCGGACTTCGTCAGAAACTTCCGGCGGTTCAACGGCATGTCTGGTTCTCCTCGTGAAACAAGTCGATGACGCGCGTAGATTCTGGCGGTCCGCGGCGAACCGCAACACCCCCGGAAGGTTGCGATCTGATGACCGGCAGGGGCGGAAAACCGGCCACCGGTGACAGAGTGGGGCGTATGACCTCAGGCCCCGCTCCGGAACCCGGCCCCGCCGTCCCCTACGGCACCCCCGACGCCCCCCGGATAGCCGTCCGCGGCGAGGCACACCTGGAAGTCGACCCCGAGATCGCCCGGATCGGCATCACCGTCACCGCCCGCGGCAAGGACCGCCGTTCCACCCTGGACGACCTCACCCGGCGCAACGCCCACGTCCTGGACCTCGTCAAGTCCTACGGACAGGCGGTGGAGAACCTCGAGACCGGCGCCCTCTCCCTCACCCCCGAACCGGCCCGGCACGGCCGCGGCGAGCGCGTCCGCACCTACCACGGAGCCGTCCGCCTCACCGCCGCACTCTGCGACTTCACCGCACTCGGAGAACTCACCACCCGACTGGCCGACTCCGAACTCACCCGGGTGGACGGCCCCTGGTGGGCGCTGCGCCCGGGCTCACCGGCCCACCGGGAGGCAAGCCGGCAGGCCGTGCAGGACGCCGTCCAGCGGGCCAGGGAGTACGCCGAGGCACTCGGCACCTCACTCACGGCCCTCGTCGAACTCGCCGACATCGGCGCGGAGAACGCCCAGCCCTGGGCACCGGCACCCGGGCGGATGAGATCGAGGCAGGCCTACGGAGGCGCCGCGCCCGAGGACGAGGCAGCGCCCCTGGACCTCGAACCCGAGCGGCAGCACGTCCACGCGCAGGTCGACGCGCGCTTCACCATGGCACCGCCCAGACTGTGATGACGTGACGTCCGTTGCGTCTTCCGGTCCGCGAACGGGACGAACGCTTGCCCGAGCGCCGCCCCGCACAGTTCAACAGTTGTCAATACCCCTTCATCCAAAGGTTGTTGAGTGGTCACGTCGTACCAATCGTCTACCCACTGGTAAGGCCTAGGCTCACATCATGCGCCGAGCAAAGATCGTCTGTACTCTGGGGCCCGCCACCGACACGTACGACCAGATCAAGGCACTGGTCGACGCCGGAATGGACGTCGCCCGCTTCAACCTCAGCCACGGCGGCCACGCCGAACACGAGGCGCGCTACCGGCACGTACGCAGAGCCGCCGACGAGACCGGACGCAGCGTCGGAATCCTCGCCGACCTTCAGGGCCCGAAGATCCGGCTCGGCCGCTTCCGCGAGGGACCCGTACTCCTCGAACGCGGCGACACCTTCACCATCACCGTCGAAGAGGGCGTCGAGGGCGACGGCGACATCTGCGGCACCACCCACGCGGGCCTCGCCGAGGACGTCACCCCCGGCGAGCGCGTCCTCGTCGACGACGGCAAGGTGTGTCTTGAGGTCACCGCCGTCGACGGCCCCCGTGTCCGCACCCGGGTGATCGAGGGCGGCGTGATCTCCGACCACAAGGGGCTCAATCTGCCCGGCGTCGCCGTCTCGGTCCCCGCCCTGTCGAAGAAGGACGAGGACGACCTGCGCTGGGCGCTGCGCACCGGCTTCGACGTCGTCGCACTGTCGTTCGTCCGCGGTGGCCGGGACATCCTCGACGTCCACCGCGTCATGGACGACGAGGGCCGCCGTCTCCCCGTCATCGCCAAGATCGAGAAACCGCAGGCGGTGGAGGCCGTCGACGACATCGTGGCCGCCTTCGACGGCATCATGGTCGCCCGCGGCGACCTGGGCGTGGAGATGCCGCTGGAGCAGGTCCCGATCGTCCAGAAGCGCGCGGTCGAAGTGGCCCGGCGGAACGCCAAGCCGGTGATCGTCGCCACGCAGATGCTCGACTCGATGATCGGCAACTCCCGCCCGACCCGCGCGGAGGCCTCGGACGTGGCCAACGCGGTGCTCGACGGCACGGACGCGGTGATGCTCTCGGGCGAGACCAGTGTGGGCAAGCACCCGGTGGGGACGGTGCGGACGATGGCCCGCATCGTCGCGGCGGCCGAGGAGGACCTCCTGGCCAAGGGGCTGCCGCCGCTGACCGACCGCAACAAGCCCCGCACGCAGGGCGGCGCCGTGGCCCGAGCGGCGGCGGAGATCGGCGACTTCCTCGGCGCGAAATTCCTGGTCGCCTTCACACAGTCGGGCGACACCGCCCGCCGGCTCTCCCGCTACCGCTCACCCATCCCGCTGCTGGCCTTCACCCCGGAACCGGCCACCCGCTCCCAACTCAGCGCCACCTGGGGCGTCGAGACGTTCCTCGGCCCGCGCGTCGACTCGACCGACGCCATGGTCGAGCAGGTCGACGAACTGCTCCTGCGGTACGGCCGCTGCGAGAAGGGCGACGTGGTGGTGATCACGGCGGGCTCGCCCCCCGGGGTGCCGGGCTCGACGAACCTGGTCCGGGTGCACCACATCGGCGAGGACGACAGCCCCCGATAGCACCGGCTCAGTGCTTGGGCCCGACGTGAGCGTCCATGAGCGCTACGGAGGCTTTGCGGGCGACGGAGATCGTCACGGCGGCGCGGCTCTGATGCAGTGGCTTCCACTCGACGCGGACCTTGTCGAGGGTGTCGGTGAAGAGCCGCACGATGTCCGCCGACGTGTTGGTGAAGAAGTACCTCGGATACTCGTAGCGCTTGCGCTCGCCGCCGACGAGGCGGGTCGTCCAGTTGGTGATACGGCAGCCGTCGGAGTGGATGAGGCCCCGGACGAATTCCCACGGGTGTGTGTCGACCATCTCCTGCTGCCAGGGCTCGAGCGTGATCCGGCGCTCGTGCTTCTTGCCGGGGCCGTGCTGGGGGAAGAGGCAGGGCCAGTGCTTGCTGTAGCAGGTGACGTTCTGGCAGCCCTGGCGCTGGACTCGGAACACCTTGTTGTCGGGACGGACACGTTGCATGGCCTCGGCGCAGGCTTCGATCAGGCCGGGCCAGGCGTCCGCGCACGTGATGCGAAGGAAGTGGACGCCCCTGCGCAGCGAGCTGACGCAGCCGTCGCCGAGGTACAGGCCCAGCAGGTAGGTGTAGGCCGTGATCTCTTCGGGCTCCCAGGGTGCGTCGCGACAACGCGGGCATGACATCGCGCGGTTCCGGTGCAGAGGTTCGGCGCGTGTCTGCCAAGCGCGGATCGTGGCGCGGGAGACGCCGGTCTCCCTGCTGACCGAGTTCAGACTGCGGCCCTGGTGGACCAGCGAAAGGGCTCGCTTGCGTGTGCTGACGTCGTACATGTGAGCACTCTGCGAGAGCGGTCGGGACGACACACGGCGAACGGCGAAGGATCACCCGACAGGGGATCCTCCGCCGCAAGTGACGACCTTTGAATCGAAGGAAAAGTGCCCCGGGTCGGACTCGAACCGACACTGTATGGGTTTTGAATCCATTGCCTGCTGCCAATTGGGCTACCGGGGCCCGACGAATCGAAGGTTGCCCCCGACCCGCTGCCTGACCACCTTACCGCAGCTCGGTACGCTCTTGGGAGCAGTATCCGCCCGCCCCGGACCAAGGAGCGCCCCCGTGACCGCCGAGTCGCCCCAGCCCGTTGACGTGTCCGACGACGACAAGTCGCACGTGCCTCCGCTGACGACCCGGGTCGTCATCGCCGAGGACGAGGCGCTGATCCGGCTCGATCTCAAAGAGATGCTGGAGGAGGAGGGCTACCAGGTCGTCGGCGAGGCCGGCGACGGGGAGCGGGCCGTGGAGCTGGCCCGCGAGCACCGCCCGGACCTGGTGATCCTCGATGTGAAGATGCCCAAGCTCGACGGCATCTCGGCCGCGGAGCGGATCGCCGAGGAGCAGATCGCACCCGTGCTCATGCTCACCGCGTTCTCGCAGCGCGACCTGGTGGAGCGGGCCCGGGACGCCGGGGCGATGGCGTATCTCGTCAAGCCGTTCAGCAAGAGCGACGTCGTTCCGGCGATCGAGATGGCCGTCTCGCGGTTCACCGAGCTGAAGGAGCTGGAGAAGGAGGTCGCCGACCTCACCCAGCGGCTGGAGACCCGCAAGCTGGTCGACCGTGCCAAGTCGATCCTTCAGACGGAGTACGGGCTGACCGAGCCGGCCGCGTTCCGCTGGATCCAGAAGACCTCGATGGACCGCCGCATGTCGATGCAGCAGGTCGCGGAGGCGGTCATCCAGGACAGCGAGGAGAAGAAGGCCGCGAAGGGCGCCGGGTCCGACAAGGACTGAGCCGGACACAACAGCGGAAAGAGAATGGGCTCGCGTCCCGTAAGGGGACGCGAGCCCATTCTCGTCTCGGCGGTGACCCGGTGGGGTCAGTCCTCGCCCAGGTACGCCTTGCGGACCGATTCGTCGTGCAGCAGGTCCTGGCCGGTGCCGGACAGCACGATGTTGCCGACCTCCATGACGTGCCCCTGGTCGGCGAGGGAAAGCGCCGCCTGGGCGTTCTGCTCGACGAGCAGAATCGTCGTGCCCTGGGATTTCAGTTCGGCGATGGTCGCCATGATCTTCTGCATCATGATCGGCGAAAGGCCCATGGAGGGCTCGTCGAGCATGAGCAGTTTCGGCTGGGACATCAGCGCCCGGCCCATGGCGAGCATTTGCTGCTCGCCGCCGGAGAGGGTGCCCGCGGCCTGCTTTCTGCGTTCGCCGAGGATGGCGAAGAGATCGTAGGCGTGCTGAATGTCCTTTTCGATGCCTTCCCTGTCCTTGCGCAGGAAGGCGCCGAGCCGGAGATTGTCCTCGATCGTCATCCGCGGGAAGATGTGCCGCCCCTCGGGGGAGTGGGCGAGTCCCAGGGAGACGATCTGGTGGGCGGGGATCTTCTTCAGCGACTTGCCGTTGAATTTGATCTGCCCGCCGACGGGCTTGAGCAGCCCGGACAGGGTGCGCAGCGTCGTGGTCTTGCCGGCGCCGTTGGTGCCGATGAGGGTGACGACCTGACCGGCCTCGACCGTGAAGGAGATGCCCTTGACGGCCTCGATCTTGCCGTAGGCGACGCGGAGGTCCTCGACTTCGAGCAGTGCGGTCATCGGTCGTTCTCCTTGCCGGGCGCGGCGTCCTGCGGGGTGTCGTCCTCTGCCTGCGCCTCTGCCTGCGTCTCGGCCGCCTCGGCTTGTGCCTCGGCGTTCTCGACCTCGGCGGCCTCCTCGGCGCCGGGCGCGCCTTCGAAGGGTTCGCCGAGGTAGGCGGCGATGACGCGCTCGTCGCGCTGGACGGTGGCGCTGTCGCCCTCGATGAGCTTCTCGCCCTGGACGAGTACGGCGACGCGGTCGCAGAGGTTCATGATGAACCGCATGTCGTGCTCGATGACGAGTACGGCGATGCCCATGTCCCGGATGGCGAAGACGAGTTCCTCGGTGGCCCGGGTCTCCTGGGGGTTCATGCCGGCGGTGGGCTCGTCCAGGAGGAGCAGGCCCGGCTCGCTGGCCAGGGCGCGGGCGATCTCCAGCTTGCGCTGCTCGCCGTAGGGCAGGTTGCGGGAGAGGTGCTCGGCCTTGTGGGCGAGGCCCACGAATTCCAGGAGCTCCATGGCCCGTGCGCGGGAGGCGGCTTCGGCGCGGTGGAATCCGGGGCCGCGCAGCAGGGCGGACCAGAGTCCTTCCTTGGTGCGGGTGTGCCGGCCGACGAGCACGTTCTCCAGGACCGTCATGTTGGCGAACAGGCGGATGTTCTGGAAGGTGCGGGCGATGCCGGCGGCGGTGACCTTGAAGGACTTGGGCGGCAGGACGTTGCCCTTGTAGCGGACCTCGCCCTCGGTGGGGGTGTAGAGGCCGGTGAGGCAGTTGAAGAAGGTGGTCTTGCCGGCGCCGTTGGGGCCGATGAGTCCTACGATCTCGCCGCTGTTGACGGTGAGGTCGACTCCGCGCACGGCGGTCAGGCCGCCGAAGCGCATGGTGACGCCGCGTGCGTCGAGGACGGTCTCGCCCGGGGTGGCCGGGGTGGGCGTGGTGTCCTTGGTGGTGGTGTCGGTAGTCATGGGTCAGACCCCTGCCTTGCTGAGGACCGCGGGTGCCTCCGTCTGCTCGTGGAACTCGAGCTGGCGGCGCCGGTTGGGGATGAGGCCTTCCGGGCGGAAGCGCATCAGCAGTACGAGTGCGAGACCGAAGGCCAGGAGCTGGTAGTCGCCGAGGAACTGGAGCTTGGCCGGGATGAGGTAGAGCAGGGCCGCGCCGACGAGGGGGCCGCTGATGGTGCCCATGCCGCCGAGGACGACCGCGGCGAGCAGGAAGGCGGAGTTGGGCGGCACGACGTGGGCGAACTGGTACTGCTCGGGGGTCACGGTGTAGGTGACGTGCGCCTGGACGGCGCCGGCGAGGCCGGCCAGGGTGGCGCCGAGGGCGAAGGCGATGAGCTTGACGCGGAAGCCGTTGATGCCCATGGCGCGTGCGGCGGTCTCGTCCTCGCGGATGGCGATCCAGGCGCGGCCGATGCGGGAGTCGCTGCTGCGCCGGAAGACCACGACGACGATCAGCGTGATCAGGAGCATCAGCAGGAAGTAGTTGGCGAAGCGGGCGATGGTGAGCCCGAGGAAGGTGTGCTCCTGGCCGAAGTCGAAGCCGAGGATGTTCAGGTTCGGGATCGACGAGATGCCGTTGGAGCCGTTGGTGACGTCGGGTCCGGAGGTGCCGTCGGTGTTGTTGACGGTGATGCGGAAGATCTCACCGAAGCCGAGCGTGACGATCGCGAGGTAGTCGCCCCGCAGTCGCAGGGTGGGGGCGCCGATGAGGACGCCGAAGACCATGGCGACGGCGCCGCCGAGCAACGCGGAGGCCCAGAACGGCAGATGGACGTGCAGAGGTGAGGACGGGGAGCCGGAGACCAGGGCCGCGGTGTAGGCGCCGACGCCGAGGAAGGCGACGTAGCCGAGGTCGAGGAGGCCGGCGAGGCCGACGACGATGTTCAGGCCGAGTGCGACGGTGGCGAAGATCAGGATGTAGACGCCGATGGCCGCGTACTGGTCGTCGGACTGGGTGAAGGGGAAGGCGGCGGCTGCGACGAAGGCGCCGATCATCGTGATGTTGCGGTGCCTGGCGGTGATCGTCGAGACGCGGCCCACCAGTCCGGCCTTGGCGAGGGCGGCGAAGCTGAAGCCGGCGGTGATGAGGAAGCCGATGAAGAGTTCGCTGTCGGGGGTGCCGATGCCGTAGGTGAAGACGGTCAGGCCGATGGCCATGGCCGCGATGATGACGAGGATCTCGGCGTAGGGCGCGAGCTTGCCGACGGGCCGGGCGGTGCCGGTGGCGAAGACGGCCTTGAGCGTCTCCCGGAGGTGGGCCGTTTTCTGCTTGAGCTGTTCCCGGCCGCCGTCGTCGGGGTCCACGGGGTTGGGTTCGGGGCGTTCGAAGGGCAGGGCCAGGGCGCCGACGAGGGTGGCGAGGCTGGTGACGGCGACGATGTAGCCGCCGGGTTCGAGGTTGACGACGCCGCCGAGTTCGATGCTGATGGCGAGCACCGTGTACCAGGCGGTGGCGAATGTGGCGAGGGCGGTGAGTTTGACCGCCGCGTCGGCGCCGGCCGGGGTGAGCCAGCCGAGGCCCTTGATGCCGTAGGAGGAGAGGGCGAAGAGGATGGTGAGGACGGCGCCGACGAGGACGAGGACCTGCAGGCCGCCCGGGTAGCCGTAGACCGTGAGGTCTCCGGAGAACTCGGAGGTCCAGGTCCAGGCGAGGAAGGTGGAGATGAAGGTGAGGACGGCGCCGCCGGTGGCCAGGGCGCGGCCGATCTGCTCGGGTATGCGGATGAGCCCGGTGGGTTCGCTGCCGGCGGTGGGGGCGCTGGGCGTTTCGGGTGCGGTGGTCTGTGTGGTCATCGGTGTCACGCCCTGTCCGCGACGCGCTCGCCGAGCAGGCCCTGGGGCCGGAACAGCAGCACGAGGATGAGGAGTACGAACGCCCAGACGTCGGCCCAGGACTGGCTGCCGAACTGGTCCATGCCGGGGATGTCGGAGATGTAGGCGGTGGCGAGGGTCTCGGCGACGCCGAGGACGAGCCCGCCGATCATGGCGCCGTAGATGTTGCCGATGCCGCCGAGGACTGCCGCGGTGAAGGCCTTGAGTCCGAGGATGAAGCCCATGCGGAACTGGATCTCGCCGTACTTGAGGCCGTAGGCGACGCCGCCGACGGCGGCGAAGGTGGCGCCGAGGGCGAAGGCGACCACGATGATGCGGTCGGTGTTGACGCCCATGAGCTTGGCGGTGTCGGGGTCCTGGGCGGTGGCCTGCATGCCGCGTCCGGTGCGCGTCTTCATGACGAAGTAGGCGAGGATGGCCATGCTGATGGGGGCGGCGCAGAAGACGAAGATGTCACCGGTCTGGATGGTGACGTTGCCGATCTCGAAGGGGCCTCCGGCGATCTGCGGGAAGGTGCGCGCGGACTTGGCGTCCGGGTACCAGGCCCACACCGCCTGCTGCAGGGCGAGGGAGAGGCCGATGGCGGTGATCAGGGGCGCCAGGCGTGGGCCGCCGCGCAGGGGACGGTAGGCGAACCGTTCCGCCCCGATGGCGACGAGGACGGCGACGATGATGGCGCCGAGGAGCATGAGCGGCAGCGCGATCCACATGGACGTGCCGTTCGGAAGTATCCACAGGTAGACCGAGAGTCCGCCGAAGGCGCCGGTCATGAAGATCTCGCCGTGGGCGAAGTTGATGAGCTGGACGATGCCATAGACCATCGTGTAGCCGATGGCGACCAGCCCGTACATGGATCCCAGTAGCAGGCCGTTGACCAGCTGCTGCGGCAGTTCGTTCACCGCATGTCCTCCGAGACTTCGGATGTTTGTCGAATGTGGCCGGATGCGAGTACGCGCGGGGCGCCAGTGGAACAGCGCCCCGCGCGACGGTTGAGCGGTGCTGGTGGTGGATCAGCCCGTGTAGGTTCCGGAGTGGACCGAGGCCCAGGCGCCGTCCTTGACGGCGTAGACGGTGAGCTGCTTGTTGGTGGCGTCGCCGAACTCGTCGAAGGAGACCTTGCCGGTCACTCCGTCGAAGGAGACGTTCTGCATGGCCTCGGTGACCTTGGCGCGGGCGTCGGAGGGCATCTTGCCGCCGTTGTCGTCGACGACCTTCTTGACGGCCTCGATGATGGCCCAGGCGGAGTCGTAGGAGTAGCCGCCGTAGGCGGAGTACTCCTCCTTGTAGCCGGCGGCCTTGTAGTCGGCCGTGAACTGCTTGGCGGAGTCGAGTTCCTCGACCGGGGTGCCGACGGAGGTGGCGAGGTCGCCGCCGCTGTCGGGGCCGGCCAGCTCGATGAACTTGGCGTCGTTGATGCCGTCGCCGCCGATGAGCGGGATCTTGGCGCCGGCGGCCTTGATCTGCTTGCTGAGCGGGCCGGCCTGCGGGTATTCGCCGCCGTAGTAGACGATGTCCGCGCCGGACTTCTTGACCTTGGTGGCGACCGCGGAGAAGTCCTTGGTGTCGGGGTTGATGTGCTCGGTGCCGACGACCTTGCCGCCGAGCTTCTTGAACTCGTCGGTGAAGGTGCCGGCCAGGCCGGCACCGTAGGTCTTCTTGTCGTCGATGACGAAGACCTTGGTCTTCTTCGCGGTGTTGTAGACGTACTGGGCGGCGAACGGGCCCTGGATGGCGTCCGTGGTCGCGGTGCGGAAGTACGACTTGTACTGGCGCTCCTTCTTGGTCCGCCAGTCGGGGCCCTGGCTGAGGGAGGGGCCGGTGTTGGCGGGGGAGACCTGGACCAGTTTGGCGTCGTCGAAGACCTTCTGCATGGACTCCGCGACGGAGGAGTTGAGGGGGCCGACGGTGCCGAGGACGTCCTTGTTGGCGACGAGCTTGACGGCGTTCTGCTGGCCCGAGGAGGGCTGGGCCTGGTCGTCCAGGGCCTGGATCTTGAAGGTGACGCCCTCGACGAACTTCTGCTTGTTGGCCGTCTTGGCGGCGAGGTCGGCGGAGTTCTTGATGCCGAGGCCCATGGCGGACAGGTCGCCGGTCAGCGGGGCGTCGACGCCGATGACCACGGTGGTGCCACCGTTGCCGGAGTCCGAACCCTTGTCGCCGCCGCGCGAGCCGCAGGCGGTGAGGGTGAGTGCTCCCGCTGCCAGTGCTGCGGTTACGGCGATGAGTGAACGTTGACGCACGATCAGTCCTTTCCCTGGCACGGCCCCTCCCCCCTGGAAGAGGTCGAGTCGAGCGCGGAGTCGAAGAGGTAATCCGACGCGCCGTGACTGGCCGTGACTCTAGGCGTGCATAGGGAACGTCGAGGAGGGCTTGGCCAAGGCTGTGACTCTCTTGTTATGACAGGACGTAATGCAGAGCGGTGCGCGGCGGGTGGAACAGTGGAATTCAGGCAGATTCGCCCGGTCCGGATTCTGAGAACCCGCAGGACGGGGCTTGCTGCGATCAGGTGTCTCAAGGGTTTTGGTGATTACCGAGAACCGTTGCCGCAGGCGACTTCCAGGGCCTGGGAGAGGCTCTGCGCATACCGTGGCCCGAGGATGAAACCGTGCACCTGGATTGCGCGCTCATTACGCAGTGTCACGTCCAGGAATGGGAGTCCGGCGTTCCCCGGCACCTTTCCGCATTCCTTCACATGCATGGTGATCACAACTTTATGGGCGGATCCTGCCCGGATGAGGAAAGGGGCCCGGGGCTCGGAGGTGAGGGAAAGTCCTGCGTACGGCTGGTCGATGCCGGTGACGGTCACGGGCGGGCCGGTCTGCACGCTGACCAGCACCGCGAAGCTGAATGTCCTGTTTCCTGCCGCGTGGGGTGCGGCGACCTCGTCCAGGTAGGACACGTCGGTCACCAGGGACGGGTAGGGCGGCGCCGGGGGCGGCGGAGGGGGCTGCGGCGCGTCCTGGCGGATGGCGGACAAGTAGCCGCCGCCCGCGAGGAGGAGAGCGAGTGTCAGGGCCGTGAGGGCGGCCCGGCGGTGCCGCCGGTACAGCCGGGCGAGAGGCGCGAGGGGGCCGTGCGCGAGGGCGCCGGGGCGGGGCGGGGCATCAGGGTCGCCCGGGGCATCCGGGTCGTCCCGGTCGGACGTGCCCCACGCGCGCGTGCCCTCGCCCGGTTCGAGCGGCCCGACACCGCTCACGTCCCGGCTCTCCTGCCGGAACGGTCTTCCCCGGTCCGATGGCGGCACGTCAGATCCACTGACGTGGCGCGTGGTTGGGGGTGTGACCGGCTCGACCGCGCCGCCGGCCGGGGCGCTCCTCCCGTTGTCATGGCAAGAAGCTAGGGGGCCCGGTGTCCGGGGGCAACGGTCGCGGGGGCGGCTCCGTGGCTCAGCCGGCCGCGCCGGCGGGGTTGTCGCCCGGGTTCACGTCGCGCAGCAGGCAGGTCAGACGGGCGCTGCACACCCGCCGTCCCTCCTCGTCGCTGATCACGATCTCGTACGTCGCCGTCGAGCGTCCCCGGTGGACGGGTGTGGCCACACCGGTGACCAGCCCGGAGCGCGCCCCGCGGTGGTGGGTGCAGTTCAGGTCGACACCCACGGCGATCTTGGAGCTGCCGCCGTGCAGCATGGCGCCGACCGAGCCGAGGGTCTCGGCGAGGACGGCGGAGGCGCCGCCGTGCAGCAGTCCGTAGGGCTGGGTGTTGCCCTCCACCGGCATGGTGCCGACGACGCGGTCCGCGGACGCCTCCAGGATCTGCACGCCCATGCGGGTGCCGAGGTGTCCGGCGGAGAAGAGGGCGGGCAGGTCGACGCCGAGCGCGGCGTACTCGTCGAGGACTTCCTGCGGGAACTTCACGTGCTGCTGCTCGCCCATGGGGTCCGGCTCCGTTCGTCCTTGGTCGGCTCGGTGCCGACCGGATCGTGGTCGATCGGCCACCGCATTCACTGAGCGAACGCTCAGTCGGCCGCCGATTGTTCCAGACGCACCACGACGGACTTGCTGGCCGGGGTGTTGCTGGTGTCGGCGGTGGCGTCGAGCGGCACCAGCACGTTGGTCTCCGGGTAGTAGGAGGCGGCGCAGCCGCGGGCCGTCGGATAGTGCACGACGCGGAAGCCCGGTGCCCGCCGCTCCACGCCGTCCTTCCACTCGCCGACCAGGTCCACGTACGACCCGTCGGCCACCCCGAGCGCCCGCGCGTCCTCCGGGTTGACCAGCACCACCCGCCGGCCGTTCTTGATGCCCCGGTAGCGGTCGTCGAGGCCGTACACCGTGGTGTTGTACTGGTCGTGCGAACGCAGCGTCTGCAACAGCAGCCGGCCCTCGGGCAGTTCGGGGTACTCCACCGGCGCGGCGGTGAAGTTGGCCTTGCCGGTGGCCGTCGGGAAGCGGCGCTCGTCGCGCGGGGCGTGGGGCAGCGCGAAGCCGCCGGGGCGGGCCACGCGCGCGTTGAAGTCCTCGAAGCCGGGGACCACCCGGGCGATCCGGTCGCGGATCGCGGCGTAGTCCTTCTCGAACTCCTCCCACGGCACGACGCTCCTCTCGCCCAGCACGCGGCGGGCCAGAGCGCACACGATGGCCGGCTCCGACTTCAACTGCGGGCCCGCGGGCCGCAGTCGGCCCCGGGAGGCGTGCACCATGCCCATGGAGTCCTCGACGGTGACGAACTGCTCGCCGCCGGCCTGCACGTCCCGCTCGGTGCGGCCGAGGGTGGGCAGGATCAGCGCACGCGCGCCCGTGACCACGTGGGAGCGGTTGAGCTTGGTCGACACGTGCACCGTCAGCCGGGCCCGGCGCATCGCGGCCTCGGTGACTTCGGTGTCGGGGGAGGCGGAGACGAAGTTGCCGCCCATGGCGAAGAAGACCTTCGCCTCCCCGTCGCGCAGGGCCCGGATGGCGCGTACGACGTCGTAGCCGTGCTCGCGCGGAGGTGCGAAGCCGAACTCCTTCTCCAGGGCGTCCAGGAAGGCGGGGGCGGGGCGTTCGAAGATGCCCATGGTGCGGTCGCCCTGCACGTTGGAGTGGCCGCGCACCGGGCACACCCCCGCGCCCGGGCGGCCGATGTTGCCGCGCAGCAGCAGGAAGTTGACGACCTCGCGGATGGTCGGCACCGAGTGCTTGTGCTGGGTCAGGCCCATCGCCCAGCACACGATCGTGCGCCGGGAGGCGAGGACCATCTCCAGCGCGCGGTCGATCTCCGCGCGCGTGAGCCCGGTCGCGGTGAGCGTCTCGTCCCAGTCGGCGGTCCGGGCGGCCTGCGCGAACTCCTCGTAGCCATGGGTGTGTTCGCGCACGAACTCCTCGTCCACCGCGCCCTCGGTGTCGAGGATCAGCTTGTTGAGGAGACGGAAGAGGGCCTGGTCGCCGCCGATGCGGATCTGCAGGAAGAGGTCGGTGAGCGCGGCGCCCTTGAGCATGCCCTGCGGGGTCTGCGGGTTCTTGAACCGCTCCAGCCCGGCCTCGGGCAGCGGATTGACGCTGATGATCCGCGCGCCGCCCGCCTTGGCCTTCTCCAGGGCGGAGAGCATCCGGGGGTGGTTCGTCCCCGGGTTCTGCCCGGCGACGATGATCAGGTCGGCCTTGTACAGGTCCTCCAGGAGGACGCTGCCCTTGCCGACGCCGATCGTCTCCGACAGGGCCGAGCCGGACGACTCGTGGCACATGTTGGAGCAGTCGGGCAGGTTGTTGGTGCCGAGTTCGCGCGCGAAGAGCTGGTAGAGGAACGCGGCCTCGTTGCTGGTGCGGCCCGACGTGTAGAAGAGGGCCTCGTCGGGGGAGTCGAGGGCGGTGATCTCCTCGGCGACGATGTCGAAGGCGCGCTCCCAGGTGACCGGTTCGTAGTGATCGGCGCCCTCGGGCAGGTACATGGGGTGGGTGAGCCGTCCCTGCTGGCCCAGCCAGTAGCCGCTGCGGTCCGCCAGGTCGGACACGGAGTGCGCGGCGAAGAACTCCGGGGTGACCCGGCGCAGGGTGGCCTCCTCGGCGACCGCCTTCGCGCCGTTCTCGCAGAACTCCGCCGTGTGCCGGTGCTCCGGCTCCGGCCAGGCGCAGCCGGGGCAGTCGAAGCCGTCCTTCTGGTTCACCCGCAGCAGGGTCAGCGCGGTGCGCCGCACCCCCATCTGCTGCTGGGCGATCCGCAGGGTGTGCCCGATGGCCGGCAGCCCCGCCGCCGCGTGCTGCGGCTCGGCTACCTCCGGCGCGTCCTGAACCGGATCACCCATGGGCGGCTTCGTGGCCATAGCACGCTCTCCTTCGACTCGCGGCATATGAACAACGCTCCCGATCCTCGCACGACCGTGCGAAAGCCCCTAGGCCCGGGACACGGACCACGGCAACCGGCACACGGACTGTCCCGTGCCGCCCGCCCGGCCGCCCGGCTGCGGAGCGCGCCGCGGGAGGGACCGTCTTCCGGCGCGGGACCGGGGTGGGCTCCGGGCGGCAGGCGCTGCGGGGTGGGCGGCCGGGCGGGCCGGGGGCGTGGCGTTCCGGAGGCCGTGGAGGCGGGTGGCCGGCCGCGGCTGTCAGGGCGTGGGCTTCGGCTGTCAGTGGTACGTGGCAGGATCGGGGGCGTGGCAGAGACAGCATCGAAGAAGACCGACACCACCCCCGGCGGCGCGCGGCCGCGGCTGATGCTCATGGACGGGCACTCGCTGGCGTACCGCGCGTTCTTCGCGCTGCCCGCGGAGAACTTCACGACCGCGACGGGCCAGCCGACGAACGCCATCTACGGCTTCGCGTCGATGCTGGCCAACACGCTGCGTGACGAGGAGCCGACGCACTTCGCGGTCGCCTTCGACGTCTCCCGCAAGACCTGGCGGTCGGCGGAGTTCACCGAGTACAAGGCGAACCGCTCCAAGACCCCGGACGAGTTCAAGGGGCAGGTCGAGCTGATCGGCGAACTGCTCGACGCGATGAACGCCTCCCGCTTCGCCGTCGAGGGGTTCGAGGCGGACGACGTGATCGCCACCCTCGCCACCCAGGCCGAGGCCGAGGGCTTCGAGGTGCTGATCGTCACCGGCGACCGAGACTCGTTCCAGCTGGTCTCCGAGCACACGACGGTGCTCTACCCCACCAAGGGCGTCTCCGAGCTGACCCGCTTCACCCCGGAGAAGGTCGTCGAGAAGTACGGGCTGACCCCGGCCCAGTATCCGGACTTCGCGGCGTTGCGCGGCGACCCGTCCGACAACCTGCCGGGCATCCCCGGCGTCGGCGAGAAGACCGCCGCGAAGTGGATCAACCAGTTCGGTTCGTTCGCTGAGCTCGTCGAGCGCGTCGAGGAGGTCAAGGGCAAGGCCGGGCAGAACCTGCGGGACCACCTGGAGTCCGTCAAGCTCAACCGCCGGCTCACCGAGCTGGAGCGGAGCGTGGAGCTGCCGAAGACGGTCACCGACCTCACTCGCACGCCGTACGACCGCAAGGCCGTCGCGATGGTCCTGGACACCCTGGAGATCCGCAACCCCTCCCTGCGCGAGCGGCTCTTCGCCGTGGACCCGGGCGCCGAGGAGGCCGAGACGACCCCGATCACGACGGACGGCGTGCAGCTCGACGGCACCGTGCTCGGCACCGGCGAGCTGGCCGGCTGGCTCACGGAGCACGGCACGCAGGTCCTCGGTGTCGCCACCGTCGACACCTGGGCGCTGGGCGCGGGCTCGGTCGCCGAGATCGCGCTCGCCGCGCCCGGGGGAGCGGCCGCCTGGTTCGACCCGTCCGAGCTGGACGAGGCGGACGAGGGCGCGTTCGCGGCCTGGCTGGCCGACGCGGACCGGCCCAAGGTCTTCCACAACGCCAAGGGCGCCATGCGGGTCTTCGCCGAGCACGGCTGGACCATAGAGGGCGCCGCCATGGACACCGCGCTCGCCGCCTACCTGGTCAAGCCGGGCCGCCGCTCCTTCGACCTGGACGCGCTGTCCCTGGAGTACCTGCACCGGGAGCTGGCCCCCGCCGCCGCGGCCGACGGGCAGCTCGCCTTCGGCGCCGACGAGGGCGCCGAGGCCGAGGCCCTGATGATCCAGGCCCGCGCCGTCCTCGACCTCGGCGAGGCCTTCGAGGCGCGCCTTCCGGAGGTCGGCGCGGCGGAACTGCTGCGCGACGTGGAGCTGCCGACGTCCGTTCTGCTGGCCCGCATGGAGCGGCACGGCATCGCGGCCGACCGAACCCACCTCGAGACCATGGAGCAGATGTTCGCGGGCGCGGTGCAGCAGGCCGTGAAGGAGGCCCACGCTGCGGCGGGGCACGAGTTCAACCTCGGCTCGCCCAAGCAGCTTCAGGAAGTCCTCTTCGGCGAGCTCGCCCTGCCGAAGACGAAGAAGACGAAGACCGGCTACACCACCGACGCCGACGCCCTGGCATGGCTGGCCACCCAGACGGACAACGAGCTGCCGGTCGTCATGCTCCGCCACCGTGAGCAGGCGAAGCTGCGTGTCACCGTCGAGGGTCTGATCAAGACGATCGCGGCCGACGACCGGATCCACACCACGTTCAACCAGACGGTCGCCGCCACCGGCCGCCTGTCGTCGACGGACCCGAACCTGCAGAACATCCCGGTCCGCACCGACGAGGGCCGGGCCATCCGGCGCGGCTTCGTGGTCGGCGAGGGCTTCGAGTCGCTGATGACCGCCGACTACAGCCAGATCGAGCTGCGCGTGATGGCCCACCTGTCCGAGGACGCGGGCCTGATCGAGGCGTTCACCTCCGGCGAGGACCTGCACACCACCGCGGCCTCGCAGGTCTTCGGCGTCGACCGCTCGGCGGTGGAGCCGGAGATGCGGCGCAAGATCAAGGCGATGTCCTACGGCCTGGCGTACGGGCTGTCGGCCTTCGGCCTCTCCCAGCAGCTGAACATCGAGGCGGCCGAGGCACGCGCCCTGATGGACGCCTACTTCGAGCGTTTCGGCGGCGTACGGGACTATCTGCGCCGCGTGGTCGACGAGGCGCGGGCGACCGGCTACACCGAGACCCTCTTCGGCCGCCGCCGCTATCTGCCCGACCTCAACAGCGACAACCGGCAGCGCCGCGAGATGGCCGAGCGCATGGCCCTCAACGCGCCCATCCAGGGCACGGCGGCCGACATCGTCAAGATCGCCATGCTGCACGTGGACCGCGCACTGCGCGAGGGCGGCCTCGCCTCCCGCATGCTCCTCCAGGTGCACGACGAAATCGTCCTGGAGATCGCCCCCGGCGAACGCGAGACCGTGGAGCAGATCGTCCGCCACCAGATGGCCGGCGCGGTACAGCTCAGGGCCCCGCTGGACGTCTCGGTCGGCGTGGGCCCGGACTGGGAGTCGGCAGCGCACTAGCCCGCGGCGCGCGGGTCGGGCCGCCTGGACACCGGGGCGTTTCCCGCGACGGCGGATCCGGGCTGCCGTGCCGTGCCGCGGGGGCCCTGCGGCCGTGGCGGGGGCTGTCGTGCGGTGCGCGGGTGTCCCCGTGACGGCGGATCCAGGCCGCCGCGCCCGCGCGGGCCAGCCTGCCGGCCGTGGCCCGGTCTGACCTGCCGTGCACGGGCGGCCGCGCGAACGTGGCCGGGGCTGTCGTGCGGTGCGCGGGTGTCCCCGTGACGGCGGATCCAGCCCGCCGCGCCCGCGCGGGCGACCCTGTCGGCCGCGGCTCGGGTCTGTCCTGCCGTGCACGGGCGGCCGCGCGACCGTGGCTCGGGGCTGTCCCGCCACGCACGGGCGGCCCCCCCGCAGAGCCGCCCGTGCGTGGCGGCCACCCGGCTCGGACCGCCCGTTGGACCGCCCCCGCCGTCGCGGGTGCGTCACGGCGGGGGACGGGTCCCGACCGTGGCCACCCTGCCGCCGGAGCCGGAGCCGGAGCCGGAGCCGGAGCCGGAGCCGGAGCCGGAGCCGGAGCGGATGCTGGCGCCGGAGCCTTGCGTCGTCCGGTGGGAACCGCGTACAGGTCACCACCCGTCCGCCGCGGTGGCCCCCGAAGGGCGACCCCGCCGGCTGCCAGGTGCGTCGACAGCGGGGTCCTCCCTCGCGTGGCGCACCCGTGGCAGGGCCCGTCACTCACGTGGACCCCGAAGAGGCGCAGCCGCGAGCCGTGCCCGACAGGATGCGGGCATGGGTATACGCATGCTCAACCGCCGGCCGGCGGTGATACGGGTGGACATCGGTGAGGCCCCCAAAGGGGCACCTCTGTCGGTCCGGCCCTTCGCGCCCGACGCCGGCACGGCCCGCGTTCCGGCGGATCTGACGGCGACCCTGCGCCGTGCCGCGAGCGGGCTACGCGACCGGTTCGGCCCCGGCGATCCCGTCCTCGGGGAGACACGTGCCTGGCGTCTGTGGGCGGACACCACTCGCGGCTACCTCGCCCTGCTGCTCTCCCCACTGCACCGCCCCCGCCCGGTGCGCAGCATCACCGTCTTCGTCGCCACCGCGCCCCCCACCGGCGACCGGCTGGGCGAGCCTTCCCCACACCGCTCCCGCCAGGACCGCCGGAACTGCTGAGCCCGACCGGCCCCAGGCGAAGCGACGGCACGGCTCAACCTGCCGAGGCTGAAGAACCACTCCCACCGTCCGGACCGGAAGAAGCCCCAGCACGGACCCCCTCGGGACTGGGACGGCCCGATCCGACCGACTCCCTCACGCCGCCGCCCCCGCCACCGGCACCCGCAGGCCGGGCGCCGCGCCGGAGCCTGACGTCCAGGGCGTACAGGGGCAGGCCCACGGCCAGCCCCGCGCCCGCGCCGAAGCACAGGGTCGGAATCAGCTCCCAGAGAGCGGCTGTCGACCCCCGGCCCGTCCACCAGTGCCAGGTCCGCTGCACGGCACCGGCGACCGCGCAGACCGCGATCACGGCCCAGGCCCGCCGCCGGTCCCGTACCGACAACTCGGGCACCCCCACCGGCTCGTCCGCCGGCGTCCGCCGCAGCGCGTGCACCAGGAACCCGGCGATCACGACGGCCGCCACCGCCGAGCTGCCGTACTGCAGGTACCAGTAGACCGGCGTCGCGGCCAACTCCCGGCCCAGCACCGGGAACAGCCGCATCCCCCACCGGTCGTGGTGGGTGAACGCGTCCCACACCACGTGCGTCAGGGCGCCCAGCGCGGCGGAGGCGTACCACCACGGCACCGACGCCGGGCGCGGTCGTGTCCACGGGGTGCCGCACCGTGTCAGCGCCGCTGTCCGTCCCTGCCGGGCGCGCGGCAGCAGCGCGACGAGCGGCTCACGCAGCAGCAGCCACACCCCGACCAGCAGCCAGGCGACGAGCACGTCGAGCGTGAAGACCCCGGGGAAGGAGTGTGTGACCGTGCCGAACTCCATCGCACCGGGCACCACCCCTGCCGTGTAATAGATCAGATCGGGCGCGAAGGAACCCGCCACGAGCACCGACGGGACCAGCCGGCCCCGCCCCGTTCCGTCGCCGCGTATCGCGGGCAGTACGGCCGCCGCATGGCTCAGAGTGAACGGCAACGGGGCTCCTCCTGGCGTGCGTCGACCGGGCCGGCGGGCCCGTGTGATCATCGCCGTCCAGTATGCGTGGCACGCGAGGGGCGCACCCGTTAACCAGTCGTGGCCAACCGGTGAAAATCGGGCGCGAACGGGTCCCGATGCCAAGGAAGTTGTCGTAGGGTCACCTGGATTCGTCAACCCGTGCGGCACCGCGAGGGCAACCAGTCACACGGGTCGATCGTCTCAACAGGGCGAACGGACAGACAGAGACGGACGCCGGGGCGTCCACAGGAGGGGCTCACTCTATGGCGGCGCATTTCGGCAGCAGGTTGCGCAAGGGAGCGGCAACCACGGCCGTGGCCGCGGCGGCGGTCGCGGCTCTGTCCGCCTCGCAGGCTCCCGGCGTCGTCGACGAACACGGCAGACAGTCCACCGCTGAGGCGACGCCCCAACCCGACGACGGCACCGACGGCAGCGCGACCGGCGACTCGCCGTACTTCACGGACCTGCCGCCCCTCAACAGCCCCAGCCCGGCGCCCGTCGTCGGCACGCCGATCTCCAAGGGCCCGGCCGAGGCCGGCATACCGACCACCGTGCTCGACGCCTACAAGAAGGCCGAGGCCGAACTGCGCGCGTCCAAGCCGGGCTGCAACCTGCCCTGGCAACTGCTGGCCGCCATAGGCAAGGTGGAGTCCGGACACGCCCGCGGCGGCAACGTCCGCGCCGACGGCACCACGGTGTCCCCGATCCTCGGCCCGCGCCTCGACGGCAACGGTTTCGCGCACATCAGCGACACCGACCATGGCCTGTACGACGGGGACAGCAGGTACGACCGCGCGGTCGGGCCCATGCAGTTCATCCCCTCCACCTGGGAGTGGGCGGGCCGCGACGGCAACGGCGACGGCAAGAAGGACCCCAACAACGTCTACGACGCCGCTCTCGCCGCCGGCCACTACCTGTGCCGCTTCGGCTGGGACCTGTCCACCGCCGCCGACCTGCGGAGCGCGATCCTCAGCTACAACAACTCGACGGACTATCTGAACACCGTCCTGACGTGGCTGGAGTTCTACCGCAAGGGCAGCCACACCGTCCCGGACGGGACCGGACCCCTGCCGTCCCACCGCAGCGACCACACCCCCGGCGCGAACCCCGGGCCGACGCCGCAGCCGTCCACCCCGAGGGCGACCCCCTCGCCCGGCAGCTCCGGCAAGCCCGCCGCGCCCGGCAGGGGCGGTGGCTCCTCCACCCCGAGCCCGAGCCCTTCCTGGCCGACCCCGCCGACCCCGCCGTCCAAGCCCACCCCGCCGGCCACCCCGGGCACGCCCAGCGCGCCGCCCACCCCGACCGACACCGTGCATCACCTCCAGGACGCGGGCACGGACAAGCTCACCGCCATGGCGGGCGACGCGTTCACGGAGAAGATCAGCACCCGTGCCGTGACCGGGGACGGCAAGGCCGTCGGCAAGGTGCGGATCCGGTTCACGATCACCGGTGACACCGACGCCGCCTTCACCGGCGGCGAGAAGGTCGCCACCGTCGCCACCGACGCCTCCGGCGTGGCCGTTGCGCCGGCGCTCCTGGCAGGCGAGGAGACGGGCGACTTCACGGTCCGGGCCGCGGTCGTCGGCCGTATGCTCCCCGGCGTCGACTACACGGCCACGGTCACCGAGCGCGCCGCCGACGCCCTCACCCGCACCACCGACACCGAGCTGGTCTGCGTCCCGGGCGGCGAGTTCGCCGGCCAGGTCGAGGTCAGGGCCACCTACAAGGGCGCCGTCGCGGACCGGGTCGCGGCCACCGCCACCCTGGTCAAGTCGGCCGACGACCCCGCCCAGAACGACAAGGGTCCCTACTTCAAGGGCGCCGACGGCAAGCCGGTCCGCACCCTGAAGGACCTCCAGACGGACGCGAGCGGCCTGCTGAAGCTGCCGAAGCTGTACGCGGACGACACCACCGGTACGTTCCTGCTGCGCATCACCACCGCGGGCGGCGCGACGCTGACCGTGGAGCTGAAGGTGGCGCCGGCCGACACCCCGGCCGAGCCGTCCCCCAGCCCTTCGGCATCCTCGTAGCACCGGCGCGAACAGCCCACGAACACCCTGAGGGCGCCCCGCCACAGCGGCGGGGCGCCCTCGGCGTCGTCCGGCGGCCGATCGCGCCCGGAGGACGGAACCGGTCAGCGTTTGAGCCGGGCGTTGGTGTGCCGGGTCGGCTCCGCGGACGCCGGGTCCTCGGGCCAGGGGTGCTTCGGATACCGCCCGCGCAGCTCCGCCCTCACGTCCCGGTAGCCGGTCCGCCAGAAGGACGCGAGGTCGGCGGTGACGGCGGCGGGACGCCCGGCCGGGGAGAGGAGGTGCACCAGCACCGGGACCCCGGCGACCGCGGGCGAGTCGTGCAGGCCGAACATCTCCTGGAGCTTCACTGCGAGCACGGGCCGTTCGGGATCCGCGTAGTCGATCCGGATCCGGGATCCGCTGGGCACGGTGAGCCGTTCCGGGGCCAGCTCGTCCAGCCGCGTGGCGTCACCGGAGGCCCAGGGCAGCAGCCGGGTCAGTGCCTGCCCGGCGTCGATCCGCGCCAGGTCGGCGCGCCGCCGGGCCCGCCCGAGCTCCGGCTCCAGCCACTCGTCCACGCGCGCGTGCAGCGCGTCGTCGGACACGTCGGGCCAGGGCTCCCCGAGGTGCCGGCGCAGAAACGTGAGCCGCTGCCGCAGCATGTGCGCCTCCGCCGACCAGCGCAGCAGCCCGAACCCCTCCTGCCGCAACCCGTCGAGCAGCGCCGCCCGTACGAGGCCGGGCTCGGCGTCCGCCAGGGGCCGCACCGCCAGCTCCACGGCCCCCAGCCGCTCGACCCGCCGCGCGACGACGTCGCCGTCGCCCCAGCGGACCTCGTCCTGTTCCGTGCGGAGCGCCCCGGCCGCGAGCCGGGCGACGTCCTCGTCGACGACCGCGGCGAGCTGCACGCGCGCGTGCCGCCTGCCCACCGGCCGATCGGCCACGGCCACGGCGACCCAGGGCGCGCCCCACAGCGGTGATCCGTCCGCAAGCTCCGCCCGCGTCCCGGACACCATCAGGTACGAGCCACCGTCGAGCCGGCCCACCCGCTCCGGAAAGGCGAGAGCGGCAACGAGCCCGGCGAGACCCACGTCCCCAGGACGACGCCCGCCACCGCTCCCGGCGCCGGACGGCGGCTCCGCCCCGCGGGCCGTTTGCGGGCGGGTGGGACTGTCGGAGACTTCCGACACCGCGGCCCGCAGTCGGCGGACCTCCGTTCGCCAGCGTGCCGCGTACGCGTCGCCGCCGTGCCGGGCAGCCCGCAGGGCCGCGGCGAGATCGTCCCCGTACTCCCTCGGCAGCTCCTCGCTCAGCAGTGCGACGAGCTCCGCGACCCGCTCGGCCCCGCCGACGGCTGAGGCGTCGAGCAAGGCCCGTCCCAGCCGCGGATGCACCCCCAGCCGTGCCAGCGAGCGCCCGCGGTCCGTGGCGCGCCCAGCGGAGTCCACCGCGCCCACGACCGTCAGCACCTCCCGCGCCGCCGCCATCGCCCCGCCCGGCGGGGGGTCGGGCAACGCGAGTCCGGAGGCGTCCGGATCGCCCCAGCAGGCCGCCTGGAGGGCGAACGCCGTCAGATCGGCCACCTTGATCTCCGGTGCGGGAAACGCGGGCAGACGCGCCTCCTCGGCCTCCGCCCAGCACCGGTACACCGCGCCCGGCGCCTCGCGTCCGGCACGGCCCGCCCGCTGCCGCCCGGAGGCCCGCGAGGCCCGTACCGTCGTCAGCGCGCTCAGCCCGCGCGCGTGGTCCACGCGGGGCTCCCGCGCGAGCCCCGAGTCGACGACCACCCGCACCCCGGGCACCGTCAGCGACGACTCGGCGACCGAGGTCGCGAGGACCACCCGGCGACGCCGCCCCGGCACCAGCACCGCGTCCTGCACGTCCGCCGGCGCCCGACCGTGCACCCGGAGCACGTCCACGTCTCCGAGATCACCCAGCAGACCCGCGACCCGCCCGATCTCGCCCACGCCGGGCAGGAAACACAGCACGTCCCCGGCGCGCTCGGCCAGCGCCCGCCGCACCACCGACGCCACATGTGTCAGCAGCGCCGGGTCCACCCGCATCCCGTGCGGCGGGCGCACCGGCCGGGAGGGAGGCGCCCACACCACCTCCACCGGATGCGCCACACCGTGCGCCTCGACCACCGGCGCCCCGCCCAGCAGCTCCGCCCACACGCGCGCGTCCGTCGTGGCAGAGGCGGCCACAAGCCGCAGCTCCGGCCGCAGAGCCTCGCGCACGTCCCGCAGGAACGCCGCCACCGTGTCCGCGTCCAGATGCCGCTCGTGGCACTCGTCGAGCACCACCACGTCGACGCCGGCCAGCTCCTGGTCCCGCTGCAACCGCTGGAGCAGCACACCGGTCGTGACGACCTCCACGCGCGCGTGGCGCCCGACGACGCGCTCCCCGCGCACGGTGTAGCCGACGCTCCCGCCGACCTTCTCGCCCAGCAGCCACGCCATCCGCCGGGCCGCCGCGCGCGCCGCGATCCGCCGCGGCTCGGCCACGACCACCCGCCGCGCGGGCCCCTCACCCAGCAGCCCGGCCAGCGCGAGGGGCACCAGCGTGGTCTTGCCGGTGCCGGGCGGCGCCACCAGGACCGCGGTCCCGTGACCGTCCAGGGCCTCGTGGAGGGCCGGCAGCGCGTCGCGCACCGGCAGCGCGCCCAGTTCGTCGTGACGGATCACGCGCTCAGCCCCGTACACCCGCACCCGGTCACGCACTCAGTCCCGCACGCAGACGAAGATCGCCGTCCCGGGGATCAGATTCCCGCGCAGCGGCGACCAGCCGCCCCACTCGGACGTGTTCCAGGCCGGCCACTCCGGCTCGACCAGGTCCACCAGCCGCAGGCCCGACGCCACCACGTCCCGCACGCGGTCCCCGACGGTCCGGTGGTGCTCGACGTACACCGCGCGGCCGTCCTCGTCCTGCTCGACGTACGGCGTGCGGTCGAAGTAGGAGCCGGACACCGACAGCCCCTCCGGGCCGGGCTCGTCCGGGAACGCCCAGCGGATCGGGTGCGTCACCGAGAACACGAACCGCCCGCCAGGCCGCAGCACCCGCCGCACCTCCCGCAGCACCGCGCGCGGGTCGGCGACGAACGGCAGCGCCCCGTACGCCGAGCACGCCAGGTCGAAGGAGCCGTCCGCGAACGGCAGCGCGCCCGCGTCGGCGCACACCAGGGGGATGGCGCCACCGATGCGCAGCGCGTGCTGGAGCTGGCGGTGCGACAGGTCCAGGGCGACCGGGCGCGCGCCCAGCCCGGCCAGCCAGCGCGAGCACTGCGCCGCGCCCGCGCCGATCTCCAGGACGTCCTTGTCCTTGAGGTCCTCGGGGTTGCCGAGCAGCTCCGCCTCGATCTCGTCCAGGCCCTCCGGGCCCCACACGAAACGGTCGTCGCCGAGGAACGTGCCGTGCTCGATCTGGTACTCGTCCGCGTTGCGGTCCCACCAGCCCCGGTTGGCCCTGGAGCTCTCCGTGGCACCGGCCTCGCGCCGGGTGGCCTCCGGTTCGGCCGGTTCGAACTGTTCGGACGGTGCTGGCTCTTGGATGATCGGCTCCCTCGTACTAATCTGCGGGCTCTCCCGTCCGACCGGTTCCGGCGGTGGTCACCGCAGGGACTCGCTCGGGCCGGCGTGGGCTCGGGAGGCGCATTTTCTGCCGGAAATAGGGCGATCCGCCCCGGCTGTGCGGCTTCGCGCATTGACCATGCCCGGCTGCCCCCGTATGCTACAAGTTGCGCTGCGGGCCTGCGCGCCTCAGACGGAGCAGGCTGCGCTCGCATCTGTTGCATGTCCCCTCGGTTGTCGAGGCACCACCAGGTTTTCGTGTGGCGCTTCCTAAGCTGTCCGGCTTCTGCAGAGCGAAACGGGCTCCCGGCGTAATGCAGTACCTACGACTCAATGTCCGTACCGGAGCCCTTTCCCACATGACGAGCAGCACCGAGACCACCGCCACCACCCCGCAGGTAGCGGTCAACGACATCGGTAACGAGGAAGCCTTCCTCGCCGCGATCGACGAGACGATCAAGTACTTCAACGACGGCGACATCGTCGACGGCGTCATCGTGAAGGTCGACCGGGACGAGGTCCTGCTCGACATCGGTTACAAGACCGAAGGTGTCATCCCGAGCCGCGAGCTCTCGATCAAGCACGACGTCGACCCCAACGAGGTCGTGGCCGTCGGCGACGAGATCGAGGCCCTGGTCCTCCAGAAGGAGGACAAGGAAGGCCGCCTGATCCTCTCGAAGAAGCGCGCCCAGTACGAGCGTGCCTGGGGCACCATCGAGAAGATCAAGGAAGAGGACGGCATCGTCACCGGTACCGTCATCGAGGTCGTCAAGGGTGGTCTCATCCTCGACATCGGCCTCCGTGGCTTCCTGCCGGCCTCCCTCGTCGAGATGCGTCGTGTCCGCGACCTCCAGCCGTACGTCGGCAAGGAGCTCGAGGCCAAGATCATCGAGCTGGACAAGAACCGCAACAACGTGGTCCTGTCCCGCCGTGCCTGGCTGGAGCAGACCCAGTCCGAGGTCCGCCAGACGTTCCTCACGACCCTCCAGAAGGGTCAGGTCCGCTCCGGTGTGGTCTCCTCGATCGTCAACTTCGGTGCCTTCGTGGACCTGGGTGGCGTCGACGGTCTGGTCCACGTCTCCGAGCTGTCCTGGAAGCACATCGACCACCCCTCCGAGGTCGTCGAGGTCGGCCAGGAGGTCACGGTCGAGGTCCTCGACGTCGACATGGACCGCGAGCGCGTCTCCCTGTCGCTGAAGGCGACCCAGGAAGACCCGTGGCAGCAGTTCGCCCGCACCCACCAGATCGGCCAGGTCGTGCCCGGCAAGGTCACGAAGCTGGTTCCGTTCGGTGCGTTCGTCCGCGTGGACGAGGGCATCGAGGGTCTGGTGCACATCTCCGAGCTGGCCGAGCGCCACGTGGAGATCCCGGAGCAGGTCGTCCAGGTCAACGACGAGATCTTCGTCAAGGTCATCGACATCGACCTCGAGCGTCGCCGCATCAGCCTCTCGCTGAAGCAGGCCAACGAGGCCTTCGGTGCCGACCCGGCCACGGTCGAGTTCGACCCGACCCTGTACGGCATGGCCGCGTCCTACGACGACCAGGGCAACTACATCTACCCCGAGGGCTTCGACCCCGAGACCAACGACTGGCTCGAGGGCTACGAGACCCAGCGCGAGGCGTGGGAGCACCAGTACGCCGAGGCGCAGTCCCGCTTCGAGCAGCACCAGCAGCAGGTCATCAAGTCCCGCGAGGCGGACGCCGCTGCCGCCGCCGAGGGTGGCGAGGCCGCCGCTCCGGCCGCGTCCGGCGGTTCGTACTCCTCCGAGGGTGGCGACAACTCCGGCGCCCTGGCGTCGGACGAGGCGCTGGCCGCTCTCCGCGAGAAGCTGGCCGGCGGCCAGAGCTGAGCTCCCGCACAGGGGCCCAGCCGCTGAGGCTCAGCCGATGACTTGAAGGGCCGCACCCGTTCCGGGTGCGGCCCTTCGAGCTGTTCGGAGGGTCTCGCGGAACCTTGCGGCCGATGGGGGAATGCGAACGTCCCACAGCTCGTTGTGAACCTACGAATACGAGGAGGGGCGGTCACACAGTGCTTGATCCGCAGGGTTTGTACGCATGGGAGCCGAAGGGTCTGGCCGTCGTCGACATGGCGCTCGCCCAGGAGTCGGCCGGCCTTGTCCTGCTCTATCACTTCGACGGATACATCGACGCGGGGGAGACCGGCGACCAGATCGTGGAGCGGCTGCTGGACACGCAGCCCCACCAGGTCGTGGCGCGCTTCGACCACGACCGGCTCGTGGACTACCGGGCCCGCCGCCCGCTGCTGACGTTCCAGCGGGACCGCTGGAGCGACTACGAGGTGCCGGGCATCGAGGTGCGTCTCGTCCAGGACGCCACCGGCGCGCCGTTCCTGCTGCTCTCCGGGCCCGAGCCCGACGTGGAGTGGGAGCGTTTCGCGGCTGCCGTACGGCAGATCGTCGAGCGCCTCGGCGTACGCCTGTCGGTGAACTTCCACGGCATCCCCATGGGCGTCCCGCACACCCGCCCGGTGGGCCTGACCCCGCACGGCAACCGCAGTGACCTGGTACCGGGCCACCGCAGCCCCTTCGAGGAGGCGCAGGTGCCGGGCAGCGCGGAGGCGCTGCTCGAGTACCGCCTGATGCAGGCCGAGCACGACGTGCTGGGGGTGGCGGCGCACGTGCCGCACTACATCGCACGCTCCTCGTACCCGGACGCGGCGCTGACGGCCCTGGAGGCCATCACCTCGGCCACCGGGCTCGTCCTGCCGGGCATCGCCCACTCCCTGCGCAACGAGGCCCACCGCACCCAGACCGAGATCGACCGGCAGATCCGCGAGGGCGACGAGGAACTCACCTCCCTCGTCCAGGGCCTCGAGCACCAGTACGATGCCGCAGCCGGCGCGGAGACCCGGGGCAACATGCTCGCCGAGCCCGTCGATATCCCGTCGGCGGACGAGATCGGCCGCGAGTTCGAACGCTTCCTGGCGGAGCGGGAGGGCGAGAACTGACGAGGTGGAGGTGCCGCCCGCCCGCCGGGCGGGCCGCCGGAGCCAGGGCCTAAGCTGCCGCTCATGCTGAAAGTGGGCCTCACCGGGGGCATCGGTGCCGGTAAGAGCGAGGTGTCACGGCTGCTCGTGGAGTGCGGGGCCGTGCTGATCGACGCCGATCGCATCGCGCGCGAGGTCGTCGCTCCGGGCACGCCCGGCCTCGCGGCGGTGGTCGACGCCTTCGGTCCGGAGGTGCTGGCCGAGGACGGGAGCCTGGACCGGCCCAGGCTGGGTTCCATCGTCTTCGCCGACTCCGCGAAGCTGGCCGTCCTGAACTCGATCGTGCACCCCTTGGTGGGCGCCCGTTCCCGCGAACTGGAGCAGGCGGCCGCCGAGGACTCCGTCGTGGTCCACGACGTCCCCCTCCTCACGGAGAACGGCCTTGCCCCGCTCTACGACCTGGTGATCGTGGTGGACGCGAGCCCGGCGACCCAGCTCGACCGGCTCCTGCGGCTGCGCGGGATGACCGAGGAGGACGCACGCGCGCGCATGGCCGCGCAGGCGACCCGGGAGAAGCGCCTCGAGATCGCGGACATCGTCATCGACAACGACGTGCCGTTGGACCGCCTCGAGCGGCGGGTACGGGAGGTGTGGGCGGAGCTGGTCCGCACGGAGCCGGTCCGCAGGGCACACGGGCCTCGTCGGCCGCATGAGCACCAGGGGCCCCAGGAGCAGCAGGGCCCGCAGGCATAGGGGGCTCCGGGAACAGGGCTGCCCGGCCCGGGGCGTTGAACCACTGTGGCATGGGAAGGAAGCAGTCGTGCCCGAACGTACTCCGGAGACCGACATCATCGACTATCGCGCCGCGGAGAAGCTGCTCGCCGCGCGAGATCCGCGGGGCGCGGTGAAACTGCTCGACCGGGTCATAGGCGCCCACCCGGAGAACACCTCGGCCCGGCTGCTGCGTGCCCGTGCCTTCTTCGCGGCGGCCCAGCTCCGGCCCGCGGAGCTGGAGTTCACCATCGTGCTGGAGCGCGAACCGGACAACGCGTACGCGCACTTCGCGCTCGCCCGCACCTACGAGCGGCAAGGCCGACCCGACGAGGCCAGGCGTCACTTCCGGCTGGCCGCCGCGCTGGACCCGAACCCGGAGTACCTGCAACGGGCCAAGTTCGACTCCTGACCCCCGCGGACCGTCCGGGCACTCTCGCCGGCGTCCGGGGCAGCTTCGCCGACGGCTGCCGTCGCCCCTGCTACCGTCGCCGGTCGTCCGGAGGCCAGTACGGCGGCACGTCCCGCCCCGGCTGGTAGTGCGGACCCTGCCGCAGATGCCGGACGACCAGCATGAAGTCGACGGCCATCACCAGCCACAGCACGCCGCAGGCCGCCGCCCACCCGGGCCGTCCGACCAGCACGAACACCACTGTGCCGAAGCCCGCCCAGACCAGTCCCCACACGCACAGCCAGAACCGTGCCCGCAGGGCACTGCGCGCGGTGGTGGGTTCACTGCCTGTACGCATCGCCGATCACCATTCCTCCTTGAAACGTACTCTCGCCCGGCCCGCACACCAAAGCGGTGCCGGCCTCACTCGAACGGGTGAACCATGTCGGGAGGGGAACGGCCGTGCGGGGACGGGCCGTTGTCCGGGCATGGAGCTGAGAATGCGCGAGGGGCATCAGGGGACGGGACCGGGAGCGATCACGCCGGACGGCTGCGCGGTGGAGCTGTACGCGCGGCTGCCCGTGGGGAGCGAGCCGGACATCATCGCCGCGGCCGTGCCCGCGGGAGCACACATCCTGGAGCTGGGGTGCGGTGTGGGCCGCGTGACCCATCCACTGCTGGAGCGCGGCTTCACCGTCACGGCGGTGGACGAGTCACCGGACATGCTGGAGCGGGTGCGCGGGGCGCGGACCATATGCAGCCCGATCGAGCAGCTGGAGACGGGGGAGACCTTCGACGCGGTGATACTCGCGTCGTTCCTGGTGCACACGGGTGACCCCGAGGTACGGCGAGGACTGCTGCGCACCTGCGCGCGGCACGTGGCGGAGGACGGCTG
Organism: Streptomyces sp. CB01373; assembly: GCF_002803075.1. Classification (GTDB taxonomy): domain Bacteria; phylum Actinomycetota; class Actinomycetes; order Streptomycetales; family Streptomycetaceae; genus Streptomyces. The sequence continues at coordinate 160,223 of NZ_NNBK01000010.1, read as the reverse complement.
CGTACTGATCCAGCGGGAAGGCGGCGACTACCACGTCAATCTGCCGCGCGAGCGAAGCGACACGTGGGTCCCCCCGGCCGAAGGCGGGGAGAGGGTGGACCCGGTGGCCTTCACGGTGCGGATCCTGTCGGCGGAGCCGGTCGGGGACGGGGTGAACGCGGTGCGCGCGGAGTACGTCTTCCCGGACGCGACCTGGACCCAGACGTTCCGCTCCCGGCCGCTGACCAGCGAGCAGTTCGAGGAGGCGCTGGGGGAGGCGGGTCTGAGGGTGGACAGGTATCTGACCGAGGACGGGATATGGGCGCGGGCGGTACCGGACAAGCGTCTTTGACGGAGCCCGGACAGCGATGAGTTCGGGAGCGCGGACCGGTCTGCCTCTGTGCAAGCACGACGGCCCTCAAGCACCACGGCCGTTCCTCATCGCCACACACAGGAGACCCGTATGTCCGTGTCCGAACACACCGCGCCCACCGCACCCACCACGTCGCCGGCGTCCGCCTCCGGCCGCCGTGCCGCTCGTATCGCACTGCGCTCCGTACAGGTGCTGCTCGCGCTGTTCTTCGTGTTCGCCAGCGCGTTGCCCAAGCTCATCGCGCACCCGACGGCGGTCGAGAGCTTCGACCGGATGGGCTGGGGCAGCGCGGGCATGTACGGCATCGGGGTGCTGGAGCTGGCCGGAGGCGTGGCGCTGCTGATTCCAGTGCTTCAGTCGGCGTCGGCGATGGCGCTGAGCGCGCTGATGGTAGGAGCCTTCATCGTGCAGCTCACCGCCTTCGACGGGCAGAACGCGGCGACCCCGGTCGTCCTGATCGTGCCGCTGGCAGTCATCGCCTGGGCGCGGCGGGACCACAACGCTCGGTTGCTGCGGCTGGTGCGGCGGCAACCGTGACGGACGTGACCGCCCGGACCCGTGTCACCGCTCCTTGGGACGGCCCGCCGGTCCGTCACCGAAGCCGCCCGGCCCGCCCAGGTCCCGCAGGCGCTCCAGCTCGCGGCGGTCGCGCTTGGTGGGGCGGCCGGTGCCGCGGTCGCGGATGCCGATCGGGGCGACGGCCTCGCGGGGCGGGGGCGGTGGGGAGTTGTCGACGTAGCACTGGACGGCGATGGGGGCGCCCACGCGCTTGCGGATCAGCCGCTTGACGACGACGATCCGCTCGCGGCCCTCGTGCCGCAGCCGCACCTCGTCGCCGACGCGCACCGAGTAGGCGGGCTTCACCCGCTCCCCGTTCACCCGGACATGCCCGCCCCGGCACGCGGTGGCGCCGATGGAGCGGGTCTTGACCAGCCGGACGGCCCAGATCCAGCTGTCGATCCGTACGTTCTCCCCGCTCGCCGGCCCGGCCGCCTCGGCGGCGGCGACAGCGGCGGTCGTTTTCGGATCCACGCCTTGGTCCTGGTCGTCCTGCGAAGCCATGCATCCGACCTTAGCGGCCCGACGGCTTCGACCCGGAGGTAATTACCGTGGAGCCATGGACGAGAGCAGCAGCCTCGCCGCCCTCGACGGGCGGATCACCGACTGCCGGGCCTGCCCGCGGCTGGTCGCCTGGCGGGAGGAGGTGGCGCGCACCAAGCGGGCCGCGTTCGCCGACTGGACGTACTGGGGCCGCCCGGTGCCGGGATTCGGACCGGCGGACGCCCGTCTGCTGATCGTCGGACTCGCCCCGGCGGCACACGGCGGCAACCGCACCGGCCGCATGTTCACCGGCGACCGCTCCGGCGACGTGCTGTACGAGGCCCTGTACGAGCTGGGGCTGGCCTCCCAGCCCACCTCCACCTCCGCCGACGACGGCCTGGAACTGTACGGGGTACGTGTCTCCTCCCCCGTGCACTGCGCACCACCCGCCAACAAGCCGACCCCCGGCGAACGGGACACCTGCCGCCCCTGGCTGGTCCAGGAACTCACCCTGCTGCGCCCCACCCTCCGCGCGGTGGTCGTCCTGGGCGCCTTCGGCTGGCAGGCCGCCCTCCCGGCCTTCGCCGAAGCCGGCTGGCCCGTCCCCCGCCCCCGCCCGCCGTTCGCCCACGGCGCCCGGGTGTCCCTCGACGGCCTCGACCTCTTCGCCTGCTTCCACGTCAGCCAACGCAACACCTTCACCGGCAGACTCACCCCCGCCATGCTCCGGGACGTGCTGCGGACGGCGGCCCGAACGGCGGGGCTGCCAGTGAGGCCGCCGACGGAGTAGCCCGCGGTCACCTGGAGAAAGGAGACGACGCGGACGCCGTACACCCGTTACGGTGCCCCGATGAGCCTGTACCCGGAGATCGAACCGTACGACCAGGGCATGCTCGACGTCGGCGACGGCACGGGAGGTCTGCGGCAACCGTTCCTAGAAACTGAGCGGGAGTGAGTCCTGGGTCCAGGGCTCGTGCTCAGCCGTGTGCCCCGAACGGTTGTGGGCACTCTGGTCGCCCGCTTTCGCTCCGCGTCCGGGCGGCACGGATCGTGTCCGTGGTCCGGGAATGCGGGGGCGGGGTCCCTCACGCCCCGGGGTGCCCGGTCGGGCCTGGACGGTCCGATGCCCCACACGATCGCTCCGGTCGTGTGGGGGCGGTGCCGTCCGTCGCCGGATCGCACATCCCAGGGCGCGCCTTCCGATCGCCACGGCGGCAGCGTCGTGACGGGTGGGCTTCCTGTTCTTGCTGGTGAGGGGTTTCTGCCAGTGCTGGGCGCCCCAGCGGCTGGTGTAGGCCGGGTCGACCGCGACGACGGTGACACCGAGCTCGGCGGCCATGGACACCAGCCGTGCGCGCAGGCGGGCGGTGGGCAGGCCGGAGATCAGCTTGCGGAACCGCTTGCGGCGGCCGTGTTTCTCCCGGGTCTTCTCGGCGGTGAAGTCGAGGTCCTCGATCGCGAGCGCCAGGCCGTGGCGGGCGGTCCAGTGCAGCAGGCGGATCAGGGCATGGCGCAGTTGTGCGTCGCGGTGCTGTGCGGTGCCGTCCAGCTGGTAGTCGAATCTGCGGGCCGCGCCGAGGGGGTTTCCGTGTGTGTCCAGGCGCCAGGCGGCCAGGTGGTCGGCATTCATGTCGACACCGGCCAGCCCACCCGCACGAGCAGCCGAAAGCGGCACGGTCCGCACGGGCGGGGTCTGCCAGGACGCAGTCACATACCAGCGGCCCCGGTCCGGGTCATAGTGGACGCGGTAAGCCACCGCACGATGGGCCGCGACACGGTCGGCCCACTGCTCGCCCCGGTGGCGGAAGACGATCCGGCAAGCGAGCACGTACCGGCCGTGCGGCGCGTTCGCCAGCCCGGCCAGGGCAGCCGGAAGCCGGATGCTCACCTCACCGCCGGGTGTGACGCGGATCGTCTCGTTGCCGTACCGCTTCCCGGACTCGCCATCGGCCTGCAGGAACCACCGCTCGGCCTGCCACCGCAACCGCCACCGCGCCTCCGAAAGCCCGGCGGCCTGAAGGTGGTGCCGGGCGCGCGCCAGTTTCTTCCCGCCGCGCACCACCCGCACCCGCCCGGCCTCCCAGTCGGCCCGCACCCGCACCAGCCGGTCCCCAAGGACATGCAGCCGCCGGGACTTGGCGAACCACTCCCGCTCGGAGCGGTAACCACCCGGCACCCCCTTGGCACCCCTGGCCCCGACCGGCTGCGCAAGCCGGTGCGCGATCGTCTCGACGCCCGCCCGCAGACTCTGCATGTGGGCGAACTGTCCGCGCCGGGCCAAAGCCCACTGATCGTGCGTGAACCTGGTGATGCCGCCCGCCCACCGCGAAGACGACTCCCCGGTCAACGCCCGCTTCCGCCGCGCCCACTGCTCACCGTCGTGCTCCAGCCCCGCCGCGCAGCGGGCCTTCAGGTCACGGGAGGCCAGCGAGCCGAGCAGAGCGCCGACCTGGCGCAGCACCGCCTCGTCCTGCCCGGTCAGACCCTTGAGACGGGACCGGATCGCCACCCCGGACGGGCCGGGCACCACGAACGACGCCGCCACCTCCCGCAGCCCACCCACACCCTCACCCCCGCCCGAAACCGCAACCGTCACCGCACCCAACGAGCAGCCCCGGCCAAAGGTCACGCATTCGAAACCAGAACTCCCGGTCGCCTCCCCCCGGCCGCGCGCCTTCACGCACACCACGCTCACTCATACACACCAGAGCACGTCCAACCGCTGCCAAACGGCAGCAGTTCAAACCCCCGCGGCAAGCCGGCGGTGATGCTGCACGGCGGGCCGGGCTCCGGATGCGCGCCGGGCCTCCGGCGCTACTGCGACCCCTCCGCGTACCGGATCGTGCTGCTCGACCAGCGCGGCTGCGGCCGTTCCACGCCGCACGCGAGCGTGTACGGCACCGACATGAGCGTCAACACGACCGCGCACCTGATGGCCGACCTGGAACTGCTGCGGCGCCACCTGGGCATCGAGCGGTGGCTGGTGTGGGGCGGCTCGTGGGGTTCGGTGCTGGCGCTGCGTTACGCGCAGACGCATCCCGGCGTGGTCTCCGAGCTGGTGCTGACGGGGATCGCGACCGGTTCCAATCCGGAGGTGGACCTGCTGACCCACGGCCTGGGGAGGATCTTCCCCGAGGCCTTCGAGCGGTTTCTCGCCGAGCTGCTCGAGGCGGACCGCACCGGAAACCTCGCGGCCGCCTGCAACCGGCTGATCGAGTCGCCCGACCCGGCCGTGCGCGAGCGGGCCGCGCGGGCCTGGACCGACTGGGAGACGGCGATCATCTCCGCCCCTCCCCGCTCCGTCGAGCGCTACGAGGACCCCGCATTCCGCATGGGCTTCGCCCGTACGGTCACGCACTACTTCGGCAACGACCATTTCCTCGGCGAGGGCAACGACGAGGGAGTGGTGCTGGGCGACGCCCGCAGACTCAGGGGCATTCCCGGCACCCTCGTCCAGGGCAGCCTCGACTTCGGCAACCTCCTCGGCACCCCCTGGCGCCTCCACCGGGCCTGGCCGGACAGCGAGCTGATCGTCGTGGCCGAGGCCGGGCACGACTCGGGAGCACCGGGTGCGGTGGACGCCCTGGTGGCGGCGGCGGACAAGTACGCCCGGTCGCGGTACTAGGCGCCCCGGCCCGGTCTCAGGGCTTCCACACGTACCGCGCGTACAGGGCGGTCGGGTGCAGACCGACGTCGATGCTTCCGGCGGCGGAGTCGGGGCGCGCCAGGTCGATGACGCTGACCGTGCCGGTGGTGGTGGCCGCGGTCACCGGGTCGGCCGGCACCGGGGTGCCGTACGAGTTGATCGTGGTGTCACCGGGCTTCGCCGGGGTGACGACGCAGCGCCAGTCGTTGCCGGGCCCCTGCGCGGCGACCTGGCCGGAACCCTTGTCGCACGCCGCACTCACCCGGAGTTGCGCCTCGGTGACCTCCGGGCGGTGGAGCTGCTCGGTCTGCATGCGGTACAGGTGTGCGAACGCCGTGGCGACCGACCGCTGCACCCTGTCCTGCTCGATCCCGGAGCCCGTCGACGGTGTCGCCACGGCGATGACCGCGACCGTGAGGGCGGCCAGTCCGGCCGGCGGCAGGAGTCCGATGGTGATCGCGCGCCGCCCGGAGCCGTCGTGGGCCGGGTTGGTGAAGTCGCGCCGCAGGAAGAGCAGATACGCCAGGGACGTGGCGGCCACCGTCCATACCAGGGCGACCACGACGCCGATCAGCAGCGGGCCGAGCTGCGCCGGGCCGGTGAACAGGCCGTTCCAGGCGATGAAGGCGTAGCCGGGCAGGGCGAGACGTACGGCGACCGGCAGCGGCAGCATCTGGGCGAGCTGCATCGCCAGGGCGGCGAGCGCGGGCAGCAGCAGCGCCATCGGGGACCGCCCCAGCGCGACGGACCCGAGCAGTCCGATCGCGGCGAGCGCCAGGGTGGGGGCGAGCACGCAGAGCCAGGCGAGCAGGACCCTGCCGGCGGCGTCCCCCGGCGGCAGCAGGTGACCGTCGAGGCCGACCAGTGGCTGGTTGCCCACCGCGAGGACGCCGCCGACCGTGCTGGAACACGCCAGCCCGGCCACGAGCAGCAGGATGACGGTGAGGCCGGCCAGCGCCTTCGCCGCGAAGATCCGACGGAGCGAGCGGACCGCGACGACCAGATGGCGCCAGGTGCCGAGCCGGTCCTCGGAGGCGAACACGTCGCCCGCGACCACCGAGGTCAGCAGCGGGAGCGCCCAGGTGCCGGCGAAACCGAGCATCACCAGCGGACCGGCCCACCCGGTGGCGTGCATCCAGCGGCCGAAGAGGGTGTCGGAGGGGAGCGTGCTCTGCAGGCTCACCGCGGCGACGAAGAGCCCCGGCACGGTCCAGCAGGCGAGGACCAGCAGGCGGATCCGCCACTGCGAGACCAGCTTGACCAGTTCGAAGCGGTAACAGCGGGACACCGGGACGCGGCGGGCGGCGGCGGCGTGCTCGTGGGCGGCGGTGGTCGCGGTCATCGGCCGTCCTCCCGCTGTTCGGTGAGGGCGAGGAACGCGGCCTCCAACGGCGATGCCACGGGGGCGAGTTCACGCAACGCGATGCCCGCGCCCACGAGCCGCACCACCAGTTCGTCGACAGCGGGCACCGGCGCGCGTACGACGAGCGTCCCGGCTCCGTGCCGTGCCACGGCGTCGTCGACGACGCGGATCCCGGGCGTGCCGTCGGCCAGTCTGCGGGCGGCACGCGGATCGGAGGTGAGGAGCCGGTAGTCGAGTTCAGGGTTCTCGGCGGCCAGCTTGCTCAACGGACCGGAGAAGACGACCCGTCCGGTGGCCAGGATGGTGACCTCGGAGCAGAGTGCCTCCAGGTCCTCCATGCGGTGGCTCGACAGTACGACGCAGGTGCCGTCCGCCGCGAGCCGGGTGAGGACACCGTGCACGTGCCTCTTGCCGGCCGGGTCGAGGCCGTTGGCGGGCTCGTCGAGCACGAGCAGCCGGGGTGGGGTGAGCAGGGCCGCCGCGAGCCCCAGCCGTTGACGCATCCCGAGGGAGAAGCCCCGGGCCGGGTCGTCGGCGACATCGGTGAGGCCGACCTGGCCGAGCACGTCGTCGATCCCCGCCGTCCGCGCGTCGAGGCCGCGCAGCGCGGCCAGCGCGGCGAGGTTCTGCCGGGCGGTGAGCGAGGGGTAGAGCCCGGGCCCGTCCACGAACCCGGCGACACCGTCGGGAGCGGCGAGCGCCCGCCCGACGGGCGTCCCCAGGATCTCGAGGGAGCCGCTGTCGGCGACGGCCAGCCCCAGCAGGAGCCCGAGCAGTGTCGTCTTCCCGGCGCCGTTCGGTCCGGCCAAGCCGTGGATCTTTCCCTGCTCCACGGTCAGGTCGACGCCGTCGAGCGCGACGACATCGCCGAAACACTTGGTCGTCCCGCGCGCCCGGATCGCGAGGAGTGTGTCCATGAGTCCCTTCCTTCGCAGCCCTCAAGGACCGTAGGGACGGCGGCACGACGCGCGCAGGACCGGCGAGTTGAACGCTCATGGAACGAGAGGAAGGTCGTGCTCACGACAACTACACGCCAAGTCGTGGCGCACGGGGCCGGCTTGGGGACCGTACTGAGGTGGGGCGAGTGGCTCAGGTCCGCATCGCGAACAGCGGCGGTCTCACTGTTCGACTCGCACGAGGCGGTTGACGCGGTACACGTCCGGGACGCAGAGGTTGAGGAGGGTGGCCGCGGCGATCAGGCCGCCGCACGCCAGCAGCACGCCCTGGGTGTCCCACGAGCGGGCCGCGAGGGCGGTGATGAGGTAGCCGAGGGGGATGGCGAGGCGTTCCCCGATGCCGTTGAACGCGCTCATGCGGCCCTGTTCGGTCTGGGGCACGTGCTGTTGGAACGCGGTGGTCCAGGCGACGATCGCGATGTCGAGCCCGATCCCTGCCAGCGAAGCGCTCGACAGGACGAGGAGCAGCGGCGAGCCGCAGGCCATGGCGGTCAGGGGGAGCGCGAGGGCCCCGCCCGCCGCGACCGCGACGGTGAGCAGTCGGTACGGCTTCCAGCGCAGGCACACGAGGGTTCCCGCCAGCAGGCCGGAGGCGAAGGCCGCCTGGATCAGGCCCCAGTCGCGTGCCCCCGCGTACCGCTGAGCGGCGACGAGCGGGCCGAGGAGCTGGAAGCCCGCCAGCCATGCCGCGACGAGGACGGTCCCGGCAGCCGTGTAGGTCCACAGCCAGGTCCGCGACCAGAAGCCGCTCCAGCCCGCACGCAGGTCCACCAGGACGCCGGTGGCCCTGGTGAGCGGGGCGTCCAGACGCAGACCGAGAAGGAGGACGGCCGCGGCGGCGAACGTGAACGAGTCCCAGGCCAGGGCCCACGCCGCGCCACTGGCCGCGACGATCAGCCCGCCGGCGACCGGCCCCAGCACCTTGACCGCGTTGCTCGGCAGTCTGAGCAGCGCGTTGGCCTGCTGCAGGTGCTCCGCGGGCACGATCTGGGCGATGGCACCCTGCGTGGCGGGCACGGTGAAGGACGCCGCGGTTCCCGAGACGAAACCGCAGGCCGCGATCGACGCGGTCGTCGCATGCCCGGTGGCCACGGTGACGGCCAGCGCGCCCTGCGCGGCCGCCGCCAGCAGATTGCCCAGGAAGAGGATCCTGCTTCGGGACAGGCGGTCCGCGAAGACGCCGCCCGCGAGGAGGAACACGATCGTGGGGACGGTGTTCGTGGCGAGGACCAGGCCGAGAGACCCTGCTCCGCCGCCCTGCTCGATGACCGAGTAGGCCAGTGCGAGCGGGGCCATCGCGGACCCGGTCGCCGAGATGAGGTTCGCCAGTACGAACCGTCGGAAGGCCGCGAGCCTCAGCGGCGTGCGGACGATCGTCGTCGACTCGGGGGCCGTCTTCATGATCTCCCTGAGCACGGGCTGTGCGCGGATCGACGCGGATGGTGCTGATGCTGCCCGGAAATGTGAGGTGCGACGCACCTTCGGCGGTGAACTGGTGTCACGTACGTCTCAGTAGGGGCATCAGGAGAGGCGTTCGCCCCCTCCTTGGCGGTTAAATCTGGACGTACAACATTGAACGTGGAGGTGCAGCGTGAACGGGCGAACGGTGCTCGAGCGCTTTCCCGCCGGCGGTCCCCGCGGGTCGTGGCCGGCGGAGGAGTTCGCGCATGCGCGACGTCTGGAGGGCTTGCCCGCCGAGGTTGTCATGGACCTCGCGACCGACACGTTCCTGGTGATCGTCCGGGGCGGAGAGGCGGGCGGTGACGCCACGGCGTGAGCCGCCGGCTTTTGCGCCTCTCCGGCTTCCTTACGCGCTGACCGTGCTGGACCAGGCCGGGGTCGTCCCCGTGATCCGGCACAGGGCCAGATAGAGGGGGATCGGCGGGGTGTAGGGGATCGTGCCCGCCGGGCGGTGGACGAGCGTGGGCGCCGTCGGTGAGGCGGGGAGCGTCGCGCCCGGGGAGTAGTGGGCCGGAGCGGGCCAGCGCAGGGCGTAGTCGGAGTCCGCGGGGACGATCCACCACCAGTGCGCGCGATCCGCGTAGACGCAGCCCACGCGGGGAAGCCGGGGCATCAGCTGCGGACCGAGGTGGGCGGGGATCGCGACCGCGTCGCAGCCCAGGGGGGCGGTCATGCCCTCGGGCGGGGACAGTCGCCGGGGTGTGCCGTGGGTGCGCAGGCGGCGGCCCAGGTGTACGAGCGTGTCCAGGTTGAGCGACTGGCCGGTGCCGCCCAAGGCGCCGGCGCCGGTCACAGCCATGCGGTCCCCGTTTCGTGATGTGCCTGCCGGTGGGTCTGCCGCTGCGCCTGGCCGTGCACCTGCGGGCCGTTCTTGTCGCCGGTGTCGCGGGCCGGGACCGGCTTCGGTCGGGCGCCCCAGCCCAGGTCGCTCCGGGCGGGCGCGGTGCGGCGCGGCAGTTCCGCCCACACCACCAGGCCGGTGCCCTGCTCCTGGGCCCCCCAGGCCAGGCACATGGCGTCGACGAGGAGCAGTCCCCTCCCGTGTTCCTCCTCGGGCTGCCGCGGCGACGGCTGGGGCTCGCCCGGCGCGCACCCCTCGTCCCGTACGGCTATGCGCACCCGATCGTCCCCGTCGTGCAGCTCGCACACGATCTGCCTGCTGGCGGTGTGCACGATGGCGTTGGTGACCAGCTCCGAGACGACGAGGGCGGCCGCGTCGCAGGTGTCCTCGCACACGGACCAGCCGGTCAGCCGGGTCCGGGTCAGGCGTCTGGCCTGCGCGGGGGAGCCGGGGTGCGCGGCCAGCTCGAAACGGAACCGACGCTCGGCAACGTCCCCGCCGGGGCCCGCGCTCGTACTCGCGCCGCGGCTCGGCGAGCTCGCGGCGGCGTCTGTTCCTAAGGGCGGAGACGGAATCACGCTTGCCACTATCGCCCCGCCGTGAACACTTGGCAAGTGGCACTCTGAAAGTTGCAGAGTGTTGGAGTCACGCTGAGGGGCCATGGCACACTGCTCGCAACAGCACGTCGAACGGCGCCAGTTGAGACCGCCGGGCCCCGGGATTTTCGAACGGGCTTTCGCGCGGTTGCCGTGGGTCGTGCGGGATTCATGACGGGAACCTCCGGAATCCTCACGTCCGTCCGTACAGTTCGCTCCTGGGTCAGTGGAGGTGGAGTGTGAGTGAGCCTCGGTCCGCGCCGACCGTCGGGCAGGTCGTGCTCGGCCGGCGCCTGTGGGACCTGCGGGAGAGCGCGGGGCTCAAGCGTGAGGAAGCCGCTCGCATCCTGCACGTGGCGCCTGCCACCGTGCGCCGTATGGAGATGGCGGAGGTCGCCCTCAAGATCCCGTACCTCCAGCTGCTGCTGAAGGCCTACGGCGTCTCCGACGAGGAGGCCGAGGCCTTCACGCGGCTGGCCGAGGAGGCCAACCAGCCGGGCTGGTGGCAGCGGTTCCACGACATCCTGCCGGGCTGGTTCTCGATGTACGTCAGCCTGGAGGGCGCCGCCGCGCTCATCCGGTCCTACGAGCCGCACTTCGTCCCCGGACTGCTCCAGACCGAGGACTACGCGCGCGGGGTGCTCAAATCCGGCGCCGTCGGCCAGACCAGCCCCGAGGACATAGAGCGCCACGTCGCGCTGCGCATGCAACGCCAGAACCTGCTCACCCGCCCGGACGCTCCCAGGTTCTGGGTGGTGATGGACGAGACCGCGCTGCGCCGCCAGGTCGGCGGCCCCGAGGTGATGCGTGCGCAGATCGACAGACTGCTGGAGGCCGCGAGGCTGCCCAACGTGACGTTGCAGGTCGCCCCGTTCTCCGCGGGGCCGCACGCCGGCACGTACGGCCCCTTCGTGCTGTTCCGATTCGCCATGCCCGAACTGCCGGACATGGTCTACAGCGAGTACCTGACCGGCGCGGTCTACCTGGACGCGCGTCAGGAGGTGGCGAGCCACCTCGAGGTCATGGACCGCATGGCGGCGCAGGCCGCTACTGCACATCGCACGAAGGAGATCCTCCGGGATTTCCGCAAGGAGCTGTGAATGGAACGCATCACGTACCAGCCCAAGCCGCGGCTGCGCGGCGGCATCTACAACGGCATGCCCGCCCGCGAACTCGGCAGCGAGGGCTGGCACAAGCCGTGGAGCGGTGGCAACGGAGGCAACTGTCTGGAGGCCATGAAGCTGGACGACGGCCGGATCGCGGTCCGTCAGTCGACCGACCCGGACGGACCGGCGCTGATCTATACGACCGACGAGATGACGGCGTTCATCGAGGGCGCGAAGGCGGGAGAGGCGGACTTCCTGCTGGCCTGAACGACCCCTGTCTGTTGACTGTCTCAACTCCCTAATCTTGGTAACGACTTGATCATGACCACTGCTCACTTCAGACGCTTACGAGGTGCCGTATGACCGAGATCGACACCAGCAAGCCGCATCCGGCGCGGATGTACGACTGGTACCTCGGTGGCAAGGACAACTACCCGGTCGACGAGGAACTGGGCCGGCAGATGCTGGCACTCGACCCGCGGGTGCCGGTGATGGCCAAGGTCAACCGCGCGTTCATGCACCGGGCGACGCGCTGGCTGGCCGGCCAGGGCGTACGGCAGTTCCTGGACATCGGCACCGGCATACCGACCGAGCCGAACCTGCACCAGGTCGCCCAGTCGGTCGCGCCGGACGCACGTGTCGTCTACTGCGACAACGACCCGATCGTGCTGGCCCACGCGGCGGCCCTGCTGCGCAGCGCGCCGGAGGGCATCACCGAGTACGTGCAGGCCGACGTCCGCGACCCGGCCACGATCCTGGAGGGTGCCGGGAAGGTCCTGGACTTCAGCCGGCCCGTGGCCCTGTCCCTGGTGGCGCTGCTCCACTTCATCACCGACGAGGACGGCGCCCACGACCTGGTCGCCCGTCTCCTCGCCGAACTGCCCTCGGGCAGTTACCTGATGATGACCCACGCCACCTCGGACTTCACTCCGGAGGACTCCGAGAGGGCCACGGCCAAGCTGAAGGCGGCGGGCGTCACCCTCGCCCTGCGCTCCCGCGAGGAGTTCAGCCGCTTCTTCGACGGTCTGGAACTCGTCGAGCCCGGCGTGGAGGTCGTCCACAAGTGGCACCCGGAACTGGGCGAACCGGTCCCGGGCCAGGACGACGGAGTCATCCCGGGCTACGGGGCGGTGGCGCGAAAGCCGTGACCACGGGATCCGTGACCACGGGATCCGTGGCCGCGGAATCCGTATCCGCGAAAGCCACGACTGCGGTGGTCATGACTGCGGTGGTCATGCCTGCTGCGGTGGTCGTGGCGCAGTGAGACGTCCGTGGCGCCCCGCCGGCCAGGCGGGGTGCCACGGACGTCACACCCGCATCGGACGGTCGTACGGGCCGATCGGGGACGGGAGGCTCCGGGCGCCCGTCAGATGGTGGTCCACGGAGGCCGCGACCGCGCGCCCTTCGGCGATGGCCCAGACGATCAGCGACTGGCCGCGGGCGGCGTCCCCGGCGGCGAACACGCCGGGAACGTTCGTCGCGAAGGCGGGGTCCCGGGCGATGGTGCCCCGGGGAGTGAGCCGCAGCCCCAACTGGTCGATGAGGCCGTCCTCCTGGGACGGGCCGGAGAAGCCCAGCGCGAGCAGCACCAGATCGGCCGGGATCGCGCGCTCGGTGCCGGGCCGGGGGCGCCGTTCCGCGTCCACCTCGGTCAGGTGCAACTCGCGCACATGCCCGTCGCCGTCGCCGGTGAAGCGGAGCGTCGACGCGGCGAACAGCCGCGCGTCCGCGTCCGCGGCCGGCGCGGTGCCCAGGTCGCCCGCCTCCTGGTGCGCGGGCGACAGCCGGTAGATCTTCGGATAGGTCGGCCACGGTTCGAGGTCCTCGTCGCGCTCCGCGTCCGGCTGGGCGTAGATGTCGAGCTGGGTCACGGACGCGGCGCCCTGCCGCACAGCCGTGCCCAGGCAGTCGGCTCCCGTGTCCCCACCGCCCACGATCACGACATGCCGGCCGGCCGCGCACACCGTTGAGGTCTCCATGTCGCCCTCGCACACCCGGTTGGCCAGCGGCAGGTACTCCATCGCCTGATGGATGCCGGTCAACTCCCTGCCCGGTACCGGTAGTTCACGCCATGCCGTGGCACCCGTGGCGATCACCACGACGTCGTAGCGCGCCCGCACCTCCCGGGCCCCCACGTCCCGCCCGACCTCCGTCGACGCACGGAACTTCGTCCCCTCGGCCAGCATCTGCTCCAACCGCCGCTCCAGATGGTGCTTCTCCATCTTGAACGCCGGGATGCCGTACCGCATCAGCCCGCCGAGCCGGTCGTCCCGCTCGTACAGGGCGACCGTGTGCCCCGCACGGGTCAGCTGCTGGGCCGCGGCGAGCCCGGTCGGCCCCGACCCGATCACCGCGACGGTCCGCCCGGACAACCGGTCCGGTGGGCGCGGCGGGGTGAACCCCTCCTCCCAGGCGCGGTCGGCGATCGCGCACTCGACGTTCTTGATGGTGACCGCCGGCTGGTTGATCGCGAGCACGCATCCCGCCTCGCACGGCGCCGGGCACAACCGCCCGGTGAACTCGGGGAAGTTGTTCGTCGCGTGCAACCGGTCGGCGGCCGCCCGCCAGTCCTCCCGGGACACCAGGTCGTTCCACTCGGGGATCAGATTGCCCAGCGGACAGGCCTCGTGGCAGAAGGGCACCCCGCAGTCCATGCACCGGTCGGCCTGCTTGCTGAT
>NZ_NNBK01000010.1:47134-146128 GCF_002803075.1 Streptomyces sp. CB01373 | reverse complement strand
CGGCACGTACACCTCGTGCCAGTCCCGTACCCGCTCCTCGACCGGCCTGCGAGGCCATTCCTGGCGGGGTGTGGTCATGAAACCCTTGGGATCGGCCATGGCCGTCCCCCTTGCCTCGGGCACCAGCTCTTTCCGGCCACGATACGTCCGCCGCCCACCAGGCGCAGAGCCCGATATCCCGGGGGCGGCGGGGTGCCCGGAGCCGGGTGCGTCCGGCGGGTGTGTGCGGCGGGTGTGCCCGGCAGGTCGTCCATGGCGCGGCGCGCGCGGGGCGGGCACGTATGTGGTGCGGTGTGCGCGGGCGGGGCACGTATGTGGTGCGGTACGCGCGGCCGGGGAGGTCCGTGATGCGGTGCGTCCGCCGCCAGAGGCGTCCGTCGTGCGGCACGCGCGGAGCCGTCGGCTCGGGTGGGGCTAAGCGCGGGCTAAGCGTGCGGTTCAGGCTCCCGCCAGGCCCGCAGTACTGAGTTCACGGCGGGCCTGATCCGCCGCCGGGCCTCGGGCCGAGCCACCCCGCTCATCAGCAGCCGGTCGTAGGGCGTGTCCAGGTGGCGCACGGAGGCCGTGACCGCCGAGGTGACCGCGGCCTCGGACAGGGCGCGCCCCGACGCGCTGCGGCCGACCCGTCCACTGCCGCGCAGAGAGGCATGCGCGGCCACGGCCCGCGCGCGGTCCGGCGGGCAGGCGGGAAAGAGCCGCAGGACCTCCGCCGCGAACGCGTCCGTGACGCGTATGTCCTCGGCCGCGCGCCGCCGAGCGTCGCGCGCCCGACGACGGCGCCGGGCCTCGGCGTCTGCCAGACACCGTTGCTCCGCGCGGGCCAGCGCCGCCTCCTCGACGAGGACGCCCTGCCGCTCGTAACGGCTCCTGCGCCGGTTGAACCGCACGACCACCGCCGACAGCGCGCTCTCCTCCCGCGACCGGCGCGTCAGCGCGGTGTCGCCCCGCGGCAGGAAGACCAGGTGCCCGAGGTCGGCGCAGTCCAGGCACCGCGGCACCCCCTCCTCCAGCACGAGCAGCGGCAGCGGGCCGCGCCGGCACGCGGCGCAGTGCTTGCGGCGCACCGGCTGGACGACGAGAAGCCCGTCGGACGGCCGAGGCACGGGCAGCGGGGTCATACGTGAGGACGTATGTGGGGCCGTATGCGGGGCCATACGTCGTACATTCCCGGGCGCGTGTCCGGACGCCCCTCCCGCCGTACCCCGCTTTCAGCCTGGCGCATCATGGGCGTGTGCGACTTCAAGCGATCACCTGGGAACGGCTCGGAGACCTCCTCGCGGAGCGCCTGCTCGACCTGGAGCCCGCCGACGGCAGCCCCTGGCCGCGCATCGCCTTCGACGGCGCCCCCGCCGCCCTCCCGGGCGACCTGGCCCACCGCGTCGCCGAGGCACTGCGGCCGCTCGGCCGCCCCGCGGTGGTGGTGGGCACCGAGGGCTTCCTGCGCCCGGCCTCCCTCCGCCTGGAGCACGGCCACCGGGACGAGGAGTCCTACTACAACGGCTGGCTCGACACCGGCGCCCTGTGGCGCGAGGTCTTCGGCCCGCTCGAACCCGGCGGTGACGGACGCGTGCTTCCCGACCTGCGGGACCCGGTCACCGACCGCGCCACCCGCAGCGACTACGTCCGGCTCCCGCCCGGCGCCCTGTTGTTGCTGCACGGCCCCCTCCTGCTGCGGCACTGGTTCCCCTTCGACCTGACCGTCCATCTCCTCCTCTCCCCGGGCGCCCTGCGCCGCCGTACCCCGGAGGCCGAGCACTGGACGCTGCCCGCCTTCGAGCGCTACGACGCCGATACCGACCCGGCCCGCACCGCCGACGTCCTGGTACGCGCCGACGACCTCCGGCACCCGGCCTGGAACGGCTGAGCCCGGCGCCACCCGGAGTCAGAGCCAGCCGTTGCGGCGGAAGCCGCGGTACAGCGACAGACAGATGGTGGATATCAGGCAGATGACCAGCGGATAGCCGTACCGCCAGTGGAGCTCCGGCATCACCTCGAAGTTCATGCCGTACACCCCGCACACCATGGTCGGCACGGCGATCACCGCGGCCCAGGCCGTGATCTTGCGCATGTCCTCGTTCTGCGCCACCGTCACCTGTGCGAGGTGGGCCTGGAGAATCGAGTTCAGCAGTTCGTCGAAGGCGGCGATCTGCTCCTTGGCCCGCGTCTGATGGTCGAGGACGTCCCGGAAGTACGCCTGTATCTCCGGGCCGACCACCCGCATCGGCCGGGCGGAGAGCTCCTCCAGCGGGCGACCCAGCGGCACGACGGCCCGCTTCAGTTCCAGCAGCTCCCGCTTGAGCTGGTAGATCCGCCCCGGATCGACACGCTCGCCGTCCTCCGCGAACACCTCGGTCTCCACCTCGTCGATGTCCTCCTGGAACGAGCCGGTGACGCTCAGATAGTCGTCGACCACGTGGTCCGCGATCGCGTGCAGCACCGCCGCCGGCCCCTTGGCGAGCTGCACCGGATCGGACTCCAGCTCCTCGCGCAGCGGACCGAGTGAGCCGTGCCGGCCGTGCCGCACGGTGATCACGAAGTCCTGCCCGGTGAACACCATGATCTCGCCGGTGCTCACCACCTCGCTCGTCGCCGTCAGCTTCTCGTGCTCGAGGTAGCAGACCGTCTTGAACACCGCGAACAGCGTCTCGCCGTACCGCTCCACCTTCGGGCGCTGATGCGCCTTGACCGTGTCCTCCACCGCCAGCGGGTGCAGGTCGAAGAGGTCCGCGATGCCCGCGAACTCCTCGTCCGTCGGCTCGTGCAGCCCCAGCCAGACGAAACCGTCACGGGCCTTGCGCACCCGCGTCACGGCCTCCACCAGATCGCCGGCGTCCGGGACCCGCTCGCCGTCCTGGTAGGCCACGCAGTTCACCACGGAGGAGCCCAGCGGGGACCGGGCGGGATGGCTCAGGTCGACCCGGCGCCGCCCTCGGGCCAGCCGAGCCACCTTCCGCAGATTCCCCGCCATGGACATCCGGATCTCCTCGCGTGCACCTTTTGCCGCCTGGTCGAGCCAGTCTGCCAGGCTCACGTGAGGACCGGGCAAGCCTGTGGAAACCGCACGTTCCGCTTTGTTCCCGCCTGTGGACAAACGCGGCGGGCGTCAAAGGCGGCGGGCGTCAAAGGCGGCTGGGATGATCGCGGTATGAGGTACAGCGACGGGCAAGCGGACGGGCCTTCGGGCACGGACACCGACCACGGCAAGGACGGGCGCGGAGGCCGGAACGAGAGCCAGGACGGGGGCCGTCGCGAGGGCAGGGACGGCGGTGGATATCTGCTCGCCAACCGGCAGACCGAGGCGGGCGAGCGCTTCGACGCCTTCGCGGCCCTCTTCGACCCCACGACGTTCCGCCACCTCGAAGGACTCGGTGTCGGACCCGGGTGGCGCTGCTGGGAGGTCGGCGCCGGCGGCACCTCCGTCGTCTCCTGGCTGGCCGAGCGGGTCGGCCCCACCGGCACGGTCGTCGCGACCGACATCGACACCTCGCTGATCGCCGGGGCCGCCCGCCCGCCGGTGGAGGTCAGGGTCCACGACGTGGGCGCCGAGGAGCCGCCGGGGGAGGGCTTCGACCTCGTCCACGCCCGGCTCGTCCTTGTTCACGTGCCGGACCGGGAACGGGCACTGCGGTCCATGATCAAGGCCCTGCGCCCCGGCGGACGGCTGCTGCTGGAGGACGCCGACCCCGCCCTCCAGCCCCTGCTCTGCCCGGACGAGCACGGCCCCGCGGAGGAACTGGCCAACCGGCTGCGCCACGGCTTCCGCCGCCTGCTGGCCGACCGCGGCGCCGACCTGTCCTACGGCCGCAGACTCCCGCGCCTGCTGCGCGAGGCCGGTCTCCACCAGGTGGAGGCCGACGCCTACTTCCCGGTCACCTCCCCGGCCTGCACCGTCCTGGAGTCCGCCACGGTCCGGCAGATCCGCGCCCGCCTCGTCGCCGCGGGCCTGGCCACCGACGAGGAGATCGACCAGCACCTGGCCAACGTGGCCTCCGGCACCATGGACCTGACCACGGCGCCGATGATCTCCGCTTGGGGCACCAAGCCGTAGCACCTCGGGACCGCCGACCGGAAGGCCACCGGTGCTGAAGGCCTCGAAAGGTCACAGGGCTCGGAAAACCTCGGAGGAGCACCGGGCTCTCGGAGGCCTCGCGCCCACCCGCGCCACCGCGAGCGCGCCCGCCCCGCAGCCCCGGGCCGCCGCCGTCTCGGGGGTGGCGCCGGCCAGCAGGGCGGCGAGGAACGCGCCGGTGAAGGCGTCACCCGCGCCGGTGGTGTCCCTCGCGGTGGCCGGCACCGCGGGTACGTGGGCGCGGACGGCGCCCGTCCACGCCACCCGCGCTCCGGCGGCGCCCTGCTTCATGACCACCAGCGGCACGTGGCGGCTCAGCTCGGCCGCCGCGTCCGCCGGGTCGGGCAGGCCAGTCAGCAGGCAGGCCTCGTCGCGGCTCGGCAACAGGAGGTCCACCCCCTCCACGAGCGCGAGGAACCGGTCCACGCCCAGCGTGACGAGGAATCCGGCCGACGCGGGATCCAGGCTCACCGGCACACCACGCGCGCGGGCCGCCGTGACGGCCCGCGCCACCAGTGCCCGGCCCGTTCCGGAGAACAGCAGGTAGCCCGACAGATGCAGCCGGTCCACCCCGTCGAGCAGTGGGTCGGACCAGTCGCCCGCCTCCAGGCGAAGCGACGCCCCGCTGTCCGTGAGGAACGTGCGCTCGGCCGCCGCCGAGGAGTCGACGAGGCAGACCACCGTCCCGGTCGGCGCCCCGGGATCGACCACCAGGTGGGGACGCACCCCCGAGGCGATCAGCGCCCGTTCGTGCCAGCCCGCCGACTCCGCGCCCACCCGCCCCAGCAGCCGGACCTCCCGGCATCCGCTGTGGACCGCCCAGCAGGCCACGTTGGCCCCCGCCCCGCCCGGCAGCAGCCGGACCGCGGCGGAGGTGTCGGTGCCGGTGGCGAGCGGCCCGCGATGCCGTACGACGACATCCGTCACGACGTCCCCGACCACCAGCAGCGCTCCGCCGGCCGTCACGGCAGGGCCCACGCCGCCGCGATCAGTGCCGCCAGCCGGACATTGCCGCGCACCGCCGCCAGGTTGGCGCGCAGCGAGGCGCCGTCGGTGTGCCGCACCAGATAGTCGAGCAGGAACGGGGTCACCGCCTGCCCAGTGACGCCCTCCTCGGCGCACGCGCGCAGCGCGTCGGCGAGCACCCGCGCGTGCAGTTCGGGGTCCAACTGCTCCTGAGGCGTCACGGGGTTGGCGACGATCAGCGCCGACTCCGGCGCCCGCAGCGCGTTCTGTGCCCGCATGACCTCGGCCACGTCCTCCGGCGTCCGCAGCGTCCAGTCCACCGGGTGGCCGGAGTCGGAAAGATAGAAGCCGGGGAAGCGGTTCGTGCGGTACCCGGCCACCGCGACCCCCAGCGTCTCCAGCCGCTGCAAGGTCGCCGGAACGTCCAGGATCGACTTGACCCCCGCGCACACGACCGTGATCCGCGTGCGCGCCAGCAGCCCGAGGTCGGCGGACTCGTCCTGCGTCACCGTCCACTCCCGGTGCACCCCGCCGAGCCCGCCCGTGGCGAACACGCGGATGCCCGCCAGCGAGGCCAACAGCGCCGTCGCCGACACCGTGGTCGCCCCGCTCGCCCGCGCGGCCGTCGCGAGCGGCAGGTCGCGGTGGCCGAGCTTGCGCATCCCCTCCTCGTTCGCGACCCGCTCCAACTGCCCCTTTTCCAGGCCGACATGGGGATGGCCGTCCAGCACCGCGATGGTCGCGGGCACGGCACCCTCCTGCCGCACCACGTCCTCCAACTCGAGCGCCACCTGGAGATTGCGTGGGCGCGGCAGCCCATGGGCGATGATCGTGGACTCCAGGGCCACCACGGGTCGACGCGCCGCCAGCGCCTCCCGTACCTCTTCGGACACCACCAGCACGTGCCTGCCTCCCGTCTGTCGGGCTCTCCCCTCATCTCTGGCGGGTGCCGTACCGGGTCAAACCCCTGCGGCCGGTAGTTAAGGGCACCACGACCAGCGCACGCGCTGCTTGTCGCGCCCGGCGTCTCAGAACAGCGGCTCGGGCAGCACGCCTTCCAGCGCGAGCAGCCTGCGCTTGGCCTCCAGGCCGCCGCCGAAGCCGCCTATGCCCCCGTCGCTCTCGACGACCCGATGGCACGGCACGACCACCGGCAGCGGATTGGCGCCCATCGCCGCCCCCACCGCCTGGGCGGCACCCGGCTGCCCCACCCGGTCGGCCAGATCGCCATACCCGACGACCGAGCCGTACGGCACACCCGACGCCAGTTCGCGCAGCACCTGCCGGTTGAAGCCGGAGATCAGCGACCAGTCCAGCGTCAGCTCGAAGTCCTGCCGCTCGCCCGCGAAGTACGCCCGCACCTGGCGTATCGCCTCCGTGAGCAAGGGGGAGTCGGGCGCCTCGACCGGTTCGGTGCCCAGCCGGGACGCCAGCCTGGCCAGCGCACGCTCCCGTACCGCGTCGGTGGCATGGAAGACGACGTTGACCAGGCCCTCGAGGGTCGCTGCCAGCAGCAGCGGGCCGATGCCGGTACCGACGACGGCCCATACGACCCGCTGTTCGTCCTGCACGACCCGCTGCCCGTCCCGCTCGTGGCTGTCCATGCGATTACGGTACGGCCCACCACTGACAACGCCGGCTGACCTGCGCAGTCGTGGGATCAGACGGTTGTGAGCGCCGCGCGCACCACTTCCGGCTTGTTCGTGATGATGCCGTCCACGCCGTAGCCGGCGACGGTCCGGGCGCCGGCGGCGTCGTCCACCGTCCAGGCAAAGACCCCCATCGGGGCGCCGTGCGGTCCCCGGTGTGCGCGGACGGCCGCCATGTACTCCGCCGACAGCGAGCGGTACGAGGGGTTGATCAGGTCCACGAAGGCCGCGTACCGGTGCAGGTCGGCCGTGTCCGGGCGGCCGAGGAGGGCGGTCCGGACGGCGGGCTTCAGCGCGTGCACGGTCCGTACGCTGTCGGCGCTGAAGCTCTGCACGATCAGACGGCTCGCCAGGTGCCGCTGGTCGAGCCAGCCGTCGTTGGCGAGCACCTTGAGGATCTGTACCTCGATCCCGGGGTACAGCTCGGGGTTCTTGATCTCCAGGAGCAGCTTCTCGTGGTTGTGCTCGAGCCGGCGCATGTACTGGTCGAGCGTCGGCACGCGCGTGCCCGTGAACGCGGGGGAGAACCAGCTGCCCGCGTCCAGGCGGGCGATCTCGGCGGCGGTGAAGTCCTTCACGTTCCAGGGAGCCCGGCCGGGAAAGAGCCGCTCGACGTTGGTCGTCCGCTTCAAGGTGGCGTCATGGACGACCACGAGTTCGCCGTCCTTGGTGCGCTGCACGTCGTTCTCCACCCAGGAGAAGCCGAGCGCCGCCGCCTTGTCGACGGCGGGCAGCGTGTTCTCCGGGGCGTGGGAGGAGGCGCCCCGGTGGGCGACGACCACGGGCTGCGGTCGTTGGGCGTCGGCGGCCCGTGCCCCCGAGACGGGCAGGAGCAGGGCGGCGGCCGCCGCGAGAGCGGTGGCCAGGGCGGCGACTGCGCGCGCGTGCATGCGTACTCCTCGCGACGAACGACCACGGACAGCACAACACTGACAGCACAGGGTCAACGAGGCGCCCGCAGATGGGCCACGGGTGGGATCACAGGCCGTACGGATCCGGCCGAACTCGCTCACGGGTGCCGCACATCTGCGACGAGGCCGTGCTTCTTTGCCGGAAAGTCGTTCGGCCATTCCGGTGGCAGTCATACTCTCAGCGTCAACCCTGACCGCGTGGCGGTCCTGGGACGGGGGCATTCACGATTTCCGGGACTCGAGAGGCGGAAGGGCGACCGCATGCACGGAACCGTCGACGGATTCAGCTACGGGCTCGTCACTCCACTGGTGGCCTGTCTCATGGCCTGCCTCGGCGGGGCCCTCGGCCTGCGCTGCACCACCCGCGCCCTGCTCGTCGCCCGCTCCTGGCGCCCGGGCTGGCTCGCCCTGGGGGCGGCGGCGGTCGGGTCGGGCATCTGGACCATGCACTTCGTCGCGATGACCGGTTTCACCGTCGAAGAGGTGTCGATCGACTACGACCGGTCGACGACATACGCGAGTCTGGCCGTCGCCATCGTCATGACGGGGATCGGGATCTTCATCGTCGGCTACCGGGGCGCGACCGGCTCCGCCCTGTTCACCGGTGGCACGATCACCGGCCTCGGTGTCGCCAGCATGCACTACCTGGGCATGGCCGGGATGCGGCTCGACGGCACCGTCGACTACGACATTCCCATCGTCGTGGCCTCCGTGCTGATCGCCGTCGTCGCCGCGACCGCGTCCCTCTGGGTCGCCGGACGGGCGAAAGGGTTCCTCTGGAGCGTCGGCGCCGGCCTCGTGATGGGACTCGCCGGCGTCGGCATGCACTACACGAGCATGGCCGCCCTCGACGTCCACCTGCACGACACGGGCGGCGCCGTCGGCGGCGAGTCGTCGGCGGCCCTGCTCACGCCGATGCTGATCGGCCCGCTGGTCTTCCTGGTGCTCACCGGTGCCGTCGTACTGTTCGACCCGCTGATGATCACAGGCCGGTCCGGCTGGACCCCGGTCGAGCACAAGCCGGGCGTCCCGGCGCGCGAACTCGTCGCCCACTCCGCCCGCCGCTCCCCGGTCCGCGCCCACCGCGACCCCGACCGCGAGACGGTCCGCGAACGCTCCCGCACTCCGCAGAACCGCTGATCAGAACCCGTTGTCAGTGGCGGGTCGTACGGTGGATGTCATGCGGCCCGTCTCTCACATCGAACGCACGGTGGCGCCCTTCGAGGTCGTCAGCCCCTACCAGCCCAGCGGCGACCAGCCGCAGGCCATCGCCGAACTCGCCCAGCGCATCAAGGCGGGGGAGCCGGACGTCGTCCTGCTCGGCGCGACCGGCACCGGCAAGTCCGCCACCACCGCGTGGATGATCGAGAAGCTTCAGCGCCCGACCCTCGTCATGGCGCCGAACAAGACGCTCGCCGCACAGCTGGCCAACGAGTTCCGCGAGCTGCTGCCGAACAACGCGGTCGAATACTTCGTCTCGTACTACGACTACTACCAGCCCGAGGCCTACGTCCCGCAGTCGGACACCTACATCGAGAAGGACTCCTCGATCAACGAGGAGGTCGAGCGCCTGCGCCACTCGGCGACCAACTCGCTGCTCACCCGCCGCGACGTCGTCGTGGTCGCCTCCGTCTCCTGCATCTACGGCCTGGGCACCCCGCAGGAGTACGTGGACCGCATGGTCCCCCTCCGGGTCGGCGACGAGATCGACCGCGACCAACTGCTGCGCCGCTTCGTGGACATCCAGTACACGCGCAACGACATGGCCTTCGCCCGCGGCACCTTCCGGGTGCGCGGCGACACCATCGAGATCTTCCCGGTCTACGAGGAGCTCGCCGTCCGCATCGAGATGTTCGGCGACGAGATCGAGGCGCTGTCGACGCTGCACCCCCTCACCGGCGAGATCATCAGCGACGACCAGCAGCTGTACGTCTTCCCGGCCTCGCACTACATCGCCGGTCCCGAGCGCATGGAGCGGGCGGTCAGCGGCATCGAGAAGGAACTCGAGGAGCGCCTGGCCGAGCTGGAGAAGCAGGGCAAGCTGCTGGAGGCCCAGCGGCTGCGGATGCGCACCACCTACGACATCGAGATGCTCCGCCAGATCGGCACGTGCTCCGGCGTGGAGAACTACTCGATGCACTTCGACGACCGCGCGCCCGGCACCCCGCCCAACACCCTGCTCGACTACTTCCCGGACGACTTCCTGCTCGTCATCGACGAGTCGCACGTCACCGTGCCCCAGATCGGCGCGATGTACGAGGGCGACGCCTCCCGCAAGCGCACCCTCGTCGAGCACGGCTTCCGGCTTCCGTCCGCCCTGGACAACCGGCCACTGAAGTGGGAGGAGTTCCAGGAGCGCATCGGCCAGACGGTGTACCTGTCGGCGACCCCCGGCACATACGAGCTGTCCCGCTCGGACGGTCAGGTGGAGCAGATCATCCGCCCCACCGGCCTGGTCGACCCGCAGGTGGTCGTCAAGCCCACCGAGGGTCAGATCGACGACCTGGTGCACGAGATCCGCGGGCGCGTGGAGAAGGACGAGCGCGTCCTGGTCACCACGCTGACCAAGAAGATGGCCGAGGACCTGACGGACTACTTCCTGGAACTCGGCATCCAGGTGCGCTACCTGCACAGCGACGTCGACACCCTGCGCCGGATCGAGCTGCTGCGCGAACTACGCAGCGGCGAGTACGACGTCCTGGTCGGCATCAACCTGCTGCGTGAGGGCCTCGACCTGCCCGAGGTGTCGCTGGTGGCGATCCTCGACGCCGACAAGGAGGGCTTCCTGCGGTCGGGCACCTCGCTGATCCAGACCATCGGGCGCGCCGCACGCAATGTCTCCGGCCAGGTCCACATGTACGCCGACAAGATCACCCCGGCGATGGAGAAGGCCATCGAGGAGACCAACCGCCGCCGGGAGAAGCAGATCGCGTACAACAAGGCGAACGGCATCGACCCGCAGCCGCTGCGCAAGAAGATCAACGACATCGTCGCGCAGATCGCCCGCGAGGAGGTCGACACCGAACAGCTGCTCGGCACCGGCTACCGCAAGGGGAAGGACGGCAAGGGCGCGAAGACCCCCGTGCCGGCCCGCGGTGACAACGGCGCCAAGGCCGCCGGTGCCGCCAAGTCGGCCACATCCGCCAAGCCCGCGAAGTCCGCCAGGGGCAAGGCGAAGGAGACGGTGCCCACCGACCGCCCCGCCGCCGAACTCGCCGGGCAGATCGAGGAGATGACGGAGCGGATGCGCGCCGCCGCCGCCGACCTCCAGTTCGAGGTCGCGGCCCGGTTGCGCGACGAGGTCGCGGAGATGAAGAAGGAGCTGCGCCAGATGCGCGAGGCGGGGCTGTCCTGACCGACTGCGCTGTGTTGCAAGACCGACACAAAGCGCGGACCCGTGTGCGGCGATGTCAGTGCCTCTGCGTAGGGTTCTTGGCAGCCGCGGAACCGGCGGCGACAGGGGCGTAGGAGAGGGGAATCAGCCGTGACCGTCAACTTGACCAAGGGTCAGGCCATCAGTCTGCAGAAGAACGACGGGGGCAGCCTGTCCGCGGTCCGTATGGGTCTCGGCTGGCAGGCCGCTCCGCGCCGGGGCCTGTTCGGCTCGCGCACGCGTGAGATCGACCTCGACGCCTCCGCCGTGCTCTTCGCCGAGAAGCAGCCGGTCGACGTCGTCTTCTTCCGCCACCTGGTGAGCGACGACGGTTCGGTGCGCCACACCGGCGACAACCTGGTCGGCGGCGCGGGCCAGGGCGGCGACGACGAGTCGATCCTCGTCGACCTCCAGCGCGTCCCGGTCCACATCGACCAGATCGTCTTCACCGTGAACTCCTTCACGGGCCAGACCTTCCAGGAGGTGCAGAACGCGTTCTGCCGTCTGGTCGACGAGACCAACGGCCAGGAGCTCGCCCGCTACACCCTCGCGGGTGGCGGCGACTACACCGCCCAGATCATGGCGAAGGTGCACCGCGTGAACGGCGCCTGGACGATGACGGCCCTCGGCGTCCCCGCCAACGGCCGCACGTTCCAGGACCTGATGCCGACGATCCTGCCGCACCTGTAGAACGGCCAGGGCGGTCCGGCGGAAGTCCGGGCGGTCCGGTGAGTGGCGCACCACGGCATATGACAACAGGGGGACGCGGGCGATGACGGCCGAGCTGGTGCGGGGGCAGAACCACCCGCTCTCCGAGGTCCGCCTGGAGATCCGGATCTCGGCCGGCCGGCCGGTCGTGGCGGCGGCCACTCTCAGCGACGACAGCGGCAGGGCGAGGAGCGCCGAGTGGGTGGTGCACCCCGGCGCGCCCGTCCTGCCCGGTCTGGAGGTGTCCCGCCAGGCCGCCGCCGACCACCGGCTCGCCCTCGACCTCGGTGCCATGCCCGAGGCGGTGCACCACGTCGACGTGCTGCTGGCTCTGCCCGCCGCGGGCGGAGGACCGACTCGGTTCGGTGCGGTCGCCGCCCCCTTCGTCGCGGTCACCGGCCTGGACGGCACCGAGCTCGTCAGTTACACGATCATCGGCCTGGACGCGGAGTCCGCCGTGATCGCCCTGGAGCTGTACCGCCGCCAGGGCGCCTGGAAAGTGCGCGCCGTCGGCCAGGGCTACGCGGGTGGCCTCACCGCACTCCTCACCGACCTGGGGCTGGCCGAGGCCGGTGAACTGGCCGCCGCCGCCGAGGAGGCGGTGGCCCAGGGGCTGGCCCGCTCGGTGGCGCCACCCCCGTCCCGCACGACGGACGACGTCCGTTCGCACCAGGCCCCGGCGCCGCCCCGGCCGGACCCGGCTGCTGCCGTTTCCCCCCACGAGGGCTGCTCCCCTGAGGGACAGGTCTCCGGGACTGCCGGACCCGCGGTGCAGCAGCCCGCGAGTTCGATGGGATCCGGAGGAGCGACCCCGGCGGCCGGATCACCGCCCCCTCCGCCCGCGGGCAGAACCATCGACTACCGGCACCCGCGGCGACAGCCGGCACCCCCACCCCCAGCCGCTTCCGGACAGCCCGCATCCCCGTCCCCATCCGGACATCCCGCGGCGCCGACGGCCGCGGGCGCCGCGCCTGTCGGCCACGACGGGCAGCCCGCGCGGCCCGTCGCGGGGGACGCGACCGGGTGGTCGATGGACGAGCGGCTCTACAACCAGGTCTGGGGGATGTTCGAGGACCTGGCCCGCACCACGGCCGCCTACCGCAGCGCCGTCGACTTCGCCGACTCACGCATGGACAAGGAGCTGGACCAGGCCCTGTCCGACCCACGCAGCCGCATCGGCGGTCAGGGCGACGACGCCCGGGAGGCGGCCCGCGCCAAGCACACGCAGCTCGTCGACCAGGCCAGAGCGGCGCTCGACAGAGACCTGGCCCAGCTCACCGTCGAGTCCGAGGTCGTCGAGCCGGCCCTGCCGGCGGCGTACGCCCGCTGGGACAACCCGGTCTGGCACGGCTTCCGCGTGCCGATGGAGAACCCCATGGCGGTCCGTCTCGGCGACCTCCACCTGCCCGAGGACCCGTCCCTGCGCATTCCCATGCTGATCCGGCTGCCGCTGGAGCGCGGCCTGTGGATCGACAGCGGCCGCTGGGCGTCCCCCGACGACTCCTTCGCCGACGCGGGCGAACGGCGCCGCCTGGCGATGGAGGCGGCCGTGGCGCACGCGGCCCGGCTGATCGCCGTGCACCCGCCGGGCGAGTTCGGCGTCCATGTCGTCGACCCGGCCGGATCCGGGGCACAGGCACTCGCGCCCCTGGTGCGCACGGGCGTGCTCGCGGGACCGCCCGCGGCCGGCGCGGCCGGGGTCGCGGATGTCCTGAGTCGGCTCACGGAGCGGGTCGACCTGGTGCAGATGGCCGTGCGCGGGGGCGCGCCGGACGCGCTGCCGCCCGGCTTCGACGCCGGCGAACAGCTGCTGATCGTCAACGACTTCCCGCACGGGTTCGACGACCGCGCCGTGACCCAGCTGCGCTACCTCGCCGACGAGGGCCCGGCCGTGGGCGTCCACCTGATGATGGTCGCCGACCGCGAGGACGCCGCCGCCTACGGCCCGTTGCTCGACCCTCTGTGGCGTTCGCTGTTGCGACTGACCCCGGTGCCCGACGATCACCTCGCCGACCCCTGGGTCGGACACGCCTGGACGTACGAACCGCCGGTGGTGCCGTCGGGCAGCCAGGTGCTTCAGCTGGTGCTCACCGAGGTCGCGGCGGCCCGTCGCGACTGGAACCGCTGAGCCGCGCGACTGGAACCGCTGGACCTGGGTAGCGCCCCGGACCACCCATCCCCAAGGAATCGTAAACTCGCCTGACCTGCGACTTTGATCTTTTCTTTGCTTTTCCCTTTACCATTCCTTGGTCATTCCGGTACCGTTTTGTCCTGTGAACGTCTCGTTGTCCCTGTGGATCCTGACCATCGCCGGCCTGGCCGCCCTGATCGCTGTCGACTTCTTCATCGGCCGTAAACCCCACGACGTGTCGATCAAGGAAGCCGGGATGTGGACGGCCGTCTGGATCGTCCTGGCCGGTCTCTTCGGGCTCGGGTTGCTCGTCTTCGGCGGCGGCCGGCCGGCCGGCGAGTTCTTCGCCGGATTCATCACCGAGAAGTCGCTGAGCGTCGACAACCTCTTCGTCTTCGTCCTGATCATGGGCAAGTTCGCCGTGCCGTCGCAGTACCAGCGGCGGGTGCTGATGATCGGTGTCCTCATAGCCCTGGTGCTGCGGGCCGGCTTCATCGCCGCCGGAGCCGCGATCATCGCGAGCTTCTCGTGGGTGTTCTACCTCTTCGGCGCCTTCCTGATCTGGACCGCCTGGAAGCTCATCCAGGAGGCCCGTTCCGGCGGGGACGAGGAAGAGGAGTTCGACGAGAACAAGCTGCTCAAGGCGGCCGAGCGCCGGTTCGGCGTGGCCGACCGCTACCACGGCACCCGGCTGTGGATCCGGCAGAACGGCAAGCGGGTCATGACGCCGATGCTGGTCGTGATGCTCGCGATCGGCACCACTGACATCCTGTTCGCCCTCGACTCGATCCCCGCGATCTTCGGCCTCACCCAGGACCCGTACATCGTCTTCACCGCCAACGCCTTCGCACTGATGGGCCTTCGCCAGCTGTACTTCCTGATAGGCGGCCTGCTCAAGAAGCTGGTCCACCTGTCCTACGGCCTGTCGGTGATCCTGGGCTTCATCGGAGTCAAGCTGGTGCTGCACGCGCTGCACGAGTCCGGCGTACACGTCCCCCAGATCGGCATCCCCCTCTCCCTCGGCGTGATCTGCGCGGTTCTGGCCGTCACCACGGTCACCAGCCTGCTGGCCGCCAAGAGGCAGGCCGCGGATGAGGTGCGCGAGACGCGAGCACGGGACGAGCACCACGAGGACGCGCCGAAGGGCAGGGTCGATGCCTGAGCGCGAGCAGGAGCGCACCCGCCCTCTGATCGCGCATGCGAACATTCCGGGACTCTGCGACGATCGCAGCATGATCACGCGGCTCAGGGGACTCTTGACGGCGTGGACGGTCATCGTGCCGGTGCTCGCGGTCGTCCTGCTGATCCTCACCTGGGGGCGTTCCCTCCCCGGCGTGGCCGTCGGCGTGATCACCCTGGTCCTCGCGGGCTCGGTGCTGGCCGCGGTGCACCACGCGGAGGTGGTCGCCCACCGGGTCGGCGAACCCTTCGGCTCCCTGGTCCTCGCCATCGCCGTCACCGTCATCGAGGTCGCGCTCATCGTGACCTTGATGGCGGACGGCGGCGACAAGTCCTCGACGCTCGCCAGGGACACGGTGTTCGCGGCAGTGATGATCACCTGCAACGGCGTGGTGGGACTGAGCCTGCTGGTCGGCTCACTGCGTCACGGCACGGCCGTCTTCAACGCCGAGGGCACGGGCGCCGCCCTCGCCACCGTGGCGACCCTGGCCACGCTGAGCCTGGTGCTGCCGGCGTTCACCACCAGCCAGCCGGGGCCGCGGTTCTCCGGAGTGCAGCTCACCTTCGCCGCGATCTCCTCACTCGTTCTGTACGGCCTGTTCGTGACCACCCAGACCGTGCGGCACCGCGACTACTTCCTGCCGATCACCCGGCAGGGCGAGGTGATCACCTCCGAGGACCACGCGGCGGCACCGTCCGCCCGCACCGCCCGGATCAGCCTGGGACTGCTGGCCATGGCCCTGGTCGGCGTGGTCGGACTGGCCAAGGGCGTGTCGCCCACCGTCGAGTCCGCGGTGCAGGCCGCCGGGCTGCACCATGCGGTCGTCGGCGTGATCATCGCCCTGCTCGTGCTGCTGCCCGAGACCATCGCCGCCCTGCGCTCCGCCCGGCGCGACCGGGTGCAGACCAGCCTCAACCTCGCGCTGGGATCCGCGATGGCCAGCATCGGCCTGACCATTCCGGCCGTCGCGCTGGCGTCGTTGTGGCTGTCCGGGCCGCTCGTCCTCGGCCTCGGCTCCACCCACATGCTGCTGCTTCTGCTCACCGTGGTGGTCACTTCGCTGACGGTGGTGCCGGGACGGGCCACGCCGCTCCAGGGCGGCGTACATCTGGTGATCTTCGCGGCCTACCTGGAGTTGGCGATCAACCCCTAGGAGGATCAAGGTGTCGTGATAGACCGGGGTTTCGAGCGGCGGTCGCCCATCGGCCACCGCAGGACGAACGGACCGGAGGAACCGTGCCCCGTACCCTGGCCAACGCCCCGATCATGATTCTCAACGGCCCCAACCTGAACCTGCTCGGGCAGCGGCAACCGGACATCTACGGCTCCGGCACGCTCGCGGACGTCGAGGCGCTGTGCGCGAAGGCAGCCGCCGCGCACGACGGCACGGTCGACTTCCGCCAGTCCAACCACGAGGGTGAACTGGTCGACTGGATCCACGAGGCCCGGCTGAACCACTGCGGAATCGTCATCAACCCGGCCGCCTACTCGCACACCTCCGTCGCGATCCTGGACGCGCTCAACACCTGTGACGGGCTGCCGGTGGTGGAGGTGCACATCTCCAACATCCACCAGCGCGAACAGTTCCGGCACCACTCGTACGTCTCGCTGCGTGCCGACGGCGTCATCGCGGGGTGCGGAGTGCAGGGCTACGCGTTCGCGGTGGAGCGGGTCGCGGCACTGGCCGGCGCACAGCGGGCGGACGCGTAGCCGCCCGCCGCGTGCGGCCGGGGCCGTCGGCCGAGGGCGGGAGCAGGCGATCGGCGGCCCGTGCCGTTCACCACCCGCGCGCGTGCCACTCCGGCAGATGCGGGCGTTCGGCGCCCAGGGTGGTGTCGTTGCCGTGGCCCGGGTAGACCCAGGTCTCGTCCGGCAGGACGTCGAAGATCTTCGTCTCCACGTCGTGGATCAGGCGGGCGAACGCCTTCGGATCCTTGTGGGTGTTGCCCACCCCGCCGGGGAAGAGGCAGTCGCCCGTGAACACATGGGGGTGCCCGTGCGGGTCGTCGTAGACCAGCGCGATCGAGCCGGGAGTGTGGCCGACGAGGTGGCGCGCGGTGAGTTCGACCTGCCCCACCCGGACGGTGTCCCCGTCCTCCAGCAGCACGTCGGTCGGCACCGGGATGCCCTCGGCGTCGTCCCGTCCCGCGTACGTACGCGGGTGCGTGGCCGCCACGACCTCCGCCAGCGCCTGCCAGTGGTCGCCGTGCCGGTGGGTGGTGACGACGGAGGCGATGCCGTCGTCACCGATCGAGCCGAGCAGCGTGTGCGCGTCGTTCGCCGCGTCGATCAGCAGTTGCTCGTCCGTGGCCCGGCAGCGCAGCAGATAGGCGTTGTTGTCCATCGGGCCGACCGCGATCTTGGTGATCATCAGGTCCTTCAGCTCGTGCACGTCCGCCGGGCCGCCGACCTTCACCTCTCCGCTGTACGTCATGGTCGTCAGCCTATAGCGGGGGCAGCCGCCCGGGGACCGCGCACGCGGCTAGGGCCTCTCGTTTGGATCATGCCGGGCTCGCGGGGTCCGGCACCGTGCCTCGCGGTGTTGTCGTCGGTTGGCAGGGCTCCGCCCTGCCGCCCTCCTCCGCCTTGCGATCCACGGCACCAGACCCCGCTCCCTGATCCGGCCTGATCCAAACGACAGACCCTAGAGCGGGGGCAGCGCCGGGAGCGTTCCGCCCGCCGCCGTCAGGGCGGATCCGTCGCGGCGTCCCGCGAGCCAGCCGAGCAGGTCCGCCCGGCTCCCCGTCACGGTGACCGCGGGCTCGTCCGCCTTCCGGCCCGTGTCCCAAGCGTGCGTGCCGTCCGTCAGCCGGGTCGGCGGCACGTCCGGGTGTCCGGAGAACCGCTGGGCCAGGAACTCGATCTCCCGCTCGACGAACTCCGCCGGAAGGTCCTCGAGCTCGTAGCCGATGCCGAGGTCCACATGGTGCAGCTCGACCTCCACCCAGCGCCGGAAAGGCACCCGGGACGCGGAGTCGGTGACGCCGTTGCGCAGCTCCACGGTCCGCGACCAGTCCGCGGGTCCGGCCGCCGACCGCTGGAAGAGGGCCGCGCTCTCGCGCACGTCCGCGAGCTGGACGTCGAGGGGGCGCGTGGCGTCCCGCTCGATGTCGGAGTCCCGGGCCTCGGCGGACGCGTACATGGGACGGCCCTCGAGGACGTTCACCAGCGCGTCGGCGTTGCGGGCGAGGTGGGCCAGGATGTGGCCCCGGGTCCAGCCGGGGAGTCGTGACTCGTCGGTCACAGCCGCGTTGTCCAGCTTGCCGGCAGCGGTCAGCAGTCGTTCGGTCGCGTCCTGCACAGAGGCCAGGTCGCGCGCGTGATCAATCATGACGCCGACCCTAGCCCCGCCACACGTTCGGGTGAAGGCGGCGAAGGACGGCCGTAAATCGAATGTACGTGCTATAAGGTCGGGTGTGGCATCGGGCATGCTGGAGAGCCGGGGATTGTTGTGTATCCGGGCGGCTCCTGGAATCCCGCCCGGCGTTGTCAGTGGCTCCCCCTAGTCTGAGAAAGCACGGGGGCCCCGCCCCTGTCACTTCTCTCAAGAAAGGTGCGGACCGGCGTGGCCGACCGTCTCATCGTCCGTGGCGCGCGCGAGCACAACCTGAAGAACGTCTCGCTCGACCTGCCTCGGGACTCGCTCATCGTCTTCACGGGCCTGTCCGGGTCGGGCAAGTCCTCCCTGGCCTTCGACACCATCTTCGCCGAGGGCCAGCGGCGCTACGTGGAGTCGCTCTCCTCGTACGCCCGCCAGTTCCTCGGCCAGATGGACAAGCCGGACGTCGACTTCATCGAGGGTCTCTCCCCGGCGGTCTCCATCGACCAGAAGTCGACCTCGCGCAACCCGCGCTCGACGGTCGGCACCATCACCGAGGTCTACGACTACCTGCGCCTGCTCTTCGCCCGCATCGGCAAGCCGCACTGCCCCGAGTGCGGCCGGCCGATCTCGCGGCAGTCGCCGCAGGCCATCGTCGACAGGGTGCTGGAGCTGCCGGAGGGCAGCCGCTTCCAGGTCCTCTCGCCGCTGGTGCGCGAGCGCAAGGGCGAGTTCGTCGACCTCTTCGCCGACCTGCAGACCAAGGGTTATTCCCGCGCGCGCGTGGACGGCGAGACCATCCAGCTCTCCCAGCCGCCCACGCTGAAGAAGCAGGAGAAGCACACCATCGAGGTGGTCGTCGACCGCCTCACGGTGAAGGACAGCGCCAAGCGCCGCCTCACCGACTCCGTCGAGACCGCACTCGGCCTGTCCGGCGGCATGATCGTGCTCGACTTCGTCGACCTGCCCGAGGACGACCCCGAGCGCGAGCGGATGTACTCGGAGCACCTGTACTGCCCGTACGACGACCTGTCCTTCGAGGAGATGGAGCCGCGCTCCTTCTCCTTCAACTCGCCCTTCGGCGCCTGCCCCGAGTGCACCGGCATCGGCACCCGCATGGAGGTCGACCCGGAGCTGATCGTCCCGGACGAGGAGAAGAGCCTCGACGAGGGCGCCATCCACCCCTGGTCGCACGGGCACACCAAGGACTACTTCGGCCGGCTGGTCGGCGCCCTCGCCGACGCCCTGGGCTTCCGCACCGACATCCCCTTCGCGGGTCTGCCGCAGCGCGCCAAGAAGGCCTTGCTCTACGGCCACAGGACGCAGATCGAGGTCCGCTACCGCAACCGGTACGGGCGCGAGCGCGTCTACACCACGCCCTTCGAGGGCGCCGTGCCGTTCGTCAAGCGCCGGCACAGCGAGGCCGAGAGCGACGCCAGCCGTGAGCGCTTCGAGGGGTACATGCGCGAGGTGCCCTGCCCCACCTGTGAGGGCACGCGGCTGAAGCCGGTCGTCCTCGCGGTCACGCTCATGGGCAGGTCGATCGCAGAGATCTCCGCGATGTCCATCAGCGACTGCGCGGAGTTCCTGCGCGGGCTGAAGCTCGACGCCCGCGACAAGAAGATCGCCGAGCGGGTCCTCAAGGAGGTCAACGAGCGGCTGCGGTTCCTGGTCGACGTCGGCCTCGACTACCTCTCGCTGAACCGCGCGGCCGGCACGCTCTCCGGCGGCGAGGCCCAGCGCATCCGGCTGGCCACCCAGATCGGCTCCGGCCTCGTCGGCGTCCTGTACGTCCTCGACGAGCCGTCCATCGGCCTGCACCAGCGCGACAACCACCGGCTGATCGAGACCCTGGTCCGGCTGCGCGACATGGGCAACACGCTCATCGTCGTGGAGCACGACGAGGACACCATCAAGACCGCCGACTGGATCGTCGACATCGGCCCCGGCGCGGGCGAGCACGGCGGCAAGGTCGTGCACAGCGGCTCCCTGAAGGAACTGCTCGCCAACGCCGAGTCGCAGACCGGGCAGTACCTGTCCGGCAAGAAGGCGATCCCGCTGCCCGGCATCCGGCGCCCGCTGGACCCGTCCCGGCAGCTCACCGTGCACGGCGCCCGGGAGAACAACCTGAAGGACATCGACGTGTCCTTCCCGCTCGGCCTGTTCACAGCGGTCACCGGAGTCTCCGGTTCCGGCAAGTCGACGCTGGTCAACGACATCCTGTACACCCACCTGGCCCGCGAGCTGAACGGCGCGCGCAATGTGCCCGGCCGGCACACGCGCGTGGACGGCGACGACCTCGTGGACAAGGTGGTGCACGTCGACCAGTCGCCCATCGGCCGCACCCCGCGGTCCAACCCGGCGACGTACACCGGCGTCTTCGACCACATCCGCAAGCTGTTCGCCGAGACCACCGAGGCGAAGGTCCGGGGCTACCAGCCCGGCCGCTTCTCCTTCAACGTCAAGGGCGGCCGCTGCGAGAACTGCGCGGGCGACGGCACCATCAAGATCGAGATGAACTTCCTGCCGGACGTCTACGTCCCCTGCGAGGTCTGCCACGGCGCCCGCTACAACCGGGAGACGCTGGAGGTGCACTACAAGGGCAAGTCCATCGCCGAGGTGCTCAACATGCCGATCGAGGAGGCGACCGAGTTCTTCGAGGCGGTCCCGGCGATCGCCCGGCACCTCAGGACCCTCAAGGACGTCGGCCTCGGCTATGTCCGGCTGGGCCAGTCCGCGACCACCCTGTCCGGCGGTGAGGCGCAGCGTGTGAAGCTCGCCAGCGAGCTGCAGCGCCGTTCCACCGGACGCACGGTCTACGTCCTGGACGAGCCCACCACCGGTCTGCACTTCGAGGACATCAGCAAGCTGCTGAAGGTGCTGTCCGGACTGGTCGACAAGGGCAACACGGTCATCGTCATCGAGCACAACCTCGATGTGATCAAGACCGCCGACTGGGTCGTCGACATGGGCCCCGAGGGCGGCGCCGGCGGCGGTCTGGTCATCGCCGAGGGCACGCCCGAGCAGGTCGCCGGCGTCCCGACCAGCCACACCGGCAAGTTCCTGCGCGAGATCCTCCAGCCCGACCGGATCAGCGACGCCGCCTCCTCGGCCAAGGCCCCGCGCGCGACCGCCGCCAAGAAGGCCGTCGCGGCCACGTCGGCGACCCGCAGGACGACGGCCAAGGCTGCCAACAGCACGGCGAGCAAGAAGGCGACGCCCGCGAAGAAGACGACCCGGGCCCGCAAGGCCTGAGACACCGTCCAGTAGTACGAGCGGCGCCCCGCGGACATTCCCGCGGGGCGCCGCCCGCGCCTGAGGCACACAGAGGCCGAAGGCCTGGCGCCCTGCGCTACGGTGCGCCGACCTCCGACGCGTACGGCGGTTCCGCGCCCGCGCGTGAGCAGGTGATTGCCGCCGCGCGTGCCGCGAACCGCAGCAGCCGGGTCCAGCCCGTGGCGCCGAGGCCGGCCAGGGCCTCGGGGGACAGGGCGTCCTGGGCGGATAGGCCGTGCAGCAGGGCCGCGTTGACGGTGTCGCCCGCGCCGATGGTGTCGACGACGTCGACCTTCTCGCCCGGCACGGAGTGCTCCGCGCCGTCCCGGGTGTACGCGGTGAGCCCGTCACCGCCGTGGGTGATCACCACCGCCGAGGGTCCGGCGGCCAGCCACTCGCGCGGAGTGCCGCCCAGCCACCCCGCGTCCTCCTCGGACAGCTTCAGCAGCGACACCGAGGGCAGCCAGCTCGCGAAGCGCGCCCGGTAGGCGTCCGCGTCCGCTATCAGTCCTGGCCGGATGTTGGGGTCCAGCGCGGTGAACACACCCTGCGCGGACGCCGTCCGCATCAGCTCCTCGTAGGCGCTCGCGCCCGGCTCCAGCACGAGCGAGCAGGTACCGAAGGAGACAGCGCGGGTTCCGGCGGGAAGCGCGGCGGGCGCCGTGAACAGACGGTCGGCGGTGCCGTCGACGTAGAACGAGTACGCGGCGGAGCCGTCGGTGCCGACCGTGGCGACCGCCAGGGTGGTCGGCTCGGCGCCGCGCTGCACTCCGGACACGTCCACCCCGGCCCCCCGCAGCCCGTCGAGCAGGGCCTCGCCGAAGGCGTCGTACGACGTACGGGAGCAGAACGCGGTGGGCGAGCCGAGGCGGCCCAGCGCGACGGCCGTGTTGTACGGGCCGCCGCCGAGCGCCGGTCTGAGGTCCGCGAGGGCGCCCCTCTCCCGCGGTACCAGGTCGATCAGGGCCTCACCGGCGACGACGATCACGAGTCGGTTCCTCTCTCGGACAGCTCGGGCCGGGAAGCTATCCCATTGCGCGCCGGAGGTAAAACGCCGGTCCGGGGCGTCCGCGTCCGCCCGACCCGCCGCCGCCCGGTTCGGGCCCGGTGGGTATCGTCGGCCTCGTCCAGCCCCTTGACCAGTGGAGGACCTCATGTCCGGCCGCCCCTCCGCGAGCCGCCGCACGATCCTGCGGGGAGCGGCCCTCACCCCCGCCGTCGCGCTCGGGCTCACCGCCTGCGGGCCGATCGGCGGCGGCACCACGGCCCCGGCCACGCCCACCGCGCCGGTCGACCTGGGCGCCGAGAGCGACGTCCCCAAGGGCGGCGCCAAGCTGTACCGGGACCACAACGTGGTGGTCAGCCGTGACGCGGACGGCGCCCTCAAGGCTTTCAGCACGATCTGCACGCACGCGCAGTGCCCGATCAACAAGCTCGAGGGGACGAAGCTGATCTGCCCCTGCCACGGCAGCGAGTTCGACGCCACGACCGGCGAGGTCGTACGTTCCCCGGCCAGTACCCCGCTGCCCGGACTGCCCGTGCGCGCCGAGGGCGGCAGGCTCGTCGCCGGACCCGGCGCCTGACGGCCGCCGCCCGCCCGGCCCGCTCGTTCCCCCTGGTCACTCCCATTCCCAGCCGACCCCGACGGTCCCCGAGCGCACACGCGGCTCCACCAGGTGCACCGAACGGTGCCGTTCACTCACCGGCAGCTCCCGGCGGCCACTGCGCGGCGCCGCCGCCGACGCCTGGGTGAACCGGTGGCAGCGCACCGGCAGGGTGCCGGCGTCGAACCGCACCTGAAGCGCGTACTGGCCGCCGGGGGAGGCGAACTCCCGGACGTACTCGCACGTCGTCCCCGCCGTTCCGTCCTGCACGGCGTGCCGGAACAGGAACGTGTCACCGGCCCGCAGCCGGGTGTCGAAGAGCAGCTCGGCGACCAGCACCCCGGTGTCGTGGTGCCGGCGTATCCGCCCGGTGCGGCAGTTCTCCAGGGCGTGCACGGTCATCCGCTCCGGCGCGCACCCCGGATCGCCGTGGTGGACGGCCACGAAACGGTCCACGCCGTCCCGGTGGGCGCGCACGATGTGCTCGGACTCACGGCCCGCGAGCTCGCGCCGCGGCCCGATCAGCACCCGCTCGTGGTGCCCGAGCACGTGCGGCCCGCCGCCGGGCGGGCAGTCCAGCTCGGCCAGCAGCCCGCGCAGCACGTCAGAGGCCCGGACCAGGGAACGGTAGGAGCGGACGCCGGGCCGCCCGGCCGACGCGTGCTCGTCGGCCTCGGCCAGCAGCCGGATCAGAGACTCCTCCGGCAGTCGCAGGATCTCCTCCAGCGCCCGCACGGCCCGCAGCGACTCCGGGCGCTGTGGGCGCCGGGCGCCCTGCTGCCAGTAGCTGAGGCTGGTGACGCCGACCTTCACCCCGTAGCGCGTCAGATGGTGCTGCACACGCTGCAGCGGCAGTCCGCGGGCGGCGATCGCGGCGCGCAGCGCCACGTGGAAGGGGCCGCCCCGCAGGGCCGTGTCCAGTTCCGCGGTGGCGAACTCCGCCTGCTGTGGGGCGTGCGGCATGCGCGGGCCTTTCTGTGAAGGTGCGGGCGGCTCGGCGGACCCTTCACGCGGGTCGTCGGGGCCGCCCCGCGCGAAGGCAGGGTTCTGCACGTCCGGACGCCGTCGTCCGCGGCCCCGAGTTCCCCCGCATTGAAGCGTGTTGACCAAGCCCCGACAACACCTGGGACGGACAGGCGTGCGTTCCCGGCCGAGGAGGCACCCCTCGAGGGGGCGCGCCGTGGCCGGGGTGGTGGAGGGCCGCCGCGGTGTCAGTGCCCGACAGTAGGGTTGAGTCATGGCCGACCCCTCCAGCTACCGCCCCAAGCCGGGAGACATCCCGGACTGCCCCGGGGTCTACCGCTTCCGTGACGAGTACCGCCGGGTCATCTACGTCGGAAAGGCCAAGAGCCTGCGCCAGCGCCTGGCGAACTACTTCCAGGACCTCGCGAACCTCCACCCGCGCACCCGCAGCATGGTGACCACGGCCGCGTCCGTGGAGTGGACGGTGGTGTCCACGGAGGTCGAGGCGCTGCAGCTGGAGTACTCCTGGATCAAGGAGTACGACCCCCGGTTCAACGTCAAGTACCGCGACGACAAGAGCTACCCGTACCTCGCGGTGACGATGAACGAGGAGTTCCCCCGCGTGCAGGTGATGCGCGGCCACAAGAAGAAGGGCGTGCGCTACTTCGGGCCGTACGGGCACGCGTGGGCCATCCGCGACACCGTCGACCTGCTGCTGCGCGTCTTCCCGGTACGCACCTGCTCGGCCGGTGTCTTCAAGAACGCCGCCCGCACCGGCCGCCCCTGCCTGCTGGGCTACATCGGCAAGTGCTCCGCGCCCTGCGTCGGCCGCGTCTCCGCCGAGGAGCATCGCGAACTGGCCGAGGACTTCAGCGACTTCATGGCCGGCCGCACCGGCACGTATCTGCGCCGCCTGGAGAAGCAGATGACGGAGGCGGCCGAGGAGATGGAGTACGAGCGGGCCGCCCGCCTGCGCGACGACATCGAGGCCCTGAAGAAGGCCATGGAGAAGAACGCGGTCGTGCTCGCCGACGCGACCGACGCCGACCTCATCGCCGTCGCCGAGGACGAGCTGGAGGCCGCGGTGCAGATCTTCCACGTGCGCGGCGGACGGGTGCGCGGCCAGCGCGGCTGGGTGACCGACAAGGTGGAGGATGTCACCACCGGCGCCCTCGTCGAGCACGCCCTGCAGCAGCTGTACGGCGAGGAGAGCGGGGACGCCGTCCCCAAGGAGGTCCTCGTCCCGGCCCTGCCCGACCCGCTCGAGCCGGTCCAGGAGTGGCTCGCCGAGCGCCGCGGGTCGAACGTCTCGTTGCGCATCCCGCAGCGCGGCGACAAGAAGGCCCTCATGGAGACCGTGCAGCGCAACGCCCAGCAGGGGCTCGTCCTGCACAAGACCAGGCGCGCCTCCGACCTCACCACGCGTTCGCGTGCCCTGGAGGAGATCGCGGAGGCCCTCGATCTGGACAGCGCCCCCCTGAGGATCGAGTGCTACGACATCTCCCACCTGCAGGGCGACGACGTGGTGGCCTCCATGGTCGTCTTCGAGGACGGCCTCCAGCGCAAGAGCGAGTACCGCCGCTTTCAGATCAAGGGCCGCGCCGGGGACACGCGGCTCTGGCACGGCGAGGGCCAGGACGACGTCCGCTCCATGCACGAGGTGATCACCCGCCGGTTCAGGCGCTACCTCGCCGAGAAGGAGAGGACCGGCGAGTGGGCCGACGGCGAGGACGTCCCCGTGGACGGATCACCCGACGGCCTGCCCGACGGCCCGGTCGGCACCCTCGTCGAGGACGACGGCCGCCCCAAGCGATTCGCCTATCCGCCTCAGCTCGTCGTCGTCGACGGCGGGCAGCCCCAGGTGGCGGCCGCCCAGCGGGCCCTGGACGAACTCGGCATCGACGACATCGCCGTGTGCGGACTGGCCAAGCGCCTGGAGGAGATCTGGGTGCCCGGCGAGGACGACCCGGTGGTCCTGCCCCGCAGCAGCGAGGGCCTGTACCTGCTGCAGCGGGTACGCGACGAGGCCCACCGGTTCGCGATCACCTACCAGCGCACCAGACGGGCCAAGCGCTTCCGGTCCGGACCCCTGGACGACGTGCCGGGCCTCGGCGAGACACGCAAACAGGCGCTGATCAAGCATTTCGGCTCGGTGAAGCGGCTGCGGTCCGCGACAATCGACCAGATCTGCGGGGTACCCGGCATAGGACGCAAAACAGCCGAGACCATCGCGGCGGCCCTCGCCCAGGCGGCCCCGGCCGCACCCGCCGTCAACACGGCGACTGGAGAGATCATGGAAGACGTGGAAGAAGCGCCACCGGCGACGACGGCGGCTGACGCGGAGACGCCCGTGCCCACGAGCGTCCCGGACGACCGACGGGGGCAGGAGACATGACCGAGCACGACGCACGGCGAAGCGCCGAGCGAGATCAGTCCCAGGAAGGACCGCGCGAGGAACAGCACGAGCGCGCGTCCACGGAAAACGGAGCACAGGTGAGTACGGGCATCGACACGGCCGGCGTCCCCGACACGGCCATTCCCGAGCTGGTGATCATCTCCGGCATGTCCGGGGCCGGCCGGTCCACGGCCGCCAAGTGTCTGGAGGACCTCGGCTGGTTCGTCGTCGACAACCTGCCGCCGGCGCTGATCCCCACCATGGTGGAACTCGGTGCCCGTTCGCAGGGCAACGTGGCCCGCATCGCGGTCGTCGTCGACGTCCGCGGCCGCCGCTTCTTCGACAACCTGCGCGAGTCCCTGGCCGGTCTGGAGGCCAAGAACGTCACCCGCCGGATCGTCTTCCTGGAGTCCTCCGACGATGCCCTGGTGCGCCGCTTCGAGTCGGTGCGCAGGCCTCACCCGCTCCAGGGCGACGGCCGCATCGTCGACGGCATCGCCGCCGAGCGCACGCTGCTGCGCGAACTGCGCGGCGACGCCGACCTGGTGATCGACACCTCCAGCCTCAACGTGCACGAACTGCGGGCCAAGATGGACGCCCAGTTCGCCGGTGAGGAGGAGCCCGAACTGCGGGCCACCGTGATGTCGTTCGGCTTCAAGTACGGCCTGCCGGTCGACGCCGACCTGGTCGCCGACATGCGGTTCCTCCCCAACCCGCACTGGGTCCCCGAACTGCGCCCGTTCACCGGCCTGAACGACGAGGTCGCCGCCTACGTCTTCAACCAGCCCGGCGCCAAGGAGTTCCTCGACCGCTACGCCGAGCTGCTGCGGCTCATCTCGGCCGGCTACCGGCGCGAGGGCAAGCGGTACGTGACCATCGCGATCGGCTGCACGGGCGGCAAGCACCGCTCGGTGGCCGTGTCGGAG
Organism: Streptomyces sp. CB01373; assembly: GCF_002803075.1. Lineage (GTDB taxonomy): Bacteria > Actinomycetota > Actinomycetes > Streptomycetales > Streptomycetaceae > Streptomyces. The sequence continues at coordinate 118,658 of NZ_NNBK01000010.1, read as the reverse complement.
AAGCTCGCCGCGCGGCTCGCGGCCGAGGGCGTGGAGACCGTCGTCGTCCACCGGGACATGGGGCGCGAGTGAGAGGACGTACTCCGCGGCTGAGCAGCCTGCGCCGGGTGGTGCCGGAGGGGCGTTCGGCTCGGCAGGCGCTCGCGGCGCGCGCCGGGCGCCCGGCCGAGTCCCGGGGCGGCCGTCCACGCCGCCGCGGCGCCCAGCCCAAGGTGGTCGCACTCGGCGGCGGCATGGGCCTGTCCGCCTCGCTCGCCGCGCTGCGCCGGATCACCGGCGACCTCACCGCCGTCGTCACCGTGGCCGACGACGGGGGCTCCAGCGGGCGCCTGCGCGACGAGCTGGGCGTGCTGCCGCCCGGCGACCTGCGCAAGGCGCTGGCCGCGCTGTGCGGCGACGACGACTGGGGCCAGACCTGGGCCCGAGTGATCCAGCACCGCTTCACCTCCCAGGGCGACCTGCACGACCACGCGGTGGGCAACCTGCTGATCGTCGCCCTGTGGGAACAGCTCGGCGACCACGTCCAGGCGCTGGACCTGGTGGGCAAGCTGCTGGGCGCGCACGGGCGCGTGCTGCCCATGTCCGCCGTGCCCCTGGAGCTCCAGGCGCTGGTCAAGGGGCACGACCCGGAGCGGCCCGAGGACGTCGACACCGTGCGCGGGCAGGCCACCGTCGCACTCACCCCCGGCGAGGTGCAGTCCGTGCACCTGGTGCCGCACGACCCGCCCGCCGTGCCCGAGGCGGTCGACGCCGTCCTGGACGCGGACTGGGTGGTGCTCGGACCAGGCTCCTGGTTCTCCTCGGTCATCCCGCACCTGCTGGTGCCCGAACTGCTCGACGCGCTCACCGAGACCAGGGCGCGCCGGGTCCTGTCCCTGAACCTCGCGCCGCAGCCGGGAGAAACCGAGGGCTTCTCCCCGCAGCGTCATTTGGAGGTTTTGGGACGACACGCCCCTAAACTCGCCCTGGACGTGGTGCTGGCCGACGAGGCCGCCGTGCCCGACCGCGAAGTGCTCACCGAGGCCGCCAAGCGGTTCGGCGCAGCGGTCGAGCTCGCGCCGGTGGCCCGGAGGGACGGAACTCCGCGGCACGACCCGGAGCTGCTGGCCGCCGCGTACGACCGTATTTTTCGGATGCATGGAAGGATCGGCCCATGGCGATGACGGCAGCGGTGAAGGACGAGATCTCCCGGCTCCCCGTCACCCGGACCTGCTGCAGGAAGGCGGAGGTATCCGCCCTTCTGCGGTTCGCCGGCGGCCTCCACCTGGTCAGCGGGCGGATCGTGATCGAGGCGGAGCTGGACACCGCCATGGCGGCGCGGCGCCTGAAGCGGGACATCCTGGAGATCTTCGGTCACAGCTCCGAGCTGATCGTGATGGCGCCGGGCGGGCTGCGCCGCGGCTCCCGCTACGTCGTGCGCGTCGTGGCGGGCGGTGACCAGCTGGCCCGCCAGACCGGTCTGGTCGACGGGCGGGGCCGGCCGATCCGCGGCCTGCCGCCGCAGGTGGTCTCGGGTGCCACCTGTGACGCCGAGGCCGCCTGGCGCGGTGCGTTCCTGGCCCACGGCTCGCTCACCGAGCCGGGCCGCTCCTCCTCCCTGGAGGTGACCTGCCCTGGCCCGGAGGCGGCGCTCGCGCTGGTCGGCGCCGCGCGTCGGCTGTCCATCGCCGCGAAGGCCCGCGAGGTGCGGGGCGTGGACCGGGTGGTGGTCCGCGACGGCGACGCGATCGGCGCCCTGCTGACCCGTCTGGGCGCCCACGAGTCCGTGCTGGCCTGGGAGGAGCGGCGGATGCGCCGCGAAGTCCGCGCCACGGCCAACCGCCTCGCCAACTTCGACGACGCCAACCTGCGCCGCTCGGCGCGCGCGGCGGTCGCGGCCGGTGCGCGGGTGGCCCGCGCGCTGGAGATCCTCGCCGACGACGTCCCCGAGCACCTCGCCGCCGCGGGGCGCCTGCGCATGGAGCACAAGCAGGCCTCCCTGGAAGAACTCGGCGCCCTCGCCGACCCCGCGCTGACCAAGGACGCCGTCGCCGGCCGCATCCGCCGCCTGCTGGCCATGGCCGACAAGCGGGCCTCCGACCTCGGCATCCCCGGCACCGAGGCAAACCTCTCCGAGGATCTGGCGGACAACCTGGCGGGCTGACCGCCACGGGCCGACCGGCCCGGACTCGCCACACCCCGACCGGCCAACCAGCCGATGCTGGTTGGCCGGTGGTGGCCGCTCGGTTTGGTGGGGGAGCACCGACAGTGACCGGCACTGGTCGACCGACGCCGGTCGACGTCGGTGCTTGACAGGCCGCGTCGAGCGTCGCGGGACCGTCGCGGGCCGGGGTGCCGAGGCGTGGACGGGGCGATGCGCCGGCCTGCCGCCGCTACGGCCCCGTGGGGGAATTGCCTGGTTTGTCAGAAGTCCGGATTGGGCGGAGATCGGGGTATTTCACAAGTGAGCTGGGGGGCTCACGAACGAGTGACCAACGTGGTCAATTGGTATGGGCAATCCATAGCGAAATCGGGTGATCCAGACGGCCGGAGCGAGGGGCTCGGACCTTTGGCGAAGCCGTGCTGTCCAGGACGCGTCCGGATGTCACTTCGGAGGCCTTGGAGGGGTAGGGTCGTGGGTGGTCGGGGACATCCCAATACAGCTCGCCGGCGTCGAAACCGGCGTACCAACGAGGAGATCGGTTCGTGACGATCCGCGTAGGCATCAACGGCTTTGGCCGCATCGGTCGTAACTACTTCCGCGCGCTCCTTGAGCAGGGTGCGGACATCGAGATCGTGGCTGTCAATGACCTGGGTGACACCGCGACCACCGCTCACCTGCTGAAGTACGACACCATCCTGGGCCGCCTCAAGCAGGAGGTCTCCCACACCGCCGACACCATCACCGTCGACGGCCACACCATCAAGGTGCTGTCGGAGCGCAACCCCGCCGACATCCCCTGGGGTGAACTCGGCGTCGACATCGTCATCGAGTCCACCGGCATCTTCACCAAGAAGGAAGACGCCGAGAAGCACATCGCCGGCGGCGCCAAGAAGGTCATCATCTCCGCCCCGGCGAAGAACGAAGACGTCACGATCGTGATGGGCGTCAACCAGGACCAGTACGACCCGGCCAACCACCACGTCATCTCCAACGCCTCCTGCACCACCAACTGCGTGGCGCCGATGGCGAAGGTCCTCGACGAGAACTTCGGCATCGTCAAGGGTCTGATGACCACCGTGCACGCGTACACGAACGACCAGCGCATCCTGGACTTCCCGCACAAGGACCTGCGCCGCGCCCGTGCCGCCGCCGAGAACATCATCCCGACCACCACCGGCGCCGCCAAGGCCACCGCCCTGGTCCTGCCGCAGCTCAAGGGCAAGCTGGACGGCATCGCCATGCGCGTCCCGGTGCCCACCGGCTCGGTCACCGACCTCGTCATCGAGCTCTCCCGCGAGGTCACCAAGGAAGAGGTCAACGCCGCCTTCCAGAAGGCCGCCGAGGGCGAGCTGAAGGGCCTCCTGGACTACACCGAGGACCCGATCGTCTCCTCGGACATCGTCAACGCCCCGGCGTCCTGCACGTTCGACTCCTCCCTGACCATGGTTCAGGACGGCAAGAACGTGAAGGTCATCGGCTGGTACGACAACGAGTGGGGCTACTCCAACCGCCTCGTCGACCTCACGGTCTTCGTCGGCAACCAGCTCTGACCGGCAGGGCAGGCACCTCGATGTGAGCGCAGGGCCCGGTCGGCGCGCCAACGCGCCGACCGGGCCCTGACGCACGTACAGCGGGCCGAACGACCACAACCCGCCCACGTGCGGATCGATCAGCCCTCGTACGATCAAGAGCCCCCTCTTCAGGAGTCCCAACCCAATGAAGACGATCGACGAACTTCTCTCCGAAGGCGTGGACGGCAAGCGGGTCTTCGTCCGCGCCGACCTCAACGTGCCGCTGGCCGACGGTGTCATCACCGACGACGGCCGCATCCGCGCCGTCCTGCCCACCGTCAAGGCCCTCGCCCAAGCCGGCGCCAAGGTGGTCGTCGCCTCCCACCTGGGCCGCCCCAAGGGCGCCCCGGACCCGGCCTTCTCGCTGCTGCCCGCCGCCGAACGGCTCGGCGAACTCCTGGGCGCGCCCGTGGCGTTCGCCCAGGACACCGTCGGCCCGGCCGCCCACGACGCCGTGGACGGCCTGCAGCCCGGCCAGGTCGCGGTCATCGAGAACCTGCGGTTCAACCCCGGCGAGACGGCCAAGGACGACACCGAGCGCGGCGAGTTCGCCGACCGGCTCGCCGCCCTCGCGGACGTCTACGTCGGCGACGGATTCGGCGCGGTGCACCGCAAGCACGCCTCCGTCTACGACCTGCCGGCCCGTCTCCCGCACTACGCCGGCTACCTCATCAGCACCGAGGTCGGCGTCCTGAAGAAGCTCACCGAGGACGTCCGGCGGCCCTACGTCGTCGCGCTCGGCGGCGCCAAGGTCTCCGACAAGCTCGCCGTCATCGACGAGCTGCTCGGCAGGGCCGACCGCCTGCTCATCGGCGGCGGCATGGCGTACACCTTCCTCAAGGCCCAGGGCCACGAGATCGGCAAGTCCCTCGTGCAGGAGGACCAGCTCCCGGCTGTCAGGGAGTACATCGAGCGCGCCGAGAAGACCGGCGTCGAGCTGATCCTGCCGGTGGACACGCTGGTCTCGCCCGAATTCCCGGACCTGAAGGCCAAGGCCCCCGTCCACCCCACCGCGGTCGCCGCGGACGCCATGCCGGCCGACCAGCTGGGCCTGGACATCGGCCCGGAGTCCCGCAAGCTGTACGCCGCGAAGCTCGCCGACGCCGCCACCGTCTTCTGGAACGGCCCGATGGGCGTCTTCGAGCACCCCGACTTCGCCGAGGGCACCAGGGCGGTCGCCCAGGCCCTCGTCGACTCGGACGGCTTCACCGTCGTGGGCGGCGGCGACTCCGCCGCGGCCGTCCGTACGCTGGGCTTCGACGAGTCGGCATTCGGCCACATCTCGACCGGTGGCGGCGCCTCCCTCGAATACCTCGAGGGCAAGACGCTCCCCGGCCTCGCCGCACTGGAGGACTGAAACCGTATGAGCACGCGCACGCCGCTGATGGCGGGCAACTGGAAGATGAACCTCAACCACCTCGAGGCCATCGCACACGTCCAGAAGCTCGCCTTCGCCCTGGCCGACAAGGACTACGAGGCCGTCGAGGTCGCCGTCCTGCCGCCCTTCACCGACCTGCGCTCCGTGCAGACGCTGGTCGACGGTGACAAGCTCAAGATCAAGTACGGCGCCCAGGACGTCTCGGCGCACGACTCGGGTGCCTACACCGGTGAGATCTCCGGCCCGATGCTGGCCAAGCTGAAGTGCACCTTCGTGGTGATCGGCCACTCCGAGCGCCGGCAGTACCACAACGAGACCGACGAGCTGGTGAACGCCAAGGTCAAGGCCGCCTACAAGCACGGCCTGACCCCGATCCTGTGTGTCGGCGAGGAGCTGGACGTCCGTGACGCGGGCAACCACGTCGCGCACACGCTCGCCCAGGTCGAGGGGGGCCTGAAGGACCTCCCGGCCGAGCAGGCCGAGTCGATCGTGATCGCCTACGAGCCCGTCTGGGCCATCGGCACCGGCAAGGTCTGCGGTGCGGCGGACGCCCAGGAGGTCTGCGGCGCCATCCGCGGCAAGCTCGCCGAGCTGTACTCGCAGGAGGTCGCCGACCAGGTGCGCATCCAGTACGGCGGCTCGGTGAAGTCGGGCAACGTCGCCGAGATCATGGCGCAGGAGGACATCGACGGCGCCCTGGTCGGCGGTGCCTCGCTGGACACGGACGAGTTCGTCAAGATCGTCCGCTTCGGCGAGCAGTGAGCCGGGGCCGCCGCAGGCGGTGAGCCGGGCCCGCCGCGCACGGCGGGCCGGGCCGTGAGTATGCGCGGGCGGCGATCCGTCGTACTCTTGCGGGGGCATGGTAGGCACGGCCTGCCACACCCTGTCGTCCATCCGAATCCGAGGAAGTTGGTCCAGCCGTGGTTTTGGGGTTCTCGATCGCCCTGATCGTCTTCAGCCTGCTGCTGATGCTGCTGGTGCTGATGCACAAGGGGAAGGGCGGCGGCCTCTCCGACATGTTCGGTGGCGGCATGCAGTCGTCCGTCGGCGGCTCCTCGGTCGCCGAGCGCAACCTCGACCGCATCACCGTGGTGATCGGCCTGCTGTGGCTCGCCTGCATCATCGTGCTCGGCATCCTGATGAAGACGAGCAGCTGACGAGCGGCTGCGCCGGTACCGCGCATTCCGTACGCAAGGCCCCATGGTCGGTACGCGCTCCCGGGCGCGGCCTATCATGGGGCTTGCGTCTGTGTGGGAGCGGTAACTCCCAGCACTGGACGCGCGTTGGGCCTTACGTAGACTGAGGCGCTCGCGGCGGAGCGGCAGGCCGACCCGCTTCGCGGCACCATCACGCAGGGAGTTACGACCGTGGCAAGTGGCAACGCGATCCGAGGAAGCCGGGTCGGGGCGGGGCCGATGGGCGAGGCCGAGCGCGGCGAGTCCGCGCCGCGTCTGCGCATCTCCTTCTGGTGCTCCAACGGACACGAGACCCAGCCGAGCTTCGCCAGCGACGCGCAGGTTCCCGACACCTGGGACTGCCCGCGCTGTGGTTTCCCGGCCGGTCAGGACCAGGACAACCCGCCGGCCCCGCCGCGCACCGAGCCCTACAAGACGCACCTGGCCTATGTGCGGGAGCGGCGCAGCGACGCGGACGGTGAGGCGATCCTCGCCGAGGCGCTCGCCAAACTGCGGGGCGAGATCTAGGACTTGAGGTCCGGTCGGCCGCCCACGGGGGCGGGGCCGGACCTGCTGCGTATCCGGGCGGACCGGCCGTCGCGGACCGATTGTCAGTGGTGCCCTCTACGGTTTGTGCATCGGCGAATCGTGAGTGGGGGGAGCCATGACGCGGGTGGAGGCCGGGCGTGAGCCCGTCGGCGCGGGTGTACCGGCGTGGCGCGGCGGATTCGGACGGTTGTGGAGCGCCGCCGTGCTCTCCAGCTTCGGCGACGCGCTGCGTACGGTCGCGCTGCCGCTGCTCGCCCTGTCCCTGACCGACGACCCGCTGCTCATCGCCTCCGTCACGGCCTGCGGGTATCTGCCCTGGATCGTCTTCGGGCTGCTCGGCGGCGCCGTCGCGGACCGGGTGGACCAGCGGCGCGCGATGTGGGTGGCGGACACGGTACGGGGCCTGCTGGTCGCCGGGTTCGCGCTGGCCGTGGCCCTCGGGCATGCCTCGATCGGCCTGCTGATCGCCCTGGCCTTCGCCCTGACCACGCTCCAGACGCTCTTCGACAACGCCGCCACGGCCCTGCTGCCCGTCCTGGTCGGGCCCGAGGCGCTGGGCACCGCCAACGCCCGCCTGATGACCGGGCAGCGCCTCGCGGGCGGGCTGCTGGGCGGCCCGGTCGTGCCCCTGCTGATCGCCGCGGGGGCCGCCGCCCCCTTCGCGGCCGACGCGGTCACCTTCCTGGCCGCCGCCGCGCTCGTGGCCTCCCTGCGGGTTTCCGTGCCCGAGCGGAAGCCGAGACCCGCGGGGAGCACGCTGCGGCGGGAGACAGCCGAGGGACTGCGCGCCCTCGGGCGGGACAGGGCCCTGCGCGGGCTGTGCGCCGCCACCGCGCTGTGCAACGTCGGGATGGGCGCGCTCATCGCCACCCTGGTGGTCGTCGTGACCGGCTGGCTCGGCGCGGGCACCAAGGGGTACGCGATGGTGCTGACGGCGTACACGCTGGGCAGCCTGGCCGGTGGAGCGGCCAACCGGCCGATCGTGGCCCGGCTCGGGCGGATGCGGGCCGTACTGCTGGCCGGCGTGGTGCAGATCGCCGCCCTGGCGGTCGTGGGACTGGTGCGCAGCCTGGCCGTCGCGGTGGCCGCGCTGGCCGTGTTCGGGCTGATGGGCATGGTGTGGAACGTCAACACGACGACGCTGATGCAGCAGCGCAGCCCCGCCGGGATGCTGGGACGGGTCAGCGCGGCCTTCCGCACCCTGGCGGTGGCCGGGGCACCGCTCGGGGCGGTGCTCGGCGGGGCCGTCGCCGCGGTGTGGGGGCCGAACTGGCCGGCGCTGCTCACGGCCGGCTTCTTCGTCCTTTCCGTGGCCGCGCTGATACCCGTGCGCCGTGCCGACGTACTCGTTGTTGCGCCGGACGACGGCGTGACGACGACTCATGTCACCCGCTGATCAACTAGGTTGGAGCGGCAGCGGGGCAAGGACGCAGGACAGCTAGGAAAGAAGGCTGAGGTCCGAATGAACGCAGACGCCCGTACCAGGCTCAACCAGAGGCCGGAGTGGACCGCTCTGACCAGGCACCGTGAGGAGCTCGCCGACACCGGTCTGCGCGATCTGTTCGCGGCCCACCCGGAGCGCGGCGAGGCGTACGCCCTCCAGGTCGGTGATCTGTACGTCGACTACTCCAAGCATCTCGTCACCGACGAGACGCTGCGGCTGCTGCGGGAGCTGGCCGCCGCGACGGACGTGTTCGGGCTGCGGGACGCCATGTTCCGCGGCGCGAGGATCAACGTCACCGAGGACCGGGCCGTGCTGCACACGGCGTTGCGCGCGCCACGGGACGCGGTGATCGAGGTCGACGGGGAGAACGTCGTTCCGGGGGTGCACGCGGTCCTCGACAAGATGAGCGACTTCGCCCACCGGGTGCGGTCGGGGGAGTGGACCGGGCACACCGGCAAGCGGATCCGCAATGTGGTCAACGTCGGCATCGGCGGCTCCGACCTGGGGCCCGCGATGGCGTACGAGGCGCTGCGGGCCTATACGGACCGCGGTCTGACGGTGCGGTTCGTGTCGAATGTCGACGGCGCGGACCTGCACGAGGCCGTGCGGGATCTGGACGCGTCGGAGACGCTGTTCGTCATCGCCTCCAAGACGTTCACCACCATCGAGACGATCACCAACGCCACGTCGGCGCGCAACTGGCTGCTGAGCGAGCTGAAGGCCGGCCCGGAGGCGGTCGCCCGGCACTTCGTGGCGCTGTCCACGAACACGGAGAAGGTGTCCGGGTTCGGCATCGACGTCGAGAACATGTTCGAGTTCTGGGACTGGGTCGGGGGGCGGTACTCGTACGATTCCGCGATCGGCCTGTCCCTGATGATCGCGATCGGGCCGGACCGGTTCCGGGAGATGCTGGACGGCTTCCGTCTCGTCGACGAGCACTTCAGGACCGCGCCGCCCGAGTCCAACGTGCCGCTGCTGCTGGGGCTGTTGGGTATCTGGTACGGCAACTTCCATGACGCGCAGTCGCATGCGGTGCTGCCGTACTCCCACTATCTGTCGAAGTTCACCGCGTATCTCCAGCAGCTGGACATGGAGTCCAACGGGAAGTCCGTGCAGCGGGACGGGGAGCCGGTGGGGTGGCAGACCGGGCCGGTGGTGTGGGGGACGCCCGGCACGAACGGGCAGCACGCGTACTACCAGTTGATCCACCAGGGTACGAAGCTGATTCCGGCGGACTTCATCGGCTTCGCCGAGCCGGTGGCCGAGCTGAGCGGTGAACTCCGGGCGCAGCACGATCTGCTGATGGCCAACTTCTTCGCGCAGACCCAGGCGCTGGCCTTCGGCAAGACACCGGAGGAGGTTCGGGCGGAGGGGGTGCCCGCCGAGCTGGTGCCGCACAAGACCTTCCGCGGGAACCACCCCACGACCACGATCCTCGCGCGCGAGCTGACTCCGTCGGTGCTGGGTCAGCTGATCGCCCTGTACGAGCACAAGGTGTTCGTCCAGGGCGCCGTCTGGAACATCGACTCCTTCGACCAGTGGGGAGTCGAGCTGGGCAAGGTCCTGGCGAAGCGGGTGGAACCGGCGCTGACCGAGGGGGCGCAGGTGGAGGGACTGGACCCCTCCACGACCACCCTGGTCGCCAAGTACCGCGCCCTCCGCTCCCGCTGACCCCTTCTCCCACCCACCCCGTCACGCCGGAGCGGAGCCCCGGGCCCGGACCCTCCGAGGCCCGGGGGCTCCGCCCCGGCCCCCGGCCCCCGCGTGGTCAGGCCACCGCCGACAGTGTGTCCGCCTGGCGGCGATGGGAGGCTCGTGTGGCGGGGAGGGTGGAGAGGGCTGCGGCGCCGAGGGTGGCCGCGGTGACGAAGAGGAGGAGCAGGAGCGGGGAAGGGGGTCTGGCGATCCCGGCGCCGATGCCGCTGGAGTGGCCCTGGGCGTTGATCAGCCAGTCGGACAGGGGGAGGGCCAGGACGGTTGCGGTGGCCGCCGCGGCCAGAGCGGTACAGCTGGTCGAGGTCACCGTGATCGCGGTGATCTGGCGGGGGGAGAGACCGATGGCCTTGAGGGCCAGGAGGTCCCGTTCGCCCTCGCGGATCGTGCCGCCGATCGCGGAGAGGAGCTCGATCAGACCGATCAGGGCCAGGACGCAGATCAGGCCCACGATGACCGCGCGCATCGACGACAGGCCGTCGGCCGGATTGGTCACCGGGTGGACGTCCAGGTGGCCGTGGGCGCTGGCGGACAGGGCCGTGGCGACGTGGCGCGGATCGGCGCCCGGGTCCAGGCGGAGCTGGTAGAAGGTGGGGCTGAGGTTCGGGTCGTTCTCGTGCAGGGTGTCCAGGGACGTGGAGATGACCCGGCCGGCGTTCTCCGGCTCGATGCTGCGGCCGACGATGTGCAGGATCTGCGGCTGGTCGCCCACCGTCATGCGCACCCAGTCGCCGACCGTGACGTCGAGCAGGTCCAGCAGGCCCTGCCCGGCCACCGCCTCGTCGGGGCCGTTCGCGCGGCGGCCCTCGGCGAGGGCGAACGGGTAGGGGGCCTCGCGGGTGCCCAGGCCCCGCAGGGCGATCGTGGCCGTCTGGCCGGGGACCAGGGCGGCCACCTCCACCCCGGGGTAGACGGCGGCGACCCCGGGCTCCCTCGCCAGCAGGTCCCGCGCCTCGCGGTCGTCCAGGGCGCTGTCGGGGCGGACGGTGAGCGCGGCCGGCAGCCCCAGCTCCTCCGGCCTGCTGTGGAAGCGGTCGATCGTGGTCCAGGCACTCATCGCCACCACCATCAGCAGCAGCGGCAGCGCCAGCCGTCCCACCGTGGCGAAGGTGCGCGGACGGCGGGTGAAGGCCCGGTGCCAGCCCAGGACCAGCGCGGGCGGCAGGCGCAGACCCAGCGCCCTGCGGGCGGCCGCGGTCAGCCCGCCGCCCGGCACCGCCGTGGGGCGCGGCACCGGGACCGGCGGCACCCGTCCCGCCCGCCACGCCGCGAGCCCGGTCACCGCGCCGATGAACAGCACCGCTCCCACCGGGACCGCGACCATCGCCACCGTGTGGTCCGGCAGGCCCTGCCACACCCCCACCGCGTCGCCGAGCCGGCCCGGTATCCGCGCGCCCAGCCCCTCGGTGAGCACCACCGCGGCCACGGCGCCCAGCAGGGCGTACGCCACATGCTGGAGCAGGAAGATCCGGACCACCTGGGCGGGCGTGAAACCGATCGCCTTGAGCACCGAGATGTCCCGCAGATGCCCCCGGATACGGGTGCCGATCGCGCCGTGCACCGCCAGCCCGGCCGCGATCAGCGCGCCCAGCCCGAACAGGCCAAGCACCTGCCCGAGCAGCCGGTTGTCGCCCTGCGCCTCGGCCCGCGCCTGCTGCCAGGTGGACACCTCGCCGACCACGCCGGCGCCCAGCACGGTGACGGCGCGCTGCACGGCGTAGTCCGTGTCGTCGGGATCGGTCAGCCGCACTCCGACCACCCGTCCGCCGGGCTCGCGCACGGCGGACGGCAGCGCCCACACCAGCCCCGGCTGCTCGCCGGGGCCGTAGCGGGGCTCGGCGCTGTCGGCGATGCCCACCACGCTGAGCGTGCGCCCGGTGCCGGGCAGGACGAGCGTGTCACCGGGCTCGGCCAGCAGCGCCCTGGCCAGGCGGCTCTCCAGGACCACGCCGTCCGCCTCCCCGGCGGCCGGCCAGTGCCCGGCGGTGAGCAGCGGGCGGCCCACGGTGGGCAGCGACGGCGTGCCGCGCAGCTCCACGGTGGCGCGGGTGCCGCGGGAGACGACGGTGGCGGACTCGATGAGGTAGGCGTCGGTGACCGACTCGACACCGTCCAGCGCGGCCAGCCGCTCCGTCTCGGCGGACCGCGCCGTGTGCAGCCACACATGGGCCCCGTTGGACTGGGTGAAGACCCGCTGCCAGGGGTTGGTGGCGTAGCCGAACAACGCGGTGGCCAGCAGCAGCGAGGCGACGATGCCGGTCGTGGCCAGCGCGATGAACAGCGCCTCCCCGCGGTGGGTGCGCAGATCGGAGTGCGCCCAGCGCAACGTGGCTCGCACGGGCCTCAGCCCCTCGGTCCGGAACGCGGACCCGGGCACGCCCGGCGGCTGTGATCCGAACACATCAGGTGGTCGTACACCGCACTCAGTCCCTCAGCTCCAGCACGCCCGAGATCCCCGTGCTCCGCGACGGCGTGGTCCCGTCCAGTTCCGCGTCGTCGGCGATCCGGCCGTCGAAGAAACTGATCACCCGGTCCGCGGCGCTGGCCAGCCGGGCGTCATGGGTGACCAGCACGATCGTCTGGCCGCGCCCGTGGAAGCGGGACAGCAGCCGCATCACCTCGCGGGTGCCCTTGCTGTCGAGGCTGCCGGCGGGCTCGTCGGCGAGCAGCAACGGAGGGTGGTTGACCAGCGCGCGGGCCAGCGCGACCCGCTGCTGCTCACCGCCGGACAGCTCGCCCGGCATGCTGCGCTCCTTGCCCTCAAGGCCCAGCTCGGCCAGCAGCTCCTCCCGCTCGGCGCGTGCCTGCCGCGGAGAGCGGCCGGCGAGCAGGGCAGGCAGCTCGACGTTGTCGGCGACGGACAGGTTGGAGACCAGGTTGAAGAACTGGAACACGATCCCGATGCCGTTGCGGCGCTCCTCGGCCCAGCGGGCCTCGCCGTAGGAGTCGGTGCACCGGCCGTCCAGCCAGATGCTGCCCTCGTCCGGCCGCTGCAGCCCGCCGAGCAGGTGCAGCAGCGTCGACTTGCCGGCCCCGGACGGGCCGGTGACCGCCACGAACTCGCCGCGGGTCACCGACAGATCCACCCCGCGCACGGCCCGGGCGGGCGCCCCCTGGCCGTGATGCGTCTTGACCAGGCCCTCGGCCCGCAGCAGCGCCGGAGCTCGGACGTCACTCACTCCAGCCCCTCCAGTTCCTCCTGGCACCGCTCCAGCCAGTCCAGGTCGGCTTGAAGGTGCAGCATGGCGCCCTCGATCAGCAGTTGGGCGATTCGGTTGTCCCGGTTCTCGGCGGCGGCCAGCTTCGACAGACCGCGCATGGTGTTGAGGTACTGGCGCCGCTGCTTGTTGATGAGGGCGATCTGGTCGGCGAGACCGGTCTGCGGGGCGAGGGCGAGCTTCATGAAGAACTCGTCCCGCACCCGGGGTTCGTCCTCGGGCTCCTCGAACCAGGCGCGCAGTTCCTCCCGCCCGGCGTCGGTGAGGTGGTAGATCTTCTTGTTGGGCCGGCTGGACTGCTCGACCTCCTCGCCCTCGATCAGTCCCGACTTCTCGAGGCGGCCGAGGGTCACGTAGATCTGGCCGACGTTCGGCTGAGGGTACGCGGAGCCCAGCAGTTGCTCAAGGTCCTGCTTCAGCTCGTAGCCGTGGGCGGGACCGCGCGCGAGAAGTGCCAGGAGGGGCAGGCGCACGCGTGCTCTCCTCCTAGGTCCTCGTCAGACGCGTCATGCGGGGGTCTCCGGGTGGACGACGTGAGATTGACGCCAGGCCCTAGTATCGCCCATACCTAACAGGTATACATGGCCTGAGCCGGGCGAAGGTGCCCGGCGCCGGTGTGCAAGGAGGAACCTATGCGGTGGATCCACGCCGCTGGTAGGGGCCTCCTTGTTCTGGTCGTGGTCATGACCGGCTATATATCCTCGGGCGCGAGGGCGACCGGGGGGAGCGGTGAGGGCCGCGGCCCGCTCACCCTGGCCACCGCGGGCGATCTGACCGGCTACCTCGGTTCGCTCCTTGAGGGCTGGAACCGTACCCATCCCGCCGAGAGGGTCACACTCGTCGAGCTGCCCGACGCCGCCGACGAGACCCGGGCGCAGATGGCCACCGACCTGCGCGGCGGCAACCGCAGCCGGTTCGACGTGCTCAACATCGACGTGAACTGGACCTCGGAGTTCGCCGCGGCCGGCTGGATCCGCCCGCTGCCGCGCGAGCGCTTCCCGTTGAAGACCTTCCTGCCCCCGGTCGTCGGCACGGCCACCTACGACGGACGGCTGTACGCGGTCCCGTACGTCACCAACGCCGGCCTGCTGCTGTACCGCAAGGACGTCCTGGACAAGGAGGGCGTCGCGCCGCCGCGCACCTGGGCCGAGCTGGAGCACGCCGCCCGGACCATCGCGCCGAAGTACGGTCTGGACGGCTACGCGGGCCAGTTCCTGCCGTACGAGGGCCTGACCGTCAACGCCGCCGAGGCCGTGTACTCGGCGGGCGGCACGATCCTCGGCGACGAGGGCGAGCGCGTCACCGTCGACTCGCGCGCGGCCCGCGAGGGCATCGGCTTCCTGGCGCGCGGCTTCCGCGAGGGCTGGATCCCCCGGGAGGCGCTGACGTACAAGGAGGAGGAGTCCAAGCAGGCCTTCCAGGACGGCCGGCTGCTCTTCCTGCGCAACTGGCCCTACGCGTACGCCGTCGCCTCGGCCGAGGGCTCCAAGGTCGCCGGGAGGATCGGCGCCGTGCCGCTGCCCGGACCCGACGGGCCGGGGACCAGTGTCCTCGGCGGCTCCAACCTGGCCGTCAACACGCACGCGCGGCACCCCGACTCGGCCGCGCGCCTCATCGCGTACCTCACCAGCGAGCCCGTCCAGCGCCAGGTGCTCACCGAGGGCGCGCTGCCGCCCGTGCGCGCCGCGCTGTACGAGGACCCCGCACTCGTACGGCGGTTCCCGTATCTGCCGACCCTGCGGGCCTCCGTGCTGGCCGCCGCGCCGCGCCCCAAGAGCCCGCACTACGACCAGGTCAGCCTGGTGGTGCAGGCGGTCGTGCACGACGCGCTGGCGGGGCGGCAGACCCCCGAGGCGGCCGTGCGGCGCCTGGCGCGCGAGCTCGACGCCATCGCCGGGCGCTCGTAGCACTCGTACCGCTCACAGTGAAGCGCTCCCACTAGTTACGTGTTAGGTAACGCCGTCATCACATCTGCCTCTGGCCCGTCCTGACAAGTCAGGACATGGGCGGTCAACTGCTGAGTAGCTTCTGTTCCGTTCGTTGACACCTTCGAGACACCGCTACCTAACATGCATGCATAACTGCTGCCTTCACAGGAACAGGTCAATGGATTGAACAGGCATGGTTGGTGGCGCGACGCGGTGATCTACCAGGTGTATGTCCGCAGCTTTCTGGACAGCACCGGCGACGGCATCGGCGATCTGGCCGGGGTCCGCGCGGGGTTGCCGTATCTGAAGAAGCTCGGCGTCGACGGCATCTGGCTGAGTCCCTTCTACCCCTCCCCGCAGCACGACCACGGCTACGACGTGGCCGACTACTGCGGCGTCGACCCGGTCTTCGGTGATCTCGCCGAGTTCGACCTGCTGATGGCCACCGCGCATCGGCTGGGGATCAGGGTGCTCCTCGACATCGTCCCCAACCACTGCTCCAGCGAGCACCCGTGGTTCCGCGAGGCGCTCGCCGCCGCGCCCGGCAGCGAGGCCCGCGACCGCTACCACTTCACCGACGGGCGCGGCCCCGACGGCGCCGAGCCGCCCAACAACTGGCACGCCATGTTCGGCGGCCCCGCCTGGAGCCGGGTCACCGAGCCGGACGGCCGCCCCGGCCAGTGGTACCTGCACATGTTCACGCCCGAGCAGCCCGACTGGAACTGGCGCAACCCCGAGATCCCCGCCGAGTTCGAGCGCGTCCTGCGCTTCTGGCTCGACCGGGGCGTGGACGGCTTCCGCATCGACGTCGCCGCCGGCCTGTTCAAGCACCCCGAACTGCCCGACTCCCCGGACCCGGAGGCCGACGCCCGCACCCGCGACTCGGTCAACCCGCTCGCCTGGAACCAGCCCGAGGTGCACGACGTGTGGCGGCACTGGCGCGCGGTGTGCGAGGAGTACACCGCACGCGACGGCCGCGAACGCCTGCTGGTCGGCGAGGTGTCCGTGCCCAGCGCCCGCGAACACGCCCAGTACGTCCGCGCGGACGAACTGCACCAGGCCTTCTTCTTCGACCTGCTCGGCGCCCCCTGGGACGCCGATGCCTTCCGCAAGGTCATCTCCGAGGCCATGCTCGACATCGCCGGCACCGGCTCCACGGTCACCTGGGTCCTCAACAACCACGACCAGGTCCGCACCGTCACCCGCTACGGCGAGGCCGCCGTGGAGGGCAGCGGACTCGGCGCCGCACGCGCCCGCGCCGCCGCGCTGCTGATGCTGGCGCTGCCCGGAGCCGCGTACGTCTACCAGGGCGAGGAACTCGGCCTGCCCGAGGTCGTCGACCTGCCCGACGACGTGCTCACCGACCCCATCTTCCATCGCACCGGAAGCCGCACCCACGTCCGAGACGGCTGCCGGGTGCCGCTGCCCTGGTCGGGACAGGTCTCCCCGTTCGGCTTCACCTCCGGGACCCAGAGCGCCAAGCCCTGGCTCCCGCAGCCCGAGTACTTCGCCGAGTACGTCACCGAACGCGCCCTCGCCGACACCCGCTCCTTCTGGCACCTGTACCGCGACGGCCTGCAACTGCGTTCCGCGCTGCCCCAGTTGGGCGAGGGCTCGCTGCGCTGGCTGGACACCCCGCCGGACGTGCTCGCCTTCGTCCGCGGCGACGGCCTGGTCTGCGCCGTCAACTTCGGTACCTCGCCCACGACCGCGCCGGTCCCCGGCACTCCGCTGCTGGCCAGCGCCGACTGCCCGCCCGGGGTACTCGCCGGGTCCACCGCCGCCTGGTGGATCACCGACGGCACCGACCTCTGAACCTCACCGACCCCTGAACCTCACCGACCTCTGAACTTCGTCAATCCCCACCTTCCGAAGGGACATCAACGATGATGCGACGACGTACCACCCTGCTCACCGGCTGCACCGCCCTCGTCCTCGCCCTCGGCGCCACCGCCTGCGGCGGCGACGACCCCGTCTCCGCCGGTGGCGGCGACAAGACGCTCAGCGGCCAGACGGTCACCGTGGCCGGCGTCTGGTCCGGCAGCGAGCAGAAGAACTTCCAGAAGGTGCTGGACGCGTTCTCCGCGAAGACCGGCGCCAAGACCCAGTTCATGTCGACCGGCGACAACGTCTCCACCGTCGTCGGCAGCAAGATCGAGGGCGGCAACGCGCCCGACGTCGTGATGGTCCCGCAGGTCGGCGTGCTCCAGCAGTTCGCCAAGAAGGGCTGGCTGGAGCCGCTGTCCGACACCACCCAGAAGTCGGTGGACGCCAACTTCGCGCCGGTGTGGAAGAAGTACGGCAGCGTCGACGACACCCTGTACGGCCTGTACTTCAAGGCCGCCCACAAGTCCACTGTCTGGTACAGCCCCGACGCGCTCGACCAGGCCGGCGTCAAGGCACCGGCGACCTACGACGAGATGCTCAAGGCCGGGCACACCCTCTCCGACTCCGGACTCGCCGCCTTCGCGGTCGCCGGACAGGACGGCTGGACCCTGACCGACTGGTTCGAGAACGTCTACCTCTCCCAGGCCGGCCCCGAGAAGTACGACGCCCTCGCCGCCCACGACCTGAAGTGGACCGACGACAGCGTGGTCAAGGCCCTCACCACGCTCGGCAAGCTGTTCAAGGACAAGCAGCTGATCGCGGGCGGCCAGAAGGGCGCCCTCAACACCGACTTCCCGGGCTCGGTGGAGAAGGTCTTCGGACCCAAGCCCGAGGCCGGCATGGTCTACGAGGGCGACTTCGTCGCGGGCGTCGCCCACGACCAGTTCGACCGGACCATCGGCAAGGACGCGGACTTCTTCCCCTTCCCGCCGGTCGACGGCGGCAACGCGCCGGTCGTCAGCGGCGGTGACGCGGCCGCCGTCCTCAAGGACGGCAAGAACGCCAAGGCCGGCATGAAGCTCCTCGAGTACCTGGCCACCCCCGAGGCCGCGGCCGTGTGGGCCAAGGCCGGCGGATTCCTGTCCCCGAACAAGAACCTCGACCTCGCCTCCTACGGCGACGACGTCACCCGCGCCACCGCCAAGTCCCTCATCGGGGCGGGCGACTCCGACGCGGTCCGCTTCGACATGTCCGACCAGGCCCCGGCGGCCTTCGGCGGCACCAGCGGCGCGGGCGAGTGGAAGCTGCTCCAGGACTTCCTGCGCGACCCGTCCGACCCGAAGGGCACCGCGGCGAAGCTGGAGGCCGCGGCGGCCAAGGCGTACAAGAACCAGGGCTGATCCGTCATGACCGCCCCCACGCTCCCGAAGGAGAAGGGCGCGGGCCCCCCGTCGCCCGCCGCGCGCGCCGAGCAGGTTCGGCGCGCGCGGCGGCGGGGCCGGGTCGTCGCGCTGCTGTTCGTCTTCCCCGCACTGCTGCTGCTCGGCGCCCTCGTCGTCTACCCGGTGCTGTTCTCCGTCGGCCGGAGCTTCTTCGACGCCTCAGGCACCCGGTTCGTCGGCGGGGACAACTACACCGAGATATTCCACGACCCGGCGACGCTGAAGGCCATCCGGAACACCACGATCTGGGTCGTCGTCGCCCCGGCGCTGCTGACCGGGCTCGGACTGATCCTCGCCGTGCTGGTGGAGAAGGTCCGCTGGGCGACGGCGTTCAAGCTGCTGCTGTTCATGCCGATGGCCGTCTCCTTCCTGGCTGCCGGCATCATCTTCCGGCTCGCCTACGACGAGGACCCGGACAAGGGCGTCCTGAACGCCGCCGTGGTCTCCGTGCACGACGCGTTCAAGGAATCCCCGGCCTACCCGAGCGCCCGCGCCCGCGAGGGGTTCGGGCTGACCGAGGGCCGGGACGGCTCCTACCTCACGAGCACGAGCCTCTCGCCGGGCTCCACGGTGACCCTGCCCATGGTCGGCGTGCTGCCCAAGGACCTGCCCGGCGGCGCCTCGCCCGCCCGCCCGGTGGAGGACGGGAAGACCGCCGCGGACGAACTGCGCGGAGTCGTCTACCTGGACTTCGCACCCGGCGGAGGCGGCACCCAGGGCAAGATCGACCCCGGCGAGAGCGGTATGCCCGGCATGAAGGTCGAGGCGGTGCGCGACGGCCATACGGTCGCGAGCACCACCACGGGCTCCGACGGCTCCTTCAGCTTCACGGGCCTCAAGGCGGGCTCGTACGAGGTGAAGCTGGAGCAGGCCAACTTCGCCCAGCCCTACCAGGGCGTCTCCTGGCTCGGCCCGACGCTCGTCACCCCGATGATCATCGGCGCCTACCTGTGGATCTGGACCGGGTTCGCGATGGTGCTGATCGGCGCCGGACTGTCCGCGCTGCCGCGTGACGCGCTGGAGGCGGCGCGCATCGACGGGGCCAACGAGTGGCAGATCTTCCGCCGGATCACCGTGCCGCTGCTCGCCCCCGTCCTCACCGTCGTCTTCGTCACCCTCGTGATCAACGTGATGAAGGTCTTCGACCTCGTCTACATCATCGCGCCCGGCCCGGTGCAGCAGGACGCCACCGTGCTGGCGACCCAGATGTGGCTGGTGTCCTTCGGCGGTGGCAACAACCAGGGCCTCGGCAGTGCGCTCGGCGTGCTCCTGCTGCTCCTGGTGATCCCGGCGATGGTGTTCAACGTCCGCCGCTTCCGAAGGAGTCAGTGATGAACGCGGTCAGGCGAGGCCTGAGCAGCGCGCTGGTCCAGGCCGTCCTCGTGGTGATCGGCCTGGTCTGGATGACCCCGCTCGCGGGCCTGTTCGTGTCGTCGCTGCGTTCGGCCCAGGACACCGCGAAGGGCGGCTGGTGGACGGCGCTGGCAAGCCCGCAGCAACTGTCCTTCGACAACTACTCGGCACTGCTGAAGAACTCCGGCATCACCAGGGCCTTCTGGAACACGGTGCTGATCTCGGTGCCCACGACGTTCCTGGTCGTGGTCGTCGCGGCGCTGGCCGGATACGCGTTCGCCTGGATGGACTTCCCGGCCCGTGAGCCGCTGTTCCTGCTGGTGGTGGCCATGCTGGTGGTGCCCGTGCAGATCGGTCTGCTGCCCGTCGCCAAACTCTTCGGCCAGCTTGGCCTGTTCGGCACGATCCCCGGCGTGGTCCTCTTCCACGTGGCCTACGGACTGCCGTTCGCGGTGTTCCTGTTGCGGAACTACTTCGCCGAGATGCCGAAGGAGATGCTGGAGGCGGCCCGCATGGACGGGGGCAACGAGTGGCGGATCTTCACCCGGCTGGTGCTGCCGGTGGGGCGGCCCGCGATCGCGAGCCTCGCCATCTTCCAGTTCCTGTGGGTGTGGAACGACATGCTGGTGGCGTTGCTGTTCGCCGACACCTCGTCGCAGCCGCTGACGGTGGAACTCCAGTCGCAGATCCGGCAGTTCGGCAGCAACATCGATGTGCTGGCGCCGGGGGCGTTCCTGTCGCTGATCGTGCCGGTGGTCGTGTTCTTCGCCTTCCAGCGGCACTTCGTGCAGGGGGTGATGGCCGGGTCGGTGAAGTGACGCCGACCTCCGGTCCGGCCTGAACGGCCTCCTCCCCGCGTGCCGGACGGGCCGGGAACAAGGTGCGGCGGCGGTGTTCTCACCGCCGCCGCACCTTGCCGTTCACGCCGAAGCCGGCGGATACAGCGACCGCGGTAGTTGCGAGGCCGCCGCCGTGTCCAGGAGCCACAGGGTGCGGGCGCGGCCCCGGGCGCCGGCTGCCGGGGCCTGGATCTCGCCCGCGCCCGACAGGGCCATCGCCACCGCGTTGGCCTTGTCCTCGCCTGCCGCCAGCAGCCAGACCTCACGGGCCGAGCGGATGGCGGGCAGGGTGAGGGAGACGCGGGTGGGCGGCGGCTTGGGGGAGCCGTGCACCCCGATCACCGTACGCTCCGTCTCGCGCACCCCCGGGTGCTCCGGGAAGAGGGACGCGACATGGGTGTCCGGGCCGACGCCCAGCATCAGGACGTCGAACGCCGGGACCGCGCCGTGGTTCTCGGGGCCGGCCGCGCGGGCCAGCTCCTCGGCGTAGGCCTCCGCCGCCGCCTCGGCGTCCGCGCCATGGGGACCGTCCGACGCGGGCATGGCGTGCACGCGCTTGGGGTCCAGCGGCACGGAGTCCAGCAGGGCCTCGCGGGCCTGCGTGACATTGCGCTCCGGGTCGCCCTCCGGCAGGAACCGCTCGTCGCCCCACCACAGGTCGAGCCGGCCCCAGTCGATCGCGTCACGGGCGGGCGCGGCCGCCAGCGCGGCCAGCACGCCGTTGCCGTTGCGGCCGCCGGTGAGGACCACGGACGCCGAGCCCGTCGAGGCCTGCGCGTCCACGATCCGCGTGATCAGCCGGGCCGCGGCGGCCTGCGCCATCAGCTCCTTGTCGTGGTGGACGACCAGTTGCGGAGTGCTCACTTGGCGGCCTCCTCCTGGGGCACGGGCACCGCGATCGGCTCCGGCGCCGCAGCCCTGGAGCCGTCGGACGCCTGGGTGCCGTCCAGCCGGTCCACGCCGAACCGCAGCGCGGAGGCGTACGTGTCGTCCGGGTCGAGCCGCCGCAGCTCCTCCGCGATCAGCTCGGCCGTCTCCCGCCGCTTCAGCGCCACCGCCCGCTCCGGCTGCCCCTGGATGGACAGGGTCGCCAGCCTGCCGTCGGCCCGGTCCAGGGCGATCGGGCCGCAGCTGGTGTCCATGCGGACCGCGGTCAGACCGGGCCCCGCGGACTGCGAGCGCCTGACGGGTACGTCCAGCCGGTCCGCGAGCCACATCGCCAGCAGCTCGCAGCTCGGGTTGAACTCCTCGCCCTCCACCTCCACGGCCCTGACCTCGCAGGTGACCTGGTCGAGGGCCGCGGCCAGCATCGAGCGCCACGGCGTGATCCGGGTCCAGGACAGGTCCGTGTCGCCGGGCGTGTACGCCTCGGCCCGCGCCGAGAGCTCCCGCACCGGCTGCTCGGAGGAGTAGGTGTCGGTGACCCGGCGCTGCGCCAGGGCGCCCAGCGGGTCCTTGGCCGGGTCGAGCGGCGCGTTCACCGGCCACCAGACGACGACCGGCGCGTCGGGCAGCAGCAGCGGCAGCACCACCGACTGGGCGTGGTCGGCCACCTCGCCGTGCAGGCGCAGTACCACCGTCTCGCCGGTGCCGGCGTCCGCGCCCACCCGCACCTCGGCGTCCAGCCGCGAGGACGTGCGGTCGCGCAGGGTCCGGGCGTGCCGCTTGATGACGACCAGCAGGCGCGAGGGATGCTCCCGCGAGGCGTCGCCGGCGGCCTTCAGGGCGTCGTAGGCGTTCTCCTCGTCGGTGACGATGACCAGCGTGAGCACCATGCCCACGGCCGGGGTGCCGATCGCCCGCCGGGCCTTCACCAGCGCCTTGTTGATCTTGCTGGCCGTGGTGTCGGTCAGGTCTATCTTCATGGCCGGCGCCAGCTCCGTCCGTCTCGTGCGAGCATGTCGTCCGCCTCGGCGGGTCCCCATGTCCCGGACGGGTACTGCGCGGGCTTGCCGTGCTTGTCCCAGTACGTCTCGATCGGGTCGAGGATCCGCCAGGACAGCTCGACCTCCTCGGTGCGCGGGAAGAGGTTGGAGTCGCCGAGCAGCACGTCCAGGATCAGCCGCTCGTACGCCTCCGGGCTGGACTCCGTGAAGGACTCGCCGTAGGCGAAGTCCATCGACACGTCCCGGATCTCCATCGACGTGCCGGGCACCTTGGAGCCGAAGCGGACCGTGACACCCTCGTCCGGCTGGACGCGGATCACGATGGCGTTCTGCCCGAGTTCCTCGGTGGCCGAGGTGTCGAAGGGGGAGTGCGGCGCCCGCTGGAAGACGACCGCGATCTCGGTGACGCGGCGGCCCAGGCGCTTTCCGGTGCGCAGATAGAAGGGGACGCCCGCCCAGCGGCGGTTGTCGATCGCCAGCTTGACGGCCGCGTAGGTGTCGGTCTTCGACTTCTTGTCGATGCCCTCTTCCTCGAGGTAGCCGATGACCTTCTCGCCGCCCTGCCAGCCCGCCGCGTACTGCCCGCGCACGGTCGACCTGCCCAGGTCCTTGGGCAGCTTCACCGCGCCGAGCACCTTGGTCTTCTCCGCGGCCAGCGCGTCCGCGTCGAAGGAGGCGGGCTCCTCCATGGCGGTCAGCGCCAGGAGCTGCAGCAGGTGGTTCTGGATGACGTCACGGGCGGCGCCGATGCCGTCGTAGTAGCCGGCCCGGCCGCCGATGCCGATGTCCTCGGCCATGGTGATCTGCACATGGTCCACGAAGGACCGGTTCCAGATCGGCTCGAACATCGTGTTGGCGAAACGCAGCGCCAGGATGTTCTGGACGGTCTCCTTGCCCAGGTAGTGGTCGATGCGGAAGACCTGCTCCGGGTCGAACACCTCGTGCACGATCCGGTTCAGCTCCTCGGCCGACTTCAGGTCGTGGCCGAAGGGCTTCTCGATGACCGCGCGCCGCCACGAGCCGTGGCTCTGGTCGGCGAGCTGGTGCTTCTTGAGCTGCTGGATGACCACCGGGAAGGACTTCGGCGGCACCGACAGGTAGAAGGCGAAGTTGCCTCCCGTGCCCTGCGCCTTGTCCAGTTCCTCGATCGTGCCGCGCAGCCGCTCGAACGCGTCGTCGTCGTCGAAGGTGCCCTGCACGAAGCGCATCCCCTGGATGAGCTGCTGCCAGACCTCCTCACGGAACGGCGTGCGCGCGTGCTCCTTGACGGCGTCGTGCACGACCTCCGCGAAGTCCTCGTGCTCCCAGTCGCGGCGGGCGAAGCCGACGAGCGAGAAGCCCGGCGGCAGCAGACCCCGGTTGGCCAGGTCGTACACGGCGGGCATCAGCTTCTTGCGCGACAGGTCGCCTGTGACACCGAAGATGACCAGGCCCGACGGCCCCGCGATGCGCGGGAGCCGTCGGTCGGCGGGGTCACGGAGCGGATTCGCTCCGGTGACGGTAAGAGGAGCCAAGGTTCTCAGCCCTCCGCGGGAGCGAGGCGCTCCAGCTCCGCCTCGGTGGACTTCAGCAGGTCGTTCCAGGACCCCTCGAACTTCTCGACGCCCTCGTCCTCCAGAACCTGGACGACGTCGTCGTAGGAGATCCCGATGCGCTCCAGCGCGTCGATGTCCGCGCGGGCCTGCTCGTAGGTGCCGGTGATCGCGTCGCCGCGGATCGCGCCGTGGTCCTCGGTGGCCTCAAGGGTGGCCTCGGGCATGGTGTTCACCGTGTTCGGCGCCACCAGCTCCTCGACGTACATGGTGTCCTTGTACGCCTTGTCCTTCACCCCGGTGGACGCCCACAGCGGACGCTGCTTGTTGGCGCCCTCCCGCTCCAGCGCGCTCCAGCGGTCGGAGGAGAAGACCTCCTCGTACGCCTCGTAGGCCAGACGCGCGTTGGCCACGCCCGCCTTGCCGCGCAGCGCCTTGGCCTCGTCGGTGCCGAGCTCGTCGATCCGCCGGTCGATCTCGGTGTCCACGCGGGACACGAAGAAGGACGCCACCGAGTGGATCTTCGACAGGTCCAGGCCGCGGCCCCGGGCCTTCTCCAGGCCGCTCAGGTACGCGTCCATCACCGCGCGGTAGCGCTCCAGCGAGAAGATCAGGGTGACGTTGACGCTGATGCCGTTGCCGATGGTCTCGGCGATCGCCGGCAGGCCCGCCCGGGTGGCCGGGATCTTGATGAGCGTGTTGGGCCGGTCGACCAGCCAGGCGAGCTGGCGGGCCTCGGCGACCGTCGCCCTGGTGTTGTGCGCCAGACGCGGGTCCACCTCGATGGAGACCCGGCCGTCCTTGCCGCCGGTGGCGTCGAAGAGCGGGCGCAGGATGTCGGCGGCGTCGCGGACGTCCGCCGTCGTGATCATGCGGATGGCCTCATCCACCGTGACCCGGCGGGCGGCCAGGTCCGAGACCTGCTGCTCGTAGCCGTCCCCGTGCGAGATGGCCTTCTGGAAGATCGTCGGGTTGGTGGTGACGCCCACGACGTGCTGCTGGTCGATCAGCTCGGCGAGGTTGCCGGACGTGATCCGCTTGCGCGACAGGTCGTCCAGCCAGATCGCGACGCCTTCGTCGGAAAGGCGCTTCAGTGCGTCTGTCATGGAAAATGCATCTCCTACGGGTCGTATATGAGCGTCAGCGCTGGGCGGCGGCGATGGATTCCCGGGCCTTGGCGGCCACATTCTCGGCAGTGAAGCCGAATTCGCGGAACAGCACCTTGGCGTCGGCTGAAGCGCCGAAGTGCTCGAGGGAAACGATGCGGCCGGCGTCTCCCACGTACTTGTGCCAGGTCAGACCAATACCTGCCTCGACCGCGACACGTGCCCGCACGGCCGGGGGCAGCACGCTGTCCCGGTACCCCTGGTCCTGTTCCTCGAACCACTCCACGGACGGCATGGACACCACCCGGGTGGGGACGCCCTCGGCCTGGAGCCGCTCACGGGCCTCCACGGCCACGTGCACCTCGGAACCGGTGGCGATCAGGACGACCTGCGCCTCGGTGTTCTGCCCGTCGGGGCCCTCCGCCTCGAACATGACGTAACCGCCGCGCGCCGCGTCGTCGTTGGGCTCGTACGTCGGCACGCCCTGGCGGGTCAGCGCCAGTCCGTGCGGGGCGCCCTTGCCGAACTCCTTGGTCCAGCGGCGCAGGATCTCGCGCCAGGCGATCGCGGTCTCGTTGGCGTCGGCCGGGCGCACGATGTTCAGGCCCGGGATGGCGCGCAGCGAGGCCAGGTGCTCGACCGGCTGGTGGGTGGGGCCGTCCTCGCCCAGACCGACGGAGTCGTGCGTCCAGACGTACGTCACCGGCAGGTGCATCAGGGACGACAGACGCACCGCGTTGCGCATGTAGTCGGAGAAGACCAGGAAGGTGCCGCCGTAGACGCGGGTGTTGCCGTGCAGCGTGATGCCGTTCATCGCCGCGGCCATCGCGTGCTCACGGATGCCGAAGTGGATGGTGCGCCCGTACGGGTTCGCCTCCGGCAGCGGGTTGCCCTCGGGCAGGAACGACGAGGTCTTGTCGATGGTGGTGTTGTTCGAGCCGGCGAGGTCCGCCGATCCGCCCCACAGCTCCGGGACCACGTCGCCGAGCGCCTGGAGCACCTTGCCGGACGCGGCGCGCGTGGCCAGGCCCTTGCCCGCCTCGAACACCGGGATCTTCTCGTCCCAGCCGGCCGGCAGTTCGCCCGCGGCGATCCGGTCGAACTCCGCGGCCCGCTCGGCGTTCGCCTCGCGCCAGACCTGGAGCGACTTCTCCCACTCGGCCCTGGCCCGGCGGCCCCGCTCGACGGCGCCGCGGGTGTGGTTCAGCACCTCGTCGGAGACCTCGAAGTGCTGCTCGGGGTCGAAGCCGAGGACGCGCTTGGTGGCCGCGACCTCCTCCTCGCCCAGCGCCGAGCCGTGCGCGGCCTCGGTGTTCTGCGCGTGCGGGGCCGGCCAGGCGATGATCGAGCGCATCGCGATGAAGGACGGCCGGTCGGTGACGGCCTTGGCCGCCTCGACGGCCGCGTGGATCGCCTGCGGGTCGAGGTCGCCGTCCTCCTTGGCCTCCACGCGCTGCACGTGCCAGCCGTAGGCCTCGTACCGCTTGACGGTGTCCTCGGAGACGGCCGTCTCGGTGTCGCCCTCGATCGAGATGTGGTTGTCGTCCCACAGCAGGATCAGGTTGCCGAGCTTCTGGTGGCCGGCCAGCGAGGACGCCTCGGCGGAGATGCCCTCCTGGAGGCAGCCGTCACCGGCGACGCAGAAGATGAAGTGGTCGAACGGGGACTCGCCGGCGGGGGCCTCCGGGTCGAACAGACCGCGCTCGTAGCGGGCGGCCATCGCCATGCCCACCGCGTTGGCGACACCCTGGCCGAGCGGGCCGGTCGTGGTCTCCACGCCCGCCGTGTGCCCGTACTCCGGGTGGCCCGGCGTCTTCGAGCCCCAGGTGCGGAAGGACTTCAGGTCGTCCAGCTCCAGGCCGAAACCGGCGAGGTACAGCTGGGTGTAGAGGGTCAGGGAGGAGTGGCCGGCGGACAGTACGAAACGGTCGCGGCCCACCCACTGCGGATCGGCCGGGTCGTGGCGCATCACCTTCTGGAAGAGGGTGTAGGCGACGGGAGCCAGGCTCATCGCCGTGCCGGGATGGCCGTTGCCGACCTTCTGTACGGCATCGGCGGCCAGGACGCGCGCGGTGTCCACGGCACGCTGGTCCAACTCGGTCCAGTCGAGGTCTGTGGTGGTCGGCTTGTTGCTCACCCTGAGTCAGGGCTCCTCTCCACATGTCGGATGCCGGCGTACGGGGGGACCGCGCACCGGTTTGCCGGCCTTCTCGGCGTCGGCCGGACGTTGTCGAGCCTATCCCGTCAGAACGTGCGTTTTTCCGCGTCGTTCCAGAGTGCCGGGACTCTCCGGGATCCGCCTCCCCGCTGGTCGGAATCGCATTCCGCACATGAATACGGAGCTGCTCATTCGATCGCTCAATCGAGCCGGATCACGCCCTTCCGGAGGGCCCCGCCAACACGATCCGACCCCCGCGAATGTCCGGGTCTGGGCAACGTCTACAGTGGCGTGGTACGCGCGAGTCCTTACCGTCGGTTCACACGGGCGGCTCGCTGGGAGTCTCTGTCAGGGGTGTGCGTGACGGCCGTCGAATCCCGTCCAGCGGGTGGGGGCACCTCCCACGCCTTCAAGGCTGTGGGGGAGCTCGGTGCGAGCCAGAGCCCGAGCCACCGGCCGTTCGGGGCCCGTGTCAAGGCGTTCGTGGCGCTGACCAAGCCGCGGATCATCGAGCTGCTGCTGATCACCACCGTTCCGGTGATGTTCCTGGCCCAGCGGGGCGTGCCCGACCTGGGGCTGGTCCTGGTCACCTGCGTCGGCGGCTACCTGTCGGCGGGCGGCGCCAACGCGTTGAACATGTACATCGACCGCGACATCGACGCGCTCATGGACCGGACCTCCCAGCGCCCGCTGGTCACCGGCATGGTCAGCCCGCGCGAGTGCCTGGCCTTCGGCATCACGCTGGCGGTCGTCTCCACGCTGCTGTTCGGCCTCGCCGTCAACTGGCTGTCCGCGTGGTTGTCGCTCGGCGCGCTCCTCTTCTATGTCGTCGTTTACACGATGATCCTCAAGCGCCGCACCTCGCAGAACATCGTGTGGGGCGGCATCGCCGGCTGCATGCCGGTGCTGATCGGCTGGTCCTCGGTCACCAACTCGATGTCCTGGGCGCCCGTCATCCTCTTCCTCGTCATGTTCTTCTGGACGCCGCCGCACTACTGGCCGCTGTCAATGAAGGTCAGGGAGGACTACGCGCGCGTGGGCGTGCCGATGCTTCCGGTCATCGCCTCGAACAAGGTGGTCGCCCGGCAGATCGTGATCTACAGCTGGGTGATGGTGGCGGTCTCGCTGCTGCTGACCCCGCTCGGCTACACCGGCTGGTTCTACACGGCGGTGGCGCTGGCCGGGGGCGGCTGGTGGCTGTGGGAGGCGCACGCGCTGCAGAACCGGGCCAAGGCCGAGGCGACCGGCGTGAAGCTGAAGGAGATGCGCCTGTTCCACTGGTCCATCACCTATGTGTCGCTGCTGTTCGTCGCGGTGGCGGTGGATCCCTTCCTGCGCTGAGCTCTCGCCGGGACATCCCACGGGCGGGGTACGTGGTCAAGGCCACGCACCCCGCCCGTCGCCGTTTGATCTACCCGTGGGTAGCATCCTGGCCATGGCAGACACGCAGCAGGTTGACCCCAAGGCCGAGCGCAGGGCCGCACGTCTCGCCCGGCGGATCGGCTCCTTCTCCAAGGCCCACGGAGGTGCCGAGGGGCAGGTCGCGTACCTCGGGGAGCGCGGCGCCAGGATCGTCCTGGTCGGCGAGGACGGCACCTGGGGCGACCTCGTGGCCCCCACATACGCCATCGCCGAGCAGGCGGTGGAGAAGTCCGGGATCACCGTCCACGAGGCGTTCGACGGCGCGTTCGCGGCCAAGGTGCGGACGGGCCCGTACGAGTGGAGCCGCATGGCGGGCCTCCAGGTGGGCGGCCCGTCCAACCGCTGACCGGAACCGGACGCCGGGGCCGGCGGTCACCTGACGGCCGGTTCGCCCCTGGAAGCCGCTCGCTGTACGGCGGCGGCGTCACCGCTCACCTCGTCGACATGGGGGTGAGGGGCGATGCGAACGGGCCCGGCGGGGGAATCCGGGGTTCGCCCCGGATGCCCCCGCCGGGCCCGTTCGGTCTCAGGCCTTCGCCAGCGTCGCCTCGGTGGCGGGACCCGGCAGATCGGCCACGGTCTCCGGCCGCTCACGCAGCGACAGCAGCACGCGCAGCACCCAGATCCACATGACGCACGAGCCCAGCATGTGCAGGCCGACGAGGGCCTCGGGCAGATGCGTGAAGGACTGGACATAGCCGATGACGCCCTGGCCCAGCAGGATCAGGAACAACTCACGGGTCCGCGCCAGCGGGCCCCGCGGCGCGTCGACGGCCTTGAGGATGAACCACAGGGCGAACGTCAGCGTGATCACGATCCACGCCAGCACGGCGTGCAGCTTGGCGACGGTCTGCCAGTCGATCGGAATGCGGGAGACCTCCTGGGAGTCGCCCGCGTGCGGCCCGGCACCGGTGACCACCGTGCCCACCGCGATCAGCAGTACGCTCGCGAGGACCAGGAACCCGACCAGCTGCCGGATCGGCTTGCCGACCAGCGGACGCGGCTCGGCGTCGCCCTCGCGGGTGCGCTGCCACATCACCGTGGCGACCGCGATCAGCGCCGAGGAGAGCAGGAAGTGCGCCGCGACGGTGTACGGGTTCAGGCCCACCAGGACGACGATGCCGCCGAGCACCGCGTTGCCCATGACCACCCAGAACTGCGCCCAGCCCAGCCGGGTGAGGCTGCGCCGCCACGGCTTCTGGGCGCGCGCGGCGACGATCGCCCAGCCCACGGCGGCACACAGCACGTACGTCAGCATCCGGTTGCCGAACTCGATCACACCGTGCACACCCATCTCGCGGGTGGTGGTCAGCGAATCGTCCGTGCAGGTGGGCCAGGTCGGGCAGCCGAGGCCCGAGCCGGTCAGGCGGACGGCGCCGCCGGTGACGACGATGACCACCGCCATCACCAGCGCGGACAGGGCCGCCCGCTGGACGGTCCTCGGATGCGGGGTCCAGCGTTCGGCGATGAGGGCGAGCGGGTTGCGCGCGGCGCTCACGGCGTCGGCGCGGGTCAGGTTCGGCACGCGTTCCATCGTAGGCGCCCGCTTGTGCATCGTTTCACGAGGGTCCATGGCGCCCTACTCCCAACGGAAGAACTTCCCGGCGGCCGCGAGACCCGCCACCGCCCAGACGACGAGGATCGCGAGGTCGCCCCAGGGCATCCCGGCGCCGTGCTGGAGCACGTCCCGCAGCCCGCCGGAGAGCGCCGAGATGGGCAGCAGGCCGAGCACGTCCTGGGCGACGGGCGGGAACTTGTCCAGCGGCACGACCACCCCACCGCCGACCAGCAGCAGCAGGAAGACCAGGTTGGCGGCGGCCAGGGTGGCCTCCGCCTTCAGGGTCCCCGCCATCAGCAGGCCAAGCCCGGAGAAGGCGGCCGTGCCGAGGACCATCAGCAGCAGCACGGCGAACGGGTTGCCGTGCGGCGACCAGCCGAGCGCGAAGGCGATCACGGTGAGCAGCACGACCTGAAGCACCTCGGTGACCAGCACCGACACCGTCTTGGCGGTCATCAGCCCCCAGCGCGGCAGCGGCGAGGCGGCCAGCCGCTTCAGCACGCCGTAGCGCCGCTCGAAGCCGGTCGCGATGGCCTGCCCGGTGAACGCGGTCGACATCACGGCCAGCGCGAGGACCCCGGGGGTGAGGAAGTCCACGGCCCTGCCGGAGCCGGTGTCGACGATGTCCACGGAGCTGAACAGCACCAGCAGCAGCGTCGGGATGACGACGGTCAGCAGCAGCTGCTCCCCGTTGCGCAGCAGCATCCGCGTCTCCAGCGCCGCCTGCGCCGCGATCATGCGGGTCAGCGGGGCCGCGCCCGGCTTCGGGGCGTACGTACCGGTGGCGGTGGCGGTGGTCATGAGCGCAGCTCCTTGCCGGTCAGCTCCAGGCTGTGTTTTCCCGGGGGGCAACCCCCGGACCCCCGGCCGTGCTTCAGGTGGACCGGAATCATGAGCGCAGCTCCTTGCCCGTCAGCTCCAGGAAGACGTCCTCCAGGGTGTGCCGCTCGACGGAGATGCGGTCCGGCATCACGCCGTGCTGGGCGCACCAGGACGTCACGGTCGCGAGCAGCTGCGGGTCGATCTTGCCTACGACACGGTAGGAGCCCGAGGTCAGCTCGGCGGCCGAGGAGTCGGCGGGCAGTGCCTTGAGCAGGGAGGCGACGTCGAGTCCCGGGCGGCCGGTGAAGCGCAGGGTGTTCTCGGCGCCGCCGCGGCACAGCTCCTCCGGGGAGCCGTGGACGACGACCCGGCCGGCGTCGATGATCGCGACGTCGTCGGCGAGCTGCTCGGCCTCCTCCATGTAGTGCGTGGTGAGGATCACCGAGACGCCGTCGGCGCGCAGGTCGCGCACCAGGTCCCAGGTGGCCCGGCGGGCCTGCGGGTCGAGTCCGGCGGTCGGCTCGTCGAGGAAGACCAGTTCGGGCCGCCCGACGACGGCCATGGCGAGCGCGAGCCGCTGCTGCTGGCCGCCGGAGAGCCGGCGGTAGGAGGTGCGCCCGCAGCTGCCGAGCCCGAGCCGTTCGATGAGGGTGTCCACGTCCAGCGGGTGGGCGTGCAGTCTGGCGACGTGCCGCAGCATCTCGTCGGCCCGCGCGCCGGAGTACACGCCACCGGACTGGAGCATCACGCCGATACGGGGCCTGAGCCGCGCGGACTGTCTCACGGGGTCGAGGCCCAGGACGCGCACCGTGCCGGAATCCGGCCGCCGGTACCCCTCGCAGGTCTCGATCGTCGTCGTCTTGCCCGCGCCGTTGGGGCCGAGCACGGCGGTCACGCCCGCC
Source organism: Streptomyces sp. CB01373 (assembly GCF_002803075.1). Lineage (GTDB taxonomy): Bacteria > Actinomycetota > Actinomycetes > Streptomycetales > Streptomycetaceae > Streptomyces. The sequence continues at coordinate 86,692 of NZ_NNBK01000010.1, read as the reverse complement.
CAGGCCACCAGGTCGAGGCCGTCCACCGCGGTCTTCGTGCCGTACCGCTTCACCAAGGCCTGGACCTGGACCACGGGCTCACTTCGCATGAGGCCAAAGTCTAGGGACGCGCCGGACGGCTCAGGCGGCCGGGTGAGGGAAGTCATCCTCCCGGGGCCGGTGCACCGCGAGCCACCGCTGCGCGTACGCCACCGCGTCCGCCAGCGGGAACAGCCGCGACCGTGCGGCGCCCACCGAGCCGCGGACCACCGGCCGGTCGCGCTCGAAGTCGTGCCCGAGCTCGTCGAACCGCTCGGAGGTGATGGACACGTCGGTGACGACCTCCCAGCCGTGCGGCCCCGGTCGGCCCACCTGGACGAGCGGCGCGGGGATCCGGTACTCGGCCAGGTGGAAGCAGGTGCAGGAGTCGTATCCGGCGCCCAGCATCAGCACCCGGGCGCCGAGCGCCTCCAGCCGGGCGAGCGGGCTGCGCTCGCCCAGCCGGCAGTCGGTGGCGTGCCCGTCGACGATCTCGGTGGCGCGGGGCCCGATCGCCGCGAACGAGGTGTGCGGGTGCGCGCTGCGCAGGGCGCCCGGCCAGGTGCGCACGGTCTCCGGGATCACTCCGACCCCGAGGGTGGGGGTGATCCGCGGGTCGTAGGCGGGCATCGTGGCCCGGATGGTGTCCCACCACTCCTCGGGTACCGGCGGTCTGCTCCAGTGCGCCGGGTCGGAGAGGTCGCCGGACTGGGTGGGGACCACGAGCGTGCCCTCGGGACCGAGCGCGTCGAGCAGCCCCTGGACGACCGCGACCGGACCGCCGCAGACCCAGCCGAGCGAGCTGAGGGAGGAGTGCGCGAGGAGGGTCTCGCCGGGGCGCACGCCGAGGTCGCGCAGTCCCCCGGCGATCGTGTCCCGGGTGACGAGCGGGCCGGTCGGAGGCGGTGTGGGCATGGTCGGGGAGTCTGGCGCATCGCCCCGGAGGGTGCCACCCGTTTGATCGACCGGAGATCGTTTCCGCAGGTCGGATTAGGTTTGCCTAAGTGACGCAGGGCACCGCCCATCCGGATCAAGGCCGCTTGTCAGTCCGTGAGGAATTACGCAACAATGGCGTTGTGAAAAACGTCGGCGAGGCTCGGGAGACCCCCACGGGGGCCCCGCAGGAGGAGTTCGCAACCGGGGAGCGTTCCACGCGCAACCGGGTCGCGCGGTCCATCCTGGACCACGGCCCGTCGACCGTCGCCGAGCTGGCCGGCCGGCTGGGACTCACCCAGGCCGCCGTACGGCGCCACCTGGACGCCCTGGCCGCCGACGACGTGGTCGCGGCGCGGGAGCAGCGGGTGTACGGAGCGCGGACGCGCGGCCGGCCCGCCAAGGTCTTCGCGCTCACCGACTGCGGCCGGGACGCCTTCGACCAGTCGTACGACAAGCTCGCCGCGGACGCGCTCCGCTGGATCGCCGAGCGGGAGGGCGGACCGGAGGCGGTCGCCGCCTTCGCCCGGGCCCGGATCGCCGCGCAGGCGGGCGCGTACCGCAAGGCGGTCGAGGCCGTCACGCCCGACCAGCGCACCGAAGCGCTGGCCAAGGCCTTGAGTGTGGACGGGTACGCTGCTACGGCGCGCAGCGCGCCCCTCCCGCAGCGGGGTGAGCAGCTCTGCCAGCACCACTGCCCGGTCGCGCATGTCGCGGAGCAGTTCCCGCAGCTGTGCGAGGCGGAGACGGAGATCTTCGCCGAGCTGCTGGGTACTCACGTCCAGCGACTGGCGACCATCGCGCACGGCGACGGCGTCTGTACGACGTTCATCCCCAAGATTTCCCAGACCGATCACCAAAGCCAGAACGCATCCGCAAGCACGGCCGGGAGGAACCCCGCATGACTCTCCCCACGGAGACTGCCCACCCCGAACTCGAGGGCCTGGGCACGTACGAATACGGCTGGGCCGACTCCGACACGGCCGGCGCCTCTGCCAGGCGCGGTCTGAACGAGGAGGTCGTCCGCGACATCTCGGCGAAGAAGTCCGAGCCGGAGTGGATGACCAAGCTGCGCTTGAAGGGCCTGCGGCTCTTCGAGAAGAAGCCCATGCCGAACTGGGGCTCGGACCTGTCGGGGATCGACTTCGACAACATCAAGTACTTCGTGCGCTCCACGGAGAAGCAGGCGCAGTCCTGGGAGGACCTGCCCGAGGACATCAAGAACACGTACGACAAGCTCGGCATCCCCGAGGCGGAGAAGCAGCGCCTCGTCGCCGGTGTCGCCGCGCAGTACGAGTCGGAGGTCGTCTACCACCAGATCCGTGAGGACCTGGAGGAGCAGGGCGTCATCTTCCTCGACACGGACACCGCCCTGAAGGAGCACCCGGAGCTCTTCAAGGAGTACTTCGGCACCGTCATCCCCGTCGGCGACAACAAGTTCGCCTCGCTGAACAGCGCCGTGTGGTCCGGCGGCTCCTTCATCTACGTCCCGCCGGGCGTCCAGGTGGAGATCCCGCTCCAGGCCTACTTCCGTATCAACACGGAGAACATGGGCCAGTTCGAGCGGACCCTGATCATCGTCGACGAGGGCGCCTACGTGCACTACGTCGAGGGCTGCACCGCGCCGATCTACCAGAGCGACTCCCTGCACAGCGCGGTCGTCGAGATCATCGTCAAGAAGAACGCCCGCTGCCGCTACACGACCATCCAGAACTGGTCGAACAACGTCTACAACCTGGTCACCAAGCGCGCCGTGGCCTACGAGGGCGCGACCATGGAGTGGATCGACGGCAACATCGGCTCCAAGGTGACGATGAAGTACCCGGCCGTCTACCTGATGGGCGAGCACGCCAAGGGCGAGACCCTGTCGATCGCCTTCGCGGGCGAGGGCCAGCACCAGGACGCCGGTTCCAAGATGGTCCACATGGCGCCGAACACCTCGTCCAACATCGTCTCCAAGTCGGTGGCGCGCGGCGGCGGCCGTACCTCGTACCGCGGCCTGGTCGAGATCGGCGAGGGCGCCGCGGGCTCCAAGTCCAACGTGCTCTGCGACGCGCTGCTCGTGGACACCATCTCCCGCTCCGACACGTACCCCTACGTGGACGTCCGCGAGGACGACGTGTCCATGGGCCACGAGGCGACCGTCTCCAAGGTCTCCGAGGACCAGCTCTTCTACCTGATGAGCCGTGGTCTGAGCGAGTTCGAGGCGATGGCGATGATCGTGCGCGGCTTCGTCGAGCCGATCGCCAAGGAGCTGCCCATGGAGTACGCGCTGGAGCTCAACCGGCTGATCGAGCTGCAGATGGAGGGCGCGGTCGGTTAAGCACCGACCCGGGCCGGCGTGAATCGCCGGCCCGCAGTCCGCCGTAGCCCACACGCAAGAAAGCGAGCAATACGACAGCCATGGCTGAGGCCCAGAACTCCCCCACCCTCGGATCAGCTCGGGCGGGGGGACCCCCATCCGTCGGTTCGACGACCGCCGGCCAGATCGCGGTCGCCGCCGAGTCGACCGTCGCCACGCGCATGAGCGCGCCGCCCTCCTTCGACGTCGCGGACTTCCCGGTCCCGCACGGTCGCGAGGAGGAATGGCGCTTCACCCCGCTGGGGCGGCTGCGCGGTCTGCACGACGGGACCGCGACCGCCACCGGCGAGGGCGTCAAGGTGGACGTCCAGGCCCCCGACGGCGTCACCGTCGAGACCGTCGGCCGCGACGACGCCCGGCTCGGCAAGGCCGGCACCCCGGTGGACCGCGTCGCCGCCCAGGCCTACTCCGCCTTCGAGAAGGCCTCGGTCGTGAGCGTGGCCAAGGAGGCCGTCCTCACCGAGCCGATCCGCATCGCGGTGCACGGCCAGGGCGGGGTCGCCTACGCCCACCAGGTCATCGAACTCGGGGCCTTCGCCGAGGCCGTCGTCGTCATCGACCACACCGGTGACGCGGTACTCGCCGCCAACGTCGACTTCCTGCTCGGCGACGGCGCCAAGCTGACCGTCGTCTCCATCCAGGACTGGGACGACAAGGCCGTGCACGTCGCCCAGTACAACACGCTGATCGGCCGCGACGCCTCCTTCAAGTCGGTCGTCGTCACCTTCGCCGGTGACCTCGTCCGCCTGAGCCCGCGCGTGACCTACGCCGGCACCGGCGGCGAGGCCGAGCTGTACGGCCTGTACTTCACCGACGCCGGCCAGCACCAGGAGCACCGCCTCCTGGTCACCCACAACACCCCGCACTGCAAGTCGAACGTCGCCTACAAGGGCGCCCTCCAGGGCGACGACGCGCACGCGGTGTGGATCGGTGACGTGCTGATCGAGGCCAAGGCCGAGGGCACGGACACCTACGAGATGAACCGCAACCTGGTGCTCACCGACGGCGCCCGCGTCGACTCCGTGCCGAACCTGGAGATCGAGACCGGCGAGATCGTCGGCGCCGGGCACGCCTCCGCGACCGGACGCTTCGACGACGAGCAGCTCTTCTACCTGATGGCCCGCGGCATCCCGGAGCAGGAGGCCCGCCGTCTGGTGGTCCGCGGCTTCTTCGCCGAGCTGGTCCAGCAGATCGGTGTCAAGGACATCGAGGAGCGCCTCATCGCCAAGATCGAGGAGGAGCTGGAGGCGGCGGTCGGATGACCCACACCTTCGTACGCGTCTGCGGGCTGAGCGAGCTGGAGGAGGACACCCCGAAGCGGGTGGAACTCGACGGCACGCCGGTCTCGGTCGTGAAGACCGAGGGGGAGGTGTTCGCCATCAACGACATCTGCTCCCACGCGAACGTCTCGCTCTCCGAGGGCGAGGTCGACGACTGCCACATCGAGTGCTGGCTGCACGGCTCGCGCTTCGACCTCCGTTCCGGCAAGCCCGACGCGCTCCCCGCGACGCGCCCTGTCCCCGTATACCCCGTAAAGATCGAAGGGGACGACGTGCTCGTCTCCCTCACCCAGGAGTCCTGAGGCACCCATGGCAACGCTTGAAATCCGAGACCTGCACGTCACCGTCGAGGCCGACAACGCCACGAAGGAGATCCTCAAGGGCGTCGACCTCACCGTGAAGCAGGGCGAGACGCACGCCATCATGGGCCCCAACGGCTCCGGCAAGTCGACCCTCGCCTACGCCCTGGCGGGCCACCCCAAGTACACCGTGTCCGGCGGCTCCGTCACCCTCGACGGTGAGGACGTCCTGGAGATGTCCGTCGACGAGCGCGCCCGCGCGGGCCTGTTCCTCGCCATGCAGTACCCGGTCGAGGTCCCCGGCGTCTCGGTCTCCAACTTCCTCCGCACCTCCGCCACCGCCGTCCGCGGCGAGGCGCCGAAGCTGCGCACCTGGGTGAAGGAGGTCAAGGAGGCCATGGAGCGGCTCTCCATGGACCCGGCCTTCGCCGAGCGCAACGTGAACGAGGGCTTCTCCGGCGGCGAGAAGAAGCGGCACGAGATCCTTCAGCTGGAGCTGCTCAAGCCGAAGATCGCGATCCTCGACGAGACCGACTCCGGCCTCGACGTCGACGCCCTGCGCATCGTGTCGGAGGGCGTGAACCGGGTCCGCGAGAGCGGCCAGGTCGGCACCCTGCTGATCACCCACTACACGCGCATCCTGCGCTACATCAAGCCCGACCACGTCCACGTGTTCGCCGGCGGCCGGATCGTCGAGTCCGGCGGCGCCGCGCTCGCGGACAAGCTGGAGAACGAGGGCTACGAGGCATACGTGAAGGGTGGCGCATCCGCGTGACACAGCTGCCGGGCCTCCTCGACACAGAGGCGATCCGCAAGGACTTCCCCATCCTGGACCGGCTGGTCCACGACGGCCAGAAGCTCGTGTACCTGGACAACGCGGCGACCTCGCAGAAACCGCGCCAGGTGCTGGACGCCCTGAGCGAGTACTACGAGCGCTACAACGCCAACGTCCACCGCGGTGTGCATGTGCTCGCCGAGGAGGCCACGGCGCTGTACGAGGGCGCGCGCGACAAGGTCGCCGCGTTCATCAACGCCCCGAGCCGCGACGAGGTGATCTTCACCAAGAACGCCTCCGAGTCGCTCAACCTCGTGGCCAACATGCTCGGCTGGGCCGACGAGCCCTACCGGGTGGACCACGAGACCGAGATCGTCATCACCGAGATGGAGCACCACTCCAACATCGTTCCCTGGCAGCTGCTGGCGCAGCGCACGGGCGCGAAGCTGAAGTGGTTCGGCCTCACCGATGACGGCCGCCTCGACCTGTCGAACATCGACGAGGTCATCACCGAGAAGACGAAGATCGTCTCCTTCGTGCTGGTGTCCAACATCCTCGGCACCGTGAACCCGGTCGAGGCGATAGTGCGCCGCGCCCAGGAGGTCGGCGCGCTGGTCTGCATCGACGCCTCCCAGGCCGCGCCGCACATGCCGCTGGACGTCCAGGCACTCCAGGCCGACTTCGTGGCGTTCACCGGCCACAAGATGTGCGGCCCGACCGGCATCGGTGTGCTCTGGGGCCGCCAGGAGCTGCTTGAGGACCTGCCCCCGTTCCTCGGCGGCGGCGAGATGATCGAGACCGTGTCGATGCACTCGTCGACGTACGCCCCCGCCCCGCACAAGTTCGAGGCGGGCACCCCGCCGATCGCGCAGGCGGTCGGTCTGGGCGCGGCGATCGACTACCTGAACTCGATCGGGATGGACAAGATCCTCGCCCACGAGCACGCGCTCACGGAGTACGCGGTGCGGCGGCTGGCGGAGGTCCCCGACCTCAGGATCATCGGCCCCACCACGGCCGAGGACCGGGGCGCGGCGATCTCCTTCACGCTGGGTGACATCCACCCGCACGACGTGGGCCAGGTCCTCGACGAGCAGGGCATCGCGGTGCGCGTGGGCCACCACTGCGCACGGCCGGTGTGCCTGCGGTACGGAATTCCTGCGACCACGCGGGCGTCGTTCTATCTGTACTCCACGCCGGCCGAGATCGACGTTCTGGTCGACGGCCTGGAGCACGTACGGAACTTCTTCGGCTGACGGGACGAACGATCGCATGAAGCTGGATTCGATGTACCAGGAAGTCATCCTGGACCACTACAAGAACCCGCACGGGCGTGGTCTGAGGGATGGCGACGCCGAGGTGCACCATGTGAACCCGACGTGCGGCGACGAGATCACCCTCCGAGTGAAGTACGACGGCACGACGATCAAAGACGTCTCGTACGAGGGCCAGGGCTGCTCGATCAGCCAGGCCTCGGCCTCCGTACTGAACGAACTGCTCGTCGGCAGGGAGCTGGCCGAGGCGCAGAGGATCCAGGAGACCTTCCTGGAGCTGATGCAGTCCAAGGGCCGGATCGAACCCGACGACGCGATGGAGGACGTCCTGGAGGACGCGGTCGCGTTCGCCGGGGTGTCCAAGTACCCGGCCCGGGTCAAGTGCGCCCTGTTGAGCTGGATGGCCTGGAAGGACGCGACGGCCCAGGCGCTGAGCGGCGCCGACGCCGAAAGGAAGACCGCATGAGCGAGACCGTGGAGATGAAGCCGGCCTCGGAGGAGGAGCTCCGCGAGGCCCTGATGGACGTCGTCGACCCCGAACTGGGCATCGACGTCGTCAACCTCGGCCTGATCTACGGCATCCACGTCGACGAGTCGAACATCGCGACCATCGACATGACCCTGACGTCCGCGGCCTGCCCGCTCACCGACGTCATCGAGGACCAGGCCAAGTCCGCCACGGACGGCCTCGTCAACGAGCTGCGCATCAACTGGGTCTGGATGCCGCCGTGGGGCCCCGACAAGATCACGGACGACGGCCGCGAGCAGCTGCGGGCGCTCGGCTTCAACGTCTGAGATCAACGAGCACAACACCGAACGGCGAGGTCCCCCGGAGGACCTCGCCGTTCGGCGTTCGCTCGCGGTTCCGCCGGTTTCCCTCGCCGGTCCGTGGAGGTCAGCGCACGACCAGCTCTCCGATCAGGCCGAACAGGGCCACCACGCCGAAGACGGCGATACCGACCCCCAGCGCCTTGCACAGCCCACTCACCGCCCGGGCGATCCCCGACGACCGCATCACGGCGCCGATCCGGCGGCCCGTGCGTGGCGTCACAGTGCAGAACGCACCGTAGAAGGCGGCCAGGCCGCCGAAGAGCACCAGCACGCAGAAGCAGATCACGGAGAGCCGCCAGGCTGTCGGCGTCACCCCGACCGTGTAGCAGTGGCCGTGGGCATCCCGCTGGACCGGCAGCACCGCCCCCTTCCTGTGGGGGCCGCCGATGGACGCGAACCTGTCCACGACACGGTGGTCGTCCGACCGGAAGGCGCCGACGCAGTCGGTGTGGCGCTGCTTGCCGGTGCCGGAGGTGATGCATTCGTCTATCTTCAGCAGCCCCGGGGTGCCGGAAGCACGCGTGGAGTACTTCAGACCATCGGCGAAATGCACGGTCGCGGCCACCCCGACGACGCTGAACAGCACCCCCGTGATCAGCATCACCAGCACGAGGCAGACGCGGCCCAGCAGCGACTTCGGCGGATCGGTCCTCTTCGGTGTGTCGTCGGCTTTCACTCGCGGCGCCCCTCCAGTCCGTGCCGTCACTCGCCGCAGCATTATCAGCGGCGATCGAAGACCCCCGTTGTGTACGGACGTACACAACGGCGGATACGCTCGCCCGCATGGGATACGTGTTGCTCGCCGGGGCCATCGCCGCGGAAGTCGCGGCCACGACGGCCATGAAGTACAGCGACGGCTTCAGCAGGTTCGGGCCCTCGCTGGTGACCGTCGTCGGGTACGTCCTCTCCTTCGTGCTGCTCGCCCGGACCCTGCAGACCGTGGCCATCGGCACCGCCTACGCGATCTGGTCCGGCATCGGCACCGCGGCCGTCGCCGCGCTCGGTCTGATGCTGTTCGGGGAGGGGCTCGGCCTCGCCAAGGTCGCCGGGATCGTGCTGATCGTCCTCGGAGTGGTCGTCCTCAGCCTGGGCGGGGCCCACTGATGGCCCGGCGGTACGACCCGGAGCGGCGGCAGCGGATCATTGACGCGGCGCTGCGCGTGGTGGGTGCCAAGGGCCTGGCCGGACTGAGCCACCGCACGGTGGCCGCCGAGGCGGACGTACCACTGGGCTCCACGACCTACCACTTCCGGACGCTGGACGAGCTGATGGTCGCGGCACTCGGGCAGGCAAACGAGGGCTTCGCCAAGGTGATCGCCGCGCGCGGCGGCCTCGACGACCCGCGCACCGACCTCGCGGAGGCGCTCGCGGGCTGGATGGGGGAGTGGCTGGCCGGTGACCGCACCGGGGTCGAGCTGGAGTACGAGCTGTATCTCGCCGCCCTGCGCCGTCCCGCGCTGCGCCCCGTCGCCGCCGAGTGGGCCGAGGACGTCGCGGCCCTGCTCTCCCGCCGCACCGACCCGACCACCGCCCGCGCCCTGGTGGCCCTGATGGACGGCATCTGCCTCCAGGTGCTGCTGACCGGAACCCCCTACGACGAGGGCTACGCGCGCGAGATGCTGAGGCGGATGATCCCGCCGCCCGTGGACGCCTGACCCGGCGGCACGCCCGCCGCGCCGCCTCCCGCGCGGGCCCCTGACCGGCACATGAGACGTCCACCGCACCGGTTCGCCGGTGCGCCCCGCCTCACGTTAGGTTTCCTTCTATGACCGACACGACTGTCCCCCGCACCACCGGCGCCGTGGCCGCCGGACTCGCCACGATCGCCGCCGACGGCACCGTTCTCGACACCTGGTTCCCCGCCCCCGAGCTGACGGACCAGCCCGGCCCGGCCGGCAGTGAGCGGCTGTCCGCCGAGCGGGCCGCGGAGCTGCTGGGCGAGGGTGCCACCGCGGCGATCGGACTGGACGCGCGCCGGGGCGTCGAGGTGGTCGCGGTCCGTACGGTCATCGCCTCGCTCGACGAGAAGCCGATCGACGCGCACGACGTCTACCTGCGTCTGCACCTGCTCTCGCACCGGCTGGTCAAGCCGCACGGCCAGAGCCTGGACGGCATCTTCGGTCACCTCGCCAACGTCGCCTGGACCTCGCTCGGCCCGGTCGCCGTGGACGACATCGAGAAGGTGCGGCTCAACGCCCGCGCCGAGGGCCTGCACCTCCAGGTGACCTCGATCGACAAGTTCCCGCGCATGACCGACTACGTCGCCCCGAAGGGCGTCCGCATCGCCGACGCCGACCGGGTGCGGCTCGGCGCGCACCTCGCCGAGGGCACCACCGTGATGCACGAGGGCTTCGTCAACTTCAACGCGGGCACCCTGGGCACCTCCATGGTCGAGGGCCGCATCTCCGCGGGCGTCGTGGTCGGCGACGGCTCCGACATCGGCGGTGGCGCCTCGACCATGGGCACCCTCTCCGGCGGCGGCAACGTGATCATCGCCATCGGCGAGCGCTGCCTGATCGGCGCCGAGGCGGGCGTGGGCATCGCGCTCGGCGACGAGTGTGTGGTCGAGGCCGGTCTGTACGTCACCGCCGGCACCCGGGTCACGATGCCCGACGGCCAGATCGTGAAGGCACGCGAGCTGTCCGGCGCCTCCAACATCCTCTTCCGCCGCAACTCGGTCACCGGCGCCGTCGAGGCCCGCCCGAACAACGCGGTCTGGGGCGGCCTGAACGAGATCCTGCACAGCCACAACTGACTCACCACCCGAGCGCCCTCCCACGACTGGCCCCCGAGCCGTCCCGGGAGGGCGGACTTCGGCGATGCCGACAGCACTGTTCTGACGGACGCGGAGCGGCGCGAGGTCCGTTTCTGGAAGATCACCATCCTGGGCGGAGTGCTGTTCAACTCCTGGGACTTGGCGTTTCGCGCGTTCCTCGCGTTCCCCGACCCGGCCCTCCCGCACGCCGTACCCTCGAATCATGAGCGCCAACTTCGGTGAACGGCTCCGGGAAGTCCGCAAGCGTCGGGGCCTGAGCCAGCGCGAGTTGTCAGAGCTCTCGGACGTCTCCCTCTCCCTCATCCGCAAGCTGGAGCAGGGCGAGCGAGACGACACGCGCTTGGAGACGGCGCGCCGGCTCGCGAACGTCCTGAAGGTGCCCACAACCCGGCTCATCACCGAGCACGCCGAGGCCGCGGCCGACGAGGAGACGGTGAACCGCTGGGCGCCCGTACACGCTGCTCTGGCGGCTCCCCCAGACCTTGACGGGCTCTCGGAGCAACCCACCTACGACGGCGTACGGGAGGCGCTCGAGGCGGCCGTGCCTCTGTTCGCCCACGACCGCTTCGCCGAGCTCGGCGCGGCTCTCCCGCCCCTCCTGCGTGACGCCGAGGCGCTGACCGAGACCGACCCGCGCGGTCGGCCGCTCCGCGCACGCCTGTTGGAGCTGACTGGCTGGCTGATGACTCAGACGCGTCAGTTCGACGCAGCGGAGTTGGCCTTGGAGCGGGCCCTGGACGACGCAGTCGACCGCGTACAGGGCGCCGCCACCGTCAGCGTCCAATGCTGGCTTCTGCTGCGCCGCGGAAGACTGGCCGACGCCCGCGCACTGGCCATCGAATGGGCTGACGAGGTCGAGCCCCGCATGTCCCGAGCTACACCGACCGAACTGAGTGCCTGGGGCTGGCTCCTGCTCCGCGTGTCGGCGGCAGCGATCCGAGACAACCGCCCCGGCGAGGCCGCAGACGCCCTGCGGCTCGCTCGGTCGGCTGCCGTGGCCCTTGGGGAGGAGCACACTCCCGAGGGCGACTTCCTACGCACTTTCGGGCCCGTCACCGTGGCGTTGAAGCGTACAGAGAACGCGATGGTGGCCGGCCGCCCCGACGAGGTGCTCTCCCTGGCTGCCAAAATCCCTGCGGACAGCCTGAAGCCGACCTCGAACAACCGGAACAGGCACCTACTCGATGTCGCAAGCGCACAGACTCAGCTACGGCAGTACGCGGAAGCCGTCGACACCTTCAACAAGATCCGCGTCGGATCCCCGCAGTGGCTCCCGAACCAGCGCTACGCACACGACATCCTCGTCCGCATCGTGAGTAGGCGTCGCACGCTCACGCCGGAGATGCGGGAGCTTGCCGACCTGGTGCATCTGCCCGTGTGACACCCCGTGGCACTTCGCCTTCGCCGTGCGTCAAAGTGCCATCGACGCAGCGTCAACGCAGCTTCTAGCGTTGCAGTATGGCTATCAGCGACGAGAGAAATCATGGCGCGAACTTCCCCTCTCAGGAGGGGCGGCTCCTCCCGTGGATCGGCGAGGACGGCAAGCCGTGCTACCTGTCCCCGCGAAGTGGGGGCGGGTTCCTCTCCCGCCTCGCAGACGCCATGGAGGCCGAGCAGGTCCGCGACTCGCGGGAGGTCCTGGCCCACTCGAATGGCCTCCTGGAGAAAGAGCGTCTCGGGAACCAAGAGCTTCGGTTCATCGCAACCCGCCTTGCCGAGTGCCTCGCGACCACGCTCCGCGTCACGGAGTCGCGCGGTCTCCGGTTGGGCGTCATGGAATTGGACGGGGACGAAGACGTCACGGCCGGTACACACAGCATGTTTGGAAGGCCGCCCATCGATGCACCATCGTTGCCCTTCCACGAACCGTACCGGCGGTCCGATTCCGAGAAAGGCGCGACATGAAGCGCATCATCGCCCGTCTGTGGCGGATCATCAGGGGCCCTGTGCAGTGGCGTGTGCTGTGGCTGGCCCACAGCAAATTCATGGTCGGCGTCACTGGTGTCGTGCGCCGCGACGACGGCCGGGTTCTGCTGCTGCGCCACCGTATGTGGCCGCCGGAGCGTCAGTGGGGTCTGCCGACGGGTTACGCCGTAAAGGGCGAGGAGTTCGCCCAGACCGTGGTGCGGGAGGTGCGTGAGGAGACCGGCCTGGAGGTGAAGCCGGGGGCCCTGGTGCACCTGAAGAGTGGCTACAAGCTACGCGTCGAAGTTGCCTATGAGGCGCACCTCGTAGGCGGCGAGATGAAGATCGATTCCTTCGAGATCCTGGAGGGGAAATGGTTCTCCCCGGACAACCTGCCGAAAGGACTGCAGGAGTCTCACCGGCCCCTCATCCTGGGCAAGGAATCGAACGGCTGACCCGGTCGGTCGGCATCAGTCCGCGGTTACTCGCCCCGAACGAGCATCTGGCCGGTACCAGCAACATGGGCCGTCTGCTGGACCGGCTGATCGAATTGCGCACGACGGACACCCTGACCGGCGACCACCCGAACGTCACCTTTCTGCCGCTGCCCATGGCCCTGCGGCGGTGGGGCGAAGCCGGGGTGGACGTGGGTCCCTTCCTGTATGGATCGGCGATCCTCCGACCCAGGTACGCGGCCCTCGGCTTGTCCCGACTGCTGCCGCTGGACCGTGTGCTCTACGGCATCCAGTCCACCGACTCCGGCGCGTTCGGCGGTTTTCATCACCCGAACCAGGGCTATAGGCATGCACAGATGAGGGCTCTGATCACCGCCTACGGGCCGATGAACACAGGTCTCCCCGAGCGACCGGTGCTGGCGGCGCTCGACCTGTTGCGAGCGTACGCGCACGACTGCCTGCACTATGGCTCGTACCGCTCTTATCGACTGCGCGGCGACGAGGTGGTCCGCAGCCAGTACGGCGTGAATTTCCGCAGGCACGACGGCCGCACCTACTCGGCTCCAGATCTGGCGGGTTCACCCACGACGCGAAATCTCGGCGTGGTGATGGAAGGGGCTTGCGACCGGGAGGCCCGTGCGATCACGCGAGCGGCAGCCCTGCAATGCGACATCCAGCAACCGGACGGCGTCGACCGGTTCGCGTTCCGGGATGTGACGGGGCTGCTGGATCAGGCGGACACCGACGACCTTGCCCGGCCGGAGGCATGGGACGCGGTGGCCCCGAGCCCCGTTGCCGCGGCGTTCCTCGGTTCGATGGGCAGGTACCAGGCCGGCGTCAATGCCCGGTACAGCATGTTTCTCGAGGAGATCGGGCGCGATGAAGCGAACGACCTGCACACCACGGTCTTGACGGCGATGATCACCGGCGTGCTGACGCCACTGTGTACCTGGCTGCGCGATCGGCATGGTCCGAAGGCATTCGAAACGCTGTTCCTGTCACCCGCGTATTTCGGGCCCGTCGATTCCGTAACCTGACCGGTTGGCGTAGCTTCCACCGTCACCCCGCTCGTCGAGGCGGGGCAGCGTCGCTCCCTGCTGTTTCTTGCTCGCTGGATTGAGGGATCAACTCGCTTTGCTGGCACGCCATTCCAGGGCCTGGGGTTCTTCCGTGAACTCGACGAGATGCTGGCCGGCGTACCGTTGGAGGGCATCGCGCACCTCGGCCGGGGTGACGCGGAAGAACTCCTTTCGGACGTTGACGCGGTTGACTCGGTGATTCGCGAACTCCTTGTGGAGCTGGGACTCCAGGCCGACTGCGTCCTTGCTGAAGATCAGCGCGTGGACGTCGAACCGGAACGGCACTGATGCACCGCTCAGCTCGTATACACGCTCCAGCGGTTCCAGCCGCCGGGTCATTCCGATCTTGACCATCCGCTCACCGAAGGCGCCGATGTTGGAGATCACGTACACGTACCCGGTGCGGACATTGGCGGCACGTGCCTCGACGGAGCTCAGGGCCTCTTCGATCTCGGTGAGTCTGGCTTCCATCCCCGCCACGGCATCGGCGTCCCCGCGTTCCCGGAGTCGCTGCAACGCGGCCTGGTAATGTCCCAGTTCCTTGTGGAGCTTCACTCGTTCACGTTCCAATTCCCGTTGTGCGGCAGCTTCTTCCTTCTCTCGCGCCCGGATCTCCCGCTGGGCTTCCTTCTCCTCTTCCTTCTTCTGCAGGAAGTCGGCGGTCAGTTGCAGTTCACGTACGCGCGCGTCGTGGTAGGCGTCGGAGATGCGGATGTGCATGGTCGCGCCGAGCTTCGCGATGGTCTCCCGACTCTTGTAGAGGCGGTCGATGAGCGAGTTCAGACGGTGGGGGCGCATGGACCGCACCGCGTAGTCCGCCTCGGAGTTGTAAGCCCTGAGCATGAGTTTCGAGAAGTCCCGGACCATCTTGCGCCCCGCGCTGGCAGAACCGTTGACGGTCCAGTCCTGGGCTGCGAGTACTGCCTGGTCGGTTCGCGCGAGGCTTTTGATTTTTACCTGCAGCGAGTCCAGCCGGGTGCGGTAGGCGATGGCATCCTGTAGCTGGTGCCGGTAGGCGTAAATGCCGACCTGTTGAAGCATGGCTGTTTCGTCGGTGGTGACGACCTGGGCCTGGAGTTCGGCGAGTCGGCTACTCGCCTTGTAGGTCTCCTGCCGAGTCTTCTCAGCCTCTTTCCGAGCCCGGTCGGCGTCCTTGGAGGCCTTCTTAGCCTCTTCCTTCTCTCTCTTCACCTCTTCGTGGGCCTTTTGGCGGATCTGCTCTGCGTCCGCTTCTGCGGCTTCGCGCAAGGCGGCGGCTTCCTCGCGCGCCAAGCGAAGGGCATCGAGGACCTGCACGGCGTCCATGCCGTGTGTGTGAGTTATCCAGGCTCGTAGCTGTTCGATCTCTTGGGACTCGTCACGTCGGCGTCTGCCGAACAGCCCACCACGGCGAGCAGAGGGAATGGGAGGTTGTGGGGGAGCGGCGGGCTGTGCGCCGACTACTCGGTCGGCGTCTGAGTCGGACGGCATGGTCGGCGGGCTGTCGACTGATCTGGTTTGGTCCGGCACGACCGTGGGGCCGGTGTTGACGCCATTCGTGGTGTCGTGCACCCAAAGCTGCCAACCCGGCGGCGGTGGCGGCCACGACGGGTCCGGGTGCCATCCCGGAGGCGGAGTCCACCCCGGAGGCGGTGCCGGCCAACCCGGCGGCGGATTGAACCGATACGTCATCATCATGCCCCCCGACCCGGTCTGTCCCCACAGACCGATACCGTCTCCACTCTCCGCACTCCTCAGAGTGCGGAGAGTTGGTAGAGGGAGGTTACTACCCCTCGTCGGGCGTCGACCCGCGCACGGAGACTGAGGAGCTTGGATCTTCTGGCAGAGTGGCGTGGCCGTGGTCACGCCGCCCGCAGGCGTTCGTACGCCGCGCGCAGCTCGGCCGCCGTTTCGCGGGTGGCCGGGCGCAGGGGTGGGCGGACCGGGCCGGCGGGCAGGGACAGGTCGTTCAGGAGGGCCTTGACGGTGACCGTGCCGGGGAGGCCGGCGGACATCGTCGACTCGATGAGTTCGGCGGCCTGTTGCTGGAGGCGGGCGGCACGGGCGGTGTCGCCCGCGTCGAACGCGTCGAGGATCGAGTGCAGTTGGCGCGGGACCAGGTTCGCGACCGTGCTGACGTATCCGGTGCCGCCCACCGCGTACAGCGGGAGGATGTGCTCCTCGCAGCCCGCGTAGTACGCCAACTCGGTGCGGGACAGCACCTTCTGGGTGCCGAGGAAGTCGTAGGAGCAGTCCTTGACCGCCACGATCCGGGGATGTGCGGCAAGCCGCAGCATGGTCTCCGGCTCGATGCGCGTGCCGGTGCGGCCGGGGATGTCGTAGAGCATCACCGGCAGCCCGGAGGCGTCCGCCACCGTGCGGAAGTGCTCCTCCACGGCGTCCTGCGGCGGTCTGCTGTAGTACGGCGTCACCACCAGCACCCCGTCCGCGCCCGCCTTCCCGGCCGCCAGTGCCAGCTCGACGGTGTGCCGGGTGTCGGCGGTGCCCACGCCCGCGACGATCGGGGCGCGCTCCCCGACCGCCTCGCGCACGGCCCGGACGAGCGCCGACTTCTCGGCGTCCGTCGTGGTCGGCGACTCGCCCGTCGTACCGCTGAGCACGAGTCCGTCGCACCCCTCGGTCACCAGCCGGTCGGCGAGCCGCTGGGCGCCGTCGAGGTCGAGTTCGCCCGAGGCGGTGAAGGGCGTGATCATGGCGCACAGGGCGCGGCCGAAGGGCGGGGCGGGAGTGGCTGCGGTCGTCGTCATGGAAGCAGTGTCGGCGGAGTTGACAGTGAAGCTCCACTTAATTCTTCTTCCGGTTATCGGTAAGCAAAGCTGGAGAGAAGGCGTCCTGTGTCCAAGTCGGCCGTGATGCGTCACCATGGGCAGGAGGTCACCGACGGCAGGCACGGGAGGCGTCATGAAGCTCGGCAAGGCACTGGCCACCGGCGTGGCGGAGGAACGGCCGACGGTCCGCGAGGAGCAGGCAGGACTCCCCGAGGCGGTCCAGGAGAGCCAGGAGATCCAGGAACCGCGGGCCGCCGCCGCGCCCGAAGAGGCTCCGGCCGCCCGATGAGGCTGCGGCTGCCCGCGGAACGCCCGACGGAGCCGCCGACCGGATACAAGATCGCCCACCCGGTGCTGTCCCACGACGGCACCCGGGCCCGCTTCACCGGTGTGTCGCTCGGCGGCGCGCTGCCGTACGGCGTCGTCGCCGACGCGGCCTGCGTCTACGGCCGCCGGCACCGGCCACCCGCCCGTCTGTGCGACTGCGGGTTCCACTGCGTGCACGAGCGCGCCGCCGCCGAGGCCCTGCTGTGCACGGCCGAGCACCGTGGAGCCGTCCTCCTTGAGGTCTCCGTCCTCGGCGCCTACATCCGCTACGAACGCGGGTTCCGCTACGCCCGCCAGCGGGTGCGGACGGCGACGGTCGGCCCGTGCGCGTGCGGCGCGCCCGCCTCCGCCCTGGCCGACGCCGGCTGGGGCAGGCCCGGCTGGCGGGCGCTGACCGCCGCCTGCGCGGGCTGCCTGCACGGCCGTACGTCCGTGACCTGCGCCGGGTTCGCCCGGCTGGCCGGGGCCGGGCTGCGGATCGTGGCGGGCGGCGGTTGGCCGGCACCGGTCGCCGGGGCGATCGCCGCCTCCGGGGCGCCGGCTGGGCCGCTCGCCGGACCCGAAGGGCTCGGGGTACCCGAACTCGCCGCGGAGGCAGCCCTGTTGCAGGCGCGCCTCGACTGGTTCCAGACCCAGCTGGCCCGGCTCGGCGAGCGCGGTCCTGGTGGCCTTGGCCACGGGTAGTCGCGGAGGTCCCGGGTACCCGGATGGTCCGGACCGAGAGGAGGCGGACACCGTGACCGGGACTATCGATGTGAGGCCTGCGCCCGACCAGCGCCGCCCAGTGCGCGAGCGCCCGGGCGACCGTGCACCGGATACACGTTCGCTGGACGAACGCCTGCCGGCCGAACCGTCGGTGGGCGACCGTTCACCGGCTGTGCCGGTGGCGGGCGAGCACTCGGTGGGTGAACTCGTCCACCGGGCCACCGAGCAGCTCTCCCAGCTCGTACGGCAGGAAATGGCGCTGGCCAAGGCGGAGCTGACACAGAAGGGGCGCCGCATGGGACGCGGCGGCGGACTGCTCGGCGCGGCGGGCGCCGTCGGCTATGTCGGGCTGATCGCCCTCGCCGGCGCGGCCACCGCCGCCCTCTCGCTGGCGCTGCCCGTGTGGGCCGCGGCGCTTGTCGTGACGGCCTTGCTGTTCGCGATCGCGAGCGTGCTGGCCATCGTCGGCCGCGCTCAGCTGCGCCGCGCCTCACCACCCACGCCGGAGGAGATGCTCGGCAGCGTCAAGGCGGACGTCGAGGCGATCAAGGAAAGGGCACACCACCGATGACGGACAGGACACAGGGGGACGGCGGCGCCACCACGCCGACCGGAGCGAAGGGCCCCGACGAGCTGAGGCAGCAGATCGAGCAGACGAGGAGCCGGCTCGGCGACACCGTCGAGGAGCTGGCGGCCAAGGCGGACGTGAAGGGCCGCGCGAAGGCCCGCGCGGCGGACCTGATGGACAAGGCGGGCGCCATGACGGTCCAGCTGCGCAGCTCGGCCGCGCACGCCGGGCATCGCGTCCAGGAGAAGGCCATCCACGCCCGTCACCGGACCCAGGAGGGGGCGGGCCGGTCCGGGCACACGCTTCAGGAGCGGGCCACGCGGGCGGGTCACCTGGTCCAGGAACAGGCCACGCGTGCCGGGCACACGGTCCAGGAGCAGGCATCCCGGGCCGGGCAGTCCGCCCCGGTGAGCAACGCGGTCGAGGCGTACCGGCGCAACCCGCGCCCGATGGTGATAGCGCTCGCGGCGGGCGCGGCGGCCCTGGTCGCGACCGGACTGCTGATCCGGCGCAGCCGCCGCCGCTGAACCCGCGGGCCGTCCGGTCGCGGCGGCGACCACGGCCGGCCGGGACCACCGGCGTCCCGAAGGCCGCCCCCACCCGAGAGGTGGGGGCGGCCTTCCCGGTACCGCGCCGGGGGACCGTCGCCCCCGGAACGCGCGGGTGTTACGGGTGGAAGCGCAGCACCTGCGGGTCGTGGTCGCTGGTCTGGTCGTGGAACTCCGCGTTGACGTGCACGCTGTCGTAGTCGAAGTTGCCGCCGCGCTTGATCGCCGGGCTGATCAGGATCTGGTCCAGAACCTGGAGGTTGCCCTGGTAGTCGTAGGTGTAACGCTCGTTCTTGGGCAGCGACTTGATCGCCGACCACAGCTCGCCGTCACCCTCGAGGATCTTCGCGGTGTCGGAGAACTCGAAGTCGTTCATGTCGCCGAGCACGACGACGTCCGCGTTCTTCTCGACCTTCAGGATGTCGTTGACGAAGGAGTTCACCTCGGCCGCCTGGCGGTGGCGCTGGACCTCCGAGCTGCGCGCCGGCGGCTGGTACTGCGCGGTCAGGCCCTGGTCGCCGCCCTTGGAGGCGAAGTGGTTGGCGATCACGATGACCGTGCGGCCGCGGAAGACGAACTCGCCGGCCAGCGGCTTGCGGCTGTTCTTCCAGGCGTCGCTCGCGGGGTCGATCCGGCCCGGGGAGACCGTCAGGGCCGCCTTGTTGCCGTTCACCTTCCTGACGCCGACCGCGGTGGTCGAGTCGCCGCCCGGGCGGTCGGTGAAGGAGACCCGCGCGGGGTTGAACAGGAAGACCTGGCGGATGTTGCCGCCCGGCTCGCCGCCGTCCTGGTCGTTGACCGGGTCGATGGAGCGCCAGTCGTACTTCGGGCCGCCGGCCTTGACGATCGCGTCGATCAGCTTGCCCATGGTCACGCTCGCGTCGACCGTGCCGTCGTCCACGGCGCCGTTGTTGTCCTGGATCTCCTCCAGGGACACGATGTCGGGCGACTGCAGGTTGTGCACGATCGCGGCGGCGTGCTCGTCGAAGGTGGCGTCGGACGGGTCGAGGTTCTCGACGTTGTAGGTGGCCACCGAGAGCTCGCCGGGGGACTGCTTGGCGGTCGTCTCGCGCTGCAGGCCGCCGCTCTTGAGCGCGCCGAGCCGGCTGGCGACGAGCGTGTAGCCGCCGTAGGAGTTGTAGTCCATCGGGCCGGTGGTGGTGCCGGCGAGGGTGTCGCCGACGTTCGCCACGGGGAAGTCGGCGGTGGAGCCCAGCGACTCGACCTGGAGGCGGCCGGTGTTCTGGGAGTCGTAGGAGCCGTAGACCGTGCCGCCGCGGGAGCTGCGGTTCTCGTCCGGCTTCACCGTGACCCACAGCTCGCTGTAGGGGTTGGTGGCGGTGACCACGCGGGCGTCGGCGATCTGGACGTTCATGCCCTCCAGGGACTCGTAGTAGTCCAGGGCGTACTTCGTCGGCTCCAGGGTCAGGCCGTTGACCGAGCCCTTCGCGGCGGGGTCGCCGGCCGGGGCGTAGACGGCGGGAACCGACTTGGCGTCGATCACGACCGGGGCCGGGACCGGGTTGCCCTTGGAGACGACGGTGACCACCGGCTTGGTGATCTCGGTGACCGACTGGTTGCCGGAGGTGGCGCCGCCCGGGACGTACTCGGAGACGGTTCCGGTCACCGTGACGGAGTCGCCGACCGCGACCGTCGGGGTGGAGCTGGTGAAGACGAAGATGCCCTCGCTGGTGGCGGGGTTGTTGTCCGGATTGGCGTCCTGCATCCAGAAGCCTCTGGTGGAGCCGTAGGTGCGCACGGCGGTGACGATGCCGGGCACGGACGTGACCTGCTGGTTCGCGTAGGGGGATATCCGGGTGGCGCCCTGGATGTCGTGGATGCGCACGGTGTCCGCGTGCGCGGGAGAGGTGAGGACGACGGCGGACGCGGCCGAGCAGACGGCGGCGATGGTCAGCGCGGCGAGACGGGCGGAGGACTTGCTGGGCACGGTGGATCCCTTCGGGCGTGACGGAGTACGGCGACGGGGGTGCGACGCGAAAACGCGGGACGCGGGCGGGAGGCACCGGTCGACGCGCGTAGAGCGTGACGGGAACGAGCCGCCTCCGCATTTCTACGCGCGTCAATCTGCTGCGCGGCCCGGTCGGTTGTCAAGGTTTCCGCCATGGACGGGAGGTGACGGAAAGGTGAACCGGACGGGATGGGTCGAAATCCGTCTAGGCTGAGCTTTCGAGTCGTCAGGCTTACCGGCCCGTGGGCTTCCCACCCTCCGGGCCCCGGTCCGCTAGGAGAAACCAGCCGATGTCAGACAGGTCCTCGTTCCCGCCGGTGCGGATCGCCTCCGAACCGGAGCTGGCCCGGTACGCGCTCGCCACACCGCTGCTGTCCCGCGCCGCGCGGCTCGCGCGCTGGGCCGGGGACGGGACACGGGTCGACGCGGACGGCGGGCTCGCGCAGGAACAACTGCCCGCCGCGGCCGAGATGCTCGGTCTGAGCGGCGACGCCGCGGCGGCCGCCGCGGGCGAGGCCTGGCGGGTCGCCCTGGACACCGGGCTCGTCCGCGTCGCCGACGAGGACGAGGGCGCCGTCGCGCCCGGCCCCGACCTGGAGCTGCTGACCGGCGGCTCGCCGCACGACGTGCTCGCCCTCTGGTCGAACGCCCTCGAGACCGCGCTGGCCGACGCGAGCGTGCCCGACCTGGACGCGCTGGTCGAAGCGGTGGGGCAGGGCGGCGCGGTCGACCTCTCCGGGCTGGACTGGGACCCCGGGGCGGAGGCGGAGTTCCTCGACGGGGTGCTCGCCAACCTCTACCGGCTGACGGCCGGTGCGGAGGGGGCCGACGGCGTTCCGGTGCCGCTGCCCGTGCTCGCCGCCTCCATGATCGTGCCCAGCGACATGGGGGAGCCCACCAACGACATACTGGAGCAGGTCTCCGAGGCGATGATGCGGCTGGACGACCAGTTCCGGCTGCTGGAGCCGGCGGGTCTGGTCGAGTACCGGCCGGTGGACGAGGAGTTGATGGCGGAGGCCGAGAGCGAGTCGTCCACGCCGGCGGAGGAGGTGGACGTCGCCCGCTACGGCATGGTGCGGCTGACCCCGCTCGGACTGCACGGGCTGCGGACCCGGCTGCTTGAGGCCGGCTGCCGGGCGCCGGTGATCGGCGAGCTCGCGGACAAGGGTGCCGACGCGCTGCTCGACGGTACCGCCGGGTTTCCGCCCGAGGCCACGCACGCGGAGACCGAGCAGTGGCTGGCGAGCCGTGAACCGCTTTCCGCCGCACGGGAGTTGCTCGTTGCGGCGCGCGGTACGGACGCGGGTGCGCCGCTGCGGCGGCTGCGCTGCCAGCAGGCGCTGTCCCTGGTCGGCGCGGAGGCCGAACCGGCGCTGCGGGAGGTGCTCGACGACGCCGAACTGGGCGGTCTTTCCCGGGTCTGGCTGACCGAGCGGGGCCTGGCCGACGTGCCGCCGCCGTCCCAGGAGATGATCTTCTGGCTGACCATCGACACGGTGGCCGCGCAACTGGCCGCCGAGGGCGACTCCGAGGAACTGCACGCCCTCGTCGAGGGTCTCGCCGAACAGCACAGCGGCTTCTTCGCGGCCGCCTGGCGGGTGGACCACCCGCAGACGGCGGACGTACTGGAGGCGATGGGCCGCCTGCACCCGGACAAGAAGACCGCCAAGGAGGCCCGCAAGGCAGCCTTCAAGGCACGCTCCGCGCACGGCGGCTGAGCGAGGACAGTGACCGGCCGCGGCCCGCATTCGCTGTGCGGGCCGCGGCCGTTCGGTCATGGCGCGGGGTTCGTCACTTGCTCACGGCGAAGCGCATCAGGGCGTGTTCGTCGCCCTGCTTGATCTTGCCCGTCTCGTTGATCACTTCGAGCTTCCAGGAGCCGCCGACGCGCATGGCCTTGGCCACCGCGCAGCCGTTGTCCTGGGTGAGCAGGCTCGGCCAGATGTCGGCGACCTGCTGGGAGGTGCCCCCGGTCGCGTCGTAGACCTTGAAGCTGATGTTGCGCGCCTTCTGGAAGGAACTGCCCTTCTTGAACGCGGCGGCGATGAACACGATCGAGGTGATGTTCTGCGGTATCCGCGCGAACTCCACCGTCACCGTCTCGTCGTCGCCGTCCCCGCGGCCGGTCTGGTTGTCGCCGCTGTGCTGCAACGAGCCGTTGCCCATGGGGTCCAGCGAGTCCAGGCCCGCCAGGCGCACCGGGTCCGTGCCCTGCATGGCGACGGCGATCAGGTCGAGGTCGGTGCCCATCTTGCGGCGGAGCATGCCCATCACCCCGCCGGAGGTGCCCCCGGTGGGGTCCCAGGACACGCCGATGGACATGTGGGTCACCCCGTCCAGGTCCGCCGGTCCGTCTTCTTTCGTCAGCGTGATCATGTGTGGTTCATCCTCTGGTGAAGGTGGCTGCGACAGGCGAATTCTGTCCTACAGCGCCTGGGCCGCGGGCTTCACCATGTTCCGCACGGTGCGCGCCTTGACGAAGTCGCCCATGGCCGTCATCTCCCACTCGCCGGTGAACTGACGGATGAGCTTGGCCATCAGCACCCCGGTCTGCGCCTCGGCGTTGGTGAGGTCGAAGCGGACCAGCTCCTCCTCGGTGGTGGCGTCCACCAGGCGGCAGTAGGCCTTGGCGACATCGGTGAACTTCTGGCCCGAGAAGGAGTTCACGGTGAAGACCAGGCCGGTCACCTCCTGCGGCAGGCGTCCGAGGTCGACCACGATCACCTCGTCGTCGCCCGCGCCCTCGCCGGTGAGATTGTCGCCGGAGTGCTTCACGGCGCCGTTCAGGATGGTGAGCTTGCCGAAATAGCAGCTGTCGATGTGGTTGCGCTGCGGGCCGTAGGCGATGACCGAGGCGTCCAGGTCGATGTCGGCGCCGCGGTACGCCGGTTCCCAGCCGAGACCCATCTTGACCCGGGCGAGCAGCGGACGGCCGCCCTTGACCAGGGACACGGTCTGGTTCTTCTGGAGGCTGACCCGGCCCTTGTCCAGGTTGACCTTCCCGGTGCCCGGGGCGGGGGCGGCCGGCGGGGCCGGGGGAACCGGAGGGGCGGCCGGAGACTGCGCGGCGGGCGCCGGGGGCGGCGGGGTGAGCGGCCGGGGCGGGACGGCCGGCTGCGGCGGGGCCACCGGGGCGGGGGCCGGTTCCTCCACCGTCACTCCGAAGTCGGTGGCGATGCCCGCGAGTCCGTCGGCGTACCCCTGGCCGACGGCCCGCGCCTTCCACTGGCCGCCGCGCAGATAGATCTCCACGACCACCAGCGCCGTCTCGGTGCCGAGCCGTGGCGGGGTGAAGGTGGCCAGCACCGAACCGGTGTCCGCGTCGCGGACGGTGGCCGTGGGCTCGATGCCCTGGAAGGTCTGCCCGGCGGCGTCCGGGCTCGCGGTGACCACGATCTTCTCGATGCCCGGCGGCACCGCGGTGGTGTCCACGGTGATCGCGTCGGGCGTGCCGCCGCCGCCCGAACGGTAGGTCACGCCCGGCCCGGACGGCTGGTTGTAGAAGATGAAGTCGTCGTCCGAGCGCACCTTGCCGTCGGCGGTGAGCAGCAGGCCCGATACGTCCAGCCGCACCGGAGCGGCGACGTCGACCGTCACACGCGCGACGGACAGCGGGATGTTCGAGCCGGGGGTCATAGCTGTCATGTGGGAGGTAACGAGCGAGGGCGCTTTACCGTTCCCTTACCCGGCGAACGGGTGAGGCGGCGCAGCGCACGCAACCGGTGCTCGCTACGGGATCACCACGATCTTCCGGCCCACCCCGGAGGCGAACTGGTCGAGTGCCTCCGGGTACCGCTCCAGCGGGATCCGGTCACTGATGAAGACCTCGGGGTCCAGCACCCCGGCCGCGAACAGCTCGGCGGCCCGTTCGAAGCTGTGCAGCACCGCCATGGAGCCGGTGATGGTGATCTCCTGGTTGTAGATCCGGTACGGGTCGATCATCACCCGGGTCGCGTAGTCGGCCACCCCGAACTGGAGGAACGTGCCCGCCTTGGCCACCCGGTCCAGACCGTCCTGGATCGCCGCCGCGTTGCCGGTCGCGTCGATCACCACGTCCCAGCCCCGCGGCCGGTCC
Source organism: Streptomyces sp. CB01373 (assembly GCF_002803075.1). Taxonomy (GTDB): domain Bacteria; phylum Actinomycetota; class Actinomycetes; order Streptomycetales; family Streptomycetaceae; genus Streptomyces. The sequence continues at coordinate 61,748 of NZ_NNBK01000010.1, read as the reverse complement.
AGTTCGTCGGCGTTCGCCGCGGACGCCGACACACCCAGCTGCCGGGCCGTCTCGAGGCGGGCCGGGTTCACGTCGACCACGTCGACGCTGGCCGCGCCGGTCCGCTTGGCCAGCTCCAGCATCATCAGACCCATGGTCCCGGAGCCGTAGATCAGCACGTTCGAGCCCAGGCGCGTGCGCAGTACGTCGTAGCCGCGGACCGCGCACGACAGCGGCTCGATCAGGGCCGCGTCCTCGGTGCGGATGTGCTCGGGCAGCTTGACGCAGTTGGCGACCGGGGCCACGGCGTACCGGGCGGCGCCGCCCGCGGTGGTCACGCCGATCGCGGCCCACCGCTCGCACATGTTGTTGTGCCCGTCGCGGCAGAAGCGGCACTCGTAGCAGTACAGCGACGGGTCGACCGCCACCCGGTCGCCGACCGACACCTCCGTGACCTGCGTGCCGACCGCGGCCACTTCGCCGGCGAACTCGTGCCCGGGCACGATCGGCAGCTTGGGCGCGAACTCGCCCTGGAGGATGTGCAGATCGGTGCCGCACAGCCCGCAGGCCGCCACCTCGACGACGACCTCGCGGGGCCCCGGCGTCGGGTCGGGGACCTCGGTGACGACGGCGCGGCCCACGGACTCGATGACGGCGGCCTTCATTTGACGGCTCCCAACGACAGGCCCTGGACCAGTTTGTCCTGGGCGGCGAACCCCGCGGCGAGCACCGGCAGGGAGATGACGAGCGACGCGGCGCACACCTTGGCCAGGAACAGGCCCTGGCTGGTGATGAAGGTGGTGAGGAACACGGGGGCGGTCTCGGCGACCACGCCCGTGAGGACCCGCGCGAACATCAGCTCGTTCCAGCTGAAGATGAAACAGATCAGGGCGGTCGCCGCGATGCCGGGCAGGGCGATCGGGGCGACCACGCGGCCCAGCACGGTCGGCAGCCGGGCGCCGTCGATCTGGGCGGCCTCGATGATCGCGGCCGGGACCTCGGACAGGAAGGACTGCATCATCCAGACCGCGATCGGCAGGTTCATGGCCGTGTAGAGGATGACCAGCGCCCAGATGTTGTCGAGCAGGCCGGTGTTCTTCGCGAACAGGTAGATCGGCAGCAGACCGGCCACCAGGGGCAGCATCTTGGTGGACAGGAAGAAGAACAGGACGTCGGTCCACTTCTTCACCGGCCGGATGGACAGCGCGTACGCGGCGGGCAGCGCGAGGAGGAGAGTCAGCAGGGTGGAGACCAGCGAGGCGGTCATGGAGTTGATCAGCGCGGGCCAGGGACTGGCCCCGCCGGTCACCCCGAAGAACTGCCGGTAGCCGTCCAGCGTCAGCGAGGCGGCCACCGACGGCGGGTTGGTCGCCGCGTCCGCCTCGGAGTGGAAGGACGTCAGCACCATCCAGAGCAGGGGCAGCACGAACACGAGCCCGGCCAGCCAGGCGACGACGCCCAGGGCCGCACCCCGGAACCGGCCGCGCGGCTTGCCGTACCGCAGGGTGGTGGTGGCGACGGTGGCCATCAGCGGGACACCTCCTCACGGAACAGCGACGACACCACGCGCAGCGCGAAGGTCGCCAGGATGATCGAGCCGATCACGACGATGACGCCGGCCGCGGAGGCGAGGCCGTTCTCGTGCGCCTGGTAGAAGGTCTGGTAGATCGTGTACGGCAGGTTCGCGGTGCCCAGGCCGCCGGAGGTGATGGTGAACACCGCGTCGAAGTTCTGCACGATGTAGATCGAGCCGAGCAGCACGCCGAGTTCGAGGTAGCGGCGCAGATGCGGCAGCGTGATGTGCACGAAGATCTGCCAGTTGCTCGCGCCGTCCATCCTGGCCGCCTCGAGCAGTTGTGAGTCGCGGCTCTGCAGTCCGGCCAGCAGGATCAGCATCATGAACGGGGTCCACTGCCAGATCAGCGCGGCCTCCACCGCCATCAGCGGCATCTCGGAGATCCAGTCCGGCTGCACCGCCCCGTCCCCGCCGATGGCGTGCAGGATGCCGTTGAACAGCCCGTACTCCGGGTTGAACAGCAGGTGCTTCCACATCAGCGCGGCGGCGATCGGCACCAGCAGGAACGGCGCGATGAGCATGGTGCGCACGGCGGCCCGGCCGCGGAAGCGGCGGTCGAGCAGCAGCGCGAGGAGCAGGCCGAGCAGCAGGCTGACCAGCACCACGGTGACGGTCAGCAGGATGGTCGTCCACACCGAACTGCGCAGGTCGGCGTCGCTCAGCACCTCGCCGTAGTTGGCGAATCCGGCGAAGTGGCGCCGGTCGGGGTAGAGCGCGTTCCAGTCGAGGAACGAGATCACCAGGGTGGCCACGAAGGGCAGCTGGGTGACGACGATCATGAAGATCAGCGCCGGCAGCAGGGGCGCCCGGGTGGCCCAGGCGCGCATGCGGTTCGGGCGCCGGGCCGCCGGCCGTCCGGAGACGGCGGCGGCGCGGGCCGGGGACGTCAAGGTCATGACCCCTCGTACTTCTGGGCGACGGCCTCGGCGAGCTTCTGAGCCTTCGTCAAGGCGCTGTCCACCGACTGGCGTCCGGCGATGGCGGAGCTGATCTCCTGGGAGACCTTGGTGCCCAGGTCGGTGAACTCGGGGATGCCGACGAACTGGATGCCGGGCGCGGGCCGGGGCTGCACGCCCGGGTCCTCGGGCTTGGCGTTCGCGATGGCGTCCCGGGTGACGTCCGCGAACGCGGCGGCCTCCTTGCGGTACTCCGGGATGTCGTAGGTCGAGGCGCGCTTGCCGGCCGGGACGTTGGACCAGCCCGCCTTCTCGCCGGCGAGCTTCTCGTAGTCCTTGCTGGAGGCCCAGGAGATGAACTTCCAGGCGTTCTCGGAGTTCTTGGACGCCTTCTGGATGCCCCACGCCCAGGTGTAGAGCCAGCCCGAGCCGTCGGTCTTCTCGACCGGGGCCGGGGCGTAGCCGATCTTGCCCTTGACCGGAGAGCCGTCGGCCTCCAGGGAGCCGGCTCCGGCGGTGGCGTCGTACCACATGGCCGTCTTGCCCTGGGTCATGTTGTTCAGGCACTCCGCGTAGCCGGACTGGGCGGCACCGGCCTCGCCGTGCTTGCGGACCAGGTCGACGTAGAACTGGGTGGCCTCCTTGAACTCCTTGGAGTCCAGCCGTGCCGTCCAGTCCTTGTCGAACCAGGTGCCGCCGAAGGTGTTCACCACCGTGGTCAGCGGTGCCATGACCTCGCCCCAGCCCGGCAGCCCGCGCAGGCAGATGCCCTTCATGCCGGAGCCGTCGACCTTGGCGGCCAGGTCGGCGACCTGCTTCCAGGTGGGCTTGGCCGGCATGCTCAGGCCCTTCTTCTCCAGGACGTCCTTGCGGTACATCAGGAAGGAGGACTCGCCGTAGAACGGCTCGCCGTACAGCTTGCCGTCCTCGGCGGTGAGCGCCCGGGTCATCGGGGGGAGGATGTCGGCCTGGTCGAAGGCGGTGTCCTTCTTGACGTAGGCGTCCAGGGGGTGCAGCCACCCGTTCTTGGCGTAGATCGGGATCTCGTAGTTGCTCAGGGTGGCGACGTCGTACTGCCCGGCCTGGTTGGCGAAGTCCTGGCTGATCTTGTCCCGGACGTCGTTCTCCGGCAGGACGGTGAAGTTCACCTTGATGCCGGTGTCCTTGGTGAAGTGGGCGGCGGTCAGCTTCTGCAGCTCCACCATCTGCGGATTGTTCACCATCAGGACGTTGACGGAGCTGCCGCCGGCGGATCCGGACCCGCCGGCGCCCGAGCAGGCGGCGAGCGGAGCGATCAGCGTCCCTACCGCCGCCACGGCGAAGAGGGTCCGTGGCGAGCGTCGGCTCTGGGTTCGCATGGGTACTCCAGGAGATGTTGACACTAATGGGGACTTGAAGGGGGACGAGAGCGCCTCGCGGGGCGGGTGAAGGGTGAGGTTCAGCGGGGTGCCGGGCGACTCGGCGGTCAGACCCGGATGACCTGCGGCCCGAGCAGGGAGTAGCGGTGTGCCTCGGTCGCCGGGAGCAGGGTGCTCGTCACGATCGCCTCCAACGCGCCGACTTCGGCGAACCGGCAGAAGCTGACCGCCCCGAACTTGGTGTGAACGCCCGCGAGCACCACCCGGCGCGCGGCCCTGACCGCCTGCGCCTTCACCTCGCTGACCGCCGGGTCGGGCGTGGTCAGACCGTGTTCGCGGGAGATGCCGTTGGCGCCGATGAACGCCAGGTCGATGACGAAACCGGACAGCATCTTCGTCGTCCAGTGGTCCACGGTGGCGAGGGTGCCGGAGCGGACCCGGCCGCCGAGCAGCAGCACGGAGATGGTGCCGGTCTCGGCGAGCGCGCCCGCGACCGGCAGGGAGGCGGTGACCACGGTCAGCGGCCGGTCCCGGGGCAGGGCCTCGGCGATGAGCTGCGGGGTGAAGCCCTCGTCGACGAAGACCGTTTCGGCGTCCCCGAGCAGTTCGGCGGCGGCGGTCGCCACCCGGCGCTTCTCGGGTACGTGGCTGGTGGCGCGGAAGGCCAGGGTGGTCTCGAAGCCGGCGCTCTCCACGGGGTAGGCGCCTCCGTGGGTACGGCGTACCAGACCGTGGTCCTCCAGGGAGCGCAGGTCCCGCCGGACGGTCTCCTTGGCCACGCCCAGGTCGGTGGCGAGCGCGGTGACGTCGACCGATCCGGTGGCACGCGCCAGCCGCACGATCTCGCGCTGGCGCTCCTCGGCCGTCCCGTGGCTCATGGGTCGACCACCCGCTTCCTGGTTTCGATGCCCGTTCGGGCCCGGTGTGGCCCTTGCCGGATGTTCTACAGCGGGTAAGCGGTTCTGACCAGGCTTGTTTTGGGTTCGCTCCTGCCCGTTTACGCCCGTTCGGCTCGGCTGGTGCCCGCCTCGGACCTGCGAGGGGGTGTTCCGGGACGTGGGAACGGGCAGCGCGGATGCCCGAATACGAGGGCGGGCGGGCCCGTTCGGGGCCCGCCCGCCTTTTGCTGCGTCGATTTTCCGCCGCGTCAGTATGGCCAGATGGGCGGGTCCGTCACGAAGGGGCCGCCGATGTGGAGATGGGCCTTGTTGTCCGGGTCGAGCTCGCCCTGCTCGGCGATCAGCTTTTCGGCGTACGGCTCGGAGTCGTCCTGCGGTTCGTAGCCGAGCGCCCGCGCACTGGTGAGGTCGAGCCACAGGCGGGTGTTGGCGGACGCGCCGTGGACGACGGTGTGGCCCACGTCCTCGGCGGTCAGGGCCGCGTGGAAGAGACGGGCGCCGTCGGCGGGGCTCATCCACATGGAGAGCATCCGCACACTGGTCGGTTCGGGGAAGCAGGAGCCGATGCGCACCGAGACGGTCTCCAGGCCGTGCTTGTCCCAGTAGAGCTGGGCGAGGTCCTCGCCGAAGGACTTGGACAGGCCGTAGAAGGTGTCCGGGCGGCGCGGGGTCCCGATCGGCAGGAGCGGCTCGCCGGGGCCGGGGTGCGGGGTGTGGCCCACCACGTGGTTGGAGGAGGCGAAGACGATCCGCCGCACGCCCTCTTCGCGGGCCGCCTCGTACAGGTGGTACGTGCCCTCGATATTGGCCTTCAGGACCTTCTCGAAGGGGGCTTCCAGGGAGATGCCCGCGAGGTGGATGATCGCGTCGACGCCCCGGACGGCCTCGCGCAGTGCGTCCCGGTCGGAGAGGTCCGCGACGATCGCGTCCGGCTCGTCCTCGATGGGCCGCATGTCCAGCAGGCGCAGCGCGTAGCCGTAGTCGGGCAGCAGGCCCCGCATCAGGGTGCCGAGCCCGCCGGCGGCGCCGGTGAGCAGAACGGTGCGGGGAGCGGGCATCCTCGGTCTCCTTGAAGGGGTCGTTCTTGTGTGTGGACACGATTCACATGGATGGACACGCTATGAACAGTGTCCGTACCCCGTCAAGTGTGTCGCGAACACGCGAAATCCGCTCCCTGGTTGCCGGTTCGCCCGCTTGACCTGCCCGAATGGGGGCTCCTAACGTGATCGCGTTCATGAACGTGGACATTGCTCAGCAACATGCACTCGCCCGGCTGACCGAGCGCGGCAGCGTGCTGCTCGACGAGGAGGAAGCGTGAAGACCTCGGCCTTCGTCTACCCCTGGGACGTGAACGGCGATCCCGAGGCGCCCGGCCGGCTGGCCGCCCTCGGAGTGGAACAGGTGACGCTCGCCGCCGCCTACCACTCCACGCGCGCGCTGACCCCCCGCCATCCGCGCCACCGCGTGGTCACCGCCGAGCACGCCGCCGTGCTGTATCCGGTGGACGACCGCTGGGAGGGCCGCACGCCGCGTCCGTACCCGGCCGGCGACTGGGCACCGGGCGACGCGTACGGCGAGGCCGCGGCGGCCCTGGCCGAGACCGGTCTGGAGGTGCACACCTGGGTCGTCCTCGCGCACAACTCCCGCCTGGGCGCCGAGCATCCGGACACCTCCGTCGTCAACGCCTACGGCGACCGCTACCCGTGGGCGCCGTGCATCGCCCAGCCCGCCACGCGCGCGTACCTGACCGAGCTGGCCGCCGAGGCGGCCGTCCGCCCCGGGGCGCGCGGCACCGAGCTGGAGTCCCTCGGCTGGTACGGGCTCGCCCATCTGCACGCCCACGACAAGACCGCCGGGGTGGGTCTCGGGGAGGCCGGGCAGTACCTGATGTCCTTGTGCTTCTGTCCCGCCTGCCGCACCGGGTACGGCGAACAGGGCCTGGACCCGGACGAGTTGGCGCACGCCGTACGCTCCGCCCTGGAACCGGTGTGGCGGGGGGCGCCCTCCGGCGGGGACGCCGCCCGGCCGAGCGGAGGCGGGACCGGGGGAGGCTGGGCCGGGGTGGTGGAACTGCTCGGCGAGAGAAGGGCGGACGCCACCCGCGCATGGCGCGACCGGACCGCGCGCACCCTTCAGGAGGCGGCGGTCGCGGCGGTCCGCGCGGCGGCCCCCGACGGCTTCCAGGTCCTTCTGCACGCCGATCCGGTGTCCTACCACTGCGGCGCCAACGCCGGTGTCGACCCCGCCCACATCCTGTCCGTGGCGGACGGCGTGGTGGTGCCCTGCACGGGCGGTTCCGGCCTGCTGGCCCCGTTCGCCGAACAGGGCCGCCCGGACGCCGTCCTGGCCGCCAACTTCACGATCGTCTCCGGCATGGGCGGCAGTCCGGGCACCCTCGCCGAGGACGCGGGCCGCGCGCGGGACCTGGGGGCATCCGAACTTCGGCTGTATCACACGGGGTTGGCCTCGGACGGCGACCTGGAGGCGGTGCGGTCGGCGTTGCGGGGCCTGTGAAGCAGCATCAGTGACGTGGCCGACAGGCCGAGGGCGAGGGGGGCCAGGAGCACCGGGAGGGAGACGGTGCCGACCAGTGCGGCACCCGCGGCCAGGCCGACGACGTTGGGGGCGAAGAGCAGCGTGTTCGCGGTGGCGGACGTCCGGCCGAGCAGTTCCGCCGGTGTCTCCCGCTGCACGGCGGTGAACGCGGCGATCAGTACGCACGGCAGCCCGGCACCGCTCACCACGCTGCTGACCAGGGCCGCCGGGTCGGACGGGATCGCGCGCAGGGCCACGCCGGCCGCGGTGAGGGCGATGCCGAAGGCTGCGAAGCGGCGGCTGCCCAGGCGGCGCAGAGCGGTGCCCGAGGCGAGACCGACCGCCACCGAACCAGCGCCCTGGACGGCGTACAGCACCCCGGCGTACGCGGGCGCGTGGCCGAGGCGGTCGACGACGGCGTAGATCAGCGCGCCGGTCACGCCGGTGAGCAGCATCGTGGCGCCGCCGGCCAGCACCAGGGGCCGCAGTCGCGGGTGGGACCACAGATGGCGGGCGCCCTCGGCGCTCTGCGCGCGCCAGGAGCCCTCGGGCCGGTGGGGCTCGTCCTCGCGGACCCGCAGCATCGCGTACAGCCCGGCGGCGAGCAGGAACGTGGCCGCGTCCAGCAGGGCCACGCAGCGGCCGCCGTACGCCGCGTACAGGCCGGCGCCCGCCAGTGGGGCCAGCAGCTTCATGCCCTCGTTGGCGGTCATCCGCAGCCCGTTGAAGTCGCCGAGCAGCCTCGCGTCGACGGCGGTGGCGACGAGCGCCGACTGCGCCGCGTCCTCGACGACGCCCGTGGCGCCGTAGAGGAACAGCGCCCCGTACAGCACCCAGACGCGGCCGGGGGCGTCGACGGTGAGGAGGATCGGCAGCAGCGCCGCCAGAAGCAGGTTCGTGCCGATCAGCACCGGCCGCCGGCGGGTGCGGTCGGCGAGCGTGCCGAGCGCCGGGCCGGCCAGGGTCGGCGCCCACATCGCCAGCAGGCACAGCGCGGCCAGCCCGTCCGAGCCGGTGAGGTCCTTGACCCACACACCCGAGGCCAGCCACAGCGCCGAGGTGCCGAAACCGGACACCACCACAGCGGCCAGACACACCCCCGCCGCCCGGTCGCGCAGCACCCGCACCAGGGTCCATTCAGTCGTCATACGGCCCGATCGTCGCCCTAAGGCCCCGCCCCACGGATCCGGCAGATGCCGTAGAACCCGGGCCCGCCCGGCCGGCGATCCGCGGGTGGGGTCGGTCATGTCACGGGGTGACGGGCGGACGGCTCGCGTCGGTGGGGGCCGGGAGCCCGGGCGTGGGTGCCGGGTTCCGGCCGGGCCGAACTCCGTGGGGAGCCGTGGGGGCGTGCCGTCGTGGCATGGGTGGGTACCGGCGGTCCCGCTCCGGGACGGTTCGCGGCGCTGGGTTCGCCGCGGTGGGGGCTGGGCGTCCGAGCCTGTGCCCCGGCAGCCGGGCGTCGTGGTGTCGCGCGGGTGCCGAGTCCGGATCGGGCGGGAGTGCGCGGTCGTGCCGCCGGGGCGTGGCTCGGCAACGGCGGTCATGTGCCAGGGACGGCCGTCGCGGATGGTCCGCGCCGGTGGGGGAGCCGGGTGTGCGAGCGCGTGCCCCGCCCGGCCGCCGGGCCTCCGTCCCGTGCGGCGATGAGTTTCGGGGGCGGCGGCGGTCCACCTCCTGTACGTGAGACGCAGGACTGGAGGAACGATGAACGACACGATCATCGATCTCGGGCCGCAGGCCCGAGTCGTGGCGAGGCTGGCCGGGGCGGTGCGCGAGGAGCAGCTCGGCGCGGTGACACCGTGCCCGGACTGCGCGGTGCGCAACCTGCTGGGGCATCTGCTCGGCCTGGCCGTGGCCTTCCGCGACGCCGGCCGGAAGGAACTGGGCGTCACGACCGACACCAGCCCGGACGCCGCCGCGCCCGACATCGGCCCGGGCTGGCGCGAGGAACTGCCCAAGGCCCTCGACGAGCTCGCCGGGGTCTGGCGCGACCCGGCCGCCTGGACCGGCATGACCCGCGCCGGCGGCGTGGACCTGCCGGGCGAGGTCGCCGGGGCGGTGGCCGCCGACGAACTGGTGATCCACGGCTGGGACCTGGCCCGGGCCACCGGCCAGGACTACGACCCCGACCCCGCCGCGCTCCAGGCGTCGTACGGCTTCCTGCGCGCGGCGGCCGACGACCCGAACCGGGGCAACGGCCCGTTCGGGCCCGTCGTCCCCGTCCCCGAGGACGCTCCACTGCTCGACCGTGCGGTGGGCCTGAGCGGCCGTGATCCCGGCTGGAAGCCCTGAACCGCCGAATCGCAGTGCACCTCGTCCACGCGCCCCGCGACCGCACCCGGCGGTCGCGGGGTTTCTTCGCGCCGCCCGGTGCCGGACACGGTCCTCGGCGGTCCGCGGCCGGCGTGCCGCGGGATTTTCCTGTGTCGGAGGCATTGACGAAACCGCTTGCCCCTCTTACCTTCATCGCGTCGTACTTCGTACGTCATATATGAGACGCGATACGCGAGTTCGGAAACTCGCGATCCGAGCCGTGATGTGATCGACGAGATCCGAGAGGCGCGCATGACCTCTGTGCCCACGCCGATTCCCTCCCGCACGCAGGTCGTGCTGGAGGGGATCAAGCACCGCATCCTCACCGGGCTGCTGACGCCCGGTCAGGCCCTGGTCGAGACCGAACTCGCCGCTCAGTTCGGGGTGTCCAAGACCCCGGTGCGCGAGGCGCTGAAGACCCTGGCCGGCACCGGACTGGTCGTGATGAACCAGTACAAGGGCGTCACGGTGCGCGAGGTGGACGCGGACATGGCACTCGAGGTCTACGACGTGCGGCTGCTCCTCGAACCCGAGGCACTGAGGCGTTCGGTGCGCCGCGGTGCCTCCCTGGACGCCGCCCGCGACGCGCTGAAGCGGGCCGACGAGGCTGTGGACACCGCCGAACGCTCCCTCGCCAACCGCGAGTTCCACCGCGCCCTCTACCTGCCCTGCGGCAACCCGCTGCTCGGCCGGATGCTCGACGAGGTCCGCGACCAGGCCGCCCTCGTCTCCGCCGTCGCCTGGTCCGCCGACCCCTCCTGGGACCGGGAGGCCACCGAGCACCGGGACATCCTGCGGCTCGCCCTGGAGGGCGACGCCGACGGCGCTGCCCGCGCCCTCCACGCCCACATCGCGTCGTTCGTGCAACGGGCCTTCCCCTCAGCGGAGTCGAAGGCCCAGGGAGAGGACGGTCAGGCATGACAACGGCGTTCGAGACCCAGCGGGCGGCACTGGCCGACGTGGTGGCGATCCCGGTGACCCCGTTCACCGAGGACGGCGGCGTCGACGGCGCCACCTACCGGACCCTGCTGCGCCGCCTGCTCGACGGCGGCATCACCACCCTCACGCCCAACGGCAACACCGGCGAGTTCTACGCCCTCACCCCCGAGGAACGCCGGCAGGTCACCGAGATGACCGTCGAGGAGGCCGGCGACCGGGCGAGCATCCTCGTCGGCGTCGGCCACGACGTGCCCACCGCGATCGCCACCGCCCGGCAGGCCCACGAGCTGGGCGCGCAGATGGTCATGGTCCACCAGCCCGTGCACCCCTACGTCTCCCAGGGCGGCTGGGTCGACTACCACCGCGCCATCGCCGAGGCCGTGCCCGGGCTGGGCGTCGTCCCCTACATCCGCAACGCCCAGCTGCCCGGCGCCCGCCTGGCCGAACTCGCCGACGCCTGCCCGAACGTCATCGGCGTCAAGTACGCCGTCCCGGACACCACCCGCTTCGGCGCCTTCGCCCGGGACGCGGGCCTGGACAGGTTCGTGTGGGTCGCGGGACTCGCCGAGCCCTACGCGCCCTCCTACTTCTCCGCCGGCGCCACCGGCTTCACCTCCGGCCTGGTCAACGTCGCCCCGGCCGTCTCCGTCAGCATGCTCCGGGCGCTCAGGGCCGGCGACTACCCGGCCGCGATGAAGGTCTGGGAGCGGATCCGCCGCTTCGAGGAGCTGCGCGCGGCCAACGGGTCCGCGAACAACGTCACCGTCGTCAAGGAGGCCCTCGCCGCGCTCGGCCTGTGCCGCCGGGACGTGCGCCCGCCGAGCAAGCCGCTGCCGGAGAGCGAACGCGCCGAGGTCGCCGCCATCGCCGCCGGGTGGTCCATATGAGTGCCCGGCCGGGCGAAAGGCGCCCGGAGGACCTGCGCAGCCACCAGTGGTACGGCACCGACGGCCTGCGCTCCTTCAGCCACCGCGCCCGCACCCGCCAGCTCGGCTACCTGCCCGAGGAGCACCTGGGAAAGCCGGTCGTCGCGATCCTCAACACCTGGTCCGACATCAACCCCTGCCACGTCCACCTGCGCGACCGCGCCCAGGCGGTCAAGCGCGGGGTGTGGCAGGCGGGCGGCTTCCCGCTGGAGTTCCCGGTCTCCACGCTCAGCGAGACCTTCCAGAAGCCGACCCCGATGCTCTACCGCAACATGCTCGCCATGGAGACCGAGGAGCTGCTGCGCTCCTACCCGGTCGACGGTGCGGTCCTGATGGGCGGCTGCGACAAGTCCACCCCCGCCCTCCTGATGGGCGCGGCCAGCGTCGACCTGCCCACCGTCTTCGTGCCCGCCGGGCCCATGCTGCCCGGCCACTGGCGCAGCGAGGTCCTCGGCTCCGGCACCGACATGTGGAAGTACTGGGACGACAAGCGGGCCGGACTGATCGGCGACTGCGAGATGGCCGAGCTGGAGAGCGGCCTGGCCCGTTCGCCCGGTCACTGCATGACCATGGGCACGGCCTCCACGCTGACCGCCGCGGCCGAGGCCCTCGGCGTGACCGTCCCCGGCGCCTCCAGCATCCCGGCGGTGGACTCCGGGCACGACCGGATGGCGGCGAAAGCGGGCCTGACGATCGTCGAACTGGTCCGCAAGGACCGCAGGCTGAGCGAGATCCTCACCCGCGAGGCGTTCGAGGACGCGGTCACCACTGTCCTCGGCCTCGGCGGCTCCACCAACGCGGTGATCCATCTGATCGCCATGGCGGGCCGCGCGGGCGTCACGCTCACCCTCGACGACTTCGACCGCATCGCCCGCACCGTGCCGGTGCTCGCCAACGTCCGCCCCGGTGGACAGAAGTACCTCATGGAGGACTTCCACTTCGCCGGCGGCCTGCCCGGTTTCCTCTCCCGCATCCCGGACCTGCTCCACCTGGACCGGCCGACGGTGTCGTACGACACCCTGCGCGAGCAGATCGCCGGCGCCCGGGTGCACGACGACGAAGTGATCCGGCCCCGCGACAACCCGGTCGCGGACGAGGGCGGCGTGGCGGTGCTGCGCGGGAACCTCTGCCCGGACGGCGCCGTCATCAAGCACATCGCCGCCGAACCGCACCTGCTCGAACACACCGGGCCCGCCGTCGTCTTCGACGACTACCGGACCATGCAGCGCACCATCAACGACCCGTCGCTCGGCATCACCGCCGACAGCGTGCTCGTGCTGCGCGGCTCCGGACCCAAGGGCGGACCCGGAATGCCCGAGTACGGCATGCTGCCCATCCCCGACCACCTGCTCAAGCAGGGCGTGCGGGACATGGTCCGGATCTCCGACGCCCGTATGAGCGGCACGAGTTACGGCGCCTGCGTACTGCACGTCGCCCCCGAGAGCCACGTCGGCGGACCGCTGGCGCTGGTGCGCACGGGCGACCGGATCACTCTCGACGTCAAGGCCCGCATTCTCCGACTCCACGTGGACGACGAGGAGTTGGAGCGCCGCAGGGCCGAGTGGACGCCGCCGCCCGCGCGGTACGAGCGGGGCTACGGCGCCCTGTACTCCGAACAGATCACCCAGGCCGACACCGGCTGCGACTTCGAGTTCCTGGCCCGGCCCGGAAAGGTGCCGGACCCGTACGCCGGGTAGCCGGCCCCGCCCGGAACCGGGAGACAACCGCCCCACCCTCTGCCCACTCCGCGGAAGCGCTTCACCCACGTGTACATAGCAAGCGCTTCCTACGGACTGCTGTACTGCCCCACTGCGAACGGAGAACAGTCGTGGCCCAAGCCGCAGCCGTGGCGAAACCGCCCGCGCCACCCCGGCGGCGCGGTGCCTCCACCACGCCGCGCAGGCTCCCGTACCTGCTGATCGCCCCGGCCGCCCTGCTCATGCTGGGCTTCATCGCCTACCCGGTGCTCAGCGTCTTCTACTACAGCCTGCAGAACTACAACCCCACCAAGCCGTGGCGGAACGGATACGCGGGCTTCGACAACTTCGTCCACGCCTTCACCCAGGACCCCCAGTTCTGGGACACGCTGATCTTCAGCGCCAAGTGGGTGGTCGTCGAGGTCGGGCTGCAACTGCTCTTCGGACTCGCCCTCGCCCTGATCGTCAACCAGACCTTCGTGGGCCGCGGGATCGGCCGGGCCATGGTGTTCTCCCCGTGGGCCGTGTCCGGCGTGCTCACCTCCGCGATCTGGGTGCTGCTCTACAACTCCCAGACCGGCATCACCCGTTACCTCGCCGACATGGGCATCGGTTCCTACGGCACCAGTTGGCTGTCGGACACCTCCACGGTGTTCCCGGCGGCGGTGGTCGCCGACCTGTGGCGCGGGGTGCCCTTCTTCGCCATCCTCATCCTCGCCGACCTCCAGTCCGTCTCGAAGGACCTGTACGAGGCCGCCGAGGTCGACGGGGCGAGCCGGCTCAAGCAGTTCTGGCACATCACCCTGCCCCATCTGAAGGACGCCATCGTCCTGTCCACGCTGCTGCGCGCGGTGTGGGAGTTCAACAACGTCGACCTGCTCTACACCCTGACCGGCGGTGGACCGGCCGGCGAGACCACCACCCTGCCGCTCTACATCGCCAACACCAGCGTCGACGCCCACAACTTCGGCTACGCGTCCGCCCTGACCACGGTGGCGTTCGTCATCCTGCTCTTCTGCTCGATCGTCTATCTGCGGCTGAGCAAGTTCGGAGGTGAGAAGTGATCACCGAGATCGCGCCCGCGCCCGAGCGCGCGGTGTCCGGACCGGCCCGGCCGCGCGGCACGCGCCGCGCCTGGGACGAGGTGCCGCGGTGGCACATCTATCTGCCGCTGTCCGTGTACCTGCTCTTCACGCTGATCCCCTTCTACTGGATCCTGCTGTTCGCGCTGCGCCCGGCCGGCTCCACCTCGCTCGTGCCCTGGCCGATGACCTTCGACCACTTCGAGAAGGTGTGGACCGAGCGGAGCTTCGGCCTCTACTTCCAGAACAGCGTGCTCGTCGGCGTCGCGACCCTGGTCCTCACCACGGTCGTCGCCCTGGCCGGCGGCTACGCGCTCGCCCGGTTCGACTTCCGGCTCAAGCGCGGCTTCATGCTGGCCCTGCTCTGCTCCCAGTTCGTGCCCGGCGCGCTGCTGCTCGTCCCGCTCTTCC
>NZ_NNBK01000010.1:0-47062 GCF_002803075.1 Streptomyces sp. CB01373 | reverse complement strand
CTTCGCCAAGCTGTCGATGATCAACTCGCTGGGCAGCGTCATCATCGCCGAGACCGTCTTCCAGCTGCCGCTGTCGATGATCCTGATCAGCGGCTTCATCAAGAACGTGCCCCCCTCCCTGGAGGAGGCCGCCTGGGTGGACGGCTGCAACCGCTTCTCCGCCTTCCGGATCGTCGTCCTGCCGCTGCTGCGGCCCGGGCTGATCGCCGTCGGCTCCTTCGCCTTCGTGCACGCCTGGAACCACTTCCTGTTCGCCCTGATGTTCCTCTCCGACCAGAGCAAGCAGACCATCCCGGTCGGCCTCAACACCCTGATGAGCGCGGACAGCGTCGACCTGGGAGCGCTGGCCGCCGGCGGCATCGTCGCCGCCGTACCCGTGGTGATCGTGTTCGCCTTCATCCAGAAGTGGCTGATCACCGGCTTCAGCGCGGGGGCGGTGAAGGGATGACGGCCACCACGCCGCCCACGGCGACCACCACGCCGACGGCGACCCCCGATCCGACGGCGACCCCCGATCCGACGGCGACCGGCTCACCGACAGCCGCCACCGCGCCCCTGCCGGTCGTGCTCGCCGGTGCCCGCGGTCATGGCCGCTGGCACCTGGACAACATCCGCCGACTCCAGGAGAGGGGCCTCGTACGGCTCGTGGGGATCTGCGAGCTGACCCCGCTGACCGGGGACGAGATCCCCGACGGGCTCGGCAGCCCGGCGCAGTCCGCCGACTTCGGCGCCCTGCTGGACGCCACCGGCGCGCGGATCGCGGTGATCTGCACGCCCATCCCGACCCACACCGACCTGGCGCTCACCGCCGCAGGCCGGGGCGTCCACCTGCTGCTGGAGAAGCCGCCCGCCCCCTCGTACGCGGAGTTCCGCCGCATGGCCGACGGGGTCGCCGAGGCCGGGGTCGCCTGCCAGATCGGCTTCCAGGCGCTGGGCTCGCACGCGATGCCCGCGATCCGGGAGCTGGTCGCCGACGGCATGATCGGGACGGTCGACGGGGTCGGCGCGGCGGGCGCCTGGGCGCGCGACGAGGCCTACTACCGGCGCGCGCCCTGGGCGGGCAGACGCCGTCTGAACGGCGTCGACGTGGTCGACGGGGTGCTCACCAACCCCCTCGCCCACGCCGTCTCCACCTCGCTCGCCCTGCTCGGCGCCACCCGCGCCGAGGACGTCACCGGCATCGAGACCGAGCTGTGGCGGGCCAACGCCATCGAGGCCGACGACACCTCCTGCGTCCGCGTCACCACCCCGCACGGCCGGGCCGCCGTCGCGGCCACCCTGTGCGCCGAGCGCCCCGACGACCCGTACGTCATGGTGCACGGCAGCAGCGGCCGGATCACCTTCTGGTACAAGCAGGACCGGGTGCTGCTGCAACGGGCCGGCCACGGCCCGGAGGAGTTCGAGTACGGCCGCACCGACCTGCTGGAGAACCTGGTCGACCACCTGACCACCGGGGCGGGACTGCTGGCCCCGCCCGCCTCAACGGGCGCCTTCATGCGAGTCGTCGAGGCGATCCGCACCGCACCCGACCCCGCCGCGCTGCCGGACCGTTCCTGGCGGCGCCCGGCCGGCGAGGACCGCCGGGTCGTGCCCGGCGTCGACGGACTCGTCGCGGCCGTCGCCGACACCCTCTCCCTGTACTCCGAACTGGACGTCGACTGGGCGTTGCCGAAGGAGGTGACCGTGAGATGACGGACTCCCCGGTCCTGCGCGTGGCGGGCCGCCCGGTCGCGCGCTGCGTCACCCGTCCCGAGCTGCCCGACCGGCTCTCCCCGCGCCCGTATCTGCACCCCGTCACCACCCTGGCCGGCACGGTGGTCACCGAACTCGGCCCGGCCGATCACCTCCACCACCTCGGCGTCGGTGTCGCCGTTCCCGACGTCGAGGGGCACAACTTCTGGGGCGGGCGCACCTTCGTGCGCGACCGGGGCCCGACCGAGCTGGACAACCACGGCGCCCAGCGGCACACCGGCTTCCCGCTGCGCGAGGCCGACCGGTTCACGGAGGAGCTGCGCTGGGTGGCCGCGGGCCGCGAACTGCTGCACGAGCGCCGGACCGTCGCGGCCACCGGACTCACCGCCACCGCCTGGGCCCTGGACTTCACCTTCGCCCTCGCCAACGTCACCCCGCGGGCGCTGTCGATCGGCAGCCCCGCCACCAACGGGCGCCCCGGCGCGGCGTACGGCGGCTTCTTCTGGCGGGCCCGCAAGGAGGAGCAGCCCCCGCTCGTGCTCACCGCCGACGGGGACGGCGAGGCGGCGGCCCACGGCACCCGCGCCGACTGGCTGGCCCTCGTCGGCAGCACCTGGACGCTGGTGTTCGCCGGCGCCACCGGCGCCACCCGCGAGGACCCCTGGTTCGTGCGGGCCGCGGAGTACCCGGGAGTCGGCTCGTCGCTGGCGGCGGAGCAACGGATCGCGATCGAGCCGGGCGGGACGGTCCTGCGACGGGTCGTCACCGTCGTCGCCGACGGACGGCTCGGCCGGGACGAAGCCGGGGAACTGGCCCGCGAGGCGGCCCTGTCGTCCCCGATGCCCGACGAGCCGTAGCCCACCCGCAGTCATCAGCCGGGAGCCGCCGTGGCACACCCCTTCAGCAAGCGCTTACCGATGAGTTCTGCCACGTCTCAAGTCCCCAAGTCCCAAGCACCGCGCTCCACCTCCGAGTCGGATCCAGAAGAAGAGAGCTGATCAATGAAGATCAACATCCGTAGAAGCAGGCGCGCCGCCGTCGCCGTCGTCCTGGGTTCCGCGCTCGCGCTGACCGCCACCGCGTGCGGTGACGACGGCAGCGGCTCCGGGAAGAGCAAGGGTTCCGAGGGCTCCGGCAAGGGCGAGATCACCTTCTGGGACAACAACGGCGGTGTGCGCACCGACGTCTGGAAGCAGATCATCGCGGACTTCGAGAAGAAGAACCCGGACATCAAGGTCAACTACGTCGGCATCCCGGCCGCGAGCGCCCAGTCCAAGTTCGACACCGCCATCCAGGGCGGCGGTCTGCCGGACGTCGGCGGCGTGGGCACGGCGGTGCTCGCCGAGATCGCCGCCCAGGGCGCCCTAGAGCCGCTGGACGGCCGGCTGGCCAAGAGCGAGCTGAACGGCAAGCTCAGCGAGAACGTGCTCGGCGTCAGCAAGGCGGCGGGCGGCGGCGACACCCTGTACCACGTGCCGACCTCGGTGAACAACGGCACGCTGTGGTACCGCACCGACCTGTTCGAGAAGGCGGGCCTGGACGCGCCGACCACCTGGGGCAAGTTCTACGAGGCCGCGGACAAGCTCACGAACAAGGGCAAGAACGCGTTCGGCTTCACCATCCGCGGCGGCGAGGGATCCATCGCGCCGGCCCTGGACGCGGTGTACGGGCAGTCCGGCATCACCTCGTTCTGGGACGGCGACAAGACCACCGTCAACGACCCCAAGAACGTGACGGCGCTGGAGAAGTACGTCGCGCTGTACAAGAAGGACACCCCGTCCGCCGACGTCAACAACGACTTCACCAAGATGGTCGCCCAGTGGGACAGCGGCACCATCGGCATGCTGAGCCACAACCTGGGCTCGTACCAGGACCATCTGAACGCCCTCGGCAAGGACAAGTTCCGCGGCGTCCCGAACCCCACGCTGGACGACGGCACCCGGGTGCAGGTGTCCAACCCGGTCGACGGCCTGGGCCTGTTCAAGGCGAGCAAGAACAAGGCGGCCGCCTGGAAGTTCATCGAGTTCGCCGCCTCGGCCGCGGAGAACTCCAAGTTCAACGAGTCCGCCGGGCAGGTGCCGACCAACGTCGACGCCGCCAAGGACGCCTGGATCCAGCAGGCCGAGCCGACGAAGCTGGCGGCCGAGGCGCTGAACGGGGCCGACACGAAGATCGTGCAGCTCCCGTACTACCTGCCCGACTGGAACACCATCTCCAAGGCCGACAACGAGCCGAACTTCCAGAAGGTGCTGCTCGGCAAGATGAGCGCCAAGCAGTTCCTGGACACGCTGGCCGACCAGCTCGACAAGGCGCAGGCCGAGTGGAAGCAGAACAAGGGCTGACGCCGGCCGGTGAAACGAAGGCGGACGGTCCGGGAACCCGAGGTCGCATCCGGGCCTCGGACCGTCCGCGGCCGGGCGCGCGGTTCCCCGCGCCCCTTCTCGTCCCGACTCCCCGTTGAAAGAGGATCGTAGAGTGCGTACTTCAAAGTGTCATGCACGCGTCATCGCGACGACGGTGGGCTGCGCGGCGCTGGTACTGGCCGTCACCGGTACCACGTCCGCCGCCGCGGCCCCCAGGGCCGCCGACCCCGCCCGCCAGGTGCTCGCGGCCAAGGACGGCTGGGCCTCGTACGGCACCGGCACCACCGGCGGCGCCACGGCCGACGCCGCCCACACCTACACCGTCACCACCTGGGACGGCTTCAAGGCCGCGCTCGCCGCGGGCGGCAGCGCGCCCAAGGTCATCAAGGTCAAGGGCATGGTCGACGCCGACGGCCCGAGCTGCTCCGCCTTCGAGGTGCCCGGCTACGACTTCGACGCCTACCTGGAGACCTACTCGCCACAGACCTGGGGGCGGGAGCGGAACCTGGACGGTGAGCCCGACAACAGCCCCGAGGGCCTGCGCCGTGCCTCCGCCGCCCTCCAGGACAAGTACATCAAGGCGAACATCCCCGCCAACACCACCATCGTCGGCGTCGGCAAGGACGCCGGCTTCAAGGGCGCCAGCTTCCAGATCAAGAACGTGGACAACGTCATCGTCCGCAACCTCACCCTGGAGAGCCCGCTGGACTGCTTCCCGCAGTGGGACCCCACCGACACCGCCGACGGCAACTGGAACTCCGAGTACGACAGCGCCGTGATCACCGGCTCCACCCATGTGTGGATGGACCACAACACGTTCACCGACGGCGAGCACCCCAACAGCACCCTGCCGTACTACTACGGCCGGATCTTCGAGCAGCACGACGGCGAGCTGGACATCGTCAAGGGCGCCGACTACGTGACGGTCTCCTGGAACGTCTTCGAGGACCACGACAAGACCATCCTCATCGGCAACAGCGACAGCGCGTCCACCGCCGCGATCGACCGGGGCCACCTCAAGGTGACCCTGCACCACAACCTGTTCAGGAACCTGGTCGAGCGGGCCCCGCGCGTCCGCTTCGGGCAGGTCGACTCCTACAACAACCACTACGTGGCCGAGGCCGGCTTCGGCTACAGCCTCGGCATCGGCATGGAGTCCCAACTCGTCGCCGAGCACAACGCGTTCACGCTGGCACGGGGCGTCGGGGCGGGCCAGATCCTGAAGAAGTGGAAGGACTCGCCGGTCACCGAGTCCCACAACTACGTCAACGGCAGGCTCACCGACCTGATCGCCGTGCACAACGCCCAGGTGCCCGACGAGATCCTCCAGCGGGGCGGGGACTGGACCCCGGCCCTGCGCACCCGGATCGACAACCCGAAGGCGCTGCCCGGGATCGTCGACCACCAGGCGGGCTCCGGCCGTCTGCGCTGACGCTCACCTTCCGGCGGGCCGGGCGCGTCCTCCGCCCGGCCCGCCACCGCCGTCGACCCGCCCGGCCCACCCCGCCCGCGAAGGAGCACCCGCATGCCCTCGCCCCACCTCCGTCCGTCCCCGCCGTCACTGCCCGGAAAGGGGCTGTCGAGAAGGGGACTGCTGCTCGCCGGTGCCGCCGCCGGCGCCGCGCTCGGTTCGGCGGCCGTGCCCGCGCGGGCCGCCGCCCGGCCGCATCCGTTCGGCCGCCACGGCTCACCGGCCGACCGCCGCACCCCGCGCACCCTCTACGTCGACCCGCACGGCCGTGGCGACTTCACCCGGGTGCAGGCCGCGGTGGACGCGGCCGCCGGCGGCGGCTGGACCCTGGTCCTCGCGCCGGGCGCCTACCGGGAGACCGTCTCGGTGGACACCGCCCGAACCGACATGACCTGGATCGGCGCCACGGGCGACGCCCGCGACGTGGTGATCGTGTATGACAACGCGGCCGGCACCCCCAGGCCCGACGGCGGCACCTACGGCACCAGCGGATCGGCCACCACGACCGTCCAGGCGGACGGCTTCACCGCCCACCGGATCACGTTCGCCAACGACTGGCTGCGCGCGGACCACCCCGGCGTCACGGGCACCCAGGCCGTCGCCGTCAAGGCGCAGGGCGACCGCTCGGCGTTCTGGCACTGCCGCTTCCTCGGCCACCAGGACACCCTGTACGCCGACACCAGGTCCCTGACCGCCTTCGCCCGCCAGTACTACGCCCACTGCCATGTCGAGGGCGACGTCGACTTCGTCTTCGGCCGGGCGACCGCGGTGTTCGAGCACTGCCACTTCCGCGCGCTGGACCGCACCGACCTGGCGGCGCCGCCGTACGGCTTCGTCTTCGCGCCCTCCACCGCGGTCGCCAACCCGCGCGGCTACCTGGTCACGCACGGCCGGGTCACCAGCCGGGCCCCGGACGGCGGCTACAAGCTCGCCCGCCCCTGGGTGCCCAGCTCGGACACGACCGCCCGGCCGATGCTGACCGTCCGTGACACATGGCTCGGCGCAGGTGTCGACACGGTCGCGCCATACGCCAATATGTCGGATATGCACCCCTGGCGGGACCAGCGTTTCGCCGAGTACCGCAACTCCGGGCCCGGTGCGCGGATCACCGTACCGGCCAACCGCCCCCAGCTCGCCCGGTTCGAGGCCCGGGCGGCGGCCCGGGAGGCGTATCTCGGCGACTGGACGCCGTGGCGGGGGCGCTGACGGTGTCGTGGCGGCGGTGTTGACGGTGCGTGACCGGGCGAGGTGAACGGCGGGTTGCGTAGGCGAATTGTCTGTACCGTCAGATATCGATAGGGCAAAAGGTACCCCGCACGGTCTCGCGCATCCGAGGGTGACGCGCGTAGAAAACGACTCATGCACAAGCCACTGCGTATCGCGGCCCTCGCCGCCACCTGCGCCCTCACCGGTGCCGTGATCTACGGCGCCGGTGCGGCCACGGCAGGTCAGACGACCGCCAACTCCACCCACGAGCCCTACAACATCGGGCTCCTCACCCAGGACATCGACACCTACTACGGCACCAAGCTCGACAGCGACGGTGTCTACCAGGCGTCCCCGGCCAGCCAGTACGCCAAGGACCTCGCGGCCGTCGACGCCGAGGCCAGGAAGTGGATCGACAAGGCGGCGGACAAGGCGGGCCACAAGGGCCAGAAGAAGCCGGCCGTCGTCTTCGACATCGACGACACGCTGCTGCTCAGCCTGGACTACGAGAAGAAGAACAGCTACGGCTACAACAGCGCCACCTGGGCGGCCTACGTCAACCGGGCCGACCGTCCGGCCGTCTTCGGCAGCCCCGAGCTCGTGCAGTACGCCGCGAAGAAGGGCGTCACGGTCTTCTACAACTCCGGGCTCAGCGAGGCGCAGCGCTCCGCCGCCGTGGAGAACCTGAAGAAGGTGGGTGCCGACGTCAACCTCGACGCCGCGCACATGTTCCTCAAGGACGCGGCCAACCCGCCGTCCTACCTGAAGGACTGCGCCACCCCGGGCTCCTGGACCTGCACGACCGTCCAGTACAAGTCCGGCACCCGCAAGCACATCGAGGACCTCGGGTACGACATCGTCGCCAACCTCGGCGACCAGTACTCCGACCTCGACGGCGGCCACGCCGACCACACCTTCAAGCTGCCGAACCCGACGTACTTCGTCGGCTAGGGTCTTTCGTTTGGATCAGGCCCGCGAGCCCGGCATGATCCAAACGAGAGGCCCCAGCGCAAGGCACGTGCCCCGCCCGCTCCACGAGACCGGGCGGGGCACGCCCTGTGCGCGCCCGCCGTCATCCGGCGTCGGGCCGCAGCGTCAGCACCACCTCGTCGATCTCCTCGCCGCGTGCCTCGGCGAACCCCCGGGCCCGCGCCGACTCCCGGAACCCGCACTTGGCGAGCACCCGCAGCGAACCGGCGTTGTCCGCCGCCGCCCGCGCGTACAGCGGGCGTTCGGGAACCTCGGCCAGCAGGGCCCGCAGCGCGGCCGTGGCGACGCCCCGGCCCCAGTAGGCGCGGTCCACCCAGTAGGTGACCTCGCGCTCACCCGGCTCGCCGTAGACGGCGGCGCTGCCGACCACGTCACCGTCCAGCAGGACGGTGCGCAGCACGACGGACGAGGCGCGCATCCCGCGCCAGTGCGCCGCGAAGGCCTCGTGGTCGGCCGGGTCCTTCGGGGTGAAGGCGGCCATCCGCAGCGCCTCCGGGTCGTTCATCTGCCGGAAGAACACCGGCAGATCACTGTCGTGGACCTCGCGGAGCACGACCTCCATGTCTCACAGCCTCCGGGTGGCGAGCGTCAGTCGGTCACGGGCGTCGAAGAGAGCATCCTTCACCATCTGCTCGTGCGCCGGCGTCAGGCGCGCCACCGGGACCGAGCAGCTCACCGCGTCCCGGGCCGGGGTCCGGTACGGGATCGCCACCCCGAAGCAGCGCAGCCCCAGGGTGTTCTCCTCGCGGTCGACGGCGTACCCCTGCTCGCGGATCCGATGCAGTTCCCCGATGAGCCGCTCGCGGTCGGTGATGGTGTGCTCGGTCAGCGCGGGCAGCGTCTCGGGGAGCATCTTGCGCACCTGCTCGTCGGTGTATGTGCTCAGCAGCGCCTTGCCCAGCGAGGTGGAGTGGGCGGGCAGGCGGCGGCCGACCCGGGTGAACGGGCGCAGATAGTGCTGCGACTGGCGGGTGGCCAGGTAGACGACGTTCGTGCCGTCCAGGCGGGCGAGGTGGATCGTCTCGGTGGTGTCGTCGGACAGCCGGTCCAGCGTGGGACGGGCCGCCGCGACCACCTCGTCGCCGTCGATGTAGGACGTGCCGACGAGCAGCGCCCGCACGCCGATGCCGTAGCGCGTGCCGGTGGCGTCGGTCTCGACCCAGCCCAGCTCGACGAGCGTGCGCAGCAGCATGTACAGGCTGGACTTGGGATAGCCGACGGCCTCCTGGACCGCGGCCAGCGAGTGCATACCGGGTTGGCCGGCGAAGAACTCGAGCAACTCCACGGTCCGTACCGCGGACTTGACCTGCGCACCGCCGCCTGCGTCGCCTGCCGACATCGCCCTGGACCCCTTCGTTCGACGAGAAGCTGGAGATATAGTCTCCGGCAGTGTATTCACCATCAGAGACAGCGTTCAGCATATCGAACGCGCTGGTGGTGACCCCGAATCCGGTCGACCGTAGGGACCGGCCGGATACTTCGGCAAGACATGTGGAGGGATCCGCGGTGGCAGCACCAGTCTGGAGTGTCGACCCCCGTAACGGGAAGCAGCGGGAACAGGTCGCGGTGGAGGCCACGGCGCAGGAGGTGGACGCCGTCGTGCGGGCCGCGCACGAGGCGCGCGCGGCGCTCGCCGACCGTGCCGTCCGCGCGGCCTTCCTGCGCTCCGCCGCCGACCGCCTGGAAGGGGCCCGGGACCGGCTCGTCGAGGCCGCCGACGCCGAGACCGCGCTCGGACCGGTCCGGCTCACCGGCGAACTGGCCCGTACCAGCTACCAGTTGAGGGCCTTCGCGGACATCGTCGACGAGGGCGCCTTCCTCGACGTGATCGTCAACCACCCCGACGCCGACGCGACCCCGCCGATCCCGGACCTGCGCCGCCACAAGGTGCCACTCGGGGTCGTCGCCGTCTACTCCGCCTCCAACTTCCCGTTCGCCTTCTCGGTCGCCGGCGGCGACACCGCGAGCGCGCTCGCCGCGGGCTGCCCCGTCGTCGTCAAGGCCCACCCCGACCACCCGGCCCTGTCCGAGCTGGTCGCGAGGGTGCTGCGCGGGGCGGCCGCGCACCACGGCGTCCCCGAGACCGTGATCGGCCTCGTCCACGGCTTCGAGGCGGGCGTCGAACTCGTCCGGCACCCGCTGGTCGCGGCCGCCGGCTTCACCGGTTCCGTACGCGGCGGCCGGGCCCTGTTCGACGCCGCGGCCGCGCGGCCGGCGCCGATCCCGTTCCACGGCGAGCTGGGCTCGCTCAACCCGGTCCTCGTCACCGAGGCGGCTGCCGCCGAGCGGGCCGAGGCCATCGGCGCCGGGCTGGCCGGCTCGATGACGCTGGGCGTCGGGCAGTTCTGCGTGAAGCCCGGACTGGTCCTCGTGCCGTCCGGAGCCGCGGGCGACGGCCTGGTGAAGTCCCTCACCGACGCCGTCAGCGACACCGACCCGGGCGTCCTGCTCGACCACCGGATGCGCGACAACTTCCTCACCGGCGTCGCCGAACGCTCCGCACTGCCCGGAGTCGAGTCGCCGGTCACCGCGGGCGCGGGCGGCGAGCACTCGGTCAGCGCGGGCTTCCTGACCGTCCCGGCCGCGCGGCTCACCGAGGAGGGGCAGTACGACCTGCTCCTGGAGGAGTGCTTCGGACCGGTCACCGTGGTGGCCCGCTACGAGGACGAGACCGAGGCCGAGGCCGTCCTGTCGCGGCTGCCCGGCAACCTCACCGCGACCGTGCACCTGTCCGCCGAGGAGGCGGCCGGTCAGGGGCGCGGTGCCGAACTGCTCGCCCGGCTGACCCCGCTCGCCGGACGCGTGCTCGTCAACGGCTGGCCGACCGGTGTCGCGGTGGCCGCCGCCCAGCACCACGGCGGCCCCTACCCGGCGACGACGTCGACCTCCACCTCCGTGGGCGGTACGGCGATCGAGCGGTGGATGCGTCCGGTGGCGTACCAGAACGCCCCGGAGGCGCTGCTGCCGCCCGAGCTGCGCGACGACAACCCGCTCGGGCTGCCCCGCCGCTTCAACGGCCGCCTGGAGCGCTGACCGCGCACCGCACGGAACCGGATCGCCGGGCCTCCGCGTCCTCCCTCTCATGATCGACGAGGGTGCGAGCGGACGCCTGGTGATCCGTACGGCCGTGCCCGCCGAGGCTGAGGCCGTCGCGGGCCTGATGCTGCGTGCGCGGGCAACGTACTACCCGGACGGCGTCCCGGACGCCGATGCCGACTGGACCGCCCGGTGGCGCGAGGCCATCGCCCGCGCCGAGGGCCAGGTGCTGTGCGCCGCCGACCAGGGCCGCGTCGTCGCCGTCGCCTCCTTCCGCACCCCGCCCGACGGCCCCGCGGACACGGTCGCGCTGTTGCAGTTCCACGTCGACCCCGGCCACTGGGGCTCGGGCATCGGCACGGCGCTGCACGCGGCCTGCGTCGAGCACTGGCGCACCGAGGGCAGGCGGACGGCCGTCCTGGAGGTGCACACCAGCAACGAACGGGCGCGGCGCTTCTACGCCCGGCGTGGCTGGACCCCGGATCCGCTGCGGCCCGCCGTCGAGGGCGATCATCATCTGGGGCTGCGCTACACGGTGACCGGGGAATGAAAACCGCTGCTTGAACGTTCACGGACCCGGCGGAGGTCGTCCACCTCCGCTTCCGTACGAGCGGGAGAGAGCCGAGAGCATGCGCGTCGAGATCTGGTCGGACATCGCCTGTCCCTGGTGCTACGTCGGGAAGGCGCGCTTCGAGAAGGCGCTCGCGGCCTTCCCGCACCGGGAGCAGGTCGAGGTGGTGCACCGGTCGTTCGAGCTGGATCCGGGGCGGGCCAAGGACGATGTGCAGCCGGTGGTCGCCATGCTCACCAAGAAGTACGGAATGAGCGAGGCGCAGGCCCACGACGGCGAGGACAACCTGGGACGGCAGGCCGCCGCCGAGGGCCTCGCCTACCGCACCCGGGGCCGGGACCACGGCAGCACCTTCGACATGCACCGCCTGCTGCACCTCGCCAAGGAGCACGGCAGGCAGAGCGAGCTGCTGGACGCCCTGTACCGGGCGAACTTCGCCGAGGAGCGGTCCGTCTTCACCGAGGGCGGCGAACGGCTGGTGGAGCTGGCCGTCGCCGCCGGACTCGACGCCGACGCCGCCCGGAAGGTGCTCGCCGATCCCGACGCCTACGCCGCCGAGGTCCGCGCCGACGAGCGGGAGGCCGCGCAACTCGGAGCCTCCGGAGTCCCGTTCTTCGTGCTCGACCGGAAGTACGGCGTCTCCGGTGCCCAGCCCGCCGAGGTCTTCACCCAGGCCCTCACCCAGGCATGGGGCGAGCGCTCCCCGCTGACTCTCCTCCAGGGCGGCGACAGCGACGGGGACGCCTGCGGCCCGGACGGATGCGCGGTGCCGCGGAGCTGAGCGGCGCGGACGAACCGCAGGTCACGGCGGATTCATAAGGAATCCTTCGCGGATCTGCGCAAAAACCCGCAATGGACGGGGGCCGCGACGGACCGCACAGTGGACCCATGGAAACCTTCGAGACCCTCGTCCGCGCCGAGTTCGCCCCGAAGACCACGTATCTCAACAGCGCGTCCCTCGGTCTCCTGCCCGCCCGCACGGTGGAGGCCCTCGGCACCGCCGTGACGGCGGCCGCCTCCGGGCAGCCGACCGACATGTTCGCCGACGTCGAGGCCGCCCGCGCCTCCTTCGCCCGCCTGATGAAGGTGCCGGAGCGCCGCGTGGCGGTCGGGGCCTCCGTCGCCGTCTACACCGGGCTGATCGCCGCGGCACTGCCCGAGGGCGCCGAAGTCCTCACCGTGGACGGCGACTTCAGCTCCGTGGTGAACCCCTTCCACGTCCGCCGGGACCTGAAGGTGCGCAGCTCGCCACTGGAACGGATCGCCGAGTCGGTACGGCCCGGCACGGCCCTGGTCGCGGTGAGCGCCGCACAGTCGGCCGACGGCCGAGTCGCCGACCTGCCCGCCATCCGCGCGGCCGCGCGCGAGCACGGCGCGCGCGTCTACGTCGACGCCTCCCAGGCCGCCGGCTGGCTGGACCTCGACGCGAATGCCTACGACTACGTCAGCGCCGTCGCCTTCAAGTGGCTCCTGTGCCCACGAGGCGTGGCCTTCCTGGTCGTCCCCGACGACCTCGGCGGCCTGAACCCGCTGTTCGCGGGCTGGGTGGCGGGGGAGCGGCCCTGGGACAGCTGCTACGGCCCCATCGAGGAACTCGCCCACTCCGCACGGCGGTTCGACGAGAGCCCCGCCCTCCTCAGCTACACGGGAGCCCGCCGCTCGCTCGAACTCGTCGAGGGACTCGGCGTGTCCGCCGTACGCGCCCACGATCTCGCACTCGCCGACCGGTTCCGCGCCGGGCTGCGCTCCCTCGGCCACGAACCGGTCTCCGCGCCGGGTTCCCCGATCGTCGCTGTGCCGGGACTCGGCGCGCGCCAGGGCGAGTTGAGCGCCCAGGGCATCGAGGTCTCGCAGCGCGCGGGCAATCTGCGGGCCGCCTTCCACCTCTACAACACGCCCGCCGACGTCGACCGCCTGCTGGACGCGCTGGCCGGCTGAGGCCGGCGCCGCCGGGATCCGGACACGGGCCGGGGCCTCCCGTCCCACACGAGGAGGCCCCGATCCGTATCACCCACGGGTCACCGCACCGGGGTGAAGTCCCGCGCCCCGATGCTGTGTCTTCCGGGGGCCGACCCCCGGACCCCCGGCCGGTTCGTCTCACCGCACCGGGGTGAAGTCCCGCGCCCCAATGCTGTGTCTTCCGGGGGGCAACCCCCGGACCCCCGGCCGGTTCGTCTCACCGCACCGGGGTGAAGTCCCGCGCCCCGATGAACTCCGGGCGCCGTACCGGCGCCGCGAACGGTTCGACCGCCGTGTTCTTCACGCTGTTGAACACGATGAACACGTTGCTGCGCGGGAACGGCGTGATGTTGTCGCCGGAACCGTGCATGCAGTTGCAGTCGAACCAGGTCGCGGAGCCCGCCCTGCCCGTGAACAGCTTGACGCCGTGCTGCCCGGCCAGCGCGGTCAGCGCCTCGTCGGACGGCGTGCCCGCGTCCTGCATCTGCAGCGACTTCTTGTAGTTGTCCTTCGGCGTGGCCCCCGCACAGCCGAGGAACGTCCGGTGCGACCCCGGCATGATCATGAGGCCGCCGTTGGT
This sequence comes from Streptomyces sp. CB01373, assembly GCF_002803075.1. Classification (GTDB taxonomy): domain Bacteria; phylum Actinomycetota; class Actinomycetes; order Streptomycetales; family Streptomycetaceae; genus Streptomyces. The sequence continues at coordinate 33,194 of NZ_NNBK01000010.1, read as the reverse complement.
GTCGAGGTTCTCGGTCAGTGCGATCGAGACGGACACCGTCCGCATGTTCGGCAGGCCGTCCTCGGCGTGCCAGGTCTCGAAGTCCGAGTGCCAGTAGAAGCCGCTGGCCCCGAAGCCCGGCTTGACGTTGATCCGCGACTGGTGGACGTAGACGTCCGAGCCGAGGATCTGCCGGGCCCGCCCGACGACGCGCTCGTCGCGCACCAGAGCGGCGAACACCTCGCTGATCCGGTGGACTTCGAAGACCGAGCGGATCTCCTTGGACTTCGGCTCCACGATGGAGCGTTCGTCGGCCCGGATCCCCGGATCGCTCACCAGCCGGTCCAGCTCGCGCCGGTAGACGGCCACCTCGTCCTCGGTGATCAGCTGTTCGACGGCGAGGAAGCCGTCGCGCTCGAACGCCTGGAGGCCGGTGGTGTCGATCGGTCCGGGCGTGTCGGGGGAGCCCCAGACGACCGGGTCCTGGCGGGGACTGGTCACCTCGGTGGTGCCGCGGGTGGGGTACGGATCGGTGACGTTGCCCATGGTCGTGCTCACACCTCCTCGTCCTCGGTGAGCAGGGGATAGACGCCGTTCTCGTCGTGGTCCTCCCGGCCCGTGACGGGCGGGTTGAACACGCAGATGCAGCGGAAGTCCTCCTTGACGCGGAGCGTGTGCCGCTCGTGGCCGTCGAGGAGATACATGGTGCCGGGCGTGATCGTGTACGTCTTCCCGGTCTCGCGGTCGGTCAGCTCGGCCTCGCCCTCGACACAGACGACGGCCTCGATGTGGTTGGCGTACCACATCGACGTCTCCGTGCCCGCGTACAGGATCGTCTCGTGCACGGAGAAGCCGACCTTCTCCTTGGCGAGGACGATGCGCTTGCTCTCCCAGGTGCCGGACGCGGCCTTCACATGCCGGTCGGTGCCTTCGATGTCCTTGAACGAACGGACGATCACGGTGTCGCGTGCCTCCTTGCGTGGTTGTTTCCGGTTCTCTGTGGCCCGGTGGCCCGGTGGCCCGGTGGCCCGGTGGCCCGGTGGCCCGGTGGCCCGGTGGCCCGGTGGCCCGGTGGCCCGGTGGCCCGGTGGTCAGGCGGTCTCGCGGGTCGCGCGGGCGAGGATGCTCATGCCCTCGTCCAGCTCGTCGGCGGTGATGGTCAGCGCCGGCAGCAGCTTGACGACCTCGCCCTGCGGGCCCGACGTCTCGATCAGCAGCCCGAGGTCGAAGGCGCGCCGCGCGATCCGCCCGGCCCGCTCCGGGTCGCGGAACTCCAGGCCCCAGACCAGACCCCGGCCCCGGTACTCCCTGACGTCCGCGAGGTTCTCCTCGGTGATGGAGATCAGCCACTGCTCCAGCCGCTCACCGCGGGCGCGGGTCTGCTTCTCCATCGCCGAGCCGTCCGTCCAGTAGGCCTCCAGCGCGGCGGAGGCCGTGACGAACGCCGGGTTGTTGCCCCGGAAGGTGCCGTTGTGCTCGCCCGGCTCCCACACGTCCAGCTCCGGCCGGAACAGGCACAGCGACATCGGCAGGCCGTAGCCGCTGATGGACTTGGAGACGGTGACGATGTCGGGCACGATCCCGGCCTCCTCGAAAGAGAAGAAGGCCCCGGTGCGCCCGCACCCCATCTGGATGTCGTCGACGATCAGCAGCATGTCCTGCCGCTCGCACAGCGCCTTGAGCGCGCGCAGCCACTCGGGCCTGGCGACGTTGATGCCGCCCTCGCCCTGCACCGTCTCGACGATCACGGCGGCCGGCTTGTTGAGACCGGACCCCTGGTCCTCCAGCAGCCGCTCGAACCACAGGAAGTCCGGGACCTTGCCGTCGAAGTAGTTGTCGAACGGCATGGGCGTGCCGTGCACGAGCGGGATGCCGGCGCCGGCCCGCTTGAAGGCGTTCCCGGTGACGGCCAGGGAACCCAGCGACATGCCGTGGAAGGCGTTCGTGAAGGACACGATCGCCTCGCGCCCCTTGACCTTGCGGGCCAGCTTCAGCGCCGACTCCACGGCGTTGGTGCCGGTCGGGCCCGGGAACATCACCTTGTACGGCAGGTCGCGGGGGCGCAGGACCAGGTTCTGGAAGGTCTGGAGGAACGTGCGCTTGGCGGTGGTCGACATGTCGAGCCCGTGGGTGACCCCGTCGCGCTCCAGGTAGTCGATCAACGCCCGTTTCAGCACTGGGTTGTTGTGGCCGTAGTTGAGCGAGCCCGCGCCCGCGAAGAAGTCGAGGTACTCGTGGCCGTCCTCGTCGTACATACGGCTGCCGCGCGCGTGGTCGAAGACGGTGGGCCAGCCGCGGCAGTAGCTGCGCACCTCGGACTCCAGGGTCTCGAAGACGCTCAGGTCGGGCTGGGTGATGGTCACGGCGAATCGCTCCTCGGTGGGGGAGTGAAAGGGAGGCGGGAGTGAGAGGGAGGCGGGGAGATGGCTGGGACCGGGGGCCGGCCGGAGGGGCCGCGGTCAGAAGGAGAGCGGACCGATCCGGTGGAGGACCTCAGGGTCGTGCGGCCCGTCCGGGAACTGCTCGGTCCCGAACAGGACCTCGCGCTCGACCGTGGCGCCGTGCCGGGCGGCGTAGGAGGTGAAGAGCCGCTCGGAGGCGGTGTTGCCCGGGGTGATCGTGGTCTCCAGGGAGGTGAGCCCGCGCTCGGCGGCGACCCGGGCGGTGAGCGCGTCCAGCAGCCGGGCGGCCAGGCCCTGTCCGCGGTGGCCGGCGTCCACGGCCACCTGCCACACGAGCAGGGTGTGCGGACGGTCGGGCCGCACGTACCCGGTGACGAAACCGACCGGCTCGCCGTCGGCTCCGCGCGCCACCGCGGACGTGGCGGCGAAGTCGCGGCACCAGAGGAGGTAGCTGTACGAGGAGTTCACATCGAGCGTCCCGGATTCCTTCGCCAGTCGCCAGAGTGCGGCGCCGTCGGCGGGGGACGGACGCTCGATGCGGGGTGCCTCCGACAATTCTGTGCGGGGGGAATGCAGGTCTGCTTGGGCGGCAGTCATGTGGAATGAACTTACCCAGCGGAATTCAAAAATGCATCGCCCGAGAGTCTTACGTGAACCGGGCGCCTGTGTTATCGCGTGGGCGCGTGATCGCGCGAGGGGGTGGCGATATGGGTTGGTTTGCCCCTTAATTACTGGGCAAAAGGGTCGCGTCTGTGGAGTGCGTCACAATCACACAACCCTCCCGGCGGCCTTCGAATTGCGTCGCCGGGTGTTCGTGAAATCTCTGCGTTTACGTCCCGGGAAACGGGGCAGGAGAATATGGGAAGCTGCCCAGAATTGAATTACTGAATTGTCTCGCCAATAATCCCTGTGAGTTTTGTGAGCCCTGTCCGTCCGATTCCGGAGAATGCGGGCCCGATGCCCGCGCGTCTACCGCTGCCAGGCCTTCGCGGCCGCCTGCCGGGCGGCCTCGACGTCCACGGTCGAGCCGTTGCCCGTCAGGGCGGCGGCCAGGGCCGTCAGGGCGGCGTCGACGACGTCCTGGGTGGCGTCGGGCCCGTAGTGGTTGACGCGGATCATCTCCTTGGCGAGCGGGCCGCCGCCCGCGGCCAGCGGGAGGGCGGGGCCGGTCTCCAGGGCGCGGGCCACCAGTTCGGAGGCGTCGACGTCCGACGGGGCCCGCAGGGTGGTGGCGACCGGGGCCGCCTCCGACGCCTGGTGCACGTACGGCTCCAGGCCCGCGCCGAGGACCCGCGCACCCGCGCGGGTCGCCGCGGCGGCGCGGCGGTGGCGGTCCATCACGGCGTCCAGGCCGGCCGTCTCGATGCGCTCGAGACAGGCCTCGAGGGCCAGCATCTCCAACTGCGCGGGCGCGTGCAGCAGTGCCTTGCGGCCGCCGTCGAGCCAGCGCTCCTTCCAGTCAAGGAGGGACAGGTAGGAGCGGCGCGGGGCGTGCGGGTTCGCCGCCATCCGGGCCCAGGCGCGCTCGCTGACCGACACCGCCGACACCCCGGCCGGGCCGCCCATCGCCTTCTGCGCCCCGATCACACAGAGGTCCACGCCCCACGCGTCCGGCAGCACCGGCTCCGCGCCGACCGAGGCCACGGCGTCCAGGTAGAACAGGGCGCCCTGCTCCGCCACGGCCTCGCCGATCTCCGCGACCGGGTTGGTGTTGCCGGTCGCCGCCTCCGCGTGCACCAGCGACACGAAGTCGATCTCCGGGTGCTCGGCGAAGGCCTCCCTGACCTGGTCCGCCGTGACCGCCGTGTGGTACGGCACGGACAGGTCGTACACCGTCGCGCCGCAGTCGCGCAGCCAGTTGCCGAACGTCTGCCCGTACGGCCCGGTGATCACGTTCAGCGCGGTCGTGCCGGGACCGGCCGTGCCCCTGATCGCGCCCTCCAGCGGCAGCAGCGCCTCGCCCTGCATGATCACGACATCCTGCTCGGTGGCCAGCAGCCGCGCCACCCGGTCCTCGATCGAGGCGAAGCGGTCGGCGCTCAGCGGAGCGAGGTCCAGGAACGGGTTGGTCACGGCGGTGCTCTCTTCGTACGGGCGAGGACGGACGCACCGAGCGTAGTCGGCGGGTCTGCCCCGCTTTCAACCGGTGACCTCGGACCGGGTGGTCCGCAGCGGGCGCGGGCTGATTAGGGTGCGGTGCATGAGCGATCGCGCGGTGCTGCACGTGAAGGGTCGGGTGCTCGTCGGCCCGGACGACGACCAGGTCCGGGACGAACTGTGGGTGGTCGGCGGCCGGATCTCCTACGACCGTCCCGCCGGCGCCTCCGATGTGAGGACCGTCGAGGGCTGGGTGCTGCCCGGCCTGGTCGACGCGCACTGTCACGTCGGCCTCGACGAGCACGGACCGGTGCCCGACGACGTCTCGGAGAAGCAGGCGCTCACCGACCGCGACGCGGGCACCCTCCTCCTGCGGGACGCGGGCTCGCCCTCGGACACCCGCTGGATCGACGAGCGCGAGGACCTGCCGAAGATCATCCGCGCGGGCCGCCACATCGCCCGCACCCGCCGCTACATCCGCAACTACGCCTGGGAGATCGAACCGGAGGACCTGGTCGCCTACGTCGCCCAGGAGGCCCGGCGCGGCGACGGCTGGGTCAAGCTGGTCGGCGACTGGATCGACCGCGACCTCGGTGACCTTTCGGCCTGCTGGCCGCGCGAGGCGGTCGAGGCGGCGATAGCGGAGGCCCACCGCCTGGGCGCGCGTGTGACGGCCCACTGTTTCGCGGAGGACTCCCTGCGTGACCTGGTCGAGGCGGGCATCGACTGCATCGAGCACGCCACGGGCCTGACCGAGGACCTGATCCCGCTGTTCGCCGAACGCGGCGTCGCGATCGTCCCCACCCTCGTCAACATCGCCACCTTCCCCCGCCTCGCCGACGGCGGCGAGACGAAGTTCCCGCGCTGGTCGGCCCATATGCGCCGGCTCCACGAGCGCCGCTACGACACGGTCCGGGACGCCTACGACGCCGGCATCCCGGTCTACGTCGGCACCGACGCCGGCGGCTCCCTGCCCCACGGCCTGGCCGCGGCCGAGGTCGCCGAACTGGTCAAGGCCGGCATCCCGCCCCGCCAGGCCCTCTCCGCGACCACCTGGGCGGCCCGCGCCTGGCTCGGCCGCCCCGGCCTCACCGAGGGCGCCCCCGCCGACCTCGTCGTCTACGACGAGGACCCGCGTGCGGACGTACGGGTACTGGCGGCACCGCGGCGGGTGGTGCTGAACGGGCACGTGACCGGCTGAGAGACAAGGAACCCCTTCCCCTGGGGCCGACTTGTAGACCCCGTCCGACCTGCGGAGTGTTCTTCGGCTCCCGCCGGCGCACCGCATCGCCAGACACCCCCCCGGGAACACCGCACGCGCTACCCGCGTGGTCTCCTCAGGAATCTCCTCCAGTTCCACCCACGCGACGACACGTAACCCACCCCAAGAACGCGACGACGGCCTGCACCACCCCAACGGGGTTGTACAGGCCGTCGTTACGTGGCCCCCGGATTTACCAACAGCGTCCGTTCACGGGAGGGGGCTTTGACGTGTTTGAGAAGTGGAGAACTGGTCAAATCAGGGCCGGAAATGAGTGGCTGCGGTGCGCGGGAGCTTGTTTATATAACCTGTCACTTGCCGCTCAATTGCTCGAGGTGTGAAGCCACTTGAAGAAGGTTCTGACCGTAATCGCCGCCGCTGTCATGGGTGTCACGATGTTCGGCGGGAATGCCCAGGCGGTGGATGTCACTCCGTTCAGCGCCACGAACTGCACCGGAAATGCGGGATCCACGGACGGGTCCGGGTCGGTTTGCATCACGGTGAACGGTACCGGGCTCAAGGTGGACAGCTTCTACCTGTCCAAGCAGTCGAACAACCGGGCCTGGACCGATTACGCGCACATCGACTTCACGGACGGGTCGGGCGGTTTTATGAGCCAAACCGTCAGTGCCGCGCGGGTCGAGAAGAAGACGGTCGGAACCACCTGGGGGCTTTCAGCGGCGGACGGCAGCAAGATCTGCGGGTACTGGCACAATTACCCGGGGACCAAGGCCTGCGCGACGATTCACAAGTAAGACGATTCGCAAGTAATCCGAGGCGCGGAGCGGGCCGTTTCGGTCCGCTCCGTTGTCGTGTGCGGTCGGAGGGGGACTCAGGGCTTCGGCGTAGTCAGATGCGTCTGTTTCGCGATGGTTTGTCGTGCGTCGCGGCATTTCAGGAGCGGAGCATGCGGCCGGGTCCTGGCCAGGGACAATGCCCTTATGGACATCATCGTTGAGATCCATGTGCCTCCTCCTTGCCGAACAGGAGGCAGCGGAAGTGCATGACGAAGGAGAGGAGTGCGGCGAGGCGTACCTCTTCTTCAACTCCGGGGCTGCGAAGGTCTTTTGGCCGTCGCGTCTCGCGTGACCAGAATTCCGGGCATCCCGAGCGGAGTGTTCGCGATGGTCACGAACGCTGAGGCGGAGGAGATCGGTCTCGGGCGACGCGTGGAACTGCCGCGCTGACCGTCCTCAACAGGACCGACGGGCGGGGGACTTCCAAGATCATGGAGCTCTCGGCGCCCCGTGACCTGCCTGGAAGACCGTGCCTGCCGACGCATCATCGCCGATCCCGCCCTGCCCTTGACCAGCTCAGTGGGCATCCAGAGGTAGTGCCGGGGAAAGTCCCCGGCCTTCTGCAACGTCTTGCCGAGGTGCCCGACCCGCGCGATCCGCGCGGGGTGCGGCATGCCCTGACCGCCGTGCTCGCGCTGACCGCGTGCGCGGTGCCGGCCGGGGCAACCTCCCTGTCGGCGGTCGGCGAGTGGATCGTCGACACCCCGCCCCAGTCCCTGCCTTCACTGCGCGTCGCCACGAGGGCCAAGGGCCGCCAGATCCACCTGCTGGCCGCGCTGGACCATGCACCCGTACCCGGAAAATCGAACGAGCGGACGGAAACCTCCCGAAAGGGTGAAGTAACCCTAGATCGCTGACGGTTCACCCTTAGTACGTAATTCTTACCGGGTCCCAAGCATTCCTTTCTGGGGGTCCCACACCTTGAACGGCAACAACTTCCGCATGTCCGCCCGTCGTTGCGCCACCATCGCCGCGGCCACCGTGCTGGCCGCCGGGCCGGTGACGCTGATCGGCGCCGGGTCCGCGCACGCGACCGGCGGGCAGGAGGGTCACGCGAGCGCCTCCGTCCTGCGCACCGGGCTGGACGTGTCCCTGGTCAACAAGACGGTGAACGTCCCGCTCGCGGTCTCCCTCAACGAGGTCGAGGCACCGCGGAGCGCGCAGCAGACCGCGCTGACCGCGCGTCTCGACGGCGTCGACGGCGGAAAGCCCTTCAGCGTGATCCGCGCGGACGTGGCGAAGACCGACGCGACCGTCTCCGCGGACAAGGCGGAGGGCTTCGTCGAACTGGCCCACGCCCGTGTCCACGTCCCCGGCCTGCCCCTGCTGTCCCTGATCGAGGTCGACCAGGTCACGTCCAAGGCGACCTGCGAGGCCGGCGAGTCCCCGGTCGCCAGCAGCAACGTCCTGGGCTCCGTGAAGGTGCTCGGCAAGAAGGTGACGCTGAGCGCCGGCGGTACGACCGACGTCCGCGTCCCCGGCGTCGGAGAGGTCCGCCTCGACCTGTCGAAGCGGGAGACGACCTCGAGCACGGCCGCCGCGACGGCCCTGGAGCTCAAGGTGTCCGTCAACCCGCTCAAGCTGAACGTGGCCGAGGTGGAGGGCACGGTCACCCTCGCCAGGGCGACCTGCGAGTCCCCGAAGGCTCCGGAGAAGGAGGCGGCCCCGCCCGCCGAACAGGGCGGCGACGACAAGCCCCAGGCGACCGACGACAAGCCTCAGGGGGGTGACAAGCCCCAGGCGACCGACGACAAGCCTCAGGGGGGTGACAAGCCCCAGGGCGGCGACGACAAGCCCGGAAGTGACGACGTCAAGCCCCAGGACGCCGCCGACGTGAAGCCGCAGACCGTCTCCGAGAAGAAGACCGTCGACCTGGCGGAGACGGGCGGCAGCTCCCTCACGCCGTACCTGGCGGCGGGCTCCGCCGTCCTGCTGGCGGCGGGGGGAGGCGCGCTGGCGGTCGCACGCCGGCGCCGCGGCTGACAGCCGGGGCCTCGCGGGCCGGCCGGGAAGTCCAGGTCCGGCGGGACTTCCCGGCGCGGTGAGTCAGGGAACGGTGGGCGGCGCCAGCGCCGAGCCCAGGGCGCGGACGAAGCCGTCCGCCGTCCCCCTGTCCCGCACCGCCAGCCGCAGCCAGTCCCCGCCAAGACCGGGGAACGTGTCCCCGCGCCGCACCGCGTATCCCAGCCCGCGCAACCGCCGCCGTACGTCCGCCGCCCCCGGCACGCGCACCAGCACGAAGGGGCCCTCGGCCGGTCGCACCACCCGCACCCCGTGCCCCGCGAAGGAGTCCAGGGCCGCCACCAGGTGGGCCCGGTCCGCGGCGATACGGCGGGCCGCGTCCTCCGCCTCGGCCAGCGCCCGCGGCTCCACGCACGCCACCGCCGCCGCGAGCGCCGGAGTGGACACCGGCCACAGCGGCTGGGCCCGCTCCAGCTCGGCGATCACCTCGGGCGACGACAGCACGTAGCCGATCCGCAGCCCCGCGAGACCCCACGTCTTGGTCAGGCTGCGCAGTACCACGAGACCGGGCACGTCCGTCCGCCCCGCCAGCGACTCCCGCTCGCCCGGCACCGCGTCCATGAAGGCCTCGTCGACCACCAGCACCCGTCCGGGACGGGCCAGTCGGGCGACGGACGCGGCCGGATGCAGCACCGACGTCGGGTTCGTCGGGTTGCCGACCACCACCAGGTCCGCGTCCTCGGGGACGGCCGCCGGATCGAGCCGGAAGCCGTCCTCAGCCCGCAGCAGCACCCGGTCCACCGTGTGCCCCGCGTCCCGCAGAGCCGCCTCCGGCTCGGTGAACTGCGGATGCACGACGACCGGCCGCCGCACCTTCAGCGCCCGTGCCAGCAGCACGAACGCCTCCGCCGCGCCCGCCGTCAGCAGCACCCGCTCCACCGGCAGCCCGTGCCGCGCCGCCACCGCCGCCCGCGCGGCCCGCCCGTCCGGGTAGGCGGCGAGACCGGTCAGCGAGGCGGCTATCCGCTCCCGCAGCCACCCCGGAGGCGTGTCGGCCCGCACGTTCACGGCGAGGTCCACCAGTGCCGCCCCGCCGTCGCGGACCTCGGCGTCCCCGTGGTGCCTCAGATCGTGCCCGGCCGCGTCCTCAGTGCGCATGGGAGTGAGAGTGCCCTCCATGGTGGTGGTGCCCGTGTCCGTGCCCGTCGTCGTCCGGGTGGAAGTGCGGCTGCTGCGGCAGCCCCACCTTGTCCTCGAAGCCCGGCAGCGCGATCCGGTACACGCACGAGTCGCAGTTCATCCGCAGATCGCCCTTCACCGCCTCCTCGTACCGCTCCATCACCAGGTCCAGCAGCTCCGGCTCCGGCCCGATCACGTCCGCCGAGCGCACATCGGTCTCCGGGTGCGCCGCCGCCCAGTCCGCCGTCTGCCGCCGCACGCGGTCCGGCAGGATGCCCGTGAACAGGAAGTACGGCAGCACCACGATCCGCCGCGCGCCCAGCTTCACGCACCGGTCGAGCCCGCTCGGCACGTCCGGCGCCGCGAGCGACACGAACGCCGTCTCCACGCCCGCGTACCCGCGTCCCTCCCACAGCAGCCGCGCCGCCTTGTGCACCTCGGCGTTGGCGTCCGGGTCGGTCGAGCCACGCCCGACCAGCAGCACCGTCACCTCGGAGCGGTCCCAGGACGGATCGACCGCCTCGTCCAGCCGCCGCTCCAGCACCCGCAGAAGTGAGGGGTGCGGGCCAAGCGGCCGGCCGTAGGTGTACGAGATCCCCGGGTGCCGTTCCTTCTCACGGGCCAGCGCCGCCGGAATGTCGCCCTTGGCGTGCCCGGCGGACACCAGCATCAGCGGTACGGCGGCGAACCGGCGTACGCCCCGCTCCACCAGCTCGGCGACGGCCTCGCCCAGCGGCGGCGGGGACAGCTCGATGAAGCCGCCCGCGACGGGCAGTTCGGGATTACGGCGCCCCAACTCCCGTACGAAGTCGCGGAACGCCTCGGCTCCGGCGTCGTCCCGGGTGCCGTGACCGGCGATGAGCAGAGCGGGCGGCGGCGGGGTGGTCACAGGGTCTCCTCGAGCGATTCAAGCGATTCGAGCGGTTCAGACGATTCAAGCGAACTGGGTTGGTAAAGAAGGGCGTTGAGCGCGGCCGCGGCGACCGCCGAACCGCCCTTCTCGGACACGTTGCTCACGGCGGGCAGCCCGCTCTCGCGCAACGCGGCCTTGGACTCGGCCGCCCCGACGAAACCGACGGGCAGGCCGATGACGAGCGCGGGGGCGGCGTCCAGCTTCAGCAGCTCCTCCAGGGCGGTCGGCGCGCAGCCGATCACCCAGAGCGCGCCCGGGCCGACCTCCTCGTACGCCAGCCGGATCGCGTGCGCGGAGCGGGTCATCCCGGGACCCGACCTGGCGTCCTTGAGCCGGCAGACGGTCTCGCGCCGGGTGATCCCCGCGGCCACCATCTCCACGTCCGCGACCACGGGAGCCCCCGCGTGCAGCGCGGCGTGCGCCGTCAGCAGCTCGCCCTCGTCCATGACGAGGTCGGACGCGTACTCCAGGTCGGCGGAGGAATGAACGACCCGCTCCACCACCGCCCGCGTCAGCGGTGCGAAGTGCGAGGTGTCCAGGCGGGCGCGCAGCCGCCGGAACGACTCCTGCTCGATCGGGTGGACGACACGGTTCACTTCGGCTCCTCCCCGGACGCCTGCCAGCGGTAGCCGCGCGGCGTGACCATGCGCCCCGCGATCTCTCGGGTCGCGGTGTTGCCCACGGTCACGACCGTCATCATGTCGACCGTCTCCGGGTCGAGCGTGGCCAGCGTCGCCACCCGGCTGGACTCGTCCGGCCGTGACGCGTTCCGTACGACACCGACCGGCGTCGCCGGCTCCCGGTGCCCGGCGAGGATCGCGAGCGCCTTCGGCAGCTGCCAGTCCCTGCCCCGGGAGCGGGGGTTGTAGAACGTCACGACGAGGTCCGCCTCGGCCGCCGCCCGCACCCGCCGCTCGATGACCTCCCAGGGGGTGTGCAGATCGGAGAGGCTGATCGAGACATGGTCATGGCCCAGGGGGGCGCCGAGAAGGGCGCCCGCGGCGAGGGCGGCCGTGACGCCGGGGACCCCGACGACGTCGATGTCGTCGGACGCTTCGGCCAGCGCGGGCGAGGCCATCGCGTACACCCCCGCGTCGCCGCTGCCGATCAGCGCGACGGCGTGCCCGCGCCGGGCCTCGGCGACCGCCGTGCGCGCCCGCTCCTCCTCCGCGCCGAGCCCCGACTGGAGGATGCGGGTGCCGGGCCGCAGCAGGTCGCGGATCTGGTCGAGGTACTGGTCGAGCCCCACGAGAACGGAGGCGCGCCGCAACTCCGCCCGCGCGCGCGGCGTGAGCAGGTCCCGGGCGCCGGGACCCAGCCCGACGACCGCGAGCCGACCGCGCCCCGGCCGCCGTACGACCGCGCAGGTGGCCATCGCGGGCGTCCCGTCGGCGCGCTCCGACTTCCGCTTGGGCACGAGGAGTTCGCCCCCGCGCACGAGCGCGGCGGCCTCCGCGACGGAGGGGGTGCCGACGGCGGCGAGCGGCGCCCGCGACGGGTTGGGCACGTCGACCGCCGCCAACTCCCCGGCGGAGTACGTCACCAGGGGCACCCCGAGCCGCCGGGCCGCCTCGACGACGCCGGGCTCCTCCGCCTTGGCGTCGACCGTGGCCAGTTCGGCGAGCGACGCCGCGGACAGCCCGGCCTCCGCGAGCACGCCCTCGACCAGGCCCACCACCTCCTCGACGGGCGCGCCCCTGGACGCGCCGACGCCCACGACCAGCGTCGGCGGCCGCAGGACCACCTCCCGTCCGGCGGGCGCGGCGGCACGGTCGGTGACCCGGATCCTGTACGCGCCCTCGGCGGCGACGGGCAGTGGCGGCAGCGGCCAGCGCACCTCCGCGTCAAGACCGACCGGCTCCCCGTCGAGCAGCGCCCGCGAGACCCCGGCGACATCGCCCTCCACCGGAAGGCCGAGCGTGTCGAGACCGGGCAGTCCCACGGCGTCCGTCGCGGTCGTCACGACCGGCTCCGCGCCCAGCACCTCGCCCACCGCGCGGGCCAGTTCGTTCGCCCCGCCCGCGTGCCCGCCGACCAGGGACACCGCGAACCGGCCGCCCTCGTCGACGCACACCACTCCGGGATCGGAGGCCTTCTCGTCCAGCAGCGGCGCGATCAGCCGTACGACCGCCCCCGTCGCCAGGAAGCACACCAGCTGCCCGCACTCGGCGAAGGCGGCCCGTACGGCGTCCCCGACGGGCCCTTCGTACACCCGGGTACGGTCCGGCCAGGCCGCGGCCAGCCGGTCCCGCGCAGCCGCGCCCGCCGCCGTGGCGGAAATGAGGCCGATCACTCAGCCGCTCCTTCGTGTCGCACCGGGGGCCGCGTGCCCCACAGCAGAAAAACAGGGTTGGTGGCCGCGAGCCGGGTCACGTCGCCCGGCAGCGGCGCGAGCCGCGAGGACTGGAGCAGCACGCCGTCGCACACGAGCCCGGCGGCGGCCAGCGCCCCGCGCACGGCCGGCACCCGGTCGAGCGCCGCCACGGCGACCACGACGGTCCGCCGGGCCCGCCGCGCGCACACGGTCACGACCTCGGGCAGCGCGCGCCCGCCGCCGCCGACGAACACCGCGTCGGGGTCTGCGAGCCCGGCCAGCGCCTCGGGCGCGGTTCCGTTCACCACCGACACGTCCACGGCGTGCGCCGCCGCGTTGGCGCGGATCCGCTCCACTCCGTCGGCCGATTGCTCGACGGCGGTGACGGCGGCGCCCAGCCGGGCGCACTCCACGGCGACCGAACCGGAGCCCGCGCCCACGTCCCAGACCAGGTCGCCGAGGCGCGGCCCGAGCCGGGCCAGAGCCAGGGCGCGCACCTCGAACTTGGTGATCATCGAGTCGCGGTGGGCGAACTCGCTCTCCTCCAGGGCCCATCGGGACGGGCCGGCCGGCGGGCCCGCGACCGTGCGCAGGGGGCCGGGCGCGTGCGCCCCGTCCAGGCACAGCACCACGTTCACCGCCGTACCCCAGTCGCGGGCGGCGGCCCCGGCCGGTGTGAGCCGTTCCACGCGCTCGTCCTCCGGGTCGCCCAGCGCGGAGGCGACGACCAGCACCCGCTCGCCGCAGGTGCCGGCCAGCGCGGCGCCCAGCTCGGCGGGCCCGGCCCCCGGCCCGGTCAGCACGGCGACCTTCGGACGTGCCCGGCACACGTTCACGGCCGTGCGCAGATCCCGCCCGTGCGCGCTGACCACCACCGCGTCGTCCCAGGGCAGCCCGATCCGCGCGAACGCGGCGGCCACGGAGGAGACACCGGGGCGGACGTCCAGCAGCCCGGGCCCGAACCGCTCGGCGAGCGCCCGTACGATCCCGAAGAATCCGGGGTCCCCGGAGGCCAGCACGAGCACCGGGCGCTCCTTGCCGACGTACTCCGCGATGGTGTCGAGCGCCGGCGCCAGCGGGCCCAGGACCACCCGCTCGGCGCCCTCCGGCAGCCGTACGGCGTCCAGATGCCGCCGCGCGCCCACGACGAGCCCGGCGTCCGCGGGCACCCGGGTGCCGTACGCCCCGGTGCCCGTGCCGACCACCGTGATCACGTGCTCGCACCCCGCGCGCGCAGGGCCCTGCGGGCCTCGGGGTCGGCCTTGCGGTGGCCGTGGAAGTGACCGGGGTGGTACAGGTGCGAACGGGTGCCCTGGGCGGCGAGGGCCGGTCCGACCAGGAACAGCGTGTGCTTCCAGAGCTTGTGCTCCTTGACCGTCTCCTCCAGCGTGCCGACCGTGCACGTGACGACCAGCTCCTCCGGCCAGGTCGCCTGGTAGGCCACCACGACCGGCGTGGACGTCGGGTAGCCGCCCTCCAGCAGCTCCCGCACGAGCTGGCCGCTGCGGGCCGCCGACAGGAACACCGCCATGGTGGTGCCGTGCCGGGCGAACTCGCGCACCTCCTCGCCGGGCGGCATGGGCGTTTTCCCGCCACCGAGCCGGGTCAGCACGACCGACTGCGCGACCTCCGGGATCGTCAGCTCGCGCCGGGCCAGCGCGGCCACGGCCGAGAAGGACGAGACACCGGGCACGACCTCCGTCTCGATCCCGATGTCCGCGCACCGGTCGAGCTGCTCCTGCGTGCCGCCCCACAGCGCCGGGTCGCCGGAGTGGACACGGGCCACTTTCAGCCCCTCCGCGTGCGCCCGCTCGTACACGGCGACGACGTCCTCCAGGGACAGGGCCGCCGAGTCCAGGATCTCCGCGTCCTCGCGCGCGTGCTGGAGCACCTCGGCCTGCACCAGGCTGGCCGCCCAGATCACCACGTCGGCCTCGGCGATCGCGCGGGCCGCCCGGAACGTCAGCAGGTCGGCGGCGCCGGGGCCGGCACCGACGAAGGTCACCTTGCCGGTCGGGGCAACGGCCATGGGTTCGGGTCCTCTCATGCGGAATGTCCTGATGTGGGGGGATGTGGGAGTGGCCGGATGTGCGCGATCGGGCCCTCATCGGATAGCAAGGGCACATGGCGGTCTTCGTCGCGCTCGGCGCGTTCCTGATGACGCTGGCCGGCGGCTGGACGGCACAGCGGGTGACCGACCGCCGCCATCTGGTCCTGGGACTGGCCGGCGGCCTGATGCTGGGCGTGGTCGGCCTCGACCTGCTGCCCGAGGCACTGCACGCGGCCGGCCGGGACGTGTTCGGCGTACCGGCGGCCCTGCTGCTGTTCGTGGCCGGGTTCCTGGTGGCCCACTTGGTGGAACGCCTGCTGGCCGCGCGGCAGGCCGCGCACGGCGGCGCCGAGCGGCACAACCACCGCGCCCCCGAGGTGGGCCTGACGGCGGCGGCCGCCATGGTCGGTCACAGCGCCATGGACGGCGTGGCCATAGGGGCCGCCTTCCAGGTGGACCACGGCATGGGCGTCGCGGTAGCGCTCGCCGTCATCGCCCACGACTTCGCCGACGGCTTCAACACGTTCACCATCACCAGCCTGTACGGCAACGAGCGCCGCAAGGCCGTCGCCATGCTCGTCGCGGACGCCCTGGCCCCCATAGCGGGCGCCGCGGCGACCACGCTCGTCACCATCCCGGAGTGGTTCCTCGGCGGCTATCTCGGCCTCTTCGGCGGGGCCCTGCTCTACCTCGCCGCGGCGGAGATCCTCCCCGAGGCCCACCACGAGCACCCCGCCCGCTCGACCCTGCTGTGCACGGTCGCGGGCGTGGCCTTCATCTGGATGGTGGTCGGCCTGGCGGCCTGACCGGTCCTCCCGCACGCGCGTACGGCTCACAGCTTGCCGCCCCGCCCGCCCTCGCGCCGCGCGGGCGCGATGAGCGTCGACAGGTACGGCAGCCGCTCCCCGTCGAGCCCCGACGCCGGCCGGATCCACTCCTCCGGCAGCCCCAGCGCCGACCCCCACACCGCGTCGTCGATCCGCCCGCTCTCCCGCAGCGCCTCGGCCACTTCCCGCGCCTGCCGCCCGAACTTGTACGCCACGACGGTTCCGGGCCCGTTCAGCGCCTGCTTGAGCACGGCGGCCCCCGCGGTGACCGGCACCAGGGTCAGCGGCTCCGTCCCCTCGGTCAGCACGGCCCCCGAACGCGCCGCGAGATCCTGCATCGCGGTGATCCCGGGCACCGTCTCCACCACGGTCCCCGGCACCAGCGCGGCGACGGTCTGCGCCAGATACGTGAAGGTCGAGTAGACGTTGGGATCGCCGATGGTGGCGAAGGCGACCGTGCCACGGCTTTCGAGCAGCCCGGCGACCCGCTGCCCGGCCGCGTCCCACGCGGCCTCGCGCCGCGCCCGGTCCGACCGCTCGTTCAGCGCGAACACCACCCGGACGACCTTCTCCGCGGGCACGTAGTGCAGCACGGTCGCCTCGGCACGCCCGCGCTCCCCGCCGTCCGTTCCGTCGACAGCGCCCATGACGGGCACGACGACGACGTCCGCGGTGCGCAGGGCGTTGACGCCCTTGACGGTCACCAGCTCCGGATCGCCGGGGCCCACCCCGACTCCGATCAGCCTGCTGCTCATGACGTCCGGCACCTCTCGACGAACCGACGGGCGACACCGGGCGCGGCCGCCCAGTGCGTGTGCAGATAACTCGCGTGCACGTTCCGCTGTACGAAGCCTTCGACCCGCCGCTCGGGGACGCGCACGCCCCAGGCGGGGGCCGCCGTTCCCGTGCCCGAGCCCGGCTCGACGGCGGTCCGGTGGAACTCGTGTCCCCGCATCCGCTCCCCGGCGCCGGCGAGCACGCTGTCGCTCACGGCCACGGCGTCCCGGTAGCCGAGCGTGAGCCGCCCGGTCATCCGCGCGGAGGCGTCCAGCACCCCGCACATGGGCCGCCCGTCCAGCTCCCGGCACAGATACAGCAGCCCGGCACACTCGGCGGCGACGGGAGCACCGCCGAGCGCAAGCCCGGCGACCGCCTCGCGCAACGGCTCGTTGGCGGACAGCTCCGCCGCGTACACCTCGGGAAACCCGCCCCCGACGACCAGCCCGCGGGTCCCCTCGGGCAGCCGCTCGTCCCGCAGCGGGTCGAAGGGCACGACCTCGGCCCCGGCGGCATGCAGCAGCTCGGCGTGCTCCGCGTAGGAGAAGGTGAAGGCGGATCCGCCGGCGACGGCGACCCTCGGCCTCTCCCGGTGGTCCCCAACCTCGGGGGAGGGCAGGACCCCGGCCGCGTCCCATGCCTCGCACGACAACGTCCCCGCGCCGCGCGCCAGAGCGACCAGCGCCTCCAGATCGCATCCGGCGGAGACCTGCGCCGCCATCGCCGCCACCGCGTCCACGGCCGCCGCCCGCCGCTCGGCGACCGGCACCAGACCGAGGTGTCGAGACGGCGTCTCGACCTGCTCGACCCGGCGCAGAACCCCCAGCACGGGCACCCCGACCGAGTCCAGCGCCTCGCGCAGTAGCGCCTCGTGCCGGTCGGAGGCCACCTTGTTGAGGATCACGCCCCCGATCCGCACCTCGGGATCCCAGGTCACGAACCCGTGCACCAGCGCCGCCACCGACCGGGACTGCGACGACGCGTCGACGACCAGCACCACCGGCGCCCGCAGCAGCTTCGCCACCTGCGCGGTGGAGGCCAGTTCGCCCTCCCC
The DNA here is from genome assembly GCF_002803075.1 of Streptomyces sp. CB01373. Classification (GTDB taxonomy): domain Bacteria; phylum Actinomycetota; class Actinomycetes; order Streptomycetales; family Streptomycetaceae; genus Streptomyces. The sequence goes on along the minus strand of NZ_NNBK01000010.1, from coordinate 15,582 downwards.
GGCGGCCCCGTCGTACAGCCCCATCACGCCCTCGACGACGGCGATGTCGCACCCGCGCGCCCCGTGCAGGAACAGCGGGCCGATCAGCTCCGGCCCGCACAGGTACGCGTCCAGGTTGCGCCCCACGCGCCCGGTGGCGAGCGCGTGATACCCGGGGTCGATGTAGTCCGGGCCGACCTTGTGCGGGGACACCGAAAGGCCCCGCCGGGCCAGCGCGGCCATCAACCCCGTGGCGACGGTGGTCTTGCCGCTGCCCGACGAGGGCGCGGCGACGACCAGCCGGGGCACGGACGGGGACTTCACCACTCGATGCCCCTCTGCCCCTTCTGCCCGGCGTCCATCGGATGCTTGACCTTGGACATGTCGGTGACGAGGTCGGCGAAGTCCACCAGCTCGGCGGGCGCGTTCCGGCCGGTGATCACCACATGCTGGGTCCCGGGCCGGTTCCGCAGCACCTCCACGACCTCGGCGGTGTCGACCCAGCCCCAGTGCATCGGATACGCGAACTCGTCGAGCACGTACAGCCGGTACGTCTCGGCGGCCAGGTCCCGCTTGACCTGCTCCCAGCCCTCACGCGCCTTCTGCTCGTTGGTCGCGTTGTCACCCTGTGTGTCCCGCTGTACCCAGGACCACCCCTCGCCCATCTTGTGCCACGCGACGGAGCCGCCCTGCTCCGAGGCCCCCAGCACCCGCAGTGCGTTCTCCTCGCCGACCTTCCACTTGGCCGACTTGACGAACTGGAACACCCCGATCGGCCAGCCCTGGTTCCAGGCGCGCAGCGCAAGCCCGAAGGCGGCGGTGGACTTGCCCTTGCCGATCCCGGTGTGCACCACGACCAGCGGACGGTTGCGCCGCTGACGTGTCGTCAGCCCGTCGTCGGGTACGGCACTCGGCTGTCCCTGCGGCATTACGCGGCCCTCCTCGAAGTCGAAATGCCCTGAACGTCCCTGACAAGGCCGGCGATGCTGTCCGCCCGCAGCTCGTCCAAGGTCACGGCCGTACCGCCCAGTTCACCCGCGAGCTGCCCGGCGAGCCCGAGCCGGACCGGCCCCGACTCGCAGTCCACGACAACGGACGCGGTCCCCTCGGCCGCCAACAGCCGCGCCGCGCGCCCGGCGAGGGCGACCGGCTCGGGGCCGCCGGTGGCCCGTCCATCGGTCACCACCACGACCAGCGCCCGCCGCGCGGGGTCCCGCAGCCGCTCGATCCGCAGCACCTCGTGCGCCTTGAGCAGCCCGGCCGCCAGCGGAGTGCGCCCGCCCGTCGGCAGCGACTCCAGCCGGACGGCGGCGGCGTCGACGGACGACGTCGGCGGCAGCGCGACCTGCGCCTCCTTGCCGCGGAAGGTCACCAGCCCCACCTTGTCGCGCCGCTGGTAGGCGTCGAGGAGCAGCGACAGCACGGCGCCCTTCACGGCGCTCATCCGCTGCCGGGCGGCCATCGACCCGGAGGCGTCGACCACGAACAGGACGAGGTTCCCCTCGCGACCCTCGCGGGTCGCCTGCCGCAGATCGTCCCGGCGGACGACCAGCCCCGGCCCGGACCGTCCCCGTGCCCGCTGGTGCGGGGCGGCGGCCTGCACGGTGGCGGCCAGGTGCAGCTTGGTCAGGGCGCCTCGGGGCCGCCGCGCCCCGGTCGTGCGCCCGTGCTCGGTCCGCGCTCGCGAGCGCCGCCCGGCGGCACCCTCGCCGAGGCCGGGCACGCTCAGCACCTTGGTGCGGAACGGCTCGGAGGCGCGCACGGCGGACTGCTCACCGGCGCCGGCGCCCGAGGGCTGAGGCTCGCCACTGTCGCCGGCCTCGGGCCGCGCGGCCGAACCGTCGTCCTGCGGGCCGCCGTCGTCGGGCGCCGGCTGCCCACCGCCACCGCCCGGGCCGCCGTCCGGATCGGAGTCGGGGTCCGGATCGCCGTCCTCCGGGCCCGCGAACTCCTGAAGGGTCTCGTCGAGCTTGTCCTCGTCAAGACCCGGTGCGTCGAAGGGGTTGCGCCGCCGCCGGTGGGGGAGGGCCAGCAGCGCGGCCTGCCGCACGTCCTCGGCGAGCACATCGGTCCGCCCGGCCCAGGCGGCCAGCGCGGTGGCGGTCCTGGCCATGACGATGTCGGCACGCATGCCGTCCACCTCGAAGGCGGCACAGGTCGCGGCGATCTGCCGCAGCGCGCCATCGCCCAGCCGGACCTGCGGCAGCAGCTCCCGCGCGGCCACGATCCGCGCCCGTACGGCAGCCTCCTCGTCGGCCCACCGCACGGCGAAACCGTCTGGATCGTCGTCGTAGGCGAGCCTGCGCCGTACGACCTCCACCCGCTGGTCGGGCTCCCGCGAGGCCGCGACCTCGACGGTCAGCCCGAACCGGTCGAGGAGCTGTGGCCGCAGCTCACCCTCCTCGGGGTTCATGGTCCCGACGAGCAGGAAACGCGCCGCATGCCGTACGGAGACACCCTCGCGTTCGACGTACGAGGCGCCCATGGCGGCGGCGTCGAGCAGGAGGTCCACGAGGTGGTCGTGCAGAAGGTTGACCTCGTCGACGTACAGGATCCCGCGGTGCGCGTCGGCGAGCAGGCCCGGCTCGAAGGCCTTCACGCCCTCGGCGAGCGCCCGCTCGATGTCGAGCGCGCCGACCAGTCGGTCCTCGGAGGCGCCGACGGGGAGTTCGACCATCCGCGCCGGCCGTTCGGCAGCGCCCCCCGGCTCGTGCGGGCCGTCCGGACAGGCGGGGTCGGGTACGTCGGGGTCGCAGGAGAATCGGCACCCAGGGACGATCGGCACCTCGGGCAGCAGCGCCGACAGCGCTCGCACCGCCGTGGACTTGGCGGTGCCTTTCTCTCCGCGTACCAGCACTCCGCCGACCGCCGGCGAGACGGCGTTCAGCAGCAGCGCGAGCCGCAGGTCGTCCTGGCCGACGACAGCCGTGAACGGAAACGGGGTGGTCACTTGTCCTCGCCCTCCAAGTCGCCTTCCAGCTCCAGGTAGGTGGCCCGGAGCCGCTCCAGCGTGTCCGCGTCCGGCTCCGCCCACAGCCCGCGGTCCGCTGCCTCCAGCAGGCGTTCCGTGATGCCCCGCAGGGCCCACGGGTTGGACTTCCGCATGAACTCCTGGTTGTCCGGTGAGAAGACGTACTCGGACGCCAACTTCTCGTACATCCAGTCGTCGACCACGCCCGCCGTGGCGTCGTACCCGAACAGGTAGTCCACGGTCGCCGCCATCTCGAAGGCGCCCTTGTAGCCATGCTTACGCATCGCTGACATCCACCTGGGATTCACCACCCGCGCCCGGAAAACCCTGTGCGTCTCCTCGCCCAGAGTCCGGGTCTTCACCTGGTCCGGTACGGCGGAGTCCCCGACGTACGCCTCCGGGCTCGCACCCGTCAGGTGCCGCACCATGGCGACCATGCCGCCGTGGTACTGGAAGTAGTCGTCGGCGTCGACCAGGTCGTGCTCGCGGGTGTCGACGTTCTTCGCCGCCACCGCGATCCGCCGGAACGCCGTCTCCATGTCCCCGCGCGCCGCTCGCCCGTCGAGCCCGCGCCCGTAGGCGTAGCCGCCCCACACCGCGTACACCTCGGCCAGATCGGCGTCGCTGCGCCAGTTGCGCGCGTCGATCAGCGGCAGCAGACCCGCGCCGTACGCGCCCGGCTTGGAGCCGAAGATGCGGGCCGTGGCGCGGCGCCGGTCGCCGTGCTCGGCGGTGTCCTCGTCGGCGTGCGCCTTGACGAAGTTCCGGTCGGCGGGCTCGTCCAGCTCGGCCACCGTCCGTACGGCGTCGTCGATCAGGGCGACCACGTGCGGGAACGCGTCCCGGAAGAAGCCCGAGATACGGACCGTCACGTCGATGCGCGGCCGGTCCAGCTCCTGAAGGGAGACCACCTCGAAGCCGGTCACCCGGCGGGAGGCGTCGTCCCACACCGGGCGGCAGCCGAGCAGCGCCAGGATCTCGGCGATGTCGTCGCCCTGGGTGCGCATCGCGGACGTGCCCCAGACCGTCAGGCCGACCGACTTCGGGTACTCGCCGGTGTCCTGGAGATAGCGGGCCACCAGCGAGTCCGCGAGCGACTGGCCGACCTCCCAACTCAGCCTGGACGGGATCGCCTTGGGGTCGACCGAGTAGAAGTTGCGGCCGGTCGGCAGCACGTTGACCAGGCCGCGGGTCGGCGAGCCGGACGGTCCCGCGGGGACGTAACCGCCGCGCAGCGCCCGCAGGATGTGCCCGATCTCGTCCGTCGTACGGGCCAGCCGCGGCACGACCTCGGTGCAGGCGAACTCCAGCACGGCCGTCGCGTCCGGGAGTTCGGTACCCAGCACCTCCCGTACGAGCGCCGGACCGGCGTCGGCCGCCCAGTTGCGCTCCTCCATGCCCTCGGCGATCCGCCGGCAGAGCTGCTCCAGCAGGTCGATCGCGTCCGCCGCCGTGCGCGAGGGACCCTCGACCAGGTCCGTCAGCTCGACCGGCACCTTCACCGGAGCGCCCGGCTCGGCCAGCAACTCCTTCTCCACCAGGCCGAAGTGCTCCGCGAGGCAGGCCCGCAGCCCCGGCAGCGCGTTCGCCTGCCCGCCCCACACCTGGGAGGCGCGCAGCACGGCCAGCACGAGGTTCACCCGCGGCTCGCCGACCGGGCCGCCGCCGAGGATGTGCAGACCGTCCCTGATCTGCACGTCCTTGATCTCGCACAGATAGCCGTCGATGTGCATGACGAACTCGTCGAACGCGTCGTCGTCCGGCTGCTCGTCCACATGGAGGTCGTGGTGCAGTTCGGCGGCCTTGACCAGGGTCCAGATCTGGGCCCGCACGGCGGGCGCCTTCACCGGGTCCAGGTCGGAGACGAGCGCGTACTCGTCGAGGAGCTGCTCCAGCTTGGCGAGGTCGCCGTAGGTGTCCGCGCGAGCCATCGGCGGGACGAGGTGGTCGACGACCGTGGCGTGCCCGCGCCGCTTGGCCTGGGTGCCCTCGCCGGGGTCGTTGACGATGAAGGGGTACACCAGCGGCAGGTCGCCGAGCACCGCGTCCGGCGCGCACCCGCGCGAGAGCCCGAGGCCCTTGCCGGGCAGCCACTCCATCGTGCCGTGCTTGCCCATGTGCACGATGGCGTCGGCGCCGAATGAGTTCTCCAGCCACCGGTAGGCCGCCATGTAGTGGTGGGACGGCGGCATGTCGGGGTCGTGGTAGATCGCGATCGGGTTCTCGCCGAAGCCGCGCGGCGGCTGGATCATGACGACCACGTTCCCGAACTGCAGGGACGCGAGGACGATGTCGTCGCCGTCGACGTACAGGGAGCCCGGCGGGTCGCCCCACGCCTCCGTCATCCCGTCCCGCAGCTCCGGGTCCAGCGTGTCGAACCAGGCCCGGTAGTCGGCCAGCGGCACGCGCGCGGGTGCGGCGGCCAGTTGGTCCTCCGTCAGCCACTCCACGTCGTGACCGCCGGCCGCGATGAGGCGGTGGATGAGCTCGTCGCCGTTGTCGGGGTAGCCCTCGACCGCGTACCCCGCCTCCCGCAGCGCGTCCAGGACGCGTACCGCCGACGCCGGGGTGTCGAGTCCCACCGCGTTGCCGACCCGTGAGTGCTTGGTCGGGTACGCGGTGAAGACGAGCGCGATCCGCTTCTCCGCGTTGGCCTTGTGCCTGAGCCGCGCGTGCCGTACGGCGATCCCCGCCACGCGGGCGGCCCGCTCGGGGTCGGCCGCGTACACCGGGACGTCGTCCGGGCCCTGCTCCTTGAAGGAGAACGGGACGGTGATCAGCCGCCCGTCGAACTCCGGGATCGCGACCTGCATGGCCGCGTCCATGGGGGACAGCGCCGCGTCGGACTCGTCCCACGCGGCGCGCGAGGAGGTCAGGCAGAGCCCTTGCAGCACGGGGATGTCCAGGTCCGCGAGCGCCCCGATGTCCCAGGCCTCCTCGTCCCCACCCGCCGACGCCTGCGAGGCGTGGGTGCCGCCGGCCGCGAGGACGGTGGCGACCAGGGCGTCGGCGCGTCCGAGGATCTCGTACAGCCCGGCGTCCGCGCCGCGCAGTGAACCGCAGTAGACGGGAAGGGCGTTGGCGCCGTGCGCCTCGATCGCGTCGCACAGGGTGTCCACGAACGCGCTGTTGCCGCTCAGTTCGTGGGCGCGGTAGAAGAGCACGCCGACGGTCGGCCGGCCGGCCACGAGGGCACGCTCGCCGTGGACGCCGTACTCGGGCATCCGGCGCGGCTCCTCGAAGCCCTCGCCGGTCAGCAGCACCGTGTCGGAGAGGAACCGGGCGAGTTCCGCCAGGTTGTCCGGGCCGCCCTCGACGAGGTACTTCAGCGCCTCCGCCACGACCCCGGCGGGCACCGAGGACTCGGCCATCAACTCGGCGTCCGGCACGGCCTCTCCGCCCAGCAGCACGGTCGGCACGCCGGACGCCTTCAGCGCGGCGAGCCCGTCCTCCCAGGCGCGCTTGCCGCCGAGCAGCCGTACGACGGCGATGTCCGCGCCGTCGAGCAGCCCCGGCAGTTCCTGGCCGACGTCCACGCGGGTCGGGTTGCCGATCCGGTAGGAGGCGGCCGAGGCTCGGGCGGCGAGCAGATCGGTGTCGGCGGTCGACAACAACAACACTGTGCTCATGCGGGCGCTCCCGGTGGAATGAAAGGCAGTCCTTGCGGCGCGCCCGACTCGATGAGCCGCCACAGCGCGTCCGTGTCCGCGTGCTGTTCGATCAGGTCGCCGAGCCGGTCGAGCTGCTCCTCGCGCAGCGCGGCGAACGAGGTGTCGGGTGCCGGCACGAAACGGCGGCCCGCGGCGGCCGCCACCTCGCGCAGGAAGGCCCGGCGGAAGCCGTCCGACTCCAGCGAGCCGTGCCAGTGCGTGCCCCAGACGGCCCCGACCCGGCAGCCGTCCAAGCTGTGTCCATCGTCATCAGAGATGAACCTTTGCCCGCCGGTGACGTCGGCGACCCCGTGGTGGATCTCGTACCCCTCGACCCGTTCACCGAGGGCTTCGCCCTCCGGCCGGGTGAGGGTCTTCTCGCGGGCGAACCTGACCCGTACGGGCAGCAGGCCCAGTCCGTCGACGTGTCCGCGCCGGCTCTCCACGTCGTCCTCGATGTGCTCGCCGAGGATCTGGAAGCCGCCGCAGACGCCCAGCACCGGCCGCCCCTCGGCGGCCCTGCTCGCCAGGGCGCGTGCGAGGCCGCGTTCCCGCAGCCATTCCAGCGCCCTGACCGTGCCGCGGGTGCCGGGCACGACGACGAGGTCGGCGTCGGCCAGTTCCTCGGGCCGGTCCACGAACCGCACGACGACGCCCGGTTCGGCGGCGAGCGCGTCCACGTCGGTGAAATTGGACATCAGCGGCACGGCGCAGACGGCGACCCGCAGCACGTCCTCGCCGACCGGCGGCGCCACGGTGGACTCCCGCACGGCGCCCCGCAGGGACACCCGCAGTCCGTCCTCCTCGTCGATGCCGAGCCCGTGCCGGAACGGCAGCACGCCGTACGTGTGCCGGCCGGTGAGCCCGTGCAGCATGTCGAGGCCGGGTTCGAGCAGCGAGACGTCCCCGCGGAACTTGTTGACGAGGAACCCGGCGACGAGTTCCTGGTCCTGCGGCGACAGCAGGGCGACCGTGCCGAAGAAGGAGGCGAAGACACCCCCGCGGTCGATGTCGCCGACGACGAGCACGGGCAGCCGCGCTCCACGCGCGATGCCCATGTTGACGATGTCGGTGCGGCGCAGGTTGATCTCCGCCGGGCTGCCCGCCCCCTCGCAGATCACCGCGTCGTACGTGCTCCGCAGCTCGGCGAGGCAGTCGAGGACGGTGCCGAGGAGCTTCTGCTGCCGCCCGCCGTGGTAGCCGCGGGCGCTCAACTCGCCCACCGGTCTGCCCAGCAGGACGACCTGGCTGCTCTGCTCGCCGCCCGGCTTGAGCAGCACCGGGTTCATCAGCGCGGTCGGCTCGACGCGGCACGCCTGGGCCTGCATGGCCTGTGCCCGCCCGATCTCGGCGCCCTCCCGGGTGACGAAGGAGTTGAGGGACATGTTCTGCGCCTTGAACGGGGCGACCTTCACGCCCTGGCGCACCAGCCACCGGCAGATCCCGGCCGTGACGACGCTTTTCCCGGCGTCGGAGGTCGTGCCGGCGACAAGCAGACCGCCCCTCATGACGTCCGTCCTCTCTTCAGCAGCCGTGCGCCCGCGCACACGCCGAGCGCGAGCCAGCCCACGCGGCGGGAGAGCCGTACCGCGCGCTCGATGTCGCCCTGTTGGACGGCGCGTCCGGCGCCGTTGAGCACCGGGCGGTGCTCCACCCGCCCGCCGTACGAGAGCGTGCCGCCCAGCCGCACTCCGAGCGCCCCCGCGAACGCGGCCTCCACCGGGCCGGCATTGGGGCTCGGGTGCTTGCGGGCGTCGGCGCGCCAGGCCCGTACGGCGCCGCGCGGGTCGTCGCCCGCCACGACCGCCAGGACGGCGGTGAGCCGTGCCCCCGGCCAGCCGGCGAGGTCGTCGAGGCGGGCCGAGGCCCAGCCGTAGCGGCGGTACCGGGGTGACTTGTGCCCGACCATGGCGTCCAGGGTGTTGACGGCGCGGAAGCCGACGAGCCCCGGCACTCCGGCGGCGGCGCCCCACACCAGCGCGCCCACCACCGCGTCGGAGGTGTTCTCGGCGACGGACTCGACGACGGCCCGGGCGATCCCGTCGGCGTCCAGCGCCTGCGGATCGCGCCCGCACAGATGCGGCAGCCGCGCCCGGGCGCCCTCGACGTCCCCGGCTTCCAGGGCGCGCCCGATCTGCCGCGCCTCCCGGGCGAGGGAGGTGCCGCCGACGACGGCCCAGGTGGCGGCGGCGGTCAGCGCGACGGACGCGGTACGGGAGGAACGCACGGCGGACGCGGCCAGCGCGGCCGACGACACGGCACCCCCCACGCACACGGCGGTGTGCAGGGCGCCCCGGCCGCGGTGGTCCCGCCACAGCGCGCGTTCCACGGCACCCGCGGCCCGTCCGAACACGGCGACGGGGTGTCCGCGGCGTGGATCGCCGAGGAGCAGGTCACCGAGGAGGCCGGCGGCGGCGCCGTACGCGAAGACGCGATCGGCACCCATCGGGTCAGCCGGTCGTGCGGTCGGTCAGTGAGTCGCTGGTGAACCTCGGTCGGCAGCCGCGCATGGCGATATGTCCTCACTCAGGGTGTCCACGCCCTGGTTCGACGAGACCGGCGGTGAGAGTTCCTGACTCCCGGGGATGTTCTTCCCCGGTCACAGTGGCGGGACCGCGCCGGATTCGCACCGGACTTCCTCTCCTGCCGCCGTACTTGGCTCCGGAAGTCCACCACGCACCGCGAACACCCGTCAACCTGCCGTTGACCTGCGCAGGGGTACTGAGATGAGGCACACACCACAGGGCGCACGGGACGGCGAAATGACCCATCCCGGGCCGTCGCGGGGACGGCCCGGGATGGCCGGGTGACGTGAGGGGCCGGGACCCGGCGGTACAGGGTCCCGGGCCGGGCTAGGCCACGATCAGGTAGATGCCGAAGGCCACGGCGGCGGCGCACGCGGCGAAGCAGGCGTAGGCGCCGGTGACCGCGAGGGCCCCGCCGCCGTCGCCCTGGGCCACGGCCCGCTCGCGGCGGGAGAGTCCGGCGATGCCGAGGGTGAACAGGGCCACGAGGCCCACCGTGACGCCGAGGCTGACGCCGAAGACGGAGCCGAGTGCCGCCCAGTCGATGTTCATGCTGCTTCTCTTCCTTCTGCCGGGGACGCCGGCTCAGACGGCGGCGGCCGGCGGCGTCGCCACGGGCGCGGGGTCGGCGACGGACGCGGAGGCGGGAGCGGGGATCGTGGCCGTGAGCCCCTCGGCCGCCGGGGAGGCCGGAGGCGGGGTGACGGCGGCGATGGCCTGGGTGATCACGCCGGCCGGCTCCTCGGAGCCGTTGACGTTGGTGTGGTCGACGACCTCGCGGCGGGAGATCTTCCAGATCGCGGCGCTGGAGGCCACCAGGAACGCGGCCACGAGCCAGGTGCCCCAGTCGCCGAGACGCGTCACGGCCTCCGCGCCGGCCGCGACCAGGGCCGCGGCGGGCAGCGTGAGGGCCCAGGCGACGGCCATGCGGCGGGCGGTGGACCAGCGGACCATGCCGCCCTTGCGGCCCAGACCCGCGCCCATCACCGAACCGGAGACGACGTGCGTGGTGGACAGGGAGAAGCCGAGGTGGGAAGAGGCCAGGATGGCGGTGGCCGCGCTGGTCTGGGCGGCGAAGCCCTGCTGCGGCTGAAGGTCGGTCAGGCCCTTGCCCATGGTGCGGATGATGCGCCAGCCGCCGATGTAGGTGCCGAGCGCGATGGCCAGGCCCGCGGACAGGATGACCCAGGTGGGAGGGTTGGAGCCGGGGGCGAGGGCGCCGCCGGCGACCAGGGCGAGGGTGATGACACCCATGGTCTTCTGCGCGTCGTTGGTGCCGTGGGCCAGCGAGACCAGGCCGGCGGAGGCGATCTGTCCGGCGCGGTGGCCCTTCTCGGCCGCCTTGCCGTTCGACTTCCTGCCGATGCCGTACGACATCCGGGTCGAGACCAGCGCGGCCAGACCCGCGACGACCGGGGCGGCGACCGCGGGGATGAGGACCTTGGTGACCAGGGCGCCGCCGTGCACGGCGCTGAAGCCGGCCGAGGCGATGGTGGCGCCGATCAGACCGCCCATGAGGGCGTGGGAGGAGCTGGAGGGGAGTCCGACCAGCCACGTCAGCAGATTCCAGAGGATCGCGCCCACCAGGGCGGCGAAGATGACTTCGGGACGGATGCCGTTCTCGTCGACGAGACCCTTGGAGATCGTGTTGGCGACCTCCACGGACAGGAAGGCGCCCACCAGGTTCAGCGCGGCGGACATGGCCACCGCGACCTTGGGCTTGAGTGCACCGGTCGAGATGGTCGTGGCCATCGCGTTCGCGGTGTCGTGGAAACCGTTCGTGAAATCGAACGCGAGTGCGGTGATCACCACCATCGCGAGGATCAGCGAGAAGCTTTCCATTTACCCAGGCAATCGTTCGAGCGTCATTGGCGCGTTGAACGTAGGTAACCTGAGTGAACAGAAGATGAACTGAGTCGGTCATTGCGGTGTCTGTTCCCGTAGTGCTGTGGGAAGGACCGGTCGCTCGCGCCAGGCGTCCTGGCAGGATCGGCACATGAGCGAACTCGGGGAGACGGCGCGCGCCTGGCAGGCGCTGGTCGCGACGGCCCGCCGCACGGTGGCGGACGGACTGGTCGTCGGCACCTCCGGCAACGTGTCCGTGCGCGTGGGCGACACCGTCCTGGTGACCCCCTCGGGCGTCCCCTACGACCGGCTCACGGACGACGACGTCACCGGTGTCGGCCTGGACGGCCGGCAGGTGCTCGGCACCCTGGTGCCGACCAGCGAGCTGCCCATGCACCTCGCGGTCTACCGCAGCACCGACGCGGGCGCCGTCGTCCACACCCACGCCGTGCACGCGACGGCCGTCTCCACCCTCGTCACCGAGCTCCCGCTGATCCACTACATGGCCGGCGCGCTCGGCGGCCCCGTCCGCGTGGCCCCGTACGCCACGTACGGCACCGAGGAGCTGGCCGGGAACATGCTCCGCGCCCTCGCCGGCCGCACGGGCTGCCTGCTGCGCAACCACGGCACCGTCACCTACGGCGCCACCCTCGACCAGGCCTACGACCGCACGGCCCAGCTCGAGTGGATGTGCCGGGTGTGGCTGGCGGCGTCCGGCGTACCCGGCCTGACACCGGCTCTGCTGACGCCGGAGCAACTTGCGGCTGCGGGGGAGCGGCTGCGGGGGTACGGACAGCAGGGGCAGGGGCAGGGGCAGGGGCAGGGGTAAGGACGGGAGCGGAAGCCGGGGTCGGGACTGAGGCCCGGGACCGGGGCCGGGGCGGGAGGCTGCGGAGAGGTCTGGAGACGGCCCGGAGACGGCCGGGACGGCGCGGGCACGGGTGGCCTCGCGTGCGGGCGGTGCGGGCCGTGCGGGAATGAACGCCGCTCTTCATGGAACCCACGCGGACATGTCACCCCGACCCTCCGCCCCACTGGCCGGTGACCGGGTGCGCCAGGACACTGGAGCCGTGCCCACAGTCAAAGCGACGGCCGCGGCCGTCACCGCTGCCCTGGCGGCCGGCGCGGCGAGCGTCGCCGCGGGCCGGCTGGCCAGCGACGCCGCGCTCAAGGCGCTCCCGGGCCGGCCCCTGCCCACCGAACCCCGGCTCACCGTGCACGCCACGGCCGCCGGCCAGATCAGCCTCACCCGTGACCTCGCCTCCCTGCGCCCGGGCACCTACGGCCTGGCGGGCAACGGCTCCCACGCGGTGGTCGGCCCCGTCCTGCCCACCGCCCCGCACCGGCCCGACACCGTCGTACGCCGGCTCGAGCGCGTCACCCACGGCACCCTGCACCGCGGCGACAAGGTGTGGCTCACCCCGAACCTGCACGTCGGCAACCCGCGCACCGCCCTCGGCATCGAGCACGCCGACGTCGACGTACCGGGCGAACTCGGCTCCCTGCCCGCGTGGTTCGTGCCCGGGGTGCGCGAGACCTGGGTGATCGCGGCGCACGGCCTGGGCAGCACCCGCGAACTCCCCATGAACATCCTGGCGTTCCTGCACCGCCGGCACTTCCCGGTGCTCGCCCTCGCCTACCGCGGCGACCTCGGTGCGCCCCGTCCGCCGGACGGTCTGAACCACCTCGGCGAGACCGAGTGGCGGGACCTGGACGCGGCGATCCGCTACGCCGTGCGCTACGGGGCCGAGCGGATCGTTCTGCACGGCTGGTCCACCGGGGCCACGATGGCGCTGCGCGCCGCCACCCGCTCGGCGTTGCGCGACCGGATCACCGGGCTGGTCCTCGACTCCCCGGTGCTCAACTGGGAGGTGACGCTGCGGGCCCTGGCCCGGGCACGGCACACCCCTGGCCCCCTGCTCCCGCTGGCGGTGCGCGCCGCGCAGGGGCGCACCGGTCTGTACGGCGACCGCCTGGCCGGGGCTACGGACCCGGAGGGGCTCACGATGCCGACACTGATCTTCCACGGCCCGGGCGACCAGGTGGCTCCCTGGCAGCTCTCCCGCCGCCTCGCCGACCGCCGTCCCAACCTGATCGCGCTGCACACGGTGCCGAGCGCCCCGCACGGCGCGATGTGGAACGCAGATCCCGAGGGCTACGAGGAGGCCCTGCGGCGCTTCCTCACGCCGCTGATGTGAGGCGGCGGCACGGTTCCGTTTCGCCGCGTGTCACCCGCTGGGGGACCGGCGTACGCCCAGGTCCCGGGGACCCTTCCGGAACCGGCTGAAAGGTGCCCCTCGGGCGTCCTCGCGGCCTTCCCTTGGCCTTCTCCATCGCCCGCCGTGACATTCCGTTTGGGTTTTCGGACCGTCAACCGGAAGACTGCACCCGTGACGTCCCGTATCCCGCGCGACTCCAGGCTTCGCATCGTCCGCCCACGACCCCTGGCCGCCGCCCCCAGAGCCGTGAACCAGCGGCAACCGCGCCGCCACGTCCCGCGCCCCCCGGAGGGCACTCCGGCACCCGCGGTGCTGGCCAGAACGGCGCGCTCCCTCCTGGCCGGGGCGGCCCGCGTCGCCCGCTGGGCGGACGCCGCCCTCGGGCCCGGCCGCGGGGGGCCGACCGCCGACGACAAGGCCACCCTCTCCGACGCGACCACCGAGAGGGCGGCCGCCGATCTTGGCCTGACCGCCGCTCAGGTCCGCGCCGACTGGGACACCGCCCGGCTCTCCGGCCTCATCGAGGTGCACGGCGACAACGCCCGCCCCGGCTGGCGGCTGCGCGCCTGGGACCGCGACGACAGCGCCGTCCTGCGCGGCTGGGTGGCCCTCTTCGACGCCTGGTCGCTCGCCTGCCCGGAACCGGAGGGCCACGAGGCGGCCGCCGTCGCCGAGGTCGTGTCGGCCATGCCGCAGGTCCTGTCCTTCCTCCAGCTCTCCGCCGGCCCCGTCCCGGTCGACCAGCTCCTCGACCTCCTCCGCCAGCGCGTCACAGAACTGCGCACCGACCGCTGCGAGGTCTCCTACACCCCGGACCCCGCGCTCGGAGCCACGGACCCCGCCCCCGCGCCGGACGCCGCCCCCGACCTGGAGACCGGCCTCCGGGCTGCCCCCGCCGCCCCCGGCGGTGGCGCGGCAGCCCCGTCGCCGGAGGGCGCCGTGCCCGGGGGCACCGGGCCCGCCGCCCCTGTGCCGGGCCCCGGTCTTCGGGTGGCCCCTGCCGCCGGGGCGAGCGTCGTCTCCGGCCTCGACGGTGCTGTCGCGCCCGAGACCTCCGCGGTCCCGCACGCGGCCGCCGAGCCCGGCGCCGTCCCCGGCCCCGAGGCCGTCCTCCGCGTGGCCCCCGCGACCGCGACCGCGACCGTCGCCGGCTCCGACGCCGACGGTGCGGTGGTCACGGCCGTCGCGCCCGAGTCCGGCCTCCCGGTGTCCGACGCCGATGCCGGCGTTTCCCCGTCCGCGACGCGGGTAGCGGTGCCCGGCGACGGGAGCGACCCGCTTGCGCCGCTGCTCGGGTGGGCCCTGCGGGCGCTCGCCGCGGTGGGGGCGCTGACCGTCGGGGACGGGCAGGCCACGCTCACCCCGCTCGGGAGCTGGGCGGTGTGGGTGAAGCTGGAGCAGATCTGCGTGGCCGCGCAGAGCCCCGCCGGGAACATCGAGCAGTCGGCCGAGGACATGCTCCGCGGCTGCGCCCAGCTGCGGCCCAACGCGGCCCGGGCCGAGTACCGCGCCTGGCTCGCCGCCCGGCCCGTCGGCAGCGCCGTCACCGAGCTGCTCGGCGGCGCCCGCGGTGAGGACGCCCTGCTGCGCGGGCTCGCCTTCGAGGCGCTGCGGGTCGTCGGCGCGCCCGCCGAACCCGACGTACGGGCCGTGCTCGACGAGCCGGCGCTCAGGCCGTACGCCCTGCTGTGGCTCGCCGAGCACGACGGCGTCGACGCGGAGGACGCCCACGAGCTGCTCACCCGCGAGGAGGCCACCTGGCTGTGGGTCGACACCGCCGCCGCGGTCACCGACCACGGCGAGGCCTCGATGCTCGTACGGCACCTGGAGGCCGCGGTGCAGCCCACCGTCCCGATGCTGCTCGACGAGGTGCGCACCGTGGGCCACCCCCGCACCGTGCAGGTGCTGGTCGCGCTCGCCGCCGCGCACCCCGACCCGGCGCTGGCCAAGGCCCTGCGCCGGGCGGCCTTCCAGGTCCACACCGGAGGCAACTAGTGCCGCGGCAGGCAACGTTGCCCGTGAAGGAGCGGCGTCCGGTGCGTGCTCTCGGCGTGCCGGCCGGAAGTCCTCGTACTGGACGTACTTGGGCTTTCGGCCGGTGCGGCGAGAGTGCGTGCCGGGCGTTGCGACGGGGCGAACGTTGCCTGTCGGGGCACTAGGGCGTGTTTCGAAAGTGCCGTCTGCCCCGCGACGCCTGGCACGCACGCTCGCTGCGTTGTCGGGATCGCCCACGTACACCCAGTACGAGGGCGACCCTCCGCCTTGCGATCGCACGCACCAGACGCCGCGGGGCCCGCCCTCCGGGCGAACGACGCCACTTTCGAAACACGCCCTAGGGCCAATACCGGTGACTTTGGTGGTTTCTGGTCGTTGGGTGGGTTGTGCCAAGGCCG
>NZ_NNBK01000001.1 GCF_002803075.1 Streptomyces sp. CB01373 | reverse complement strand
ACACGGCTGAGCACGAGCCCTGACACCAGGACTCACTCCCGCTCAGTCCATAGGAACGGTGCCGGGTGAACAGTGCCTGATAGAGGTGGGCGATCAGTTCTTCGAACGGGGCCACCAGATCCAGATCGCGCGTGATCGTCCGCTGGTCGGCGACCCCGTCGTACGGCTGCCCGGCCGGACCGCGGAGGCCGGTGCCGCTGCCGCCGCCCGCGCCTGGGAAAGCTCCGGAGGAGAGCATCTGCCGGCGTAGTCGCATCGCGTCGTGCCGGGCGAGGAGTGCGTGGTAGTTGCCGTCTTCCGCGCTCATGATCAGCGTCCCCTCCGTGCCGCACGTCCGACGGCGGTCAGCCGCATGGCGTCCGGTCCGGTCGCACCCGGGGCGACGGCCGGGGCCGGAGCGCGCCGGGCCGGGCGGTCCGGTGCGCTGCCGGGAAGCCGGCGGATGGGTCGAGGCATGGGCGGGCTCCTGAAGAACAGTGTGAGGAACGGTGGGGGGATACGACGGGAACAAGGGACGATCCGTCCGCTGAAACCGCAGGTCAGTATGGCATTAGGGGCAAATGCCCCAACGTCCCCGGGTGCGGGGGACGTTGGGCCCTGGACAGGACCGGCGTCGTACTCTCCAACCGTGCCGACCCGGGGCTCAGGTCTCCCTCTCCGGCACGTAGTCGGCCTCCTCGAGACCGAAGGTCCAGGCGACTCCCTGTCGGGCGGTCCGGGTGCTCGGCGGAACCCGCAGCCAGTACGTGCGGTGGGTGCCGTCGGGCTCCGGAGTGGAGTTGACCACCTCGACCATCACCAGCGGCTCGTCACCCTCCAATTCGATGCGCCACAGCACGCCCGCCTTGTCGCGCTGCACGGGTTCGGCGCCGGAATCCTCCAGGTAGCGCTCGTAGCCGTAGTGCTCCAGCATCACGCGGCGCAGCTCGGCGTTCTCCTCCTCGCGTATGCGCTCCGGGGTCAACTCTCCAAGTTGGGCAAGGAATTCGGCGGGTATCGGCATACCGCGCCAGGCGTGCAGCGCGAACCCGTCGGGGAAGGCGAGCGCCGGTCCGTCCCCGCGGTCGAGCCGGCCGGCCTCGTCCCGGTGCAGCTCCACGGGGCGTTCGCAGACGACCGCGGCTCTCTCGTACGGCCACCACCAGCCCGCGGCGCGGGCGACCGCGGCGATTCCGTCGAGTGCCTCCGCGCCGTCCTGGCCGTCGAAGGCCGCCAGCCAGGCCGCGTCGTGCTGGCCGAGGACCGCGTCGAGCAGGACGAGCCGGACGGCCTGCTCGTCCTCGGGCGCGGTGGTCGAGGCCTCGACCACGCCGGTGCGTATGCGTTCGGTCAGCGCGACCGTGCCGTCCCACAGTTGGGCGCCCGTCAGAGCCCAGTGCGCGGCCCAGCCGGCCGGTCCCAGCCGGTCGAGGACGCGCTTCCGCGCGGCCGCCCAGGGCCGGGTGCGCACCGCGTCGCGGACGGTGCGGCCGGCCGTGCCCTCTGCCGTGAGCCGCGTGGCCACCGCCACGCCCTCGCTGGGCGAGCCCGCCCAGATGATGTGCTCCGGCTCCGGCAGACCCGCCAGCCGGTAGGCCAGGCGCACGCCCTCCTCGGCCGCCGGGCGGTCGGCGGGGCGGGTCGCCGCCGCCACCTCGCGCCACATCGCCGTCGTGTCCACCTGCACGGTCATCTCGCGCGTGGTGTCGAGCACGGTCTCGTGCGCGGTGTCCTGCGCGGTGTCCTGCGCGGTGTCCTGCGCGGTCTCGCTCACGGTTTTCGTCGGTGTCGTCATCGTTCCGCTCTTCGCTGTCCCGGTCCGGCCGTCTCACGGCGCTGTCCGAACGCGCCGCCTCAATCCGCTGTCTCTACGTGCCGCTTCAGCGCGCCGCTTCGGTGCGCCACTTCAGTGCGCTGTCCCAGTCGGCCACGACGCGCACCGCGCCGGGCGCGTACTCCCGCTGCCGCACCACGCGGTACCAGCCCTTGGGCAGCGATATCGCCGCGTGCTCCTCGTGCACCACCCGTCCACCGTCCGGGAGATGAAGGTAGGACGCGCCGAACGGTCCCGCCTCCCTGACCAGCGTCCCCGGTCCGATCACCGCGTGAGCGTGTCCGGTGACCTCGCCGAGAGCCAGGACGAGCCTCCCCCGCGCGTCCCTCGGCTGGTGCGGCAGCCGGTGCGTGCCCGGCGGCACGGCCGCCTCCGCCACGGGCACGATCAGAACATCCCCCTGCCGGTACATACAGGTCTCCCTTCCCCGTCGGCACCTCACCGACCGATGTCCACGACGCTACGCGGGGGGTCTGACAACGCCTCACATCGCAGCTTCCGGCCCGGCCCGGGACCGCCGATGTCAGAGCCGCTTGGTACAACTCTTCGCGAACAACGCAATGCGTGAGAGCCCCAGGAGGCCAGCGTCATGTCCCACGTCGAGCATCTGAAGGAACTGCACGGCCTCCCGGCCTTCGACTTCGCGCAGTTCGCGGGGAAGCGGGAGCTGCCGGAGGCGGGCGCCGCGGCCTGGTGGCTGGCCGTCGAGCCGTACGCGGACCCGCCGCAGGAGAACTTCGGTGAGCTGTGGGACCGCTTCCTCGACTCCGTCGATCCCGCCGGGGTGCGGGCCATCATCGTGGGCCAGTGGGGTGAGGCGTACGAAAACGACTCCAGCAGCATCGTGCGGCGTCTCGTGGACGCCCGTGACCGGCTGACCGCGCTCCGGGCCGTGTTCATCGGGGACCTGGAGATGGAGGAGTCGGAGATCTCCTGGATCGAGCAGTCCGATGTCACGCCGGTCCTCGACGCGTATCCGCTGCTGGAGGAGTTCGGGATCCGCGGCGGCACGGGGCTGCGTTTCCCGGCGGTCCGCCACGAGCACCTGCGCAGGCTCCGCTTCGAGGCCGGCGGTCTGCCCGGCGAGGTCGTACGCGGTGTCGCAGCCGGCGAGTTCCCCGCCCTGGAGCACCTCGACATGTGGCTCGGCGTGGAGGCATACGGCGGCGACTCGGGGGTCGCCGATCTCGCCCCGATCCTGGCCGGGGGACGTTTCCCGGCGCTGCGCCATCTCGGCCTGCGCAACAGTGAGATCCAGGACGAGGTCGCCGCCGCCGTCGCCGGGGCTCCCGTCGTCGCCCAGCTGACGTCGCTCGACCTGTCGCTGGGCGCGCTCACCGACGACGGCGCGGCCTCGCTGCTCGGCGGGCAGCCGCTCAGCCATCTGACCCGGCTCGACCTGCACCACCACTTCCTGAGCGAGTCCATGGCCGATCGGATCCGCGAGGCCTTCGGCTCCAGCGGTACCGAGGTGGACGTTTCGGACCACCAGACGCCGGACAGCTGGGGAGACCAGGAGTGGCGGTATGTCGCGGTCTCCGAGTAGCCCGGCGCCCGCCGGCGGCCTGCGGTTCGCCGTCGTCGGCAATCCCGAGAACCGGCGGACGACGATGTTCGCCGACGCCGTTCGCGCGGCCGGCCATCCGGCACCCCGCGTGCTGGCGTGGCGGGACGTGCTGCATGGACGGTATGCCTTCTCGCGGGGTGAGTTGGTGCGGATCGACTCCCCCGGCGAGGACGCCGAGGTCGACCGGTTGCTGCGGGACACCGACGACCCCACCCGGGTCGAGGGGACGGCTCTGTGGCACCGCCGGTTCACCGCCGCGGTCCGGGAGCTGACCGCCGCGGCGCGGCACGCGGGCGCGGTGACCGCCGCCGACCCGGAGGACATCGCGGTCATGTTCGACAAGCGGCGCTGCCATGCCCGGCTCGCCGCCGCGGGCGTGCCGGTGCCTCCGGCCCTGACGGGTCCGGTCGGTGGCTGGTCCGGGCCGGACGGTCTCCGGGAGCAACTGAAGGCGGCCCGGATCTCACGTGCGTTCGTGAAGCCGGCGCACGGGTCGTCGGCCTCCGGTGTCGTGGCGCTGACGCTGGCGGGTCCGGGCCGGGTCAGGGCGACGACCTCCGTGGAGACCACGGCCGACGGCCGCCTCCACAACTCCCTCCGGGTGCGCCACTACACCACGGAGCCAGAGGTCGCCGCCCTCGTCGACGCGCTGGCCCCGGACGGGCTCCATGTCGAGCGGTGGCTGCCGAAGGCCTCGCAGGGCGGCCGGGCCACCGACCTGCGGGTGGTCGTGGTGGCAGGGCGCGCCACGCATGCGGTGGTACGGACCAGCCCGCATCCCATGACGAATCTGCACCTCGGTGGCGCCCGTGGCGACCTGGACGCGGTACGCGCGGCGATCCGGACCGCGGGAGGCCGTTTCACGGACATGCTGGACGTGGCCGAACGGGCGGCCGCGTGCTTCCCGGGCACCCTGTGCGTCGGCGTGGACGTCCTGCCGGCGACGGCCTGGCGCCGCTTCACGGTCGGCGAGGTGAACACCTTCGGGGATCTCCTGCCCCGCCTCACCGGCCTGCCGGGCAGTGGCGCCGAGGGCCTGGACACCTACGCCGCACAGGTCGCGGCCGCACCGGCCGTCGTGCGGGCGGCCGCAGGGACCGAGGCGCCGACCACACGGACCTCGGCAACGGCCCCCGCACCAGCCGTCATACGGGACGCCGCACGGACCGACGCACCAGACGCCGCACAGGCCGCCGGACGGACACCCGCACCGGCCACCGCACCGGCCACCGCACCGGCCCCGGCACGGCGAGCACAACGCAAGGAGCACCACCATGACCCCAGCGCTTGACATGAACGACATCGTGGGAAGCCGCGACATCCTGTTCGTCACACTCGACACCCTCCGCTACGACGTGGCACAGGAGTTGGCGGCGGCCGGACGCATTCCGAATCTCGCCCGGCATCTGCCAGGCGGCGCCTGGGAGCGCCGGCACGCCCCCGGCAGCTTCACCTACGCCTCCCACCAGGCGATGTTCGCGGGCTTCCTGCCCACGCCGGCCGCGCCGGGTCCGCATCCTCGGCTCTTCGCGGCCTGTTTCGCGGGCAGTGAGACCACCGCGAACGGCACCTTCGTCTACGACACCCCCGACCTGGTCTCGGGCCTGGCCGCGGTGGGCTACCGCACCGTGTGCATCGGCGGCGTGGGTTTCTTCAACAAGCAGGGTCCGCTGGGCTCCGTCCTGCCGGGGATGTTCCAGGAGAGCCACTGGCGGCCGGAGTTCGGGGTGACCTCACCCACGTCGTTCGAGGCCCAGGTGGACTGCGCGGAGCGAGTCGTCGCGGAACTCCCCCAGGATCAACGGCTGTTCCTCTTCATGAACGTGTCGGCCCTGCATCAGCCCAACTGGTTCCACCTCCCCGGGGCCACCCGCGAGGCGGGTGACACGCGGGCCACCCACACCGCGGCGCTCGAGTACGTCGACCGGCACATGGGACGGCTGCTGGCCGCCGTCGCCGGCCGCCGGCCGTGCTTCGCCGTCGTCTGCTCCGACCACGGCACGGCCTACGGCGAGGACGGCTACAGCGGCCACCGCATCGGCCATGACGTCGTATGGACCGTGCCCTACGCCCACTTCCTCGTCGACGGAGACCGATGACCGTGACCGTCACCAGCGCCGAAGCGGTGGTCGCGCCCAGCGCCGTCCGCCCGTACCAGCAGTACGTCTACGCGTATCCGCACAAGACCGCGTACCGCCCCCTCGCCCGGGAGCGGGCCTCCCTGCGCGCGCTGTGGGCGGACGAGCCCAAGGACGCGCTCTCGCTCTACTTCCACATCCCGTTCTGCGAGGTCCGCTGCGGCTTCTGCAATCTCTTCACCCGGATCGGGGCACCGGACGGCCTGACCACGGCCTACCTGGACGCGATGGAACGGCAGGCGGGCGCGGTGCGCGAGGCGCTGGGGGACGGGGCGCGGTACGCCAACGCGGCTTTCGGCGGCGGCACTCCGACGTTCCTCGAGGCGGCCGAGCTGGAGCGGCTGTGCGATCTGGCCGAGCACGGTCTGGGCGCCGACCTCGCCGCGATCCCGCTGTCGGTGGAGGCCTCGCCCGCCACGGCGACCGCCGACCGGCTGGCGGTGCTGGCCGCCCGCGGCACCACGCGGCTGAGCCTGGGCGTGCAGAGCTTCGTCGACTCCGAGGCGCGGACGGCCGTACGCCCCCAGCGCCGGGCCGACGTCGAAGCGGCCCTCGCCCGGATCCGCGACGCAGGCATCCCCGTCCTCAACATCGACCTGATCTACGGCATCGACGGCCAGACCGAGCAGTCCTGGACCCGTTCCCTCGACGCCGCCCTCGCCTGGCGGCCGGAGGAGCTGTACCTCTACCCCCTCTACGTGCGGCCGCTCACCGGTCTCGGCCGGCACCGCGGCTCGGCGCCCGGCGGTGACGCCGACTGGGACGAGCAGCGGCTGCGGCTGTACCGCCACGGCCGCGACCACCTGCTCGCGCGGGGCTACCAGCAGGTGTCGATGCGGATGTTCCGCCGCGCGGACGCCCCCGCCACCGGCGGCGAGGACTACGCGTGCCAGAGCGACGGCATGGTGGGCCTCGGCTGCGGCTCCCGCTCGTACACCTCCACGCTGCACTACTCCTTCGACTACGCCGTCGACATGCATCGCATACGCGGGATCATCGACGACTACACGGCACGCGCTGCCGACGACTTCCGACACGCGGACTTCGGCTGGGAGATGACCGCTGACGAGTCCCGGCGCCGCCATCTGCTCCAGTCCCTGCTCCAGGCCGAGGGCATGCCCGTCGCGGACTACCGGGCACGTTTCGGCAGCGCGCCCGGCGACGACTTCGCCACCGAGCTGGACCGGTTCCGCGAGCGGGGCTGGCTGGACGGCTCCGCGGGCCCGGAGCTGCTGCGGCTGTCCCCGGAGGGGCTCGCCCACTCCGACGCGCTGGGGCCCGAGTTGTTCTCCACCGCGGTGCGCGAACGCATGGCCGCGTACGAACCGAAGTGACGGAGCACGCATGGACCTGACGATCCTCTACCGCGGCCCGCTGGCGTCGTGCGACTACGACTGCCCCTACTGCCCCTTCGCCAAGCGCCGGGACAGCCGCGGTCAACTCACCGCGGACCGCGCCGCGCTGGAGCGTTTCGCCACCTGGGCGGCGGCGCAGCGCGACGACCGGCTCTCCCTCCTGTTCACTCCGTGGGGCGAGGGCCTCGTGCGGTCCTGGTACCGGCGTACGCTCGCGGAGTTGAGCCGGCTCCCGCACATCCGGCGGGTGGCGATCCAGACCAATCTCAGTTGCCGTACCGACTGGCTGGACACCGCCGACCTGGACTCCCTCGCCCTGTGGTGCACCTTCCACCCCGGGCAGACTCCGTACGACCGCTTCCTGGCCAAGTGCCACGACCTGGCCGCGCGCGGTGTCCGGCACAGCGTCGGCGTCGTCGGCCTTCCCGAGCACCTGGAGCAGGCGCGCCGGCTGCGCGCCGACCTTCCCGACCACGTGTACCTGTGGGTCAACGCCGCCGAGGGCCACACCTACACCGACGCCGAGGCCGACCGGTGGACGGCCCTGGACCCGCTCTTCCCGTACAGCCGCCACCCGCACCGCAGCGCGGGCCTGCCCTGCCGTACGGGAGAGTCGGTCATATCGGTGGACGGCGAGGGCACGGTGCGCCGCTGCCACTTCGTCCGCTCGGAGCTGGGCAACCTGTACGACGGCTCCTACCGGCGGGCCCTGAGCCCCCGCCCGTGCCCGCTGGCCGTGTGCGACTGCCACATCGGCTACGTGCACCTGGAGACGCTGCCCCTGTACGACGTGTTCGCGGGCGGCGTCCTGGAACGGATCCCGGCAACGCCGCCCGCGGTGCAGCGCCTGATACCGACGCCCCGGTAGCGGGCAGCCCCCGGGCGTCGTCAGGCGGGGCGGCCGGGTGCTCGGTCGAAGTCGTCGTCGCTCATGCGCAGGAGTGCCCAGCCGGCCCCGGCGAAGCCGGCCGCGGCGACGAGCAGGCCGATGCCGGCCGCGATGTGCCCCGGCATGAAGGGATGGGTGAAGCCGCCGAGGGCCAGGGCGATGCCCGCCCAGGCCGGCGCGGCGCCGCTGCGCCACAGGGCGAGGCCGAGCAGCAGCAGACCGACGACGATGCCGATGATGAACAGCAGGCCGCCCGTCAGGGCCAACGGGTCCTCCTCCAGGGCCCTCTGCAGCGCGGCCACGGTCGGCACGTCGAGGCCGCGCTTCGCCGTCATGTACGCGAGCAGGTCGCCGCCCTGGTTCAGGGGGAATCCGGCCAGTTGACCGAGGAGTGCGAGGAGCGCGCCGGCGGTGGTGAGCCGGGGCGCGCCCCGGCGGGACACCCAGATCACGGCGAACGTCGCCGGGATCAGCAGGACCAGGAACGGTACACCGAGGTACTGGGTGACGCGGGCCTGGTCGAGGTGCCCGGTGTAGGCGGTCACGGTGTCCTCGAAGGACGTGCCTCCGTCGACGGGGCTGAGGATGTAGCTGAGCCCCATGCCGGTCATCGGCAGCGGGGCGACGACGGCGAGCAGGACGCGCCAGAACCCTCGCATGTCTTTCAGCGGCTTCGGCGGCCGCGTCGGGGTCGGCCGGCTGCCGGTGTCGGGGGCGGTGTCGGGCTGCATGATGGAACCTCCGTTCCGGTACGGGAAGGGTGAGAGTGGGTCAGCTCGCCTGCGGTGTTTTCGCCGACCCGCCCGCCACGACGTACGCGAGGGCCAGGCCGGTGCCGGCCGCGCTGAGGACGAGGCCGATGAGGGCGCCGTCCCAGCTCCGGAGGAGGGCGACGACCGCGCCGACCAGGTTGAGCGCGCCGACGGTGACCACGGCGGGCGCGGCCCAGGCGGCGGAGCGGAGCAGAGCGATCGCGGTGACGACGCCGACGACGCCGAGCAGGCTGATCAGCCAGGCGGCCGGGGCGGGGATGCCGTTTCCCCCGTCGTCGAGGGCGATCGGCAGATTGAGCAGCGACATGGCGAGGGTCGCGACGGCGGCGGAGCAGCGGACGGTCCTCATGGCGGCCTCCTGGATGCGGCGTTGGCCAGACCAGCGTCGGGCTCGCCGGGATCCCCGGCCCAGGGTTCGCCTTCCCGCGCCGGCGCGGTCGCGTCCGGCGCGGGACGCCCCGATTCCCGGGCGGACCGGGAAGGTTTCCCGCGGCTCCGGGAACTACGGCCGTTGATGACGCCGGGCACGGATCGGGATACTCGACGCATCGACACTTCGCGCGGACACCGGACCCGGGACGGCAGCCGATGGGCCGCCGTGACGCTGGCGGCTGTCCTCGTCGGGGTGGGCTTCGTGCTGTGGTGGATGGCCACGGGGCGGCCGATGGCGGACTCCGGTGGGTCCCCGGCCTTCGTGGAGCCGCTGGTCACGATGATCGCCTACGGGGTGGCGGGGGCCCTGCTCATCGACCGCCGTCCGGACCTGCCGTTCGGGTGGCTGCTCGCCGGGGCGGCCGTGCTGGTCGTCGTGCGGGTGCTGGTCCTGCCGCCGGCGTACGCGGCCGTCCTGGACGGCGACCGCGGTGTCCCGGCGCGCTGGGGGCTGACCGCCGGGACCCTCGCCTTCGCGCCGGTCGCCGTGCAGGGTCTGATCAACATCCGCTTCCCGTCGGGACGGCCGGCCGGGCGGTGGAGCGCGGTCTTCGAGAAGGTGATCATCGCCTGCACCGTGCTGGTGATGGTGGGCGGGCTGCTCGGCGGCACGACCCTGCGGGACGCCGGGAACGGCGTGACCGAGCTGTCCCACCCGCTCACCGGCGGGAGCGTGGTCGGCCGGATCGCCGACGCGGCGACTCTCCTGGCGCCCGTGGTGGTGCTGCTCGGCCTGATCGCGGGCATCGGCGTCGTGGTCCGGTTCGCGCGGGCCGAGGGTGTCGCCCGCCAGCAGCTCAAGTGGCGGGCGGTGGGCGTGGTCGTGGCGCTGGCGCTGTTTCCGCTCGCCGTCACCGAGCAACTGCCTTCGCTCACGGACAGCGTCGACACGGTCGTGTTCGTCCTGACCCTGGCCGTTCCGGTGCTGCGCTACCGGCTGTGGTCCATCGACACGGTCCTGCGCCGTTCCCTCGTGTACGGCGCGATCACCGCCGCCCTGGTCATCGGGTTCGCCGTGCTGACGGGGCTGGCCACCCGCGTGGTCTCCCGGCAGGTGGCGGCCCCGGTCGCCGCCGCGGCCGTGGCACTGTCCTTCGTGCCGCTGCGCGACCGCACGCAGCACCTGGTGGACCACCTCTTCTACGGTGGCCGCCAGGATCCGTACCGGACGCTGCGGGACCTCGGGCAGCGGCTCAACGCCGTCCCGGGCGGCGACGCGCTCGGCTCGTTCGCCCACGCAGCGGCGTCCGCGCTGCGGCTGCCGTACGTGGCCGTCGAACGCGCCGACGGTACCCGCGTCGCGTCCTACGGCACACCGGTCGAGCCGCTGGAACGCCGGCCTCTGCCGTACGAAGGCCAGGTCGAGGGCTTCCTGGTGGCGTCGGCGCGACGCGGCGAGGAGGGCTTCGACGACCGCGACCGCGCCCTGCTCTCGGACCTCGCCGGTCAGCTCGGTCTGGCCCTGCACACCCGGACCCTCACCGCCGAGCTGCTGCGGTCGCAGCAGCGCCTGGTCTCCGCGCGGGAGGAGGAGCGGCGGCGACTGCGCCGCGAACTGCACGACGGCCTGGGTCCGGTGCTCACCGCCGTCGGCCTCACCCTGGACGCGGCCCGCGCACGGCTGGAGACCGACCCGTCCGCGGCGGACACCCACATCGCCGCGGCCCGCGAGGCCGCCGCCCAGGCGCTGGCGGACCTGCGCAAGGTGGTGCACGGGCTGCGCCCGCCCAGCCTCGACGACCTCGGGCTGGCCGCGGCGCTGCGCTCGCAGGCAGACCGGCTCACGGCGGGCTCGCCGCTGCGGGTCACCGTCGAGGCGGGCGAACTGCCCGGCCTGCCCGCGGCGGTGGAGGTCGCCGTCTACCGCACCGCCGTCGAGGCGATCACGAACGCGGTGCGGCACAGCGACGGACGGCGGTGCCGCGTACACCTGGACGCCTCCGCACGCGAGTTGGTGCTGCGGGTGGGCGACGACGGTACGTCCGGCGGTCCGTGGCTGCCCGGGGTCGGCGTCACCGCGATGCGCGAACGCGCCGCGGAACTGGGCGGACGCTGTCAGGCAGGCCCCGGTCCCGAAGGCGGCGCCGTCACCGCCTGGTTCCCGCTCCCGGAGACGCCATGATCCGTGTACTGCTCGCCGACGACCATCCCCTGGTGCGCCAGGGGATGCGCGCGGTCCTCGACGCCGTCGGCGGCATCGAGGTGGCCGGTGAGGCCGGGGACGGCCTCGAAGCCGTCCGCAGGGCCGTCGAGCTGCTGCCCGACGTCGTCGTGATGGACCTGCAACTGCCGGGACTGCACGGCATCGAGGCCACCCGGCAGATCCGGACCCGGGTGCCGGACGCGGCCGTGCTGGTCCTGACGATGTTCGAGGACGACGCGACGGTCTTCGCCGCCGTCCAGGCCGGTGCGCTCGGCTATCTCGTCAAGGGGGCCGACGGAGCGGACATCGTCGCCGCCATCCACGCCGCCGCGGCAGGGCAGCCGGTGTTCGGCGCGGCACTGGCGGGGCGGCTGCGTACGTGGTTCGTGTCGCCGCCGCCGCAGGACGGCCCGTTCCCCGAACTCACCGCGCGGGAGCGGGAGATCCTCGACCATCTCGCGGCCGGGCTGTCCAACGCCGAGATCGGGCGGCGCCTGCATCTGTCCGGCAAGACCGTGGCGAACAACGTCTCGGCGATCCTCGCCAAACTGCACCTCACCCAGCGCAGCCAGGCCATCGTCCGGGCACGCGACGCCGGTCTGGGCCGCCCTCGCTGAGAACTCCCCCCTCCTCCGGTCCGGTTCAGCTCTGTTCCGCGGCGCTCGCGCCGCGTCGCGCCAACGGGCGTGTCCCGTTGAGCCGCAGTCTCGCCCCGGCCGCCTCGGCGCGGCCCCGGTCGGCGAGGCGGTCGGCACCGCACTCCTCCGCCAGCTCGACGCCCTCGTGCAGAAGCTCGGACGCCCGGTCCGTGGCGCCACCGCGGCCGAGTTCCGCGCCGAGGTCGATCAGGGCCTCCGCGTACGCGTGCCGACTGGGCGATCGGCGCAGTATCTCCACCGCGCGCTCGCGCAGGGGCAGCGACTGCCCGTCCTCGGCCACTGCCGCGCTGAAGCTCAGCGCCTCACCGATGGCGGTGGGCGTGCCGTAGCGCTCGGCCCGCCGCAGCATCTTCGCCGTGAGGGCGCGGGCGCCCGCGGGGTCCTCCTCGACGACGGCGAGGGCGAGGTGTCCCGCCCAGGGGCACCAGGTCGGGTTGACGATGCCCTTGGCATCCAGCCGCGCCCCGGCGGCGGTGAGTTGTGCCTCGGCCTCCTTGCGCAGGCCACGGGCGAGAAGCAGCCGCCCGTAGACCGTCTGGGAGTCCGGGAAGACCACGGCGTTCAGGTACGGGGGCGCGAAGTCGTACGTCCTGGCGACCCGCAGCGCCTCCTCCACGCGGCCCCGGGAGAGCAGGACGTCCACCAGCAGCCCCACCGCGTACCACCGGGCGGGCACCCGGTCGCCGACCCGCTCGGCCAGGCGCACTCCCTCACGGGCGCACTCCTCCGCCTTGACGAGCATCCCGCGCCGGAGCCGGACCAGGCCGAGGAGGGTGAAGCCGAAGGAGAGGTGGGCGCCGCTCCAGCCGACCTGCTCGCACTCGGCGATGGCCGAACTGAACAGTTCCTCCGCGCGGTCGCACTCGTCGGCGTACATGTAGCTGAGC
This sequence comes from Streptomyces sp. CB01373, assembly GCF_002803075.1. Classification (GTDB taxonomy): domain Bacteria; phylum Actinomycetota; class Actinomycetes; order Streptomycetales; family Streptomycetaceae; genus Streptomyces. The sequence goes on along the minus strand of NZ_NNBK01000001.1, from coordinate 595,812 downwards.
GCGGCCACGCTCGGCAGTTCGAAGCCCCAGTCCGGGTCGGTGTAGCTGAGGCCCATGGCGCGCCGGGCGACGTCCAGGGTGTCCGTGGCCGGCTCCCCGCGCAGCATGGCGTCCCAGGTGCGGATGCACAGCAGGGCCCGCTCCTCGATGGCCTCGCCGGGCAGGTCCTCGACGAGCCGTGCGAGCCGGCGGGAGCGGTCGGACGCCTGCTCCTCGTGGGCGTCGAAGACCAGCCACAGGTAGTGCGCGACCTGCATGCGCAGCCGTGCCCGCGGGGACGCGGACCGGGCCACTTCGGCGCCCGCGACGGCGGCCGCCTTGGCGAGTTCGTCGTTGTGCGCGAAGACCTGGGCCAGCCGGAAGGTGGCGTTCTCCCGCAACTCGGGGTCCAGGAAGGGCTGTTCCAGCGCGGCGGTGAGGTGGTTGACCGTGGTGGCGGGGGCGGTGAGCAGGGCGGAGCAGCCGAGTTCGTGGAGGACGCCCGCGCGGTCCTCGGGCGCGGGAGGTTCGCGCAGCGCGCGTTCCAGGCAGCGCCGGGCCGCGTCGGGCGCGCCCAGACGGAGGTTCTCGCGGGCGGCGGCGCGCAGTTGCCGGACGGTGTTGGGGTCTCCCTCGGGGTGGGTCTCCAGCAGGTGCCGGGCGGCGGCGGTGATGCCCAGGCCGGCGTCGGCGACAGCCCAGGCGGCCTGACCGTGCAGGGCGGTGCGCGTGGTGGGCGGGATGGCCTGGTACACGGCGGTGGCGATGAGCGGGTGGATGAACTCGAGGGTGCGGGTGCCGGTGAGGATGCGGGCGACCCGCAGCCGGTCCACGGCGGCCTGCGCCTCGGCCGGGGGCAGTCCGGCCACGGTCGCGGCCAGTTCCGCGGAGATCTCGGTGCCGAGCACCGCGGCGGCCCAGGCGAGCCGGACGGCGGCGTGGCCGAGCCTCTCCAGGCGCTTGATCAGACCGGTGCCCCGTGCGCTCGCGGCGAGTTCGCCGAGCAGGGAGGCCGATTCCGCGTCCGGGGCGAGGCCACGGTCCTGGACCCTGGCGATCAGCTCGACGGCCTCGTAGGGGTTGCCGCCGGTGACCAGCCAGCACTCGCGGCAGAAGACGTCGTCGGCCTCCACTCCGAGCGAGCGCCGCACCAGTCCGGCCACCGCCTCCGGGCTGAGGGCGTGCAGCGGGATCGGGCGTGCGCTGCGGCCGTCGACCAGTTCGCGGAACGCCTGCGCCTCGGCGGGCACCTCGTCCGGGCGGTAGCCGATGACCACCAGGATGGGAAGTTCCCGTGCCCGCACCGCGAAGGCGGCGAGCCAGGCGAGGGACTCCAGGTCGCCCCAGTGGGCGTCGTCGAGGACCATCACGACCGGTGCGCGGCGCACGGCCACCTGGGTGACGACCCAGTCAAGTCCGTCCCGGACGCCCTGCGGGTCCGGGCCGGCGGTGTCGGTCTTCTGGGCGAACAGGCCGACGGCCGGTCCGGCGATCTCGTACCAGCCGCCGAAGATGTCGCGGCGCTCGGGCTCGGTGCAGGCCGCGAGGACGGGCTGGAGCAACTGGCGTACGACGTGGAAGGGGACGGTGTGCTCCTGCTCGCTGCCCCGGGCGGACAGCACGGTGCAGCCGCGGGCCGCGGCCATGCGGCGGATCTCGGCCAGTACGGTCGTCTTGCCCAGTCCGGCGGCGGCGCTGAAGAACAGCAGCCCGCCCCGCCTGCCTTCGCCGTTCCCCTCGCCCGCACAGATCCCGTCCACCGCTTTCTGAGCGGCGGTCACCTCGTTCTCGCGCTCGTACAGGGGCTTCCCCAGCCGATCGCGTCCGTCCACGATGGTGGTCCTCTCGGTGCGCTGCCGTTCCGACACTCCGTTACCCCTGATCTGCCGGTATGCCGGGAAGCCTAGCGAAACGCACACGCAGACTGCACAGTTGCGTGCGAATTGGTTGCGGGCGGCGGCGAAAGGGTACTCACGCCCGGAGCTGACGCTCCGTCATGTGTCCGGGCGTTCGGAAACAGCGCGTCCGCGGGGGCCGCCACGTCGCCGGCCGAGGCCGCGGGTGCCTTGTCGGCCGAGGTCCTGGCGGTGGAGTGAGGATCTGCCGGTGTCCGAAAGTGCTGGGGGTCGAGCGGGAACGCAGCCGCCCGTACCGGCTGGCCGGGGGCTCGACTCAACGGACCGGAACCTCGGCCGGCCAGGACTCAGCGGGAACGCCCGGCTCAGCGGGCCGCAGCCTCGGCCGGGCAGGGCTCGGTGGGGCCGGTCCCGGCCGGGGCGAGGGCGGGGGTGGTCCGCCGGGAGGAGGTGGTGATCACCGCGAGGCTGGTCAGGGCGAGGAGGGTGAGGACGGCGAGCATCACGGTGTACGACGCCAGCGCGGACAGGGCCGCCAGGACGGCGGGCAGCAGGAAGCCCGAGTAGCACAGGGCGTAGTAGACGCCGGTGATGCCGGCCGTGTCGTCCGGGGTGACGATCCGCTGGATCTCCAGCAGGCCCGAGACGACCCCGATGCCGTAGGCGGCCCCCAGCAGGACGGCTCCGCCGAGGCCGAGCCAGGGCGAGCGGACGGCCGCGTCCCCCGCGCAGACGGCCATGCCGCAGGCCATGAGGATCATCGAGACGATGATGCCGCGTGCCGAGTCGAGCGAGTCCAGGCGCTTGGCGAAGGGCTGGACCAGCGCCCCGGTGCCGAGGGTGCAGACGGTCAGCAGGGTGGCGTAGGCCAGGGCCCAGTTCCCGATCCGGTCGCCGACCAGCTGGGGGGTGACCGCGTAGGCGACGGCGGCCGAGCCGAAGACCCACGGCGCCATCGGAAGCACCACGCGCAGGAAGCGGCGGTGTCCGGCGGCGGGGACCTTGAGGTCGGCCCACAGACTGCGGACGACGGTCGGCCGGGTACGGGTCTCCACGGCGCGCGCCAGCAGGAACAGCGTGGGCACGGTGACCAGGACGTGCACCAGGTACGGCGTGATCATCGGCCAGGGGCCCCACTGGGCCAGCGCGCCGGCCACCCCGGCGCCGAGGCCGAAGCCGAGGGTCAGCGAGAGGGAGGCGCGCCGCGCCCCCGCGCCGGCGTCGGCCGCCGGGTCGTGCGGTGTCTGGGAGAGCTCCTTGACCCAGCTGGTGCCGACCGCCATCGCGATGCCGACGGCCAGGCCGCTGAGGAAGCGGCCGACGTAGACGGGGATCTGTCCGGCCACTCCCCCGCACAGGACGGCGCTGGCCGCGAGCGACGCCGCGGTCGCGGCGGTCATCAGCGGACGGCGTCCGTGGCGGTCCGAGGCGGCCCCGCCCACCAGCAGTCCGGGCACGAGTCCGAGGACGTAGGCGGCGAGAAAGGCGTCGACCGTGACCGCGGAGTAGCCGCCGAGGCGGCGGTACATCAGCAGCAGCGGGGTGAACTGGTTGCCGCCCCACCCGGAGCAGAACATGGCAGCCGCCGCCGGCAGCCACGGCCTGCCCCTGCCGGACGGTACGGCGGGACGGCCGGTCGGCCACCGGGTGGTGCTCATGGCGGTGCTGCTCCTTGCTTGCTCACGTGCTGTCCCCCGGAGATCCAGGGGGTACTGCCGGGGTGCCTTCGGGCGACTCGTCCCGGATTTCGCTGGTCTCTGTTCCCGAGGCCGGCCCCGGGCGGGGTCAGAGGCCGGTCGCGCCGCGGTGGGCGTCCAGATGGGCCCGCAGGGCGCCGGCGAACCCCGCGTCGTCACGGTCGGCGATCCGCTCCACGAGCAGGGTGTGCTCGCCGATCAGCGGAGCCAGGCGGCCCGGCTGCGGCTGGAGGAGCTGCACGGCCATGCGCCGCTGGCGGTCGCGCAACGTCCCGTAGAAACGCTCGGCGAGATCGTTGCCGGAGGCCGCCACGATGGCGTGGTGGAACGCCTCGTCCGCCTCCGCGAAGCCCGCGACGTCGGCCCGGCCGGCGTGCTCCCGCTGGACGTCGATCAGGCCGGACAGCCGGTTCACAAGGTCGGTGAGCGGTCCGGCGCGGCGGGCGATGCGGCGCACGGCGCTGCTTTCCAGCGCCTCGCGCAGTTCCAGAACGTCCTCGGCCTCGCCCGGCCCGACCGGTACCACCACGGCTCCGCGCTTGGGGAAGAGCTGCAGCAGCCCCTCGGCCTGGAGGCGGAGGAACGCCTCGCGGACGGGGGTCCTGCTGAGTGAGGTGCGTTCGGCGATCTCACCCTCGCTGATGAGGCTCCCGCCGGGGAGCCGCCCGCCGATGATGAGCTCTTTGGTCAGGTCGTACGCACGCTCCGCGGCCGGTACACGGGCGGCGGCGGAGGCGGCTGGGGCGGTGGGCATATCTCAACCGTAGCAAACATAGATACAAGCTTGGATACAAGGGATCGATCCGGCCGCGGCGCGAAAACCCGGCGACGATCAGGTCACGCCGGCGGGCGCGATCAGCCGGGGGCGGCACAGGAAGAAGGCCACGCCCTGCCGGACGGTCATGCCCCCGATCCGCCGCCGGGCCGCCCCGCCGAGCGGGGCGGCCTTCTCGCGTGCTGCCGGCCACCCGCCGGGCGGCGTTCCCGACCGGGCGCAGCAACGGGATGACCGCGGCGACGAAGAGGAAGCGAGCCCCGCGAACTCGCGCGGGGAATCGGCGGGAGCACGGGAACACCGTGCCGCACTGCGACACGTACACGTGCCCACGGGCCGCCGGACCGGTCCGTGCCACATCCGAAACACGCAGAACGCGCAGACCCGTTGACTCGTTTCAACGGTGATCATAGAGTCCGACGCCGACGGCCTCGGCCCGCTCCAGCGATCCGGTTTTCCGTATGGATGCGTCCGCTCTTCGCCGCTCTGACGGTGGGTCAGAGGCCGTGCTCCACCGCACCACCTGCACCGCCCCGTACCAGACACTCCGGGAGCAGCAAGTGAACAGACGTCGTACGGCCGTCGCGACCGCCTCGGCCCTCGTCACCACCTTCGCGTTGACCGCCACGCTCGCAGGCCCCGCCACCGCGGCGCCCGGCGCCGCGGACCAGCCCGCCGCGGAGCAGAGCCGGACGGCGTCGGTCGCCACCGCGACCGACGCGGTCACCCACGAGGAGAACGACCGAGTCCCGAAGGGCTCGCTCTGGACGCAGCACTACTTCCCGTCCTCGGACGGCTCGGAGACCGAACTGCACGCCGACGTCCTGCTGCCCGAGGGCCTGGCCCCGGGCGCGAAGGTGCCCGTCATCCTGTCGGTCGGCCCCTACTTCGGGCACTCCGGACAGACCGATCCCGAGGGCTGGAAGCACACCGGCCCTTCGTCCCGCTTCCAGGACTTCATAGAGGGCACCGACCTGTTCGCCCAGGGTTACGCCTTCGTCATGGTGGACCTGCGCGGCTTCGGCGGCTCCACCGGCTGCCTGGACTGGGGCGGCCCCGGCGAGCAGGCCGACGTCAAGGCGGCGATCGACTGGGCGGCGAAGCAGCCGTGGAGCACGGGCGCGGTCGGCATGTACGGGAAGTCGTACGACGCCGTCACGGGCCTGATCGGCAACAACCTGAGCCAGAAGGCCCTCAAGGCCGTCGTCGCCCAGGAGCCGGTGTGGGACATGTACCAGTACATCTACTCCAACGGAGTGCCCCGCCCGAACGTCACCGGCACCGCCAACGCCTACAACTCCATCGCCACGCTCGCCCAGATGGCGGACGACGACCCGCACTACCTGGCCAACGCCCAGTGGGAGAAGACCCACCCGGAGTGCCTCACCCAGAACTCGGCCGGGTACAAGATCGCGGACCAGTGGGACAAGCACTGGACCGACCGTGACCTGGCGAAGATGGCCAAGGGCACCAAGACCCCGCTGTTCGTCACCCAGGGCTTCATCGAGAACAACACCAAGCCCGAGGAGATGCAGGAGTACCTCGACAACCACGTGGGCCCCGAGCGCGGTTGGCTCGGCCAGTGGGAGCACGTGCGCGGCGGCGACCGCACCAGTAACGGGCGCCTCTCCATGGGCCGCGAGGGCTGGTACGACGAGACCCTCTCCTACTACGACGAGTACCTCAAGGACATCAAGCCGAAGGTCAAGTACCCGGCCTACTCCGTGGAGGACTCCACCGGCGCCTGGCGGGCCCAGGACACCTGGCCGGTCGTGAAGCGGTCCGTCACGCTCCCGCTCGGCAACGGCTCGTACCTGGACGACGGCGGCGCCTCCGGCCGCGCGGCCCTGGCCGCGTCCGGCGAGACGACGCCGCAGACGCTCGGCAAGCCGTCCGACGGCAAGTGGGACATGGAGAACGCGCCCGCGACCGAGCAGGCCGCTCCCCAGGGTCTCGCCCGTGGTCTTGCGAAGCAGCAGAAGGACGGCAAGGTCACCTCGAGCTTCTTCGTGTGGTCGCAGCCGGTCGGACAGTCGGTGCGCCTCACCGGCACTCCGCAGCTCTCCCTGACCGCCAAGGGTGAGGGCAACGTCATGCTCAAGCTGTACGACGTCGCCCCGAACGGCAAGGCCGTCATGTTCGACGAGCAGGTCTCCGTGCTGCGTTCGGGCCGCATGAGCGTCGATCTGAAGGCGACCGACTGGACCCTGGCCGCGGATCACGTCCTGGCCGTGGAGATCGGCTCCATCCAGACCGGCTCGTGGCGTGCCACGCCGTCCGGCCAGACGATCGACGTCAAGGGCGCGCAGCTCAGGCTGGCCCTGGACGACCCGGCCCGTGACACCGCCACCGCCGGTGCCCGTTCGCCGTTCCTGGACACCTACCTGCGCCAGTACACGGTGAACCTGCCCGCCGGTCCCGCGTCGTTCACGGTGACCCCCGGCAACCACCTCTGAGCCGAGCCGCGACACCTGACGAGGGTCCCAACCACTGCGGTTGGGGCCCTCGTTGGCGTATCAAAGCGCGCGTACGCGAGTCACGCGACGGTGCGGGAAACAGACAGGAAGGCCAGTGGTTGTGCTGGGTGCCCGGCGTGATGTCCATCCGACCGGCACCCGTTCGGAACGGGGCGTATGCCGGATGGCTGATGACCCTTGCTGTTCCTAGCCTCGGGTCATGATCCTTCGTCGTTCGTGGTTATCAGCTGTGGTGCTGGCACTGGCTGTGTCATCCCTGCCGTCCGTCGCGGCTTCGGCCACGCCGGGCTCGTCCGGCACCGCTTGGTCTGTGCAGCGTGACGCCGACGCGCTGCGGGACACCGGGGTCACCGGGGTGGCGGTCCGCCTGGAAACCCCGCGCGGGACGGTCACGGCCCGCTCCGGAGTGGGGGACCTGGTCACTCGCCGCCCGGTTCCGAAAGACGGCTACCTGCGTCTGGGCAGTATCACCAAGACGTTCGTCGCCACCGTCATGATGCAACTGGTGGGCGAAAAGCGGATCTCCCTCGACCAGACAGTGGAACAGGTGCTGCCCGGGGTCGTGTCCGGTGCCGGCAACGACGGCCGGACCATCACCGTCCGTGACCTACTGCGGCACACCAGTGGCCTGTCCGACTACATCTACGACGTCTTCCCGGACCCCAGTACCCGGACCTACTTCGCCAACCGGTGGCGTGCCTACACGCCCGAAGAGCTGGTGGACCTGGCGATGCGCCATGAACCCGCCTTCCCGGCAGGCACCCGCTGGGCGTACTCCAACACGAACTACGTGCTCGCCGGAATGATCATCAAGAAGATCACGGGCCGCACCTGGGAACAGCAGGTCCACGACCGCATCCTGCGTCCGCTCGGCCTGCGGCAGACCGACACCCCCGGCACCCGGCCCTTCCTTCCGTATCCGCACACGGCCGACTATCAGCAGTTCACCGTGGACGGCCCGATGGTCGACACCACGATCCCCTACCGTCCCTTCGACAGCGGGGCCGACGGCTCGATGACCGGAACGGCCCGCGACCTCAACCACTTCTTCATTGCCCTGGCAAGTGGACAGCTGCTGAAGCCCGCCGAACTCGCTGCCATGCGGAACACCGTGCCGGTGCCGCAGGACAGCGACCACCCGGAAGGCACCCGGGACGGCCTGGGCCTGTTCTCCACACCTCTGTCCTGCGGCGGCGGCTACCTCGGGCACGGAGGGAGCGGCTTCGGATATGTCATCCGAGCAGCGACAACCGTGGACGGTCGACGCACTGTCACCGTCTCCGCGCACAGCCGCTCCGCGGACCCGCGGACCGCCGCCCGTCAGGAAGACGCACTGCGCGACCTCATCGACCACGCCCTGTGCCGCACCACCTGAAAGCCGGCGGCGGGGCGTGTCAGCCCAGGCCGTGCAGCCGCTTGTACTCCAGCGTGTAGGCGAGCTTGCCGGGCTTGGCGTCGGAGTACGGCTTGCTCAGCTTGTTGAACTCGCCCTTGGTGGCCGCGCTGCCGTCGTTCCACCGGTCCAGCGCGCCGAGTTCGGCGGCGGTGAAGCCGCTGTCGACGACCGTGCCCTTGGGCAGCGCCGTCATCGTCTCGGTCAGGGACCTGACGGTGGCGAGGTAGTCGTCGAGGTCGTTCGGCCTCCAGCCGGCCAGGTCGATCGGCTTGGCGTCGCGGACCCAGCTGCCCCAGTAGAACTCCTGGAACGGCAGTCCGTTCTGCGCGTAGCCGATGTCGCGGCCGAAGTAGAGCAGGCTGCGGTACCTGTCGTCGGTGAAGTTGGCCAGGCCCACACCGGTGGGCAGCTTGTTCACGGTGACCTGCTTGCCCTCGGGATCGCGCAGGTACACCCACTTGTGCGCCTTCATCTCGTCCCAGAAGGCCTGGCGGGGCAGGTCGCTCAGGTTGGCCTGCACCCGCAGCCGGACGTGCAGGTCGGGCCCGCCGTCGGGGGTCTCGTAGAAGGAGGTGAGCGTGTGGTGCCCGTCGGTGAGGAACGGTTCGCCGCCGGGTCCGATGACGACGGTCTTCATGGCGGCCACGCTGTCCGCCGTCTCCGCCCCGACAGGGAGTTCGCACGTGAACGACGACGGGTCGTCAAGTCGTGCTCCGTTGGCAATGGTTGCCGAGGCTGACCGGCCGTCGGCCTCGCACCAGTCGTCGAACTTCTTGTTGACCGCGTCCTTGCCGAGGGTGTAGCGGCCCAGCTTGTAGTACACCTCGTCGTAGCCGAGCGACGGCTGGGTCGGGTGCACGTCGCCGATGCGGACGTCGAGCAGGTCACCGGGCTGGGCGCAGAGGTACCGCGAGAACGGCGTGCTCCGGTTGTCGTGGCCGCAGAACGACGGACGGGTTCCCGGAGCGCCGGGTGCGGCCGCGGCGGACGGCGCCAGTGCGGCGACGCCGGCCCCGGAGACGGCGAGGGCCACTCCGAGGGCCGAGGCCCGGCGGGACGGAGATCCGAAGCGCATCACACCTGCTCCTTGCGATATGGGGAATGCCGACGGCCAGCGTGTGGCCGATCGCCCAATGCACCGGATCGTCCCGGTGACGCCCGGTCGAGCCGCAGGTGAACAATTCACCGCCAACCGGCTTCCGTACCGCACTTCCTGGCCGGTTTCCGCGCACGCCACTCAAGATCCGCCGTACCTGATTCAAATTTTCTCAAGCACGAGGATGTTGCGAGCATGTCAACACATCCCTTACGTTTACGCGCGTCAACCCAACCCGTACGCCGAGGAGTTGACGGCGCGCCCGGTCCTACTGACCCCCCACCACGACCGGCGCCCGCCCACCGCCGCCCACAGCTCCGACGCCCCACCCCGACCGTCGTTGGCCGAAACCACGGCCACCCCGGCCCGAGCGCATCGCAGTGTCCCTCCACACCTCTGGGAGCACCATGCCTTCAGCCACCCCCTCGCGGTTCAGACCCGGCACCACCCCCACCGGCCCCCGCCGGACGTTCGCCCGTGCGGCCGGACTCCTGGCCACCGCCCTGACCCTGCTGGTCCTGCCGGGCACCACCTCGGCGACGGCCGCCGGCACCGCCGGGACCGCGTCCGGGACTCCGGTGCGGATGACGCACCCGGACCAGGACCACGCCGGATCCGGGCTCCAGCGCCTGGGCACGGGGTCCCTGGCGGCCGCCGCCCCGCTCGCCGTGAGCACGGGTCCGGCCGGACTCGACGTCAGCGGTTACCAGGGCAACGTCGACTGGACGTCCGTCAAGAACAAGGGCGCCGCCTTCGCCTACGTCAAGGCCACCGAAGGCACCACGTACACGAGCCCCTACTTCTCCCAGCAGTACACCGGCTCGTCGAACGTCGGACTGATCCGCGGCGCCTACCACTTCGCGCTGCCCGGCAACTCCAGCGGTGCCGTGCAGGCGGACTGGTTCGTGAGCCACGGCGGCGGCTGGTCCGCCGACGGCAAGACGCTGCCGCCCGCCCTGGACATCGAGTACAACCCCTACGGCGCAACCTGCTACGGGCTGAGCCAGAGCGCGATGGTCACCTGGATCCGCGACTTCAGCAACCAGGTGCGTGCCAAGGTCGGGCGCTACCCGACGATCTACACCACCACCGACTGGTGGACCACCTGCACGGGCAACAACAGCAGTTTCGGGGCCACCAACCCGCTGTGGATCGCCCGTTACTCCTCCAGCCCCGGTACGCTGCCCGCCGGCTGGTCGGCCCAGACGATCTGGCAGTACGCCGACTCCGGAACGTTCCCCGGCGACCAGGACACCTTCAACGGCACCCTGGCCGACCTCCAGGCCTTCGCCAAGGGAGGCGGCTACAACCCTCCGCCGACGGCCGGTTGGCCCACGGTGAAGCAGGGCGCCTCGGGTGAGCGGGTCAAGTCAGTGCAGTACCTGCTCAACGCGCACGGTTCCGCGCTGGCGGTGGACGGCGCGTTCGGGGCCGGGACCGACTCCGCGGTACGTTCGTTCCAGTCCTCGCACGGCCTCGCCGTGGACGGCGTCGTCGGACCCGCCACCTGGCAGGCCCTCATCGTCACCGTGCAGCAGGGTTCCTCGGGAGCCGCGGTCCAGGCGGTGCAGAGCCAGCTCAAGGCTCATGGTGCCTCGCTGACGGTGGACGGCGCGTTCGGCCCCGGGACCGACTCCGCGGTGCGTTCCTTCCAGTCCTCGCACGGCCTCGCCGTGGACGGCATCGTCGGCTCCAACACCTGGCAGGCCCTGGTCGCCTGACCTTCGGGCGTCGTCACCAGCAGTCACCCGTAGTCACCCGAGGAGGAGACTTCCATGAACCCGGCACGACACCCGCAGCGAAGCATCGACCGCCGCACCCTGTTCCGGAGCGCGGCGGGCGTGACGGCCGCGCTCGGCGTGGCCGCGGTCACCGGCGTCGCCACGGCGGGCACGGCCTCGGCCTACGGCTGGAGCCGCACCCTCCAGCAGGGCGCCTCCGGCTCCGACGTGGTGGAGCTCCAGATCCGCGTCGGCGGCTGGGCCGCGGGCAGCGCCTCCCAGACGTACGTCGCCTGGGACGGCTCCTTCGGCCCGGCCACGGCCGCCGCCGTCCAGCGCTTCCAGTCCGCCTACGGCCTGGGCGCGGACGGCGTCGTCGGCCCGCAGACCCAGAGCGCCCTCAACAGCCTGGAGGCGAGCGACGGTTCGACAGCGCACTTCGACTTCAGCGAGTTCTACTCCAAGGACGGCGCCGGCTTCAACAACGGCAAGGTGGCCTCCGCGACCGTCAAGGAGAACGTCCGCCGGCTGATGTACAAGCTGGAGGCGGTGCGCAAGAAGGCCGGCAACAGCGCGATCACGATCAACTCGGGCTTCCGCAGCATCGCGCACAACGCGGCCTCGGGCGGCGCGTCCAACAGCATGCACCTGTACGGCGTGGCCGCCGACATCGTGGTCTCCGGGCACAGCACCCTGCAGACCTACCGGATCGCCGAGACCTGCGGCTTCTCCGGCCTGGAGGCGTACACGAACTCGTGGCAGCACTGTGACAGCCGCGTCCAGTACCCCTCGTACGGCTCCGGCTCCTGGTGGTGGGAGAGCGGCGTGGCGTGACCCGCCCGCACCCACCGCACCGGGCCCGTCCGCGCCGTCAGGGCACGGACGGGCCCGTCCGGTCGTGGCCGGTGTCCGGTGAGCCGCCCATCATGCGCAGCATGTCCGTCCCGCCGGTCCGCCCGAACCGGAGCAGAAGCAGCGCGGCGAGGAGGAGGAAGGCGATGTTGAGCCAGGTGGTGTAGTTCCAGCTGACGCCTTCCACGGGGAGCCTCGCGTCGGCCTGGTCGGGGATCAGGCCGAGTCCGCCGAAGACGAATTCCACGACATAGCCGGCTACGGCCATCGCGAGGTAGAAGGTGCCCAGCAGGAAGGCCGCCATCCGGGCGCCGTAGTACTTCCGGTAGATACTGAGGATCGGCAGGATCAGCAGGTCGGCGAAGATGAACGCCACCACGCCGCCGAAGCTGATGCCTCCCTTCCACAGCACCACCGCCAGCGGCACGTTGCCGATCGAGCACACGAACGAGACGATCGCCACCAGTGGGCCGATGGCGGGGCCCCACAGTCTGGCGGCGAGCGGGTGGCCGTGGAAGAAGAAGGCGCGCCAGAAGGAGTCCGGGACCCAGGCGGCGACGGCGCCTGCGATGAGCAGGCCGACGACCAGGTCGCGCAGGATCGCCACCCACTCCATGACGAAGACGTGGCTGACGGCGGTGAGGCCCTCGCGGGAGACCAGGCGCCGGGTGAAGGACCCCTCGCGCCGCACGGACATGTCCATCGCCGCGTGGCCCTCCATCGACCCGGCAAGGCCCCGTTCCGCCTGTTCACGGGCCTGGCCGAGCAGCCTCTCGCGCAGGAACAGCCGGAAGAGGACGGCCAGCAGGACGATCATGACGGCGCCGCCGGCGAACTCGGCCGCGGTGAACTGCCAGCCCATCAGCAGCGCGAGGATGACGCCGAGCTCGACGACGAGGTTGGTGGAGGCGATCTCGAAGGCCATCGCCGCGGTGAAGTCGGCGCCCTTGCGGAACAGGGAGCGGGCCAGGGCCACGGCGGCGTAGGAGCAGGACGAGGACGCCACGCCCAGCCCGGCGGCGACGGCGAGGGTGCGGGGCCGGTCGTCGCCGAGCAGTGCGACGACGGTGGACTTGCGGACCACGGCCTGGACGACCGCGGAGAGGGCGAAGCCCAGGATCAGGGCCCAGGTGATCTCCCAGGTCATGGACCCGGTGATCGACAGTGCGTGCAGTACGGCGTGCATCTCTGCAGCCTCCCCGCACGGCGTGGCGGTCGGCCGGGGGACACGCCCGCCGTCGGGGCCGGGCTATCAAGCGTTCGTCACCGGCGGTGGACGCTGACGGCGTAGCCGCCGCCCTCGTAGGGGTCGGCGTCCCAGGTGGCGAAGCGGTCGACGAGGGTGAGGCCGGCCGCGGCGCAGCAGTCGTCGTACTCGGCGAGCGTGATGCCGGGCGGCACGGGCAGGTGGGCCTCGTCCAGGCCGAAGCCGGCGACCAGCAGGCCGCCCGGACGCAGGACGGCGGCCAGGCGCCCGACGACCGCGGCCTCGGTGCCGGCCGCGAGCAACGGGAGGATGTTGCCCGCGGCGACCACGAGGTCGAAGTCCGCCGCGATGCCGAGCCGGTCCGGCTCGAAGGCGGCGAGGTCGGCCTGGAACCAGGGCAGCCCGGGCGCCTGTTTCCGGGCCACCGCCAGCATCGACGCGTCGAGGTCCACCCCGACGCAGTCGTACCCGAGCTCCGCGAGCCGGATCATGACCCGCCCGGTACCGCACCCGGCATCCAGCACCCGCGCCCCAGCAGGCACAAGAGCGGTGCAGAACCGCGCCTCACCGTGCACGTCCTTGCCGCTGCGGGCCAGGGCCGCGAACCGTGCGGCGTAGTCGTCACCGGACGTCTCCCCGGTCAAGTCCCTCCAACGGCTCATGCGGCCCACTATAGGGCGCCCGTGCGTCAGGGAAGTCCCGGTGGGGTTCGGATCACCGGCGTCCGGCGGGACGGCGGCGCGGTGAGGCGCCGCCGGGTGGTGCCGTGGTCGTTCCCCGGGGTCAGGCGTACACGCCCATCTCGTACAGCGAGTAGCCCCAACCGGTTCCGCGCTGTGTGCAGTTGATGCGTACGTAGCGGCCCGTGCCGGTGAGGTCGAAGTCGTTGACGCCGCCCTTGCCGTCGGTGATCTGGCGCAGGGTCTGCCAGTTCTGGCCGTCGTTGGACGTCTGGATGGCGTACGCCTTGGCGTAGGCGGTTTCCCAGACCAGTTGGATGTGCCGGAAGGCGGTGGGGGCGCCCAGGTCGACCTGGATCCACTGCGGGTCGCTCCAGTCGCTGGCCCAGCGGGTGTCCGCGCGGCCGTCGACGGCGTTGGCGGCCGTGCAGGGGCAGTCTCCGCCGGACGGCTGGAACGAGGAGGCGGTGGCGGTCTTGCGCAGGGCGACGTTCGTGCCGTCGATCACCGGTGGGATCACCCTGATCGAGCGCGACTGGACGCCGACGTTCCCGTGGCCGTCCGTCGCCTTGACGTAGATCTTCCAGACGCCGGGGCGGTCGGGTGCCGTGAACTTCAGCCGGCCCGCGCCCGCGCTGCTGAAGCGGAGGGAGTTCAGCTGGCCGCTGCCGTCGAGGTACATGCTGTTGTCCAGGACCTCGTACGTGACCGCGTCGCCGTCGGGGTCGGTGGCCTGGACGTCGAGTGTCACGTCCCGTCCTGCCTGCACCGCGCCCGGGTCGCCCTGGACGCCGATGTCGGACAGCACCGGCGGGGTGTTGTCGCGGGAGGTGTCGCCGCCGTAGGCCTTCTTCACGGCGTAGTAGGAGAGCCGTTTCTGTCCGGCGGGCAGCAGGTTGAACCAGATGCCGCCGAAGTCGTACTCCGTGCCGTAGTGGAACAGCGTGGCGCCGAGCGCGACCCCGTTGTGGCCGGTGACGCAGTTCCACGCCTTGGTGTAGCCCGCGGCCTTGGCCTGGTCGCTGGGCTCCGCCGGGACCCCGTTGGCGTCGTTCGGCACCTCCCACTCGCCGGCCGGGCCGGACTCGGTGACGATGTACGGCTTGTCGTAACCGCCCTGTTGCCAGGCGGACCTGATGTCGCAGACACCGTTGTAGGAGTTGACGGCGTACAGGTCGAGGTCGGGCGCGTTGCGCTTGAAGTAGGGCCAGGCGCCGACCCATGCGTCGGTGGAGGTGACCGGGTGGTCGGGGTCGATGCCGTGGATCCTGCGGGCGACCTCGTTGACGAAGCTCGTGTACGCGTCGCGCTGGCGTTCCAGCTGGTCGCCGCCGTAGCAGTTCTGCAGGCCGAGGACCGACTCGTTGCCCACGTCCCACATGAGCACGCCCGCGTTGTCCTTGTAGGTCCGCGCCCAGTTCGTGAACTCGTTGAGCATGTTGTTCTTGTACGTGGTGTCGGTGACGTAGTCGACGCAACCGCCGCTGCCCGGACCTCCGCCGGGCTGGAGCCAGAATCCGGCGACGACCTTGATGCCGTGCGCGGCCGCGGAGTCGAACAGCGGCTTGCTGCTCGCGTCCGTGCCCCAGGTGCGGATGGTGTTGACGCCCATGGACCTCAGGTCCGGCAGATAGGTGTCGGCGGAGGCGGCGGACGGGCCCCAGGTCAGGCCCTTGATCTGGTATGGCTTCCCGTCCACGGTGAGCTGCCAGTTGCCCTTGGCTCCGGTCACCTTGACGACGCTGCCGGCCGCGTGGGCCTGCGTGGCGGGCAGGGCGGTGAGGGCGCCGAGGGTGAGGAGGCCCGCGGTGAGCGGTGCGGTCAGACGGCGGACGCGACTTCGTGACATGGGGGGTCTCCGATGCGCGGGAGGTGGGGGGAGGTCGGGTGGCCCGGCCGTGTGGGGGTCCGGCCGGGCCACCCTGCTTCGGGGTGGCGCCGTTCAGGGTGCGGTTCAGGGAAGCCGGTAGTCCCCGTTCAGCGCGGCTCCCGCCTCGGGGTGCGTCTCGTCGTAGCCGCGTGCGTCGCACTGGAGGCCGCCGACGATGCAGTGGCCGACCATGGCCGCCAGCGTGGGCGCGTCCCAGGCGTTGAAGAAGTCGTAGTGGTAGGACCAGGCGGCCCCGCTCGACAGCCTCACCCGGGACATGTCGCCGTTGACCGGGAACGCCATCTTGAACTCGATCATCGGCAGCGCGACCGGGTGGTCGGCCGGGCACATGTTGTCGTTGGTGCCGGGCTTGACCACCGGGTAGGCCATGTGGCTGCGGTGGTCAGGGGTGTCGAGGTACTTGCCGTCCCAGCAACTGGGTGCCTGGAAGCGGATGTTGAGCTGTACGTCGGGCCGGTTGGGACAGCTCGCCGGGAAGTCGACGTTGAAGTAGCTGTCGCCGCATTCCCAACCCTCGACGAAACCGGGGCTGTTGCGGAACTCCTGAGCGCTCTGCAACGGGTTGCCCACCACGAAACGCAGCCCCTTGGGGAAGGGCCGCACGCTGGTGTAGTCGGTGACTCCCGCCTTGTAGTAGATCGTCTGCGGGCCGACCGGCAGTACCGCCTTGTCGCCGTTGTAGACGGTCGGCACCCAGTAGCCCGACCGGTCGCCGGGCGCCTTGCAGGCGGTGCCGCCCGCGTCCAGTGACGCGGCGGTGCTGTACGCGTCGGTCGTGGTGTTGCCCATGAAGGTGTGGTCGTGCGACTTGCCCGGCTGCTGCGGATAGACGATGGGGTCGTCGGGCCTGGTGCGGGTGACGGAGCAGTTGGCCTGGAACTCGTGGAAGTAGCGGTGGGGCGGGTTCGCGGTGGACGGGGTGACGCCGGTGACCGGCGGGATCGCCGGGATGTAGCCGTCGCCGTTCGCGTCCTCGGCCGAGAAGGCGGTCGACGCGGCCATGGCGTGCCCGGAGTGGCCGGCCGCGAACGACGTCGCCGCCTCACTGCCGGGGGCGGGCGGCCCGGCACTGGTGGCGACGCCGGCCACACCGAGCGACGTCATCAGCAGGGCGCCGGCGATCAGCATTCCTGACAGGGCTTTCGATCTCCGTGGCATGGAGACCTCCTGAACTCAGGGGGTGAGAAGTGGGGGGTGAAGAAGGGCGAGCGGGCACGGCCTGACGGGATGTCACGAACGTCGTCAGCGGCGGGCAAGCGCTCTCCTGCCCTGGGAGTGTTGAGTGCTTGACGCGCGGGTGTCAAGGCATGCCGCAGAAGGATCAGCGCCGCCCCGCCCGTCCTCATTTCCTGAACACCACCCCACCTGCGGCGGGCACCCGTCCCGTCAACGTTTGAAAAGATTCCCGCGTCCGGGGGCTTGCCGACCCCTCGACCTCATCAGTTAAATCAAGATGTGAACTAAGCCGTGCAGGCTTGCAGTTGAGCTCCAGCACGCCGTGACACAGCCCCGCCCTCCTCGCGAACACTCACCCCCCATCGCATCCGCAGGGACCCGTATGAGACTCAGATCCCTGGGTGTCGCGCTCGCCGCAGTGGCAGCGCTCGTCGCCCTTCCCGCCACCGACCTGCCGGCCGCCGCCGCGGCCGGCACCCCGCTGCCCCAGGGCAAGGCCGCCGCGCCGTCGGCCGACCGGAGCGCCGGCCTCGCGGCCGCCTGCGGCACCGGCAACGCCGCCCTGGGCAAGCCCGCGACAGCCTCCTCCACCGAGAACGCGGGCACCCCGGCCTCCGCCGCCTTCGACGGCGACCCGGGCACCCGCTGGTCCAGCGCCTTCTCGGACCCGCAGTGGGTGCAGGTCGACCTCGGATCGGTCCAGAACCTGTGCAAGGTGGACCTGACCTGGGAGACCGCGTACGCCAAGGAGTTCCAGATCCAGGCCTCGGCCAACGGCCAGAGCTGGACCACGCTGAAGAGCGTCACCGGCGCGACCGGCGGCAGCGCCTCCTACGACGTCAGCGGTTCGGGCCGTTACCTGCGCATCTACGGAACGGTCCGCTCGACCGGCTACGGCTACTCGCTCTGGGAGGTCGCCGTCCACACCGAGTCGTCCGGCGGCGGCACCCCGCCCGTGCAGGGCGGCGGCGACCTTGGGCCGAACGTCATCGTCGTCGACCCCTCCACCCCCAACCTCCAGCAGAGGTTCGACCAGGTCTTCGCCCAGCAGGAGTCCAACCAGTTCGGCAACGGCCGCTACCAGTTCCTGCTCAAGCCGGGCACCTACAACGGGATCAACGCCCAGATCGGCTTCTACACCTCGATCTCCGGCCTTGGCCTCAACCCCGACGACACCCAGATCAACGGTGACATCACCGTCGACGCGGGCTGGTTCAACGGCAACGCCACCCAGAACTTCTGGCGTTCGGCGGAGAACCTCGCCATCAGGCCGTCGCACGGCGACGACCGGTGGGCCGTCGCGCAGGCGGCGCCGTTCCGCCGCATCCACGTCCAGGGCGGCCTCAACCTCGCCCCGAACGGATACGGCTGGGCCTCCGGCGGGTACATCGCCGACTCGAAGATCGACGGCACCGTCGGCCCGTACTCGCAGCAGCAGTGGTACACCCGCGACAGCTCGGTGGGCGGCTGGACCAACGGCGTGTGGAACATGACGTTCACCGGAGTGCAGGGCGCGCCGGCGACCGACTTCGCCACCGGCTCGTACACCACGCTCGACACCACGCCGATCTCGCGCGAGAAGCCGTTCCTCTACCTGGACGGCAACACCTACAAGGTCTTCGTGCCCGCCAAGCGGACCAACGTCCGCGGTGTGTCCTGGCCGGCCAACGCGGGCAGCTCGCTCCCGCTCGACCAGTTCTACGTGGTCAAGCCGGGTGCGACCGCCGCCACCATCAACCAGGCGCTGTCCCAGGGCCTCAACCTGCTGTTCACTCCCGGTGTCTACCACCTCGACCGGACCATCGACGTGACCCGCGCGAACACCGTGGTGCTGGGACTGGGGCTCGCCACCCTCGTGCCCGACAACGGCGTCGACGCGATGCACGTCGCCGACGTCGACGGCGTCCGGCTCGCCGGATTCCTGATCGACGCGGGCGCCGCCAACTCGGACACGCTCCTGCGGGTCGGCCAGCCCGGCTCCTCCGCCGACCACTCCGCCAACCCGACCACGGTGCAGGACGTGTTCGTCCGGATCGGCGGCGCGGGCCCCGGTCTCGCGACCAACTCGATCGTGGTCAACAGCAACAACGTCATCATCGACCACACCTGGCTCTGGCGCGCGGACCACGGCAGCGGCGTCGGCTGGAACACCAACCGGGCCGACTACGGCCTGTGGGTCAACGGCAACGACGTCCTCGCGACGGGCCTGTTCGTCGAGCACTACAACAAGTACGACGTGTACTGGAACGGGGAACGCGGCCGGACGGTCTTCTTCCAGAACGAGAAGGCCTACGACGTCCCGAACGCCGCCGCCATCACCCACGACGGCATCGTCGGCTACGCGGCCTACAAGGTCGCCGACTCGGTCAACACGCACGAGGCCTGGGGTCTGGGCAGCTACTGCAACTTCACGGCCGACCCCTCGATCGTCCAGGCGCACGGGTTCCAGGTGCCGGTCAAGTCCGGTGTCAAGCTGCACGACATCCTGGTGATCTCCCTCGGCGGCCAGGGCCAGTACGCCCACGTCGTCAACAACACGGGCGCGCCCACCTCGGGTACGAGCACGGTGCCGTCCAAGGTGGTCCAGTTCCCCTGACCGGGGACGGATGACCGGCCCGGACCGGCGCCGGCGTGCGGCGAGTCACCCACGGGTGGCTCGCCGCACGCGTGTGCGGAAATGCTGTTGCCGCTGTGACCGCCGGGGCCGGGGCCTCACAACAGCCGGACCCGCCAGGCCAGTACGCCGCCGGAGACGCCGGGCCGCAGCTGTACGCGCACGCGCAGGGCGGTGGCGGTCACCGGGTCGAAGGAGACGTCGTTGAACGTGTCGGTGGCCGTGCCGTACGCGGATGCGCCGCTCACCGGTTGCCAGGCACCCGCGGGAGTCCGGTACTCCAGCCGCCAGGACCGCGGTACCCGGCAGGCGCCGTGGCCGGTGTCGTCGTACCAGTACACCGACACCCCGCTCGCGCGGACCGGCTCGGCGTACTCGTACCGCACCCACTCCTCCGTGCCGGTCCGGTCCCACCAGGTGAAGCGGGGAATGGACTGGTCGTAGGAGTCCCGGGGCCCGGCCGTGGCGTTGATGACCAGGGCCTGGGGGCTGTCCACGCCGCTGAAGGACGCGGTGCACGCGACCCACTCATGGGCCCTCCGGCCCGATCCCGCCGTGGGAAACGAGGTGATGCGCAGCCGTGCGGCGGCGGACGGGATCAGCGTGACGTGCTCGACCGGTTCGGTGGTGCGCGCCGGGCTCTGCTGGAGCGGCGCGACCACGTTCTCGTCGTCGGCCTGCCAGGCGGGGACGCGGCGCGCCCTGGCCTTCATGCGGACGGGGGTGCCGGTGTGGGTGAACGGGTTGGCGGCGCGGGCGCGGGTGCGCTCCAGGGTGAGGGAGCGGGCGGGGTCCTTCTCGTCCAGCACCAGGGCGTAGTTCCACGGCGAGGCCGGGCGCACCTCGTACTCGGGCCAGTCCTCGGTACCGGCCAACCGCGACCAGGCCTCCTCGATCTGCAGGGAGTAGGTGAGCGGACCGTGGTCGACGGAGACCGAGTCGCGGTTCGCGCCCCAGGTGCGCACGGTGGTGCGCATGGGCAGGTACAGCTCCACGGTGTCGCGGTGCTGCCAGGAGCGGTCGAGGACCAGGTAACCGCCGCTGCCGCGGGCCTGCGCGGGCCGGCCGTTCACCCGCACCGAGGGGGCCCGGCACCATCCCGGTACGCGCAGGTACAGCGGGAAGCGCACCGTCCTGGGAGTGGACAGGGTGAAGGTGACGGTCTCGTCGAACGGGTAGTCGGTGCGCTCGGCGATGGTGACCGTGGTGCCGTCGGCGACGTCGGCGCGCACCGAGGACTCCGCGTACAGCGAGGCGCACAGGCCGCCGTCGGCGCTGGCCAGCCAGAGTTCCTCGGCGTAGTAGGGCCAGCCCATGCCGTAGTTGTGCGGGCAGCAGCGGTACTGGTGGATGCCGCGCAGGTACGCCTGCATGGCGAAGCGGTTGTCGAACTGGCCGTGTGTCTTGGGGACGTTGTCGAGCTGGACGCCGTTGGCGGAGGTCGCGTAGTGGATGGCCTTCTGCAGCGGGTCGAGGGCCGCCGGCAGCATATTCAGCGCCAGTTCCTCGCAGCGGTCGGCCCACACCGCGTCGCCGGTGATGCGGGTGAGCATCTGGTGGCTGTGCATGAACTCGACGATGCCGCAGGTCTCGAAGCCCTGGCGGGGGTCGTGGTAGCCGTCGCGGGCGTTCTCGTCCCCGGCGAAGCCGCCGCCGGGGAACTGCCCGTACCGGCGCATCACGGTGTCGTAGACGCGGTAGGTGGCGTCGCGGAAGGCCGAACCGCCCGCCAGGACGCCGTACTGGGCCGGTTCGCGGAAGCCCTGGGCCAGGTTGACGTTGTGCCAGGTCGGTATCGAGGTGGTGTAGTCGGCGCTGTGGGCGTGCAGGGTGTGCACCAGGTCGAGGAGCCAGGAGTCGCCGGTGCGGTTGTACAGCCAGTAGGCCGTGTCGATGGTGTCGCCGCAGCGTGCGGAGCCCCAGCCCTGCCCGAACAGGGTGCCCGGCTGGGCGTGGAGGTACTTCAGCCAGCCCTGCAGGGCGGGGACGACCCGGTCGTCGCCGCTGTACTCGTGCCAGGTGCGCAGCGCGTCGAGGACCGGCATGTACGGCCAGAAGTCCGGGCCTCCGTTCAGCGCCGTACGCAGGGCGGCGGGGCCGAAGAAGCCGTCCGGCTGCCGGGTGGCGAGGATGCGGTCCATCCAGGCGCGGGTCAGCTCCAGCGTCCCGGCGTCGCCGGTGACGTAGCCGAGGTCGCCGAAACCGCGCAGCCAGTACGGCAGTTCCTCCCAGCCGTCCCGCTCGGGCACGGCCCAGCCGCTGGTGGCCGGGGACAGGTACTCGGAGACCTCCGGCATGCGCCCGCCCAGGCCGTTGAGCTGGAGGTCGAGCTGTTCGCGCAGCCAGCCCTTGGGGGTGATGCTGCCCGGGGGAAGGCGCAGGAAGGGTTCCTGCCGTAACGGGGCCCGGTTGGCCGGGTACCGGCTGAGGGCGTGGGCGGGACCGACGAGGTGCACCGGCGGCCGGGGCGCTGCGGCCTGCGCGGGCAGAGCCGCCGTTCCCGCCAGCGCGGCGCCACCGACGACGGCCAGTGAGCGGTTGAGGAACGTACGACGTTCCATGCGGACGTCCTTCCTGAACTGTCGAAGGTGGGACAGGGCGGTGGAACGACGTCCAGGAGCGCCGGCCGGCGGCGTTGGCGGAGGGTGGGACGACCGGCGCGCGCGGAACGCCCAAGGCGCCGCACGGACATGACGTCAGCGCGCCTTATAACGTTGCAGAGATTTCCGCCGACAGGAATGACAGCACGCGCGAGCAGTCGTGTCCAGACCTCGAACGGCCCGCGATCGCCGCTGACTTGGTGGTCTTCCCGTCCGCACGGGGTCGGTCCGCATCCGTTGACCCCGAGGTCTGGACAGGGTTGTGGGGGCCCTGCTTTCATGCTCCCGCGCCGACTTTTCCAACGTTATACAAGAACGCCTCCGACGCGCTTCCCCTGTGCCGCCCGGCGCGGGGGCCACTTCGGCGCAGGTTCAGGCGTGGAGAATTTCCGTTACGGAAAGGGTGAGCATGAGCCCAGGCAGACTCCGAATACCCTTCCTCGGCCGACTCGCTGCGTTGCTGCCGCTGTTGCTGGGCGCCGCGCTGCTGGTGCCGGCCCAGGTCAGTGCCGCACCGGCCGCGGCGTCCGCTCCCTCCGCCGAGGCCACCGACCTCGGTCTGCGAGGCGACTACTACCGGATGTCCAGCATCTCGGCGCTGGACTTCGCGTCGTACACCGGCACCCGGATCGACAACTCCCTCTACGTCGACGACCTGCTGCCCGCGCTGCGCGCCTACGCCGGCACCACGGACAACGTCGCGGTGCGCTGGACGGGCCGGCTCCAGGTGCCCGCGGACGGCGCCTACACCTTCTACATCAAGGGCGACAACGGCTTCCGGATGTCCCTCGACGGGGCCAGTGTCATCGACCACTGGACCACCGACTGGGACGTCCAGACCACGTCCGAGGCGATCACGCTGAAGGCCGGTCTGCACGACCTGGCCGTCGACTACAACCAGGGCAACGGCGGCGCCTACCTGCACACCGAGTGGTCGGGTCCGGGCTTCTCCCGCCGGCCGCTCCCCGACTCGGCGCTGCACCTGCCGGCCGGGTTCTCCCCCGCCGACGCCAAGGGCACCGTCGCCGCGACCGGCAGGACCGCCACGATCGAACTGCCCTCCGCCGTCAAGGCCGTTCCGGCCGACGCGGCCAAGCACCTCGCACTGGTCTCCGGCGGCACCCTGTGGTCCGGCACGGTCGCCAAGGACCCCAAGAACGCCTCCAGGCTCGTCATCACCGCCGGCAAGGACGACACCCCCGTCTCGCTCAACGCCGATGTGCGGATCAGCTATGACGGAAAGGGCGGCATCACGACGGCCGGTGGCGGACTCGGGCCGTTCTCCGTGGTGGCGCAGAACGACTCCACCTGGTACTTCGCCACCAAGTGGGCCAAGGACGTCTCCGCCAAGAACGCCCTGCCCGAGTACCCGCGGCCGCAGTTGACCCGCAAGAACTGGCAGAACCTCAACGGCACCTGGCAGTTCCAGGCGACCGAGCAGAGCGCCGCGCTGCCCACCGGGAAGCTCTCCGGGAAGATCCTGGTGCCGTACCCGATGGAGTCGGGCCTGTCCGGTGTCGCCAAGCACCACGACTGGTCGCTGTATCAGCGCACCTTCACCGTGCCGAACGGCTGGAAGGTGGGCTCCGGCAACCGGCTGCGCCTGAACTTCGGCGCGGTGGACCACGAGGCCTGGGTCTACGTCAACGGCAGGCAGGTCGCCCATCACACCGGCGGCTACGAGGAGTTCAGCGCCGACGTCACCGACGCGCTCGCCGGACGCGGGGCGCAGACCCTGCTGGTGAAGGTCAAGGACACGACGGACGACAGGTACGCGCTCGGCAAGCAGTCCGCCGACCCGAGCGGCATCTGGTACACCCCGACCTCCGGCATCTGGCAGACCGTCTGGATGGAGCCGGTCCCCGAGACGAGCGTCGACTCACTGGTACTCACCCCGGACCTGGCGGACAAGTCGCTCTCCGTCACCGTGCGTCCCACCGCCGGGACCTCGCCGACGGCGAAGGTCACCGCCACCGCCTATGCCGGCAACAAGGCCGTGGCCTCGGTCACCGGCCCGGCCGGTACCGCGCTGCGCCTCCCGGTCGGCAAGCCGCACCTGTGGAGCCCGGACGACCCGTACCTGTACAACCTCAAGGTGACCCTGGACGGCGGACGGGCCGGAAAGGACGAGGTCGGCTCCTACTTCGGCATGCGCTCGATCGAGGTCGCCCCGGTCGGCGGCGTCAACAAGATCGTGCTCAACGGCAGGCCCACCTTCGTGATGGCCACCCTGGACCAGGGGTTCTGGCCGGACGGCCTGTACACCGCGCCGACCGACGCGGCCCTCAAGTACGACCTGGTGGAGCACAAGAACCTCGGCTTCAACGCGGTGCGCAAGCACATCAAGGTGGAGCCCGCCCGCTGGTACTACTGGGCCGACCGCCTCGGTCTGATGGTGTGGCAGGACATGCCGAGCCGCATGACGGCCGCGGCCGGCACCCCGGAGACCCGGACGTTCACCGACCAGGTGCACACGATCGTCGACCAGCACATCAGCAGCCCGTCGATCGTCATGTGGACGATGATGAACGAGGGCTGGGGCGAATGGAGCAAGGCCGCCACCGGTGAGCTCGCGGACGCGGTCAAGAAGCAGGACCCGTCCCGGCTGGTGGACGCCCACTCCGGAGTCAACTGCTGTGCTTCCAAGGGCGATTCGGGTCGCGGTGACATCATTGACTTCCACGACTACCACGGCCCGGCGAACCCCGCCCCCGACGCCGGCCGGGCCTCCGTGGACGGGGAGCACGGCGGCTACTCGTACGTCGTTCCCGGCCACATCCTCGGGACCGCCGGCGGTCAGGACTACGGTGACGCCGCCACCAGCGCCGAGGAGCTGACCAAGGCGTACGTGGAGAACACCAGGAAGCTCATCCAGCGTGCCTCCTGCGGGCTCTCGGGCTCGGTCTACACCCAGGTCACGGACGTGGAGGGCGAGCTCAACGGCCTGCTCACCTACGACCGCAAGGTGGTCAAGGTCCAGCCCGGACCGGTGCGGGAGATCAACCAGCAGGTGATCGCGGCCGGTTCCGCCGCGGGCGGGGCGAACGTCCCGAAGGGCACCCCCGGACTGGCCGGAGTGTCCTGGTGGCCGCTGCACCAGGAGTCCGGCACGACCGCCACCGACGTCGCGGGGCGCCACGACGGCACCCTCAAGGGCGGGGCGGCCTGGACCACCGGCCCGAACGGCGGCGCGGTGCTGCTGAACGGCAGCACCGGTCACGTCGACGCCGGCGCGCCCGTCCTGGACACCGAGAAGGGCGACTACTCGGTGGCCGCCTGGGTCCGCCTCGACGACAAGGGGCACTTCAGCACCGCGGTGTCCGTCGACGGCGACAGGAGCAGCGTTTTCTACCTCCAGTACTCCCAGGCCGACAAGCGGTTCGCGTTCAGCTTCTCCGGCGCCCGGGCGCTGGCGAACAGCATCGGGGAGCCCGAGGCCGGGAAGTGGTACCACCTGGTCGGCAGCTACAACCACCAGGACGGCGCGCTGCGGATCTACGTGGACGGCACCCAGGCCGGTTCCACCCGCGCCTGCAACGGCGAGGTGCCCGCCGGAAACCTGGTGATCGGCCGCGGCAAGTACAACGGCGGCCCGGTCGACCACTGGGCCGGCGCGATCGCCGACGTCCACGCCTACGACCGCGCCCTGAGCGGCGCCGAGGTGG
Organism: Streptomyces sp. CB01373; assembly: GCF_002803075.1. GTDB lineage: Bacteria > Actinomycetota > Actinomycetes > Streptomycetales > Streptomycetaceae > Streptomyces. The sequence continues at coordinate 570,130 of NZ_NNBK01000001.1, read as the reverse complement.
CCTCGCTGGCGGCCGGCGAACCCACCGCGCCCGCCAGGCGGTGACGGCGGCGGGAGGCCCCCGGTCCACCCCGGGGGCCTCCCGCCCCGGCCCGCTCCCTGATCCGGCCTGATCCGAACGAAAGACCCTTGCCGAGCACGCGCACCACGCCACATTCCACCCCGCGGCCCCGGCGGCGACCGGACGACCTCGTCGGCCGCGCCGTGCCAGAGCAGTCGCCCCACCACGCAAGGAGTGCAACGACCATGACCAGCCCTCGCAGATCCCGTCTCGTGGCCGCCGTGTGCCTCGCCGCCGCCGCGGCCCTCTCCGCCGGCTGCTCCAAGGAGGAGGGCACCGGCGCGGCCTCCTCCGACACCAGTCAGGGCGCCCAGGTGGTGCAGTCGCCGTCCGCCGACTCCTCGGGCTCCGGCTGCACCCTGGATGCCTACGGCGCCACCAAAATCGACCTGAAGGACGCGGTCGTCGGCTTCTCCCAGTCCGAGAAGGAGGCCAACCCCTTCCGGATCGCCGAGACCCGGTCCATCAAGGACGAGGCCGCCAAGCTGGGCGTCAAGAAGCTGCTCACCACCAACGCCCAGTCCCAGCTCTCCAAGCAGATCAGCGACATCAAGGACATGCTGGCCCAGGGCGCGCAGCTGCTCATCGTGGCGCCGCTGAACTCCGACGGCCTGGAACCGGCGCTGCAGGCCGCCGCCGCCAAGCACGTGCCCGTGATCACCGTCGACCGCAAGCTCAACGCCACCGCCTGCAAGGACTATGTGGCCTTCCTCGGCTCGGACTTCGTCGAGCAGGGCAAGCGTGCGGCGGACGCGATGATCCAGGTGACCGGCGGCAAGGGGAAGGTCGCGATCCTGCTGGGCGCGTCCGGGAACAACGTCACCACCGACCGCACCAAGGGCTTCGTCGACCAGCTCAAGGCCAAGGCCCCCGGCCTGGAGATCGTGGCCCAGCAGACCGGTGAGTTCGCCCGCGACAAGGGCCAGCAGGTGATGGAGCAGCTCATCCAGTCCAAGCCGGACATCACCGCCGTGTACGCGGAGAACGACGAGATGGGCCTGGGCGCCGTCACCGCGCTCAAGGGAGCCGGCAAGAAGCCCGGCAAGGACGTCAAGATCATCTCCATCGACGGCACCCGCAACGCGGTGCAGGCACTCGCCGACGGCCAGTACAACGGGGTGATCGAGTCCAACCCGCGGTTCGGCCCGCTGGCCTTCGCCACCGCGCAGAAGTTCTTCGGCGGCGAGTCCATCCCGGAGAACGTGATCATCTCCGACCGCGCCTACGACGCGTCGAACGCCAAGGACTCCCTGTCCGGAGCCTACTGAGACGCCCTCGGGCCGCCCGGGCCGCCCCGGGGCCTGTCGTCACAGGCCCTGGACCGGGCGGCCCGCTCCCCGCTCACCGACCCACGGAAGGCCTGAGCCCATGGCACCCCCCGAAGCGGCAGTCGCCGCACCGCACCCGGACGCGGACGGCGCCGCGCCCCCGACGGTGCTGGAGGCCGTCGGCGTCGGCAAGCGCTTCGCCGGCGTGGTGGCGCTCGACGACGTCTCCCTGACCCTGCGCCGCGGTGAGATACACGCCCTGGTCGGCGAGAACGGCGCCGGCAAGTCCACCCTGATCAAGGTCCTCACCGGTGTGCACCGCCCCGACTCCGGGGAGCTGCGCCTGGGCGGGCGGCCGGTCTCGTTCGCCCGGCCGCACGAGGCGCAGCAGGCCGGCGTGTCCACCATCTACCAGGAGGTCAACCTCGTCCCGATGATGAGCGTGGCGCGGAACATCTTCCTGGGCCGCGAGCCCAAGAACCGCCTGCGCCTGATCGACTTCCCCCGGATGCACCGGGAGGCGGCCGAGTTGCTGGCCGGCTTCGGGGTCACGGCCGACGTGCGCCGCCCCCTGAACAGCCTGGGCGTGGGCACCCAGCAGATGGTGGCGCTGGCCCGCGCGGTCTCGGTGCGGGCCCAGGTGGTGGTGATGGACGAGCCGACCTCCGCACTGGAGCCGCGCGAGGTGGAGACGCTCTTCCGGGTCGTCGAGGAACTGCACAGCCGCGACATCGCCATCCTCTACGTCAGCCACCGGATGGACGAGCTGTACCGCATCTGCGACCGGGTCACCGTGCTCCGCGACGGACGGCTGGTGCACACCGGCCCGCTCGCGGACACGGACCGGATGCAGTTGGTCTCGATGATGCTCGGCCGGGAGGTCGCCGAGGTCCGCCGGCACGGCGTCACCGGCTTCGGCGGCGAGCACGACGCCGCCCGCGAACCGGTGCTCACCGCCGAGAAGCTGAGCCGCCGCCACCTGCTGGACGAGGTGTCACTGGAACTGCGTCCGGGGGAGGTTCTGGGCCTGGGCGGCCTGCTGGGTTCCGGGCGCACCGAGACCGCCAAGGCCCTGGTCGGCGCGCTGCCACTGGACTCCGGCACGGTCTCGGTGGCGGGCAGGCCGCTGCGCCGCCTGTCCCCCGCCGCGGCGATCAGGGCCGGCGTCAGCCTGCTCTCCGAGGACCGCAAGGCCGAGGGCATCGTGCCCGGTCTGTCGGTGCGGGAGAACATCGTCCTGGCCGCCATGCCCCGCCTGTCCCGGGCCGGTGTCGTCTCCCGCAAGCAGCAGGACCGCATCGTGGAGATCTTCATGAAGCGGCTGCGGATCAAGGCGTCGGGCCCCCAGCAGAAGGTCGAGGAGCTCTCCGGCGGCAACCAGCAGAAGGTGCTGCTGGCGCGCTGGCTGTGCCTGGAGCCCAAGGTGCTGCTGCTGGACGAGCCCACCCGAGGGATCGACGTCGGCGCCAAGGCCGAGGTGCAGACCCTCATCGACGAACTGGCGCAGGAGGGGCTCGCGGTGCTGCTGATCTCCTCCGACGTCGAGGAGCTGGTGGAGGGCGCGGACCGGCTGGTGGTGCTGCGCGGCGGCGCGGTGGCCGGTGAGCTGGCCGGCGACCTGGTCGGCGAGGCGGAACTGCTGGACGCGCTGGCCGCGCACACCCCCGAGCCCGAACCCGAGCCCGAGCCCGCCGCCGAAACGCCGCACACGTCATCGCACACGGACGAGGAGCAGGAATGACCCAGCTGTCGCCGGCACTGGGACGGAGCGCGGTCCGGCTCGCCGCACCGGCCTGGTTCCAGAAGTACGGCGTCTACACGGCGGTGCTGGTGCTGCTCGCCTTCAACGCCGCGTTCACCGAGCACTTCCTGACCGTGGCCAACCTGCGGACCCAGCTCGTGCAGGTCTCCCCGGTCGTCATCGTGGCGCTCGGCATGGCGCTCGTCATCGGCACCGAGGGCGTGGACCTGTCCGTGGGGTCCGCGATGGCACTGGCCGCCGCGCTGCTGCCGCTCTACCTCGGCTACGGGCTGGTCCCGGCACTGCTCATGGCGCTGCTGGCCGGGGTCTTCGTGGGCGCGGTCAACGGCACCCTGGTCGCCGTGGTGGGCCTGCAGCCCATCGTGGCCACCCTGGCCCTGTTCGTGGGCGGCCGGGGCCTGGCCCTGGTGATGGCCGACGGGCAGCTCAAGCAGATCGCCAACCCGGACCTGCTGGCACTGGGCAGCGGGGAGGTGCTGGGCATCCCCGTGGTGGTACTGACCGCGGGCGTCCTGGCACTGGCGGTGGCCGGGGTCGTGCACCGCACCACCTTCGGCCGGCAACTGGTCGCGGTGGGCGGCAACCGGGCCGCCGCCAGACTCTCCGGGCTGCCGGTCAAGCGGGTCCTGATCGGCGTCTACGTCCTGTGCGGCGTCCTGGCGGCGCTCGCCGGCGTACTGGCCACCGCCCGGCTGACCGCCAGCGATCCCTCCGCGCTCGGCAACCTCATGGAACTGTCCGCGATCACCGCGGTGGTCGTCGGCGGCACACCGCTGACCGGCGGCTCGGTGCGGGTGCTGGGCACCGTCACCGGCGCGCTGCTGATGCAGCTCCTGCGGGCCACCCTGGTCAAGCACGATCTGCCGGACTCCACCGCGCAGATCGCCCAGGCCGTCATCATCCTCGTCGCCGTCTACGTCGCACGGGAGCGTCGGTCCCGATGAAGTCACTCACCAGCCCCCGGCAGTCGCCGGCCGCTCTCCGTCCGACGGCCGCGGCCCCCTCCCCGGCCACCGGCCAGGAGCGGATCACCGAACTCCTGCAACGGCACGGCGCCCTCGCCGTCCTGGTCGCGGTCGTCCTGGTCTCCTCGTTCGTCTTCCCGTCCTTCGGCACGCTCGACAACGCCCAGAACATCGCCGTACAGGCGTCGTTCATCGCCGTCGTCGCCCTGGGCATGACCCTCGTGATCATCACCGGCGGCATCGACCTCTCGGTCGGCTCGGTGTTCGCGCTCGGCGGCGTACTGGCCGCCTGGGCCTCGCAGTACGGCATCTGGGCCGCGCTGCTCCTGCCGCTGGCCGTCTGCGGGGCGATCGGCACCCTGAACGGGCTGCTGATCGCACGGGCCGGCATGGCCCCGTTCATCGTCACCCTGGCCACCCTGCTCGGGGCCCGCGGCCTGCTCCTCGCCCTGACCGACGAGGGCGCCACCACCTATCTGGTGCCTCGGGACTCGGCGTTCGCCGAACTCGGCCAGGGCACGGTGGGCGGCTTCGGGTATCCGGTGCTCATCGCGCTGGCGCTGTTCGCCGCCGGCGGGGTGGTGTTGCAGCGCACCTCGTTCGGCCAGTCGCTGTTCGCCGTCGGCGGCAGCCCCGACGCCGCGACCCTGATGGGACTTCCGGTGGCCCGCACCCGGGTCCTGGTCTACACGCTCAGCGGCCTCCTTGCCGGGTTCGCCGGCGCGCTCAACGCCGCCCGGCTGTCCTCCGGGGTCACGATCATCGGCGTGGGCATGGAGCTGGACGCCATCGCCGCGGTCGTCATCGGCGGCACCCTGCTGATAGGCGGCGCCGGCTCGGTGAACGGCACCCTGTGGGGAGTGCTGCTGCTCGCGGTCATCCAGAACCTGATCAACCAGATAGGCTCGCTCAATTCGTCCTACCAGTCCGTGGTCAGCGGCGGCTTCCTCATCGTGGTGGTCGTGGCCCAGCGGTACCTGGCACGGGCACGCCGCACCTGATGACAGACGCCGTGCCGCAGGACCCGTCGGTGTCCTGCGCCCGGCCCGACAAGGAGGGAACGCCTTGGGCGTCAGCCTCAAGGACGTCGCGCAGCGAGCGGGAGTGTCCATCAAGACCGTCTCGAACGTCGTCAATGACTATCCGCACGTCACCCCCGCCATGCGGGCCCGGGTGCGGCAGGCGATCGACGAGCTCGGCTACCGCCCCAATCTCACCGCGCGCCACCTGCGCAAGGGCCGCACCGGGATCATCGCGCTGGCCGTCCCCGAACTCGGCAACCCGTACTTCGCCGAGCTGGCCAGCGCGGTCATCGACGCCGCCGCACGCCACCACTACACCGTGCTCCTCGACCACACCGCCGGCCTGCGGGAGAAGGAGATGCTCGTCTGCCAGGGCTTCCGGACCCATGTGATCGACGGTCTGATCCTCTCGCCGATCGAACTGGAGAACGCGGACCTGCGCGGCCGCACCGACACCTCGCCGCTCGTGCTGCTCGGCGAGCGGGAGTACGACGCCCCCTACGACCACATCGCGATCGACAACGTGGCCGCCGCCCGCAGCGCGGTCCGGCACCTGGTCGGGATGGGACGGCAGCGGATCGCCTTCCTCGGCGCGCGGGCGGAGAGCGCCCGCCAGCCCGCCCACCTGCGCCTCCAGGGGTGGCGTGAGGAACTGGCCGCGGCCGGGCTGCCGCACGACGACTCGCTGGTGGCCCCCACCGACGGCTACGGCCGGGCGGACGGCGCGCAGGCCATGGCCCTCCTGCTGGACCACGGCGTGCGGCCCGACGCGGTCTTCGCCTACAACGACCTCCAGGCGATCGGCGCCATGAGGGTGCTCGGCGAACGCGGCCTGCGCATCCCGCAGGACGTGGCGGTCGTGGGATTCGACGACATCGAGGACGGCCGCTTCGGGGCGATCACCCTGACCACCGTCTCCCCCGACAAGCAGGCCATCGCCCGCCAGGCCGTCAGCTGCGTCATCTCCCGCCTCACCGGCTCCGCCGACACCGAGCCGCGCCGGCTGCGGCCGGGACACGACCTGGTGGTACGCGAGTCGACCCTGGGCCGCCAACGCTGAACCGGCACCCGGCCGCTGAACCAGCCTGCCCTCCTCCTCCCATCCCCGAGGACCTTCATGCCACGACCCGCCCTGCGCTGCTCCCCCTTCGGCGCCACGCCCGACGGCACTCCGGTGGAGCGCTGGCACCTGGACTCAGGCCGAGGCGTGCGCGCCGAGGTACTCACCTACGGCGGCATCCTGCACGCCTTGGAGGTGCCGGACCGTGACGGAGTCGCGCGCTCGGTCGTCCTGTCGCTGACCGGGATCGAGGACTACGCCGGCCCGAGCCCGTACCTCGGTGCCCTGGTGGGGCGGTACGCCAACCGCATCGCCGACGGCCGCTTCACCCTGGACGGCCGGGCGCACCAGGTGCCGGTGAACGACCGGGGTCACGCCCTGCACGGCGGCCCCGACGGCTACGACCGGCGGATCTGGGCCGCCGCGCCCGTGGTGGGCGACGACTTCGCCGGGGTGCGCCTCACCCTGCGCAGCCCCGACGGAGACATGGGCTTTCCCGGAACGCTGGACGTCACGGCCACGTACGTCCTCGACGCCCAGGGCACCCTCTCCGTCGACTACCGTGCCGTCACCGACCGGCCGACCGTGGTCAACCTCACCAACCACGCCTACTTCAACCTGTCGGGCGCCCCCACGGTGGCCGACCACGTACTCCGACTGGACGCGGACCGGTACCTGCCGCTGACCGACGAGGGCATCCCGCACGGGCCGAGCGCGGAAACAGCGGGCACCCCCTTCGACTTCACCCGCGCGCACACCATCGGCGCCCGCCTGCACGCCCCCGACCCGCAACTGCGGGCGGCCGGCGGCTACGACCACTGCTGGGTGCTGCGCCAGCCGTCGGACGGGGAGGACCTGCGGCGTGCGGCCCGGCTGGAGGATCCGGTAAGCGGGCGGGCCCTGGAGGTGTGGACCACCGAACCGGGCCTCCAGGTGTACACCGGCAACCAGCTCGACGGGACACTCAAGGACGCGGCGGGCAACCGCCACGAGCGGTACGCCGCCGTCTGCCTGGAGACCCAGCACCTGCCCGACTCCCCGAACCACCCGGAGTACCCGAGCACGGTGCTCCGCCCGGGCTCCGTCCTGACCAGCCGCACCGAGTACCGCCTCGACCCGTAACAAGTAACTGCCCGTTGGCCCCGGGGGGCTCTGGGACACTTGAGTCCATGATCGACGGACTCGACATGGACCTGACGCCCGTGATCGCCGAACAGCCCGCCCCTCTGCTGTTCGCGACCGTCTCCGGTGCCCATCTGTACGGCTTTCCCTCGCAGGACTCCGACGTGGACCTGCGAGGCGTCCACCTGCTGCCCACCGCCGACCTGGTCGGGCTGCGCGAGCCGGAGGAGACACGGTCGCGGACGTGGGTGCGGCTGGGGGTCGAGATGGACCTCGTCACCCACGATCTGCGCAAGTTCGTACGACTGATGCTGCGGCGCAACGGCTATGTGCTGGAGCAGCTGCTCTCGCCGCTGGTCGCGCACACCACCGACGCCCACCGGGAGCTGGCCGCGTTCGTGCCGGGCGTCCTCACCCGTCACCACGCCCACCACTACCGCGGGTTCGCGGTGACCCAGTGGCGGCTGTTCGAGAAGACCGGCGAACTCAAGCCGCTGCTGTACACCTTCCGCGTACTGCTCACCGGCATCCACCTCATGCGCAGCGGCGAGGTGCAGGCTCACCTGCCGAGTCTCGCCGGCGAACCGGCCACGCCCGGCTATCTGCCCGAGCTGGTGGCCGCCAAGGCGGAACGCGAGCACGGCACGGCCGTCGTCGATCACGCGCGTGTGGCGGCCGACGTGGAGCGGCTGCACGCCGTGCTCGACGAGGCGCAGGCCGTCTCAGCCCTGCCCGAAGCGCCCACCGCTTACGACGCCCTGCACGACTTCGTGGTGCGCGTCCGGCTGACCGGCTGAGGCGCGGCGCGCCCGGAACAGAAAGTCGGCCACGCGCGCGTGGTCCGGTTCCGGCGGGAGCGGGGTGTGCAGCAGGGCCTCCTCGGCCTCGGCCGCGAGCCGGGCCATGCGGGTCTCGACCTGGGCCCAGGAGACCTCGCCCCGCTTCACCGCGAGCAGGGGCTCCCGCTGGTCGCCGACGTCGATGTGCAGCTCGCCCGTGCGCAGCAGGTCGCGGGCGGTCATCAGCAGACGGAGCAGGTGCATCGCGTGCTTCCAGCGCGGGGAGCCCGACGTACGGACGTCGGCGTCGAGCTTGCGGCGCTGGCCGAGGGCGTAGCGGGTGAAGCTGTCGTAGACCTGCCGGGAGAGGAAGGCGCCGCGCAGGTGCAGCAGTTCGCGGCCGGTGTCGTCCACGTGCTCGACCAGCGTTGAGTGCAGGCACTCCAGGATGTTGGGGTTGGCACGGAGCGCCAGTGCGCAGAAGCGTTCCAGCTCCCAGCTGAACTGTTCCGGCAGCGGACCGTCCACGTGCGTGGGCGGCTTCTCGAAGCGCCAGAACAGGGAGGTGGGGGCGAGGAAGACGCCCCGGTGGTCCGTGTCGCTGCCGTCCGTCGCCAGCCCGAAGGCCCGCGAGCCCATGACACAGGCGTAGATCGTGTGGTCGCGTACCAGGTCCTCGGGCTGCATGCCCAGGAGCGTACGCGGACCGTCACGTCGGGCTGAGCGAATTTCCCTCCACCTCGATCGGCTCGGCGGGCAGCGGCCGGGCCGGGCGGTGACGGGACTCCGCGTATCGCTCCAGACCTCCGCAGGTGGTCCGTTCCGCCCGTCGCCCGTGGCCTGGCGAGGGGCGGAACGGCGGATGCTAGCCCTGCGCGGTGAGGTGCTTCCTGAGGGAGGCGATGACCGCGGGGGCCTCCGCGGTCAGGTAGAAGTGGCCGCCGGGGTAGACCTGGAGGTCGAAGTCGCCGGTCGTGTGGCCGCGCCACGCCTCGGCCTCGGGCATCGACGTCTTGGGGTCGCTGTCACCGGTGAGGACGGTGATCGGGGCGCGGACGGTGACGTCGGGGGCGCACCGGTAGGTCTCGATCGCCTCGTAGTCGCTGCGGATGGCGGGGAGGATCATGCGCAGGATCTCCTCGTCGCCGAGCAGCGCGGTGTCGGTGCCGGCGAGGAGCTTCAGCTCGCGCACGATGCCCTCGTCGGAGAGGCGGTGCACGTTCTCGTCGCGGACGGTCGACGGCGCGCGTCGCCCGGACGCGAACAGCCGCACCAGCTCACCGCCGTCGGCCTCTAGGCGGCGGGCCACCTCGAAGGCCAGGGTGGCGCCCATGCTGTGCCCGAAGAACGTGGTCGGCCGGGCCTTGAGGGCGGGGCCGAGGGCGTCGTAGAGCTGGTCGGCGAGGGTGGCGATGTCCGTGGGCGACACTTCCTTGCGCCGGTCCTGCCGTCCCGGGTACTGCACCGCGAACACCTCCGCCACCGAGGACAGCTGGGCGGACACGGGGAAGTAGAAGGACGCCGAGCCGCCCGCGTGCGGGAAGCAGTAGAGCTGGGTGGAGCGGGAGGGGGCCGGGTGGAAGCTCCGGGCCCACAGACTCGCCTCGGTGGACGTAGGGGTTGTCACGCTTTCCTGGACCTTTCGTGAGCGCCGGCCTGACGCCGGCGGTGTTGCGTGCGACGGGTTTCGGCGTGTACGGGGGCGGAGCCGCGGGCCGCCGAAGCGGCCCGCGGGGTGGGTCAGCTGAGGCCGAGTTCGTCGTCGAGGAGCGCGAACATGTCCTCGTCGGACGCCTCGTCGAGGTCCTCTTCCTTCGAGGAGTCGTCGCCGGACGCGTCCGTGCGGCCCAGATCGGCCCACTTGGTCCTGAGGACCTCGATCCGGCCGGTCACCCGACGGTGCTCCTCGGCGTCGTCGAGGCTGAGTCCGGCGATCGCCTTCTCCAGTGCGTCGAGGGCCGAGAGCACCGAACCGGCGCCCGCCGGTTCGTCGGTGACGAGTTGTCCGCGCACGTACCGGACGACGTCGGCCGGCGTCGGGTAGTCGAACAGCAGCGTGGCGGGCAGCCGCAGACCGGTGGCCGCGTTGAGCCGGTTGCGGAACTCGACCGCGGTCAGCGAGTCGAAGCCCAGCTCCTGGAACTGACGCTCCGCGCCGATCGCCGCCCCGTCCCGGTGTCCGAGCACCGCCGCCGCCTGTCCGCGGACCAGCTTGAGCAGCGCCTCCTCCTGTTCCTGCACGCTCAGCCCGGCGAGCTGCCGGGTGAGCGTGTCCGCGGACTGCGCCGCGCCCTGGGCCGCGGCCCGCCTCGCGGGCACCCGGATCAGGCCGCGCAGCAGCGCGGACACCTCACCGCGGGCCCGCAGTGCGGCGAGGTCCAGCCGGACCGGCAGCGCAAGCGCCCGGTCTCCCGCGACCACCGCGTCGAACAGGGCGTGGCCCTGCTCGGCCGTCAGCGGCGGCATCCCGGAACGCGCCAGGCGGTCGGCCTCGGCGTCCGAGAGGGTGCCCGTCATACCGCTGTCCTGCTCCCACGGGCCCCACGCCAGGGACACGCCGGGCAGTCCGTCGGCGCGGCGCCGCGCCATCAGGGCGTCCAGGAAGGTGTTGGCCGCCGCGTAGTTGGCCTGGCCGGCACCGCCGAACACGCCGGCCACGGACGAGTAGACGACGAACGCGTCCAGGTCCAGGCCGCGGGTCGCCTCGTGCAGGTTCCACACCGCGTCCGCTTTGGGCCGCAGCACCGTGGCGAGACGCTCCGGCGTCAGCGAGCCGACCACACCGTCGTCGAGGACACCTGCCGTGTGGACGACCGCCGACAGCGGCCGGTCCTTCGGTGCCGCCGCGACCAGGGCGGCCACGGCCTCCCGGTCGGCGACGTCGCACGCCCGCACGGTGACCTCGGCGCCCATCTCCTCCAGTTCGGCGACGAGCTTGCCCGCGCCGTCCGCCTCAAGACCGCGGCGGCTGGCGAGCAGCAGGCTCCGTACGCCGTGCGTGACCACCAGGTGCCGGGCGAGGAGCCGGCCGAGGCCACCGGTGCCGCCGGTGACCAGGACGGTCCCGGTGGTCCGGAAGACGCCGGACGTGCCGTGCGCCGCGGTAACGGAGGCGGGCTCCGGCTGTGCGGTGCCGGTGTCGAGCCGGGCGAGGCGGGCGGCCACGACCTCGGCGCCGCGCAGCGCGAGCTGCGGTTCCCCGGCGCCGGCCGTCAGGGCCTCGACGAGCCGGGCGGAGGGGTCCGCCGCGGTCGGATCGAGGTCGAGCAGGCCGAAGCAGCCGGGGTTCTCCGTCTGCGCCGACCGCACCAGGCCCCAGACCGCGGAGGCCGCGAGGTCCGCGGTCCCGCCGCCGTCCACGGCGACCGCGCCGCGGGTGACGAACACCAGCCGCGAGGCCGCGAGCGCCTCCTCGCCGGACCACTGCTGCACGAGTGCGAGCACCCGTGCGGTGACCTCCCGGACCGCGCCGGGCAGGTCCGCCCCGTCGGCCGGGGCTCCGGCGACCGGGACGAGCACCAGGTCCGGTACGGCGGCCTCGGAGGAGGCCGGCAGCGCGGCGAGGCCCGCCGCCGTGCCGACCGTGAGTCCGGTGCCGGTGAGGGTGTCGGTGAGGCCGAAGGGGTCGTCCCCGACGACCGTGACCGACGCGGGCTGAGCGGCCCCGGTGTCGGCCACCGGGGTCCAGTCGACGCCGAACAGCGTGTTCTGGTCTTCGCCCGCGGACTTCAGCTGGTCACCGGTGACCGTGCGGGTGACGAGCCGGTCGACGGTGACTACCGGCGCACCGGCCGGGTCCACCGCGTTCACCGACAGCGCGTTGTCGCCCGCGGGTGCCAGCCGCACCCGCAGCGCCGAGGCGCCGGAGGCGTGCAGCGCGACGCCCTCCCACGAGAACGGCAGGGCACCTCCCCCGTCGCCCTCCTCGCCGCCGGTCGCGGCCAGCATCGTGGCGTGCAGCGCGGAGTCGAGGAGCGCCGGGTGCAGACCGAACTCGGCCGCCTCACCGGTGCCCTCCTCGGGCAGGGCGACCTCGGCGAAGAGTTCCTCGCCGCGGCGCCAGGCCGCGCGCAGCCCCTGGAAGAGGGGTCCGTACGCGAATCCGGTGTCGGCGAACGCCTGGTAGCAGTCCTCGGTGTCGAGCGGCTCGGCGTCCCGCGGCGGCCAGACCTCGGTGCCGAGGCCCTGGTCCGGTGCGGTGGCGCCGGATGCCAGGACACCGGCCGCGTGCTGGGTCCACGCCGACTCGTCGGCGCCTTCGAGGCGCGAGTACACGCCGACCACGCGCCGGCCGGAGTCGTCAGGGACGGCGACGGCGACCTGTACCTGGAGGGCTCCCCGCTCGGGCAGGATCAGCGGCGCGGCGAGGGTCAGTTCCTCGACCCGGCCGCAGCCGACCTCGTCGCCCGCGCGGACCGCCATCTCCAGCAGGGCCGTGCCCGGCAGCAGGACGGCGCCCATGACGACATGGTCGGCCAGCCACGGGTGCGAGGTCAGCGACAGGCGACCGGTGAACAACACGCCCTGTCCTGCGGCGAGTTCGACTGCGGCGCCGAGCAGCGGGTGCTCGGCGGAGCCGAGACCGGCGGCCCGGACGTCACCGGTGGCGGCGGCCCGGCCGGTCGGCCAGTACCACTGGTGCTGGAAGGCGTACGTGGGCAGGTCGACGCGGGTGGCGCCGGTGCCGGCCAGCAGATCCTGCCAGCCGCCCCCGATCCCCCGCGTGTACAGCGCGGCCCGGCCCAGCAGTGCGGTCGTCTCCTCGTCCCAGTCCTTGCGGAGCAGCGGGATGGTGACGGTCTCGTCGCCGGTCAGCGACTCCTGGGCCATCGCGGAGAGGACTCCGTCAGGGCCCAGCTCCAGGAACGTGGTCACACCCTGCTCCTCAAGCGCGGCCACCCCGTCGGCGAAGCGGACCGCCTCGCGGACGTGACGCACCCAGTACTGGGGTGAGCACAGTTCCTCGGCCGTGGCGAGGGAGCCGGTCAGGTTCGACACCACCGGGATCCCCGGGGCGGCGTAGGACAGGCCCTCGGCGACGGTGCGGAACTCGTCCAGCATCGGGTCCATCAGAGGCGAGTGGAAGGCGTGGGACACCCGCAGCCGGGTGGTCTTGCGGCCCTCCGCCTCGAATCGCGCGGCCAGCTCCAGTACGGCACTTTCGACGCCCGAGACGACAACGGACGTCGGTCCGTTGAGTGCGGCGATCGACACCTCGTCGGTGAGGTAGGGAGTGACCTCGTCCTCGGTGGCCTGGACGGCCACCATCGCACCACCGGCCGGCAGCGCCTGCATCAGACGACCACGAGCCGCCACCAGACGCGCCGCGTCCTCCAGCGAGAACACCCCGGCGACGTGCGCTGCGGCGATCTCACCGATCGAGTGACCGGCCACGAAGTCCGGCCGCACACCCCACGACTCCACCAACCGGTAGAGCGCGACCTCAACCGCGAACAACGCGGGCTGAGTCCACCCGGTCTCATTCAGCAGACCGACATCCTCACCCCACATCACCTCCCGCAGCGAACCCTTCAACTCACCATCCAGGACAGCGAGGACAGCGTCCAAGGCCTCAGCGAACACCGGGAAACGGCCGTACAACTCACGACCCATCCCGAGCCGCTGCGAACCCTGACCCGAGAACAGCGCCGCCGAGCGACCGGACACCACCGTGCCCGACACCGTCGCCGGATCGGTCGTGCCCGCCGCCAGGGCGGCGAGGGCGCGGACCGTGTCCTCGTGCTCACCGGCCAGCACCACCGCACGGTGGGCGAACAGCGAGCGGGTGACGAGCAGGGAGTGGGCCACGTCGGCCGGACGCGGTGCCGGCTCCTCGGTGACCGCGGCGAGCAGACGGGTGGCCTGGCCGCGCAGCGCCTCCGGCGACTTGCCGGACAGCACCCACGGCACCACCGCGGGCTCCACCACATCCGCCTCCGGCGCGACCGAGGCACCGACCACCGTGCCCTGAATCACCTTCGCAGGCTGCTCCAGGATCACATGGGCGTTCGTGCCACTGATACCGAAGGAGGAGACACCGGCGCGGCGCACTCGCTCCGTCCCGGGCCACTCGGTCTGCTCGGTGAGCAGTTCCACCGCGCCCTCGGTCCAGTCGACGTGCGAGGACGGCGCGTCCACGTGCAGGGTGCGCGGGAGCACGCCGTGGCGCATCGCCATGACCATCTTGATGACACCGGCGACACCGGCCGCGGCCTGCGTGTGACCGATGTTGGACTTCACGGAACCCAGCAGCAGCGGCTGCTCCGCGTCACGGTCACGACCGTAGGTCGCCAGCAGCGCCTGCGCCTCGATCGGGTCACCCAACGTCGTACCGGTGCCATGTGCCTCGACGACGTCGACGTCACCCGCCGACAGCCCGCCGCTGGCGAGCGCCTGACGGATCACCCGCTGCTGCGAGGGACCGTTGGGGGCCGTCAGACCGTTGGAGGCACCGTCCTGGTTGACGGCGGAGCCACGCAGCACGGCGAGGATCTCGTGACCGTTGCGAATCGCGTCCGACTGGCGCTCAAGCACCAGCATGCCGACACCCTCGGACCAGCCGACACCGTCCGCCGAGTCCGAGAACGCCTTGCACCGGCCGTCGGGCGACAGACCCCGCTGACGTGAGAACTCGATGAAGGTGCCCGGGGTGGAGATGACCGTCACACCGCCGGCCAGGGCGAGAGAGCACTCTCCGGACCGCAGCGCCTGCGCCGCGAGGTGCATCGCCACCAGCGACGACGAGCACGCGGTGTCGACGGTGACCGCCGGACCCTCGAAACCGAAGGTGTACGAGACCCGGCCGGAGGCCACGCTGCCCGCGCTGCCCTGGCCCTGGAGGCCTTCGAACTCCTTGCCACCGAGGATGGAGCCGTAGTCGCTGTACATGACACCGGCGAACACACCGGTCGAGCTGCCCCGCAGGCCGGCCGGGTCGATGCCGGCCCGCTCGATCGCCTCCCACGACGACTCGAGCAGCAACCGCTGCTGCGAGTCCGTCGCCAGCGCCTCACGCGGGCTCAGCCCGAAGAATTCGGCGTCGAACTGCCCCGCCTCGTGCAGGAAGCCACCGGAACGGGTGTACGACGTGCCGAGGTGCTCGGGGTCCGGGTCGTAGACCGACTCGATGTCCCAGCCGCGGTTGGCCGGGAACTCCGTGATGGCGTCCGTGCCATCGAGGACCAGTCGCCACAGGTCCTCGGGCGAGGCGACGTCGCCCGGGTAGCGGCAGGCCATGCCCACGATGACGATCGGGTCGTCGGTCGTGGACGGCAGCAGCCTCGCCGGGAGCGCCGTCTCGGTCTCGGCGCCGAAGAGTTCGTCATGCAGATGGTTCGCGAGCGTGGCCGCGTTCGGGTAGTCGAAGACCAGCGTCGCGGTCAGGCGCAGTCCGGTGGCCGCGCTCAGCCGGTTGCGGAGCTCGACCGCGGTGAGCGAGTCGAATCCGGCGTCCCGGAACTGGGCCTCGGCGTCCACCGACGCGGCGTCGGCGTGGCCGAGGACCAGGGCGGCCTGGGTGCGGACCAGGTCGAGGAGCGCCTCCCGGCGTCCCTCGGCCGTGAGCGCGGTCAGGCGTGCCACGAGCCCGTCGGCGGTGACGGTTCCGCCCGCGACCGTGCGCCGGGTGCGGGTCCGGACGAGACCGCGGAGTACCGCGGGCACCTCGCCCTGCGCGGCGAGCGCCGCCAGGTCGAGCCGGACCGGGACGACCAGGGCGGTGCCGGTGGTGTCCTCGGCACCGGACGCGAGCGCCGCGTCGAAGAGGGCGAAGCCCTGCTCGGCCGCGATGGGCGGCATCCCGGCACGCGTCAGCCGTTCGGCCTCGGCGTCCGAGAGGGTTTCCGTCATGCCGCCCGCCTGGTTCCAGGGGCCCCAGGCCAGCGACAGACCCGGCAGGCCGGCCGCACGGCGGTGCTCCATGAGCGCGTCCAGGAAGGCGTTGCCGGCCGCGTAGTTGGCCTGCCCGGCGCCGCCGAGGACGCCCGCCACGGACGAGAACACGACGAACGCGTCCAGGTCCAGACCGCGGGTGGCCTCGTGCAGGTTCCAGGCCGCGTCCGCCTTCGGGCGCAGCACCCGGGCGAGCCGCTCACCGGTGAGGGAGCCGACGACACCGTCGTCGAGGACGCCCGCCGTGTGCACGACCGCGGTGAGCGGGTGCTCCGCCGGGATCCCGGCGACCAGGGCGTTGACGGCGTCCGGGTCGGCGACATCGCAGGCCTGGACCGTCACATCGGCGCCGTGCGCGATGAGTTCGGCGACGAGTTCCGTGGTGCCGGGGGCGTCACCGCCGCGCCTGCTGACCAGCAGCAGGTTGCGGACCCCGTAGGCGTCGACGAGGTGCCGGGCGAACTGCGCGCCGAGGCCGCCGGTGCCGCCGGTGATCAGGACCGTGCCGTCGGACTGCCACGCGGTGGGCGCGGCGGTGTCGGCGGGACGGGCCAGCCGGGCGAGCCGGGCGGCGTGCGGCCGGCCGGCGCGCAGCGCGAGCTGCGGTTCGGCGGATCCGAGCGCCGCGGCGAGGGCGGCGGCGGACTCGGGGGTGCCGTCCAGGTCGACGAGGCCGAGGGCGCCGGGGTTCTCGGTCTGGGCCGAACGGACCAGACCGTGGACGGCCGCGGCGCCGACGTCCCGGGTGTCGGCCACGCCACGCGTCACGAGGACGAGGCGGGCGTCGGCGAGCCGGTCGTCGGACAGCCGGCTCTGGACGGTGTCCAGCACGCCGGCGGTGAGCCGGTGCGCCGCCTCGGAGGCCGGCTCGTCGTCGTGCGAGGCGACGCCGAGGACGACCACGTCCGGCGCGGGCCGGTCCGCGGCGACCGTCGCGGCCACCAGGGCGGCGACGTCCGTGTATGTCCGCACGGTCGTGCCGGCGCCGGTGAGCGCGGCGGCGAGCCCGAGCGGGTCGCCGTCCGTGCCCAGGAGCGCGACGGTCGCGGGGGCCGCCCCGGTTCCCTGGGCGGGGGTCCACTCGACGCCGAAGAGCGCGTCACGCAGCAGCGTGTCGGTTCCTGTGGTGTCGAGTCCGGTGACGCTCCGGGTGACCAGGGAGCCCACCGAGGCGACCGGCGTGCCGGACGGGTCCACGGCGCTGACGGACAGCGTCCGGTCGCCGGTCGGCGTCAGCCGTACGCGGAGCACGGTGGCGCCGGAGGCGTGCAGCGAGACGTCCGTCCAGGAGAACGGCAGTCCGGCCGTGCCGCCGTCGGCGGCCGGGGTCAGCAGCAGGGCGTGCAGCGCGGAGTCGAACAGGGCCGGGTGCAGACCGAAGCCGGCGGCCGTGTTCTCGGTGCCCTCGGGCAGAGCCACCTCGGCGAACACCTCGTCGCCGCGGCGCCAGGCCGCGCGCAGACCCTGGAAGAGGGGTCCGTAAGCGAATCCGGCTTCGGCGAACTCCTCGTAGCACCCGTCGGCGTCGACGGCCTCGGCGCCCTCGGGCGGCCACACGGTGGTGTCGAAGGCGGCGGGGGCCGGACCGCTGCCGGCGGGAGCCAGCAAACCGGCGGCGTGCTGCGACCAGGCGGTGTCGCCGGTGCCTTCGGGACGTGCGTACACGCCCACGACGCGGCGGCCGGCGGCGTCGGGCGCCTCGACGGCGACCTGGACCTGGACGGCGCCCCGCTCGGGCAGGACCAGCGGCGCGGTGATGGTCAGTTCCTCGACCCGGTCGCTGCCGACCTCGTCGCCGGCGCGGATCACCATCTCCAGCAGGGCCGTGCCCGGCAGCAGGACGGTGCCGTTGACGGCGTGGTCGGCCAGCCAGGGGTGGGAGTGCAGTGCCAGGCGGCCGGTGAACAGCACGCCCTCGCCCGCCGCGAGTTCGACGGCGGCGCCGAGCAGCGGGTGCTCGGCGGAGCCGAGACCGGCGGCGCGGACATCGCCGCCGCCGAGCGGGGCCGCGGGCCAGAACCACTGGTGCTGGAACGCGTACGTCGGCAGTTCCGCGCGGCCCGCGCCGGTACCGGCGAACAGGGCGGTCCAGTCGATCCGCAGTCCGCCGGTGTGCAGGCGGGCGAGCGCGGCGACCGCGGTGGCCTCCTCGTCGCGGTCCTTGCGCAGGACCGGGACGGTGACTGCTTCGTCGCCGGTCAGCGACTCCTGCGCCATCGCGGAGAGGACTCCGTCAGGGCCCAGCTCAAGGAACGTGGTCACACCCTGCTCCTCAAGCGCGGCCACCCCGTCGGCGAAGCGGACCGCCTCACGGACGTGACGCACCCAGTACTCGGGCGAGCACAACTCCTCCGCCGTGGCCAGGGAACCGGTCAGGTTCGACACCACCGGGATCACCGGGGCCGCGAACGCCAACTCCTCCACCACAGACCGGAACTCGTCCAGCATCGGGTCCATCAGGGGCGAGTGGAACGCGTGCGACACACGAAGCGTCGTGGCCTTGCGGCCCTCCGCCTCGAACCGCGCCGCGACCTCCAGTACGGCACCTTCCTCACCCGAGATGACCACTGAGGTCGGCCCGTTGACGGCGGCGACCGCCACCTCGTCGGTGAGGTACGGGGTGACCTCGTCCTCGGTAGCCTGGACGGCCACCATCGCACCACCGGCCGGCAACGCCTGCATCAGACGACCACGAGCCGCCACCAAGCGGGCGGCGTCCTCCAGCGAGAACACCCCGGCCACATGCGCGGCCGCAACCTCGCCGATGGAGTGACCGGCCACGAAGTCCGGCCGCACACCCCACGACTCCGCGAGGCGGTAGAGGGCTACCTCGACGGCGAAGAGCGCGGGCTGAGTCCACCCGGTCTCGTTCAGCAGACCGGCATCCTCACCCCACATCACCTCCCGCAGCGAACCCTCCAACTCACCATCCAGAGCGGCGAGAACAGCATCCAGAGCCTCCGCGAACACCGGGAACCGGCCGTAGAGCTCACGACCCATCCCCAACCGCTGCGAACCCTGACCCGAGAACAAGGCCGCGGAGCGACCGGTGCGGGCCGGATCCGAGACGGCCGCGGGGTCGGGCTCGCCCACAGCGAGGGCCGCCAGGGCGCGGGCCGCGGTGTCCGCGTCGGTGGCTAGGACGACCGCGCGGTGCTCGAACAGCGACCGGGCGGTGACGAGGGAGGAACCGACGTCCACGAGCGGGCGGTCGAGGTGTGCCTCGACCGAGGCGAGCAGCTTCGCCGCCTGGCTGCGCAGCGCCTCCGGCGACTTGCCGGACAGCACCCACGGCACCACCGCGGGCTCCACCACGTCCGCCTCCGGCGCCGAAGCACCGACCACGGTTCCCTGAATCACCTTCGCAGGCTGCTCCAGGATCACGTGCGCGTTCGTACCACTGATGCCGAAGGACGACACACCAGCACGACGCACATGCTCCGTCTCCGGCCACGCGGTCTGCTCGGTGAGCAGTTCCACCGCACCCTCGGTCCAGTCGACGTGCGAGGACGGGGCGTCCACGTGCAGGGTGCGCGGCAGCACGCCGTGGCGCATCGCCATGACCATCTTGATCACACCGGCGACACCGGCCGCGGCCTGCGTGTGACCGATGTTCGACTTCACCGAACCCAGCAGCAGCGGCTGCTCCGCGTCACGGTCACGACCGTAGGTCGCCAGCAGCGCCTGCGCCTCGATCGGGTCACCCAGCGTCGTACCCGTACCGTGCGCCTCGACGACATCCACGTCGCCGGTCGAGAGTCCGCCGCTGGCCAGCGCTTGGCGGATGACGCGCTGCTGGGACGGGCCGTTGGGGGCCGTCAGGCCGTTGGAGGCCCCGTCCTGGTTGACGGCCGAGCCACGGACGACCGCGAGGATCTCGTGACCGTTGCGGATCGCGTCCGACTGGCGCTCAAGCACCAGCATGCCGACCCCCTCGGACCAGCCGACACCGTCCGCCGAGTCCGAGAACGCCTTGCACCGGCCGTCGGGCGACAGACCCCGCTGACGGGAGAAGTCCACGAAGACTCCCGGTGTCGACATCACGGTCACACCGCCGGCCAGGGCGAGCGAGATCTCACCCGAGCGCAGTGCCTGCATGGCCCAGTGCATCGCCACCAGCGACGACGAGCACGCGGTGTCGACGGTGACCGCCGGACCCTCGAAACCGAAGGTGTACGAGACCCGGCCGGAAGCCACGCTCGGTGAAGCGCCGCTGCCCTGGAAGCCCTCGAACTCGGGGCTTGCCAGCATCGCGCTGTAGTCGCTGTACATCACGCCGGCGAACACACCGGTCGCACTGCCCCGCAGGCCGACCGGGTCGATGCCGGCCCGCTCGATCGCCTCCCACGACGACTCAAGGAGCAGACGCTGCTGCGAGTCCGTCGCGAGCGCCTCGCGGGGGCTCATCCCGAAGAAGCCGGGGTCGAACTCCCCCGCCTCG
Source organism: Streptomyces sp. CB01373 (assembly GCF_002803075.1). GTDB lineage: Bacteria > Actinomycetota > Actinomycetes > Streptomycetales > Streptomycetaceae > Streptomyces. The sequence continues at coordinate 549,761 of NZ_NNBK01000001.1, read as the reverse complement.
TGCAGGAATCCGCCGGAACGGGTGTAGGCGGTGCCGGGGTGGTCGGGATCCGGGTGGTACAGGTTCTCGACGTCCCAGCCGCGGTTGGTGGGGAAGCCGGAGACGGCGTCGGTGCCCTCGGTGACCAGGCGCCACAGGTCCTCGGGCGAGGCGACCCCACCCGGGTAGCGGCAGGCCATGCCCACGATGACGATCGGGTCGTCCGCCACGGCCGCCGTACCGCGCTTCACGACCTCCGCCGCGACCTCGGTGCCGAGGAGCTCGTCCAGGATGAAGTCGACCAGGACCTCGACGGTCGGATAGTCGAACACCATCGTGGCGGGCAGGCGCAGTCCGGTGACCCCGTTCAGGCGGTTGCGCAGTTCGACCGAGGTGAGGGAGTCGAAGCCGAGGTCACGGAAGGCACGCGCGGGGTGGACAGCCGTGGCGTCGGCGTGGCCGAGCACCAGGGCGACCTGGCCGCGGACGAGGTCCACGAGCACTTCCCGTCGCTCGACCGCGTCCAGGACGGAGAGCCGGTCGCGCAGACCGGTCGCCGTCGCCGAGCCCGCGACCGCCGCACGGCGCGAGCGGCCCCGGATCAGCGAACGGAGCAGCGGCGGCACTTCGCCCTGACCGCGCAGGGCGGGCAGGTCGAGCCGGACGGGGACGAGCGCGGCGTCGTCGGTGGACAGCGCGGCGTCGAAGAGGGCCAGACCCTGCTCGACGCCGAGCGGGGGCACTCCGGAGGCGGCGAGCCGTTCGAGCTCCGCGTCGGAGAGCGTGTCGGTCATGCCGCCGGTGCCGGTCTGCTCCCAGGGGCCCCAGGCCAGCGACAGACCCGGCAGGCCGGCCGCACGCCGGTACTCCATCAAGGCGTCCAGGAACGCGTTGCCCGCCGCGTAGTTGGCCTGACCCGCATTACCGAAGACACCGGCAACCGACGAGAACACCACGAACGCGTCCAGATCCAGACCACGCGTCGCCTCATGCAGATTCCACGCCGCGTCCACCTTCGGACGCAACACGGCCGACAGCCGCTCCGGAGTGAGCGAGGCGACCATCCCGTCGTCCAGCACACCCGCGGAGTGCACCACCGCCGACACCGGATGCGCGGCCACCAGCTCGGCAACCGCCGCACGATCCGTCACATCACACGCCACGACCGCGGCCCGCGCACCCGACTCCGCCAACTCCGCGACCAGCTCGACCGCACCCGCGGCCTCACCACCACGACGACTGACCAGAACCAGCTCACGCACACCATGCACGGCCACCAGATGACGCGCCAGCACCGCACCCAGACCACCGGTACCACCCGTCACCAACACCGCACCCTCCCCGCCAAACACGGAGACCGCCTCGGTGGAGGGAGCGGGACGGCGCACCAGACGGGCGGCCCTGAGGTCGTCGCCGCGCACGGCGAGCTGCGGCTCATCGCCCAGGAGGGCGGCGAGCGGGAGCGGACGGGTGGTCTCGGGGTCGAGGTCGATCAGGCCGAAGCAGCCCGGGTTCTCGGACTGGGCGGAACGCACCAGGCCCCAGACCGCGGCGGCGGCCGGGTCATGGCCGGTGGTCGCGCCCCGGGTCACGAAGACGAACCTCGTGGCGGCGTGGCGCTCGTCCTCCAGCCGGGTCCGCACCAGTTCCAGCACGTGCCGGGTGAGGGCGTGGGTGACGGCCGGGGTGTCGGCCGCCTCCTCGTGCTCCTGGGCGGCGACGGGCAGCAGCACCAGGTCGGGCAGCTCGGCGTCGTCCGTCAGGGACGCGCGCCGGCCGATCTCGGTGCCGGCCGCCCGCAGGCTCTCGACGAGCCCGAAGGGGTCCTCACCGACGATCTCCGCCGTCGGCTCCGCGGACTCGGCCGGGGTGACCGGGGTCCAGTCGAGGCGGAACAGGGAGTCGCGGACGAGTGCCGCGGCGGAGCTGAGCGCCTCCGCGGACACGGCGCGCATGGTGAGCGCCTGAACGGCGGCCACGGGGGCGCCGGTGGTGTCGGCGACGGCCAGGGTCAGCGTGCCGTCGGTGTCACGGGCGAGCCGGACGCGGACGGACGAGGCGCCGGAGGCGACCAGCGAGACGCCGTTCCAGGAGAACGGAACGCTGCCGGTCGTGCCGTCACCGGTCGGGGCCGCGAGCCATGCGGCGTGCAGGCCGGCGTCGAGCAGCGCCGGGTGGAGGCCGAAGCTCTCGGCGTCCTTCTGTGTGCCGTCAGGCAGCGTGATCTCGGCGAACACCTCGTCGCCGCGGCGCCAGGCGGCCCGCAGGCCCTGGAACACACGACCGTAGGCGAAGCCCTCGGCCTCGCGTGCCTCGTAGAAGCCGGTCAGGTCGACGGGCTCGGCGTCCGCCGGCGGCCACGCCGTGGCGTCGAACGTCGCGGCGGCCGTCGGGAGCCCGGTGGCGAGGACGCCGGTGGCGTGCTGGGTCCAGGGGGCGTCGGTGGACCGCTCCGGACGCGAGTGGATCGTGACGGTCCGGCGTCCGGCGGCGTCCGCGGCGCCCACCCGCACCTGGGTGCGGACCGCGCCCTGCTCCGTGAGGACCAGCGGGGCGGCCAGGGTGAGTTCCTCTACGTGGTCGCAGCCGACCTCGTCACCGGCACGGAGCGCCAGCTCCAGCAGAGCGGTGCCCGGCAGCAGGACGGCGCCCATGACGGCGTGGTCGGCGAGCCAGGGGTGCGAGTTCAGCGACAGGCGCCCGGTGAAGACCAGGCCCTCGCCCTCGGCGAGTTCGACGACCGCGTTGAGCAGCGGGTGGGCCGCCGCGGTGATACCGACGGAGTTGACGTCCGTCGCACCACGCTTGCCGGTGGGCCAGAACGGCCGGTGCTGGAAGGCGTAGGTCGGCAGGTCGACGACACGGGCGCCGGCCGGGGCCAGGAAACCGGCCCAGTCGACGCGGGCGCCGGTGGCGTGCAGCCGGCCGAGGGCGGTCAGGGCGGCCGTCTCCTCGTCACGGCCCTTGCGCAGGACCGGGATGGTGACGGTCTCGTCGCCGGTCAGCGACTCCTGCGCCATCGCGGACAGGACTCCGTCAGGGCCCAACTCCAGGAACGTGGTCACACCCTGCTCCTCAAGCGTGGCCACCCCCTCGGCGAAGCGGACCGCCTCGCGGACATGACGCGCCCAGTACTCGGGCGAGCACAACTCCTCCGCCGTCGCGAGGGAGCCCGTCAGGTTCGACACCACCGGGATCACCGGGGCGGCGTAGGACAGCGTCTCGGCGACCGTGCGGAACTCGTCCAGCATCGGGTCCATCAGCGGCGAGTGGAAGGCGTGGGACACCCGAAGCCGAGTGGCCTTCCGGCCCTGCGCCTCGAACCGCGCCGCCAGCTCCAACACGGCACCTTCGGCACCCGACACCACAACGGACGCGAGCCCGTTGACGGCGGCAACCGACACCTCATCACTGAGGTACGGGATGACCTCGTCCTCGGTGGCCTGGACAGCCACCATCGCACCACCGGCCGGCAACGCCTGCATCAGACGACCACGAGCCGCCACCAGACGCGCCGCGTCCTCCAGCGAGAACACCCCGGCGACGTGCGCTGCGGCGATCTCACCGATCGAGTGACCGGCCACGAAGTCCGGCCGCACACCCCACGACTCCGCGAGGCGGTAGAGGGCTACCTCGACGGCGAAGAGTGCGGGCTGAGTCCACCCGGTCTCATTCAGCAGACCGGCATCCTCACCCCACATCACCTCCCGCAGCGAGCCCTCCAACTCACCGTCCAGGACAGCGAGAACGGCATCCAGAGCCTCCGCGAACACCGGGAACCGGCCGTACAGCTCACGACCCATCCCCAACCGCTGCGAACCCTGACCCGAGAACAGCACCGCACGACGGCCCGACGTGACGGTTCCGGTGGTGACGGAGGGGTGGGACTCGCTGTCGGCGAGAGCGGCCAGGGCGCGCACGGTCTCCTCGTGCCCACCGGCCAGCACCACGCCCCGGTGGGCGAACAGCGAACGCTGGGTCGCGAGGGAGAGCGCCACGTCGGCCGGGCGCGGTGCCGGCTCCTCGGTGACCGCGGCGAGCAGACGGGCGGCCTGGCCGCGCAGCGCCTCCGGCGACTTGCCGGACAGCACCCACGGCACCACCGCGGGCTCCACCGCGTCCGCCTCCGGCGCCGAAGCACCGACCACGGTTCCCTGGATCACCTTCGCAGGCTGCTCCAGGATCACGTGCGCGTTCGTACCGCTGATGCCGAAGGACGACACACCAGCACGACGCACGTGCTCCGTCTCCGGCCACTCCGTCTGCTCGGTGAGCAGTTCGACGGCACCGGCGCTCCAGTCGACGTGCGAGGACGGCTCGGAGATGTTGAGGCTGCGGGGCAGCACACCGTGCTGCATCGCCATGACCATCTTGATGACACCGGCGGCGCCGGCCGCGGCCTGCGTGTGACCGATGTTGGACTTCACGGAGCCGATCAGCAGGGGCCGGTCCTCCGGGCGGTTCTGCCCGTAGGTGGCGATCAGGGCCTGGGCCTCGATCGGGTCGCCCAGCGTCGTACCCGTGCCGTGCGCCTCGACGACGTCCACGTCGCCGGTCGAGAGTCCGCCGCTGGCAAGGGCCTGGCGGATGACGCGCTGCTGGGACGGGCCGTTGGGGGCCGTGAGGCCGTTGGAGGCGCCGTCCTGGTTGACGGCGGAACCGCGGACCACGGCGAGGACGCGGTGGCCGTTGCGGATCGCGTCGGACTGCCGCTCCAGGAGGAGCATGCCGACGCCCTCGGACCAGCCGACGCCGTCCGCCGACTCGGAGAACGGCTTGCACCGTCCGTCCGGGGCCAGGTTCCGCTGCCGGGAGAACTCGACGAAGGTGTCCGGGATCGACATGACGGTGACACCGCCGGCCAGGGCGAGCGAGCACTCTCCGGCCCGCAGCGCCTGCGCCGCGAGGTGCAGGGCGACCAGCGCCGACGAGCACGCGGTGTCGACGGTCATCGCCGGGCCCTCGAAGCCGAACGTGTACGAGACACGGCCGGAGGCGATGCTCAGCGCGCTGCCCTGGCCCTGGAAGCCCTCGTACTCGGCGCCGTCGAGCACGGTGCCGTAGCCGCTGTACATGACGCCGGCGAAGACGCCGGTGCGGCTGCCCCGCAGGGTGACGGGGTCGATGCCGGCCCGCTCGACGGCCTCCCACGACGACTCGAGCAGCAGGCGCTGCTGCGAGTCGGTGGCCATCGCCTCACGCGGGCTCATGCCGAAGAAGTCGGCGTCGAAGTCCGCGGCGTTGTGCAGGAAGCCGCCGGAGCGGGTGTACGACGTGCCGCTGTGGGCCGGGTCCGGGTCGTACAGCGAGTCGATGTCCCAGCCGCGGTTGACGGGGAAGTCCGAGATGACGTCGCCGCCTTCACCGAGCAGGCGCCACAGGTCCTCGGGCGAGGCGATGCCGCCGGGGAAGCGGCAGCTCATGCCGACGATCACGATCGGGTCGTCGTCCAGGAGCGCCTCGGCCGGCACGGCCTCCTCGGCGTCCGACTCGGCGTCGGCGCCCAGGAGTTCGGTGAGCAGGTGGTCGGCGAGGGCGGCGACGGTCGGATAGTCGAAGACCGCCGTGGCGGACAGGCGGACACCGGTGACGGCGCCGAGCCGGTTGCGGAGTTCGACCGCGGTGAGCGAGTCGAAGCCGAGGTCGCGGAAGGCGCGGGACGGGTCGACCCCGCCGCCGCCGGAATGGCCGAGCACCAGCGCGGCCTGTTCGCGGACCACGGTGACCAGTGCGTCGCGCCGTTCGGTGCGCTGCAGCCGGATGAGCCGCTCGACGAGCCCGGTGTCGCCCGTGGCGGCGGTGGCCGCCGCGCGCCGGGCGGGGGCGCGGACGAGACCGCGCATCAGCGGTGCGACGGTTCCCCGGTCGCGCAGCACGGCGAGGTCCAGGCGGACCGGGACGAGAGCGGCGCTGCCGGTGGTGAGGGCGGTGTCGAAGAGGGCGAGGCCCTGCTCGACGGTGATGAGCGGCATCCCGGACTCCGCGGCCCGGCGGATGTCCCGCTCGTCGAGCCCGGCCGTCATGCCCGCACCCTGCGCCCAGGCGCCCCAGGCGAGCGAGAGGCCCGGCAGTCCGAGGGACTGGCGGTGGGCGGTCAGGGCGTCCAGGAAGGCGTTGCCGGCCGCGTAGTTGGCCTGCCCGGCACCACCGAACACACCCGCGACGGACGAGAACACCACGAACGCGTCCAGATCCAGACGGCGCGTCGCCGCGTGAAGGTTCCAGGCTCCGTCCACCTTGGGGCGCAGAACGGCCGCGAGCCGCTCCCCGGTGAGGGAACCGAGCACGCCGTCGTCCAGGACGCCGGCCGTGTGCACCACCGCGGCGAGCGGATGCTCCACCGGTATGCCCGCGACCAGCGCGTCCACCGCGTCCCGGTCGGCGACGTCACACGCCGCGACCGAGACCTCGGCACCCAGCTCCTCCAGCTCCGCCACCAGTTCCTCGGCACCCGCGGCACCGAGACCGGAGCGGCTGGTCAGCAGCAGACGCCGCACCCCACGCTCCGTCACCAGGTGACGGGCCACCAGTCCACCCAGGCCACCCGTACCGCCCGTCACCAGCACCGTCCCCTCGGACGACCAGGCGCGGGGCACGGTCAGCACGATCTTGCCGATGTGCCTGGCCATGCTCATGTGGCGGAAGGCGTCCCTGGCGTGCCGGATGTCCCAGGCACGGACCGGGAGCGGGTGGAGGTGCCCTGCGGCGAACAGTTCCGTGAGCTCGCGGCCCATGGCGGCGATCGCCTCGGGGTCCACGTAGGCGAGGTCGAAGGACTGGTAGGTGATGCCGTCCGGGACCGAGTCGTCCTCGCGGATGTCGGTCTTGCCCATCTCCAGGAACCGGCCGCCCGTGCCGAGCAGCCGCATCGACGCGTCGACGAACTCACCGGCCAGGGAGTTCAGTACGACGTCGAGACCGTTCTCGCCCGCGACGGCGGCGAAGGCCGCCTCGAAGTCGAGGGTGCGGGAGGAGGCGATGTGGTCGTCGGCGACCCCGAGGGAGCGCAGCACGTCCGCCTTGGCCTCGCCGGCCGTCGCGAAGACCTCCGCGCCGAAGTGGCGGGCGATCTGGATCGCCGCCATGCCGACACCGCCGGCACCGGCATGGATCAGGACCTTCTCCCCCGCCTTCAGCCCGCCGAGTTCCTTCAGCGCGTGGTAGGCGGTGAGGAACACCAGCGGCAGGGAGGCGCCGATCTCCCAGGTGCAGTGCTCCGGGAGGTGGGTGAGTCGGCGGGCGTCGGTCACGGCGAGCGAGGCGAAGCTGCCGGAGACCATGCCGATGACGCGGTCGCCGGGGGCGATGTGGGTGACGTCAGGGCCGACCTCGACGACCACACCGGCGGCCTCGTGGCCGAACCGCCCGGCGTCGCCGGGATACATGTCGAGGGCCTTGAGGACGTCGCGGAAGTTGAGGCCCGCGGCGCGGATCTCGATGCGGGCCTGGTGGCCGGTGAGCGGCTCCAGGGCCTCCGGGTGCGGGGTGAGGGCGAGGCCGTCGATGCTGCCCGCCGTGGCGCTGTCGAGGCGCCATGCCCGCTGGGCCGGCAGCGTCATGGCGCCGGCGGAGTCGAAGCGGGCGAGGCGGCCGGCCAGGACCACGTCGTCGCGGAGCGCGAGCTGCGGTTCTCCGCTGCCGAGCGCCCCCAGGAACAGCCGTCCGCGTTCGGCGGCGTCGCTGGTGGCGCCGGCTGCTTCCCGGTCGATGAGCACGAAGGTGTCGGGGCTCTCGGACTGGGCGGAGCGCACCAGGCCCCAGACCGCCGCGGCGGCGACGTCGGTGACCTGGGAGCCGCCCGCCTCGACGGCGCCGCGGGTCACGAAGACCAGCCGGGTCCCGGCGAACCGGTCCTGAGCCGTCCACTGCTGGGCGAGGGCGAGGGCCTCGGCGGCCACGGTGTGCGCGGCCTCGGCGACGGGAGCGGAGGTGCCGTCGACGGCGACGACGACGGCGCCGGGGATGTCGGTGCCGTCCGCCGCGAGGGCGGCCAGGTCCCGGTGGGTCGTGACGGCGGCGCCGGCCGCGGCCAGGTCCTCGGCGAGCTCCGTGGTGTCCGGGCCGACGAGCGCGACGGCTGCCGGGACGTCGCCGTCCTGCGGGAACGGGGTCCAGTCGAGGGTGAACAGGGCGTCGCGGGCGATGCCGGCTGCCTCGTTCAGCTGGTCGCCGGTGACGGGCCGGACCAGGAGCCGGTCGACGGAGGCGACCGGCTGACCGGCGGTGTCGCAGACGGCGATCGCGACGGACTGCCCGGCCTCGTCGGTCGGGGTCAGCCGGACCCGCAGCGCGGTGGCGCCGGTGGCGTGCAGAACCGCGCCCTCCCAGGCGAACGGGAGCCCGCCGTTGCCCTCCTCACCCTCGTGGGCGACGAGCGCGGCGTGCAGGGCGGCGTCGAGCAGCGCGGGGTGCAGGCCGAAGCCGGCCTCGTCGTCGGCGGCGCCGGCCTCCGGGAGGACGACCTCCGCGTAGAGGACGTCTCCGGTGCGCCAGGCGGCCTTCAGGCCCTGGAAGACCGGGCCGTAGCCGAAGCCGAGGGCGGTGAAGCGGTCGTAGCAGCCGTCGGTGTCGAGGACTTCCGCGCCGGCCGGCGGCCACACGGTGGCATCGAAGCCGGTGTCGCCGGTGGTGCCGGCCGGCACCAGGGTGCCGGTGGCGTGCTGCGTCCACGACACGTCGCCCGCGTCCTCGGGACGCGAGTGGACGGTGACGGTGCGCCGGCCGGTGTCGTCGGCGACGCCGACCCTGACCTGGGTCTGGACGGCGCCGCGCTCGGGAAGCACCAGCGGGGCGGCGAGGGTGAGTTCCTCGACGCGGTCGCAGCCGGCCTCGTCGCCCGCGCGGAAGGCGAGGTCGAGCAGGGCAGTGCCGGGCAGCAGGACGGTGCCGTGGACGGCGTGGTCGGCCAGCCAGGGGTGGGACTGGAGGGAGAGGCGGCCGGTGAACAGCACGCCCTCGCCCTCGGCGAGCTGCACCGAGCCGTTGAGCAGCGGGTGTCCGGCGGCGGTGAGGCCGACGGCCGCGGCGTCCGCGGCGGAGTGTGCGCCGCTGGGCCAGTAGGTGGTGTGCTGGAACGCGTAGGTCGGCAGGTCGACGCGGGTGGCGCCGGTGCCGGCGAAGAAGGCGGTCCAGTCGATCCGCAGTCCCGCGGTGTGCAGGGCGGCGAGGGCGGTCAGGGCGGTCGTCTCCTCGTCGCGGTCCTTGCGCAGGACCGGGATGGTGACTGCTTCGTCGCCGGTCAGCGACTCCTGCGCCATCGAGGACAGGACTCCGTCAGGGCCCAACTCAAGGAACGTGGTCACACCCTGCTCCTCAAGCGCGGCCACCCCGTCGGCGAAGCGCACCGCCTCACGGACATGACGCACCCAGTACTCGGGCGAGCACAACTCCTCCGCCGTCGCGAGGGAGCCCGTCAGGTTCGACACCACCGGGATCACCGGAGCGGCGTACGACAGGCCCTCGGCGACGGTGCGGAACTCGTCCAGCATCGGGTCCATCAGCGGCGAGTGGAAGGCGTGGGACACCCGCAGCCGGGTGGTCTTGCGGCCCTCCGCCTCGAATCGCGCAGCCAGCTCCAGTACGGCACCCTCGGCACCCGACACCACCACGGACCCGGGCCCGTTGACGGCGGCGACCGACACCTCGTCGGTGAGGTACGGGGTGACCTCGTCCTCGGTGGCCTGAACGGCCACCATCGCACCATCAGCCGGCAGCGCCTGCATCAGACGACCACGAGCCGCCACCAGACGCGCCGCGTCCTCCAGCGAGAACACCCCGGCGACGTGCGCTGCGGCGATCTCACCGATCGAGTGACCGGCCACGAAGTCCGGCCGCACACCCCACGACTCCACCAGACGGTAGAGAGCAACCTCAACCGCGAACAACGCGGGCTGAGTCCAACCAGTCTCATTCAGCAGACCGGCATCCTCACCCCACATCACCTCCCGCAGCGAGCCCTCCAACTCACCGTCCAGGACAGCGAGAACAGCGTCAAGAGCCTCCGCGAACACCGGGAAACGGCCATACAGCTCACGACCCATCCCCAACCGCTGCGAACCCTGACCCGAGAACAGCACCGCACGACGGCCCGAACGGGTGCGGCCGGTGACCGCGGCGGAGTCCGCCTCGCCGTCGGCGAGGGCGGTCAGGGCGCGGAGGGCGTCCTCGCGGCCGGTGGCCAGGACGACGGCGCGGTGGTCGAACGCGGAACGGCTGGTCGCCAGCGAGTGGCCGAGGTCGAGCGGGCGCAACGCCGTGCGCTCGCGGACCGTGTCGAGCAGGCGGGCGGCCTGGTCGCGCAGCGCCTCGGGCGACTTGGCGGAGAGGACCAGCGGGACGACGGCGGGTTCGGCATCCTCCGTTCCGGCCGTCTCCGGGGCCGGTGCGGCGACCGGCTGCTCCAGGATGACGTGGGCGTTGGTGCCGCTGATGCCGAAGGAGGAGACACCGGCGCGGCGCACTCGCTCCGTCCCAGGCCACTCGATCTGCTCGGTGAGCAGCTCGACGGCGCCGGCGCTCCAGTCGACGTGGGACGACGGGGCGTCCACGTGCAGGGTGCGCGGCAGCACGCCGTGGCGCATCGCCATGACCATCTTGATGACACCGGCGACACCGGCCGCGGCCTGCGTGTGACCGATGTTCGACTTCAGCGAGCCGAGCCACAGGGGCTGCTCGTCGGTGCGGTTCTGGCCGTAGGTGGCGATCAGGGCCTGAGCCTCGATCGGGTCACCGAGCGTCGTACCCGTGCCGTGCGCCTCGACGGCGTCCACGTCGCCGGTCGAGAGTCCGCCGCTGGCAAGGGCCTGGCGGATGACGCGCTGCTGGGACGGGCCGTTGGGGGCCGTGAGGCCGTTGGAGGCGCCGTCCTGGTTGACGGCGGAACCGCGGACGACCGCGAGGATCTCGTGGCCGTTGCGGATCGCGTCGGACTGCCGCTCCAGCAGGAGCATGCCGACGCCCTCGGACCAGCCGACGCCGTCCGCCGACTCGGCGAACGCCTTGGAGCGGCCGTCGGGAGCGAGACCGCGCTGGCGGGAGAACTCGATGAACGTGCTGGGCGTCGACATGACGGTCACGCCGCCCGCCAGGGCGAGCGAGCACTCACCCGACCGCAGCGCCTGGGCGGCCCAGTGCAGGGCGACCAGGGAGGACGAGCAGGCGGTGTCGACGGTGACCGCCGGGCCCTCGAAGCCGAAGGTGTACGAGACCCGGCCGGAGGCGACGCTGCCCGCGCTGCCCTGGCCCTGGAAGCCCTCGAACTCCTTGCCGCCCAGCAGGCTGCCGTAGTCGTGGTACATGACGCCGGCGAAGACGCCGGTGCGGCTCTCACGGAGGCTGAGCGGGTCGATGCCGGCCCGCTCGATGGCCTCCCAGGAGGTCTCGAGGAGCAGGCGCTGCTGGGAGTCCGTCGCGAGCGCCTCGCGGGGGCTCATGCCGAAGAAGCCGGGGTCGAAGTCGCCCGCGTCGTGCAGGAATCCGCCGGAACGGCTGTACGAGGTGCCGGTGTGCTCGGGGTCCGGGTGGTAGAGGTTCTCCACGTTCCAGCCGCGGTTGGCCGGGAAGTCGGTGATGGCGTCGGTGCCGTCGCTGACCAGGCGCCACAGGTCCTCGGGCGAGGTGACGTCGCCCGGGAAGCGGCAGGCCATGCCGACGATCACGATCGGGTCGTCGTCGGTCGGCGGCAGCAGCGTGACGGGAGTGAGGGTCTCGGTCTCGGCGCCGAACAGCTCGGTGAGCAGGTGGTCGGCGAGCGCGGACAGAGTGGGGTGGTCGAAGACCATGGTGGCCGACAGGCGCAGACCGGTCGCGGTGCGCAGGCGGTTGCGGAGTTCGACCGCCGTGAGGGAGTCGAAGCCGAGGTCGCGGAAGGCACGGTCGGCGTCGATGTCGGCACCGGCGGCGTGGCCGAGGACCAGAGCGGCGCTCGCGCGCACCAGGTCCAGCAGGACGTCGTGGCGCTGCTCCCGGTCGAGCCGGGCGAGCCGCTGGACGAGTCCGGCGTCGGCGCCCTCGGCGGCCCCGGTCGCGGCGGCGCGGCGGACGGGGGTACGGATCAGCCCGCGCAGCAGCGCCGGCATCTCCGGACGGCCGCGGAAGGCGGCGAGGTCCAGGCGGCTGGTGACGAGAGCAGCCTCACCGGTGGTGAGAGCGGCGTCGAAGAGGGCGAGGCCCTGCTCGACCGTGATGAGCGGCATCCCGGACTCGGCGGCCCGGCGGACATCCCGCTCGTCGAGGCCGGCCGTCATGCCCGCGCCCTGCTGCCAGGGACCCCAGGCGAGGGAGACGGCGGGCAGGCCGAGGGCCTGGCGGTGGGCGGCGAGAGCGTCCAGGAAGGCGTTGCCGGCCGCGTAGTTGGCCTGGCCCGCGCCGCCGAAGACACCGGCGACGGACGAGAAGACCACGAACGCGTCCAGATCCAGGTCCCGCGTCGCCTCGTGCAGGTTCCACGCGCCGTCCACCTTGGGACGCAGCACCGTGGAAAGCCGCTCGCCGGTCAGCGAGCCGAGCACACCGTCGTCAAGGACGCCCGCCGTGTGCACCACAGCGGTGAGCGGGTGCTCCGCGACCAGCGCGGCGACCGCGTCCCGGTCGGCGACGTCGCACGCCGCGACCGAGACCTCGGCGCCCAGCCCCTCCAGTTCTGCCACCAACTCACCGGCGCCTGCGGCGTCGAGACCGGAACGGCTGGTCAGCAGCAGACGCCGCACCCCGCGCTCCGTGACGAGGTGACGGGCCACCAGACCGCCGAGACCACCGGTTCCACCGGTCACGAGCACCGTCCCCTCCGGCGACCAGGCAGTCCGGGCGGCGGGGTCGGCGGTGGCGCGGGTCAGGCGGGCGGCGAGGGCGCGGCCGCCGCGCAGCGCGAGCTCCGGCTCGTCGAGGGCCAGGGCGCGCGTGAGGACGGAGTCGGAGGCACCGTCGAGGTCGACCGACCCGAAGGCGCCGGGGTTCTCGGTCCGCGCGGAACGGACCAGGCCCAGCACGGCCGCGGCGGCGAGGTCGGTCACCGGGGCGTCGTCGGTGGCGACGGCTCCACGGGTGACGACGACCAGACGGGAACCGCTGAGCCGGTCCTCCGCCGCCCACTCCTGAAGAAGCGCCAGAGCGGCGGCGGTCCGCGTGTGCACGGAACCCGGCGTGTGGTCGGCGTCGGAGCCGGCCGTCAGCGGAGCCAGTACGGCACCGGGAACGGGCCCGTCGGCCGCGAGCAGGTCGGCGAGAGTCGCATACCGGACGGCGCCGTCGCCGAGGGCTTCCGCCAGGTCGTCGGTGTCCGGGCCGAGCAGGGCGACACCCGCGGAGCCGGTGCCGTCGGGCAGCGGGACCGGGGTCCAGTCGAGGCGGAAGAGCGCGTCGCGCAGGTGTCCGGCGTCGCCGGTCAGCCGGCCGATGTCGACCGGCCGGGCGAGCAGCCGGGCGATGGAGACCACGGGCCGGCCGGCCGGGTCGGCGGCGGTGACGGACAGCGCGTTCGGCCCCGCCGGGGCGAGCCGGACGCGCAGTGCGGTGGCACCGGAGGCGTGCAGGCTGACGCCCTCCCAGGAGAACGGGAGGCCACCGTCGTCGTCGGTGAGCAGCGCGGGGTGCAGGGCCGCGTCGAGCAGGGCGGGGTGCACGGCGAAGCCGGCCGCGTCGTCGTCGCCCTCCTCGGGCAGCGCGACCTCGGCATACAGCGCGTCACCCGCGCTCCAGGCGGCGGTGAGGCCCTGGAAGAGCGGGCCGTAGGCGAAGCCGCGGGCGGCGAAGCGCTCGTAGCAGCCGTCGGTGTCGAGTGCCTGGGCGCCCGCCGGCGGCCACACGGTGGTGTCGAGGCCGGTGCCGGTGGGGGCGGTGTCGGACAGGGTGCCGGTGGCGTGCAGCGTCCAGACGCCGTCGGTGGCGTCCTCGGGGCGGGCGTGCACGGTGACGGTGCGCCGGCCGGCGTCGTCGGCGGTGCCGGCGCGGACCTGGAGCAGGACGGCGCCGTCCTGCGGCAGGGTCAGGGGCGCGGCGAGGGTGAGGTCCTCGAGGTGAGCGCAGCCGGCCTCGTCGCCCGCGCGGATCGCGAGGTCGAGGAGGGCGGTGCCGGGGAGCAGGACGGTGCCGTGGACGGCGTGGTCGGCCAGCCAGGGGTGGGACTGGAGGGAGAGGCGGCCGGTGAGCAGCACGCCTTCCCCGCCGGGGAGTTCCACCGCGGCGCCGAGCAGCGGGTGGGAGGCGGAGCCGAGTCCGGCGGCGCGCATGTCGTGCGGACGCGCCGCTCCGGCCGCGGGCCAGAACCAGCGGTGCTGGAAGGCGTAGGTCGGCAGGTCGACACGGGCGGCGCCGGCGCCGGTGAACGCGGACGTCCAGTCGGCGTCGATGCCGAGGACGTGCAGCCGGCACAGCGCGGTGACGAGGGCCTGCTCCTCGTCCCGGTCCTTGCGCAGCAGCGGCACGGTGACGGCGCCTTCGGTGGCGGACTGCTGTGCCATGGCGGACAGCACGCCGTCGGGGCCGAGTTCGACGAAGGTGGTGACGCCGCGCTCGCCGAGGGTGCCGACGCAGTCGGCGAACCGTACGGCCTCGCGGACGTGGCGCACCCAGTAGTCGGCCGAGCACAGTTCCTCGGCCGTGGCGAGGGCGCCGGTCAGGTTCGACACCACCGGGATCGCCGGTGCCGCGAACGTCAGCTCTTCGACCACCGCCCGGAACTCGTCGAGCATCGGGGTCATCAGCGGCGAGTGGAAGGCGTGGCTGACGCGCAGCCGGCTGGTGCGCCGTCCCTGCTCGGTGAAGTGCGCGGCGATCGCGAGGGCGGCGGCCTCGGTGCCGGAGACGACCACGGACGACGGTCCGTTGACGGCGGCGATGGAGACGTCGTCGGTGAGGAGCGGGCGGACCTCGTCCTCGGTGGCCTCGACGGCGATCATGGCGCCGCCCTCGGGCAGCGCCTGCATGAGGGTCGCGCGGGCGGCGACGAGACGGCAGGCGTCCTTCAGGGTGAGCACCCCGGCGACGTGGGCGGCGGCTATCTCACCGATGGAGTGACCGGCCACGTAGTCGGGCCGTATGCCCCACGACTCCACCAGGCGGTGGAGGGCGACTTCGACCGCGAAGAGGGCGGGCTGGGTCCAGCCGGTCTCGTTCAGCGGACCGGCGTCCTCGCCCCACATCACCTCCCGCAGCGAACCGTCCAACTCGCCGTCCAGGGCGGCCAGTACGGCGTCCAGGGCTTCGGCGAACACCGGGAACCGGCCGTACAGCTCACGGCCCATGCCGAGCCGCTGTGAACCCTGGCCGGAGAACAGGAACGCGGTGCGGCCGCCGCGGGCGGTGCCGGTCAGCAGCGCGCTGTCGTCGGTCCCGGCGGCGAGGGCCGCGAGGGCGCGCAGCGCCTCGGCACGGTCGGCGCCTGCGACGACGGCGCGATGGTCGAAGACGGAGCGGCTGGTGAGCAGCGAGTACGCGATGTCGGCCGGGTGGGCGTCCGGGTGGGCCTCGACGTGGGCGAGCAGGCGGGCGGCCTGGTCGCGCAGGGCCTCGGGGGTCTTCGCGGACAGCGGCCAGGGGGTGGCCGGGAATTCCTCGGCGGGGTCGCGCGGGGCGGCCTGGGCCGGGGTGGCGGCCGGCTGCTCGATGATGACGTGGGCGTTGGTGCCGCTGATGCCGAAGGAGGAGACACCGGCGCGGCGCACCCGGTCCGCCTCGGGCCACTCGGTCTGCTCGGTGAGCAGCTCGACGGCGCCGGCGTCCCAGTCGACGTGCGAGGACGGGGCGTCCACGTGCAGGGTGCGCGGGAGCACGCCGTGCCGCATCGACATGATCATCTTGATGACGCCGGCGACGCCCGCGGCGGCCTGGGTGTGGCCGATGTTGGACTTCACGGAGCCGAGCCAGAGGGGCCGCTCGGGGTCGCGGTCGCGGCCGTAGGTGGCGATGAGGGCCTGGGCCTCGATGGGGTCGCCCAGGGTGGTGCCGGTGCCGTGGGCCTCGACGACGTCGACGTCCTCGGGGGACAGTCCGCCGCTGGCGAGGGCCTGGCGGATGACGCGCTGCTGGGACGGGCCGTTGGGGGCGGTCAGGCCGTTGGAGGCGCCGTCCTGGTTGACGGCGGAACCGCGCAGCACGGCGAGGATCTCGTGGCCGTTGCGGATCGCGTCGGACCGGCGCTCCAGGACGAGCATGCCGACGCCCTCGGACCAGGCGACGCCGTCGGCGGCCTCGGCGAACGCCTTGGAGCGGCCGTCGGCGGCGAGGCCGCGCTGGCGGGAGAAGTCGACGAAGGTGCTGGGCGTCGACATGACGGTGACACCGCCGGCCAGGGCGAGCGTGCACTCCCCCGTGCGCAGTGCCTGGGCGGCGAGGTGCATGCCGACGAGGGAGGAGGAGCAGGCCGTGTCGACGGTGACGGCGGGTCCCTCCAGGCCGAGGGTGTACGAGACGCGGCCGGAGGCGACGCTGGGGGCGCTGCCGTTGCCGCGGAAGGCCTCGTACTCGTCGCCGGTGAGGATGGTGCCGTAGTCGTTGTACATGACGCCGGCGAAGACGCCGGTGCGGCTGCCGCGCAGGCTGAGCGGGTCGATGCCGGCCCGCTCGACGGCCTCCCAGGACAGTTCGAGCAGCAGGCGCTGCTGGGAGTCGGTGGAGAGCGCTTCGCGCGGGCTCATGCCGAAGAAGTCGGCGTCGAAGGAGCCGGCGTCGTGCAGGAACCCGCCGGCGCGCACATAGGTGTGTCCGGGGCGGTCGGGGTCCGGGTCGTAGAGGTTGCCGACGTCCCAGCCGCGGTTGACGGGGAACGGGCCGGTGGCGTCGGCGCCCTCGCTGACCAGGCGCCACAGGTCCTCGGGCGAGGTGACGCCGCCCGGGTAGCGGCAGGCCATGCCGACGATGACGATCGGGTCGTCGGTGGTGGCCGGGAGGGCGCCGGCGGGGGTGGGCAGGGGTGTGTCGTCGCCGGTGCCGAGGAGTTCGTCGCTCAGGTGGTCGGCGAGCGCGTTCGGCGTCGGGTAGTCGAACACCATGGTCGCGGGGAGGCGCAGTCCGGTGGCGGCGTTGAGGCCGTTGCGCAGTTCGACCGCGGTCAGCGAGTCGAAGCCGAGGTCCTGGAACTGGCGGGCGGCTTCCACCTGGTCGGCGTCGGCGTGGCCGAGGACCTGGGCGATCTGGGTGCGGACCAGGCCGAGGAGGGTCTCGCGGCGGGCGGCGGCGTCCAGGCCGGCCAGTCGCTGGGCGAGGCTGTCGGCGGTCACCGACACCTGGGCGGCGGCGCGGCGCACGGTGGTGCGGATCAGGCCGCGCAGCAGCGGGGCGATCTCGCCCTGGGTGCGCAGGACGGCCAGGTCGAGGCGGACCGTCAGGAGGGCGGGGCCGCCGGTGGCGAGGGCCGCGTCGAAGAGGGCGAGGCCCTGTTCGACGGTGAGCGGCGGCATGCCGGAGCGTGCGATGCGCTCGACGTCGATGTCGGACAGGTTGCCGGTCATGCCGACGCTCTGGGTCCAGGGGCCCCAGGCGAGGGAGGTGGCGGGCAGGCCGAGGGCCTGGCGGTGGGCGGCGAGAGCGTCCAGGAAGGCGTTGCCGGCCGCGTAGTTGCCCTGTCCGGGGCTGCCGAGGGTGGCGGCGACGGACGAGAAGAGGACGAACGCGTCGAGGTTCAGGTCCCGGGTGAGGTCGTGCAGGTGCCAGGCGGCGTCGGCCTTGGGCCGCAGCACGGTGTCGAGGCGTTCGGGGGTGAGGGAGCCGATGACGCCGTCGTCGACGACGCCGGCGGTGTGCACGACGGCGCTCAGCGGGTGCGCGGCGGGTATCCGGGCGAGGAGGGCGGTGAGCGCCTCCCGGTCGGTGACGTCGCAGGCGGCGATGTCCACGGAGGCGCCGAGTGCGGTGAGTTCGTCGGCGAGGGCGCCGGCGCCGTCGGCGGCCGGGCCGCGGCGGCTGGCGAGCAGCAGGTGGCGGACGCCGCGTTCGGTGACGAGGTGGCGGGCGAGGACGCCGGCGAGTCCGCCGGTGCCGCCGGTGATCAGGACGGTGCCGTCCGGGTTCCAGTCGCCGGGGGTGCCGGGCGCGGGCACCCGGGTGAGCCGGGCGGTGAGCACGTCGGAGCCGCGTACGGCGAGGTCGGGTTCGTCGTACGCGGCGGCCAGGGCCGCCACCAGGGCCGCGGGGGCGGCGGGGGCGGCGGGGGTGCCGGTGGCGAGGTCCAGGAGGGCGAAGCGGCCGGGGTTCTCGGTGCGGGCGGTGCGGATCAGGCCGGCGGCCGCGGCGGCCGGGAGGTCGCGGCCCTCGGTTGCGTCGCGGGTGACGAGGACGAGCCGGGCGTCGGCGAACCGGTCCTCGGTCAGCCAGTGCTGGGCCAGGCCGAGTACGGCGGCGGCGGTGGTGTGGGCGGCGTCGGCGGCCGGGGTGTCCTGCTCGCCGGGCACGGCGGTGAGGACGATCCCGGGCACCGGGGCGGTGTCCGTGGCCAGCGCGGTCAGGTCGGGGTGAGCGGTGACCTGGACGCCGGTGGCGCGCAGCGCGTCGGCGAGGCCGGCCGGGTCGGCGCCGACGAGGGCGACGGTCTCCGGGAGGTGCTCGGGGAGGCTGCGCAGCGAGGTCCACTCGACCTGGAACAGGGAGTCGCGGTGGACGGCCCCCGCGGCGCCGGAAATGTCCTTGGGGACGACGCGGGAGACCAGGGAGTCCACGGACAGGACGGTGCCGCCCGCGGTGTCGTACACGGCGATGGAGACGGTGTCCTCGCCCGCGGAGGTGATCCGGGCGCGGACGGTGGTGGCGCCGGACGCGGCGAGGTGCACGCCCTGCCAGGCGAACGGCAGTCCGCCCTGGCTGATGGCGCCGAGGTCGGTGTAGGCGGCGGAGTGCTGGGCGGCGTCCAGGAGCGCGGGGTGCAGGCCGAAGTCGGCGGGGTCGGTGCCCGCGTTCTCGGGGACGGCGACCTCGGCGAACACGTCGGTGCCGCGGCGCCAGGCGGCGCGCAGGCCCCGGAAGGCGGGCCCGTAGTCGAAGCCGAGGCCGGCGAGGCGCTCGTAGCAGCCGTCGAGGTCGACCTGTTCGGCGCCGGCGGGCGGCCAGACGGTGGCGTCGAAGGCGGCGTCCGGGGCGCCGGCCCCGGTGGTGAGGACACCGGTGGCGTGCTGCGACCAGGGCAGGTCGAAGCCGTCCTCGACGCGGGAGAAGATGCCGAGCGGGCGGCGGCCCGCGGGGTCGGGGGCGCCCACCCGGACCTGGAGCTGGACGGCGCCGCGCTCGGGGAGCACCAGCGGGGCGGCGAGGGTGAGTTCCTCGACGCGGTCGCAGCCGGCCTCGTCGCCCGCGCGGATGGCGAGTTCGACGAAGGCGGTGCCGGGCAGCAGGGCGCGGCCCTGGACGCCGTGGTCGGTGAGCCAGGGGTGGGAGTGGACGGAGAGCCTGCTGGTGAACAGGAACCCTTCGCCGTCGGCGAGTTCGACGGCGGCGCCGAGCAGCGGGTGGTCGGCGGAGCCGAGTCCGGCGGCGGTGACGTCCTGGGTGGAGCGGCCCGCGGCCGGCCAGAACCGCTGGTTCTGGAAGGGGTAGGTGGGCAGGTCGGCGCGGAGGGCGCCGCTGGTGTCGAAGAGGCGGGCCCAGCGGACGGTGAGGCCGCGGACGTGCACGCGGGCGAGTCCGGTGAGGGCGGACTCCTCCTCGGGGCGGTCCTTGCGCAGCAGCGGCACGGCGGTCGTGCCCTCGGGCAGGGACTCCTGCGCCATCGCGGACAGCACGCCGTCGGGGCCGACTTCGAGGATGGTGGTGACGCCCCGGGCGGCGAGGGTGGTGACGCCGTCGGCGAAGCGGACGGCCTCGCGGACGTGGCGGACCCAGTAGTCGGCGGTGCACAGGTCGGCGGGGTCGGCGACGGTGCCGGTCAGGTTGGAGACGACCGGGATGCGCGGCTCGTGGTAGGTGAGGCCCCGGGCGACGCTCCGGAACTCCTCCAGCATCGGGTCCATGAGCGGCGAGTGGAAGGCGTGGCTCACCCTGAGCCGGGTGGTCTTGCGGTCCTGCGCCTCGAAGTGCGCGGCGATCGCGGCGACTTCGTCCTCGGCACCGGCGACGACCACGGAGGACGGCCCGTTGACCGCGGCGATCGAGACCCGCTCCGTCAGAAGCGGAAGCACCTCCTCCTCGGTGGCGCGCACCGCGAGCATCGCACCACCCCGCGGCAGCTCCTGCATCAGGCGGGCGCGGGCGGCGACCAGCGTGCAGGCGTCCTGAAGCGACAGCACCCCGGCGACATGGGCGGCGGCGATCTCGCCGACGGAGTGGCCGCCGACGTAGTCGGGGGTGACGCCCAGGGAGGAGACGAGGCGGTAGAGGGCGACCTCGACGGCGAACAGCGCGGGCTGGGTCCAGCCGGTCTCGTTCAGCAGGCCGGCGTCGGAGCCCCAGACGACGTCGCGCAGCGGGCGGTCGGTGTGGCCGTCGAGGAGGGCGGCGATCTCGTCGAAGGCCTCGGCGAACACCGGGAAGCGGGCGTGCAGTTCGCGGCCCATGCCGAGGCGCTGGGAGCCCTGGCCCGAGAACAGGATGGCCGAGGCGCCGTCGTCGACCGAACCGTGGGCGATCTCGGTGGCGCCCGAGGCGTCGGAGCCCGCGCAGAGCAGGACGGCGCGGTGCTCGAACGTGGCGCGGCCGTCGGCGAGGGCGAAGCCGATGTCGAGCGCGTCGGCGCCCGGGTGACCCGCGAGATGGGCGGCGAGGCGCTCGCGCTGGGCGTCGAGCGCTGCGGCGGAGCGGCCGGACAGGGTCCACGGGACGAGCGCGGGGCGGACGGCGGGGTCCGGGGCGGGGCGCTCGGGCGCGGCGGGGGCCTGTTCGAGGATGAGGTGGGCGTTGGTGCCGCTGATGCCGAAGGAGGACACACCGGCCCGGCGGGCGCGGCCGGTCTCGGGCCAGTCGACGGCGCGGTCGAGGAGTTCGACGGAGCCGGCGGTCCAGTCGACGTTGCTGGTCGGCCGCTCGGAGTGGAGGCTCTGGGGCAGCACGCCGTGCCGCATCGCCATGATCATCTTGATCACGCCTGCGGCGCCGGAAGCGGCCTGGGCGTGGCCGATGTTCGACTTGACGGAGCCGAGCAGCAGCGGCCGCTCGCGGTCCTGGCCGTAGGTGGCGAGCAGCGCCTGCGCCTCGATCGGGTCGCCGAGGGTGGTGCCGGTGCCGTGCGCCTCGACCGCGTCGACGTCCGCGGCGGTCAGGTGCGCGCTGTCCAGGGCGGCGCGGATGACGCGCTGCTGGGACGGGCCGTTGGGGGCGGTGAGGCCGTTGGAGGCGCCGTCCTGGTTGATGGCGGAGCCGCGCAGCACGGCGAGGACCGTACGGCCCTCGCGCTGGGCGTCGGACAGCCGCATCAGGATGAACAGGCCGGCGCCCTCGGCCCAGCCGGTGCCGTCGGCGTCGTCGGAGAACGGCTTGCAGCGGCCGTCGGCGGCCAGTCCGCTCTGCGAGGTGAACGCGATGAACGGGTGGGGCGTGGCCATGACGGACGCGCCGCCCGCAAGAGCCAGGGAGCACTCGCCGCCCCGCAGGGCCTGCACGGCCAGGTGCAGGGCGACGAGCGAAGAGGAGCAGCCGGTGTCGACGGTGACCGCCGGGCCCTCGGCGCCCAGGAAGTAGGAGAGCCGGCCGGAGATCACGCTGGCGGCGTGACCGGTGGTGGAGTACACCTCGGCGTCCTCGTCGGACGCCTTGATGACCTCCGCGTAGTCCTGGCCCGTGGTGCCCATGAACACGCCCGTGCGGCTGCCCCGCAGCGTGGAGGGGTCGATGCCGGCCCGCTCCAATCCCTCCCAGGCGATCTCCAGGAGGATGCGCTGCTGCGGGTCCATGGCGACGGCCTCGCGGGGCGAGATGCCGAAGAAGGCGGGGTCGAAGCCGGCGGCGTCCTGAAGGAAGCCGCCGACCTGGGCGAGGCTGCTGCCCTCGCCGCCGCCCGCCAGCCGGTCCAGGTCCCAGCCGCGGTCGGTCGGGAACGGGCCGATGACGTCGCGGCCCTGGGCGACGAGCTCCCACAGGTCCTCGGGGGAGACGACGCCGCCGGGGAAGCGGCAGCCGATGCCGACGACGGCGATCGGCTCCGCCGCCGAGGCGACCAGCTGCTCGTTCTGCTTGCGCAGCCGTTCGATCTCCTTGAGGGACGACCGCAGCGCCTCGACGTACTTGTTGGGGGACGTGCTCATCGTGTTCCAGCTCTCTTTCAGTTCGCCGAGTTCTGGGCGGCCAGCCGCAGCAGCTCTTCGGCGTCCATGTCGTCGAGGGAGTCCGCCGTGTCGTCGTCGGCGGGGGCGCTGTCCTCAACGTCGTCGGACTCGGCGAGTTTCAGCACCATGTCGAGGAGGCCCGCCTTGCGCAGCCGTCCGATCGGGACGGTGGCGAGGGCCTCACGGATGCGGGCGTCGGGGTCGTCCGCGCGGCCGGTGTCCGCGTCATCGGGTGCGGTGCCGTAGAGCAGCGAACCGATGTGCTGGGCGAGGGCCGTGGGATTCGGGTAGTCGAAGACGAGGGCGGCCGGCAGCGGCAGCCCGAGGGCGGAGCGGAGCCGGTTGCGCAGCTCGACCGCGGTGACGGAGTCGAAGCCGACATCGCGGAAGGCTCGCGAGGCGGGCACCGCGTCGGGGCTGTCGTGGCCGAGGGTCGCGGACGCCTCGGCACGGACGGCTTCGACGAGGGCACGGGCGCGTTCGGCGGTGGGCAGCCCGTCCAGGCGGGCGCGCAGCGGCGGCACGGCCGCGCCGGAGCCGTCGGCGGCGGGGGCCTCGTCGGTGAGGGCCGACACGGCTTCCGGGACGGTGCTCAGCAGGGCGCTGGGGCGGTTCGCGGTGAAGGCGGGCGCGAACAGCTCCCAGTCCATCAGGGTGACGGCGAGCGCGGTGTCGTCGTCCTGAAGCATCTGGTCGAGCGCGCCCAGCGCGTGTTCCGGCTCCATGGCCAGGACGCCCTGGCGGACGAGCCGGTCGTGGACCTCGGGGTCGGTCGCCATGCCGACCTCGCCCCAGGTGCCCCACGCCACCGACGCCGCGGTCAGGCCGAGGGACCTGCGGTGCTCGGCGAGGGCGTCGAGGTAGGCGTTGGCGGCGGCGTAGCCGGGCTGGCCGCCGCTGCCCCAGACCGCAGCACCGGACGAGAACATGACGAACGCGTCCAGGTCGAGGCCGGCGGTCAGCTCGTGCAGGTGCCCGGCGGCGGTCAGCTTGGCGCGCATCAGCGCGTCGAGCTGGTCGATGGTCAGGTCCGCGACCGGGGCGTCGCCGTGGGCGACACCGGCGGAGTGGAAGACGGCGGTGAGCGGCGCGTCCTCGGGCAGGGCCGCCAGGAGCGCGGCGAGCGCGTCCCGGTCGGCGGCGTCGCACGCGGCGATGGTCACCCGGACGCCCAACTGCTCCAGTTCGGCACGGAGTTCGGCCGCACCAGGGGCGTCGGCGCCGCGCCGGCTGGTCAGCACCAGGTGTTCGGCGCCCTGCTCGGCGAGGCGGCGGGCGACCCGGCCGCCGATGCCGCCGGTGCCGCCGGTGACGAGGACGGAGCCGCGGACCGGCGGACGCTTCCCGGAGCCGGGGACGGCCGGGGCGGCGTGGGCGAGGCGGCGGGCGAGCACGCCCGACCCGCGGATCGCGAGCTGGTCCTCGCCGCCCGCGTCGGCGAGCAGTCCGGTGAGCCGGGCGGCGGCCCGGGAGTCGACCGTCTCCGGCAGGTCGACGAGACCGCCCCACCGGTCGGGGTGTTCGAGGCCGATGACGCGGCCGAGGCCCCACAGCGCGCCCTGCACGGGGCTGCTGAGGACGTCGCCGCGGCCGGCGGCGACACCGCCCCGGGTCAGGCACCACAGGGGCGCGGTGAGCTCCGCGTCGCCGAGGGCCTGGACGAGGGCGAGGGTCTGGGCGAGGCCGAGCGGCACGGATCCGAAGTCGGTGTGGAGTGCTTCGGCTGCGGCGAGCAGGGAGACCACGGCGTGGAACTCCCCCTCGTCCTCGCGGAGCTGGGTGAGCTGCGCGGCCCAGGCGGCCCGGTCGGTGCCCTTGGCCTCGAACCGGACGGTGTCCGGGCCGAGCGCGTCGAGGACGGCGGCGACCCAGGGGGCGCCCGCGTGGTCCGGCGAGATCACCGCGAGGAGCCGGCCGGCGGGCCGGGAGGTGCCGGGTTCGGCGACGCGGTTCCACTCGACGTGGTAGCGCAGGGCGTCCACACGGGAGCGGGTGAGGGAGCGGGTGCGCCAGGCGGACAGCGCGGGCAGCACGTCGCCGAGCCGGGAGGCGCCGTCGTCGGCGGGGATGCCGAGTTCACCGGCGAGCGCGGCGAGGTCCTGGTTCTCGACCAGTTCCCAGAACGCGGCGTCGGAGGCGTCGGCGGTGCCCGCGGCGGCGGCCTTCGGCTCGGGCCAGAAGTCCTGCCGCTGGAAGGGGTAGGTGGGCAGGTCGACCGGCGCGTACGCGGGGCGGTCGAAGACAGTGGTCCAGTCGACGGCGATGCCGTGGGTGTGCGCCTCGGCGAGCGAGGTGAGGAAGCGGCGGCGGTCGCCGTCGTCGCGGCGCAGCGTGCCGAGGACGGCGGAGGTCTCGGCCGGCTCCGCCGCGTCGCTGGCGAGGCTCTCCTGCGTCTCCTGGATCGGGGCGGCCAGCACCGGGTGCGGGCTGATCTCCACGAACACGCGGTGTCCGGCGGCGACGAGGGCGCGGGTGGCGTCCTCCATCAGCACCGTCTGGCGCAGGTTGGTGTACCAGTAGGAGCCGTCGAAGGCCGCCTCGTCGAGCCGGGCGCCGGTGACGGTCGAGTAGAACGGCACCTCGGGGGTGCGGGGGCTGACGGGGGCGAGGACGCGGGCGAGTTCGTCGCGCACGGCCTCGACGTGCCGGCCGTGCGAGGCGTAGTCCACGGACACCTTGCGGGCCCGTACGTTCTGCTCGCGGCAGGTTTCGAGGAGTTCGTCGAGGGCGTCGGCGTCGCCGGAGACGATCACCGAGGAGGGGCCGTTGACGGCGGCGATGGACAGTGCCTCGCCCCAGGGCCGGAGGAGTTCGGTGACGCGTTCGGCGGGCGCGGAGACGGACATCATGCCGCCGAGCCCGGACAGCTGGGGCAGGGCCTGGCTGCGCAGCGCCACCACGAGGGCGGCGTCCTCCAGGCTGAGCGCCCCGGCGACGCAGGCGGCGGCGATCTCGCCCTGCGAGTGGCCGACGACGGCGGCCGGTTCGACGCCGTGCGCCCGCCACAGCGCGGTGAGGGCGACCATCATCGAGAACAGGGCGGGCTGGACCACGTCCACGCGCTCAAGCAGCTCCGGGTCGCCCTCGCCGGCCAGCACCTCGTGCAGGGACCAGTCGGTGTACGGGGCGAGCGCGGCGGCGCAGTCGTCGACTGCGGTGCGGAACACCTCGGAGGTGGCGAGGAGTTCGCGGCCCATGCCCCACCACTGGGAGCCCTGGCCCGGGTAGACGAAGACGGGTCCGGCGGAGTCCGGTCCCGCGGTGCCGGCGACGACGCCGGGGGCGGACGCGGAGGACAGCACGGCCTCCAGGCCGCGGGCGAAGTCCTCGGGCCGGCTGCCGAGGACGACGGCGCGGTGGTCGAAGGTGGACCGGGTGGTGGCCAGGGCGTGTCCGACGCGGGCGGGCGCGGCGGTGGCGCCGGCCGTCGCGGTCAGCAGCCGGGACGCCTGCTCGCGCAGTGCCTGCGCGGACTTGGCGGACAGCAGCCACGGGACGAGCGGAGCGTCCCCGGCGGGCTCCTCGACGGGCTGTGCGGCGGGCTCCTCGGCGGGCGGCGCCTGCTCCAGGAGGAGGTGGGCGTTGGTGCCGCTGATGCCGAAGGAGGAGACACCGGCCCGGCGGGGGCGGTCCTCGGCGGCCGGCCAGGCGGTGCGCTCGCGCAGCAGGGTGACGGCGCCCGAGGTCCAGTCGACGTGGCTGGAGGGCTCGTCGATGTGCAGGGTGCCGGGCAGTTCGCCCGCCCGCATGGCCATCACCATCTTGATGACGCCGGCGGCGCCCGCGGCGGCCTGGGTGTGGCCGATGTTGGACTTCACCGAGCCGAGCAGCAGCGGCTGTCCGCCGTCGCGGCCCTGGCCGTAGGTGGCGAGCAGGGCGCCGGCCTCGATGGGGTCGCCGAGCTTGGTGCCGGTGCCGTGCGCCTCGACCACGTCGACGTCGGCGGCGCCGAGTCCGGCGTTGGCGAGGGCCTGGCGGATGACACGCTGCTGGGAGACGCCGTTGGGAGCGGTGAGGCCGTTGGAGGCGCCGTCCTGGTTGATGGCGGAGCCGCGGATGACGGCGAGGACCTCGTGGCCGTTGCGGCGGGCGTCGGAGAGCTTCTCCAGCAGGACGACGCCGACGCCCTCGGCGAGGGTCATGCCGTCGGCGGCCTCGGCGAACGGCTTGCAGCGGCCGTTCATGGCCAGCGCCCGCTGCCGGCTGAAGCCGACGAACGCGTGCGGGGTGGCCATGATGGCGGCGCCGCCGGCCAGGGCGAGGCTGCTCTCGCCGCTGCGCAGGGACTGGCAGGCCAGGTGCATCGCGACCAGGGAGGAGGAGCAGGCGGTGTCGACGGTGACCGCCGGGCCCTCCAGGCCGAGCAGGTAGGAGACACGGCCGGACAGCACGCTGGCCGCGGTGCCGGTCATCATGTGCACCTCGGTGCCCTCGGTGCCGTTCTGGACGCTGCTGGAGTAGTCCTGGTAGCTGGCGCCGAAGAAGGCGCCGGTGGCGGTGGAGCGCAGCGACTCGGGGTCGATGCCGGCCCGCTCCAGGGCCTCCCAGGAGGTCTCCAGGAGCAGCCGCTGCTGCGGGTCCATGGCGAGCGCCTCGCGGGGCGAGATGCCGAAGAACCCGGGGTCGAAGCCGGCCGCCTCGTGCAGGAACCCGCCGTGCACGGAGTAGGTGCGGCCCTGCCGGTCGGGGTCCGGGTCGTACAGGCCGTGGGCGTCCCAGCCGCGTTCGGCGGGGAACTCGGAGATGACGTCGGCGCCGTCGAGGGCGAGCCGCAGCAGCTCCTCCGGGGTGTTCGCGCCGCCGGGGAAGCGGCAGCTCATGCCGACGATGGCGATCGGGTCGTCGTCGCCGGCGGTGACCGCGGCGGCGGGCCGGTCGCCGGCCGTGCCGGTGGTGCCGAGCGCGGTGGCCTTGAGGAACGCGGCGAGCGCGACCGCGTTCGGGTGGTCGAAGACCATGGTGGACGGCAGGGTGAGCCCGGACGCGGCGACGAGGCGGTTGCGCAGGTCGACGGCGGTCACCGAGTCGAAGCCGATGTCGCGGAAGGCGCGGCGCTCCGGGACGGTGTCGGCGGAGGCGTGGCCGAGGACGGCGGCGGTCTCCTCGCGGACCAGGGCGAGCACGACCCGGTCCTGCTCGGCGGCGGACACGCCCTGCAGGCGGGCGGCCAGGCCGCTGCTCGCGGTGGCCGTGACGGCGGGCGCGGCCCGGTCGGCCAGCAGCCGCGCGACCTCGGGGATCCGGTCGAACAGGTGCGAGGGGCGTCCCGCGGTGAAGACGTCGAAGTACGTGCCCCAGTCGATGTCCATGAGGCCGATGACGGTCTCGTCGTCCTCCATGACGCGCTGGAGGGCGGTCAGCGCCAGCTCGGGGTCGAGGTACTCCAGGCCGCTGCGGCGGATCTGGTGCGGGTCGGCCAGCTCGCGTTCGAGGTCGTCCGGCCACTTGCCCCAGTGGACGGAGGTGGCGCGGGCGCCGCGGGCGCGGCGCTGTTCGGCGAGCGCGGACAGGTAGGCGTTGCCCGCGACGTACGCGGCGTGCACGCCGCTGCCCCACATGCCGGCGGTGGAGGAGTACAGGACGAAGTCGTCCAGCTCCTCGTCGTCGAGGAGTTCGTCGAGGATCCGGGCGCCGGTGACCTTGGCGTGCACGACCTCGGCGAACGCGTCGACGGTGGTGTCGGCGAGGGCGGACAGCTCGATGACGGCGGCGGTGTGCACGACCGTGCGGACGGTGCGGCCCTCGGCCTTCAGTCCGTCCAGGAGGGCGGCGACCGCGTCGCGGTCGGTGATGTCGCAGGTCACGAACTGCGTCTCGGTGCCCGCCGCTTCGAGTTCGGCGGCGAGTTCGGCCGCGCCGGGGGCGTCCGCGCCGCGGCGGCTGAGCAGCACGAGGTGCTCGGCGCCGTTGGCGGACAGGTGGCGGGCGAGTCCGGGGGCGAGGGTGCCGGATCCGCCGGTGACCAGGGTGGTGCCGCGCGGCTTCCAGGAGCGGGCCTTGCGACGGGTGTCGCCGCTCGCACGGACGATGCGGCGGGCGAGCACGCCGGCGGGACGGACGGCGAGCTGGTCGTCGTCTCCGAGCGCCCCGGCGAGGGCGGCGACGAGCCGCTGGGCGGCACGGGCGTCGAGCGTCTCGGGCAGGTCGACGACGCCGCCCCAGCGGCGGGGGTGCTCGACGGCGACGGTCCAGCCGAGACCGGCGACCTGGCTCTGCAGCGGCCGGGTGACGGTGTCGGACGGGCCGGTGGAGAAGGCGCCTCGGGTCAGGAACCACAGCGGGGCGGGGACGTCCGCCTCGCCGAGGGCCTGTGCCAGCGACACGGACAGCGCGAGCCCGAGGGTCAGTCCGGGGTGGCGGACGGAGTCCTGTTCGGCGCCGGCGAGTACGGAGACGATGCCGGTCAGGCCGTCCGTGTCCGTGAGGCGCTCGCGCAGTACGGCGGGGTCGGTGCAGGTCTCGTCGAGGACGAGGCGGCGCACCTGGGCGCCGCCCGTCTCCAGCGCCTCGGCGACGTCGGTGTCGTCGACGCCGTCGGCGGACACCAGCAGCCAGGTGCCGTCGAGGGTGGCGCGGGGGATCTGGGCCAGCGGCTCCCAGGTGACCCGGTAGCGCCAGGAGTCGACGGTGGAGCGCTCGCCGCGGGTGCGGCGCCAGGAGGCGAGGCCGGGGAGGATCGCGGCGACGGACTCCTCGTCCGTGCCGAGCGCCTCGGTGAGGGCGGAGACGTCCGCCTGCTCGACGGCCGCCCAGAACTCGGCGTCCATCGGCGCGGTGGCCGAACGGTCCACGACGGCACGGCTGATCCAGTACCGCTCGTGCTGGAAGGCGTACGTGGGCAGGTCGACGCGGGTCGCGCCGGTGCCCTCGAACAGCGGGGCCCAGTCGACGTGGACGCCGCGGACGAACACCTGGGCCGCGGACAGCAGGAAGCGGTCCAGGCCGCCGTTGTCGCGGCGCAGGGTGCCGGAGGCCACGCCCGCCACTTGGGCGTCGTCGAGCATGTCCTGGACGGACATCGACAGCACCGGGTGGGAGCTGACCTCGATGAAGGCGCGGTGCTCGGCGGCGATCAGGCCGCGCACGGCGTCCGCGAACAGGACCCGTCCGCGCAGGCTGCGGTACCAGTAGCCGGCGTCCATGGCGGTGGCGTCGAGCCAGTCGCCGGTGACCGTGGAGAACAGCGGGATCCGCGGCGCGGACGGCTCGACCTCGGCCAGCAGCTGAAGGATCTCGTCGTGCAGGTCCTCGACGTGGTGGGAGTGCGAGGCGTAGTCCACGGGGACGCGGCGCACGCGCACGTCCTCGGCGGTGAGCAGGTCGGACAGCTCGTCCAGGGCGCCGGGTTCGCCGGAGACCACGCAGGAGCGGGGTCCGTTCTCGGCGGCGACGGACACCCGCCCGCCGAACGCCTCGAGACGGGCCTCCACGTCCGCGACGGGCAGCGCCACCGACATCATCCCGCCCCGGCCGGCGAGGCTGCGCCCGATGGCCTGGCTGCGCAGCGCCACCACCCGCGCACCGTCACGCAACGACAGCGCACCGGACACCACGGCAGCGGCGATCTCACCCTGCGAGTGACCCACCACCGCGTCCGGCTCCACACCCTGCGCACGCCACACCGCGGCCAGCGACACCATCACCGCGAACGACGCGGGCTGGACCACATCGACGCGCTCAAGCGTCGGAGCACCCTCCACGCCCCGCAGGACGTCGACGAGGTTCCAGTCGGTGAACTCGGCGAGCGCGTCCGCACACTCGGCGATCCGCTCCGCGAACACCGGCGACTCGTCCAGAAGTTGGGCACCCATGCCCACCCACTGCGAGCCCTGACCGGGGAACACGAAGACGGTACGGCCGTCGACGTCGGCGGCGCCCTCGACGAGTCCGCTCCAGGACTGGCCCTCGGCCAGCGCGCGGCTGCCGGTGAGCAGGTCGTCCCGGCCGGACGCGACGACGACGGCCCGGCGCTCCAGCAGGGCCCGGGAGGTGAGCAGGCTGTGGCCGACGTCCTGGGGGCGCGGCTCGGTGTCGGCGTCGAGGCGGGTGACGAGGGCGGCGGCCTGGTCGCGGAGCGCCTGCCCGGAGTGGGCGGAGAGCAGCCACGGCAGGGCAGCCGGCACGACGGCGGGCTGCCGCGGGGCTTCCTCGGCCTCGGCGTCCTCGGCGGGCACGGGGGCCTGTTCGAGGACGGCGTGGGCGTTGGTTCCGCTGATGCCGAACGAGGACACCGCGGCCCGGCGCGGACGGCCGGTCTCCGGCCAGGCGGCGGTCTCGTCCAGGAGGCGGACGTGGCCCGACTCCCAGTCGACGTGCGTGGAGGGCGACGCGGCGTGCAGGGTCGCGGGCAGTACGCCGTGGCGCAGCGCCATGACCATCTTGATGACGCCGGCGACGCCCGCGGCGGCCTGGGTGTGGCCGATGTTGGACTTCAGGGAGCCCAGCCACAGGGGCTGTTCGGGGTCGTGCTCCTGGCCGTAGGTGGCGAGCAGGGCCCCTGCCTCGATGGGGTCGCCCAGCCGGGTGCCGGTGCCGTGCGCCTCGACGACGTCGACGTCGGCACCGGTGAGGCCGGAGTTGCTCAGGGCCTGGCGGATGACCTGTTCCTGGGCGCGGCCGTTGGGGGCGGTCAGGCCGTTGGAGGCGCCGTCCTGGTTGACGGCGGAGCCGCGCAGCACGGCGAGCACGGGGTGGCCGTTGCGGACGGCGTCGGAGAGCCGCTCGACGACGAGGACGCCGACGCCCTCGCCCCAGCCGGTGCCGTCGGCCTCGTCGGAGAACGCCTTGCAGCGGCCGTCGGGGGCCAGGCCGCCCTGGGCGCTGAACTCCACGAAGACGGAGGGCTCGGCGAGGATGGTGACGCCGCCGACGACGGCGAGCGAGGACTCCCCGCGGCGCAGCGACTGGGCCGCCATGTGCAGGGCGACCAGGGAGGACGAGCAGGCGGTGTCGACGGTGACCGCCGGGCCCTCGAGACCGTAGACGTAGGAGAGACGGCCGGACAGCACGCTGGCGGCGGTGCCGGTCAGGGCGTGGCCGTGGAGTTCGGCGGCGGTGTCGGCGGAGGGGGCGCCCCAGTGGTAGGAGCCCACGAACACGCCGGTCGAGCTGCCGCGCAGGGAGGTGGGGGCGATGCCGGACCGCTCCAGGGCCTCCCAGGAGACTTCGAGCAGCAGGCGCTGCTGCGGGTCCATGGCGGTCGCCTCGCGCGGCGATATGCCGAAGAAACCGGCGTCGAAGTCGGTGGCCTCGTAGAGGAATCCGCCCTCGTGCGTGGAGCTGCTTCCCTCTCCCTTTCCGGTGAGCGCCTCGATGTCCCAGCCGCGGTCGGCGGGAAAACCGGAAATGGCGTCCCCGCCGGATTCCACGAGGTCCCACAGGGATTCCGGCGAGCTCACTCCGCCGGGCAGCCGGCAGCTCATTCCGACGATCGCGACGGGCTCGGTGTCGCGGGATTCCAACTCGCCTATACGGCGGCGGGCGCGCCGCAGATCGTTGGTGACCCGGCGAAGGTAGTCGACAACTTTTTCCTGCTGGTTCTGCTCGGGTTCCGGCATCGGGTCCGTCCTCGTCATCGGGTCGCGAACGAAAGCTGCAAATCCGCTATGTGGTTTCGAACTCTTCATCGATGATGTCGAGCAGCCTGTCGACCGACACCGATTCGAGGTCCTCGTCGGAGAAGTTCTCCCGCGGGGCGGAGTCCCGGCGGAGCGAGGCGGCGAGTGCGTCCAGGCGGTCGGCGACGGCCTGGCGGTCGGGGTCGTCGTCCGGCAGGGTCCGTACGACGGCCTCGAACCTGGTGAGTTCGTCGTCGCACGATCCCTGCGGCGGGGAGGCGGATGCGACGAGGAGTTCCCCGATGCGCCGGGCGGCGAGTTCGGGGGTGGGGAAGTTGAAGACGAGGGTGGCCGGCAGCCGCAGTCCGGTCAGCGCGGTGAGGCGGTCGCCGAGTTCCACGCCGGCCAGCGAGTCGAAGCCGAGTTCCTTGAAGACCGAGCGGGGTCCGACCGCGTCCGGTCCGGGGTGGCCGAGGACCGCTGCCGCCTGGGCGCGCACCAGGCCGACGAGCCGGCGTTCGCGCTCGGCCGGGGCGAGGGCCGCCAGTTCGGTGGCGAAGGTGTCGGGCGCCGGGGCCGGTTCGGCGGGGGCGGCGCCGGGTGCCGCGGCGACGGGCCGGGTGCGGCGCGGCGCGGCGGTGTCCTGGATCCGGGTGCGCGTGGGCGGCCGGGGGGCGGTGCGCTCCTGCTCGGTGAGCTGCCGTACGAGGACGGCGTCGGCGGTGAGCACCGGGGCGCCGGTGACGTCGGCGGCGGTCAGGGTCAGGGTGCCGTCGTCGGCGGTGTGTATCCGGACCCGCAGGGCGGTGGCGCCGACGGCATGCAGCCGGACTCCGTGCCAGGCGACGGGGAGGGTGCCGGTCGTGGTGAGGACGGCGTGCCGGGCGGCGTCGAGGAGCGCGGGGTGCACTCCGTAGGCGCCGGGGTCGTCGGTGGTGCCGGCCGGGAGTTCCACCTCGGCGAGGACGGCGCCGTCGTGGCGCCAGGCGGCCCGCAGGCCGCGGAGGGCGGGGCCGAGGTCGAGGCCGTCGTCGACGAGCCGCTCGTAGTGGTCGTCGAGGTCGAGGGGTTCGGCGCCGGGCGGGGGCCAGACGGTCGCGTAGGAGGTGTCGGGGGCGGCGTCGGTGCCGGGCTCGGTGCCGAGGAAGCCGCCGGCCCGCAGGGTCCAGGGCTCGGTGGTGGTGCCGCCGGGTCGGGAGTGGACGGTGACGGTGCGCCGGCCGGTCTCGTCGGCGGGGCCGACCCGGACCTGGAGGTTCAGGGTGTCGCCGTCGCGCAGGACGGGCGCCTCGACCAGGGCGAGTTCGTGCAGGACGTCGCAGCCGGTGTCGTCGCCCGCGCGGACGGCGAGTTCCACGAGCACCGCGGCGGGCAGCAGGACGCGTCCGGCGACGGCGTGGTCGGCGAGCCAGGGGTGGGTGGCGACGGAGAGCGTCGCACCCGACACCGTGCCGCCGTCGGCGAGTTCGACGGCCGGGCCGAGCAGCGGGTGGCCGCCGCCCGCGGGGGCGGCGGCGCCGGGCCTGGCCGGGGCGGGCCAGTGCCGGGCGCGCTGGAAGGCGTACGTCGGCAGGTCGGTGCGGCGGGCGCCGGTGCCGGTGTAGAGGGCGGACCAGTCGACGGGCACGCCGAGGACGTGGAGCCGGCCCAGCGCGGCGGTGAGGGACGTCTCCTCCGGCTGGTCCTTGCGCAGGGTGGGTACGGCCTCGACCGGGGTGTCCGGGCCGAGGACGGCGCGGGCGAGGGCGGTGAGGACGCTGCCGGGCCCGAGTTCGACCAGCAGGTCGGTGCCGTGCTCGCGCAGGGCGGTCACGCCGTCGGCGAAGCGGACGGTGCCGCGCACGTGCCGCACCCAGTAGTCGGGGGTGGCGATCTCGGCGCCGGCCAGTCCGCCGGTGAGGTTGGAGACGACCGGCAGGGTCGGCTCGTGGAAGGTGAGCTCGGCGACGACGTCCCGGAAGGCGTCGAGCATCGGCTCCATCAGCGGCGAGTGGAAGGCGTGCGAGACCGCGAGGCGGCTGGTGCGGCGGCCCTGGCCGGCGAAGTGGGCGGCGACCCGCTGCACGGCGTCCTCGGCGCCGGAGACGACGACCGCGGTGGGGCCGTTGACGGCGGCGAGCGAGACGTCGCCGCCGAGCAGCGGCAGCACCTCGTCCTCGGTCGCCTCGACGGCGGACATGGCGCCGCCGGACGGCAGCGCCTGCATCAGGGTGGCACGGGCGGCGACCAGGCGGGCGGCGTCCTCCAGCGAGAACACCCCGGCGACGTGCGCGGCGGCGATCTCGCCGACGGAGTGGCCGCCGACGGCGCCGGGGCGCAGCCCGAAGGACTCGGCGAGCCGGTGGAGGGCGACCTCGAAGGCGAACAGCGCGGGCTGGGTCCACCCGGTGCGGTCGAGTTCGGCGGGGTCCTCGCCCCACATCACCGACCGCACCGGGCGCTCCAGCTCGGGGTCGAGGGCGGCCAGGACGGTCTCCAGGGCCTCGGCGAACACCGGGAAGCGGGCGGCGAGTTCACGGCCCATGCCGAGCCGCTGGGAGCCCTGTCCCGAGAACAGGACGGCGGTGGTGCGGGGGGCGGCCTCACCGCGGGCGCGCTCCACGACGCCGTCACCGGACGGCGCCAGCACCGCACGGTGCCGTAGCGCGGCCCGTCCGGTGGCCAGCGAGTGACCGACGTCCAGCGGATCGAGCCCGGGGTGGGCACGGACGAAGGAGGTGAGCCGCTCGATCTGCGCGTCGAGCGCCTGCGGAGAGGCCGCGGACACCGGCCACACCACGGCGCCCGCCGAGGGCACGACGGCGGCGGGGGCGGCGAGTTGAGCGGCGCGCTCGGCGGCGGGGACGCCGGACCCGGCGGCGACGGCGGCGGAGGTGGCGGCGGGCTCCCCGGCGGGGGAAGCGGGTCGTTCGGCGGCGGGGGCGGCGGGCCGCTCGGCGGACTCGACGGCCGGGGTGGCCGGCCGCTCGACGGACGCGGCGGCGGGGGCCGCGCGGCGGTGGGCGGGCTCGGCGGCGGAGGTGTCGGCGGGCTCCCCGGCGGGGGCGGAGGCCGCACGGTGGCCGCCGGTGGCACCGGTCGTCGGCTCGGTCGTCGGGGCTTCCTCCACGATGACGTGGGCGTTGGTGCCGCTGATGCCGAAGGAGGAGACCGCGGCCCGGCGCGGGCGGGCGGCCGCGGGCCAGGGCCGGGCCTCGATGAGGAGTTCGACGGCGCCGGCCGACCAGTCGACGTGCCGGGTGGGGGCGGAGACGTTGAGGGTGCGCGGCATCAGGCCGTGGCGCATCGCCTGGACGGCCTTGATGAGTCCGCCGATGCCGGCGGCGGCCTGTGCGTGCCCGATGTTCGACTTCAGGGAGCCCAGGCGCAGCGGCTGTCCGCCGTCGCGGTCCTGGCCGTAGGTGGCGATCAGGGACCGGGCCTCGACGGGGTCGCCGAGCCGGGTGCCGGTGCCGTGCGCCTCGACGAGGTCGACGTCGGCGGGAGAGAGCCCGGCGTCGGCGAGGGCCTCGCGGACGACGCGTTCCTGGGCCGGTCCGCTGGGGGCGGTGAGACCGTCGGAGGCGCCGTCCTGGTTGACGGCGGAGCCGCGCAGCACGGCGAGCACCCGGTGCCCGGCGGCGCGGGCGGTGGACAGGCGCTCCAGCACGACCATGCCGGCGCCCTCCGCCCAGGTGGTGCCGTCGGCGTCGTCGGAGAAGACCTTGCAGCGGCCGTCGGCGGCGAGACCGCCCTGCCGGGTGTAGGCGACGAACCCGACCGGCGTGGACATCACGGTGACGCCGCCGGCCAGGGCGGTGGCGCACTCCCCCGACCGCAGCGAGCGCAGCGCGTAGTGGAGGGCGACCAGGGACGAGGAGGACGCCGTGTCGAGGGTGACGGCGGGTCCTTCGAGCCCGAGGAAGTAGGCGAGCCGCCCGGAGGCGATGCTCGGCGACAGGCCGGTGAGGGCGTGTCCGGCGAGGTCCTCGGAGGAGGCGTTGGTGACGGTCGCGTAGTCCTGGCCGCCCGTGCCGACGAAGACGCCCGTGCGGGTGCCTCGCAGGGTCTGCGGGTCGATGCCGGCGTGTTCCAGGGCCTCCCAGGAGGTCTCCAGGACGAGCCGCTGCTGCGGGTCGGTGGAGACGGCCTCACGGGGCGACATCCCGAAGAAGCCGGCGTCGAAGTCGGCGGCCGCGGCGAGGAATCCGCCCCGGTGGGTCACGCTGTGGCCGGGCCCGTCGCCGGTCAGGGCGGCCAGGTCCCAGCCGCGGTCGCCGGGGAACGGCCCGGTGGCGTCGCGGCCGGCGCTGACCAGCTCCCACAGGTCCTCGGGCCCTTCGACGCCGCCCGGAAAGCGGCAGGCCATTCCGACGACCACTACCGGGTCCTCGTCGGCTCCGATGGTCATGCCTCGCTCACCCCTGCGGAAAAAGTCGGTCCTGTGGACACCTCTGCCACCTCTGCCTGCCGGATCGTAGAGGCGCAAAGGCTGTACTTTTCCCTAAAGGAATCCCTCCGTTCGGAGCCCGCCCGCGCCCCGACGGCACGAAAAACCCCCGCTCCGGGGCGAAGACTAGGGATTCCCCGGACCCTGGCGTGAGAAGAAGTCAGCGGCACGCTTCTCCCGCGCGGCACGGTGCGCCGCGCGGCGGGGTCGGCGGTGTCCTGCTGACGGCGTGCGCGACAGGCGGCGGCGTCGGCGAATGCGATCATCCGGCGACATTCGGTGGGTGGGCGCGAGGCGTGCGGGCCCGCGTGGTCCGCCACTTTCCGGAGGGTGTTGTCCATGGGCGCGCACAGGCGGCCGATCCTGTTCGTCAGTTATGCCGAAAGCGGCCTTCTCAATCCGCTGCTCGTACTGGCCGAGGAATTGTCCCGGCGCGGTGTGGAGGATCTGTGGTTCGCCACGGACGAGAAGGCGCGGGACCAGATCGAGTCGTCCTCGGTCGACAGTCCGCTGCGGTTCGCCTCGCTCGGCGACACCGTGTCGCAGATGTCGGCGGTCACCTGGGACGACGACACCTATGCCGAGGTGACGCAGCGCTCCCGCTTCAAGGCGCACCGCGCGGTCATCCGGCACTCCTTCGCGCCCGAGACCCGGGTGGAGAAGTACCGGGCGCTGGAGAAGATCGTCGAGGAGGTCCAGCCCGCCCTGATGGTGATCGAGAGCATGTGCCAGTTCGGGTACGAGCTGGCGATCACCAAGAAGATCCCGTTCGTGCTCGGGGTGCCGTTCCTGCCGAGCAATGTGCTGACCTCGCACGTGCCGTTCGCCAAGTCGTACACGCCGTCCGGGTTCCCGGTGCCGCACTCGGGCCTGCCCGGGAACATGACGATCGCCCAGCGGGTGGAGAACGAGCTGTTCCGGGTGCGCACGCTCGGGATGTTCATGACGAAGGAGATACGGGAGGTCGTCGAGAAGGACAACCGCATCCGCGGCGAGCTGGGCATCTCCCCCGAGGCGCGGCAGATGATGGCGCGCATCGACCACGCCGAGCAGGTGCTGTGCTACTCGGTGGCCGAGCTGGACTACCCGTTCCCGATGCACGAGAAGGTGCGGCTGGTGGGCACGCTGGTGCCGCCGCTGCCGCAGGCGCCGGACGACGACGGGCTGTCGGACTGGCTGACGGAGCAGAAGTCCGTGGTCTTCATGGGCTTCGGCACCATCACCCGCCTCACCCGGGAACAGGTCGCCTCGCTGGTGGAGGTGGCCCGCCGGCTCGAGGGCGAGGGCCACCAGGTGCTGTGGAAGCTGCCGCGCGAGCAGCAGCACCTGCTGCCCCCGGCCGGGGAGCTGCCCGCGAACCTGCGGATCGAGAACTGGGTGCCCTCGCAACTGGACGTGCTGGCGCACCCGAACGTCAAGGTGTTCTTCACGCACGCCGGGGGCAACGGCTACCACGAGGGTCTGTACTTCGGAAAGCCGCTGGTGGTACGGCCGTTGTGGGTGGACTGCGACGACCAGGCCGTGCGCGGCCAGGACTTCGGCGTCAGCCTGTCCGTCGACCACCCCGAGACCGTGGACACGGACGACGTCCTCGACAAGATCACCCGCGTGCTCGACGAGCCGTCCTTCACCGAACGCGCCGAGTACTACGCCGGGTTGCTGAAGGACGCGGGTGGCCGTACCGCCGCCGCGGACCTGCTGCTCGGCCTCCCCGTCCTGGCAAACGACTGACCGAGGAAGTCAAGCATGTCCTATACGTATCCGGTCTCCATGCCGTGGCTGAAGGGCCGCGAACTCGAGTATGTGACGGAGGCCGTCGGCGGCGGCTGGATCTCGTCGCAGGGCCCCTACGTCCGGCAGTTCGAGGAGGCGTTCGCCGCCTACAACGACATGCCGCACGGTGTCGCCTGTTCCTCGGGCACCACCGCGCTGACGCTGGCTCTGCGCGCGCTGGGCGTCGGCCCCGGCGACGAGGTGATCGTCCCGGAGTTCACGATGATCGCCTCCGCGTGGGCGGTCACCTACACGGGGGCCACCCCGGTGTTCGTGGACTGCGGCGACGACCTGAACATCGACGTCTCCCGCATCGAGGAGAAGATCACCTCGCGCACGAAGGTGATCATGCCGGTGCACATCTACGGCCGGCAGTGCGACATGGACGCCATCATGAACCTGGCGTACGAGTACAACCTGCGGGTGGTCGAGGACTCGGCGGAGGCGCACGGGGTGCGGCCGGTGGGTGACATCGCCTGCTTCTCCCTCTTCGCCAACAAGATCATCACGGCGGGCGAGGGCGGCGTGTGCCTGACCAGGGACGCCCATCTGGCCGAGCAGATGGCGCATCTGCGGGCGATGGCGTTCACCAAGGACCACAGCTTCCTGCACAAGAAGCTGGCCTACAACTACCGCATGACGAACATGCAGGCCGCGGTGGCGCTCGCGCAGACCGAGCAGCTCGACACCATCCTCGCGACCCGCCGCGACATCGAGAAGCGCTACGACGAGGCGCTGCGGGACGTTCCCGGCATCACGCTGATGCCGGCCCGCGACGTGCTGTGGATGTACGACCTGCGGGCCGAGCGGCGCGAGGAGCTGTGCGCGTACCTGGCCGACCAGGGCATCGAGACCCGGGTGTTCTTCAAGCCGATGAGCCGTCAGCCGGGCTACTACGACGCCGACTGGCCGTCGCTGAACGCCTCCCGGCTCAGCGAGGACGGGTTCTACCTGCCGACGCACACCGGACTGACCGCGCAGGACCAGGAGTTCATCACCGACCGGATTCGCGACTTCTACGGAGCCAAGTGATGACGGCCGACACGGAGACGACGACGTACGCTCCGGGCTGCCCGGTCGCCTTCCCGCTGCGCCAGCCGGGACGTCCGTTCCCGCCGCCGGAGTACGCCGACTACCGGGCGGGCGAGGGCCTGGTCCGCTCCGAACTGCCCGCCAGCGGCCCGTTGTGGCTGGTGACCCGGCACCAGGACGTGCGGGCCGTGCTGACGGACTCCCGGATCAGCGCGGACCCCTCCCACCCCGGCTTCCCGAGGGCCAGGCGCACCGGCGGCGCACCGTCGCAGTCGGAGATCCCGGGCTGGTTCGTGGCGCTGGACCCCCCGGAGCACGACCGGTTCCGCAAGACGCTGATCCCGGAGTTCACCGTGCGCAAGGTGCGGGAGCTGCGTCCGGCGATCCAGCAGATCGTGGACGAGCGGATCGACGCGATGCTCGCCGCGGGCAACTCGGCCGACCTGATCGCGGACTTCGCGCTGTCCGTGCCGTCGCTGGTCATCTCCGACCTGCTCGGAGTCCCCAAGGCGGACCGGGACTTCTTCGAGGCGAGGACGAGGGTCCTGGTGACCCTCTCCTCCACCGACGAGGAACGCGACGAGGCCTCCAAGGCGCTGCTGCGCTATCTGACCCGGCTCATCCAGATCAAGACCCGCCGCCCCGGCAAGGACCTGATCAGCCGGCTGATCCAGGCCGGCACCATGTCCCGGCAGGAGCTGTCCGGGGTGTCGATGCTCCTGCTCATCGCGGGGCACGAGACCACGGCGAACAACATCGGCCTCGGCGTCGTCCAGCTGCTGACCAACCCGAAGTGGATCGGCGACGACCGCATCGTGGAGGAGATGCTGCGCTACTACTCGGTCGCCGACCTGGTGTCCTTCCGGGTCGCGGTGGAGGACGTGGAGATCGGCGGCCAGCTGATCCGGGCCGGTGAGGGCATCGTGCCGCTGCTCGCCGCGGCCAACCACGACGGTTCGGTCTTCGACAGGCCCGACGAGTTCGACCCGGAGCGCTCCGCGCGCTCGCATGTGGCGTTCGGGTACGGCGTCCACCAGTGTCTCGGGCAGAACCTGGTGCGGATGGAGATGGAGATCGCCTACCGCACCCTGTTCGAGCGCATCCCGACCCTCGAACTGGGCGTGCCGGTCGAGGAGTTGTCCCTGAAGTACGACGGCGTGCTGTTCGGTCTGCACGAGCTGCCCGTCACCTGGAGCTGAGCGACGGGCCGGTCCGCTGCGGCGGCCGGCCCGGTGGAACGACCCTGGAGGAATGATGGTGCGCGTCAACGTGGACACCGATCGCTGCGTCGGTGCCGGACAGTGCGTGCTGGCCGTGTCGGACGTGTTCGACCAGGACGACGACGGCCTGGTGACCGTCCTCGTACAGCCGTCGGACCCGGAGACGCTGGACGCGGTCCGCGAGGCCGCCGTGGTCTGCCCCTCGATGGCGATCACGGTCGTGGAGGACTAGGGTCTTTCGTTTGGATCAGGCCGGATCAGGGAGCGGGGTCTGGTGCTGGGGGCACCTCCCACGCCGTTCAGGCAGTGGGGGAGCATCGCAAGGCGGAGGAGGGCGGCAGGGCGGAGCCCTGCCAACCGACGACAACGCCGCGAGGCACGGTGCCAGGGCCCGCGAGCCCGGCATGATCCAAACGAGAGGCCCTGGGTCCTCTCGTACGGCCCGAGTACGGTCCGACTACGGCCCGAGTACGGAAAAGGCGGCGGCCCCCACTCGTCAGGCAGTGGGGGCCGCCGCCGGTCTCGGGGGGCCGGGTGTCACCAGGTGACGGGGAGTTCGGTGAGGCCGCCGTTGAGCTGGCCCGACGTCACCTGGAGCTCCTCCACCGGGCGGGCCAGCCTCAGACCGGGCAGCCGGGTGAACAGTTGCGTGTAGGCGGTCTTCAGCATCGTCCGGGCCAGCGGGGCCCCGATGCAGTGCCAGATGCCGTGCCCGAACGTCAGGTGCTCGTTGGGCGCGCGGCGGATGTCGAAGACCTCCGGCTCGTCGAAGACCGCCTCGTCGAAGTTGACCAGCGTGAAGTCGAGCAGCACCAGGTCGCCGGTGCGCATGGTGACGTCGCCGATGGTGATGTCGTCGGTGGCGTAGCGCGGCAGCGCCGCACCCGAGCCGCCGGCCTTCGCGGCCCGCAGGATCTCCTCGACCGCGCTCTTCATCAGCTTCTCGTCGGCGAGTGCCGCCTGTAACTGGTCCGGGTACTGCGTGAACAGCACGACGCCCAGGTCGACATGGGTGGCGACGCTGTCGAGGCCGGCGAAGAGCAGGCTCGCGGCGATGGGGCCGATGCGCTCGTCCTCCGGGACCGTCTGGCACAGCCGGGAGATCACGTCGTCCGCGGGTTCGGCCCGCTTGCGGCCGGCCAGCCCGACCAGCAGCCCGAACAGCTCCGCCTGGCTCCTGGCGACGCTCTCCGCGTCGTTCAGCGTGGCCATCTCGGCCAGCACCGCCAGCAGCCGGCCCTGCTCCTGCACCGGGATGCCGATCACGGCGCACAGCACGGTCAGCGAGTACGGCAGCGAGAAGTCGCTGCGCAGGTCGGCGGGGCGCTCCTGGGTGGCGAAGCCGGTCAGGAGCTGCTCCGCGACGGCCTCCACCATGGGCGTCATGTTCAGCACCCGGCGGGCGGAGAACTGGGGGGTGAGCAGGGTGCGCAGCTCGGTGTGCGCGGCGCGGGCCGCATCGACGTCGCCCATGATGAGCAGGTCCATCAGCGGACTCTTGACGTAGCGGGGCGCGTTGGCCGGGTCGGCGTGCGCGCGGGCCAGACGCTCGTCGTGCAGCAACTGCTTCAGCTCCGCGTGCCGGGTCACCAGCCAGCCCTCGTCGCCGGCCGGGGTGGTGATCCTCGTGACGGGAGCGCGTAACTGGAGCTCGCGCAGAAGCGGGCTGAGGTGGAGCACCGAGGGCGCGGCGCCGTCGTCTAAGCAGGGCGGCGGTGTGGGGTTGCCCATGGGACTGCTCTCCTTATGTGGGGGGTGTGCGCGGGTCCCCGACTGCGGGGTCCGCGGTCGCACCCGGGGCGGCGCCGTGTGGGAGGGCGGCGCCCCGGATGTGGTGGGGGGACAAGGACCCGGCCGGGTTGCCGTGCGCCGGCCGGGCCCGGATCAGGCGTCGCCGTCCGGAAGTCCGGCGAGCCAGCTCTCGATGGCCTCGGCGGTCAGCGCCGAGTGCTCCATGGCCAGGGACAGATGGTCGGCCTCGATGTCGCGTACGGCGTCGGCCGGCACCGCGGAGGTGTCGAGCATGAAGCCGTTGCTGGCCTGCGCGGCGCGCAGGAGCAGGGTGGGGGCGGTCGTGGCGGGCGCGTCGATGTCCGTCATCAGCATGAACCAGTGCGCCATCGCGGACATCCGGGCGCTGTTGAGCGTCACGGACGGCGAGTCGATGTCGGCCAGGTAGAAGCGGGTCGTCTGGTCGAGGTTGTTGCCTTCCGAGGGGTCGTACCGGATGGACGCCGTGTCGAGCAGGATGACCGCCTCCGGCTTCACGCCCCAGGTGTCCTCCAGGACACCGGCCGCGAGATAGGCCAGGGAGCCACCGGTGGAGTGACCGACCATCACGAACGGCTCGCCGTCGCTCGCCATCAGGACGCTCTCGGCGACGATCCGGGCCGCCGCGTCACTGTCGGCGGGCAGCAGCTCGCCGGGGGCGAAGCCCATCAGCGGTATCGCCGACACATGGCGCCTGCCGCGGAAATGGGCGGCGATGCGCGCGTACTGGTGGACACCGCCGGTGGCGCCGGGCGCGCTGACGAAGATCAGGCGCGGGGAGCCGGGACCGGTGGCCAGGGTGACGCCCTCGGACAGCTCCTCCAGGTCCGCGGGCGTCTCGAAGGTGGGCCGGGTGTTGGCGACCGCCTTCAGCATCCGCATCGCCTCGACGAGCTTGCCGTCGCGCACCGCGTTGTGGAACAGGCCGACCAGCGTGTCGTCGGGGTGCACCGTGGTGCCGGCGACGGCGGCGGCGGACGCCGGGCCGGAAGCGGACAGGTCGCCCAGCTCCTCGTCGAGGTGGCGGGCCAGCTTCACCGGCGTCTTGCTGTCGAAGACCACCGACGTCGGCAGGCGAAGGCCGAGGAGCTCGCCGAGCTGGTTGCGCAGGCTGACCGAGACCAGCGAGTCGAAGCCCAGCTCCAGGAAACCGCGCTCGGGGTCGACGGCGGAGGGGTCGGCGTGGCCGAGCAGGCCCGCGGTGAAGCCGACGACCAGTTCGGTGAGCAGCTTCTCCCGGCCGGCGGGGTCGAGCGTGCGCAGCCCGTCGAGCACGGTCCTGGGCGAGCGGTCCGCGGCGGCGGCGCGCCGGGTGCGCGGCACCAGGTCGCGCCAGAGGGCGGGCAGCGTCTGCTGGACCTGGAGTCCGGCGACGTTGACCCGGGTGGGCACGACGACCGGCTCGGACCGGGCGAGGGCGGCATCGAACAGGGCGAGGCCGTCCTCGACGCTCAGCGGCGGGGTGCCGCCGCGGTCCATCCGCCCCAGGTCGGTGTCGCTGACCTGGCTGGTCATTCCGCTGCCGCGGCCCCAGGGGCCCCAGGCGAGGGACACGCCGGGCAGACCGGCCGCCCTGCGCCGGTGGGCGAGCGCGTCGAGGGAGGCGTTGGCGGCGGCGTAGTTGCCCTGGCCGGGGCCGCCGATGACGCCGGAGATCGACGAGTACAGCACGAACGCGGCGAGGTCCTGGCCGAGGGTCGCCTCGTGCAGATGGTGGGCCGCGTCGGCCTTGGGACGCAGCACACCGGCCAGTCGTTCCGGGGTGAGCGAGCCGATCAGGGCGTCGTCCAGGACACCCGCGGTGTGCACGACGGCGGTCAGCGGGTGCTCGGCCGGGACCGACGCGACGAGCGCGTCGACGGCGTCGCGGTCGCCGACGTCGCAGGCGGAGACGGTCACCTGGGCTCCCAGGCCGGTCAGTTCGGCGACCAGTTCGGCCGCGCCGGGTGCCTGCGGGCCGCGGCGGCCGGCCAGCAGCAGGTGCCGGGCGCCCCGGGCGGTGACCAGGTGACGGGCGAGCGCGGCTCCGAGACCGCCGGTGCCGCCGGTGATCAGGACGGTGCCGTCCGGGTTCCAGTCGGCGGCGGGGGCGTCGTCGGCCGTGCGCGGCAGCCGGGCGAGCCGGGCGGCGCGCACCTCGTAGTTGCGGACCGCGAGC
This sequence comes from Streptomyces sp. CB01373, assembly GCF_002803075.1. Classification (GTDB taxonomy): domain Bacteria; phylum Actinomycetota; class Actinomycetes; order Streptomycetales; family Streptomycetaceae; genus Streptomyces. The sequence goes on along the minus strand of NZ_NNBK01000001.1, from coordinate 505,665 downwards.
TGCTGCTCGTCGAGCGTCAGGATGTCGGGCAGCACGCCGGCGGAGAGGAACGTGTCGTCGAGGTCGACGAGCAGCAGGCTCCCGGGGTTCTCGGTCTGCGCGGAGCGGACCAGGCCCCAGACGGCCGCGCCGGCCGGGTCGAGTACGTCCTCGTCGTCGAGGGCGACGGCGCGGCGGGTGACGAAGACGAGGCGGGTGCCCGCGAGCCGCGGCTCGGACAGCCACTCCTGGAGGTGGCCGAGGACGCGGGCGGTGAGGGCGTGCACGCCGTCCGCTCCGGCGTCCTTGTCCCCCGGGAGGCCCCCCGCCAGCGGGATCAGGAACACGTCGGGCGCGACACCGCTGTCGCCGATGGCGTCGCCCAGCGACTCCGCGTAGGCGGTGACGGTCTCGTCGGCGCGGTGCATGGCGTAGCCGAGGTCGAGTTCGTCGGAGCCGACGACGGCCCAGCGGGTGCCGGTGGCGCGGGCGGAGGCCTTGACGGGCGCCCACTTGACTGCGAACAGGTCGCCCTGGCCGGTGGCGGCCGGGGTCCCGGCGGTGCCGTCCGGGGTGCCCAGGCGCACGGTGTCGGCGGTCAGGACGAGGTTGCCCGCGGTGTCGGCGGCGGTGAGGGCGACCGTGTCGGGTCCGGTGGTGCTCAGCCGCACGCGCAGCGCGGTGGCGCCGGTGGCGTGCAGCGTGAGCCCGTCGAAGCCGGCCGGCTCGGGAACCGCGGCGCCGTCGAGGGCGGCGGCGGCGCGCAGGGCGGTGGACAGGAGCGCGGGGTGCAGTCCGAAGCCGCTGTCGGGCCCTGCGGGCAGCTCGACCTCGGCGAACACCTCGCCCTCGGTCCGCCACGCCCCGGTCAGGCCGCTGAACAGCGGACCGAGGGTGCGCCCGTCGGACTCCAGCTCCTCGAGCGGGACGTGGCGGGCGTCGGCGGGCGGCCACTCCACGAGGTCCGTGGCTGTGTTCTCGGTGTACTCGGCGTACTCGGCGCCCTCGTCGGGGGCGAGGACACCACGGGCGTACGTGGTCCAGGGTGCGTCGTCCGCGGTCGCCGGGCGGGCGTGCACGGAGAGCGTCCGGTGGCCGGAGGCGTCCGCGGGGCCGACGCGCACCTGGAGCAGGACCGCGTCGCGGTCGCCGAGGGTGAGCGGGGCGAGCAGGTCGAGGCGGTCCAGGCGCGGGGTGCCGTTCTCGTCGCCGGCGCGGACCGCGATCTCGACGAAGGCGGTGCCGGGGACGGTGATCCGGCCGTCGACGCGGTGCTCGGCGAGCCAGGTGTGGGTCAGCGGCGAGAGGCGTCCGGTGAGGACGGACTCGTCGGCGTCGGCGAGGGCGACGGTGGCACCGAGCAGCGGATGCGCGGCGGCGCCGAGGCCGAGGCCGGCGGGGTCGCCGGAGCGGGCGCGCACGTTCGGCCAGTACCGGTCGCGCTGGAAGGCGTACGTCGGCAGGTCCACGGGGGCCGGACGCGCGGGGAGGGTGCCCTCGGACACGGCGTCCCAGTCGGCCCCGGTGCCCCGGGTCCACAGGGTGCCGAGCGCGCCGAGCGCGGCGGCCTCCTCCGGCTGGTCCTTGCGCAGGGCGGGCACGGCGGTGACGTCGGTGACGGCGGCGATATCGGCGGTCTGCGTGTTCTCGCCGACGAGCGCGGACAGCACACCGCCGGGGCCGAGTTCGAGGAAGGTCCGCGCGCCCTCGTCGACGAGGGTGCGCATGGCGTCGGCGAAGCGGACGGCCTGCCGGGCGTGGCACACCCAGTAGTGCGGCGTGGCCAGTTCCTCGGCGGTGACGACGCCGCCGGTGAGGGTGGAGACGACGGGGACCGACGGCTCGCCGAAGGTGAGATCGGCGACGACGTCCCGGAACGCGTCGAGCATCGGGTCGACGAGCGGCGAGTGGAAGGCGTGGCTCACGGAGAGCCGCGTGGTGCGCCGGCCCTGCTCACGGAAGTGCTCGGCGACGGCGAGGACGGCGTCCTCGGCGCCGGAGACCACCACGGACTCGGGGCCGTTGACCGCGGCGAGCGAGACCCGCTCGTCAAGGAGCGGCCGCACCTCGGCCTCCGTGGCGTGCAGCGCGACCATGGCTCCGCCGGCCGGCAGCTCCCGCATGAGGCCGGCGCGGGCGGCGACCAGCGTGCAGGCGTCCTGAAGGGACAGCGCGCCGGCCACGTGCACGGCGGCGATCTCACCGACGGAGTGCCCGGCGAGGTGGTCGGGGCGCACCCCCCAGGAGGCGAACAGGCGGTAGAGGGCGACCTCGACGGCGAACAGGGCGGGCTGGGTGTGGCCGGTGTCGTCGAGGGCCGCGGGGTCCTCGCCCCACATGACGTCGCGCAGCGAGTGACCGAGGCGCTCGTCGAGGAGGTCGAGGGTCTCGTCCAGGGCGGCGGCGAACACCGGGAAACGGGCGTGGAGTTCACGGCCCATGCCGAGACGCTGGGCGCCCTGGCCGGAGAACAGCACGGCGAGGCCGGGGCCGTCGCCGGAGGGGACGGTGCCGCGGGCGGCCTCGGTGAGGCCGCCGTCCGCGGCGACGAGCAGCGCCCGGTGTTCGAAGGGGGTGCGGGTGGCAACCAGCGCGTGGCCGACGGCGACGGGGTCGGCGCCGGACGCGGCGAGCGGCCGTACCCGTACCAGCTGGGCGTCGAGGGCGGCGGCGGTACGGGCCGACACGGGCCACGGCACGGCGCGCGGGACCGCGGGCTCGGGCCGCTGCCCGGCGTCCTTGTCCTCCTCGGCCGCGGGGGCCTCTTCGAGGATGACGTGGGCGTTGGTACCGCTGATGCCGAAGGACGACACACCGGCCCGGCGCACCTGCTCGCCCTCGGGCCAGGGGGTGGCCTCGGTGAGCAGGCTGACGTGGCCGGCGTCCCAGTCGACGTGCGTGGAGGGCGCGTCGACGTGCAGGGTGCGGGGCAGCAGCCCGTGGCGCAGGGCCAGGACCATCTTGATGACGCCCGCGGCACCGGCGGCGGCCTGGGTGTGGCCGATGTTGGACTTCACCGTGCCGAGGCGCAGCGGGCGGCTCGCGTCACGGTCCTGGCCGTAGGTGGCGAGCAGGGCCTGTGCCTCGATGGGGTCGCCGAGGGTGGTGCCGGTGCCGTGCGCCTCGACGGCGTCGACGTCGGCGGGCGAGAGCCCGGCGGAGGCCAGCGCGTCGCGGATGACGCGCTGCTGGGCGGGCCCGTTGGGGGCGCTGAGGCCGTTGGAGGCACCGTCCTGGTTCACGGCGGAGCCGCGCAGCACGGCGAGCACCGGATGGCCCTTGCGCCGGGCCTCGGAGAGCCGCTCGACGAGGATCATGCCGACGCCCTCGGACCAGCCGGTGCCGTCGGCGGAGTCGGCGAACGCCTTGCAGCGGCCGTCCGCGGCGAGGCCGCCCTGGAGGCTGAAGCCGACGAAACTGGACGAGGTGGTCATGACGGTGACACCGCCGGCCAGCGCGAGGTCGGCCTCGCCGGAGCGTACGGACTGGGCGGCCAGGTGCAGGGCGACCAGGGCCGAGGAGCACGCGGTGTCGAGGGTGACGGCGGGTCCTTCGAAGCCGAGCGCGAAGGACAGCCGGCCGGACATCACGCTGGCGGCGAGGCCGTTGCCCGCGTAGCCGCCCATGTCGTCGTCGGAGGCGAGGACGAGGTGGGCGTAGTCCTGCGAGTTGGTGCCGACGAAGACGCCGGTGCGGCTGCCGCGCAGGCTGCCGGGGGCGATCCCGGCGCGCTCCACGGCCTCCCAGGCGGTTTCGAGGAGCAGCCGCTGCTGCGGGTCCATGGCCAGCGCCTCGCGGGGCGAGATGTCGAAGAAGCCGGGGTCGAAGTCGGCGACGTCGTGCAGGAATCCTCCCTTCTGCGTGCTGCTGCGGCCCTCTCCGTCACCGGCGAGCGTCTCCAGGTCCCAGCCGCGGTCGGCCGGGAACCCGCCGATGGCGTCGCCGCCGTCGGCCAGCAGCTCCCAGAGGTCCTCCGGGGATCGCACGCCTCCCGGGAAGCGGCACGCCATGCCGACGATCGCCACGGGCTCGTGGCGGCCCGACTCGGCTTCCTGGAGGCGCCTGCGGGTCTGGTGGAGATCCGCCGTGACCCACTTCAGGTAATCGACGAGCTTGCTTTCGTCCGGCATCGTCCGTGAACCTTCCTCAGATGTTTCTCGCGTAGTTGCGGTGGGCCCGGGTCAGGAGTTCGACGACCGGCCGAGTTCGTTGTCGATGAAGGCGAAGATCTCCTCGGCGCTCGCCGCCTCGATCCGCTCACCGACGGCCGGTCCGTCCCCGTCCGGGCCCGGGCCCGAGCCGTCCCAGGCGGCCAGCAGCCGCTGCAACCGGCCCGCGACGCCGCGGCGGGTGGCCTCGTCCATGCCGTCGGCGGACAGTTCCGCCTCCAGCCGGTCGAGCGCCGCCAGCGGGGACGCGGCCGTGCCGCTCCGCTCCCCGCCCACCAGGGAGCCGGCCAGGTGCCGGGCGACGGCGGTGGGCGTCGGGTGGTCGAAGACGAGCGTGGACGGCAGCCGCACACCGGTGGCCGCGGAGAGCCGGGTGCGCAGTTCGACCGCCATCAGCGAGTCGAAGCCCAGCCGGCTGAAGTCCCGGTCGGCAGGGACCGCGTCGGCACCGGAGTGGCCGAGCACCCCGGCCGTCTCCTGGCGGACCAGGGCGACGAGGGTCTCGTGCCGCTGCTCGGCGCCGAGGCCGGCCAGCCTGCGGGCGAGCCCGTCGGCGCCGGCCGTGGCCGCCGCGCGGCGCCGGGTGCGGACCAGGGAGCGCAGCACCGCGGGGACGTCGCCGGTGTCGGGGGCCGCGGCGGACCGGGCGACCCGGATCGCCACGGCGAGTGCCTCGTCCTGGCCGTTCGCCGCGTCGAACAGGGCGAGGCCCTGGCGTTCGGTGAGCGGCGGCATCCCGGAGCGCTCCATGCGCTCGATGTCGGCGTCGGTGAGCGTGCCGGTCATGCCGGCGCCCTGGCCCCAGGGTCCCCAGGCGAGCGACAGGGCGGGCAGGCCCCGGGCCGCTCGGTGCGCGGCGAGCGCGTCGAGGAACGTGTTGGCGGCGGCGTAGTTGCCCTGTCCGGGGCCGCCGGTGACGCCGGCCACGGAGGAGTACAGGACGAATCCGGCGAGCGGCAGGGCCGAGGTCGCCCGGTGCAGGTGCCAGGCGGCGTCCGCCTTGGGGCGGAGCACGGTGTCGAACCGGTCGGCGGTGAGCGAGCCGATCGTGGCGTCGTCTAGGACACCGGCCGTGTGCACGACCGCGGTCAGCGGGTGCTCGGTCGGCAGCGAGGCGAGCAGCGCGTCGAGGGCGGCCCGGTCGGAGACGTCGCAGGCCCGTACGGTGACCTCGGCGCCGAGCGCGGAGAGTTCCTCGCTCAGGGCGGTCGCGCCGGGTGCGTCGGGTCCGCGGCGGCCGGCCAGCAGCAGGTGCTTGATGCCGTGGCCGGTCACCAGGTGGCGGGCGAGGACGGCTCCGAGGCCGCCGGTGCCGCCGGTGATCAGTACGGTGCCGTCGCGGTCCCAGGCACGGACCTGGTCGGCGGCCGGGGTGGTGGCGGACTCGGTGCGGGTGAGGCGGGCGACGGTGAGCGCGCCGCCGCGGACGGCGGCCTGGGTCTCGCCCGCGTCGAACAGGGCGGGCAGCGAGGCCAGGACGTCGGCGGCGGTCGCGTCGGCGCCGGTGGCCGGGTCGAGGTCCAGGAGCAGGCAGCTGCCCGGGTTCTCGGACTGGGCGGAGCGGACCAGGCCCCAGACGGCTGCCGTCGCCAGGTCGGTCACGTCCTCCCGGCCGGCCGCGACGGCGCCGCGGGTGACGATCACGAGGCGGGAGTCCGCGGTGCGGGGTTCGGAGGTCCACTCGCGCAGCAGGTCGAGCACCGTCGCGGTGGCGGCGCGGACCGCGGCGGGCAGGTCGTCCCCGGCGGCGGGGTCGCCCTCGACCGGCAGGAGCATCAGTGACGGCAGGGGTGCACCGCTGTCCAGCAGTTCGGTGAGCGAGTGCGCGCGGGTGGCGAGGACGCCGTCCGCCGCGGCGAGCGCGGTGTCCAGTGCGGGCAGTCCGTCGCCGAGCACCGTCCACAGGGCGTTGCCGCCGGGGTGCGGGGCCGGAGCGGGCGCGACCCAGTCGAGGGTGAGCAGTGCGGCGTCGTCCGCGGTGGGGGCGTCCGTGCCGTGTGCGGCGGCGGTGGCGCCCAGGGTGAGCGAGGCCACCGAGAGGACGGGGCCGCCCTGCGGGTCGGTCGCCTCCAGCGCCCAGGTGTCGTCGCCGGCGGCGGTGAGCCGTACCCGCAGGAGGGCGGGGTGCGCGGCGTGCAGGACGAGCCCGTCCCAGGCGACGGCGTCGAGGGTGTCGTCGCCGTCTCCGTTGAGGACGGCGGCGGCGCGGACCGCGGTGTCCAGGAGCGCCGGGTGCAGGGCGAACGCCTGCTCGGCCGGGCTCTGTTCGGTGATCTCGACCTCGGCGAAGAGGTCCTCGCCGCGCCGCCAGGCGGCGCGCAGCACGGCCGCGCCGGTGGGTTCGGGCAGGTCGTCGACCGGGGTGGCGTCGGCGGGCGGCCATACGGTGTCCGCCGCGGCGGGGGCGGCGGGCGCGTCGGTGAGCGCCGCGGTGGCCCGCTCGATCCACGGGGCGCCGTCGCCGTCCGCGCGGGTGTGCACGGTGAGGGTGCGCCGGCCGGTCCCGTCGGGGGCGGCCACCAGTACCTGGAGGCGCTGGGGGCGCTTTTCGGTGAGCACCAGGGGCGCGCTGACGGTGAGGTTCTCGACGGTGGTGCGGTCGCAGGCGTCGGCGGCGTGCAGCGCGAGTTCGGCGAGGACCGCGGTGGGCAGGGTGGTGGTGCCGTCGCTCACGCGGCCGGTGAGCCAGGGCTGTGCGGCGGCGGACAGGCGTCCGCTGAGCAGCGTCTCGTCCGAGCCCGCGACCGCCGTGGCGGCGGTGAGCAACGGGTGCCCTCCGGCGTCCAGGCCCAGTCCGCCCGCGTCGCCGGGGGCGGCGGTGGTGTCGGGCCAGAAGCGGGTGCCCTGGAAGGCGTAGGTGGGCAGTTCGACGGTGCGGGCGCCGGTGCCGGCAAGGACGGCGGTCCAGTCGGCGTCGAGGCCGGCGGTGTGCAGCCGGGCCAGGGCGGTGAGGACGGACACGGTCTCGTCGCGGTCCTTGCGCAGCGCCGGCACGACGACCGTTCCGGTGTCGGGCAGACAGGTGGCGGCGAGCGCGGACAGCACGCCGTCGGGGCCGATCTCCAGGAAGGCGGTGACGCCCCGGTCGGCGAGGGCGCGGACGCCGTCGGCGAACCGGACGGCCTCGCGGACGTGACGCACCCAGTAGTCGGCGTCGGTGTGCGTGCCCGCGGGGGCGACCTCGCCGGTCAGGTTGGACACGACCGGGATCCGCGGCTCGTCGTAGGCGATGCTCTCGGCGACGGTGCGGAACTCGTCCAGCATCGGCTCCATCAGGGCCGAGTGGAAGGCGTGGCTCACCCGCAGCCGGGTGACGCGGCGGCCGGCCGACTCCAGGCGGGCGACGACCTGCCCGACGCCGTCCTCGGGGCCGGAGACGACGACGGAGGCGGGGCCGTTGACGGCGGCGACGGCGACGCCGTCGGCGAGCAGCGGCAGTACCTCGTCCTCGGTGGCCTCGACGGCGGCCATGGCGCCGCCCTCGGGCAGCGCGTCCATGAGGCGGGCGCGTGCGGCGACCAGCCGGCAGGCGTCCTCCAGCGAGAACACCCCGGCGACATGCGCGGCCGCGATCTCGCCGACCGAGTGACCGGCCACGAAGTCCGGGGTGACGCCCCAGGACTCCACCAGGCGGAACAGGGCGACCTCGACCGCGAACAGCGCGGGCTGGGTGCAGCGGGTGCGGTTGAGCTGTTCCGGGTCGTCGCCCCACATGATCTCCCTCAGGGAGAAGCCGAGTTCGGCGTGGAGCAGGTCAAGGACGGTGTCCAGAGCCTCGGCGAACACCGGGAAGCCGGCGTGGAGTTCGCGTCCCATGCCGAGGCGCTGGGCGCCCTGCCCGGAGAACAGGAACGCCGGTGTACGGGCGCCGGCCTCGGCGCGCGCGGCCTCGGTGACGCCGTCGGGGCCCGCCAGCAGGACGGCCCGGTGCTCGAAGGAGGACCGGCTCGTCACGAGAGACAGGCCGATGTCGGCGCCGGACACCTCGGGGTGTGCGGCGGCATGGGCGCGCAGCCGTTCCAGCTGGGCGTCGAGCGCCTGCCCGGAGCGGGCCGAGACGACCCACGGGGTGACGGCGGGGGTCACGGCGTCCTCTGCGGGACGCTCGGCCGCGGCGGGCTCGGGGGCGCCTTCCAGGATGACGTGGGCGTTGGTGCCGCTGATGCCGAACGACGACACACCGGCCCGGCGGGCCCGTCCCGTCTCCGGCCAGGCGGCTTCCTCGGTGAGCAGCCGCACCGCGCCCAGGGACCAGTCGACGTGCGTGGACGGCTCGGTGACATGCAGGGTGCGCGGGAGCACGCCATTGCGCATCGCCATGACCATCTTGACGAGCCCGGCGGCACCGGCCGCGGACTGGGTGTGGCCGATGTTCGACTTCACCGAGCCGAGCAGCAGGGGCTGCTGCGGATCGCGGTCCGAGCCGTAGGTGGCGAGCAGGGCCTGCGCCTCGATCGGGTCGCCGAGCGGGGTGCCGGTGCCGTGCGCCTCGACGGCGTCGACGTCGCCGGGCCGCAGGCCCGCGTTGGCCAGCGCCTGGCGGATCACCCGCTGCTGGGAGGGGCCGTTGGGGGCGGTCAGGCCGTTGGAGGCACCGTCCTGGTTGACAGCGGTGCCGCGCACGACGGCGAGCACCCGGTGTCCGGCGCGGCGGGCGTCGGAGAGGCGCTCGAGGACGAGCACCGCCGCGCCCTCGGACCAGCCGGTGCCGTCGGCGGAGTCGGAGAACGCCTTGCAGCGGCCGTCCTGGGCGAGACCGCCCATCTTGGAGAAGCCGGCGAAGTTGGCGGGGGTGGTCATCACGGTGACACCGCCGGCCAGCGCCATGCTGCACTCCCCCGACCGCAGCGCCTGGGTGGCGAGGTGCAGGGAGACCAGCGACGAGGAGCAGGCCGTGTCGACCGAGAGGGCGGGGCCCTCCAGGCCGAGCGTGTAGGCGAGGCGGCCGGAGACCACGCTGACGGCGAGACCGGTGGTGGCGTGGCTCGCGATGTCGTCGCGGGACCTCATGACCAGGCCGGAGTAGTCCTGGCCGCTGACACCCATGAAGACACCGGTGCGGCTTCCGCGCAGCGCGGCCGGGTCCAGCCCGGCGCGCTCCACGGCCTCCCAGGTGACTTCGAGCAGGATGCGCTGCTGCGGGTCCATGGCGAGGGCCTCGCGCGGCGCGATGCCGAAGAAGTCGGCGTCGAACTCGGCGATGTCGCTCAGGAATCCGCCCTGTCCGGACAGGTCGCCCAGCTCGCCGCCGAGCGTCGAGGACTCCCACTCACGGTCGGCGGGGAAGCCGGTGATGGCGTCGGCACCGGACGCCACGAGGTCCCAGAGTTCCTCGGGAGATCCGACACCGCCCGGGAAGCGGCAGCCCATCCCGACGATGACCACGGGGTCGTCGTCGGACGCGGCGGCAGCGTTCTGCGGGGTGGTGAAGGCCTCCGCGGCGTCGGCGCCGAGCAGTTCGTCGAGGAGATGGTCGGCGAGCTGCTGGGGCGTCGGGTAGTCGAAGACCAGAGTGGCGGTCAGGGTGAGGCCGGAGGCCTTGCCGAGCCGGTTGCGCAGTTCGATCGCGGTGAGCGAGTCGAAGCCGAGACCGCGGAACTCGCGGCGGGCGTCGACGGCGTCGGCGGAACCGTGCCCGAGGACCGCGGCGGCCTCGGCACGCACCAGGTCGACCAGGAACGGCAGGCGCTGGTCCTCGGGCAGGACCGCGAGACGCTCGGCCAGTCCGGCGCGGGCGACCGCGGCGGTGCCGGCCCGTGCCCGGCGCCCACCGGTGCGGACCAGTCCGCGCAGGATCGCGGGGACGCTCATGCCGGGGGGCAGCGAGCCGTTGCCGCCGAGGCCCAGTGGTACGACGAGCGGTTCGTCGGCGAGGGTGGCGGCGTCGTAGAGGGCCAGGCCCCGCTCGACGGACAGCAGCGGCATGCCGCTGTTGTCGTTGATGCGGCGCATGTCCTCGTCGCTCAGTCCGCTCGTCATGCCGCTGCCCTGCTCCCAGGCGTTCCAGGCGAGCGAGGTGGCGGGCAGGCCGAGGGCCTGGCGGTGGGCGGCGAGGGCGTCCAGGAAGGTGTTGCCCGCGGCGTAGTTGGCCTGTCCGGGGCTGCCGAAGACGCCGGAGGTCGAGGAGTACAGGACGAAGGCGGCCAGGTCGAGGTCGCGGGTGAGGTGGTGCAGGTGCCAGGCGGCGTCGACCTTCGGCCGCAGCACGGTGTCGAGGCGGTCGGGGGTGAGGGAGGCGAGGATGCCGTCGTCGAGGACACCCGCCGTGTGTACGACCGCGGTGAGCGGGTGCTCGGCCGGGACGGAGGCGAGCAGCGCGGCGAGCGCGTCACGGTCGGCGGCGTCGCAGGCGGCGACCGTGGCCTCGGCACCGAGGCCGGCCAGCGCCTGGACGAGTTCGGCGGCACCGGGGGCGTCCGGTCCGCGGCGGCTGGTCAGCAGCAGGTGCTTGACGCCGTGCTCGGCGACCAGGTGGCGGGCCAGCTCGGAAGCCAGACCACCGGTGCCACCGGTGACCAGGACGGTGCCCTCGGGGTCCAGGGGCCGGGGAATGGTCAGCACGATCTTGCCGATGTGCTTGGCCATGCTCATGAAGCGGAAGGCCTCACGGGAGCGGCGGACGTCCCAGGCTCGGACCGGAAGCGGGGACAGCACGTCCCGCTCGAAGAGGCCGACGAGGTCGAGCAGCATCTCCTGGATGTGGTCGGAGTCGACCATGCCCAGGTCGAAGAACCGGTAGGTGATGCCGTCCGAGGCGGAGCCGGCGTCCCGGATGTCGGTCTTGCCCATCTCCAGGAACCGGCCGCCCGTGCCGAGCAGCCGCATCGACGCGTCGACGAACTCACCGGCCAGGGCGTTCAGGACGACATCGAGGCCCTTGTCCCCCGCGACCTCCGTGAAGGCCGCCTCGAAGTCGAGGGTGCGCGAGGAGGCGATGTGGTCGTCGGCGACCCCGAGGGAGCGCAGCACGTCCCACTTGCCCTCACTGGCCGTCGCGAAGACCTCCGCGCCGAAGTGGCGGGCGATCTGGATCGCCGCCATGCCGACACCACCGGCACCGGCGTGGATCAGGACCTTCTCCCCCGCCTTCAGCCCGGCGAGATCCTTCAGCGCGTAGTAGGCGGTGAGGAACACCAGCGGCACGGACGACGCGGTCTCCCAGGACCAGTCGTCGGGGATCCGGGTCAGCAGGCGCTCGTCGGCGGCACCCGACGGACCGAACCCGCCGAACACCATGCCCATGACCCGGTCACCGGGAGCGAGCCCCGTCACGTCCGGGCCGACCTCGGTGACGACGCCTGCGGCTTCGGAGCCGAACAGGCCCGCCTCACCGGGGTACATGCCAAGAGCGTTGAGCACGTCGCGGAAGTTGAGGCCCGCGGCGCGGATCCCGATGCGCACCTGCCGGCCGGCCGGCGGCTCCAGAGCCTCCGGATGCGGCAGCAGGGCGAGACCGTCGAGGCTGCCCTTGACGCGGCTGCCCAGCCGCCACGGCGTCCCGGCCGGCGGAACGAGAGAGGAACCGGACTCAAGGCGGGCGAGGCGGCCGACGCGGACGGTGCCCTTGCGCACCTGCGCCTGCGGCTCCTCCGCGTCGAACAGCCCTGCAAGCAGCGGCAGTCGGGCCATGGACTCGGCCGTTTCGTCGACATCGGCCAGGAGCAGCCGGCCCGGGTTCTCGGACTGGGCGGAGCGCACCAGACCCCAGACGGGCGCCGCCACGAGATCGAGCGGCGCGCGCTCGCCGTCGGCGACGGCGTTCCGGGTGACCACGACGAGCCGGGAGGAGGCGAAAGCGGGTCCGGCCAGCCACTCCTGCACCAGAGCAAGCACCTCGCGGGCCAACTCGTGCGCGGCTTCCGGGCGCTGGTCGACATCGCCGCGGACCGTGACGGCGACCATGTCCGGAACGGCCCCGCTCCGGGCGGCCAGCTCCTCGAGCGTGGCGGCCGGGGTGTGGACGCCCGCGACCGCCTCGGAGTCCGCGGCGAGCACGGCGGCCAGACCGAACGGGTCATCACCCAGCACGGCCCAGGTGGCGGGAGCAGCCGGAGCGGCGAGCGTACGGGGGGTCCAGTCGACGCGGAGCAGCGAGTTGGCGTCGTCACGGCGCGACTCGGGCTCCGGGCCCGCGGCACGCAGCGTCAGCGACTCCACGGAGACGACCGGCTGACCCGCCGGGTCGACCGCGGCGATCTGCACGGCGTCGTCACCACAGGAGGTGATCCGCACCCGCAGGGTGCTCGCCCCGCCCGCGTGCAGGGACACGCCCTCCCAGGCGAACGGCAGCAGGCTGCGGTCGTCGCCCTCGGCGGACAGGAAGACCGTGGAGTGCAGGGCGGCGTCGAAGAGCGCCGGGTGCAGACCGAACGCGTCGGCGTCCTCGACCGAGTCGGGCAGCGCGACCTCGGCGTAGACCGTGTCGTCCTGGCGCCACACGGCACGCAGTCCACGGAAGACCGGACCGTACTCCAAGCCGTCGGCGGCGTAGCGCTCGAACATGCCGTCGATGTCGACGGCCTCCGCGTCCTGCGGCGGCCATACGGTGGTGTCGAAGCCGATGAGGTGTTCGCCCGAGCCGATACGGCCCGTGGCGTGCTGGGTCCACTCGGCGTCGAAGTCCTCGCCGGGCCGGGTGAAGAACCGCAGCTCGCGCGAGCCGTCCTCGTCCGCCGCGCCGACGGAGATCTGCACCTGTACGGCGCCCGTGGGGGGCAGCACGAGCGGTGCGGCGATCATCAGTTCCTCGACCCGGTCGCAGCCGGCCTGATCGGCGGCGCGCACGGCCAGCTCCAGGAAGCCGGTGCCAGGGAAGAAGATCATGCCGCCGACGACGTGGTCGGCGAGCCACGGATGGGTGGCGGCCGACAGGGAGCCGGTCAGCAGGAGTTCACCGGAACCGGCCACCGACATGGCGGCGCCGAGGAGCGGGTGGTCGGCCGAGGCCAGACCGAGGCCGGAGGCGTCCAGGGCGGCAAGGGCCGCCTTGGGCCAGTAACGCTCGTGCTGGAAGGCGTAGGTGGGCAGCTCGACGATGCGGGCGCCGGTGCCGGACAGGGGGGCCGACCAGTCGACGTCGACACCGGCGACATGCAGCCGGGCGACGCCACTGAGGAGGGACACGGTCTCGTCGCGGTCCTTGCGCAGCGCCGGCACGACGACCGCCTCGGAGTCGGTCAGGGAGGCGGCGGCGAGCGCGGAGAGCACACCGTCGGGGCCGATCTCCAGGAAGGCGGTGACGCCCCGGTCGGCGAGGACGCGGACACCGTCGGCGAACCGGACGGCCTCGCGGACATGACGCACCCAGTAGTCGGCGTCGGTGTGCGTGCCCGCGGGGGCGACCTCGCCGGTCAGGTTGGACACGACGGGGATACGTGGCTCGTCGTACGAGAGCGTCTCCGCGACGGTCCTGAACTCCTCCAGCATCGGGTCCATCAGCGGCGAGTGGAAGGCGTGGCTCACCCGCAGGCGGCTGGTACGGCGACCCTTCGCCGCCAACTGCTCGGCGACCGCGAGAGTGGCCGCCTCCTCACCGGACACCACAACGGACGTCGGACCGTTGACCGCCGCGACGGCGACACCCTCGGTCAGCAGCGGCAGCACCTCGTCCTCGGTCGCCTCCACCGCCACCATGGCACCGCCACGCGGCAACGCCTGCATCAGACCCGCACGCGCGGCCACCAGCCGGCAGGCGTCCTCCAGCGAGAACACCCCCGCCACATGCGCGGCCGCGATCTCGCCGACCGAGTGACCGGCCACGAAGTCCGGGGTGACGCCCCAGGACTCCACCAGCCGGTACAGGGCGACCTCAACCGCGAACAGGGCGGGCTGGGTGAACGCGGTGGCATTCAGGGCCGTTTCGTCGGTGCCCCACATCACGTCGCGGACGGACGTACCCTGCCCGGCCTCCAGGAGGGCGGCGACGGAGTCGAAGGCTTCGGCGAACACCGGGAAACGGGCGTGGAGTTCACGGCCCATGCCGAGGCGCTGGGCGCCCTGCCCGGAGAACAGGAACGCGGTACGGCGCGGTTCGGCGACACCCCGGGCGGCCTCGGTGAGGGTGCCGTCGGCCGCGAGCAGGACGGCCCGGTGCTCGAAGCCGGAGCGGCCGGTGGCCAGGGTGTACGCGGTGTCGAGCGCGGGCAGCGCGTCGGCGGACTCCCGCAGCCGCTCCACCTGGGCGTCGAGCGCGGCCTCGGACTTCGCGGAGACGGGCCAGGCGATCGCGCCGGGCACCGGCCGGCCGGCAGCCGGTGCGGGCACCGGCTCCTCGGGAGCGCCCTCAAGAATGACGTGGGCGTTGGTGCCGCTGATGCCGAACGACGACACACCGGCCCGGCGGGCCCGTCCCGTCTCCGGCCACACCGTCTCCTCGATGAGCAGCCGCACTGCGCCCAGGGACCAGTCGACGTGCGTGGACGGCTCGGTGACGTGCAGGGTGCGCGGGAGCATGCCCTTGCTCATCGCCATGACCATCTTGACGAGCCCGGCGGCACCGGCCGCGGCCTGGGTGTGGCCGATGTTCGACTTCACCGAGCCGAGCAGCAGCGGCTGCTGCGGGTCGCGGTCGCTGCCGTAGGTGGCAAGCAGGGCCTGCGCCTCGATCGGGTCGCCGAGCGGGGTGCCGGTGCCATGCGCCTCGACGGCGTCGACATCACTCGTGTTCAGGCCCGCGTTGGCCAGCGCCTGCCGGATCACCCGCTGCTGGGAGGGGCCGTTGGGGGCGGTCAGGCCGTTGGAGGCACCGTCCTGGTTGACGGCGGAACCACGCACCACGGCCAGCACGCGGTGCCCGGCTCGACGGGCGTCGGAGAGACGCTCCACCACGAACACCGCCGCGCCCTCGGACCAGCCCGTGCCGTCGGCGGAGTCGGAGAACGCCTTGCAGCGGCCGTCCTGGGCGAGACCGCCCATCCGGGAGAACCCGGCGAAGTTGGCGGGGGTGGTCATCACGGTGACACCACCGACCAGCGCCATGCTGCACTCCCCGGCCCGCAGCGCCTGCGCGGCGAGGTGCAGGGACACCAGCGACGAGGAGCAGGCCGTGTCGACCGACAGGGCGGGACCCTCGAGGCCGAGCGCGTAGGAGAGACGTCCCGAGACCACACTGACCGCGAGGCCCGCGGTGGCGTGGCCCGCGACGTCGTCGCGGGAGCTCATGACCAGACTGGAGTAGTCCTGGCCGTTGACGCCCATGAAGACACCCGTGCGAGAGCCGCGCAGGGTGGCCGGATCGACACCGGCGCGCTCCACGGCCTCCCAGGCCACCTCGAGGAGGATGCGCTGCTGCGGGTCCATGGCCAGGGCCTCACGCGGCGAGATGCCGAAGAACCCGGCGTCGAAGCCGGCGATGTCGCGCAGGAATCCGCCCCGCGCGGCCACGGCACCGGCCTCACCGCCGAGGAGCGCCGACGACTCCCACTCACGGTCGGCGGGGAAGCCGGTGATGGCGTCGGCACCGGACGCCAGGAGGTCCCACAGTTCCTCGGGCGATCCGACACCGCCCGGGAAGCGGCAGCCCATCCCGACGATGACGACAGGATCGTCGGTCACCTCGGCAGCGGTCCGGGGGGCGGCGAAGATTTCGACGGCATCGGCGCCGAGCAGCTCGTCCAGGAGATGGTCGGCGAGCTGCTCGGGCGTCGGGTAGTCGAAGACGAGTGTGGCGGGCAGTGTGAGACCGGTCGCCTTGCCGAGCCGGTTGCGCAGTTCGATCGCGGTGAGCGAGTCGAAACCGAGACCGCGGAACTCCCGGCGGGCGTCCACGGCGTCGGCGGAACCGTGCCCGAGGACCGCGGCGGCCTCGGCACGCACCAGGTCGACGACGAACGGCCGGCGCTGCTCCTCGGGCAGAACCGCGAGACGCTCGGCCAGTCCGGCGCGGGCGACCGCGGCGGTGGCCGCCCGGGCCCGGCGCCCACCGGTACGGACGAGTCCGCGCAGCAGGGCGGGAACGCCGGCACCGGCGGGCAACGGGCCACCGCCGGCCAGACCGAGCGGCACCACGAGCGGCTCGTCGGCGAGCATGGCGGCGTCGTACAGGGCCAGGCCCCGCTCGACGGACAGCAGCGGCATCCCACCGGCGTCACTGATCCGGCGCGCGTCCTGGCCGCTCAACTGGCCGGTCATGCCGACGCCTTGCTCCCAGGCGCCCCAGGCGAGCGAGGTGGCGGGCAGGCCGAGAGCATGGCGGTGGGCGGCGAGGGCGTCCAGGAAGGCGTTGCCCGCCGCGTAGTTGGCCTGCCCGGGGCTGCCCATGACACCGGCCGTCGAGGAGTACACGACGAAGGCGGCCAGGTCGAGGTCGCGGGTGAGGTCGTGCAGATGCCAGGCCGCGTCGACCTTCGGCCGCAGCACGGTGTCGAGGCGGTCGGGGGTGAGGGAGGCGACGATGCCGTCGTCGAGGACACCCGCCGTGTGCACCACGGCAGTCAGCGGGTGCTCGGCCGGGACGGAGGCGAGCAGCGCGGCGAGCGCGTCACGGTCGGCGGCGTCGCAGGCGGCGACCGTGGCCTCGGCACCGAGGCCGGCCAGCACCTGGACGAGTTCGGCGGCACCGGGGGCGTCCGGTCCGCGGCGGCTGGTCAGCAGCAGGTGCTTGACGCCGTGCTCGGCGACCAGGTGACGGGCCAGCTCGGAAGCCAGACCACCGGTGCCACCGGTGACCAGGACGGTGCCCTCGGGATCCAGGGGCCGGACGGGAGAGCCACCGGACTCAAGCCGGGCGAGCCGGCCGACGCGGACGATGCCCTCGCGGACGACGGCCTGCGGCTCCTCCGCGTCGAACAGCCCTGTGAGGAGCGGCAGTCGGGCCATGGACTCGGCCGTGTCGTCGACGTCGGCCAGAAGCAGCCGGCCCGGGTTCTCGGACTGGGCGGAGCGCACCAGACCCCACACAGGGGCAGCGGCCAGATCGAGCGGGCCGTGCTCGCCGTCGGCGACAGCGCTGCGGGTGACCACGACGAGCCGGGAGGCGGCGAAGGCGGGCTCGGCCAGCCACTCCTGCACCAGAGCAAGCACCTCACGGGCCAACTCATGTGCGGTCTCGCGACTTTGATCGGCGTCGCCACGGACCGTCACCGCGACCATGTCGGGAACGGCTCCGCTCCGGGAAGCCAACTCCTCGAGCGTGGCGGCCGGAGCGTGCACGCCCGCGACCGTCTCGGAGTCCGCGGCGAACACAGCCGTCAGACCGAACGGGTCATCGCCCAGCACAACCCAGGTGGCGGGAGCGGCCGGGGCGGCGACCGTACGGGGGGTCCAGTCGACGCGGAAGAGCGAGTTGGCGTCATCGCGACGCGGCCGGGCACCGGCCTCCGCGTCCGCGGCACGCAGCGTCAGCGACTCCACGGAGACGACCGGCTGACCCGCCGGGTCGACCGCCGCGATCTGCACCGCGTCCTCGCCGCACGAGGCGATCCGCACCCGCAGGGTGCTCGCCCCGTCCGCGTGCAGGGACACGCCCTCCCAGGCGAAGGGGAGCAGGCTGCTGTCGTCGGACAGGAACACGGTGCCGTGCAGGGCCGCGTGCAGAAGCGCCGGGTGCAGACCGAAGGCACCGGCGTCCTCGACCGAGTCGGGCAGCGCGACCTCGGCGTAGACCGTGTCGTCATGGCGCCACACGGCACGCACTCCGCGGAAGACCGGACCGTAGTCCAGGCCGTCCGAGGCGAAACGGTCGAACAGTCCCTCGATGTCGACGGCCTCCGCGTCACGCGGCGGCCATACGGTGGTGTCGAAGCCGATGAGGTGTTCACCCGAGCCGATACGGCCCGTGGCGTGCTGGGTCCACTCGGCGTCGAAGTCATCGCCGGGCCGGGTGAAGAACCGCAGCTCGCGCGACCCGTCCTCGTCGGCGGAACCGACGGAGATCTGCATCTGCACGGCGCCCGCGGGAGGCAGCGCGAGAGGCGTGTCGACGGCCAGTTCCTCGACCCGGTCGCAGCCGGCCTGGTCGGCGGCGCGCACGGCCAGCTCCAGGAATCCGGTACCGGGGAAGAAGACCGTGCCGCCGACGCTGTGGTCGGCGAGCCACGGGTGGGTGGCGAGCGAGAGGGTGCCGGTGAGCAGGAGTTCGTCGGAACCGGCCACCGACATGGCGGCGCCGAGCAGCGGGTGGTCGGCGGAGGCGAGGCCGAGGCCGGTGGCGTCGACGGCGGTCGCGGTCGCCTTGGGCCAGTAGCGCTCGTGCTGGAAGGCGTAGGTGGGCAGTTCGGCGGTGCGGGCGCCGGTGCCGTCGTGGAACGCCGCCCAGTCGACGGTGACGCCGGCCGTGTGCAGCCGGGCCAGCGCGGTGACCGCGCTGTGCTCCTCGGGGCGGTCCTTGCGCAGGAACGGGACGGTGACGGCGGTGGCCGACTGCTGGGCCAGGGCGGCGAGCACGCCGTCGGGGCCGAGTTCGAGCAGGACGTCGGCGCCGGCCTCGGCGAGCGCGCGGACGCCGTCGGCGAACCGCACGGCCTCGCGGACATGACGCACCCAGTACTCGGGGTCGGTCAGCTGCCCGTCCGCGGCCACGGCGCCGGTGAGGTTGGAGACGACCGGGATGCGCGGCTCGTCGTAGGAGAGCGTCTCCGCGACCGCGCGGAAGTCCTCCAGCATCGGGTCCATCAGCGGCGAGTGGAAGGCGTGGCTCACCCGCAGGCGGCTGGTACGGCGCCCCTTCGCCGCCAACTGCTCGGCGACCGCGAGAGTGGCCGCCTCCTCACCGGACACCACAACGGAGGTAGGACCGTTGACCGCCGCGACGGCGACACCCTCGGTCAGCAGCGGCAGCACCTCGTCCTCGGTCGCCTCCACCGCGACCATGGCACCGCCACGCGGCAACGCCTGCATCAGACCCGCACGCGCGGCCACCAGCCGGCAGGCGTCCTCCAGCGAGAACACCCCCGCCACATGCGCGGCCGCGATCTCGCCGATGGAGTGGCCGGCGACGAAGTCGGGGGTGACGCCCCAGGACTCCACCAGCCGGTACAGGGCGACCTCGATCGCGAACAGAGCGGGCTGGGTGAACCCCGTCTCGTTCAGCGGGGCTTCCTCGTCGCCCCAGATGATGTCGCCGAGGCCCGCGCCGAGTTCCTCGTCGAGCAGGTCGAGGACGCGGTCCAGGGCTTCGGCGAACACCGGGAAACAGGCGTGGAGTTCACGGCCCATGCCGAGGCGCTGGGCGCCCTGCCCGGAGAACAGGAATGCGGTACGGGTGCGGGCGACGGCCTGGCCCTCGTGGGCGTCCGGGGCGGGGCCGCCCACCAGCCAGGAGGTGAGCGCCTCGCGGCCGGCGGTGCCGTCCGCGCCGGTGACGACGGCGAGCCGGTGCTCCAGGGCCGCGCGGGTGGTGGCCAGCGAGTACGCGGTGTCCAGCGCGCTTGGGGCACCGGGGGTGTCCAGATGGGCGACGAGGGCGGCGACCTGCTCGCGCAGGGCGGCGGCGGAGCGCGCCGAGAGCACCCAGGGCAGGACGCCCGCGGTGCGGGGGGCGGCAGGTGCCTCTTCCGGCTGGGCCACGGGGGTCTCGGGCGCCTGCTCGACGATGACGTGCGCGTTGGTGCCGCTGACGCCGAAGGAGGAGACGCCGGAGCGGCGGGGCCGGTCGGGCGCGGTGGGCCAGGAGCGGTTCTCGGTGAGCAGCTCCACCTTGCCCGCCGTCCAGTCGACGTGGGTGGAGGGCCGGTCGACGTGCAGGGTCTTCGGCAGCACCCCGTTGCGCATCGCCATGACCATCTTCATGATCCCGGCGACGCCGGACGCGGCCTGGGTGTGGCCCATGTTCGACTTGACCGAGCCGAGCAGCAGGGGCTGTTCGCGGTCCTGGCCGTAGGTGGCGAGGATGCTCTGGGCCTCGATGGGGTCGCCGAGCGGGGTGCCGGTGCCGTGCGCCTCGACCGCGTCCACGTCGCCGGTGTTCAGGCCCGCGTTGGACAGGGCCTGCCTGATGACGCGCTGCTGGGAGGGGCCGTTGGGGGCGGTGAAGCCGTTGGAGGCGCCGTCCTGGTTGACGGCGGAGCCGCGGACGACGGCGAGCACGGGGTGGCCGTTGCGCTGGGCGTCGGACAGGCGCTCCAGGACGAGCACGGCCGCGCCCTCCGACCAGCCGGTGCCGTCGGCGGAGTCGGCGAACGCCTTGCAGCGGCCGTCGCGGGCGAGGCCGCCCTGGCGGCTGAACTCGACCAGGGAGCCCGGCGTCGACATCACGTTGACGCCGCCGGCCAGCGCCAGGGTGCACTCGCCGTTGCGCAGCGACTGCACGGCGAGGTGCAGCGCGACCAGCGAGGAGGAGCAGGCGGTGTCGACGGTGATCGCCGGCCCCTCCAGGCCGAAGGTGTACGACAGCCGGCCGGAGACGGCACTGGCGGCGATGCCGGTGCCGACGTCGCCGGTGGCGTCGTCGAGCGACCGCACCAGCAGGTAGGCGTAGTCCTGCCCGTTGGTGCCGATGAAGGTGCCGGTGCGGGTGCCGCGCAGCCCGGTGGCGTCGATGCGGGCGCGCTCGATCGCCTCCCAGGACGTCTCCAGGAGCAGCCGCTGCTGCGGGTCCATGGTGACGGCCTCGCGCGGCGAGATCCCGAAGAAGCCGGGGTCGAAGCCGGCGATCGAGTCCAGGAACCCGCCGCGCTGGCTGACCGAGGTGTCCCGGTCGTCGGTGCCGCTGGTGCGCAGCGCCTCCAGGTCCCAGCCGCGGTCGTCCGGGAACCCGGAGATCACGTCGGTGCCGCCGGCGACCATCTCCCACAGGGCCTGTGGGGAGTCGACGCCGCCGGGGAAGCGGCAGCCCATGCCGACCACGGCGATGGGCTCCCGGGCCGCGGCCACGATCGTCCGGTTGCGGCGCCGCAGCCGCTCGGTCTCCTTGACCGCGGCGCGCAGTGCCTCGACTACGTTCTCAGCAGGGGCGTTCATCTCTGCTCCATCACTTCGCGCTACAGGTCGGACTGGCCGTTGAGCGCGGCCCGCACCAGGTCTGCCACTGTCATCGAGTCGACGGACTCGTCGTCTTCGTCATCGCCGGCCCCACCGCCGCGTCCGGCGAGCTGGAGCAGGGGCTCCAGGACGCCGATCTCACGCAGCCGGTCGAGCGGGACGGAGGCCAGTACGGCCCTGATCTCGGTCTCCTCGTCGGACACGGCCGGCTCGTCGGGGACGAGCCGGGCGAGGACGAACTCACCCAGCGCCAGCGGCGTCGGGTGGTCGAAGACCAGCGTCGCGGGCAGGCTCAGGCCGGTCGCGGCGCCGAGCTGGTTACGCAGCTCGACCGCGCCCAGTGAGTCCACCCCGAGGTCCCGGAAGGACCGTTCGGCGCCGACGGCGCCGGTGTCCGGGTAGCCGAGGACCTGCGCGGCACGGGTGCGCACCAGGTCCACGACGGTGTCGAGCCGGCGGGCCTGCGGCATGCCCGCCAGCCGGTCGGCGAGGGTGCCCTCCGGGGACTCGGGCGCCGCCGCGGCGACGGTCTCCCGGTAGCCGGGGAACTCCCGCAGCAGGGCACTCGGCCGGCTGCCGCCGAAGGCGGAGGCGAACCGGTCGAGGGCGACCTCGGCGACCACCGCGGTCGGCTCCTTGCCGGTGACCAGCCGCAGCAGCGACTCCACGGCGAGGTCCGGGTCCATGGCGCCGACACCGGCCCGGCGGGCCGCTTCGTCCGCGCCGTGGCCCTCGGCCATGCCGCCGCCCGCCCAGGCGCCCCAGGACACGGAGGTCGCGGGCAGGTTCTGCGCCCGGCGGATCTCGGCGAGGGCGTCCAGGACCGCGTTGGCCGCCGCGTAGTTGGCCTGGCCGGGGTTGCCGACCGCGGAGGAGGCGGACGAGAACAGGACGAACGCAGTCAGGTCGAGGTCGCGGGTCAGCTCGTCGAGCAGCAGCGCCGAGGTGACCTTCGCGCGGAACACCTGCTGGTACCGCTCCGGGGTGAGCCGGTCGATGACGCCGTCGTCGAGCACGCCCGCCGCGTGGATCACCGCGGTCAGCGGCCGGTCGGCCGGGATCGCGTCGAGCACCGCGGTGAGCTGATCCCGGTCGGAGGCGTCGCAGGCGGCGAGGGTGACGCCGGTGCCGAGCGCCTGGAGTTCGTCGCGCAGGGCGGTGGCACCGGGCGCCTCGGGTCCGCGGCGGCCGAGCAGCACCAGGTGCTGGGCGCCCTCCTTGGCCAGGCGGCGGGCCACATGGGCGCCGAGGGCGCCGGTGCCGCCGGTGATCAGCACGGTGCCGGTCGGGTCCCAGGCGCCGGTCTGCCCGCGGTCCGGTGCCGGTACGAGGCGGCGGGCGAGGACGGCGGAGCCGCGGACGACGACCTGGTCCTCCCCGTCGAGTCCGGCGAGGACGGCGGCCAGTCCGGCGGCGGCACGCTCGTCGGCGCGCTCCGGCAGGTCCACCAGGCCGCCCCAGCGGTGCGGGTACTCCAGCGCGGCGACCCGGCCCAGGCCCCACACGGCGGCCTGTAGCGGCCGGCGCGGGCGGTCGGTGCGGTTGGCGGACATGGCGCTGCGGGTGACGCACCACAGCGGGGCCTCGATCCCGGCGTCGCCGAGGGCCTGGAGCAGCGTGCCGGTGAGGGCGACGCCCTCGGGCACGTCGCCGTGCACCGTCTCGCTCAGGGCGAGCAGGGAGACGACGCCGGCGAAGCGGGTGCCCTCCGCGGTGGCCTCACGCAGGGTGGCGGCCATGGCCGCCCGGTCGGCGCTGCCGGCCTCGGCGCGCACCACCCGGGTGCCCAGGGCGTCCAGCGCGGTCGTCACCCACGGGTCCTCGCCGAGGCCTTCGGGGACGACGGCCAGCCAGGTGCCGGTGAGCGGCTTGCGGTGAGCCATCGCCGCGCCGGTCAGACGCTTCCAGACGATGCGGTGGCGCCAGTTGTCGAGCTGTGTCTCCTCGGACTTGCGGCGGCGCCAGTCGAGCAGGGCCGGCAGCACCTTGGACAGGGCGTCGCCCTCGACGTCGAGGACGGACTCGAGCGAGCCGAAGTCCTCCTGCGCGACGGCGTCCCAGAAGGCGGTGTCGGTGCCTTCGGCCTCTCCGGCGGACACGGTGCCCTGCGCGGTGGCGGGCAGGGTGTCCGGCCAGAACCGGCCGCGCTGGAAGGCGTAGGTCGGCAGGTCGAGCCAGGAGCCGGGGGCGGCGTCGAAGAAGGTGTCCCAGCGGGGTCCGGCGGCGTGCACGTGCAGCCGGCCGAGGGCGGCGACCAGGGTCTCCACCTCGTCGCGGTTGCGGCGCTGCGCGGGGATGCCGGCGCTGTCCGGGGCGCTCTGCTCGGCGAGCGCGGACAGCACCGCGTCGGGGCCGAGTTCGAGGAAGACGCGGACGCCCCGGCCGGCCAGTGCGGTGACGCCGTCGGCGAACCGGACGGTGCCGCGCACATGGCGCACCCAGTAGTCGGCGTCGCACAGCTCGTCGGCGCCCGCCACGTCGCCGGTCACGTTGGACACGACGGCGATGCGGGGTGCGTCGTAGCGCAGGCTCTCGGCGACCTTGCGGAACTCGGCGAGCATCGGGTCCATCAGCGCCGAGTGGAAGGCGTGGCTGACCTTGAGGCGGTTGGTGCGGCGGCCCCGCTCGGCGAGGACGGCGGCCAGGGCGAGCACCGCGTCCTCCTCACCGGCGAGCACCACGGACGTGGGGCCGTTGACCGCGGCGATCGACACCGCGTCGGTGAGTTCGGCGGCGACCTCCTTCTCGGTGGCCTCGACCGCGACCATGGCGCCATCGCGCGGCAGTTCCTGCATCAGGCGGGCCCGTGCGGCGACCAGCCGGCAGGCGTCGTCCAGGGAGAGGACCCCCGCGACATGGGCGGCGGCGATCTCGCCGACGGAGTGGCCGGCGACGAAGTCCGGCGTCACACCCCAGGACTCCACCAGGCGGTACAGGGCGACCTCGAAGGCGAACAGCGCGGGCTGGGTGTGCCCGGTCTCGTTCAGGGTCTCCTGGTCGCCGTGCCAGACGATCTCCCGCAGCGAGGCGCCGAGGTGGCCGTCGAGCCGGGCGAGGACCGCGTCGAACGCCTCGGCGAACACCGGGAACCGCTCGTACAGGTCCCGGCCCATGCCGAGCTGCTGGGAGCCCTGGCCGGAGAAGAGCACGGCGTGCTTGCCGGTGCGCTCCACATGGTGCTCGACGACGTGCGCGGCGGTGGTGCCCTCCGCGACGGCGGTGAGCCCGGCGAGCAGCGCGTCCCGGCCGGCGGCGGTCACCGCGGCCCGGTGTTCGAAGACGGCGCGGGTGGTGGCCAGGGTGCGGGCCAGGTCGGTGACCGTCTCCTCGGGGTGGCCGGTCACGTGGGCCAGGAGCTTGCGGGCCTGGGCGCGCAGCGCGTTCTCCGAGCGGCCGGACAGCAGGACCGGGACGGGCGAACCGTCCGCGGCGGGCTGGGCGGTCTGCGCGGGCTGCTTGGCGGGTTCCGGCTGCTCCAGGATCAGGTGGGCGTTGGTGCCGCTGGCCCCGAAGGAGGAGACGGCGGCCCGGCGCACCCGCTCCGACTCGGGCCAGGCGGTGGGCTCGGTGAGCAGGCGCGCGTTGCCCGCGGTCCAGTCGACGTGCGAGGAGGGGTTCTCGGCGTACAGCGAGCGCGGCAGCAGACCGTGCTGCATGGCGAGCACCATCTTGATGACGCCGCCGACACCGGACGCGGCCTGCGTGTGGCCGATGTTGGCCTTCAGGGAGCCGAGCAGCACGGGCCGCTCGCGGTCCTGGCCGTAGGTGGCCAGCAGGGCCTGCGCCTCGATCGGGTCGCCGAGCTTGGTGCCGGTGCCGTGCGCCTCGACGGCGTCGACGTCGGCGCTCGCGAGGCGGGCGTTGGCGAGGGCCTGGCGGATGACGCGCTGCTGGGCGGGGCCGCTGGGCGCGGTCAGGCCGTTGGAGGCGCCGTCCTGGTTGATGGCGGAGCCGCGCAGCACGGCGAGCACGCGGTGGCCGTTGCGGCGGGCGTCGGAGAGGCGCTCGACGACGAGCATGCCGACACCCTCCGACCAGCCGGTGCCGTTGGCGTCCTCGGAGAAGGCGCGGCAGCGGCCGTCGGGCGACAGCGCGCCCTGCGCGCTGAACTCGACGAAGCCGACCGGGGTGGCCATCACGGTGACACCGCCTGCCAGGGCGATCGAGCACTCGCCCGAGCGCACGGCCTGGGCGGCCAGGTGCAGGGCGACCAGGGAGGAGGAGCAGGCGGTGTCGACGGACACCGTGGGGCCCTGGATGCCGAGGGTGTAGGCGACGCGGCCGGACAGGAGGCTGGCGGACTGGGCGGTCTGCCACTGGCCGTACTCGGCCGGCGGCCGGTAGTCGCCGGAGCCGCCGCCGACGAAGACGCCGGTGGTGCCGCTGCCCCGCAGGGTCACCGGGTCGATGCCGGCCCGCTCCAGGGCCTCCCAGGACGCCTCGAGCAGGATCCGCTGCTGCGGGTCCATCACCATGGCCTCGCGCGGCGAGATGCCGAACAGGCCGGGGTCGAAGTCGGTGGCGTCGTAGAGGAATCCGCCCTGGTCGGTGGCGCTGCGGCCAGGGCCGTCCGCGGCGAGGGCGTCGAGGTCCCAGCCCCGGTCGGCCGGGAAGTCGCCGACGGCGTCGACCTCGTCGAGGAGGAGCTGCCAGAGGTCCTCGGGCGAGTTGACGCCGCCGGGGTAGCGGCAGGCCATGCCGACGATGACGACCGGGTCGTCGCCGGTGGCGACGGGCGCGGCCACCGGGGCGGCGGTGTCCGTGGCGCCGCCGAGGAGTTCGGTGCGCAGGTGCGCGGCGAGCGCCGCGGGGTTGGGGTGGTCGAAGACCAGGGTCGCGGGCAGCGTGATGCCGGTGGCCGTGGTGAGCTGGTTGCGCAGGTCGACGGCGGTCAGCGAGTCGAAGCCGAGGTCCCGGAAGGGCAGGTCGGGTTCGACGAGCGCGGTGTCCGCGTGGCCGAGGACCAGGGCGGCCTTCTCGCCGACGAGGGCGAGCAGGATGTCGTCCCGGTCGGCGGCGGGCTGCTCCAGGAGCCACTGGCCGTAGCCGCCGGAGGCGGCGGCCTCCTCGGTACGGGTGCGGGCCGCGCCGGCGAGGGCGGTCCTGGCCTCGGGCAGGCCGTCGAACAGCGCGGTGGTCCTGGCCTCGTGGTGCGCCGGGGCGAAGGTGTCCCAGCGGACGTCGGCGACGGTGACCGCGGCGGAGCCGTCGGCGACGGCACCGGCAAGGGCGGTCAGGGCGGCGTCGGCGTCCATCACCGGCAGCCCGTTCATCCGCAGGTGGGCGGTGGTCGACGGGTCGGCCAGCTCGGCCCAGGCACCCCAGGAGACGGCCAGCGCGGGCGTCCCGCCGGCGCGCAGGGCGCGGGCGAGGGCGTCCACGTAGGCGCCGCCCGCGGCCTCGTCGGACCTGCCGCGCACGCCCCAGACCCCGGCGATGGAGCCGAAGAGGACGAACGCGTCCAGGGAGCGGCCGGTGACGGCCTCGGCGAGGGCGTCCACCGGGGCGAGGGCGGCGGCCGGGCCGTCCGCCGGGGTGTCGTCGGCGTACACGACCGCGGTCAGGTCGCTCAGACCGTCCAGGAGCGCGGTGGCCGCGTCCCGGTCGCCGGTGTCGTGGACCGCTACGGTGACCTCGGCGCCGAGCCGCGCGAGTTCGGCCCGCAGCTCCTCGGTGCCGGTGCCGCCGTCGGCGGGCGAGGTGGTCAGCACGAGGCGGGTGGCGCCCTCGCGGGCGAGCCAGCGGGCGGCGTGGGCGCCCATGGTGCGGGTGCCGCCGACGACGAGGACGGTGCCGTGCGGGCGCCATCCGGCGTCGCCGGGGGCGACGGCGGTGCGCACGAGGCGGCGGCCGAACAGGCCGGCGGCGCGGACGGCGATCTGGTCCTCGGTGCCGGGCCCGGTCAGGTGGGCGGCGAGCAGGGCCGCGGTGGCGGCGTCGGCGTCGGGCGCGAGGTCGGCGAGGCCGCCGAAGCCCTCGGGGTGCTCAAGCGCGGCGACCCGGCCCATGCCCCACAGGGCGGCCTGGCCGACGGCGGCGGGTGCATCCCCGGTGACGGAGACGGCGCCGCGGGTGACGCACCACAGCGGGGCGTCGACACCGGCGGCCCGCAGTGCCTGAAGGACGGCGGCCGGTGCGGCGTCGGGCGCCGGCAGGGTGCCGGTGCCCGCGGCGAGCAGCGAGACCACCGTGGTCCAGCCGGCCGGGTCGACGTCCGCGAGTTCCCGGGCGAGGGAGCCGGGGGTTCCCTCGACGACGAGCGGGTCGGCGCCCAGGGCGGTGACGAGCGTCTCCGCCCAGTCGGCGCCCGCGTGCTCGGCGGGCACGAGGGCCAGGACCCGGCCGGCCGGGGCGGCGTGCGCCGGGGTGCCGAGCGCGGCCCAGCTCTCGTGGTAGCGCCAGTCGCGGGCGGTGGAGCGGGCGTCGTTGCGTCGGCGCCAGGCGGACAGCGCGGGCACCATCGTGGTGACGGTGTCGCCGTCCAGGCCCAGGGAGGCCGTGAGGCTCTCCAGGTCCTCCCGCTCGACGGCGGCCCAGAAGGCGGCGTCGACGGGGTCCGGAGTGCCGGTGGCGCCGGGCGCGGCGGGCTCGGGCCAGTAGCGCTCGCGCTGGAAGGCGTACGTCGGCAGTTCGACGCGATGCCCGCCGGTGCCGGCGAACCAGGCGGTCCAGTCGGGTCCGTTGCCCTGGGTGTGCAGGGTGGCCAGCCCGTCCAGGAGGGTGGTCTCCTCGGCGCGGTCGCGGCGCTGGAGCGGGACGGCGGTGGCGGGTGCCCCGTCGGCGGACGCGTCCAGGGTCTGCTGGGCGGCGGCGGTGAGCCGGCCGTCCGGGCCGATCTCGACGAAGGCGGTGACGCCGGCCTCGCGCAGGGCGCGCACGCCGTCGGCGAACCGGACGGTCTCGCGGACGTGCCGCACCCAGTAGGCGGGGGTGAGGAGTTCGGCTCCGGCGCGGGCGCCGGTCACGGTGGAGACCAGGGGGATGCGGGGCTGGTGGTAGGTGAGGGACTCCGCGACCCGGGCGAAGGAGGTCAGCATCGGGTCCATGAGCGGCGAGTGGAAGGCGTGGCTCACCTTGAGCCGGGTGGCCTTGCGGTCCTGTGCCTCGAAGTGCGCGGCGATCGCGGCGACTTCGTCCTCGTCACCGGCGACGACCACCGACGAGGGCCCGTTGACCGCGGCGATCGACACCCGCTCCGTGAGCTGCGGAAGCACCTCCTCCTCGGTGGCACGCACCGCGAGCATCGCACCGCCCCGCGGCAGCTCCTGCATCAGTGAGGCGCGGGCCGCCACCAGCCGGCAGGCGTCCTCCAGCGAGAACACCCCGGCGACATGCGCGGCGGCGATCTCACCGACGGAGTGGCCGGCGACGTGGTCGGGGGTCAGGCCCCACGACTCCAGGAGCCGGTGGAGGGCGACCTCGACGGCGAACAGCGCGGGCTGGGTCCAGCCGGTCTGGTCGAGCAGCTCGGCGTCGGGCGTGCCCGGCGCGGCGAACAGGACCTGGCGCAGCGAGAAGTCCAGCGCGGTGTCGAACTGCGCGAGGACCGTGTCCAGCGCGTCGGCGAACACCGGGAACCGCTCGTACAGGCCGTGGCCCATCATGGCGCGCTGGGCGCCCTGGCCGGAGAACAGGAAGGCGGTGCGGCCGGGGGTGCGGGACGCGACCGAGCGGGCCGTCTCGCGCACCCCGTCGGGGCCGGCGAGCAGCACGGCGCGGTGCGGGAAGAGGGTGCGGTCGGTGGCCAGGGAGCGGCCGACGTCCAGCGGGGAGAGCTCCGGGTGGGCGGCGGCGTACGCGGTGATCCGGTCGACCTGCTCCTGGAGGGCCTCGCGGCTGCGGCCGGAGACGATCCACGGGACGGTGGTGACCTCGGCGGCGGGGGCGGGCTCGTCGGCCGGGGCGGGCGCGGGCTCGTCGGCGGGAGCCTGCTCCACGATGACGTGCGCGTTGGTGCCGCTGACGCCGAAGGCGGAGACGCCTGCGCGCCTCGGCCGTCCGGTCCCGGGCCAGTCGCGTTCCTCGGTGAGCAGCGACACGGCGCCGCTGCTCCAGTCGACGTGGCTGGTGGGGCTGGTGACGTGCAGGGTGCGCGGCAGGGTGCCGTGCTGGATCGCCAGCAGCATCTTGATGACGCCGGCGACGCCCGCGGCGGCCTGGGTGTGGCCGATGTTCGACTTGATGGTGCCGAGGAGCAGCGGCTGTTCGGCGTCGCGGTCCCTGCCGTAGGTGTTGAGCAGGGCCTGCGCCTCGATCGGGTCGCCGAGGGTGGTGCCGGTGCCGTGCGCCTCGACCGCGTCGATGTCGGACGGCGCGAGGCGGGCGTCCGCCAGGGCCTGGCGGATGACGCGCTGCTGGGACGGGCCGTTGGGGGCGGTCAGGCCGTTGGAGGCACCGTCCTGGTTGACGGCGGTGCCGCGGATGATGCCGCGGACCTCGTGGCCGTTGCGGATCGCGTCGGAGAGCCGTTCCAGGACCAGCATGCCGACGCCCTCGGACCAGGCGGTGCCGTCGGCGTCGTCGGAGAACGGCTTGCAGTGCCCGTCGGGGGCCAGTCCGCCCTGGGTGCTGAACTCGACGAAGGAGTCGGGGGTCGACATCACCGAGACGCCGCCCGCGACGACGAGGTCGCACTCGCCGGCGCTCAGCGCGCGGCCCGCCCAGTGCAGGGCGACCAGCGAGGAGGAGCAGGCGGTGTCGACGGTGACCGCGGGACCCTCCAGGCCGAGGGCGTAGGAGAGGCGGCCGGACATCACGCTGGCGGTGTTGCCGGTGGCGACGTAGCCGGAGACGTCCGAGGCGGAGCGGCGCAGCAGGTTCGGGTAGTCCTGGCCGTTGGTGCCGACGAAGACACCGGTGGTGGAGCCGCGCAGCGCGGCCGGGTCGATGCCGGCCCGCTCCAGCGCCTCCCAGGTGGTTTCGAGCAGCAGCCGCTGCTGCGGGTCCATGGCGAGCGCCTCGCGGGGCGAGATACCGAAGAAGCGGGCGTCGAAGTCGGCGACCCCGGCGAGGAATCCGCCGTGCAGCGTGTCGGAGGCGCCGGCGCCGAGCGCCGCCATGTCCCAGTTGCGGTCGTCGGGGAAGGGGGTGATGCCGTCGCGGCCCTCGGTCAGCAGCCGCCACAGCTCCTCGGGCGTGGTGACGCCGCCGGGGAAGCGGCAGGCGAGGCCGACGACCGCGATCGGGTCGTCGTCGACGGCCCGGGTGGCGACGGTGCGGGCGGTGGACTCCGGGAGCGTGCCGAGGAGTTCGGCGAGCAGGAAGTCCGCCATCTCGCGTGGCGTGGGGTGGTCGTAGACGAGGGAGGCGGGCAGGCTCAGGCCGGTGATGGCGTTGAGCGCGTTGCGCAGCTCGAGGACGGTGAGCGAGTCGAAGCCGAGGTCGCGGAAGGCCAGGTCGTCGTCGACGGTGCGGGCGTCGGTGTGGCCGAGCACGGCCGCCACCTGGGTGCGCAGCAGGTCGAGGACGTGTGCGGCGCGCTCCTCGGCGGGCATCCCGGCGAGTTGCTGCCGCAGGCCCGACCCGGTGGCGGTGGCCGCCGCCGGGGCGGTGACGCCGGCCGTCTCCGGGAGGTCGGCGACGAGCGGCAGCGGGCGGCCGGCCGCGAAGGCGCGCAGGAAGCGTTCCCAGTCGATGTCGGCGATGGCGACGGTGGTGTCGCCGTTGCCGACGGCGCGCAGCAGCGCGGCGACGCCGGAGGCGGGGTCGAGGGGTTCGAATCCGCCGCGGCGCACGCGGGCGGCGATCTCGGCGGCGTCCGCGACCATGCCGGAGCCGGCCCAGGGGCCCCAGGCCACGGACAGGGCGGGCAGGCCCTGGGCGCGGCGCTGCTCGGCGAGGGCGTCGAGCTGGGCGTTGGCGGCGGCGTAGTTGCCCTGTCCGGCGGCGCCGATGAGGCCGGCGGTCGAGGAGAACAGGACGAACGCGGCGAGGTCGAGTCCGGCGGTGAGGTCGTGCAGATGGCGGGCGGCGACCGTCTTGGCGTGCAGGACGGTGGCGAAGCTCGCCGGGGTCAGCTCGTCCACCACGTGGTCGTCGACGACGCCCGCGGTGTGGAAGACGGCGGTGAGCGGCGCGTCCTCGGGCACCTCGGCGAGGAGTGCGGCGAGCGCGTCGCGGTCGGCGGCGTCGCACGCGGCGATCGTGACGCGGGCGCCCGACTCCTCGAGTTCGGCGCGGAGTTCGGCGGCGCCCGGGGCGTCGGGTCCGCGGCGGCTGGTGAGCAGCAGGTGGGCGGCGCCGTCGCGGGCGAGGCGGCGGGCGAGGTGTCCGCCGATGCCGCCGGTGCCGCCGGTGATCAGGACGGTGCCGGCCGCCGGGTCGAAGGCGGGGCGGACGGTGTCGGCGACGGGGCTGTGGGCCAGGCGGCGCAGGAAGACACCGCCGGCGCGGACGGCGACGGCGTCCTCGCCGTCGCCCGCGGCCAGGATGCCGCGCAGCCGTCGGGCGGCCTGCGTGTCGAGGTTCTCCGGGAGGTCGACGCTGCCGCCGAAGCGGGCGGGCAGTTCGAGGGCGGCGGCCCGGCCGAGGCCCCACACCGCGGCCTGCTCGGGTGCCGTGACCTGCTCGGAGCGGCCGACGGCGACGGCTCCGCGGGTGACGTTCCACAGCGGGGCGTCGAGGCCGGCGTCACCGAGCGCCTGGAGGGCGGTGGCGGTGAGGGTGAGCGCGGCCGGGGCGCCGGGGTGCCCGGCGTCGCCGGGCGCGAGCGGCAGCAGCGACAGCACGCCCTGGAAGGTGTCGCCGTCGGCGGCCTCGGTGAGGCGGGCGGCGAGGGCGGCGCGGTCGGTGCCGGTGACCTCCACGCGGACGGTGGCGGTGGCGAGGGCGGCCTCGACGTCGGCGGCCCAGGCGGCGGTGGCCTCGTCGCGGTACGCGGCCGGGACGAGGACGAGCCAGCGTCCGGTGGGTGCGGCGGCGGGGGCGCCGCCGCGCGGCTTCCAGGTGACGCGGTAGCGCCAGGAGTCGAGCGCGGACTGTTCGCCGCGGCGCCGCCGCCAGGCGGTGAGCGCCGGGACCATCGCGGTGACGGTCGTGTCGTCCAGGCCGAGTGAGGCGGCGAGCGAGGCGACGTCGGCGTGTTCCACCGCGGCCCAGAACTCGGCGTCGAGCGCGGAGCCGGGTGCGACGGTGGTGGTGCCGGCCGCGGTGGTGTCGGGCCAGTACCGCTCGCGCTGGAAGGCGTAGGTGGGCAGGGCCACACGGCGAGCGCCGCTGCCCTCGAACCAGGTGGCCCAGTCGACGTCGAAGCCGTGGGCGTGGGCCGCGGCGACGGCGGTGACGAGGGCCTGCTCCTCCGGGCGGTCGCCGCGGAGCGTGGGCAGCAGCGCCGTGCGGGAGGCGTCGGTGAGGCTCTCGCGGGCCATTCCGGTGAGCACGCCGTCGGGGCCGAGCTCCAGGAAGGTCTGGACGCCGCCCTGGGCGGACAGCCAGCCGATGCCGTCGGCGAAGCGGACGGCGGAGCGGACGTGGGAGACCCAGTAGTCGGCGCCGCACACCTGCTCGGGAGTGGCGAGGGTGCCGGTCACGTTGGAGACGAACGGGATCGCCGGCGCGTGGTACGTCAGCGTGCGGGCCACGGCGGCGAAGTCGTCCAGCATGGCGTCCATGAGCGGCGAGTGGAAGGCATGGCTCACCCGCAGGCGCTTGGTGCGGCGCCCCTGCTCGGCGAAGTGCGCGGCGACGGCGAGCACGGGCTCCTCGACACCGGCGACGACGACGGACCGGGGCCCGTTGACGGCGGCCACGGAGACCTGGTCGGCGAGGCCCTCCAGGTGCGGCAGCACCTCGTCCTCGGCGGCCTCCAGGGCGACCATCGCGCCGCCCTCGGGCAGCGTCTGCATCAGCCGGCCGCGGGCGGCCACCAGGGCGCACGCGTCGTCGAGGTCGAGGACGCCGGCGACGTGCGCCGCGGCGATCTCGCCGACGGAGTGGCCGGCCAGGTAGTCGGGGGTGATCCCCCACGACTCCAGCAGCCGGAACAGCGCCACTTCGAGGGCGAACAGCGCGGGCTGCGCGTAGCCGGTGCGGTCGAGCAGGGCGGCGTCCTCGGTGCCCTCGGCGGCGAACAGCACGTCGCGAAGGGGGCGTTCGGTGGTGCCGTCGATCCGGGCGAGCACCGCGTCCAGGGCGTCGGCGAACACCGGGTGGCGCTCGTACAGTTCGCGGCCCATGCCGAGGCGCTGGCTGCCCTGTCCGGTGAACAGGAAGGCGGTGCGTCCGCGTCCGGTGCGGCCCTGGACGAGACCGGCGCCGGGCAGTCCGTCGCGCAGTGCGGTCAGGCCGCGCACCAGTCCTTCGTGGTCGTCGGCGACGACCGCGGCGCGGTGCTCGAGGGCGGCGCGCGAGGTGGCGAGGGAGAACGCCAGGTCGGTCGGGTGGATGCCGGGGCGGCCCGCCAGCAGGTCGAGCAGGGCTCCGGCCTGGGCGCGCAGGGCCGCCTCGCCGCGTCCGGAGACGAGGACGGGCACGAGGGCGTCCCGCGGCGCGGGGGTGTCCTCCTCGGGGGCGGCCGGGGCGGTCTCGGCGGGGGCCTGCTCCAGGATGGTGTGGGCGTTGGTGCCGCTGAGGCCGAAGGACGACACGGCGGCGCGGCGCGGGCGGCCGGTCTCGGGCCACTCGGTGCGCTCGGTGAGCAGCTGGATGGTGCCGGAGGACCAGTCGACGTGGGTGGACGGCTCGTCGATGTGCAGCGACCTGGGGACGACGCCCTCGTTGAGGGCGTGGACCAGCTTGATGACGCTGGCGACGCCGGAGGCCATCTGGGTGTGGCCGATGTTGGACTTCACCGAGCCGAGCAGCACGGGCCGCTCGGGGTCGCGGTCCCTGCCGTAGGTGGCGAACAGGGCCTGCGCCTCGATCGGGTCGCCGAGGGAGGTGCCGGTGCCGTGGCCCTCCAGGACGTCGATGTCGTCCGCCTCTACGCCGGCGTTGGCGAGGGCCTGGCGGATGACGCGCTGCTGGGAGGGGCCGTTGGGGGCGGTGAGGCCGTTGGAGGCGCCGTCCTGGTTGATGGCGGAGCCGCGGATGACGGCGAGGACCTCGTGGCCGTTGCGGCGGGCGTCGGAGAGCCGCTCCAGCAGGATCAGGCCGACGCCCTCGGCGAGAGTCATGCCGTCGGCGCCCTCGGCGTACGCCTTGCAGCGGCCGTCCTCGGCGAGGGCCCGCTGCCGGCTGAAGCCGACGAACGACATGGGCGTGGACATGATGCTGGCACCGCCGGCGAGAGCGAGGGAGCTCTCGCCGTTGCGCAGCGACTGGCAGGCCAGGTGGATGGCGACCAGCGAGGACGAGCACGCGGTGTCCAGGGTGACGGCGGGGCCCTCGAAGCCGAACAGGTAGGAGACGCGGCCGGACAGCACGCTGGGGAGCGAGCCGGTGATCATGTGGCCTTCGGAGCCCTCGCTGCCGGGTACGGCGGCGCCGTAGTCCTGGTAGCTGGCGCCGATGAAGGTGCCGGTGAGGCTGCCGCGCTGGGCGACCGGGTCGATGCCGGCGTTCTCGAAGACCTCCCAGGCCGTCTCGAGCAGGAGGCGCTGCTGCGGGTCCATCGACAGGGCCTCGCGGGGCGAGATGCCGAAGAAGCCCGGGTCGAAGTCGGCGACGTCGCGCAGGAAGCCGCCCTGCACCGAGTAGGTGCGGCCGGACGCGTCCGGGTCGGGGTCGTAGAGGGCCTCGGCGTCCCAGCCGCGGTCGGCCGGGAAGACGGAGATCGCGTCGACCTCGTCCAGCGCGACCCGCCACAGCTCCTCGGCGGAGGTGACGCCGCCGGGGTAGCGGCAGCTCATGCCGACGATGACGATCGGGTCGTCGTCGACGGGCGCCCCGGCGGTCACGGCGATGGCGCCCGCGGAGTGGACGTCGGCCAGTTCGGAGTGGAGGAAGCCGGCCAGGGCGGCCGGGTTCGGGTAGTCGAAGACCATCGTGGACGGCAGCGTCAGCCCGGTGACGGACGCGAGCCGGTTGCGCAGCCCGACGGCGGTCAGCGAGTCGAAGCCGACGTCGCGGAAGGCGCGCTGGTCGGTGAGGTCGTCGGCGGAGGCCAGTCCGAGCACGGAGGCGGCCTCGTTGCGGACGGTCTCCAGCAGCTTGCGGTGCTGCTCGGCGGCGGGCAGGGCCAGCAGCGCGGCGGCGAACTCGCCGTGGGCGGCGGTCCCGGCGCTCTGCGTGGCGGCGGCCGTGAGCTGCCGCACCTCGGGGACCTCGTCGAACAGCGGGGTGGGCCGGGCCGAGGTGTAGACGGGGTGGTACGTCTCCCAGTCGACGTCGGCGACCGCGATGACGTGCTCGTCGTCGTCGAGGGCCCGCTTGAGGCCGCTCAGCGCGAGCTGCGGGTCCATGAACTCAAGGCCGCTGCGGCGGATCATCTGCGGGTCGACGCGGCCGAGCTTGAGGTCGTCGGCCCAGATGCCCCAGGACAGCGACATGGCGGTCAGTCCGCGGGCCCGCCGGTGCTCGGCGAGGGCGGCCAGGTAGGCGTTGCCCGCGACGTAGGCGGCGTGCGCGCCGCTGCCCCACATGCCGGCGGTGGAGGAGTACAGGACGAAGTCGTCCAGCTCCTCGTCGTCGAGGAGTTCGTCGAGGATCTGCGCGCCGGCGACCTTGGCGGCGAGGACGCGGTCGAAGTCGTCGAGGGTGGTGGCGTCGAGGGTGTGCAGTTCGATGGTGGCCGCGGTGTGCACGACCGTGCGGACGGTGCGGCCCTCGGCCTTCAGGCTTTCGAGGAGGGCGGCGACCGCGTCGCGGTCGGTGATGTCGCAGGCGGCGAGGGTCGTGGCGGTGCCGCGTTCCTCCAGCTCGGCACGGAGTTCGGCGGCGCCGGGCGCCTCCGGGCCGCGCCGGCTGACGAGGACCAGGTGCTCGGCGCCCTGCTCGGCGAGCCAGCGTGCCAGGTGGGGGGCGAGGGTGCCGGAGCCGCCGGTGACGAGGGTGGTGCCGCGGGGCTTCCAGTCGCGGGCGGGGCCTTCGGGGGCGGCGTCGGCGCGGACGATACGGCGGGTGAAGACGCCGGAGGAGCGCAGGGCGACCTGGTCGTCGTCGCCGAGCGCGCCGGCGAGGACGGCCGCGAGCCGCTGGCCGGCGCGGGCGTCGAGCGTCTCGGGCAGGTCGACGACACCGCCCCAGCGTCCCGGGCACTCCAGCGCGGCGGTCCAGCCGATGCCGGTGACCTGGGCCTGGACGGGCGCGGTGACCTTGTCGGCGCGGCCGGTGGAGACGGCGCCGCGGGTCAGCGCCCACAGCGGGGTCTCGATGCCGGCGTCGCCGAGCGCCTGGACGAGGGCGACGGTGAGGGCGACCCCGAGGACGAGTCCGGTGCCGGGGACGGCGTCGGTCCGCTCGGCTCCGGCGAGGACGGAGACGATGCCGGTGACGCCGTCGGTGTCGGTGAGGCGCTCGCGCAGGACGGTGCGGTCGGTGCAGCTCTCGTCGAGGACGAGGCGGCGCACCTGGGCGCCGCCCGTCTCCAGCGCCTCGGCGACGTCGGTGTCGTCGACGCCGTCGGCGGACACCAGCAGCCAGGTGCCGTCGAGGGCGCGCTGCGGGAGCTTGGTGACGGGCTTCCAGGTGACGCGGTAGCGCCAGGAGTCGACGGTGGAGCGCTCACGGCGGGACCGGCGCCAGGAGGACAGCGCGGGCAGCACGGCGGCGACGGAGTCCTCGTCGGTGCCGAGGGCCGCGGTCAGGGCGGAGACGTCCCCGTCCTCGACGGCGGTCCAGAACGCGGCGTCCTCGGGGTCGGCCGCGGTGACGGCCTCCTGGACGGCCGGGACGACCCACAGGTTCTCGTGCTGGAAGGCGTAGGTGGGCAGGTCGACGCGGGACGCACCGGTCCCCTCGAACACGGCGGCCCAGTCGACGTGTACGCCGCGGACGAACACCTCGGCGGCGGACAGCAGGAAGCGGCCCAGGCCGCCGTTGTCGCGGCGCAGGGTGCCGGAGGCGACACCAGCCACCTGGGCGTCGTCGAGCATGTCCTGGACGGACATCGACAGCACCGGGTGGGAGCTGACCTCGACGAAGGCGCGGTGCTCGGCGGCGATCAGGTCGCGGACGGCGTCCGCGAACAGCACGCGTCCGCGCAGGCTGCGGTACCAGTAGCCGGCGTCCATGAGGGTGGTGTCGAGCCAGTCACCGGTGACGGTCGAGAAGAACGGGATCTCGGACGCGGCCGGCGCGACCTCCGCCAGCAGTTCGAGGATCTCGTCGTGCAGGTCCTCGACGTGGTGGGAGTGCGAGGCGTAGTCCACGGCGATCCGGCGGGCCCGGATCTCCTCGGCGGTGAGCTGCGCGTGCAGTTCGTCCAGGGCCTCCGGCTCGCCCGCGACGACGGAGGAGCGGGGTCCGTTCTCGGCGGCGACGGAGACCCGCCCGCCGAACGCCTCGAGACGGGCCTCCACGTCCGCGACGGGCAGCGCCACCGACATCATCCCGCCCCGGCCGGCGAGGCTGCGCCCGATGGCCTGGCTGCGCAGCGCCACCACCCGCGCACCGTCACGCAACGACAGGGCACCGGACACCACGGCAGCGGCGATCTCACCCTGCGAGTGACCCACCACCGCGTCCGGCTCCACACCCTGCGCACGCCACACCGCGGCCAGCGACACCATCACCGCGAACGACGCGGGCTGGACCACATCGACGCGCTCAAGCGTCGGAGCACCCTCCACGCCCCGCAGGACGTCGACGAGGTTCCAGTCGGTGAACTCGGCGAGCGCGTCCGCACACTCGGCGATCCGCTCCGCGAACACCGGTGATTCATCAAGGAGTTGGGCACCCATGCCCGCCCACTGGGAACCCTGACCGGGGAACACGAAGACCGTGCGGCCGTCGACGTCGGCGACACCGCGGGCGACGACGCCCGAGGGCCCGTCGGCGGCGACGGCGCGCAGCGCCTGAAGCGGGTCGGTGCCGGCGGGCGGCACGACCACGGCGCGGTGCTCGAAGAGAGCGCGGGAGGTGGCCAGGGACAGGCCGATGTCGATCGGGCGGGCCGCCGGGTCGGCGGTCACGAGGTGGGTGAGGAGCCGGTCGGCCTGCTCGCGCAGCGCGGCGGCGGCGCGGGCGGACAGGACCCACGGCACGACACCGGCGGCGACCGGCACGGGCGCCACGGCGGGCTGCTCGTCGTCGGCGGCGGGCGCCTCGGTCTCCTGCTCCAGGATGACGTGGGCGTTGGTGCCGCTGATGCCGAACGAGGACACGGCGGCCCGGCGCGGACGGCCGGTCCCGGGCCAGGCGGTGTTGTCGCCGAGCAGCCGCACGGTGCCGGGGCTCCAGTCGACGTGGCTGGAGGGCTCGTCGGCGTGCAGGGTCCGCGGCATCACGCCGTGGCGCAGCGCCATGACCATCTTGATGATGCTCGCGACACCGGCGGCGGACTGGGTGTGGCCGATGTTCGACTTCACCGAGCCGAGGTGCAGTGCGGTCTCGGGCGTACGGGTGCGGCCGTAGGTGGCGAACAGGGCCTGCGCCTCGATGGGGTCGCCGAGCGGGGTGCCGGTGCCGTGGGCCTCCAGGAGGTCGATCTCGCCGGGGGCGACGCGGGCGTTGGCGAGGGCCTGGCGGATGACGCGCTGCTGCGAGGGGCCGTTGGGGGCGCTGAGGCCGTTGGAGGCGCCGTCCTGGTTGATGGCGGAGCCGCGGATGACGGCGAGCACCGGGTGGCCGTTGCGGCGGGCGTCGGAGAGCCGCTCGACGAGGACGATGCCGACGCCCTCCGCGAGGGTCATGCCGTCGGCGCTCTCGGAGAACGCCTTGCACCGGCCGTCCTGGGCGAGGGCCCGCTGCCGGCTGAACGCCACGAAGGCGTTGGGGGTGGTCATGACGGTGGCGCCGCCCGCGACCGCGAGGTTGCTCTCGCCGTTGCGCAGCGCCTGGCAGGCCAGATGCAGCGCGACCAGCGAGGACGAGCAGGCGGTGTCGACGGTGACCGCCGGGCCCTCCAGGCCGAAGACGTAGGCGAGACGGCCGGAGAGCACGCTGGGGCTGGTGCCGGTGACCAGGTGACCCTCGGTGCCGTCGCCGGCGCCCATTCCGTACTCCTGGTAGCTGGAGCCGATGAAGGTTCCGGTCAGACTGCCGCGGAGGGTGTCGGGGGTGAGTCCGGCGCGTTCGAAGGCCTCCCAGGTGGTCTCCAGGAGGAGCCGCTGCTGCGGGTCCATGACGAGCGCCTCGCGGGGCGAGATGCCGAAGAACATCGGGTCGAACTCGTCGGCCTCGTGCAGGAAGCCGCCCTGGCTGGAGTAGGTGGTGCCGGGGTGGTCCGGGTCGGGGTCGTAGAGCCCGGCGGTGTTCCAGCCGCGGTTGACCGGGAAGTCGGTGATCGCGTCGGTGCCGGAGAGCACCAGGTCCCACAGCTGTTCCGGGGAGCTGACGCCGCCCGGGTAGCGGCAGCTCATGCCGATGATGGCGATGGGCTCGTCGTCGGCGGCGCCGGTGGCGACGGGGCCCGCGACCTCCAGCACGGAGCCGACCATCTCGGCCCGCAGGTACTGGGCCAGCTCCAGCGGGGTCGGGTAGTCGAACACCATGGTGCTCGGCAGGGAGAGGCCGGTGGCGGCGCCGAGGTGCTTGCGCAGTTCGACGGCGGTCAGCGAGTCGAAGCCGATGTCGCGGAAGGCACGGCCCTCCGGCACGGCGTCGGCGGAGGCGTGACCGAGCACGGTCGCGGCCTCGGCGCGCACCATCTCGGTGAGCAGGCGCAGCTGCTCCGGCTCGGACAGCGAGCGGACCCGCTGGACGATCTCGGACGCGTCGCCGGTGCCGGCGGGGCTGTTCTCGGCGGCCAGGGCGCGGACCTCGGGCAGGTCGCTGATGAGGGCGCTGGGCCTGACGGAGGTGAACAGCGGGGCGTAGCGGGTCCAGTCGACGTCCGCGACGGTGACGGCGACGTCCTGGCGGACGACGGCGCGGCGCATCTCGGTGAGGGCGTGCGCGGGGTCGAGCAGGCGCAGGCCCTGGCGTCGCAGGGTGTCGGAGACGGCGTCGTCGGCGGCCATGCCGCTGCCGCCCCACGGACCCCAGGCGATGGAGGTCGCGGCGAGGCCGCGGGCGCGGCGGGCCAGGGCGAGGGCGTCGAGGTAGGCGTTGGCGGCGCCGTAGGCGCTCTGGTCGCCGCTGCCCCAGACGCCGGCGATGGAGCCGAACAGGATGAAGAAGTCCAGTTCGCGGTCGCCGAGGAGGTCGTCGAGGTGGGCGGCGCCCGCCAGCTTCGCGGCGGTGAGGCCGGCGAACTCGGCGGGCGTCAGTCCGTCCAGCCGCCCGTAGTGGCCGACGCCCGCTGTGTGCACGACACCGGTGAGGGGCTGGTCGGCGGGCAGGCCGTCGAGGACGGCGGCGAGGGCGTCGCGGTCGGCGACGTCGCAGGCCACGATGGAGACGCTCGCGCCCAGGTCGGTCAGCTCGGCGCGGAGTTCGGCGGCGCCGGGGGCGTCTGGGCCGCGGCGGCTGGTGAGGACGAGGTGGTCCGCGCCGGAGCGGGCCAGCCAGCGGGCGGTCTCGGCGCCGAGGCCGCCGGTGCCGCCGGTGATCAGGACGCTTCCGGAGGCGGTGAACTGGTCGGCGGACGGCAGCTCGTCGACGGTGTGGCGGACCAGGCGGCGGCCGTGCACACCGGTGGCGCGCAGGGCGACCTGGTCCTCGCCGTCGGGGGCGTCCTTGACCGCGAGGACTTCGGCGAGGCGCTGTCCGGCGCGGCGGTCGAAGTCGGCCGGGAGGTCGACGAGGCCGCCCCACAGGCGCGGGTGCTCCAGGGCGACACCGCGGCCCATGCCCCAGGCGGCGGCCTGGGCGGGGCGGGTCACCGGATCGGCGGGGCCGGTGGAGACGGCGCCGCGGGTGGTGGTCCACAGCCGGCCCCGGGCGCCGGTGTCGGCGAGGGCCTGGACGAGGGCGATGGTCAGGGCGAGGCCCTGGGTGAAGCCGGCGGGGCCGTCGGTGGGGCGCTCGTCGAGCGGCAGCACGGACAGCACATGGGCGCTGGTGTCGACGTCCTCGGTGTCGGCGACGCGGGCTCCGAGCACGGCCCGGTCGGCGCAGTCGGCGTCCAGAACGAGGCGGCGGACCCGGGCGCCGTGCGCGCCGAGCGCCTCGGCGAGGCCGTCAAGCAGCTCGGTCTCGTCGTCGGCGGTGGCGTCGGAGGAGACGAGCAGCCAGGTGCCGTCGAGGACGGGCGCGGCGGGCTTGCGCAGCCGGGTCCACTCGACGCGGTAGCGCAGGGTGTCGAGGAGCGCCTTCTCCTGGTTGCCGCGGCGCCAGGAGCTGAGCGCGGGCAGCAGGGAGTCGAGCGGGGTGAGGCTGTCGTCGTCGAGGCCGAGGACGGCGGCGAGTTCGGCGGCGTCGCCGCGCTCGACGGCGGCCCACAGCTTCTGGTCGGCCACATCGCCGGTCGCCAAGGGCGCGGCGGAGGGCAGCTGCGGCCAGTAGTGGGCGTGCTGGAAGGCGTAGGTCGGCAGGTCGGTGCGGCGGGCGCCGGTGCCGGCGAGGTACGCGCTCCAGTCGAGGTCGACGCCGTGGATCTGGAGGCGGGCCGCGGCAGTGGCGGCGGCGGTCTCCTCGGAGCGGTCGGCGCGCAGCAGCGGGACAAGCACGGAGCCGTGGTCGTCGCCGAGGGTGTCCTCGGCCATGGCGGTCAGCAGTCCGTCGGGGCCGAGTTCGAGGAAGAGGGTGGCGCCGGCGTCGCGCAGGGTGCGGACGCAGTCGGCGAACCGGACGGCCTCGCGGACATGGCGCACCCAGTAGTCGGCGGTGCGCACCTCGGCGTCGTCGGCCCTGCGGCCCGTCAGGTCGGAGACGAGCGGGATGCGCGGGGCGGCGTAGGACAGCGTCTCGGCGACCGTGCGGAACGCGTCGAGCATGGCGTCCATGTGCGGCGAGTGGAAGGCATGGCTCACCCGCAGACGCTTGGTGCGGCGCCCTCGGCCGGAGAACTCGGCGGCGAGTTCCACGGCGGCGTCCTCGTCGCCGGAGACGACGACGGAGGTGGGGCCGTTGACGGCCGCGATGGACAGGCCCTCGCCGAGCAGCGGGGCGACCTCGTCCTCGGTGGCCTGGACGGCGATCATGGCGCCGCCGGACGGCAGCGCCTCCATGAGGGTGGCGCGGGCGGCGACCAGGCGGGCGGCGTCCTGAAGGGTGAACACCCCGGCGACGTGCGCGGCGGCGATCTCACCGATGGAGTGGCCGGTGACGAAGTCGGCGCGGACGCCCCAGCTCTCGACGAGGCGGTAGAGGGAGACCTCGACGGCGAACAGCGCGGGCTGGGTGAAGCCGGTGCGGTCGAGCAGGCCGGCCTCGTCGGTGCCCTCGTCGGCGAACACGACCTCGCGCAGCGGCCGGTCGAGCAGCGGGTCGAGGGCGGCGCACACCTCGTCGAACGCGGCGGCGAACCGGGGCTGGGTCTCGTACAGTTCGCGGCCCATGGCGGCGCGCTGGCTGCCCTGGCCGGAGAACATGACGGCGATCCGGGCACGGCCCGCGGCCTCGCCCTCGACGACGGCCGGGTCGGGGCGGCCGGCGGCGAGCGCGGTCAGGGAGGCGAGCAGTCCGTCGCGGTCCTGCGCGATCACCGCGGCGCGGCGCTCGAAGCGGGAGCGGGTGGTGGCCAGGGAGTGGCCGAGGTCGGCGAGGGACGGCTCGGGGTGGTTCTGGAGGTGGGTGAGCAGGCGGGCGGCCTGGGCGCGCAGGGCGTCGCGGGTGCGGCCGGACAGCAGCAGCGGGACGGCTCCGGCGGTGCGCTCGGGCGCGGCCGGGGCGGGCGCGGCGAGGGCGGGCGGCTGCTCCAGGACGGTGTGGACGTTGGTGCCGCTGATGCCGAAGGAGGAGACGGCGGCGCGGCGCGGGCGGCCGGTCTCGGGCCACGCGGTCTGCTCGGTGAGCAGTTCCACCGCGCCCTCGGTCCAGTCGACGTGCGAGGACGGGGCGTCCACGTGCAGGGTGCGCGGCAGCACGCCGTGGCGCATCGCCATGACCATCTTGATGACACCGGCGACACCGGCCGCGGCCTGCGTGTGACCGATGTTCGACTTCACCGAACCCAGCAGCAGCGGCTGCTCCGCGTCACGGTCACGACCGTAGGTCGCCAGCAACGCCTGCGCCTCGATCGGGTCACCCAGCGTCGTACCGGTGCCATGTGCCTCGACGACGTCGACGTCACCCGCCGACAGCCCGCCGCTGGCGAGCGCCTGACGGATCACCCGCTGCTGCGAGGGACCGTTCGGAGCCGTCAGACCGTTGGAGGCACCGTCCTGGTTGACGGCCGAACCACGGACGACCGCGAGGATCTCGTGACCGTTGCGAATCGCGTCCGACTGCCGCTCAAGCACCAGCATGCCGACACCCTCGGACCAGCCGACACCATCGGCGGAGTCCGAGAACGCCTTGCACCGGCCGTCGGGCGACAGACCCCGCTGACGCGCGAAGTCCACGAACACGGCGGGCGTCGACATCACGGTCACACCGCCGGCCAGGGCGAGCGAGATCTCGCCCGAGCGCAGCGCCTGCATCGCCCAGTGCATCGCCACCAGCGACGACGAGCACGCCGTGTCCACCGTGACCGCGGGACCCTCCAGGCCCAGCGTGTAGGAGACGCGGCCAGAGGCGAGGCTCGGGGAGCTGCCGCTGCCCTGGAAGCCCTCGAACTCGGGGCTCGCCAGCATCGCGCTGTAGTCGCTGTACATCACACCGGCGAACACACCGGTCGCACTGCCCCGCAGGCTGACCGGGTCGATGCCGGCCCGCTCGATCGCCTCCCACGACGACTCAAGCAGCAGACGCTGCTGCGAGTCCGTCGCGAGCGCCTCGCGGGGGCTCATCCCGAAGAAGCCGGGGTCGAACTCCCCCGCCTCGTGCAGGAATCCACCGGAACGGGTGTAGGCGGTGCCGGGGTGGTCGGGATCCGGGTGGTACAGGTTCTCGACGTCCCAGCCGCGGTTGGTGGGGAAGCCGGAGACGGCGTCGGTGCCCTCGGTGACCAGGCGCCACAGGTCCTCGGGCGAGGCGACCCCACCCGGGTAGCGGCAGGCCATGCCCACGATGACGATCGGGTCGTCCGCCACAACCGCCGTGCCGCGCTGCACGGCCTCCGCCTCGACCTCGGTGCCGAGGAGTTCGTCGAGGACGTACGTGGCGAGGTGGCTGACTGTCGGATAGTCGAAGACGAGGGTGGCGGGCAGACGCAGTCCGGTGACCGTGTTCAGGCGGTTGCGC
Source organism: Streptomyces sp. CB01373 (assembly GCF_002803075.1). Taxonomy (GTDB): domain Bacteria; phylum Actinomycetota; class Actinomycetes; order Streptomycetales; family Streptomycetaceae; genus Streptomyces. The sequence goes on along the minus strand of NZ_NNBK01000001.1, from coordinate 461,395 downwards.
AGCTCGACGGCGGTGAGGGAGTCGAAGCCCAGCTCGCGGAAGGCGCGGCCGGCGTCGATGTCGGCGCCGGTGGCGTGGCCGAGCACCAGGGCGACCTGGCCGCGGACGAGGTCGAGGACCAGTTCGTCGCGGCTCTCGCGGTCCAGGCGGGCCAGGCGCTGGGCGAGGCCGCCGGCGGTGGCCGACCCGGCGACGGCGGCACGGCGCGAACGACCCCGGATCAGCGACCGGAGCAGCGGCGGCACGTCGCCCGCGGCGCGCAGGACGGAGAGGTCCAGGCGGACGGGAGCGAGCGCGGCGTCGTCGCCGTCGAGGGCGGCGTCGAAGAGGGCGAGGCCCTGCTCGACGGTGAGGGCGGGGGTGCCGATGCGGGCCAGGCGGCGCAGGTCGTCCTCGGAGAGGTCGCCGGTCATGCCACCGGTCTGCTCCCAGGGGCCCCAGGCCAGCGACAGACCCGGCAGGCCGGCCGCACGCCGGTACTCCATCAGGGCGTCCAGGAACGCGTTGCCGGCCGCGTAGTTGGCCTGACCCGCATTACCGAAGACACCGGCAACCGACGAGAACACCACGAACGCGTCCAAGTCCAGACCACGCGTCGCCTCATGCAGATTCCACGCCGCGTCCACCTTCGGACGCAACACGGCCGACAGCCGCTCCGGAGTGAGCGAGGCGACCATCCCGTCGTCCAGCACACCCGCGGAGTGCACCACCGCCGACACCGGATGCGCGGCCACCAGCTCGGCAACCGCCGCACGATCCGTCACGTTGCAGGCGACGACAGTGGCCCGCGCACCCGACTCCGCCAACTCCGCGACCAGCTCGACCGCACCCGCGGCCTCACCACCACGACGACTGACCAGAACCAGATCACGCACACCATGCACGGCCACCAGATGACGCGCCAGCACCGCACCCAGACCACCGGTACCACCGGTGACCAGCACCGCACCCTCCCCGCCGAACGCGGAGACCGCCTCGGTGGAGGGAGCGGGACGGCGCACCAGACGGGCCGCACGCAGTTCGTCACCGCGCACAGCGAGCTGCGGCTCGTCAGAGGCGAGCGCGGCGGCCGGAAGGGCGGGCGTGTCCTGCTCGGCGTCGAGGTCGACGAGGAAGAAGCGGCCGGGGTTCTCGGACTGGGCGGAGCGCACCAGGCCCCAGACCGCGGCGGCGGCCGGGTCGTGGCCGGTGGTCGCGCCCCGGGTGACCAGGACGAGCCGGGACGTGGCGAACCGCTCGTCCTGGTCGAGCCAGGTCTGTACGGCGGCGAGGGCGTCGGTGGTGGCGCGGTGTGCGGCCGTGACCGGATCGGCGTCCGGGCCGGTGCCGGTGAGCGGCAGCAGGACGGTGTCCGGGATCGCTCCGCCGGCGGCGGCGAGAGCCGCGAGGTCCGGGTGGACGGCGAGGTCGCCGAACTGGGGCAGGGCGCGCAGGCCGAAGGTGTCCTCGCCGACCAGGACGGCGGTGCCGGAGGCGGCGGCTGCCGTGACGGTCACCCAGTCGAGGCGGAACAGGGCGTCGCGGACGAGCGCGGCGGCGGCGTCGATCTCGCGGGCCGCGACCGCGCGCAGGATCAGCGAGTCGGCGGACAGGACGAGCTGTCCGGCGTCGTCGGCGACGGCGATCGCGACGGCGTCACCGGCCGCCGGGGCCAGGCGCACCCGCAGGGTGGTGGCGCCGCTCGCGTGGAGGCTGACGCCCTCCCAGGAGAAGGGCAGTCCGCCGGCGGCGCGCTCGTCGAGGTCGACGAACGACGCCGCGTGCAGGGCGGAGTCGAGAAGCGCGGGGTGCAGGCCGAAGGACTCGGCGTCGGTGTGGCCGGACTCGGGCAGGACGACCTCGGCGAACACCTCGTCGCCGCGGCGCCAGGCGGCGCGCAGGCCCTGGAAGAGCGGGCCGTAGCCGAAGCCGCCCTCGGCGAGCCGGTCGTAGAGGCCGTCCACGGGGAGGGCCTCGGCGTCGGCCGGGGGCCAGACGGTGGCGTCGAAGTCGGTGGCGGCGCGGGAGGAGGAGAGCACACCGGTGGCGTGGGAAGTCCAGGGGGCGTCCTCGTCGGCGTCGGGACGGCCGTAGACGGTGACGCTGCGGCGGCCGGACTCGTCCGGGTTGCCGATCCACAGCTGCACCTGGACGCCGCCCTGCTCGGGCAGGACGAGCGGCGCGGCCAGGGTCAGTTCGTCGACGCGGTCGCAGCCGACCTCGTCGCCGGCGCGGACGGCCAGCTCCAGGAAGGCGGTGCCGGGCAGCAGGGTGGTGCCGCGGACGGTGTGGTCGGCGAGCCACGGGTGGCTGAGCAGGGAGATCCGGCCGGTCAGCAGGGCGCCCTCGGAGTCGGCGAGGGAGACCGCGGCGGACAGCAGCGGGTGGTGGGCGGCGCCGAGTCCGACGGAGCGCAGGTCCGCGGCGCTGCCCTGGACGGCGCGCGGCCAGTAGCGGCGGCGCTGGAAGGTGTACGTGGGCAGGTCGGTGCGGCGGGCGCCGGTGCCGGTGAAGCAGGCGTCCCAGCGCAGCGTGGTGCCGTGGGTGTGCAGCGCGGCGAGCGCGGCGGTGAAGGTGTGGTCCTCGGGGCGTCCCTCGCGCAGCGCGGGCACGGTGACGGCGTCGGAGCCGGCGGCGTCCAGGCAGTTCTGCGCCATGGCGGACAGGACGCTGTCGGGGCCGAGTTCGAGGAAGGCGGTGACGTCGTGCCGGGCGAGCCAGTCGACGCCGTCGGCGAACCGGACGGCGTGGCGGACGTGGTCGACCCAGTAGTCGGGCGAGGTGAGCTGGGCGACGGTGGCCGGCTCGCCGGTCACGTTGGACACGACGGGCAGCAGCGGGCTGTGCAGAGTGAGGCCTTCGACGACGCTCCGGAACTCGTCGAGCATCGGGGCCATGAGCGGCGAGTGGAAGGCGTGCGAGACACGCAGTCTGCTCGTCCTGCGTCCGTCGGCCGCGAGGCGGGCCGCCAGTTCGGTGACGGTGGTCTCGTCGCCGGAGAGGACGACGGCGGAGGGGCCGTTGACGGCGGCGAGGGACACCAGGTCCTCGTGGCCGGCGAGCAGCGGGGCGACCTCGTCCTCGCTCGCCTGCACGGCGACCATCGCGCCGCCCTCGGGCAGCGCCTGCATGAGGCGGCCGCGGGCGGCGACCAGGGTGGCCGCGTCGTCGAGGGAGAGCACGCCGGCGACGTGCGCGGCGGCGATCTCGCCGACGGAGTGGCCGGCCAGGTGGTCCGGCTTGACCTCGAAGGACTCCAGGAGGCGGTAGAGCGCGACCTCGACGGCGAACAGTGCGGGCTGCGCGTACTCGGTGCGGTCGAGGCGGGCGGCGTCCTCGCCCCACAGCACCTCGCGCAGCGGCATGTCCAGATGGGGCGTGAAGGCGTCGAGGGCGGCGTCCAGGGCGGTGGCGAACACCGGGAAGCGGGCGGCGAGTTCGCGGCCGGCGCCGAGGCGCTGGGCGCCCTGTCCGGTGAACAGGACGGCGAGGCGGGTCTCGGTGCGGGCGGTGCCGGTGACGGCCCCGGCCAGGGCGGCCGGGTCGGTTCCGTCGGCGATCGCGGTGAGCCGCTCGGTCAGCTCGGGCAGGCTCGCGGCGAGCAGGACGGCCCGGTGCTCGAAGGCGGTGCGGGTGGTGGCGAGCGAGTAGGCGGTGTCGAGGAGCGCGGGCGGGGTGCCGGTGCCGAGGGCGGTGAGCAGTGCGGCGGCCTGGGCGCGCAGCACCTCGGGGCTGCGTCCGGACAGCAGCGCGGGAACCACGCCGGTGACGGCGGCCGGGGTGCCCGGGGTGTCGTCCTCGGTGTCTGCGGGCTCCGGCTCGGGGGCCTGCTCGACGATGGTGTGGGCGTTGGTGCCGCTGATACCGAAGGAGGAGACGGCCGCGCGGCGGGGGGCGCCGGTGGCGGGCCAGTCGGTGTTCTCGGTGAGGACGCGGACGGCGCCCTGGGACCAGTCGACGTGACGGGTGGGCTCCTCGGCGAGGAGGGTGCGGGGCAGCACGCCGTGCCGCATCGCCATGACCATCTTGATGACACCGGCGACACCGGCGGCGGCCTGGGTGTGGCTGATGTTGGACTTCACCGAGCCGAGCAGCAGCGGCTTGTCCTCGTCGCGGTGCCGGCCGTAGGTGGCGAGCAGCGCCTGCGCCTCGACGGGGTCCCCGAGGGTGGTGCCGGTGCCGTGCGCCTCGACGGCGTCGATGTCGCTCGCGGAGAGGCGGGCGTTGACGAGGGCCTGCTCGATGACCGCCTGCTGGGAGGGGCCGTTGGGGGCGGTGAGGCCGTTGGAGGCGCCGTCCTGGTTGACGGCGGTGCCGCGGACGACGGCGAGGATGTCGCGGCCGTTGCGGATGGCGTCGGAGAGGCGCTCCAGGACGAGGATGCCGACGCCCTCAGCCCAGCCGGTGCCGTCGGCGGTGTCACCGAAGGAGCGGCAGCGGCCGTCGACGGACAGTCCGCCCTGGCGGCCCATCTCGATGAAGGTGCCGGGGCCGGACATGACGGTGACGCCGCCCGCGAGGGCGAGGGTGCACTCGCCCGCGCGCAGCGCCTGGGTAGCGAGGTGGACGGCGACCAGGGAGGAGGAGCAGGCGGTGTCGACGGTGACGGCGGGGCCCACCGTGCCGAAGGTGTACGAGATGCGGCCGGACAGCACGCTGCCGGTGTTGCCGGTGAGCTGGAAGCCCTCGGCGCCGTCGGCGGGGCCGACCCGGTAGTCCTGGGCCATGGCGCCGATGAAGACGCCGGTGCGGCTGCCCTTGACGGAGGTGGGGTCGATGCCGGCGCGTTCGAACGCCTCCCAGGCGGACTCCAGGACGACCCGCTGCTGCGGGTCCATGGCGACCGCCTCGCGCGGCGAGATGCCGAAGAAGTCCGCGTCGAAGTCCGTCGCGTCGTGGAGGAATCCGCCCCGGGAGGTCGGCGAGGAGGCGAGCGCCTCCATGTCCCAGCCGCGGTCGGCGGGGAACGGGGTGACGCCGTTCTCGCCGGCCTCGACCATCCGCCACAGGTCCTCGGGGCTGCCGACACCGCCGGGGTAGCGGCATGTCATGCCGACGATGGCGATCGGTTCCTGGGCCGCCGACTCCAGCTCGCTCACGCGCCGCCGCGTGCGTCGGAGATCGGCGGTCGCAAGCTTGAGGTAATCCCGGAGCTTCTGTTCGTTGTCCATCCTCAACCCATCCCGACGGCCGACGGCCGTACACGCATCGCCGAAATTTCTGCGCCGTGCTGCAGAACACCGACTCGCCTCATGGCTCTCCCCGGCGGGAGAAGCCATGAGGCGAGTCTGGCCGGAAGTCCGGCAGGAAATCCCTAGTAGTTGGAGGGGCTTTCGCCCGTTACCAGCTGTGCGTCAGCAGAAGCTCGTCGAGTTCGTTCTGCCGCGAAACCATCGCGAGGTCGGCGTCGACCATCATTCGCATGAGTTCGGGGAAATCGACACTCGGCTTCCAGCCCAGCTGGACCTGCGCCTTGGCGCTGTCGGCGCACAGCACCTCGACCTCGGCGGGACGTACGAGGTCGGGGTCGATGACGACGTAGTCCTCCCAGTCGAGGCCCACGTGCTCGAAGGCGTAGCGGACCGCGTCGCGCACCGTGTGCATCTCCCCGGTGCCGATGACGTAGTCGTCACCGGCGTCCTGCTGGAGCATCAGGTGCATGGCGCGGACGTAGTCGCCGGCGTAACCCCAGTCGCGGACCGCGTCCATGTTGCCGAGGGCCAGCTTGTCCTGGAGTCCCAGCTTGATGCGGGCGACCGCGAGGGAGATCTTGCGGGTCACGAACTCCTGGCCACGGCGGGGGGATTCGTGGTTGAACAGCATTCCGGAGACCGCGTACATACCGAACGACTCGCGGTAGTTGCGGGTGATGAAGTGGCCGTACGCCTTGGCCGCGCCGTAGGGGCTGCGCGGGTGGAAGAGCGTGGTCTCCCGCTGCGGCGTCTCGGCGACCTTGCCGAACATCTCCGAGGAGGACGCCTGGTAGAAGCGGATCTGGCCCTCGGGGCCCGCGGTGCGGGACATGCTCAGCCCGCTCACCATGCGGATGGCTTCGAGAACCCGCAGCACGCCCATGCCGTTCACCTCGGTGACCAGCTCGGCCTGCTGCCAGGACATCGGCACGAACGAGATCGCGCCGAGGTTGTAGACCTCGTCCGGCTGTACCTTGTCGACCGCGGAGACCAGGCTGCCCTGGTCCATGAGGTCGCCGTCCACGAAGGAGACTTCGGAAACGAGCCGGCTCACCCGGGACTTGCGCGGGTTGGCCTGGCCACGGATAAGGCCCCATACCTGGTACCCCTGCGACAGCAGGTGTTCCGCCAGATAGGACCCGTCCTGGCCGGTAATTCCAGTGATCAGTGCGCGCTTGGGCATGTCATCCCCATCTCGACCGCGAAGAGACCGTCCAAACGCTGCGCTCGGTCGACGACCTCGGCGGGAGAAAGCTGTCCGGACGATAGACACCGGCACGTTCCCAAGCGGCGGAAGTCAATGTCAACGCTTCTCGGAGTTACTAGGGAATTCCCGGCGAGTGCCGATGCGGCCGGGACGAACACTAGGGAAATCCGGGTGCGGCATGGGGTCGAATGACCCCGTCGGTGTGCCGGCCGACTCCGCTCCAATGGGCGGCTCCTGCCCACCGTCGACCGGGGTGTCATTCCGTGCTGTTGAAACTCATGGGCACACGACTGCGCCCCTACGCGAGATCCGTTGTCGCTCTGGTCGCCCTGCACCTGGTGCAGATCCTCGGCACGCTGCTGCTGCCGACGCTGGGCGCCGCGCTCATCGATGAGGGAGTCGTCCGCGAGGACAGCGATCGCATCGGCGTCATCGGCGCGACGATGGCGGTGGTGGCGCTGGTCCAGATCGCCGCGGCGCTGGGTGCCGCGGCCCTGGGCGCGCGTACCTCCACCGCCCTGGGGCGGGACCTGCGGTCCGCCGTGTTCCGCCGCGTGCTGGACTTCTCCGCCCGCGAGATCGGCCGTTTCGGCACCCCGTCGCTGCTGACCCGCTCGGTGAACGACGTGCAGCAGGTGCAGAACCTCGCCCAGTCCGGGCTCGGCATCTTCGTCGCGGCTCCCCTGATGTGCCTCGGCAGTGTGATGCTCGCACTGCGCCAGGACGTGCCGATGGCCCTGGTCCTCGTCCTGATGGTGCTGGTGGTGGGCGCCGGCTTCGGTTTCCTGCTGGCCCGCATGGCCGCGCTGTACGCCCGGCTGCAGGTGACGCTGGACCGGCTGGGACGGCTGCTGCGGGAGCGGATCACCGGCGTGCGCGTGGTGCGTTCCTTCGCCCGCGACTCCTACGAGAGCGGGCGCTTCACCCGCACCAACGACGAACTCCTCGGCCTGAACCTGGGAGTGGGCCGGCTCATCGCGGTGATGCTGCCGACGGTCCTGCTGCTGATGAACCTCTTCACCCTGGCGCTGCTGTGGGTGGGGGCCCGGCGGATCGACTCGGACAGCATGCGGATCGGCTCGCTCAGCGCCTTCCTCAGCTATCTGTCGCTCATCCTCATGTCCGTGGTGATGCTCGCCTTCGTGTTCCTGAACGTGCCGCGGGCCCGGGTGTCCGCGGAGCGGATCACGGAGGTCCTCGAAGCGGAGACCGATGTCGTCCCGCCCGCCGCGCCGCGGCCCATGACGGGCCCCGCCGGGCAGGTCGAGCTGCTGGACGCCGAGTTCCGCTACCCGGGCGCCGAGAACGCCGTACTGCGGGACCTGTCACTGACGCTGCGGCCCGGTGAGCGGGTCGCGATCCTCGGCAGCACCGGCTCCGGCAAGACCACGCTGCTGAACCTGATCCTGCGGCTGGTCGACGCGACCGCGGGCGAGGTACGGATCGGCGGCACGGATGTGCGTGAACTGGACCCGTCGGTGCTGGCCGACGCCGTGGGCTACGTACCGCAGCGGCCGTACCTGTTCGCCGGGACCGTCGCGACCAATCTGCGCTTCGGCCGGCCGGACGCCACGGAGGAGGAGCTGTGGGAGGTGCTGCGGGTCGCCCAGGCGGACGGCTTCGTGACCCGGCTCGGCGGCCTCGACGCGGAGATCACCCAGGGCGGCACCACCGTCTCCGGCGGCCAGCGCCAACGGCTGGCGATCGCGCGGGCGCTGCTGCGCCGCCCCGCCGTCTACCTCTTCGACGACTCCTTCTCGGCGCTCGACCAGAGCACGGAGGCGGCCCTGCGGGAGGCCCTCGTGCCCTGGACGGCGGGCGCCACCGTGATCACCGTGGCGCAGCGGGTGGCCTCCGTACGAGGCGCCGACCGGATCGTCGTCCTGGACCAGGGTGGCATCGCCGCCACCGGCACCCATGACGCGCTGCTGCGTGACAGTCCCACCTACCGCGAGATCGCGCTCTCGCAGCGCACCCGAGAGGAAGCCGCTCATGGCGCCGGACGTTCCTGAGGAGCACGAATCGGACCGGCCGGTTCGCCGGCTCGTCGGTCTGCTGCGCCCGCACCGCCGGTCCGTGGGCCTCGCCCTGACGGCGGGTGTCGTCGGCATCCTCCTCAACGCCTTCGGCCCGCTGCTGCTGGGCCGCGTCACCGACCTGATCGCCGACGGCGTCCTCGGGAAGGGCGGACCGGCCCCGGGCGTCGACTTCGGGGCGCTCGGCAGACTGCTGATGATCCTGCTGGTCCTGTACGTGGCGGCATCGGTGTTCATGCTGCTGCAGAACTGGCTGGTGGCCTCGGCGGTCCGCCTCCTCATCCACGACCTGCGGCACCGGGCGCAGGAGAAACTGGCGCGGCTGCCGCTGCGCCACTTCGACCGGCAGCCGGCCGGCGAGACGCTCAGTCGCAGCACGGACGACATCGACAATCTTCAGCAGACGCTCCAGCAGACCCTGACCGATCTGATCGGCTCGGTGTTCTCGCTGGTCATCATGTTGACCCTGATGCTGGTCATCTCCCCTTCGCTGGCCGTGGTGATGCTGCTGAGCGTCCCGGTGTCGGGGCTGCTCGCCGCCTGGATCGCCAAGCGGGCCCAGCCGCGGTACGCCGCCCAGTGGTCCGCCAGCGGCAGTCTGACCGCGCATGTCGAGGAGATGTGCGCCGGGCACGCGCTGGTGAAGGCCTTCGACCGGCGGGCGGAGGCCGAGCGGCGCTTCGACGAGCGCAACGAGGCGGTGTACCGGGCCGGTGCCGGAGCGCAGTTCGCGTCCGGCGCGATCGAGCCCGTGATGATGTTCGTCGCCAACCTCGGCTATGTCGCGGTCGCCGTCGTCGGTGCCTGGAAGGTCGTGAACGGCTCACTGACCCTGGGCGATGTGCAGGCGTTCATCCTGTACGCGCGGCAGTTCAGCCAGCCGATCGTGGAGATCGCCTCGGTCGCGGGCCGCCTCCAGTCCGGGGTGGCCTCGGCGCAGCGGGTGTTCACGCTGCTCGACGCGCCGGAGCAGGAACCCGAACCGCGCAGCCCGCTCGCTCCGAGGCGCGCCGAGGGCCGGGTGGAGTTCCAGGACGTGTCGTTCCGCTACTCCCCCGACGTGCCGCTCATCGAGGGGCTGTCCCTGTCCGTGGAACCCGGCAGCACCGTCGCGATCGTCGGCCCGAGCGGCGCCGGCAAGACCACGGTCGCCAACCTGCTGATGCGCTTCTACGAGATCGACTCGGGCCGCATCCTCCTGGACGGCACCGACACCGCCGCGATGAACCGCGACGACCTGCGTTCCCGCTTCGGCCTCGTCCTCCAGGACACCTGGCTGTTCAAGGGCACGATCGCCGAGAACATCGCCTACGGATCCCCCGGCGCGACCCGCGCGGACGTCGTGGAGGCGGCCCGCGCGACCTGCGCCGACCGCTTCATCCGCACCCTGTCGCAGGGGTACGACACGGTCCTGGACGACGAGTCCGGGAGTGTCAGCGCCGGGGAGAAGCAGCTGATCACGATCGCGAGGGCGTTCCTCGCCCGGCCCGCCGTACTCGTCCTGGACGAGGCGACCAGCTCCGTGGACACCCGCACCGAACTGCTGATCCAGCGGGCCATGAACACCCTGCGGGCGGGCCGGACGAGCTTCGTGATCGCCCACCGCCTGTCCACCGTCCGCGACGCCGACGTCATCGTCGTCATGGACTCCGGCCGCATAGTCGAACAAGGCACCCACGGCCAACTCCTCGCGGCGCAGGGCGCGTACGCCCGCCTGCACGCGTCCCGCGCGAACGCCCCGACGGCCGAGGTGCCGACGGGCTGAGTGACTGCGGATCGGGCCGACCAAGATGATGTCGGACGGCTCGCTGATCGGCCGGTCGGCGGCGATGTGCTGCGACTGCCACGACGCGCCCGGCAACAGCGGACTGCTCCAGCACGAGCCCGGGCAGATCCGCCGCCGCATCACCGAGGCGCACCGCTGCGGCCGGCAGATCGCCACGCGCGCCATCGGGGACGCCGCCCTCGACGTCGTACTCGACGCGTACGAGGAGGCGCGGCGGCTGCATCCGCGCGCCGACGTCCGCCACCGCGTCGAGCACGCGGCGGTGACCAGCGACGCGCAGGTCGCCCGCATCGCCCGGCTCGGCCTGATCCCGGTACCGCAGGGCCGGTTCCTGTCCGAGATCGGCGACGGGCTCCTCACCGCGCTCGGCCCGGTCCGCAGTCAACTGGCCAACCGGATGCGGTCGTTCCTCGATGCGGGTGTGGTGCTTCCCGGCTCGTCCGACGCCCCCGTGGTCGCCTCCGACCCGCTCCTCGGCATTGCCGACATGGTCAACCGCCGCACGGCCTCGGGCGCCCCGATCGGCCCGCACGAGGCGGTCACGGCACGGCAGGCGCTGCACGCGTACACGGTCGGCTCGGCCCACTCCGTCCACGAGGAGCACATCAAGGGCACCCTGGCCCGTGGCATGCTCGCCGACTTCGCGGTCCTCAGCGACGACCTCCTCGGCGTGACCCCGGACCGCATCGCCGCCCTGACGGTAGGGGCCACGGTCGTCGGCGGACGGGTGGCGTACGACGCGGGCGCCCTGAACTTCCCGGCCTGACGCCGCCACGCGGACATCCTGGAAGGGGGGCCGCGGTCAGACGAGTCGGCGGTGGGCGCGCAACGCCAGGTGGACGGCGAGTGCCCGCGGTGTTCCCACCGGGTCGCCGCCCAGGAGGTCGAAGGCGCGGTGCAGCCGCGCGTAGAGCGACTGGCGCTGCAGGTGCAGTCTGCTCGCCGTGCGGGTCTTGTTGAAGCCGGTCTCGAAATACGTCTCCAAGGTGGTGAGCAGGAGGTCGCGTTCCTCGTCGCGCAGGGTGAGCAGGAGTCCGAGCTGCTCCCGTACGAGTCTTTCCGCCGGGACACGCAGTTCGTTGTCGAGCAGCAGCCGCTCGGCACTCAGCTCGGCGGCGTCGACCACACCGGCCCTGAAGGCGCGCGTGGGGCGCCGCAGACACTCCAGCGCCGCGCCCAGTGAGACGGCGGCGTCCTCCAGGGACGGCATCACCGGGCCGACCGCGATCGCCGTCCGGTCGGACGTGCGCCAAGCGGTGAGGTCGGCGACGAGCCGGGTCCGGAGGTTGGCGGCCCCGTCGCGGTCACGCAGTGACACGAGCGTGTGCACGGCGAGCGGGGAAGGCACGTCGACCGCGGTCCGGCCGTAGCGGGACAACAGGTCGTCCAGGCGGCGGAGTTCGGCCGACGGCCCGGTGGCGCGGGCGGCCACTCCGATGACCGGCGCCTCGGCGCGGAGGCCGATCGACATGCCGAGCCGGCGGATCCGCTGCGGGTGGGTGCCGTCGGCCGCGGCCAGCCGGACGAGTTCACTCGAGGCGAACTCGCGCGGGCCCGGCGGCCTGAAGCGCAGCAGCGCCAGCTTCAGGGCCTCGATCGTCCGGTCCTGTGCCAGTTCCAGCGTCTCGACATCCGCGTCGGCGTCCGGGTAGAGCACGAGGGTGGCGGCGGGGACCCCGCGGATCGTCAGCCCCGTCCCCATGCCCTCGAACGGAGTCGGCGCCTCACCGGCGGGGCCGCCCCCGGGGCTCTCCGCCGGCCTGCTGGCGGCGATGAGCCGGTCGGTGGCGTCGAAGACGGCGGCCGCGGTCGACGTGTGCCGTACGAGCGCGTCCAGCACCTCCTGTACGCCACCGCCCTCGGCGAGCGCCTCGGACTGCTCGTGGGAGAGCACGCCCACCGAGCGCAGCCGCGTCACGGACGCGTTGACCAGGGCGCCGTTGATCACCTCGGCGACCTCGACGAACGGGACGACCCGCCGCAGCTCGACGACCGGGAAGTCCGTCGCGGCCGCTTCCTCGACCAGAGGTGCCGGAACCTCCAGGAGCTCGCCGCCGGTTTCGATCGCGACGCCCGCGACTCCCCGCGCGGCCAGGCTGCGGACGTACGCGCGCTGCTCGTCCTCGTTCGCGCGGGCCAGCATGGTGCCGCCGGTCAGCAGCAGCTCGCCGCCGCGCAACAGCGGTGCCACCTCGAGGACTTCGCTGGAGTGGAGCCATCGCACGGTCCGCCGCTCCAGACCTCGCGAACCGGTCAGGACCCGCGGCTCGGCCGGGGCGAGACTCGGGTGGGCGAGGACCCGTTCCAGCGACATCAGCATGACGTTTTGTGTAGCACAGAAGCACAACTGTATGACAGTTCGTTTCTTGTTCTGTGTGACCGTGGCCACCAGGATTGCCGGTCAAGCGGCCCGTCTCTGTGCGCGAAAGGCCGTCTCAATCTGGGGGTCCACCCATGTCAGCTTCCTCCGCACCCTCTTCCCCGCCACCGTCCACCGTCCCGGAGGTCGAGGCCGCGCTGCAGCCCGTCCCGGAATCGGCCCGGTCCAACAGTGTGTCCGGCCAGTTCTGGATCTGGTGCGGCGCCAACATCGCCCCCATCAACTGGGTCCTGGGGGCGCTCGGCGTCAAACTCGGTCTGGGGCTGTCCGACACGCTCGTCGTGCTGGTCGTCGGCAACCTCATCGGCATGGCCTTCTTCGGCGTGTTCGTCCTCATGGGCCAGCGCACCGGTGTGACCGGCATGGTCCTGGGGCGCGCCGCCTTCGGGCGTCGCGGCAACTATCTGCCGGCCGCCATCCAGGCGTGCCTGGCGATCGGCTGGAGCTCCGTCAACACCTGGATCGTCCTGGACCTGGTCATGGCCCTGCTGGGCAAGATCGGCCTGGTCGATCCGCACGGCACCAACCACGTGTGGAAGATCGCGGTCGCGGCCGTGATCATGGTGATCCAGGTGTGCATCTCCTGGATCGGCTACCGCGCGATCTCCGCCTTCGAACGCTGGACGGTACCGCCCACCATCGTGGTCCTGGTGGTGATGTCGGTGGTGGCCTGGTTCTTCCTCCACATCGACTGGTCGTACGCGGGCCCGCCCGGACAGGTGCTCACCGGCAGCGCGCGGCTGGCCGCGATGACCGGTGTGATGACCGCCATCGGCATCGGCTGGGGCATCACCTGGTTCACCTACGCCGCGGACTACTCACGCTTCGTCAGCAAGGACATGCCCCGGCGCAGGCTCTACCTCGCCAGCACCCTGGGCCAGTTCATCCCCGTGGTGTGGCTGGGTGTCCTCGGCGCCACCCTCGCCACCAAGAACGGCTCCGTCGACCCGGGCCGCCTCATCGTCGACAACTTCGGGGCGCTCGCCATCCCCGTACTCCTGCTGGTCCTGCACGGCCCGGTCGCGACCAACATCCTGAACATCTACACCTTCACCGTCGCCACCCAGGCCCTCGACGTCCGGGTGCCGAGGCGCACGCTGAGCAGTGTGGTGGGTGTGCTGTCCATGGCCGCCGTGGTCTTCTTCATCTACCAGGAGGACTTCGCCTCCGTCCTCGACACCTGGCTGGTCGGGCTCGTGGCGTGGGTTTCCACCTGGGGCGGCATCATGCTCGTCCACTACTACCGCGTCGAGCGCGGCTCGATCCGGGTCGACCGGCTCTTCGACCCCGTGGGCACCCGGCGGCTGCCCGATGTCAACTGGGCCGGGTACACCGCCTTCTTCACCGGCGTCTTCGCCACCTGGCTGTTCATGTACGGGCTGATCCCGTTCTTCCAGGGCCCGATCGCCGTCGCCCTGGGCGGTGTGGACCTCTCGTGGCTGGCCGGCGGGCTCACCAGCGCGGCGGTCTACGCGGTGCTCGGACCGCGTGCCGCCCGACCGGCCCGGGTCTCCGCCCTCCCCTCCGTTGCGGAAAGGACCGACGATGAACTTCCCCTGGCCTGACGGCGTTCGCGCTACCGCGGCCTTCACCTTCGACGTCGACGCCGAGTCGTGCGTCCTCGCCCACGACCCCTCCGCCTCGTCGCGGATGTCGCTGATGACCCATCAGGCCTACGGTCCGCGGGTCGGAGTGCCCAGGCTGCTGCGGGTACTGCGGCGGCAGGAAGTGAAGGCCACGTTCTTCGTCCCGGGGTTCACCGCCGACACCTATCCCGACATGGTGCGGAGCATTATCGACGAAGGTCACGAGGTGGCGCACCACGGCTATCTCCACGAGCCGATGCAGGGGATCGACGCGGCGCGGGAGGCCGAGTACCTCGACCGCGGCCTGGAAGCGCTGGACCGGCTCGGCATCCGCCCGGCCGGCTACCGCGCCCCGTGGTGGGAGATGAACTGGCACACGCCGGACCTGCTCATCGAACGCGGCTTCCAGTACGACTCCAGCCTGCTCGACGGCGACACCCCGTACCGGCTGCACGGCACCGAAACGGCGGGCGACCTGGTCGAGATCCCCGTCGACTGGGGCCTCGACGACTGGGAGCAGTACGCCTTCTACCCCGGCTGGACCGGCAGCGGGGTGATCGAGAGCCCGCGCAAGGTGCACGAGATGTGGCTGCTGGAGGCGCGGGCGCACCACGCCGAGAGCGGCTGCTTCGTCCTGACCAACCACCCCTTCATCTCCGGTCGTCCCTCCCGGGCTGCGGCTCTGGAGCGGTTGATCGAGGACGTACGCGCCCTGGACGGCATGTGGGTCACCACGCTGGGGGAGATCGCGGCCCACACCGCCGGGGCCGTCGAGGAGGTCCGGCGCGTCGACCGGATCGAGGCACCCGGCGCACTCGCGACGAACCGCGAGTAGCCGGCCGGACACCGTCACGCGTACGCGCCGGGCTCCCGCGGAACCGCGGGAGCCCGGCGCGTTCGGCCGTTTCAGGCGGGACCGTCCTCAAGGTTTCCCGGGCCGTGCCCGCCGAGGCGTCGGGTCACCTGGTCGGCGGCGGCGCGAACCGCCTCGCCGAGTACCGGCAGCTGCTCGGGGGAGACACGGAAGCGGGGTGCCGAGGCGAGCACGGCCGCGGCCACCTCACCGCGGTGGTCGAAGACCGGCGCAGCCACGCCGACCTCCTGCAACGAGGTCTCCCCGTAGTTGGTGGCGTAGCCCTGCTCGTGACTCTCGTCGAGCCGGGTCAGGTACGCCTCGAGCGCCGCGTCGTCGAGCCCGGGGAAGACCAGCGTGCCGTTGGTCAGCAGGGCACGCGCGGTATAGGCGGGCAGCTGGGCCAGGAACACCTGCACCGACGAGCTGGCCGCGGTGTTGTAGCGGGTGCCCAGCGGAGTGGTGTGCTTGACCTCGTGGCGGCTGGGCACCTGCTCGACACACACGGCCTCGGAGCCGTTCCACAGCATCAGCGCCGCGGTCTCCTCGGTGCGCCGGCTGAGCTCCCGCAGCACCGGGTGGGCGACGCGGCGCACGTCGAGGTCCGCGAGCAGCGGTCCGGCCATGGCGATGACGCCCAGACCCAGTTGGAAACGCCGGGAGTCCGCGGCCCGTTCCACCAGGCCGGCCTGCTGCAGCGTGGCGAGAATGCGCGAGACGGTGCTCTTGTGCAGTCCGACCCGGGCGGCGATGTCGGTGACCCCCAGCTGGGGCTCTTCGGCGCTGAAGCTGAGCAGTACGGAGATGCCGTTCTGCAGGACGGAGATCCCGCGGTTCTCGCCCACGCCCGTGTCGTCGCCGTTCTTGTCCGGCTGGTTGTCTGCCATGGTGCTCCCATCGTGCCGCATGGACGGCGACGGCACGGTGCCGCTCCGGCCCAAGTGGCCGGAGCGGCACCGTGTGGCGTCGGGTTCCCCGGTCACACGCCCAGGATGTTGTGCTCCGGGCCGAAGGGGAACCTGGTGATGTTCTCGGCGCCGTTCTCGGTCACCACCAGAATGTCGTGCTCACGATAACCACCGGCGCCCGGCTCTCCCTCGGGCACCATGATCATCGGTTCCATGGACACCACCATGTCCGGTTCGAGCACGGTGTCGATGTCCTCGCGGAGTTCGAGTCCGGCCTCCCGGCCGTAGTAGTGGGACAGCACGCCGAACGAGTGGCCGTAGCCGAAGGTCCGGTTGGGCAGCAGACCGTGACCGATGTAGATCTCGTTGAGGGTATGGGCGATCTCGGCGCAGCTGATGCCGGGCTTGATCAGTTCCAGACCACGGCGGTGCACTTCGACGTTGATCTCCCACAGCTGAAGGGACCGGGCGTCGGGCTCGCCGTAGAAGAGGGTCCGCTCCAGGGCGGTGTAGTAGCCGGAGATCATCGGGAAGCAGTTGAGGCTGAGGATGTCGCCGCGTCCCACCTTGCGAGTGGTCGGCCAGTTGTGGGCGCCGTCGGTGTTGACGCCCGACTGGAACCAGACCCAGGTGTCGCGGATCTCGGTGTGCGGGTACGTGCGGGCGATCTCGCGGACCATGGCGTCGGTGCCGGCCAGCGCGACCTCGTACTCCGGGACGCCTTCACGGATGGCCGCGCGGATGGCCTCGCCACCCAGGTCGCCGACGCGTGCGCCCTCCTTGATGAGGGCGATCTCCTCGTCCGACTTGACCATCCGCTGCCGCATGGCGGCCTGCGCGATGTCGGTGAACCCGGCGCCGGGGAAGGCGGCTTCGAACTTCCGCAGGGTGTCGAGGGGCAGGCTGTCGTGCTCGACGCCGATCCAGCGCGGAGCGACGCCCCGCCCCTTCAGCGTCTCCTGGATGACGTGGATGTAGTTGTCCCGGTGCCAGTCGGTGTACACGACGTTGTCGCCGAAGGTGCGCCGCCACGGCATGCCGGCGTCGATGTTGGCGGAGACGGTGATCTGGTCGTCCCCGGTGACGATCAGCGCGTAGGGGCGGCCGAAGGAGGTGTACAGGAAGTCGGAGTAGTACTTGATGTTGTGGTACGAGGTGAACAGGACGACGTCGACGCCGGCCTCGGCCATCGCCTTGCGGAGCAGCGACAGCCGGCGCCCCATCTCCGCGTCGGAGAAGGTCAGCCGCTCCTTCTCACCGTTGTGGATCAGCTTCAGGCGCTCGAGCTCGGCAGCGGACATGGTTACTCCTTCTCATGGGTTCGGCTTCTCTTCCCCGATGGGCGGGGTGGAGTGGTTCGGGGGTGGGACCGCTTCTCATTCCTCGCGCAGCGGCTCGCGCGAGGTCTCCTTCGACCGCAGGACGGCCCACAGCGAGCACAGCGCGGCGGCGACGAGATACCAGGCGGGGGCGAGGGGGCTTCCGGTCCAGGAGATGAGCAGCGTGGCGACGAACGCCGCGGTGCCGCCGAAGAGGGCGTTCGCCAGGTTGAAGCTGATGGCGAAGCCGCTGTAGCGGACCCGGGTCGGGAACAGTTCGGCGAGGAAGCTGGGCAGCGTCCCGTCGTTGAGCGTGAGCATCCCGCCGAGCAGCACCTGGATGGCGATCACGGTCAGCAGTCCGGCGCCGTCCAGCAGCATGAACGCCGGGACGGTGCACAGCGTGAACAGGACGGACGCCGTGATCAGCATCTTCTTCCGGCCGAACCGGTCCGAGGCCAGGCCGGTGAAGAAGATGAAGGCGATGTACGTGGCGAGCGAGACGGTGGTGGCCAGGAACGACTCGGTGGCGCCGAAGTGCAGCTCCTCCGACAGGTACGTCGGCATGTAGCTGAGCAGCATGTAGAAGGCGACCGCGTTGAGCACGGTGGCGCCCATCGCGAGGATCAGCGGGCGCCGGTTGGCGCGCAGCATCCGCCTGGCCGGGGTCGGCGCGACCTCCTGCTGCTCCTCCAGGGCGCGGAAGGCGGGGGTGTCCTCCAGGCGCAGCCGGATGTAGCGGCCGATCAGACCCATCGGAGCGGCGAGGAGGAAGGGCAGGCGCCAGCCCCAGCTGTGCATCTCCCCCTCGGAGAGGACTCCGGTGAGCAGCGCCGCGAGCAGGGAACCCAGCAGCAGGCCGGACGCGGTACTCGCCGGAACCACGGAGGCGTACAGGCCGCGTCTGCCGGCGGGGGCGTACTCGACCAGGAAGGCGGAGGCGCCCGCGTACTCGCCGGAGGCGGAGAAGCCCTGGACGACCCGGACCACCAGGAGCAGGGCCGGTGCGAGCAGGCCGACCGCGCGATAGGTGGGCAGCAGGGCGATGCAGAAGGTCGCCACTGACATGATCACGATGGACAGTGACAGGGCGCTGCGGCGGCCGACCTTGTCGCCGATGTGCCCCCAGACGAAGCCGCCGAAGGGGCGGACGAAGAAGGAGACGGCGAAGACGCTGAAGGTCGCCAGCAGGGCCGTCGTGCGGTCGGTGTCGGGGAAGAAGACCGTGGAAATGGTCGCCGCCAGGTATCCGTAGGCGGCGTAGTCGAACCACTCCACGAAGTTGCCGATGAAACTCGCCGCCACCACGCGACGGCGCGTGTAGGGATCGATGTCGGCGTCCGGCGGGCCGGAGATGTCGGGTGGGGACATGACTGGTGCAACGGAGGAGATGGGCGGGGCGTTCTGCCCAGAGAGGCTCGGCTGGTCGCTCATGGAACCGGCTCCCAAGCATGAGGTTGCGTGTGCCGCAACGGTGTTGCACACCATAGGAGTGTGTACGGGAGTCGACAAGGCGTGGCGGGCGGCTTCTTTTTTGTTTTGCCGGTTGACAACCAAAGACCGTGCGGCATCACGTCGGGTTCGCCCTGTTGCACCGTGTGCAGTTGGGTTGCGACACGCGCGACATCAGGCGGTGTCGGAAACGGACGACGCAGAGCCGCCGTAGCGATGCTACGGCGGCTCCGTGATGGGGTTGTCGCGGGTCAGCGCGGGCCGATGCCGCTCAGCGGGCCGCGGGAGGGCCGGCTCAGATCGCCTCGCGGATCGCCCGCTCGAAGCCCACGACATGGCTCCGCGCGAGCTCCGAGGCCTTCTCGGGGTCGCCGTCGACGATGGCGCGCAGCAGCGGTCCGTGCTCGACGACGTGTCCCGCCATGCCCGGCACCCGGTCCACGAACAGGCACCAGATCCGGGTGGCCAGGTTGTCGTAGCGGATGAGGGTGTCCTCGAAGTAAGGGTTGTGCGTGGCGGCGTAGATGGCCCGGTGCACGCGCAGGTCGAGGCGCATGAGGGCGTCCGCGCCCTGTGCGGAAGCACCCTCGCCCTCCAGGCCGCGCAGCAGCGCGACCAGCGCCTCGCGGTCGGCGGCGGTGGCGCGCTCGGCCGCGCGGGCCGCCGCCATCGGCTCCAGCTGACGCCGGACCTCGGAGATGTGGGCGAGGTCGGTGATGTTGACCTCGGTGGCGAAGGTGCCGCGCCGGGGGTAGGTCACGATCAGCCGCTCGTGCTGCAGGCGCTTGAGGGCTTCACGCACCGGCGTGCGCCCGAAGCCGACGCTCTGCGCGAGCAGGTCCTCGTTCACCGGTGCGCCGGGCGGGATCTCCAGCATGATCAGGCGGTCGCGGATGTCGCGGTACGCACGCTCGGCGAGGGTGAACGTCTCCTCGCCGGCTCCCCGCGAAAGCTGTACCTGATTCATTCCGCTACCCCCTTGACCCTTTCCGTCAGCCTGTCCTACGTTACCGCACACACTGATATATCAGTGTTGGAGCAGTCGCATATTAAGGTGGTGCTCACCATGGCAGCGAGTCCGTCGACGACGGAGGACGGCAGCCTCCTCTCCCTCCCCCTGGCCGCACTGGACCCCGAGATCGCCGCCGCCGTCTCCGAGGAACTCCGGCGCCAGCAGACGACACTCGAGATGATCGCGTCCGAGAACTTCGCCCCGGCGGCCGTGATGCAGGCCCAGGGCTCGGTCCTGACGAACAAGTACGCCGAGGGATACCCCGGCCGCCGCTACTACGGCGGTTGCGAGCACGTCGACGTCGTCGAACAGCTTGCGATCGACCGGGTCAAGGCCCTCTTCGGCGCCGAGGCCGCCAACGTCCAGCCGCACTCGGGTGCCCAGGCCAACGCCGCCGCGATGTTCGCCCTGCTCGACCCCGGGGACACCATCCTCGGTCTCGACCTGGCGCACGGCGGGCACCTCACGCACGGCATGCGCATCAATTTCTCCGGCAAGCTCTACAACGTCGTGCCGTACCACGTCCACGAGTCCGACCTGCGCGTCGACATGGACGAGGTGGCCGAGCTGGCCCGCGCGCACCGGCCGAAGCTGATCGTCGCCGGCTGGTCGGCCTATCCGCGCCGGCTCGACTTCGCGGCCTTCCGGCGCATCGCCGACGAGGTCGGCGCGTACCTCATGGTCGACATGGCGCACTTCGCGGGGCTGGTCGCGGCCGGTCTCCACCCGAGCCCCGTGCCGTACGCGGACGTCGTGACGACCACCACCCACAAGACCCTCGGCGGGCCCCGCGGCGGTGTGATCCTCAGCCGGGCCGCCCTCGCCAAGAAGATCAACTCCGCGGTCTTCCCCGGACAGCAGGGCGGGCCGCTGGAGCACGTGATCGCCGCGAAGGCGGTCGCCTTCAAGGTCGCGGCGGGCGAGGAGTTCAAGGAGCGCCAGCAGCGCACCCTGGAGGGCGCCCGGATCCTCGCCGGCCGGCTGCTCGCCGACGACGTCGCCGAGGCCGGGATCTCCGTCCTCACCGGCGGCACCGAGGTCCACCTCGTCCTCGTCGACCTGCGCGACTCCGCGCTCGACGGGCAGCAGGCCGAGGACCGGCTGCACCGCGTCGGCATCACCGTCAACCGCAACGCCGTGCCGTTCGACCCCCGCCCGCCGATGGTCTCCTCCGGCCTGCGGATCGGCACCCCCGCCCTGGCCACCCGGGGTTTCGGAGCCGAGGAGTTCCGCGAGGTCGCCGACGTCATCGCCTGCGCCCTGAAGGAGGAGGACCTCACCGACGAGAACGCCGCCCTGCTGCGCGACCGGGTCACCGCCCTCGCCGGGAAGTTCCCGCTCTACGCCGAGCGGACCGCCCCCGCCGCGCCGACCGGACCCGCCGACCAGAACGGAACCGCCGGATGACCGCCGCACCGCTGCCGGAGCACCCCGACTGGCTCTGGCGCACCCCCGACCCCCGCCCCTCCTACGACGTCGTCATCGTCGGCGCCGGAGGCCACGGCCTGGCCACCGCCTACTACCTCGCCAAGAACCACGGCATCACCAACGTGGCCGTACTGGAGAAGGGCTGGCTGGCCGGCGGCAACATGGCCCGCAACACCACCATCATCCGCTCCAACTACCTGTGGGACGAGAGCGCGGCCATCTACGAGCACGCCCTCAAGCTGTGGGAGCGACTGCCCGAAGAGCTGGACTACGACTTCCTGTTCAGCCAGCGTGGCGTCCTCAACCTCGCGCACACCCTGCAGGACGTCCGCGAGGGCGTACGCCGCGTCAACGCCAACCGCCTCAACGGAGTCGACGCCGAGTGGCTCGAGACGGACGAGGTCGCCAAGGTCTGCCCGATCGTCAACGTCTCGCCCGGCACCCGCTACCCGGTGCTCGGCGGCACCTACCAGCCCCGCGCCGGCATCGCCAAGCACGACCACGTCGCCTGGGCGCTCGCCCGCCGCGCCGACGAGATGGGCGTCGACCTCATCCAGAACTGCGAGGTCACCGGGTTCGTCAAGGACGGCGACCGGGTCGTCGGCGTCGAGACCAGCCGGGGCCGCATCCTGGCCGGCCGGGTGGGTCTGGCTGCCGCCGGGCACAGCAGCGTGCTGGCCGAACGGGCCGGGTTCCGGCTGCCGGTGCAGTCGCACCCGCTGCAGGCACTGGTCTCCGAACTGCACCAGCCGGTGCACCCCACCGTCGTGATGTCCAACCACGTGCACGTCTACGTCTCGCAGGCGCACAAGGGCGAACTGGTGATGGGCGCGGGCGTCGACACGTACAACGGCTACGGCCAGCGCGGCTCGTTCCATGTGATCGAGCATCAGATGGCCGCCGCGGTGGAGCTGTTCCCCGTCTTCGCCCGTGCCCATGTGCTGCGGACCTGGGGCGGCATCGTCGACGTCACCCCGGACGCGTCCCCGGTCATCGGCACGACGCCGGTGGAGAACCTCTTCGTCAACTGCGGCTGGGGAACCGGTGGTTTCAAGGCCACCCCGGCCGCCGGCTGGACCTTCGCCCACACCATCGCCACCGGCGAGCCGCATCCCCTGAACAAGCCCTTCGCCCTGGAGCGTTTCACCACGGGCGCCCTGATCGACGAACACGGCGCCGCGGCCGTGGCCCACTGAGAGGAGGACACCGTGCTGCTGCTGAACTGCCCATGGTGCGGTCCTCGGAACGAGACCGAGTACCACTACGGGGGCCAGGCCCACATCCCCTTCCCCGAGACCGCCGGGGACCTCACCGACGAGCAGTGGGCCGAGTACGTCTTCTACCGGGACAACCCCAAGGGCCCCTTCGCCGAGCGGTGGGTGCACTCCACGGGCTGCCGCCGCTGGTTCAACGTCGTACGGGACACCGTCAGTTACGACGTGCTCGCCGTCTACCGGCTCGACGAGCCCCGTCCGGAGATCCCCGGGCTGTCCGGGCCCGACGACCTTCGCCAGTCCGCCGATCCGGCCGGAGGGAACCGATGACCGACCAGGAATTCCGTCTGCCGAGCGGCGGCCGCGTCGACCGCGGCACCGTGCTGCGGTTCACCGTCGACGGCCGCGAGCTGACCGGCCACCCCGGCGACACCGTCGCCTCCGCGATGCTGGCCCACGGTGCCGTCGAGGTCGGGCCGTCCCTCTACCGGGGCCGTCCCCGCGGCATCGTCTCCGCCGGCGTCGAGGAGCCCAACGCCCTGCTCCAGATCGACGGACCGTGCTCGGAGGGCATGCTGCCCGCCACCACCGTGGAGCTGTACGACGGGCTGTCCGCCACGACCCTGTCCGGTATGGGCGTCCTCGATCCGGCCCCGGACCCGGCCGTCTACGACAAGAAGTACGTGCACACCGACGTCCTGGTCGTCGGCGCGGGCCCGGCCGGACTCGCGGCCGCCGCCGCGGCGGCCGGCTCCGGCGCCCGGGTGATCCTCCTCGACGACCAGCCCGAACCCGGCGGTTCGCTGCTGTCCGGGCGCACCGAGACGGTCGGCGGGCGGACCGCCCTGGAGTGGGTGGCCGAGGTCCGCGCGGTCCTGGAGGCGGCCCCCGAGACCGTCGTCCTGCCCCGCACCACCGCCTTCGGCTCCTACGACGACAACTACGTCCTGGCCCTGCAGCGGCGCACCGACCACCTCGGCGCCGACGCCCCCGCCCCGGCCGACGGCGTCTCGCGCCAGCGGCTGTGGCACATCCGGGCCCGCCAGGTGGTCCTGGCCCCCGGCGCCCACGAGCGACCGCTGGTGTTCGCCGGCAACGACCGCCCCGGCGTGATGCTCGCCTCCGCCGTCCGCTCCTACGTCAACCGCTACGCCGTGGCACCCGGCTCGCGCGCCGTCGTGAGCACCACCAACGACAGCGCCTACGACACCGTGGCCGACCTGCACGCGGCCAGCGTCGGGATCGCCGCCGTCGTCGATGCCCGCCCCGAGCTGTCCCGGCGGGCGGCCGAGGTCGCCGCGGCCACCGGCGTCAAGGTGCTGACCGGCAGGGCGGTGACCGGCACCGCGGGCGAGAGGCGCCTCACCGGCGTCACCGTCCAGGGCCTCGACGACCAGGGCGAACTCACCGGCGAACCCGTCTCGTTCGACTGCGACCTGCTCGCCGTCTCGGGCGGCTGGAGCCCGGTGGTGCACCTGCACAGCCAGCGCCAGGGCAAGCTGCGCTGGGACGGCGAACTCGCCGCCTTCGTGCCCGACGGCACGGTCCGCGACCAGCAGGTCGCCGGCGCCGCCCGCGGGACCTACGCCCTCGACGGCGCGCTCGCCGAGGGCGCGCGGGCCGGTGCGCGGGCCGCGACGGATGCCGGGTTCCCGGTGCCCGTGCCCGACGCGCCCGCCGACGCCGCCGACCGCGCCGCGGTGCGCGCGCTGTGGCTGGTGCCCGCGCCCGGCAACGGCTCCGACGGCTCCGGTTCCGGTCCCGGCACCTGGGACACCCACTTCGTCGACCTGCAGCGCGATGTCACGGTCGCGGACGTGTGGCGGTCCGTCGGCGCCGGAATGCGCAGCGTCGAGCACGTCAAGCGCTACACCTCGCTCGGCACGGCCAACGACCAGGGCAAGACCTCGGGCGTCAACGCGATCGGCGTGATCGCCGCCGCCCTCGGCGACGGCGCCTCACCGGGCGAGATCGGCACCACGGCCTACCGGGCGCCGTACGCCCCGGTGGCCTTCGCCGCCCTCGCCGGACGTGAGCGCGGCGACCTGTTCGACCCCGAGCGCATGACATCGATCCACAGCTGGCACGTCGCCCACGGCGCGGAGTTCGAGGACGTCGGGCAGTGGAAGCGGCCGTGGTACTTCCCCCAGGAGGGGGAGGACATGGACGCCGCGGTGGCCCGCGAGTGCCGCGCGGCCCGCGAGGGCGTCGCCTTCATGGACGCCTCCACCCTCGGCAAGATCGAGATCCGGGGCGCGGACGCGGGCGAATTCCTCAACCGGGTCTACACCAACGCCTTCAAGAAGCTCAAGCCCGGCTCCGCCCGCTACGGCGTGATGTGCAAGCCGGACGGCATGATCTTCGACGACGGCGTGACCCTGCGCCTGGACGAGGGCCGCTACTTCATGACCACCACCACCGGTGGCGCGGCCGGCGTACTGGACTGGCTGGAGGAGTGGCTGCAGACCGAGTGGCCCGAACTCGACGTGCACTGCACCTCGGTGACCGAGCAGTGGAGCACGATCGCCGTCGTCGGCCCGAAGTCCCGTGACGTCGTCGCCCGGCTCGCCCCGGACCTGGACCTGTCCAACGAGGCGTTCCCGTTCATGACGTTCCGCGAGACCACCTTGGTCTCCGGCGTCCCCGCCCGCGTCTGCCGGATCTCCTTCTCCGGCGAACTCGCCTACGAGATCAACGTCTCCGCGTGGTACGGGCTCTCCGTCTGGGAGCAGGTGCACGCGGCCGGACAGCAGTACGGCATCACCCCCTACGGCACCGAGACCATGCACGTCCTGCGCGCCGAGAAGGGCTACGTCATCGTCGGCCAGGACACCGACGGGACGGTCACCCCGCACGACGCGGGTATGGCCTGGGCGGTCTCCAAGCAGAAGGACTTCATCGGCAAACGCTCCTTCAGCCGCCCCGACACCGCGCGCACCGACCGCAAACACCTGGTCGGCCTGCTGCCCGCCGACGGCACCACCCGGCTGCCGGAGGGCTCCCAGATCGTCGCGCCCGACGTCCCCGTCACCCCGCAGGACGGGCCGGTGCCGATGCTCGGCCACGTCACCTCCAGCTACCACAGCCAGGCGCTCGGCAGGCCGTTCGCCCTCGCGCTCGTCGCCGACGGGCGCAACCGCATCGGCGAGACCCTGATCGCCCCCGTCGGCGACACCCTGGTGCCCGTCCTGGTGGCCGAACCCGTGCTCTACGACCCCGAAGGGACCAAGCGAGATGGCTGAGCCGATCGACGCGGGACCGGCGACGCTGCGCCGCAGCCCGCTGACGCACCTTCAGGAGCGGATGCGCGCCGCCGGCGTCACCGGCGAGCGCGGTGTGTCGCTGACCGAGTGGCCCTTCATCACCATGGTGAGCCTGCGCGTCGACCCCGCCTCCGCGGCGGCCGGCCGCATCGGCTCGGTGCTCGGCGCACCGCTGCCGGACCACTGCGGCCAGACCGCGCGGAGCGGCCCGCACACCGCGGTGTGGCTCGGGCCCGACGAGTGGCTCGTGCTGTCCCAGGGCGACGGGCCGGTGCTCGCCGCCGAACTGCTGGACGCGCTCGCCGGGGACCCGGGCTCGGTCGTCGACGTGTCGGCGAACCGGACCACGCTGGAGCTGAGCGGCCCCTCGGCCCGCCAGGTCCTGGAGAAGGGCTGCGTCCTGGACCTGCACCCGCGCTCCTTCGGGCCGGGCCGTGCGGTGTCCACGCAGGTCGGACCGGTCCCGGTGGTGCTCTGGCAGACCGGTGACACGACGTACCGGCTCTTCCCCCGGTCCTCGTTCGCCGACTACCTGGCCCGCTGGCTCATCGACGCGATGAGCGAGTACCAGGGCCCCGAGGTGCCCTGATGGCCCTCAGCGTCTTCGACCTCTACTCGGTCGGCATCGGCCCCTCCTCCTCCCACACGGTGGGGCCGATGCGGGCGGCCCGGCGCTTCGTCGAGGGACTGGAGCGGGACGGGCTGCTGGACGACGTGGTCGGCGTCCGGGCGGAGCTGTACGGCTCGCTCGGCGCCACCGGCCGGGGACACGGCTCCGACAAAGCCGTCGTCCTCGGCCTGGAGGGCGAGGACCCGGCCACCGTCGACACCGACCGGTCCGACGACCGGGTGGCGCGGGTCCGTGCCGACGGCACCCTGCTGCTCGGCGGCAAGCACCGGATCCGCTTCGACAGCGACAAGGACCTGGTGCTGCACCGGCGCAGGTCCCTGCCCGCCCACCCCAACGGCATGGTGTTCCGGGCCCTGGCGGCGGCCGGGCGGGAACTGGCCGCCCGCACCTACTACTCCGTCGGCGGAGGCTTCATCGTCGACGAGGAGGCCACCGGCGCCGACCTCGTCGTCGCGGACACCACGCCCGTGCGGTTCCCGTTCCGCTCGGGTGCCGAACTGCTCGGCATCTGCGCCCGCGAGAACCTGACGATCAGCGAGGTGATGCTCGCCAACGAGCAGGCGTGGCGGCCCGAGGCCGAGGTGCGCGCCGGACTGCTCGACCTGTGGGCGGTCATGCGGGCGTGCGTCGACCGCGGCTGCCGGCGCGAGGGCGTGCTGCCGGGCGGCCTGAAGGTCCCCCGCCGCGCACCGGCGCTCCACCGTGAGCTGAACGCCGCCGGCCACGACAGCACGGACCCGTTGCGGGGCATGGACTGGGTCAACCTGTTCGCCCTCGCCGTCAACGAGGAGAACGCTTCCGGCGGCCGTATCGTGACCGCCCCCACCAACGGGGCGGCCGGGATCGTGCCCGCCGTCCTCCACTACTACGCGCGCTTCGTGCCCGGCGCCGACGACGACGGCGTCGTCCGCTACCTGCTGACCGCCGCCGCCATCGGCATCCTGTTCAAGGAGAACGCGTCCATCTCCGGCGCAGAGGTCGGCTGCCAGGGCGAGGTCGGATCGGCCTGCGCGATGGCCGCCGGGGCGCTGTGCGAAGTCCTCGGCGGCAGCCCCGCACAGGTGGAGAACGCGGCCGAGGTCGGCATCGAGCACAACCTGGGCCTCACCTGCGACCCGGTGGGCGGTCTGGTGCAGATCCCCTGCATCGAACGGAACGCCGTCGCGAGCGTCAAGGCGATCAACGCGGCCCGACTCGCCCTGGCCGGCGACGGCACCCACAAGGTCAGCCTGGACAAGGCGATCAGGACCATGCGGGACACCGGCCGCGACATGAAGACCAAGTACAAGGAGACGGCGCGGGGCGGGCTGGCGGTGAACATCACCGAATGCTGACGTCTAGGCCCTGACCAGCTCGTTTGCTTCTTTCAGCGCTGTCAGGGCCTTCCCTCCTCACCTGGCAGAAAGTCCCTGGGGTGCCCCAAGGAACGGGTTGGCTCGACACCCGCGAGCGGTCACTCACACGAGTGAACCAGTGGAACATTCCCGGGCGTCGGAACTGGGCCCGTAGCGTTCCCACCGGCCGCTCACGACGGGCTCGCGATCAATGGGCAGAGCGCGCCGGGCAACGAACGAGGGAGACGCCATGGGTGGCCCTTCAACCAACAGTCGCCATCTCTTCCTGAAGGACAGACCGCTGCGGGCTACCCCAACGGGCTCCGGCCGATCCGATCGGGTCGTACGGCAACTGTCCACTTTGCTCGAAGCCGCTGTCCTCGCACTTCA
This sequence comes from Streptomyces sp. CB01373, assembly GCF_002803075.1. Classification (GTDB taxonomy): domain Bacteria; phylum Actinomycetota; class Actinomycetes; order Streptomycetales; family Streptomycetaceae; genus Streptomyces. The sequence continues at coordinate 433,425 of NZ_NNBK01000001.1, read as the reverse complement.
GCTGGACGGCGTTCTCGCGGACGGTTCGTACCTGCTGCTCGGTGAAACAACGCCGTCGCTCTCATCAGCACGGTCAACCGCGAGTTCGAGATCAGCCTGCCGCTACAGGCGATCTTCGAATCGCCGAAGCTCGAAGACCTGGCCGCCCGCATCGACGACGATACCCCGTCACGCTCCTCCCGCCTCGTAGCGCCGCATACCGAAGGCTTCCTGCCCCCGGTGTTCTGCTGGCCCGGCCTCGGCGGCTACCCGATGAACCTGCGCCTGCTAGGCCAACGCGTCAGCCGCGCGCGACCAGGCGTTTCGCCTTCGACCGCAGCGCCTCCACCCGCGCCGGCACCACGCCCATCCCGAAGGTGGCGGCCATCTCCTGGCAGGCCAGCGGCCCTTGATGGAGCCGGACCCGATCGGCAAGGACCTGCAAGATGCGCTGGTAGTCCACCGACAGCACCGACCAGGCCAGCCCCTCGCGCCATATGGGCACCTGCGACCGCGTCCGCCTCAACCGCGGCGAAACCGGTCCATCAACCACGCCCTGCACATGATCGCGGTCACCCAGGTCCGACGCGGCGGCGAAGGCGCCGACTACTTCGCCAAGCAGCTGGCCCGCGGCAAGACCCCCAAGGAGGCAGTACGCCTGCTACGGCGGCGCGTCTCCGACCGTGTCTTCCGGGCCCTGCTCACCGACGAGGACGCCGCTCAGCCCACCGCAACCGTGCCTGACCTGGCGGCTCTTCCTGCGGCTTGGCATAGGAGCATCGCCGAGCTCGACCGGCCACACACACGCTCGTAGCGTTCATCGACGAGCACAAGGGCCGCTTCGGCGGCGTCGAGCCGATCTGCCGTGTGCTGAGCGCACACGACTGCAAGATCGCCCCTTCCACGTACTACGCCCACCACAAACGCCGGGCCGAGCCGGCTGCCCGCACCGTTCGCGACCGCGAGCTCAAGACCCTGATCCAGGAGTCGTACGAGGCCAACTACCGTGTCTACGGTGCCAGGAAGATCTGGAGGCTCTTGAACCGGCAGGGTGTCGCGGTGGCCCGGTGCACAATCGAACGCCTCATGCGCGAACTCGGCATCACCGGCGCGGTCCGCGGCAAGCGGGTGATCACCACGATCCCCGACGCGAGTGCGCAACGGGCTCCGGATCTCGTGGACCGCGACTTCGTCGCCCCGGCCCCGAACCGCTGCTGGGTCGCCGACTTCACGCACGTCGCCACGTTCGCCGGCGTCGTCTGCGTCGCCTTCGTCGTGGACACCTTCTCCCGCCGCATCGTGGGCTGGTCTGCGGCCACTTCGAAGGAGACCCGGCTCGTCCTGGACGCCCTCGAGATGGCTTTGTGGCAGCGCGAGCGAAATCAACGCCCTTATCAGGAAGGCGAGTTGATACATCACTCCGATGCCGGGTCGCAGTACACATCGTTCGCGCTCGCCGAGCATCTGGACCGGGCAGGCATCGCCGCGTCCATCGGTTCGGTCGGCGACGCCTACGACAATGCCCTGTTGGAGTCCACGATCGGCCTGTTCAAAACTGAGTTGACCAAGCCCCGTCGGCCCTGGAAGACACTCTCCGAGGTCGAAGTGGCCACCGCCGAATGGGTCGACCGGTACTGCCACCGCCGACTGCACGTTGAGATCGGGCACATCCCACCCGCCGAATACGAGACCAACTACTACCGAGCAACCACGAAACCCCAGGTCACAGTCACAACCTAGAGTCTCGATCAAACCCGGAACGGTTCACTCGGATACGGTCTTCGACCCGTGCCCGCATCCCAGCATGCGATGACCGATGGCCGGCTCGCAAGACGAACAGTCCCACGATCGAGCGATCACGAACCGAGGAAAACCGGACTTAACGTCCTCTCAGATCACCCAATTCCGCTGAATACCCAGGGTGAATAGCCCCGTTGCGAAGTATCCCAATTTGGGGTCGCAGAGATCTTGACGGCGCTTTACCTTTCCCAACAGACTTCCCACAACTTGGGTGCCTCGCCCGACTGACACCCCCGTCTCGGGAGGGCGCGCCAGATGGAGGAAACTCGATGAGGAGTCCCCGCAGAGCGCGGCATTACGCGCTCTTGCTCGCAATTCCCTTGGCGGTCACCATGAGTGCCCTTCCGGCGCTCGGCGCCCCCACGAGCCAACCGGTCACACCCGACCGCGATTCCAGCACCGCCCAGAACGGTGTCGCACTGATGCGCATCGTCGTCCCCGATAAGTCGGGGGTGGACAAGCTTGACGCCATGGGTGTCGATTTGGCCGAATACAGTAAGCCGGTCGACAACGGCATCGAAGTGCACGCCGTCCTCAGCCCTGATGAGACCGAGAACCTGCGTGACCAGGGCTTCGACGTCCAGAACCCCATTTCGGACCAGGGCGATTACAACGCGAACATGCGCGCCCGTTCGCAGGCGGTCGCGATCGAGGCCGCCGACGCGGCCGAGGCTGACACGCTCACGCCCCTGCGCGCCGAGTGGTTCACCAGCCTCAACGACCAGCGGTTCCTGTCGGTCGAGGTGAAGTCCAGCGCGACGGACGCCCAGACCGTCCTCACCGCCTCTTGGGACAGTGGCAAGGGCACCGAGCCGGGCTCCGGCGGGACGGCGACGATGTCCCGCTTCACCGACGCCGGCGCGTACATGTACCACCGGTTCAGCGCGCCGCTGGCGATCACCGAGGCCCCCGCCACGGTCACCGTCACCAGCAGCCGCGGCGGCAGGATCACCGTGCCGGTGACCAAGTGGCTGGGTGACCCGGTCAAGGCGCCGAGCCCGAACTACGTGTCGGACTTCGTCGACCACTACATGGACCCGACCGAGGTCACCGACCGGGTCGTCGGTCTCGCCAAGGAATTCCCGAAGATCTCGGAGATCATCAATCTCCCGTACAAGACGAACGGCTACCGCCGCCAGGCGCAGGCGCAGTTCGGCACGGGTTCGGGGACCGCGCTGGCGAGCACGTTCTACGTGACCTCCAAGGCGTACGGCAGTGAGGGCGGCAACGGCCTCAGCATCACGCTGAAGGACCCGGGAGCGAACAACGCTCCGCTGTCGGTCGCGGTCAACGGCAAGGAATTCGTGGTCAACCTGGCCACGGGCGCCTCCGGCGCGATCACCAGCACCGCGGGCCAGGTCGTGAATGCCATCAACGCCAACGCGGCGGTCTCGACGCTGGTGACCGCCAGCCTCTACCGGACCAGCAATGGCACCGGTGTGGTGGCCGCGGCCCCGGCGACCCCGCTGACCGACGGCCTCAAGGCGCCGGCGAGCGTCTCGCGTGAGCCGTTCCAGATGAAGGCGCTCCGGATCGGCAAGCACCGGGACGGCTCGAAGACCGGTGTGTTCCTCTACTGCCAGGAGCACGCGCGCGAGTGGGTGACCCCGATCACCTGCGTGGAGACCGCCGAACGGTTGCTGCGCAACTACGCGCGGGACGCGAACACCAAGAAGCTGGTGGACGACCTTGACATCTTCATCGTCCCGACGATGAACCCCGACGGCGCCCACTACTCGATGTACGACTACAACATGCAGCGTAAGAACATGGTCAACCACTGCGCTGCGGACAACTCGGACCCGGCACGCCGCAACTCCTGGGGCGTCGACCTCAACCGCAACTTCTCCGTCGGCAGTGGCTTCGACGGCTACACCGGCGGCAGCACCAGCTGCACCGGCGAGACCTACTCAGGTCCGTCGGAGCTGTCGGAGCCGGAAGCGCGCAACGAGGTGTGGCTCGCGAACAACTTCAAGAACATCAAGTTCGCGATGAACACCCACTCCTACGGCGGCTACTTCATGTGGCCCCCGGGAGCGTACAAGTCCGCCGGCCGTGAGGTGCTGCCGCGGACGGACATGGGCACGGAGAACTACTTCTGGAACGCCTCCACCCACATCCTGTCCGCCGTCCAGGACTGGCGCGGCACCGGCATCCAGCCGGGACGCACCGGCCCCGTGGTCGACGTGCTGTACTCGGCGGCCGGCAACAGCGCCGACGAGTTCTGGTACAACAACGGCATCATCGGCTGGGACTTCGAAGTCGGCACGGACCTCTACGACCCGGCCACCAAGAAGTACAACGCGGTCGGCTTCCAGCCCCCGTTCAGCGAGGGCCACGAGGAGGCCATGGAGTTCTCCAACGGCCAGATCGGCATCCTCGATGTCGCCCGCGCCTACGACAAGGACCACCAGCAGCCCACGTCGAAGCTCGCGGTGACCAACGCGTCCGCCACCTCGACGACGTTCACCTTCACCGTGGACGAGCCGGCGAACATCTACTACACGCTCGACGGCAGCCGCCCGACGATGAACTCGCCGAAGCTCGCCGCCGCGGGCATGCGCGAGGGCGCCGAGAAGATCACGGTCTACAAGAACACCGTCGTCCAGTGGTTCTCCATGGACCTCGCGGGCAACTACGAGCGGAACTACAAGCCCGACGGCAACGGCAAGAACTACAACAAGCAGAACGTAACGGTCGGCCGCACGAACTAACCCTCCGCTGACCCTCGGCCAACCAGCCCCGGCCCGTGCCACCCAGGCACGTGCCGGGGCTGTCTGCTGAGGTGCAACCGCGATGCCGGTCGGGAACGTGCCGGATGCGGCCCGTCGGCCCACTTCACCGGGGGACGCCCCAGGTGGCGATCCTGATCCGGGCCTCGGCGCGGGTGGCGAAGGTGTGCCGGTGGACGTCTTCGACCTTGAGTACGCTGTTGAACGCCTCACTGACGGCATTGTCGAAGCATGATCCGACGCGGCCCATGGACGGGAAGGCACCCAGCCTGCGGCAGGCCCGCCGGAACCTGCGGTAGCCGTACTCGCTCCCGCGATCACTATGAAAATTGACGCCTCGCACGTCACCGCCGCGGGTGGCCGCAGCCATGTTAAGACGTCATCTCATGCGGCCCAGCCGGCTGTTGGTCGTGGCGGGGATTGTTGAGCGGCTGGTGCCGGACGAGTTGTGGGAGCTGTTCCAGCGAGTGGTGCCGGAGGCGGCATCGCGGCCGCAGGGCGGCGGCCGACGCCGGCACGGTGACCGTGAAGTGCTGGCCGCGATCGTGTTCGTGGCGACGTCGGGCTGCACGTGGCAGCAGCTGCCCGCAGCGTCGTTCGGGCCGTCCGGAGCGACGGCCCACCGCAGGTTCACCGAGTGGTCGAGGGCCCGGGTCTGGGCCAAGCTGCACCGTCTGGTCCTCGACGAACTCGGAGCCCGCGGCGATCTGGACTGGTCCCGGTGCGCGATCGACTCGACTTCCTGCACGCTGCCCTGGCGGAACCCGGAGGCCCCGACCACCGCGCTCGAGGAGCGCCAACGGAAGCCGATCACGGTCGACCTGATCCTCACCTCGTCGCACGGCAACCGCATCTACTACCGCACCTGGAACGACCACAGCTGGAAGCGTGCGCTCGCCGCCGCCGGGCTGATCAAGCCTGTGGGCGAGAAAGTGCGACACGACGGCAACCGGATTCGCCGGGTCCGGCTCTACGCCGCCCCACGCGAGGACATCGCCTGGCTGCGAGACCCCTCCCAGCCGAAAGTCCCTGAGAAGTCCCTGCTGGCGTTGAGGGCCACTCAGCTACCCTCGAACATGCAGGTCAAGGACATAGTGCGACGGTGGACCGACATGTCCACCAAGTACAAGGAGACCGCCCGCGGCGGCCTCGCCGTCAACGTCATCGAGTGCTGACGCGATCCCTGCCACCAGGCATACGAGTACTGGCTCACAGCAGTTGGGGCGAGGGCCGCGACCTCATGGTCGCGGCCCTCGATCCATGTGGGCGGCGCCCCTCCGGGTTCCCGATGTTTTCAGCCATGGACGCGGGCGCCTCGCGGCGTGGACGGTTCGTTGAGTGATCCCTTCATCAGCAGACATTCTGTTCATTGAGGACCACCCGGGCGTTCGCCAGGATGACGTCACGGAACAGCGGAAGTCTTCCGTCTGACCTGCACCGATCCCTGGCCTTGCCGCATTGCTCGTTGACGCCCCGTGGAGGATTCGGATGGACCCAGCACGCGCATTTCCCGGAACTCCCGCGCGCCGTGACGTTCTCAGGCTGCTCGGGGCAGGAGCCGGCGTGATGGCCGCCGGCGGACTACTGACGGCTTGTTCAGGCAGCTCTTCCGGCGGGACGTCCGCCGACGGACTACTGAAGATCGACGACCAGCTCGGCTGGCTGAAACTCACCCAGTTCGGCGGGTTCTACGCCGCGGAGGCGAAGGGCTACTACAAGGCGGAGAAGATCAGTACGTCGTTCACCGCCGGCGGCCCCAACATCCTGGCCTGGCAGCAGGTGGCCTCCGGCAGGTCCTTCACCGGAGACGACGACAACACCAATGTGCTCGTGGCCATCGCCAAGGGCCAGCCCCTGGTGATCTACGGCGCGATCTTCCAGACCTCGCCCTTCTCGATCATCAGCAAGGCGGACGACCCGATCAAGTCGGTCGAGGACTTCGCCGGCCGGACGATCGCCGTCACCGAGGCGTCACGGCAGCAGTTCGAGTCGCTGGTGAAGAAGGCCGGCGTCAAGGACGTCCGGTTCATACCCGCCGGAACCGACCCGACCCAGCTCACCACCGGGCAGGCGTCCGGCTACTCCGGCTACGCCACCTCCCAGGCGGTGGCGCTCAAGCGGCAGGGCGTCGACGTCCATGTGCTGTACCTGGAGGACCTCGGCGTCCCCAGCTACGGAAACGTGCTGATCACGACCCGGGACCACCTGGAGAAGCAGCACGACGAGCTGGTGCGGTTCCTCCGCGCGACGATCAAGGGCTACGAGTACATGAACGCCCACCCCGACGAGATCGGGCGGCTCGTGGCGACCAAGTGGAACACCAGTGGCCTCAAGCCGGAGGAAGAGGCCGCCACCGCCAGGTTCCAGAAGGCCCTCATCACCTCGCCCAAGGGTGTGCTCCAGGTCGATCCGGCCAAGATGCAGAAGATCATCGACCAACTGGCCGACGTCGGCACGATCGGCAAGAAGCTGAAGGCCGCGGACGTGGTGGACACCTCCGTCCTCGAAGCCGCCTACGGCGGGCGTACCTCCCTGCTGGCCTGAGCCCGACCCGGCCGGCGGTACCCGGCTCGCCCGGCCCGGCCCGCGGCGTCCCGCCGGGCCGGCCGGCACCTGACAACCAATCGAAGCGGAGTGAAACACCCGTGATCATCGACGCGTACAACAACGTGTGGCAGGCCGGGGGGACTTCGGACTACCTCACGGCCGAGTCCTACACCCCCGAGAACATGATCGCGTCGATGGACGCGGCGGGCGTCGACATGGCCGTGGGGTGCTCCCTCGGCCAGATGATCGACAACGACTTCATCGCCAGGACGGTCGCCCGGCACCCGGACCGGATCGTCGGCTTCGGCCAGGTGGACCCCCGGCGGCCGGACGCGGTCGAAACCGTCCTGAAGTGCGGGCAGGAGTACGGGCTCAAGGGTCTCAAGCTCCACCCCACCATGCACGGCTACCACTTCGCCGACCACGGGCTGCTCGACCCGGTATTCGCGGCCGCCCGTGAGGCCGGGCTGATGATCCTGGTGAACGCGCTGGACGACCCGTTCTGCGCGCCGCTGTCCATCGAGGAGATCTCCAGGGGCTTCCCCGAAGTACCTCTGATGATCGCCCACATGGGCACGATCTGGAACGTCAACGAGGCGATCCTGGTCGCCGAACGCAATGAGCACATCTATCTGGAGACGTCCGGCACCCAGCTCATCGAGGTGCAGATGGCCTACGGGCGGCTCGGGGCCTCCCGTCTGGTGATGGGCACCGACTGGCCGGGCAGCCACTTCGACCTGGAACGGGCCAAGATCGCCCGGGCAGTCCCGGACGAGGCCGACCGGGCCCTGGTCGAGGGCGCCAACCTCGCCCGCCTTCTGGGCCTGGACGGCGGCCCCGGCGCGACCGGCGCCGGTACCGCCGCGGACGACGGAGTACGGGCGTGAGGGCCGCGGGCCGGGACCCCGGTCCGACCCTCGCAGCCGCGAAAACGGCGGCAGGGGCGGCGGAAGGCGACAGCGGCGCGGTGGTCCGCGCCGAGGGCATCGGCAAGCGGTTCGATGTCGGGGGCTCGCCCTTCACCGCGCTGGAAGGCATCGACCTGACCATCCGCGAGGGCGCCTTCGCCACGCTCATCGGTCCGTCGGGATGCGGCAAGTCGACCCTGCTGCGGATCCTCGCCGACGTCGTCCAGCCGACCACCGGCACCGTCGAGGTGTTCGGCCGGACCCCCACGCAGGCCCGTAGGGCGGCGGAGTTCGGCTTCGTCTTCCAGGACCCGGTGCTGCTCCCCTGGCGCAGCGCGCTGGCCAATGTCGAACTGCCGTTGCAGGTCGCCGGAGTACCGAAGGACGAACGCCGCCGGCAGGCCCGCGACCTGCTGCGCCTGGTCGGCCTGGAAGGCTTCGAGAAGGCGCTGCCGGCGAAGCTGTCCGGCGGTATGGCCCGACGGGTGGCCATCGCCCGCGCGTTGATCCTGCGTCCGCGACTGCTCTTCCTCGACGAGCCGTTCAACGGCCTGGACGAGATCCGGCGCCGGCAGATGAACGACGAGCTGCAGCGGATCTGGCTGGAGACCGGAACGACCGCGATCCTGGTCACGCACAACGTGTCCGAGGCCGTCTTCCTCTCCGACCAGGTGTTCGTCCTGGGCCGTGGACCGGGCCGGATCATCGCCGAACTGGAGATCGACCTGCCGCGCCCGCGCACGGCGGAGACGATGCTGCTTCCGGAGTTCACGGCGTACGAGCAGCGGCTCACCGACCTGCTGACCGAGGTGTACCGGGAGATCGAACCGTGAGCCGGAACGCAGCGGCCTCGGGCACCCTCGGGCGGCAGCCGCTGAACCGCAGCACCTCGGCCCTGATCGCCGCCGCCGTCTACTGCGCGCTCCTCGCCGCCTGGGAGCTCTACGGCCGGGCCCAGTACCGCCCCGGCGGGGTGCTGCCGCCCCCGTCACGGATCCTCGGTGTGCTGTGGGACGGCCGGACCGCCTACTGGAGCAACACACTGACCACCGTCGGTGAGGCCGCGGCCGGATTCATCGGCGGAGTGGCTCTCGCCGTGGTGCTGGCCCTGGTCATGGACCGGTTGCCGCTGATCGGGGACGGCGTGTACCGCCTCTCCCTGATGATTTACAGCATCCCGGTGGTGGCGCTCGCGCCCGCGCTCGTCGCCTGGCTCGGCCTCGGCTTCACCTCCAAGGCCGCGGTGGCGCTGCTGGCCGCGTTCTTCCCGGTGCTGGTCAACCTCACGGGCGCGCTGCGCTCGACCGATCGCCGGGTGCGGGAACTCGGCGAGGTGCTGAACGCCGGCTGGGTGGGCTCGCTGCGCTTCCTGCGGCTGCCGTACGCGCTCCCGGCCTTCACCGCCTCCCTGAAGATCGCCGCTCCGGCGGCGTTCATCGCGGCGATGATCGCCGAGTGGGTGGGCGCCGACCAGGGTCTCGGACTGGCCCTGCTGTACGCGATGTTCGGCTATCAGATGCCCCAACTGTGGGCGGCCCTGGTGCTGTCCAGCGCCATCACCGGCCTGCTGGCGGCGGCGTTCGGATGGGTGGCCCGGATCGCCACCCCGTGGCATGCGTCGGTCGACGCGGGAAGCGAGCGCCGCTGATGAGGACGCAGACACCGTTCCGGCCGGGCAGCGCCCCCTCCCCCGGTGAAACCGCCGCCTCGGCCGGCCGTGCGGATGCCGTGGGTACGGGGAGGCGCCGTGGACGGTCCCTGCCCGGCTGGCGCGGCCCGGTCACCTCCGCCGCGGTGCTGGCGGCGGCGCTCGCGGTGTGGGAGACCGGGGTGCGGGTGACCGGTACGCCGTCGTACGCCCTGCCCGCGCCCAGCGAGATCGTCACCGCCGCCGACTGGGGCGCGGTGCTGGAGGCGGTGAAGTCCACCGTGCTCGCGGTCCTGGGCGGGTTCGCCGCGGGCAACGCGGCCGGTTTCGCGCTGGCGTTGCTCATCTCGGCGTCGCCGGTCCTCGCCTCCGTGCTGTACCCGCTCGCGCTCACTCTGCGGGCGATCCCGGTGGTGGCACTGGCGCCGTTCATCACCCTGGCGTTCGGCCGGGGCGCGACGCTCACCGTCGTGGTGGCCGCGCTCATCGTGTTCTTCCCCACCCTGATCAATGTGCTCCTCGGGCTGCGTTCGGTCGAGCGGGAGGCGCTGGAGCTGATGCATGTGCTCAACTGCCGTCCGGTCACCGTCTACCGCCGGGTGAGACTGCCCGCGGCGATGCCCGCCTTCTTCGACGCGATGCGGATCGCGGCGCCCTCGGCCGTCCTCGGCGTGATGACCGCCGAGTGGATCATCGGCGGCCAGGGACTCGGCAAGCTCGTGATCACCGCGGCGCTGTCGCTGGAGACCGCGACCATGTGGGCGGCGATCCTCGCCTCGTCGGTCGTCGCCGGGCTGCTGTTCTCCCTGGTCACGCTGGCCGAGCGGCTGCTGCTGCCCTGGGCGGAGCGGCGATGACTCCCTTCCTGTCTCCCGTCGGCCCACTGCTGCTGCGCTGCCGGACCCTGGTGACCCACGCGCGGGCCGTCCCGCTCCGGGATACCGGTGTCCTGGTCGAGAACGGCACGGTGGTGGCCGTAGCCCCGTTCGCCGAACTGGCCGACGCCGCACCCGCCGACCGCACGACCGGACTCGACGGCGTGGTGCTCCCGGCCTTCACCGACGCGCACTCGCACCTGCGTGCCCTGCCGCTCGGCGAACAGGGCGTGGCCGACGCCGACCTGGAGACCTGGGTCGTACGGCTCACCGGAACCACCGCGCTCGACCCGTACGACGACGCGTTGGCGGCGGCCGTGGCTCTGGTGGCCACCGGGGTGACGACCGTGCAGGCGATCCACCACACCTTCGCCGAGGCGGACGCCTACGCGGCCGGGGTGCGCGCGGTCGCCTCCGCGCTGACCGGGGCCGGGCTGCGGGCCGAACTCGCGGTCGGGATCACCGACCGGGCCGAGTTCCTGCCCGAGCCGCTGCCGGCGGTGTGGCCCGGACCGGCGCGGGCACCGCGGTCACTGGCCGCGCCCGCACGGGGCCTGCCTCCCGGGGACCTTCCGGCCCTGGCGGCCTCGCTGACCCCCTCGTGCCCCGGAGTGCGCGTCGGGGTGGCACCGGTGGCGCCGCAGTGGTGCTCCGACGAGGCGCTGGACGCGCTGCGTCGGTGCGCCGGCGGCGGAATGCGGCTCCACACCCACCTGTTGGAGAGCCGCCACCAGCGCACCTGGCTCGGTGACGGTGACGGCGGCGATCCGGTGAGCAGGCTCGACCGTCACGGGCTGCTGGGTCCGGGGCTCTCCGCCGCGCACGGTGTCTGGCTGACCGGCTCCGAGATCGCGCTGCTGGCGCGGCGCGGTGCCTCGCTCGTGCACTGCCCGGTCTCGAACGCGCGGCTCGGCTCCGGCGACGCCCCGGTGCGGTCCTGGCTGGACGCCGGGGTGAACGTGGCGCTGGGGATGGACAGCCAGCACACGGCGGCACCGGACATGTTCGCGGAGATGCGTGCCGCGCTGGCCGCCGCCGAGCGCACGGGCGGCCCGCTGACCCCGCACGAGGCGCTGGCCATGGCCACCGAGGGTGGGGCCGCCGCGACCGGGCACGGCGGGCGGCTCGGCAAGATCGCCCCCGGCTTCCGCGCCGACCTGATCTGCGTCGCGTCCGGAGACGCGGGCGCGAAGGCCGACCCGGGCCTCGTGGAGCGGATCGTGTGCGGCGCGGAAGCGACCGATGTCACCGACGTGTTCCGCTCCGGCCGCCCGCTGGTGGCGGCAGGAGCGGTGTACGGACGCCCCGCCGCCGACGCCGCGCTGGCCCGGCTGCGGGCGGTCCTGGAGTCGGACCGGGAGGCGCGGACGCACCGGCTGGACACCCTGGCCGCGTACGAGGAGCCGCTGCGCGGCCTGCTCGCGAGGGCGGAGTCATGATCCGCGTGCTGCCCGCGCCGGCGGAACCCGTCCTGCGCACCCGCGACCAGCTCGGCGAAGGTCCCGCCTGGGACAGCGCCAGGGAGGAGCTGCTCTGGGTCGACATCCTGCGGGGCCGGCTCTACCGGTACGCGCCCGCGACCGGCGAGGTCTCGCACCGGAAGTTCGGGCACGCGGTGAGCGCGGTGCTGCCCAGGGCCGGGGGCGGCCTGGCCGTGGCCGCACACCACGGCGTGCTGCTGCTCGATGCCCACGGCGAGGTCGAGCGGACGATCACCGTGCCGGGCGAGCCCGGGAGCAACCGTCTGGGCGACGCCGGGGTGGACCCGGCCGGCCGCCTGTGGTTCGGCACCCTCGACGCGGAGATGCTCCCCGGGCGTGGCGCCCTCCACCGGCTGGCGCCGGGCTCCCCGGCTCCGGAGCGGGTTCTGCACCGCACCAGCGTGGCCAACGGGCTCGGCTGGTCACCGGACGGCAGCCGGATGTACTTCGTGGACAGCGCGACCCGGCGCATCGACGTACTCGACTTCGACCCGGCCACGGGCGAGGCCCGCGACCGCCGCCCCTGGGTGAGCGTCGAGGACGAGGCCGGGGTGCCGGACGGGCTCGCCGTGGACGCCGAGGGCGGGGTGTGGGTCGCGCTCTGGCGGGGCGGCCAGATCCGCAGGTACGACGCCGGCGCGCGCCATGACGCGACGCTGCCGCTGCCGGTACGCCAGGTGACCAGTTGCGCGTTCGGCGGTCCCGGGCTCGACCGGCTGTACGTCACCACCGGCCGGGTCGAGATGGAGGGCCGGTGGCTGGCCGCCGAACCCGACGCGGGAGCGGTGTTCGCGGCGGATGTCGGCGTGTGCGGGCTTCCGGTCCCGCCGTACCCGGGCTGAAGCGGACCCCAGCGGTCCGCCGGAGGACACCGGCACGAGCCGGCCGCGCCGATCCGTCGGTGCACAGCACGAGACAGCACGGAAGGAGAACGCGATGACCATCGCACAGGGATTCGAACCCGTGGGCGCCGGGGCGGAGCAGGGGGCGGGCATGGGCGGCGGCATCGTGCCCGGCGCCTTCCCCGGCCCCGAGTCGATGCGCCCCACACTGCTCGGTGAACGCTGGGCGGTCGTCGGGGGTCATCCCCTGGTCAGCCAGGTCGCGGCGGAGGTGCTGAGCCGTGGCGGCAACGCGGTGGACGCCGGCGTCGCAGCCGGGCTGGCCTCCAATGTGGTCCAGGTCGACATGGCGAACTTCGGCGGTATCGCTCCCATCCTGATCCGCCCGGCGGGTTCGGACACGGTGCACAGCGTCGCGGGGGTCGGGGTGTGGGGCCGGGGGGCGACCCTTGACGCCATGCTCGCCCGGCACGGCGGGGCGCTTCCGCTGGGCGGGGCCCCGTCGATCGTGCCCGGTGCCCCCTCCGGCTGGATCACGGCGCTGCGCGACTTCGGCACGATCGGCTTCGCCGAGGCCGCCGCTCCGGCCATCGCGCTGGCCGAAGAGGGCTTCCCCGTCGATGTGCGCACCGCGAGCAGTCTGGCCGTGATGGGCCGGGGGTTCGCGGCCTGGGAGTCCAGCCGGCAGGTGTACTGCCCGCTCGGGCGGACTCCTCGGCCGGGCGAACGGCTGGTCCAGCGGGACCTCGCCGCGCTGCTGCGTTCGCTGGCCGACGCCGAGGGGGCGGCGCTGCGGGCCGGGGCGGACCGGCACGGCGGGCTGACGGCGGCGCACGACGCGTTCTACCGGGGCGAACCGGCCGCCCGCATCGCCGAGTTCGTACGGGCGGCCGGCGGGTTCCTGGAGATGGAGGATCTCGCCGGGTTCTCCGCGGATGTCGCCGTCGCGCCCTGTGTGCGTTTCGGGGACCGCACCGTGCACGTCACCCCGTCCTGGAGCCAGGGGCTGATCGTCGCCCAGGCTCTGGGCATTCTGGACCGCTGCGGCCTCCCGGCCGACGGGCACAACGGCGAGGAGTACCTGCACCTGGTCACCGAAGCCCTCAAGCTCGCCTTCTCCGAACGTGAGCGGGCCTTCGGGGATCCCCGGCACACCACGGTGGACCCGCGGAATCTGCTCGCCCCCGGCCATCTGGACGCCCTGCGGGCCAGGATCGGACACCGGGCGCTCCCCAACCTGCCGACGCTGCCCGACGGCAGGCCGCGGCTCGGCAGCACCACGGCGGTCGTGGTCATGGACGGCGAGGGCACCGCGTTCGCCACGTCCCCCAGCGACACCCTCGACGGCGCCCCCGTCATTCCCGGCCTCGGCATCCTGTGCTCCCCGCGCGGCGTGCAGAGCCGCCTGGTCGCGGGTCATCCGAATGTGATCGCCCCGGGCAAGCGGCCCTGTGTGACGCCCGCCGCGCTGATCGCCCTGCAGGACACGGGCGGGGAACCGGCGGTCACCGCGATGGGTTGCCCGGGCGGCGACGTCATCGTGCAGGCGATGCTCCAGGCGTACCTGAACCAGACCGTCTTCGGGATGACCGCCCAGCAGGCCGTCGAGGCGCCACGGGTGTTCGGCTCCAGCTATCCCGGGGGCTTCCACCCGCACCCGTCCGGCGACGGGCTGTTGCTGGTGGAGGACCGGATCCCGCAGGCCGTACGGGACGGCCTCACCGCCCGGGGCCACCACGTACGGGCGTGGCCCGCATACGAGTTCGACGCCGGATCGGTGCAGACCGTGGGCGATCTCGTGCCGCCTCCCCCGGACGGGTCCCGGGTCCTCGCGGCGGGCGCCGACCCCCGCCGCAGCGCGTACGCCATGGCCCGCTAGCCGATGCCCGCCGACGACCTCCAGGAGAAGAACCTCGTGTACACCGAACCGACGACCGAACCGACGACCGACCTGTTCGTCAACGGAACCCTGATGCGCGGGCTCGCGCTGCACCCCAACCTCGCGGGCGCCGAATTCCTCGGTGAGGCCCGCACCGTGCCCCGGTACCGGCTGCACTCCATCGGCGATGTGCATCCCGGGATGTACCGGCTGGCCCCGGAGGAGGACGGCGCGCAGGGCGTCTCGGTGGCCGGCGAGGTCTACCGGGTCCCGGCCGATGTGCTGCGCCGCGTGGAGGCCGGGGAGCCCCCGGGCCTCCACCGGGGACCGGTCGAACTGACGGACGGCCGCACCCTGGACGGCATCCTGTACCCGCGGGAACTGGCCGAGGGACGCCACCTCGACATCTCCGCGTACGGGGACTGGCGGGCCTACACCGCCGCCCGCCCCCGGCCGGCCCACGCGGGCACGGCCGGGACCTGGGCCTGGCATCACAGCGGTGTGGTCGTGCCGGACCTGGGCGCGGCGGTCGACTTCCACCGGCGCGTGCTGGGCTTCGAAGTGGCCTTCGAGGCCCTCGGCATGACGGATCTGATCAGCGGTCTGCTCGGCATCCCGGGGCTCGGCTGCGACCTGGTCCAGTGCGTGTCCCCGGTGAGCGGGGTGCGGCTGGAGCTGCTGTCCTTCCGGGATGTGCCCGCGGGTACCGACCCCCGGCTGCCGGTCTGGCCGGGCGTCGCCCACACGGCCCACCTGGTGGACGACCTCGACGCCGCGCTCGACGGGCTCGTCAGCGCGGGCGGGGAGCTGATCGGGCAGGTCACCGAGTTCGCCGAGGGCCGGGCCGCCTACTGCTGGACGCCCTCGCGCACCGTCGTCGAACTGGAGGAGCAGCCGTGCCACTAGTGCCGACGAGTCCGACGATCCCGACCAGGAACGAGGAGTGAAGATCATGGACGGACCCACGCTTGTGGCCCGTTACACCGAGATGGTGCGCATGCGCCGCTTCGAGGAGGCGTGCCTGGAAGGCGTGCCCACCCGGGAGATCCACGGCGAACTCCACACCGGGATCGGGCAGGAGGCCGTGGCGGCGGGGCTCATCGGCACGCTGCGGGACGACGACGCGCTGGTCAGCACGCACCGCAGCCATCTGCACGCGCTGGCCAAGGGAGTTCCGGCACGGCCGATGCTGGCGGAGATCTACGAGCGGGCGACCGGGCTGTGCGGAGGCCACGGCGGCCATATGCACCTGTTCGACCTGGAGCGCCGCTTCTCCACCACGGGCATCGTCGGTGCGACGCTGCCGGTCGCGCTCGGACACGCCTGGGCCGCGCAGATGGAGGGGCGGGACTCGGTGGCGGTCGGCGTGACCGGCGACGGCGGCGCCAACACCGGCGGTTTCCACGAGAGCCTCAACATGGCCGGTGCCTGGAACCTGCCGCTGGTGGTGCTCATCGAGAACAACGAGTGGGCGATCTCCGTACCGTTCACCGAGTCGACGTCCACCGCGACGCTGGCCGAGCGGGCCGCCGCGTACGGGGCGTGGGGAAAGCGGGTGGACGGCCTGGACGTCGAGGCCGTCGCGGAGGCCTTCGCCGAGGCGGTCGCGCACGCGCGGGCGGGGAACGGGCCCGCCGTCCTTGAGGCCACCTGCTACCGGTTCCGGGGCCACTTCGAGGGCGATCTCGACCTGTACCGGCCCGCCGGCGAGAAGGACCGGCGCCGCCAGGAGCACGACCCGCTGCCCCTGACCCGGGCGCGGATCGTCGAACGCGGCGCGGCGACCGAGGCGCAGCTCGACGCGGCGGAGGCGGCGGTGACCGCCGCGATCGCCGCCGACCTCGCCGCGGTGCGCGCCGACCCGATGCCCGACCCCGCCACTGCCCGTGACCACGTCTTCGCGAAAGGCCCGAGCGCATGACCACCACGACCGGGGTGCCGGCCCGAGCCGGCACCGACGTACGGAACATCAACGTCTCCCAGTGCGTCGCCGAGTCGCTGCGCCTCGAAATGGAGCGCGACGACCGCGTCGTGGTGTTCGGGGAGGACGTCGGCCTGCAGGGCGGCGTCTTCGGCAGCACCCGCGGACTGCAGAAGGCGTTCGGCCGGGACCGGGTGCGGGACACCCCGATCTCCGAGATGGCGTTCACCGGCGCGGCCGTGGGTCTGGCCATGGAGGGCTACCGGCCGGTGGTCGAGATCATGTTCGTGGACTTCATCGGCGTCTGCCTCGAGCAGGTGTACAACGCGGCGGCGAAGATCCGGTACATGACCGGCGGCCGGGTGGGCATGCCCATGGTGATCAAGACCGCGGGCGGCTGCATCGGCTCGGCCGCGCAGCACTCGCAGTGCCTGTGGGGCACGTTCGCGCACCTGCCCGGCCTTCAGGTGGTCGCGCCGTCCTCGCCGTACGACAGCAAGGGCCTGATGGCCGCGGCGGTGCGCAGCGACGACCCGGTGGTGTTCATCGAGCACAAGGGCCTGCTGCTGCAGAAGGCGGGCACCTTCACCCATGGGGCGCAGGTGCCCAAGGAGTCCTACACGGTGCCGCTCGGCCAGGCCTCGGTGGTCCGCCCCGGCTCCGATCTGACGCTCGTGACCATCAGCGCCACCGTGGGCGAGAGCCTGCACGCCGCCGAGGAGCTCGCCGGCGAGGGCGTCGACGTCGAGGTGATCGACCTGCGCAGCGTCGTCCCGCTGGACCTCGACACGGTGTGCGCCTCGGTGGCACGGACCGGGCGGCTCCTGGTCGTGGACGAGGACTACCTGGGGTTCGGGCTCAGCGGCGAGGTCGTGACCGGGGTGGTCGAACGGCTGGGGACACGGGCGCTGAGCCAGGTCGCCCGGCACGGCACGCCCGACGTGCCCGTGCCCGCCGCTCTGAGTCTCGAGCAGGCCGTCGTCCCGCGCCGGGCCTCGATCGCCCAGGCCGTACGGGACATGGGGCGGGCGTCGTGACCGGGCAGCCGGGGTCCGTCGTGGCCGTCGTCGGCGCGGCGGGCGCGCTGGGCCGCGCGGTGTGCGAGGCGGTAGCGCGGCGCGGCCACACGGTGTGGGCGGTGGACACCGTCGATCCGTCGGACGCCCTGACCGACCTGCCCGGCCCCGGCCACCGGGCCGGACCGGTCGACGTGACCGATCAGGGATCGGTCGAGCGGATGCTGCGGGACGCCGCCGGCGACGGCGAGCGTCTTGACGGGCTCGTGTACGCCGCGGGCGTGAACTACACGGGCCCGGTGGCGACCACCGACTGGTCGCGGTACGACCGGCTGATGGAGGTCAACCTGCGCGGGGCGTTCCGCACCGGGCAGGCCCTGGCGCGATCGCTGGCCGCGGACCCGCACCCGTTCGGCGCGGTGTTCCTCTCCTCCACCGCCGGTCTGCGCGGCGAGGCGGGCGGGTCGGTGTACTGCGCCTCGAAGTTCGGCCTGATCGGCTTCGTCCAGTCCTTCGCGGCGGAGATCGCCGCATACGGCGGACGGGCGAACACGGTCTGCCCCGGCAACGTGGACAGCCCCATGCTGCGGCGGCTGGCCGCGCAGGTGGCGGAGCGCGAACACACGACCGAAACCGAAGTCCTGGCCCGGTTCGCGGACGCCTCGGCGTTCCGCCGTCTGATCGACCCGGCGGAGGTGGCCCGGACCTGTGCCTGGCTCGTGTCGGCCGACAGCTCCGGGATCAGCGGCCAGACCCTTGTCGTCGACGGCCCAGCCCCGGCCGGCTGATCAGCTCCCGCCCAGCCGGCCCGTGACCACCGGGCCGATCCGTCCGCCTGACACCGGCCCCCACCCCCGCGGCTCAGCGTCCCGCGCCCATCCGGCACCAGGTCGCCGACCGGCCACCGGTCCTCGGCGCCCGCCGCACCGAACCAAGGAGAACGCGATGATCTCTCCGGACGTCGTCCTCACCGACACCCGCACCCTGATCGGCATCGACAGCCAGAATCCCGGACCGCTCGAAGGCAAGTGCGCCGAGTGGGTCGGCAACCGGCTCACCGACGCGGGCGTGGCCACCGAGCGCATGCCGGTGGCGGAGGGCCGCGACAATGTCGTGGCCCGCGTGCCCGGCGAGGGGTCCGCCCCCCGGCTCGTACTGCTCAGCCACATGGACACCGTGCCCGTGGGCGAGGGCTGGACCTTCCCGCCGCTCGGCGGAGCCGTGGCCGACGGCCGCTTGTACGGGCGCGGCGCCTGCGACATGAAGGCGGGTCTGGCTCTGTCGATCAACCTCCTCGACGCGCTCACCGCGAGTGGCCGTCCGCCCGCCGGAGACGTCCTCCTGGTGGCGACCGTGGACGAGGAGGCCCCGGACATGGCCGGTGCGCACCGCCTGGTCGAGAGCGGTCTGCTGCGCCCCGACGACCAGGTGCTCGCCCTGGAACCGACCGGGATGCGGCTGCGGATCGCCCAGATGGGTCTGCGCTGGCTGACCCTGCGCGTGCACGGCCGGATGGCGCACGCGGGCCGGGCGAACCTCGGCATCGACGCCAACCACCTGATGGCCAAGATCGTGGACCGGCTGAAGACGGTCTTCGCCGCACTGCCCTACGAGGATCCCCTGCTCGGCCGGCCGCGCTTCACCTGCGGCACCGTGCGTGGAGGGGTGGCGACGAACGTCGTGCCCCCGGTGTGCGAGGCCGGCCTGGACATCCGGATCGTCCCCCCGCTGACCCCCGCGCACGCCGTGGAGCTGGTCGAGCGGGTCGCCTCGGCCGTGATCGAGGAGCACCCGGGAGCACGGTACGAGATCGATCCGCTCGGCGCCGAGCGCCCACCGGTCCGCGCTGCCGACGACTCACGGATCGTGCGGGGCATAAGAGCCGCCTACCGGGAGCACACCGGCCAGTCGGTGCCGGTCGGAGGGGCCGACGGACACGAGGCGTACACCGACGCCTCCATGGTGGCGGCGCTCACCGGCAGCACCTCGTGCACCGTCTTCGGACCGGGCGCGACCGACCAGGCCCACACCGCCGACGAGTACGTCCCGCTCGCTGACCTGGACCTCGGCGCCCGGGTGCTCTGGACCCTCGTGGACAATTGGCGGAACAACCCGGGATAAGAACACCGAGAAGGGGTGCCAGGGGCATGGCCGACACAGGAGAGGAAACACACCACCGAGCCGAGCCCCCGGGAAGCCCTGACGGCGAGGCCGACGGCGGTCCGGGCGGCTGCCTCCCCACTGCCGGGGGGCTGCCCACCCTGGCCCAGGTGCTGGAGTTCCCCTCGCTGTGGGAGGGACGGCCCGAGGTCGTGGCGGGTGCGGACGGACTGACCGCGCCCGTGCGCTGGGTGCATGTCAGCGAGCTGCCGACGATCGCGCCGATGCTGCGCGGTGGCGAACTGATCCTCACGACCGGTATCGCGCTGCCTTCCGACGACGCGTCCCTGGCCCGCTTCATCGACGACCTCGCCGACGTGGGAGCCGCCGGGGTGGTGGTGGGCCTCGGGCCGCGGTTCCACGACGCGCTGCCCGAGGAGATGCGGGCCGCTGCCGAGCGGCGCGGCCTGCCGCTGGTCGTCCTGCTGCGGACCACCCGGTTCGTGGAGATCACCGAGGATGTGCACCGCAGGATCCTCGAGAACCGGATCGAGGAGTTGCAGGCGTCCGAACGCATCCACCAGACCTTCAACGAACTCGCGGTCGAGGGGGCCGGACCGGGGGACGTGCTGCGGCAGGCGGCCCGGATGTCCGGCCGTCCGGCCGTACTGGAGAACCTCTCCCACCAGGTGCTCGCCTTCAACACCGCCGGACTCCCCGCACAGGAGGTACTCAGCCAGTGGGAAGCCCGGTCCCGTAGCGTCCAGGCCACCACCCGCACCGCCCACGACCAGCAGAGCGGCTGGCTGGTGAGCACCGTGGGCGCACGCGGCGAGGACTGGGGCCGGCTCGTCCTGATGTCGGTGCCGGGCGTCTCGCCCCGGCTGACGATGCTCATCGAGCGGGCCGCCTCCACGCTCGCCCTGGGCCGGCTGGTCGCCCGCGACCAGGAGACCCTGGCCCTGCACACTCACCGCACCCTGCTGTCCGGCCTGCTGTCGCCCCAGCGGACCAGCGCGGAGATCGCCCTGGAGGCGCGGGCCATCGGTGTGCCGCTCGACGGCCGCCGTCTCCTTCCGATGGTCCTGCGCACCCGCGAGACGCTGCCCGACAACGCGTTCGACCGGCAGTCCGTCCTGCGCACCACCGCCCAGGTGGCCACCGACGCGGTCCGCGAGCTCGGTCTGCTGGCGCTGGTCGGCCCGGTCGAGGAGACCGTGATCGGTGTACTGGTCTCGCTCGGGCCCCGCGAGGACCCCTCGACGACGATCGAACGGCTCGCGGCCCGGGTCCACCAAGGCATCCCGCAGAATCGTTACATCATGGCCGTCGGGGACTACGTCTCCTCCGTCTCCGAGGTACGGCGCGCCCTCCTGAGCACGCTCCAGGTCGCCGACGCCGCGACCCGGCTGCCGGACCGGCGGCTGTACTACCGCCTGCCGGATCTTCGGTTGCGCGGCCTCCTCCAGCTCCTGCGCGACGACGCGCGGCTGCAGACCTTCGCCGAACGCGAGCTGCGGCCCCTGCTGGTGTACGACGAGAAGAACGGCACGTCGCTGGTACCGCTGCTGCACGCCTACCTGAAATCCGGACGGAACAAGACCGCCGCGGCCGAGGCGGCCCATGTCTCACGCGCCTGGATGTACGAGAGCCTCACCCGCGTCAGCCGCATCCTCGACGTCGACCTGGACTCCGAGGACGTCTGTGTCTCGCTGGAGGTGGCACTGATGGCCCTGGACGCCATCCGCGACTGAACCCCGCGCCGCAGCTCGCCAAGGTGCCGGTCGAGACGTTGCGTCAGGTCAACAAGACGGCGCCAACGCTGCCATCGCCACCCCGACCGTAAGGGGAAGGCCGAGCCCCGCGCCCTGCTCCTGCCGCCGACGGATCGTTCACCGCCTGCGCGGCCATCCGGACGGGGCGGATCGTGGTTCCCGGTCGTCAGACGGCGACCACGTGCACATCCGTCGGCGCGAGGACCGTCAGGTAGGCCTGGATGTCAGCGGGGTCGGTGGTGAAAATGACCGCGCTGCCGTGCCGGGCCGCTGCCAGGGCCACCCAGGCGTCCACCGCGTCCGGCCTCTTCTTCGCCGGCAGGGCCGCCCGCCCCAGAGCGGTGCCGATGCGCCGCCAGTCCGCGAGGTCCGGGCCCGTCGCACAGGCCAGACACTCCGGACGGCCCGCCTTCGTCTCGCGCATGGGCGGCTCCGACGTACGGGCCTGAGGGACCGTGCAGTCCTTCAGCACCCCGGACAGGGCATGCACCAGCGCCGGCTGGGGGCGCCACACCTGGGCGAGGACCGGTCCGAGCACCAGCGCCCGGTGCGGGACCGTGCGCAGCCCGGGCGCCAAAGCCTTGATCACCCGCTCGACGTCGTCCCGCCACGCACACAGCTCCACGTGCGTGGAAGCCGGCTCGTACCCGTGGTAGTGGCAGGCCCGGCTGAGGCGGGCCCAGGTCGCCGACCAGCGGCGGGCCGTGTCCGAAACGCGACGAGGACCGCGACCGTAAGGTCGTGGTCCTCGCTCTTCGTTACAGAGAGTGTCCGAGGGGGGACTTGAACCCCCACGCCCGATAAAGGGCACTAGCACCTCAAGCTAGCGCGTCTGCCATTCCGCCACCCGGACCAGGTGTCTGCCGCCTGACCGGGGGCGTTCCCCGCGGCGACATGGACAACAATACCAAGCTTTCGGAGTGCGTTTCACCTGCGTATCCACCCCTGGGAGGGGCCCTCCCCGCGGTCGCGGGGAGGGCCCCTCCCTGTTCGTCACTTGCGGCGCAGCGCGGCCATGTTCCGGTAGCCGATCCGGGCGTGTTCCAGCGACTGGGCCGGGTCGGTGGAGCTCGGGGCGTTGTCCTGCTCGACCATCGGGTGGTGGTAGTTCGGGTCGCCGACCCGGGTGAAGAAGGTGGTGTAGTCGATGACGCCGGTGCCGAACGGGACCATGTCGTAGCCCTGTCCGCTGGTGTTGTTGATGACGCCGTCCTTGGCGTGGAACAGCGGGTAGCGCTTGTTGTGGCGGGTGACCAGCCCGGCCGGGTCGAAGATGTTCTGCCGGGTGGCCCCGTCGTGGTCGGTGTAGGTGCGGAACTTGTACTGGGCCACGTGCGCCCAGAAGATGTCCATCTCCAGCCAGATCAGCTTCGGGTCGGTGATGGACAGGAAGTACTCCAGCTTGCGGATGCCGGAGCTGCGGGTCGGGCGGCCCTGCGCGTCGAGCGGACCGCCGTCGAGCAGGAAGCCGTAGGCGGCGTCGTGGTTGTGGGTGTAGAGCTTGAGCCCGGCGCGGCGGGCGATCTCGCCGAGGGCGTGCCACTTCTCCGCCGCGGCGTCCCAGTCGGCCTTGTAGTTGCTGCCGGTGGGGTCGTTGCCGGTCCCCACGTGCTGCATGCCGAGGATGTTGGCGATCTCCAGGTGCTTCTTGAAGGTGTCCAGGTCGCCGGTGGTCAGCGGCCAGGAGCCCGGGATGAAGCCGTGGTTGCCCTGCGCCCGCAGCCCGTACTCGTCCAGCCAGCGGCGCAGCAGCCGGGCGCCCTCGACGTTCTCCAGGTTGGCGCCGCCGGGGGCGTTGGCGTGCTGGCCGTAGCCCGCGAACTCCACCTGCCGGTAGCCGAACCGGGCCAGTTGCTCGAACACGGCGCGGAAGCCGGAGGGCAGGCTGGTGGAGTACGGGTCGCGGCCGGTGGCGTCGCGCACGGTGTAGAGGATGATGCCGCGCTTGTCCTCGGGGACGAGCAGGTGGCCCTTGGCCTTGCCGTTCGACTCGGCGGGGGCCGCCAGCACGGGGGCCGCGCCGAGGACGGGTGCGGCGATGGCCCCGGCCGCGACGGCGGTGCAGGTGCTGAGGAAACTGCGGCGGCCGATGCCCAGGCTGCGGCGCAGCTGTTCGTCGGTGCCGTGGTCGGTGGCTTGGATGTCGTTCACGGGTGCCTCTCTTCGGGCTTGGGGTCTGCGTGGCCGAGACCGGCGAGGTGGAGCAGGAGGGACTTCACGTCGGTGGCCGCGATGCGGTCGCCGACGGCGCGGGGGGTGGAGCACAGGAGGAGCGGACCGTCGTCGTCGCTCGCGGGCAGGCGGCCGTGGCTGCCGCGGATGGGTGAGGCGTCGAGTGGCACGACCGCCATGCGGTAGCGCAGGCCGAGTTTCTTGCGGGCCACGGCGGTCGCGGCCTTGACCTTCACATAGGGGTCGTGCGGATCCATGAAGAGCTCGACCGGGTCGTAACCGGGTTTGCGGTGGATCTCGACGAGCTGCGCGAAGTCGGGCGCGCGCTCGTCGTCGAGCCAGTAGTAGTACGTGAACCAGGCGTCCGGCTCGGCGACGGCGACGAGTTCGCCGGAGCGCGGGTGGTCGAGGTGGTGGGCCTTCTTGCCCTCGTCGTCGAGGAGTCGCTCGATGCCGGGCAGTCCGTCGAGGGCGGCCCGGGTGGCGTCCAGGTCCTCGGGGCGGCGCACGTAGACGTGGGCGATCTGGTGGTCGGCGACGGCGAAGGCGCGGGAGGCCATCGGGTCGAGGTACTCCATGCCGTCCTGGGTGTGCACTTCGAGCAGGCCGGCCCGGCGCAGGGCACGGTTGATGTCGACGGGCCGGTCGGCGCGGGTGATGCCGTACTCGGACAGCACGACGACGGTACGGCCCTCGGCGCGGGCGTCGTCCAGGAGCGGGGCCATGGCGGCGTCGAGGTCGGCCGCCGCTCGCAGGGAGCGCGGGTCGTCGGGGCCGTAGCGCTGCAGGTCGTAGTCGAGGTGGGGCAGGTAGCAGAGCGTCAGGTCGGGTCGGCGGGTGCGCAGGATGTGCCGGGTGGCGTCGATGATCCACTGGCTGGAGACGAGGTCGGCGCCGGGGCCCCAGAAGTGGAACAGGGGGAACGTGCCGAGTTTCTCGGTGAGTTCGTCGTGCAGGGCCGGGGGGCGGGTGTAGCAGTCGGGTTCCTTGCGGCCGTCGGCGTAGTAGACGGGTCGCGGGGTGACGGTGATGTCGGTGTCGGCGCCCATGGCGTACCACCAGCAGATGTTGGCGACCGTGTAGCCGGGGTGGGCGCGGCGGGCCGCGTCCCACAGCTTGTCGCCGGCGACGAGGCCGTTGTGCTGCCGCCACAGCAGGACGTCGCCGAGTTCGCGGAAGTACCAGCCGTTGCCGACGATTCCGTGCTCGGCGGGCATGGTGCCGGTGAGGAAGGTGGACTGCGCGGCGCAGGTGACGGCGGGCAGGACGGTGCCGAGCGCGGCGCGCGAGCCCGACTGGCCGAGCGTCTTGAGGTGGGGCATGTGGTCGAGGATGCGCGGGGTGAGACCGACGACGTCCAGGACGAGCAGGGGTGTCGGTGCCTGGGGCCGGGTCATGGCAGTTCCTTCAGGCCGAGGTCGGTCAGCAGGTCGCGGGCGAGGGCGAGTTCGGCGGCGATGCCGTCGGCGAGCCGGCCGCGGTCGCGGGGGCGCAGCTCGGGCGGGAGCGCCTGCCAGGTGTAGGTCTCGACCTCCAGGTGGCGGGTGAGCGGCCGCGGGCCGCCGACCAGCCGTGTGAGGGCGGCCTTGAGGACCGGGAGGGTGGAGGTGAGGGGTTCGGCGGGCGCCGCGTGCAGGGGGACGTGGAAGTGGGCGCGCCACGGGGCGGAGTCCGGCAGGACGTCGCCGCCGAGGGCGGTGCCCAGGTCGTCGGTTCCGCGCAGGCCTGCGGCGATGGGGGCCCCTCCCGCTCGAACGGAGTTGAGAGTGGGGGACGTACGGGTCTGGTGGAGGAAGCGGGGCTCGTCGAAGGCGGCGAGGGCCTCGCGGACCTCGGGCAGATGGGGCTGCTCGGCGTGCAGGGCGGCGGACAGCTGGGACTTGACGACGGGGACGCCGGCCGCGGTGAGGGCGTCCAGGGCGGTGTGCGGGTCCTCGAAGGAGGTGGCGAGGTGGCAGGTGTCGACGCAGATCCCGATGCGCTCGTGGCCGACCGCGGTGAGCGGGGCGATGGCGTCGTGGGTGGTCTCGACGACGCAGCCCGGTTCGGGTTCCAGGCCCACGCGGATGGAGCGGCCGGTCAACTCATCCAGGGCGTCGAGGCGTTGGGCGAGGGTGAGCAGTGCGGTACGGGCCTGCTCGGCGCGGGAGTCGTCGTACGCGGTGCGCCAGGCCAGCGGCAGGGTGGAGATGCTGCCCTCTTTGACGTCGTCCGGGAGGAGGCCGGCGAGGATGCGGGCGAGCGCGGTGGTGTGGTCGAGGCGTGCGGCGTCGGCCCAGTCCGGCTTGTAGACGCGGTACTTGACCTCTTCGGCGCCGAAGCCCTGGTAGGGGAAGCCGTTGAGGGTGACCACCTCGAGGCCGTGCCCGTCGAGTTCGGCGCGCAGGGCGCGCAGCGCGGACGGGTCGGTGTCGAGGGTGCGGGCGGCGTCCCGGGCGAGCCACAGGCCGATGCCGAGGCGGTCGCGGCCCAGGCGGCGGCGTACGGGCTCGCAGTGGTCGCGCAGTTGGGCCACGACGCCGTCGAGGGTCTCGGCGGGGTGGACGTTGGTGCAGTAGGCGAGGTGGACGGTGGAGCCGTCGGGGTGCCGGAAGCGCATCGCTCACTCCCCGCCGCGCAGGATGCTGTTGCCCTCGTGGGTGGCGCCGGGCGCGGCGACGTCGAGGCTCAGCCGGCCGCTGAGGCCGTAGAACTCGACGGGGTTGCGCCACAGTACGCGGTCCACCTCGTCCTCGGTGAAGCCCTCGGTGAGCATCAGGTCGCCCACCTTGCGGGTCTTGAGGGGGTCGCTTCTGCCCCAGTCGGCGGCGGAGTTGACGAGAACCCGTTCGGGGCCGTGGGCGCGCAGGATCGCGACCATCCGCTCCTCGTCCATCTTGGTGTCGGGGTAGACGGAGAAGCCGAGCCAGCAGCCGCTGTCCTTGGCCTCCTTGACGGTGGTCTCGTTGAGGTGGTCGACCAGGACGCGGTCCATGGGCAGCGCCGACTCCCGTACGACGTCCAGGGTGCGGCGCAGCCCGGCGAGCTTGTCGCGGTGCGGGGTGTGGACGAGGGCGGGCAGCCCGTGGTCGGCGGCGAGTTGCAACTGCGTGGTGAGGGCGGTGTCCTCCTCGGGCGTCATCGAGTCGTAGCCGATCTCGCCCACGGCGACGACCTGGTCCTTGACGAGGTAGCGGGGCAGTTCGTCGAGGACGGGCAGGCAGCGCGGGTCGTTGGCCTCCTTGGGGTTCAGGGCGATGGTGCAGTGGTGGGCGATGCCGTACTGGGCGGCGCGGAAGGGTTCCCAGCCGATCAGGGAGTCGAAGTAGTCGAGGAAGGAGGCGGCCGAGGTGCGGGGCTGGCCGAGCCAGAAGGCCGGTTCCACGAGGGCGCGGACGCCGGCGGCGTGCATGGCCTCGTAGTCGTCGGTGGTCCTGGACGTCATGTGGATGTGGGGATCGAAGATGCGCATCAGGACTCCTTGCCGTGGGGGTCGACCGGGCCGTGCGGCGCGGTGTCGGGCTCGGTGAGGGTCAGGACGCGGTGCAGGTCCTCGGGGACCTGGCGGCCCGCGGCGGTGCGTTCGGCGGCGTAGTCGCCGAGCATGCGGGCGAGTTCGGCGTCGCCGCGGGCGCGGCGGCCCAGGTCGGTGACGCTGTCCACGGACACGCCGGTGAACAGGCACTTCAGCACGGCGTGCCGCCATGCGTGCGGTGCCAGGTGCCGGGCGGCGTACGGGCCGACGGCGGCGGCGAGCAGCCGGGTGTCGTTGGTGCGCAGCGCGTCCTCGACGAGCGGGAGGGCGTCGGGTCCTGGCACGAGGCGGGGCAGGGCGCGCAGGACGGCGCGGCGTTCGTCGGCGGTGCCCTGGCGGTAGACCCGGGTGAGGGCGTCCAGGTCGGCGCGGGCCGCGTGCAGGATGAGGACGCGGGCGGCGTCGGCGTGGGTGGGGCCGCAGCGGCGGCCGGCCTCGGCCAGGCGCAGCTCCCACACGGAGATCGGGCCGTGGGTGCCGCGGTGGGTGGCGGCCTCGTCGAGCGCCTGGCCGAGCCAGGCGCGTGCGGCGGGGGCGAGCCCGGCGTCCGTGCGGGCACGCAACTCGTCCGCCGGGGCCGGGCGGGGGGCGGTGCCGGCCGTGGGGGTGCCCGCGGTGCCGGTGCCGATGTCGTGCGGGTGGGTCATCGGGTGCTCCCTTCTGGGGTGACCTGATGCTCGGGGGCCGGACACTCGCCCGTACGTGCGGCTGCGGTGGCCGCCCGGCGGAGGTACGGCAGGGACAGCTCGGCGTAGTGCGGCCCGGCGTGGGAGTGCCGGGGCAGCTCCACGACGGTCAGGCCCTGGTAGCCGGTGGCGGCCAGGGCGGCGAGCACGGGCGGGAAGTCGATGTCGCCGTCCCCGAAGGGGAGGTGTTCGTGCACGCCGCGGCGCATGTCCTCGATCTGGACGTGCCGCAGCCAGGGCGCTGCGGCACGGACGCACTCGGCCGGAGGGAGGGGTTCGAGGCACTGGCAGTGGCCGATGTCGAGGGTGAGGCCCAGGTTGTCGGGGTCGCCGAGGGTGCGGCGCAGATGGTGGAAGTCGGCGACGGTGGCGAGGAGATGACCGGGTTCGGGCTCCACGGCGAGGGGGACGCCGGAGGCGCCGGCGGCCTCCAGGACGGGGACCAGGGACTCAGCGAAACGTTTCCACGCCGTGTCCCGGTCGGTGCCGGGCGGGGTGATGCCGCTGAAGCAGTGCACGGCGTGTGCGCCGAGGTCGGCGGCCACCCGTACGGCCCGCAGCAGCAGGTCGACGCGCCGGGCGCGGTCCTCCGGGTCCGCGTCCAGGAAGGAGGGGCCGTGCTTGCGGCGCGGGTCGAGCACATAGCGGGCGCCCGTCTCCACCGTCACGCCAAGACCGAGCGTGTCCAGCCGGTGCGCGACCCGGCGGGTGCGGGCGGCCAGGTCGGGGGCGAGCGGGTCGAGGTGCATGTGGTCGAGGGTCAGTCCGACGCCGTCGTAGCCGAGGTCGGCGAGCAGGCCGAGGGCGTCGTCCAGGCGCAGGTCCGCGAGGCCGTTGGTGCCGTAGCCGAAGCGGAGGTCCGTGGCGGGGCCGTGGCTCATGTGACGCTCACCTTCCTCGCGAACCTTCGGGCCAGGGGGGCCAGGGCGGCCGTGCACAGGGCGGTGACCGGTGCGCCCGCGCGGGCGGACAGTGCGGCCTGGAGCGGGATCATGGCGCGGATGCCGCCGCCGACGGCCCGCTGGGTGAGCGGCGGGGAGGGGTTGAGGACGGCGTGGGCGAGGGGGCGGGCGACGGTGGCGGCGTAGCCGAGCGCGAGGGCCGCACGGAGCGCACCGCCCGGTGCCGGGGTGAGGCCCGGCGGACCGAGGGGGGCTGCTCCACCTCGGTCCGCCGGGGGCCGGAGGGCCACGGCGGGCGGGACCAGTGCGTACGCGACGCCGGAGGTGACCGCGAGGGCCGCGAGCGGTACGGCGGCGGAACCGCCCTGGGTCTCGCGGCGGGAGACGGCCGTGACGGCCAGGGTGTGGACGCCGAGGGCGGCGGCGGACGGTACGGCGTCGCGGACCCGGCCGCCGCTCGCTGCGGCACCGAGTACGAGGTCGAGGCTCCGGGCCGCCGCCATCGCCGGCGGCCCCGCCCAGTTCCGCTTCAGTCCGAGGTCGTACGCCCAGACCGTGGCGGCGAGCGGTACGGCGACGGTGAGCGCGGGCCGGCCTGCGCGGGCGGCGAGCGCGAGGCCCAGGGCGGTGAGCGCGCCGGCCGCGACGAGCGCGGCTCCGGGGGCGATCCGCCCGGAGGGGAGCGGCCGGTGCGGGCGCTCGGCGGCGTCCTCGGCGCGGTCCGCCCAGTCGTTGAGCGCCATGCCCGCCTGGTAGAGGCACAGGGACGAACCGACGGCGAGGAGCGTACGGGCCCCGGGGGCGCGCCCCGCCGCCGCGGCCCCGGCGAGGGCGTCACCGGGGACGGTGAACAGGGCGGGCAGCCGCAGCAGTTCGACCCAGTCGGCGGGGGTGCCGAGGGCGGGGCGCTGGGATGGGTGCGGGGTGCGGGTGGGTGCGGGGACGGAGTCCGCGGCGGGACGGCGGGCTGTGGGGGTGGCTGCCGGGTCGTCGGACACGACGGGATCGTCGTCCGCCCGCACAGGCCGCGATGGTCCCTCCGACGGGTCGGCCGCCTGCCGGGGGCGCGGGCGGCCACGGGCCGAGGACCCGCGCGCTCCGACGACGGCGGCGACGGTCACCGCCAGGGCGATGGCCACCAGACCGTGGCGGGTCATCACTGGTCCCCCAGCCGTCGGCCGAAGTCCAGGAGCGCGGCGTACTGCTCCCCCAGCGCGGCGGGGGCGCCCGGGTCGGGATCCTTGAAGTAGAAGCCGAGTTCGGGGCGCGGCCCGGTCAGTCCGCGTTCGTGGGCGCGGGCCAGCAGCCGGGCCAGGTCGAGGACCAGGGGCGCGGCGAGCGCCGAGTCGCATCCCTGCCAGGTGGTCTGGAGGGTCATCCGGGAGCCGAGGAAGCCCTCGAAGGCGATGTGGTCCCAGGCGGTCTTCCAGTCGCCGAGGGCGGGCACGTCGTCGATGTGCACCTCTCCCTCGGGGACCGTGCCCAGGGTGTCGGCGAGGACCCGTTCCTTGCCGGAGTTCTTGGCCGCGGCGGCGGCGGGGTCGGCGAGGGCGGCGCCGTCGCCGCCGCCGAGGAGGTTCGTTCCGGACCAGGCCAGCACGCGCAGCGCGCGCTGCGCGAACATCGGGCCGAGCACGGACCGCAGCAGGGTCTGCCCGGTCTTGCCGTCGCGGCCCGCGTAGGGCAGGGCGGAGGCACGGGCCTCGGCGGCGAGCGCGGGGTGGTGCAGCCCGGTCGACGGCGTGAAGTTGACGTACGGGCAGCCCGCGCGCAGGGCGGCCGCCGCGTACAGCGAGCTGGCGGGCAGGGCGGTGCCGTCGGGGGCGGGTTCGGTGGAGGCGACGTTGACGACGACGGTGCGGGCGAGGGCGCCTCGGCGGGTGAAGTCGCGGATGTCGGCGGCGAGGGCGTCGATGAGGGCGTCCTCGCTCCGGGTGTCTCCGGGGAGCGGGCCGCCGGGTCTGATCTCGCCGTCCGCGGCGGCCAGTTCACTGTGGACGGCCGAGGGCAGACCGTGCGGCAGGACGCCGCCGGCGGCGAGGGTCTCGGCGCGTTTGGGCAGCGGGCAGTCCATGGTGTCGTGCCCGCCGAAGACGAGGGAGGACAGGGCGGGCAGGCCGCTCGCGGCGAAGGGCTCCGTCTCGGTGACGAGGCCGGCGGTGGGATGCAGCCCGGCGGAGACGGCGGCGCAGCCGGTGATGGCGGTGGTGGCGACGGAGCCCCGCGCACCGATCAGCCAGACGCCGGTGCGGGAGGGGGAAACGGAAGGTTCGGCGGACATGGGCAGCCTCCTTGTCGTACGCGAACCGGATGCCGGACGAGTGATCGAGCGCAGGCGGCCTCCAAAAGCCACCGACGCCTGGCACCGGGCTCGAACCGGAACCAGAACCGGCCTCTGGAACCAGATCGCGCCGGTCCCGGAAGCCGGCCCCGGACCGAGCCCGAGGCCGGACCGGGCCTGGGGGCCGGACCGGGCCTGGGCCGGACCGGGCCAAGGCCGGACCGGGCCTGGGCCCCGGAACCAGCAGCGGAACTGGAGCCCGGGCCGAGGTCCGAGACCGGGATCGGATGCCGGCCCCGGATTTCCGGCCGGGCAAGGCCCCGGCGCGGGCCGGGCCAAAGACCGGAACCCGGAACCCGGAACCCGGACCTGCCGGACCAGGCCCGGATCCCCAGCCGGTCGCGGCCTCGGCCCAAGCCGAGACCAAGCTCGGGACCGGACCCAGGAACCGGCTCCCGGCCGGGGCCGAGGCAAGCCTGGCCCGGATCGAGCACCCGGCCCCGGTCCGGAACCGAGACCGGAATCGCGATCCAACACCACGTCCCCGTCCAGTCCGGCCCCGGCTGGGACCGGGCCTTGGCCTGGACCGGGCCTTGGCCTGGACCGGGCCTTGGCCGGAGCCAGGACCCGGCCTGGGCCGGGACTCGGCCTGGACCGGGACTCGGCCTGGACCGGGACTCGGCCTGGACCGGGTCGCCGGTCCTTGGTCGGGCGGGGCCTGGGCCCAGACCGGGCCTTGGCCTGGACCGGGCCTTGGCCTGGACCGGAACTCGGCCTGGACCGGAACTCGGCCTGGACCGGGACTCGGCCTGGACCGGGTCGCCGACCCTCGGCCTGGACCGGGTCGCCGGTCCTTGGTCGGGCGGGGCCCGGGCCCAGACCGGGCCTGGGCCTGGACTCTGGACCGGCCTCGGTCTGGACCGGGTCGCCGGGCCGAGCCAAGCCCCGGGTCGAGCCAGGTGCCGGGTCGAGCCAGGTGCCGGGTGGCGGGGGCCGCAGGCCCCCGTCGAGGGGCCTGCGGGTCCCGGCCGGTGGGTGGGGGCGGCGGGCGGGAGTCCGGCGTCTCTCGCCCGCCGCCGATTCGGGCGCCCTCGGCGGGCGGCGGCGGTCAGGCCTTGCGCGGCTTGCAGTCCGCCTTCTCCTGGCCGGTGACGTACTTCAGGCCACCGAGCAGATGACTGCGGAAGCCGTCCTCGGCGTAGGACTCCTTGGTGTGGCCGAGGCCGGTGTAGAAGGAGCGCCCGCCCTGGTAGGCCTGGCACCAGGCGATCGGGTGGTCGCCGTTCATCGTTCCGCCCTGGTACGTGCTCTCGTCCAGGGTGGCCAGCACCCGGGCGTGGTCACGCGGGTTGGAGCGGTAGTTGTACCACTCGTCCGTGCGGTCCCACGCGTCGTCGAGGCCCTTGGTGGCCGGGTGGTCGTGCTGGGGCACCCGGACCGTGGCCTGCTGGATCTGCGGGTGCGAGTCGAAGTACGCGCCGACCAGGCCGCCGTAGAACGGCCACTCGTACTCGGTGTCGGCGGCCGCGTGGATGCCCATGTAACCGCCGCCGCCGGCGATGTACTTCTCGAACGCCTTCTTCTGGTCGGCGTTCAGCACGGTGCCGGTGGTGGAGAGGAAGACGACGGCGTCGTAGCGGGCGAGGTTGGCGGTGGTGAACTGCTGTGCCTCCTCCGTGGAGTCGACGGTGATGCCGCTCTGCCCGCCGAGGTCCTTCAGGGCCCGCACGCCGGTCTCGATGGAGTCGTGCCGGAAGCCGGCCGTCTTGGAGAAGACCAGGACGCGCTTGTCGTTCTTCGCGGGCTTCTTGTCGGAGATCATGAAGTCGTCGACGTCGAAGAGCGCTCCGTCACCGCCCTTGAAGACCAGGTACAGCTCGGTGGTCTTCTTCGGCAGCTTGCTGAGCGGGATGTCGATGTCCTGGAAGGTCTCCCAGCCGCCGGTCACCGGGACGACCCCGGAGCCGTGCAGGGTGCCGTTGGGACCTCCGGTGCGGACCTCCAGGTACCCGCCGGCGCCGCCGGAGGACACCCGCGCGGTGAGCGTCTGGGCGCCGCTCAGGTTGTACGGCTTGAACGAGATCCAGTCACCGTTGTCGATGTCGCCGACGGTCCTGCCGCCGTGCGCCTCGGTCTTGTCGTAGGTGCGGATGCCGCTCTGGTCGCTGAAGTGCTCGGCCTGCCGGTGGCGGGGCTGGAGCACGACCTGGGCGTGGGTGGTCAGCGCCTCTTGGCCGCCGCCGCCGTTGTCGGTGTACTCGGCGTCGAGGACGCCGAAGATGTTGGCGTTGGGGTCGTGCTCGGTGTCGGCCGGCGCGGTGATGGTGCCCTCGCAGCCGGTGGCCGAGGTGATCGGGTGGCCGTGGTTGTCGTGGCCGAGGATGTAGCGGATGGTGACCTTGGAGCAGTCGATCTTCTTGTCCTCGGGGTCGGTGACCTTCACCTTGAACGGGATGGTGTCACCGAACTGGAACAGCGTGCCGTCGGCCGGCGTCTGGAAGGTCACCGTGGGCGCGGTGTTGCCGACGACCACATGGACGTTGGCGGTCGCGGTGTAGCCCGTCGGGTCCGTCACCGTGACGGTGGCCGTGTACGTGCCGTTGGTGCGGTACGTGTGCTGGGGCGACTGACCGGTGCCGGTGGTGCCGTCACCGAAGTCCCAGCCGTAGGTGAGCGCGTCGCCGTCGGCGTCCTTGCCGGTCGCGGAGAAGGACACCTTCAGGGGCGCCTTGCCCGACGTCCTGTCCGACGTGGCGGTCACGGTCGGCGCGTGGCCGTTGGTGACGTTCTCGATGCGGTACAGCGCGGAGTTCTCGTCGCCGCCGAACCAGGACAGTCCGTAGTCCAGGACGTAGAGGGCGCCGTCCGGGCCGAAGGCCATGTCCATCACCTGGGTGCCGGACCAGGGGAAGGGGTTGATGGACTTGACGGTGCCGTCGTCGTCCTGCTCGATCCGCTTGATCCACTGGCGGCCGAACTCACCGGCGAAGAAGTCCCCGTCGTAGGCCTCGGGGAACTTGGCGGGCGAGTTCAGGTCGGGGTCGTAGCGGTAGACCGGGCCGCCCATCGGGGACTCGGAGCCGTTGCCGAACTCGGGTATGGAGCCGCCGTCGTAGTCGATCCAGGCCGGCTGGGCCGGCGGGAGGTCGACCAGGCCGGTGTTGTTCGGGGAGGTGTTCTTCGGCGCCGAGCAGTCGAAGGCCGCACCGGACTGCTTGGTGGCGAAGTCGTACTTGATGTACGCCTCGTTCTTGCCGACGCAGTAGGGCCAGCCGTAGTTGCCGGGCTTGGTCACGCGGTTGAACTCGACCATCCCGGAGGGACCGCGGTTGGGGTTCGCGGCGCCGGCGTCCGGCCCGTACTCGCCTATGTAGATGGCGCCGGTGGGCTTGTCGATGCTGAACCGGAACGGGTTGCGGAAGCCCATCGCGTAGATCTCGGGACGGGTCTTCGCGGTGCCCGGGGCGAAGAGGTTGCCCTCGGGGATGTCGTAGGAGCCGTCCGGCTTGACCTTGATCCGCAGGATCTTGCCCCGCAGGTCGTTGGTGTTGCCCGAGGTGCGCTGGGCGTCGAACGCCGGGTTCCGGGTCGACCGCTCGTCGATGGGCGTGTAGCCGTCGGACGAGAAGGGGTTGGAGTCGTCGCCGGTCGACAGGTAGAGGTTGCCGTCCTTGTCGAAGTCGATGTCACCGCCGACGTGGCAGCACATGCCACGGGACGTCTTGACCTCGAGGACGTTCTTCTCGCTGGACACGTCCAGCGTGCCGTCCTGCTTCAGCACGAAACGGGAGAGCCGGTTGACGCCGTCGAAGGGGGCGAAGTCGGCGGCGGTGCCGTTCTCGGGGGCGTCGCCGGGCGGGGTGTTCAGCGGCGGCGCGTAGTAGAGGTAGACGAAGCGGTTCTCGGCGAAGTCGGGGTCGATCCCGATGCCCTGGAGCCCCTCCTCGTCGTGGTCGTAGACGGCCAGCTTGCCGGCGACGGACGTGTTGCCCTGAGCGTCGGTCAGCCGCAGCGTGCCGTCGCGGGAGGTGTGCAGGACGCTGCGGTCCGGGAGCACGGCCAGCGACATCGGCTCGCCGACCTCGGGGGCGCCCTTGGCGAGGGTGACCTGCTGGAAGTCCTCGGCGGCCGCCGCGGCCGGTCTGGCGGCACCGGGGCCGGCGCTCGCCGGCGGCGCGGCGAGCGCGAGCGAGCTGCCCGCGAGGAGTGAGCCGGTGAGAAGAGCGAGTGCCTTGCGGAATCTGGGACGTTTCCTGTGCACGAAGATCCCTCCGGGAGGGTGGGGGTCGTACGGGGCGGTTGCGATGCGCCGGGGTGCGCCGTCACCCCGGAGATGTGCGGGACCTGTACAACTCCGGGACCGTAGCTGTCTTTGTCGGAGTCGGGTAGTCCTTGCGCAGAAGAGAAGTTGTTCTTTTTCCAGTGTGAGGACAAAGCGGGCCCGGGGCAGCGGGGCGCACCCCGCGCCCCAAGGGGGCGCGAGGTTGTGCCGACATGCGGCTCCGCCGCGTGGGCGCGACCAGCCACAACGGACCCGCAGCCGCCGGCGGACAAAGCCCGAAACGGCTCTCCGCCCCCGCCGGCCGGCGGAGCTACTCCCTGCCGAAGGCCGCGTCGAACGACGCGCTCGGCGGGTCGAAGTCGAACGCCTTGAGCCGCCGCAGCGCCTCGGGGGCGCCCTGGAGCCGGTCCATGCCGGCGTCCTCCCACTCCACCGACACGGGGCCGGTGTAGTCGATGGACCGCAGCATCCGGAAGACGTCCTCCCACGGGACGTCACCGTGCCCGGCGGAGACGAAGTCCCAGCCGCGCCGGGGGTCGCCCCACGGCAGGTGGGAGCCGAGGCGGCCGTTGCGCCCGTCGAGGCGCTTGCGGGCCTCCTTGCAGTCCACGTGG
The DNA here is from genome assembly GCF_002803075.1 of Streptomyces sp. CB01373. GTDB lineage: Bacteria > Actinomycetota > Actinomycetes > Streptomycetales > Streptomycetaceae > Streptomyces. The sequence continues at coordinate 397,471 of NZ_NNBK01000001.1, read as the reverse complement.
TAGATCCGGTCCCGGAAGTCCCACAGGAAGCCGACGGGGTCGAGGTCCTGCCAGACGAAGTGGCTCGGGTCGAAGTTCAGCCCGAACGCGGGCCGGTTGTCCACCGCGTCCAGGGCCTGCCGGGTGGTCCAGTAGTCGTACGCGATCTCGCCGGGGTGGACCTCGTGCGCGAAGCGGACGCCCTCGGCGTCGAACACGTCGAGGATCGGGTTCCAGCGCTCGGCGAAGTCCTGGTAGCCGCGTTCGATCATGCCCGGCGGCACGGGCGGGAACATGGCGACCAGGTGCCAGATCGAGGAGCCGGTGAAGCCGATGACGGTGTCGACGCCGAACGCGGCCGCCGCCCGCGCCGTGTCCTTCAACTCCGCGGCGGCCCGCTGCCGTACGCCTTCGGGCTCCCCGTCGCCCCAGATGCGGGCCGGCAGGATGCCGCGGTGGCGCTCGTCGATCGGGTGGTCGCAGACCCCCTGGCCGACCAGGTGGTTGGAGATCGCCCAGCACTTGAGGCCGTACTTGTCGAGCAGCGCGCGCCGCCCGTCGAGATAGGCGGGGTCGGCCAGCGCCTTGTCGACCTCGAAGTGGTCGCCCCAGCAGGCGAGTTCGAGTCCGTCGTAGCCGAAGTCCCGGGCCAGCCGGCAGACCTCCTCCAGCGGGAGGTCGGCCCACTGGCCGGTGAACAGGGTGAACGAGCGTGGCATGACCGGGCCTCCCTAGACCGGGACGGGCGTGTAGAGGGAATACTTCGCCGCGCTCTCCTCGACGGCGGCCAGGACCCGCTGGACCTGGAGCCCGTCGGCGAAGGACGGTTCGGGCGCGGTGCCCGCGGCGATCGCGAGCACCAGGTCGCGGGCCTGGTGGACGAAGCTGTGCTCGTAGCCGAGGCCGTGGCCCGGCGGCCACCAGGCCGCGAGGTAGGGGTGGTCGGGTTCGGTGACGAGGATCCGCCGGAAGCCGGCGCTCACCCCGGGTTCGGTGTGGTCGTGGTACGAGAGCTCGTTGAGCCGTTCCAGGTCGAACGCGAGCGAGCCGTGGGACCCGTTGAGCTCGATGCGCAGCGCGTTCTTGCGGCCGGAGGCGAACCGGGTCGCCTCGAAGGAGGCGAGCGCGCCCGAGCCGAACCGGGCGGTGAACAGGGCCGCGTCGTCGACGGTGACCTCCCCCAGGCCGCTGCCGCCGACGCCGCTGAGCCCGGCCGCCGCCCCGGCCGGCAGCGGGCGCTGCCGGACGAACGTCTCGGTGACCGCGGACACCCCGGTGATCGCCTCGCCCACGAGGTACTGGGCGAGGTCGACGATGTGGGCGCCCAGGTCGCCGAGGGCGCCGGAGCCCGCCGCGTCCTTGCGCAGCCGCCAGGTCAGCGGGAACTCGGGGTCGACGAGCCAGTCCTGGAGGTAACTGACGCGTACGTGCCGCAGGGTGCCGAGGCGGCCCTCGGCGACCATGCGGCGGGCCAGGGCGGTCGCGGGCAGCCGCCGGTAGTTGAAGCCGACCATGGCGACCTGGCCGCGGGCCCGCGCCCGCTCGGCCGCCTCGGTCATCGCCCGCGCCTCCTCGACCGAGTTGGCGAGGGGTTTCTCGCACAGCACGTGCTTGCCCGCCTCCAGGGCGGCCACGGCGATCTCCGCATGGCTGTCGCCCGGCGTGCAGATGTCGATGAGGTCGACGTCGTCGCGGGCGATCAGAGCGCGCCAGTCGGTCTCGGTGTCGGCCCAGCCGAGCCGGGCGGCCGCGCCTCGCACGGCCGCCCCGTCACGCCCGGCGACGACGGCCAGTACGGGCCGGTGCGGCAGGTCGAAGACGCGGCCCACGGTGCGCCAGCCCTGGGAGTGGGCGGCGCCCATGAAGGCGTAGCCGACCATGCCGACACGCAGCGGAGGCTTCCCGGCCGCGGGCTCGCTCTCGGCCTGCTCCGACTGTCCCTTCAGGCCCATACCGATAACTCCTTCTCGTCAACGTTCGCAGCGGCGTTCCCGACGCCGTGATTGCGAGGTGGGGGGTTGGCCGCGTCCATCACTTGAAGCCGGTGGGCATGTACTGGTCCACGTTGGTCTTGTCGACCACGGCGGAGTACAGGGTGATGGACGCCGGGATCTCGAACTCCGCCATGCCGGACACGCCCTTGCCCTGGCCCAGCGCGCGGGCCAGGTCGATCGCGGACGCGGCCATCGTGGGCGGATACAGCACGGTGGCCTTCAGGACGCCCTTGTCCTGCTTGATCTGTTCGAACGCGGAGAGCGCGCCGGCGCCGCCGACCATGAAGAACTCGTCGCGGCCGGCCTGCTCGATGGCGCGCAGCGCGCCGACGCCCTGGTCGTCGTCGTGGTTCCACAGGGCGTCGATGTGCTTCTGCGCCTGGAGGAGCTGGGACATCTTCGACTGGCCGGACTCGACGGTGAACTCGGCCGCCTGACGCGCCACTTTGGTGATGTTGGGGTAGTTCTTCAGCGCGTCGTCGAAGCCCTGGGTGCGCTGCTTGGTGAGCTCCAGGTTGTCCAGGCCGGCGAGTTCGACGACCTTCGCGTTCGCCTTGCCCTTGAGCTGCTCGCCGATGTACTGCCCGGCGTTGAAGCCCATCCCGTAGTTGTCGCCGCCGATCCAGCAGCGGTACGCCTGCGGGGAGTTGAAGACCCGGTCGAGGTTGACGACGGGGATGCCCGCACGCATCGCCTTCAGTCCGACCTGGGTGAGTGCCTTGCCGTCGGCGGGCAGGATCACCAGCACGTCGACCTTCTTGTTGATGAGGGTCTCGATCTGGCCGATCTGCGCGGCGGTGTCGTTGGAGCCCTCGGTGATCTCCAGGGTGACGTCGGAGTACTTCTTGGCGCGGCTCTTGGCGTTCTCGTTGATCGCGTTGAGCCAGCCGTGGTCGGCCTGCGGGCCGGCGAAGCCGATGGTGACCGCCTTGCCGGGCTGGTCGTCGGCGGCGGGCTGGTCGTTCGCCGCGGGCTTGTCGTTCTTGGGCTCGTTGCTGGTGCAGGCGGCGAGGAAGGCGGTGGCGCCGACGGCGGCGCCGCCGAAGAGCAGGCCTCTGCGGCTCGGTGTCTGGGGCATGGCGATGGCCTTTCCGGTGAGGGCCGTACGGAGCGGGCGGCTCGGCTGGGCTAGGTGGTGGAGGCGGTGCGCCGCTGGACGAGGACGGCGGCGACGATGATGGCGCCCTTGGCGATCTGCTGGACGTCGCTCTGGAGGTTGTTCAGGGCGAAGATGTTGCTGATCGTGATGAAGATCAGGACGCCGAGGACGGAGCCGACGATGGTGCCCCGGCCGCCGCTCAGCAGGGTCCCGCCGATGATCGCGGCGGCGATGGCGTCGAGTTCGTACAGGTTGCCGTTGGTGTTCTGGCCGGAGCCGGCCAGGACGATCAGCAGGAAGGCCGCGATGCCGCAGCACAGCCCGGACAGCAGGTAGAGGTAGAGGCGTTGGCGGCGTACGTCGATGCCCGCCAGCCGGGCCGCCTCCGGGTTGCCGCCGACGGCGACGGTGCGCCGCCCGAACGTGGTGCGGTTCAGCACGAGCCAGCCGATGACGGTGACGGCGGCGAAGACGAGGACCAGCGGCGGCACGCCGAGGACGTAGGAGTCGCGGTTGCCGAGGCTCAGGATGCCGTCGATGGTGACGATCTGGGTCTTGCCGCCGGTGATCTGCAGGGCGAGACCGCGTGCGGAGGCGAGCATGGCGAGGGTGGCGATGAACGGGACCATGCCGCCGTACGCGATGAGGACGCCGTTGACGAGTCCGCACCCGACGCCGACGAGCACCGCGGTGAACAGCACGCCCACGAAGCCGTACTCCTGGGTGGCCACGGTGGTGGCCCACACGGAGGCGAGGCCGACGATCGCGCCGACGGACAGGTCGATGCCGCCGCTCATGATGACGAAGGTCATCCCGACGGTGACGACGCCGATGATGGATGCCTGGGTGAGCACCAGCTGCAGGTTGCGGGTGTCCAGGAACTGGTCGGGTTTGGTGATGCCGCCGATGAGGACGAGGACGGCGAGCACACCGAGCAGCGACAGGGTGCGCACGTCGGCGCGGGCCCACAGGACGCGCAGCGGACCGGCGTCGCCCTTCGGGGTGTCCGCGCGGGCGGCGGGCGGCGGCCCGGCGTCGGGTCCGCCGTGCTGGGCCGGGGTGGCGGGCTGCGTCATGACGTCGCGCTCCCTTCCTCGGTTACGGACTGCGTGGACACGGGGGTTCCTTCCATGGCCAGGTCGAGTACGCGGTGTTCGTCCAGCTCCCGGGCGGGTGCCGTGTGGACGACGAGCCCCTCGCGGAGCACCAGGACGCGGTCGGCGAGGCCGAGGACCTCGGGTATCTCGCTGGAGACCAGCAGCACCGCCAGGCCCTCGTCGGCGAGTCGGCGCACCACCGCGTACAGCTCGGCGCGGGCGCCGACGTCGACACCGCGGGTGGGTTCGTCCAGGAGCAGGACGCGGCAGCCGCGCAGCAGCCAGCGGGCGAGGACCGCCTTCTGCTGGTTGCCGCCGGAGAGGGTGCGCACCGGCGTGTCGGGGTTGTCGGGGCGCAGGGAGAGTTCGCGGGTGGCCTGCCGGGCGGCGTTCCGTTCCGCGCGCCGGTCGAGCCAGCCGCCGCGGGCGAAGCGGGACAGGGTGGAGACGCTGACGTTGCGGGTGACGGACTCCAGCATCAGCAGGCCCTGGGCCTTGCGTTCCTCGGGGGCGAGCCCGAGTCCGGCGCGGACCGCGGAGCGCACGCTGCCGGGGCGCAACGGTGTGCCGTCGACGAGGACGCGGCCCGCGCTGGGTTTGCGGGCGCCGTAGACGGTCTCCAGGATCTCGGAGCGGCCGGAGCCGACGAGTCCGGCGAGGCCGACGATCTCGCCGGGCCGCACTTCGAGGTCGAGGGGGGCGAACTCGCCGTCGCGGGCGAGCCCTTCGACGGTGAGGACGGGCGCGAGGTGCGCGGTGTCGGCCGTCGGACGCGGCGGGAAGACGTACTCGACGTTGCGGCCCGTCATCAGGGAGACGATCTCGCGGGTCGGGGTGGACTCGGCGGGCAGTCCGCCGGCGACGGCGCGGCCGTCCTTGAGGACGGTGACCCGGTCGCCGATGCGGCGGATCTCCTCCAGGCGGTGGGAGATGTAGACGACGGCGACACCGGCCGCGGTGAGGTCGCCGACGATGCGGAAGAGGTTGTGGACCTCGTCCGGGTCGAGGGCGGCCGACGGTTCGTCCATGACGATGAGCCGGACGTCGTGAGAGAGGGCCCGGGCCATGGAGACGACCTGCTGCTGGGCGGCGGAGAGGTCGCCGACAAACCGGCCCGGGTCGATCTCGGGGTGGCCGAGCCGCTTGAGGAGGACGGTGGTGGCGGAGCGGGCCTCGCGGCCGCGGACGACGAATCCGGCGGTGGTGGGTTCGTGGCCGAGGAAGACGTTCTCGGCGACGGACAGGTGACCCACCAGGTCGAGTTCCTGGTAGATGGTGGCGATGCCCAGGCGCATGGCGGCGATCGGGGACTTCAGGGTGGTGGGCTCGCCCCGCCAGACGATCGCCCCGTCGTCGGGCTGGTGGGCCCCGGCGAGGACCTTGATGAGGGTGGACTTCCCGGCGCCGTTCTGGCCGAGCAGGCAGTGCACCTCTCCGGCCTGTACCTCCAGGTCGACTCCGTCCAGGGCGCGGACTCCGGGGAACGACTTGGTGATGCCGGACATGCTGAGCAGGGGTGGTTCTGGAGCCATGGTGGTTCCCCTCGGCGGATACGGCCGGTCTCAGGGCAGGGCTGACGTACGCGTGGCTGGTGTACGCGGGGCGGGCTGGTGTACTCGGGACGTACCGGTGGTGGTGTCGTGCTGTGTGCGGGTGGTGCGGGGCGTACCGGTGGTGCGAGGTGGTGCCAGGTGGTGCGCGCCGGTCAGGCCGGCGAGAACAGGTGGTCGCTGATGAGCCGGGCCGCGCCGATGACTCCGGCGGCGGGCCCCAACTCGCCCAGGACGATGGGCAGGTTGCCGGTCGCCAGGGGCAGCGACTGGCGGTAGACCTGGGTGCGGATCGCGGCGAGCAGGGTGTGGCCGAGGCCGGTGACCCCGCCGCCGATCACCACGAGGCCGGGGTTGAAGAAGGAGACGAGTCCGGCGATGACCTGGCCGGTGCGGGTGCCGCCCTCCCGGATCAGGCCGAGGGAGGTGGCGTCGCCCGCGGCGGCCGCGGCGGCCACGTCGACGCCGGTGAGGGCGCCGTTCGCCTCCAGCCGGGTCGCGAGTTCGGCCGACAGGCCCTGCTGGGCCGCCTCCAGCGCGTCACGGGCCAGGGCGGCGCCGCTGAAGTGGGCCTCCAGGCAGCCCTGGTTGCCACAGACGCACGGGCGTCCGCCGGGCACGGCCTGGATGTGCCCGATGTCGCCCGCGCTGCCGGTCGTACCGCGGTGGACCTCGCCGCCGACGACGATGCCGCAGCCGATGCCGGTGCCGATCTTGACGCAGAGGAAGTCGCCCACGGAGCGGGCGACGCCCGCGTGCTGCTCCCCCATCGCCATGAGGTTCACGTCGTTGTCGACCATGACCGGGCAGCCGAGTTCCTGGCTGAGCGCCTCCCGTACGGGGAAGCCGTCCCAGCCCGGCATGATCGGGGGTGCCACGGGGACGCCCTGGGGGAAGCGGACGGGACCGGGGACGCCGATGCCGGCGCCGTCGTAGCCCTCCGCGAGCCCCGAGGCCCGCAACTTCGCGGCCATGGCGAGGACCTGCTCGAAGACCGCGACGGGTCCCTCGCGCACGTCCAGCGGCTGGTTGAGGTGTCCGAGCACTTCCAGTTCCGCGTTGGTGACCGCGACGTCGACCGAGGTCGCGCCGATGTCGACGCCCAGGAAGCGCAGTTCGGGGGCGAGGCGGACGTTGTGGGAACGGCGGCCGCCGCGCGAGGCGGCGAGTCCGTCGGCGACGACCAGTCCCGTCTCCAGGAGCCGGTCCACCTCCACGGCCAGCTTCGACCGGGACAGCTCGACGCTGTCGCCGAGTTGGGCCCGGGAGCTGGGTCCCCCGTCGCGCAACAGCTTGAGCAGCCGGGCCTGATGGGTGTTGGCGGGTCGTGCCGTCATACGTCTCACGTGCCCCTCCCGCCTCAATTCGGCCTGCGCACAGGGTAATTCCGGCCACCTGGCCGCCTGCTTGAGAGAGGAACGTAGCAGCGACTGCCGGAACTGGGAAGAAGTTGCGCATGGATTGCCACCAACTTTTCCCACCGACAGGACAAAGTCGGGAACGCCGAGCGAGGGCGTCCGATGCCGACGAACGTCAGACAGCCGTACGGCCGCCGTCGACAGGCAGGATCGCGCCCTGCACGAAGCCGGCCGCGTCACTGGCCAGATAGGCGATGGCCTCGGCGATCTCCCTCGGGGCGGCAGGCCGTCCCGCGGGGGCCTGCGCGGCCAGGGCGTCGAGGTCCTCGCCCATGTCGGCCGTGCCCTCCGTACGGGTCGGCCCGGGCTCGACCGCGTTGACCCGCACGCCCTGCGGTCCGAACTCGGCGGCCCACGCCTTGGTCAGCAGATTCAGCGCCGCCTTGCTGGACCCGTACAGCGCCATCCCCGCGACGCCGTACTCGGCGACCATGGTGCTGACGTTGACGACGGCGCCGTGCCCGCGCTCGGCCATCGCCGGCGCGAGTTCCGCCACCAGGTAGAACGGCGCCTTCACGTTCAGGTCGTAGACGCCGTCCACGTCGCCGGGCGACGCCTGCGCCGTGGGGCCGAACGGGAAGATGCCCGCGCCGTTGACGAGGATGTCCACACGGCCTCCGCCCAGCCCGGTGGCCTCACGGGCCAGCTGCCTCGCCGACTGCGCATCCCGCAGTTCGGCGGTGAGGAAGTCCGCCTTGCCGCCGCGCGCCCGGATCCCGGCGACCACGGACGCGCCGCGCGTCGCGTCGCGTCCCGCGACCAGCACGTACGCGCCCCGCTCGGCGAGCAGTGCCGCCGTCGCGGCGCCGATTCCGCTGGTCGCTCCGGTCACCAGGGCCACGCGCCCGGCCATGTCCACAGAAGTCATGAGGGCCGTCCTTCGTATCGGAAAGCAGGGCCCGACGGCGTGCGGGTGCACCGCGCCCGTCGTCCCGTTACCTCGTTCGTGAGGTGACGGGAGTCCAAAAGCGCCCCGCCATTTCTGGGATTGCGTCCCGGTCATCGGCGAATCCGATGCCCGCCACAAGTCTGGGGCTCGTTGTGCGGCCCAGGCGGTCACGACATGCGCTGCCCGCTCTTCCATGCCCTCCGACATGGCTCCGTGAAGCAGTCGGCCCCCTCAGCGTTCACCAGTCCGCTGAGCGCCTCGCCGGACCGGGCGGCCACTTCCCCGAGGCGGGCCGGGGCGCTCGAAGTCCGCGAGGCCCCGGCGGCCGCCGGTCAGGGGCAGCGCACGACCTGTCCGGCGTAGGAGAGATTGCCGCCGAAGCCGAACAGCAGCACCGGGTCGCCGGTGGTCACCTCGCCCCGCTCGATGAGCTTGGACAGCGCCAGCGGGATGCTCGCGGCCGAGGTGTTGCCGGACACGCTGACGTCACGGGCGACCACGGCGTTGACGGCTCCCAGCTTCGCGGCGAGCGGCTCGATGATGCGCAGGTTGGCCTGGTGCAGGACGACCCCGGCCAGCTGCTCGGGCGTGAGTCCGGCCCGCTCGCAGGCCTGCCGGGCCAGCGGCGGCAACTGCGTGGTGGCCCACCGGTAGACGCTCTGCCCCTCCTGCGCGAACCGCGGGGGCATGCCCTCGATCCGCACCGCGTGCCCCATCTCGGGCACCGAGCCCCACAGCACCGGCCCGATCCCGGGCTCCTCGCCCGGCCGGCAGGCCTCGACCACGGCGGCCCCGGCGCCGTCACCGACGAGCACGCAGGTCGTGCGGTCGGTCCAGTCGGTCACGTCGGACATCTTGTCGGCGCCGATGACCAGGGCGCGGGTCGCGGCGCCCGCACGCACGGTGTGGTCGGCGGTGGCCAGGGCGTGGGTGAAGCCCGCGCACACGACGTTGAGGTCCATCGCGGCCGGCCGCGGCACGCCGAGCCGGGCGGCGACACGGGCGGCGGTGTTCGGGGAGCGGTCCGTGGCCGTGGAGGTGGCGACCAGCACGAGGTCGATGTCGCCGGGCGTGAGCCCGGCCGCCGCGAGCGCCTTGGCGGCGGCGTGCGCGGCGAGCTCGTCGACCGGCTCGTCGGGCCCGGCGATGTGCCGGGTCCGGATGCCCACCCGGCTCCTGATCCACTCGTCGCTGGTCGCCACGATGCCCTCCAGGTCCTCGTTGGTGAGCACCTTGGCGGGCTGGTAGTGACCGACGGCGGTGATGCGTGAGCCGTTCATGGGTGATCCCCCTCGTGACCGTGGACAGCGGGAATTCCCCAGTCTGATCAGTGACTCACGGGTAAGGCGGCAGGTGAAGCCACAGGATTGACGGGCCCCGCTTGTCGGCTTCCGTCAGACGGGGGTCGCCCCACCACCCGGGGCCGACGCACGTGCAGGACAATTGACGTCGTCGGGGCCGCTTCGGCCGAAGAGCGCAGAGAACCGAGGCTGATCAGGACATGGGACGAGTCACGGAACGACGCAAGGTGATCCGCATCCGGGACGGAGCCGTCTCGTCCCGCCCCGACACACTGGTCGCCGAGGAGCCGCTGGAGATCCGGCTGAACGGCAAGCCGCTCGCGATCACCATGCGCACACCGGGTGACGACTTCGCGCTGGCGGCCGGTTTCCTGGTCAGCGAGGGCGTGCTGGGCGCCGCGTCCGACCTGCTGAACATCGTGTACTGCGCGGGCGCGACGGTGGACGGCTCGAACACCTACAACGTGGTGGATGTGCGGACCGCGCCGGACGTCGTCCTGCCCGACATCACCCTCGAACGCAATGTGTACACGACCTCGTCGTGCGGCCTGTGCGGCAAGGCGAGCCTGGACGCGGTCCGTACGACGGCCCGCTGGCCGATCTCCGACGCGCCCCCGCTGCGGGTCGGGCCCGAACTGCTGGCGACCCTGCCCGACCGGCTGCGGGCGGCCCAGCGCGTCTTCGACCGCACCGGGGGGCTGCACGCGGCGGCCCTGTTCGACGAGGACGGCGAGCTGCTGGACATACGGGAGGACGTGGGCCGGCACAACGCGGTCGACAAGCTGGTCGGCCGCGCCCTGCAACAGGGCGGCCTGCCGCTGTCCCGCAGCATCCTGCTGGTCTCCGGCCGCGCGTCCTTCGAACTGGCGCAGAAGGCCGTCATGGCGGGCATCCCCGTTCTGGCGGCCGTCTCCGCGCCGTCGTCCCTCGCGGTGGACCTGGCCGCGGAGACGGGACTGACGCTGGTCGGCTTCCTGCGGGGCAGCTCCATGAACGTGTACGCGGGCGAGAAGCGGATCACCCTGCGGGAGACGGCCACCCACGGCTGACCCGCGCGGGGCCGTCGCATCCGAATCCGAAACCGAGGCAGCTGTCAAAAGGACTGTCAACGGGTCCGGTTCGCCGTGGCGGCCTCGGTGCGCGACGCCGGTGCCTGCCCGGCGGTCCCCTCCCGCACCTCGGGGTCGCGCGCCCGGCGCTTGGCGATCACCGCGCACACCATGAGCTGCATCTGGTGGAAGACCATCAGCGGCAGCACGGCGAGCGAGGCATGGGCGCCGAACAGGACGCTCGCCATGGGCAGCCCGGAGGCCAGCGACTTCTTCGAGCCGGCGAACTGCACGGCGATGCGGTCCTCGCGGGAGAAGCCGAGGGCCCGGGTGCCGTACCAGGTCAGGGCGAGCATCACGGCGAGCAGCAGGGCCTCGACGACCAGCAGGCCGCCGAGCCGTGCGGGACTGACCTGGTGCCAGATGCCGCGCACCATGCCCTCGCTGAACGCGGTGTAGACGACGAGCAGGATCGAGCCGCGGTCGACCAGCCCGAGGATCCTCTTGTGCCGGCCGACGAAACCGCCGATCCAGGGCCTGAGCAGCTGCCCGGCGACGAACGGCACGAGCAGTTGCAGCACGATCGTGACCAGCGAGTGCCCGGAGAAGCCACCGCCGCCGCTGCCGAGCAGCACGGCCACGAGCAGCGGGGTGAGGATGATGCCGACCAGCGAGGAGAAGGAGCCCGCGCAGATCGCGGCGGGCACGTTGCCGCGGGCGATGGAGGTGAACGCGATCGACGACTGGATGGTCGACGGGACCAGGGTGAGGAAGAGCAGGCCCTGGTAGAGCGGCTGGTTCAGCAGCACCGGGACGAGTCCGCGGGCGGCCAGCCCGAGCAGCGGGAAGACCACGAAGGTGCAGGCCAGGACCGTGACATGCAGCCGCCAGTGCTTCAGGCCGTCCCATGCCTCGCGGGTGGAGAGACGGACGCCGTAGAGGAAGAACAGCACGGCGATCGCGCCGGTCGAGGCGCCCGAGGCCACATGGGCGGCCGCGCCGCGGGCGGGGAGGAGCGCCGCGATGCCCACCGTCGCCAGCAGCAGGACGATGTACGGGTCGATCGGCAGGTTCCTCCGGCGCAGGCGTTTCACGGTGCTCCACTTGCTCGTGCTCTTCGGGTCGGTACGGGCAGCGACGAGCCCGTCGGGACCCCGGATCCTCTCTTCATCGTGCCCCTCACGGCGCTGATCGGGAATCCGTCATACGACTCTGACTGTCATCGCATCTCGTGATGACCGGTGTACGGTGGCCCTCGTGTACGACCCAGCCCAGCTGCGCACCTTCCTCACCGTGGCCCAGACCCTCAGCTTCACGGGAGCGGCCCGGCGGCTCGGGCTGCGTCAGTCGACCGTCAGCCAGCACGTACGCCGTCTTGAGGACGCGACCGGCAGACTGCTCTTCGCCCGCGACACCCACTCGGTGGAGCTGACCGAGGACGGCGAGGCCATGCTGGGCTTCGCGCGCCGGATCCTCCAGGTGCACGAGCAGGCGACGGCGTTCTTCACCGGCGCCCGGGTACGCGGCCGGCTGCGGTTCGGCGCGTCGGAGGACTTCGTGCTGACCCGGCTGCCGGAGGTCCTGGCGGGCTTCCGCTCGGAGCATCCAGAGGTCGACCTGGAGCTGACGGTGGAGCTGTCGGGCATCCTGCACGAGCAGCTCGCCGCCGGAAAGCTGGACCTGGTGCTGGCCAAGCGGCGCCCGGAGGACCCGGCGGGCGAACCGGTCTGGCACGACCGCATGGTCTGGATCGGCGCCGAACGGCTGCGCCTGGACCCCGACCGGCCGGTGCCGCTCATCGTCTACCCGCCGCCCGGCATCTCCCGCGCCCTCGCCCTGGAGGCCCTGGAGCGCCAGGGCCGGCCGTGGCGCGTCGCCTGCACCAGCGGCAGCCTCAACGGCCTGATCGCCGCCGCCCGCGCGGGCCTGGGCGTGATGGCCCACTCCCGCGGCCTGATCCCGCCGGGTCTGGTGCGCGTCCCGGACCGCGCGGGCCTGCCGGAACTGGGCGGGGTCGACTTCGTCCTCGTCCACGGCCGCCGCCACGACACTCCCCACCACGCGGCCGACGCCCTGGCCACGGCCATCCTCTCCAGCGGCGACCGCCTCCACCGGCACGGCGTCGGCTGAAACGCGCCCCTCCCCGGGCCTGCCCGCCCCGAGGGCCGTAAGCGGGCAGTACAGATTCGGTGGAGAAAGCGGCACCGAACCTTACTCATCCGTAGGGAAACCTGTCCGACCCTTCCCCTTGTGAGCGCATTTTCCGGCGTCCGCGGGGGCGCCGGAGGCCTTCGCGGGCCCTGCCGCCCCCGTCGCGCTGGGGTAGCTTTCACGGCGCTGTGCGGAGCGTCACAAGGAACGGGAGCGGGGTTTGCGCGAGTTCACCAGCCCTCCGTCGACGTTGCCACCGCCGGTGGGCGGACTGGCCGACGTCGTCTTCCAGCATGCCCAGGACGACCCGCTCCACATCGCGCTCGGCCGCAAGGACGAGTTCGGCGGATGGCGGGACGTGACCTGCGCGGAGTTCCGCGACGAGGTGCTGGCCCTCGCCAAGGGCCTGCTCGCCCAGGGCATCCGCTTCGGCGACCGCGTCGCGATCATGTCCCGTACCCGTTACGAGTGGACGCTGTTCGACTTCGCGCTGTGGACGATCGGCGCCCAGGTGGTACCGCTCTACCCCACCTCCTCGGCGGAGCAGTGCTTCTGGGCGCTGTACGACGCCGAGGTCACGGCGGCGGTCGTGGAGCACGAGGAGCACGCGATGACGATCGCCACCGTCATCGACCGGCTGCCGCGACTGCGCCAGCTCTGGCAGCTCGACACCGGCATCGTGCCGCGGCTCTACGACGCGGGCGCGCACATCGACGACGCCGTGGTGCACCGGCACCGGGAGGCGGTCACCCCGGACTCGGTCGCGACCGTCATCTACACCTCCGGCACCACCGGCCGGCCCAAGGGCTGCGTCCTGTCGCACGGCAACTTCATGTACGAGTCGGACACGGTGATCGAACGCTGGGAACCGGTGTTCCACAGCAGGAAGGGCGACGAGGCGGCGACGCTGCTGTTCCTGCCGCTCGCCCATGTCTTCGGCCGGATGGTGGAGGTCGCCGCGATCCGCGGCAAGGTCCGTTTCGGCCATCAGCCGCAGCTCAACGCCTCCGCGCTGCTGCCCGACCTGCAGGCGTTCCGGCCGACGTTCATCCTGGCGGTGCCGTACATCTTCGAGAAGGTGTTCGGCGCGGCCCGCCGCAAGGCGGAGAAGGAGGGCAGGGACGGGCCGTTCGAGAAGGCCGTCGAGGTCGCCGTGAAGTACGCGGACGCCGTCGAGGCCAAGGCGTGGGGCATCGGCCCGGGCCCCTCGGCCGGCCTGCGGATGCAGCACCAGTTCTTCGACACGTTCGTGTACTCCAAGGTCCGCGCCGCGATGGGCGGCAGGATCCGCAACGCGATGTCCGGCGGCTCGGCGATGGACCGCCGGCTCGGCCTGTTCTTCGCGGGCGCCGGCGTGCAGATCTACGAGGGCTACGGGCTGACCGAGACCACCGCGGCGGCCACCGCCAACCCGCCCGGACTCACCCGTTACGGCACAGTCGGACAGCCCGTCCCGGGCACCACCGTGCACATCGCCGACGACGGCGAGATCTGGCTGCGCGGCAGCAACGTCTTCCAGGGCTACCTCAACAACGAGAAGGCCACCGACGTGGCTCTGCACGACGGCTGGCTGGCCACCGGCGACCTCGGTTCCCTCGACGAGGACGGCTATCTGACGATCACCGGCCGCAAGAAGGAGATCCTGGTGACCTCCGGCGGCAAGAGCGTGGCGCCGGGGCTGCTGGAGGAGCGGGTGCGCGACCATCCGCTGATCTCCCAGTGCATCGTCGTCGGCAACGACCGCCCCTACGTCGCCGCGCTGGTCACCCTCGACCAGGAGGCCGTCGAGCACTGGCTCCGGATGCGCGGAAAACCGCGGATGCCTGCGGCCCGGCTGGTGCACGACCCCGATCTGGAGACCGAGGTCCGCCGTGCGGTGGTCGCCGCCAACACGCTGGTCTCACAGGCGGAGTCGATCCGCACCTTCCGTGTCCTCGCCCAGCCGTTCACCGAGGAGCACGGTCTGCTGACCCCGTCCCTGAAGCTCAAGCGCAAGGCCATCGAGAACGCGTACGCGGCCGAGGTGGAGGCGTTGTACCAGGTCTGAGCGGGGCCCGCACCGCCTGGGCCGGTTTCGGCCGGAACGGCCGACCAGGAATGCGGTACGGCCCGTGATCGTTGACGATGGGAGCAACACCGGACGACAAGTGAAGGATCGAGAAGCTAGTGAGCAGCAAGGTCCCCCCGATCATCCTCAACAACGGCGTCGAGATGCCCCAGCTGGGCTTCGGAGTCTGGCAGGTGCCGGACGACGAGGCGGAGCGGGCCGTCGCCACGGCATTGGAGGCCGGGTACCGGAGCATCGACACTGCGACGATCTACGGCAACGAGGAGGGCACCGGCAAGGCCATCGCCGCCTCCGGGGTCCCCCGCGAGGAGGTCTTCGTCACCACCAAGCTCTGGAACAGCGAGCACGGGTACGACTCCACGCTGCGCGCCTTCGACGCCTCGCTCGCCAAGCTCGGCCTGGAGTACGTGGACCTCTACCTGATCCACTGGCCGACGCCGGCCCGGGGGAAGTTCGTCGACTCCTACAAGGCGTTCGAGGAGCTGCTCGCCGACGGGCGCGTCCGGGCGATCGGCACCTCCAACTTCCTTCCCGAGCACCTGGAGCGCCTGATCGCCGAGACCTCGGTGATCCCGGCGGTCAACCAGATCGAACTGCACCCGCACCTCCAGCAGCACGCCGCCCGCGAGTACCACGCGGAGCAGGGCATCGCCACCGAGGCCTGGTCGCCGCTCGGCCAGGGCAAGGGCCTGCTGGAGGTTCCGGCGATCGTGGCGATCGCGCAGAAGCACAACCGCACGCCCGCCCAGATCGTGCTGCGCTGGCACCTCCAGCTCGGCAACATCGTGATCCCGAAGTCGGTGACCCCCTCCCGGATCCGGGAGAACATCGACGTCTTCGGCTTCAGCCTGGACGACGAGGACCTCGGGGCGATCAGCGCCCTGAACGAGGACCGGCGCCTGGGCCCGGACCCGGCGAAGTTCGACGTGGTCTGATCCTCACCGGGCGCGGTGCGTCCCGGTCCGCCGCCCGGCGGTTCCGGGACGCGCCGCGCGTCATCGCCATCGGGACGCGCCACATGTAAGGAAACTTTCCTGACAGAAGGGTCTCCCCCGTGCACATACGAAGACCTCCCCTCGCCGCGGCTCTGAGTGCCGCCCTGCTCGCCACCGGAACGGCCCCCGCACACGCCTCCGGCGGCGGGGATCCGCGGCCCACCAGGGAAGGCTCGGTCGGCGCCGCCGAGCTGCTCGCCAAGGTGACGACCTGCCGGCAGATCTCCCACGGCAAGTACCGCACGGACGAGGGGGCTCCGGCCACGGTCCCGGTGTGCGGCGGGAACGGCGTGGTGTTCTGGAAGGCCGACATGGACATCGACTGCGACGGCGTGCGCACCACCCACTGCAACGAGACCGCCGACCCCTGGTTCCACGACGACACGGCCTTCCACCGGTCCGACGGCCGGCCGCTGGAGGCGGAGTCGCTGCCGTACGTGGTGGTGCCGAGCGCGAGCGCCATCTGGGACTACGCCGCGGCCGGCATCAGGGGTGGCGGCGTGGTGGCCGTGATCCACGGCGACCGGGTCGAGTACGCGGTCGTCGGCGACACCGGCCCCTCGGAGATCATCGGCGAGGCCTCGTACGCCACCGCCAAGGCCCTCGGCATCAACCCGGACCCGGCCACCGGAGGCGTGAACTCCGGAGTGACCTACATCCTGTTCAAGAACTCCCGGGTCTCGCCGATCCAGAGCCACAGCGCGGCGGTCGCCCTGGGCGAGAGGCTGGCGAAGGAGTTCGTCGCCGCCGACTAGGGCTGTGGCCGGGGCCCGGCAGCGCGAGGTTGCCGGGCCCCTGTTGCTCAGGCGGCCCGTACCGCCGTGTACACCGTGTACGCCCTGAGCACGAAGAGGTCGCTCCTGCGGTGCACGCTCGCCTCGTCGTCGGGGTCGAGGAGCCGGTCGAGCGTGGCGCGGTCCTCGGCGGTGATGCCGCCCTCCAGGGCCTCGCGGAGCCGGTTCAGTTCGGCGGCGACATAGGCGCGAGCCTGGTCGGAGACCGGCGCGGGCAGGTCGAGCAGGAAGCTGCGGGTGCCGGCCGGCTCGAGGCCCGCGGACGCCAGCAGCGCCGGCCAGTCCTCGGTCTCGGCGACCGAGCCCGGCAGTTCGGCCCGCATGCGCGAGAACCAGTCCTCCTGCACCACGTCGATCCGGGCCTGCAGGCCCGGCCGGCCGATGCCGAGGTCACGGGCCAGGAACCGGGCGGGGAGGCCGCCCTCCAGCAGGGCGAGCGTGCCGCCGGGCGCCAGCCGCTCGGCGAACGCGGCGAGGGCGGCCCGCTGGTCGCCCAGGTGGTGCAGGCTGTTTCCGGCCCACAGCAGATCCGCCGGATACTCCAACTCGTCCAGCACGCCGGAGAGTTCACCGGTGAGCGTGCTGAGCCGGTCGGCCAGACCGAGACGGGCCGCGCGGGCCCGGGCCCGCTCGAGGAGCGGTTCGGAGCTGTCCACCGCGACGACCCGCGCGCCCGGGAACGCCTCGGCGAAGAGGCAGGAGACCACGCCCGGCCCGCTGCCGGCGTCGACGATCAGGCCGGGCTCGGGCGCCTTCTCCCTCAGCCACGCCATGACCGTCCCGTACAGGGGCGTGAACAGCTCCGCCTGGGCCTCGAGGAGCGGAGCCATGACGGCCCAGTCGATGTCGCCCGGACCGTGGCCGTGATGGCCGTGCCCGCCGGGGTGGTCCTCCTGGTGGTCGGGGTGTGCGTGGGGTAGGTGCGCCATGCGATCAGCCTCTCTCGTCCGGTGCGGTCAGCCTGCGCCGACGCACCGGGAGAGGGCCACTCCTGTTGCCGAGGCCGCAAAAGCGACGGCAAAGAAAGGACGGAAAGGAGCCGGACGTGAAGGTACGGCCGGGGGGCAGGTGCCCCCCGGCCGCGGGGAGGAGCCGTCCACCGGGGCCGGCCGGCAAGGCCGGCCCCGGCGGATCACCGGCTCATGAGCGGGTCACTACAGCGCCGGGTAGGCGTTCTTCATCAGCTCCTGGAACTGGGCGGAGAACCAGTGCCCGGAGACCGGAGCGTTCGGCAGCGCGCCCGACATGCTGTTGCCGTTGCGGGCGTTGCCCCCGTAGGTCGGGTCGCACATGCGGTCGAAGCCCTTGCCCTCGTCGTTCGCGATGGCCGAGCTGGAACCGTCGGACTCCCCCGGCGGCTTCATCCACACGTAGGCGTCGATGCCCGCGGCCGGCGCCGCCTTCGGACGCTCACCGAGACCGGCTCCCGCCTGGTTGCACCAGTTGCCCATGTGGACGCGGCGGTCGTAGCGCCCGCCGTCGACGTAGGTGTCCACGCTGGTCTTGGCACCCGGACCGGCCGGACGCGCCGATCCGCCCCAGCCGTTCCTGGAGGTGTCGATCAGCATGCCGATGTTGGAGTTGAAGCCGACCGAGACGAGCTTGTTGCGGAAGGCCTGCGCGAACGACAGCTCGTCGACGTACTGGTTCCAGTCCACCCACTTGGACTGGCGTACCGAGACGCCGTTGACCTGGTCGGTGATGGAGAAGTTGTTCTCCTTCAGGGCACTGTAGTTGGCCGTGTTGGTGATGAAGCCGGTCACGTCGTTGACGGACGCGCCCTCACTGGTGGCCGCCTGCTTGAAGATGTCGGCCGACGGGCCGAAGTTGTCGTCCCAGCCGATCCAGCCGTGGTGCCCGGCGTCGATGTAGTTGTAGACGTTCGCGATCTTGCCGAGCTTGGCGAGCGCGTAGCCGACGCCCTTGACGTAGTTGCCGTTGGCCTTCATGGTGTCGCACTGCGGTGTGGCGGTGGCGCGGCCGCTGGTGTTGGTGACCAGGTTCGGCAGCGAGTCGATCTCGATGGTGGTGACGATCCGCAGCGAGGAGTACTTGGAGTCGCCGAGGATGGCCGCGATCGGGTCGATGAACTGCGTCTTGTACTTGTCGATCTCCGTCGGGCCGAGCTCGCCGTTGGAGGCGAGGGCCGCGCAGTCGCGTCCCGGCAGGTCGTACACGACGACCTGGACGACCTCTTCGCCGGTGCCCTTCTGCTTCAGGGCCTCGTCGAGGTGGGCGCGCAGGCCCATGCCGCCGTTCACGCCGTTGATCGCGGCGATGCGGTCGAGCCAGACGCCGGTCGGCTGGTTGGAGACCCTGGTGCCGCCGGGCTCGGCGGCGGCCTTCTTGGACCACTCCGGGTTCACGTACACCTTGGCGCCGACGTACGGGTTGTCGACGCGGCTTCCGTTGCCGCCGCCGGGGTTGCCGCCACCGGGGTCGCCGCCGCCCGGGTCACCTCCACCGGGGTTGCCGCCGCCGTTGTCGACGTTGCAGGTGACGCCGTCGAGGCTGAAGGAGGCCGGGATCGCGTTGGTGCCGCTGTAGGTGCCCTGGAAGCCGAAGTTGACGGAACCGCCCGTCGGCAGGCTGGCGTTGTAGGTCTCGTTGGCCGCGGTGACGTTGGCACCGCTCTGGCTGACCTTCGCGTTCCAGAAGCTGGTGACCTTCTGGTTACCGGCGTAGGTCCACTTCAGCGACCAACTCGACTTGGCGGCGCCGTTGTTCTTGACGGTGACATCGGCGGTGAAGCCGCTGTCCCACTGGTTGACCTTGTAGTCGACGGTACAGGGGACCGCGGCGCTGGCGGGTGCGGCGGTCAGCGCCGTTCCCGTCGCCCCGGCCACCAGTGCCATGGCGGCGAGTATCGATGTTCTGGTGCGGCTCATGAGTGCGACTTGCTCCTTCTGTCGAACCTGATGTGCGGTTACGGGACTTTCGGACAGGGACGTGCGGACTGGGGCTCGCGGAGAGGGGCTCAGGGACTGAGGGCGCGCAGATGGTCGCGCAGCCCGGCGCCGAACGCCGTGGGCGTGCCGTCGAAGGCGGAGATCAGGGACGGCCCGGAGGAGCAGTCCCAGGTGTTCCAGGTCCAGCCCAGATACGACAGGCCACGGTCGTCGAACCACTTCATGACCTGGTCGATGAACCCGTGCGAGCAGGTGTTCTCGCCGATCTCCCCGGCCACCAGCGGCACCTGGGCCGCGACCGGGACGAGGGTGGAGTTCCAGCAGCTCGCGCTGGAACAGGTGTTGAAGTTGTAGACGTGGTAGGAGGCGCCCAGATTGCCCGCCGGGTCGCTGGGCCGGTAGGTGAGCCACTGGCCGAGGTCGTTGGAGTACGCGAGACCGCCGGCGAGGACGACGTTCTTCGCCCCGGCACCGCGGATCGCGTCGACGAGGCTCTGCATGCCGGCGACCTTGTACCCGATGCCCGGACAGGTGCCGCCGTCGCGCCAGCACTTCCAGGCGTCCGTGAGGCTGGAGGTCGCCCGGTCCGGATAGGGCTCGTTGAACAGGTCGAAGACGACGGCCTGGTCACCCTTGAACGTACTGGCGACCGAGGACCAGAACGACGGCGTGTACTGGGCGTCGGGCATCGGCTTCTGGCAGGTGGCGTGCACGTCGGAGCAGCCCGCCGAGTTGCCGGTGTACTGGCCGTAGGTCCAGTGCAGTTCGACGATCGGGGTCATGCCGCGTGCCTCGACGCGGGCCACCAGCTCCTTGACCGCGTTGATGTAGTTGGCACCCGCGTACTCGGGTTTGATGTTGGAAAGACCCAGCCAGCACTCCTCGTTGAGCGGGATACGGACGGCGTTCGCCTTCCAGTCGGCGATCGCCTTGATCGCGGCGTCGTCCACGGGGCCGTCCCAGATGCCGTAGCCCTGGACGCACATGAACTCGCCGCCGGAGCGGTTGACGCCCAGCAGCCGGCGGTTGTTCCCGGCGGCGTCGACCAGCTTGCTGCCGGAGACGTGCAGGGCGGGTGCCTTGCCGTCACCGGTCGGCGGCGGGTCCGTCGGCGGTGTGGACGGGCCCGAGTCGACGTTGCAGGTGGTGCCGTTGAGCTTGAACGTCGTCGGCACGGGGTTGCTCCCCGACTTGGAGCCGAGGAAGCCCGCGCTGACGCTCGCGCCGGTGCCGAGAGAGCCGTTGTAGCTCTCGTTGGCGGCGGTCACCTTCGTACCGGACTGGGACCACTTCGCGTTCCAGCCCTGCGTGACCTGCTGCCCGCCGGCGAAGTCGAAGGTCAGGCTCCAACTGCTCAGCGGAGCCTGGTTGTTGGTGATCTTCACGTCGCCCTGGAAGCCGGCGTCCCACTGATTGGTGACGGTGTACTCCACCGTGCACGCGGGTGCGGCTCCGTGCGCCGTGACCGCAGGTACGACCACGCTCCCGACGAGCGCGACCGCACCGGCGATGCCTAAAAGGACTGAACGCGGGGGGTGTCGCATGAGCGACTCCTTGCAGCTCTGGCGCGCCGTGACGGCCGCGTCGACTGATGGAATCGCTCCCACTGGTTCGAGTGAAGGTAGCGGCAAGTGACGGCGAAGGACAGAGGGTGTGCGAACTTTTGTCGAACTTCCTCAACTCAACGCCCTTTAAAGGCTGTTGAACAGCGTCGAATCTTTTCGACTCTTCAAGGACCTTGACCCCCTGGACACCCGTCCGCACTATGGGAGCGCTCCCACTGGTTCACGGCTTGACGATCCTCCCCCACCTCCCCCGAGCCGCAAGGAGGAACCAGCACATGCATCCCCGACGCAGACGCCGCGGCGTGCGGCGGCTGTGGACCGCCACCGTGGCGGCCCTCGCGCTTCCGCTCACCATGTTGTCGACGGGGTCGACCACCGCGCACGCGGCGGCCCTGCAGTGCAGCGTGGACTACAAGACCAACGACTGGGGCTCCGGCTTCACCGCGGACCTGACCATCACCAACCGCGGCACGGACACCATCAACGGCTGGACCCTCACCTACGGCTACTCGGGCAATCAGAAGCTCAGCAACGGCTGGAACGGCATCTGGTCGCAGTCCGGCCAGACGATCACCGTGAAGAACGAGTCGTACAACGGAACGGTCGCCGCCGGCGCCGCCGTGAACACCGGTGCCCAGTTCAGCTACAGCGGCACCAACGCGGCCCCGACGAGCTTCGCGGTCAACGGCACCACCTGCGCCGGCGCGCACCAGCCGCCGGTGGCGGTGCTGACCAGCCCGGCCCCGGGCGCGGTCTACACGCAGGGTGCCGCGGTGCCGCTCGCCGCGACCGCCGCGGCGGCCGACAACGCGAGCATCACCAAGGTCGAGTTCTACGACGACACGACGCTGCTGGGGACCGACACCACCGCGCCGTACACGCTCTCCGTCTCGAACCTGACCGCGGGCAGTCATTCCCTGGTGGCGAAGGCCTACGACAGCCTCGGTGCCTCCGCGGCGTCCACGCCGGTCGGCATCACGGTCGCCTCGGGCCCCGCCGTGGTCGTCTCGCCCACCCAGCTGGGCGTCCAGCAGGGCAAGACGGGCACCTTCGACGTCAAGCTGTCGAACCAGCCCAGCGCCAACGTGGCGGTGAGCACCACCCGCACGTCCGGCAACACGGGCCTGTCCGTGACCGGCGGCTCCTCGCTCACCTTCACGCCGTCCAACTGGAACACCGCGCAGAAGGTGACCATCACCGCGGACGCCTCGGGCACCGGCTCGGCGGTCTTCACCGCCTCGGCGACCGGCTACACCAAGGCCACGGTCACCGTGACGGAGCTGGCGGGCTCGAAGGCGTACGACGCCCGCTTCCTGGACCTGTACGGGAAGATCACCAACCCGGCGAACGGGTACTTCTCCCCCGACGGCATCCCCTACCACTCGGTGGAGACGCTGATCGTGGAGGCGCCCGACCACGGTCACGAGACCACGTCGGAGGCGTACAGCTACCTCCTGTGGCTGCAGGCCATGTACGGCAAGGTGACGGGCGACTGGTCGAAGTTCAACGGCGCCTGGGGAATCATGGAGAAGTACATGATCCCCACCCATGCCGACCAGGCGACCAACTCCTTCTACACGGCCTCCAAGCCGGCGACGTACGCGCCCGAGTACGACACACCCAACGAGTACCCGGCGAAGCTGGACACCGGTGTGTCGGTGGGCTCCGACCCGATCGCGGGTGAGCTGAAGTCCGCGTACGGCACGGACGACATCTACGGCATGCACTGGATCGAGGACGTCGACAACGTCTACGGCTACGGCAACACGCCGGGCGGCCAGTGCGAGGCCGGCCCCACGGCCAAGGGACCGTCGTACATCAACACCTTCCAGCGCGGTCCCGAGGAGTCGGTCTGGGAGACGGTGCCGCAGCCCACCTGCGACGCCTTCAAGTACGGCGGCAAGAACGGCTACCTGGACCTGTTCACCGGGGACTCCTCGTACGCCAAGCAGTGGAAGTTCACCGACGCCCCCGACGCCGACGCGCGTGCCGTCCAGGCGGCGTACTGGGCGGACCTGTGGGCCAAGGCGCAGGGCAAGAGCGCCGATGTGTCGGCCACCGTCGCCAAGGCGGCGAAGATGGGCGACTACCTGCGGTACTCGATGTACGACAAGTACTTCAAGAAGATCGGCAACTGTGTCGGGGCCTCCTCCTGCCCGGCCGGCACCGGCAAGGACGCCTCGCACTACCTGCTCTCCTGGTACTACGCCTGGGGCGGCGCCACCGACTCCTCGGCGGGCTGGGCCTGGCGCATCGGCTCCAGCCACGTCCACGGCGGCTACCAGAACCCGCTCGCGGCGTACGCGCTGAGCAGCAACGCCGACCTGAAGCCCAAGTCCTCGACGGGCGCGGCCGACTGGAACAAGTCGCTCACGCGGCAACTGGAGTTCTACCGGTGGCTCCAGTCCTCCGAGGGCGCCATCGCGGGCGGCGCGACCAACAGCTGGCAGGGCCGTTACGCGACCCCGCCGGCCGGCACGCCGACCTTCTACGGCATGTACTACGACTGGCAGCCCGTCTACCACGACCCGCCGTCCAACCAGTGGTTCGGCTTCCAGACCTGGTCGATGGAGCGGGTCGCCGAGTACTACCAGCAGACGGGTGACGCCGCCGCCAAGACGGTGCTCGACAAGTGGGTCAAGTGGGCGCTGTCCAAGACCACGGTCAACCCGAACGGCACCTTCCAGATCCCCTCCACTCTCAAGTGGTCGGGGCAGCCGGACACCTGGAACGCCTCCTCGCCCGGCGCGAACAACTCGCTGCACGTCACCGTCGCCGACTACACCAACGACGTCGGTGTGGCGGCCTCGTACGCCAAGACCCTGACGTACTACGCCGCCAGGTCCGGTGACGCGAACGCGAAGTCGACGGCGAAGGCGCTGCTGGACGGCATGTGGAACAACAACCAGGACAGCCTGGGCATCGCCGTCCCGGAGACCCGCACCGACTACAGCCGCTTCGGCGACAAGGTCTACGTCCCCAGCGGCTGGACCGGCACGATGCCGAACGGCGACAAGATCGACTCCTCGTCGACGTTCAGCTCCCTCCGTTCCTTCTACAAGAACGACCCGGCCTGGTCGAAGATCGAGTCCTACCTCAAGGGCGGCGCTGCCCCGGTCTTCACCTACCACCGGTTCTGGGCGCAGGCGGACATCGCGCTCGCCATGGGTTCGTACGCGGAGCTCCTCGAATAAGTCCCCGCTGAACGCTCCGTGTACCGGGGCCCGTCATTCGCCGGCGGGACCCCGACCGGGCGGCTCCCTCACGGGGGGGAGCCGCCCGGTCGTCACATCCTCCCCCCTTTTTTCTCCCCCCTTCCCCTCCCCCTCCGGCTTCCCGCCCTCCGCCCTCCGTCGAGAGGAGCCCCACCGTGCGAAGAACTCCCCGCACCGGCCGTGTGCTCACGGCCGTGTTCGCCCTCGCCGCCGGACTGCTCGCCGGCGCCCCGTCCGCGGTGGCCCGGCCCGCCGCACCGGCCACGCTCGCGGCAGACACGTACACCTGGAAGAACGCCCGTATCGACGGGGGCGGCTTCGTCCCCGGCATCGTCTTCAACCGCAGCGAGAAGAACCTGGCCTACGCCCGCACCGACATCGGCGGCGCCTACCGCTGGCAGCAGTCGACGAAGACCTGGACCCCGCTGCTCGACTCGGTCGGCTGGGACGACTGGGGGCACACCGGCGTCGTCTCCCTCGCCTCCGACTCCGCCGCCCCCGACCGGGTGTACGCGGCCGTCGGCACGTACACCAACAGCTGGGACCCGGGCAACGGCGCCGTGCTGCGCTCCACCGACCGGGGCGCGAGCTGGAAGAAGGCCGACCTGCCGTTCAAGCTCGGCGGCAACATGCCCGGCCGCGGGATGGGCGAGCGGCTGGCGATCGACCCGAACAAGAACAGCGTGCTGTACCTGGGCGCGCCGAGCGGCAAGGGGCTGTGGCGGTCGACGGACTCGGGGGCGACCTGGTCGCGGGTCACGAGCTTCACCAACCCGGGCAACTACGCGCAGGACCCGAGTGACACGTCCGGCTACGCCAGTGACAACCAGGGCGTCGTCTGGGTCACCTTCGACGAGTCCACCGGCACCTCCGGCAACGCGACGAAGACCGTCTACGCCGGGGTCGCCGACAAGGACAACGCGGTGTACCGCTCCACGGACGCGGGCGCGACCTGGCAGCGGCTGCCGGGGCAGCCGACCGGATACCTGGCCCACAAGGGCGTCCTGGACGCGAAGAACGGCTACCTGTACCTCGCCTACAGCGACACGGGCGGCCCGTACGACGGCGGCAAGGGCCAGTTGTGGCGGTACGCGACCGCGACCGGCACCTGGACGAACATCAGCCCGGTCGCCGTGGCCGACACCTACTACGGCTTCAGCGGTCTGACACTCGACCGGCAGCACCCGGGCACGGTGATGGCGACGGCCTACAGCTCCTGGTGGCCGGACACGCAGATCTTCCGCTCCACCAACAGCGGCGCGACCTGGACGCAGGCCTGGGACTACACGTCGTACCCGAACCGCTCCAACCGCTACACGATGGACGTGTCGTCCACGCCCTGGCTGACCTTCGGCACCAACCCCTCACCGCCCGAACAGGCCCCGAAACTCGGGTGGATGACGGAGGCGCTGGAGATCGACCCGTTCGACTCCAACCGGATGATGTACGGCACGGGCGCGACGATCTACGGCACCGAGAACCTCACCAAGTGGGACAGCGGCGGTCAGTTCGCGGTGCGCCCGATGGTGCAGGGCCTCGAGGAGACGGCGGTGAACGACCTGGCCTCCCCGCCCTCCGGAGCACCGCTGCTCAGCGCGCTGGGCGACCTCGGCGGCTTCCGGCACACGGATCTGACGAAGGTCCCGTCGATGATCTTCACCTCTCCCGCCTTCACCACGAGCACCAGTCTGGACTTCGCCGAGACCAACCCGAACACGGTGGTGCGGGTCGGCGACACGGACTCGGGCGCGCACATCGCCTTCTCGACCGACAACGGCGCCAACTGGTTCGCCGGCACGGACCCGTCGGGCGTGAGCGGCGGCGGGACGGTCGCGGCCGCCGCGGACGGCAGCCGGTTCGTGTGGAGCCCGGCGGGGACGGGCGTGCGGTACTCGACAGGCTTCGGGTCCTCGTGGTCGGCGTCGGCCGGGATCCCGGCGGGCGCCGTCGTGGAATCGGACCGGGTCGACGCGAAGACCTTCTACGGCTTCAAGTCCGGCAAGTTCTATGTGAGTTCGGACGGCGGCGCCACCTTCACCGCCTCGTCGGCCACCGGTCTGCCCAGCGGTGACAGCGTGCGCTTCAAGGCCCTGCCGGGCACGAAGGGCGACGTCTGGCTGGCGGGCGGTGCGAGCGACGGCGCGTACGGGCTGTGGCACTCGGTCAACGGGGGCGCGTCCTTCACCAAGCTGGCGGGCGTCGAGCAGGCCGACACCATCGGCTTCGGCAAGGCGGCGAGCGGCGCGTCGTACCAGACGCTGTACACGAGCGCGAAGATCGGCGGGGTGCGGGGCATCTTCCGCTCCACCGACAAGGGCGCGAGCTGGACCCGGATCAACGACGACGCCCACCAGTGGGGCTGGACCGGCGCGGCGATCACGGGCGACCCGCGGGTCTACGGCCGCGTGTACGTCTCGACCAACGGCCGCGGCGTGATCTACGGCGACACCTCCGGCACCGGCGGCGGGGACACGGGCGGAGGTGACCCGGGCGGTGGCACGACACCGCCGCCGGCCGGTGCCTGCGCGGTGACGTACCAGGTCACCAATCAGTGGACCGACGGCTTCCAGGCCGACGTGCAGCTCACCAACACCGGCTCCACGGCCTGGAACGGCTGGTCGCTCACCTGGTCGTTCCCGAACGGGCAGAAGGTCACCCAGCTGTGGAACGCCGACTACTCCCAGTCGGGCGCCTCGGTGACCGCGCGGAACGTGAGCTGGAACGGCACCGTGGCGGCCGGTTCCTCGGTGGGCTTCGGCTTCACGGGGAGCTGGACGGGGACCAACGGCAGACCGGCCGCCTTCACGGTCGGCGGCCAGAGCTGCAAGGTCTCCTGACGGGGGGGAGGGGCGCGTGCCGGACGCGGCACGCGCCCCTTTTGGCTCAGTCCCCCTTGCGGAACGCCCTCAGGGTGAAGACCGGGTCCGGGCGGCGGCGGTCCTGGTCGGGCAGGGCCGCCAGCCGCTCGGCGAAGACCTCGGCGAGGGGGGCGCCCGGCGGCAGCGTGACGAACCAGCCGCGGCGCAGGTCCGCGATGGTGCGGCGGGGGCTGCGGCCCTGGTCGCGGCCCGGGAAGAGGGCCTGCCCGGCCGGGACAAGACCGTGCGCGGCGGCGTATTCGGTGACCAGGCCGGCGTCGTCGCGGGCCGGGCTGCGGGGCCGGGAGGCGAGGACGGCGTCGATGTCGCTGCCGACGTTGTGCGCGGCGGCCTTGTCGACCGTGGTGACGTACACCCCGCCGGGCCGGAGCACCCGGGCGCACTCGGCGACCATCGCCCGCGCCTCCCCGGGGCCGGGCGCCAGGTGCAGCAGCCACACACTCGTGACGGCGTCGAACCGCCCGTCCGGGAAGGGCAGGCTGCGGCTGTCGGCGAGCACGACGGCGCCGGGCAGCCGTGCTCCGGCGTGCCGGGCCATCGTGGGCGCCCGGTCGACGCCGGTCACCCGCAGGCCGGGGCGGGCGGTGGCGAGGCGGCGGGTCACGATGCCGGTGCCGCAGCCCACGTCGAGCAGTTCGCGCGTCCGTTCCGGTATGAGCCCGAGGACCGCCTCCGCCGCGGCCTCCGCTCTCGGCTCGCCGCCGCGCGAGGCGTCGTAGCGCTCGGCTTCCTCGTCGTAGTCCAGCACGCGGATCCCCCTCCCCGTCCGGGCGCGGCTCAGCTCGCGCCGTGTCCCGCCGCCAGGTCCTGAACCCGGCGGGCGAGTTCGAAGTCCTTCTCGGTGACGGCGCCGCCCGCGCTGTGGGTGTGCACGGCGAGCGAGACCGTGTTGTAGCCCAGGGTGAGGTCGGAGTGGTGGTTGAGCTCCTCCTGCACCTGGGTGATGTGCACGACCATCGCCACCGCCGCGAAGTGCGAGCCGAGCCGGAAGGAACGGGTGAGGCGGTCCCCCTCGACGGACCAGCCGGGCAGCTCGGCCAACCGGTCCTCGACCTCCTTGTGCGACAGCGGTGCGACGGGCATGGGACCGGCTCCCTTCCTGGGCTTCTCCTGGACTTCCGCCGGGACCTCCGCCGGGTCTCGCGCTTCTGTTCAGACTGCCACAGGAGGGCCGCCGCGTCCCCGGGACCGAGCAGGCCCGCGGCTCTGCCGGCCCCGCACGCGGCCTGGGACGGCGGCCCGCGACTCGGTCGTACGCCCCGTCCTCGACTACGGTCGTGCGTATGGCCCTTGTCGCGTCCGGCACCACCGCGTCCCCCGCCGCCTCCGCAGCCCGGGGCGTGGGCCCGCTGCTGCGGTCCTGGCGGGAGCGGCGGCGGATCAGTCAGCTCGAACTGGCGCTGCGCGCCGACTCCTCGGCCCGGCACATCAGCTTCGTCGAGACCGGGCGGTCCCGGCCGAGCGAGGAGATGGTGCTGCGCCTCGCGGAGCACCTGGAGGTGCCGGTCCGGGAGCGCAACGCCCTGCTGGTGGCCGCCGGTTACGCGCCCAGGTACCGGCAGACCCCGCTGGACGACCCGGCGCTCGGCCCGCTGCGCGAGGGCCTGGAGCGGCTGATCCGGGGGTACGAGCCGTATCCGGCGCTGGTGGTCGACGCGACGTACGACGTGGTGAGCGCGAACCGGGGCATCACGATGCTCCTGGAGGGCGTCCCGGAGCGGCTGCTCGCCCCGCCGCTGAACGCGATGCGGCTGACCCTGCACCCGGAGGGTCTGGCGCCGCGCATCCGCAATCTGCGCGAGTGGCGCGGGCATCTGCTGGCCCAGATGGAGCGGCAGCTCGCGCTGCACCGCTCGGCCGCGCTGCGCGAGCTGTACGAGGAGGTGGCGACCTACCCGGTGCCGCGCGGCGCGCGGGAGGCGGCCGGGGCGCCCGGGCAGGTGCCGTACTTCGCGCTGCCGATGCGGATCGAGCACGACGGGCGGGTGCTGTCGTTCGTCTCCTCCATCTCCACCTTCAACACGCCCATGGACGTGACGGTGGCGGAACTGGCGATCGAGACGTTCGTGCCCGCCGATCCGGCCACCGTCGAGTACCTTCACTCGTCGTGGGCGGGAGAGAGCCGGGAGGCAGGGCGTGAGTGAGCGGCGGGCCGCGCCCACCGTGGGTCAGGTGGTGCTCGGCAGAAGACTTCAGGAACTGCGGGAGAAGGCCGGGCTGGGACGCGAGGAGGCCGCGCGCGTCCTGCGGGTGGCGCCCGCGACCGTACGGCGGATGGAGACGGCCGAGGTCGCGCTGAAGATCCCGTACGTGCAGATACTGCTGACCGCTTACGGGGTGGGCGACGAGGCGGCGGCCGCGTTCGTCGCGCTGGCCGAGGAGGCCAACGCCCCGGGCTGGTGGCAGCGCTTCCACGACGTGCTGCCGGAGTGGTTCAGCCTCTATGTGAGCCTGGAGGGCGCCGCCCGGCTGATCCGCTCCTACGAGCCGCACTTCGTGCCGGGGCTGCTCCAGACGGAGGGCTACGCGCGTGCGGTGCTGGAGGCGGGAACCGTCGGTCAGCGCCGGCCGGACGCGGTCGAGCGGCACGTGTCGCTGCGGATGGCCCGGCAGCGGCTGCTGGAGCGGGCCGATCCGCCGCACCTGTGGGTGATCGTCGACGAGACGGTGCTGCGGCGGCCGGTGAGCGACCGCCCCGAGGTGATGCGCGACCAGCTCGACAAGCTGCTCCGGTACACCGAGCGGGACCGGGTGACGGTGCAGGTCGCCGAGTTCACGCGGGGGCCGCACGCGGGGACGTACGCGCCGTTCTCGCTGTTCCGCTTCGCCGAACCGGAGCTGCCCGACCTGGTCTACACCGAGTACCTGACCGGCGCCCTGTACCTGGACTCGCGCACGGAGATCTCCGTGCACCTGGAGGTCCTGGACCGTATGACGGCGGCCGCCGCCACCGCCGAGCAGACCCGCGAGCTGCTGCGGAAGTACCGCGAGAACCTGTGAGCCCTGCCCGGCGGCCGACGACCTGACGCAGTCGGCCGGGGCAGTTCTAGGGCATGTATCGAAAGTGCCGTCTGCCCCGCGACGCCTGGCACGCACGCTCGCTGCGTTGTCGGGATCGCCCACGTACACCCAAGTACGAGGGCGACCCTCCGCCTTGCGATCGCACGCACCAGACGCCGCGGGGCCCGCCCTCCGGGCGAACGACGCCACCTTCGAAACACGCCCTAGGCGGCGCCGCCCTTCGTGTCGCGTTCGTCGTCGACGATCTCCGCGTCCACCACCGTGTCCTCGTCGGGCGGCGGCTGCTGCTGTCCGGTGCCCTCGGTGCCGCTCTGCTGGGCCTGGGCGTACATCGCCTGGCCCATCCGCTGGCTGACCGAGGCCAGTTTGTCGATGGCCGTGCGCAGCGCGGGGGTCTCCGCCTGCTGCTCCAGGAGCGCCTTCACCTCGGCGGCGGCGGCCTCGACCTCCGACTTGGTGTCGGCGGGGACGCGGTCGCCGTTGTCGCGGAGGAAGTTCTCCGTCTGGTAGACGAGCTGCTCGGCCTGATTGCGGGTCTCGGCGGTCTCCCGGCGCCTGCGGTCCTCCTCGGCGTACTGCTCGGCCTCCCGCATCATGCGGTCGATGTCGTCCTTGGGCAGCGCCGAGCCGCCGGTCACGGTCATCTTCTGCTCGCGGCCGGTGGCGAGGTCCTTGGCCGAGACGTGCATGATCCCGTTGGCGTCGATGTCGAAGGCGACCTCGATCTGCGGCACCCCGCGCGGGGCGGGCGGCAGACCGGTGAGGTCGAAGACGCCGAGCTTCTTGTTGTACGCGGCGATCTCGCGTTCGCCCTGGTAGACCTGGATGCCGACCGAGGGCTGGTTGTCGGTGGCGGTGGTGAAGATCTCCGAACGCCGGGTCGGGATCGTGGTGTTGCGTTCGATGAGCTTGGTCATGATGCCGCCCTTGGTCTCGATGCCGAGGGACAGCGGGGTGACGTCGAGGAGGAGGACGTCCTTGACGTCGCCGCGGATCACGCCCGCCTGGAGCGCGGCGCCCACGGCCACCACCTCGTCGGGGTTGACGCCCTTGTGCGGGTCCTTGCCGGTCAGTTCCCGCACCAGGTCGGTCACGGCCGGCATCCGGGTGGAGCCGCCGACGAGGATCACGTGGTCGACGGCCGAGAGCTTGATGCCCGCGTCCTTGACGGCCTGGTGGAAGGGGGTGCGGCAGCGGTCGAGCAGATCGGCGGTGAGCTCCTGGAACTGGGCGCGGGTGAGCTTCTCGTCCATGTGCAGCGGGCCCTCGGCGGAGGCCGTGATGTAGGGCAGGTTGATCGTCGTCTCGGTGGAGGAGGACAGTTCGATCTTGGCCTTCTCGGCGGCCTCGCCCAGCCGCTGCACCGCCATCTTGTCGTTGCCGAGGTCGACGCCGTACTGGCCCTTGAACCGCTTGACCAAATGCTCGACGACCCGCTGGTCCCAGTCGTCGCCGCCGAGGTGGGTGTCGCCGTTGGTGGCCTTGACCTCGATGACACCGTCGCCGATCTCCAGCAGGGAGACGTCGAAGGTGCCGCCGCCGAGGTCGAAGACGAGCACGGTCTGCTCCTCGCCCCGGTCCAGGCCGTAGGCGAGCGCGGCGGCCGTCGGCTCGTTGATGATCCTGAGGACCTTCAGGCCGGCGATCTCCCCGGCCTCCTTCGTCGCCTGCCGCTGGGAGTCGTCGAAGTACGCGGGCACGGTGATCACCGCGTCCGTGACGTCCTCGCCGAGGTAGGACTCCGCGTCCCGCTTCAGCTTCTGCAGGACGCGGGCGGACAGCTCCTGTGCCCGGAAGCGGGTGCCGTCGACGGAGCCCTTGTCCGGGAAGCGCCAGTTCGCGTCCCCCATGTGCCGCTTGACCGAGCGTGCGGTGCGCTCCACGTTCGTCACCGCCTGCCGCTTGGCCACCTCGCCGACGAGCACCTCGCCGTTCTTGGCGAACGCCACGACCGACGGCGTGGTGCGCGCGCCCTCGGCGTTGGCGACGACGGTGGGCTCACCGCCTTCCAGCAGCGCCACCACCGAGTTCGTCGTCCCGAGATCGATCCCGACCGCACGTGCCATCTTCGTCCCCTTCCGGGCGCCTCCTGGTCTCCAGCTCAGAACTTGAGTGCGCTGTTGTCAATGCCGCGTACCCGCCGCCTGCCGCTCTACCCGGGAACAGCGATGCCGCGCCCCGGACGAGGGGCGCGGCATCGTCGGACGTGCGTCTCGCGTCAGGCGAGCTTGGCGTCCAGGGTGATCGTCGTACCGGTCAGGGCCTGGCTGACCGGGCAGTTCTTCTTGGCCTCCTCGGCGGCGGCGACGAACGCGTCGTTGTCGATGCCGGGGACCGTGCCCTCGACGCTGAGGTGGATGCCCGTGATGCCCTCGCCCGGCTGGAAGGTGACGTCCGCCTTCGTGCGCAGGGTGGTGGGCGGGGTGCCGGCGCCGGCCAGGCCGTGCGACAGCGCCATGGAGAAGCAGCTCGAGTGGGCGGCGGCGATCAGCTCCTCGGGGCTGGTCTTCCCGTTCGCCTGCTCGGCGCGCGAAGGCCACGACACCGGCTGCTCGCCGATGCCGGAGGAGTCGAAGGAGACGACGCCGTTGCCCTCGAGCAGGTTGCCTTCCCAGACGGTGTGAGCGGTTCGCGTGGTTGCCACGGTGGTTCCATACCTTTCGCCTACGTTCCCGCTGCCGGGATTCCGTAAGCGCCATCCGATCACATCCGCGTTGCGGGGATCCACCAGACCTGGCCGCGACATGTGGTGGGTCGCTCTCCTTGTGTTCCGCCCCCGCGGTCAGGCGGCGCGCTCCTCCGGTTCGGCGCCGAGCGGTGTCCCGGTCCCGGCGGCCTCCCGCAGCCAGCGCCGCAGCACGCGGTGGACGTGCTCGGCGCCGACGAGTTCCTCGCCCTCCGCGACCGGCGGGGAGCAGTCGAGCGGCGACAGCAGGAACGGGCGGCCCTGCGCGCCGCCGAGGCCGCCGTGGGAGCCGATCTGCTCCTCGAAGGCGAGGACCTCCCCGTCGGCCGGGTCGTGGCTGGAGTTGACCATGATGTCGGCGGTGTGCGGGAAGGAGTGGGTGCGGCGTACCGCGTCGGCCGCGCCGGGGCCGAAGGCGGCCAGCGGGCCGGGGGCGGTGTCCAGCTCGGCCAGCGGTATCCGTGCGCCGCGCGGGCCGAGGACGACACCGCCGTGCTCCTCGCTGCGCACGAGCAGGAAGCCGACGCCCGGGTGGTCGGCGAGCGTGGACAGCAGCGCGGGGTGGCGGGCGTCGATCTCCTCCTGGCTCATGCGGTGCGGCACGTCCGGGAAGGAGACCAGGCCCAGGTTCCCGGAGGCCAGCACGACGGGCTCGGGGCGGCGGGAGGGCCGCCGGTCCTCGCCGTTCTCCTCGACCGGCCGGCCCAGCGCGGCCCGTACGGCGGCCCGCGCCTCGGCGCCACTGCGCGTGCTCTCCGCCCGGCGCGGCACGGGCAGTCCGCAGCCGGCCCGGACCAGGTCGCCCAGGGTCAGGCCGTAGCGGGAGCGGAAGGTCTCGCCGGGGCTCTGGCCGTGGTCGGACAGGAGGACGAACCGGTACGGGCGCGGGGCGTGCTCGGCGACCTGCTCGATCAGCGCCAGCGAGCGGTCCAGGCGCCGCAGCACCTGCGCCGCGTCCCGGCTGTGCGGCCCGGAGTGGTGGGCCACCTCGTCGTACGCCACCAGGTCGGCGTAGACGGCGGTGCGCCCGGCGAGCAGGTCGCCCATCACCGCGGCCACGACGACGTCCCGTTCGACGACCGTCGCGAAGGCGCGGACCAGCGGGTACAGGCCGCCGCGGGAGACACGCGGGCGCTCCTCGCGGAGCCGGGCGCGCAGGGACTGGCCGATCTCGCGGCCGGTCTCGGCGACGAAGGACAGGAAGGTGCGGACGGCGTTGGCGGGGTCGGAGAAGTAGGCGAAGTAGCCCGCGCGGGAGCGGCTGCCGCGGTCGCGGCGGACCGCCACCGACAGGACGAGGGCGAGTTCGCCGGCGCCGCCGCCGAAGAGGTTGCCGCGGCTGGCCCCGTCGGCGGTGAGCAGCCCGCCGTCGCCGGTACGCCGTACGGCGCGGCGCTGGAGTTCGACGGCGCTGCTGGGGCGGTTGCAGACCATCACCTCGCCGGTGTCCTTCTCGTACCAGCGGAAGGCGGGGACGTCGTGGTTGGACCCGTGCAGGATGCCGAGCTGGCTGGCGCCGGTCTGGCTGGACCAGTCGGTGCGCCAGGGGGTGAGCCGGTGGGTGGGCCCCTGTTCCCCCTCGCCGGCGCCGAGCCAGCGGGCCACGGTCGGCATCAGGCCCTCGTCGACCGCGTCCCGCAGCACGTCGTGGCCGACGCCGTCGAGCTGGACGACGACGGTGCCGGGGGTCTGCGAGCAGGGCCGCAGCCGTCTGCGGCGGCGGTCGGCGAGCCGGTGGAGACGGCGCCGGTAGGCGTCGTCGTCGCGCACGGCGAGGGCGGCGCCGGTGGCCGAGGCGACCGCGGACATCACCGCCGCCACGATGACGGCGGTCTCGGGGGCGGCCTCCGCCTGGCCGGAGGGGGTGATGCGCAGGGCGAGCAGGAGCAGGGAGCCGTTGAGGAAGAACACCAGCAGCCCGAGGACCAGGGCGGGCACGAGCAGCAGCAGCCGGACGAGCAGCGGCCACACCACGGCCGACAGCACACCGAAGGCTCCCGCGCCGAGCGCGGCGGTCACGGCGATCGTGGTGGCGCTGTCGCCGTCCGGCGACTGCAGCTGGAAGTCCGGCAGGATCCCGGCGAGCACCAGCAGGGTGACCGTGGAGACGGCCCACACCGCGACGCTGCGCCCGACCTGACTGGCGGCCCGCCGCCACCGCCGCCCGCCACCCATGCCTGGCACATCCTCCGCTTCCGCCCCGCCCGGTGCCTCCGCACGGACGCGTCCCAGCTTGTCATACACCCGCACAAATCGCCGTGACCTGCGGTAACACCCACAAAGCGGTGGGGGCGGAGGGGTGAGTCAGGGGGTCAGCGAGTCAGGGGGTCAGCGGCCGTCGTAGCCGGCGGTCGGCATGGAGAGGCGGCGGTGCACGCAGGCCTTCATCTGGGCGTCGTACGAGGGCTCGGCCTGGCCCACCGTCTCCACCCGGACCCCGCGCCGTGCGCACTCGTCGGCGAACTCCTCGACGGAGGACAGCGCCCGTTCCAGCACCCGCCGGCTGGGCGCGACGAAAAGGTCCATGCCGGGGCGCACTCCCTCCCACAGGGCACTGTGGTCGGCGCGCAGCCCCCGGACGAGCAGTTCCCGCGCGATCACGTAGCCGTGTTCGGCGGCCCAGCGGGCGCACATCGCGTGCTGGCCGCGGGAGTCCACCAGGAAGGGCTCGTCGTGCAGCTCCTCCAGGGGTGTCAGGCTCGCGATCGCCGTGACGCGGACGACCGCCGGGGCGCCCCCGCCGGGGGCATCCCGCACTTCTCCCATGGCGTCCCCCCTCACCTCCGGGTTTCCGCCGCCGACCCTACTCCTGCCCGTAGGCTCAGGGGGAGTCGCACGAAGGAGGCAAAGGAGTGCCGGTGGAGATCACCTGGTGGGGTCATGCCACCTGCACGGTCGAGGACTCGGACGTGCGCGTGCTGACCGATCCTCTGTTCGCCCGCCGGCTCGCGCACCTGCGGCGCCGCCGCGGCGCGCCACCGCCGCCCACCGCCTGGCACGCGGACGTGGCCCTGGTCTCCCACCTGCACGCCGACCATCTGCACGTGCCGTCGCTGGCCCGGCTGGAGCCGGGCACGCGCCTGCTGGTGCCCCGGGGCGCACTCGGGGCGGTCACGGGACTGCGGCGGCTCGCCCATCTGCGGATCACCGAGGTCACGCCGGGTGACCGGGTCGAGGTCGGCGGCGTCGTCGTGCGGGTGGTGCCGGCCCGGCACGACGGGCGGCGGCTGCCGGTCGGACGGCATCGCTCGCCCGCGCTCGGCTACGTCGTCGAGGGCGAGGCGCGGACGTACTTCGCCGGGGACACCGGCCTGTTCGAGACGATGGCCGAGGAGGTCGGGCCGGTCGACGCGGCGCTGCTTCCGGTGGGCGGCTGGGGACCGTACCTCGGGGCGGGGCACCTGGACGCCGGGCGGGCGGCGCAGGCGCTGGCCCGGCTGGCCCCGGGGAGCGCGGTGCCGGTGCACTACGGCACGTACTGGCCGATCGGGATGGACGCCGTGCGCCCCCATGAGTTCCATGCGCCGGGTGATGAGTTCGTGCGCCTGGCCGCCGAGCGTGCGCCGGGGGTCGCGGTGCACCGGCTCGGGCACGGCGAGAGTGTGCGCCTGGAGGGCGCCCGGTGATACGGATCGCCGCCGCCGTGACCTCGGTGGTGCCACCGGAGTCCACCCAGCAGGCACTGGGATATCCCTCGCTGTTCCTGCTGGTGCTGATCGGGGCGCTGGTGCCGGTGGTGCCGACGGGCGCGCTGGTCAGTACGGCGGCGGTGGTCGCGCTGCACCAGACGGCGCCGTTCTCGCTGGCGCTGGTGTTCATGACGGCGTCGCTGGCCGCGTTCCTCGGGGACGCGGCGCTGTACTGGCTGGGGCGGCGCGGGCTGGGGTCGCGGAACGGGTCGCGATGGCTGGAGGCGATCCGTACGCGCGCCCCGGAGGACCGGCTCGCGCAGGCGCAGCGGAAGCTGAACGAGCACGGCGTCGCGGTGCTGGTCCTGTCCCGCCTGGTCCCGGCGGGCCGCATACCGGTGATGCTGGCCTGTCTGCTGGCGAAGTGGCCGCTGCGCCGCTTCTCCCGCGGCAACCTTCCCGCGTGCCTGGCCTGGGCGGTCACGTACCAGCTGATCGGCATCCTCGGCGGCTCCCTGTTCAAGGAGCCCTGGGAGGGCGTGGCCACCGCGATCGGACTGACCGTCCTGCTGGGCACGGCCCCCTCCGCCTGGCGCCGCCTGCGCCGCCTGATCCCGGCCCAGCGCTCGCAGTGACCGGGGCGGGGGCGGGCCGCCGGACGGTCCCCGACCGTCCGGCGTGGCGCCGATTCAGGGTTGCTCCAGGACGCGGGAGGCGCCCACCGGGAGGTCCCACAGGTGTTCCCGGGGGAGGCCGGCCTCCTGCCAGGCTCTGCGGACCCGGGTCAGGGGTTCCAGGAGGGGTTCGGCGGAGAGGACGAAGGTGCCCCAGTGCATGGGGGCCATGTGCCGGGCGCCGAGGTCCTGTACGGCCCGGACGGCTTCCTCCGGGTCGCAGTGGACGTCGCTGAGCCACCAGCGGGGGTCGTAGGCGCCGATGGGGAGCAGGGCGAGGCCGATGCCGGGGTAGCGGCGGCCGATGCGGGAGAACCAGTGGCCGTAGCCCGTGTCCCCGGCGAAGTACACACGCTGCCCGTCCGGGTCGGTGAGCACCCAGCCGCCCCACAGGCTGCGGCAGGTGTCGGTGAGGGTGCGCTTGGACCAGTGATGGGCGGGGACGAAGTCGAAGCGGACACCGGACAGTTCGGCCGCCTCCCACCAGTCCAGCTCGGTGACGCGGGTGAACCGGCGCCGCTGGAACCAGCGGCCGAGCCCGGCCGGCACGAACACCGGGGTGTCGCGCGGCAGTCGGCGCAGGGTGGGCGCGTCCAGGTGGTCGTAGTGGTTGTGGCTGACGACGACCGCGTCGACGGGCGGCAGCGCCTCCCAGGCGACACCGACGGGCGTGACCCGGGCCGGGGTGCCGATGATGCGGCGGGACCACACCGGATCGGTCAGCACGGTCAGCCCGCCGATCCGGACCACCCAACTGGCGTGCCCCGCCCAGGTGACGGCGACGGTACGGGTGTCCACGCGGGGCAGTCCGGCGGGCCGGTACGGCAGCAGCGGGATGTCGGCGAGGGCCTCCTTGTCCGGCCGCAGGGCGCCCTCGCGGGCGAACCGGGCGAAGGCCTTCAGCCCGGGCAGCGGGGCGGTGAGGCGGTCGTGGAAGGTGCCCGGCCAGACCCGCCGCTCCCCCAGCGGCCGGGGTTCGGCCAGCGGCGGGAACGGGGCGGACGGAGAGATCAGAAGGGACGAGACCGCGGGATCGCCGGTCTCCTGGCGGGTGGTGCCCGTGGACGTGGTCGACTCGGACTGCTGCGTCATCCGGGAGGCTCCCATCGCTGAGCTTCGTCACGGAGATCGTCGAGTACCGAACTCAAGGAGAGCAACGCGCGTTGCGGGTGTGGCAGTTCCAACGGCGTGGGGGACAGCAGGCATTCCGCGCGCTCCTCGTCGGTGCGGCCGAGGAGTTCCGTGGTGGAGAGCCGTACGCGCAGCGCGCCGAGGTCGTCTCCGAAGCGGTGGCCGCCGGGCACGGGCAGTCGCAGGCGGGCGGTGAGGAAGTCCTCCAACTCCTGTGCGTCGCCCACCGCGTGAGCGTCGAGCGCGGGGCGCAGCGGGCCGAGATCGACGTACAGGTGGCGGCCGGACTGCGGCGGCCGGGCGAGTGCGCCGGCGGCGATCACAGCCGCGTGGACGGCCCGTGCCACGCGCGCGTGCAGGCCCACCGAGGCCGTCCGGCGCGCGGTGACCGGCCCGGGTTCGCCGAGGACGTAGGCGGCCGCGGCGACGACCGGTTCGGCGATACGGGCGTCCAGCGCGGT
Source organism: Streptomyces sp. CB01373 (assembly GCF_002803075.1). Taxonomy (GTDB): domain Bacteria; phylum Actinomycetota; class Actinomycetes; order Streptomycetales; family Streptomycetaceae; genus Streptomyces. The sequence continues at coordinate 358,917 of NZ_NNBK01000001.1, read as the reverse complement.
GAGGATGTCGAGCACGCGCGCGTGCAGTGCCTCGCCGGTGGCTCCGGCGGGGAAGCGGGCGATCGCGGCGGGCCAGCCGGCGGGCAGGAACGCGCCGGCCAGGTCGGTGACGACGGTGACCCGGTCGGGCAGCATCTCGGCGGGGCTGAGCAGCACCGTCTCGTGCGGTGCGTGCACGGTGTCGCGCCAGGTCTCGTCGCTGACCAGGTGCAGTCCCTCGGCGGTGGCGGCCTCGAGCGTCTCGTGCAGCACCTCCGGCGGTGCCACGGTGGCGGTGGGGTCGTCGGCGACGGACAGGACGAGCAGCCGGGGGTCGCCGCCCTCGGCGCGGACTCTGCGGACGGTCTCCAGCAGGGCGTACGGGTCGGGAACGCCGCCGCACTCGGCAGGGGTGGCCACGTGGAAGGCGGGGCGGCCCAGCAGGCGTGCGTACGGCGCCCACCAGGCCGCGCAGGGCCGGGGCACCAGGACGTCGCCGCCGAGCGCGGCGGTCAGCGCGAGCAGCAGTGCGGGGGCGCCGGGCGCGGCCGCGACCCGGCCGGGCGAGGTGGGCAGTCCGCGCCGCAGCCAGTAACCGCAGGCGGCGTCCAGCAGTTCGGGGCCGCCGCCGATCGGTCTGCGCCGGGTCTCGTGCGCGGCCCCGGCGAGCGCGGCGGACACCTCCGGCAGGACGGGCAGTCCGTCGTCGGGGAGGGCCGACGGTCCGTAGCGGACGGGGCCGTGTCCTTCCGGTTCCGTCCGCCGCATGGGTACCTCCGCGAAGTCCCTGATGCCGTGTGGTGCCGCCGCTCCGTCGCCCGGCGCGGGCCGTGCCGTCGGGCCTCCGTGTACCCCGGGTGACGCGGTCCCAAGGCCACCGGCCCGGCCGGGAAGGCCCCCGCACGGCGTCCGCCCGTCCGGTCAGCCGCCGGTCTTCCCGCGGCGCCACGCCCGGTGAACCGCCCCGCCGAGCGCCGCGAGGATCAGCGCGCCACCACCGATCAGCGCGGGCAGGGACGCGGTGAACGACCCACCCGAACCGGCCTGCACCCCGTGCTGGGCCGGGTCCCGGTCCGCGTCGGCGGCGGACGGCCCCCGGGAGGCGTCCCGTGACTCCTGCGGGCGGGAGGGTTCGGTGGAGGCACCGCCGTTGAGATCGGGCGCGGCCTGGGCCCGGGACGGGTCGTAGGACGGGACGTCACGAGCGGTGTTGCGCGAGGCCGGCCCGGGGCCGGGCTCACGGGGTGAGCCCGGCGCGGACAGCCCGGGTGCCGGGTCTCGGGGCGGAGTCTGCGCGGACTGGACCTCCCCCGGATCACGCGGCGGGGTCCGCGCGGCCTGGAGACGGGAAGGGTCATTGGCCAACGCGTCCTGCAGGACGGGATCCTGCGACGCGTCCACGTCCACCGGCACCGCCGCGCCCGGGGCACGCGGAGCCATCGTGGACGGGGGTACGGGCATCTCGCCGTATCCGCGCGTGCCGGACGTGGGAGCCGGTGCGCAGGTCTCCGCCGTGGCGCGTGGGGTGGCGGCGCCTGCCGGGGCGCACGCCGCGGTGGCGACGGCGCCCTCGGCGGGCGGGTGGGGCTGTACCGCCGGGGCCGCCAGGGCGGCCGATGTGGCGCCGCCCGCGATGACTCCGGCCAGGACGGCGACGGGCAGGGCGCGGGTGACGGTACGGCGCATGAGCGGGGCTCCTCGGACCGGCGGCGGCTGACGGCACGGGTTCGTGCCCTCGCTGCCATCACAGCCGCTGGGGCCGCGGGTCGCGCGCGGCCGAGCCCCATTAGCGGGACACCAACGGCCTATCGGGTGACGCCGGCAGGGGCGCCGAGGCCGTGGCCGCCGGCCACGGCGCGACCGTCGGCCGCCCGGTGCCGCTGCCCCGCCCCGGACGACGGCCCGCGTCTACACGCCCTCCCGCATCACCTGCTCCCGCAGCCGGTCGCAGCACCGGCTGATCAGGCGGGACACATGCATCTGCGAGATGCCGAGCTGCTCGGCGATCCGGCTCTGCGTCATGTCGCCGAAGAACCGCATGTACAGGATGGCCCGCTCCCGTTCGGGCAGCGCCGCCAGCCGATGCTTGACGGACTCGCGGTCCACCACGGTGTCCAGGGCGGGGTCGGAGGAACCCAGGCAGTCGCCCAGGGAGTACCCGTCCTCGCTGCCGGACAGCTCCGCGTCGAGCGAGAGGGCGGTGAAGCTCTCCAGCGCCTCGAGGCCGTCCCGCACCTCCTCCTCGCTGAGGTGGGCGTGCTCGGCGATCTCGGCGAGGGTGGGGCCGCGGCCGGAGATCGTCCCGGACAGGTCCTGGGAGGCGAAGCGGACCCGGTTGCGCAGTTCCTGCACCCGGCGCGGGACGTGCACGGTCCACATGTGGTCGCGGAAGTGCCGTTTGATCTCACCGGTGATGGTGGGCACGGCGTAGCTCTCGAAGGCGTTTCCGCGCTCGGGGTCGTAGCGGTCGACCGCCTTGACCAAGCCGAGCGCGGCGACCTGGCGCAGATCCTCGGAGCTCTCGCCGCGGCTGCGGAACCGGCCGGCCAGCCGTTCGGCCATCGGCAGCCAGGCTTCCACTGTCTCGTCGCGCAGTTCGTTCCGCCGCTGCCCCGGCGGAAGCGTGGCGAGCAGGCGGAAGGCTTCCGCAGTGTCGGGGGCGTCGTCGTGGGGGTGGTGCCTGGCGCTCGCTCGCGTTGCCATGGTGAGTCGCAGCTCCCTCGCGGTCCTCTCGGGTGGGCGGTCACCGTGGGAGCGCGGGCACGTGAACCGGACGGCCGCGCCCTGGGGGCGCGTTGCGCCGCTCCCACGGGCGTGCCTACGGTCCGAAGCACTGGGTCCGCGCCTGCCCCCGGTCCCGGGCGCCCAAACACGGCGCCCGTGCACCCCACCCGGACGGCCCTGCGCGACGGCCGGCGCACCGGCCGCACCCGGCCGTCATCCCGTCCCGGAAAACCGGTGTCGGCCGGCCGCGCACGGGTACGCGGTGGCCACCCCCGACGATCTGGAGGGAGACATGCAGCGAGGCAGTGACCGGCTGAGTGTCCACCGTGACGACGAGATGAAACACGAGCTGCAGGGGCTGCTCAGGTCCGGACATCCCACGCGGAGCGAGGAGTGGCACGACCCGGAGCCGTCCGCCGAGGACGACCCGGAGGTGTGGGGCGGACCGGTGGCGCCGGGCGGCTCCCGGGCGTCCCTGGAGACCGTGCGCCTGGAGCTGGCCAGGATCCTGGGCCGCAGCGCCTTTCCCGCGGGTACGGGCGAACTGACCCGCGCGCTGCGGCGCAAGAACGCGCCCGACGCGCTGATCGAGTCGCTCCAGCGGCTGCCGAACAAGGCACGCTACGCCAATGTGCAGGAGCTGGCCCGGGAGCTGACGCACAATGAGCGGCCCGCACGGGAGGACCGCGCCTAGGCCGTCCGGGTTCAGGCCGCCCCGCCCGGGCCTGTGCGCCCGGGCGGGGCGGCCCGGCTCGCGCGCCGGGCCCGAACCAGGGGTGCCGCGACGGACACGCCGAGCCGAGCCGGGGGCGTGCCGCGGCGGGCCCCGCATGTCACGGCCGTACCAGCCGTCCGGCCCCGGCGCTCCCCGCCACGACCGGGCGACGCCCGGCGTGACGAGGCGGTACCCGGCGCGACCGGGCGACGCCCCCCGCGACCGGGCGGCATCCCGCGCGACGGGTCGGCACCCAACGTGACGGGGCGGTACCCGGCGCGACCGGGCGACGCCCCCCGCGACCGGGCAGCGTCCCGCGCGACCGGGCAGCGTCCCGCGCGACGGGTCGGCACCCAACGTGACGGGGCGGTACCCGGCGCGACCGGGCGACGCCCCCGCGACCGGGCAGCGTCCCGCGCGACGGGTCGGCACCCAACGTGACGGGGCGGTACCCGGCACGACCGGGCGACGCCCCCGCGACCGGGCAGCGTCCCGCGCGACGGGTCGGCACCCGCCGTGACGGGGCGGCGCCCGCCGTGACGGCCGGATCGGACGTGGTGCGGGACGGGACGGACGCGGTGCGGCCGACTCCGTGCGGCGGCCGAGGCGATGAGAGAAGAGCGCTCCGGGGACGGCAACGCCCGTCCCCGGAGCGGCGAAAGGACGTTGAGGCATCATGCGCATCGCATTTCTGACCGCGCCCGAAGGCGTGGAACAGGTCGAGCTCACGGAACCCTGGAAGGCGGTGAAGGACGCCGGTCACGAACCCGTGCTCGTCTCGACGAAGTCCGGGCGGATCCAGGCCTTCGACCACCTGGCCAAGGCCGACACGTTCCCCGTGGACGCGGTCGTCGACGAGGCCTCCCCGGACTCCTTCGACGCGCTGGTCCTGCCGGGCGGCGTGGCCAACCCGGACTTCCTGCGGATGGACGAGAAGGCGGTGGCCTTCGTGGGCGCGTTCTTCGAGCAGGGGCGCCCGGTGGCCGCGATCTGCCACGCGCCGTGGACGCTGGTCGAGGCGGACGTCGTACGGGGCCGGGTGCTGACCTCGTGGCCGAGTCTGCGCACGGACATCCGCAACGCGGGCGGCATCTGGGTCGACGAGCAGGTGAAGGTCTGCGACCACGGCCCGAACAAGCTGATCACCAGCCGCAAGCCGGACGATCTGAAGGCGTTCTGCGAGACGTTCCTCGACGCCCTCGCCTAGAAGGCGGGCCGAACCCGGACGCGTCCGGGACGTTTCAGGTGCGGGGAGTCGCCGACTCCCCGCACCCGCGTTCACGGGCCCCCTCGCGGGTGCGGCCGGAGGCGACCGGGCGGCGCGGATTGCGGCGCAGGTACTCGCCCTCGAGCTGCGCCATGCGTTCGTTGTGGGCGCGCAGCGCGTCGTTGGAGCCGTACAGCAGCGTGTCGTGGCGCGTGCGGTGGATCGTCTCCAGCTCCTTCATCAGCTGCTGGTCGTCCAGCCGTCCCGGGTCGACTCCGGTCATGGTGGTGCCCCGTTCGTCGTGTTCGTGACTGCGGTCCGGGTACCCGCCCGGCGTGCGGCACCACCGAACGGTCTCCGGGAGGGAGCCATGGATCTCGCCTTTCTGCATCCACTGTACGAACAGCCGGGCCCCTGGGCCTCCGTGTACGTCGACACCTCGCGGCACGCGGAGGACACGGCGCACCAGCTGGAGCTGACAGCCCGGGCGCTGGGGCGCGAGCTGGCCCGGCAGGGCGCGGACGAGGCCACCTGCCGTGCGGTGGAGGCGGCCGTGCGGGAGCTGCGCCACGCCCCCGACCCGCACGGGCGAGTGCTGTTCGCGCGGGCCGGCACGGTGGTGCTCGACCCGCTGCTGGCCCGGCCGCCGCAGGGCGGCAGCCGGGCGGAGTGGGCGCCGCTGCCGCGCGTGGCGCCGCTCCTCGACCTGGCGGGCGAGGATCCGGTCGCGATCGTCGCCTACGTGGACCGCAGGGGCGCGGACTTCGAGCTGCGCAGCTCGCTGGGCCGGCAGGACGCGGGGGCGGTGGTGGGACAGGAGTGGCCCATCCACGGGACCGCGAGCGCCGACTGGTCGGAGCGGCACTTCCAGCTGAAGGTCGAGAACACCTGGGAGCACAACGCGGCGGAGATCGCCGACGCGCTCAGCGTCTGCCAGGAGGAGGCGGACGCGGACCTGCTGATCCTGGTCGGGGAGGACCGGGAGCGGCGCGAGGTGCGCGAGCGGCTGCCGAAGCGTCTGCACGACCGGGTGGCCGAGGCCGCCCACGGCACCGGCAGCCGGCTGCTGGACGAGGACGTGGAGCGGATCCGCGCCGAGCACGTGCACCGGCGTGTGGAGTCCGGGCTTGACCGCTTCCGGGCGGCGCGCACACCGGACGACGAGGGCCGGTCGGCGGCCGCCGAGGGAGTGTCCGCGCTGGTCGAGGCGGCCCGCGAGCACCGTCTGGAGGAACTGCTGATCCGCCCGGACGGCGCCGACGCCCACCGTGAGGTGTGGATCGGCGAGGACGCCGACCAGCTCGCCGTGCGGCGTTCGGAGCTGAGGACGCTCGGCGAGCGGGACGCCTGGCCGGCCCGGGCCGACGACGCCCTGCTGCGTTCGGCGGTCTGCCAGGACGCGACGGCCCTGTCGCTGGACCCGGCGGTCCCCGCCGGCGAGGACGTGCCGACGGGCGGCCTGGGCGCGGTCCTGCGCTGGAAGTGAGCGGCCCGGCGACCGGGGCGGAGCGTTACCGCGCCCGCCGCACCCGCCGTTCGTCCCACACCGGTTCCGGGGTCTCGCGGACCCGGCCGTCGCTGCCGAAGACCAGGTACCGGTCGAAGGAGCGGGCGAACCAGCGGTCGTGGGTGACCGCGACGACCGTGCCCTCGAAGGCCTCCAGGCCTTCCTGGAGTGCCTCGGCGGAATCCAGGTCGAGGTTGTCGGTCGGCTCGTCCAGGAGCAGGGCGGTGGCGCCCGCCAGCTCGAGGAGCAGGATCTGGAACCGGGCCTGCTGCCCGCCGGAGAGCCGGTCGAAGGTCTGCTCGGCCTGGCCGGTCAGTTCGTAGCGGCGCAGCCGGGACATGGCGGCCCCGCGGTCCTGGGAGTGCTCCTTCCACAGGATGTCCAGCAGGGTGCGGCCCATCAGCTCGGGGTGTGCGTGGGTCTGGGCGAAGTGCCCGGGGACCACGCGCGCGCCGAGCTTCCACGCACCGGTGTGCGCCACGTCCTCGCCGGCCAGCAACCGCAGGAAGTGCGACTTGCCGGAGCCGTTGGAGCCGAGCACCGCGACGCGTTCGCCGTAGAAGACCTCCAGGTCGAAGGGGTGCATCAGGCCGGTCAGCTCCAGGCCCTGGCAGGTGACGGCACGGACGCCGGTGCGGCCGCCCTTCAGGCGCATCCGGATGTCCTGCTCGCGCGGCGGCTCCGGCGGCGGCCCGGCCTCCTCGAACTTGCGCAGCCGGGTCTGGGCGGCCTGGTAGCGGGAGGCCAGTTCATGGCTGACGGTGGCGGCCTGCCGCAGGTTCAGCACCAGCTTCTTCAGCTGCGCGTGCTTCTCGTCCCAGCGCCTGCGCAGCTCCTCGAAGCGGGCGAAGCGCTCGCGGCGGGCCTCGTGGTAGGTGGCGAAGCCGCCGCCGTGCACCCAGGCGTCCGCGCCGGCCGGGCCGGGTTCGAGGGAGACGATCCGGTCGGCGGCGCGGGCGAGCAGTTCACGGTCGTGGGAGACGAACAGGACCGTCTTGCGGGTCTCCTTCAGCCGCTCCTCCAGCCAGCGCTTGCCGGGCACGTCGAGGTAGTTGTCCGGCTCGTCGAGCAGCAGTACCTCGTCGGTGCCGCGCAGCAGCGCCTCCAGCACCAGCCGCTTCTGCTCGCCGCCGGACAGGGTGCTCACCTGTCGCCACTGCGCCTTGTCGTAGGGCACGCCGAGCGCGGCCGTGGTGCACATGTCCCACAGCGTCTCGGCCTCGTAGCCGCGGGCCTCCGCCCAGTCGGCGAGCGCCTGCGCGTACTGGAACTGGGCGGCCTCGTCGTCGACGGTCATGATGGCGTGCTCGGCCTCGTCGACGGCCCGCGCGGCCTGCCGCACCCGCGGCGGCGCGACCGACACGAGCAGGTCGCGCACGGTCGTCTCGTCCCGCACCGACCCCACGAACTGCCGCATCACGCCGAGGCCGCCGCTGACGGTCACGGTGCCGCCGTGCGGCTTCAGCTCGCCGGAGACCATGCGCAGCAGGGTGGTCTTGCCCGCGCCGTTGGGTCCGACGAGGGCGACGGCGGCCCCCTCTCCCACCCGGAAGGACACGTCGCCGAGCAGCGTCCTCCCGTCGGGGAGGACGTACTCGAGGTGCGCGGCTTCCAGATGTCCCATGGTCAGGCATTCTGACGGCGGCCGTACGGGCCCGGCAAACTCTTATCCGAAGTCCACGGGCCGTCCCGTCGGGCCGCTCTCCCGCGCCGGGGTGACGAGGGCGTCCGCCCATGCCAGGGCCGTCCATCCGATGCGGGCCGAGCCCTGGAGGACCACCACGCCGGTGTTCTCCAGGGGGTGAGTGGCGGCGAACTCCGCGTCGAGGTTGCGGACGCGGACCGCGGTCCACAGGCGGATGGCCGCGCCGTGACTGACCAGGGCGACGGTTCCGGCGCCGTCCGCGGTGGCCTCGGCGACGACGGCGTCGTAGCGGGCCAGCACCTCGGTGCCGCTCTCGCCTCCGGGGATACGGGACCGGGTGTCACCGGCGGCCCAGCCCAGCAGCGTGCGCATGTACGTCCGGCCGCGCTCGGAGTCGCCCGGCTCCGTCTCCAGGTCGCCCGCGGACACCTCGCGGATGCCGTCGCGGACGATCACGTCGAGTCCGCGCTCGGCGGCCAGCGGCCGGGCGGTGAGCTGGGTGCGGACCAGGGTGGAGGCGTAGAGCGCCTGGATGTCCTCCCCGGCGAGCGCCCGCGGCAGCGCGGCGGCCTGCTGTTCGCCGAGCCGCGTCAGGCCCGGCCCGGGGATCCGCGTGTCCAGCAGTTGGCCCACGTTGGAGGGGGTCTGGGCGTGGCGGATGAGGAGCAGACGCATGCGGGGTCCCTACGACGGCCGGTGCCGCCCCGCGCACACCGGACACGGCGCACAGCCCACCGGAAACAGCGCACACAAGAAACGGCCACTTCAGGGTAGCGGTCCCCTATGAGCCCAGACGTCGACCTCACCGCCGCGAAGACCGGCGCCCACGCCCTCCTGCACCGCCTGTCGGCCCTGGACGGCCGGCTGTTCGAGTTCGCGGCCGAGCGCCGCTGGCCCGGCGCGGGCCCGGTGCTGCCGAGACTGAGCCGGGCCGCCAACCACGGCGTGCTGTGGTGCGCGGTGGCCGCCGCCATCACCGCGAGCCGCAGCCCGAGGGCCCGCAGGGCCGCGGCCCGCGGCCTGGTCTCGCTGAGCCTGGCGTCCCTGACCGTCAACACGATCGGCAAGCGCTCGGTGCGCCGCGACCGGCCGGCCCTGGACCCCGTCCCGCTCATGCGCCGGCTCAAGCGGCAGCCGTTCACCACGTCCTTCCCGTCCGGGCACGCGGCGTCCGCGGCCGCCTTCGCGACGGGCGTCGCCCTGGAGTCCCCGGCCTGGGGGGCAGCGGTGGCCCCGGTCGCCGCGTCGGTCGCGCTCTCGCGCGTCTACACCGGGGTCCACTTCCCGAGCGATGTGCTGGCGGGTGCCGCGCTGGGGGCGGGCGTCGCGTTCGCGGCCCGGGCCCTGGTGCCCACCCGCGCCCGGACCGACCCGCCGGCCCGCTCCCGCGCCGACCTGCCGGCGCTGCCCGGCGGCAAGGGCCTGGTACTCGTGGCCAACCGGGCCTCGGGCACCGCGGACCGCGCCAGTGCGCTGGTGGACCTACTGCCGGAGGCGGAAATCGTCGAGTGCGGGCCGGAGGAGGTCCGGGCCGAGCTGGAGAAGGCGGCGGACCGCGCCCGGGTGCTCGGAGTGTGCGGCGGCGACGGCACCGTGAACACGGCCGCCGAGGTCGCCCTGTGCCGCGGCCTGCCGCTCGCGGTGCTGCCCGGTGGCACCCTGAACCACTTCGCCCTCGATCTGGGCGTGGAGGACGCGCGGGACCTGGCCCGTGCCGTGGAGCACGGTCACGGAGTCCGCGTCGACGTGGGCCGCTTCCGTTCCGGGAGCAAGCGGGGCGTCTTCCTCAACACCTTCAGCCTCGGCGTGTACCCGGAGCTGGTACGCCGGCGCGACCGCCTGGCCGGACGGATCGGCACCTGGCCGGCCGGGGTGCTGGCGGCGCTGAAGGTGCTGCGCGCCGACCGCCATCCGCTGCGGGCGGTGGTGAAGGGCCACACCCACCCGCTGTGGCTGCTGTTCGCCGGGAACGGCACGTACCACCGCCGTGGGCTCGCGCTGGGCCGCCGGCTCGACCTGACGGACGGGAACCTCGACGTCCGGGTGGTGCACGGGGGCCGCAGGCCCGCCCTGCGCCTGCTGTCCGCGGCCCTGGCCGGCCCGCTGACGCGGTCCCCGGCCCACGCGGCGGTCCAGGTGGGACGGCTGCGTCTGACCGGTGTCACGCCCGGCACCCTGCTCGCCCACGACGGCGAGGTGATGGAGGTGGCGGACGAGCTGTGGCTGGAGAAGTTGCCCGAGGCGCTGGCGGTGTACCGGCCGCTCCCCGGTGACTGACCGCCCACCCACCAACTGTCTCGGATCGTGAAACCGGGGGTCTCACCATTCGGCATGGAGGCGTACCGTGATCCCGTGCCGCCCGGGGCCGCGGGCCCCACGGGATCAGGGGACGAGAAGGGGTACAGCCATGCCGAATCGGGAGACGGCCGTCTACACGCACGGGCACCACGAGTCCGTGCTGCGTTCGCACACCTGGCGCACCGCCGCCAACTCCGCGGCCTACCTGCTCGGCTCGCTGCGGCCCCATATGCGGATCCTCGACATCGGCTGCGGCCCCGGCACCATCACCGCCGACCTGGCGGCCCTGGTCCCCCAGGGGCACGTCACGGGTGTCGACCGGGCGCCCGGCGTCCTGGAGCAGGCCCGCGCCACGGCCGCCGGACGGGGTCTGACCAACGTCGACTTCGCGGTGGCCGACGTCCACGCCCTCGACCACCCCGACGACACGTTCTGCGTCGTCCACGCCCACCAGGTGCTCCAGCACGTGGGCGACCCCGTGCAGGCGCTGCGCGAGATGCGGCGGGTCACGAAGCCGGGCGGGTACGTCGCCGTGCGCGACGCGGACTACGCCGCGATGAGCTGGTACCCGCGGGTGGAAGGACTGGACGACTGGCTCGGCCTGTACCGGCGGGTCGCCCGCGCCAACGGCGGCGAGCCGGACGCCGGACGCCGGCTGCGGTCCTGGGCGCTGGAGGCCGGCTTCACCGACGTCACGGCCGGCTCCAGCACCTGGACCTACGCCACCGAGGACGAGCGTGCCTGGTGGAGCGGGCTCTGGGCCGACCGCACCCTGGCGTCGGCCTACGCCGGGCGCGCCGTCGAAGGCGGACACGCGACCGAGGACCGACTGCGGGCCGTGTCGGCGGCGTGGCGGGAGTGGGGCGAGCGGCACGACGGCTGGTTCGCGGTCCTGCACGGGGAGATCCTGTGCCGCAAGGAGGCCTGACCCCGGCGCCTCCCTCTCCTCGTCCCCCTCGTTCCCGGGTGCTCACTTCCGGGGAAGCAGGGGTCCCAGCGGTCCGAGGTCGAGGTTCAGGTCCTCGGGCCGCAGCCCGTAGCGGTCGCGCAGCTCGGCCATGCGGTCCTCCAGGAGCATGAGCGTGAGGCCGATCCGCTCCTCCTGCTCCTCGCTCAGGTCCCCCTCGTCGAAGCGGCGCAGCGCCTGCCGCTCCATGAGCTGGCGCAGCAGCTCGACGACGGTGAGCACGAGTTTCACCAGGTCCCGCTCGACGGTGTCGGGTTCCAGGTCCATGTGCTTGCGCGGGGCCACTACTGCTCCTCGAAGGGCGACGGCACTTGTGCGTTCACCGAGCTGATCAGCGCGTTCAGGTCGATGCGGACGAGGTCCACGTCGGCGATGCGCAGGGTGATGTCCCCGGTGATGACGACACCGCCGGCCAGCAGCCGGTCGAGCAGGTCGACCAGGGCGATCTCACGGCGTTCGACGACCGTCATGCCTCCTCCCCCGCGAAGGAGTACGCCGCCCACGGCCCGGTGAGTTCCACACGCAGCCCGGGTACGTCGTCCTTCGTGCGGTCCACGAGTTCCACGAACTCCTCGGAGTGCCCGCGCGGCACCAGATAGGCGGCGTTGAGCACGTTGCGCCCCGCCGCGCCGGAGAGGCTGGGGTTCTGCGGGGCGTGCAGCCGGGACTCCTCGGCGAAGGCGGAGAGCTGTTCGTGCAGGTGGGTGGCGAAGGCCTCCGCCTTCTGCCACAGGTCCTCCCCCGCCCGCGTCTGCTGCCGCCGCTGCCGCAGGTAGTCCCGGCCGGAGGCCGCCTTCGCCGCGGGCTGCGCGGCCTGCTGGGGCTGCTCGGTCTCGGCGTAGATCTTGACGCCCCACTCCACGCGCCCCTCCAGCCGGTCCAGGGTGCGGCGGATGTGCTCCTCGCGGGCCTCGATCATCGAGCGCACGGCGCTGTCGTCGCGGAAGACGGTGGCGAGCCTGAGCGGCAGCGGTGTGGTGACGACGGTCAGCGCGTCGACGACCCCCTGGTGGGCGCGGGCGGTGGCGGCGAGCCAGTCGAGGTCCTCCAGATGGGCGCGCAGCGGCTCCTCGGCGAAGTCGCGCTCGGGCACCTCGCTGACGACGGCGACCAGGCCGTGGTGGTTGAGCTGCTTCGCCGGGGCGCCCGCCACCCCGGTCAGCTGCGCCTGGAGGGGTGCGCCGAGGGGCCGGCAGACGGCGTAGACGTACCGCAGTCCGGTCATCGTTCCTCCTTGCGGGCGCGATCCTGATCCGTGCGATCCTGATCCGCACGGTCCTCATCCGTGCGGCCCCGGTCCAGGCGGTCGCGGTCCCGGTCCGTCCGGCCGCGGTCCAGGCGGTCCGGCTCGCGGCGACCGCGGTCCAGCTCCAGTTCCTCCAGGCGTGCCAGCCGCTCGCGCAGCTCGGCGTTCTCCCGGGCGAGCTCGTCGCGACGGGCGCGGGAGGAGAGCGCCGGGTCGCTCTCCCACCAGTCGATACCCATCTCCTTGGCCTTGTCGACCGAGGCGACGACGAGCCGGAGCTTGATGGTGAGCAGTTCGATGTCGAGCAGGTTGATGCGGATGTCGCCCGCGATGACGATGCCCTTGTCGAGCACGCGCTCGAGGATGTCGGCGAGGTTGGCCCCGCTGCTCGGGCCGTACGGGTCGGGCAGTCGACCGGGCGTCGTCATCGGCGGCCCCTGCCCTCGGCGTACTCGGGCTCTTCCTCTTCCTCGGGCTCTTCCTCTTCCTCGGGCTCTTCCTCTTCCTCCTCGGGCTCTTCCTCGGACTCGTACTCGCCCTCGGCCTCTTCCTCGGGCTGCTCCCCGCCCTCGTCCTCGTACTCTTCCTCCGGCTGCTCCTCCTCTTCCCCGTACTCGACCTCTTCCCCGTACTCGCCGTTCTCCTCCTCGGCGTACGGGCCCTCCTCCTCTTCGGGCTCCTCGTCCCTCTCGGCGGCCTCCCGCTCCTCCTCCTCGACCACGTCCTCGTGGCTGCGGACGACCTCGCCGTCGCGGATCTCACCGCGCCAGCTGTCCGCGGCCTCCCCCTTGAGGGTGATGAAGCGGACGTAGTTCTTCAGGTCCAGCCGGGCGCGGCGGCCCTGGGCCCGCCAGATGTTGCCGGTCTTCTCGAAGAGCCCGCTGGGGTAGTACTCCATGACCAGCAGGACCCGGGTGAGGTTCTCGTCGAGACGGTGGAAGGAGACGACGCCCTTCGTGGTGCCCTTGGCGCCCTCCGACGTCCACTGGATGCGGTCGTCGGGCACCTGCTCGGTGGTGTGGGCCTTCCAGCTCCGGCTGGACCAGAACACCTTCAGCTGCCAGTCGGAGTGGGTGTCGTCGGCGCGGCTCGCGCTCTTGACGCCCTTGGCGAAGGTGCTGAAGTCCTGGAACTGGGTCCACTGGTCGTAGGCGGTGCGCAGCGGCACGCCGACATCGACGGACTCGATGATGACGATGGGCTTGTTGCCCCCGCCGCGCTTGCGCTTGCTCCCGCCGCCACCGCCTCCGATGTTCTTCAGCGCGCCCATGACCCTGTCCTTGGCGCGGGAGGCGCCCAGCTCCAGGATCGAGCGCACCGGCCCCTTGCCCTCGGCGACCTTGCGGCCGGCGTCGAGGGCGAGCTTGGCGAAGCCGGGGCTGTTGCCCTCGGCGATGTCGTTCAGCTTGCCGGTGGTCTCGCCGAGCTTGTGGCCGAAGCCGGCCAGCAGCCGCTGGGCCTGGGCGGCGAGGTAGTCCTGCACCTCTGCCTTGAGGCGGTCGGCGGCCTCGCTGTGGGCGAGATCGCCGAGCGGGCTGCCCTTCGCCGCGCCGCCGGCGGCGCGGGTCGCGGATCCGAGGGCCTCGGTCATCGGTCACCACCACCCTTCGGCCGCCGGGAGCGGGCGGCACGGGTCGCGCCGCCGGGAGCGGCGGTCTTCTTCGCGGCCGTCCGGCCGGTCGCGGTCTTCTTCGCCGCCGCCTTCTGGGCGGGAGCCTTCTTCGCGGGCGCCTTCTTCGCCGCTTCCCTGCGGGCGGGGGCGCCCGCCGACGTCTTCTTGGCGGTCTTCTTCGGGGGCGCCTTCTTCGCGGGGGCCTTCCCGGACGCTTCCTTGCGGCCCGGTGCGCCCCGGTCACCGGACTCGGCCCGGTCCTCCCCCTCGGCCTCGCGGCCCTCCCGGTCGTCGTACTCGTCCTCATACTCGTCCCGGCGCTCGCCGTCGCCCTCGTCCGGGTACGCGTCCTCCCCCTCGCTCTCCTCGTCCCCGCCGGGCTGCGGTACGACGCCGGCGAGTTCGTCACGGACCTGCGCGGTCCGCTCGTGCAGCCGGTCGGCGAGCGCGGTCATCTGCCGTTCGACCAGAGCCCCCGAAGCCGCCTTGCCGACGCCCCGCAGTTCCTGGCGCAGCTGGTCCCCGATCTCCTTGAACTGCGGGTTGTTCATCAGCTGCTGGTTGACCAGGTCCGCGATTCCGCGCGGACCGAGGTTCAGCTTCTTGCCCGCCACCATGCTGCCCACGGCGAGGGCGAATTTCGCCTTCTTGGTCCGTCCCAGGAGGTAGCCGGCCCCTACCGCGAGGCCGAGTGCCACTCGATTCATCGTGCCGTCCCCTCGCCTGTCCCCGGGCCCCCGCGCATGCCGGTCTCCAGCCGGTCCAGGAGCTCGTCCTCCCGGCGGTCGTATTCCTCCTCGGTTATCTCGCTCGCCTCCAACTGCTCTTCCAACCGCGCCAGTTCGGCCCGTACTGTGGCCGGGTCGTAGTAGATGCGCTCGGCTTCGCGCATGACCTGCCTGATCGCCCAGCCGCTTGCGCGCGCCGGTGCGAACGGCAGCAGCAGCACCTCGGAGATGAGTCCCATGGCGTCACTCCGCTCCCGCGTCGGCCCCCGCCGTGGTGCTCGCGGGCTCGGCGGGGCCGGGCTCGACGAAGCTGTACGGCGGCAGTGGCCCGTTGACGCGCAGATCGAGGTGGGGCAGGTCCTTGCGGGCCCGTTCGACGGCGGTCACGAACTCCTCCGCCGCCTCCCGGTCCACCAGGAACGACGTGTTGACCAGCCAGCCGGTGGACGGCGGGCCGTCGCTGACCGCGGCGGCGTGCGGCTCCAGAGCGTGCACCACCTCGCGGGCGTCCTCCGCCTCACGGGCCTGCACGGCCGCAGCGACCATCTCACCGAGGCGGATCTTGTCCTCGTAACTACCGCCACCCGCACGCCGGTTGGCCTCCGCCATGCCTCGGAGCTCCGGGTTCTCGGCCATCACCCGGTGCAGCACCGCGTCCTCGACATGACTGCCCTTGACGTTGTACTCGACCCTGCCCTCCAACGCCTCCAGCCGCTCGCGGTAGTGCTCGGCACGCTCGGCGAGCACACCCGTGACCGCCTCGTCGTCCGGAGCGACACTGCCGAACCGCATCGGCAGCACACACCCGCCCGCCCCCATCTCACTGAGCACCGCCTGATGCGCGAGCAGGTCGCGCCGTTTGGGCCGCAACCCCTCCGGCGCGTCACTGACCACCGCGGCCAGCCCACTCGCCGTCAG
Source organism: Streptomyces sp. CB01373 (assembly GCF_002803075.1). GTDB lineage: Bacteria > Actinomycetota > Actinomycetes > Streptomycetales > Streptomycetaceae > Streptomyces. Next base: position 343,371 of record NZ_NNBK01000001.1, on the reverse strand, counting down.
CACCCGCACCGGCAGCGCCGGCTCGCCAACCCCGCCCAACTCCTCGGGCAGCGACGACATGTCCGAGGCGGCCGTGATCCCGTACACATACGTGCTCACTCCTGCTCCTCCTTCCGACGGGCCGGCGCCGCCTTGCGCGCCCGCGGCCGCCCCTCGCCCTCACCCGAGCGCTCGTCACGGGCCTGCTGGAAGGCGTCGGAAACGGTCTGCGCCGCCCCCGACAACGCCCCCTTCGCCTTGCCGCGCGCGCCGGACTCGGTGACCTCGCCCACCAGATCGGGCAGGCCCGGAGACTTGCGGGGGCCCGCTTCCAGGTCGAGCCGGTTGCAGGCCTCGGCGAAGCGGAGGTAGGTGTCGACGCTCGCGACGACGACCCGCACGTCGATCTTCAGGATCTCGATCCCGACCAGCGAGACCCGCACGAACGCGTCGATCACCAGTCCCCTGTCGAGAACGAGTTCCAGGACGTCGTACAGGCCGCTGCTGCCGCCTCCGCCGCCGGATGTCTGTGCCGGGACAACGGTCATGCCAACCGCACTCCTCGTCTGTTGTCTGCGTATGAGGGTCTGTTCTGTGGGGCTCTGTTCCGTGGGGCGCTGTTCTGGGCGTCAGTGCGCGGTCCCGGTCGCGGGCCGGTCCGGCCTCAGCGGCCGCCGGAGCGGCGGGCGTCGGCTCGTCCGCGTTCGTAGCGGTGCAGCCGCCGGTAGCCGGTGAGCTGCCCCTGCGGGTCGAGTTCGACCTCGTAGCTCGCCATGAGGCTCATGGTGTCCGGCACCCGGGCCAGTTCCAGGACCTCGATCTCCAGCGACCAGCCGTCCTCCGTCTGCTCGAAGGTCGTCACCGACTCGGGGGTCAGACCCGTCAGCTCGGCGAACTGGGCCCGCGCCTCACGCAGCACCTCCATCGGCCGCGGCCGGGACACCGGCTCTCCCGAGCCCTGCGACTCCGCGGTATTGTCCTTCTTCACCATGGCCACCTCTTCTCCTTCGGGTGGCCGCAACCTCCACGGCCAAACCTGCGCGAGCGCGGACGTCCCTCACACACAGGGCGGGATCCCCGGGAACCGCGGCCGGTGCGCACCGTGTGCGGCCCGTCACTCCCGTCACTCATCGCAGGACCGCCTCCTCCACGAGCAGCCGCGCGGCGGCCGCGATCGACTCGGCGTCGATGCCCGCGGCGTGCAGCTGCTCGGCGGGCGAGGCCGAGCCCGGCATGTCCCGGACGGCGAGCCGCACCAGGCGCGGCACCGGGCGTCCGTCGGTGAAGGCGTCGAGCACGGCGTCGCCGATGCCGCCCTCCGGGTGGTGGTCCTCCACGGTGAGCAGGCAGCCGGTGTCCTCGGCGGCCTTCCGGAGCGTCTCCTGGTCGACCGGCTTGACGGAGTACAGGTCGATCACCCGGACCGCGGTGCCGTCCCGGCCGAGGGTGTCCGCGGCGGCGAGCGCCTCGTGCAGGGTGACGCCCGCGGCGACGACGGTCAGCCGGTCCCGCGCGGAGGAGCGCAGCACCTTGCTGCCGCCCACCGGGAACTCCTCCTCGGGCCCGTAGAGCACCGGGCCGGCCCCGCGCGAGGTGCGCAGATAGCCGACGCCGTCGAGGTCGGCCATCCGCGCGACGAGCTCGGCGGTCTGGTTGGCGTCGCACGGGTAGAGCACGGTCGAGCCGTGGACGGCGCGCATCATCGCCAGGTCCTCAAGACCCATCTGGCTTGGCCCGTCCTGGCCGATCGCCGTACCCGCGTGGGAGCCGTTGAGGTTGATGCCCGAGCCGCTGACGGCGGCCATCCGCACGAAGTCGTGCGCGCGGGTCAGGAACGCCGCGAACGTCGAGGCGTACGGCACCCAGCCGCGCCGGGCCATCCCGACGGCGGCGGCGACCATCTGCTGTTCGGCGATGTAGCACTCGAAATAGCGCTCGGGGTGTTCCTTGGCGAAGAACTCCGTGCGGGTGGAGTCGCCTACCTCGCCGTCGAGGGCCACGACGTCGCCGCGAGCGGTGCCGAGCGCGGCGAGCGCCTGCCCGTAGGCGTCGCGGGTGGCGACCTCCTCGCCCTTGCCCCAGCGGGGCAGTTCGAGGTTGCCGTCGCCCACGGCGTGCAGCGAACGAACCGAGCCGGGCTCGTGCACGCGGACGCGGATGTCCCGGACGCCGCCGAGCTCCTCGATCGCCTCGTCGGGGTCCTTCAGCGGCTTGCCGTGCAGGCCCTCGCGGTCCTCGGCGTCCCTGACGCCCCTGCCCTTGAGGGTGCGGGCGATGATCGCGGTGGGCTGCCCCTTCGTGGAGACGGCCTCGCCGAGGGCACGGTCGACGGCGTCCACGTCGTGGCCCTCGATCTCGATCGTGTGCCAGTCGAAGGCGCGGAAGCGGCGGGCGTAGGCGTCCAGGTCGTGTCCGTGCCGGGTGGGGCCGCGCTGGCCGAGCCGGTTGACGTCGAGGATCACGGTCAGGTTGTCCAGGTGCTCGTACCCGGCGTGTTCGGCGGCCTCCCAGATGGAGCCCTCGGCCAGCTCGCTGTCCCCGCACAGCACCCACACGCGGTAGTCGGCGTGGTCGAGGCGCTTGCCGCTGAGCGCGATCCCGACGCCGATGGGCAGGCCCTGGCCGAGGGATCCGGTGGCGGTCTCCACCCACGGCAGCCGTTGCGGGGTGGGGTGCCCCTCCAGGCGGCTGCCCAGCTTGCGGAAGGTGAGCAGTTCCTCGTCGTCGATGGCGCCCGCCGCCTTGTAGGCGGAGTACAGCAGCGGGGAGGCGTGTCCCTTGGACAGGACGAAGCGGTCGTTGCCGGGGTGCTCGGGCCGGTCGAAGTCGTAGCGGAGATGGTTCGCCAGCAGGACCGCCATGATGTCGGCGGCGGACATGGAGGACGTGGGGTGCCCGGAGCCCGCCGCGGCGGCGGCACGCACGCTGTCGACGCGCAGCTGCTGGCCGAGTTCGACGAGTTCGTCGGTGTTCATGAGTCTCCTTCCGCAGGTATGTCGTCTCGCTTGACCGGGCCGGGGGCGAGGTGGCTCCCGGTGGTCCCGTCGCCGGGAGCGCCGCTCGCGGGCCCACCGGCCGGGCTGCTCCGCGCGGACGCGGGAGCGGACGCGGCCGGCGGCCTCGCCCGCTGCTCGGGGCCGCCCGGCACGCGCGCCAGCTCCGGGGAGGCCGTGTCCAGGGGCACGGACCAGGACCGTACGAGGCCCAACTGGACGGACTGGCGCGGCAGTACGGCGTCCAGCAGCCAGTCCGCGGCCACCCGGACCCGGTTCCCGGGCATCGCCGCGAGGTGGTAGCCGCGGGTGACAGCGCCGGCCACCGGCCCGGACAGCGGAACGCCGAGCGGGTCCGCGGCGGCCTGCACACCGCCCAGGTCCACGACGAAGCCCAGGTCGCGGTGGCGATAGGGGCGGGCCTCGCCGACGCCGAGGGAGGCGGCGACGTTGACCGCGGCGGTCCTGCCCTGCCGCCAGGCGTGCTGGGCGGTCATCGGGGTGTGCCGGCCGGGGTTGTCCAGGTCGGGCACGGCGGCGGCGTCCCCGCACGCGAACACCTCCGGCCGCCCCGGCACCTGGAGGAAGGGGTCGACGACGAGCCGCCCCCTCTCCAGCGGCTGCCCGGTGTTCTCCACGAGCGGGTCGGGCCGTACGCCGACGCACCACACGAGCGTGCGGCTGCGGACGAACTCGCCGTCCGTCAGCAGCACGCCCTCGTGCGTGGCCTCCTTCACGGAGGTGCCCATGCGCACCTCGACGCCGCGCCGCCGCAACACGCGGTCGGCGGTGGCCGAGAGCCGTTCGTCCAGCTCGGGCAGTACACGGGGCGCGACGTCCAGCAGCAGCCAGCGCGGCCGGATGTCCCGCCGGGGCGGATGCCGGCGCACCAGCGAGTCGGTGTACATCCTGCCGTGCGCGGCGACCTCGGTGCCGGTGTAGCCGGCGCCCACGACGACGAAGGTGCAGCGGGCCTCGCAGGCCTCGGGGTCGTCCTCACTGCTCGCCAGTTCGATCTGGCGGGTCATGTGGTCCCGCAGGTACAGGGCCTCGGGCAGACCGCGGAAGCCGTGCGCGTGCTCGGCGACGCCGGGGATCGGCAGCAGCTTGTTGACGCTGCCGACGGCGAGCACCAGCCGGTCGTAGGCCAGTGCGCCCTCGTCGCCCTCGGGGTCGGTGTAGTGCACGGTGCGCGCGTCCAGGTCGATGCCGTCGGCCTCGCCGAGGACCAGCCGTACGTGGCGCAGCGAGCCGGCGAGTGAGACGGCGGTCCGGCGCGGCTCGAGCAGGCCCACGGCGACCTGGGGCAGCAGGGGCAGGTACAGGAAGTAGTCGGTCGGGTTCAGCAGGGTGATGTCGGCCTTGCCCCGGGACATCCTCGACAGGTTCCGGGCCGTGCGGTAGCCGGCGAAGCCGGCACCGACGATCACGATGCGGGGTCGACTCACGGTTCGCCTCCGGCGCGGTCGCATACCTGGTACGGGACCTTCCGCGTCCCCCTGCCCGAAACCCCCAAACTTCCGCGTCGGGGGGCCGCAGACACGCTCCCGCTGCCCCGGTGCCTACGGCTGAACGCGGACGGCCCCCACCGACCAAGATCACGGTGGGACAGGCGTCAGTCGTCCGGCGCACCGCCCGCAGGCCAACACGACAGGTCGCCGCCGGGCGCAAAGCCCACAAAGCCGACGCGCTGCCCCAAGGCGATCCGAGCCGTGTCCGGCCCAACCGTCCGCCTCCAGACCGCGCCCCGCGAACCCTGCCCGACCTCGCGAGCGGGCGCCCGGTGACACGTTCCCGGGCTCTGCCCACGGGAAGGCGAGGGTTGTCAGGCCCGATGCTGAGGCCCCGGATCGGACCGCCGCCTGGTGCACGCCGGCCCTGAAGCGCGAGCAGTGCCTCACTGCGCCACGCCCCGGCCCGGCGACCGCCCGTGGACGTGACCCGCGCCGGAGGCCGACGGCGGCCGTCCGCCCGCAGAGCACGCCCCCGAACCCGAGCTGCCTCGCGAGCGGGCGCCCGGTGACATTCATCCGGGCTCCGGCCACGGGAACGCCGCGAGCGGGTTTTCGGCCCGGTACTGAGGCCCCGGGGCGGACCGCGGCCTGTTGCACGCCGGCCCTGAAGCGCGAGCAGTGCCTCACCGCGCCACGCTCCGGCCCGGCGACCGCCCGTGGGCGTGACCCGCGCCGGAGGCCGACGGCGGCCGTGCGGGCGCAGAACCCGCACGGCCGGCGGTCCCGGCCGGCCGGCCGCCCGCAGGGCACCGCCCCGCGAACCCGGGCCGGCCTCGCGGGCGGGCGCCCGGTGACATGTGTCCCGGGCTCCGCCCACGGGGAACGGGACGGGGTTCAGGCCCGGTGCTGCGGTCCCGGGTCGGTCTCGCCGGGGTGGTCCGGACGGGTCGTCCCGGCCGGAGGCGCGGGCGGGACCGGCGGCACCGGCGGTGTGGGCGGGTATGCCGCACCCGCCGCCCCACCGGCCGCGCCCGTTGCCCGGCCGGCCGCGCCCTTCGCTGCGCCGGTGCCGCCCGTCCGCTGGGCGCCCGTGTCGGGGCCGGACGCGAAGTCCGTGCCGGGACCCGGTGCGGGGTGCGACGCCGACGGGCGGGCGGCCTCGCGCAGCGCGTAGGCCGCAGCGCCCAGGATCGCCGCGGTGATCAGCGCGGCGGCCCAGCCGGGCAGACCGATCGCGAGGGCCAGCCCCACGGCGAGCGCGAGAGCCGCGCCCGCGTACAGGGCGACGGCGCCGGACGCGGCGTACAGCGTCGCGGTGCGACGCTGCCTGCGCGTCTGCTCGCGCAGTTCGTCGCGCACCGTCTCGCGCGCCACCTGCGCCAGTTCGTCGACCAGTTGCTTGTCCAAGTGCTCCAAGTGATCCAAGCCCTTCATGGAGCGCGGGTACCCGCACACGCGTACGCATAACACCGCCCGGGGATGTGGCGGAGCAGGTGGGTCCCGCGGGCGATCCGGTGAAAGGATCACCTGCCGGGCCACCCCCAACTACGCTCGTACGCATGGAGATTCTGGGAACCAGCCTGCGCGTCTGCGTCAACGATCTGGACACCGCCGTCCCCTTCTACGAAGGCCTCGCGGGCGCCAAAGCCCTCCGCTTCGAACAGGCCGGCGTCCAGGTCGCCGCGGTCGGCTGCTTCCTGCTGATGAGCGGCCCCGAGTCGCAGCTGGAGGTGCTGCGCAAGGTCGCGGCGACGATAGCCGTGGAGGACGTCGACGAGGCCCACCGCGTGCTGACCGGACTCGGCGCGCGCATCGTGGCCGGGCCGGTACCGACCCCGGTCGGCCGCAACCTGATCGCCCTGCACCCGGACGGCACGGTGTACGAGTACATGGACCGCCGGGGCTGAGCGGGCGGCGCGGCGATATTCCGTGGGCAGCGCGTCGCGGGCGCCGTAGAGTCGGCCGGTCGGCCCCTGTGGGCCACGGCCGAACATGGAGAAGTACGGAGATCCGATGAGCGAGCAGCACACCTACCGGGTGATCGTCCGGGGCACCTGGGACGCACTGACCGACGAGGCACGGCAGCGGCTGCGCGCGGAGGCGGACGAGCACGGCATGCTCAGCATGCGGTTCACCGAGGAGGGCTCGCTGTCGTACGAGCCGTCCCCGCTGAAGCACTTCTCGATGCGCTACGTCGTGGTCGGCGACGCCGACGACGGCGAGGAGATGGCGGCCGCGATCGCCGAGGACCGCGCGGAGACCGCCCTGCGCGGCCTCGGATACGGCTTTCGCGACCTGCGGTCGACCGTGACGGACCTGAACACCATGAAGGTCACCGTCAAGCGCGCATCTCGGCGGTGAGCGCCCACCGCTCGTGGTCGCGCCAGGCCCCGTCGATGAACAGCATGTCCGGCGAGAAGCCCTCCAGGCGGAAGCCACAGGCACGGGCCAGCGCGATCGAGGCGGTGTTGAGCGGCTGCACGTTGATCTCCAGCCGGTGCAGCCGCATCGGGCCGAAGGCGTACCCGACGACGAGGTCGAGGCCCTCGCGCATCAGTCCGCGCCCGGCGGCGTGCGCGAAGGCGCCGTAGCCGAGCGCGCCGCACCGGAAGGCGCCGTGCGCGATGTTGTTGATGTTCACGAACCCGGCGAGGGCGCCGGTGTCCTTCTCGCAGACCAGGAAGCCGGCCCTCGCCGGGTCCTCGAGAAGCCGCCGGGCGTAGCCGGCGTACGCCTCGACCGTGTCCGGCGGGAAGAGCCACGGGCGGTGCAGGTCCTCGCTCTCCCGGACGCGGGCGGTGAACTCGGGGCCGTCCTCGTGGGTGAAGGGGCGGATGCCCACGCGGGGCCCCTCGGCGAGAAAGCGGGCTGCGGTGTGCGGCATGCCGTCACCCTACGCGGCCCACGCACCCTGCCGCCGCGCAGTCGACGCGGGCCCGCCGCCGCGCGGTCGACGGCAGATCGCGTGCCACGGAGCCGGCCCGGACCTGGTCAGCGCAGCGCGGGCTCGTCGAGCGTCAGCGTGCCCGCGTCGGCGTCGAGTTCGGCCGCCACGCCGAAGGGCACCGTCACCGCGCCCTCGCAGTGCCCGAAGCCGAACTCCTCCGCGACCGGTACACCGAGCCCGCCGAGCCGGTCGGCGAGCAGGGCCCGCACCCGGTCCGGGGTCTCGCAGTCCTCCCAGGAGCCGAGCAGCACCCCGCGCACCCCGTCGAGCCACCCGGCACGCAGCAGCTGGGTGAGGTACCGGTCCAGCCGGTAGACGTCCTCGCCCACGTCCTCCAGGCACAGCAGACCGCCGGCCGCGCCGGGCCGCGCGTGCGGGGTGCCGAGGTCGGCGGCGAGCAGGGCCAGGCAGCCGCCGAGGGTCACGCCCCGGGCCCGCCCGGCGACCAGCGCCGGGCCGCCGGAGGCGATCGTGCGGACCGTCTCGGGCGCGAACAGGGTCGCCCGCAGATGCCGCTGCGCCCGGTCGTTCTTGACGAAGTCGGCACCGGCGGCCATCGGCCCGTGCAGTGTGACCAGGCCCAGGCGGGTGGCGAACGCCTCGTGCAGCGCGGTGATGTCGCTGAAGCCCACGAACACCTTCGGGCCGGCCGCCCGCATGGCCTCCCAGTCGAGCAGGTCCACCATGCGCTGCACGCCGTAGCCGCCGCGGGCGCACAGCACCGCGTCCACCGACGGATCGCACCAGGCGCCCTGGAGATCGGCGGCGCGGTCGCGGTCCGCGCCCGCCAGATAGTCGAACGTGGCGTGTCGTGCCGTCACGTGCGGCGCCACCACCGGATCCAGGTCCCAGCCGCGCAGCACGTCCAGGCCCGCCTGCAGCCGCTCCTCGGGCACGGGCCCGCTGGGCGCGACGACGGCCACGCGGGCGCCGGGGGCGAGCCGGGCGGGGCGGACGAGTTCCTTCACGTGCCGAGCTCCAGGGTCGGGATGCCGGCTGGGTCCAGGCCGAAGACCTGAGCGTACAGCGACAGCTCCGCCTCCAGCGCCCGTACCAGGGTGTCGGCCCGGCGGAAGCCGTGCCCCTCGCCCTCGAACGCGAGGTACGCGTGCGGCAGCCGCCGGCCGGCCAGCCGGGCGAGGAACCGCTCGCACTGGACCGGCGGGCAGATCACGTCGTCCAGGCCCTGGAGCAGCAGGAAGGGCGCCGTGATCCGGTCGGCGTGCTCGGCGGGCGAGCGCTCGGCGTACCGGCCCGGCACCTCGGCGAGCGGCCCGACCAGGGACTCCAGGTACTGCGACTCGAAGTCGTGGGTCTCCCCCGTGCTCCAACTGGTCAGGTCGAGGATCGGGTAGCTGATCGTGCCGCAGGCGTACACGTCGGTCGTGGTCAGGGAGGCCGCCGTGGTCCAGCCGCCCGCGCTGCCGCCGCGGATCGCCAGCCGGGCACGGTCGGCGGTGCCCTCGTCGGCGAGGGCGAGCGCGACGGCCGCGCAGTCCTCGACGTCGACGACGCCCCACTGCTCGCGCAGCCGGTTGCGGTACTCGCGGCCGTGCCCGGTGGATCCGCCGTAGTTGACCTCGGCGACCCCGATACCCCGCGAGGTGAAGTAGGCGATCTCCAGGTCCAGCACGAGGGGTGTGCGGCTGGTGGGTCCGCCGTGCACCCACACGACGTACGGCGGCAGCTCGCCGGCGGGCGCCACGCACTCCGGGTGGTGCGGCGGGTAGATGTGGGCGTGCACCTCCCGGCCGTCCGGCCCGGTGAAGGTGCGCATCTGCGGCTCGGGGTAGTAGGCGGGGTCGACCGGGTCGTCGTGGGCGGCGCCGATCACCCGCGCCCGGCCGGTCCGGGTGTCCAGCTCGACGACCTCGTAGGCGCTGCGGGGGCCGGCGGCCACCGCGACGACCCGGTCGCCGTGCACCACCGGCGCCGCGTCGAACTCGGTCCAGGGGCCCGCCGCGTCGACGACCTCGCCCGTCTCCGGGTCGAGCACGCCGAGGGCGGTGGTGCCGCGGCCGTGCACGACCGCGATCAGGCCGCAGTCCAGCGGCGCGAACCAGCGCTGGCCCAGCCGCCACAGCGGGCCCGCGAACTCCTCCTCGCGGACGCACAGGGGCTCGCCGTCGCGGTAGAGGTTCCACCAGCCGCTGCGGTCGCTCGCGTACAGCAGGGAGCCGTCGGCGGCCCAGTCCGCCTGGGCGATGGACTCCTCGGGGCCGCCGGCCACCGTCCGGGGTGCGCCGAACGTGCCGTCGGCGAGCACCTCGGCCACCAGCAGCTCCGTGCCGTCCCACGGCATCCGCGGGTGGTCCCAGGCCAGCCAGGCCGCCCGCCGCCCGTCGGGCGAGAGCCGGGCGCCGGTGACGAACCGGTGCCGTTCGTCGGTGAGTTCACGCACCGCCGCCCTGTCCTCGGCGGCCGAGCCGTCCAGCGGCACCGCGGCCAGGACCCGCCGTACGTCGGTGGGCGCCTCCCCGGTGAACTCCTCCAGCACGCACCACACCTCGCCGTGTTCCAGGCGCAGTTGCGGTTCGACCCAGCGCAGTCCGCCGCCGACCGCGGAGAGTGGGGTGAGCGGGCGGGGCTCGCCGCCGGGTTCGTACCGGTACAGGCGCTGGTCGGCGAAGTTCACGAACACCACGAGCGGTATGCCGTCCACGACGGCTCCCGCCCAGGGCCGGCCGCCGTACTCCATGACGCGGCTGCGCACGTTCCACGGTGCGGGCAGCACCGTGGACTGCGAGCCGTCGGCGTTCCGCCGCACGAGCGCCCGGCGGCCGCCCTCGGCGGGCCGCGGCTCGGTCCACCACACCTCGTCGCCGACGAATCCGGGGAACTCCGGCCTGCCGTCGTGCGCGGCCGCGAGGGCCGCGTCGATGGGCGAGGGCCAGGATCCGCAGGGCAGGGTTCGCACGTTTTCCCCCATGGGCTCAGGCGGTCCGCAGGAAGCGGTCCAGGACGCGGACGCCGAAGTGCAGCGCCTCGACGGGGACGCGCTCGTCGACTCCGTGGAACAGGGCGTTGTAGTCGAAGCCCTCGGGCAGCTTCAGCGGCGAGAATCCGTACCCGGTGATGCCCAGCCGCGAGAACTGCTTGGCGTCGGTGCCGCCGGGCATGCAGAACGGCATGACATGGCCCTCCGGCGCGAACTCCTCGACGGCGGCCCGCATCGCCGCGAAGGACGGCGAGTCGACCGGCGACTGGAGCGCCACCTCGCGGTGCTCGAACTCCCAGTCCACGTCCGGGCCGGTCAGTTCGTCGAGGGTGGCGCGGAACTCCTCCTCGCCGCCGGGCAGATACCGCCCGTCGACGTGGGCGACGGCCTCCCCCGGGATCACGTTGATCTTGTAACCCGCTTCCAGCATGGTGGGGTTGGCACTGTTGCGCAGGGTCGCCTCGACCAGCCGGGCCGCCGGGCCCAGCTTGTCCACCAGCGCGTCCACGTCCCGCAGGTCCGTCTCGATGCCGTACAGGGCGGCGAGTTCGGTGAGGGCCGCGCGCACGGTCGGGGTGAGCCGAACGGGCCATTCGTGGGCGCCGATCCGGGCGATCGCCGCGGCGAGCCGGGTCACCGCGTTCTCCCGGTTGACCCGGGAGCCGTGGCCCGCCCGTCCGCGGGCGGACAGCCGCAGCCAGGCGGTGCCGCGCTCACCGGCGGCGATCGGGTAGATCTGCCGTCCGGCGCCGTCGTGGAAGGTGTACGCCCCCGACTCGCTGACGCCCTCGGTGCAGCCCTCGAACAGTCCCGCGTGCCGGTCGGCGAGGAAGCCGGAGCCGTCCTCGGCGCTCGCCTCCTCGTCGGCGGTGAAGGCGATCACCACGTCCCGCCGCGGCCGCAGCCCCTGCCGGGCCCAGGCGCGGACCACGGCGAGGATCATCGCGTCCATGTTCTTCATGTCGACCGCGCCCCGGCCCCACACGACCCCGTCGCGGACCTCGCCGGAGAACGGGTGCACGCTCCAGTCCTCGGCGCGCGCCGGCACCACGTCCAGGTGACCGTGCACGAGCAGCGCGTCCGCCGACGGGTCGGTGCCCTCGATCCGGGCCACGACGTTGGTCCGGCCCGGGGTGCGTTCCAGGAGCACGGGCTCCAGGCCCGCCCCGGCGAGCCGCTCGGCGGCGTACTCGGCCGCCGGGCGCTCCCGGCAGTCGCCGCCGCCCCGGTTGGTGGTGTCGATGCGGATCAGGTCGGACGTGAAGCCGACGACCTCGTCCAGCGCCTGCGCGTCAGCCATACTGCTCCTCGATCGCGGACGAGGCGATCGTGGTGACCGCCTTGAAGGTGCGGATCGCCTCGTACATGGTCGCGCTGGTGTAGGCGATCTTTCGCTCGCCGGCCCGGCCCACTCCCGGCACGACGGTGCAGGCCATGGCGAGGTGCTCGGCGTCGAACTCGACCGCGACGGTGAACGGGCCGCCGTCGGCCGGTTCGTGGCGGACCGCCAGCCCGGCCGCCTGCTTGGCGGCCGCGCGGATGTCGGCCGCGGTGCGGGACGGCGTACGGCACGCGGCCGCGTACCGCGACACGTGGTCCTTCACGGCGACCTTCAGCGCCTCCGGCGCGTACCCGAGGGCGTCCTCGCAGGCCAGGTCGTCCCCGGTGACCAGTACGACCGGCACCCCGTACTCGGCGACCACATGCGCGTTGAGCAGCCCCTCGCTGGCGCGTACGTCGTTCAGCCACACGCCGGTGATGGAGTTGGCGAGATAGGTGTGGGCGAGGACGCCCTCCATGCCGGCGCCGGCGTGGTAGCCGACGAAGGCGACCCCGTCCACGTCGCCGTGCTGCACGCCCTCCACCATGGACAGCGACTTGTGCCGTCCGGTGAGCATCTGTGCCCGCTCGTCCAGCCGCTCGAGGAGCAGGTTGCGCATGCTCCAGTGCGCCTCGTTCACGAGGACCTCGTCGGCGCCCCCGTCGAAGAAGCCGCGCACGGCCGCGTCGACGTCCGAGGTGAACATCGTCCGGCACCGCTCCCACTGCGGAGTGCCCGGCAGCACGTCGGCGGGCCAGGTCACACCGGTGGCGCCCTCCATGTCGGCGCTGATGAGGATCTTCATGGAGCGTCACGTTACGCGCCGATCAGCGAACCGGCTACGGAGAAGCGGTGAAAGTCGGCGAGTCGGCCCAGGGGCGGGGACGTGCCCCGCCCACCGCCCGCGCCCCGGGCACCGAGGGGCGCCGGGGCGCGGGCGGCGGGCGGTCCGGGCTCAGCGCTCCAGGAAGGCGAAGAGCTCTTCCCAGCGCCCGGTGATGACGTCCGGGTCGAAGCGCTGGACGCTGCGCAGGGCCTGGTCGCCCATCGTGTCGCGCGCCTGCTCGTCGGACATCAACCGGACGAGGTGGCGGGCGAGTTCGGAGGTGTTGCCGGGGCGGGCCAGCAGACCGTCCCGTTCGTGGGTGACGATCTCGCGGACGCCGGGCGCGCAGTCGAACGCCACGCACGGCACCCCGGTCGCCATGGCCTCAAGGAGGACCAGCGGGAAGCCCTCGCCGCGGGAGGACTGGACGAAGACGGAGGAGGCGCGCAGCGCGCCGGGCACGTCGTCCGTCTGCCCGGCGAAGTCCACCGAGTCCTTCAGCCCCAGCTCCGCGCACTGCCGTCTGAGCAGCGCCTCGGACTCTCCGCTGCCGTGGATGCGCAGGGTCCAGCCGGGCTGCTTCGGCGCGGCCTCGGCCCAGGCCTCCAGGAGCAGGTCGACGCCCTTCTCGTGGGACAGCCTGCCGATGCTGACCACGACCTTCTCGGTGCGCGGCGACGGCGTGCCGGGCGCGATGGGCAGCGGGTTCGGCATGAAGCCGACGTTGTTCATGCCCTCGGACACCCAGCGGTCCGCGTCCTCCTGGGTGAGCGCCAGCAGGCGGTCGACGTCCTTGTAGTACCGATTCACCCGTCCGAACCGCGACGACTTGCGGGCCGTCTCGAAGGACTCGTGGGTCATGCCGATCACCTGGTGCCCGGCGGTGTCCGCGAGCGCCACCCACTCCATCGCCCAGACCTGGCCGACGATGATCACCGCACCGGGCCGGGCGGCGCGGAACAGGCCCGTGAGCCGGCTCGCCGCCGTGCGCATGTGGGTCTCGTGGCGGCGGACTGCGGGGTCGGCGCGGCCGAGGAAGCGGCGCGCCCGGGGGCGGCCGGGGGGCCGGCGGGCGTACAGGGTCACGGTCCGGAACGGGGGCTCCTCGCCGAGGTCCATCGGATGGTTGGCCGGGGCGATGCCGATGACGGTGACCCGGTGGCCGCGGCCGGCCAGCAGTCCGGCCATCTGTGCCTGCCAGCGGCCCACGCCGCCGAGCTCGTCGACCTCGTTGGCCACGAAGAAGATGTCGCGCTGGGTCATCGGGTCTCTCCCGCGGGGCCGAAGAAGCGGTCCACGATCTGCGCCGCGGCGTCCCCGCGGTCGTACTCGCCGTACTTGTCCACGAACTCCTTCAGGCGGGCCTCGTACGTCGACCGCACGGTGCTCAGGTCGCCGATGACGGAGAACAGTTCGTCCCCGGTGCGCGGGACGGGGCCCGGTGCCTCGGCGAGCAGGTCGAAGTAGGTGCCGCGGGTGTCCTTGGCGTACTCCTCCCAGTCGTGGGCGTAGAAGACGATGGGGCGGCGGAGCAGCGCGTAGTCGAACATCACCGAGGAGTAGTCGGTGATCAGGCAGTCGGCGAGCAGCAGCAGCGGGGTGATGTCCGGTTCGGCGCTGACGTCGATCACGCGCCCGGCGACCGACGGCGGCAGGGTGAGCTTGTTCAGGTAGTGCGCGCGGACGAGGAGGGTGTGGTCGTCGCCGAAGCGGGCGGCGAAGTCCTCGATGTCGAAGGGGAACTCGAAGTCCCGTACACGGCCGTCAGGATGGGCGCGGAACGTCGGCGCGTACAGCAGCACGCGCCGCTCCGGGTCGAGGCCCAGCCGCTTGGCCAGCCGCTGCGCCTCGGCGGGCAGCGGCGCCCCCTCGCGGACCCGCACCAGGGCGTCGTTGCGCGGGTAGCCGGTGCGCAGCAGCTTCTCCTCGGGGATGCGGTAGGCGCGGGCGAGGGTGCGCACATCGTGCTCGCCGCGGACGACGAAGTGGTCGAAGCGGTCCAGTGCCTGCTGGTAGGAGCGCTGCTCCGGCTCGGACATCATCCGGTGGGTGGGCTCGTCGAAGCCCATCCGCTTCAGCGCCGAGCCGTGCCAGGTCTGGATGTACGTGGTCTCCGGGCGCTTGGCCAGCCGCAGCGGGTAGCCCTGGTTGTCGATCCAGAACTCCGCCTGGGCGAGCGCCTTGAGGTAGCGCCAGGACCAGCGGCGCACCAGCTCCACGTCCTTCGGGAAGCCGGTGGGGCGCTCGCCGGCGTACGACCAGATCGAGGTGATCGGCGCCTTGCGGCGGCGCAGTTCCTCGAAGACGGCGCGCGGGCTGTCGCTGTACTGCTTGCCGAGGTGGCTCTCGAAGACGACGGTGCCCTTGCGGACGGGCAGCCTGCGCAGCATCCGGTCGTACACCTGGATCTTGCGGGCGCCGGAGTTCAGGTCGCGGCGCACGGCCCGCAGCGTGCGGTAGGCGCGCTTGGCGGCCCGCGCGGGACGCCCGTGCAGATTGCGTTCCACGGCGGCGCGGCCGGTGCGGGCGAGCCGGCCCTGCTGGGCGAGCCGGAAGGCGAGGTGGCCCTTGGCGGACACCTGCGCCTCCAGCCGGTCGGCCATGAGCCGGGTCAGGCGGGGCCGGACGGGCAGGGACTCGGCGTTCTCCAGGTCGACGGCGCCGACGGTGAGCCGGCTGGTGGTGCGCTTGCCTCCGGCGGTCAGGTGCAGCCGGACGTCCCAGACGTCGTCGACGATGCCGAGCGGTCTGAGCCGCCGGGCCAGCGGCACCTCGGCCCGCCAGGCGATGGCGTCGCCCTCGTGACGCGGGGCGGGCACCGGGAAGCGGAAGGTCTGGAGGCTGCGGCGGCGGGCCCGGAACTCCAGCTCGGCGCTCAGCTCGACGCCCGGGTCGATGGTCTGCAGCGGGTTGACGATCTCGCCGGCGAGCACCACGTCGCCGCCGCGCACCGCGTACTCGGTGAGCCGGTTGCGCAGGGCCATCCGGTTGAGCGGCCTGGCGTGGTAGCCGAGGGTGGTGACGTCGAGGACGGAGCGCATCTCGGGGTCGTCGAGGTAGCGGTCGGTCCAGTAGATCCGGCCGCTCCGCTCGGCCAGCGGCGCGGAGATCTTGTGCCGGTTGATGAGCGTGTCGATGGCCGGCATCAGGTCGGTCCAGTCCTCGCGCAGCAGCAGCTGGGCGCAGATGGCGTGGACGCGGTCGAGCTCGGCGTAGGCCGCCTCGGGGAAGCCCTGGACGTAGGAGCGGGCCAGTTCGGCGAAGCGGTGGCGGTAGTCGTCGTCGAGGAAGGGGAGTTCCCGCAGGTACAGCACCAGGTCGTGCTTGAGGAACTTGATGTCCTTGCGCAGCTTCAGCTCGTCCTGGCCCTGGCGGTCCAGGATGGCGTCGATACGGCGGTGGATCTCGACCCGGTCGGCGAAGTTGCTGATCTCACCGCGCCGGTTGCTGATCGACTTGACGGTGGTCTTCTGGACGACGTTCCAGTGGTAGACCGTGTTGGGGATGAGGGTGATCCGCTGCGCGGCCAGATAGGCCTGCGCGGAGAAGAGCAGGTCCTCGTAGTGGATGCCCCGGGGGAAGGCGAGGCCGTTGTCGATCAGGAACTCGCGCCGGTAGCACTTGTTGGTCGACAGGGTGTCGAAGACGAACAGGTCCGGCAGCTCGGCGACGGAGTCCAGCGTGCGGGTGCCGCGGTACAGCCAGGGGTACCAGAGCACCCGCTTGTCGTGCCGGCTGTCGGTGTGAACCCGGACACAGAGGCCGGAGACAAGGTCTGCTCCGGTGCGGTCGGCGGCCTCGATCATGTTGCGGCAGGCGTTCCGCTCCAGCGTGTCGTCGCTGTCCAGGAACATCACGTACCGGCCGCGGGCCACCTTGACGCCCTGGTTGCGGGGCTCTCCGCAGCCGCCGCTGTTCTCCGGGAGCCGGATCGCCCGCACCCGGTCGGGGTGGGCCGCGGCGAGCGCCTTCGCGACCTCGTGGGAGCCGTCCGTCGAGCAGTCGTCGGCGATGATCACCTCGACATTGCGGAGTGTTTGCTCGAGGACGGAACCAACGGCTGTCGGAAGTCGCTCTTCGTCGTTGTAGACGATGACGACGACGCTGACGTCCGGCTCGGGCGCGACGATCGACACGGCCACCTCTCGTCTCTGTTCGTTCCGTGGGGGGTGGGCGTAACCCTACAGCGTGTAGGGGTCGCTCCGGCCCCCACCACCTTCAAACTACGCCAATGCGACAATACGCCGTCCCACTGACACGCAGAGCACAACCACCGGACTGTGCCGCTCAGTGGGTGCGGCCGGCCACCAACCACCTCGACGGCAGCTCGACACGGACTCCGTCCGCGGTGAACTCGTTGGTGGTCAAGGGTATTTCGCCGTCCGCCAGAACGGTGAGGCCGGCAGAGCGCAGGTACTCCGGCACCGCGGCGTCGGCGACTTCGCCGGGCGCGATGCCGTGCCGCAGGACCGGGGCGAGTCCGGGCGGCGGACCGGCGGGGTCCTGCGCGAGCCGGCCCAGGACCGGGCGTGCCGACTCGGACAGTTCGACGAGGAGGGCCCGGCCGCGCGTGCCGAGGAGGGCGGCGATCCCGTCGGCGAGTGCCTGCCGGTCGTCCGGATCGCACTGGTGCAGCACGCCCCGCATGTACACGTTCGCTTCGCCCAGCTCGGCGCGCAGCGCCTCCGTCCCGCTCTTGTCGGCGGCGTCCAGCACCTGGTACGCGGCCCGGCCCGCGGGGTCGCCGCGCCGGGCCCGCTCGACGGCCGCCGCGGCGATGTCGACGCCGACGACGCGCCCGAAGTGTCCGGCGAGGAAACGGGTCTGCGTGCCGTTGCCGCAGCCCAGGTCGACCAGGGGCAGCGCCGGATCGGCCAGGTGCGGTCGCAGCAGGGGCAGATGGAGCTGGGCGGTCATCTCGGGCTCGGCGTCCCAGAACACCGCACCCGGCTCCTCGGGCGCCTCGCTCCAGAACCCTTCCCACGCCTGCCGGTACCGACTCGTCGCACTCATGCCCAACTCCTCTGAGAAACAGCCCTGTTCGGGTTTCTCCGGTCTACCTGCCGAGGCCCGGCCCCACAACCACGGGGAGTCGGAACGGGACCCGGGGAACGCGGGGAACGCGGGGTCCCGAACGGGGCGGGTCAGCGGCGGGGCAGGGTGAGTTCGAACCAGACCGTCTTGCCGGTGTTCGTACGGCTGGTGCCCCACTCGCGGGCCAGGGTGCTGACCACACGCAGGCCGCGACCGGACTCGTCGGCCGGGCCGGCGCTCAGCAGGGTGGGCAGGTCGTGGTCGTCGTCGTCCACCTCGCACAGCAGGGTGTCGCCGCGGACGAGGCGCAGTGCCACGGGGCGGCCGTGGGAGTGCCGTACCGCGTTGGTGGCCAGCTCGCTGACCATCAGCTCGGTGGGGTCGGCGAGCCGGGCCAGGCCCCAGTCGTGCAGTTGCTCGCGGACCACGGCGCGGGCCCGGCCCACCTCGGCCGGATCGCGGGCGAGACGCCACTCGGCGACGTCGTCCGGCCCGATGCCGTTCAGGCGGGCCAGCAGCAGCGCCACGTCGTCCTTGCGGCCACCGCGTGTGTTCAGGGCGCGGATGATGGTGTCGCAGGCGTCGTCCATGGACGCGGCCGGATGGGCGGCGGACGCGCACAGTGTGGCGAGCCCCACACCGATGTCCTCGCCGCGCACCTCGACCAGGCCGTCGGTGCACATCACCAGCCGGTCACCGGGCCTCACGGGCACGCGTACCGCCTCGAAGGGCACCCCTCCGACGCCGATGGGCGCACCCGTGGGCAGGTCGAGCAGTTCGCTGCGGCCGTCTTCGGCGTGCACCAGGACCGGCGGGATGTGGCCGGCGTTGGCGAGGTGCACCTCGCCGGCGATCGGGTCGTACACGGCGTACAGACAGGTCGCGAGGTAGGTGTCGCCGAGCCGTTGCGCGAGGTCGTCCAGATTGCGCAGCAGTTGGGCGGGCGGCAGGTCGAGCGCGGCCATGGTCTGCACGGCCGTCCGCAACTGCCCCATCATCGCCGCCGAGTTCAGGCCGTGCCCCATGACGTCGCCGACGACCAGGGCGGTACGGGCCCCGGGCAGCTTGACCGAGTCGAACCAGTCGCCGCCGACCCGGCCGAGCAGCGTGCCGGGCAGATAGCGGGTGGCGATGTCGCAGCCCGCCATCCGCGCCGGGATGCTCGGCAGCATGCTGTCCTGAAGGGTCTCGGCGACGCTCTCCTGGTACGTGTACATGCGCGCGTTGTCGAGCACGAGGCCTGCCCGGGCGGCGAGTTCGGCTCCGGTGACCCGGTCCATGTCGTTGAACTCGGCCCGCTCCGGATGGCGCAGCAGGATCATGAAGCCGAGGACGACGTCGCGCGCCTTCAGCGGGACGACGAGCATGGAGCGGTGGGTGATCAGCGGCCGGATGTCCCGCTTCTCGAACTGCGAGGCGATGGCATGGCCCATCTCCTCGCTGATCCGCGGCACGAGCACGGGCTCGCCGGAGGTCATGCACTGGAAGAACGGCGTGTGCGCCGGGAACGGCATGGCCTCGCCGACCGGCACCACGTCGTCCCAGCGGCCGGGTTCGTCGGTGTGTTCGAGGGCCACCCGGTGCCACATGGTCCTGGTGTCCGGCACCCCCTCGGGGAAGCCCTCGCCGGCGACGACCTGTTCGCGCAGGTAGGTACCGGCGACGTCGGTGAACCGCGGCACGACGGCCCTGCTGACCTCGACGATGGTCCGGGCGAGGTCGAGCGAGGTGCCGATCCTGCCGCTGACCTCGTTGAGGAACTCCAGGCGCTCGCGCACGGCGGCGTACTCCAGGTCCTCGCCCTCGTCGTCGGCCCCGTGCTCCGGTAAGGGCAGCCCCTGGGCCACCGCCCGCGCGGCACGCTCGCGTCGCGCCCTGCGCCCGGCTCGCCGCGGCACACCCCAGTCGGGGGTGACGGGTACCCGGTCGTTCCGGCTGAACTCCATGACCGGATAGCCCAGTTCGAGCACCTGCCCGGCGATGCGGGCGCTCTCGCCGACGCTCATGCTGGGCAGGATCTCGGGCAGCCGGCGCGCGAGTTCCTCGGCGCCGGGGAAGTCGGTGTGCAGGGCGAAGGCCGGTGCGACCCGCTCGAAGGCGCCTGCCTCCCCTTCCCGGAACGCCTCCTCGGGCCCGTCGCCGCGGCGCAGCGCCTCCGCGTCGGCGGCGAGCACCAGCAGCCGCTCCCGCCCCGGGCCGACCAGCGGGTAGGCCCACCACAGGAGGTCCACCCGGTCCCGTTCCGGCACGGCGAGCCTGGCCCGTCCGGCGGCCGGGTAGGACAGCCGTCCGCCCAGGGACGGCTCCAGACCGGGTCCGAGCCCGTCGTAGCCGCCGTGCAACCTGTGCGGGACGCCGTCCGCCTCGTCGGGCAGGACACCGGAGACGGGCAGCAGGTCGGCCGCCGGCCGGCCGATCGCCTCCTCCTTGGCCTTGCCGAGCAGCCGCCGCGCGCCGCTGCTCCAGTGCGACACCAGACCGTCGTCGTCGACCACGACCACGGCCAGCGGGACCCGTCCGGCGGGGACGTCCTCCACCGCGCGGTTCACGGCCCCGCGGCCCGGAGGTACGTCCCTTTCGGTGCCACGGTCCATGACCCCAGGCCCCTCTCCCCACGGCTCCGCAAGATCTGTTCCCCCGGGGACCACGGTACGGGGACGGCCCGTCACGATGTGCGGCAATACCCGAATTGGCGTCAGGAGGAGCGCGCCGGCGCGCGGTGGTGCGCTCCCCCTTGTACGCTGGTCAGTCCTCGTGTCCGAGCTGGAGATCGCGTTCCGTGCGGCCTCCGCCCGCCACCTGGAGGACCGTGGCGACGGGCGGGTAGCCGGCCGCGATCACGGTGTACTCGCCGGAGGACAGGTCGACGAACCGGAACGTTCCGTCGGGTCCGGTGGTGAGCGTGTCGACGACGTTGCCCGCGGCGTCGAGGAGGGTGACGCGCGCGTCCTCGACGGGCCGCCCGCCGCCGGCCCGGACGGTGCCGCGCAGCACGGCCCCGCCCGCGAGTTCGACGTCCTGGCGGGTCTCCCGCGCGGCCTGCACGCTGACCGGCAGCGCGGCCGGGCGGAAGGCGGGGGCGCTGGCGGCGAGGGTGTACTCCCCGGCGACGAGTTCGGTGATGGCGTAGCCGCCCTCGCGTCCGCTGCGGGTGCTGGCGACGACCTCGCCGTGCACGTTGGTCAGTGTGACGGTGGCGTCGCGCACGGGGCTGCCGTCGGCGGTGAGTACGGTGCCGGTGAGGCGGCCGGCGCCGCCGAGGACGACGTCGAGTTCGACCGGCCGCTCGCCGACGGTCACGGAGACGGCCTGCGGCTGGTGCCCGCCGGCCGCCGCGATCAGGACGTACGAACCGGTGCCCGGCGTCGACAGCGCGTACCGCCCGTCGTCGCCGCTCGCGCCCCGCCCGATCTGCTGCCCCGCGACGTCGATCAGGGTGAGCGCCGCGCGGGGCACGACGGTGCCGTCCGGGTGCTGCACGGTGCCGCAGACGGGAACACCGGCGGCGAAGGGCGAGCGGGCCTGCGGCACGCCGGGGTTCAGCGGCGCGGTCTCCGGGTCGGTGACATGGGCGTTGTGGGACACCAGTGGTCTCTCCTTGAGGAAGAAGGCGATGAGCAGGCCGAGGACGAGCACCGGCACCAGGTAGAGGAAGATCCGCGGCATGGCGTCCGCGTACGCCCGCACATAGGCGTCGCGCAGGTCCGGCGGCAGCGCCCGCACGGCCTGCGGGGTGATCGACTCGGGGTCGGGGAGGGCGGCACCCGCGCGCGTGGGCACGCGGTGGCGCAGGGCGTCGGTGAGCCGGCCGGCGAACAGGGTGCCGAAGACGGCGGCGCCCACGCTGCCGCCGATCTGCCGGAAGTAGTTGTTGGCGCTGGTCGCCGTGCCGAGGTCGGCGGGGCGCACGGAGTTCTGCACGGCGAGCACGAGCACCGGCATCACCAGGCCGATCCCGGCGCCGAGTACGGCCATCCAGACGCTGTAGTGGAGCCGGGGCGTGTCGACTTCGAGCCGGGACAGCAGCCACATGCCGAGGGCGGACAGGGCGGTGCCGAGGAGGGGGTACATCCGGTAGCGGCCGGTGTGGCTGATGAGCTGACCCGAGACGATGGACGCGCCCACGATGCCGCCCATCATGGGCAGCATCAGCAGTCCGGACTCGGTGGCCGAGGCGCCGTCGACCATCTGCAGGAAGGTGGGCAGGTAGCTGGCCGCGCCGAACAGCGCGACGCCGACGACGAGCCCGACCAGGGCGCTGACGTTGAAGACGGAGTCGCGGAACAGCCGCAGCGGGATGAGGGGTTCGACGGCGAAGCGCTCGGCGACGAGGAAGAGCGCGGTGGCCGCGGCGGCGCCGGCGCCCAGGCCCAGGATGACCCGCGAGCCCCAGGCGTACTCGGTGCCGCCCCAACTGGTCAGCAGCACCAGGCAGGTGGAGGCCGCGGCCAGCAGCAGCGCGCCGAGCACGTCGAAGCGGGCCCTGATCCGGGGCCGGGGCAGCTTGAGCACGGCGGTGATCACGGCGAAGGTGATCAGGCCGAAGGGCACGTTGATGTAGAAGCACCACCGCCACGACAGATGGTCGGTGAAGTAGCCGCCGAGCAGCGGTCCGGCGACGGAGGCGAGTCCGAAGGCCGCGCCGATGAGCCCCATGAACCGGCCGCGCTGCCGGGGCGGCACGATGTCCGCGATGATGGCCTGCACACCGATCATCAGCCCGCCCGCGCCGATGCCCTGCACGGCGCGGAAGGCGATGAGCTGGTCCATGGTCTGCGCCCGCCCCGCGAGCGCGGAGCCGGCGACGAAGACGGCGATGGCGAACTGGAAGACGCCCTTGCGGCCGATCAGGTCGCCGAGCTTGCCGTAGACGGGCAGGCCGACCGTGGCGGTGAGCAGATAGGCGGTGATCGCCCAGGACATGCGGTCCAGGCCGTGCAGCTCACCGACGACCTTCGGCAGCGCGGTGGCGACGATCATCTGGTCGAGGGCGGCCAGCAGCAGCGCGAGCATCAGCCCGAAGAAGACCAGCCGCACCCGGCGGGGGGCGAGCGACGCGGCGGGGACGGGCGGCGGGAAGGGGATCCTGGGGGGCGCCGCGACCGGCTCGTCCTGCACCAGAGTGATCCCGCCCACGTACCGCTCCCTCGTCGCACCTGCCGCACGATTGCCGCGCAAAGCGACAACTGTGGGCAAGGCGACGGGTTACGGCGGGCGTCCGGTCCGCGGAGAGATCCACCCGAACCGGTGAGGAGCCAACGGGGGCCGTCGGTAGCGGAGTTGCTCCGGTCGGGCTACTTCTCGACCTCGCCGGCGAGCTTGGCGAGCATCCCGTCGTAGATCCGGGCGAGGCCCTTGGGGGCGAACGTCCGCTCGAAGAAGCCGCCGATGCCCCCGGCGCCCTTCCAGGTGGTGGTGATCACGACACGGGACGCGCCCTCGCCGGCCGGGGTGACCCGCCAGACGGTGACCATGGAGGAGTTGCGGTCCTTCTCGACCAGCTCGCCGTCGGTGGGCTCGGAGACCTCCATCAGGCAGTCGCGGACCCGCTTGCTGGTGGCCTGGAGCTTCCAGTGGACCAGGGTGCCTTCGCCGTCACCGCCCTCGCGTACCTCGTACTCGCTGAAGTGCTCGGTCAGCACCTTCGGACGGGTGCCGCTGTAGTCGGCGACCGCGTCGAACACCGTCTCCGCGTCGGCGGCGACGACCCGCTCCGTAGTGGCCTCGACCTGCGCCATGGCTTCCTCCAGGACATCCGTTCTCAGGCTTGGGCCAAGCCAATCACCCCGCCGCCCGGCCCCCCAAATCGGGGCCCTCAAGTGATCGGATCCGGCACAGCGAGTGATCGGGAACGGCGCCCGTACGGTCAGCCGCACGATCAAGGGAACATGTGTTCTATTCTGGGGCCAGCACTACCGGAGGAGGCGCCATGCGCTGGGACAACCTCACCGTGGACCCGGAGAACTCCGGGGACCCCGGTCACGGCCGGGCCGCCGACGCCGCGCTCTTCGGGGCGGACGCGGTCACCACACGTACCTTCGACACTCCCGAGTTCCGCGGGATCACCTTCCACGAGATCCGGGCCCGTTCGATCATCAACCGGGTGCCGGGCGCTTCGCGCATGCCCTTCGAGTGGACGGTCAACCCGTACCGCGGCTGCACGCACGCGTGCGTGTACTGCTTCGCGCGCAAGACGCACAGTTATCTGGACCTCGACACGGGCATCGGCTTCGACACCCAGATCGTGGTCAAGGTGAACGCGCCGGAGCTGCTGCGCCGCCAGCTCGCCTCGCGCCGCTGGCACGGCGAGCACATCGCCATGGGCACGAACGTGGACTGCTACCAGCGGGCCGAGGGCCGCTACCGGCTGATGCCGGGCATCCTGAGCGCGCTGCGCGACCACGCGAACCCGTTCTCGATCCTGACCAAGGGCACGCTGATCCTGCGCGACCTCGACCTGCTCACCCAGGCCGCCGAGGTCACCGACGTGGGCGTCTGCGTCTCGGTGGGCTTCACCGACACGGAGCTGTGGCGCACCGTCGAGCCGGGCACCCCCGCGCCCGAGCGGCGCCTGGACGTCGTGCGGACCCTCGGGGAGCACGGCATCGGCTGCGGGGTGCTGATGGCACCGGTGATCCCGTTCCTGAGCGACCGGCCGGACCAACTGCGCGACACCGTACGGGCGATAGCGGCGGCCGGGGCCACCTCCGTCACCCCGCTGGTACTGCATCTGCGGCCCGGCGCCCGCGAGTGGTTCATGACCTGGCTCGAACAGCACCATCCGCGTCTGGTGCGCGACTACGAGCGGCTGTACGCCGAGGGCGCCTATGCCCCCAAGTGGTACCAGCGCCGGATCACCCGTCAGGTGCACGAACTGGCAAGGGAGTACGGGATCGGACCCGCACGTGCGGGAGCGGCCCGTCGCATCCAGCCGGCCGAGCCGAAACCGCCCACGCTGCCCGAACCGACGCAACTCACGCTCATTTGAGATCGTTCGAGCGCAACACTCGGACCAATTGGGTCAAGAATTGTCAGAACACGTTCTTCCGCTAGGTCTTTCCGGGACGATGCGGCGAGGATCGCGAGACCGCGGTCCGCAGCCTCTCCGTCCTGGGAGGACTTATGAGAAAGAGCGCTGCCGCACTGTGCGGTGCCGCCGTCGTCATGGCCGGATCCCTCACGGCCGTCCCCGCCGACGCGAGCACGCCGCACTCCGCAGCCGCCGTGTCCGCCGCCAAGGTCACCTGGAAGAAGTGCGGCACCGCCAGTCACCCCACCCTGCAGTGCGGGTCCGTGAAGGTACCGCTCGACTACCGGCATCCTTCCGGCAGGATGATCACACTGGCGCTGTCCCGCGTCCCCCACACCGCCAAGACCTACCAGGGCCCCCTGCTGGTCAACCCCGGCGGTCCCGGCGGCAGCGGTCTCTCGCTCGCCGGTTTCGTCGCCTCCTCCCTGCCCAAGGAGGTCGCGGCCCAGTACGACGTCATCGGCTTCGACCCGCGCGGGGTGGGCAAGAGCTCCCCGGCGCTCGACTGCAAGCCCGGCTCCTTCAAGCCGGTACGCCCCGACTCGGTGCCGAGCACGACCGCGATCGAGAACGCCAACCTGGCGCGCGCGAAGTCCTTCGCCGCCGCCTGCGGCAAGAAGTACGCGAACGTGCTGCCGCACATCAACACGGTCAACGCGGCGACCGACATGGACTCCATCCGCGAGGCCCTCGGCGCCAAGAAGCTCAATTACTTCGGTTACTCCTACGGCACCTACCTCGGCGCGGTGTACGCCAAGCTCTTCCCCGAGCGGGTGCGCCGGCTGGTCCTCGACTCGATCGTCGACCCGACGGGCGTCTGGTACAACAACAACATCCAGCAGGACTACGCCTTCGAGGGCCGCCAGCAGGCCTTCCTGGCGTGGATCGCGAAGAACGACTCGACCTACAGGCTGGGCAAGGACCCGGCCCGGATCGAGGCCAAGTGGTACGCGATGCGGGCGGCGCTCGCCAAGAAGCCCGCCGGCGGCAAGGTCGGCGCCTCCGAACTGGAGGACATCTTCGTCCCGGGCGGCTACTACAACGGCTACTGGCCCTACCTCGCCCAGGCGTTCGCGGCGTACGCGAACGACAAGGAGACCGGACCGCTGGTCGAGGCGTACGCGAACTTCGGCGCCGTGGGGGCCTCCGGCGACAACGGCTACAGCGTCTACGCCTCCGTGCAGTGCAGTGACACCTCGTGGCCGCGCGACTGGCGGCAGTGGCGCAAGGACAACTGGGCCGTGCACGCCAAGGCACCGTTCCTGACCTGGAACAACGCCTGGTACAACGCACCCTGCGCCTTCTGGCCGGTCCCCGCCAAGCGCCCGGTGAACGTCGCCAACAGCAAGCTGCCACCGGTACTGCTGTTCCAGGCGACCGACGACGCGGCCACCCCGTACCACGGCGGTGTCACGGTGCACCGGCTGCTGCGGAACTCCAGCCTCGTCGTCGAGCAGGGCGGCGGCAACCACGGCATCACGCTGAGCGGGAACGCCTGCCTGGACAAGCACCTGACGACGTATCTGACCAACGGCAAGGTGCCGCGCGGGAAGGGCGTCGCGGACGCGGTGTGCCAGCGGCTGCCCGACCCGAAGCCGGCGAGCGCGGCGCCGTCCGCCGCGGCCGCCTCCCCGTCGGCCGCCTCCCCGGCGGGTGCCGCACGCGGGACGGCGCTGCACGACCTCGTCGGCTTCCGCGGCTGAGCGGCCGAGCCGTCTCGGCCCGTGCGCGGCAGGCGGCCTGACGGCCCGTCGGGGGCGGTGACCTGATCGTGGATGTTCCACCCGTGGTCCACCATGGACGCATGAGTGAGCCCACCAGGATCCCCGCCCCCGACGGGGTCGCCCCCGCCGCGCACTACTCCCATGTCGTCATGGGCACCGGCCGTTTCGTGGCGATCTCCGGGCAGGTCGCCCTGGACGAGAACGGCGAACTCGTCGGCGAGGGCGACCCGGACGCGCAGGCCCGGCAGGTCTTCGAGAACCTCCGCCGCTGCCTGGCCGCCGCCGACACGACCTTCGACCACGTCGTGAAGCTCACCTACTTCGTCACGGACACGGCCCACCTCCCGGCGCTCCGTGCCGCCCGCGCCCCCCCACATACCCGACGACCGCCTGCCCGCCTCCTCGGCCGTCCAGGTCGCGGGCCTGGTCCGCCCGGAGTTCCTGATGGAGGTCGAGGCGTTCGCCGTACTGCCCGAATGAGGCGTACCGCCCGAGTGAGCCGTTCCCCGTCGCAGCGCCCGAATGCTGGGTCCTCTCGCGGGGCCCGGTCGCTCACCCGGATTTCGGTACGCGGGCCAGGGCTGCCACCGCCGCCTCCGCCAGCGCCGGGTGGGCGAGGGCCTCGGTGAGGACGGGACGGGCCCGGACGTCGCCGAGCGTACCCAGGCCCTCGACGCAGGCGAGGGCCACCCGGCGGTAGGGGTCGTGCGGGTGGAGCCGGCGCTCCAGGGTGGTGATCAGGGCGGGGACTGACTCGGGGGCGCGCAGTTCCACCAGCAGGCGCACCGGATGCAGGGCGTAGGCGACGCGGAGTTCGTTGGTGGCGAGGGCCGCCGCCGCGCGGGCGGTGCGGGGGTCGCCGAGGCGGGCCAGGGCGTAGGCGGCGGAGGCGCAGCGCTGCGGGTCACGGTGGTTCAGGAGCAGGACGAGGGATTCGAAGGCCCGCGGGTCGCCCGCGAGACCCAACCGGAACGCGGCCACTTCCCTGGCCCACAGCGGCTGTCCGGGAGCCGTCAGCACCTCGGCCAGTCCGTCCATGTCCGGAGTGGCGACCAGGTGCTCGTACGCCACCGATCCGCCCGACTCCTGCCGTAAGCGGTCCGTGAGTGATCGCAACTCTTCGTCCACGACGGCCAGCCTAGTCGCTGAGCCATTCGTGTCCTTCGGCCGGAGCGTGGGGTGTCCGGAGATTCGTACGAGTCCTCGTTGTGACAGGTTGGCCGTGCCCCGTCCTCGGGCCCTGGCCGGTCGGGCCCGGCCATCGACGCTACTCATCCGCTGGGACCACGGAAACAGAGGAACGCACCATGGCCACCAACCACGTCGGTGTCGTGCTCGTGCACGGTGCCTGGGCGGACGGATCGAGTTGGAGCAAGGTGATCGGCCCGCTGAAGGCCGAGGGCGTCGAAGTCGTCGCGGCACCCCTGCCACTGACCTCCTTGGCCGACGACGTCGCGGCCCTCGACCGCGTTCTTGAGCGGCTCGACGGCCCGGTCGTCCTGGTGGGGCACGCGTATGCCGGAGCGGTGATCGGGGCGACACGCGACCCGAAGGCCGCCGCGCTGGTCTACGTGGCTGCGCTCGCGCCCGACGAAGGGGAGACCGTGGGCGACGTCTTCCATCGCGGTCGGCCGCACCCGAGGACGCCGGAGCTCCAGCCGGACGCCCACGGGCTGGTCTGGCTGCCCGAGGACGCCTTCGCCGGCGCCTTCGCACAGCACGCCCCTGCCGAGGAGCAGGCGCTGCTGGCCGCCGTGCAGCGCCCCATCGCCGCGGCCAGTATCGGTGTCCCGGTCGGACGGCCTCTGTGGAAGGACCGCCCGAGCTGGTTCCTGATCGCCGAGCAGGACCGCATGATCGCCCCGGACACGCAGCGCTTCATGGCCGAGCGGATGGGTGCACGCGCCCGCCCGCACCCGGTGGACCACACGCCACTGGTCACCGCGCCTCAGGAGGTCGTGGACATCGTCCTCGACGCCGTGCGGGATGTGGCGGCGTCCGCGTAATCGGCCCTCAGCGCAGGAGAAGGAATCAGCATGCCCCAGTCAGTGGCCATCGTCACCGGTGCCAGTCAGGGCATCGGCCGGTCGACCGCGATCCGGCTCGCGCGTGACTTCGACGCGATCGCACTCGTCGCCCGCAACCATGCCCATCTCGAGGAGACGGCGGCCGCCGTCGGTACGGCCGGCGCCGACCCCCTCGTCATCGACGTGGACCTGTCCGACCCCGCCGCGGCCCGCACCGTCGTCGACACGACCCTGACCAGGTTCGGACGTGTCGACGCGCTGCTCAACATCGCGGGCGCCGTCCCGCAGATCGACGTGCTCGACATGACCGACGAACAGTGGGACCACGGGCTCGCGCTCAAGCTCCACGGTGCTCGCCGCCTCACGGTCGCCGCCTGGCCGGCCCTGAGGGAGGCCAAGGGATCCGTCGTCCTGATGTCGGGCAACTCGGCGCTCTTCCCCAAGGCCCCGTACGCCGCGGTGGGCACGATCAACGCCGCGATCGTCGCACTGGCCAAGGCGTTCTCCGACCGCGGCATCACGGACGGGGTCCAGGTCAACAGCGTCCTGCCGGGACCCGTGATGACCGGCCGCCGCCGCTCGTACCTCGAACACTGGGCGCCACTTCACGACATGACCGTCGACGAGGCCACCGCGAAGTTCCCCCAGGAGGCGGGCATCGCACGCTACGGCGAACCGGACGAGATCGCCGAACTCATGGCCTTCCTCGTCTCACCGGGGGCACGCTGGATGACCGGCTCGGCCCTCCGCATGGACGGCGGCGAGGTCAAGTCCGTCTGAGCCCCCGCAGTCGGTCTCCCGGGTGCGCGGCCGGCCGCGCGGGACCACGTCACTGACCCAAAGGGGTGGCGCGCTCGTTACCCACCGGTTAAGCTCAGACGAGCGAGACACCCTCTCGCAATCCTCTCGCAGTGGCCTGGTGACGCAGCCACGGCGAGTGTTGTCGGTTCGGTACCCCGAGTACCGCAGTACGACCCGGCTTCGGGACAGAGCCGGTCGGCCTTCACCGGCTGCCGGGCGCACAGGCGCCCGCGGCGACCGGCGCCGGGCGCGTGCGCTCCCGGCCCGGCAACACCCGCAGATTCCTTCCTTCCGCACCCGGTACGCCCCTCGGCGTCCCCGGGACGCGTTCCCAGTCGTCACTCTCATTCCTGGAGTCCCGCGATGGCCGCTCCCCTCTCCGACACCTCCCTGTCCCCGCTGAAGACGATCGCCGTCGTCGGCCTCGGCACCATGGGCACCGGCATCACCGAGGTCCTGGCCCGTGCGGGCCGCGAGGTCGTCGGCATCGACATCAGCGAGGCGGCGGCCGCCCAGTGCGTCGCCGCCCTGGAGCACTCCACCGCCCGCGCCGTGGAACGCGGGCGCCTGACCGAGCGGGAGCGCACGGACGCGCTCGCCCGCGTGCGCACGTGCACCGACCTGACCGCGGCGGCCGGCGCCGACCTGGTCATCGAGGTGGCGCCGGAGTCGTACGAGACCAAGCAGCAGATCTTCCGGGAGCTGGACGGCATCGTGCGGCCGGGGGCGATCCTGGCCACCGGCACCAACGCCCTGTCGGTGACCCGCCTGGCCGCCGACTCCGCCCACCCGGAGCGGGTGCTCGGAGTGCACTTCTTCAACCCCGCGCAGGCCATGCGGCTGGTTGAGATCGTCTCCTCGGTGCTGACCGCCCCGCAGGCCGTGCAGGCGGTCACCGACCTCGCCCTGGAACTCGGCAAGGAGCCCGTCGCGGTCGGCGACCGGCCCGGATTCGTCGCCGACGGGCTGCTGTTCGGCTACCTCAACCAGGCCGCAGCGATGTACGAGGCCAGGTACGCCTCCCGCGAGGACATCGACGCCGCGATGCGGCTCGGCTGCGGACTGCCGATGGGCCCGCTGGCGCTGCTCGACCTGATCGGCGTCGACACCGCGCGCACGGTCCTGGAGGCCATGTACACCGAGTCCCGCGACCGGCTACACGCGCCCGCGCCGATCCTGAAGCAGCTCAGCGAGGCCGGCCTCACGGGCCGCAAGGCGGGCCGCGGCTTCTACACCTACGAGGCACCGGGCAGCGGCGCCGTCGTGCGGGACGCGCTGACCCCGCCGTCCGGCGACGTCCTCGGCCCCGGCCGCCCGGTGCGCTCCGTCGGCGTCGCCGGCTCGGGCACCATGGCCTCCGGGATCGCGGAGGTGTTCGCGAAGGCCGGGTACGAGGTCGTGCTGGCCGCCCGCAGCGCGGAGAAGGCGCAGACCGCCAAGGCCCGTATCGGCAAGTCGCTTTCCCGCTCCGTCGACAAGGGCCGGCTGACCGCCGAGGCCGCCGCGCGGACCCTGGACCTGATCACGGCGACCGGCAGCCTCGACGACTTCGCCGACGTGGATCTCGCGGTCGAGGCCGTTGCCGAGGACCTCGCGGTCAAGCAGCAGTTGTTCGCGGCGCTGGACAAAGTGTGCAAGCCGGGCGCGATCCTGGCCACCACCACCTCCTCGCTCCCCGTGGTCGCCTGCGCCCGCGCCACCTCGCGCCCGCACGAGGTGATCGGCATGCACTTCTTCAACCCGGCGCCGGCGATGAAGCTCGTCGAGGTCGTCCGCACGGTGCTGACGGCGGACGACGTCCACGCGACGGTCCGCGAGGTGTGCGCCAGGGTCAAGAAGCACGCCGTCGACTGCGGGGACCGCGCGGGCTTCATCGTCAACGCCCTGCTGTTCCCGTACCTCAACAACGCCGTCAAGATGGTGCAGGAGCACTACGCGTCCCTGGACGACATCGACGCGGCGATGAAGCTCGGCGGCGGCTATCCCATGGGCCCGTTCGAACTGCTCGACGTCGTCGGCCTGGACGTCTCGCTGGCCATCGAGAGGGTCCTGCACCGCGAGTTCCGCGACCCGGGCCTGGCCCCGGCCCCGCTCCTGGAGCATCTGGTGGCCGCGGGCTGCCTCGGCCGCAAGACGGGCCGCGGCTTCCGCGAATATGCCCGGCGCTGACCGCTCCGGCGACCGGTTCGCGGACGGACGGGAGTGGGGCGGCCTGCTGGAGCCGGCGGCCGCTCCCCCGTCCACCGGGGACGGAGGAAGGCGGGGACGTGCGCACCAGGCCGCGCACATGCAGTACGTTCGGGTCATGCCCCAGCCCGCCAGGTCCACACGTACACCCGCCACGCCCGACGCGCCGGAGAGCGCCGCGGGCTCCCGCGCGGCCGCCCAACGGCTCAAGATGCGCCGGGAGCTGGCGGCCGCCGCGATGGAGCTGTTCGCCACCAAGGGGTACGAGGCGACCACGGTCGACGAGATCGCCGCGGCGGCCGGGGTCGCCCGGCGCACCTTCTTCCGCCACTTCCGCTCCAAGGAAGAGGCCATCTTCCCCGACCACGACGACACCCTGATCCGCGCCGAGGCCGTCCTGAACGCGGCCCCCGCGCACGAGCACCCGCTCGACACGGTGTGCCGGGGCATCAAGGAAGTCATGAAGATGTACGCGGCGCAGCCGGAGATCTCGGTCGCCCGCTACCGGCTGACCCGCGAGGTGCCCACCCTGCGCGAGGCGGAGATCGCCTCCGTGGCCCGCTACGAGCGCCTGTTCACGCGTTATCTGCTGGGTCACTTCGACGAGCGGGTGCACGCCGACGACGCCAACGACGACCCGCTGCTCGCGGAGGTCGCCGCGTCCGCCGTGGTCACCGCGCACAACCACGTGCTGCGGCGCTGGCTGCGGGCCGAGGGCCGGGGAGACGTCGAGGCACAGCTCGACCACGCCTTCGCAATCGTGCGCAAGACGTTCGGCACCGGTATCGGGGCCGGCCGCGCGGCGGCGCCCGGGTCCGGTCCCGCGCCCTCGGCGGCGGTGTCCCAGCAGGGCGAGGTGCTGGTGGCGGTCGCCCGCACCGACGCCCCGCTGGAAGAGGTCATGCGCACCATCGAGGAGGCGCTGAAAGAGCGCTGAGAGGCCTCGCGGCAGCGAGGACCACGCACGCGCACGTACTCACGGCCACCCCACGGGGTGGCCGTTCTGGCATGTCGGAGCCCCTTTTCCGCCGGACCGCCGACCCCCTTCGATCGATCATCGCTCATCTGTTGCGCAAAGTTTTCGTCTGAGCGAAAATTCTGGCACTGAGTGCCTTGCGGGATGACACGCGGTGTCATACGTTGAAGGTGTCCGGGCGGCCGGCGGGCGGCAGAACCGCACGCGCGCCGGCTGTCCCAGCAAGCCAATGGCGGCTCGCACGCCCGGACGCCTGCGTCACAGGCAACCTCCCGCGCCACAAAGCGCTGCCGAAAGCCCCGCCCGCCGAACCGACGGCACCCGGCCGGACCGCCGGCCCCCTCACCGCCCCTCAGCAGCACCGACGTAACCCTCAGCGCCCCTCCCCCGGGGCGCTCGACGCCGGAGGCAACACCGTGACCGTGAAGGACATCCTGGAGGCGATCCAGTCGCCGGACGCCACGTCCGCCGACTTCGCCGCCCTGCCACTGCCCGAGTCGTACCGCGCGATCACCGTGCACAAGGACGAGACGGAGATGTTCGCCGGGCTCGCCACCCGCGACAAGGACCCGCGCAAGTCCCTGCACCTGGACGAGGTGCCGGTGCCCGAGCTGGGCCCCGGTGAGGCCCTGGTGGCCGTCATGGCCTCCTCGGTCAACTACAACTCGGTGTGGACCTCGATCTTCGAGCCGCTGTCGACGTTCGGCTTCCTGGAGCGCTACGGCCGGCTCAGCGAACTCACCAGGCGCCACGACCTGCCGTACCACATCATCGGTTCCGACCTGGCCGGCGTCGTCCTGCGCACCGGCCCCGGCGTCAACGCCTGGCACCCCGGTGACGAGGTCGTCGCGCACTGCCTCTCCGTCGAGCTGGAGTCCAGCGACGGCCACAACGACACGATGCTCGACCCGGAGCAGCGCATCTGGGGCTTCGAGACCAACTTCGGCGGCCTCGCCGAGGTCGCGCTCGTCAAGTCCAACCAGCTGATGCCCAAGCCCGGCCATCTGAGCTGGGAGGAGGCCGCCGCCCCCGGCCTGGTCAACTCCACCGCCTACCGCCAGCTCGTCTCCCGCAACGGCGCCGGCATGAAGCAGGGCGACAACGTGCTCATCTGGGGCGCGAGCGGCGGACTCGGCAGCTACGCCACACAGTTCGCCCTCGCCGGCGGCGCGACCCCCGTCTGCGTCGTCTCCAGCGAACAGAAGGCGGACATCTGCCGCGCCATGGGCGCCGAGGCGATCATCGACCGCACCGCCGAGAACTACCGGTTCTGGAAGGACGAGCACACCCAGGACCCCAAAGAGTGGAAGCGCTTCGGCAAGCGCATCCGCGAACTCACCGGCGGCGAGGACGTCGACATCGTCTTCGAGCACCCCGGCCGCGAGACGTTCGGCGCGAGCGTCTACGTCACCCGCAAGGGCGGCACCGTCGTCACCTGCGCCTCCACCTCGGGCTACACCCACGAGTACGACAACCGCTACCTGTGGATGTCCCTGAAGCGCATCATCGGTTCCCACTTCGCCAACTACCGCGAGGCCTGGGAGGCCAACCGCCTCATCGCCAAGGGAAAGATCCACCCCACGCTGTCCCGGGTCTACTCCCTCGAGGACACCGGTCAGGCGGCGTACGACGTGCACCGCAACCTGCACCAGGGCAAGGTCGGTGTGCTGTGCCTGGCGCCCGAGGAGGGCCTCGGCGTGCGCGACGAGGAGATGCGCGCCCGGCACATCGACGCCATCAACCGCTTCCGGAACATCTGAGAGGCGCACATGAGTGAGCGTCAGACACCCAGGGCCCACGGGGACAGAGACCGGCCGTGGCTCATGCGCACCTACGCGGGCCACTCCACGGCCGAGGCCTCCAACGAGCTGTACCGGCGCAACCTCGCCAAGGGCCAGACCGGTCTGTCGGTGGCGTTCGACCTGCCGACGCAGACCGGCTACGACCCCGACCACATCCTCGCCCGCGGCGAGGTCGGCCGGGTCGGCGTGCCGGTCGCGCACCTCGGCGACATGCGCCGGCTGTTCCAGGACATCCCCCTGGAGCAGACGAACACCTCGATGACCATCAACGCCACCGCCATGTGGCTGCTGGCGCTGTACCAGGTCGTCGCGGAGGAGCAGGGCGCGGACATCACCAAGCTCCAGGGCACGACGCAGAACGACATCGTCAAGGAGTACCTGTCCCGCGGCACCCATGTCTTCCCGCCGGGCCCGAGCCTCCGGCTGACCACGGACATGATCGCGTACACGGTCTCCCACATGCCCAAGTGGAACCCGATCAACATCTGCAGCTATCACCTCCAGGAGGCGGGCGCCACACCGGTGCAGGAGATCGCGTACGCGATGTCCACCGCGATCGCCGTCCTGGACGCGGTGCGCGACAGCGGCCAGGTGCCGCAGGAGCGCATGGGCGACGTCGTCGGACGGATCTCCTTCTTCGTGAACGCGGGCGTCCGCTTCGTCGAGGAGATGTGCAAGATGCGGGCGTTCGGCCGCGTCTGGGACCGGATCACCCGCGAGCGGTACGGCATCGAGGACCCCAGGCACCGCCGTTTCCGCTACGGCGTCCAGGTCAACTCCCTCGGCCTGACCGAGGCGCAGCCGGAGAACAACGTCCAGCGGATCGTTCTGGAGATGCTG
This sequence comes from Streptomyces sp. CB01373, assembly GCF_002803075.1. Classification (GTDB taxonomy): domain Bacteria; phylum Actinomycetota; class Actinomycetes; order Streptomycetales; family Streptomycetaceae; genus Streptomyces. The sequence goes on along the minus strand of NZ_NNBK01000001.1, from coordinate 308,492 downwards.
GCCGTCACCCTCTCCAAGGACGCACGCGCGCGTGCCGTGCAGCTGCCGGCCTGGAACGAGGCCCTCGGCCTGCCCAGGCCCTGGGACCAGCAGTGGTCCCTGCGCATCCAGCAGGTGCTGGCCTACGAGTCGGACCTGCTGGAGTACGAGGACATCTTCGAGGGCTCGAAGGTGATCGAGGCGAAGGTGGCGGACCTGGTCGAGGCGGTGCTCGCCGAGATGGAGCACATCCAGGAGCTGGGCGGCGCGATGGCCGCCGTGGAGTCCGGCTACCTGAAGTCGCAGCTGGTCGCCTCGCACGCCGAGCGCCGGGCCCGGATCGAGTCGGGCCAGGAGAAGATCGTCGGCGTCAACGTGTTCGAGGGCACCGAACCGAACCCGCTCACCGCCGATCTGGACACCGCGATCCAGACGGTCGACCCGGCGGTCGAGGACCGCGTGACCGACTCGCTCCTGCGCTGGCGCGACACCCGCTACCAGCCGCCGTTCAACCACCCGCGCCCCTGCAAGGCGCTGGAACGGCTGAAGGAGGCGGCCAAGGGCACCGGCAACCTCATGGAGGCCACACTGGAGTGCGCCCGCTCGGGTGTCACGACCGGCGAGTGGGCCGGGGCCCTGCGCGAGGTGTTCGGCGAGTTCCGGGCGCCCACCGGCGTGTCGTCGGCGCCGGTCGCCGTCACCGCCGAGGAGGGCTCGGCGATGGCCGGGGTGCGCCGCCGGGTGGAACTGACGGCCCGTGACCTCGGTGTGGGCAAGCTGCGCTTCCTGGTCGGCAAGCCGGGCCTGGACGGCCACTCCAACGGTGCCGAGCAGATCGCCGTACGGGCCCGCGACGCCGGGTTCGAGGTGGTCTACCAGGGCATACGGCTCACCCCCGAGCAGATCGTGGACGCGGCCCTCGCCGAGGACGTGCACGCGGTCGGCCTGTCCATCCTGTCCGGCTCGCACGCCCGGCTCGTACCGGACGTGCTGGAGCGGCTGCGCCGGGCCGGCGCCGCCGACATCCCGGTGATCGCCGGCGGGATCATCCCGAACGGCGACGCCGAGCAGCTCAGGGCCGCCGGAGTGGCCGCGGTGTTCACCCCGAAGGACTTCGACATCACCGGGATCATCGGCCGTATCGTCGACGAGATCCGGAAAGCGAACAAGCTCGACCCCTTGGAGGTCCCCGCATGACGAGCACCCCCGTCAACCGTCTCCGCCCGCGGCGCTCCTGTCTGGCCGTACCGGGCTCGAACCCCCGTTTCCTGGAGAAGGCGCAGGGGCTGGCCGCCGACCAGGTGTTCCTGGACCTGGAGGACGCCTGCGCGCCGCTGGCGAAGCCGGAGGCGCGGCACACCATCGTCAAGTTCCTCAACGAGGGCGACTGGACGGGCAAGACCAGGGTGGTGCGGGTCAACGACTGGACGACGGAGTGGACGTACCGCGACGTCGTGACGGTGGTCGAGGGCGCGGGGCAGAACCTGGACTGCGTGATGCTGCCGAAGGTGCAGGACGCCCAGCAGGTGGTGGCGCTGGACCTGCTGCTGACGCAGATCGAGAAGGCGATGGGCTTCGAGGTGGGCCGCATCGGCATCGAGGCGCAGATCGAGAACGCCCGGGGCCTGAACAACGTCAACGAGATCGCGCAGGCCTCCGGGCGGCTGGAGACGATCGTGTTCGGCCCGGCCGACTTCATGGCGTCGATCAACATGAAGTCGCTCGTCGTGGGCGAGCAGCCGCCCGGCTATCCTGCGGACGCCTACCACTACATCCTGATGAAGATCCTGATGGCCGCGCGCGCCAACGACCTCCAGGCGATCGACGGTCCCTACCTGCAGATCCGCAACGTCGAGGGCTTCCGTGAGGTGGCGGGGCGGGCCGCCGCGCTCGGCTTCGACGGCAAGTGGGTGCTGCACCCCGGTCAGGTGGAGGCCGCCAACGAGGTGTTCTCGCCCTCCCAGCAGGACTACGACCACGCGGAGCTGATCCTGGACGCGTACGAGTACTGCACGTCCGAGGCGGGTGGCAAGAAGGGCTCGGCGATGCTCGGCGACGAGATGATCGACGAGGCCAGCCGGAAGATGGCGCTGGTGGTCGCGGGCAAGGGCCGCGCGGCCGGCATGCGGCGCACGTCGAAGTTCGAGATGCCCACCGACTAGAAAGGCCTGAGCGGCATGCAGTTCGGACGGACCTACGAGGAGTTCGAGGTCGGTGCGGTCTACAAGCACTGGCCGGGCAAGACGGTCACGGAGTACGACGACCATCTGTTCTGCCTCCTCACCATGAACCACCACCCGCTCCACATGGACGCCAACTACGCCGAGAAGACGACCGACTTCGGCAGGAACGTCGTCGTGGGCAACTACATCTACTCCCTGCTGCTCGGCATGTCCGTCCCGGACGTCTCCGGCAAGGCCATCGCCAACCTGGAGATCGAGTCGCTCAGACATGTGGCGCCGACCTTCCACGGCGACACGGTCTACGGCGAGACGACGGTGCTGGACAAGTGGCCGTCGAAGTCGAAGAGCGACCGCGGCATCGTCCACGTCGAGACCAGGGGCTACAAGCAGGACGGCACGCTGGTGTGCACCTTCCGCCGCAAGGTGATGGTGCCGACCGAGACGTACACCAAGGAGCGCGGCGGCGAGCAGCCCGGCCGCCCAGAGCCGAACGCCCCTTCGGAAAAGACGGAGAAGTAGGCCATGGCCCGACTCGCCCAGACCGCCGGTCTGACGGACGTGCAGCAGGAGATCGTCTCCACCGTCCGTGACTTTGTCGACAAGGAGATCATCCCGGTCGCCACCGGCCTTGAGCACCGCGACGAGTACCCGCAAGCGATCGTGGACGGCCTGAGGGAACTGGGCCTGTTCGGCCTGATGATCCCCGAGGAGTTCGGCGGCCTGGGCGAGTCGCTCCTCACCTACGCGCTGTGCGTGGAGGAGATCGCCCGCGGCTGGATGTCGGTGTCCGGCATCATCAACACCCACTTCATCGTCGCGTACATGCTCAAGCAGCACGGCACGCAGGAACAGAAGGACCACTTCCTGCCCCGGATGGCGGCCGGCGACATCCGCGGCGCCTTCTCCATGTCGGAGCCGGGCCTGGGCTCCGACGTGTCGGCGATCACCTCCAAGGCGGTCAAGGACGGCGACGAGTACGTCCTGACCGGCCAGAAGATGTGGCTGACCAACGGCGGCACCTCCTCCCTCGTCGCCGTCCTGGTCCGCAGTGACGAGGGTCACCCCGAGGGCACCGCGCCCCACAAGTCGATGACGACCTTCCTGGTGGAGAAGGAGCCCGGCTTCGGCGAGGTCCGCCCCGGCCTCACCATCCCCGGCAAGATCGACAAGATGGGCTACAAGGGCGTCGACACCACCGAACTCATCATGGACGGCCTGCGCGTACCCGCCGACCGGGTGCTCGGCGGCGCCACGGGGCGCGGCTTCTACCAGATGATGGACGGCGTCGAGGTCGGCCGGGTGAACGTCGCCGCCCGGGGCTGCGGCGTCGCCCAGCGCGCCTTCGAGCTCGGCGTGGCCTACGCCCAGCAGCGCCACACCTTCGGCAAACCGATCGCCCAGCACCAGGCCATCCAGTTCAAACTGGCGGAGATGGCCACCAAGGTCGAGGCCGCCCATGCCATGATGGTCAACGCCGCCCGCAAGAAGGACTCGGGCGAGCGCAACGACCTTGAGGCAGGCATGGCAAAATACCTGGCCTCCGAATACTGCAAGGAGGTCGTCGAGGACGCGTTCCGCATCCACGGCGGGTACGGCTTCTCCAAGGAGTACGAGATCGAGCGCCTGTACCGTGAGGCCCCCATGTTGCTCATCGGTGAAGGCACCGCCGAGATCCAGAAAATGATCATCGGCCGCAGACTGCTCGAAGAGTATCGGTTCCAGGGCTGAATGTCCGTCTACGGGGTGTTTTCTTCGAGAAGAAGATCACACCCCGTCAACGGTGTTCGACAGCCGACTCGGCAGCTCGGCTTACCCAGTTGTGGCCCTTAACCGCTACGATCGCGGAAAGCCGCCGTCCCCCGTCGAAAGCGCGGCATCATCCGCTTACAAAGGTCATCCATGCCCCACAGCCAAACCCCTGCACATCGTGACAGCCTGGCCGGCGTACGCCTTGCGCGCGGAGCATCGCCGTGGCTTCTCCCGACCGTCGCCACCGCGGCCGTCAGCCTGCTGCGCGCCCGCCGCTCGGGTGCCGCCAAGGCCGTAGCCGTTCCCGCCACCGCGCTGGCGGCGGGAATGCTGTGGTTCTTCCGGGACCCCGAGCGCGAGATCGCCCAGGGTCGCGTCATCTCGCCGGCCGACGGTGTGGTGCAGAGCATCATGCCGTGGAAGGACGGCCGTACGCGCGTCGCGATCTTCATGAGCCCGCTGAACGTCCACGTCAACCGCGCCCCGCTCTCCGGCACGGTCACGTCGGTCGAGCACGTCCCCGGCGGTTTCGTTCCGGCTTTCAACAAGGAGAGCGAGAACAACGAGCGGGTCGTCTGGCACTTCGACACCGAGCTCGGCGACATCGAGATGGTGCAGATCGCCGGCGCGGTGGCCCGCCGCATCGTCCCCTACATCCCGTCCGGCACCAAGGTCGAGCAGGGCGAGCGGGTCGGTCTGATCCGTTTCGGCTCGCGCGTCGACCTGTACCTGCCCGAGGGTGTGGACGTCGCGGTCGAGGTCGGCCAGAAGACCGTGGCTGGGGTGACTCGCATTGACCGTGATTGATCCCGAGACCCAGGCCGGCTGGGTGCCGGAGGCGGACGAGGTGGACGAAGAGGAGGAGATGCCCCTCTCGTTGCGGCTGTCGATAGCGGACACCCTCACCCTGGGCAACGCGACCTGCGGCTTCATGGCGGTGTACTTCACCACCACCGGCATCCTGATCCCGCACCTGACCGGCAACGACGAGTCGGCGGGCATGGCCCGGCACAGCGCCGCCACGGCGGTCATCCTGATGCTGTGCGCGGCGGTCTTCGACCTGTTCGACGGCCTGGTCGCGAGGAAGCTGCGCTCCTCCCCCATGGGCGCCGAGCTGGACAACCTCTCCGACCTGATCAGCTTCGGCCTGGCGCCGGCGTACTTCGTCCTCGTGTACGGCATGGTCGCGGACGACGCCCACCAGAGGGTGGCGGCCCTCGGAGCGATCGTGGTGCTGCTGGCGGTGGTCCTGCGGCTTGCCAGGTTCTCCTGCGTGACGCTGAAGGACGGCATGTTCCAGGGCATGCCCTCACCCTTCGGCGCGCTGACGGTGGTCTCCATCGTCCTGCTGGAGCTGCCCTTCGTGGCCACGCTGCTGGCGATCCTCGGCACGGCATGGCTGATGGTGAGCCGCGTGGAGTACCCGAAGCCGAGGGGCCGCCTCGCGGTGGCCATGCTGTCCTGGATCGTCCTCTCGATGGGCCTCCTGGCAGCCTGGGCCTTCGACGCCCCCAGCGGCCAGCTCCTCCTCCAGACCGGCTGCGCCCTGCAACTGGTCATGGGCGCGGTGATCCCCCTCTTCGCCACGGCCCGCCGAGTGAACAACTTCCGCGACAACCGCCGCGAGGCACGAGCGGCCCAGCCGTAACGCTCCGCTGCACCCACGGAACACCGAAGGGCCCCGAACCGAGAGGTTCGGGGCCCTTCGCTGTGAGGCGGGACGCCGGGGGCGCGGACCGGGCGCAGGGGGCTGGGGGGAGGCGACGGAGGGAGCGCATCCCTGCGGGGGGGGGATCCCCGCAGGGGCAAGGCCTGGGGCGGAGCCCCGCCGGGGCACAGGGGGCGGAGCCGCCGAGGCCTGGGACGAAGCCCCGCCAGGGCACGGCGCACCCCTGCGGGGTGCAGGGGCGGAGCCCTGGGGTGCAGGGGCGCAGCCCCGCCGGGGTCTGGGGCGGAGCCCCAGGGAACGGGCACCCCCGCACCCACCGAGTCGGGCGGGCGGGTGGGCCAGAACCCGGGCGGAACCCCGGCGCGGACTGCGGCGGAGCCCGCCAAGGTCTGGGGCGGAGCCCCGCCCCGGGGGTGCAGGGGCGCAGCCCCGCCGGGGTCTGGGGCGGAGCCCCAGGGCACGGGCACCCCCGCACCCACCGAGTCGGGCGGGCGGGTGGGCCAGAACCCGGGCGGAGCCCCGGCGCGGCTGCCGCGGAGCCCCAAGGCACGGCCCCCTCGGCCCACCGAGCCGGGCGGGCGGCGGGCGAGAATCGGCGCGCAGCCCCGCCGGGGTCTGGGGCGGAGCCCCAGGGAACGGGCACCCCCGCACCCACCGAGTCGGGCGGGCGGGTGGGCGAGAACCGGGGCTGAGCCCCGGACAAGGGGCTCCCACAGGCCGGTGGGCAGGGCGCGGCTCAGCCCAGACAGTCGCTGCCGATTCGTTCGGCGACCCGCTCCAGGATCGTTCCCGCCTCCGCGATGCACGTGGCAACGTCCGGCTCGATCTCCGTCAGCGCGTACGCGCGCCGAATCCCGGCACGTTCCAGAACCTCCGGCGCCAGCGCAAGACGCCCGCAGACCGCGACGACATCCTTCCCCGCAGCCCGCGCCGCCGCCGCGACCCCGGCCGGAGCCTTCCCGTGCAGCGTCTGCTCGTCCAGGGATCCCTCACCGGTGATCACCAAAGAGGCCCGCTCCAGCGCGGGGGCGAAGCCCAGCACATCGAGCATGACCTCGATCCCGGCCTGGAACCGCGCCCCGAGCAGCATCGCCCCGAACCCGATTCCACCCGCCGCACCCGCCCCCGGCGACGCCGCGTACTCGGCGGCCAGGCTCCCAGCCCCGGCCCCAGCCCCGGCCCCGGCCCCGCCCACACCCTCCAGCACCTTCGCGAAGTGCGCGAGCGCCGCGTCCAGCGTCGCCACGTCCTCCGCCGACGCACCCTTCTGCGGCCCGTAGACCGCCGGCGCGCCCTTCGGCCCGGTCAGCGGATTGTCGACGTCACTGGCGAGCACCAGCTCCACCGCGGCGAGCCGCGGGTCGAGCCCGGACAGGTCGGCCCGGGCGAGTTCCGCCAGCCCCCCACCCCCCGGAGGGATCGGCTCCCCGTGCGCGTCCAGGAACCGCGCCCCGAGCGCGGACAGCATCCCCGCTCCCCCGTCCGTCGTCGCGCTCCCGCCCACGCCGAACACGATCGTGCGCGCCCCCGCGTCCAGCGCGGCCCGCAGCAGCTCCCCGGAGCCGTATGTGGAGGCCGTGAGCGGCGCGAACACCCCGGCGGGCAGCCGCTGCAACCCACTGGCCTCGGCCATCTCCACGACCGCCGTATCGCCGCGCAGCGCGAACGCGGCGGTCACCTCGTCCCCGAGGGGACCCGCGACCCGTACCTCCCGGCGCTCGAACCCGGCCGCGACCGCCGCGTCCACGGTCCCGTCGCCGCCGTCGGCGACGGGCAGCGCCTCCACCTCCACGTCCGGCGCGACCCGGCGCAACCCGGCCGTCACACGCTCGGCGACCTGCACGGCCGTCAGCGAGCCCTTGAACTTGTCCGCGGCGACCAGCACCCTCCGGGTGCCTCGCACTGCAGCGTCCGCCACCTTGACATCCCCTTGCTCTCCGGGGCCCCGCACGTCAGGGCCAGTCGCGCCGCTGCGACCTTAACCGGCGACCGCCCCCGCCGTCATGCCCCGACCGGACCGTGAGAAGCCCCTGACGTGCCGGTGAACCCCGCGCGACCACCCCCGGAATCCGGTAGACCGGTTTCCATGAGCGCTGTGGACACCGCCGTGGACGCCGGACAGGGGCTCGCCGACCGCATCCTCGGCGGCTGGCTCGGCCGGATCGCCGGCAACATGCTCGGCAAGCCGGTGGAGCAGGGCGAGGTGTGGACGCGCGACCGCATCGACCGCTATCTGCGCGCGGCCGGCGCGCTGCCGCTCACCGACTACCTCCCCGAACCGGCCGTCGACCACGACGGCCCGCCGCTGCGCCCCGAGTGGCGGAGCTGCGTACGCGGCCGGATCCACGGCAGCTGCCGCGACGACGACGTCGACTACGCGATCCTGGGCCTGGACCTCCTGGAGACGCACGGCTTCGACTTCACCACCGAACAGGTAGGCGAGCTGTGGCTGCTGCGCCTGCCGTACCTCCAGACGTTCACCGCGGAGCGGGCCGCGTACCGCAATCTCGCCAACGGGCTCAAGCCGCCCCTGACGGCCACGTACGGCAACCCGTACCAGGAGTGGATCGGCGCCCTGATCCGCGCCGACATCCACGGCTGGACCAGCCCCGGCGACCCGCGCCGCGCCGCCTCGCTGGCCCGCCGCGACGCGGTGCTGTCGCACACCGGCAACGGCGTCTACGGCGCCATGTGGGCGGCGGCACTGATCGCGGCGGCCTTCACCACGCCGACCGTCCGCGCCGCCGTCGACACCGCGCTGACGGTGATCCCGGCCGGCAGCCGCCTGGCCCGCACGGTGCGCCGGACGGTCGCCCTGCACGAGGCCGGCCTGCCCTGGGAGGACACGCTCGACGTGCTCGCGGACGAGACCGCGGGCCTCGGCTGGATCCACACGGTCCCGAACGCCGCCGTCATCACGGCCGGTCTGCTCTACGGCGGCGGCGACTTCACCCGCACCCTCGCGCTGACCGTCCGCGCCGGCCTGGACACCGACTCCAACGGCGCGACGGCCGGCTCGGTGGCCGGCGTCATGACGGGCGCGGCGGCCGTCCCGGCCCAGTGGAAGGACCCGCTCGAGGACACGGTCCGCAGCGCGGTCTTCGGCTTCGACGGCATCAGCGTCAGCGAACTCGCCGAACGCACCCTGCGTCTGGCCCTCCTCGACGCCTGACGGAACCGGACAGGCGGAGCCCGGTTCCCGCCGACTTCTGCTACGGCATGGTGCGTTCCGTCCGGTCTTCTCACCCTTCTTCACAACATGAACACGCCATGGTCACCAATCCGCACACACGCGGACTCTCACCCCGCGAGCCGGGATCCTGGTCCGGCAACGTCCCCACCAGCCCTGACGGTCGGCAGAAACACAGAAACGCGCAGCGACTCCAGAAACGACGCCAGAAACCAGGAGAACGCCATGACCCTGACCCGTGTGCACCGAGGCTCGGCACTGCTGTCCACGACTCTGCTCGCCGTCCTCGGCCTGGCAGGCTGCGGCGGCTCCGGCGAGAAGGCGCCCGCGGCCGGCACCGCGCCTTCCGCGACCGTTTCACAGGAGGGATCCGCCCCCTCCGCTCCGCCGAAGAAGGCCCCGGCGGACCCCTGCGCGCTCATCTCCCTTCAGGAGGCAAAGGAGCTGGGAGGCACATCCGTCGAGGGACAGAAGAGCGAGGACACCGCGGGCGGCTGCAGATACATCCACGAGGGGGTTCCGATCGCGTCCACCATCCAGGGGGACGAGGCCCGGCAGTTCATGGACGACATGCTCCGGGCAGCCGATCGCAAGCCGCTCGCCGGCATCGGCGACGAGGCGACCGCCTACGACGACAAGGACCACGGGACGTTCGGGCTCCTGTTCCGCAAGTCGGGCACCTGGGTCGCGATGACCGTGGTGGCGGACCGGGCGGACAACGACCGGCGTCTGGAGGAGCTGGCCCGAAAGGTCGCCGCCCGCATGTGAGCACGCCGAAGCGCCGGTCCCGGCGCCTGGGGTGCGGGACCGGCGCTTCGGCGCGTCGCACCGACTGTCACGAGGCTCGTTACCCTTCTTGGATGACCACTGCCGACTACGCCACGTACATCGCCGGCCTCCCCCGAGTCCTCGCCGGCGCCGCCTGCGTCTTCCGTGACGCGGAGGGGCGCGTGCTCCTCGTCGAGCCCAACTACCGGGACGGCTGGACGCTGCCCGGCGGCACCGTCGAGTCCGACGACGGGGAGACCCCGCGCCAGGGCGCACGCCGCGAGACGCTGGAGGAGATCGGTCTCGACCGCGAGCCGGGGCGGCTGCTCACCGTGGACTGGGTCCCCGGGACCGGACGGCCGCCGCTGGTGGCGTACGTCTACGACGGCGGGCTCCTCACCGACGACGACCTCAAGGCGATCCGCCTCCAGGAGGAGGAACTCCTGTCCTGGCGCCTGGTCGCCCGCGACGACCTCGCCGCCCACCTGCCGGGCGCCCTGGGCCGCCGCGTCCTGATCGCCCTCGACGTCCTCGCCGACGGCACGGGCACGGCGGAACTGGAGAACGGCCACCGCCCCGGCTGACCACCCGCCGCCCCCGAACCGGTCCCGACTTCGTGGAGCAGCGCGCGTACGTGGAAATAACGATCTTGACGGTCCTGGTCGGTCCAGCGGTCAGGCCCGGCGGCCCGGTCTGGAACCGGCTCACGCCCATCTACCGGGGCGAGGACTGAGCCTTGATTGGTGCGGCCGACCTGGCGGCCTGCTCGATCTTCGCGCGGTAGGCGGCACGGGCTTCCTCGTCGATCTGCTTCTCGTGTTCGGCGCGCAGCCCGGTCCGGCCGTCGAGGCCCTCGCGCAGGATATCGGCGTGCCCGGCATGCCGGATGGATTCGCCGAGGACATGGACCATGACGGCGAACAGGTTCGTGTCGGCATAAGGCTCCGGCCACCACGGCACGTGGCCGGGGGCGTCCAGGGGAAGCTCGTTGATCGTCGCGTCCGAGTGCTCCCACGTGCGCCGGTAGAACCCGATGATCTGATCGCGGGTCTCGTCCTCTGTCGCCCACAGATCGCTGCCGTCGGAGTCCTGCCACCGGGGCAGCGGTTCCGGGGAAGGGCGGTCGAAGACCTCGCCGAAGTACCTGGCCTCGACGCTGGCCACGTGTTTGACCAGGCCGAGGAGGTTGGTCCCGGTCGCTGTCAAAGGCCGGCGGGCGTCGTATTCGGACAGGCCGTCGAGTTTCCAGAGCAGCGCCTTGCGGTCCCGCCGCAGCCTCCCGTGCAGGTTGCCTTTCGCGAATTCATCGATCATGCGGCATGAGCCTGCCATGGGCTGCTCGTGGTCTCAAGATCCCGTACATGGTCCGCAACGACTGGCAGAGCCGCGGCCTGGCCATGGCCGCCGCCCTGACCTGCTACAAGAAGCTCGCGGAACTTGCCACGTGAGACAACCTCTAAGGGCCTCTAAGGGCTGTCTCGCAATGATCACGGAGTCCGGGGCAGAGCTCCCCGATGGGCTGAGGACAGGCTCAGCCGGTGGCTTGTGAAGTACCCAAAGAACGGGCGAAGTTGGCAAGAGACCGGAAGTCGACCTCTCTCAGGCCGATCCGCGGGTTGACGTGGTGCAGAAGGCCACGTGCGCGGTGGTGGGTGGTCACGTACGCCTGGTCCAGGTCGCTCTGTTCGTCGTCCACCCACGCGAAGGCGCGGCCGTTGGCGTAGTCCACCAGGGGAGCAGTCTTCCAATGAACTCCGTCGGGGCGGTCTTGAAGCAAAACGTCACCGAAGTCGACGAAGGGGAGTTCGGGAAGGCCGAGCACCGGGGCAATCCACCGATTGGCATCCGCCATCCATGTGGTGGCCCAGCACAGCTCGTAGTCGAGCCGGAGCAGGTCTCGTCCGTGCTCTGGGTTGAGCCAGACCCGCAGGGGCCGCTGACGGAACGAGAGTGCTCGGTGTTCCTCTGGGGCCCCGCCGTCTCGCGGCACTCTTAGGGTGGTGTAGCCGGCGGGGCGCTTCTCCGGCTTGGCCGCGTAAGGGTTGAGGGGCCCGTCCACTTTACCGACCGCAGGAGCTTGGATATCGGCTCTGAACTGCGACGATTCATAGAGTACATGTCCGTGACGGCGAGTTGGGATCGATAATGTCGTCCGTCCGAGGGAACGTTGGCCCCGTGTCTGTGGCCAAGGGAAACGAGGCTGCGTTGGATCGGGGAGCCGGGCAGCATGACGGTGTGGCTGATCTGCTGTGGGATGACGTGAGCTGTTTCTTCGACCCGGACCTGATGGGGTCTCTGCCGGACCTGCGTGTCCCCCAGACGCCTCGGTGGAGGACTGGCAGGCGGTCCTCGATCTTGTCGAGGCGAGAGGTTGGCAGCGCCAGTACTCCGAAGGTGAGACCGTGCTGCCGGTCCCTCGGGCGGAGACCGTGCTGTCTCGCCCGGAGGACGCTGAGTGCCCGAACCTGCGGGTGTGGCCGACTGTTGATGTTCTGGCGATCTTCCGCTTCCATGACGATGATGAAATCGACTTCGATGTCGACCTGCGGGAGTTGCAGGGCCAAGAGCGACTTGATGTGTTCTGTGACTTCTTGCGGGAGATCGGGCGATACTTGGGCAAGCCGGTGCTGATGGACCCGGAGGGTGATCGTGGCCATCCGGTACTCGGCTTCGATATCGAGGCCGATCGCGTCGCACTCTTGGCTGAGCCACTGGTCAGGTGATTGCGGCCACCGGCCGCGATTTGTAGAGGGCTCCGTTGCGGAGTCAACGAAGACACTCGGGGCAACCACGGCTCGGTGGGTTCTCGTGCCTTGTCCTGTCGAGGATCAGTCGGTAGCGCCCGCCGAGCGGAGCGAACGGCCGAGATCGCCGACGAGTAGACGAGGGTGGCGCCGCCACCACCACATGTCGATGGGGTCGAATCCGCTGATCCGGTGGAACTGTGACAACGAGATGCCGTCGTCGAAGACGGTGGCGGCCCGGAAACGATCGTCGAGGGCTTTGACCTGGGGGGTCCATAGGACGATCACACGCTCAGTGAGGATCGGCCACGCCTCATGGAGCCAGTTCCGGCTGTAGAGGTCGTTGGTGTATTCGTCCACCAGGTCGCTGTAACCGTCCTCGACTTTGTCCACGAGCCAGGCCCACTTGTCGATCATCTCTCGGACGGTGAATGCCTTGCGCCAGCCGCGTTGACGCAGGACCTCGCCTGCGGCCTGCTCGTTGTGGGGCTCCATATGCCGGAGCCTGGCATACGGGATGGTCCGGTGACCACGGGTTTCCCCTGGTCACCGGACCGGACTGAGCGGCATCCCCGGGTTGTCAGGTGGCCGTGATCTGGGCTTCGAGGTCGGCGACGCGCCGGTCCTGGAAGCGGAGGTTGGAGCGGGCGGCCTTGAGCCGCTCGTCGAGGGTGCGGTTGTCGGTCGTGAGTTGGCGGACCCGCTGTTTGAGGGTGGTGTTCTCAGTGGTGATCCGCTGGATGGCTTCCTCGGTCCACTCGGCTTCCAAGTCCCGGATCTGGCCAAGGAGTTCGCCAATTCGGGTCCGCTGGGTGAGGATCTCGGCCTGGGCGGCCTTGAGACCTTCTTCGGCGTTCAGGGCACGTTCGCGCCAGGTCGCCTCGCGCTCGTCGTCCTGGTCGGCGAGCAACTGTGCCCGGCGGCTTCCGGACTCGGCCATCGCGCTGGTGATCGTGGCTCGGGCCTCGGCGTTGTCGTAGAGGAAGGTGCGCGAGACGTCCGCGCGCCGGGCGACGGCGGCGACGCTGACCGGGGTTTTCTCGCGCTGGAGTCGGATGATGGCTTCGCGGACCCGCTGGAGTGCGGTCTCGGTCTTGTGGCGGCGGGCCGCCAGGGCGGCGGCCGTGCGGGGTTCTGGGACGGCAGCGGTCTTCATGCGATGTCCTGATCAGGGTCGTTGTCGGTTGTACGCGTATCGCTGTACTCGCTCTGCTCGTCTTCGCTGCCCGCGGCGGCGAGGTCGGCGGCGCGGAAGGCGGTGGACCACACGCGGTGGAAGTAGTCCTGCGGTTTGCGCAGGTCCAGGGCGAGGGCGTCATCGAGCAGCCCGAGGCCGGCCAGGGCTTTCTCCAAGCCGTCGATGGCGCGGGCGGTCGGCTCGAAGTAGCGGTGGAGGTAGTCGGCGGTGGCGTCGTCCGAGGCGCCTTCGGCCAGTTGCCGCCACTGTTCCCGTTTCCGCCGCCAGTAGAGGAGATCCGCGCCGGAGAGGACGAACTTGTCGCAGTTGTGGCAGTCGAGGTTCCAGGGACAGGCACCGCCGTCGACGACCGGCTGGAAGGTGCAGAAGCCACCCTCGGCCGGGGTGCTGCGGCGGGCGAGGTCGACGGCGATGGCGAGGGCCTGCTCCTTCGTGAGCGCCTCGGCTGAGTCCCCTGCAAGGAGCTCCCCAGGAGCGGTCGTGCCGGGGCCGGCGACCCAGACGTGCTGGAGCACGTTCTCCAGATCGGTGTTGGAGAGGTGGACGTAGTGCTCGGCCATCCGGTCCGAGACGTGTCCGAGGTAGCGGCGGATGTGGGTGAGGGTGGCGCCTTGACGCAGGAGGCTGGTGGCCAGCGTGTGGCGGGCCTGGTGGGGGACGCAATGGCCGATGTCCATAGCGTCGACCCAGGGACGGAAACGGCTGTAGAACCACGGTCTGCTCAGCGCGACCGTTCCGTCGGTGCTGCGGTAGCTGGTGGGGAACAGCGCAAGTCCCTCGCGTTCCTTGCCCGTGGGGGTGTAGCCGTGTTCGTCGGCGAACCGGCTGAGCGTTTTGCGCTGCCGGTCGGCGATGAGGGCGTAGAGGGACTCGGGGATGCGGATAGCCGCGTCGTAGTTGCCTACCTTGGTCTGGTCGTGCCAGAGCATCGCGAGCCCGCTGAGCCGACCGATACAGTTCCAGCGGAGCTCGATGACCTCCCCCAACCGCCGTCCGGTGACCACGAGGGTCTCCCAGATGTCCCGGGCGCCCTCGTCATCCGGATCGTGGACGCGTGTGAACTCGGCGAGATTGTGTTCGTCGGCCAGTGCGCGTGCCACCTCGTCGGCGAAGGGGCGTCGCCGCTTCTGGTAGGCGGTGCCGCCGGCGTTCGGCAACGCGATGACGAACTCCCTGGCCAGACCGATGGCGCCGGTCACGCCATCGTCCATCGCCTTGCGGAGGATCCTGCGGGTGTGGTTGAAGACCAACGATCGCGTGCCGGTCGTGACGATGCTCGCCTTCCCATCGACCCGGACCATGGCCAAAGACGGGAGCGCGTGGCGCTCGCGATGTCGCTGATCTGCGACGAAGCGGTCGGCGTGTTCCTTCGCCAGGACTGCGGGGTCGTGGCCCCCGCCGGGGGCGTCGGCCTCGATGAAAGCGCTCAACTCGATCATCGCTCGACGAATCTGGTCAAGCGTGTGGGCACTGTTGGGGCAGCGCGGGGAGCGCAGAAGTTCCGCGAAGTAGTCCCACGTGATGTCCCGCAGCCACCGTTGAGAGATCGCGGTGAGGCTGATGTGCCCGAGCCGGTTCTCGTAACTGATACCGAAGTGCCTCGTTTCGAGGAATCCGGCCTCTTTGGCCTCCTCAGGTGTGAAGTAGACCAGGCGCAACTCGTGGAGGATCTCTTTCGCGATCCCGCTGGCGGCCTTGGACAGGCAAGCAAGGTCCAGATCGACGATCGAGGTCGCATCCTGCTCGCGGCAGGCGTTCACCACCATGCGGAGCGCGGTGACATCCCAGCGGGCCGGACGCGGTCGCTGTGTATGAGTGAACAACCCCCACTGGATTTCCGCTCGCGGCAGCGGCCTCAGCCCGCGCAAGTTCAGCTGAGCGGGCACAGAGGCCGCGATCTCCCTGGCGCACCACGCACGGAACTGGACGTGGTCGATGTAGCTGACAGCGACTCGCCCTTCGCGCCACGATCCGCCCGGAATGGACGCGCCGCCGGGAGAACCCGCCCTCCGGTAGGCGTGAGCGTGTCGCTGGCACAGTCCCAGCGGCGACTCTGCCAGCAGAGGACAGACCAGCACCGCGCAGGTCCCGAACCCCGGAACAGGGCTTTGCTCGGCGGCCCACCCATCGAAGTCGGGTGTGGCGCCCCCGGCTCGCGTCCGACTCCATTTCTGGAGGTGATATTTGCAGAGACGGTACTGGCCTGCCCGCGCGGGTCGTCCGGGGCAGATCAGACAGGCCAGATTCCCGTCATGCTCGGTTGTCTGGCTCAATGGTTCAGCAGCGCTGAGGAATGCTGACCTGCTGACGCCTTCTTTTGCGGCCGTGAGCCACTCCTGGCGATGGGCGTGGCAGAAGTCGCCGAGACCGGTGACGCGCTGGCAGTCGGTGACCCGGCAGAACCACCGGTAGGTCTGGTGCCCTCGCGGGATCTGGACGATGTCGTCGCGGAACAGAGGGTCGAAGGAGGGCGAGCTCGTCAGCGCGGTGAGGATCTCCAGGCGATCCCTGCCGATTCGCGTGTGGTCCTGGTGCGTGTTCAGCAAGGGCAGCAGAAACGCGTCCCGGCGCTTCACCGGTCCTCACCCCAGACCGTGCGCAGAGCGGCGTCGAAGACCGGATCGTGGATGTCGACGTGCCCGTAGACCTCGTCGACCATCGCAGCCGAGGCCCAGCCGCCCGCGTCCCGGGCGATCAGGGTGTTGCCGCCCGCGGCGTCGAGAACCGCCGAGGTAAAGGTGTGCCGGAAGGCATGGGGTTTCACCAGCCCCAGCCCAGCACGTTTCCCGGCCCGGCCGAGCATCCGGCGGGCGCCGACCGGGGTCCACGGCTGGCCCGTATCGGCGCCGTGCAGTTGGACCAGGAGCATCCCGTGCCGGACGCTGCGCGGGTACTCGGTGGTGATGTACTCAAAGTAGGAGTGCACCATCGCCGGGCTGACACGCTTGATCAGCCCGCCGGTGACCATCCCGCGCTCGACCCGCCACGGGTGCTTGGTCTTGGCCTCTGCCCCGTTCGGGTTGCCAGGCCGGTGGCAGACATGCAGATGCGGGGTGCGGCACTCGCCGCAGGCAGCGTTCTCCCGAAGGTGCAGGTCGACCAAGTGCAGCCCGCACAGCTCGCCGATCCGCAGGCCCCCGTCAGCGAGCCAGTCCACGACCAGCCGGTCCCGGGCGGCGTTCACCGTCTCCAGCAGCCTCTCCCTCGCCCCGTCCGGCAACATCTTCGGGTGCCGGCGGTGCGCCCCCTTCGGCGCCAGCGGATTCGTGGGCAGCGGCGACTTCACATGACCGAGGAACGAGCGACGGCGGTCCACCCGCGACGGCAGCCGGGACCTGTCGAGTTTCTTGCCGAGTTCGCCGTTTACGCCGAGCGCGGCTTGGTGCAGGTAGAAGCCCTTCAAGCAGGCCGCCGCGGTCGACAGCGCCGAGCGGCCGTAAGGGCGCTTACCCACCCGCCACGGTTCTCCGAGAGGCATGCGGACCTCGGCACCGACGATCCCCATGTACCTTTCCAGATCGCGCAGTTGGACCGTTTCGAAGGCCAGGCACTCTCGCTCCAGCCACCGCAGGTGGTCCACCAGGTAGTACGCGTAGGTCTTCTGCGTGCCCGAGCCCTCGTGCTCACGCAGGAACCGGTCCGCCTCCGTGTGCAGCGTGCCCTCGGGCCAGACGATCGTCCATGATCTCCGCCCGTCCTTCCTCTCGATCCGCTGGACCCTCAAGTCCCCGACCACGACGTGCCGTACCACTTGTCCTCCGTACCGACTCCGGAACATGACTGACGTCACGGTCCCGGTCGGTAAACGAGCCCATGACGCCCAAGTCACAGGCCCAGACGGACATCACGGGCAGCACTACCCGCGGTCGGTAAAGTCCACATCGAGGAACAAGAGTGGTCGGCTCACGGTCTCCCCCTGCCATGCTCATCATCGGCTGCGCCGGTGGAAGCGTAGCTGCCACCCCCCGGCCGACCGCGTTCACCCCAACTCGAAGATCGATTACGGGCAACGCTTAGGCAGTGAACTCAAGATCGAACGCTACTTTGTGACGGTTGTGGCGCCGGACACCGTCGATCCCGCGCTTGCCACCCAGCCGGATGCGATCCGTTCCTGGCACTGGTGGACCATCACCGACATCCGCAGGGCCTCAAAGACGATCTACCCTGTCGGACGACTTGTGCGGCTTGCTCACGCACGACGAGTTCACGCAGAGCTTCGCATAGATCATTTCGCAGGCGCGCCGGCTTGCCCCCGACCAAGTGCTCCTTGGTCCGGATCGCGAGCTCGGGGCCGAGGGTGACGTCGGTGATGCCGAGTTCCTCGCGGAGTCCCCTATGCTCACGAGGCAGTTGGTATGAAGAGTCCAGCGTCGATCGGGGACTGACAACGGGTCCCAGTACGCGTAGCCGCGTCGGCCGCAACCGCATTGCTGCAGCGTGTGATGTGCCAGGACCTTGGCGTTGAGGGAACGACCAAGGTCCCTGGCGGCCTGTTATTCCTCAGTGGGAGCCGGAGCTAGGCCCGTCGGGCAGGACGCCCCCCAGTTCGTCTCGAAGGGGTCACTTAGCTTGACCCCCGTCCCGCCCAGCCCGCAGTACCCGCCTGGGTTTTCGCTGTCCGAAAGGTACTGCTGGTGGTACAGCTCTCCGAGGCAAAAGTCGTGATTCTTCCGCGAAGCGTCTCGTCACGGTGTCGCCAGATGGGCATGCCGGGTATCCGTTCGCCCCGAACGGGCAAGCGTCCTACTCTCGGCACATGAATGGGCCACTCGTCGCAATCCTCAGCGGTGCAGGCATTTCCACTGATTCCGGAATCTCTGATTATCGCGGCCCGAACGGGCTGTGGCGGAAGGATCCCGAGGCCGAGAAGCTCGTGACCTACGAGTACTACATGGGCGATCCGGAGATCCGGCGGCGGTCCTGGGGGATGTGGCGGAAGAACCGCGCGCTCACGGCCGAGCCGAACGCCGCGCACCGGGCCGTGGCCGAGCTGGAGCGGGCCGCGGTGCCGGTCAGGGTGATCACACAGAACGTGGACGGACTGCACCAGCTCGCCGGGATGCCCGCCCGCAAGGTGCTGGAACTGCACGGCAGCGTACGCAGTGTGGTGTGCACTCAGTGTCACGCACGCGGACCCACGGAGGACGCCCTCGCCCGGGTCGAAGCCGGAGAAGAGGACCCGCCCTGCCGGGAATGCGGCGGCATCCTGAAGTCGGCCACCGTGATGTTCGGCGAGCGCCTCGATCCGCAGGTGCTCGGGGAGGCGGTCGCGATCACCAAGGCATGCCAGGTCTTCATCGCCGTCGGCACCAGCCTGCAGGTCCAGCCCGCCGCCGGGCTCGCCGGCGTGGCCGCCGACCACGGGGCACGGCTGATCATCGTCAACGCCGAGCCGACCCCGTACGACGATCACGCCGACGAGGTGATCCGCGAACCAATCGGCACAGCCCTGCCCCAACTTCTGCGTCGACTGAGCCCGGAGAGTAAATAATCCCTTTAGGTTTCTGGTTCCGGCGGGCCGCACTTTGCGGTTGGCATCATTGCCGACTCTTCAGCGCGACGGCGTCCGTCAGAACGAGTCCGATCCCCGAAACGCGAAGAAGGAGTCGAGGCGATGACGAAGTACCTCATCTCGTTCCCCAGTGCCGCCATGGTCTTTCCCGACGAGGATCTGCAGTCCGTCTCGGATGCGGCTCACGCGGTCGTGAAGGAGGCGAAGGACGCCGGCGTGTGGGTGTTCGGTGGTGGCATCGACGAGAGCGTGCCGCCTGTCATGGTCGGTGGCGACGGGACTGTGACCGAGGGCACCTACGATCAGACGAAGCAGATCGAAGGCGGCTACTCGGTGCTGGAGCTGCCCTCCCGCGAGGCGGCGTTGGAGTGGGCAGCGAAGATCGCGGTCGCCTGCCGATGCGCGCAGGAGGTGCGCGCCTTTCAGTACGACCCCGACAGCTGACCGGCAATCGCCTCCACCGACGCAGCGGACAGATCGAGCTCAAGCCATCCGAGCGAGCCGCCGTTTCATCGTCCGGCGGTATTGGCGGATGCGGGTTCCCCGACCTCGCCGGCAGCGCGCCACCATCGGTATGGGGACCAGCGGTCGACGTCGGCTGCAGAGACCCGACTCTGTTGCGTTACACCCACCGATGCCTTGCGATTCGCGGATCCCTGACTACCGCGGGCCGAACGGGCTGTGGCGGCGGGATCCCGAGGCCGAGAAGCTTGTGACGTACGAGTACTACATGGGCGATCCGGAGATCCGGCGGCGATCCTGGCAGATGCGGCGGAAGAACCGCGCGCTCGCCGCCGAGCCGAACGCCGCGCACCGGGCCGTGGCCGAGCTCGAGCGGGCCGGGGTCCCGGTCAGGGTGATCACACAGAACGTCGACGGACTGCACCAGCTCGCCGGGATGCCCGCCCGCTAAGTGCTGGAACTGCACGGCAGCGTGCGGAGTGTGGTGTGCACGCGGTGTCATGCACGCGGGCCCATGGAGGACGCCCTCGCCCGCGTCGACGCCGGCGAGGACGATCCGCCGTGCCTGGACTGCGGCGGGATCCTGAAGTCGGCCACCGTGATGTTCGGCGAGCGGCTCGACCCGGTGGTGCTCGGCGAGGCGGTCGCGATCACCAAGGCCTGCACGGTGTTCATCGCGGTCGGCACCAGCCTCCAGGTACAGCCGGCCGCCGGACTCGCGGGCGTGGCCGCCGGACTCGCGGGCGTGGCCGCCGGACTCGCGGGCGTGGCCGCCGACCACGGCGCACGGCTGATCATCGTCAACGCCGAGCCGACCCCGTACGACGACATCGCCGACGAGATCGTGCGCGAGCCGATCGGCACCGCTCTGCCCAAACTGCTGCGCCGGCTGACCGCCGGGGACGATCACTCCGCGGGTCGTACTCCGCTCGCAGGGATCGCAGACGATCCCAATCGGCGGCTGTGAACGATCGCCTGGCACGCGACGGGTCGGCGGTCAGGTTGGTTTCGGCGATGCAGTGGCCGGTCCCGAACGGCTCCAACGTGCGCATGGCGTCGCGCAGCCAGTACACGTTGACGTCATCATGCACGGGATCGGCCCAGACGGCGTAGGGAACGACATAGCTCTCCCCGAGTACGGAGAACGCCATGTTCCGCAGCAACTCGTCCTCCTGCGAGGCAGAGAGGGCAGTTCCGCAGCGGACGCAGGGCGTCAACGGCTACGCCGCCGTCCCTCAGGGGTGAACCGCACCAGCTGTGTCCGCCCGCGGTAGGCCAGTCGCGGTCCGCTGGACACGGCCTGCCTGACGGCTTCCTGAACTGAGCGTGCCTTCGATACGTGAGCGCCAGGTGTGTTCGCTCATGACGGCCTCCTCGTCGTGAGCATCTCCCGGGGCCGGCTGTCAGCCGGTGGTCAGGCCGAAGATCACGACGAATGCCAGCCAGCAGATCGCCACCAGTGCGGCACCTGCCACGTCGATGCGCAGGGATCGTGCCTTGCCGGGCATCAGCCAGAAGGCGAGGGCTCTGTTCACCAACGGCATCAGCAGCCAGGTCAGGATGCTCACGCTCAACACGTTCGAGATGAACAAGGCGGCGTATCCGGGCAGGCCGAGAGCGGCAAGTCGGGGGCCCACCACGAGGTTGAGGATCTCGACGGTGGGATAGAGGGCCAGCACCACGGACATGGCCTGCTTCCAGTTGGGCGGAGCGCCCTCTTCCGTACCCTGCTCGAAGCGGAACCAGCTGCCGAACGCGGATCCGACCTTGCGCACGTCGTAGGAGACGAAGGTTTCCCGCCCTTCGTCGAGGAGCTTTCGACGAGTGGTGGACTCGAGCCACCTGTCCAGGTGTTGACGGGTGTCGAAGCGGAAGACGGCGACCCACTTGTCCTGGACCCCCTTCACGGGCCGGAACAACTCCGAGCCCATGAAGCCAGGGAACTTCCGCTGAGCCGACAGGATCTTCTCCTGCCAGCTCACGAATACCCGCTCCTGGTCGGGTCGCACGTCGTGCGAGACCACCGCGGTGACGGCGTCACGGACGGGCGTGCCGCCCGCGAGAACTTCCTGTGTGGGGGCCTCCTCGAACAGGTCGCGCCCCTGTTCGAGGAGTTCACGGCGCGTGTCAGAGCCCATCCATGCGGTCAGCTGATCCAGATGGGAGAAGCGGAAGACGACGATCCACTCGTTTCCCTCGGCGGAGGGCGGAGGGTACTGCTCCGCGCCCTCGAACCCGTCGAATTCACCTGCGACCTCGTTGGTCCGATCCTGCCAGCGACGGTAGTCGTCCTCGCATCCCGGCCGGACCTTCTGCGAGATCACCACGGTCGCGCTGTCATCGTGGGAGCCAGGAGTTGCACGAGGACTCACGCCTCCTAGAGTAGATAAAAGGCGTAAGTGCCGCAAAAGTTGCGTGGGATCGGAGGCGCCGGGATGGGACACAGGGAGCACCTGGCCGAAGCGGCGCAGTTGGCCACCGAATCGGTCGAGAACGGCTGGGGAGGCCCGTTCGGCGCGGTGATCACCCATGGTGACGAAGTGATCGCTCGCGGCCAGAACCGCGTGCTGCTCACGGCGGACCCGACCGCGCACGGCGAGGTGGAGGCCATACGCAAGGCCGTGCAGTACCTGAACCCTGATGCCCCCACGGTCTCGGAGGACCACCAGAACGAGTACACGCTGGAGTTGGTGCCCCGTCCCGAAGGGTCCCCGGACATCTTGCCGGAGCGTGCCCGCATGCTCCAGGGATGCTCGATCTACACCAGCGGCGCGCCCTGTCCCATGTGCATGAGCGCCATCTACTGGGCGCGAATCGAAGCCGTTTACTACAGCTGCGACTGGAAAGCCACTCAGGAGATCGGGTTCAGCGACGACTTCCAGTACGAGGACTTCCAGCGGCCGCCGGACCAGCGGAGCATCAGCCTCCAGCAGATGTACCCCGAACTGGGCGCCCAGGCCTACCAGACCTGGCAGAACAAGCCGAACCACCACCCGTACTGACGGGCACTCACCGCTAGTCTGTCCACGTGATCGACGAGCCAACGCTCGACTTCCGAAGATTTCCGGGGTTGGGAAGGAGTGCGTACCTGGCACTCCCTCTCCTACGACCTGACCCTCTCGGCGGAGCACCGCTCCGGTGGTCACGTCGAACTGACCTGGGGTATCAACGACCGGGCACCGTCCGAGACATGGCATTTCGAGACCACCACGGCCGGGACCCGCAGGCCGGTCGGGGGCTATGACTTCGACAAGTACCGCCGCCTACTGTGGGAGCGCGGCATCGAACCGGTGATCGCCCGACGAGGTGTCGCGGCGTGCTGATCTCCACGTCGGTCTGCTTCAACTCGCGTGCAGCATTGTCTGCCTGCGTCGGCTGTGCCCATCAGGATGAGTGCCCATCAGGATGAGGAAGGGGTCAGGACGGTGGACTCCGAAGGCCAGCCGAGTACGGTCAGTTCGGGCCACTGCTGTCGCCATCGGGCCGTCTTGGTCTCGTACACCTCGCGCGGGGCAAGCACCGGATTGGGACGGACGACGAGATTGAACACGTCGGCGAGCCCGTGCGGCGCATAGACGCGCCATTGCCCGTCCGGCTCAAAGCGCACGCCCAGGCAACAGGTGGTGGCCGCGAAGCTGTCGATGGCAGCCTCCGTGGAGGTATAGGGAGTGCACGGGACGCCGAACTTCTGCTCGTACCAGAGGTGGACGCGGGCCTCGTTACGAATCTCGACCTCTGCCGGCAGCCCGGCGAAGGCTTCGCCGGCGGCCTTGATCACCACGTCCTCCGCCTCCCACGAGAGGTCGTGGTTGTCAAAGTAGAAGACGTCGTAATCCTTGATGCCGCTGGTGGGGTGCCTGTCCGTGACCACGTTCCAGACAGTCTGGAACAGGCAACCCGCCGTCAGGTACCAGCCGGGCAGCCCCAGCGCTGCCGTGCGGTTCAGCACCTCCAACAGCACCTCGTTGCGGGACAGCACGGACTTCAGGGCAGCGAGCTGCTCGTCGAGCGGGAGGCGACCGATCACGGCTCAATGGCTACCACGCGGCAGGCGTAGAAGCCCATGCGTAAGAGCACCTGACAGAAAGCCTTGGTCGTAGCCATATCCCCTTCCTGGCTGAGTCGGCAGTGCTGCGGGAGGCGCTCGGGCCCGAGCTGTACGAGGCCGTACTGGACGTCCGCCGCGCGGAGGCGGAGCTGTTCGCGATGTTCACCGACGCGGACGTCAACGAGGCCGTCCGCCGGCGGTATTGACTGGCTACTCCTCGGGCTCCCAGGCGATCAGCTGCTCGAACACCTGCTGGTCGCCCTCGATCTTCAGGTCGCTCAGCGTGAGGCGGCCCCAGACGAAGAGGAGCAGCTGCTCGGCCGTGCCCGTGGCCGAAGCGGAGGCGGGCGCTGCGTCTTCCGTGAGGGGTGCGGGCCAGGCGCCGGTGCCGTCCAGCGTGAGGAGCCAGGAGCGGCCCTCGGTGGCGTGGTAGTGGATGGTGGCGGCCTCGTGCGGCCAGGCCGACGGGGTGGAGTTGCAGGTGTCGAGAAACTCGGCCACGCCGTCGATCGCGACGTCCGCCGGCATCGGCTGCACGGCGCCTGCGGCGAGCTGGGCGTCGTAGGCGTGCACCAGCACCTCGTGCACCCGGCGCCGGGCAACGCCCCAGGCATTCGCCGGGGACACGCCGGCGCCCCACCACGCCCAGCACTCGCGCTCCGGGCCGGCCTCGCGCAGCGCACTCAGCAGCAGCTCGTTCGAATCGGCGTACCAGGCCAGCAGCGCCTCGAGCTCGCGCGGCACCTCCGCGGCATCCTTGGCCGGCGGAGCCTCGGCCGGGCCCGCGGTGACGATCGCGGCCCACCAGCGCTGGCCCGTACCCAGGTGCTGCACCAGATCGAACAACGTCCACTCGGGGCAGGACGGCACCGGCGCGTCAAGGCTGGGCGCGGCGGCAACCGCACTCCGGAACGCGGCCGACCGCTCGTCGATCAGTTGCAGCAGGGCGGAATACTCAAGACTCTCTGTCACATCGCTTATGTATCAACCCACCTCAGCCGACCGCACCCTCTTTTCCAGGCCGTCAGCTGCGGGAGTCGGAGCACCTAATAGAAGGCCTGGTCGTAGCCATGTCCCCTTCCTGGCCGGCTCGTCGGGATGACATCTGGGACACTCATGGGTGCACCGTAGGCGCTACCCGGGACAACGGGTGATGGAGACCAGGCCTGTTGGCCATACTTGAGCAGATCACGAACTCGGTGTTCAGAAGAGGGCAGCTCCGCGTTCGAAGTCCAGCAGGCGTTGCTTTCTGGGCAGGCCGCCGCCGTAGCCGGTGAGGCTGCCGCCCGTGCCGATCACGCGGTGGCAGGGGACGATGATGCCGACGGGGTTCTTGCCGTTGGCGAGGCCCACCGCGCGGGAGGCGCCCGGCTTGCCGAGGGCGGTGGCGAGGTCGCCGTAGGAGCGGGTCTCGCCGTAGGGGATCTTCCGGAGTTGGTCCCAGACGCTGCGCTGGAACGGGGTTCCGCGCAGGCGCAGTGGGACGGTGAACTCCTTCAACTCGCCCCCGAAGTAGGCCTCCAGCTGCTCGACGGCCTCGCCGAAGGGGGCGTCGTCCGGCTCGCCGAAGGACTCCTCCGGCGGGCGGTGGCGCTGCTCGGTCATGTACAGGCCGCACAGGACGCCGTCGTCGGCGACGAGGGTGAGCAGGTCGTAGGGGCTGTCGATCACGGTGTACTGCTTCATGGCGAACGTCCTCAGACGGGAAGGAAGTTGATCGGGTGACTGTCGGTCGCCCACAGGTACTGCACGGCGTACGCCCGCCAGGGCCGCCAGGCCGCCGCGCGGGCGGTGAGCGCGGCCGGGGTGGACGGCAGGCCGAGTTCCTGTGCGGCGCGCCGGATGCCGAGGTCGGTGGGGAGGAAGGCGTCGGGGTCGCCGAGGGCGCGCATGGCGATGACGTCGGCGGTCCAGGGGCCGAAGCCGGGAAGTGCCAGAAGGCGGGCGCGGGTCTCCTCCCAGTCGCTCTCCACGCCCAAGTGGAGTGTTCCGTCGCCTAGTTGACGGGCCAGGGTGAGCAGGGTCGTACGCCGGGTGCGGGGCATCGCCAGTGACTCGGGGTCGAGGGCGGCCAGGGCCTCGGGCGCGGGGAAGAGGTGGGAGAGGCCGCCCTCGGGGTCGTCGACGGGCTCGCCGTGCGCGGCGGCCAGGCGGCCGGCGTGAGTGCGGGCGGCGGCCGTGGAGACCTGCTGGCCGAGCACGGCCCGCAGCGCGAACTCACCCTCGTCCACCGTGCGCGGTACGCGCCGGCCCGGGGCCTTGTCGACCAGGGGCGCGAGGAACGGGTCGGTGCGCAGTTGGTCGTCGATCGCGACCGGGTCGGCGTCCAGGTCGAGCATGCGCCGGCAGCGGCTGATGGCGACCGGCAGGTCCCGCAGGTCACCGAGGGTGAGGCGGCAGGCGATGTGGTCCGGCTTCGGGGTCAGCGCGGCGATCCCGTGGCCGTAGGGCAGGCGCAGGGTCCTGCGGTAGGCACCGTCGCGCCACTCCTCGACGCCGGGTACGGCGGTGGCCGCGAGGTGGCCGAAGAGGTTGTCGGGGTTGAGCGGGGCACGGAACGGCAGGCGCAGACAGAGGGTGCCCGGAGAGGCGCCCGGGGTGCCTGAGGTGCCCGTAAGCGTGCCGCCGCCGGTCGTACGCGCCCGCACCGGAACCCGCGTGCGCAACCCGCTCGGCGACAGGGCGAACACCTCGCGCACGGTGTCGTTGAAGGTGCGGATCGAGGAGAAGCCGGCGGCGAAGGCGATCTCCGCCATGGGCAGATCGGTGGTCTCGATCAGCAGCCGGGCGGTCTGGGCGCGCTGGGCGCGGGCGAGCGCGAGCGGGCCGGCGCCGAGTTCGGCGCGGAGCTGGCGTTCGATCTGGCGGGTGCTGTAGCCGAGGCGGGCGGCGAGTCCCGGCACGCCCTCGCGGTCCACGACTCCGTCGGCGATCAGCCGCATGGCGCGCGCCACGGCGTCCGCGCGCTGGTTCCACTCCGGTGAACCGGGGCTGGTGTCGGGGCGGCAGCGCTTGCAGGCCCGGAAGCCGGCCTGCTGGCAGGCGGCCGCGCTCGGGTAGAAGGTCATGTTCTCCGGCTTGGGCGGCACCACCGGGCAGCTCGGCCGGCAGTAGATGCCGGTGGTCAGCACGGCGGTGAAGAACCAGCCGTCGAAGCGCGCGTCCTTGGACTGGACCGCGCGCACGCAGCGCTCCCGGTGGGTGTGCATCCCTTTCTGCATGCCTCCAGCATCCGGCACCGGACGGTCCGGAGCTAGCGGGAATCCGACATCGCCCTTGTGTGTCCTGGGGCCGTACTCATCGCCTCGCGCAGGGCGAGATCCTTCGACGCTCCGGAGGCGGAAGGCGATCCTGGAAGCGGCGATCCTGGAAGCATGGAGCAGGAGCCGCTCATCACCTTCGGACACGGTACGGCGGACCGCGAACGCCTCACGGAGCTGATCCGCGGGGCGGGGATCGCCGCCGTCGTGGACATCAGGACCGCACCCGGAAGCCGCCACAACCCGGATGCGGGCCGTGAGCGGCTGCGGCAGTGGCTGCCCGAAGCCGGAATCCCCTACCGCTGGGAATCGCGACTGGGCGGCTTCCGCAAACTGCCTGCGGACTCCCCCGACACGGTCTGGCGCAACGACGCCTTCCGCGGTTACGCCGCGCATACGCGCACGGATGAGTTCCTCGACGCGATCGCGCAGCTCCTGGACGAGGCCGCTGAGCGGCGGACGGCCGTCATGTGCGCGGAGGCGGTCTGGTGGCGCTGCCACCGCCGCATCGTCGCCGACTTCGTGGTGCTCGCCCGGGGACGGCCCGTCCTGCACCTGATGCCCGCCGGCCGGCTCGTTCCTCACCGGCTGAGCGAGGGTGTGCGTCTGCGCGAGGACGGCCTGCTCGTCTACGACGGTCAGGGAGGTAAGGGGGGTCAGGGGTCTTCGGACCGCCCCGAAGAGGGCCGCGCGCGGTCAGGCCGCGGTACCTAGTGCGGTGCCGGGCGTCGCGAGCCGGTGAACCTTTCCGGTCGCGGCACTAGGGTGGGGAATGCAGTTCTGTGGTGACGGGGAGGGGCCAAGGGCGGTTCTGAACCATGAGGGATGTACATCGACTCCAGTCCGTCCCGACGAGCCGGGGCAGTGGCAGCGTGCTCGCGGCGTGGGAACGGTTCGTGCAGGGCGAGGACCATGTCCCGGACGTAAGGCCCCTGGTGGCGATCTCCTGGCATCGCTGCCGGGAGCAGTACCGGGTCGATCCGCACCTCACCCGGGCCCCGGTGGCCGTGGCGGAGCCCGACCACACGCCCGAGCAGGAAGTCGTGTTCGCCGAGCTGGGTTTCCGTGCCGCCTCCGTGGCGCACGAGGTGGGCAGTCTCGGCGGCGTCGTCACCGTCACCGATGCCACCGGCCGGATCGTGGCCGAGTGGGGTGATCAGGCCACGCTCGCCCGGGCCGGCGAGTCCCGTCTGGCGCCCTGGTTCTGCTGGTCCGAGTGCGCGGCCGGCACGAACGGCATGGGCACCGCGATGGAGGCGCACGGCCCGGTGGCGATCAGGGGCGCGGAGCACTGGTGCCGGGCGTTCCACGACTGGGTCTGCGCGGGCGTCGCGGTACGGGACGTGGTGACCAGGGAACCGATCGCGGTCCTGGGCATCTGCTGCTGGCGCAACCCGCTTCCCGAGTCCGCGGGCGGCTGGCTGGCGAACGCGCTCACCATGACCCAGTACCCGCTGAAGAGGCGCGCCCGGGACAGCGGCGCCGAGCTGGTCGCGGCCTGCGCCCAGGCCAGGGCGCACTCCGGTGGGGCGCTCGCGGCGGTGGACACCGCGGGCAAGGTGGTGATCGCCGACGACATGGCGAGCGTGCTCCTCGGCGTCCCCGCCTGTACTCCGGCGGTCGACCCGACACTGCGCTGGAATCCCGGGCTGCCGGAGCTGATCGCGGCCGTCCGGTACGCCACCGGGCAGGCTGCCCACGACTCCGACTGGGTGGGCTCGACGCAGATCTTCGCCCGTCTCGCCGACGAGCCGACGTCGATCGGATTCCGGCCCGTGTTCTCGTCCGGGCATCTGATCGGGCACCTGGTCTCGTTCGGTGCCTCCGACGGCGCGCGGGTGCCGCAGGTGGAGGGGCCCGCCGACGCCCGGCCCGCACGCCCCCGGCCCACGCGTCCTCGAGTGGGGCCGCGCCGGCTGGTCGCGGTACGCGGCAACCGGCTGGTGCTGCTGCGGCTGCCGGAGGTCTCCTTCGCCGAGTCGCGGGGAAACGGCGTGTGGCTCTCCACCGATCAGGGCCGGCTGCGGGCCGCCTCCGTGAGCCTGGACAAGCTCGACGGCGAGCTGGCGGACGCCGGCTTCCTGCGGGTGCACCGCCGGTACGTGGTCAACCTCGACCGCATCCGGGAGATCGAGCGCGGACTCAAGGGCGAGCTGTCCCTGGTCATGGACGGCCACGCCGACGAAATGGTGCCGGTCTCCCGGCGGAACGCGCCGGCCGTGCGCCGGGCGCTGGACCTCTGAGTCCGCCCGCACCACCACTGTCCCGGAAGGAGGTTCCCGTGACCGGCAGCCAGGGCCCCGTCGGCGGCGGGAGGAGTGTCGGGGGCGCGGCCAACCGCGACTGGTGGCCGAACCGGCTGGACCTCGGGGCCCTCCGGAAACACCCCGCCGAGGCCGACCCCATGGGCGCGGACTTCGACTACGCCGCGGAGTTCCGGACCCTCGACCTCGACGCCCTGGCACGGGACGTCGACGAGGTGCTGACGACGTCGCAGGAGTGGTGGCCGGCCGACTTCGGCCACTACGGGCCGCTCGTGCTCCGGATGGTGTGGCATTGCGCCGGGACGTACCGCGCCGCCGACGGCCGCGGTGGCGCGGGTGCCGGCATGCAGCGTTTCGCGCCGCTGAACAGCTGGCCGGACAACCGCAACCTCGACAAGGCGCGCCGACTGCTCTGGCCGGTGAAGAAGAAGTACGGCCGCAGGATCTCCTGGGCGGACCTGATGGTCTTCGCGGGCAACCGGGCCCTGGAGACGATGGGCTTCACGACCTTCGGCTTCGCCGGTGGCCGGGCGGACGTGTGGGAGTCCGACGAGGACGTCCACTGGGGCCCCGAGCGCGCCTGGCTCGGCGACGAACGCCACAACGGCGTCCACGAGTTGGACAGCCCCCTGGCCGCCGACCAGATGGGCCTCATCTACGTCAATCCGGAAGGGCCGAACACCGTCCCGGACCCGCTCACCGCCGCCCGGGACATCCGCGACACGTTCCGGCGCATGGGCATGAACGACGAGGAGACCGTCGCGCTGATCGCGGGCGGCCACACGTTCGGCAAGACCCACGGCGCGGCCGACCCGGACACCCATCTCGGCCCCGAGCCCGAGGGCGCCCCGCTCGAACAGCAGGGCCTGGGCTGGAAGAGCGGTTACGGCACCGGCAAGGGCGCGGACGCCATCTCCAGCGGCCTGGAGGGTACGTGGACGCCCACCCCGACGACCTGGGACAACGGGTTTCTGGAAACCCTCTTCGGCTACGAGTGGCAGCTGGAGCTGAGTCCCGGCGGTCTGTGGCAGTGGATCCCGAAGGACGGCGGCGGGGCCGGCACCGTGCCGGACGCCCACGACCCGTCGGCGACCCACGCCCCGACGATTCTGACGACGGACCTCGCGCTGCGCTCGGACCCGGTCTACGAACCCATCGCGCGGCGCTACCTCGAACACCCGGACCGGCTCGCGGACGCGTTCGCCAGGACCTGGTTCAAGCTGACGCACCTCGACATGGGCCCGGTCCAGCGCTACCTGGGACCGCTGGTCCCGCGGGAGACGCTGCTGTGGCAGGACCCGGTCCCCGCCGTGGACCACGAACTCGTCGGCGAGGCGGACATCGCCGCGCTCAAGAGCCGGATCCTCGCCTCCGGACTGTCGGTCCCCCAGCTCGTCTCGACGGCGTGGGCATCGGCCTCGACCTTCCGTGTCAGCGACAAGCGCGGCGGGGCGAACGGTGCGCGCGTCCGCCTGGAGCCGCAGCGGGGCTGGGAGGTCAACGAGCCCGACACACTGGCACGGGTGCTGCGCACCCTGGAGGGGATCCAGGAGTCCTTCAACGGCTCCCAGGCCGGGGACAAGCGGGTCTCGCTTGCCGACCTCATCGTGCTCGGCGGAGCCGCCGCCGTCGAAGAGGCCGCCAGGACCGCCGGCCACGACGTCCGGGTCCCGTTCGCCCCGGGACGTACGGACGCCTCGCAGGAGTGGACCGACGTGGAGTCCTTCGCCGCGCTCGAACCGGCCGCGGACGGGTTCCGCAACTACCGCGGCAAGGGCGACCGGCTGCCGCCCGAGCACTCGCTGGTCGACCGTGCCGGCCTGCTGGACCTGAGCGCGCCGGAGATGACCGTCCTCGTGGGCGGCCTGCGGGTGCTCGGGGCCAACCACCAGCGGTCGCCCCTGGGCGTCCTCACCACGGCGCCCGGGGCGCTGACCAACGACTTCTTCGTGAACCTGCTCGACATGGGCACGGAATGGCGGCCGACGTCCGCGACCGCGGAGGCCTTCGAGGGCCGCGACCGCGCCACCGGAGAGGTCAAGTGGACCGGCAGCCGCGTCGACCTCGTCTTCGGCGCGCACTCCGAGCTGCGTGCCCTCGCGGAGGTCTACGCGAGCGACGACGCGCCGGAGAGGTTCGTACGGGACTTCGTCGCGGCATGGGACAAGGTCATGAATCTCGACCGCTACGACCTCACCCGAACCTGACTCCCCCCGCGCCTCCCAGCGGCGGCACATCGGGCACGAACGGTGGCCGATCGCGGACGAACGGCACGAGCCGCCCTGCGTCAGCCCTGCGGCGTAGCGTGCGTATTGATGACCAATTTTTTACCCTTTTTCGGATTCGGGTGAGGAGCGTGAGGCCCCGATGACGACCGCGCATGACCGAGCCGATCTGCTGGACAGTATCGGGTTGGCCGGACAGAACAAGGCAGCGCTGGGCCAGGTGCTGGGGACCGGCACCATTGGGCAGGCCACCGTGGGGCCGGACGGCCGTATGCGGGCCACCCTTCGCATCAACCCGGACGAGCTGGCCTGGGACCCCTCCATCCTGGTCATGCCACATGGAGGCGACATCGAGCTCGAACTCATCAATGACGACCAGAACACGCACTGCGCGCTCCTGCCCAGCAACGGCGACCGGAAGTTCATCTGGCTGGTGAACCAGTCACGAGGACGGGCTGCCCTCAACCTCGACGGGCCCGGCTACTACTGGTACGGCTCGCCCACGGGCAACGACGAGGGCCGCGGGCTGACCGGAGCCATCGTCGTCATGGGCGACGCTCCGCCGGAGGCCCGCCTCGACCGCCCCGAACAGCCGCGCCCGTAGGAAGCCCGTAGGAAGAAGGAGGTGGAGCACATGTCCGTCGACTACGTGGACGCGGGCTGGGCCGTCGACCAGGGAACCCTGAGCGGCAAGGTCGCGGGCGGGGAGATCGCGCCGCCCGTGGTGGCCGGCGTCGACTACGAGCGCCTGCTCAACGCCCGCCAGGAGCCCCAGAACTGGCTCACCTACTACGGCGCCTACGACGGGCAGCGGTACAGCCCGCTGGACCAGATCAACACGGAGACAGTCAAGCGCATGGTCCCCGCGTGGGTGTTCCAGGCCGGCACGACCGGTCTGATCGCGGGCTCGTCGACCTACTCGTTCGAGGCCGCCCCGGTCGTCGTGGACGGGGTCATGTTCGTCTCCGGCTGGGACGGCTGGGTCTGGGCCCTCAACGCGAAGACGGGGGTGGAGATCTGGCGGTACAAGCACGCGGTCCCCTTCGACGTGTCCCTGTGCTGCGGGAACGTCAACCGCGGGGTGGCCGTGGCTCAGGGGAAGGTCTTCTTCGTCACGGCGAACGCCCGTGTGCTCGCGCTCGACGCCACCACCGGCAAGCGGGTGTGGGACAGGACCTACGGTGACGTCCGGGCCGGGGAGAGCGCCACGCTCGCCCCTCTGGTCGTGAAGAACATGGTCATCGTGGGGAGCTCGGGCGGCGAGTTCGGCGTACGGGGACACCTCGACGCGTTCGACGTCGAGACCGGCGAGCACCAGTGGCGCTGCTACACGGTGCCCAAGCCCGGGGAGCCCGGCTCGGAAACCTGGCCCGCGGACGGCGAGGCCTGGGCCCGGGGCGGGGCGAACTGCTGGGTCACCGGCACCTTCGACCCGGAGACCAACCTGCTGTACGTCGGCACCGGCAACCCGGCGCCCGACTTCGACGGAGCCGTCCGCGAGGGCGACAACCTCTTCACCGACAGCATCATCGCCGTCGACGTGGACAGCGGCCGGATCCGCTGGCACTACCAGTGCACCCCGCACGACGTCTGGGACTACGACAGCATCGGCGAGTGCATCCTGTTCGAGCAGGACAGGCGCAAACTGCTCGGGCACTTCGACAAGAACGGCTACTTCTTCGTACTCGACCGCATCAACGGCGAGCGGATCAGCATCACCCCGTTCGTGGACCGCATCACATGGGGAGCGATCACGAGGGACGGCCAGGTGACGGCCAAGTCGTACCCCGACAAGGAGGGAGTGCCGGTCCACTTCTACCCGGGTCCGGCCGGTGCCAAGGAATGGACCCACGCGGCCTACAGTCCGAAGACCGGGCTCTTCTACGTCCCGGTCCAGGACACCGGGGCCACGGCCACCCGGCGGCGCCGGGAGTTCAAGGAGAGCATTCCGTACTGGGGCGCGGGCGTTCAGGTGGACATCGAGGACATGGCCGGGTCCATCAGCGCGTTCGACGCCAGCGGCGAGGAGAAGTGGCGCCGGCGCAACGAACTGCCGATGTGCGCCTCGGTGCTGGCCACCGGCGGCGACCTCGTGTTCGCAGGTAAACCCTCCGGGGAGTTCGTCGCGCTCGACGCCCGCACCGGGGAGACGCTGTGGCAGTTCCAGTGCGGAAGCGGCCACCACAGCAACCCGACCACCTACATGGTCGAGGGCAGGCAGTACATCGCCGTGCCCGTCGGCTGGGGCGGCTGGGCCGAGGGGTTCCTGCCCGGCATGCTCGGCGCGGGGCACGGAAGCGCCCTGATGGTCTTCGCCCTCCCGGAATCGCCATAGCGCGTGACCGGACCTGCCCGGTCCGGGCGGAGAGGAGGTGAATCCATGGAGTCCCAGCTCGAAGTGTGGGAGACGCCCGAGTTCGAGGAGATCGCGGTCGCGGCCGAGGTGACCATGTACGTCGCCAGGCTGGAGGACTGACCGCGGACCGGCGAACGCGGGAGGGCGCCGGACCTGGTCCGGCGCCCTCCGGAGGCTCGGTACGGCCACGGGCGGCCATGCGCCTCGAACGGCCACGGGCGGCCGTGAACGGCCGGGCCCGTGACGGGTCCGGACCCTCGACGAACGGAGTGCCGGAGTGTTGCTGCGCGTACTGGGCTCGGCGGCGGGGGGCGGCTCCCCGCAGTGGAACTGCGGCTGCCCGGTGTGCACCGAGGTCCGCTCCCGGACCGGGCTCGCGCGCACGCAGTCGTCGGTCGCGGTCAGCGCCGACGGCCGCAGGTGGTTCCTCGTCAACGCCTCACCCGACGTCCGCACCCAGATCGAGGCCTTCCCCGGCCTGCACCCGCACGACGACCGCACCACGCCGCTGGAGGCGGTGCTGCTCACCGACGCCGAGCTGGACCACACGCTCGGCCTGCTCCTGCTGCGCGAGGCCCGCGCCCTGCGGCTGTACGCCACACCCGCGACGCACGAGACCCTGCTCAGCGGCTCGGGGATCCTGCGCACGCTCGAACGCTACTGCCCGGTCGAGTGGCGGGCGGTGGCCCCCGGCGTCTGTCTCGCCCTGGCGGACGGGCTGTCCTGCCGGGCGTTCGACGTGCCCACCAGCAAGCGAGACCGCTTCGGAACCGGGACGGACCACGGCCGCGTCGTCGGCTACCGGCTGACCGACGAGCGCAGCGGGGCAACGCTGGTGTACCTGCCGGGGGTGCAGTCGCTGACGCCGGAGCTGCGCGCGGAGATCGAGGGCTGCGCCTGCCTGCTGATCGACGGAACCTGCTGGCGCGACGACGAGCTCGTACGGCTCGGCCTGGCCGCCAAGACGTCCCGGGAGATGGGCCATCTGCCCATCGACGGCCCGGACGGCAGCCTGGCCCAGCTCCCGTCGCTCGGCGTGGGCCGGACGATCTTCGTGCACATGAACAACACCAATCCGGTCCTTCTGGAGGACACGCCCGAGCGGCGTACCGTGGAGGAGAGCGGCATGGAAGTGGCCATGGACGGTCTGGAAGTCCGGGTGTAGAGCCGTGACGACAACGACGACCACGAGGACCGGCGCCGAAGGCTTCGTCGAGGCGCTGCGGGACCACTCGCGGCGGTACCACGACCAGCACCCGTTCCACGTCCGGATGAACGCCGGCCGGCTCAGTCGCGGACAGATCCGGGGCTGGGTGGCCAACCGCTTCTACTACCAGGAGAACATCCCCCGCAAGGACGCCGCGATCCTCTCCAACTGTCCGGACGTGGAGGTACGGCGCCGCTGGATCCGACGGATCCTCGACCACGACGGCACCGCCGCCGGCGAGGGCGGCATCGAGGCATGGCTGCGTCTCGGCGAGGCCGCCGGGCTGACCCGCGAGGAGGTCCGGGACCACCGGCACCTGGTGCCCGGGGTGCGGTTCGCCGTCGACGCCTACGTCACCTTCACACGGACCCGCCCGTGGGTGGAAGCGGTGGCGTCCTCGCTCACCGAGCTGTTCGCGCCGGACCTGATGGCGGCGCGGCTGGCCGCGTTCGAGCGGTGGTACCCGTGGATCGACCCCGAGGGTCTCGCGTATTTCCGGGCCCGCCTGGAGCAGGCGCCCCGCGACTGCGAGCACGCCCTGGAGGTGGTCACCGCGCACTGCCTCTCCACCGAGTCCCAGGCGCGCGCCCTCGACGCGCTGTCGTTCAAGTGCGACGTCCTGTGGAGCCTGATGGACGCCGTCGACCAGGCCTATCCGGAGTGACCATCATGGATCCGACCCCTACCGGAACGAAGCAGACGACCGCCGGAACCCGTCCCGGCGTCGAGGTGTCCGGCTCGGACCGGCCCCGCCTCGCGCGCCATGTCCGGCTGGCCTTCTCCCGGACCAGGCAGCGTCCGGTCCTGCTGCACCCCGAGACGGTGGTGGTGCTGAACGGCAGCGGCGCGGACATCCTGAGGCTGTGCGACGGGCGGCACACCGTGGCCGAGATCGTGGCG
Source organism: Streptomyces sp. CB01373 (assembly GCF_002803075.1). GTDB lineage: Bacteria > Actinomycetota > Actinomycetes > Streptomycetales > Streptomycetaceae > Streptomyces. Next base: position 272,778 of record NZ_NNBK01000001.1, on the reverse strand, counting down.
GAGCTGGGCGCGCACTACGACTCCGTTCCCGGCGACGAGGTGCGGCGGTTCCTGGCCCGGCTCGTCGCCCGGCGCTGGGTGGAGCTCGCCGATGGATAGCCCGTACGGACTGCTCGCCGAGCTGACCTACCGGTGCCCGCTGGCCTGCCCGTACTGCTCGAACCCGCTGAACCTGGGCGACCACCGGGACGAGCTGGCCACCGAGGAGTGGCAGCGGGTGCTGGCCGAGGCCGCCGACCTGGGGGTGCTCCAGTGCCATCTGTCCGGCGGGGAGCCGCTGCTGCGGCGCGACCTGGTGGAGATCGTGGCGGTCGCTAACGCTCTAGATCTCTACACCAACCTCATCACCAGCGCCGTCGGGTTCTCGCGTCCGAGGGCCGAGCGGTTGCGGGCCGCGGGCCTTGACCATGTGCAGATCAGCATCCAGGCCGACGAGCCGTCCGTGTCCGACCGGATCGCCGGGATCCCGTCGTTCCGGCGCAAGATCGAGGCGATGGGCGTGGTCAAGGAGCTGGGCTGGCCGCTCACCGTGAACGTGGTGCTGCACCGGTACAACATCGACCGCGTCGCCGAGGTGCTCGGGCTGGCCGAGGAGGCGGGCGCGGACCGGGTGGAGCTGGCCAACACCCAGTACTACGGCTGGGCCTGGCGCAACCGTGCCGCGCTGTTGCCGAGCCGGGCCCAGCTGGAGGCGGCCGAGGCCGTCGCACGGGCCGCCCGCGAGCGGCTGCGGGACCGCATGGACATCATCTACGTCCTCCCCGACTACTACAGCCGCTACCCGAAGCCCTGCATGGACGGCTGGGCCTCCCGGATGCTGACGGTGACGCCGAACGGTGACGTGCTGCCCTGTCCGGCCGCCCAGTCCCTGCCGTTGCCGCGGGCCAGTGTGCGGGAGGACTCGCTGGAGCGGATCTGGGCCGACTCCCCGGTGATGAACGCGTTCCGGGGGACCGACTGGATGCCGGAACCCTGCCGGAGCTGCCCCCGGCGGGAGGTCGACTTCGGCGGGTGCCGCTGCCAGGCGTACCTGCTCACCGGCGACGCCTCCCGCACCGACCCGGTCTGCCATCTGTCGCCCGACCACGATCTGGTCGCCCGGGCGGTCGAGGCCGCCAACGCCGGCTCGCGGACCGACGCCCCCGCGCTGGTCCCCCGGGCGCACCGGGCTAGCCGCCGGACACCAGCGGCAGCACCGCGGCGGCGATGATCAGGCTGACGCCGCTCACCAGGTCCGCGCGGATCCGGACGAGTCGCGCGGCGGCCCGCCCGAGCTGGAGCCCGATCAGCGACATCACGGCCGTGATGAGGCCGAAGACGGGGGCCGCGACCCACGGCGAGAGTCCGAGGATCCCGAGGCTCGCCCCGGCCACCAGGTTGTCCAGGCTCAGCGTCAGCGGGATGCCGAACAGCGCCCACGGGTGGTCCAGCTCGTCCGGCTCGGGGTTACGGAGGGCCGAGACGACGAGGTAGAGGCCGTATCCGCCGAGCGCGACCGCGCCCACCACGTCCGCTACGCCCCCGACGGCCTCCCCGATCTCGCGGCCGATCAGCAGCCCGATCAGGGGCATGACCGCGTCCCACAGCCCGAAGGTCAGCGCGACCTGCACCGCTCGTTTCAGGCCGAAGGGGACGGTACCGAGCGCGATCGCCACCCGGAAGTTGTCCAGGCTGAGCACGAAACCCAGGCCCAGCATCTCCCAGATCACGGCGGCGGCCAGGTCAGCCGACCCGCGCCGCGAACGCCGCGTAGGCCCGGTCGTCGAAGAGGACGAAGCGGACCTCCTCTACCGAGGTGCCGGTCTCCCGCACTGTCTCCACCGCGATCCGGGCCGCGTCGTCCATCGGCCAGCGGTAGACGCCCGTGGAGATCGCCGGGAACGCCACGGTGCGCGCGCCCAGTTCGTCGGCGACGTGGAGGGACGTGCGGTAGCAGGAGGCCAGCAGGTGCGAACGGTCCTCGGCGCCGCTGTGGACGGGGCCGACGGTGTGGATCACCCAGAGCGCGTCCAGTTCGCCGGCCGTGGTGGCGACCGCCTGGCCCGTGGGCAGGCCCTTGCCGTACCGGGAGGCGCGCAGGGCGCGGCACTCCTCGAGGATCGCGGGGCCGCCGCGGCGGTGGATGGCGCCGTCGACGCCACCGCCGCCGAGGAGGGAGGAGTTGGCGGCGTTGACGATCGCGTCGGCGCGCTGCCTGGTGATGTCGCCCTGGACGAGCGTGATGGCGGTGGTCATGTCTGACGCAGCCTCCTCCAGACGGCCTTCGCGGCGTTGTGTCCCGACATGCCGTGCACGCCGGGGCCAGGCGGGGTGGCCGACGAGCAGATGAAGACGGCCGGGTGCGGGGTGCTGTACGGGAACAGCGACGGCTTCGGACGCAGCAGGAGCTGGAGCCCGGAGGCCGCGCCGGAGCCGATGTCGCCGCCGACGTAGTTGGCGTTGCGGGCGGCGATCTCGGGTGGTCCTGCGGTGGCGCGGGCGAGTACGCGGTCGCGGAAGCCGGGGGCGAAGCGTTCGAGCTGGCGTTCCACGACGTCGGTGAGGTCGCCGGTCCAGCCGTTGGGGACATGGCCGTACGCCCAGAAGACCTGCTTGCCCTCGGGGGCACGGGTGGGGTCGGCGACGCTGGGCTGGACGGTGATGAGGAAGGGCCGGTCGGGTGCGTGGCCCTCGCGGGACGCGGCGCGCAGTGCGCTGCCGATCTCGGCGCTGTCGGCGCCGATCTGTACGGTGCCGGCGCCGCGGGGCTCCCGCGCGGTCCACGGCACGGGGCCGTCCAGGGCGTAGTCGATCTTGAAGACGCCGGGGCCGTAGCGGTAGCCGTCGTAGTAGCGGCCGAGTCCGGCGATGCGGGCCAGCGCGGTGGGCGAGGTGTCGAAGATGTACGCCCGCGCGGGCGGCAGGTCGTCGAGGCGCTTGACCTCGTAGTCGGTGTGTACGGCGCCGCCGAGGTCCTTGAGGTACGCGGCGAGGGCGTCGGAGATCGCCTGGGAGCCGCCGCGGGCCACCGGCCAGCCGCGGGCGTGCGCGGCGAGCGCGAAGACCAGGCCGACGGCGCCGGTGGCGAAGCCGCCGAGGGGTGCCATGACGTGGGCGACGAGTCCGGCGAAGAGGGTCCTGGCCCGCTCGTCCCGGAATCGGCGCATCAGCCAGGTGGACGGGGGCAGGCCGACCAGGCCGAAGCGGGCCAGGGTGACCGGGTCGCGCGGAAGCGCGGTCAGGGGCAGTGACATGAAGTCGCGGGCGAGGGTGTCCCACCTGGGCAGGAACGGCTGGACCAGCCTGCGGTACGTGCCCGCGTCGCGCGGTCCGAAGGAGGCGGCCGTCTCCGCGACGGACCGGGACAGCACGGCCGCGGTGCCGTCCGGGAAGGGGTGCGCCATGGGCAGCTCGGCGTGCAGCCATTCGAGACCGTAGCGCTCCAGGGGCAGGGCGCGGAACGCGGGCGAGTTGATGCCGAGGGGGTGCGCGGCGGAGCACGGGTCGTGCCGGAAGCCGGGCAGGGTGAGTTCCTCGGTGCGGGCACCTCCGCCCACGGTGTCCCGCGCCTCGAACACCGCCACGTCGAAGCCGCGGCGGGCGAGCTCCACGGCAGCGGTCAGTCCGTTCGGCCCCGCACCCACCACGACGGCATCGAGCATCGACGGCACCTTCGGACCCCCTAGTCAGCCGATGGCCACTCGGCCCCAGGATATGCCGCACCACCGACACGACGGGGGCGGGTCGGCGGGCTCGGGATCCGCCGGGCACCTCGGGCGGCGCCGGCGGGGGCAGGACGGTGCGGGAGGATGCGGCCCGGATGCCTGAGCGGCCTTGGCCGGAGTCGAGGGCGCCGCCCTCTGCCGGGGTCAGCCTGCCAGGGGCGCGCCTTCCGTCTCCGGGGCCGGGAGCAGGTCCGTGATCCGGCGGGCCGTCGCCGCGTCCCGGGCCGTTGTGAAGGGCAGGGTGTTGCCGCCCGTGATGCGGAAGGGGGCGCCGGTCAGGGTCTGGTGGGTGCCGCCGGCCTCCTCGACCAGGAGCAGGCCCGCCGCGTGGTCCCATGCCGCCTCCCAGCAGAAGACGGTGGCGTCCAACTCACCCCGGGCGATGGCGAGATACTCCAGCCCGGCCGAGCCGCAGGGACGCGGTGCGACCCCGTCCGCCCACAGGCCGCGCAGGGCCTGCTTCTCTTCGTCCGTCGTGTAGTCGGGGTGGGACGTGGCGACTTCGAGGGGCCGCCCCGGCTCGGGCGCACCGCTGCGCAGGCGCACGCCGTCGAGGAAGGCGCCCCGACCGCGTACGGCCGTGGCGAGCTGGTCGCGCGCGGGCGCGTACGTCCAGGAGGCGAGCAGGACCCCGTGCCGGGCGAGCGCGACCAGGGTGCAGAAGCCGGGGTCGCCGTGCACGAACTGCCGTGTGCCGTCGACCGGGTCGACGATCCAGACCGGGGCGTCGCCCTGTATCGCCTCGTACACCGCCGGGTCGGCGTGCACCGCCTCCTCGCCGACCACGACCGAACCCGGCAGCAGGGCGCCGAGCGTGTCCGTGAGATACCGCTCGGCCAGCCGGTCGGCGTCCGTCACCAGGTCGTGCGGTCCCGCCTTCTGATCCACCTCGTGCTCCGCCAGCCGGCGGAAGCGGGGCATGATCTCGGCCGCGGCCGCCTTGCGGACCGCCTCCTCCACGTCGGCCGAGTGACGTGCGAGAAACTCTTCGATGGTTTCCGTCTCTTCGATCATGCCTCCATGAGAACATGCCCCACTGACATTCCCCGCCGAGCCGGTGCACTCCGGGTGGAATCGGCGTGAACACCCGTCATCGGACATCGGGGAACGGTCGGTGGACGCCCGCGTCCGGCGCGCGCCGGACGCCGCCCGGCCGCCTCACCGGCCGACCGCGTACCCCTGCATCCCCCGCGGGTTGGCGGCCGCGGACAGGATGCCCGTCTCGGGGCAGCGCGCGACGGCGCACAGGCGCCCCTCGGACCACGGCCCGCCCACGGTCACGTCATGACCGCGGCGCCGCAGCTCGCTGACGGCCTCCGCGTCCATGCGGGACTCGACGGTAACGCTGCCGGGGCGCGTCCCGCGCGGGTAGCCCGGCGGCGCAGAAGCCGGCCCGAGGCTGGTGGCGTTGTTCGCGGCACCCGCCGCGAGCTCGCGACGGGAACTGTTGCCGTGCTGCCGGCCTGGGTCTGCGGCGCGGCTAACCCCCGCACGGTCGTGGCTCCGATCGCGACTGCGGCGCGAAGTACCGGTCTGGCGGATGTGCGCACGTTTCCCCTTGGATGAGACGTCGAGAGCCAGTTGAAATGGTTCCAACTGCCCCTGAGAACGCGGAAAACTTACACACGCCGCAGAGCTGTACATGATCAATGCAGTTCGCACCACACGGTCTTGCTGCCGGGCCACTGGTCCACTCCCCACCGCAGGCTCAGCGCGTCGAGCAGGGCGAGGCCGCGGCCGGACTCGTCGTTCTCGTCGGACGTCCGGCACAGGACGGGCAGGGCGCGCGGGTCCGGGTCGGTGACCTCCAGTCGCGTGCGGTCCCGGGTGCGGGACACGCGGACGGTCACGGGGACGCCCTCGCCGAGGTGGCGGATGACGTTGGTGAGGAGTTCGCTCACACAGAGCTCGAGGTCGGCGCACGGCTCGGCCGCGTACGCGCGGATCTCCCTGCGCACCTCCCGCACCTCCCCCGGCGTGGCGAGCAGTTCCAGCGTCAGGGGCGGCCGCAGCACGCCACCCCCTACGTGGCCCACAAGGCCCTCGGCGCGGTCCTGTACCTCGGAGTGGTCGTGCATCGGTGGTTCACACCTTCCAGTGCGCTCTGTGACGAACTGCTCACAGTCTGGTGGCGTGCCGCGTACCGTGACAGAGGTTCGGGCTCCCGGCCCTGAACTGCGCGTATGGCAGACACGGTTGGCATCGCCAGGGGAACCGCCGGGACTCGGGCGGACACGCCGGGAGACGGACGGTAACGGCCACCAGGACGGTGAACGATGGGACAGCGCAAGGACATCGACGGCTCGGCAAGCGTTCCCACCTTCTATGGCAAGGAGTTGCGCTGGAAACGGGAGGAGGCCGGGCTGACGCTCCAGCAACTGGTCGACGGCAGCTTCTACGGTCCGAGCCATCTCAGCGAGATCGAGCGGGGCGAGCGGCGGATGCCGGCGGAACTGGCCGAGCATGTGGACCGGGTGCTCGGCACGGACGGCTTCTTCAAGCGGCGCTGCGAGGACGTGCGCAACGCCAAGCGGCGGGGCCACGCTCGTTACTTCGAGCGCGTGCTGGAGGCGGAGAAGCACGCGGAGACCATCGAGGAGTGGTGCCCGACCCTGATTCCGGGACTGCTCCAGACGGACTCGTACGCGCGGGCGGTGGTGCGGGCGACGCACCCGCTGGCACCGGACGACGAGGTGGAGGAAAAGGTCGCGGCCCGCATGGCACGGGGCCGCCTCTTCGAGGACGACCACAGGACGCCCGTGTATTGGGCGGTACTGTCCGAGTCGTTGCTACGCCAGCCGATCCTGCCGCCTCAGGAAACGGCCGAACAGCTGGAGCACATCGCGACGCTGGCTCGGCGCCACCGGATCGTTCCCCAGATCCTTCCGTGGAACTGCGGGGCACATCCCTTCATGCTCGGGACGGCCATGCTCATGACCTTTCCCGACGCCCCACCCCTGGTCTACACGGAGGCCCTGCACAGTGGGAACACCATCGACGATCCAGGCCTCGTGAAGGAGTACCGCAGGTCGTACGATCTGCTGAGGGCCGCCGCGCTACCACCCAAGGCGTCCCTCGCCCTGATCGAGCAAGCGGCTGAGGATGACCGAAATGGCAAGCAACGAGATTGACTTGACCACCACCATCTGGCGCAAGAGCAGCTACAGCAACGGCAGCGGCGGGAACTGCGTCGAAGTCGCCGACGGGCTCACGGGGATCGTTCCCGTCCGGGACTCCAAGCTCTGCCACGGCCCGGTTCTCACGGTCACGGCTCCCGCCTGGACGTCGTTCGTCATCGCTCTGAAGAACGCCCCCGCCCCACGGACTTCGTAGGCGCCGACCGGCGCTTCAGCACGAACAGCCCGTCGCCATCCACTTGGGCGTGGTCTGCCTTCACCACGTCGTCCTTCTACGCGCATGGACTGGTGCTGGGTCTCCGTTGTATCGAGAAAGGCTCGGAATCCATGTCGTTCCCCCCGCCGTCCCATCCTCCTCAGCCGCCCGCGTCCGCGCCCGGCCCGGGACAGCCCTGGGGGCCACAGTGGAACCCGGCGGGACAGCCGGTCCAGCCGACGCTGAACGGTTTCGCGGTCACGGCGCTGGTGACATCGCTGGTGTGCCTCGCTCCCCTGGGGCTGATATTCGGCATCGTCGCGCTGGTGCAGATATCCAGGAACGGGCAGCGGGGCAAGGGGCTCGCGATCGCCGGTATCTCCGTCTCCGGCGCGGTTCTGCTGCTGGCCGCCCTCGTCGCGGGGACGGCCGACTTCAAGGTGTGGACGCTTCCCGGCAGGGACGGCAACGGCGACGTCACGAGCAGCGGGTGGACCACGATCTACTCGCTCCGGACCGGTGACTGCTTCAACCCGGGATCCGAGATCAAGCGGGACCAATCAACACTGAACGACGCGAGTGTGGAGCTGGTGCCGTGCGACGCGTCGCACCGAGGGGAGGCGTACGCCTCCTTCAAGCTCTCCGAGCAGCGGGACTTCCCGGGCCCCGACACGATCACGGCGATCGCGACGCCCCGGTGCGGGAAGCTCTTTCTCGACTACTCACTCGATCCGGGGACCTTCGGACCGCTGCAGACCTACTTCTACTATCCGAGCGAACGGAACTGGGCCACCGGAGACCGCACCGTGCGGTGCTGGGTGGGCCCGAAGGGCGACGCGGAAATCGACACCACGGTCAGGCGCGACGAGTCCAACCTGGACTCCGGTCAGCTGGCCTTCCTCTCCGCCGTGAAGCCGCTGAACGCCACGGGCATGCTCCGTCCGGCGCAGGGCCCCCAGGGCGATCTCGACGAAGCCAAGGCCTGGGCCGGGCAGATGGCCGAAGCGCAGGCCGAGAGCATCCGGCTGCTCAAGGACGCCGACCTGCCCGGGGCTCAGCGGCCGACCGAACAACTCGTGGCGGAATTCGAAGCGGGGCTGCCGTTCTGGCGGCAGGCCGCCAAGGCGTCCGACGCTGACACCTTCCTCGGGCATCTGCGGTCGGTGGACGAGCACAACGGGCACACCCACGTCCGCCGGATACGCGAACTGCTCGATCTCCCGCTGCCCAGCACGACGCCGACGCAGACACGCCACGAAACGTCCGCTCCGGGACCCGTGTGACCTTTCCCGCTCCCGCCCGGCCCCCGGGAACACCACGGGGGCCCGTGGTGTTGGTCTGCTGCGGCAGATCGGAGGTCGGACGGTGCACGGTGAGTACAAGGTGCCCGGCGGGAAGCTCGTCGTCGTGGACGTCGAGGTGGAGGACGGCGCGCTGCGGCACGTGCGCGTGGCGGGTGACTTCTTCCTGGAGCCGGACGAGGCGCTGGACGCGGTGAACCGCGCGCTGGAGGGCGCCCCCGCGGACACCGACGCGGCTGGCTTGGCCGCCCGGATCGACGCGGGGCTGCCCGAGGGCACCGTGATGTACGGGCTGACGTCCGAGGGCGTCGGTGTCGCGGTGCGTCGCGCGCTGGCGCACGCCACGGACTGGACGGACTACGACTGGCAGCTCGTCCACGACGGCCCGCAGTCCCCCGCCCTGCACATGGCCCTGGACGAGGTACTGACCGCGGAGGTCGCGGCGGGCCGGCGTCCGCCGACCCTGCGCGTGTGGGAGTGGGCCGCGCCCGCGGTGATCATCGGCAGTTTCCAGTCGCTGCGCAACGAGGTGGACCCCGAGGGGGCGGCGCGGCACGGCGTCGCGGTGGTGCGCCGGATTTCCGGCGGCGGCGCGATGTTCGTCGAGCCGGGCAACACGATCACGTACTCCCTGTCGGTGCCGGAGGCGCTGGTGCAGGGGCTGTCCTTCCAGGACAGCTACGCCTACCTGGACGACTGGGTGCTCGGCGCTCTCGGCGACATGGGCATCCGGGCCTGGTACCAGCCGCTGAACGACATCGCCACCGACCAGGGCAAGATCGCGGGCGCCGCGCAGAAGAGGGTGGTGGGGCCGGGCGGAGGGCCCGGAGCGGTGCTGCACCACGTGACCATGTCGTACGACATCGACGCCGACAAGATGGTCGAGGTGCTGCGGATCGGGCGGGAGAAACTGTCCGACAAGGGCATCAGGAGCGCGAAGAAGCGGGTGGACCCGCTGCGCCGGCAGACCGGGCTTCCCCGCGAGGCGGTCATCGCGCGGATGGTGGAGTCCTTCCGCGCCCGGTACGGGCTGACCGCCGGCAAGGCGACCGACGAGGAACTGGCCCTCGCGCGGGAGCTGGCGCGGACGAAGTTCGGTTCGGAGCAGTGGACGGCGCGGGTGCCGTAGCCTCCTACGCGCACGCCTTCACCGGTCCCGACTCCGCGGCGAGGGTGGGGAGTTGACCGGTGCACGGCGGCAGCGACACTGCGACATAAGCAGCAAACGGTACGCCAGGGGCAAGCGACCGTGACCGTCCGGCTACGGAGCGCGGTATCGCTTTCGCCGCGCGGGGACTCGTGTGACACTGAGGTCCCGTCCGCGGTGTGGAATCGCTCCGCGTCCGTCCCCCACACGAGAAGTGCGCCGTGCGTGAACTTCCCCTCCCTCTCGCGCTCACCGCGCGTCTGAGTCCGGTCGTCGTGCTCGCCTGCGCGGGCTGGGCGTTGACGTCCGGCCCGTTCGCCGCGTCGCCGGCCGCCGCCGACCCCAAGGCCGCGCAGCAGGAGGAGCGCGGCACCGACGACCGGTCGTCCTCCGAGCCGTCCGCGCCGTCGTCGACCGCGGTGACCAAGACGTACGCGTCCGCCCCGGTGCCGTGCACCAGCATCGCCGAGAAGACGATCACGTCCCTGGTGCCGGGTGCCAAGACGACGGGCAAGGAGATTCCGTCGACGGACACCAACGTGCGCCGGACCTGCTCGTGGAACGCGCTCAAGGGTTACGACTACCGCTGGCTCGACGTTTCCTTCGAGATCATGGCGACGGACGAGGCGGCGCTGAAGTCGTACCAGCAGCGGACCACCGACAAGAGCGGCGGCGGGGCCGTGCCCGGCCTCGGGGACAGTGGCTACTCGGTGGTCAACCTGACCACCGAGGACAAGCAGGAGACCCGGGAGGGCGTGGTGCTGGCCCGCTCCGCCAACGCGATCGTGGTCGTCACCTACAACGGCAGCGACTTCGAGTCGAAGAAGGCGCCGAGCACGGACGAGATCAACAAGGGCGCCATCAAGGCCGCCAAGGAGGCGATGGCCGCCCTGGAGAAGGGTCGTACCGGCTGACCGTCCTCCAGAGCGGCGCCGCGCGTCAGGCCGTGACCCGCGTCAGGCCGTGACGCGCGTCAGGCGGAGGCCCGCTGCCGAGTGCGCGCCGCCATCAGCAGCAGGTACAGCACCAGTGAGGTGCCCAGGCCCACCGCCCAGCCGTAGTCGGCGAGGGACCTCAGGGCCGGGATGGGGCGGCCGTCGATCAGCGGGTGGAAGTCCGCGCCGCCGACGGCCAGCACGCCGCCCGTCACGAAGGCCACGACCGCCCGCCAGTTCCAGCCGCCCTCGTACCAGTAGCGTCCGCCGCCCGGGCGGTACAGGTCGGCCAGGTCCAGTCGGGAGCGCCTGAGGACCCAGTAGTCGGCGATGAGGATGCCGGCCACCGTGCCGAGCAGACCGCCGACCAGTCCGAGCCAGGTGAAGATGTAGCCCTGCGGGTCGGCGTACAGCTTCCACGGGCACATCACCACGGCGAGCACCGCGGTGACCAGCGCGCCGGTGCGGAAACTGACCTTGCGCGGCGCGATGTTGGAGAAGTCGAAGGCCGGGGAGACCATGTTGGCCGCGATGTTGACCGACAGGGTCGCCACCAGCACGGTCACCAGCGCGTACACCAGGCCCACCACGTTGTCGGTCTTCGCCGCCAACTGCACCGGGTCCCACACCGGCTCGCCGTACACGGCCTGGGAGCCGGAGGTGACCAGCACGGACAGGAACGCGAACAGGGTCATGGTCGTGGGCAGTCCGAGCGCCTGGCCCCGGGTCTGCGCCCTCTGGCTCCTGCCGTACCGGGTGAAGTCCGGGATGTTCAGCGACAGGGTGGACCAGAAGCCGATCATGCCCATCAGGGACGGCGCGAACAGCTTCCAGAAGTCCGCTCCCCAGCCCAGTTTCGACGGCTGGTCGAAGAGCGGGCCGAGTCCGCCGGCCTTGCTGCTCATCCACCACAGCATCACGAAGGCGCCGACGAGCACGAAGGGCGCCGCCCAGTTCTCGAACCGGCGGATCGTCTCCATGCCTCGGTAGATGACGGCTACCTGGATCGCCCAGAAGATGGCGAACGACAGCCACATCGTCCAGGCGTGGCCGCCCACCTTCGCGGCGTCCGTCCAGCCGCTCCCGATCAGCTTCCCGGCGAGGAAGTAGATCGCCTCGCCGCCGATCCAGGTCTGGATGCCGAACCAGCCGCACGCCACCAACGCCCGTACGACGGCGGGCAGGTTGGCGCCGCGCACGCCGAAGGAGGCGCGGGCGAAGACCGGGAAGGGGATGCCGTACTTGGGTCCCGCGTGCCCGGTGAGCAGCATGGGGACCAGCACGATCAGGTTGGCCAGGGCGATGGTGAACACCGCCTGCTTCCAGTCCATGCCGACGGCGATCAGGCCGGAGGCCAGGGTCCAGGAGGCCGTGTTGTGGGCCATGCCGACCCACAGCGCGGAGAAGTTGTACGTGGTCCAGGTGCGCTGGGCGACCGGGACGGGCAGCAGGTCGGCGTTGGCGTAGGGACCGCTGGGCGGCGGGGTGCCGGGGGCGATCTCCACGCGCCCGTCGGGGAGGGTGACCTGCGCGGACGGCGGTATGGCCGGGGGAGCGGTGTCGGTCATGGGCAGCCCAATCGAGGAGACGGGTCGAAACGGGGCGGTGCGGGCGCCCGGCCCCTCCCCGGGGAGGTGGGGAGGGGGGACAGAGGGGGGATGGGAACAGCGCTCGGGGACTCAGGAGTTGACGGCCGGGATGATCTGCTGTCCGTACGCGTCGATCACGGCTTCCTGCGCGTCGTGCATGTCGTACACGGCGAACTGGTCCACGCCCAGCTCGCGCAGCGCGTTCAGCTTCTCGATGTGCTTCTCGACCGGTCCGACCACGCAGAACCGGTCGACGATCTCGTCGGGCACGAACTGCGTGTCCGGGTTGCCGCTGCGCCCGTGGTGGGCGTAGTCGTAGCCCTGGCGGGCCTTGATGTACTCGGTGAGCTCGTCGGGGACGGCGGCGGAGTGCTCGCCGTAACGGGCGACCAGGTCGGCCACGTGGTTGCCGACCATGCCGCCGAACCAGCGGCACTGGTCGCGGGCGTGGGCGAGCGCCTCGGGCGAGTCGTCGGCGGTGACGTACGCGGGGGCGGCGACGCAGATCCTCACCGCGGACGGGTCGCGCCCGGCCGCGGCCGCCGCGTCCTTCACGGCCTTCACCATGTACTCGGTCAGATACAGGTCGGCGAGCTGGAGGATGAAGCCGTCGGCCTCCTCTCCGGTCATCTTCAGTGCCTTGGGCCCGTACGCGGCCATCCAGACGGGCAGTCGGGCACCGGGCCTGACCCACGGGAACTTGATCACCGTGCCGCCGAGGTCGGCCTCCTCTCCCCTGCCCAGCGCCCGGATGACCTTCATCGCCTCGCTGATCCGGGCCAGGGTGTTGGGCTTGCGGCCGGCCACCCGCATCGCGGAGTCGCCGCGGCCGATGCCGCAGACCGTGCGGTTGCCGAACATGTCGTTGAGGGTGGCGAAGGTGGAGGCGGTGACCTCCCAGGTGCGGGTGCCGGGGTTGGTGACCATGGGACCGACGGTCAGCTTCTCGGTGTTCGCAAGGATCTGGCTGTAGATCACGAACGGCTCCTGCCAGAGCACGGCGGAGTCGAAGGTCCAGCCGTAGCGGAAGCCGTTGCGCTCGGCGCGCTGCATCAGGTCGACCACACGCGAGGCCGGCGGGTCGGTCTGGAGGACGAGTCCGAAGTCCATGGGCGGCACTCCTAGTCGAGGTACTGGCAGGTGGAGCGCGGGGTGTAGACGCCGTGCCCGGCGCGCCCGGTGTACTCCCGCTCGGTGATGACAAGTTCGCCGCGGGAGAGCACGGTCTCCACCCGGCCGGTGATCCGCCTGCCCTCGTACGCCGAGTAGTCGACGTTCATGTGGTGGGTCTCGGCGGAGATGACCTGCTCGGCGTGCGGGTCGTAGATGACCACGTCCGCGTCGGCGCCCGGCGCGATGGTGCCCTTCTTCGGGTACATGCCGAACATGCGGGCCGGGGTGGCGCAGGCGATCTCGATCCAGCGGCGGCGCGAGATGTGCCCGTCGACGACGGCCTGGTGGAGCAGGTCCATCCGGTTCTCCACGCCCGGCATGCCGTTGGGGATCTTGGAGAAGTCGCCGCGGCCGAGTTCCTTCTGACCGGTGAAGCAGAAGGGGCAGTGGTCGGTGGAGACCACCTGGAGGTCGTTGGTGCGCAGGCCCTTCCACAGGGCCGCCTGGTGCTCCTTGGGGCGAAGGGGTGTCGAGCACACGTACTTGGCGCCCTCGAAGCCGGGCTCGGCGAGGTTGTCGGTGGACAGGAACAGGTACTGCGGGCAGGTCTCGCCGAACACGCTGAGCCCGTCGTCGCGTGCCCTGGCCAGTTCGGCGACCGCCTCCTGCGCCGAGACGTGCACGACGTACAGCGGCGCGCCCGCGACCTGGGCGAGCCGGATGGCGCGGTGGGTGGCCTCGGCCTCCAGCAGGGCCCTGCGCACCTCTCCGTGGTATCGCGGGTCGGTCTCCCCGCGGGCCAGTGCCTGTTCGACCAGCACGTCGATGGCGATGCCGTTCTCGGCGTGCATCATGATCAGCCCGCCGTTGTCGGCGGCGCGCTGCATGGCGCGCAGGATCTGCCCGTCGTCGCTGTAGAAGACGCCCGGGTAGGCCATGAACTGCTTGAAGGAGGTCACGCCCTCCTCCACCAGCAGGTCCATCTCCTTCAGCGTCTCCTGGTTCACATCGGAGACGATCATGTGGAAGCCGTAGTCGATCGCGCAGTTGCCCTCGGCCTTGGCGTGCCAGGCGTCCAGGCCCTCGCGCAGGGATCCGCCGACGGTCTGGATGGCGAAGTCCACGATCGTGGTCGTGCCGCCCCAGGCGGCGGCCCGGGTGCCGGTCTCGAAGGTGTCCGCGGCGTAGGTGCCGCCGAACGGCATCTCCATGTGGGTGTGGCCGTCGACCCCGCCCGGGATCACGTACTTGCCGGTGGCGTCGACGGTCCGCTCGGCGGTGAAGGCCTCGGCGGCCGGGGTGCCGGAGGCGGCGAGGGCGGCGATGCGGCCGTCCTCGATCAGGACGTCGGCGTGGATCTCGTCGGCGGCGGTAATGACGAGGCCGCCGCGGATGACGGTGCGGCTCATGCTCCCTCTCCTTCCGGTCGGGTGTGCACGGTGGGGCGCGGGTCCCCGGTCAGGGCGCGGTCAGCGGCTCGTACGTGCCCGGGGCGCGGTCGCGGTAGAACTGCCAGCGGTCGCGGACCTCGCGCAGCTTGGCCAGGTCCAGGTCCCGCACGACGAGTTCGGTGTCCTTGTCGCTCGCCGGTTCGCCGACGAACTGCGCCTCCGGGTCCACGAAGTAGGAGGTGCCGTAGAAGTCGTTGTCGCCGTACTCCTCGACGCCGACCCGGTTGATCGCGCCGACGAAGTACTCGTTGGCGACGGCCGCCGCCGGCTGCTCCAGCTGCCACAGGTAGCCGGACAGTCCGCGCGAGGTGGCCGACGGATTGAAGACGATCTCGGCGCCGGCCAGTCCGAGGGCCCGCCAGCCCTCCGGGAAGTGCCGGTCGTAGCAGATGTAGACGCCGATCCGGCCCGCCTTGGTGTCGAAGATCGGCCAGCCGCTGTTGCCGGGCCGGAAGTAGAACTTCTCCCAGAAGCCCTTGACCTGCGGAATGTGGGTCTTGCGGTACTTGCCGAGGTAGGAGCCGTCCGCGTCGATCACGGCGGCGGTGTTGTAGAGGACGCCGGGCTGCTCCTCCTCGTACATCGGCAGGACCAGGACGAGGCCGAGTTCCTTCGCGAGCGCCTGGAAGCGCCGGACGATCGGGCCCTCGGGGATCTGCTCGGCGTACTCGTAGAAGGCGGGGTCCTGGACCTGGCAGAAGTACGGTCCGTAGAACAGTTCCTGGAAGCAGAGCACCTGGGCGCCCTGCGCGGCCGCGTCGCGGGCCGCCTGCTCGTGGACCTGGATCATGGATTCCTTGTCGCCGGTCCACGCGGTCTGGAAGATGGCGGCGCGGATCACCTTGCTCATCGGGACCTCCACTCGCTGGATGTGCCGGGAGCGTAGAAAGCCTGCGGCTCGGCTTTGAGGTGCACCGTGTCACGTCTGCGGGGGCGGGGCGTGCCACCGTGTCACTCCGGGTCCGTCCCATGTCTCACCGCCGTTCTCCCGGCCGTCCTTCCGGCTCACTCCTGCTGCGCGTCGTGCGCGAGGAGCGCGATGTGCACCGAGGCGGCCTGTTCGAAGTCGTCGAGGTCCACCCCGAGGCACGCCTGTATGGACTCCAGGCGGCGGTAGAGCGCGGGCCGGGAGACGTGGTGGAGCTGGGCGGTGCGGGACTTGTTGCGGCCGGTGGCGAGGTAGGTGCGCAGCACGGGCAGCAGGTCGTCGGCGGCCCGGCACAGCAGTCCGTCCAGCTCACGCTCGGCGAAGGACTGCACATGCGGGTCGTCGCGCAGCAGCCGGACGAGTCCCCGCAGGTGCACGTCCTTCAGGCGGACGACGGCGGGCAGGTCCAGGGCGTCGGCGGAGTCGGCGACGGCCTGGGCGACGTGCCGGGCCTCGCGCAGCCCGGCGGGCACGTCGTCCCAGACGGTGCGGGCGTCCGCGGCGGCGACGACCGCGCGGTCCGCGCCGGACGCGTCGCGCAGCCGGGCCGCGAAGTGCCGGGTGAGGGCGTCGGCGTCCTGGTCGCGGGCGAGGCTGAGCAGCACGGCGGTGACGCCCTCGGCGAGCTCGGCGACCAGCCCGGGAAGGCCGAGCAGGCGCAGCAGCCGGTCGAGCGCGGCCACCTCGCCGTCCGGTACGACCAGCGGGACGAAGGTGCGCCGGTTGACCGGCAGTCCGGCGGCGCGCGCCCGGGGCAGCAGTTGCCGGGCCGGTACGGCTCCGCCGACGAGGTCGGTGAGCAGGCCCTGCGCGGACTGCTCCTCCCAGGAGCAGCCGGCGTTGCCGCCGAGCATGCGGTGCAGGACGAGGGCCTCGGCGGCGCGGTCGGCCAGCAGCCGTCCGGTGGCGCTGTCGCCGCGGTGGCCGCACAGCACGATCCGTCCCCACCGCTCGCCGCGCCCGCCCAGTTCGGCGCGGATCCAGCCGTCGCTCTGTCCGGCGCCGGCCTGCCGGGAGATGCGCTCCCAGTCCCGCAGTACGTCGTCGACCGCCGACCGCTCCCCCGCCGTGGCCAGGACGCGGTGGGCGAGGTTGGTGACGACGACGGGGCAGGCGCTGTGCTGGGCGATCTCGTCGAGCAGTGCCTGGAGGGGGGCGCCCGTCGTGATCAGCGCGGTGAGGGCGGTGCGTACGGCCTCCGACAGGCTGACGGAGGCGAACTTGCGCCGTACCAGCCGGGACTGGACCTCCTCGGTCAGTTCGGCGAAGGGGAAGGGGCGGTGCAGGACGACCAGGGGGAGCCGGCACCGCTCGGCGGCCCGGCACATCACGTCCGGCGGGGTGGGGAAGGCCCGGCCCAGGCCCAGTACGACGGCCGCGGCCTCGGCACGATGCAGGGAGCGGATGTACTCGGCCTGCTTCTCCTCGTCGCCGGCGAGCAGCACGCCGGTGGTGAGGACCATCTCGCCGCCGCTGAGCATCACGCCGACGTCGGCGGCCTCGGCGACGTGCACCCAGCGCACGGGCCGGTCGAGGTGGCCGGCGCCGGCCACCACCTCGGGCTCCCCCGCGAGCACCCGCTCCATGGTGAGGACCTGGCGCACCGACAGGGCGGGTTCCTGCGGGTTCCAGGTGGTCGGGGGTGTGTCCGAGGCGGTGGTCATGGCGACGTTCCCCTCTGCGTGCGGTTCGGTTCGCCTCCGGGGCGCCGGTGCCGTGGCACTGGTACGCGGCGCTTGGTGCCAGTGCCGTGGCGCTAGTACGCGGCGCGCAGTGCGCCCTCCAGGATCGCGGCGCCCTCCTCGGCCTCCGCGACGGTCAGGGAGAGCGGCGGGGCGATGCGCAGGGCGCTGGTGCTGTGTCCGCCGCCCTTGCCGATGAGCAGGCCGCCCTGCCGGGCCGCCTCCAGCACGGCGGTGGCCGCCTGCGGGTCGGCCTCGTCGGTGCCCGGCCGGGTCAGCTCGACGCCGATCATCAGGCCGCGTCCGCGGACCTCCCGTACGCCGGGCAGTTGGGCGGCGACGGCCCGCAGCCGCTCGATGAGGAGTCCGCCGACGCGTCGGGCGTTGCCCTGGAGGTCGTGTTCCAGGAGGTAGTTGAGGTTGGCGAGGCCGGCGGCCATGGTGAGCTGGGTGCCGCCGAAGGTGGAGATGCTGTTGGCGTCGAGGCAGTTCATGATCTCGGCGCGGGCGACGACCCCGCCGATGGAGGCGCCGTTTCCGATGCCCTTGGCGAAGGTGACGATGTCGGGCGGTCCGCTGCGTGCGTGCGCCTGCCAGCCCCAGAAGTGGTCGCCGGTGCGGCCCCAGCCGGTCTGCACCTCGTCGGAGATCCACAGGATGCCGTGCTCCTGGAGCACGTCACGGAAGGCGGCGTACAGGCCGTCGGGCGGGGAGGTGAAGCCGCCGACGCCCTGGACGGGTTCGGCGATCAGCGCGGCGGGCGGGCGCGTGTGGCCGAGGAGGTCCCTGAGGTCCTCGACACAGGCGGCGGTGAACTCGGCGTCGCTCAGGTGGGCGAAGGGGCCGCGGGTGCGTACGCCGCCGTGGACGTAGAGCGTCTGGAGCGGGGACAGGGAGGTCGGGGACCAGCCTCGGTTGCCGGTGATGCCCACGGCGCTGAAGGAGCGGCCGTGGTAGCTGTTGCGCATGGCCAGGATGGTGTTGCTGCGCCGATGGGTGGTGGCAAGCAGCAGGGCGGTGTCGTTGGCCTCGGTGCCGGAGGTGGTGAAGAACACCCGAGCGTCCGGGATGCCGCTCAACTGGGCTACGCGCTCGGCGAGTTCGACCATCGGACGGTTGAGGTAGAGCGTGGAGGAGTGGATGATCCGGCCGGCCTGCTCGGTCACCGCCTTGGTGACCTCGGGCAGCGCGTGGGCGGTCATGGTGGTGAGGATTCCGCCGAAGAAGTCGAGGTAGCGCCGGCCGTCGGCGTCCCAGACGTGACGGCCCTCGCCGTGGGTGATCTCGATCGGGTCCTCGTAGTAGAGCGCCAGCCAGTCGGGCGCGACGGCCCGGTGACGGTCGTACAGGTCGCTCACGGCTGCACCAGCCCTTCGTAGGCGTCGGGGCGGCGGTCGCGGTAGAAGGCCCACTGCTGCCGCACCTCTTCGATGAGGTCGAAGTCGAGGTCGCGGACGAGGAGTTCCTCCTTGGAGCCGTCGGCGACGTCTCCGACGAACCGTCCGCGGGGGTCGACGAAGTAGCTCGTTCCGTAGAAGTCGTTGTCGCCGTACTCCTCCCGGCCGACGCGGTTGATCGCGGCGACGAAGTACTCGTTGGCGACGGCGGCGGCCGGCTGTTCCAGCTGCCACAGGTAGGCGGACAGGCCGCGGTGGGTGGCGGAGGGGTTGTAGACGAGCTGGGCGCCGTTCAGGCCGAGCTGCCGCCAGCCCTCCGGGAAGTGGCGGTCGTAGCAGATGTAGACGCCGACCCGGCCGACGGCGGTGTCGAAGACGGGCCAGCCGAGGTTGCCGGGTTTGAAGTAGTACTTCTCCCAGAAGCCCTTGACCTGCGGGATGTGGTGCTTGCGGTACTTGCCGAGGTAGCTGCCGTCGGCGTCGATCACGGCGGCGGTGTTGTAGTAGAAGCCGGACTGCTCGACCTCGAACACCGGGACGACGATCACCATGCCGGTCTCGCGGGCGAGTTCCCGCATGCGCCGGACCGTGGGCCCGTCGGGCACCGGCTCGGCCCAGCGGTAGTGCTCCGGCTCCTGGACCTGGCAGAAGTACGGCGCGTTGAAGACTTCCTGGAACCCGATGATCCGGGCCCCCTGACGGGCCGCCTCGCGGGCGTGCTCCTCGTGTTTCGCGACCATGGACTCGGTGTCGCCGGTCCAGGTGGCCTGGACCAGGGCCGCACGGACGACGTTGGCCATGAGCTGCTCCTTCGACGTACGTCAGAGCCTCTACGCCCGTAGAACAGGCCTAGAGGCACGAACGTAAGCCTCTTCTCCTGGCTTGCCAAGACCATTGTCGTCAACCCGCGAAGTCGATCGTGTTTCGCACTCCGGTGGGTGAGCGCGTGGGAGCCGGTGCGAGGGACGTCACGGCGAGGCGGGGACCGGGGCGCTCACCCTGGCCAGCAGCTCGCGGGGCGCGGGGGCGGCCTGGAGCCCGGGAAGCAGCAGCAGCCACAGGGCGGTCAGGCGGTCCTCGATCAGCAGACGGCCGTCGAGGACGTCGGAGAGCGTGTGGAGGCCGAAGAAGGCGGCGACCAGGGTGGGAGCGTCCCGCCCGGGTTCCGCCCCGGGGGCGAGACCGCCCTCGTCACGGGCGGCGACGAGCATGCGTTCGACGGCGGAGATCCAGTCCACGAACGGCGGGGGCATCTCCACGTCGATGGACCGCCGCTCCGCCCACAGCCGCGCTCCGGCGCGTACGACGACGTCGTCACGGAACGCCCGCGCCACCGAGAAGCTCAGCCGCACCAGCCTCTCCAGGGCGGGCCCGGCCACCGACTCGTGCCGGGCGACCAGGGCCGGCCAGGCGGCGAAATGCGCCTCGACGACGGCGAGGGCGAGCTGTTCCTTGCCGGCGTAGTGGAAGTAGATGGCCCCGCTGGTACGGCCGGACCGTGCGCTGATGTCGGCGATACTGGTCCCCGCGTAACCCCGTTCGAAGAACAGGTGAGCTGCTGCCTGCAATACGGCTCTGCGGGTTTCCTCCGCCCGTTCCTGCACGCGTCTCCCTCGTCCGTCGGTGCGTCGCGGGGAGGAATCTATCGGCCTTTGCCGTACGGCCGGGAGAGCCCAACATGCGAAACTCTTAATAGTCTTATTAGCATTTTTCCATGGACTCCGGATCGCGCACACGGTATTCCCGCACACCGTCGACCGGATCCGTCGGCCCCACCGGCCTTTCCCCCCTCCGCTCCCTCGGCCGGTCCCGGACGGTCGAGCGCGAACTGGTCCACCGGACCTCCGTGGCCGAGGTGTTGCTGACCGACGTCCTCCCTCACGGCGCGCTCTCCTACTCCGCCGCCGCCGCGTGGCCGCGCTCGCACCCCACGTTCCCCCGCGGACGCGACGACCGGCACAGCCCCTGGATGATTGTCGAAACCCTGCGCCAGCTCGGCATCTACATCCCGCTGCGCCACCTCGGCGTGCCCTCCACCGCCCGCTTCCTGATCGACGACCTCTCCTACGCCCTGGACGTGGACGCGGAACCCACGGCCCCCCACGGGGCCAGCGAGGTCACCTGCCTGGCGCAGGTGGACGGCCTGCGCACCGACCGCGACGGCGGCGCGCTGACCGGGCTGCGCATGCGGGTCGACTTCCTGGCCGGACGGCGGCCGTTCGCCCGCGCGGCGGGCGGAGCCCGGTTCCTCGACGCCGAGCGCTACGCGCGGCTCCGGACCGGCGCCGGCGCGGCCGTGCCGTCCGGGTCCGGGCCGCGGCCCGAACCCGCCCTGCTGGGGCTGGCGTCGGAGGCGGACGCCGTCGTCGCCCTGGCCGGCGAGGAGCTGCTGGTGTGCCCCGCCGATCCGCGTCACCCGTTCCTGTTCGACCATGGAACGGACCATGTGCCCGGGGCGGCCCTGCTGGAGGCGGCGCGGCAGGCGATCGCCCTGCGCAGCGGAGGGCGGCTGGTGCGGCCCGTCGCCTGCCGGATGTCGGCGCTGCGGTTCACCGAACACGCTCCGCCCGCCGTCATTCACTGTTCCCCCCGGGGCCGCACCGGCACTTTCCTTTTCCGGCAGGGCGGCACCACCACGGCCGAAGGCGTATTCCGATACCCGTGAGGTGTCACCCACACGTGCGTATTGCGGCGATGAATATCCGCGACCGGCCAAGCGGAGCGTAATGTTCATTATGTTTCCGGTTCCGGATGAATTCCCGGAAACCACGCAGTGCGGTGCGTGTGCCCACCTCACTCCTCAACCATCCCTGTCCGCCTGCGACTTCACGCCGTTCTGAAACGCGTGGCCCACAGCAGGCGCCGACATCCACGACCGGCGGACCGTGCCGCTCTCCGGCAGGTCCGTCCCGCGCCAGAACGGCAAGAGCACATGGCCACACATCACATGTTCGACCTCGACTGGACCCCCGAAGCCGTCGTCTTCGACTGCGACGGCACACTGGTGGACTCCGAACAGCACTGGCAGCAGGCCCGGATCAGCGTCCTGCGGGACTTCGGCTGCGAACCCGGCCCGGACTTCACGGAGCGCGCGAAGGGACTGCACTACACCGAGTGCGGCGCCCTCATGGCAGGCGTCGCCGGGAGACCGGAGGCCGCCGGGGAGATGACCGAGCGGCTGCTGACGACCTTCCGCACCCTCGTCGCGCGCGAGCCCGTGGCCGCGCGCGGAGCCAAGGGGCTGGTGACGATCCTGAGCCGGGTCGCACCGCTGGCCGTGGCCAGCAACTGCCCCGCGGACGTGGTGGAGTTCTCCCTGGAGGCGGTGGGCTTACGGCACCACTTCCGGCACATCGTCGTGCCCGACGAGGAGGTGCGCCCCAAGCCGCACCCCGGCACCTACACGGAGGCCGTGCGCCGCCTGGGTGTGAACGAGGGCAACACCCTGGCGGTGGAGGACTCGGTCAGCGGGCTGAGGGCCGCGGTGGGCGCCGGCCTGAAGGTGGTCGGGGTGGGACCGCGGCCGGGCCCCGAGGCCGCCGCCCTCGCCGACCTGTGGGTGGGCACTCTGGACAACGCGGGCCTGATGGGGTGGGCGGCCAGCCGTCCCAGGACCGTCCGGCGCACGACCGGCATCCCCGGCACGGCACCGGCCCGCCCGTCGGTTCCGCCCCCGGGCGGATCCTCCAGGACCGACACGCCGTCCGCCCCCTGAGACCCGTACCGCCCGCGGTGCTCCACACCCACGCCGACAGCCACCGCGGGCGGTGCAGACGCCTGCACGGTCCCGTCCGGCGCGGGCGATGCGGACGGCTCACGCCGCGGGACGTCTCACACTCCCGGTCGGCGCGGGCGGTGTGCACGCCTCACACTGCGGCCGGCGTGCTTTGTTCGACCAGGGCCTCCATGGAGAGCCCCAGCACACGGGCCAGTGCGGCGACGGTGAAGAAGGCCGGGGTCGGGGCGCGGCCCGTCTCGATCTTGCGCAGCGTCTCGGCCGAGATGCCCGCGCTCGCCGCGACCTGCGCCATGCTGCGGTCGCCGCGCGCCGCGCGCAGCAGACGGCCGAGCCGCTCGCCGCGCTCGCGCTCCTCAGGGGTCAGGGGTGTGCGCACCATACGGGCATCCTACCGTGATTCAAATACCGGTATAGTAATTGGCATGGTGGAACTGAAGACCGACACGTCGATCGACGCGATGTACGAGGCCGGCCAGGTCGTGGCGCGGGCCCTGACCGCCGCGGGCAAGGCCGCCGGCGTGGGAGTGTCCCTGCTGGAACTGGACGAGGTGGCCCGCGACGTCCTGCGGGAGGCGGGCGCGACCTCGCCGTTCCTCGGCTACCGGCCGTCCTTCGCCCCGACCCCGTTCCCCGCGGTGCTCTGCGCCTCGGTGAACGACGCGATCGTGCACGGGATCCCCACGAAATACCGGCTGCGCGACGGCGACCTCCTCTCCCTGGACTTCGGCGCGAAGCTCGGCGGCTGGGTCGGCGACTCGGCGATCAGCCTCGTCGTCGGCCGGCCGCGCCCCGCGGACCTGCGGCTGATCGAGACCGCCGAGCGGGCGCTCGCCGCGGGCATCGAGGCGGCCGTGGTCGGCAACCGCATCGGCGACATCGCCCACGCCATCGGCTCGGTGTGCCGCGGGGCGGGCTACGGCATCCCGGACGGGTTCGGTGGCCACGGCATCGGCCGCCAGATGCACGAGGACCCCGGCGTCCCGAACGAGGGCCGGCCGGGCCGGGGCCTGCCCCTGCGCCACGGCATGGTCCTCGCCATCGAGCCCATGCTGATCGCCGGCGGCACGGACGGCTACCACGAGGCCCCGGACGGCTGGACCCTGCGCACGAACGACGGCACCCGCGCGGCCCACGCGGAACACACGGTGGCGATCACGAACGCGGGCCCCCGCATCCTCACGGAACGGTGAGCGGAGGCGGTGAAGGCCCGCGAAAACAACCCGCCGATCCCGAGCTCACAGGCGCTCTGAACATGCCCCAGGAACCGGACCATGCCATCGTGGCATGAAACGCCCCCCACCCGGTTACCCGGCGGGAGCCACTGTCAGCGAGGGAACGGACAGCGATGACCAGCGGCTTCAACGGCCCGGAGGGCGACCGCGACCGCGACCCCTTCGGTGAACTCTTCGCCCGCTTCTTCGGCGGACCGCACCCCGGCCCCCGGCACATAGACATCGGCCGGCTGCTGAGCCAGCCCGCCCGGGAACTGGTGCGGGGCGCGGCGATGTACGCCGCGGAGCACGGCAGCCGGGATCTGGACACCGAGCACCTGCTGCGGGCCGCGCTCTCCACCGAGCCCACCCGCAGTCTGCTCAGCCGGTCCGGTGCGGACCCCGACTCGCTCGCGACCCAGATCGACGAGCGGGCCGGCCCCGCACAGCACCCGCCGGGCGAGGCCCCGCCGCCGACCTCCCTCTCGCTCACCCCGGCCGTCAAACGGGCCTTCCTCGACGCGCACGACATGGCGCGGGCCAGCGGCGCCGGTTACATCGGCCCGGAGCACGTGCTCAGCGCGCTCGCCGCGAACCCCGACTCGGCGGCCGGGCACATCCTGAACGCGGCCCGGTTCGCCTCCTCCGGCCGGCCTCCCGAGACCCCGGAGGCCGCCGCGCCGCCCGGGACGGAGCGACAGCGGTCCACCTCGACGCCGACCCTGGACAAGTACGGGAGCGATCTGACCGAGCTGGCCCGGCAGGGGCGCATCGACCCGGTGATCGGGCGGGAGCAGGAGATCGAGCAGACCATCGAGGTGCTCTCCCGGCGGGGCAAGAACAACCCGGTGCTCATCGGCGACGCGGGCGTCGGCAAGACCGCCATCGTGGAGGGTCTGGCGCAGCGGATCGCCGACGGGGACGTGCCCGACATCCTGATCGGCCGCCGGGTGGTGGCCCTGGACCTGACGGGCGTCGTCGCGGGCACCCGGTACCGGGGCGACTTCGAGGAACGCCTGAACAACATCGTCACCGAGATCCGCACCAACTCCGAGCGGCTGATCGTCTTCATCGACGAGCTGCACACCGTCGTCGGCGCCGGTGCGGGCGGCGAGGGCGGCGCGATGGACGCGGGCAACATCCTCAAGCCCGCCCTCTCCCGCGGCGAACTGCACATCGTCGGCGCGACGACGCTGGAGGAGTTCCGGCGGATCGAGAAGGACGCTGCGCTGGCCCGCCGGTTCCAGCCGATCCTGGTGCCCGAGCCGTCCGCCGCGGACGCGCTGGAGATCCTGCGCGGGCTGCGCGACCGCTACGAGGCCCACCACCAGGTGCGCTACACCGACGAGGCGCTGACGGCCGCCGTGGACCTGTCCGACCGCCATCTGACGGAACGCCGTCTGCCGGACAAGGCGATCGACCTGATCGACCAGGCCGGTGCCCGGGTGAAGCTCCGGGCACGCACCAAGGGCACCGACGTACGGGCCATGGAACGCGAGGTCGAGCAGCTCACCCTGGACAAGGACCAGGCGGTCGCGGACGAACAGTACGAGCGGGCGACGGAGTTGCGTGACCGGATCACCGAGCTGAAGCAGCGGATCGGCGAGGCCGGCGGGGACGGCGAGGCCGACGAGGGCCAGCATCTGGAGGTCACCGCGGAGGCCATCGCCGAGGTGGTGTCGCGGCAGACGGGCATCCCCGTCAGCAGCCTCACCCAGGAGGAGAAGGAGCGTCTGCTCGGCCTGGAACTGCACCTGCACCGGCGGGTCGTCGGCCAGGAGGAGGCCGTGAGCGCGGTCTCGGAGGCGGTGCTGCGCTCGCGCGCCGGGCTGGCCAGCCCGGACCGGCCGATCGGCAGCTTCCTCTTCCTCGGCCCCACCGGTGTCGGCAAGACCGAGCTGGCCCGCGCGCTGGCCGAGGTCCTGTTCTCCAGCGAGGACCGCATGGTCCGCCTGGACATGAGCGAGTACCAGGAGCGGCACACCGTCAGCCGCCTGGTGGGCGCCCCGCCCGGCTACGTCGGTCACGAGGAGGCCGGCCAGCTCACCGAGGTGGTGCGCCGGCATCCGTACTCGCTGTTGCTGCTCGACGAGGTGGAGAAGGCGCATCCGGACGTCTTCAACATCCTGCTCCAGGTGCTCGACGACGGGCGGCTCACCGACTCCCAGGGCCGTACGGTGAACTTCACGCACACCGTCATCGTGATGACCAGCAACCTCGGTTCGGAGGCGATCACGCGGCGCGGGGCCGGCATCGGGTTCGGCGCGGGCGGCGCGGAGGCGGACGAGGAGGCGCGGCGCGAGCAGATCCTCAGGCCGCTGCGGGAGCACTTCCGGCCGGAGTTCCTCAACCGGATCGACGAGATCGTCGTCTTCCGCCAGCTGACCGCCGAGCAGTTGCGGCAGATCACCGACCTGCTGCTGGAGAAGACGCGCCGGCTGCTGCACGCGCAGGGCGTGACGGTGGAGTTCACCGAGGCGGCCGTGGACTGGCTGGCCCGGCGCGGTCACCAGCCCGAGTACGGCGCCCGTCCGCTGCGCCGCACCATCCAGCGCGAGGTGGAGAACCAGCTCTCCCGGCTGCTGCTGGCCGGCCGGGTCCGCGAGGGCGGGCGCGTGGTGGTGGACGCGAAGGACGACCGGCTCACGTTCGACGCCCAGAACAAGGAGGAGCCGCCGTCTTCACCGCCCTCGCCGCCCTCGTCGGCGGAATGAGCGCGGGGGAACCGCCGGGGCCCGCCGTCCCTTTCGGGAGGCGGGCCCCGGCGTGTGACCGTTCAGGGTGACGGATTCACCACCATCGCCGAGCCGCCGCCCCGGCGCACCTTCTCCGCGGCGGCCAGCCACCTGCCGTCGGGCAGGCTCTGGATGCCCGTGGCGGCGCCGATCTCCGGGTTGAGTTTGAAGGAGTGGCCGATCGCCTCCAACTGTTTCCTCGACACGCTGTCGTAGAGGGCGGGTTCGAGTTCGGTCTGAGCGGCGTTGCGCTGGCTGGCACGCGGTGCGGCGATCGCGTCGACCAGGGACAGATGCCGGTCGAGGAACCCGGTCAGGGTCTGCAGCACGGTGGTGATGATGGTCGCCCCGCCCGGTGAACCGAGCGCCACCACCGGCCGGTCGAGGCGGTCCAGCACGATCGTCGGTGAGATGGACGAGCGCGGCCGCTTGCCCGGACCGGGCAGGTTCGGGTCGTGCACGGCCGGGTTGGCCGGGGTGAAGGAGAAGTCGGTCAGCTCGTTGTTGAGCAGGAAGCCCCGGCCGGGCACCGTGATGCCGCTGCCGCCGGTCTGCTCGATGGTCAGGGTGTAGGCGACGACGTTGCCCCACCGGTCGGCGACCGTCAGGTGGGTGGTGTTCTCGCCCTCGTACGTCGTCGGCGCGGCCGTGCCGCCGCGGGAGCAGGCCGCGGGGTTGCGCGGGTCGCCGGGTGCGAGCGGGCTGGTGAGGACCGCGTCGTCCTTGATCAGGCAGGCGCGGGAGTCGGCGAACTTCTGCGACAGCAGTTCCTTCGTGGGCACGTTCTCGAAGGCGGGGTCGCCGACCCAGCGCCCGCGGTCGGCGAAGGCGATGCGGCTCGCCTCGATGTAGTGGTGCAGGTACTGGAACTCGCTCGCCGTGGCGAGGTCCGTACGCTGAAGGATGTTGAGCGCCTCGCCGACGGTCGTGCCGCCGGAGGAGGAGGGCGCGATGGAGAACACCCGCAGACCGCGGTACGAAGTCCGTGTGGGCGCCTGGAGCTTGGCGCGGTAGGCCGCGAGGTCCTTGGTGGACAACTTGCCCGGACGGGCGTTCCAGCCCGACTTGGGGTCCACGGGCGGGTGGTTGACGGTCCTGACGATGTCCTTGCCGAGGTCGCCCTGGTAGATCGCGCCGACGCCCTTGGCGCCCAACTGCTGGTAGGTGCGGGCGAGGTCGGGGTTCTTCAGGGTCGAGCCGACCGCCGGCGGCTTCCCGCCGGGCAGGAACAGCTTGGCGGTGTCGGGGAAGTAGCGGAAGCGGGTCTCGTTGGCGGCGGTCTGCGAGCGGAAGGTCTCGTCGACGGTGAATCCGTCGCGGGCGAGCTTCTCGGCCGGCTTCAGGACGGCGCCCAGGCGTTTGGTGCCCCACTGGTCCAGCGCCGTCTGCCAGGTGGCGGGCGTGCCCGGGGTGCCGACGCTCAGACCGCTGCTGACGGCGTCGTCGAAGGCGAGCGGCTTGCCGTTCTCCACGAAGAGGTTCGAGTCGGCGGTCAGCGGGGCGGTCTCGCGGCCGTCGATGGTGTGCACCGTGCGGGAGCGGGCGTCGTAGTAGACGAAGTAGCCGCCTCCGCCGATGCCGGCGGAGTAGGGCTCGGTGACGCCGAGGGCGGCGGCGGTGGCGACGGCCGCGTCCACGGCGTTGCCGCCCTGCTTGAGCACCTCGATACCGGCGGCGGAGGCGTCCACGTCGACGCTGGCCACGGCGCCGCCGTAGCCGGCCGCCACGGGGACCTTCTGGACCGGTCTCGGCTTCGCCTTCTGCGGGGCGGTGGGCGGGGCCGCGGCGCCCACCGACACCACGGCGGCCGAGACCGCCAGGACCGCCAGTTTCCGTGCGACAGGGCGACGCATCCGCACCTCCACGCTCGTTGTGGTTCGGTTGCCTGAACGTTCGCGCAGCCTAATTCATTGCCATGCTCTCGTCAGGGTGGCAGGGCCAGTCGAGTGTCGAACAAAGGTGCGCCGGACCGGCTACCATGCGCGGCCATGAACGACGACGTGCGCAACATCGTCCTGGGCGTGGCCGCGACCGCGGTCAGCGCCGCGTTCGGCTGGCTGGCCCGCACCTATCTGTGGCGGCGCAAGCTGCGCCGCAAGCAGGCCTTCCTCGGGCTGCCCGACCACGCCGAGTCGCTGCTGGTGGTCAACCGCGACCCGGCGACGGCGGAACTCGCGGTGCACCGGTTCGACGTGTTCGCCCTGCTCGAACTCGCCGCCCTGATCAAGAGCTGCGGGGCGAACGCCCAGATGGTCACCCAGGACACGGTCCATCAGGGATTCGGTGAGCGCACGGAGTTCTGCGTGGGAGGCCCGGGGTCGAATCGGCGGATGATCGCACACATGGCGGCCATGCTGCCGGGCGTGCGGGTGAACACCGACCGGAAGCCCGGCCGCGACCGATGCGCCTTCCAGATCGGCACCGAGCACTACCGCATGGACCCGGGCGTCACGGAGTACGTACTGCTGGCCCGTCTCACCGCCGGTGAGCGCAGCGGCACCCGGCCGGTGTTCCTGTTCTGCGGCCAGCGCGCGATCGACAACCAGGCCGGGACCCGCTATCTGGCCCGCAACCACGAGCGGCTGGCCCGCAAGTACGGCAGCGGCTCCTTCGTGCTGCTGCTGAAGGTGGTCAACTCCGAGGCCTACGGCCCGGACGTGGTCGAACTCGTCGCGGACGTGACCCGGGCGGCGCGGGCCCCTCTGCCGGAGCCGGAAGCCGAGCCGTCAACAAGCGTTACCAGCACGTAACTTACGACGGCGCGCACGGAGGCCGTTCGGCGTGGATCCGGGGCGAGGGCGAGGGAGAAGGGCGAGCACAACCCGTCCGGCGCGCAGCTGACCTTCTCCTCGCGGGCGGACGGTCCGTCATATCGGTCCGTCCTGCCGCGCGAGCAGTGATCTCCGGCTGCCGCCGGCCGGGTATGGCTCTCTGTGACCTGCTGCCCCCTACGATCGAGGGGCCGCCGTGGGGGTGCCTCACCCGGCAGCAGCGTCCCCGTCCCGGTGACGGTGGGCCGAGGCGCCATCATCACTAGGACGAGCGGAACATCGTAGTCGAGGTCCGGCCCGCCGGTCCCGGCGGTGTGCGGAAACGCCCTTCGGCGGCCCCGGCGCCCCGCTCGTCCGGGCGCTCAGACCTCCGCGATCTCCGCGTAGAGCTGGGAGAGTTCGGGCGCACCGGCGCCGGCCCAGTCGTGCCCGGCGGTCACCACGTCGATCTCGCGTCCGGAGGCAAGCCGGACGACCGGACGGCCGCCGGGGCCGATCTCCCAGCCGGCGCCGGGGACGGTCCGTACGACGACCGTGCCCAGGTACAGACCGACGTCGTTGCCGAGCCGGGTCAGGGTCTCCTCGTCGTCGCGCCAGCGCGGCAGCAACTGGTCCAGCGCCTCAAGGGAGGCGGCCGAGTCGTCGAGCCGCAGGCCCGTGCCGGACACCTGGGAACGCAACAGCTCGCACTCGGAGAGGAGTTGGGCGAGGGCCGCCCGGCTCTCGGATCCCGCGGATCCCTCGGAGAACGCCACGGCACCGAAGGACGAGTCCCGCCTTTTGCGCCACCTGTCCAGGAAAGGGATGTCCATGGCCCCAGGGTGACATCCGCACCCCCGGTCGCACCACAGGCGCGCGCACCTGCCGGGGCCGGTCGCGGCACGAGAGGCCCTAGTGCTGTGACCGGAAAGGTTCACCGGCTCGCGACGCCCGGCAAACCTTTCCGGTCACAGCACTAGACGTCGAGGTCCACCACCACGGGGGCGTGATCGGACGCGCCCTTGCCCTTGCGCTCCTCGCGGTCGACGTAGGCGTCGGTGACCCCCTTCGCGAAGGGCTCGTTGCCGTACACCAGGTCGATGCGCATGCCGCGGTTCTTGGGGAAGCAGAGCTGGCGGTAGTCCCAGTACGTGAACGGCTGGTCGTACTTCAGCGGCCGGGGGACGACGTCCGAGAGGCCGACCTCGCGCAGGGCGGTCAGGGCGGCGCGCTCGGCCGGGGTGACGTGGGTGGAGCCCTCGAAGGCGGCGCGGTCGTAGACGTCGTCGTCCGTCGGCGCGACGTTGTAGTCGCCGAGGACGGCGAAGGGGCGGCTGCCGCCCGCGTCGCCGGCGACGGCCGCCCTGAGGGCCTCGAACCACTGGATCTTGTAGGCGTAGTGCGGGTGGTCCACCTCGCGGCCGTTGGGCACGTACACCGACCAGACGCGGATCGGTCCGCAGGTCGCCGAGATGGCCCGGGGCTCCTCCACGCCCTCGTAGCCGGGGTCGCCGGGCAGACCGCGGACCACGTCGTCGAGGCCTACGCGGGAGAGCACCGCCACGCCGTTCCACCGGCCGGTGGCGTGGACCGCCGCCTCGTAGCCCAGTTCGCGGAGCTGGTCGAACGGGAACTGCTCCTCGGCGACCTTGGCCTCCTGGAGGCACAGCACGTCCGTACCACTGCTCTCCAGCCAGGCCAGCAGCCTGGGCAGTCGGGCGGTGATCGAGTTCACGTTCCAGGTCGCGATGCGCATGCCTCACAACCTACCGGGCACCACTGACAACACCCTCGGCCCGGGGCCGGGGCCGAGGCCGGGGCCGGGGGCTGGGGCTGGGGACCGGGGCCAGGGGCCGGGGCGAGAGGCCAGGGGGCCAGGAGCCGGAGCCAGGAACCGGGGGTGAAAATCCGGGGCCAGGGCCGGGGCCAGAATCCGAGGCGAGGGCCCGGTGTGAGGAGCCGGGGCGAGGGCCAGGGCCCGGGGGACGGGGGCCGGGAGTCTGGGCCAGGAGCCGGGGGCGAGAGTCCAGGGCCAGCGGCCGGGGCCAGGAGCCGGGGGCGAGGGCCAGGGGTCCGGAGCCGGGAGCCTCGGGGACCAGAGGCCGGGGCCCGGGGGGGTGAGGGCCCGCGGCCAGGGACCCGGGGCGAGAGGCCAGGGGGCCAGGAGCCCGAGCCAGGAACCGGGGGTGAAAATCCGGGGCCAGGGCCGGGGCCAGAACCTGAGGCGAGGAGCCGGCGCCAAGCGCCAGGGCCCGGGGGCCGGGGCCCGGGGGCCGGGGGCCAGGGGCCGGGGCCCGGGAGCCGGGGGCCAGGGGCCAGGGGCCAGGGGCCGGGGCCCGGGGGCCAGGGGCCGGGGCCCGGGGGCCGGGGCCAGGGGGCCAGGGGCCGGGGCCCGGGGGCCAGGGGCCGGGGCCCGGGGGCCAGGGGCCGGGGCGAGGGCTCAGGGGGCCGGGGCCGGGAGTCCCGGGGGCCGGAGGCCGGGGCCCGGGGTGAGGGCCCGCGGGCAGGGACCCGGGGCGGGAGGTGGCTCAGAGCTCTGCTGTTGTTCCCGGGGTCAGCCGTAGGTGTTCCGCGCCGCCCAGGGTGCCGATCTGGTGGTCGTAGATCGGGCGGGCCAGGTCGGTGAGGAGGGCGTCGTGGATGTCGTAGGTACGCTGCGGCCCGACCTCGCGGACGTAGTCGATCACCTCGGAGATCTTGTTCCAGGGCGCCATCACCGGCAGCATCAGCGTCTCGACCGGGACCTCGGGCACGGTGAGCGCGTCGCCCGGATGGAAGACGCGGCCGCCGTCGACGAGGTAGCCGACGTTGGTGATGCGCGGGATGTCCGGGTGGATCACCGCGTGCAGCTCGCCGTGGACCTGCACGTCGAAGCCCGCGGCGGTGAAGGTGTCGCCGTGGCCGACGGTGTGGACGCGGCCCGGGAAGGCGGCGGCAATCTGCTCCGCGACGGACTTCAGGGTCCAGATCTCGGCGCCGGGACGGGACTCCAGGGCGGCGCGCAGACGGCCCTCGTCGAAATGGTCGGCGTGCTCGTGGGTGACCAGGATCGCGTCCGCGCCGGACGCGGCGTCCTGCTCGCTGAAACCGCCGGGGTCGATGACGAGCGTCTGCCCGTCCTTCTCCAGGCGTACGCAGGCGTGCGCCATCTTCGTGAGTCTCATGCACCCAGCCTGGGCCACCCGTGCGCCGGGCGCGCGGGTGGCCCGGACGGGGCGCTGGGCGGCGGCCCGCGACCGCACCCGGCGCCCGGCCGCGGGATCACGCCCCGACCGATCACGCCGTGAGCGATCACTCCGCGAGCGTGGTCTCCTCGCGTATGACCTGCTGGGCGACCCGGAAGGCGGCGCCCGCGGCGGGAATCCCGCAGTACACCGCGGTCTGCAGCAGCACCTCCTTGATCTCGTCCGGAGTCAGGCCGGTGCGCAGCGCGGCCCGGGTGTGGGCGGCGACGTCCTGGAGCTGGCCGCCCGCGACCAGGGCGGTGAGGGCGACGCAGCTTCGGGTGCGCCGGTCGAGGCCGGGCCGGTCCCAGATCTCGCCCCAGGCGTAGCGGGTCAGGAACTCCTGGAAGTCCCCGGAGAAGTCCTCCGCCTCGGTGAGTGCCCCGTCCACGTACGCGTCGCCCAGCACCTCGCGGCGGATCTTCAGACCGGAGTCGTACCGGTCCGGCCCGCCCGTCGCCTCGGCCGGTACGGGCGCCGGGGCGATCTCGGCGATGGGCGCGTTCTGCGGGGGCGGGGCGAGCACCGGCTTGGCCGGGGGGCCGACGATCGCCATGTGTCCGGTGGTCGATTCGAAACCGGGGTGCCAGGCGCTGGAGAAGTGACGCACCAGCAGGTCGGTCACGGCGACGGGCTGCTCCACCGGCACCAGGTGGGAGGCGCCGGGCACGACGGCCAGGCGGGCGTCGCGTATGCCGGCGACCAGGGTGCGTGCCTGGGCGGGGCCGGTGACCTGGTCGTCGGAGCCGACCAGGACCAGCGTGGGAACGCCGATGCGGCCGAGGTCGGCGCGGGCGTCGAACACGGCCAGGGCCTCGCAGGCGGCGATGTAACAGCCGGGGTCGGTGGTGCGCACCATCTGCACGGCCCACTCGGTGATCGCGGGCTGTGCGGCGGCGAAACCGGTGGTGAACCAGCGTTCCGGGGAGGTGCGGGCGATGGGGTCGAGCCCGTTCGTCCGGACGATCACCCCGCGCTGCCGGAACTCGTCGGCGGTGCCGAACCGCGGCGAGGTGGCGATCAGGGCGAGGGAGGCGAGGCGCTCCGGGTGGCGCAGCGCCAGTTCGATGCCGATCGCGCCGCCAAGCGCGCACCCGGCGTAGCCGAAGCGCTGCACCCCCAGCCCGTCCAGGGTGGCCAGCAGACGGGTGACCAGGTCGGAGACCGAGTCGGCGGGGTACGCGGGTGCTCCCCCGTGTCCCGGCAGATCGAACCGGAACACACGCCACTGCTTCGTGAGCTCCGGGACCTGCCGGTCCCACATGTGCCATGTGGTACCCAGCGAGGGCCCCAGGATCAGGACAGGTGCGTCTTCTGGCCCGTCAAAGCGGTATTGCAGGGTGTTCGGTGGTGTCTCGCTCACCCGTCAGACCCTCTCATCTCTCACGACTTCCCCCATGCCGGGGTTATGGCTGTGTGGGCCCGACCAGGTGGGCGACCTCCCGGGCAGCGTAGCGTTCGAGGCAATGACGCCGTGTCCGGACCGATGCCCACCACCGTGAGCAGCTGCGGAGCGTGGCGTTCCACGAGCCGGGCGAGGCGGCCGTCGAAGTCCTGGTGGATCACGCCGTCCCGCTCTCCAGGTACCGTCAGGGTATGAGTCATCCACACCCCGAGCTGAAAGCCGCCCCGCCTCTTCCCGAAGGAGGGCTGCGGGTCATCGCCCTGGGCGGCCTGGGTGAGATCGGCCGCAACATGACCGTCTTCGAGCACGCAGGCAAACTGCTCATCGTCGACTGCGGCGTGCTCTTCCCCGAGGAGACCCAGCCCGGCGTGGACGTGATCCTGCCGGACTTCACCTCGATCCGGGACCGGCTGGACGATGTCGTGGCCGTGGTACTCACCCACGGCCACGAGGACCACATCGGCGGCATGCCGTATCTGCTGCGTGAGCGGTCCGACATTCCCGTCGTCGGCTCCAAGCTGACGCTGGCGTTCCTGGAGGCCAAGCTCAAGGAACACGGCATCCGGCCGCGCGCGGTGCGGGTGCGGGAGGGCGACCGGCGTGGCTTCGGGCCCTTTGACTGCGAGTTCGTAGCGGTCAACCACTCCATCCCCGACAGCCTCGCGGTCGCGATCCGCACCCGGGCCGGGATGGTGCTGCACACCGGCGACTTCAAGATGGACCAGTTCCCTCTCGACGACCGCATCACCGATCTGCGCGCCTTCGCCCGCCTCGGCGAGGAGGGCGTGGACCTGTTCCTCACGGACTCCACCAACGCCGAAGTACCCGGCTTCACCACCTCCGAGCGAGAGCTGAACCCGGCGATCGAGCAGGTGATGCGCACCGCGCCGCGCCGGGTCATCGTCTCCAGCTTCGCCAGCCACGTGCACCGCATCCAGCAGGTCCTGGACGCCGCCCACCAGCACGGCCGCAAGGTCGCCTTCGTCGGCCGGTCGATGGTCCGCAACATGGGCATCGCCCGTGACCTGGGCTATCTGAAGGTCCCCTCCGGTCTGGTCGTGAGCACGAAGGAGCTGGAGAAGCTCCCGGACCACAAGATCACTCTGGTGTGCACCGGCTCCCAGGGCGAACCGATGGCCGCGCTGTCACGGATGGCCAACCGCGACCACGTGATCCGCATCGGCAAGGGCGACACCGTCCTGCTCGCCAGCTCCCTCATCCCCGGCAACGAGAACGCCATCTACCGGGTGATCAACGGACTCACCCGGTGGGGCGCCCACGTGGTCCACAAGGGCAACGCCAAGGTGCACGTCTCCGGGCATGCCAGCGCCGGCGAACTCGTCTACTGCTACAACATCGTCAAGCCCCGCAACGTCATGCCCGTGCACGGCGAATGGCGCCACCTGCGGGCCAACGGCGACCTCGCCATCCGTACCGGTGTCGACCCCGAACGGGTCATCATCGCCGAGGACGGCGTCGTCGTCGACCTGGTCGACGGGCGCGCGTCCATCACCGGCAAGGTCCCCGCCGGCAACGTCTACGTGGACGGCATGGAAGTCGGCGGCGCCACCGAAGCGTCCCTCAAGGACCGCCTCACCCTCGCCGCCGAAGGCGTGGTCACGGTGGTGGCGATCGTCGACGCGGACACCGGCGCCCTCGCGGAGGCCCCCGACTTCCTGGCCCGGGGCTTCGTCCACGACGACGCCACCTTCGAGCCGGTCATCCCCGTCATCGAGAAGACCCTGGCCACCGCGGCCGAGGAAGGTGTCGGGGACGCGCGCCAACTCGAGCAACTCGTCGCCCGCGCCGTGGCGAACTGGGCGTTCCGCACCCACCGCCGTCGGCCCCTCATCATCCCCGTCATCATCGACGCCTGAGCCGCAGCCCGGCAGCCCGGTCCCCGACGTTTCGAACCGAAGTCGCACCGGCCCCGGCCTCCACAGGATCAGGGGCCGCGCAGCCATTGCTGCGCGGCCCCTGATCCTGTGCACCCCCGGCACGAGAGCAGGCGCCTTCGTCCGGGTGGGCGGCTCGACTCGCACGGGCGGCGGCCACCGGACGCGGCCCTGCGCGATCCCTCGCGCAGGGCTGCGAGATCAGGCCAGGTTGATGTTCTCGGCCTGCGGGCCCTTCTGGCCCTGGGTGACGTCGAACGTCACGCTCTGGCCCTCCTGGAGCTCACGGAAGCCCGACGAGTTGATCGCGGAGTAGTGCGCGAAGACATCCGGGCCGCCGCCGTCCTGGGCGATGAAGCCGAAGCCCTTCTCCGCGTTGAACCACTTCACAGTTCCCGTTGCCATGTCTTATGCCTTCCAGTCGATGAAGCCTCCCACTACCTGTGGGAGGCGGAGGTGATCGCCCTGGTCCCTGCGGCACAGCACAGCAAAACGCCCACACCAAAGGCGCGGGGCAGGAGAGAATTCCGAACCACGACAGCTGACGCAGACGCTACACGTCCGCACACCGCGTCACCATAGGAAATCATCACGCCTCACACCGAGACCGTGCGCGCGGTGCCCGCCGACGCTGACGGGCACGCTCATCTCATGCTTCTGCCGTTGGGTTCGCTGATTCGGCGGCGCGGCGATATTCGGCGTTGAGGCGCTGGGCTTCCTCGAGCTGGTCTTCGAGGATGACGATCCGGCAGGCAGCCTCGATGGGGGTACCCCGGTCGACGAGTTCCCGGGCGCGGGCGGCGATGCGCAGTTGGTAGCGGGAATAGCGGCGGTGGCCGCCTGCGGAGCGGAGTGGGGTGATGAGGCGGGCTTCGCCGATGGCGCGAAGGAAGCCCTGCGTGGTGCCGAGCATCTCGGCGGCCCGGCCCATGGTGTAGGCGGGGTAATCGTCGTCATCGAGACGGCCGAACGTGTCGTCTGCTGTCATTGCACCTCTCTGTGGAACGCGTGGAGGGGCCCTGGCGCCGTCCGGCACCAGGGCCCCGAAGGAACTACTACACCATCTGCCGGCCCTGATACTGCACCGGCCCTCTGTTTCCGCAGACCCGAACGAGACGCTGTCGGGGGCGCGGGGATCGCGGTTGCTTGACCGGAGACCACCTCACTGTCGATGTCCTGCGGTACCCGGGTCCTGGACTTCCACCCGGGCGATCCTGATGGCGCTCGGCTCCTCCGTTCTTCCCTCTTGACCAACTACTCACTAACGGAAACTGCGAACTGCTGGTACCGCAACCTGCTGGTGGCCTCGAACAGCGCCACTTGGGTACTGCGAACTTTCACTTACGGGTACTGCCACTGCGGTACTGCTCATGGCGGCCCCTGATCACTGCGGGCCACCCGGTCCGGTCGTCAGTCCCGTCACCGTCCTGCAACCGCTCTGGCTTCGGAACTCCACCACCGCACCGTTCTGCGAACTGCAACTGCGGTATTGCTGCCCGGCAGTTCATCTCTGCCGGACCTCGCATGATCTCGGCTACGAGAGAAACCATAACCACACCGCCACCCAATGTCTACTCTGGCTGGCATAGATTTCCGTGCGCTCGAAGATGAGGTAATCCGCCTCGACCGGTCCATGGGTGGTTCAAGCGCAGCACATCGGGCTGAGCGTGACGTCGCCGACTGCGCCGCGGCTACCGTCGGCGGGCATCCGGCCA
Organism: Streptomyces sp. CB01373; assembly: GCF_002803075.1. Taxonomy (GTDB): domain Bacteria; phylum Actinomycetota; class Actinomycetes; order Streptomycetales; family Streptomycetaceae; genus Streptomyces. The sequence continues at coordinate 235,524 of NZ_NNBK01000001.1, read as the reverse complement.
ACACTGCGTCTCGCGAAGAACACCACCGACCGGGTCGGACGCTTCCAGCCGTGACGCCCAGCAGGTCGGCCGTTGACGGGCGCGGCACGAGGGTCTGCGCCGCCCTCGACGATCCCGGGATGATCGAGCAGCTCGCGGAAGTGTGCACGCGGGTGCCGCGGTGGAAGCACGGGCTCACGGCAGCAGGTGGGCACAGGGTTGGGCAGGCACGGGCAGGGCATGGCCGATCCAGAGGCCAGGGTCACCCTGATGATCACGGTGATTGCCGGCGCCGCAGCCGTCCGTTCCGCAACGGCCGTTGCCGACGTACGCCATACGGCACGAGCCTTCCTCGAAGGGTTGCGGCAGCCGGCCGTGGCCCCTGACGCGGGGGCCACAGTTGTCTTGATCGTGTCCGAGCTCGTCACCAATGCCCTGCACCACGGCGGGGGCCGCTGCGCACTGCAACTGACTGCGCACCCCGACGCCATCGAGGTGGCCGGTCCACGACGGCAGTCGACATGCGCCGCGCATGGCCGGCGAATGCGGTCCGCCTCATGTCGCAGCCCGACGAGCTGCTCGTTGACGTCGCCGCCCTGGTGGAGTCCGACCAGAGCAATCAGAGTCGCTGACCGTGGTCACCGGTGGCGCTGTCATCACCGGTCGACTGGCTCTCGCGGCCACGCGGAGGCAGTGGGTGTCGGATGTGCTGACGGATTCCGCCCGCTTGGGCGAGTTCGCCGCCGTCTTCGACTCCCCCGCGAAGAAGGACGGGCCGCCCACGCATCCGCACTTCCATGTCGCCCGGATCCTGCAGGGCACACTGGGGATCCCGCGCTGGATGTACCGGGTCGCGATCGAGGACGTCAGCGCCTGGACCGGGGTCGACTTCAGCTATTCCGACCACTGAGCGACGGCGACGGGAACCCGCTGCGCGCAGTGTGGGCCCGACCGGCGTACCGGTCGGGCCCACACTGCTGGTCAGATGTCGGCTCGTGCCTGTTTACCCGGTCAGACCGTCACGGGGGTGCCGAGCATCGCGGAGGCGTGCTGCAGCGAGCCGGGGATGTCCGAAGGCGCGGCCTCGGGGAGGGCGCGGCAGGTGAAGCCGAGTCGAGTCATGGCCCGGAGGACTTCGGCGGCGCTGAAGTCACGGCGGTCCTGGCGGGTGATGACTTGGCCGACTTGCTTGACGGGGTAGTGCCGGCGGCCGATGATCACCGATTCTCCGGTGACCGGTTCGGGCTTGATGCCCTTCATCGATTCCAGCACTCCGCCCTTGGTGAGCTCGAAGGGGAAGCGGGCGATGACGCAGCGCATGTGGCCTCACAGGGAGAAGGGAAGAACGGTCCGACCAGGGGCGAGGCGTTTCAGCGGGAGAGGGCGAGGATGCCCGGGGCGCTGCCTTGCTCGTCTACGACTCGCAGAGCACCGAGCCGACGGGAGCGCATCGTGTGCTCGGCTTCGCCGTCGTGGTCACGGGTGAGGTGGCCGATCCTTGGTCGCCGAGGATGTCGCGCAGGCGGACGCGGTCCGTGTGAGCGCCGCCGTCACGGACGGCGGTGAGGTCGGTTCGGGTCACCAGGCCGATGCGCTGGTCGTCCTGATCGCAGACGACCAGTCGGCCCGTGCGCGCGGCGGTCATGACGGCCAGCGCCACCTCGACGCTCATGTCGTCACAGACCTGCGGTCCGGCCGCGTCCATGACCTCCACCGCCGTCCTGTGCACGGGGTTGGCGTCCGCCGAGCGGGGCTGCATCTGAATCAGCGTCAAAAGGTACCTCCTGCAGAGATGGGTCAACTTCCTGATCATGAAGGTTCTAGGCCACCGCGTCGAGGACGGGCTGGCGTACGGGGGCGCGCCGGGTCGCCGAAGAGGGGCGGCGTCGGCCTCGGTAGGAGGCGCTGCGCTTGGGGCGTTCGACCACCGGTGCGGGGATGACGACCGGGATGCCGGACGGGGCCTGGGCTCCGGTGATCCGGCTCAGGGCCTCGTCTCCCGAGCGGATCTGGGTGGTCTGCGGCCTGATTCCGGCGTCCGACATGAGGCGGACCATGCCGCGGCGCTGCTTCGGTGTGACGAGCGTGACGACGCTGCCGGACTCGCCGGCGCGGGCGGTACGGCCGCCGCGGTGGAGGTAGTCCTTGTGGTCGGTCGGCGGATCGACGTTGACGACCAGGTCGAGATTGTCGACGTGGATGCCGCGCGCCGCGACATTGGTTGCCACCAGCACGGTGACGTGCCCTGTCTTGAACTGCGCCAGCGTGCGGGTGCGTTGCGGCTGCGACTTGCCGCCGTGCAGCGCGGCGGCGCGTACCCCGCTGTTGAGCAGGTCCTGGGTCAGCCGGTCGACGGCGTGCTTGGTGTCCAGGAACATGATCACGCGGCCGTCGCGGGCGGCGATCTCGGTCGTGGCGGCGTGCTTGTCGGCGCCATGGACGAGCAGGACGTGGTGCTCCATCGTCGTGACCGCACCGGCCGACGGGTCGACCGTATGCACGACGGGATCGGTCAGATAGCGGCGAACCAGCAGGTCGACGTTACGGTCCAAGGTGGCGGAGAACAGCATCCGCTGCCCCTCCGGACGCACCTGGTCGAGCAACGCGGTGACCTGTGGCATGAAACCCATGTCGGCCATCTGGTCGGCCTCGTCCAGCACCGTGATGCCCACGTGGTTCAGCCTGCAGTCGCCACGGTCGATGAGGTCCTTGAGCCGTCCGGGCGTCGCGACGACGACCTCGGCCCCGCCGCGCAGCGCGCCGGCCTGCCGGCCGATCGACATCCCGCCGACCACCGTGGCCAGCCGCAGCCTGACGGAACGGGCGTACGGTGTGAGCGCGTGGGTCACCTGCTGTGCCAATTCACGCGTCGGTACGAGGATCAGCCCCAGCGGCTGGCGGGGTTCAGCACGCTGTCCAGCGGTACGGGCGAGCAGGGCCAGACCGAAGGCGAGGGTCTTGCCGGAACCGGTGCGCCCGCGGCCCAGCACGTCACGGCCTGCCAAGGAGTTCGGCAGCGTCGCTCCCTGGATCGGGAACGGTGCGGTCACACCCTGCTTGCCGAGTTCGGTGAGCAGGTGCTCGGGCATGTCGAGATCGGCGAAGCCCTCAACGGGGGGCAGCGCGGGGGTGATCGTCCTGGGCAGCGCGAACTCACCTTGCGCTGCGGCTGGCCGGCGGCCGTGACCGCCGGAACGGGCAGGGCCGCCGGAACGGCGCGGTGCCTGCGAGCCCATGCGACTGCCGCCCTTTCCGGCGTCGGCACTGCCGTGACGGGAGCGGTCGAAGCGGTCGTTCGTACGTGTGCGGTTCATGCGGAACCTTCCTCGATGTGGCGCATATCAAGGAATTCCCGCAGTAATGAGCGGCATGGAGAATTACAAGTATGGACCGGTGGCAAAAGAAAACACAGATTTGGGTCGGCGAAAATATCCCGGACACAGGTGCTGAAATGTTGACGCGATGGGGACGTAAGATCCGGGCGTCGGTTGCGGCGCAGCTCTTCAGTACGCTCCTGCATCACTGAAGAAGGAGCCGCGCATGGTGAGACTGCGGATTCCTCCGAGCCGTCCCGCAAGTGAAACCGCTGCGGGAGATGCGTGCAGCTGGGGCCCGCACCCCGAAGGATGCGGGCCCCAGCTACAAATTGTGCGTCAGCGTCAGGCCGGAACGATGTTCTCGGCCGTCGGGCCCTTCTGGCCCTGCGCGATGTCGAAGGTTACCTTCTGGCCTTCGAGCAGCTCACGGAAGCCCTGCGCCGCGATGTTCGAGTAGTGCGCGAACACGTCAGCGCCGCCACCGTCCTGCTCGATGAAGCCGAAGCCCTTTTCCGCATTGAACCACTTCACGGTACCAGTAGCCATGTCATATCTCCTTCGGGGCAGTACATCGGAATCCGCACTGCGCGGACGCCATGTCGCCGCGATGATTACCCCGCCCGGAAATGACCGGAAATACAGAAGCGCTCCCAACCGAAAGAACCGGTGGAGCACTTGAAGTTTCGGGAACCACAACTGCAACTGAGATAGACAGTAGCACACTGGAACGGCCCGTGCACATTACGCAATTCCGCTCCACTCAGTGCAGCAAAAACTCTCACTACGTGGTCCACCAAAGCCTCACTTCGCGAGCACAGATATTGATCCACTCGAAGCGCTACGTTTCAGGAAGAGCGGTCTTACAAACGAGCGTGACATGCGAAGAAAACTCCTGGTCCGGAGCCTCTCGCCTACGCCGGCCAGACGACGGCACACGCGGAGCGCGCGGCGTCCAGCGGCTCCTGCTCGCCGGCCACCATGCAGGCGAAGCCGGTGCCCCGCCAACCGGCACACCGCGTCATTCCGAAGGAATGCGAAACTCGAATTCGGGACGGTCCCACAGCACGGCGGGCGGGTTCGCGAGCGCGGTCCCGCTCCGCACCGCACCGACGCGGTGGTAGAAGTCCTCGGCCGGAGGATGCGACACGACCTTGACACGGTCGATCCCGGCGGCACGGGCCTCGGACTGCATGTGCGCGACGAGCAGTCGTCCAATACCCCGTTCTTGCGCTTCGTCGGCGACGAACAGCAGGTCGAGCTCCGGTGGAGCGAGGACGAGCGAGTAGAACCCGAGGACCCGGCCTCCGTGCTCGTCGGCGCCGACGGCCACAAAGGCGCGGTGGGCCTCGATGTAATCAGGACCGACCCGGTAGCCCGCGACTGCGGCTGCGTACTTGCCCTGGTAGGCGCCTGAGCCACGCACGAGACGTGTGAGCCGTCTGGCATCCCGCGCGACGGCCCTCCGTATCGTGATCGGCTGGCTGATCGGGGAGGTGCGTGAACTCATCGGGAGAGTATTTCGCACCGGGGGTGCCTTCGTGCGGCGGGTCGGCTGCTCGGGCAGGCGTTCCTCCACCGCTCCCGGGAACCGCTCGCCCAGTCCCATACGGGCCGGGAGCTCGCACGGGATCTCCCTCCTTGTCGACTTTTACGGGAAGTGACCGTTCCTCTTCGGCGGCATGCGGCGGCTCGCCTCCGCCGCCTCCGGGCTGCCGTGCCCCAGCGGCGGGTGTAAGCAGGAAGCATGCGTCCATGGCGGCGGGTCTCGCACCGCATTCACTCGTGGCAGGCCAGCGACGCTCTGCTCGCGGTGCCGCTGAGTCTGATCGCCGCCATCATCGTCGCCGACATCCTGACCCCGCCCCACGTGCCGCTGGGGCCCCTGCTGATCGTGGCTCCCGCCATCACCGCGTCCTTCGCCAGTCCCCTCCTCACCGCCCTGGTCGGCCTCATCGCCGTGGGAGCCCTGCTCGGCGTCGGCGCGGGGTTCCACCTGCTGACCACGGAGAGCGTCGGCGCGCAGATCATCTCCCTCGTCGTGGTCTCGGTGGTCGTGACGGTATTCCGGTATCTGCGCGAGCGGCACTCCCGTGAACTGGAGCAGGTACGAAGAGTCTCGGAGGCCGCGCAGCGGGTGGTGCTCAGGCCCTTGCCCCGGCGCATCGGGCCGCTCCGGGTGGCGTCGGTGTACATGGCGGCCCAGGAGGAGGCGCTGATCGGCGGCGACCTGTACGCGGCCGTGCGCACCTCCTTCGGCACGAGGCTCATCATCGGCGATGTGATGGGCAAGGGCCTGACCGCGATGGGCGACGCCTCGCTGCTGCTGGGCGCGTTCCGGGAGGCCGCGCGCCGGAAGGCGGCCCTCCCCGAGCTGATGACCTACCTCGAGCGCAGTGTGTGCTGGAACCTGGCCGAGCCCACCGAGTCGACGGACGAGGGGGAATGCTTCATCACGGCCGCGATCATCGACATCCCCGACGCGGCGCCGCAGGCGCAGATGGTGTCCTGCGGGCACCCTCCGCCCCTGCTGCTGCGCGAACGGAAGGTCGTCACGCTGCACGCCAGCGCTCCCGCTCCGCCGCTGGGGCTGGGGGAGCTGAGCACGCCGGAGTACCGGGTGGACACCTTCCTGCTGGAGCCCGGGGACCTGCTGCTGCTGTACACCGACGGTGTGGTCGAAGCTCGCGACCCCCGGGGCCTCTTCTACCCGCTCGCCGCACGGGCCGTCTCCTGGGTGCAGGACAGCCCCGTGGCTCTGGTCCACCATCTGCGGGCCGACCTGCTGGACCACGTCGGCGGCCGCCTGTCCGATGACGCCGCCGTGGTCGCTCTGCAACGCACCGCCGGTCCTTAGGCCGTGCGCCCGGGGGTCGTCAGAGAGCGCCCGGTGCGCCCAGGCCGGTCAGGGCGCCGACCGGGTCGAGGTCGGGGGTGCCGCGGGGCCACCAGTCGTCGCGGTTCTGCTCCGATTCGTACGCGTACCACAGGCCGTCCCGGCCCAGGCGGAGCTGGAGATGGCCGCGGGGGTGGGTGAGCCGGTTGCGCCAGGGCCGGAAGGCGGGCAGGTCGGCGGCGAGCAGCAGCGGCCGGGCCCGGTCGAAGCGGCCGGCCGGCGGGTCCCAGGGCTCCTCCAGGACGGCGAGTCCTTCCCCGCCGCCCTGGCGCCAGGCCGCCACCGCGCGCGCCAGCTCGGCCGTGGTGCGGCCGGTGGCCGAGGCGAGCGAGGCGTACAGGGAGCGGGTGGCCGCGGTCAGTCCGGAGCCGGGGCGTGCGGCGGCGAGGCGTACCGCGTCCTGCCACAGGGTGAGCCCGCCGACCGGATCGCGGCCGGTGGTGAGCAGGGCGTGGGCGCGGGCGGCGGCGTCGGTGGCCAGCTGGTCCAGGGCGAACGGGTCGGGGCCGCCCGGAGCCGCCGGGTACACCGGGGGCTGCTCCGGGTGCGGGGGTGCGGGCAGGGGCGCGGGCAGCGGCGGGCGGTGGCTCTCGGCGAGCGCGTCGGCCGCGCGCAGTCCCGGGAACGGCTCCGGTTCCCGCTCCTGCGCGGCGCGGGCCGCGCGGGTGGCGTTCAGCCGGGACAGGGCGTCGAGCAGTTCGCGCTCGCCCCGGCCGCGCAGCAGCAGCAGGACGAAGGGGTCCGCGTCCAGCAGGCGTGCGGTCTGATAGCAGAGGGCGGCGGCGTGTTTGCAGGGGTGACCGCGGTCCGGGCAGCTGCAGTGCGGCTCCAGGTCGCCCGGGCCGGGGAGCAGCGGGACCCCGCAGTCGGTGAGTGACTGGGGCATCTCCTTGTCGAGGAGTGCGGCGATGTGCCCGGGGCGTTCGGCGACGGCGTCCAGGAACCGGTCCCAGTCGGTGTCGTCCAGCGTCCGCAGTCGCACCTGGACCCGGTACGGGCGCGGCCGGCTCCCCTGCACGTACGCGAGGACCAGCCCCGGGGTGACCGTGACGGCGTCCACGTGCCCCGTCTGCGCGTACCCGCGCCCGCGCGCCAGCCGCGCCGCGTCCAGCGCGCCCTCCTCCAGCGCGTCGATCCACGCATCGCCCCACCAGGTCTCGGCGAAACGCTCCCCTTCCCCCTCCCGCGCCGGAAACGCCGGGAACGTACGCCGAAGTTCGCTGTCCCGGCGAGGGGAGGCCATGGTGCGTGGCATCCCGGAGGGGACGCCGGGGATGGCCTCCTGTGGCGTGTGGTGCGGAGGGTCGGCGGACGGGGTGGGCGACGCGTCCGCGCCGGAGGCGACAGGGCCGTCGTCGCCGGGATCCGGGGCGTGGTCGGGCTTTGCCGGGGGCATCCGGAAGGCGCCGGTGGGCGCGTGGGCGTGGGTGTCCGCGCCGCCGTATTCGACGGTGGTTCCGGCCGGGGGGTCGGCGGGCGTCGGCCGGGGTGCCCGGCGCGGAGGCGGGGTCGGACCGCGAGCGGCCCTGGTCCCCGCCTGCGCGGCGTCCTCGCGGGACCGCTCCGCACGGGCCGCACGCCGGGCCAGGGCGCCGCGCAGTGCCTCGCGCGCGGCCTCCGAGGGACGCGCCCCCGCGGGCGGCGATGGTGGGGCGTCGTCCGCGGGGGCGTCATCCGCCCGGGCGCCGGAGGGCGCCGCCGACCGGGGTGCCGACTCCTCCGTGCCCTCCGCGACCTCCCTGCCCTCTGCGGCCTCCGCGGCCTCCGTACCCTCCGCGACCTCCACGGCCGTCGACGGCCCGTGCCCGGCCCCGTCGTGCGCGGTGCTGTCGCCGTGCCGGGCGGACACCGCGCGCCGCAGGGCGTCCCGGGCGGCGTCCCCGGGTCGGCTCACCGAACCGGCCGGGTCGTCCGGCGCGGGCGTGCGCCGGTCCGCCGGTTCGTCGGGTGTCCGGGAACGCTGTTCCCGGGCGGCGCGCAGGGCCCGGCGTGCCACGTCGGCGGGGCGCTCGTCCATCAGGCCTCCCTGCGCAGCGAGACCAGGTCGGACAGCTCGCGGTCGGTCAGTTCCGTGAGCGCCGACTCGCCCCCGCCGAGGATCGCGTCGGCCAGGGCGCGCTTCACGGCGAGCATCTCGGCGATGCGGTCCTCCACGGTGCCTTCGGTGATCAGGCGGTGCACCTGCACCGGCTGGGTCTGGCCGATGCGGTAGGCGCGGTCGGTGGCCTGCTCTTCGACCGCCGGGTTCCACCAGCGGTCGAAGTGGACGACGTGGCCCGCGCGAGTGAGGTTCAGGCCCGTGCCCGCCGCTTTCAGGGACAGTACGAGGACCGGGGTCTCGCCGCTCTGGAAGCGGTCCACCATGCGCTCGCGCTCCGGGACCGGCGTACCGCCGTGAAGCAGGTCCACGGGGACCGCGCGGCTGGTGAGGTGCGAGGTGATCAGGCGGGCCATGCCGACGTACTGGGTGAAGACCAGCGCCGAACCGTCCTCGGCGAGCAGGGTGTCCAGCAGCTCGTCCAGGAGCGCCAGTTTTCCGGAGCGCGCCGCCGGCCGGTCGCCGCCGCGGGCGTGCTCGTCCTTGAGGTAGAGCGCCGGGTGGTCGCAGATCTGCTTGAGCGAGGTCAGCAGTTTCAGGACCAGTCCGCGCCGGGCCATGCCCTCGGCGGTTTCGATGGCGAGCATCGACTCGCGCACCACGGCCTCGTACAGTGCGGCTTGCTCGCGGGTGAGCGGGACGGGGTGGTCCGTCTCCGTCTTGGGCGGGAGCTCGGGGACGATTCCGGGGTCGGACTTCCTGCGGCGCAGCAGGAAGGGGCGTACCAGGCGGCCCAGGCGCCGCACGGCCTCGCCGTTGTCCTCGGCCCCGCCGCTCTCCACCGCGCGGGCGTGCCGGGCACGGAAGGACTTCAGCGGGCCGAGGAGCCCCGGGGTGGTCCAGTCGAGCAGGGCCCACAGTTCGGAGAGGTTGTTCTCCACGGGGGTGCCTGTGAGGGCCACGCGCGCGGGGGACGGGATCGTTCGCAGCGCCTTCGCGGTCGCCGAGTACGGGTTCTTGACGTGCTGGGCCTCGTCGGCGACGACCATGCCCCAGGGCTGCCCGGCCAGCAGGGGTGCCGCTGAACGCATCGTGCCGTACGTGGTGAGCACGAAGCCGCCGCCGAGGCCGTCCAGGGAGCGGTCCGGGCCGTGGAAGCGGCGGACGGGGACGCCGGGCGCGAACCGGGTGATCTCCCGCTGCCAGTTCCCCAGCAGGGAGGCCGGGCACACCACCAGGGTGGGTTCGTGGTGCGCCCGCTTGAGGTGCAGGGCGATGACGGTGACCGTCTTGCCGAGGCCCATGTCGTCCGCGAGGCAGCCGCCGAGACCGAGGGAGGTCATGAGGTCCAGCCAGCCCAGGCCACGCAGCTGGTAGTCGCGCAGGGTGGCGTCGAGGCCCGGCGGCGGTTCGGCGGGCCGTACGCCGGCCATGAGCCGGTCCCGCAGGGCCGCCAGCGCGCCGACGGGCACCGCCTCGACCGTCTCGCCGTCCACGTCCGCGGTGCCGGTGAGGGCGACGGACAGCGCGTCGACCGGGTCGAGCAGGCCGAGGTCGCGCCTGCGGGCCTTGCGGACGAGGGCCGGGTCCACGAGCACCCAGCGGTCCCGCAGCCGCACCACCGGGCGGTGGGCCTCGGCGAGCGCGTCCATCTCGGCGTCGCTGAGCGGATCGCCGCCGAGCGCCAGCTGCCAGCGGAACTGGAGCAGTTCCTCGCTCTCGAAGAAGCCGGTGCCGTCCTTGGCGGAGCCCGGCGCGGGGCGCACCACCGCGGTCGCCGTGAGGTCCTGGGCCAGGTCGCGCGGCCAGTGCACAGCGACGCCGGCCGCGGCGAGCCGCGTCGCGGCCACGCCGAGCAGCTCGCTCACCTCGGCTTCGGAGAGGGCGAGGACGTCGGGCACCTCCTGCTCGGAGAGCCGGTCCAGCGGGGTCCAGACGCGGGCCGCGCGCCGTACCGCGAGGGCGGCGTCCACGCGTGCGCGTGGGCCGAAGGCCGGGTCCGCCTCGCCCGCCCACAGGGCCGCCGCGTCGGTGACGAGGGTGGGGTCGGCGAGGCTGTGCACCTGGACGATCGCCGCGCCGGCGCCCCGGGCGGCCCCGTCGTCGGCGCCGTCGAACAGGTCGTGCGCGGACAGGTCCAGGCGGAGCGAGACGCGTACGCCCGCGTCCATGCCTGCGGCGACCTCGGCCGCCCAGTCGTGGGCGTGCGGCAGGCGCTGCGGGCCGCGGGCGGCGAAGGGCTTCCCGCAGGTGTGGGGCGCGGCCGGGGTGCGGGGCAGGGTGTCGGCCACCGCGTCGAGGAAGGCGCGCAGCAGCGCCTCCGGTTCGGGCAGGCGCAGTGGGCCCGGACCGGGCAGAGGGACGGCGTGGCCCTCGTGGGGCAGGGCGGCGGCGATCGCGCGCAGGTGGGCGATGTCGTCCGGGTCGAGGGGGCCCGCGCGCCAGGCGTCGTGCCCGGTGGCGGTCAGGCCGGGCAGCAGCCGTCCACGGGCGACGAGCCGCAGCGCGTGCAGGGCGGCGGCCCCCCAGCACGCCGTGGCGGGGTGCGCCGCCGGATCGTGCCGTGCCCGGACGAGGTGCGGCAGCGCGTCCTCGATCGGCAGCGTCAACGCGGGCGCGCTCCTGCGCCGGGCCCCCTGCCCGTGCCGCCGCACGACCGTGAGCTCCGTATGCGCCGGGTCGGCGGCGGGATCGGCGGCTCCGTTCCCCGGCCATACGTCTCCGGTCGGGTCCCAGAAGGCGATGCGGCTGTCGCGGGGAAGAGGGGCCGGGAGGAAGAGCGCGGCGAGGCGGGGGGACAGGGGGGCCGTGTTCGTCGCGTGGGCCGTCACGCCGGCCGCCGTGTCGCTCATACGTTCTGTCACCTCCCGCTCGCCGTCCGGTCCAGTCGTCTTCGACTCTACGGGCGGGGTCTGACAATCGGCTCCGGCGGCCTGGGACGGGCCGCGGTCGGTGGCAGCCGGCGTCAGGGGACGGTGCGGGAGACGACGTAGACCATCGGCAGGACCGGGTTGGACAGGTTCACGACCACGTCCTGCGTGGGGGCGGGGTTCTTCTGGCTGTGGCTGAGGCCCCACCAGGGGCCGGGGCTCGTGAAGGTCCAGCCGGTGGTCGTCTTGTCCCGGGCGCCGACGGTGACGGCGCCCTCCTTCAGGTCGTCGCGGTTGACGCCCATGGCCTCCAGGAAGGAGGTGAGGCCCGGTTCGGTGGTCCGGAACTGGACGTAGAGGCGGCTGGTCTTCCAGTTGTTGGTCTCGTAGTAGGAGACCATGTCGGCCGGGTGCGGTATCGGGACCTGGTAGAGGCGGCGCTGGACCTTGGACGGGTAGCCGGGCGCGAGGCCCCTCACCGCGTACCGGGCCTCCTTGTCCTTGCCGCTGTCGCGGCTCTGGTTGGCGGAGATCACCAGGTAGCCGGCCGGGACACCGATGAGCAGCACGATGATCAGCAGGGTGAGGGTCCTGCGGCGGTTGCGGCGCCGGCGGTCCTCGACGCGCGGTGGCCGGCCGTCCGGAGGCGCCGCCTGGCGGGGCAGCGACATCGTCACAGCGCCTCCCGGGCCTCGCGCCGCGCCTGCGCGTACCGCTCGTAGCGCTCGTACCGCTCGACCCGGCGCCGCTTGGCGCGCCGGAAGCGGCGGGCGACCAGCCGGGCGAGGTCGGCGGCGCCGACCATGCCGGCCTCGGGGCCGAGCTGGGCGCGGGTGATACGGGCCTCGGGGCGGTAGCCGCGGCCGGTGAGGTGCCGCCGGAACGCGTCGCGCGCGGGGCCGATCAGCAGGTCGTCGGCCGCGGAGACCCCGCCGCCGATGACGAAGCAGGACGGGTCGAGGGCGGCGGCCAGGTTGGCGATGCCGACGCCGAGCCACTGGCCGATGTCCTCCAGCAGCTCGATGCACATGGCGTCGCCCTCGCGGGCCAGCTCGGTGATCATCGGCCCGGTGATGTCGGGGATGCTCCCCTTGACGTGCTCGATGATCCCGTAGGCGACCGGGGAGTCGGCCGCGGCCAGCTCACGCGCCTCCCGCACCAGGGCGTTGCCCGAGCTGTACTGCTCCCAGCAGCCGCGGTTGCCGCACGGGCAGCGGTGGCCGCCGGGCACGACCTGCATGTGCCCGAACTCGCCGGCGACCCCGAACTTGCCCCGCTTGACCTGGCCGTCCTCCAGGATCGCGCCGCCGATACCGGTACCCAGCGTGATCATGACGAGATGGTCCTCGCCGCGGCCCGCGCCGAAGCGCCACTCGGCCCAGGCGGCGGCGTTGGCGTCGTTGTCGACCAGGACCGGGACGGACAGGCGTTCGGAGAGGCGGTCGCGCAGGGGTTCGTTGCGCCAGGACAGGTGGGGGGCGAACAGCACGCGGTTGCGGTCGGCGTCGACCCAGCCGGCCGCGCCGATGCCGACCGCGTGCACGTCGTGCCGGTCGGACAGGTCCAGGACCAGTTCGACGATGGTGTCCTCGACGACCCGCGGGCTCTTGGACTTGTCCGGGGTCTCCGTGCGGAGCCGCTCCAGGATGTTCCCGTCGGCGTCGACGACGCCCGCCATCACCTTGGTGCCGCCGATGTCGATGCCCACCGTGGGGACGCGGGGCGCGGTCAGGTGGGAGCGCCGCTCCCGGGTACCGACCGTGCGCAGCACGGGGGCGCGTCGGGAGCCGATGGGGGCGGTGAGGTCGCGGTAGGTGCTCATCGGGCCCGATTCTGCCGCACGCTGGGTAAGGGTTCCGTACGGGGCACCGAGGGGGCGGCGCCCGGTTTGTACCGGTACTTGTACCGGGTACGGAGGCACGGGTGCCGTCGCGCCCGCGCCGCGGAGCCGCATGATGTCACAACCTCCCGGGCCCTCAGGACCCTTGCAGTTCATGGCGCAGATCGTCCAGGTCGCTGCCGCCGGCCATCTGCCGGGTCAGCTCGTCCAGGGTGATCGCGTCCCGAGTGTGGTGGCCGGCCATGGCGCCCCGCCTCAGCAGGACGAACCGGTCACCTACGAGGTACGCGTGATGCGGGTTGTGGGTGATCAACACAACGCCCAGGCCCTGGTCGCGGGCCGCCGCCACATACTTCAGTACCACGCCCGACTGCTTCACGCCGAGTGCCGCGGTCGGCTCGTCCAGGACGAGCACCTTCGCGCCGAGGTACACCGCGCGCGCGATGGCGACGCACTGGCGTTCGCCGCCCGACAAGGTGCCGATGGGCTGGTCGACGTCGCGCAGGTCGATGCCCATCCGCAGCAGTTCGGCCCGTGCGGTCCTGCGCATGAGGCCGACGTCCAGGCGCTTGAAGGGGCCGGTCCCCTTGCGCGGCTCGGAGCCGAGGAAGAAGTTCCGCCAGACCGGCATGAGGCCCACGACCGCCAGGTCCTGGTACACCGTGGCGATGCCCCGGTCCAGGGCGTCGCGCGGTGAGGTGAGCCGGGTCTCCTCGCCCTCGACGCGGAGGACGCCGCCGTCGTGCTGGTGCAGCCCCGCGATGATCTTGATCAGGGTCGACTTGCCGGCGCCGTTGTCGCCCAGGACGCAGGTGATCTCCCCGGCGTGGACCTCCAGGCCGACGTCCTCCAGGGCGCGGACACCGCCGTAGTGCTTGCTGACGCCGGACAGCTCCACGAGTGCCGTGCGGGCTTCGGCCCGCGTGCTGGTACGTGCTTCGGTGTGCGTCACTTGGTGGCCTCCGCCCGCCTGCGGACCCAGGTGTTGAGCAGGGTCGCGAGGAGCAGCATCGCTCCGAGGAAGAACTTGAACCAGTCGGGGTTCCACTCGGCGAAGACGATGCCCTTGCTGGTCATGCCGAACAGGAGGGCCCCGACCGCCGAGCCGATGGCGCTGCCGTGTCCGCCGGTGATCAGGCAGCCGCCGATGACGGCGGCGATGATGTAGATCAGCTCGTTGCCGACGCCCTCGCCGGACTGCACCGCGTCGAAGGAGAACAGCAGGTGCTGCCCGCAGATCCAGGCGCCGAGGGACACGCCCATGTAGAGGCCGGTCTTGGTCCGGATGACTGGTACGCCGACCGCGCGGGCGGCGTCCTTGTTGCCGCCGACCGCGAAGATCCAGTTGCCGGTGCGGGTGCGCAGCAGGATCCAGGAGGCGACGGCGACCAGGCCGAGCCACCACAGGATGGTGACCTTGACGTCGACGCCGCCGAGAGTGAGCGTCGAGGCGAACACCGTGTGGGCGCTGGGGAAGCCCTCCATGTCGCCGATCGTCTTGGTGGAGACAGTGCCGCCGATCAGCTTGGTGAGGCCCAGGTTCATCCCGGTCAGCATCAGGAAGGTGCCCAGGGTGACGATGAAGCTGGGCAGCCCCGTACGGGTCAGCATGAAGCCGTTGAAGGCGCCGATCGCCAGGGTGACCAGCAGTGATACGCCGACCCCGACCCAGACGTTCGCGGTCATCTGGTAGCTGAACATCGAGGAGACCAGCGCGGAGGACGTCACCATGACGCCCGCCGACAGGTCGAACTCGCCGCCGATCATCAGCAGCGCGACCGGAACCGCCATGATGCCGATCACCGAGGACGCGTACAGGACGGTGCTGAGGCTGGAGGCGCGCAGGAAGCCGTCCGCGGCACAGGCGAAGAAGACGAAGACGGCGATCGCGCCGACGACCGAGCCGAGCTCGGGGCGGGTGAGCAGCCCGCGCAGCGCGGAGGTCCGCGGAAACGTTTCAGCGGCGGAGGTCCCGGCGGCGGCATCGGGCCGGTCGGTGGTGGTGCCGCTCATCGGGTGCCCCGCTTCGTGTACTCCTCCAGCGTGGCCGCCTGGTCCTTGGTGACGATCTGCGGGCCGGTGAGCACCGGCCGGCCACCGCCGAGGACGTCGCCGTTGTACTTGTAGAGCCAGAGCAGGTCGACGGCCTGGTAGCCCTGGAGGTAGGGCTGCTGGTCGACGGCGAAGCCGAGCGTGCCGTCCTTGAGTTCGGCGGCGACCTTGGCGTTCAGGTCGAAGGTGTCGACCTCGGCGCGGCTGCCGGCGTCGGCCTTCGCCTTGACGGCGGTGTCCGCGTAGGGGGCGCCGAGCGTGACGACGGCGTCGACGGACCTGTCCGCCTGGAGCCGGGCGCCGATCGCGGCCTGCACGTCGGGCATGTTGGTGCCGTTGACGTAGAGGTTCTCGACCGTGCCGGAGAAGGTCTTCGCCACCCCGGCACAGCGCTGCTCGTGGCCGACGTTGCCCTGTTCGTGGAGGACGCAGAGCACCTTCTTCCTCCCGCGCTCGGCCAGCTCCTGCCCGACGGCCTCACCGGCGACGGACTCGTCCTGGCCGATGTGCGCGAGGGCGCCGTACGCCTTGGACTGCGCCGATCCGGAGTTGACCGTGATCACCGGGATGCCGGCCCTCTCGGCGCGGGCCACGGCGGCCTTGAGCGCCTCGGGCTTGGCGAGGGTGACGATGATGCCGTCGACCTTCTTGTCCACCGCGGCGTCCACGAGCTGGGCCTGCTGCTGGGCCTGGGCGTCGTGCGAGTACAGGAAGTTGATGTTGTCCTTGACGGCGGCCTGCTTGGCGCCGCTCTGCACGAGGTCCCAGAACGTGTCGCCGTCCCCGGAGTGCGTGATCATCGCGAAGGTCCAGCGAGGGGTGTTCACCGCGGCCCTGCCCTGGGCCGCCGCGGCCTTGCGGGCGTCCTCCGCCCGCTTGCCGCCGGTGCTGCTGCACCCCGCGAGCGACAGGGACAGGGCCCCTGTCAGCGCGATGACTACCCAGGTTGGAAAGCGTGCCACGAGGCCGTGCCCTTCTTGCTGTGCCCGAACGTACGCAAGGGGCCGACAGTGATCCCACCGGCCCCGAACGTTCCATTATCGGACACCGGAATGCCCGGTTCCGCAGCCGGGGAGCGATGACCGGTCATATTGTCCGGACATGGGGACGTGAGGTCGGAGGCGCGCGAGGCCGTCAGGACCGTACGAGGAGCTGGAACTCGAAGGAGTAGCGGGAGGGGCGGTAGGTGTGCGTGCCGTACTCCACCGCGCGGCCGGTGTCGTCGAAGGTGGTGCGCTGCATGGTGAGCAGAGGCGCGCCCTCGGCCTCGGCGAGCCGCTCGGCCTCGGCGGGGGCGGCGGCGCGGGCGCCGATGCACTGGCGGGCGCTGTGCAGGGTGATCCCGGCGGCGCGCATCAGCCGGTACAGGCCGGTGGCCTCCAGCTGGCCGGTGTCCAGGTCGAGCAGTCCGGACGGCAGGTAGTTGGTCAGGTACGCCATCGGCTCGCCGTGGGCCAGGCGCAGCCGCTCGATGCGGTGGACCTCCTCGCCCTCGGCCACCGCCAGGGCGGCGGCGACCTCGGCGGAGGCCGGGACCACCGTGTTGACCAGGACCTTCGTCGACGGGCGCTGCCCGGCCGCCTCCAGATCGTCGTAGAGGCTGCTCAGTTCCAGCGGGCGCTTGACCCGGCTGTGCACGACCTGGGTGCCGACACCTCGGCGGCGCACCAGGAGGCCCTTGTCCACCAGCGACTGGATGGCCTGGCGGACGGTGGGCCGGGACAGGCCGAGCCGGGCCGCCAGCTCGATCTCGTTGCCCAGCAGGCTGCCGGGGGTGAGTCTGCCGTGCTCGATCGCCGCCTCCAGCTGCTGGGACAGCTGGAAGTACAGCGGTACCGGGGAACTCCGGTCCACACTGAGCTCGAGTGAGACGGTGGGGTCCACTTCTGGTTTCGGCACGGGCCGAGCGTAGCTCCGCGGCCGGATGACGGGAAGTAGTGAAGTCCGATTGTCCGGACATGCCGATTGACAGGGTCAGGGGTCCGCCCTCACTTTGTTTCCATGCGCATCGGGGTCATCGGTACGGGCCGCATCGGCACCATCCACGCGAACACGCTCAGCCGTCATCGAGAGGTCGGATCCTTGATCCTCACGGACGCCGATCCGGCGCGGGCACAGGCCCTCGCCCTGCGGCTGGGTGAGACGGCGGCACCGGGGGTGGACGAGATATTCACCTGGGGGGTCGACGCGGTGGTCATCACCACCGCGACTTCCGCCCACGCCGAACTGATCGGCCGGGCGGCACGGTCGGGACTGCCGGTGTTCTGCGAGAAACCCATCGCCCTGGACCTGCCGGGGACATTACAGGCGCTCGCCGAGGTCGAAGCCGCGGGCACGGTGCTTCAGATGGGGTTCATGCGCCGCTTCGACACGGGTTACGCGGGCGCCCGCGAGGCCGTGCGCTCGGGTCGCCTCGGGCGTCTGCACACGGTGCGCGCGCTCACCTCCGACCAGGCACCGCCACCGCCCGAGTGGCTTCCGCTGTCCGGCGGGCTGTTCCGGGACGCACTCATTCACGACTTCGACATGCTGCGATGGATAACGGGCCGTGAGGTCGTCAGCGTGTACGCGACCGGGTCCGACGCCGGCCCCCCGATGTTCCGCGCGGCGGGCGACGTCGACACCGGTGCGGCGCTGCTCACCCTGGACGACGGCACGCTCGCCACGGCCACCGCGACCCGCCTCAATGGCGCCGGGTACGACGTGCGCATGGAACTGGCCGGTGAACTGGACCAGATCGTCGTCGGCCTCGACGACCGAACGCCGATCGCGTCCACCGAGCCGACCGGCCCGCCGGCCGCGGACAAGCCCTATCCCGACTTCCTGGAACGCTTCGGTCCCGCCTACGAGGCC
Source organism: Streptomyces sp. CB01373 (assembly GCF_002803075.1). GTDB lineage: Bacteria > Actinomycetota > Actinomycetes > Streptomycetales > Streptomycetaceae > Streptomyces. The sequence continues at coordinate 217,682 of NZ_NNBK01000001.1, read as the reverse complement.
GAACTGGAGGCGTTCGTAGGGGTGTTGCATGGTGAACGCCCCAACCCGTGCGACGGCCGCGAAGCCCTCCAGGCCCTGCGCATCGCCGAGTCCTGCGAGGTCTCCCGCCGCGAACACCGTCCGGTGAGCCTGGCGGAGATCCCGGGCGCCGACAGGGCCGTCTTCCGCTGACGGGCCGACGCCCGCGGCCATCGCGGTCGGGCCGCCCGGAATCCCGAAACGGCTTTCCGGCCGGCCGCAGGCGTCATCCGCGCCGCCTGGGCCTTGCGGTGGGAGAATCGGTGGTCATGCGCGCCGCCTATGTCGAACAGCTCGGGTCGCCCGATGTCATTCGCTTCGGCGAGTTGCCCGATCCTGTGCCGGGGGCCGGTGAGGTGCTGGTGGACGTGGTGGCCACCGTGGTCGACCCGGTGGACACCTTCGTCCGGTCGGGGCTGTTCCGGACGCCGCTGCCGTTTCCGTTCGTGGTCGGACGGGACCTCGTGGGCACGGTGGCGTCCGCGGGGTCCGGTTTCGCAGTCGGCGAGACGGTGTGGTGCAACAGCCTGGGCCACGACGGCCGGCAGGGCGCGGCCGCCGAACGGGCGGTGGTGCCCGCCGACCGCCTGTACCGGCTGCCTGCGGGCGTACGCCCTGAGGAGGCGGTGGCCGTGTTCCATCCCGCCGCGACCGCCTGTCTCGCGCTCTTCACCCACGGCGGGCTGCGCCCCGGAGAGACGGTGCTGGTCGGCGGCGCGGCCGGCAACGTGGGCAGCGCGCTGGTGGAGTTCGCGTACCGGGCGTACGCACGCGTCCTCGCCACGGCCGCCCCGCACGACCACGAGCACGTCCGCTCCCTGGGCGCGGCGGAGGTCGTGGACTACCACGCCCCCGATCTCGCGGCGCGGCTGGCGCGGCTCGCCCCGTCCGGCGTCGGCGTCCACGTCGACACCTCGGGACGCAACGACCTGACGACCGCGGTCGGCCTCCTCGCCCACCGCGGGCGCATCGTCGTTCTGTCCGGCGCCCGCGACGAGCCGACCCTGCCGGTCGGTCCGCTCTACATGAAGGACGGCTCCCTGCACGGCTTCGCCATCTCCAACGCCACGGCCGCGGAACTGGCCGAGGCGGCGTCCGCCGTCAACGACCTCCTGGCCTCGGGCGGCCTGCGGCCCCGCTCGGTCGAGTACCAACCCCTCAGCGCCGCTGCGGAGGTCCACCGGCGCATGGAACGCGGCGAACTACACGGCCGACGCGTGGTGCTGCGCCCCTGAGCCGGGCCGCGCGTGGCACAGCCTCCCCCGGGCTCCGGCCCCACGGCTCCGGCTCCGGCTCCGGCTCCGGCTCCGGCTCCGGCTCCGGCTCCGGCTCCGGCTCCGGCTCCGGCTCCGGCTGGGACCTCCCCCACCCGGCTCCGGACACAACCTCCCCGTCCCCGCGTCCGTTCCCGTCGGCGCGCTTGTCCGGACGGCCCGCGGCCGGGTACGACAAGGAGGTCCGCGCCGCCAGGCGCCGGCCGGGCGGCCCCCACCGCCGGGCGCACATGACCGACAGCCCACCACCGTCAGGCACAACCGACCGGACAGCCCCAGCCGCCAGACCCGGACGGCCGACTGACCGCCACCGGGTGCTGACCGGACGGCCCTCACCGCCAGGCCCACAAGACCAACAGCCCACCACCGCCGGGCGCGCCCTACAGGGGCCGGCGGTGCCCGACCGCCGCCACCGGGCCGGCACCGTACGCGCCGCTCAACGTCCGCAGGCTTGACCTGGCTATGACAGAATCCGCCGACACCTCATGGCACGACAGGAGTGTGATGGACGGTCGCATATCCGGGGGGCCGCAGGTCTCGGCGGTCCGCGCGTGGTCGTTCACCGCGGCCATGGCAGCCGTCGCCTGGCTGCCACTGATCGGCTTCCTTCTGCTGATCGCGGCCGGGGGGCTGGTCTGGGGAGGCTGGCAGATGATCGCGCTGCCGATGCTGTGGCTGCTTCCGGCCCTGTACACGAGGGCCGTCCTCCCCGACGCCCTGCCGGGCCGGGCGGTACGGCCTGACGACGAGCCGGAACTCGCGGCGCTGGTGCGGGACATGGCCGAGCGCACCGGTTTCGGCGCTCCGCTGCTGGTGCGGATCGTGCCGGAGCCGGCGGTACTCACGTACCGGGTGAGGATCGGGGGCGGACACGCCTACGCGCTGCTGCTCGGGCTACCACTGGTCCGGGCGCTCTCGGCCACGCACCTGGCCGCGGTGATCGCGCACGAGCTGGCCCACGAGCGTCACTTCGACGACCGTCGCACACGTGCCCTGCTGGCGGCGCGCGTCGCGCTCGCCGAACGGCTGGAGGGGCGCCTGCGGCCACTGGCCCCGCTGGCCGCTCCCCTGCTGCGCGCGACCCAACCATGGCCCTGGCAGGAGGAGTTGGCAGCCGATGCGGAAGCCGCCCGGGTGGTGGGCGGTGACGCGGCGCGCGAGGCCGTCGAGTGGGTCGCCGTGATCGACGCGGCATTCGACGGGATCGCGCAGGACTGGGTGGAGGACCTGGTCGAGGAGGGCTCGTACCCGGTGGACCTCTACGAGGCGTTCGACCTCGCCCTCCAAGACCCGCTGGTGCGGGCCCGGGCCGCCCGCGAGGATGCCGAGGAGGAGGCTCTGGACGTCTACGCGACGGCCACCCATCCGCCGACGGCCGTGCGGACGGCCGCGCTGCCGCACACCGGCACCGGCACCAGTGCGGCGTACGGCTCGGCTCCGCTCGTGCTGCGTGACGCCGAGGTGGTCGCCGAGTGGTGCGTCCAGCATCTGGCCTGCGCGGACGGACCCGGTGGGACGCTCCAGGCGGGCGGCGGGGGCGGTGCCCTCCGGCCCGAGGACCTGAAGCCGGTGCGTCTCCTCCAGCTCGACGCCGACAGGTTCCGCCTTCCCGCCGACGGCGGCCACCGCGCGGAGGCGCTGGCGGCCGCGACCGGGCAGTCCTCCCCCACCGGGGCGCTGCGCGCGGCACTGGACGCCGTCGCCGACGGCGACTGGTACGGCCTCGCCCGCCGGATGCGCCCTCAACTGCGGTGGCTGCCGGCCGCCGTGCGCAGGAGTCTCGGCTGCCAGGTACTCGCCAGTGCCATGGGCGCGGCCCTGGTGCCGCTGCTGCTGGAAGCCGGCTGGTCCTGCACCTCCCGCTGGATGAGCACCGTGCTCACGGCGCCGGACGGCACGGTCGTCGACCTGTACGAGGTGCTCGTCACGGCCGTGGACGGCGGCGACCCGGCGCCCGTCCACGCCCTGCTGGACAAGTCCGGGACCGAGAAGGCGGAGAGAGCATGAGACGCCCCGGCCCCGCCCTGCGCGTCGCCCTGCTGGGCATGACGGCCACCCTGACCGGATTCGCGTTGTTCGCGGGCTGGCTGGGTTTCCACGCGCACGCCTACGGCCAGGCCCGCGACCGGGCCACGGCCCACGCCACCGGCGTGGTCGTCGAGGACGACCTCGGGGACACCGAGGACATCCGGGTGCGCTGGAAGGACCGCACGGGCCGTGAGCACGTGCAGCGCTTCGAGATCTACGACACCGACCGCTACACCAAGGGCCGTCGGTTCCCCGTCGCCTACGACCCGGACGAGGCGGACCCGCGGGGCTTCCCCGGTGACTCGGAGGAGACCGCCGCCGAGGACGACCTGTTCGTCCCCGTCCTGCTCGCCGGGGCCACGGCCGCTCTGCTGTGCTCGGTGTGGGCCCGACGTGGTCTGCGGTTCTGGTGGGCGGCGCGGCGGCCGTCCCGCCCGATGACCGCGACGGTGCACTGCGGTACCGGGTCCGCCTCCCCGCATGCGCTGTCGGAGAGCCTGTGGCTCAGGCTCACCGAGACGGGCGCGAGCGACCGGCCGGCCGTCTGGCAGCGGATCATGTGGCATCCCGTCATCGACGGGCTCCGGGGCCCGGTCGAGGTGAGTGCCCATCACGGCACCGGCTCGCGCGGCGCGGTGGTGGTACGGCTGACGGACGGCACCCGTCTGGTCCCCCTCGGGCGGCGGCGGCGGGTTGCGCCACGCCGTGTGCTCCTCGACGAGCACACGGCGGTCCGCACGACCCTGAGGGACTCCTTCACCCCGGTCGACGCCACGGCGCGCTTCACGCGGCCCTGGTGGTGGCCGGGCGCCCGGGTGGCCGCGTTCGGACTCGTCCTGGGCACCGTGGCGGGGGCGTTGCTCATCGGCGGGAGCCTGGTGGCCGCCGTGGGGATGGCGCTGTGCGCGGCCACCCTGCTCACCGCGCTGTGGGCACTGAGCGCTCCGCGCCCCTGACCCGCGCCGACGCGGGTCCGCAGCCACGGCAGCCACTCGCCCCGCGGCCGGTGTGCGTGGAGGGGCCGCGGGGCGAGGGACATGCGGTCGACTCGTTGTTCAGCAGCCGAAGTTGACGAGCTTGAACGTGACGTAGTGGTCCGCGGTGTAGTAGTCCTCCCGCGTCTTCTTGCCGGTGACTATGCGCCGGGCGCCGCGGTCGGAGGAGCCCGGGGTGACGACCGTGTACTCGTGGTAGTACCCGCTCGCCTGCGCGGGCAGGACGCCTTCGCGGTTCTGGAAGACGACGCCGTCCTGGGAGTACGGGAAGGGACCGCCCTTGTCGATCAGACGGAGCGTGTCGTACGCCTGCGAGGGCAGCGCGCTGTAGCAGATGCTGCCGACCGCCGTCGCGGCGGCTTCGGCCGGGGCGGCGGCGACGGTGCCACCGACGAGGAGAGCGGACAGGAGGGCGCCCGCGGCGCCGATCCGGGTGGTACGCGGGGGGAATGTCATGGGCTCATCATGACGCGCGTAGATAGTGGCATGTCAATGACAAGTTCAGGAGTTCACCGTCAAGTTCGGTGAATTCGCGGGAAGTTAATCCTGATAGGAGCCGTATCGTGGGCGTCCGACGACGTCGTACGACTGGATGGACACGCCCGCCCCGGTGACACGGCCACCGGTGTGCGTGAAGGCGGTGGGGACAGTGCCCTCCTCGAACAGGCGGTGTCCGGCGCCGAGTACGACCGGGAACGTCAGCAGGTGCACCGTGTCGACGAGGTCCAGCGCCAGCAGGGAGCGGACGAGGTCGCCGCTGCCGTGGACCTGGAGTTCGCCCTCGGTGCGCTCCTTGGCCGCGGCGACCTCCTCGGCCAGGTCCTTGGAGATCACGGTGGTGCCCTGCCAGGCGGGGTCGGTCAGGCTGGTGGAGACCACGTACTTCGGCAGGCCGTTGAGGCGGGCGGCCACCGGGTTCGCGGGGTCGGTCACCTGTGGCCAGTACGCGGCGAAGATGTCGTAGGTGCGGCGGCCGAGGAGGAAGGCTCCGGCGCGGTCGAAGACCTCGGTCATGAACCGGCCGAAGTCCTCGTCGCCGTACGGAACGCTCCAGCCGCCCTGCGTGAAGCCGTCGCGGTCGTCCTCCTGGGGACCGCCGGGCGCCTGGTGGACGCCGTCCATGCTCACGAAACCGGTGACGACGAGCTTGCCCATGGCGGGTGCCTCTCTTTCGGTGGGTCTTCTCTTCGGTGGGTTCTTCCGGTGCGGTTCTCCGTCACCGGTACAGACCCCACCGTCCCCCGAAACTCATCGGCCCCGGCGGACCCGGCGGGCGGGGCGTGCCGGTCCGTGCGGACGGAACGCCCCGCGGGCGCGGACGGGTCAGCCGCCCAGTTCCTGGTGGCGGGCCGCCAGGGCGGCCGCGCCCTGCTCGGTCAGCGCGCCGAACAGGCGGAGCCGGGAGATTCCTCCGTCCGGGTAGATGTCCACGCGCGCGTGCGTGCCGACGGCCGCCGCGGGCAGCACGAAGCGGTGGTTGGTGTCGGGCTGGAGACGGGTGCGCGGCAGGATCCGCGTCCACTCGCCGTCCTCCCCGTCCTTGACGGAGACGGACGCCCAGCCGGCGCTGTTGCCCTTGAGGTAGGCGGTGTCGATCTCCAGGGCGCGGATCCCGGTGTGCCCGGCGAGGCGGTAGCTGATCCAGTCGTTGCCCTGGTCGCGGCGGCGGCGGGTCTCCCAGCCGTCGTCCATCTTGCGGGAACGGCCCGGCTGGATGGTGTTGGTGGCCGGCGAGTAGAAGAGGTTGGAGGCGTCCTCGACGCTGCCGCCGTTCTCCAGCGCCACCACGTCGAAGGTGCCGAGCGCGGCCAGCCACGCCGGGTCGGGCACGACCTCGCCGTACACCCGCAGGCGGGCGATGCCGCCGTCGGGGTGCTGCTTGAGACGCAGGTGCGTGAAGCGCTGCTCGACGTTCACCTCGAAACCGTTGGCCGCGTGGCCGCCGACCGCGGTACGCGGGACGAGGGTCGTCCACTTCACGTCGTCGCCGAGGAGTTCCTCGGGCGTGGGGGCGCCGTCGACCGAGGTGCCCTCGACGGAGACGGCCTGCGGGTAGTTGCCGCGGAAGTGGGCGGTGTCCACGACGATGCCGCGGACGACGCCGGGCGCGCCGAGCCGGATCAGCGCCCAGTCGTGGTCGTCCTCGGTGGGCCAGGGGTGCTCGGCCGAGACGCCGCGCCGGCGGCGGGTCTCCCAGCCGTCCATGACCTTGCCCTTGTGCCCGAAGTCCTCGGGGTCGAAGTCGGCCCGCTCGGGCACCAGCAGGTTCTCGCGCTGGGCGAAGAACTCGTCGTTGGCGGCGACGACGCCCGCGCCGAGCCGGCGGTCGGCCAGGTTGGCGTGCCTGGTGAAGGGGAATTCGGCCGTACGGTAGTCGGCGTAGGAGTCGCCGCCGCCGTAGGGGTTCGCGTCGCCGGTGAAGTGCAGGGTCGCCGTCACAGTGATCAGTTCGTCCTTTCCAGAAGTCGGCCGGTGGGTTCGGTGAAGCGGTCGTCGAGCGCGGGGTCGTAGACGCGCTCGCCGCGCAGCCAGGTGGATTTCACGACGCCGCGCAGGGTCTTGCCCGCGTACGCGGTGATGCGGTTGCGGTGCTGGAGCGCGGCCGGGTCGACGGTGAAGGTCTCGTCGGTGGCCAGGACCGCGAAGTCCGCGTCCCGGCCGGGTGCGATGGCGCCCTTGCGGTCGAGGCCGGCGAGGTTCGCGGTGCGCTCGGACATCCAGCGGACCACGTCCTCGATGCCATGGCCGCGCCGGGCCGCCTCCGTCCAGATGGCCGACAGGCTCAGCTGGAGCGAGGATATGCCGCCCCAGGCGGTGGCGAAGTCGGACGTCTTGAGGTCCACGGTGGACGGCGAGTGGTCGGTGACGACGCAGTCGATGGTGCCGTCGGCGAGCGCGGCCCAGAGCAGGTCCTGGTTGGCGGCCTCACGGATCGGCGGGCAGCACTTGAACTCGCTGGCCCCGTCGGGCACTTCCTCGGCGGTGAGCGTGAGGTAGTGCGGACAGGTCTCGACGCTGAGCCGGACGCCCTCGCGCTTGGCGGCGGCGATCAGCGGCAGCGCGCCGGAGGAGGACAGGTGCAGGATGTGGACCCGCGCGCCGAGCCGGCGGGCCAGGGCGATGAGGCCCTCGATGGCGCTGTCCTCGGAGACCTGCGGGCGGGTCTGCAGGAAGTCGGCGTACTTCGGGCCGCTCAGCCGGGGGGCGAGCCCGAGTTCGTGCGGGTCCTCCGCGTGCACGATGAGCAGCCCGCCGAAGCCCGCGATCTCCGCCATGGAGGCGGTCAGCCGGTCGTGGTCCAGCTCGGGGAACTCGTCGACCCCGGACGGGGACAGGAAGCACTTGAAGCCGAAGACGCCCGCGTCGTGCAGGGGCCGCAGGTCCTTGACGTTGTCCGGGAGCGCGCCGCCCCAGAAGCCGACGTCGATGTGGGCCTTGCTGCGGGCCACCTCCTGCTTGACGCGGAGGTTGCCGACGGTGGTCGTCGGCGGCAGCGAGTTGAGGGGCATGTCGACGAGGGTGGTGATGCCTCCGGCGGCCGCCGCCCGGGTGGCGGTCCAGAAGCCCTCCCAGTCGCTGCGCCCGGGGTCGTTCACATGGACGTGGGTGTCGACGAGTCCCGGCAGCAGAGCGTCGTCGCCGACGTCCTCCAGCCGCGCGCCCACCGGCACCTCGGCGTCATGCGGCAGTACGGCCACGATCCGGCCGTCGGCGACGGTGACGGACGCGGGGCGCACGCCCTCGGGGGTCACGACGCGTGTGGAGCGCAGTACGAGCTGTACGTCGGGCAACGGACGCCCCTCCTCTGGTGCGGTTCCTCTGTTCACTGTCGCTCACCCGCGAAACAAGCAAAATTCCGGAGAGCGGAAACAAGTTTCCTGTATACGGAGTCTTCATGGCCGAGCCTCATGAGTCAAGACCTTCCTGGCGGAGCGGACCTCGTCGCGGCGGCCTGCGCGGGCGACGCACGATCTGCGTCAACGCGCGCTCGGCGGCCAGTTGACCATCCGCTTGGGCCGCGGCCGGGCGTATGTGCGCACCTTCGAGGTGGACAGGCCGAGCCGGACCAGGGACTCGGCGATCGTCACGGCGGCGGTCACGCCGTCGACGACGGGGACCCCGGTGCGTTCGGCGACGCGCTCGGTGAGCCCGGACATGCCCCCGCAGCCGAGGCAGATCACCTCCGCCCGGTCCTCCTCCACGGCGCGGGCGGCCTGGTCGGCGATCGCCGCGACGGCGGCCTTCTCGTCCCGCTCCAGATCGAGCACGGCGAGCCCGCTGGCGCGCACGGAGGCACAGCGGGCGCTCAGCCCGGCGGCGTGGAGGCGCTCCTCGATCAGCGGGACCGTGCGGTCCAGGCTGGTGACGACGGAGTAGGTGCGGCCGAGGAACTGGGCGGTGCTCGCGGCGGCCTCGGTGATGTCGACGACGGGGACGTCGAGGAGTTCCTGGAGGCCCTCGCGGCCGTGCTCGCCGTAGCCGGCCTGGATCACGGCGTCGAAGGGCCCGGGGTAGGCGCGTACGGCCTCCATCACGGCGATGGCGGCGAGGTAGCTCTCGTAGTTGCCCTCCACGGACTCCGCTCCGAAGGAGGGGGTCAGTGGGACGATCTCGGTGCCTGGTGACGCCGCGGCCGCCGCCTGCTCACCGATCGAGTCGGTGATGGACTGCGTGGTGTTGACGTTCACGACGAGGATGCGCATGGTCGGCTTTCTGGGTGATTCCGCTGGACGGCTGGTTCAGTGCGCGATGCGCACGCGGCTCATTCGGCGGCGACCGCGATGGCCTCGCCGTCCACGTCCTGGATCAGGACGCTGCGGTCGGCGATGACCGAGTAGAGGACGGCCGCGAGGATGGCGCCGACGAACCAGGAGAAGCCGGCCACGGCGTGGAAGGCGGGCATCAGGGCGAGGACGACGGCGATGGCCGCGGAGGGCGCGAAGGCCCAGACGGCCCGCGGGTTGTAGCCGCGGCGGTAGTGGTACTCGCCCCGCGCGTCCTCGGTGTAGAGGTCGGGGACGTTGACCCGGGCCCTTCGCAGCAGCCAGTAGTCGGCCATGATCACGCCGAAGAGCGGTCCGAGCAGGGCGCCGAGGCCGCCGAGGAAGTACTCCACCGCGATCGGGCTGTTGTAGAGGTTCCACGGCGTGATCACCAGGCCGACACACGCGCTCACCAGGCCGGCGCGGCGGAAGTTCAGCCGCCGCGGGAAGAGGTTGACCAGCGCGTAGATCGGTGCCACGAAGTTGGCCAGCAGGTTCACCGCGACGGTCAGGGCGATGAGGGCGACCGAGGCCGCGGCCAGCAGGATCATGTTCGGGATGGTGCGGACGATGTCCGTGGGGCTGGTGATGATCTGCCCGTCGAGCTTGAACTGCGCGCCGCACAGGACCGCCACGATGACGGCGAAGAAGAGCATGTTCACCGGGATGCCGATCACGTTGCCGCGGACGATCGAGGCGCGGCTCCTGGCCGAACGGGTGAAGTCGCAGAAGTTGAGTACGAACGTGCCGTAGATGACCACCCACAGCGCGGCGGCCTGCAGGACGTGCAGCCACATCGTGCCGCCCGGGAGCGGGTGGCCGTCGGACAGGGAGATCGATCCGCCCGCCCGGAAGAACATCCACGCGGCCAGGGCGCTCATGGTGATCAGGGTGGTGGGCGCAGCGAAGGCCATGTAGCGCCGGATCATCTGCATGCCGTAGCTCACGATGAGCACCTGGAGCAGCCACAGGGCCATGAAGGTGATCCAGCCGAGCAGGGACTGACCGAGCACGGAGTGCTTCTCGAGGCTCCCCAGGCCGGGGAACATGGCTACGAGCAGCGCGCTCAGCACGGAGGCGGCAAGATAGGTCTGGATCCCGAACCAGGCGATGGCGACGCCGCCGCGGACGCCGGCGGGTATCTTCGCGCCCTTGATGCCGAACGCGATGCGGCTCATGACGGGGAACGGGACGCCCGTCTTGTGTCCCATGAACCCGGACAGGGTGAGCAGGAGGAAGAGCAGGAGAGAGGCGAGTGCGAAGGCGGCCAGGATGCCCCACACGTTCAGGCCGAGCGCGAACAGTCCGATCGCGAAGGCGTAGTTGCCGAGGCTGTGCACATCGTTGGCCCAGAGCGTGAAGACGTTGTAGGCGCCCCAGCGGCGCCCCTCTTTCTTCGTGGGGGCGAGGTCGTACGTGTACAGGCCAGAACTCGCGGTGTTGCCGGTGTCCACGGATGATCGGTCATCCACAGCAGGAGGCATACGGGCTCCCGGGGAGGGGAAGGTGGGGAACATTCGGTGTTTTCCACAGAACGGAAGTAAACTTCCGGTGGCCAGAACGTAGTTTTCACCGAGAGCAGCGTCAAGGGTCAGCCCGCATTTCAGACGAGGATATGGACAAACCCTTGCTGATCGGCAGGAACGGCCCATGACAGGCCTGGGTGGGCATCCGACCAGGCCGGTAACATGCGGCCACACCCGCAGAAAGGAATGCGACGTGCCGCCGTCAGACGAGCGCAAGTCCTCCGCCTCCGCCGGCCCCGCCGCCACCGGTGGGGTCCAGTCCCTCGAGCGCGCCTTCGATCTGCTCGAGCGGATGGCGGACGCCGGAGGCGAGGTGGGTCTGAGCGAGCTCTCCGCCACGAGCGGTCTGCCGCTGCCCACCATCCACCGGCTGATGCGGACCCTGGTCGCCTGCGGCTACGTACGGCAGCAGCCGAACCGCCGGTACGCGCTCGGGCCCCGCCTCATCCGCCTCGGCGAGTCCGCCGCGCGGCTGCTCGGCACCTGGGCTCGCCCATACCTGGCCCGGCTGGTGGACGAGACGGGTGAGACGGCGAACATGGCGCTGCTGGACGGCGACGAGATCGTCTACGTGGCGCAGGTGCCGTCCAGGCACTCCATGCGGATGTTCACCGAGGTGGGGCGCCGGGTGCTGCCGCACTCCACGGGTGTCGGCAAGGCGCTGCTCGCGCACACGTCCGACAACGAGGTGCGCGCGCTGCTGGCCCGCACGGGGATGCCGGCCGCCACGGACAAGACGATAACCACCCCGGAAGGCTTCCTGGCGGCCCTGGCGGAGGTCCGACGGCTCGGCTACGCGGTCGACGACAACGAGCAGGAGATCGGCGTCCGCTGCCTCGCGGTCACCGTCCCCGACAGCCCGACGGCCGCGGCGATCTCCATCTCCGGCCCGGCGGGCCGTGTCACGGACATCGCGACGGAACGCATCGTCCCGGTCCTCCAGCAGGTGGCACAAGACCTCTCCAAGGCCCTGGCCAGCTCGGGCCCGGCGGTCTGACCCCCGGCCGACCGGCCGGGAAAACGAGCCTCGGCCCGACCGGCTCACGTCCCCCGGCCGACCGGCTCCAGACGGCCGTCTCTCATCTCCCGTACCGCGTCCGCCGCGCTCAGGTGGGCGCGGTCGTGGGTGACGAGGACGGTCGCCGTGCCGCGGGCACGGGCGAGGCCGGCCAGCAGGTCGATGACGGCAGCGCCGCGTTCGTGGTCGAGGGCGCTGGTGGGCTCGTCGACCAGGAGAACGGAAGGATCGTTCATCAGCGCTCGCGCGATGTTGACGCGCTGGCGCTGACCGCCGGAGAGCTGGTGCGGGCGCCGGTGCGCATGGTCGGCGAGGCCCACCGCGGCCAGGAGTTCGCGGACCCGGCCCGCCGCCGGCCGGCGGCCGTCCAGGCGGGCCATCACCTCCAGCTGCTCCGCCGCCGTGAGGGACGGCAGCAGGTTCGGCTGCTGGAAGACGATCCCGATGCTGCGGCGGCGCAGCACCGCCCGCTCCCCGGCGCTCAGCTCCCCCGTCGGCGTACCGTCCACGCACACGCGTCCGCTGTCCGGCGTGATCAGCGTGGCCGCGACCGCGAGCAGGCTGGACTTGCCCGAGCCGGAGGGCCCGGCCACCGCCGTGACCGTGCCCGCGGGCACCTCCAGGCGTACCCGGTCCAGGGCGGTGAGCCGGCCGTCGCCGTCGGGGTAGGTCAGGGTGATGTCGTCGAGGAACAGGCTCATCGCACGCCTCCCAGCGCGGTCAGCGGGTCGACGGCGGTGATCCGCCGGACGGACAGGCCGGCACCCAGCACACCCAGTGCGGCCATCACCGCGGCGGGCAGCAGGACGGTCGGCGGGTCGAGTACGAAGGGAACCGCGCCGCCCCGCACCAGTGCACCGGTCAGGGCCGCGAGCCCGGTGCCGAGCAGCGTCCCGGCGGCGAGCAGCACCGCGGCCTGGCCCAGCGCGTCGCGCAGCAGGTGGCCGGTGGAGGCGCCGAGCGCCTTGAGCACGGCGATGTCGGGGGACCGCTGGATCGTCCACACCGTGAAGAACGCCCCGACGACGAGCGCGGAGATGGCGAACAGGAAGCCGCGCATCAGTTGCAGCGAGCCGTTCTCGGCCTGGTAGGAGCCGATCGCGGTCAGCGCGTCGTCCTTGGCGAGGGTCTTCGTGCCGGCGGTCCGGTCCCCGGCCGGGACGTCGGCGCCCTGTGCGCGCAGCGCGATCACGGTCGCCCGGCCGCCGTCCCACGCGGTCCACACCACGGGTGTGTGACTGTAGGAGGCACCGCCCGCCACGGCCGCCACGGTCCAGGTGGCGGAGCCGAGCCGGACCCGGTCCCCGGCCGCGACGCCGAGTTCGGAGGCCGCCTTGGCGGAGAGCACGGCCCGCCCGGGCGCCACGCCCTCCGGTGCGATGCCGGCCGACGGGCGTACGGCGAACTCGGACACCGCCGCCGTGCGGCTCCCGGCTGCCGCGTCGAGCGTGCGGATCGCGACCGGCTCCGCGTACGGAACGCGCTCCGCCCACCGCCGGACGGCCTCGGGCGGCAGCGAGGAACCGGTGAACGACACCGGCCGGCCGCCGGGCGGCGCGGCGAAGGCGAGGTGGTCGGCGGGCAGGCCCCTTACCGCCGAGACGTTCTCCTCGGCGAGCCCGGCGGTGAGCCCGGACAACAGCCCCACGAGCAGGGTGATCAGTGTGACCACGGCGCCCATCAGGGCGAACCGCCCCTTGGCGAACCGCAGGTCTCTCCATGCGACGAACATGCCGTCCACCTTGCGCGGCACCGCCCCCCTCAGGCATCGCGCCGGGGCACGGCTGTCGCGGACCGAAGGGAGCACCCCTCTTTCGAACTTTCGGTTGACCGGATCACCGCCCGGCCCGCCTACCCTGGACCCGTCATGGACATCCGCCCCCGCTCCCCCGTCGTCGTCACCCTGCGCCTGTGCCTGTACGCACTGTTCGCCGGTCTGCTCGTGCTCGCCGCCGCCCGCGCGCACGACCCGGCCGCCGTGGCGGCCGCGCTGGGGACCGGCGCGGTGTTCGCCTGGGGCGCGCTGAGCCCGGCCACCCACCGCTCCCAGCGCGTGGCCGCGGTGTGGCTGGCGGCGCTCTGCGCGGCCTGGCTGGTGCTGCTCTCGTTCTCCCCCGAAGCGGTGTGGGCGGCCTTCCCGCTGTACTTCCTCCAGCTCCATCTGCTGCCCGTGCGCTGGAGCCTGCCCGCGGTCACCGCGACCGCGGGCGCGGCCATCGCCGGTTTCATCGGGCACGGAGAACGGCTGAGCGCGGGCGCCTTCCTGGGCCCCCTGCTCGGCGCGGGAGTGGCCGTCGCCACGGTCCTCGGCTACGAGGCGCTGTACCGGGAGAGCGAGCGGCGCCGTGAGCTGATCGAGGAACTGGTGGCCACCCGCGCCGAGCTGGCCGACGCCGAGCGCACCGCCGGCACGCTCGCCGAACGGGAGCGGCTGGCCCGGGAGATCCACGACACGCTGGCCCAGGGCCTGTCCAGCATCCAGCTGCTGCTGCGCGCCGCCCAGCACGCGCTGCCCGACGGCTCCCCCGCCGCCGCGCACATCGAGCAGGCCCGCGCGACCGCACAGGACAACCTCGCCGAGGCCCGCCGCTTCGTGCACGCGCTGACCCCTCCGGACCTGGAACGCGGCTCGCTGGCCGGTGCGCTGGAACGGCTGTGCTCGGGCCCGGCCGCCCCGCCCGAGGTCCGCTTCACGGTGAGCGGCGTCCCGGCCGGGCTGCCCACCCCCTACGAGGTGGCACTGCTCAGGATCGCCCAGTCGGCGCTCGGCAACACCCTGCGGCATGCCCGCGCCCAGCGCGCGGAGATCACCCTGAGCTTCATGGACACGGCGGTGGCGCTGGACGTCGTCGACGACGGTGCCGGTTTCGACCCCGGCGCCGAGCACACCGCCGCGCGGTCCGGCCGGGCGGCGGACGGCGGTTTCGGGCTGCCCGCGATGCGCTCGCGGGCGGAGGCGCTGGGCGGGACGTTCACCGTGGAGTCGTCGCCCGGCCAGGGCACCGCGGTGGCGGTCACGCTGCCGTATCCGGACTCCGGGGGCGGCGCATGACGATCCGGCTGCTGCTGGCGGACGACCATCCCGTGGTCCGCGCGGGCCTGAAGGCGGTGCTGTCCGCCGAGCCCGACTTCGAGATCGCCGGGGAGGCGCCGACGGCGGAACGCGCCGTGGAGCTGGCCGCGGCGGGCGGGGTGGACGTGGTGCTGATGGATCTGCAGTTCGGTCCGGGCGGAGCGCACGGCGCGGAGGCCACGGCGGCGATCACCGCACGACCCGGCGCTCCGCGCGTCCTGGTGCTCACCACGTACGACACCGACGCGGACATCCTCGCCGCGGTGGAGGCCGGCGCGGCCGGGTACCTCCTGAAGGACGCGCCGCCGCAGGAGCTGGCCGCCGCGGTACGCACCGCCGCCTCCGGCCGCTCGGCCCTCGCGCCCCTGGTCGCCCACCGTCTGATGGACCGCATGCGCACGCCCGCGGCCGCGCTCAGCCGCCGCGAGCTGGAGGTGCTGGAACTGGTCCGCGACGGCCTGTCGAACCTGCAGATCAGCAAGCACCTGTTCCTGAGCCAGGCCACGGTGAAATCCCATCTGGTGCACGTCTACGCCAAGCTGGGCGTGGAGTCGCGCACCGCGGCGGTGGCGGCGGCGACCGAGCGGGGCCTCATCCGGCGCCGGAGACCGTGAGGGCCACGGACCCGGACGGGCCTGCCGCGCGGAGACCGGGTCTCCGGGCACGGGCGCCGATGTGACGACGCCCGGTCGCCGGTTCGTCAGCCTCGCGGCTGCTCGCCGAACAGGTCCACCGCCGTGCGCACCTGGGACAGTCCGGACGCCAGGGCGCTGACCGAGCCGATGGAGCCGGCGATCAGGAGCAGGGAGCGGCGCAGGCGCGGGAGTTCGGGGGTGCCGTGGGTGGTCATCGCGGCGAGTGCGGCCAGTTCGTCCTCGGCGATGACCCGGTCGGTGAACTCCGCCGGATATGAGGCGAGTTCGCGGCGCAGCCGGGCCACCGCGGTCCGCAGTTCCGTCACCCTGGGATCCTCTTTGCCGCCGGTCGCCGGCCGCCGGTCCAAGCTCCGCAACACAGCCCCTCCCCCTCGCACGCCGTCGTGCGCCGTCCCCTCCGTGGTCCCGTCGGACATCCCTGTGGAGCGGGTCGGGCGCCGGGGGACGCAGATCAGTAAACGCCACCCGGACCGGGACGCGCCACCGCGCGGACCGAAATTCAGCCCCCGCACACCGGCTCGAAGCCGGCCGGTGCGCGGTATGCAGGACCCATGACACGCACAGAGGACGAGATCGCGGGACTGGTGCTGGCGGCCGGCGGCGGACGCCGGCTCGGCGGGCGGCCCAAGGCCCTGCTCGCGCACCGGGGCCGGCCGCTGGTGGAGCACGCGGTCGCGGCCCTGCGGGCGGCCGGATGCGAGCGCGTCCACGTGGTCCTGGGCGCACGGTCGGCCGAGGTGCGGCAGCGTGCGGAGCTGCCCTGCTGCGTGCTCGTGGACAACCCGCACTGGGAGCAGGGCATGGGTTCCTCATTGCGGGCCGGACTGGACTCCCTCGCCGGCACGGGGGCACGGGCCGCCCTGGTCCTGCTGGTGGACCAGCCCGGCGTGAGCGCCGAGGCGGTGGCCCGGGTGCGGGCCGCGTACCGGGACGAGGGCTCGCTGGTCTCGGCCGCGTACGACGGCGTGCGCGGCCATCCGGTGCTGCTCGGGGCGGCCCACTGGGACGGCGTCGCGGAGAGCGCGGCCGGCGACCGGGGGGCGCGCGCCTATCTGAGGGCGCACGAGAGATCGATCACCCTCGTCGAGTGCGGGGACGTGGCACGGGCGTACGACATCGACACCGAGGCCGACCTGGGCCACCTTGAGTGAGCGGCGCGGCACCGAGCGCCACCTTCCCTCGACCCGAAGATTCTCGACATCAACACACCTTGAACTTCCACCATGAGGAAACTACTATCCACATTTCAGAAGCACTCGCCGCTCCCCGGGTGCGGTATGCCGCTTTCACGGCCATGGGCACCCGGTGCCACGGCAAGGTGGCACTGAACGTGGTTCGCTGAAGAAGCTCCCCCGAAGGAAGTGACAGCTCATGTCCGCACCAGCGCCGTCCCCGCTGGCCATCGTCGACGCCGAGCCCCTGCCCCGGCAGGATGAGGTCCTCTCCGACGCGGCGCTCGCCTTCGTGGCCGAGTTGCACCGGCGGTTCACCCCGCGCCGCGACGAACTCCTCGCCCGCCGTACGGAGCGCCGCGCCGAGATCGCCCGCACCTCCACGCTCGACTTCCTCCCGGAGACGGCCGCGATCCGCGCGGACGACTCCTGGCAGGTGGCCCCCGCCCCCGCGGCCCTGAACGACCGCCGGGTCGAGATCACCGGCCCCACCGACCGCAAGATGACCATCAACGCGCTCAACTCGGGCGCGAAGGTCTGGCTCGCCGACTTCGAGGACGCCTCCGCCCCCACCTGGGAGAACGTCGTCCTCGGCCAGCTCAACCTGATCGACGCCTACACCCGGAACATCGACTTCACGGACCCCGGCTCCGGCAAGTCCTACGCGCTGCGCCCGAACGAGGAACTCGCCACGGTCGTCATGCGCCCGCGCGGCTGGCACCTGAACGAGCGTCACCTCGTGGACGCGGACGGCACCCAGGTGCCCGGCGGCCTCGTCGACTTCGGCCTGTACTTCTTCCACAACGCCAAGCGTCTGATCGACCTCGGCAAGGGCCCCTACTTCTACCTGCCGAAGACGGAGTCGCACCTGGAGGCGCGGCTGTGGAACGACGTGTTCGTCTTCGCCCAGGACTACGTCGGCATCCCGCAGGGCACCGTCCGCGCCACCGTCCTGATCGAGACGATCACGGCCGCGTACGAGATGGAGGAGATCCTCTACGAACTGCGCGACCACGCGGCCGGGCTGAACGCGGGCCGCTGGGACTACCTGTTCTCCATCGTCAAGAACTTCCGTGACGGCGGGGCCAGGTTCGTCCTGCCGGACCGCAACGCGGTCACGATGACGGCTCCGTTCATGCGCGCCTACACCGAACTCCTCGTGCGCACCTGCCACAAGCGCGGCGCGCACGCGATCGGCGGCATGGCGGCCTTCATCCCCTCCCGCCGGGACGCCGAGGTCAACAAGGTGGCCTTCGAGAAGGTCCGCGCCGACAAGGACCGCGAGGCCGGCGACGGCTTCGACGGCTCCTGGGTGGCCCACCCCGACCTGGTGCCGATCTGCACGGAGTCCTTCGACAAGGTCCTCGGCGACAAGCCGAACCAGAAGGACCGGCTGCGCGAGGACGTGCACGTCGAGGCGGCCGACCTGATCGCGATCGACTCCCTGGACGCCAGGCCGACGTACGCGGGCCTGGTCAACGCCGTCCAGGTCGGCATCCGCTACATCGAGGCCTGGCTGCGCGGTCTGGGCGCGGTGGCGATCTTCAACCTGATGGAGGACGCGGCCACCGCGGAGATCTCCCGCTCGCAGATCTGGCAGTGGATCAACGCCGGTGTCGAGTTCGAGAACGGCGAGAAGGTCACGCCGGAACTGGCCCGCAAGGTCGCCGACGAGGAACTGCGGAACATCCGCGAGGAGATCGGCGACGAGGCATTCGCCGCCGGCCACTGGCAGCAGGCCCACGACCTGCTGCTCCAGGTCTCCCTCGACGAGGACTACGCCGACTTCCTGACCCTGCCGGCGTACCAGCAGCTCAAGGGCTGACCCCCGCACCGCGTCAGGTGGCCCCGGAACTCTCCGGGGCCACTGCACAGGACAGGTCCGCGCCCCGGCTCATCCCAGGTGCACGGACCAGTCCTGTGCGGCGGCCGGCCTGCCGTGCAGGTCGGGGACGGTCTTGAGCCAGTCCGGGCGGCCCGCCCGGGTCCGCGCCGTCCGCCGGGACTCCTCCGCCGCCAGTTCCTCGCGGGTGGGGAAGTCGGTGGGCAGCCAGGCCGGGGACGCCCCGACGCGGGCGGCCAGGTAGTCGACGTAGGCGTGCCGGGCCTTGTCCGCGGTGGCGAAGCCGGGCTCGTCGGCGAGCCAGGCGTCCGGCACCTCGGCGAGGACGGACCGCAGCAGCTCGCGGGTCACCCTGGGGGCCAGTTCGGCGTCGGCGGCCCGCACGTCCGGCGCGTACCGGCCGAGGGCGTGATGGCGGAAGTCGTAGGCCTTCGCCGGATCCGATGCCTTCCCCGGATCCGAGGCGTCCCAGCGGTGGTGGAAGACCAGGGCCGCGCCGTGGTCGATGAGCCACAGGCGCGGCGGCGCGGTGCCGAAGGTCGGCCACACCATCAGGTTGGAGCTGTGGACGGTGCGGTCCACGTTCACGGTCAGCGCGTCCAGCCAGACGATCCGGCCCGCCTCCCCGGGGTCCACCGGAAAGTGCTCGGCGACCTCGGGGGTGAAGTCCGCGGCGCCCGGCAGGTAGTCCATGCCGAGGTTCACGCCCGGGCTCGCGTCGAGCAGGTCGCGGACCTCCTGGTGCGGTTCGTGCGCGGCGAGCGCGGGGTCGAAGTGCACGAGGACCAGCTCGGGGAAGCGCAGTCCGAGGGCGCGCGCCAGCTCACCCACGATGACCTCGGCGATCAGCGCCTTGTGGCCCTGCGCGGAGCCGGTGAACTTGACCACGTACGTCCCCAGGTCGTCGGCCTCGACGATTCCGGGCACGGAGCCGCCGGACCGCAGGGGTGCGACATAGCGGGTTGCAGTGACCTCTCGCATCATCTTCCAATGCCCCACGGGCTGCTTGCCTTGCATTCCACGGCCGGCTCCGATGCGGTGCAATCCGCATGAAGTGACCATAGTAACCAGGCGTGACAGCCGTGGAGGAGTGCCCGAACCGTCGGCCGACATGACGTGTCCGATGCCCGCCGGGCGTTGATCGAACAGAACCTCGCACCACATTCGACGGTGTCGTGTTTAGTGCGGGTTCTTACGGTCACGCGAGTGTGAAGTTCATGGAGGACCGGCACGACGAAAGGTCAGACTCATGACGGAGTTCCATCCCGCCACCACGACGGACTCCGGCGCTCCGGTGGAGAGTGATGAGCACTCTCTCACCCTCGGACCGGGCGGGCCGGTCCTGCTGCAGGACGCCTACCTGATCGAGCAGATGGCCCAGTTCAACCGGGAGCGGATTCCCGAACGCCAGCCTCACGCCAAGGGGAGCGGCGCCTTCGGCCACTTCGAGGTGACCGAGGACGTCAGCGCCTACACCATGGCAACCGTTTTTCAGCCGGGCACCCGCACCGACCTGGTCATTCGCTTCTCGACGGTCGCCGGCGAGCGGGGCAGCCCCGACACCTGGCGTGACCCTCGCGGCTTCGCGGTGAAGTTCTACACCACCGACGGCAACTACGACATGGTCGGCAACAACACACCGGTGTTCTTCGTGAAGGACCCGATGAAATTCCAGCACTTCATCCGATCCCAGAAGCGCCGCGCGGACAGCAACCTGCGCGACCACGACATGCAGTGGGACTTCTGGACACTCTCGCCGGAGTCCGCGCACCAGGTGACCTGGCTGATGGGAGACCGCGGCATCCCCCGCACCTGGCGCCACATGAACGGCTACACCTCCCACACGTACATGTGGATCAACGCCAAGGGCGATCGGTTCTGGGTGAAATACCACTTCAAGACCGACCAGGGGATCGAGTTCTTCACCCAGCACGAGGGCGACCAGATGGCCGCCGCCGACACGGACTACCACATGCGCGATCTCTTCGAGCACATCCGTGACGGCGACTTCCCCAGCTGGACCCTGTACGTGCAGGTCATGCCCTACGCGGAGGCCTCGCACTACCGCTTCAACCCGTTCGACCTCACCAAAGTGTGGCCGCATGGCGACTACCCGCTCATTCCGGTCGGCCGGATGACCCTGGACCGCAATCCGACCGACAACCACGCGGAGATCGAGCAGGCGGCATTCCAGCCCAACAACTTCATCCCCGGGATCGGGCCGAGCCCTGACCGCATGCTGCTGGCCCGGCTGTTCTCCTACGCGGACGCCCACCGGCACCGCATCGGCGCCAACTACCAGCAGCTTCCCGTGAACGCGCCCATCGTCGACGTCCGCTCCTACTCGAAGGACGGGGCGATGGCGTACCGGAAGACCACTGATCCGGTGTACGCCCCGAACTCCAAGGGCGGTCCTGCCGCCGACCCCGCCCTCTTCGGCCCTCCGCCCAGCTGGACGGCCGACGGCGAGATCGTCCGCGCCGCGTACATCTCCCATGCCGAGGACGACGACTGGGGGCAGCCCGGCACACTGGTCCGCCAGGTCCTGGACGACGCCGCCCGGGACCGTCTGGTCGACAACGTCGTCGGACACCTCCTCGACGGGGTCAGCGAACCGGTCCTGGAGCGGGCCTTCGCGTACTGGTCGAACATCGACGAGACGATCGGCAAGCGCGTTGCCGACGGCGTGCGCTCCAAGGCCGACGAGAAGGACCCGAAGGCCGCTGAGCAAGGAAGCCCCGCACGGCGCGGCATGCAGCACAAGGCATGACGTTCCCGGGGGGGGCCGGGGATGCCTCCGCCACCGCGAGTGCCGCCCACTGCTGTCGGACCGCGGGACAGGCCGGGTCGGTGACCTTTCCGTCCGCCGGGGCTCGCACGTCAGCCGTGGGAGGCGGGGCGGGGCGAGGGCCGACCGGCGCTGTCGTGGGCGGGAGCCACGGCGGTGGGTGCCGGCTGGAGGGTGCGCTGGACGGCGACTACGGCGGCGTCGTCGGTCAGGTGTCCGCCGACGTGGGCGAGCAGGTCGGCGCGCAGGTGGCGGAGCAGTGCCGAGGGTCTGTGGTGTGCCCACGACGCGGCCCGTTCGGCCAGTGGGTAGAAGGCGCCCCGGGCGTTGCGCGCCTCGAGCACGCCGTCGGTGTGCAGCAGCAGCAGATCCCCGGGCTCCAGGGCGAAGGTGTCGACACGGTAGTCGGGGCGGGTCAGCTCGCCCAGACCCAGCGGCGGGGCGGGGTGGGTGGCGCGCAGCGTGATGGCCTGCCAGTCGCGCAACAGCAGGGGTGGGGGGTGCCCGCAGGTGACCATCTGCACCATGGGGTGCTCGTCGGGGATGTCGAGGACGGCGGCGGTGATGAAGCACTCCCCGGCTGTATCGGCCTCGGTGGGTTCGGCCAGGTGCCAGCACACGCTGTGGTCCAGGTAGGCCGCGAGCTCGGGCAGGCCGGCCTGGCGGTGTGCGGCCTCGCGGAAGGCGCCCAGCAGCAGGGCGGCGTCACTGATCGCGGTCAGGCCCTTGCCCATCACATCACCGATGATCAGCCTGGTGCCCGTGGGCGTGCGGATGGCCGCGTACAGGTCGCCGCCGATCAGGGACTGTGCCTGCGCCGCCAGATACATCGATGCCACCCGCAGCGGGCCGAACCGCCGTGGCAGCGGCCGCAGCACCACCCGCTGCGCGGCCTCCGACACCGTTCGCACCGCCGCCAGCTCACGGGCATGCCGCTCCCGCAGAAAACGGAAGACCGTCACGAGCACCGAAACCATCACGAGGGCGATGATCTGCGACTCGAAGTCCATCGTGCCCAGCATGTGATTTTCCAGCCCGATGATCAGCATGCCCACCACCGCGACAGCGGCGATCGCCCCGGTGACGACGGTCGAGGCGAAGGACGCGGCGAGCGCGGGTGCCACGATCAACAGCGACGGCCCCGTCGGCAGATGGTGCGACGGGGTCAGTACATCGGCCAGCACGATGGCCACGATCAGGCTGAGCGGAAGCGCCAGCAGGACATCACCGGCCTGCCGTGGGTGATGCCAGTGCGCATATCGCTGCCGCCGGCTCACACTTCCTGACTACACCCATCCGCACGGCCCCGCAGGTGCACGCACGACCACCTGCCATTCGGATCGAGCAGGAATCGAGAAGTCGGGCCGCGGCGCGGGCACGTAGCGTGAATACGACACCACCACCTCGCGGCGGGGCGGGCCGCTGCCTCAAGGAGAGCACATGCCATACACCGTAGACTTCGAGAACGTGTCCACCGTCGGCCTGGCATCGTCCCCGGTAGCGGAGGCTCTCGCAGGACTGCGCGCCAACGAGGCGCGCTATTACAAGAACAAGTACGACCACGTTTTCACCGTCAGGGCCGCGAGCGAGGCACCGGAAGTGCTCGACTGGGTGAACCGCATCCTCTCCGACGAGCGTGACATCGTCTTCTCCGCCCGTCCGCTCGAGGTGGCTTCCTTCGAGGTGGACGGGTTCCGGATGGCTTACGTTTTCTACGAATCCGGCCTGTCGGTCAACGTGATGTACGGCATCGATGACGGAACGAAGCGCGCAGTGGGGTTCAAGCTCTCGGAAGGCATGGAAGTTCCCGAGGAACTGGCTTCACGTTTCAAGTTCGCGCGCCAGAAATCAAAGCTGGCCGGAGTGATCCGCGGCTCCTTCTTTGTGATCAAGGGAGAGTACTGAGAACGGGAGCCCGCCCCGAAGGGCAGGCTCCCGTCGTACATGCCGCGCGTCCGTGCGTGCGCGCCTTCTTGGCCTACTTGGTGGTGACCGTCACCGACGTTTCAGCCGTCCCGGCGAGCACCTTGGCGTCCCCGGAGTAGTTCACGGTCACGGTGTGCGTGCCCGCCTTGTGGAACACCGGCAGCTTGACGTTCGCCACGCCGCCGCTGAGCTTGGCGCCGCAGGTCTGGCCGTCGACGGTCACCGTGACGGTGCCGGTCGGCTTGGCACCGTTGGCCGTGACCGTCACATGCGCCATGACCTCGGTCTTGTTCACCACGACCTTGTTCGGGGTGACCTTGAGGTCGACCTTGGAAGCGGCCTTCGCGGACTCCGACCCTGTGTTGAGGCCGACGACGACGGGGTCGTGGTCGGAGGCCGAGAAGGGGTCTTCGGCGTTGAAGAGCTGGGTGACGTTGTAGTTGTAGCGGCTGTAGTTGTAGGCGACCGACTCCTGGGCGTTGATCTGCCAGACCGTCGCGCCGGTGACCATCGACTGCGCGGCCGGGCTGGCGACGATGTGGTCGAGGGTGCCCTGGAGGCCGTGGAAGGCGTAGGAGTAGTGGTCCGGGTCGTACGTCGACCCGAGGTCGCTGTAGCCCTGGCTGTACAGGTACTCCATCGGGTCCTCGTGGTTGTAGGCGTTGAAGTCGCCGACGAGGAACACCTTGTCCGTCTTCAGCGCCAGCGCCTGCTCCTGCGCGAAACCGAGCATGGCGTGCGCCTGGTGCGTGCGGGTCTCGTTGTAGGCGCCCTGGTTGTAGGCGGGGCGGGTGTCCTCCTTGTCGCCGGGGTAGAGACCGGCGCCGGTTCCGCCCTTCGACTTCAGGTGGTTGGCCACGACCAGGAAGGCGTCCGAGTCATTGGTGCCGACGGCCTTGAAGCCCTGGGCCAGCGGCTCGCGGGCGATGGAGAAGTCCTGACCGGGACCGGAGAGGTCCTTCAGGATGTGCGAGGCACCCACCGGGGAGACGTCGGCCGGCTTGTAGATGAACGCGGTCCGGATGACGTCCTCGGCGGTCACCGCCGGCCGGTCCGCAGCCGCCGGCGACGGCGCGAACGCCCAGGTGCCGGCGCCCGCCTTGGCGTTGAGGGCGTCGACCAGGCCCGCGAGCGCCTTGTCGCGGTCCTCCCCGAACTTGGCCGAGTTCTCGACCTCCTCCAGCGAGACCACGCTCGCGCCGAGGCCGTTGATGCCGGTGACGATCTTGCTCTGCTGGCGCTGGAAGCTGACCTCGTCGGCAGCGCCGCGCGGGCCGTTGGCCCCGCAGTCGTTGACCCCGATGTGGTTGCCCTGGCGGTCGTTGTAGAAGGAGCACTTCCCCAGGCCCTTGGCGATGTACTGGTCGCCCGTCATCGGGAAGTAGTTCTGCACGTTGAAGGTCGCGAGGCGGACCTTGCCGCCCACGGCCGCCGGCTTCGCCTTCTGGGCGCGCATGTCGGAGAACGAGACGATGTCCGTTCCCGCGCCGTTGACCTGGCTGGTGGGCTGGAAGTTCCACAGCGAGTTGCGGTACTCCAGGACAACGGGCCTGTGGAAGGTCACCTTGGCACCCACGCTGACCGGGTTGTCGGCGGTGAGCCAGGGCAGCGGGTCGTTGGCGGCGGCGCCGGTGGCGGTGTAGCTGACACCGGCCCCGTCATCGAGCGTGATGGCGTGGGAGGCGTTGTAGTCGGCGGTCCGCTGTGCGACGTCGCTGCCGGCGGGGCCCGCGTCCGTCGGCTGGCGCAGCATCTTGTCGCCGGCGGCCAGCCCGATCTGGCCGTAGAAGTTGGTGTTGTAGTTGTCCGTCACCGTGAAGTCGCCCTGGGGAGCGATGAGTTCGCCCTCGTGCGCTCTCTTCTGGGCGTCGGTCTCCAGGTCGCTCCACGCGATCCTGAGGGGGGTGACGGGCGGCAGCGGGGTGGACAGCTTCGTGACGGTCGGGAAGGTGATCTCGGTGGTGCCGGCGAACTCCTGGACCGTGCCGCGCACCTCGACGCTCTCGCCGATGGTCACGGTGCCGGCCGACTGCGACCCGTAGACGAACACGGCGTCCGAGGCTCCGGGGGTCTTGTCGTCGGCGACGGTGCCGCCGGCGCCTCCCGTCTCGATGTAGAAGCCGTTGAACCCGCCGGTCGCGTACACGGCCGTGACGACACCCTCGGTGGTGACCGTCTTGCCCGCCAACGGCGAGGTGTCCGTGTTGGTGCCCTGGATCTCGGCGATCGTCACCTTGCCGGCGTCACCGCCCGAGCCACCGTCGCCGTCACCGGGCTCATTGCCCGAGTTCTTGGGGGCGGGCTGGCGAGTGGTGAAGTCGACGCTGTTGTTGTCCGTGTCCACACCGGGGGTCACGCGAGTGACGGCCGTGGTGTTGCTCGGCGCGGGAGCGGCCGCGCCCTCGAAGACCGAGCCGGTGCCGAAGCCGACCGTGTCGATGACGGCGCTGGTCGCGTCGTTCAGCGTCACCGAGCCGTCGGTCGCCGACATCGCCAGCTGACCGCTCGTGTCGGGGGTGGGCAGCGGCGTGGTGCCGCCGGTGCCCTTCGCCTCCTGGACGAGGTAGTAGCCGTGGGCCGGCACGCTGCCCGACAGGGCCGTCGTCCCGCCGAGGTTGCCCTTGGCGCTGAAGTACGACACCGACCAGCCGCTCACGCTGACGGCCGTGTCGGTCGGGTTGAAGAGCTCGATGTAGTCATTGGTGTAGGTGGAGCCGGAGTTGCCGCCCCCGCCGTACACCTCGTTGATCACCAGTCCGGTACCGGCCGGGTTGGCGTTGGCAGGTCCGGCGAGGAAGCTGCTCAGACCGGTCACGGCAAGCACGATGCCGGTGGTCCGGACCAGAGTCCGGCGGGACCGGGAGTTCCTCGGGAGAGGACGAGACATGAAGTCGCTCCTGAAATTGGAGAACGGCGGCACGGGCAGCTGGAACCCGAGTACGACCGACCAAGGCGAAGCGAGTAAAACCGGGACTCCCGGCCGTTGTCCGAACGTTGGGTGAACTGATTGTCTCGATCTCCCCAAAACCGGGACAGCGGCATGAAAGGGCGTCAGGGTTACGCGGCACAGCACGCCTTGACCCACCGACGGCAGCCAGGGGTGGCGGGACGGGGACGGACAGCGGTCACGTCACGCGGCACACCCGCCGGCGTACTGCGGGCGGTCCTCGCACCCGCCGGGGTCAGCGCGGGATCCGGGTGGTCACCAGCGGGTTCGGCAGCGGCTGGTAACGGGCCGCCGCGCCGTCGGCTCCGGTCCAGCGCAGCAGCAGGTTCGTCTTGCCGGGCACGGTGGGCGAGGTGAGCAGGGCGGCGGCCTCCGGCAGGTCGTGGCGGGCGAGTTCACGACGGGCGGCGGGCCAGGGGTCGAGGCCCGGGTGGCGTTCGGCGAGGGCGGCGGCGATCTCACCGAGATGGTTGACGACCAGGCAGTACACCAGCCGCTCCCATCCGGCGGCCCGGGAGACGTCCGGCAGCAGCTTGACGCCCTCCGCGTCCCGGAAGAGCGCCTGCACGGGCATACCACCGGCGTCCACGGCGATCAGCGAGTTCTGCAGATGGGCCTCCAGGACGACGCCGTACCGGGCGAAGGCCCCGAGGGCAGGGGGTACGACCTGGCGCAGATACGCCTCCCACCACAGTGCCGGGTCCGCCGGGCCGTCCAGCGGGTTGCCGTCGAAGCCCTCGGCCAGGGCGGCGGCGAGCAGCGGGGTCGCGCCGGGCACCAGATGTTCGCCGAGTCCGTCGCGGACGACGACGGCGAGTTCCTCGAAGGCGAAGGCGGCGGTGCGGTAGCCGCGGTCGGACAGCCAGGCCGCCCGGCCCGGCAGCCGGCCGAACGCGGTCGCGACGGCCGTGTCGGTGCGGCGCAGTTCGCGCAGGTCGTGCCGCCACAGCCGCCGTACGTCGTTGGTGATCCGCACGTCCAGGCTGAACTTCAGGAAGAGGTCCGCGTCGGGGACGTGGACGGTGCGGACCGCCGCCGTGGGCCACACCGCGCGGGCCGTCGTGCCCAGCCGCAGCAGCCGCCCGTCGGCGAAGGCCCCGGCCAGGTCGCGGCCGACCAGGTCGAGCTGCCAGGGGTGGGCGGGCAACAGCCGGTAGCCGGGCGGGGCCTG
Organism: Streptomyces sp. CB01373; assembly: GCF_002803075.1. Taxonomy (GTDB): domain Bacteria; phylum Actinomycetota; class Actinomycetes; order Streptomycetales; family Streptomycetaceae; genus Streptomyces. Next base: position 190,484 of record NZ_NNBK01000001.1, on the reverse strand, counting down.
GCCCAGCGCGTCGAGCGCCGAGGTGTCGCCCTCCTCGACGGCCACGTCCTCGCGCACCCCGAGCAGCACCAGCGGGAAGCAGGCGTGCGCCTCGGGCGCGTACGGCAGCCAGGAGGCGACCGGGCCGCCCCCTCGCGCCTTGGGCGCCGGGTGGTACGGGTGGCCGGTGACGAGCGCCTGCTCGGAGCGGACGTACGGGTCCTCGGGCACCGGCGCGCGGTCGCGGGCGGTGAGCAGCGCCGCCACCGCCTCCCGGCTGTCGATCATCTCGGCGGGCAGCTCGTCGTTGGACAGGCCCGTGTACCGGCGCAGCTCCTCGGACACGAGTTTGACCAGTTCCGGGTGGCCGATCCGCTGCCAGCCGTCCCCCGCGTACACCTCCGGCGCGGTGGGCCGCCGCCCGTCGCGCACCCGCAGCAGCCGGCCCCCGCCCGGCAGCCGGTACGTGCGGAACCCGCCCGGGTCCGGGCACGGCCGCGCGACCTCGCGGAGCAGGCAGTTCAGCAGGGGCGCGGCCGCGTACGCGTCGGCGCGCTCCGCGATGCCCGCGGTGGCGGGCGCGACGTCGCCGGTGGGGGGCGGGAGCTCCATGCGCTTTACTCGGTCCGTTCGGTCCATAAGTCCACGCGGTACGAAGGTGATCAGTATGTCTGCCCGGCGCGCGCCGACCTGACGCCCGCCCGTATCGGAGGAGTCCGACCGTGCACCGTCCCCCAGCCACCGAGACCGAGGTCGCCGAGGAGCTGGCCGCCGTGCGGCCCGACCTGGCCCCACGGTACGCGGCGCGGCTGCCCGGCGCGCGGGCCGCCGTGCTGACCCGGCTGTGGCGGGCGCTCGCCCATGAGCCGCTGCCGTGGGTCGCGGGCCGGGAACGCACACGGGACGCGCTCGTCCTGCGGCTGCGCGACGGCCGCCGACTGGAGGGGCCGCCGTCGGACCCGTACGCCACCTCCGGGTACGTCACGGCCGTACGTCTGGCCGGGACGGTCCACGAGGACCCAGCGCGGTTGATGCGTGACCTCGCCGTACCGCACGGCGACTCCCTCGCCGCCGAACTGGGGCACAGTGTCGCCTCGCTGGCACTGTCGCGGGCCGATCAGCCGCCCGAGGACGAAGCTGCCTCGCGGGAGTGGCCGGTGACGGACTGGCAGTGGGAGCAGCGGGTGGTCGACGGTCACCCCTTCCACCCCAACTGCCGTTCCCGGCCGGGTTTCTCGGTCGCCGAGCAGCTCGCGTACGGACCCGAGCACCGGCCTGCGGTCGAGCTGGGGCTGCTGCCGGTCCCGGAGCGGGAGTGCCTGGTGAGCGGGGCGTGGCCGGAGGATCTGCGGGACGGCGGGCGACTGCTGATCCCCGTGCACCCCTGGCAGGCGGCGCACGTGCTCAAGCAGCCCCGTGGGGAGCGCGTCCTCGCGGCGCATCCGCTGATGTCGCTGCGGACGCTCGCCGTGCCCGGCGGACCGCATGTCAAGACCTCGCTCAGCGCCCGGCTGACGTCCTCCGTCCGGGACATCTCGGTCGGCTCGGTGACCGCCTCAGCCGCCCTGTCGGCCTTCGCCGTGGACCTGGCGGCCCGCACGGACGGCCTGCTGCACATCACCCGCACCCTGGGCGCGGCCACCGCGGGCTCCCCCGAACTGGCCGCCCTGTTGCGGGAGTCGCCGCGGACGTACGCGGCGCCCGGGGAGCATGTCGTGCCGGTGGCGGCGCTGCCCACCACGGGCCTGCCCGACTCGCCTGCCTGGACGGAGGAGTTCACGCGTCTGGCGCTGACCGTCGGCTTGCGCCTGCTGGAGTCGGGGGTGGCCCTGGAGGCGCACGGCCAGAACCTGCTCGTGGTGCTGTCCGGGTCCGGCGCCCCGCTGCGGCTGGTCTACCGCGACCTCGCCGACATCCGGATCAGTCCCGCCCGGCTCTCCCAGCACGGCATCGCCGTACCGGAGTTGCCGGCCCGGAACCTCACCGACGACCCGACCGCCCTGCGCCGCAAGCTGTTCGGCTCGCTGGTGGCGGGCGCGCTGGCGGGAACGGCGGGATCCGTGACGGCGCTGCGCGCCGCGCTGGAGCCGGCCGTACGGGATCTGCCGCGTACCCCGGACGTCGTGGCACTGCGCGAACAGCCCGTTCCGGCAAAGGCGTTGACGCTGATGCGGTTGTCTCCCGGCATGCCCGGCGACCAGTGGACCGGGCTGCCCAACCCGCTCGTTTTGGTGCCCGGCGCGTCGGATCAATAAGATCCGCCGATGATCACAAGACAACGGCTGGCGGCGGGAGTCTGTGCTCTGCTCGCCGCCCTGACGGTGGGGATGGCCTTTCCCGCCGGAGCGGTAGCCGACGAGACGGAGGGGCAGGACGCCCCGAAGGTCGAACTCGTCCTGGATGTCAGCGGGTCCATGCGGACCCGGGACATGGACGGCGGGTCGCGGATGGCCGCGGCCAAGCAGGCGTTCAACGAGGTGCTCGACGCGACCCCGGAGGAGGTCCAGCTCGGAATCCGCACCCTCGGTGCCAACTACCCCGGCAACGACCGGCAGACGGGCTGCAAGGACACCGCCCAGCTGTACCCGGTGGGCCCGCTGAACCGCACCGAGGCCAAGACGGCGGTGGCGACGCTGGTGCCGACCGGCTGGACCCCGATCGGACCGGCGCTGCTGAAGGCGGCCACGGACCTCGACGGCGGCAACGGCATGCGCCGGATCGTCCTGATCACCGACGGCGAGGACACCTGCCAGCCGCTGGACCCGTGCGAGGTGGCCCGCGAGATCGCGGCCAAGGGCATCGGTCTGACCATCGACACGCTCGGCCTGGTGCCCGACGCCAAGACCCGCGACCAGCTCATCTGCATCGCGGAGGCGACCGGCGGCACCTACACCTCCGTACAGCACAAGGAGGAACTCAGTGACCGTGTCGGCCAGTTGGTCGACCGGGCGGCCGATCCGGTGGTGACGCCGGTGGCCGCGGAGGGTGCCACCGAGTGCGCGAAGGCACCGACGCTCAAGTCCGGCCTCTACACCGACCGTGAGGAGTTCGGGAAGCAGCGCTGGTACCGGGTGGACGTCAACCCCGGGCAGGAGCTGCGCGCCTCGGTGAGCGTCGCCGCCGACCGTGCCGTCGACCCGGACTACGGCCTGCTGGTGCGCGCCGTGACGGAGCGCGGACGGGAGATCGTACGCGGTGAGGCGGCGGGCAACGGCCGTACGGACGTGATCTCCACGGGTCTGCGCTACCCGAAGCCGGAGAGCGACGACGAGAGCGCCCCGGCCGAGACCGTGTGCCTGCAGATCACCAACGCCTTCTCGGCGGCCTCCGGGGTGAAGACCGCGCCGGGCATGCCGCTGGAGCTGACCGTGGACGTGGTGGACGGTCCGGGCAAGTCGAGTGATGTGGCCTCCTTCGGTCTCGGCCGCGGCTGGTGGCTGCTCGGCGCGCTGGTGCTGACCGGCTTCGTCGCGGGCCTGCTGTGGGGCTGGGTGTCGCGTTGGCGCGTCGCGATCTGGAGGACGAACTGATGCGTATCACCCGTGTACTGGGCGCCGCACTGCTGGCGCTCGGGCTGGCCGCGGGCCCCGCGGCCGCCGACTCGTCGCCCTCGGCGGACCCGTCCGGCGACAGCGGGGCGCCCACCCAGGCCGGCACCTCGTTCCGTACCGCGACCGAGATCGAGCAGGGGCAGCAGGCGACCGCCGGCGGCTCCACGGGCGACTACATGTACTGGTCGTTCGCCGCGGACGCCGGGCAGCGCCCCACCGTCAAGGCGACGGTGAAGCTGCCCGACTCGCACGCCTCGCAAACGTGGCAGATCGACGTCTACGACGGTCTGCGACGCCGCCAGTCCTGCCAGTACGGCGCCCAGACCCGCACCGCCGCCCAGGGCACCGGGTCGGTCGAACTCGCCTGCGTGCTGCGCACGGTGCGGGCCTGGGCCGAGCCGTGGGCCAACGACCCGCTGCCGGGCACGTACTACGTCCGGCTGATGGCCGTCGGCCTGCCGGCCTCCGACCTGGGTCTGCCGGTCAACGCCGAGGTGCGGGCCGACTCCAAGGACATCGGCGGCGCGGCCGCGGTCGACGGCTCGCTCGCACAGCCGTTGACCCCGGGCATCGCGGTCAAGTCCGAGCAGGCCGACGGCGGTTCGAATGACGACGGCGGCAAGAAGAAGCCGGCCGTGCTGTCGAGCATCGAGCCCGACGGCGGCTGGTCCTCCGGCTGGTGGTCCGACCGCTGGGTGTGGACCGGTATCGGCGGCGTGCTGGCCGCGCTCGCGGGCATCGGCGGGTACGCGCTGACGCGCGGATCGGGGCGCCCCTCGCGGGTGCCGCCGGGGGTCTGACAGACACCCTCGCCCGACACCGTCCGTGAAGGCCCGCTCCCCTCGGGGGGCGGGCCTTCGCTCATGTCCCGTTCTCGCGCAGGGCCTTCGCGGCGGCGCCGTCTCCGGTCACCTCGACGCGTCCGTCCCGTACCGCCTCCGCCAGGCCCAGCTCCGCGCGGCTGACGGCCGTACACGTGGAGGAGTCCAGAGCCAGCCGGGCGTCCGGCTCCTCCGGCGCGGGTCCGTACCCGTAGAGCGGGCCCTGTTCGGCACCCATGTACAGATGGAAGTCGCCTTCGTCCAGCCCGACTTCGACGACGCCCGCCTCGACCCCGGCCTCTTCCAGGGCCCGCAGCAGGGGCAGTGCGAACCAGTGCGCGCGCAGTGCGTCGGTGGGCCGCCGCTCCCCCAGCCCGTCCTGCCCCCACTCCCCGAGCGCTCGCAGCACCGGCAGCAATTCCCGCCCCCGCGGGGTGAGTTCGTAGACGTGGGCAGCTCCGGGCGGCGGGAGCCGGCGCCGGGCCGTCAGCCCGTCCCGTTCCATGTCCTTCAGCCGTGAGGCGAGCATGTCCGTGCTCACGCCCGGCAGGTCGGCGTGCAGATCGGTGTAGCGGCGCGGGCCGGCCAGCAGCTCCCGGACGATCAGCAGGGTCCAGCGGTCGCCGACGGCATCGAGCGCGCGGGCGGCGGAGCAGAACTGGTCGTAGCTACGGCGAGGCGACATGCGAGGCAGTGTAGACGCGTTGTTGGACTTTCCAAGCTCCCGCTTGGTAAAACCAAGCAGGATCAGTCACCGGAGGGATGCGGCGCATGGAGTTCCGGCAGTCGAGCAAGCTCAGCGAGGTCTGTTACGAGATCCGCGGCCCGGTGATCGAGCACGCGGACGCACTGGAGGAGGCCGGCCACAGCGTGCTGCGGCTGAACACCGGCAACCCGGCGCTCTTCGGTTTCGAGGCGCCGGAGGAGATCCTCCAGGACATGATCCGGATGCTGCCGCGGGCGCACGGGTACACCGACTCGCGCGGCGTACTCTCCGCCCGCAGGGCCGTCGCCCAGCGCTATCAGACCCTCGGCCTGGAGGTGGACGTCGACGACGTCTTCCTGGGCAACGGCGTCTCGGAACTGGTCTCGATGGCCGTCCAGGCGCTGATCGAGGACGGCGACGAGATCCTCATCCCCGCACCGGACTTCCCCCTGTGGACGGCGGTGACGACCCTGGCGGGCGGCAAGGCGGTCCACTACCTGTGCGACGAACAGGCCGACTGGTACCCGGACCTGGACGACATGGCCGCGAAGATCACCGACCGCACCAAGGCCGTCGTGATCATCAACCCCAACAACCCGACGGGCGCGGTCTACCCGAAGGAGATCCTCGAAGGCATCCTCGACCTCGCCCGCCGCCACGGCCTGATGGTCTTCGCCGACGAGATCTACGACCAAATCCTCTACGACGACGCCGTCCACCACTCCACCGCGGCGCTCGCCCCCGACCTGGTCGTCCTCACCTTCTGCGGCCTGTCCAAGACGTACCGCGTGGCGGGCTTCCGTTCCGGCTGGCTGGTGGTCTCCGGCCCCAGGCAGCACGCGAAGGACTACCTGGAGGGCCTGACCATGCTGGCCTCCATGCGCCTGTGCGCCAACGCCCCCGCCCAGTACGCCATCCAGGCCGCTCTCGGCGGCCGCCAGTCCATCCGCGAGCTGACCGCGCCGGGCGGCCGGCTGCGCGAACAGCGGGACGTGGCCTGGCAGAAGCTGAACGAGATCCCGGGCGTGACGTGCGTGAAGCCCAGGGGCGCGCTGTACGCGTTCGCCCGCCTGGACCCCAAGGTCCATCCGATCCACGACGACGAGAGGTTCGTCCTGGACCTCCTGCTGCGCGAGAAGATCCAGGTGGTGCAGGGAACGGGCTTCAACTGGCCCGCCCCCGACCACTTCCGCATCCTCACGCTCCCCCACGCGGACGTGCTGGACACGGCGATCAGCAGGATCGGCCGGTTCCTCGGCGGGTACCGGCAGTAGAGTCCGGCGCCGCGCGGAATCTCCTTCGAGCCCGCGACCTGCGCTGTGTTACGGTCCCGAGGCCGGCCGCGGGACTTCGGTGCGACTTCCGGAATCTGCCTGTCAACTACCCGTCACTGAGGTGACGTGTTTGCACAACGGGCGTCACTGGGTGTGACGCTGCGTTTGCGTCCAGCCCCGGCCCGGCGCGTGTGCTCCGGTGCTGGGACAGGGGCCGTTGACGCAGCCCCGCGTCGCCACAACTCCCACGCGCGAGCGCGGATGTTGCGGGAGCCGTTCCGGTCCGCGTGATCAACGAATCCGCAGGACCGGCACGCGAAACGGGCCTGACTCACCCGGTTCGCCCTGTCGATGTGCCCGCACTCGGCGCAGGTGCGGGAGGTGTACGCCGGATTGACGTACACCACCGGTACCCCGGCCTTACGGGCCTTGTACGCGATGAACTGCCCGAGCTGGTGGAACGCCCAGGAGTGCAGGGTGGCCCGTTGGGGCTTGTGGAGCCGTACCCGCTCGCGGATGCCCGTCAGATGCTCCAGGGCGATCCCGCGAGCGGTGCGTTCTGCCTCGGCCACGACGTGCTTCGCGATCTTGTGGTTGATGTCCTTCGCCCGCCGCGCCTCCTTGCGCCGCCGCTTCTTCAGGCGGCGCTCGGCAGACGGGGTGTCCTTCTTCTGCAGCTTCGCCCGCAGCTTGCGTTCCCGGACCCGGGTGCGGTTCAGCTGCCGTCCGGCCATGATCTCGCCGTCGGACGTGGTGGCGATGTTCACGATGCCCAGGTCGACGCCGAGGAAGTCCACCGGTTCGGTGTTCGGCGGCTGCTCGGGGACATCGCAGGTGGCGTTCAGGAACCACATGCCGTCCCGCACCAGCAGGTCCGACTCGCCCCGGCGGTAACGGGCCAGGGTGGCCAGCTGCTCGACAGAGGCGGTGAACGCCACGTCCTTCACCCGCCCGGCCGTCGTCCAGATCGAGATCCGCCGCTCGGGGATCTGCCAGGACAGCATTCGGTCGTCGTAGGGCTGCGCGCTCTCCGCCCGGAAGGCGATCGGCTTCTCGGCGGCCCTGCGGTAGCGCCTGGAACCCGGCCTGCCCAGATTCCCGGCCTTCAGGTTCGCTCGCAGGGTGGCATAGGCGTCGCAGGTCTTCTTGATCACATGCTGGGCAGCCTGTGCACCCAGCCCCCACCGCGATTTGATCTTATGGTAGGCGTGCTCACGCAGCGCGAAGTTCTTCTTCACGTCCTTGTCGAACGCGACGACGCTCGCCCAGGTCGCCGCCTCATTACAGGCGCGCAGGCTCGCCTCGAGTGCCGCCGCCTGCACGGGCGTAGGCAGCAGCCTCACCTGCACCACCAGCTTCACGGTCACCGAGCGTAGACTCCCGTGCGAGCGACCATCACGCGTCCCCGACCCTCCACCACACCGAGTGACCCACTCGACTGCACGTTCGGTCGACAAGGTAACCCCGTTGGCTCGTCACGGATGGTGTTGAGTGCAGGTGTGGACAATCTCGCAGGCGCAACGAAGACGGCAATCATCGCTCCCATACCTGAGGCGGAGGCGGTTGTGGGGCCCTTCCGGCACGTCTTGGACCACACGGCATCCTGGCCCGTTCCGGCGCACATCACGGTCCTCTATCCGTTCCTCATGCCTTACCGCATCACCAAGAGCGTGATCGACGATCTGCGAGCATGCTTGGCGACGGTGCCCGCCTTCACTTGTACCTTCTCTCGGGTCGCGTGGTTCGGACAGGACGTCATGTGGCTGGCGCCAGACCCCGATGCGCCGTTCCGCACGCTCACTGAAGCCGGGGTGCGTCAGTTCCCCGAGTGTCCGCCGTACCAGGGAGCACATCCAGACCCGACGCCGCACCTGACTGTTGGGAGCACACATCTGGCTGATCTCCCCTCCATGCAGCAGGCAGCCACGGAACTGGAAGCGGAGCTGCCGATCCAGGCCCGAATCGACCGCGTCCGCTTGATCGCTGGGAGTGACACACCAGGTTCGTGGCGCACGGTGAGCGAGTTCACGCTGCCGACCGCGTAGCCAGGTTGCGAGTGATCTCCGCGTGACGTCGCGCGGCCGACACCCGTCTTCGCAGTTCAAGGCGTACGGTCCCGCAACATCACGCGTTGAATCTCGGTAGAAGACCAAGCTGGGTAGCCAACCGCCGCAGTCGCAGGTGGGCCAACCCGCAGCTCAGCAGCCATCCGCGTACGCAATCTTCAGCGGAAACGCCCCCTCTCGGAAGCGACGAAGGGCCCGCCCTGCCGCGCCCCCGCTGCTCAGAGACGTCCAGCTCCAGCGGGTCGTCGCCCCTGTATGCGACGGTGGCGGCGACGAAAGGTCGTTTCAGCCGTCCTGGTCGAAGTTGGCCACGACGGCCAGCACATCCTTCGCGCGCTCACTGCGATCCCCGACGAGGTGCCGGGGCCTCACCTTCGTGCCCCGTCCGTCCTCGGCTCCGAAGGTGACGATCAGGTCGGCGCCGGTGAGGGAGGGGGCGAGACATGGTCGGCCGTGCCGTCGCCGTTCAGGTCGGCCACGAGGCCTCCGGAAGATGTCACGCAACTTCTGATCGCGGGCCCGGCAGCCCGGCGCAAGGGCGGTTCGCCTCGGCCGTCGCCGCATCCCTGCGGTGACAAATGACCGTCGCCTTGCTCGGTCAACATGCCGACACGTTCCACGCCTGCGGCGCAGTGGTGACGCCGCGTTGCTGATCCGTGCTCCGAAAGTGCCCGGGCCGCGATGCCCCGCCGTGGGTGCGTGCGTCCGCGGGTGCGGGGGCGCGGGCTCGTAGCCTGGGACGCATGGGTGATCTCTTTCTCGTACGGCACGGGGAGACCGAGTGGTCGCGGTCCGGGCGCCATACCGGGTGGACGGACGTGCCGCTCACCGAACACGGGCGGGAGGAGGCGCGGCGGCTGGTGCCGTTGATCCGCTCGTACCGGATCGGAGCGGCGTTCGTCAGCCCCTCGCAGCGGGCGCGGGAGACGGCCGAGCTGATCGGGGTCCACGACACGCGGGTCGACGCAGATCTGCGGGAGTGGGACTACGGCGGCTACGAGGGCATCACGACCGACGAGATCCAGCGGACGCGTCCCGGCTGGTTCCTGTTCACGGACGGGGTCGCCCCGGGACCTCCGGAGCATCCCGGGGAGAGCGTGGAACAGGTCGGGGAGCGGGCCGACCGGATGCTGGGCAAGGTGGACGCCGCGCTCGCCGGCACCGAGGGGGCCGTCGTGCTGGTGGCACACGGGCACTTCCTGCGGGTGCTCACCGCCCGGCGGCTCGGGCTGCCGCCGTCGGCGGGCGCGCTGTTCCAGCTCGCCACGGGCACGGTGTGCCGGCTGGGCACGGAACACGCGCGGCCGGTGATCGCGGGCTGGAACATCCAGGCGGCCCCTTAGTGCCTCTCGTTTGGATCATGCCGGGCTCGCGGGCCCTGGCACCGCACCTCGCGGCGTTGTCAGTCCCGGGTCCTACTCTTCGAAGCATCTGATCGACGACGAAGCATCTGATCGACGACCGTTCGACGCCTCGGGGAGGCCACGCCGTGACTGGACCGCCCACCGCCGCGCAGCGCCGCGTCATCGACGCCGCCGACCCCGTGACCGGTCGGCTCAGGGGTACGGAGGCGCAGCTCGCGGCGCTGGTGAAGCGCGGGCTCGCGTTCCGGCACCCGCGGCCGCCGCACGACCACTTCCTCACTCCGGCCGGGCATCGAATACGCGAGGAAGAAGAGGCGGAGGAGGAGAAGTCGCCCCCTGCCGGGGAAGCGGCCGCCGGTACCGGTGTGTTCTCCGCCCGCGTCGGTGGTGAAGAGGAGCCGTACGACGGTCCCGCGCGGATGCGCGAGGTGCACAGCGCCTGGCAGGGGCTGCTGGAGCTGCGCCGGATGACCAATCCGGACGGTGCCGTCGAGCGGCCCTGCGGCTGGGAGCGCGCGCATCTGGTGCGGGCCGCCGCGCTCGCCCTGGAGGCGGCGGGGCAGCGGCCCGCGGGGCCGGACGCCGACGGTTACCGGGTGCGGGCGACCCCGCAGCCGGAGGCGGTCGCGGTGTACGGTCCCGACGGCGCGGCGCTGCGGGCGTGCGCGGCCGCGCTGGACCGGGCGGGGTGGCAGGCCGGGGAGTACACCGAGCCCCGTACGAGGGCCCGGTACCTGCTGGCCTCGCCGCGCAGGGTGTGAGAGGGACACGTGTGCGGAGGCAGGGGCACGGCGAAGCCGCCGTGCCCCTTCCGGTGATCAGCGCACCACCGCTATCTCCTCCCCCGCCTCCATCGGGTGAGTGACGTCCTGGGCGCCCACGGACCCGGGCCTGCCCAGGTGGTTGAAGACGAGGTTGAGCAGGACGGCCGTGACGCAACCGGTGGAGATGCCGGAGTCGAGGACGATCCGGGCGGTCTCCGGGAAGGCGTGGTAGAAGTTCGGCGCCGTGATCGGGATGATGCCGACGGCGATCGAGACGGCGACGATCAGGACGTTGTTGTCCTTGTCGAGGCCGGCCCTGGCCAGGGTCTGGATACCGCTGGCGGCGACCGAGCCGAACAGGACCACGCCCGCGCCGCCGAGCACCGGACGCGGTACGACGGCGATCAGCGAGGCGGCCATCGGGCACAGGCCCATCAGGACCAGGAAGCCGCCGCCGAAGGCCACCACGAAGCGGCTGCGGATCCGGGTCATGGCCACCAGGCCGATGTTCTGCGCGAAGGCGCTGCACATGAAGCCGTTGAACAGGGGGCTGAGGGCGGAGCCGAGGGTGTCGGCGCGCAGGCCGGCGGCGATCGTCTTCTCGTTGGCCGGGCGTTCGACGATCTCGCCGAGAGCCAGCATGTCGGCGGTGGACTCGGTCATCGAGACCACCATCACCACGCACATGGACAGGATCGCGGCGACCTGGAACTGCGGTGCGCCGAAGTGGAACGGGGTCGGGAAGCCGACCACCCGCGCGTCCGCCACCGGGCCGAAGTCCGTGACCCCGAACGGGATCGCGATGATCGTGCCGGCGATCAGCCCGAGCAGGACCGCGATCTGCTTGACGAAGCCGCGGGTGAAGCGGCGCAGCAGCAGCACGATGACCAGGGTGATGCCGGCCAGGGTGAGGTTGGTCGCCGAGCCGTAGTCGTGCGCGGCCGGATTGGGGCCCTGGGCCCAGCCGAAGGAGACGGGCAGCAGGGAGACGCCGATGAGGGTGATCACGGTGCCGGTGACCACCGGCGGGAAGAACCGGATCGCCTTGCAGAAGATCGGCGCGGCCAGGAAGCCGAGGACACCCGCCACGATGACCGCGCCGAAGATGATCGGCAGGGCGTCGGACTTGTCCTTGGTGGAGGCGACGATCGCCGTCATGGGGGCGACACCGGCGAAGGTGACGCCGTTGACGAAGGGGAGCCGGGCGCCGATCTTCCAGATGCCGAGGGTCTGGAGGAACGTGGCGAGACCGGCGGTGAACAGGCAGGCCCCGGTGAGGAAGGTCAGCTCGGTGCCGGACAGGCCGACGGCCGCGCCGACGATCAGGGGCGGGGCGACGACGCCCGCGTACATGGCGGCGACATGCTGGAGGCCGCTGGTCGCCATCTTCAGGACGGGGAGTTTCTCGTCCACGGGGTGGGTGGTGGACTCGGCTGGCTGTCCTGCCTCGTCGCGGGAAGTGGGGTGAGCGGCCACGGCTGCTCCTCCGGTCGGTTGACACGTCGTTTGGACGTGGGTGTCAAGGAGGTGGTGCATGTGTGGTCGTGCGGGACCGGGGGCGGGCTTTCCAGTGCCGCGGCAGGCAACGTTTGCTCGCACGGGGCGAACGTTGCCTGCCGGGGCACCAGGGCCCGCGGTGGGCGACGGAGGACCGTTCCGGGGCGCGTGTCCAAGCGCGCCCCGGAGCCGGCCCGCCGCGGACCCCGTTCGGGTCCACGGCTACCGGTCGGGAGCCGTCCCTCCCGCCCGGAGTTCCTTGAATCGGTCAGCTTCGCGCGGTGATCCGCGCCAGCCGCTGTGCCTCGGCCCGCGTGGCGCGGGCGATGGCGTCCTCGTCGGCGGTCAGCAGCCGGCCGTCCTCGACGATCTGCCGCCCGTCCACGAAGGAGGCGGTGACCGGTGCCGCCGCGCCGAGGACCAGGGCGGCCACCGGGTCGGCGATCGAGGCGTGGGCCAGCGTGTCCATCTTCCACAGCACCAGGTCGGCCAGCTTGCCCGGCTCCAGTGAGCCGATCTGGCCGGCCCGGCCGAGCACCTGGGCGCCGCCGTAGGTGCCCAGGCGCAGGGCCTGGCGGGCGTTCAGGGCCGCCTCGCGGTGTGCGCCGAGCCGGTTGATCAGCAGGGCGTTGCGCAGTTCGGTGTGGAGTTCGCCGGACTCGTTGGAGGCGGTGCCGTCGACGCCGAGGCCGACCGGGACGCCGGCTGCCAGCATGTCGGGGACGCGCGCGATTCCGGCCGCCAGGCGGGCGTTGGAGGAGGGGCAGTGCGCCACGCCGGTCTTCGTGCGGGCGAAGGCGGCGATGTCGGAGTCGTTCATGTGGACGCAGTGCGCCATCCACACGTCCTCGCCCAGCCAGCCCGTGGACGCGAAGTAGTCGGTGGGCCCCATGCCGAACAGCTCGTGGCAGAACTTCTCCTCCTCGACCGTCTCCGAGCCGTGGGTGTGCAGCCGTACGCCGAGCCGGCGGGCCAGCTCCGCGGCCTGCCGCAGCAGTTCGGTGGAGACGGAGAAGGGCGAGCAGGGGGCGACGGCGACCTGCGTCATGGCGTCGAAGGAGGCGTCGTGGTGGCGTGCCACGGTCTCCTCGGTGGCGGCGAGCGCGTCCTGAAGCGTCTCCACGGCGAAGTCCGGCGGCAGTCCGCCGTCCTTCTCGCCGCGGTCCATCGAACCGCGGGCCAGGGTGAACCGGACGCCCGTCTCGCGCGCCGCCCGGATGATCGCGCCGGACAGGTCTCCGGAGCCCCGCGGGAAGACGTAGTGGTGGTCCATGGCGGTGGTGACGCCGCCGCGGGCCATCATCGCCAGTGAGCCCCGGGCCGCCGCGGAGACCATCTCCTCGTCGATGCGCGCCCAGGTCGGGTAGAGCGCGACGAGCCAGTCGAACAGGTTGTGGTCGGTGGCCAGGCCCCGGGTGATCCACTGGTAGAAGTGGTGGTGGGTGTTGACCAGACCGGGCGTGGCCAGATGGCCGCTCGCGTCGATCCGGCGCGCCACGTCCTTCAGCCCCTCGGGGGCCTTGCCCGCGCCGACCGACTCGATCCGGTTGCCGGCGAGGACGAGGTGTCCCGAGGCGTACTCGGTGTCGTCCGCGTCCACGGTCGCGATCGCGCAGTTCTCGATGACAATGCGCTGGGCTGCCGATGGTGCCATTGCGCTTCCTTGTCTTTGGTGGCGGCCCGTGGTCGCGGGGGGCGTCCACGGGGAGGGCACGGCAGGACCCTAGGAGGATTTGAGTGCCGGAGCCGTGCCGCTCCGGGTGCCGAGGTGGTGGAAGAACAGGTTGAGCAGGACGGCGACGATGGCGCCGGCGCTGATCCCGGAGCCGAGGACGGTCTGGGCCCAGGCCGGGAACTGGGTGTAGAAGGTCGGGGCGGCCAGCGGGATGATGCCGGCGCCGAGGGCCACGGCGACCAGGATGATGTTGGAGCTGTCGTCCAGTCCGGCCTCGGACAGGGTGCGGATGCCGCTGACGGCGATCGAGCCGAACAGTACGATGCCGGCGCCGCCGAGGACCGGCATGGGCACCAGGGAGACGACCGCGCCGAGGACCGGGAAGGCGCCGAGGACCAGCAGGACGGAGCCGGCGACGGCGACGACGTAGCGGCTGCGCACCCGGGTCAGCGAGACGACGCCGACGTTCTGGGCGAAGGCGGAGGTGGGGAAGCCGCCGAAGACGGGGCCGAGCAGGGTGGCGATGCCGTCGGTGCGCAGACCGCGGGTGATGGTCCGGGCGTCGGCGCGGCGGTCGCAGATCTCGCCGAGGGCGAGCATCCCGGCGCTGGACTCGGTCATCAGCACCAGCATCACGATGCACAGCGACAGGATGGCCGCGGGCTGGAAGACGGGAGCGCCGAACGCGAAGGGGGTGGGCAGCGCGGCGATGGGGGCGGAGGCGATGCCCCGGAAGTCGGCCATGCCGAACGGGAGGGCGGCCAGGGTGCCGATGAGCAGTCCGAACAGCAGGGCGACCTGTTTGACGAAGCCCTTGCCGAAGCGCTGGATCAGCAGGATGACGACGAGGGTGAACGCGGCGAGGGCGAGGTTCTTCATGGAGCCGAAGCCCGCGGCGGTCTTGTCGCCGCCCTGCGCCCAGCCGACGGGCACGGGCATCAGCGTGACCCCGATGAGGGTGATCACCACGCCGGTGACGAGCGGCGGGAAGTATTTCAGCAGCCTGCCGAAGAACGGGCCGACGGCCAGGCAGAAGACGCCGGCGACCATCACCGCGCCGTAGATCGCGGGGAGTTGGTGGCCCTTGGCGTTGGTCTCCGCGATGGCGAGGATCGGGGCGATGCCGGCCGAGGAAGCGGCGTTCACGAACGGCAGGCGGTTGCCCACGAGTTGCCTGACGCCGATGGTCTGGAGGATCGTCGCGACGCCGGCGATCAGCAGGCTGGCGGCGATGAGCCGGGTGCGGGCCGCGATGTCGAGTCCGCAGGCCTGGCCGATGATGAGCGGAGGGGTGACAACGCCCGCGTACATGGCGGCGATGTGCTGGAGCGCGGCGGGGACGAGCCGCGAGGGGTGGAGTCTCTCGTCCACCGGGTGCACGGACGTGACGGCGTCCTCGGTGTGCACCGGCGGGGTGGAACACGGGCCTTCTACGGACCCTTGAGCAGGCAGTGCCATTTCGTTCCCTCCGGTGTGGCGCGCCACCGGTCCGGAGCGGGTCCGGTGGCGCGCGTCCCGCGTCAGAGGTTTGTCATGTCGACCGGGATGAGCTGCTCGGCGCCGTCCCGCAGGATGGTGGCCTCGATCAGGCCGTAGGGGCGGTCGGCGGCGTAGTAGACGGCGCCGTCCTTGGCCTGGTTGTCGATCCCGAAGGGCGACAGGTCCGAGCGGAAGTGGTGCTTGTTGGGCATCGAGAAGCGGATCTCGTCGACCTCGTCGCGGGAGTTCAGCACCCGCACACCCATCTCGAAGAGGGTCTGCTGGAGCGAGTACGAGTAGGTCTCGGCGAACGCCTGCAGCGCGTGCTTGCGTACCCCGTTGTACGAGCGCTCCCAGTCGGGGGCGTGCGAGTCGATGCCGTTCCAGTTGTGCCGCCACCAGGTGGAGACGGTGGTGGCGAGGATGCGGTCGTGGTCCTCCTGAAGGGAGGTGTACTTGTCCTTGAGGAAGCCGAAGAACTCGGAGTTGGTCGAGTTCAGTACGGTCAGGTCCTTGAACCCGGAGAGCACCTGGATTCCGTGGCCGTCGTAGGTGATCTGCGCGACGCGGGTCTCCTGGCCCTTGCGGACGAAGGAGTGGGCGATCTCTTCCGAGCCGACGAAGCGCGCGCCGGACTGCGAGGTCTCGATCCGCTCCCAGGCGTACTCCTCGACGCGGATGCGGGCCTGGTGGATGGGCTCGGTGTTGTCCACGAAGTGGCGGGCGAGCCTGACGCCGAAGTCCTCGGCGCTCTGGATCCCGTGCTCCTTGGCGAAGGCGAACACCGTGTTCTTGGTGGTGTCGGTCGGCAGGACGTTCGCGTTGGAGCCGCTGCGGTGGACCTCCTCCATGTCGCCGGAGAGGGCGACGGAGACGTTCAGGTCCTTGATGCGGTGCGTGTCGCCGTCACGCGTGATCTTGACGACTCGGTTCTCGGCCTTGCCGTACTGGTTCTGTCCCAGGACGAAACGGGTCATGGTGTCGGTCAGCTCCCTCGGTAAACGGAGTAGCCGAACGGGTTGAGCAGCAGCGGAACGTGGTAGTGCTCGCCGGGCACCACCGCGAAGGCGATGGTGACCTCGGGGAAGAACACGGGCCGGCCGTTCTCGCTGTCCCGGAGCGCGGGGGCGTCCTGCTGGGCCGCGGCTTGTTTCTTGGCGAAGTACGTCTCGGTGTCGAACTCGAGCCGTACGTGGGTGGTGCCCTCCGGCGGTGCCGGAAGGTCCTTGCACCGCCCGTCGGCGTCGGTCGAGGAGCCGCCGAGCGCCTGCCAGCCGGCTTCCCGGCCCGAGCGGGCCAGAAGGCGGACGGCGACGCCCCCGGCGGGGCGGCCGGCGGAGGTGTCCAGGATGTGCGTGGACACGGAGGCGGTGGTCTCGGTGCTCATGGTTTCCTCTTCGGGCGTCTTCTCAGGCGTCTTCGAGCAGCCGGGCGAGCCGGATGCGGTTGATCTTCCCCAGTTCGCTGCGGACGATCTCGCGTTCCTGCTCCGGCGCGTTGCCGATCCGCTCCTTGAGCGCGTCGCGCATCTGCTCGCCGGTCCGGCCGGTGGCGCAGATGAGGAAGACGTGGCCGAACTTGTCCTGGTAGGCCAGGTTGAGGTCCAGCATCTCGGCCTTGAGTTCCTCGGAGGCGCCGGCCATTCCGCGCTGTTCGCGGGCCGAGGCCGGGTCGCCGGGCTTGGGACGGCCGATCGGCGGGTGGCCGGCCATCGCCTCCTCGAGGTCCGCGGGGGTCAGCTCCGCCATGGCGGCGTCGCTCGCGGCTTCGAGGTCGTCGGGGGTGTCGCAGGGGCGGGCCGCCAGCAGCCGGTCGGCCCACGCCGTGCTGGCGCACGCCTCCAGAAGGGCGGCTCGGGCCGCGTCTTCGGGGAGAACGTTGAATCGGGCGAGGCCCGGTGGCGTTGAGGTCGAAGTCACGGGAGCCTCCGTGGGCTGTTGACGGCCTTCGCGTGGGACGGGCTGCGGATAGCTAACGCCCTGACGAACACCGCGTCAACAGTTTGTTGAAAATTCCGGGACGCCCTGCCCGGCGGTGGCTCAGCTCTGCTTGTCGCGGTTGAGGTAGTTGTAGACGGTGAAGCGGCTGACGCCCAGCGCGCTCGCCACGGTCTCCACCCCGTGCCGGACGGAGAAGGCGCCACGCGCCTCCAGTACCCGCACGACCTCCTGCTTGGCCTTGCGGTCCAGATCCGCGAGCGGCATGCCCTTCTTGCGCTCCATCGCGGCCAGGATGTGGTCCAGCGAGTCGGCGAGCTGCGGCAGGCGCACGGCGACGGCGACGTCACCCTCCCAGAAGAGCACGACGTCGTCGGGGCCGGCCTCGTCGGGCGGGAGCATCCGGCCGCCGATGGCGTCGACCAGCGGCTTCAGGGCCGCGATGAAGGACTCCTCCCCGATCACCTCCCGTCCTCCCCGATCACAGTGACCTGAAGGGAGATCCGGGTGGCGCCGGCCCCGAGGGTCCTGCGCAGCAGGGCGTCCACGGCGTCCAGGACGACGTCGGCACCTCCCTCGGCCGTGTTGCCGAACGGGCCGACGTCCACGGCGTCCAGCTCGGCCGCCTCGACGACCTCCCGTGCCACCAGCGCGTGCTCGGGGGCCTCGTCCAGATCGAAGGGCTCGGTCGTGAACTCCACTCTCAATCGCACGCGCACAACCTAACGCGCGGGCCGGTTTCCGGGCAGCCCCCCGGGGCCGGGATCCACGCCGGAGCCCGCACCCTCTTGACAAGCCGCGACACCCCCCGGCAGTCTTCCATTAAGCAGAAACAAACTTCCGCAATACGGAATACGGCGACAACGGAAGGGAGCGCGGCCCTGATGGGATTCACAGACCAGCGCTTCAACGTCAACCTGTCGATCCTCTTCACGGAACTCCCGCTCCTGGAGCGGCCGGCGGCCGCCGCCGCGGCCGGCTTCACCGCGGTCGAGCTGTGGTGGCCGTGGATCGACTCCCCCACCCCGGAGCGTTCCGCGACCGACGCCCTGAAGCAGGCGATCGAGGACGCGGGCGTACAGCTCACCGGCCTGAACTTCTACGCCGGAAAGCTCCCGGGCCCCGACCGCGGCGCACTGTCCGTGCCCGGTGAGGAGTCGGAGCGGTTCCGCGCCAACATCGACGTGGCCGCGGAGCTCGCCCAGTCCCTCGGCTGCACGGCTCTCAACGCCCTGTACGGCAACCGGGTCGAGGGCGTGGACCCGGCCGAGCAGGACGCGCTCGCGCTGGACAACCTGGTCCTCGCGGCCCGGGCCGCCGACCGTATCGGCGCGATCCTGCTGGTCGAGGCACTCAACAAGCCGGAGTCGCCGCTGTACCCGCTGGTGAGCGCGCCCGCCGCCGTCGAGGTGGTGGACAAGGTGAACGCGGCGTCGGGCCTCGGCAACGCCAGGTTCCTGATGGACCTGTACCACCTGTCCATGAACGGCGAGGACCTGCCGTCGGTGATCGAGCGGTACGCCGCACGGACCGGCCACGTCCAGATCGCGGACAACCCCGGCCGCGGCGCGCCCGGTACGGGCTCGCTCCCGCTGGAGGACCTCCTCGACCAGCTGGGGAAGGCCGGTTACGACGGCTGGGTCGGCCTGGAGTACAAGCCGGGCGACCGGCCGAGCGCCGAGGCCTTCGGGTGGCTGCCGGCCGGGGCCCGAGCGGCCCGCTGACCCGCCCGGACCCCTCTCACCGGGCCCCGACTCCCAGACGCAGCACAGAAGTCAGAAAGGCACCCGCACATGACCACCACCCTTCCCAAGGTTGCCTGGATCGGCCTCGGCATCATGGGCTCCCCCATGTCCGAGAACCTGATCAAGGCGGGCTACGACGTCACCGGCCACACGCTGGAGCAGGCGAAGCTGGACCGGCTGGCCGCCGCGGGCGGCAACACGGCGGGCTCGATCGCCGAGGCGGTCCGGGACGCCGATGTGATCGTCACAATGGTGCCCGCGTCGCCGCAGGTCGAGGCCATCGCATACGGCCCGGACGGCATCCTGGAGAACGCGCGCTCCGGCGCGCTGCTGATCGACATGTCCTCGATCACCCCGCAGACCTCGATCGACCTGGCCGCCGCCGCCAGGGACAAGGGCATCCGGGTCCTGGACGCCCCTGTCTCCGGCGGCGAGGCGGGCGCCGTCGAGGCGGTGCTGTCGATCATGGTCGGCGGCGAGCAGGCCGACTTCGATACGGCCAAGCCGCTCTTCGACGCGCTGGGCAGGACGATCGTGCTGTGCGGTCCGCACGGCTCCGGCCAGACCGTGAAGGCCGCCAACCAGCTCATCGTCGCCGTCAACATCCAGGCGTGCGCCGAGGCCGTGGTCTTCCTGGAGAAGTCGGGCGTGGACCTGAAGGCGGCGCTGGACGTCCTGAACGGTGGCCTGGCGGGCTCGACCGTGCTGACGCGGAAGAAGGACAACTTCCTCCAGCGCGACTTCAAGCCGGGCTTCCGTATCGATCTGCACCACAAGGACATGGGCATCGTGACGGACGCGGCCCGCACCGTGGGCGCCGCCCTGCCCGTCGGCGCCGTGGTGGCCCAGCTGGTGGCCTCCCTGCGCGCGCAGGGCGACGGCGGCCTGGACCACTCGGCCCTGCTGCGGGCCGTGGAGCGCCTCTCCGGCGCCCAGGTCTGACCGGACCCCCAGACCTCCGGACGGCGCCGCCGCCGACATCTGTCGTGTCGCGCCCAGGCGGCGGCGCCGTCCGGATCTCCACCGCCCTTCGTTCAACAAACTGTTGACGAGCCCATCGCGCCGCTCCTAGGCTCCACGCCAGCGGAAACTCCACGAAGCGGAAACACATTTCCGCATGCACTCTGCACGGAAGGTCCCTGATGTCGAAGCGCGTGCTCACGACCGAGTCCGGCGCCCCGGTCGCCGACAACCAGAACTCCGCCTCCGCCGGCATCGGCGGCCCTCTCCTCCTCCAGGACCAGCACCTGCTGGAGAAGCTGGCGCGCTTCAACCGCGAGCGCATCCCGGAGCGCGTGGTGCACGCCCGCGGCTCCGGCGCCCACGGGTACTTCGAGGTGACCGACGACGTCACCGGCTACACCCACGCCGACTTCCTGGGCACGGTCGGCAAGCGCACCGAGGTGTTCGCGCGCTTCTCCACCGTGGCGGACTCCCTCGGCGGCGCGGACGCGGTGCGCGACCCGCGCGGATTCGCGGTGAAGTTCTACACCGAGGAGGGCAACTACGACCTCGTCGGCAACAACACGCCGGTCTTCTTCATCAAGGACCCGATCAAGTTCCCGGACTTCATCCACTCGCAGAAGCGCGACCCGTTCACGGGACGTCAGGAGCCGGACAACGTCTGGGACTTCTGGGCGCACTCCCCCGAGGCCACGCACCAGGTGACGTGGCTGATGGGTGACCGCGGCATCCCGGCGTCGTACCGCCACATGAACGGCTACGGCTCGCACACCTACCAGTGGACGAACGCCGACGGCGAGGCCTTCTTCGTCAAGTACCACTTCAAGACGGACCAGGGCATCCGCTGCCTGTCCACCGAGCAGGGCCAGGAGATCGCGGGCACGGACCCGGCCTCCCACCAGACGGACCTGCTCCAGGCGATCGAGCGCGGGGTGCGCCCGTCCTGGACGCTGTACGTCCAGATCATGACGGCGACCGAGGCGGCCGGCTACCGCTTCAACCCCTTCGACCTCACCAAGGTCTGGCCGCACCGGGACCACCCCCTGCGACGGGTGGGCCGGCTGGTCCTGGACCGCAACCCGGACAACGTGTTCGCCGAGGTCGAGCAGGCCGCGTTCTCCCCGAACAACTTCGTGCCGGGCATCGGCCCGTCGCCGGACAAGATGCTCCAGGGCCGGCTGTTCGCCTACGCCGACGCCCACCGCTACCGCCTGGGCGTCAACCACACCCAGCTCGCGGTGAACGCCCCGAAGGCGGTGCCCGGCGGCGCGGACAACTACGGCCGCGACGGCTTCATGGCGTCCAACTCCCAGGGCCGGCACGCCAGGAACTACGAACCGAACTCCTACGACGGCCCCGTCGAGACCGGCCGTCCGCTGTCGGCCCCGCTCGCGGTGACCGGCCACACGGGCACCCACGCGGCGCCCGCGCACACCAAGGACGACGACTTCTTCCAGGCCGGCGAGCTGTACCGGCTGATGTCCGAGGAGGAGAAGCGGCGTCTGGTCGCGAACATCGCCGGCGGCCTCGCGCAGGTCTCCCGCGACGACGTGATCAGGAAGAACCTCGCGCACTTCCACGCCGCCGACCCGGACTACGGCAGGCGCGTGGAGGAGGCGGTGCGCACCCTGCGCGAGGACTGACACAGAGCCGCGTACGGGGTCCACCGGGAGGTCATGCCCCGGACCCCGTACGCGTACGGCCCGCCCGGGCCGTCGGGCGACCCGGATGAGGGGTAGCCGTCCGACGGCCGTGCGGGCAGGGACCAGGGACCGCGGCGGCGTGCGAGCCAGTGCGGTGGTGAAAGCGACGGGACCGTCCTGCCGACCTGAGGGAGGCCGTCCCGGAGCCGTCGCACCCGCCGCGGTCCCGGCCCTCCGCCTCGCGGCCGTGTCGCGAGGCCCCTGATCCCGTCCGGCGGCGCGAATGTCCTGTCGCGCCCAGTCTCGCGCCGTCGGACGGCAACCAAGCGGATGGCGGGAGGAGCGCCGGACCCGGGTCGTCACCCGGGTCCGGCGCTTCTCGGCGTGCGGACCGGGAGCCGCGGCAGGAGGCTGAGGATCAGGAGGCTTGAGGACATGGACTACCCCACGCAGCATCCGCACATCGTGGTGCACGCGCCGGCCCTGGACGGCTCCCGGCGGGTGACCGAGGGCGACGTGACCCTCGGGCTCGCCTCCCACCTGGACGACGTGATCGAGATCCTCCGGCTGGCCGACCTGGACCGCGTCGAGGTGGAGGAGAGCGACCTCATCGAGTGGCAGGGCGGCGGCCCGGACGACTGGCCGGGCCTGCCGGAGCACGACGACATCTGAACGTGCCGGACGACGAAGAGGCCCGAGCGACGGGGCCACGGCGCTGGCGGGGAACGAAGCGGCCGGGACGTCTACCGCAGCGGGCGTAGCGCGGCTACGGCATGCTCAAATCATGCTCTGAAGCAGGGCCGGCAGGCGTCGGGCACCCCCGGGAGTGGGCACATTCCCCTCGACGGGGCCCGCCGGTACGGGGGTGGCGGGCCCCGCACTCCGGCCGCTGGGGGTGCCATGGACAGTGCCGAGACGAACCGGCTCGCGCCGCACGAGATCGCGTTTCTGCGGGGCGGCCGCCGCGCCGCCGTCACCGTCGCCGTGCTCGCTCTGCGGGCGCGGGGCGCCGTCGGTCCCGGACGCGGCGGCACGATGCACACCACGGGGCCGGCCCGCGGCGCGGGGACGGACCTCCCCGCCCTCCCCCACCTGACGAAGACCGTGCACGCCTCTCTCTACCGCCCCGCGGGCATGCGGCAGTTGCTGGACCGGGAGCCCGTCGCCCGCGCGCTGACCGACCTGCGCCACGAGCTCACCGACGCCGGGCTGCTGCGCGACTTCCCGCCCGGGCGCACCCGGGCCGGCCGGCGGGCCCTGAGGGACCTGCGGGACCGGCATCCGCTGCCCACGACCGGAAAGGGCCTGTCGGCCGACGACCGGCTGCTGGCCGTGGCCCTGTACGGGGACCGGGCGCTGACCCGGCTCATGCCGCGCTTCGCGCGGGAGGCGGGGCTCCTCGGGCGGGGCGGGTCGACCGAGGAGGAGCTGCCGCACTCCTGGGGCGGCGGCTCGGGCGGCTTCAGCTGCGCCTCCGTGTGACAGCGCCGTCAAGGTCCACCGGAACAACGCGAAGGGGGCGGCCCCCTGCCGGCGGGCCGCCCCCTTCGATCGGTGTGCGCGTCAGACCTTCAGGGCCCTGACGGCGGTCGGGGCGTGGCCGGGCTCGGTGGCGACGTCCTCGAACTCGACGACGTTGCCGATGTCGTTGGTGCCCGACATCGAGATGTTGGTGACCCGCTCCAGGATCGCCTCGACGACGACCGGCACGCGGTGCTCGGCGGCGAGCTTCTTGGCCTGCTCGAGGGCAGCGCCGAGCTCATCGGGGTCGGTCACCCGGATCGCCTTGCAGCCCAGGCCCTCGGCGACCTTGACATGGTCGACGCCGTAGACGCCCAGCTCGGGCGAGTTGATGTTCTCGAACTCCAGGTTGACCTGGAAGTCGATGTCGAAGGCGCGCTGCGCCTGGCGGATCAGGCCCAGGTAGGAGTTGTTGACCAGCACGTGCACGTACGGGATCTTGTGCTGCGCGCCGACCGCCAGTTCCTCGATCATGAACTGGAAGTCGTAGTCGCCGGAGAGGGCGACGACGGACGCCTCCGGGTCGGCCTTGGCGACACCGAGCGCGGCCGGGACGGTCCAGCCGAGCGGTCCGGCCTGGCCGCAGTTGATCCAGTGCCGCGGCCTGAAGACGTGCAGCATCTGGGCGCCGGCGATCTGCGAGAGGCCGATGGTGGAGACGTACCGGGTCTCCGGGCCGAAGGCCTTGTTCATCTCCTCGTAGACGCGCTGCGGCTTGATCGGGACGTTGTCGAAGTGCGTACGCCGCTGGAGCTTCGCGCGCTTCTCCTGCGCGGCGGCTGCCCAGGCGGAGCGGTCGGGCAGCCGGCCGGCCGCCTTGAGCTCGCGGGCCACCTGGACGAACAGCTCCAGCGCGGCCTTCGCGTCGGAGGCGATGCCGTAGTCCGGGGCGAAGATCCTGCCGATCTGGGTGGGCTCGATGTCGACGTGGACGAACTTCCGGCCGGCCGTGTAGACGTCCAGCTTCCCGGTGTGGCGGTTGGCCCAGCGGTTGCCGATGCCGAGGACGAAGTCGGACTCCAGGAAGGTCGCGTTGCCGTAGCGGTGCGAGGTCTGGAGGCCGACCATGCCCGCGTTCAGCTCGTGGTCGTCGGGCAGGACGCCCCAGCCCATCAGGGTCGGGACGACCGGAACGCCCGTCAGCTCGGCGAACTCCACGAGGAGTTCGGACGCGTCGGCGTTGATGACACCGCCGCCCGCGACGATCAGGGGCCGCTCGGACTCGTTGAGCAGCGTGACCGCCTTCTCGATCTGGGCGCGGGTCGCAGCCGGCTTGTAGACGGGCAGCGGCTCGTACGTCTCCGGGTCGAACTCGATCTCGGTGAGCTGGACGTCGATCGGCAGGTCGATCAGGACCGGGCCGGGACGGCCGGAGCGCATCAGGTGGAAGGCCTGCTGGAAGACGCCGGGGACCTGCGCGGCCTCCAGGACGGTGACGGCCATCTTGGTCACCGGCTTGGCGATCGAGGCGATGTCGACGGCCTGGAAGTCCTCCTTGTGGATCACGGCGGTGGGGGCCTGGCCCGTGATGCACAGGATCGGGATGGAGTCGCCGGTGGCCGAGTACAGGCCGGTGATCATGTCGGTGCCGGCGGGGCCGGACGTGCCGATGCAGACGCCGATGTTGCCCGCGTGGGTCCTCGTGTAGCCCTCGGCCATGTGCGAGGCGCCCTCCACATGGCGGGCGAGGGTGTGGTTGATTCCGCCGGACGCCTTGAGCGCCGCGTAGAAGGGGTTGATCGCTGCGCCCGGCACACCGAACGCGGCGGTGACGCCCTCGCGCTTGAGGATCTCAACTGCCGCGCGGGCAGCGGTCATACGAGCCATCGAGTTCTCCTGCTTCGGCTGTCTTCGGCTGTCGGATTCGCACGCCCGTCGCGCCCCGCGGTCGCAGCTATTCCGTATAGCGGAAACTACTTTCTACTATCTGGAAGCAATGTAAGTGGGGCCCGCGAAGGCCGTCAAGAGCGGGCACCCCACGACGGAAACCGCCCCCGGCGGAAGTGCCGGGGGCGGTCGGGAGGCGAGAGGTGTTTCAGGGGGCCGGCGTCGTTCCGGGCACCACGGGTGCCCGTGACGCCGGCCGCGTGCTCACCGGGCGTACTTCTCGCGGAGTTCGACCTTGCGCACCTTTCCGGAGACGGTCATCGGGAAGGAGTCCAGGATCCGCAGCAGGCTCGGGATCTTGTAGTGGGCCAGCCGGCCCTCGCAGAAGACCCGCAGGTCCTCCAGGGCCGGCGGGTCGGCCGCGTCCAGCGGGATGACGCAGGCCAGCACCTCCTCGCCGTACTTCTCGTGCGGCACGCCGACCACCTGGACGTCACGGATCTTCGGGTGGCCGTAGAGGAACTCCTCGATCTCGCGTGGGTAGATGTTCTCGCCGCCGCGGATGATCATGTCCTTGATGCGGCCGACGATCTCGACGTACCCGTCCTCGCGCATCACCGCGAGGTCCCCGGTGTGCATCCAGCGGCCCGCGTCCACCGCCTGCGCGGTCTTCTCCGGCTCGTTCCAGTAGCCGAGCATCACGCTGTAGCCGCGGGTGCACAGCTCGCCCGACGTGCCACGGGGCCGGGTGACCCCGGTGGCCGGGTCGACGACCTTGACCTCCAGGTGCGGCAGTACGCGGCCGACCGTGCCGGTGCGGTGTTCGAGGTCGTCGTCCATCCGGGTCTGGAGGGAGACCGGTGAGGTCTCGGTCATGCCGTAGCAGATGGAGACCTCCTCCATGTGCATCTCGGCGACCACCCGCTTCATCACCTCCACCGGGCAGGGCGAGCCCGCCATGATGCCGGTGCGCAGGGACGACAGGTCGTACGACGCGAAGCCGGGGAGGTTCAGCTCCGCGATGAACATCGTCGGCACCCCGTACAGCGAGGTGCAGCGTTCCCGCTGGACCGCCTCCAGGGTGGCCTTCGGCTCGAAGGACGGCGCCGGGATCACCATGCACGCGCCGTGCGAGGTGGCCGCCAGATTGCCCATGACCATGCCAAAACAGTGGTAGTACGGGACGGGGATGCAGATCCTGTCCTGTTCGGTGTAGCCGACCGTACGGCCCACCCAGTAGCCGTTGTTGAGGATGTTGTGGTGGGAGAGCGTGGCCCCCTTGGGGAAGCCCGTGGTGCCCGAGGTGTACTGGATGTTGACCGGGTCGTCGCAGCTCAACTCCGCCTGGATGGCGGCCGGTCGGTCCACCGGCACCTCCGTCGCGGCCGCCGTCAGCGCGTCCCACGACGGGTCGCCGATGTAGATCGTCTCGCGCAGGTCGGGGCACTTGCCGCGGACCTGCTCGACCAGCTCCCGGTAGTCGGTGCCCCGGTGGGCCCGCGAGGCGACCAGCAGCGAGATGCCGGCCTGCCGGAGCACGTACTCCACCTCGTGGGCCCGGTAGGCCGGGTTGATGTTCACCATGATCACGCCGATGCGCGCGGTGGCGTACTGGACGAGAACCCACTCGGGGCAGTTGACCGCCCAGATCCCGACCCGGTCGCCCCTGGCCACGCCCTTGGCGAGCAGTCCGCGGGCCACCTCGTCGACGGCGGCGCCGAACTCGGCGTAGGTCCAGCGGCGTCCGGAGGGCACGTCGACGAGCGCCTCGCGGTCGGCGAAGGCGGCGACCGCCCGGTCGAGGTTGGCGCCGATGGTGTCGCTCAGCAGCGGTGTGCCGCTGGTTCCGTGGGCGTAGGACGGCTCGCTCACCGGACGTTCGCTCACCGGAAGTCCTCCTCGCGGTACTCGTTCGCCGAGCCCGCGGCCGTGGCCTCGCGCAGCTCGATCCGGCGGATCTTGCCGGAGACGGTCTTGGGCAGCTCGCCGAACTCCAGCCGGCGGATGCGCTTGTAGGGGGCGAGCACCTCCCGGGAGTGCTCGAAGAGGGCCTTCGCGGTGCCGGTGTCCGGCTCCCAGCCCTCGGCGAGGACGACGTACGCCTTCGGCACCGCGAGCCGCAGCGGGTCCGGCGCGGGCACGACCGCCGCCTCGGCCACCGCCTCGTGCTCCAGCAGCGCGCTCTCCAGCTCGAACGGACTGATCTTGTAGTCGGACGCCTTGAAGACATCGTCGGAGCGTCCGACATACGTCAGATATCCCTCTTCGTCCCTGGAGGCGACGTCCCCTGTCCGGTAGTAGCCGCCGGCCATCGCCTCGGCGGTGCGCTCCGGGTCGCCGTGGTAGCCGGTCATCAGGCCGACCGGGCGCGCGGACAGGTCGAGCGCGATCTCGCCCTCGGCGGCGCCGGGCGCGCCGGAGACCGGGTCGAGCAGTTCGACGCGGTAGCCGGGGCTGGGCCGGCCCATGGAGCCGGTCTTCAGCAGCTGGCCGGGGCTGTTGGAGACCTGCACGGCGGTCTCGGTCTGCCCGAAGCCGTCCCGGATGGTCACGCCCCAGGCCCGCCGGACCTGCTCGATGACCTCCGGGTTGAGGGGTTCGCCCGCGGCCACCGCCGCGCGGGGCGGGGTGCGCAGTTGCGAGAGGTCGGCCTGGATCAGCATGCGCCACACGGTCGGCGGGGCGCAGAAGGTGGTGACGCCCGCGCGGTCCATCTCGGCCATCAGGCGGGCGGCGTCGAAGCGGGTGTAGTTGTGGATGAAGACGGTCGCCTCGGCGTTCCACGGCGCGAACAGGTTCGACCAGGCGTGCTTGGCCCAGCCGGGCGAGGAGATGTTGAGGTGCACGTCCCCCGGCTTCAGGCCGATCCAGTACATGGTGGCCAGATGCCCGACGGGGTACGAGACGTGGGTGTGCTCCACCAGCTTGGGGCGGGCCGTGGTGCCCGAGGTGAAGTACAGCATCAGCGGGTCGTCGGCGAGGGTGGGCCCGTCCGGGACGAACTCGGCGGGGGCGGCGTAGACGTCCTCGTAGGGCTCCCAGCCCTCCTCCGGAAGGCCGCCGACACAGATGCGGGTGTAGGTGCCGGGGACGTCGGCGAACTTGGCGGTGTCGGCGGCGCGCGCGATCACGTGCTTGACCCGGCCGCGTTCGACGCGGTCGGTCAGGTCGGCCGTGCCGAGCAGGGGGGTGGCGGGGATGACGACCGCGCGCAGCTTCATCGCGGCGAGCGCAGTCTCCCACAGCTCGGCCTGGTTGCCGAGCATGACGAGGATGCGGTCCTCGGCGCCGACGCCGCGGTCGCGCAGCCGGTTCGCGGCGCGGCTGGAACGCTCGGACATCTCGGCGAAGGAGAGGCGGGTCTCGGTGCCGTCCTCCTCGACGATGTGCAGGGCGGTGCGGTCGTTCCCCTCGGCGACGGCGTCGAACCAGTCCAGCGCCCAGTTGAAGTGGGTGGGGCGGGGCCACTCGAAGCCGGCGTAGGCGGTGGCGTAGTCCTCACGGTGTTCCAGCAGGAAGTCCCGCGCCCTGCGGAAGTGCTCCGTCGCCGTCGTCATCTGTCCTCCTTGGTTCCGGACCATTGCCGGGCGGCTCTCTGCCATCGTGTAATCCGTGATGTGCGTCTCACTACCCCCGAACGGGGGTGTGGTGCGCGGGCAGGTCCAGACGGTCCACGGCGAAGGGGCGAGCAGGTGAGGGCGGACGCGGCCGGGACGGCGGAGATCCGTGGTGCGCTGGTGCGGCTGCGGCGTGCGACGGGCCTTCCGGTCGCCTTCGGCGGTCTGGTCGAGCCGGGCCGGCCGCGGGTGCGGATCAGCGAGCTGACCGGTACGACGACGTGCGCGCTCCGGGCGCTCGCGGTGAGCTCCGGCAACGGGCTCGGCGGCAAGGCGGTGGCGCTGGGCCGCCCGTGCGCGGTCACGGACTATTCGCTGTCGCCGCGGATCAGCCACGAGTACGACGTCCCGGTCGCCGCGGAGGGGCTGCGCTCGGTGCTGGCCGTGCCGGTGGTCGTGGGGCGCCGGGTGCGCGGCGTGCTGTACGGCGCGCTGCGCACGGCCCAGCCGCTGGGTGACCGGACGCTGGGCGCGGCCGTGGAGGCGGCGCGGGACGTGGAGCAGTCGCTGGTGGCTCAGGAGCGGGCGCGGGACCTGCTGGTGGCGTCCCGCACGGCGCCCGCCCCGGACCCGGCGGACGGGGCGGCCTGGGAGCAGGTCCGCGAGGCCCACGCGGCCCTGCGCGCCCTGGCCCCGCGGATCTCCGACCCTGCTCTGCGCGCCGAACTCCTCGACGCCTGCGGCCTGTTGACCACGGCGGCCACCCCGTTGCCGGGCGTCGGCCTGGCCCCCCGCGAGATCGACGTACTGACCTGCGTGGCCGCCGGCGCGACCAACGCCACCGCGGCGTCCCGCCTGGGGCTGAGCCCGGAAACCGTCAAGAGCTACCTCCGCTCGGCCATGCGCAAACTCGGCGCCCACACCAGGGGCGAGGCGGTGGCCTCGGCCCGCCGGGCAGGGGTACTGCCGTAGGGGGTCGGGCAGGAGCGATGCCCGACCGTGCGAGCGCGCGGGAGCCCCGGGTGGCGGGAGCGGCCGCGTCGGTGTGTCCGCGCGGGTCCCGGTGGATCGCGCGGGTCCCGCTGCCGGGGCAGCGGCGGGCCCGGTGGCCGGGAGGCCGGTGCGAGGGAGTGTCGGCGGCGGCGGGGCGGGGGTACCTTCGAAGGGCCCTTCGTGCGGGGGTCGTATTCATTCAACGGTGCTTTGAATATGGCCATGCTTCGCGCACTGTTATTTCGCTCACCTCCCCGGCTGTCCGAAATTCACGGGCAGGTTGCCTAGAATTTGGCCCGAACACGACACTCGAGGGGAGCGGTGACCGTGCGACGGGACTTCAAGGGCCCTGCGAACTGCCGTTCCGAGCTGGTCATCGGCCAGCAGGAGCCGTCCGCGGCGGCGCGGGAGCAGCTCGCGCGCGGTGGGAGTGTGCTGCTGCACGGGCCCGCCGGAATAGGAAAGTCGACGGTGCTGCGGGCATTGGCCGCGGAATACGCCACGAGCGCCCGCACCGTGTTGCGCTGCTCCGCCACCGAGTCCGAATCCCACCTGCCCTTCCTCGCCCTGGCCGACCTCTTCGGCCTGGTCCTGGACGAGGTGTCCGGCAAGCTGCCCGCCGCCCAGCACACCGCGCTGGAGTCGGCACTCACCGGCCGCGGCGAGTCCACCCTCCAGCGCGACGGACTCGCCCTGCGCCTGGCCGTGCTCTCCACGCTGCGCGCGCTCGCCACGAAGGGCCCGGTCCTGATCGTCGCCGACGACCTCCAGTGGCTGGACTCGGCCAGCGCCGAACTGCTCGGCTTCGCCGCCCGGCGCCTCGGCGATACGCCGGTGCAGATGCTGTGCGCGGTGCGGACCGAGGAGGAGGAGTACGACCGCCATCTGCGCGCCTGCCCGCCGGACACCCTCTCGGTCCGGCTGGGTCCGCTGACCCGTACCCAGGTCTCCGCCCTGCTCGGCAACCGCGGCTACTCCAACCTGCCCCGCTCCACCGTCCGCGACATCCACCGCACCAGCGGCGGCAACCCCCTGTTCGCGCTGGAGCTGGGCCGCGCCCTGGCCGAGAGCCCCACCCCGCCCCGGCCCGGCGAGCCGCTGCCGGTGCCGACCTCACTGCGCGCCCTCGTACTGAGCCGCCTCGAGATGCTCTCGGACGAGGCCCGCCGCACCCTGCTGGTGGCAAGCGCCGGCGCCCGCCCCACCCCCGCCCTGCTGCACGCCGCCGGCCGCGGCAACGCCGAGGCCGAGTGCGCGCAGGCCGCCGAACTCGGCCTGCTGGCCACTGAGCCGGAGGGCCCCGCCGTACGGTTCGCGCACCCGCTGATATCGGCCGCCCTGTACGCGGAGGCGCCCACCCAGGAGCGGCGGGCCGCCCACGCCGCCCTGGCCACCGCCGCCCCCGACCCCATCGAACGGGCCCGGCACCTGGCCCTGGCCACCACCGGCACCGACCCGGAGGTGGCCTCCCGGCTCGCCGAGGCCGCCGCGCTGGCCCGGGACCGCGGGGCGCCCTCGGTGGCCGCCTCGCTGGGCCTGCTCGCCGCCCGCCACACCCCGCCCGGCAGCGGGCCGGGCCCCGACGGCCGGCGGTTGCAGGCCGCCGAGGACGCCATCACGGCCGGCGAGGTGGACCTCGCCCGGGACATCGCCCGTGAGGTGCTGACCCGGGCCACCGTGCCCGCCGAACGCGTGCGGGCCTGGATGGTGGTGATCGAGTCGGCCGGCCAGGCCCTCGGGGACGTGGACGGGGTCTTCCCGCAGGCGCTGACCGACGCGGGCGACGACCCCCGGCTGCTCGCCCTGGTCCACTACCAGCTCGCCTGGCGCGGACTGGTCGTGGAGGGCGACTTCGCCGAGGCCCGCCAGGAGGCCGCGCACGCCGCCGAACTGGCGGAGCGCGGCCGGGACCGGCGCGTCGAGCTGATGGCGCTCGCCTTCCAGGCCTCCACCGAGACCCTGATGGGGCATCCGAACGCCCCGGTCACCATCAAGCGGGCGCTGAGGGAGCCTCAGGACCCGTACGTGGCCTGCCATCACAACGGCGTCGGCTCCGCCCGCTACCGCTGGCTGCTGATGAGCGACCGGCTGCCCGAGGCCCGGGCGACCATCACCGCGCTGCTGCGCGAGGTGCGGCGGCGCGGCATGGTCGAGAGCGAGGTGCACTTCCTGCGTCTGCTCGGCGAGACCGAACTGCGCTCCGGCCACTGCGGCCGGGCCCTGGACCTGGCCCGTGAGAGCCTGCGGATGGCCCGGGACACCGGCATCGGCGAGAGCGCCTCGGCCACCCTCGCCTCCCTCGCCGAGGCCTCCGGCGGCAGCACCGACCGGGCACTGGCGCTGGCCCGGGAGGCGGTGGGGCACGCCGAGGAGGACGGCGACCAGATGTACCTCTCGCGCGCCCTCACCGCCCTGGGGCACGCCCAGTTGGTGGCCGGGGACGACCAGGCCGCCGTGACGGCGCTGTGCCGGGTGCGGGAGCTGGAACTGGGGCTCGGCATCACCGATCCGGCACGCGGCCGCTGGCACGGCGACCTCGCGGAGGCCCTGGTGCGGACCGGGGAGCTCACCGAGGCCCAGCACGTCATCGACGCGGCCCGCGAGCACGCGCTGCGGCTCGGCCGCGAGAGCGTGCTGGCCGTCCTCGACCGCTCCGAGGCGCAGGTGCGCGCCGCCCGCGGCGAACGGGACGCGGCGATGGACCAGTTGACGTCCGCACAGGACCGGCTGGCCAAACTCGGCAACGGCCTGGAGGAGGCCCGCGCCGCGTTCGCGCTGGCCCGGCTGCGCACCCTCGCCCCGGCCCTGGGAGCCGGCCCGGGCGGAACGGCTCCCGTGCCGGGGCCGACTACGTACGACGAGGCGGCGCGGCTGTTCCGGCGCTGCCGCGCGCTGCCGTGGCTGCGCCGGGTGGAGGAGGCCGCGGCCGCCAGGCCCGCGCGGCAGCCGGAGGTGGCCCCGGCGGCGCTGGACGGACTGGCGGCGATGGAGCGTCAGGTGGCGTCGCTGGTCATGGAGGGCGCGACCAACCGGGAGATCGCCGCGCGGCTGTTCATCAGCGTCAAGACGGTGGAGGCGACCCTGACCCGGGTCTACCGCAAGCTGGGGATCCGCTCGCGCGTCGACATCGTCCGATTGGCGGCAGGCCGGCGCGCGAAGTGAGCGCGGCGCCGGTTGACTGACCGCGTGGACGACCGTGTGGACGCAGTGAGGACCGGCACCGGAGCGCGCCGCGGGACGGGAGCGGACCGCCGGGGCCCACCGGCGGTCACCGGGGCGGGACCGAGGGATTTCCCTGCCCGGCTCCCCTAGGGAGTTCCCTCATTGGAGGAGGGTGGGCCCGGTCCTAGCGTAAGGGTCGTGCCGCTCGCCCGGGCACACGGAAGCCGAGCACGGACCCCACGACCCCCGTGCTCCCCCGCCCTCGCGATCCCCCACCGGCCTGCCCCGAGGAGACGCATGTTCGGCCTCACCCGCGCCAGACGGACCGCCGCCGCGGTCACGGTCGGCGCTGCCGCGGCCGCGCTCACCGCACCCTCCGCGGCCGCCGCTCCCCGGCCGGTCGTCGGCGGCACGGCGACCACGACGGCGGAGTACCCGTTCGTCATGCAGATCACGGACGCGGTCGGCGCACAGTTCTGCGGCGGCACCCTGGTCGCGCCCACGAAGGTGGTCACCGCCGCGCACTGCGTGGTCGGCGAGATCGCGGACAACATGCGGGTGGTGGGCGGACGCACCCGTCTCGACGGTACCGACGGCACGGTGGGCGAGGTCAGCGGGGTCTGGTTCGACCCGAAATACACGGACGCCGCCGGCGGCGGCGACGTGGCCGTGCTCACCCTGAAGTCGCCGATGCCGTACGCCACGGCGTCGTACGTCTCCCCCGCCGGCACCGGTGTGTACGCGCCCGGCATGACCGCCCGTGTCCTGGGCTGGGGCACCACCCGCGAGAACGGCGGCTCCTCCGACGAGTTGCGGACGGCGGCGGTGCCCGTCGTGTCCGACAGCGACTGCCGCGACTCCTACGGCTCCGACTTCGTCGCGAGCGACATGGTTTGCGCCGGATACACATCCGGCGGCGTCGACACCTGCCAGGGCGACAGCGGCGGTCCCCTGCTCATCGGGGGCGTCCTGGCAGGGATCACTTCCTGGGGCGACGGCTGTGCCGAGGCGGGCCGGCCGGGTGTCTACACCCGGCTGGCCTCCTTCTCCAGCCTCGTGACCGAGCAGGTTCTGACCTGAGCCGGCCCCGGTGAAAGCCAGGGGGCGTTGCGAGCCACCACGAGCGGCCCGCAACGCCCCCTCTCCACGTCCCCACCCCGGCCTCCGGGGCCTCACCCTCCTGAGCCGGTCCCGAACCGTATGTCGTACGACGCTCCCGGATGCAGGGCGGCGAGCATGCGCTCGGCCTCCGCGGTCACGTCCTGCCGCTGCGCCCGGGTCAGCGGGTCGAAGGGCTCGACCACCAGGGTGTCGCCCTCGGGTTTCCACAGCCCCGCCAGGAAGCCGTCGACGAGCAGGGTGCGATGGGCCTGGTTGCCCTGCGCGTTGCGGCCCCGGTACCGCGCGGGCACCACGCGGGAGCGGTCTGCGTGGGAGAGGAGCAGGTTGTCGTACTCGGGCAGGAAGCGGGGCGGTGCCGGGGTGTCCGGGTCGGGCCGGGGAGCGTCGGGAAGGTCGAACAGCTCGGTGCCGCCGTCGTCTTGGAACGTGACGAGCCGGGGGCGGAGCCGTTCGAAGACGGGGCGCAGCCGGGTCAGGCCCGCCCAGGTCTGCATGTCCCGGACGGAGGCCGGACCGAAGGCGGCGAGGTAGCGCAGGACGGCGGCTTCGAGAGCGGTGTGGTCCCCTTCCCGGGGGGAGGGGACCGCGGGGCGGCCCAGCCAGTGCTCGGCGGTGGTGAGGGCGACCTGCCCGCTCCTGTCCCACAGCCCGCGCGGGGTGACCTGCACCAGCGGGAGCAGGCAGCGGGCGGCGACGCCGAGGGCCTGGGGGTCGGCGTCGGGCCACCGGGCACCGAGCGCGGTGCGCAGCTGGGTCATCGTGCGCGGCTCGGCCTCCACGAGGTCGCGGGCGAGTGCGGTGAGCCGGTCGAGGTCGACGCCGTGCAGGCCCTTGCGGAACAGGTGGAGTTCGCGCTCACGGGCGCCCTGCACGAGCGGTCGCAGGGTGAGGCAGTCGTCGGCGGTGTGGGTGTGGATGGTCGAGCGCAGGGTGACGATGCGGACCACCTCGCGGGCGGCCATCGGCTCCGACAGCCGCTCCGGTGCGAAACCGTCGAGGCGGGCGGCGAGGGCGTAGTACGGCGGCCTGACGTTCTGCGCCTGGAGGCCCACCAGGTGCTCCACGGCGGCCCCGGCCGTCAGGGGCGCGCGGCGGAGCAGCAACTGCCGGTCGAGGGTCGCCCGGTTGAGTGCGCGCACACCGAGCACGGGGGCCGACGCGGTGGTCGTCGTCTTCGTCATGTCCGCACGGTAGCGGCCATCGAGGACAGCATCTGTCCTCTTTCGTCAGGGACTTGGCGGTCCTTCGTCAGCGCCGCGGTCCCCGGCGGCGGGAGGAGGTCCGGTGGCGTACCAGCCCGTCCAGTGGCGGACGGTGATCGCGATCACCGGTCCGTGCGGCGGGACCTCGCGGTACTGCGGGTACTTGCGCAGCAGCCGGGCGAGCGCCGTCCCGTACACCACCACGGTCCGCTCGTCCTCCGCGTCGGGCGGCACGATCCGGGCGTCGCCGTCGGCGCGGGCCCACCACAGGCGGTCCCAGTCCTCGTCGTAGTCGTCCGCCAGCAGGGACACGGACCCGGTGGCCTCGATGTGGCGCAGGCGGGCGAGCCGGGTCGTGGTCTTCGGCTTGCGGTCGACGGCCGTCACGAGTCCGTCGTCGCCGAGGGCGGCGAACACCGTGGGCACCAGGTGCGGGCGCCCTGCCGCGTCCACGGTGGCCAGCCTCGCCACCCGGGCGGCGAGGAACCGGCGGCGCGCCTCGCCGGGGTCCATGCGGGGCACGGGCGTGCCTCCTCTCAGCCGTCCGTCAGGGCCCGCAGCACCTCCTCGTCCGTCAGCTGCCCGAAATCGCGGTACCAGACGCCCACGGCGGTGAAGCAGGACGGCTGGTGGAGACAGATCAGCTCGTCGGCCTCGCCGCTCAGCGCCCGTACGGCCTCGGGTGCGCCGACGGGGACGGCGAGGACGGTGTGCGCGGGCGCGCCGCGCCGCACGTGCCGCAGCGCGGCGCGGGCGGTGGAGCCGGTGGCCAGGCCGTCGTCGACGACGATCGCGGTGCGTCCGCGCAGGTCGGGGGCGGGGCGGCCGTGGCGGTAGCGGCGGGTGCGGCGGCGCAGCTCGGCGCGTTCGCGCTCGACCACCGGGGCGAGGTCCCCCTCGGTGAGGCCGAGCAGGTGCAGGGCCGTCTTGTCGAACAGCGGCGGGTCGTCCCCGGCGATCGCGCCGAGGCCGTACTCCTCCTGCGAGGGGGCGCCGATCTTGCGGACCACGACCACGTCCAGCGGGGCGTCCAGCGCCCGCGCGACCTCCCGGGCCACCACGACACCGCCGCGGGGCAGCGCCAGCACGACGGGGTCGGGCAGTGCGCCCGCCTCGTACCGGGGGCGTAGCCGTTCGGCCAATCGCCGGCCGGCCTGCGCGCGGTCCTCGAACCTCATGGGCGTCACTCCTTCCGCCCTGTGTGCGGGTACCCCGGGGCACCCTTCCGGCCACATCCCGCGGGCGCGGACCGGCGCGCCGGTTAGTCCGGGGTGGGAGGGGCAGTCGGAGAGGATTCACGGCAGACCGGTTCCCCGTAGGAGCAACAGTGTCGACAGGCCGACTCCCCGACCGCGAACAGCGGATTTTGAACGAGATAGAACGCGCCCTCAGCCGTGACCGCCGTCTGGTCCGGCGGCTGCGGTCCGGGCGCAAGCGGCCGGTCCTCTGCCGGGTGGCGTCCTACGCCCCTCCGCTGTGGGCCGTGATGCTGCTGACGGCGGTCTCGCTCGCCCTCCTGACGGCCGGGGCCGTCAGCTCGGAGCCGGGCGTGATCTGGGCGTTCGCGGCGGTGTGGCCGGTGACGCTGTTCTGCGCGCTGCGGCTGCTGTGCCGCCGGGCGGAGTCCTGACGCACTGCCCGGCGGGCCCGGTCACCGCCGTGGAGACGCCTCGGCCGGCGCAACCCGCCAATTCGAATGCTTATTCGACCCCGCTATGAACTGCGTCTATACCCGCGGCGTATAGTCCCGGCATGCCTTGTGCGACCAGGAAGACGAAGAAGACGGGGCCCGGTTCCGGGCAATGGCGGCTTTGACGGCACTGGCGGCCGCCTGCATGACACTCACCGGCTGCGCCGACGGCAGCACGGCGCCCAGCGACGCCCGGGCGCGCCCCGCGGCGGGCGCCGGCCGGGTTCGGCACGGTGGACTGCCGGCACGCCAAGTGCATCGCGCTGACCTTCGACGCGGGGCCGAGCGAGAACTCGGCCCGGCTGCTGGACATCCTCAAGGAGAAACAGGTACCGGCGACCTTCTTCCTGCTCGGCGCCCGGCACATCGAGAAGTACCCGGAGCTGGTCGTGCGCATGGCCGCCGAGGGCCACGAGGTCGCGAACCACACCTGGGACCACCAGATCCTGACCCGGACACCGGCGGACCGCGTACGCGAGGAGATACAGCGCCCGAACGAGGAGATGGAGCGGCTGACCGGGCGCAAGCCGACCCTGATGCGCCCGCCGCAGGGGCGCACCGACGACACCGTGCACCGGATCCGCAAGGAACTGGGCATGTCCGAGGTCCTGTGGAGCGTGACCGCCAAGGACTACACCACGACCGACTCCGCGCTGATCACCCGGCGCGTCCTCGACCAGTCCTCCCGGGACCGGATCATCCTGCTGCACGACATCTACGCGGGCACGGTGCCCGCGGTGCCCGGCATCATCGACGCGCTGAAGGAGCGCGGGTACGTCTTCGTCACCGTGCCGCAGTTGCCGGCGCCGGGCAGGGCGGAGCCGGGCAGGGTCTACCGGCGGTAGCCGCGGTCCCTCACCTTTCGCACGGCGGCCGGTCCGCGGTGCGCCCGGGCGCTCGGCCAACCGTGTGAGCGGGCGGCGAACGTGCGGTGGGGCGTCCCCGATTGCCTACGATCGTGCCGTGGTGAACTTCTCGCTCGAACGCACCGCGCCGCTCCCCCTCGACGAGGCGTGGCGGCGGATCACGCGGTGGTCGCGGCATGCCGACACGGTGCCGCTGACCCGCATCAACGTGGTCACGCCCGCGCCGACCCGCGAGGGCACGGTGTTCGTGGCCCGTTCGGGGGTCGGCCCGCTCGGCTTCGACGATCCGATGGAGGTCACCGTCTGGCGTCCGCCGGCCGACGGTGAGCCGGGGCTGTGCCGGGTGGAGAAGCGGGGCCGGGTGGTGCTGGGCTGGGCCGAGTTCGAGGTCCGGCCCGGTCCCGGGGGCCGTACGCGGGTGGTGTGGCGGGAGGAGCTGCGGGTCCGCTTCCTGCCGGGTCTGTTCGACGAGCCCCTGCGCGGCGCGGCCCGTGCGGTGTTCGGGCGGGCGCTGAACCGGCTGCTCAGGCAGCCCTCACAGAGCTGATGTGACGTCAGGCGACCGAGCCGATCCGTCCGTTGGCCGTCGGCACGCCGTCGTGGTGGATCGGGGTGTGCGCTCCGGTGAGGGACACCCCGCTGCCGCCGCGCCGGGCCGCGACGATCTCGGAGGCGATCGACAGGGCCGTCTCCTCGGGCGTACGGGCGCCGAGGTCGAGGCCGATCGGGGACCGCAGCCGCGCCAGCTCCAGTTCCGTCACGCCGACTTCGCGCAGGCGGCGGTTGCGGTCGAGGTGGGTGCGGCGGGAGCCCATGGCGCCGACGTAGGCCACCGGCAGGCGCAGCGCCAGCTCGAGCAGCGGGATGTCGAACTTGGCGTCGTGGGTCAGGACGCACAGCACCGTACGGGCGTCGACGCCGGTGCGGGCGAGGTACTCGTGCGGCCACTCGACGACGATCTCGTCGGCCTCCGGGAAGCGCGCCCGGGTGGCGAAGACGGGCCGGGCGTCGCACACGGTGACGTGGAAGCCGAGGAACCGGCCGATGCGCACCAGCGCCGAGGCGAAGTCGATCGCCCCGAAGACGATCATCCGGGGCGGCGGCACGGCGGACTCGACGAGGACCGTGAGCGGGGCGCCGCAGCGCGAGCCCCGCTCGCCGATCTCCAGGGTGCCGGTGCGCCCGGCGTCCAGGAAGGCGGACGCCTCGCCGGCGACCGTGCGGTCCAGTTCCGGGTGACCGCCGAGGCAGCCCTCCCGGGAACCGTCCGGTCGGACCAGCAGGGCCCGGCCCGGCATCCCCGCCGGACCGGAAACGATCCGCGCCAGGGCCGCCGCCTCCCCGCGCGCGGCGGCGGCCAGCGCGGACGCGGTCACCGTACGGGCGGGATCGGCGGCCCGGAGCGGTGTGACGAGGATGTCGATGACGCCGCCGCAGGTCAGGCCGACGGCGAAGGCGTCCTCGTCGCTGTAGCCGAAGCGCTCCAGGACCGTCTCGCCGTCCTGCAGCGCCTGCCGGCACAGCTCGTACACGGCGCCCTCCACACAGCCACCGGAGACGGAGCCGATGGCCGTGCCCTCGGCGTCCACCGCGAGGGCGGCACCCGGCCGGCGCGGTGCGCTGCCGCCGACGGCCACCACGGTGGCCACGGCGAAGTCGCGTCCCTGCGCGACCCACCGGTGAAGTTCCTCGGCGATGTCCAGCATCTCTGTCGGTCTCCTTGCGACGGTCGTGCGGAGAGCGCACCTGCGGCGAGCGGCCCTCGGGCCCACCGGCTGCCGGGTCATGGGGCCGTCGCCCGAACAGTTGGGGTCCCCGGGGGGCGAACTCCCCCCGGGGGTTCGACGGTTCGGACGCCGTGGGCTCACATGCCGGTGAGGTGTTCCGGCCGGACCGGCGTACGGTTCAGCTCCAGTCCCGTCGCGTTGCGGATCGCCGCCAGGACGGCGGGTGTCGACGACAGGGTGGGGGCCTCGCCGATGCCGCGCAGCCCGTACGGCGCGTGGTCGTCGGCGAGTTCGAGCACGTCGACGGGGATGGTCGGCGTGTCGAGGATGGTGGGGATGAGGTAGTCCGTGAAGGACGGGTTGCGCACCTTCGCCGTCTTCGGGTCGACGACGATCTCCTCCATGACCGCCACGCCCAGGCCCTGGGTGGTGCCGCCCTGGATCTGCCCGACGACGGACAGCGGGTTGAGCGCCTTGCCGACGTCCTGGGCGCAGGCCAGCTCGATCACCTTCACCAGGCCGAGTTCGGTGTCGACCTCGACGACTGCGCGGTGCGCTGCGAAGGAGTACTGCACATGGCCGTTGCCCTGACCGGTGCGCAGGTCGAAGGGTTCGGTCGGCCGGTGCCGCCACTCCTCCTCCACCTCGACGGCCTCGTCCTCCAGGACGTCCGCCAGGTCGGCGAGGGTCTCGCCGCCGTCGGTGACCACCTTGCCGCCCTCCAGCAGGAGTTCGGCGGTGGCCCAGGCGGGGTGGAAGGAGCCGAACTTGCGGCGCCCGATCTCCAGGACCTTCTCGCGCACCAGCTCGCAGGCGTTCTTGACGGCGCCGCCGGTGACGTACGTCTGCCGGGAAGCGGACGTCGAACCGGCGCTGCCGACCCGGGTGTCGGCCGGGTGGATGGTCACCTGGGTGACGCCCAGTTCGGTGCGGGCGATCTGCGCGTGGACGGTGACGCCGCCCTGGCCGACCTCCGCCATCGCGGTGTGCACGGTGGCGACCGGCTGACCGCCGACGACCTCCATGCGGACCTTCGCGGTGGAGTAGTCGTCGAAGCCCTCGGAGAAGCCGACGTTCTTGATGCCGACCGCGTAGCCCACCCCGCGGACGACGCCTTCGCCGTGCGTGGTGTTGGACAGGCCACCGGGGAGCTGCCGGACGTCGGCGCCCTCGGAGCTCTCCCACTGGCGCTCCGGCGGCATCGGCATCGCCTTGACGCGGCGCAGGAGTTCGGCGACCGGGGCCGGGGAGTCGACCGGCTGCCCGGTCGGCATGATCGTGCCCTGGGACATGGCGTTGAGCTGCCGGAACTCCACCCGGTCCATGCCGACGGCGTCGGCGAGCCTGTCCATCTGCGCCTCGTAGGCGAAGCACGCCTGGACCGCGCCGAAGCCGCGCATCGCGCCGCAGGGCGGGTTGTTGGTGTAGAGGGCGATGGCCTCGATGTCGACGTCGTCGACCTCGTAGGGGCCGATGCCGAGCGAGGAGGCGTTGCCGACCACCGCCGGGGAGGCGGAGGCGTACGCGCCGCCGTCCAGCACGATCCGGCACTTGACGTGGGTGAGCCTCCCGTCCTTGGTGGCCCCGTGCTCGTAGTACAGCTTGGCCGGGTGGCGGTGGACGTGCCCGAAGAAGGACTCGAACCGGTTGTAGACGATCTTGACGGGCTTGCCGGTGCGCAGTGCGAGCAGGCAGGCGTGGATCTGCATCGACAGGTCCTCGCGCCCGCCGAAGGCGCCGCCGACGCCGGCCAGCGTCATGCGGACCTTCTCCGGCGGCAGTCCGAGCACCGGGGCGATCTGGCGCAGGTCGCTGTGCAGCCACTGGGTGGCGATGTAGAGATGGACGCCGCCGTCCTCCTCGGGCACGGCGAGCCCGGACTCGGGGCCGAGGAAGGCCTGGTCCTGCATGCCGAAGTGGTACTCGCCCTTGACGACGAAGTCGGCTCTCCTCGCGGCCTGTTCGGCGTCGCCGCGGACGATCGGCTGGCGGTGGACGATGTTGGGGTGGGAGACGTGGGCCATGTGGTGGTCGGTGCGGTTCTCGTGGACGAGGACGGCGTCCGGCGCGGTCGCGGAGGCCTCGTCGGTGATCACCGGCAGCTCCCGGTACTCCACCTTGATCTTGGCGGCGGCGCGGCGGGCGGTCTCCGGGTGGTCGGCGGCGACGACGGCCACGGGCTCGCCGTGGTGGCGGACCTTGCCGTGGGCCAGGACCGGGGTGTCCTGGATCTCCAGGCCGTAGTTCCTCACCTCGGTGGGCAGGTCGTCGTACGTCATCACGGCGTACACGCCCGGCATGGCGAGGGCCTCGGCGGTGTCGATCGAGACGATCTCGGCGTGCGCGACCGTGGAGCGCAGGATCTGGCCCCAGAGCATGTCCTCGTGCCACATGTCGGAGGAGTACGCGAACTCGCCGGTGACCTTGAGGATGCCGTCCGGGCGGAGCGTGGACTCGCCGATGCCGCCCCCGGTCCGGGAGCCCTGGGTGACCTTGGTGGGCACGCCGGCGGGGCCACCGCCCCGGCCGGACGTGGTGGAGGTCTCGGAGGAAGCCATCTCAGACCCCCTCGGACTGCCGGGCGGCCGCCAGGCGGACCGCGTCCATGATCTTCTCGTAGCCCGTGCAGCGGCACAGGTTGCCCGACAGTGCCTCGCGGATGTCCGCGTCGGTCGGGTCGGGGTTGCGTTCCAGCATCTCGTCGGCGGCGACCAGCAGGCCCGGGGTGCAGAACCCGCACTGGACGGCGCCCGCGTCGATGAACGCCTGCTGGATCGGCGAGAGTTCACCGCCCACGCCGGGCTGCGCGCCCCGCGCCTGCCACCGCTGGGCGTCCTCCAGCGTCGTACCGCGGGCCCGAGTGCCGCCGGACCGCTGCTCGGCGAAGTCCGCCAGGCCCTCGACGGTCACGACCTCGCGGCCCTCGGCCTGCCCGGCGGCGACCAGGCAGGAGCACACCGGCACGCCGTCAAGGCGCACCGTGCACGAGCCGCACTCGCCCTGCTCGCAGGCGTTCTTGGAGCCGGGCAGCCCCAGTCGCTCGCGCAGGACGTACAGCAGGGACTCCCCCTCCCAGACGTCGTCGGCCTGCTGCGGTCGTCCGTTGACGATGAAGTTGACGCGCATCACGCAGCGCCCCCCTTCTGACAGGCGGTGCCTCGTGCGCCGCGGTACGACTCCCAGGTCCAGGTGAGCGTCCGGCGGGCCATGACGCCCACCGCGTGGCGGCGGTAGCTCGCGGTGCCCCGGACGTCGTCGATCGGGTTGCAGGCGGCGGAGCAGAGCTGCGCGAACTGCCGGGCGACCGACGGGGTGATGATCTCCCCGCTGTCCCAGAAGCCGCCCTCGTCGAGCGCCGCGTTCAGGAACTCCTCGGCGGTCTTCGCCCGGACGGGCGTGGGCGCGGCGGAGCCGATGCCGGTGCGCACCGTCCGGGTCTCCGGGTGCAGGGCGAGACCGAAGGCGCACACGGCGATGACCATGGCGTTGCGGGTACCGACCTTGGAGAACTGCTGCGGTCCGTCGGCCCTCCGGACGTGGACGGCGCGGATCAGCTCGTCGGGCTGCAGGGCGTTGCGCTTGACGCCGGTGTAGAAGTCGTCGATCGGGATCCGGCGGGAGCCGCGGACCGACTCCACCTCGACCTCGGCGCCGGCCGCCAGCAGGGCGGGGTGGGCGTCGCCCGCCGGGGAGGCGGTGCCGAGGTTGCCGCCGACCCCGCCGCGGTTGCGGATCTGCGGGGAGGCGACCGTGTGCGAGGCGAGGGCCAGGCCCGGCAGCTCGGCCCGCAGGTTCTCCATGATCTTCGTGTACGGAACGGAGGCGCCGAGCCGCACGGCGTCCTCGCCGACCTCCCACTCCTGGAGGTCGGCGACCCGGTTCAGGTCGAGGAGGTACTCGGGCCGGCGGTGGTCGAAGT
Source organism: Streptomyces sp. CB01373 (assembly GCF_002803075.1). Taxonomy (GTDB): domain Bacteria; phylum Actinomycetota; class Actinomycetes; order Streptomycetales; family Streptomycetaceae; genus Streptomyces. The sequence goes on along the minus strand of NZ_NNBK01000001.1, from coordinate 147,434 downwards.
TGATCTCGACCATCACGTCGGTGCCGCCCGCGATCGGCACGGCGGCGGGGTGCTCGGCCTTCGCGGCGAGCGCCTCCTCCCAGCTGGCGGGGCGAAGGAAGTCCATGACCGGCTCTCTTCTTCGTCTCTTGAGTCGTCGCAAGTCGTCGTGAGTACGGATTGAGCCAATCCGTGTGCGGCGGGCCCGGCTCGTTCCTGTCCCTTTTACGCGGAGCAGGACCAGTACACAGTTCACCGCTCCGGCCCGTGAGTCACGGAAACCATGAAGGGTTTGGCTGGCCAGCGCGGGCATCTTGTAGATTCGTATGAAACGAGGCCTTCAGAAACCTCTTCCGTTCCCCCTGGAAACAGCGGTGGCCGGGGGGACGCGGTCTCACCTCCTGGCGGAGCTGTCGCCCGGCCACGCGGACGGGCCCCCGCCACATGATCCATCGTACTTTTCGAGACACAGAACGGCGGCGACGAGAATGCGGCTGCGCGCACTGCTGGACACCGATGCGCTGGGCCTGAAGCTGCTCGGCGGGGAGGAGGAGCTGGACCGTACCGTCCGGGGTGTCATGACCACCGACCTGCGCGATCCCAGCCGCTACCTCTCCGGCGGTGAGCTGGTGCTGTCGGGGCTCGCCTGGCGCCGGGACGCCGCCGACTCCGAGCCGTTCGTACGGATCCTGGTACGGGCCGGGGTGGCCGCCCTGGCGGCGGGCGAGGCGGAGCTGGGGCCGGTGCCCGAGGACCTCGTGGCGGCCTGCGCCCGGCACGGGCTGCCGCTGTTCGCGGTGAACGAGTCGGTGGCGTTCGCGACGATCACCGAGCACGTCGTGCGGCAGGTGTCCGGCGAGCGCGCCGGTGACCTCGCGGCCGTGGTGGAGCGGCACCGCAGGATGATGACGGCCGGCCCGGCGGGCGGCGGCCCGGACGTGGTGCTCGACCTGCTGGGCTCCGACCTGGACCTGCGGGCCTGGCTGCTCTCCCCCACCGGCCGGCTCATCGCCGGGCCCAGGGTGCCCGGTCCGGCGCTGGCCCCCGACGTGTGCGCCCGGCTCGCCGCCGAGCACCTGTCGGCCGCCCGCACCGGCCGGCGCGGCCCGCACCGGGTGACGCTGGGCCCGACGACGTACTCCCTGTTCCCCATCCGCGGCGGTGGCCGCTCACCGCAGGCCGCTCCGGACGTGCGCGAGACGGTGCTGTCGGACTGGCTGCTGGCCGTGGAGGCGGACGCGGGCGAGTGGCCCGACGAGCGGCTGGACCTGCTCCAGGGTGTCACCCAGCTCATCGCGGTCGAACGGGACCGCCGCGACGCGGCCCGCACGGTGCGCAGGCGCCTGGCCCAGGAGGTGCTGGAGCTGGTGCAGACCGGCGCGCCGCCCGCGGAGGTCGCCGCGCGGCTGAGGGTGGCCGCGCCGGTGCTGCTGCCCGGTATCGGGGCGGCGCCGCACTGGCAGGTGATCGTGGCGAGCGTCGAGTGGGACGACGGGCGGGGCGAGGGCGGGCGGATCGCCCAGGCGCTCCTTGAGGAGATCCTCGTCGACGCTCCCCCCGGCTCTTCGGGCAGGGGGACGCACGGGAGCGGTGCCGAGCCCTCCGCCCGGACAGCCGTCGCCCACACGGACGACGAGGCGATCGCGCTCGTACCGCTCCCTGCCGTCTCTACCGAGCACGACGGCTCCGAGACCGGGATCCTCGCCGACGCGCTGCTGGAGGCCGTACGCGACCCGCTGTCGGCCGGACTGGACGGCGACGGGCGGCTCACCCTGGGCGTCAGCGCGACCGTGCACTCGGCCGAGGGGCTGCGCGGGGCACTGGAGGAGGCCCGGCACGCCCGGCGGGTCGCGGCGGCGCGCCCGGGGCGCGTCTGCGCGGCCGGGCACCAGGAGCTGGCCTCCCACGTACTGCTGCTGCCCTTCGTCCCGGACGACGTGCGCCGCGCCTTCACCGCGCGGCTGCTGGACCCGCTGCGGGAGTACGACCGCCGGCACCGCGCCGAGCTGATCCCCACCCTGGAGGCCTTCCTCGACTGCGACGGCTCCTGGACCCGCTGCGCCACCCGTCTCCACCTGCACGTCAACACGCTGCGCTACCGGGTCGGGCGTATCGAGCAGTTGACGGGCCGTGACCTGTCCCGCCTGGAGGACAAGCTGGACTTCTTCCTGGCGCTGCGCATGAGTTGAGGCCGCGGCGGACGAGGGGGGCGCGCCACCTTCGCCCCCTCCGTCCCACGACTTTGTGAAATTTTTCACCCATCCTCTTGGCCGGGCCACGGATTTCGTGCTGAGATGCCGCCACCACTCAAGGCTCGATGGCGTGCTCGGGGAGGGCAACGTGGCGCATACCGCCATGTCTGGTAACGGAACGACCCCTGGTGACGATCCACTCCAGACCGCGGTATGGCGGCTGCGCTCACGCGCGTGCTGGGCCGACGCGGCGGCGCTGCTCCAGTCGGCCACCGCGGCCGCCGCGCTCCAGAGAACGGCGCTGCTGGTCGAACGCTGCCTGTACACCGAGGCGGGCTGGGAGGAAGCCGAGGACGCGCTGCGCACCGCGGAGGCGCTGGCCGACACCGACGAGGAGCGGGGCGCGGCCGCTTGTGAACGCGGGTACCTTGCCTACGCGGCCACGCTGCACGGCGTACGGGACCGGGCGGACGAGGCGCGGTCGGCGCTCGGCCGGGCCGCGGCGCTGGTGCCGCCCGGGGTGCCGGGGCGGGCCCTGCTGGACTTCCGGCGAGGTCTGATCGCGGAGAACCTCACCCGGTCCCCTCAGGCCGCGCACGCCGCCTTCCGGCGCGCGCACGCGGGCGCGATCGCGCACGGCGATCCGCTGCTGCTCTCCTTCACCTGGCGCCATCTGGCCGGACTGGCGCTGCGGGACGGCGAGTTGGCCGAGGCCCGGAACGGCTTCGCCGAGTCGCTCCGCCTCAGCGAGGAACTGGGCTACCTCGTCGGCACCGCGCCGGCCCTGGTCTCCCTGTCCGACACGGAAACCGAACCGGAGGCGTCCCGCCTGCGTGAGGAGGCCCGCCGCCTGTTCCGCCTCCTCGGCGGCGTACCGACCTGGCTGGCCCACCAACTGGCACCGGCCCCACCGGCACCGGGGGCGGCGACGGTCTGAGCGGGAAGCGGGCCGCGCACGGCCCGCACCCTTCGGTCCGCGCGTCCGCTGGTCCGCTAGTCCGCTCCTGCGAAGTGCTCGGTGGCCAGGCTGCGGACCACTTCCACGTCGCGGGCGACGAGGGCGTCGAGGAGGGCGGTGTGTTCGGCCGCGTCGGCGAGCAGGTCGGCGCGGGCCGGGCGGACGGCGCCGCCGACGAGCGGCCACTGCGCGCGGCGGTGCAGGTCCTCGGCGATCTGGACGAGCTGCTCGTTCCCGGAGAGGGACAGCACCGCGCGGTGGAAGGCGCGGTCGGCCTCGGCGTAGGTCGCCCGGCAGCCGGAGGACGCGGCCCGCACGGTGGCCTCGGCGAGCGGCCGCAGCTCGGCCCAGCGCTCGACGGGCACGCGGCGGGCCAGCCGCAGCATCACCGGCACCTCCAGCAGGGCCCGCACCTCGGCCAGTTCGGCGAGCTCGCGGCCGCCTCGCTCGACCACCCGGAAGCCGCGGTTGGGCACGACCTCGACGGCGCCCTCCAGCGTGAGTTGCTGCATCGCCTCGCGCACGGGGGTCGCGGACACCCCGAACCGCTCGCCGAGCGCGGGCGCCGAGTAGACCTCGCCGGGTTTCAGCTCCCCCGCCACCAGGGCGGTGCGCAGGGCCTGCAGGATCTGACCGCGCACGGAGGAGCGCCGCACCAGGGGCCGGGGGCTCGGCACGGGCGGTTCGCCGTGCGTGTGCTCGCCGCGGACGCCCTCCGCCGGGCGGTCCGCGGCGGCCGTGGCCTCCTGCTTTCGCCACGGATCAGCGGCTCCCCGCTCGCGCCGCAGGTCCCCGGTCTGCGGCTGGCACGGCACACGCGGCACGGCGCCCCCGCCGGCCCCGGGGGTCCGGATGCCGGTGGAGTCCTGCGCGCCCTGCTTCACGGTTCTCCTCCGGGCTTGGGGTGCTTGAGGTGCTTGTGGTCATTACGGCGGGTTGTCGACCAGCCGTCAAGCACCTTAGGCACTGTAGGCCAAGGCTTCACATTTCGATTGAGTGAAGTAAGGTAAGCCTTACTTACAGTCGATGTGAAAACGGTGGATCCGGCATGCCTGTGCCCCCTTCGGCCGTGGCGGACGCCTACGCCCGCCTCACCGAGGTCTTCCCCGGCCTCACGGTGACGGAGCCCGGCCCCGGCGAGCCCGTCCCGGACGGCGGCGGCTGGACCCTGGCCGCCTCCCTCGCGGCGGGCGGGACAGGCCTGGACGCCTTCCTGGCCTGGGACGACGCCCAGGTGCTGCGCGACTACGGCACACCCGCGCGCCCGGACGTCGTGGCGAGCTTCGGACTGCACCGCTACGCCTGGCCCGCCTGCCTGCTGTTCACCGTGCCGTGGTTCCTGCACCGCCGGGTGCCCCGCATCCCCGTGACCCACGTCTCCTACGACCGGACCGCCGGCCGCATGGCCGTACGTCCCACCGCCTTCGCCTGCCTGCCGGGCGACCCGGCGGCCGCACTGCCCGGCGCGCGCGTCGTGCCCGACGAGGAGGCGCTGCGGGCCGAACTGCGCGCGGCCGTCGCCGAGCACCTGGAGCCCGTGCTGACCGGGTTCGGCCCCCGTATGCGCCGGCGCGGGCGCGCCCTGTGGGGCATGGCGACCGACGAGATCGTCGAGGGTCTCTGGTACGTCGCCCATCTGCTCGGCGAGCAGCGGCGGGCGATGCGCGAACTGGAACTGCTGCTGCCGGGAGCGACCCGGCCGTACGTCGGCTCCGCCGCCTTCCGGGAGCTGACCGGGCCGGGCGGCGAGTCGCTGCCCACCCGCGACCGGGCGAGCTGCTGCATGTTCTACACCGTGCGCCCCGAGGACCTCTGTGTCACCTGCCCGCGCACCCGCGACGCGGACCGGATCGCCAAACTGACGGCCGCCGCCGCGGGTTGAACCCCCGTCACACCGGGACGAACCGGCCCCTGCGGTCCGAAGGACCCACCGCGATCGCGTAGGATCACCTGCGACTGGGACACCCACAAGGTCACAGGTGATTCACAAAATCCTCACCTGCCGCGGGAACTATCCGCGGAACCATCCGTATGGGTAGTCTTATTCGAACTCAACTCCCGCCCCTCAAGCGGCAGTTCGAGCAGAACGCCGCCCCGGGCATCCCCTTGCACCTCCTTGGCGGCCTCTTGCCCCGAAAACCCCTGAGGGCCGATGGGATTGGGTCACTATAGCGGGCGTTACGCCCTATCCCAATGCAAGGGACCCCAGATGAGACTGACCGACATATCGCTGAACTGGCTGCTTCCGGGCGCCGTGCTGCTCCTGGGCGTGCTGACGGCGGTTGCGGTGCTCGTGCGCGGCAAGCGCTCCTCCGGGGAGAACGCGAGCGCGGACGACTCGTGGGAGCGCAGCGAGGAGCGCCGCAGGCGCAAGGAGGCCGTCTACGGCACGGCCTCCTACGTACTGCTGTTCTGCTGCGCGGCGGTGGCCGCCGCGCTCTCCTTCCACGGCCTGGTCGGCTTCGGCGAGCAGAACCTCGGCCTGAGCGACGGCTGGCAGTACCTCGTGCCGTTCGGCCTGGACGGCGCGGCGATGTTCTGTTCCGTGCTCGCGGTGCGCGAGGCCAGCCACGGTGACGCGGCGCTCGGCTCCCGGATACTCGTGTGGATGTTCGCCGCCGCCGCGGCCTGGTTCAACTGGGTGCACGCGCCCAGGGGCCTCGACCACGCGGGGGCGCCGCACTTCTTCGCGGGCATGTCTCTCTCGGCCGCGGTCCTGTTCGACCGCGCGCTGAAGCAGACCCGCCGGGCCGCCCTGCGCGAGCAGGGTCTGGTGCCGCGCCCGCTGCCGCAGATCCGCATAGTGCGCTGGCTGCGGGCGCCGCGTGAGACCTACAAGGCCTGGTCGCTGATGCTCCTGGAGGGCGTGCGCAGCCTGGACGAGGCGGTCGAAGAGGTGCGTGAGGACGAGCGCCAGAAGACGGAGAACCGGCGACTGCGGCGCGACCAGGAGCGCATGGAGCGGGCGCAGCTGAAGGCGCTCAGCCGGGGTCACCGCGGCTTCGTCGGGCGCGGCGGCCGGCAGACGGAGCAGCAGGCCCTGGAGCGCGGCTCCAGCCAGGTCACCACGGAGCCTGCCATAGCGGCGGCGGAGCTTCCGGCGCTCACGCGTCCGTCCCTGCAGCCCGTCCGCAAGGGTTCCGAGAGCGGCGCCTTCGACCTCACCGCGGAGGACGACACAATGGCTTTGCCGCGTCTCGACTCCCTGGAGCGCAAGCTCAAGGACCTGGAGCAGCAGTTCGGCTAGGAGCCGGTCGATCCGACCGGTGACGGGTGGGGCGCGGCCGTGCGGGCCGCGCCCCACCCGTTTCACGCGGCCTGGGCGCCCAGTTCGAACCAGACGGACTTTCCGACGCCGTGCATGCACACGCCCCAGGTGTCCGCGAGGGACTGCACCAGGACCAGGCCACGCCCGCCGGTGCTCTCGCCCGTCCCCTGGGCCCGGGGCCGGGGCCGTCGGGCGACGAAGTCCCGTACCTCCACGCGCAGTCCGTGCGTGGACACGGTGGCCGTCAGGACCGCGTCGGCGTCGGTGTGGACGAGCGCGTTGGTGACCAGCTCGCTGGTGAGCAGTTCCGCGACGTCCGACGTGCCCGGCCCGCCCCAGTGGCGCAGCAGTGCGCGCAGCGCCCGTCGCGCCTCGGGCACCGCCTTGAGATCGGCCCGTCCCAGCCTGCACCTGAGCTGGGGCGGCGCGGGCCGACCGGGTAAGCCGCCCGCCGCTCTTTCCGTCTGTTCCTCCGCCGTCCGAGCCGAGGAGGCCCCGACCATGGCGGGACCGCCCCCTCGCGCCTGCGTCTCCATGTCCCCCGTCCGCGTGCCGATGTCGGTTCCCCTCCGGTTCGAACACGTTCACGGAGATCCATGCCCCATGGAGCACACGTCAGTCATGCCGAATGCTCGATGCCCGGGCGTTCGGACAACCCCAGTGGAACTTGGCCGAAGTACGACGCTTTCGTACGGCGCCTCGGGTCAGTGCGGTGGCCGGCGCGACGCGGCAGCTCACTATGGCCGGGGCATGTTGCGCAGATTGGAGCGGGCCATCTGCACCATGCGGCCGACGCCTCCGTCCAGAACCATCTTCGAGGCCGACAGTGCGAACCCGGTCACCATCTCGGCCCTGATCTTCGGCGGGATCGACAGCGCGTTGGGGTCGGTGACGACGTCCACGAGGGCGGGGCCCTTGTGGCTGAATGCCTCCTTCAGGGCGCCCGCGAGATGCTTCGGCTTCTCCACCCGGACGCCGTGGGCACCGCAGGCGCGGGCGACGGCGGCGAAGTCGGGGTTTTTCATGGCCGTCCCGTAGGAGGGCAGGCCCGCCACCATCATCTCCAACTCCACCATGCCCAAGGAGGAGTTGTTGAACAGGACGACCTTCACGGGCAGGTCGTACTGCACCAGGGTCAGGAAGTCGCCCATCAGCATGGCGAATCCGCCGTCCCCGGACATGGACACGACCTGGCGGCGGCGGTCGGTGAACTGCGCGCCGATCGCCATCGGCAGCGCGTTGGCCATCGAGCCGTGCGAGAAGGAACCGATGACGCGGCGGCGCCCGTTGGGCGAGATGTAGCGGGCGCCCCAGACATTGCACATGCCGGTGTCGATGGTGAACACGGCGTCGTCGTCGGCCACTTCGTCCAGGACGGCGGCCACGTACTCGGGGTGGATCGGGACGTGCTTGTCCACCTTCCTCGTGTACGCCTTGACGACCCCCTCCAGCGCGTCCGCGTGCTTCTTCAGCATCCGGTCCAGAAAACGCCGGTCGGCCTTGACCCGCACCCTCGGCACGAGGCAGCGCAGGGTCTCCTTCACATCGCCCCACACCGCGAGGTCGAGGCGGGAACGGCGGCCGAGGTTCTCCGGCCGGACGTCGACCTGGGCGATCTTCACATCGGTGGGCAGGAAGGCGTTGTACGGGAAGTCCGTGCCGAGCAGGATCAGCAGGTCGCACTCGTGGGTGGCCTCGTAGGCGGCGCCGTAGCCGAGCAGTCCGCTCATGCCGACGTCGTACGGGTTGTCGTACTGGATGAACTCCTTGCCGCGCAGCGCGTGCCCGACCGGGGACTTGATGCGCTCGGCGAACTCCATCACCTCGGCGTGAGCGCCCGCCGTGCCGCTGCCGCAGAAGAGGGTGATCCGGTCGGCCTCGTCGATCATCTCGACGAGCCGGTCGATCTCGGCGTCGCCGGGCCGGACGGTGGGCCGGGAGGTGACGATGGCGGTCTCGGCGGCCCGTTCGGGCGCGGGCTCGGCGGCGATGTCGCCGGGCAGGGCCACCACGCTGACGCCGCGGCGTCCCACCGCGTTCTGGATGGCCGTCTGGAGCAGCCGGGGCATCTGCTTGGGGTTGGAGATCAGTTCGCTGTAGTGGCTGCAATCGGCGAACAGCCGGTCGGGGTGGGTCTCCTGGAAGTAGCCGAGGCCGATCTCGCCGGAGGGGATGTGCGAGGCGAGGGCGAGGACCGGGGCCATGGAGCGGTGGGCGTCGTACAGGCCGTTGATCAGGTGCAGGTTGCCGGGCCCGCAGGAGCCGGCGCAGGCCGTCAGATGTCCCGTGATCTGGGCCTCGGCGCCGGCCGCGAAGGCGGCGGTCTCCTCGTGGCGGACGTGGATCCAGTCGATGGCGGCGTTGCGGCGGACCGCGTCGACGACCGGGTTCAGGCTGTCCCCGACCACGCCGTACAGGCGTTTGACTCCGGCGCGGACGAGGATGTCGACGAACTGCTCTGCGACGCTCTGCTTGGCCATGGCTCTCGGGCACCCCTTCGGTCTGCCGCGGATCCTCCGCCTCCATGAAGGCACAGCCCAGGCGCTCACGCCTCCCACACGGCGGCGGCCGTACGGTCGTCCGCGTATCCCTTGACCCGCGCCTGGGCGTCCGCCAGGAACGCGGCGAGGCCCGGCGGGGCGGGGTCGGACCACCGTCGGGCGAGGTGGGCGCACAGCTCGGGCTCGCCGCGGAGCGGGTCGGCCAGACCGGCGGTGCACATCAGCAGCGTGTCACCCGGTTGGGCCACGGAGGCGCGGAAGCGGAAGGGTTCGCGGGGCGGTTCGGGGGCCGGGTCGTACGGGTTCGGCGGGGTGGTGATGCCGAGGTCGATGGTGAGCCGGTCGCCGTCCGGGGTCTCGGACGGCGGCGAGCCGAAGCCGACCACGGGGTGACCGGGCGTCTCGGCGACGCCGGGTTCGATGTCCTGCCACTCGCCCTCGCGCAGCCGGAACAGGCCGCCGGGACCGACGCCGAAGAACACCCGCACGCGGCATTCGGGGTCGGCGGGCAGGAGCAGGCAGCGCAGGCCGGCCGAGTACTGCCCCGGATCGACGCCCTGTTCGGCGGCGTCCGCGCGGAGTCTGCCGAGGCTGCGGTCTGTGAGGCGGTGCAGGCCGGACTTCAGGTCGCCGCGCCGGGCGGCGCGGATGTCCTCGGTCAGCCGTGCGTGGCTGCGGCCCACGGACTCGGCGATCCACCGGCACACCTCGGCGGCCGCGCGGTGCGCCCCCGGGGTGGCGCGGGCGCCGGTGGCCATCGCGACCAGCACGAGTGCCTGGTCCCCCGCGCCGAAGCGCGCGGTGAGCATCGCGTCGCGCCGCGACTCGCCCCGAAACCTGGCGGAGTCGCCCCGCACCGACACGGCCCGCAACGTGCAGCTCCCGTACGCGGCTCCGTCCAGCACGGTGTCCGGCACCACGTCGTCCAGTCCCTCCGGATCGGCCATCGGCAACGCGGTGGGCTCGGCCGCGTAGGTGGGCGGCCGGGCTCCGACATGACGGACGGTGAGGTCGGCGCCCCGGGCACCCGGTGCGGCGTCCACCGCCCCACGGGCCTCACGCCCGGAGCCGCCCACGGCCCCGACGGCCGGAGGTTCCGGCGGCGAGGGAAGCGTGGCGGGCGGCGGGGGCACGGCGGAGGACGGAGAAGCGGACGGAAACGACCGGGCGGACGGAGGTGAGGGCGGAGGTGAGGCAGGGGGCGAGGCAGGGGGCGAGGACGAACGAGCGGGCGGGACGGAGGGCGCGTACGGAGGCGGAGACGCAGGCGAGGGCACGGACGCCCGCGGAGGCGAGGACGGTGGCGGAGAAGCGGGCTCGGACGGAGAAGCAAGCGCGGACGGAGGCGGAGAAGCGGGCGAGGGCACGGACCCGCGCGCAGGCGAGGACGGAGGCGGAGCAGCCGGCGCGGACGGAGAAGCGGGCGTGGGCGGAGGCGGAGAAGCGGGCGAGGGCACGGACCCGCGCGGAGGCGAGGACGGAGGCGGAGCAGCCGGCGCGGACGGAGAAGCGGGCGTGGGCGGAGGCGACGACGGAGGGAGCGAAGACGGCCACGGAGGCGCGGACGGAGGAGGGGACGAGGACGGAGGCCGCCTCGCGGCGGGGCCGGCCGGGTCGGCGGCGTTCCTGGGCGAGGAGCCGCCCGCACCAAAGCCGGTGACGCCCCAGGACGTCGACTCGGCGGAGTCCGGCGACTGGCTCTCGTCCACCCCCTCGGCGGAAGCGGGCGGTCGAGCCGCCCACTCCGGCGCCACGCGCCCGTCGTCCCCGGCCACCCCCGAATCCGCCCCGTCGCCCGGCGCCCGTCCGGCCGTCACAGTCCCGGACCCCCAGGCAGCCCCCGGAGCCGGGCCGTCGGCCGGGGCGGAGGGCCGGCCCGTTCCCGGGGGCGGGGCCTCCGGGACGGTGTCGGGGGTGTCGCGCCACCAGTCCCGTTCCGGGGCCGGGGCGTTGTCCGGCGTGGGTGGTGGTGTGCCCCGGGAGGGGGCGCCCAGTGTTCCGGTCGCTGAGGCGAAGCGGTCGTCCAGGGTGTCGGCCTCGGACGCGGGGCCGGTGTCCCCGGCGGAGTCGTTGTACAACTGGCCCCACCAGTCGTCCTCTTGACCGGTGGGACTTCCCCCCTGCTGGCTCATGCCGCCAATTGTCCACCGCACGGGCCCTGTGGGAACGGGGCATCGGGAAATCCGGACGAAGTCGCCGGGCGGTTCCACCCCCCACGGATGAACCGCCCGGCGGCATCATGGCCCGGTCGGCCGAAACCCCGCCGTCCGGAGCACCCCCGACGCGGCCCGCCGTGTCCGGACCGGGCACCGCGGGCAGGGCCGCCAAACAGCCCAGCCACCGCACCTGGCGCGTATCCGCGCAGGCCACGCCGGTGGCCGGACACCGGGCACCCGTCGGTGCTTCGGTGGCGCCACCTTGTCAGAGTGACCGGTGGTACAGCGATGATGTGCCGCGGCGGGTTTGCGCCGTGGCTGTTTCCCGCCACCGCCGACGCGCCGCGGAACGTGATGCCGGGATCCGAAAGGGGAGGGACAGCAGCTGATGCTGGCAGCGATAGGCCTGGACGAGACACACGAGGCGGCGTACCGGGCCCTGGTGTCCGTGGGCGCCGCCGAGGTCCCCGATCTCGCGCGCCGGCTGACGCTCGGCGAGCGGGACACCGAGCACGCCCTGCGCCGCCTGGAACGGCACGGACTCGCGGCCCAGTCCCCGGCCCGGCCAGGCCGCTGGGTGGCCGCGCCGCCCGGGGTGGCACTGGGCGCACTGCTCACCCAGCACCGCCACGAGCTGGAGAAGGCGGAACTGGCCGCCGCGCTGCTCGCCGAGGAGTTCCGCGCCGCGGCCTCCGAGCCCGCCGTGCACGACCTGGTCGAGGTGGTCACCGGCGCCCCCGCGGTCGCGCAGCGCTTCCTCCAGCTCCAGCTCGGGGCGAGCGAGGAGGTGTGCGCGCTGGTCACGGGCAACCCGATCGCCGTCTCCTCGCTGGAGAACCACGCCGAGGAGCAGGCGGTCGCCCGCGGGGTCCGCTACCGGGTGGTCCTTGAACGCGCCGTGCTGGACCGGCCGAACGGCGTCGCGGAGCTGACCGCCGCGCTCAGCCGCGACGAACAGGTGCGGGTCGTCGAGACCGTGCCGACCAAACTGGTCATCGCCGACGGCACGCTCGCCATGGTGCCCCTCACCGCGCACACCCCGGAGCCCACCGCGCTGGTCGTGCACGCCAGCGGCCTGCTGGAGCTGCTGTACGGGCTGTTCGAGTCGGTGTGGCGGCAGGCGCTGCCGCTGCGGCTCGGGGAGTCGGGTGTGACCGAGGAGGGACCGGACGGCCCCGACGCCATCGACCTGGAGGTTCTGTCGCTGCTGCTGGCCGGGCTGACCGACGCGAGCGTCGCCAAGCAGCTCGACCTGGGCCTGCGGACCGTGCAGCGCCGGGTGAAGCGGCTGATGGAGCTGACCGGGGTGAGCACCCGGCTCCAACTGGGCTGGCACGCCTACGAACGGGGCTGGGTGGCCCGCGAGCGCCACGGCTGACGCGATTGCAGCACGCCCTCCAGGGTGAGCAGCCACACCTTCCGTTCCAGGCCGCCCGCGTACCCGGTCAGGGAACCGTCCGCGCCGATCACGCGGTGGCAGGGGCGCAGCAGCAGAAGCGGGTTGGCGCCGATGGCTCCGCCGACGGCCCGAACAGCGGCGCGGGGAGCGCCGATCCGCGCGGCGATCTCGCCGTACGTGGCCGTCGAGCCATACGGAACGTCGTCGAGGGCGGCCCACACCCGCTCCCGGAACGCGGTGCCGGAGGTGCGCAACGGCAGCCGGAACTCCTTGAGTTCACCGGCGAAGTAGGCCTCCAGCTGTTCCTCCGCCTCGCGGAAGGGCCCGGCGTCCTGCCGCCAGGCGGACTGGACCTCGCGACCGCCCTTCTGGCCGGGCACGGACAGCGAGGTCAGCGCGCCGGAGGCGTCGGCGGTCAGCAGCAGCGGGCACAGCGGGCTGTCGAGGGTGGTCCAGTACGTCGTACCGGTAAGGGCGGTGTGCGTGGTCATGGGGTCGTCTCCAGCTCTCCGGCGGCACACAGGTGCCGCAGGGCGTACGAGCGCCAGGGGCGCCAGCTTTCGGGGGTGTCCGCGCCGGGCGGGGCCACGTCGGGGTCGCCGAGGGCGCGGGTGCGGATGGCGGCGGCCGTGGCCGGATCCAGGCCGGGCAGGTCGAGCAGCGCCCGGTGCGTGTCGTCGCGGTCGGCGCCGGGGTCGAGCCGTACCGTGCCGCCGGCGAGGGCGGCGGCCAGGGCGCCCAGGGGGCCGTCCGGCTCGGCCCCGGCGAGGACGTCCGGCTCGGGGAAGAGGTGGGTCAGCGTGCCGCTGGGCGCGTCCAGGGCCTTGCCGTGGCGCTGTACCAGCTCCGCGGCGGCCGTCGGACCCACCAGCGCGCGGATCGCCGTCTCCGGCGGGTCCGCCGAGCCCGGCGAGCGCAGTCCTGGCCGGGCGGCGACCAGCGGGGCCAGCCGCGGGTCCACGCCGAGCCGCTCGTCGACGGCGTACGGGTCGGCGTCCAGGTCGAAGAGCCGGCGCAGCCGCTGCACGGCCGTGGTCAGATCGCGCGGGTCGGTCAGGTGGAGCCGGGCCTCCAGCCAGCCGCCGGGATGGGCGCCGGACCCGGCCCGCGGCGCGCCGGAGCGCTCGTCCACGGCGACGGTTCCGGTGCCGTTCGGCAGGCGCAGGGTGCGCCGGTAGGTCCGCCGGCCGGGCGTGCCGCCGATCTCCTCGATGCCGGGCACGGCCTCGCGTTCCAGCAGGTCGAAGACGGGCCCGGACTGGTAGGGGCCCCGGTGGGCGAGCCGCAGCGGGATGCCCGCGGTGGGTGCCGCGGGGCGGCGGCCACGGGCGCTGCGGGCGGTGTCGCGCAGCTCGCTGGGGGTCGCCGCGTAGACGGACCGCATCGTGTCGTTGAACTGCCGCACGCTGGCGAACCCGGCCGCGAACGCGATCCGGGTGACCGGCAGGTCCGTGGTCTGGAGCAGGACGCGCGCGCTGTGTGCCCGCTGGGTACGGGCGAGCGCGACGGGTCCGGCGCCCAGCTCGGCGGTGAGCTGCCGGCGCACCTGCCGCTCGCTGTAGCCGAGCCGCGCGGCGAGTCCGGCGACGCCCTCCCGGTCGATCACGCCGTCGCCGATCAGCCGCATGGCCCGCCCGACGGCGTCGGCCCGGACGTTCCAGTCGGCGGAGCCGGGCACCGCGTCCGGCCGGCAGCGCCGGCAGGCGCGGAAGCCCTCGCCCTGCGCGGCGGCTGCCGTGGCGTAGAACCGCACGTGGTGCCGTTTGGGGGTGACGGCCGGGCAGCTGGGACGGCAGTAGATGCCGGTCGTCTCGACGGCGAAGAAGAACTCCCCGTCGAACCGGCCGTCCCGGCTGCGTACGGCCTCGTACCTGCTGTCCTCGTCCATCACGCCGTCCAGTGTCCGCCTCCGCGCGGGGGTGCCGCTGGCGGAAATCGGACACCGCGCCCGGCGCCACGCCGGTGCGGGATTGGTCCATGCGGGTGTCCGTGTACGCGTCCTGTCGGAGCCTACGGGCGCCGCGGCGGCCGCACTGGTACCTCTGTGGGCCAACTGATCTTTGGGAGAACGCAGATGAGAACTTTGCCCGCGGTGGCTGTCGGAGCCGCCGTACTCGTGCTGGCCGCGGTGACGCCTTCGGCTCAAGCCCAGGACACAGCGGTCACGTTCACCGTGCAGGGTGGGGCCCTGGCCGTGAGCACACCGGCGTCCGCGGCGTTGTCGAACACCACCTTCGGTGGGACGGCGACCGGCCAGCTCGGCGCGGTAACGGTCAACGACCTGCGCGGTGTTGTGCCCGCTCCGTGGACGGCGACGGTGACGTCCACGGCCTTCACCACCGGCGCCGGCGGTGCCAACCAGTCCATCCCCGACAGCGACGTCGAGTACTGGTCGGGGCCCGCCACCAGCACCAACGGCAGTGGGACCTTCACTCCGGGCCAGCCCACCGCCGCCGCGGCCGTCGCACTCTCCTCCGCGCAGACGGCGTTCGCGCACACCGCGGGCGGCGGCGCCAACAGCGCCTCCTGGGACCCGACGGTGATCGTGAACGTCCCCAGCACCGTCGCCTCCGGCGCGTACACCGGCACGATCACACACTCGGTGGCCTGACAGCACCATGAAGCGAGTTCTGGCAATCCTGGCGGCGGCCGGGCTGTTCATCCTGCCCGCCGCCGCCACGGCACACCCGGCGCCGGACGTCCCCCGGATCACCCTGGGCATCAAGCTGCTCGAAGCCCCCGTCGAGCGCAGGGACGACCCGCGTGCCTCCAGTTACATCATCGACCACCTGGCGCCCGGCAGTACGATCCGCCGAAGACTCGAGGTCGTCAACGACAGTTCCGAACCGCTCAGGTTGGGCATGTACGCCGGGAAGGCGGGCATCCACAAGGGCCGGTTCGTCTACCCCCCGGACGGCAGGCGCAACGAACTCGCCCACTGGATCTCCCTGGAGCCCGCCCGCCTCGAACTGCACCCGCACAGCACGGCACGGGTGCGGGCCACCATCCGCGTGCCCCGCAGGGCCTCGGAAGGCGAACGCTACGGCGTGATCTGGGCCCAGCACCGCTCGGCCCCGCACGGGGACGCCAACATCGCCATGGTCCAGCGGGTCGGCGTCCGCGTCTATCTCGACATCGGTCCCGGCGGCGAACCGGCCTCCGACTTCCGGATCACCGGCCTCGTCCCCGCTCGCGACCACGGCGGCCTGCCCCGGCTGCGGGCCCGGGTGCGCAACACCGGGGCGCGGGCCGTGGACCTCAGCGGCAGGCTGATGCTGAGGAACGGCCCGGACGGTCTGGCGGCAGGGCCCTTCGCCGGCAGTCAGGGACCCACGCTCGCACCCGGCGACACCGGCGAGATCACCTTCGCTCTCGGCAGCCGCATTCCCAACGGGCCCTGGACGGCGGACGTCACCCTGCGCAGTGGACTCGTCGAGCACACCGCCACCGGGCGCCTCTCCTTCCCCGACGCCGGAGACGGGCGGCCGGTACAGGCGATGATCGCCTCCGTCGGTTCCCACCGCCGCCTCTGGGCGACAGGTGGCGCCGCCCTCGCGGCCCTCGGTCTGGCCGTACTCGCCGTACGCAGACGCGGCCGGAACACCTCGTCCTGACCACACACCACGGCACTGATGGACATTTGTGCACACTCGCATCCTGCTCACCACCGCCCTGCTCACTGCGGTCATCCAGCCTTCCCCGTCGCCCTCGGCCTCCGCGCCGATCACGCCCGTGGAAGGCTCCGGCACGCCGAACGCGGCAGAGACGGGGCAGGGAACCTCCGCCATGACCCACGCGCGGAGGTCCCCGGACGCGGTCCCGTCCTCGCGGGACGCGGAGCCGCCCCCCACCCGTGCTCTGGCGGCCGCGGACCTCACGATCAGCGTGCCGGCCACCGCCAATCTGGGCGCGGCCTCGGCCGGCAGCACGCACAGCGCCCAACTGGGCACCGTCACCGTCACCGGCCAGCAGGAGCCGGAGTGGACGGTCACCGTGACCGCCACGGCGCTGACCACCACGGGCGGCACGATCCCCACCGGCGACATCGCGTACTGGTCCGGACCCGCCACCGCCGAATCGTCCCCCGGAACGTGCAGTCCAGGACAGAGCGGTGCCGGCAGCCAGGTCACGCTGAACGCGGCGCGCACGGCGTTCTCCTACTCGGGGTCGAACGGCAACGAGAGCTGCAGCTGGAACCCGACCGTGGTCATCACCGTGCCCGCCAACGCCCCC
Source organism: Streptomyces sp. CB01373 (assembly GCF_002803075.1). GTDB lineage: Bacteria > Actinomycetota > Actinomycetes > Streptomycetales > Streptomycetaceae > Streptomyces. The sequence continues at coordinate 130,748 of NZ_NNBK01000001.1, read as the reverse complement.
GTCGGCCTCTACGTCGGCACCGTCACCCACTCCGTCGCCTGATCGGCCGCACCGTGCGGCACCGCGGTCCGGCGCGCTGACACGCGCCGGTCGGTGCCGGAGCCTCTGCCGCCCGGGCCGCCGACTCCCGCTCAAGATCATCGGCGATGCCGTGGGGGGGCACTCGTCACACCGGCGCACGCAGTTGCACACTGGGGAGGTCATGGGCGCGAGGAATCAGCGTGTCGTCGGCCTGCGGCAGCCGTGGCAGTCGAGCCACGTGTTGCTGCTGATACCGGTTGCGCTCATCGTGGTCATCACGGTCTCGGACATCGTGACCCCGGCCGACATCGTCCTCGGCCCCATGCTGGTGATCGCGCCCGCACTCACCGCGTGGTTCGCAGGCCCCTGGATGACCAGTGGCATCGGGGCCCTGACGGTCATGGTCCAGGGGTTCGTAGGCTGGCGTGACGGCCGGCTGCTGTCCCGGAACGTGCTGGTCGAGATGGCCGCTCTGGCGGTGCTGTCGACGGTGGTGGTCTCCTTCTGCGTGGCGCGTGACCGGCACAGGCGTCAGCTGGCCCGGGTGAGAACGGTGGCCGAGGCCGCCCAGCACGTCCTGCTGTGGCCGCTTCCCACCCGGCTGGGTCCGCTGCAGCTCGCCTGCCTCTATCTGGCCGCCGAGGAGGAGGCCGAGATCGGCGGGGACCTCTATGCCGCCGCCCGCACCGACGGCGCGGCCCGCGTGATGATCGGTGACGTGCGCGGCAAGGGCCTGCCCGCCGTCGGTGAGGCCGCCCTCCTGCTCGGCGCCTTCCGGGAGGCCGCTCACCAGCACGCCTCCCTGCCCCAGCTCGCCGCCGCCCTGGAGCGCAGCATCGCCCGCTACCTCGCCGACTTCGAGCACGACGGCGAGACGGGGGAACGCTTCGTCACCGCTTTCCTGCTGGAGATCCCCGACGACGAGCCCGTCATCCGGATCACCAGCTGCGGCCACCCGGCACCCCTACTGTTCGGACCGGACAACGGCGTGACCGTGCCCAGCCTCAGCCCCGCGCCGCCACTCGGTGTCGGCCTGACGGACCCCGACGACCACGACCTGGACGTCCTGCCCTTCGGCCCGGGCGACACCCTGCTCCTGTACACCGACGGTGTCATCGAGGCCCGCGACCGGCACGGCGCGTTCTACCCCTTCGCGGAACGCGTCGCCCAGTGGACCGACCACAACCCCGAAGCACTGCTGCACAAGATCCAGCGCGACCTGATCGACTACACCGGCGGCGGCCTCGCCGACGACGTCGCCCTCATCGCCATCCGCCGCACCCTCATCCCCCGTCCAGGCCACGACCTGGGACACGCCGTCCATCCCCGGCGTGTCCCCCCGCCCCTCCGCGTCATCGACCCGAGTCGCCCTCCGGCGGGCAGCTGACAACGCGGACGCGATGCCTTCCAGCACCTGGCGGTGATCCCGCCACCGCCCCCGGGCACGCCCCGCGGGCGGCGGCAACGATCGGACGTTCGGAAAGACTCTGCCTAGTGCTGTGGCCGGAAAGGTTTGCCGGAAAGCTCGCGGCGTCCGGTGCTGGGGGCACCTCCCACGCCCTTCGGGCAGTGGGGGAGCATCGCAAGGCGGAGCATCGCCCGTGTACTGGATGTACTCGGGTGATGCGACAACGCGGCGAGGTGCCGTGCCGGGCGTCGCGAGCCGGTGAACCTTTCCGGTCACAGCACTAGCGCCATCGCCCCCGCTTGGCCTCCATCGCCGCCCGGCCCTCGGCGCCCTTGCGCTTCCAGTCCCGTCGGATCTCCGAGCGCAGCCGCGCGTCGGTCTTGGCGACGATCCACTGGTTCTCGCGAAGGAGCTTGCGGTAGCTCTCCAGCCGCCGCTGGGGCAGCTCACCGGCGTCGACGGCGGCCAGCACCGCGCACCCGGGCTCGCTGTCGTGGGCGCAGTCCTGGAACCGGCACCGCCCGGCCAGCTCCTCGATCTCCGAGAACACCTGTCCGACCCCGCTCTCGGCGTCCCACAGGCCCACTCCGCGCAGCCCCGGGGTGTCGATCAGCACCCCGCCGCCGGGCAGCGCGAGGAGGTTGCGGGTGGTGGTCGTGTGCCTGCCCTTGCCGTCGACGTCCCGCGCGGCCTGTACGACCATGACGTCGTCGCCGATCAGCACGTTCGCGAGCGTGGACTTGCCCGCTCCGGACGAGCCGAGCAGCACGGACGTGCCCGAGGACACGACGGCGAGGAGGACGTCGAGCCCGTCCCCGGTCAGGGCGCTGACGGGCAGCACGGGCACGCCGGGCGCGCTCGTCTCCACGTCCTGGACGAGGTACCCCAGCCCCGTCGCGTCGGGCACGAGGTCGGCCTTGGTCAGCACGATCAGCGGCTGCGCGCCCGATTCCCAGGCCAGCGCCAGGTAGCGCTCGATACGGCCGAGGTCGAGTTCGACCGCGAGGGACACCGCGATGATCGCGTGGTCGACGTTTGCGGCGAGGATCTGCCCCTCGGACCGCTTGGAGGAGGTGGAGCGCACGAAGGCGGTGCGGCGCGGCAGCGTCGTACGGACGTAACGCGGGTTGCCGCCGGGCTCGACGGCGACCCAGTCACCGGTGCACACCACCCGCATCGGGTCGTGCGGGGTGACGAACGCGGTGTCCGCGCGCAGCACACCGCCGGCGGTGACGACGTCGCACTGTCCCCGGTCGACGCGGATCACCCGGCCCGGCAGCAGGCCTTCGGCGGTGTACGGGGTGAAGACCGTCTCCCAGCCCTCGTCCCAGCCGTAGGGGGCGAGAGGGTGCGGTGAGACGGAAGAAGGAAGGGAAGAAACGGATGAAGCGGAGGAACGCAAGGGGGAACCCTTCACGAGGGCGGCCCCGACGGCCCGCGCGGGTGTGCGCGGGCGTGGCAGGTGGTGTCAGCCGGTGGCCGCGGAGGTGGAGTGGATGATCCTGGGATTGCGGGCAGCGCCCATCACCGAGACAGCCATGGGTCACACCTCCTCTTCCTCAACAAGAACTCACAAGAGCTCAGCACACCGAATCCGACCAGCAGCGACGGCCATGGCCCTCCGCTGGTCGCGCGCCTCACGGTAGGGGAGCGTCGTGAAGCGGCGCCACCGATTTTCGTTCCGGTGCATCGTCGCCCGCCCCGGCGTCCGAGAGTGACTCCGAGGAACCCCGGTCGGCGATCCGCGCACACGGACAGGCTCAGCCATCCGCGCACCATGGCGTCAGCCCACACGGGCAGGATGCTGCCCCAGGCGTTCCACCCCAGGCTCCAGAACACGAGCAGACTCAGGGCGCTCGCCACCATGACCGCGCTTCCGTACTTGACCAGTGTCGTGCGGCTTCTGCCCAGCCAGGCTCCCAAAAGCCCAGCCGGGATCTGCACCGTCACATGGAAGCTCGCGCATGCCAGTGGCACAGCGAGGAGAAGAACGAAGGGAGAATCCGCGGTGGGATTGCCTGGCGGGGTCGCGTAGCCGGCGTCCAGCATCCACAACGGCGGCACCAAGAACGTGAGCAGGAGTATGGCTCCGCTCAGATGCATGGCGCCAAGGTGCCGCAGCGCGGAATGCGAAGCTCCGATGCTTCGCCGCACCGGGACGCCGCACCGCAGTACGCCCGCGCCGCCGTCGGGGGCTTCGAAGCACGGCAGTTCGACCGCCACCGGGGCCTCGCCGCCGCCCTCGGCCGACAGCAGCGGGTCGGTCTCTCCCAGGTCAAGGTTCCACCGTCCGGCCCCGCTCTCGCCGACCCGGTCGCCCACGGTGCCGCCGGGGACGACCGGACTGCCATCGCCGTCCAGCAGGACCGTGCGGAACTCCGCGTGCTCGGCGGCGGCCGGTTCCCCGCCGAGGTCGGCCGCGGTCAGGAACATGCCCGGCACGTACGCCCGGCGGAACCCGCCGAAGATGTGGGCCAACAGGCCCTAACGGCAGGCCGGGTGCGTGGCGACCATGGGAGGGTGTCCGACAACGATGGCTTTCGCTCGATGGACCGGCGGGAGTGCCTGCGCCTGATGGCCGAGGTACCGGTGGGCCGTGTCGTCTACACGCGGCAGGCGCTGCCCGCGGTGCTGCCCGTCAACTTCGCCCTGGCGGCGGACGCGTCCGTGCTGCTGCGCACCTCCGCCGGGTCGGACCTCGTGCGCGCCGTCGACGGGGTCGTGGTCGCCTTCGAGGCGGACGCCTTCGACGTGGAGAGCCGGTCGGGCTGGAGCGTGGTCGTCACCGGCCGGGCCACCGTGGTCACCGATCCGGTCGAGCACGAGCGTCTCCTGCGCACCGGGCCGCGTTCCTGGATGCCGATCGACGAGGACGTCTTCGTCCGCATCGAGGCCACCATGGTCACCGGCCGGGAACTCACGGATCTGCGCGTCCCGGGCTGAGCGGTCGCACGACGACGGTTCGACGACCCTGGCGGGCCGGGGAAGGCGTTCCGCACGCCGCCCGGCCCGCCCGTCGTATGCGTTCATCCTGTCCCTTCGGCCCACGCGCCGGCCGCGCGCGGGGTGCGGCCGCCGTCCGGGCCGTAGCCGAAGCGGATCAGCAGGTGGGGGCGGCAGCGGAGCCTCGGGGCGGCCGTCGCCGCCCGCAGGTCGGGCCACTCCATCGCCTGGTGCAGCATCGAGGTGCGCACCCCGTACCGGGTGGCCACCAGCAGGGCCCGCTCCATCGCCTGCCCCGCGCGCAGCCAGTCCTCCCGCCGGTCGTGCGGGGTCCACAGGAGGGCCACCTGCGCGTGCCGTTCGAAACGCAGCGCGGGCGGACGCAGTCCCGGCAGCGGGCCGGTGAAGTCCCGCACGGGCATCCGCCCGGCCGTGTCCCGCGGGCCCAGCGAGGTGAGCGGAATGCCGTGCGGGAAGGGGGTGTCCGGCGCGTTGACCCAGGCCCTGGTCTCGGCGGTACGGGCCGGGTCGGCGGCGTTGCGCGCCTCGGCCTGCGCGGTCAGGCTCAGCAGCCGCCGGGTGCCGGCGAAGTCGGGTACGTCCAGGTGGGCCCCCTCGATCCGGGCCGCCTTGGCCATCTCCAGCACGATGTGCTCCGGCACCGGCCGCCCGGTGAACGGCATCCGGCTGGTGTGCCGGCGCGCGATCGCGTCGTACAGGCCGCGGTACGACGGCTGCGCGTCCGGTGCCGCCACGAACAGCCGGACGGTGGCCAGCAGGCCGGGGTCGCCCGGGTCGGGCAGGAGCGTCACGAGGGGGTCCCAGCCGAGGTGGGCCGCGGCGACCCGCAGGTTGAGGACGGCCGCGCCCACGGAGAGGTGCTGGGCGCGCCGCACCGGATCGGTCAGCGGCAGGGACCGTGGATCCGCGCGGACGTGGATGGACCGGGTGCCGGCGTCCAGGCCGAACCGCCAGGGCTGGGTGTTGTGGATCGACGGAGCCGCCACGGCCGAGTACAGCAGGCTCTCCAGGGTGGTCGCGTCGACTACCGGTGTCCGCATGACGGCTCCTCCCGTGGGCTCCCTGGTCGCTTCCCCGCCCACCCTCCGTCGCCGGCCGGCCGGGCCGGAAGGGCTCAGCGGGCCCTCGGCAGGGCCCGCAGGTCCCGACCTGGGCCGGGGCCGGCCGCCGGGGCCGGACGGCCCTGGTGCGGCGACGGCCCGTGTGGTGTCATGGGAGTGACGGGAAGGACCGGAAGACGCGGGGAAGCGGTGAAAAACCGCGCACCGCGCAATCAGGATCCGCGAGAAGTGGATTGTCCTTCCCGTCCATTTCTGTCCGCCGCGCCCCGGCCGGGGGTGTGCGCCGCTCCTGGCAGCCGCCGCGCCAGTCCATTCGGGTGGCCGGGCCGCCGACCGGGGGTCTGCCCGTCCTCCTCCCCCAGGTCAGGAGGTTCCGCGCAGCCGGTCCTTGGCCTGGGTGGCGATGACGGCGGCCTGGATGCGCCGCTCCACGCCGAGCTTGGCGAGCAGGCGGGAGATGTGGTTCTTCACCGTCTTCTCGGCCAGGTAGAGGCGCTGGCCGATCTGGCGGTTGGTCAGGCCCTCGCCGATCAGGGCCAGGATCTCCCGTTCCCGGTCGGTCAGTCCGGGCAGCGTGTCCGGCTCCTCCCGCGGCTGCTGTCCGCCGCGCAGCCGGGCCATCAGCTTCGTGGTGGCGCTGGGGTCGAGCAGCGACTGGCCGCTCGCCACGGTGCGCACCGCCGAGACCAGGTCCGAGCCCCGGATCTGCTTCAGCACATAGCCGGAGGCGCCCGCCATGATCGAGTCCAGCAGTGCCTCCTCGTCGTCGAACGAGGTCAGCATCAGACAGGCCAGTTCCGGCAGGCGGGAGCGCAGCTCGCGGCAGACGGTCACGCCGTCGCCGTCCGGCAGGCGCACGTCGAGCACCGCCACGTCCGGGCGCAGGGCGGGTACGCGCACCAGGGCCTGGTCGGCGGTGGCGGCCTCGCCCACCACCGTGATGTCCGGTTCGTCGTTCAGCAGGTCGTGCACCCCGCGCCGTACCACCTCGTGGTCGTCGAGGAGGAAGACCCGGATCGGGGTGTCCGGTCCGGCCTGCTCACGGTCCGCCATCGGTCGCTCCTTGTGATGTGTCGGCTTGCCTCAAGAATCCTTCCCCGAAGCACGTGCGCGGACCAGGGCCGGTCGGCCCTGGTCCGCGCACGCCCGTGATGGGATCCTGTCCGCCGCCCCGCGCGCCGGAGGCGGGAACGTCCCCGGTCAGCCGTCCCAGGACCAGTCCGCCACCTCGGGCAGGTCCACGCCGTGCTCCCGGATCCAGGCGTGGTGGCGCAGCCGGGTGTCCTCCATGCGCTGGCGGACGGCGGCGGCGCGCACCGCGAGGCCGGGGACGCGGTCGATGACGTCCATGACCAGGCGGTAGCGGTCCAGGTCGTTGCTGACCACCATGTCGAACGGCGTGGTCGTGGTGCCGATCTCCTTGTAGCCGCGTACGTGCAGGTGGGAGTGGCCTGCCCGCCGGTAGGCCAGGCGATGGATCAGCCACGGGTAGCCGTGGTAGGCGAAGATCACCGGCTTGTCCGGGGTGAACAGGCCGTCGTACTCGAAGTCGGTCATCCCGTGCGGGTGCTCCTCGCTGGGCAGCAGCCGGGCGATGTCGACGACGTTGACCACGCGCACGGCCAGGTCGGGCAGGTGCCGGCGCAGCAGCTGGGCGGCGGCCAGCACCTCCTGGGTCGGCACGTCGCCCGCGCAGGCCAGCACGACGTCCGGTTCGCGGGTGCCGTCCTCGGTGCCGGCCCAGTCCCAGATGCCGGCGCCGCGCGCGCAGTGCACCGTGGCCTGCTCCATGGAGAGCCAGTCGAAGCAGGGCTGCTTGCCGGCGACGATCACGTTGACGTAGTCGCGGCTGCGCAACGTGTGGTCGGCCACGGAGAGCAGGGTGTTGGCGTCCGGCGGGAAGTAGACCCGGACCGCTTCGGGGCTCTTGTTCAGGATGTGGTCGACGAAGCCGGGGTCCTGGTGGGAGAAGCCGTTGTGGTCCTGGCGCCACACGTGCGAGGTCAGCAGGTAGTTGAACGAGGCGATGGGGGCCCGCCAGGGCAGCCGGCGGGTGGTGCGCAGCCATTTGATGTGCTGGTTGACCATCGAGTCGACGATGTGCACGAAGGCCTCGTAGCAGGAGAACAGTCCGTGCCGGCCGGTGAGGAGGTAGCCCTCCAGCCAGCCCTGGCAGGTGTGCTCGGACAGGATCTCCATCACCCGGCCGTGCGGGTCGAGGTGCTCGTCCACGGGCAGGGTCAGGGCCTGCCAGGCCTTGCCGCTGGCGCCGTAGACGGCCTGCAGGCGGTTGGAGGCGGTCTCGTCGGGGCCGACGAGCCGGAAGTCGCGCCGGTCGGTGGTGGCGGCCATGACGTCCTCGAGCAGGTCGCCGAGGACGCGGGTGGGCTCGTGCAGGGTGGCGCCGGGCTTGTCGACCTCGACGGCGTACTTCTCCAGCGGGGGCAGCGGCAGTTCGCGCAGCAGGAGGCCGCCGTTGGCGTGCGGGGTGGCGCCGAGGCGGCGGGTGCCGTGCGGGACGCAGTCCAGCACGGCGGGGCGCGGGGCGCCGTGCTCGTCGAACAGCTCCTCGGGGCGGTACGAGCGCAGCCACCGCTCCAGCTGCCGCAGGTGCTCGGGGTTGTCCCGGACGCCGGCCAGCGGGACCTGGTGGGCGCGCCAGGTGCCCTCCACGGGCACCCCGTCGACCTCGGCGGGTCCGGTCCAGCCCTTGGGGGTGCGCAGCACGATCATGGGCCAGCGGGGCCGCTCGGTGGCGCCGTCGGTACGGGCGGCGCGCTGGAGGGCGGCGATGCGGTCGAGGGCGGCGTCCATGGCCGCGGCCATGGCGCGGTGCACGGCGGCCGGGTCGTCGCCGGTGACGTGGACCGGGTCGTGGCCGTAGCCGCGGAGCAGTTCGTCGAGTTCCGCCTCGGGGAGGCGGGCCAGGACGGTCGGGTTGGCGATCTTGTAGCCGTTGAGGTGCAGGACCGGCAGGACCGCTCCGTCGTGGACCGGGTCGAGGAACTTGTTGGAGTGCCAGGACGCGGCCAGCGGGCCGGTCTCCGCCTCGCCGTCGCCGACGACGCAGGCGACGACCAGATCCGGGTTGTCGAGCGCGGCGCCGTAGGCGTGGGAGAGGGAGTAGCCGAGTTCGCCGCCCTCGTGGATGGAGCCCGGCGTCTCGGGGGCGACGTGGCTGGGCACCCCGCCGGGGAAGGAGAACTGCTTGAACAGCCGCGCCATGCCGGAGGCGTCCCGGGTGATGTCCGGGTAGGTCTCGGTGTACGAGCCCTCCAGCCAGGAGTTGGCCAGTACGGCGGGCCCGCCGTGGCCGGGGCCCCAGACGCACAGGGCGTTCAGGTCGCGGGCCTTGATGACGCGGTTGAGGTGGGTGTGGACCAGGTTGAGGCCGGGCGAGGTGCCCCAGTGGCCGAGCAGGCGCGGCTTGATGTGTTCCGGGCGCAGCGGTTCGGCCAGCAGCGGGTTGCCCATGAGGTAGATCTGGCCGACGGAGAGGTAGTTCGCGGCACGCCAGTGGGCGTCCAGCGTGGCGAGCTCCTCGTCCGTGAGTCCGGCGGCTGCCTGCTGCGTCTCGACGGACATCGGGTTTCCTTCCGGGGCGGGACAGCGGTCGGGGTACCGCGTGCGGGTGGGGATACCGCGTGCCGGTGGCACACGGTCCCACCCTCCATGTCCCTCCCGGGTGCCCGACAGGGCCGTTCGGGTCACTCCACGAGCCAGGTCGCCGGGCGCCGGGCCGCCGGGCCGTTCGCGGGCCCCGGGTCAGCCCGTCGCGCAGCTGTGCCCGTTGAGCGTGAAGTCGTACGGCGCGGAGTTGCGCCCCTGCCAGGTGCCGAGGAAGCCGAAGGACAGGGTGCCGTTCGCGGGGACGGACTTGTTGTACTCGGCGGCGGTGGCCGTGACGCGGGAGCCGCTCTGGGCGACGGTCGCGTCCCACATCTGGCCGACCCGCTGCCCGTCGGCGAAGGACCAGGCGACGCGCCAGGCGTCCAGGGAGCGTGCGGTGGTGACGGTGACCTTGGCCTGGAAGCCGTCGGTCCACTGGTACGTCTGGTCGTAGTCGACCCGGCAGACCCCTGTCCCGCCGCTGTCCGGCCCGCCGGTTCCCGTGCCGCCGGACCCGGTACCGCCGGAGCCCGTACCGCCCGTACCGGAGGCGTCGGACCCCGGGTCGGGCGAGTCGCCCCCGTCGGCGGTGGCCGAGGCGGTGCCCTGCGGTTCCGGGTCGGGGTTCTCACGTCCTGACCGGGTCGCCGCGCCGCTCGCGGACGACTCGTGGGCCGCGGACGCCGAGGCCGCGACGGAGGCGGAGGCGGACGGCAGGGGCTCGGCGGCGGGCGGGCCGGCGTCCGGGTCGAGGGCCGGACGGCCGTCGGTGACCGGCCTGCGGGCGTTGTCGTCGTGTGCGTCGTCGTTCGCGGAGCCGCCGAACGGCATCATCGACACGGCCAGCGCCAGCCCGGACAGGGCGACCGCGGCGGCGAGCAGGCCGCCGCGCACGATCCGCGCCCGCGCGGCGCCCTGCTGCGGCTCCCCGCCGTTGTCCGCCGCCGCGGGGCGGCGGGCGCCGAGGCGCACCTCGGCGGCCCGGCGGCGGCGCTCCAGGTAGGCGAGGCCGCCCCAGCCGATGACTCCGCCGGCCAGCGCGGCGGGCAGTTGGCCGCCGTGCGGCCGCAGACAGGCGGCGGCCTGCGCGCACCCCTCGCAGGTGGCGAGGTGCCGGGAGAGGTCCTCGGGGGTCCCGGCGGCGGCCGCGGGGCGGGTGACCGCGTCCAGCAGCCCGGCGTAGCCGCGGCACTCCGCGTCCATCGGGGTGTCGAGGTGGTTGCGGCGGCAGCGGTCCCGGAACAGGGTCCGCACCTGGTCGAGTTCCTCGGACACCCGCGCGGGGTCCAGGCCCAGCCGGCGGGCCACCACGGTCGACGGCAGCGCCTCCACCTCGGCCAGCCACAGGAGCCTGGCGTCCGGCTCCTGGAGGTCCCGCAGGGTGCGCAGGGCGAGCGGGCGACGCGGCGGCGGGCCGGTCCAGCGGGCGGCCTGGTCGGAGTTGAGCCACAGGCGCAGGTCCGGAACGAGCCGGTCGCCGAGTCCGTCGGCCTCCCAGGACGCGGCGGTGGTGCGCACGGCGGCCAGCGTCAGCGGGATCGCGGGCAGCCGGGGCGTACGGCGGCCCCGGGACTCGTCGGCCTCGGCGGCCCGGACCTCGCGCAGGCCCGCCGCGAAGGCCTCCGCGGCGAGTTGCCCGGCCTCGCCGGAGCCGGCCGTGCACAGGTCGGCGTAGGAGAGCACGGCGTCCCAGCACTCGGCAAGCAGCGCGGCCTCGGTCGCGTCCTTGGAGCTCGGCAGGTCGGGCATGGGTCTCCTGCATCCACGGGCGAGGTCAACTCTCTGCGCTCAGGGAGAAGTTGGGGGGCACCTCGGGGTAGAGCACGAGCTTTTCACGCCTTTGACACAACTGACAAGCCACGTATGCAATTGTCGTGACGGATCCCGTGGTCCTCAACTCCGCTCCGTAGTACGGACCGAAGCCCCCAATCGACTCACGGGACCCGAAAACGCGTGGCTGACGGCTACTTCGCCGCCCCCTCGGTCTCCTGGGGCGTCTCCTCCGCCGCCGGCAGGCTGTCCATGAAGGAGCTGACCGAGAACACCGCGTGGCCGGGGCCGGGCGGCCCGTAGCCGGGGGGCGAGGAGAGACCGAAGTCGTCCATCGTGGCGCGGTAGGCCTCCAGGAGCCGGATGTGGTACTCCAGCGGCGCGCCCTGCGGGTTGGCCTTGCCGAGCGGGGTGGTGGGCTCCGGGCACCACGTGGTGAAGCGGGGCGTGATGCCGTGCGACATGAAGAAGCGCAGGCCCTCGGTGGTGGACGCGATGGCCTCGTCGACGGTCGTGAAGCCGAACGGCTCGGCCATCTCCACGCCCGCGACGAAGTTGGGGATCACGTTGCGCGCGCCGAACACCTCGGCGGAGTCCAGGATGCGGCGGTGCCACTCGTCGCGGCCGACGTAGCGCTCCTTGCCCGGGCAGTACAGCTCGAACAGACGGCGGTCCCACACCTCGAAGTTGGGGTGGTAGATCTGCACGCCGTAGTCCTTGAACCGCTGCACGTCCGGCTTCGGCAGCGCCTGCGCGACGACCTTGCCGATCCAGCGGCCGGGGAAGCGCTCCTCGATGGCCTTGGCGTAGTGGCCGTAGAAGTCGGCCTCGTCGCGGCCCGCCACCTTGGAGGTGACGGCGCCACCGGTAAGGGTGTAGGCGGTGGACGCCTTCTGGGTGTCGTACCGGTCGATGATCTCCAGCGCCTCCAGGACCTCCTCGACGTCCTTGACGCCGGTATAGGGCCGGCCGGCCGCCTTGTGCTGGCGCCAGTTGTGGTTGATGTCGCAGTACTGGCACTCCTCCTTGGCGCCGAAGTACTGGCAGACCCGGAAGACGGTGAGGTAGATCAGGTAGCCCCACTGGATGGTCGGGGCGACCTCCATCACGGACTTCCCGTTGGACAGCGTGTGCCGGTAGTACTCGGGCATGGGCGGCACACCGACGTCGGCGATCCGCTTCCCGTCCAGGTAGAGCCCGAGCAGCCCCTCGTCGTCGGCGGCGACGCGGTAGGGCGAGGCGGGATTCACCCGTACGGAGACGACGGTCCGCCGCAGGTCGTACGGTCCGCCGGTGAGGATGATCTCCTCCGGCGGCCGCCGCAGCGCGGCCTCCCCCAGCTCGGGCAGCGTGCCGTGGTCGAAGGAGAAGATGAAGTACGACTTCGGCTTGACCTCACCGCTCTCGTTGTCACTGAGCGCGGACGGGTCGAAGGCCACGCCGCCGCGGAGCAGATCCTCCTTGAAGACGGCCTCCCGCGGCACATGCGGGAAGCGCTCCATCAGATCCTCGACCAGCTCGGTACGGCTGCCCATCCCGTTGTCTCCTCCCGACTCGCGTGTACGACTTCTCACGGTATGCCTACGCTCGCGCGCAGGTCGTGCCGGGTCCCCCGCACGGAGGCCGTGAACCGCCCTTCGGTGGACGTCGGGTACGTTCCCCCGTGACCTTGTGGGCCGTGGTGTGAGGGCGAGGAACAACGGGATGACCGGGACGACCGTGACCAACTGGGCGGGGAACATCACCTACAGCGCCGCGGAGGTGGACCGGCCGGGCTCGCTCGACGCGGTGCGGGAGCTGGTCGCCCGCAGTGCGCGGGTGCGGGTGCTGGGCAGCGGGCACTCCTTCAACGAGATCGCCGACCCGGGCGCCGGGGGCACCCTGCTCTCCCTGGAGGCGATGCCCGTCGAGGCCGACGTCGACACGGCGGCCCGCACGGTCCGGGTGGCCGGCGGCCTCCGGTACGCGGAACTCGCCCGCCGGGTGCACGCGCACGGCCTCGCCCTGCCCAACATGGCCTCCCTGCCGCACATCTCGGTGGCCGGCTCGGTGGCGACCGGCACCCACGGCTCCGGCGTGGGCAACGGACCGCTGGCCGCCCCCGTGCGGGAGGTGGAGATCGTCACCGCGGACGGCTCGACGGCTGTCATCGGCCGCGGCGACCCGCGGTTCGGCGGGGCCGTCACCTCCCTCGGCGCGCTCGGCGTGGTCACCGCCCTCACCCTCGACCTGGAGCCCGCCTACGAGGTCGAACAGCACCTGTTCACCGAACTCCCGCTGGAGGGGCTGGACTACGAGACGGTGGCCGCCGCCGCGTACAGCGTCAGCCTGTTCACCGACTGGCGCGACCCGGGCTTCCGCCAGGTGTGGCTCAAGCGGCGCACCGACCAGCCGCTGCCCGCCTTCCCCTGGGCGGTACCGGCCAAGGTCGCACTGCACCCGGTGCCGGGCATGCCGGCGGAGAACTGCACGCAGCAGTTCGGCGTGCCCGGCCCCTGGCACGAGCGACTGCCGCACTTCCGCGCCGAGTTCACCCCGAGCAGCGGCGCCGAGCTGCAGTCGGAGTACCTGCTGCCGCGCCGGTACGCCCTCGACCTCCTGCACGCGCTCGACGGGATCCGGGAGACGGTCGCCCCGGTGCTCCAGACGTGCGAGATCCGCACCGTCGCCGCCGACGAGCAGTGGCTGAGCCCCTCCTACGGCCGGGACACCGTCGCCGCGCACTTCACCTGGATCGAGGACACGGCCACGGTGCTGCCGGTGGTACGCCGCCTCGAGGAGGCGCTGGCCGGCCTCGACCCCCGCCCGCACTGGGGCAAGGTGTTCACCACTCCGTCGGCCGTCCTGCGCGACCGGTACCCGCGCCTGGACGACTTCCGCGCGCTGGCCCGGGAGTTGGACCCCGCCGGAAAGTTCACGAACGCCTTCCTCGCGGACCTCCTGGCTCCCTGACCCGTACCTCCGCCCACACCACTTTGTCGGCACGGCCCGCCCGTTGCTCCACGCCCCACCGCTCGGAGACGGCGGCCACCAGCACAAGCCCGCGCCCGCCCTCGCCGTCCGGCTCCCGCACCACCGGGAGCCGTTCGGTCCGCGCGTCGGCCACCTCCACCCGGACGACCGCGCCCTCCCACAGCAGCCGCACGCGGAAGTCCCGCCCGGCGACGCGGCCGTGCCGGACGGCGTTGGCGGCGAGTTCGGCGACCACCAGGGTCACGTTCTCGCCCGCCTCGCTTCCGTACGGGAATCCCCAGGCGTCCATCCGATGCGCCACGAGCCGCCGCGCGAGCCGGGCACCTCGCGGGGTGCAGCTGAACAACTGGCTGAACATACGTACGGTGACGGGCTCCTGGAGCCGGGGGTCTACGTGCATGGCCCGAAAGGTTCCGCAGGTCACCCGGGCCGAACCAGTCACGGCGCTCGTACGCTGCGCACTGTAGGAGTTCACGGCATGGACTGTGAGCGTCACGGGGCGTGACCCTGGGAGCCCTCGCGAGGTTGGAAACTTCAGCGGACTCGGGGGGTACCTGCCATGACCGAAACCACCAGCACCAACACGGCCACGACCACGACCACCGGCGAGCCCGAACCGTCGGACAGCATGAAGGCGTTCGGCGCGGCGCACAAGGCCTTCCGTAAACGAGCGGGCTACACCCTGGAGGACTACGCCCCGCTCGTCGGCTACCAGCCGGGAACCGTGGCGTCGATCGAACAGGGCCGACGCTTCCCACCCCGCGTCTTCGTCGAGCGCGCGGAGGAGGTCCTGGACGCCTTCGGCGCGCTGAAGGGCGTGTACAAGCACGTCGGCCGGGAGAAGGGGCTGGCGTCCTGGTTCCGCCAGTGGGCGGAGCTGGAGGAGCAGGCGATCAGCTTGTACACCTTCGAGAACCGGGTCGTACCAGGGCTTCTGCAGACAGAGGCGTACGCACGCGGGTTGTTCAGCGTACGGCTGCCCGTGCTCGCCGACCCGGAGATCGAAGCGATGACCACAGCCCGCCTGGAGCGACAGTCATTGTTCGCCGAGCGGCCCAACACGGTGTTCAGCTTCATCGTGGAGGAGCACGTCCTTCGGCGGGCAGCCGGCGGAGGACGGGTGATGCGCCAGCAGATCGACCACATCCTGGAAGCCACCGCACCGCGCAACCTGGAATTCCAAGTGATGCCGATGAGCCACGGCGCTCACGCCTGCCTCGACGGACCCATCCGTCTCGCGGAAAGTCCCGAGAACGAGTGGTTCGCATACTGCGAGGCGCAACGGGGAGGCCGGTTCGCCGTCGATCCGAAAACGATCAGTGTTCTCCACATGCGCTATGCGAAACTGCGTTCGCAGGCCCTCACTCCGGAGGATTCCCGGAGCCTGCTGGAGCAGATGCGAGGAGCGCTATGAGCACCGATGAACTGGCCTGGTTCAAGAGCAGCTACAGCAGCGGCACCGACGGCGACTGCGTCGAGGTGGCGCTCGCCTGGTTCAAGAGCAGTTACAGCGGGACCGACGGCGACGACTGTGTCGAAGTAGCCCTCGCCTGGAGCAAGTCCACGTACAGCGGTGACAGTTCAGGCGACTGCGTCGAGGTGGCCACCTGCGCCTCCGCCATCCACGTCCGTGACTCCAAGAACACCAGCGGCCCTCAGCTCGCCCTCTCCCCCACCGTCTGGTCGGAGTTCATAGGCTTCGCCGCGCATGAGTGACCTCTGCTGCGACGTGTCCGGCAGCGGGCCCGTGCTGCTCGTCTTCCTCGAAGAGGCGGACGGCGGCTGCCGGGGTACCGGCCTGCTCGGCATCGCCCGGCTGCACAACCTCGCCCTCACGGGATGACTGCCGCCCCATACGCTCAGTCGATACAGAACTCGTTGCCCTCGATGTCCAGCATCGGGATGCACGACTCGTTCTCCTCATCGGCGTACAGCGTTTGCACGTGGGTCGCACCGAGCGCAACCAGTCGTGCGCACTCAGCTTCGAGCGTAGCGAGGCGCTCGTCCCCGACGAGACCGGTGCCGACCCGGACGTCGAGATGCACCCGATTCTTAACGATCTTGCCTTCGGGGACGCGCTGGAAGTACAGTCGCGGGCCCACACCTGAGGGATCTATGCAGGCGAACCATGAATCCCGCTGCTCAGGTGGTTGCGAACCCTTGAAATCATCCCAAGTGGCAAACCCCTCTGGCGGCGGCGGTACGACATACCCCAACACCTCGCACCAGAAACGAGCGAGACGCTCAGGTTCTGCGCAGTCAAAGGTGACTTGGAACTTCTTGATCGCTGACATCGGAGCACCGTACCAAGGGGACTTGGGACTCTGCCGTCCATTTCCCCGGAGGGCGGCCGTCGGGCAAGGAGGCCCAAAAGCTCACACGCCGGTCTGCCCCTCCACCAGGTCCTGGACACACTCCAGGACCTGCTGCACTGCTGGACCGGCACCTGCACCGCTCGTTCGAGTGCAGGACGACCGACTGGTCGTGCGGGGACGTGTGCTCAGGGGGCGAGTAGCGGTACGAGAGCGCGAGCGAACTCTGCCGGCTCCGCGCTTGCGGCCACGTGGTTGCCGGGCATGTCGATCAGGGGCTGACGCAGCAGAGCGGCCAAGGCATGGGCCGCCCGGCGCGCCATCTGGTGACGGCTCAGCGAGCCGGCGCACACGGTCAGCCTGGCGCTCGACGCAGGCCCTCGATGTCGGGCTCGCAGAAGAGGGCCAGCCATCCGACCAAGGAAATAGCAGCCCCGAGGCGTTCGCGGGTCGCCTCGCGGAGGCGCTGGGGGCCGGCCGCACAGGCGTGGAGGGCTGAAACAGCCCGCTCCCGCACCCTCTTTTTGTCTCGCCCACAGCCTTGTCAGGGACATGTATCGCTTCTATAGTCCGGTTCTAAACGATGGGAGCGCTCCCACAGAAGCGCGAACGGGAGCACTCCTCCTCCCCTATGACGTCGCCCCTCGAAGAGGCCCCCCTATGCGACTGCTGCCCCATCGACTCGATACCGCGCGCGGCGTGCTGTGCGCGCTGCTCACCGCTCTCGCCCTGGTCGCCGCCTTCCTGGCGGCCGCTCCGGCGGCGCACGCCGACACCCAGATCTGCGACGCCTACGGAACGACCACGATCCAGGGCCGCTACGTGGTCCAGAACAACCGCTGGGGCACCAGCGCCGCCCAGTGCATCACCGTGACGGACTCCGGCTTCCGGATCAACCGGGCCGACGGCTCGGTGGCCACCAACGGCGCGCCGAAGTCGTACCCGTCCGTCTACAACGGCTGCCACTACACCAACTGCTCGCCGGGTACGGCGCTCCCGGCCCGCCTTGACACCATCTCGAGCGCGCCCACCAGCATCTCGTACGGCTATGTCAGTGACGCGGTCTACGACGCCGCGTACGACATCTGGCTGGACCCGACGGCCCGCAAGGACGGCGTGAACCGGACCGAGATCATGGTCTGGTTCAACAAGGTCGGCCCGGTCCAGCCGGTGGGCTCGCAGACCGGCACGGCCACGGTCGCCGGGCGGTCCTGGCAGGTGTGGTCCGGCAGCAACGGTTCCAACAACGTGCTGTCCTTCGTCGCCCCGTCGGCGATCAGCAGCTGGAACTTCGACGTGATGGACTTCGTCCAGCAGGCGGTCTCCCGTCAACTCGCCTCCAGCAACTGGTACCTGACGAGCGTGCAGGCCGGCTTCGAGCCCTGGCAGAACGGTACCGGCCTCGCCGTGACCTCGTTCTCCTCGGAGATCCGCACGGGTGGCAACGGCGGCGGAGGCGGGGGCGGCAACGGTGGCGGCGGGGGCGGCAACCCCGGTGGTCAGACGGCCTGTTCGGTGACGTACGCCACGAACGTCTGGACGGACGGGTTCACCGCCGACGTCACCGTCCGCAACACCGGTTCGGCGGCGGTGAACGGCTGGCAGCTCGGCTTCACCCTGCCCTCCGGGCAGCGCGTCACCAGCGCATGGAACGCCACGGTGAACCCGTCCTCGGGCACCGTCACCGCGACCGCCCTGTCGCACAACGCGCAGATAGCGCCGGGCGGCAGCCAGACGTTCGGCTTCCAGGGCACCTACAGCGGCACGTTCGCCGCGCCGAGTGCCTTCACCCTCAACGGCACTGCCTGCAACACCGCCTGAGACGCACCACCACCCCCACAAGGAAGGAAGGACCGAACGTGGCTCGACGCAGCAGACTTCTGTCGGTGGCGGCGGCCTTCGCCACCCTCCTCGCGGCACTGGGCCTGACCCTTCTCGGTCAGGGCCGCGCCGAGGCGCACGGCGTGGCGATGATGCCCGGTTCGCGCACCTATCTGTGTTACGTGGACGCCCGCACGGCGACCGGCAGTCTCGACCCGACGAACCCCGCGTGCCGGGACGCCCTGAACAAGAGCGGTGCCACGCCGCTGTACAACTGGTTCGCGGTGCTCGACTCCAACGCCGGTGGCCGGAACTCGGGTTATGTGCCGGACGGCACCCTGTGCAGCGCGGGAGACCGCTCGCCGTACGACTTCTCCGCCTACAACGCCGTCCGCGCCGACTGGCCCAGGACCCACCTGACCTCCGGGTCCACGATGCAGCTCCAGTACAGCAACTGGGCAGCGCACCCGGGTGACTTCCGGGTCTACCTGACCAAGCCGTCCTGGACGCCCACGTCCCAGCTGCGCTGGGCCGACCTGGACCTGATCCAGACGGTCAGCAACCCGCCGCAGGTGGGTTCGCCGGGCACCGACGGCGGCCACTACTACTGGAACCTCCCGCTGCCGTCCGGCCGTTCGGGCAACGCGCTGCTCTTCATCCAGTGGGTGCGCTCGGACAGCCAGGAGAACTTCTTCTCCTGCTCGGACATCGCGTTCGACGGCGGCCACGGCGAGGTGACGGGCATCCGGAACTCCGGCTCGGGGACTCCGACCCCGACCCCGACCCCGACGCCCACGCCGACGCCCACTCCGACCCCGACTCCCACCCCGACCCCGACCCCGACGCCGTCCGGTCCGCAGACCGGCTCCTGCATGGCCGTGTACAACGTGGAGAACGCCTGGAGCGGCGGCTTCCAGGGCTCCGTGGAGGTGATGAACCACGGCACGGCACCGCTGAACGGCTGGACGGTGACCTGGAAGCCCGGCACCGGTACCAAGATCAGCAGTGCCTGGAACGGCAACCTGACCACGGCCGGGGACGGCACGATCACGGTCAAGAACGCCGACTACAACAAGACCGTACCGACCAACGCCAGTGTCTTCTTCGGATTCACGGCCACATCCACGGGCAACAACTATCCGATCGGCTCGATCAGCTGCACAGCGAGCTGACGCCCACACCCCGGGCGCGCCGGCACTCCACCGGCGCGCCCTCCCCTCCGCACCTCACCGCAGAACCAGCACCGCGAGTGTCCCGATGACGACGTCGGCGGCCACGTGCACCCCGCAGGGGACCAGGATGCCGCCACTGCGCAGGCGGAGGACACCCAGGACGAACCCGGCCGGAGCAGGTCCACAGACTGCCCGACTCGCCGGAAGCTTACGAGGCCGTGATCACTCGCGCCAAAGCAGCTCCGTAAGTTGTTCGGTGGCCCATCACACAGACGTCCTGACTCAGCCCGAGGCCACAAAGCCGGCAGCGCGGTTGAGGCCGGTGGGGCTCAGCGAGGCACACGCGCGCCTGATCGGTCAGCGCGCCCGCCCGCCGTGGTTCGCTTTCATCGGCTGAGGCACAAACGATCTCCGAGACGAGTTGCCGCCCTCACTGGTGGACGGCCCATTACCTTGACCCGGTCATTGAAACTCCCGCCCAGAGCCGTTCCGTCAACCGCGATCACACGTTGCGGAACACTTGAAGCAGCGACGCACGTAGCGTCCGCCAGCCACACCGCACCCGGCACCCACAGTCGCGAAGACCAGTGTTCGGACTGCTGCTCCTGCTGTGGAATTTCCATCCTGCTGTACGTACTCCCCGAGGAGCGTTCGTGTCACGGGTACGGAGTTGCCGGCCTGGCTCTGGGATGGCACGTCTGCATGCTCATCAAGCTCACCTGTCTCCGAGCGGAAGACGCCCAGGCAAACCCGCTTCGTTGTACCCCTCGAGCCAGATCTCGTCTCACACCGATCGATCTGCAGTGTGCCGGTTGCCGCGCCTGTGCCCAGAGCGGCGGCCCAGTCGAGCACGCCCCATGCCACAGAGCCGCCCAGCATGAAGAGAGCAAGGAGGAACCAGCCGGCGGCGTACAGGACGAGGCGACGCCGCGGCGGATCAGGTCGTGCAGCGCTCGCTTCCATGTGATCCCCTCCCCGAGATCCCCGCCAGCTATCCGTCCCAGGCGACTCTCGGCCGAGGCACGACAGCTGCCGCCTGATCTTCGCAGGTCGAGGCCCTATAGGGTGCGCCTCAACTGCGGCCACTCTTGAGGGAAGCACGATGATCGACCAGAGCAACGAGGTAAAACCCGGCTTCAGCGTGCATCCGCTCCTTGTTTTCGGGCTCGGGTGGCTGCTGGGGCTGGCCTCTCTCGTTGAGCGAGTGCCGCTGATCGGGCATGGCCGCCAGTACGGGCTATGCCATCCCGTGCCGAGTCTGGGCCCGTTCACGGGCACCGCGCTCGTCCTGATCGGCGGCGCGTTCTTGGCGTCATCATTCGGGGCAGTCATGGTGGCGCGGACCAGCCCTCCCCGCCGCGTGTTCCCCATCGCCTGCTTGCTGATTGTCAGTGCTCTTCTGACAGCGGCCGACAGGGTGGACGTCCATGGGGAACGGGTCGCGGCAGAAGCGGTGCGGGCTTACGCATCAGTTCCCGCAGACCAATGCGACTACACACCAGACGTCTACACCGCCACCCCAGGCTGGTTCTCCTGGTAAGGCTCAGCCGCAGGCCAGGAAATCGGGTCACCACGATGGCCCGGATTCTGAGTGCGCCGCGTGCCGCCGTCTGCACCGCCGCTACGATTTCGGCAGGGCTCCGTATCCGGCGAGGCAGAGCCTGACGCGGCACTGGTCTTCCGCCTCGACGAACACCTGCTGCCCCCAGTAGGCGGTGAGGCGCTGCGCGACAGCGACCAGCCGCCGGCGGTCCTCCGGTGTGTACGCCGGGAAACGTACCCAGCCCTGGTCGGCGATCTTGTTGCCGAGTTCACTGAACAGCATGGCGCGGGCTCGCTGTTCTTCCTCGTCGGTGAGCGGTGTGGTGGTGTCCTCCGCAGGCAGCAGCCGGACGTTGTAGAGGTCTCGTATCACTGCACGGCTCGCAATCTGCTCAAGGTCCGTTCGCGAGAGCCTACGTGGCCGACTCGGGTTCAGCGCGAGCCCGGAAGCGACGGTCATCGTGGCCGCCAGGGAGAACTGGAAGGCGGTCGAGGCGAGACACACGGCGCGCAGCGAGGTGTCGCCGGCGACGAAACGGAAACCCTCGTGAATACGCCGCCAGACCCGAGGGGGGCGTTCCGAACGCTGCGGGAGCGATTCGGTCCGGCGGATCCGGCAGACCGACAGGAACGACAAGCCGACATCTGCGGACGGGTCAGCCGAGCGGAACCGTAGGTGACCCTTGTTGTCTTCGGCTGGCGGCCGAAGTCTCATTCGCGCTCGCGGAGGTACACCTCCAGCTCGGCGGCCCCGGTCAGCATCGCTCGCCCGCGGGTGGACAGCCGACGGTGCCAGTCGCGCAGTGCCGTCGCCAACGGCTCCAGCCCGCCGGCCGCCCGTACCTGGGCGATCAGCGGGGCGATCTGCTCAAGCAGGTAGCCGCCGCGCCTGAGCTGGTGGGCCAGCCGGGCGTCCCGTACATCGGCCTCGTGGTAGACGCGGTACCCGGTCAGCGGGTCGCGGCGCGGGCACACCAGCCCGGCGCGCTCCCATTTGCGCAGCGTCGCGGGCCGAATTCCGAGCTTCCCTGCCAGCGGCCCGATGAACGTGCCGCCGGACCCGGACACCGCGGCTGGCTCGGACCCAACACCGGGCTCGGGCGCCGTGGTGGGCTCCAGGTCGCGCAGAGCGCTCTCCACTGCCCGGAGGGTCCGCCGGTCGTCGAGGAGCTGTGCGTGGCTCTCGTCGATGAGGCGGAACGCCTCCCCGGCCGCGCCCTGGTTCACGGCCCGCATGATCGACGTTGCCGTCTGGTGGCCGTGGCCGGGCACCAGGGCGAGAAACGCTCGCAGGGCCCGCGCGTGCAGCGAGGTGTAGGTGCGGTAGCCGTGGGGTGTGCGACCGGCGGCCGGAAGGATGCCGGCCTCCTCGTAGTTCCTGATCGCCTGTGTGGACAGGCCGTGCGCGCGCGCCAGATCAACCGGCCTGAGTCGCTCGCCGTTTTGAAGGTTTCGCCCCATAGAACTGACGATATCGCGGGAAAGTTTCAACCGAAGGTTCAACGATACCGTTTAAGGCATGGCGACTGACATCAAGGACACCGCCCATGCCGTCGAGGCTGCCGCCGTCATGAGGCTGCTCCCGGCCCGGCCCCGGCTGCTTGCCCTGGGCGAGCCCACCCACGGCGAGGACACGCTGCTCGACCTGCGCAACGAGCTGTTCCGGCAGCTCGTCGAGCAGGAGGGCTACCGGACGATCGCGATCGAGAGCGACTGCATGATGGGCCTGGTCGTGGACGACCACGTCACCTCAGGCACGGGCACTCTTGACGAGGTCATGGAGCAGGGGTTCAGCCACGGCTGGGGCACCTCCGCGGCCAACCGCGAGCTCGTGCGCTGGATGCGCGCCTACAACGACGGCCGGCCCGCGTCCGAGCGGCTCCGCTTCGCCGGTTTCGACGGCCCGTTGGAGATCACCGGCGCCGCGAGCCCCCGGCAGGCCCTCACTGCACTCCACGGCTACCTCGCGGCACGGGTGGACGCGGACCTGCTCCCGTGCACCGTGGAAATACTCGACCACCTGCTCGGCACCGACGACCGGTGGACCAATCCCGCCGCGATGATGGACCCGGCCCAGTCCGTGGGGCAGTCGGCCGAGGCCGGTCAGCTGCGGCTGCTTGCCGACGATTTGGTGGCGCTGCTCGACGTGCAGACGCCCCACCTGCTCGCAGTGAACTCGCGGGACGACTGGGACCGAGCACGGCTGTACGGGCGCACCGCGACTGGCCTGCTTCGCTACCACTACTGGATGGCCGACACCTCACCGGCCCGCATGACGCGGCTGTGCGCGCTGCGGGCTTTGATGATGGCCCACAACCTCCTTGCCACCGCTGCTCGGGGACCGGCACTCGTCTACGCCCACAACTCCCACCTCCAACGGGAGAAGAGCACGATGCAGATGTGGCAGGGGCCGGTGGAATGGTGGAGCGCCGGTGCGCTGGTGAGCGCCCAACTCGGCGAGGAGTACGCCTTCGTGGCTACGGCCCTCGGCACGATCCGGCACCAGGGAGTGGACACCCCGCCCCCGGACACCGTCGAAGGACTCCTGTACGCGCTCCCGGAAGACCGCTGCGTCATCGACGCCCCACAGCTGGCCACGGCCCTCGGCGATACGCGGCCCGCGCCCCGCGTGTCCCCTTGGTTCGGCTACTCCCCGCTTGATCCGGCCCACCTGGCGGACAACGACGGGATCGTGTTCGTCAAAGACGTCCCGAAGAGCTAGTTGTAGGAGGCCAGGACATTACTGACGCCCTGGCGCAGCCGCGACACAGGAGGTTCTCCATTAGCGGCGCTGTCGCGAGCGCTTCTCGACGCTGGTCTTCGGATGCCCAGGCGCGGGCGTAGAGGAACTCCTCGGCACGGATGCGGTTGCACCTCTCCACCGTCCCAGTGTGTCCATGCGTATACGGGGTGTTCCGCTGGTGGCGTGGCCCGAGCAGGGCCCGAGCGAATGCGTCAGGTGAAGGAAGGCAACGGCAGTGGCCGCCTTCTCGTCAGGGAGATCTTCCGTGCAGGCGAGCCCGGAGTACCCGTCGATGGCGGAATGGAGGTACACATGGCCGCCGCGCTCGCTCTTGCCTTTGAGGCGCTCGACTGCCTTTGCCTGTCGACTTCCGCGACCGTTGATACGCCAGCCACCACCGCCGGGGATCCGGCCGGCCTTCTTCACGTCCATGTGCACCATGTGGCCGGGCCGTCGAGCAGTGATCGTCCGCAACTCCCGGTTGGTTTTGCCGTTGGGGTCGATGGGCAATGCGTGGTCTGGCGGCTTCCAGGGGACGTCAGGGCCCCAGATGGGCGAGTACCGTGCGTACGGCGCGGGTCACCGCCTTGCGGGACTCGTCCGTTGGGTTGTGGATCTCGAAACCATGGACGCCGTGCGGGACGTCGATGATCTCGACCGGGATCTTGGTCTCCTCTGCCGCGGTCACGAACTCCTCGACGGTGGCGGCGATGTGCGGCGTCTCCAGACCCGCCCGGGTGAGCAGGAGGGGCGGCGGCGTCCTTCCGCCGGCCCGGAGCGCGCCGGCCGGTCTGAGGCGCGGGGCGACCGCGCCCCAGCCGGGCAGCGGGGCCAGGACCGGATAGGTCAGGGCCAGGCAGCGCAGCCACCCGGGCGGGGCAGCGATCCAATCCGCGGCGAGCATTCCGGCGCCGGAGAAGAACCACAGGGCGCGAGCGGCTGATCCCGCTGGTGCGGGGCCTTCTTCATAGTGCGAGCGAAGTCCATCGCCCTGCCGAACTCCGGCCGCGCCTTGACCCGGGTGCTGATCTTCTCCGAGAAGACAGGACCGCATCCGGCTTCCTGGAGCGCGCCGAGCCGGCTCTGGAGCTCTTGCTGGGCGGTACTGGACCTCGCGTAATCCACCCGTCCGCATCCGTCGGCCCGGGGACCCGCTCACCCCCGAGGAGATCGACTTCCGCGAACGTCTCGGGCCAACGGCGTTACATATTTTCCCCAAGGCCGGAGTCGGTGGGAGTCCGTCTGACCCACCCAGAGTCTGCGCAAGTCGCCGTCCCCGAGGCGATCGCCGAGGTCACCAGCCTACCGGCGCCCGGCGGCAGCAGGTGCTGAGCCCCGCCCCGGCGACGGACGGCTGCGCGGAGGAGCCGGCCGGTGTCACTCGGCGCCGTCGGCACGGAGGGCCAGGTCGAGGAGGCCGGGGAAGCGGGCGTCGAACTCCTCGCGGCGCAGCCGGTTGAGCCGTTTGGCGCCCCGGTCGCGCTGTTCGACCAGGCCGGCGTCGCGCAGGACCGAGAAGTGGTGGCTCTTTGCGGCTCGGCCGACCGGTACGTCGAAGTTGCTGCAGCTGAGCGTCCAGTCGGGGTGGCCGGCCAGGTCGCGGACCAGCTGTATGCGCACGGGATCCGCGAGCGCGGACAGGGCGGTGAGAAGCGGTACGTCGTCGGGGTGTGTGTGCACGGGCGCCGAGCGGTGACTTGCGCCTTCGGCCTGGTCCGACATTCCGATGTCCTCCTTCACCCAGTGTTCGATGACCATCGTACAGTGCTAGTGTTCGCTTGCAGTCGAACACTTGCGGAGGGGTGGGTTTGCGTATGCGTGCCGTCGAGTTCCAGGAGTACGGCGGTCCCGAGGTGCTGCGGATCGTGCAGACCACGACACCGGAGCCGGGCCCTGGCCAGGTGACCATCGAGGCCGTCTGGGCAGGGGTGAACTTCGCGGACGTGAAGGCGCGTGCCGAGGGGTACCGGGTGGCGTCGCTGCCCTACCGTCCGGGCCTGGAGGTCTCCGGGCGCATCCGGGCGGTCGGGGAGGGCGTCGAGGGTGTGCGGGCGGGGCAGGAGGTCGCCGCGCTCGTCGACGGCGGCGGCTACGCCGAGGTCGTGCTCGCGGAGGCCGCGAGGGTCTTCCCGTTGCCCGACGGGCTGGACCTGCGGACCGCGGCCACGCTGCCGACCGTGCTGCCGACCGCGCACGCCCTGGTCCACGAGGTGGGGCGGCTGCGGGCCGGGGAAAGCGTGCTGGTGCACGGCGCGGCGGGAGGCATCGGCACGGCGGTCGGGCAACTGGCCCGGGCGGCGGGCGCCGGCGCGGTGTACGGGGTGGCTTCCAGCGACGCCAAGGCCGACTACGCGCTCAAGCACGGCTACGACGAGGTGTTCCGGCCCGGCACCTTCGAGACGGACGTCCGCCGGGCCACCGGCGGGAGGGGCGTCGACCTGGTCCTGGACCCGGTGGGCGGCGACACGCTGCGCCGCGGCCTGGAGGCACTGGCCGTCTTCGGGCGCCTGGTGTCCTTCGGCAACGCCGGCGACGCCGAGCCCTGGCGGGCCGGGCAGGGCGAGCTGTACGCGCGGGGCCGCTCCGTCGGGGGCTTCTCCGTGCTGGCCCTCGCCCAGTCCGCACCCGACGCCCTGCGTGCGCTCACCGAACGTGCCCTCCGCACCGTCCGCGACGGAACGGTCGCCCTTCCCGTCACCGCCGAGTTCCCTCTGTCGGACGCGGCCGGCGCACACCAGCTCATCGGCGGACGCACGTCCATGGGCAAGCTGCTGCTGCGCATCGCCGACTGACCGCAGCCTCCCGCACGGGCCACCTGGCGGGTCCATCCCTCCAGTCACCCACCAGGAACAACGCTGGTCTGGGCTCCGGTGCCGGGATGGGGGCGGCCACCAATGATCATCGTGAGGTGTGTGGACTGACGCTGAGACACTGGCCGCAGGCCACTGCATAGATCCCCGCCGATGGCGGGCGGCGTTCGAGACTCTGATGGAGCGTCTGGCGGGTCGGTTCGCGCGGGTCGAACCCCGGCGGCGGGTTGCACGGCTGGCACTCGGACTCCTGTCCGGGCTCCCGGCAAGAACTGCTGGACGATCGTCGAGTGGCCGGGCCACCCCGTACGGCATGCAGCATCTGCTGAGCCGGGCCTCCTAGGACGCCGACGCCGTCCGCGATGACCTCCGCGACTATGTCGTCGAGCACCTCCGCGACGACGAGGCTGTCCTGGTCGTCGACGAGACCGGCGGCCTGAAGAGGGGCACCCGCACCGTCGGAGTCCAACGCCAATACACGGGCACCGCGGGCAGAGCGAGAACTCCGCCGGAGCCAAGGGACAGCGCTGGTACGACTGGGCCGTGGTCAACCTCTCCCGCTCAGCCCCGGGCAGCCGCCAGCTGCTGTTCCGCCGCAGCCGCGCCACCGGCGAACTCGCCTACTACCGCTGCTACTCGCCCGGACCGGTGCCCCTGTCCACGCTCGTGGGAGTCGCCCGATCAAGGTGGCGGGTCGCGGAGACCTTCCAGGCCGGAAGGGAGCTGGCCGGACTCGACGAGCACCAGGTCCGCCGCTACCCCTCCTGGTCCCGCTGGGTCACCCTGGCCATGCCCGCCCCCGCCTTCCGCGCCGTCCTCCGCGCCGACGAGCACGACCGGACGCAAGCCCCGATGACAACATCCGAGGTCCGCGCGCCTCGACGTACGATGCCGAGATGCACACAGACATCCCGCAGGGTCAGGCCCTCCTGATCAACGGCACCGTCGGTGTGGGCAAAACCACCGTGGCCGAGGCGGTGGGCGACCTTCTCGCCAAAGCCGCAATCCCTCATGCCGTGCTCGACCTTGACTGGCTGAGGCAGTCGTGGCCCGCTCCGCCCAATGACCGTTTCAACTTCAACATGCTTCTGCGGAACCTGCGGAGTATCGCCGAGAACTACCTCGATGCAGGGGTGGCGCGCCTCGTACTCGCCGGCGTGATCGAGCAACAGGATGAGCGGAAGCAACTGGCCGATGCCGTGGGCGTTGATCTCATGGTGTGCCGGCTGCGGGCTGAACTGCCGGTCATCCACCAGCGTCTGATCCACCGCCATCGCGGCGAGCCCGAAGCGCTGCAATGGCACCTGGACCGGTCCGCTGAACTGGACGGAATCCTCAGCCGGGTCGCAGTCGACGACTTCGCCATCGATACCACCATGGGCTCCGTCCCCGACATCGCCGCATCCGTGATCAGGGCAGCCTACTGGTAGTGCCCACCGGGCTGCGGACCGTTCCGGCAGGGGATCTGCCTGTGATGAGGGCGGACGCGCTCAGCATTCCTCACTTCGTATCCGCGATCGCCCATACCCTGGTCACATCGCCATCTGCGGTAGCAGATCAGGGAGGCGGCGATGCCAGCGAAGGCAAGGAAGTGGTCGGCCTTACGCTCGTAGCGTCGGTGTAGGCGGCGAACCCGGCCAGCCACGCCCCCCTCCGTTCCATGGGCCAACGGTCACGGCCCGGATTTTGCGCCTCTGCGGGCGATTTGAGGGACGATGGAAAACTGGCGGGCTCTGGCCCCGTTACCGACGCGAGCACATGAGCGACATCGGGCAAGCAATCGCTGGCCTGCTCTCCCGCCAGCAGACCGCCACCCTCGGCCGCAACCTTCGAGCGTGAACACCGACAACGCCGCACCCCTCGACGCGCCACGGCCAACCGTGCACGACGTCGTAGGCAGTCAGGCGACCTTGACCGCGTGGGGGCCGATGCTCACCGTCACGTCGACGCGTCCGCCCAACGCTGCCGCATAGGCTCGCAGGGTCTCCAGCTCCATGGCCTCGATGTTGCCGTTCTCGATCTGAGAAATCCGGGACTGGGAGACACCGACCAAGGCAGCGACCTCGGCCTGCGTCTTGCCGACCAGCTTGCGCAGCTCCGCCAAGTGGTAGCCGGCGATCTGAGCGTCCAGCTCAGCATCCGCCCGCGCTCGCAACTGCGGATCCGTCAGCTCCGGATGACGCCGATGTGCCTCCGCCTTGACGTCCTGCCAACGACGTGCCGGACTCATGGGCCCTCCTCCTTCGCTTGCAGCTCAGCCTTCTTCTCCTCGCGGAATTCCGCATAGCGCTGCTCGGCCACGGCCATCGCCTCCGGGTACCAGCGGGCCCAGCGCCCCGCTTTGTCACCTGCAACCAAGAAGACTGCCTCACGGTCCGGATCGAAGACGAACAGCAGACGCAGTTCACTTCGACCCCGTGAACCAGGCCGCAGCTCCTTCAGATTCGGCAGGCTGCTTCCAGTCAGGGTATCCACCAGCGGGCGCCCCAAGGCTGGCCCCACCTCTGCCAACCGGTCCAACGCGCGCTCGACAAGCAGCGCGGTAGCCGCGTCGGTCTCGCACAGTCCCAGGAACCACTGCTCCACGGGCTCCAGAAGGACGATCTCCCACGCCACCCCCTCAATATAACCCAGGCCTCATATCTCGGCAAAGACATGCACACGCAGGTCCCGGGTGTCTGGAGAGCCGGGACGGATGCACGGCAGCCCACCCCGGCCCCCGTCCCGCGACACCGGACCATCGATTAGCGTCGTGGCATGGACAGTGTCACCTCCCCCGCCCTCGCCGACGCGCTCGACGGCGGGGCGGTCGTGCTGGACGGCGGGATGTCCAACCAGTTGGAGTCGGCCGGGTACGACCTGAGCGACGAGCTGTGGTCGGCGCGGCTGCTGGCCGAGCGGCCGGAGGCGGTCACTCAGGCGCACCTGGCGTACTTCGAGGCGGGGGCGAGCGTCGCGATCACCGCGAGCTACCAGGCCACCTTCGAGGGGTTCGCGAGGCGGGGGATCGGGCGGGAGCGGGCGGCCGCGCTCATGCGGCTGAGCGTGGAGTCGGCACGGGAGGCGGCGCGGCGGGCGCGCGCGTTCGGGGTGGTACGGCCGTTGTGGGTGGCCGCGTCGGCGGGACCGTACGGGGCGATGCTCGCCGACGGCTCCGAGTACCGGGGCCGGTACGGGCTCACCGTCGACGAGCTGGAGCGCTTCCACCGGCCCCGCCTGGAAGTGCTGGCCTCTGCGGGGCCCGACGTGCTGGCGCTGGAGACGGTGCCCGACACCGAGGAGGCGCGGGCGCTGCTGCGGGCGGTGCGCGGGCTCGGGGTGCCGGCCTGGCTCTCGTACACCGTCGCCGGTGACCGTACGCGCGCCGGGCAGCCGCTGGAGGAGGCGTTCGCCCTGGCCGCCGACGCGGACGAGGTCATCGCGGTCGGCGTGAACTGCTGCGCGCCCGGCGACGCGGCGGCCGCGGCGCGCACGGCCGCCCGCGTCACCGGCAAGCCGGTCGTGGTCTACCCCAACAGCGGTGAGTCCTGGGACGCCGAGTCCCGCACCTGGGCTGGCCGCTCCACCTTCACCCCGGACCAGGTCGAACGCTGGCGGGCAGCCGGCGCCCGCCTGATCGGCGGCTGCTGCCGGGTGGGGCCGGGCGCGATCGCGGACATCGCCCGCGTGCTGGCGCCCCGGTAGCGGTCCCACGGCACCCTTACGGGGCCGACGGGCCGCCAGTCGGCCGCGCTACGTAACACTCCGCTCCGCCCGGTCGGCGACTCCCACCGGATGGAATCCGGCGATCACGGCGGTGGCCCGCGTGCTGTCCCGCCCGGAGCCGGTAACAGCCCGACCGGGGTCGTCAGGGCGTCAGCGCCCGCCCACACCCCCCGCGCGGCGCAGGCGGCGTACGACCGCTCGGAGTTCCCCGGCGCGGGGCCGGGTGCCCTCGGGAGCGGGGGGCGGCTCGGGAGGCGCCGTCCACAGGGCGAGTTCGGCGTCGCGTGGGCCGTGGCTCGTGTGTGCGGGGCCGTCACCGAAGACGCGGACCGGGTGGGTGGCGTCCCAGGGCTGCCAGCCGGGGTCACCGTCGGCGGCGAAGCGGACCCAGGCCGTGTGCAGGGCGTCGGCCAGCTCCCGCGGGGCGCCCTCACCCGCGAGTCTGCGGGAGTCCGGGGTGTCGCCGGTGTCGAAGACGAAGCCGAGTTCCAGGGCGTGGCAGGCGCCGAGGCCGGGCAGCAGCGAGGGCCAGGCGAACTCGTACACGTACGCCGAGCCGGAGCGGGCGTCGGCCAGCCGGTGCAGTGGGCGGCGCAGCAGGTGGTCGGTGACCATCTGGCCGACGATCTCGGCGGTGCCGGCGCCGGGGCGCAGCGCACGGTAGCCGCGGACCACCTCGTGCCCGCAGCGACAGCGGGCCATCGCGCCGGCCAGCGCGACCGCGCCGAGCCGGTCGACGCGTTCCACCAGCCCGCCGGGGACCAGCCACAGCCGGTACTCGTCGCTGGTCCAGCCCATGAGGAGGTCCGCTCCGCGTGCCGCGTCGCCCTCCACCAGGGCCTGGAGCGGGTCGCGCGGGACGAGGTCGCCGTCCACGACGATGCCGAAGGCGGGGCCGCCGAGGACGGGGCTGCTGAGCCGGCCGACCTCGGCCTGCGTGCGCAGCAGCAGGTTCCGGTCGACGGCGGCGAACGCCTCCGCGGTGGCGGGCACCTTCAGCCGCGCCGCCATGCGGCGCACCATCCGCCGTACGCTGCCGCGGTCGGCGGCCTCCGGCGGCCCGCTCTGCAGGACCGCGCGCCGGAACAGGCCCTGGGCCTGCGGGGCGGCGATCAGGGCGCCGATGCTGATGGCTCCGGCCGACTGGCCGCACAGGGTGATCCGGTCCGGGTCGCCGCCGAAGGCTCCGATGGACTCGTGGACCCAGCGCAGGGCGGCGAGCTGGTCGTGCAGGCCGGGGTTGGCGGGGGCGTCCGGGAAGAGTCCGTAGCCCTCGACGCCGAGCCGGTAGTTGACGGACACGAGGACTACGCCGTCACGGGCGAAGGCCCGCCCGTCGTACACGGGCACGGCGGAGGAGCCGCGGGTCAGCGCGCCGCCGTGCAGCCACACCATGACGGGGAGCCGGGCGCCGGGGTCCGGGTCGGGTGTCCATACGTTGAGGTTGAGGCAGTCGTCGCCGGGGACGACCGGGTCGGACAGGTAGCGGGCGAAGGCCTCGGAGTACGGGGGCTTCGGCGCGGTCGGGCCGAAGGAGGCGGCGGCGCGCACGCCGTCCCAGGGTTCGGGCGGCACCGGCGGCCGGAACCGCCGGGGGCCGAAGGGGGGCGCGGCGTACGGGATGCCGCGGAACACGGCCACGCCGTGTTCATGCCTGCCTCGCACCGCCCCGTGGGGAGTGGTGACCACGGGGTCCGGTCTGTCGGCTCCGTCGGCCGTCATGCGTCCACCAGCCCTTCGCCGCGTGCGCCGCCTTCGCCATGTCCGACAGCGTTATCAGGGAAGCGCCCCGCCCTCTCCTGGTATTCCGGCGCGCGGGCCGCCGGCATCGCCGCCCGGTGGACCGCTACCGGTGCTCGCTGCGGCCGAACCTGAGATAGGCGGCCAGGCCGAACACGTTGCCGAAGGCGCAGAGGGCCAGCCACGCCTGGGGCGAGAGCTGCCTGGTGTCGGGGTGCCGCGAGATGTCGATCATGCAGTAGACGGCGAGGACGAGCGCCACCAGCGGCACGATCGCCGTCCACGGGGGGTGCTCCAGCCCCGCCTGGCCCTGCCGCCCGGCCCGGGACGCAGGCGGCGCATCCTCGCGACGGTCCTGCTGCCGGGCGAGGACGGCGCGCAGGGCGCCGCGGACGGGCACGCGCACGGCCCCACGGACAGCACGGCGCCGTAGCGACGACCGCCGGGCCCTCGGCCGCGCCTCAGCCGGCCGCGAGCCCCGCCGCCCACTCGATGCCGCCGCGCAGATGGGCGCGGAAGTCCGGGTCCGCGTAGGCCTCGGAGGCGTGGCCGAGGGCCGTGTAGAAGACGCGGCCCCGGCCCTGTTCGCGGCACCACACCAGGGGGTGGTCGGCGCCCATGCCGCCGCCGCGGTACGACGACTCGTCGGCGCGGGCCAGGACCCGTACGGTGCCGCGCGGGTTGGTGCGGAAGTCGTACCACTCGTCGGTGAAGACCCACTCGGCGGGCAGGTGCCGGGTGGCCGGATGGTCCGGGTCCTCGACCAGGACCCGGCCCGGCTGGTACTCCGGGTGCCGGGCGAACCGGGCGCCGAGCAGTTCGCCGTAGTGGGGCCAGTCGTACTCCGTGCAGGCCGCCGCGTGCACACCGACGAACCCGCCGCCCCGCTCGACGTACGCCGCGAGGCGCTCCCGGCCTTCGGGGGTGAGCACCTCGCCGCTGGTGGAGAGGAAGACGACGGCGGCGAACCGCTCCAGGGGCCGGGCGAGGGCCTCCGGGTCCTCGGTGTGCTCGACGTCGAACCCGCCGAGGGCGCGCAGCGCGGCGACGGCGTCCGGGATGGACTCGTGGCGGTAGTCGGCGGTACGCGTGTGGACAAGAAGTCGACGGCCCATGGCGGACGACCCTACGCCCCGGACCCCGCACCGGACGACCCCACGCCCCCGGGCCCGCACGGCACCGGACGCCGCCCCGTCACCCCTTCGACGAGCCGTTCTCGTCGTCCTTGTGCGGGCTGCGCGCGTGTGTGGACCGCACGTGGGATCGCAGCCGGGCCGTCACGTCCTCCGGGGGCAGGAAACGTGACCAGCGTTCGGGGAACTCCGCGGGCATGTCGGGGTCCTCCGGGTCGTCGGGCTCGCTGTCGCGGGTCGAGGCGGCGCGGGCGACGTACTCGGCGATCTGCGCGTCGCGCACCCGCTCGTTGGCGGCGCGGGCCGAGGCCGTGCCGGCGGTCGGCCAGACCCGGTCGATGGCGGCGTTGACCGCCGCCCCGACGAGCACCGCGAACGCGGACACGCCGATCCACAGCAGCACGGCGACGGGCGCGGCCAGCGAGCCGTAGATGGTCGGGCCCTCCACGGTGCTGGTGAGGTAGATGCGCAGCAGGAAGCTGCACACCACCCACATGGCGAGGGCGACCAGCGCGCCGGGCACGTCCTCGATCCACGCGGAGCGCACCGGCACGGACACGTGGTACAGCGTGGTCAGGAAGACGACGGACAGCACGATGACGACCGGCCAGTACAGGATCTGGACGAGCGTCGTCGACCACGGCACGATCCGTACCACCGCGTCCGGGCCTGCCACCATCAGCGGCAGCGCGATCGAACCGATCAGCAGGGCCACGATGAACAGCCCGAAGGCCAGCAGCCGGGTCTTGACAATGCCTCGCACGCCGTCGAGGCCGTACATGACGGTGATCGTGTCGATGAAGACGTTCACCGCGCGCGAGCCCGACCACAGGGCGAACACGAACCCGATGGAGATCACGTCGGGCCGGCCGCCCTTCATGACGTCCCGCAGGATCGGCTCGGTGATCTCCTTGACGCCCTGGTCGGACAGGACCGTGCGGGAGGCGTCCAGGATGTTGCGCTCCAGGCTCGCGATGGTGTGCGCGCCGGTCCAGGAGTCGACGTAGAAGAGCAGTCCGATCAGGCTCAGCAGCAGCGGCGGCACGGAGAGCAGGGAGAAGAACGCCGCCTCGGCCGCCAGACCCAGGATCCGGTATTCCATGCACGAGTTGACCGTGTCCTTCAGCAGCAGCCAGGCGGTCCTGCGTTTGGATACGTTCCGGTAGAGGGCTCGTGCCCGGTGGAGGCGGCCGGAGGGCCTTTCGGAGGATTCGCTGGCTGACTGCTGCACGACCCAAAGGTATCTCCGTCGGTCCCCCGCACCCTCACCCGCCAGGGGGTCGGCCACCAGGCAGGGCCCCAAGGATGCCCGGCGTCCGTGTGATGCCCGCGGCCGTACCGCGCGGTAGGTTCCGTTCCATGGCATCCAGCACGCACACCGTGACCAACCAGCCGCCGCCGCTGGTCGGCTACGACGTCTTCGCCGCCGACCGGGCCCTGGCCGAGGCGGTCGGACGGCACGTGGAGCCCGGGCTGCTCGAAGAGGTGCGCGGGGAGCTGACGGCGCTCGGGCAGGCAGCCGGATCGGCGCAGGTGCAGGAGTGGGGAGCGCAGGCCGACGAGAACCCGCCGCGGCTGCGCACCCACGACCGCTATGGCCACCGCGTCGACGAGGTCGAGTTCCACCCGGCCTGGCACCGGCTCCTCGGCAAGGGCGTCTCGGCCGGGCTGACCGCGGCCTGGAACCGCCCGGCCGGACATGTGCGGCGGGCCGCCGCCTTCCTGATGTGGACGCAGATCGAGGCCGGCACCTGCTGCCCGCTGTCGATGACCCACGCGGCCGTGCCCGCGCTGCGCACCGACCCGGAACTGGCCGCCGAGTGGGAGCCGCGGCTGACGTCCGTCGTCTACGAGCGCGAACTGCGGCCCCCGCACCTGAAGGCCGGGGCGCTGTTCGGGATGGGCATGACCGAGAAGCAGGGCGGCAGCGACGTACGGGCGGGCACCACGGCGGCCAGGCCGCTCGCCGAGGACGGCGCCTACGAGCTGACCGGGCACAAGTGGTTCTGCTCGGCGCCGATGTCGGACGCGTTCCTGGTCCTGGCGCAGGCGCCCGGCGGGCTCACCTGCTTCCTGGTGCCGCGGGTGCTGCCCGACGGCACGCGCAACGTGTTCCTGCTCCAGCGGCTCAAGGACAAGCTGGGCAACCGGTCGAACGCCTCCGCCGAGGTCGAGTTCGACGGGACCTGGGCGCGCCGGGTCGGCGAGGAGGGGCGCGGGGTGCGCACCATCATCGACATGGTCGCGGCGACCCGCCTTGACTGCGTGCTCGGCTCTGCGGGTCTGATGCGGCAGGCGGTGGCGCAGGCGGTGCACCACTGCGAGCACCGCGAGGCGTTCGGCGGCAGGCTCGTCGACAAGCCGCTGATGCGCAACGTACTGGCCGACCTCGCGCTGGAGTCGGAGGCGGCGACGACGCTCGCGCTGCGTCTGGCGGCCGCCTGCGACGACGGGGGCGAGCAGGAGCGGGCGCTGCTGCGGATCGCGGTGCCGGCCGCCAAGTACTGGGTCACCAAGCGGTGCGCGCCGCTGACGGTGGAGGCCTCCGAGTGCCTGGGCGGCAACGGGTACGTGGAGGAGTCCGGGATGCCCCGCCTGGTGCGCGAGTCGCCGCTCAACTCGGTCTGGGAGGGCGCCGGCAACGTACAGGCGCTGGACGTGCTGCGGGCACTGACGCGGGAGCCGGGCGCGCTCGACGCCTATCTGCGGGAGGTGGGTCGGGCGCGCGGCGCCGACCACCGTCTCGACGCGGCGATCAAGCAGCTGCTCACCGAACTCGCCGACCTGGAGGGCATGGAGGCCCGGGCCCGGCGGCTGGCCGAACGGCTGGCGCTGGTGCTCCAGGGAGCGCTGCTGGTCCGGTTCGCGCCGCCGGAAGTCGCCGACGCGTTCTGCGCCTCACGGCTGGGCGGCGAGTGGGGGGCGACGTTCGGGACGCTGCCGCACACGCTGAACCTGGCGGCGGTGGTCGAACGGGCACGCCCCGCGCACTGATGCGGGGGTGGTGCTGCGCCGACACGGCACCACCCCCGCTTCCCGGCCCGTTCCAGGCCGTGGCGCCGCACGCGGCGGCGTTGAACAATCTTCAATGAACCCACAGCGGTTCACCAGGGTTGCGAGGGGTTGCAACATGCGGGTCCGCGTGAGCGGACCGCGGCCTTCCGGCACGGCCGTTCGGCACGGTGGACAGGGCGTCGGGGGCATGGCCCCGGCGCCGTGGGGAAGGCGGTTGCCCCGACCTCTTTCATGGGAGGACGCAGTGGCGAAGGAGCCGGTGGACGTGGCACGGCTCGTCGCCGTCGATCCGGCGCAGGCGGCACGGGTGCTCGACGAGACCCGCGCGGCGACGCTCGCCGGGCAGCGGGCCCGGGTGGCACCGCGTCCGGTGATCGGACAGTCCTGGGAGCGGCTGCTGCGCGGCGGCCTCGACCCCGAGCAGGACGCCCGCTGCGGGCTGTTGGCCCGCGAGGAGGTGAAGCGGCGGCGGGAGGCTCCCCGCTGCGGCATGCGCTGTCCGCGCTGTGGGAGGGGCTGCCGCCGGCCGGGGACGCCGCCCCGCATGTAGCCGTGGTCGCCGACGCGGAGGGCCGGGTGCTGTGGCGGGAGGGCGGCGCGCGGGTGCTGCGCCGGGCCGACGGGCTGGGCTTCGAGGTCGGCGCCGACTGGCGGGAGGACGTGGCCGGCACCAACGGGGTGGGCACGGTGGTGGTGCTGCGCCGGCCGGTGCAGGTCTTCGGCTCCGAGCACTTCCTGCGGGCCCACGCCTCGTGGACCTGTGCCGGGGCGCCCGTCACGGACCCCCGTGACGGGCGGCTGCTCGGCGTGGTCGACGTCAGCGGCCCGCTGGAGACCATGCATCCGGCCTCGCCGGCGTGGGTCGGCTCGGTGGCCAAACTGGCCGAGGCGAGGCTGCGGGAGCTGCACATGGCCTCGCTGGAGCGGCTGCGGGCCGTCGCGGCGCCGGTGCCGGCCCGGCTGGGCGGCCGGGTGATGGTGGTGGACGCCGACGGCTGGACGGCGGCGGTGACAGGAATGCCGTACACGCCGCGGGTCCCGCTGCCCAAGTCCCCTTCGGCGGGGCCCGTATGGCTGCCGGAGATCGGCCTGTGCTCCCTGGAGCCGCCGGCGGACGGCTGGTTGGTGCGGGCCGGTGCGGAACCAGCCCCGTACGAGGGCGCCCGGATCGTGCTGGACCTGACCCGGCCGCGCCGCTGCTCGGTGACCGTGCTGGGCGACGGGGACTCCTGGGCTCATGAACTGGGCCCACTCCACGCCGAGTTGCTCTGCCTGCTCGCCGTGCACCGCTCCGGCCGCAGCGCCTCGCAGCTCGCCGGGGCCGTGTTCGGCGATCCGGCCCGCAAGGTGACCGTGCGCTCCGAGATGTCGCGGGTACGGCGCTGTCTGGGCGCGTTCCTCGAACACCGCCCCTACCGCTTCCGCGAGGACACAGCCGTCGAACTGCTCCTGCCGGGCGACCCGGACGACCTCCTCCCCCACTCGACGGCACCGGCGGTTCGGGCGGCGCCGGCCGTTCGCGGGGAGCGTGCCGTCACCGTGCCGTGAGTGGCGCGGGTGAGTGACCCCGGTGGCCGCCGTTAGGTCAAGGGTTCGGCCGCCGGTGGCATCTTCCGCATATTTGCAGGGTCTTCGACCTGTCGCGGGCCGGACTGCCGTAGCATCGCCGCAGGGCCGCCCCAGCCGCTCCTCGGTCAACGCTCGGACCTTCCGTAGCAGTTGGCCCGGGTGTGCGGAACCGGCGTCCCGGAGGCGGACCGAGCCCTGAAAAGGGGGCTGTATGAAGCAGCGCGGCAGACACCGCAGGCGCAGACGGGGCAGGGCGCTGCGCGCCACCCTGGCCGGGGCCGGCCTCGCGCTGACCGCGGCCGCCACGATGATCAGCACCTCGCAGGCCACGGTCGCCGACGACCCCGGGGCCCTCAAGCCCCTCACGTCGTCGGCCGAGCTCGACCGGCTGCGGCTGACCGAGCAGCCGGTGCCCCAGCGGTCCCTCGACCGGCTCGCCAAGGCGATGGGCCGGCCGGTCGGTGTCGGCACGGTGCTCGGCGGCGCCGACCGCTCGCTGCGCGGCGCCGACGAGTGCGACGCCGAGGAGAAGAAGGCGCTGCCCGTCGCACCGGCGGCCACACGCGCGTACTGCTGGGACCCCGCCGACTCCGCCACCCCCCTGTGGCGGCCGGAGTCGGTGACCACCTCGGGGGACGCCGAGAGCGACGGCCGGTGGCGCGGCCACCGGGTGATCCTCTCCGGCTGGACGCGCGAGGCCGACGACGGCCGCGGTCTGGCCCGGGTGGCCTTCGTCGACGCCGACGACCCCGGCCACCTCACCTACACCTGGGTGCTGCTCGCCGTCCCGGTCGACGGCGGACGCGACTTCCGCGGGCTCGTCTCGCAGGTGTCGGGGATGGTCTGGTACGGGGACAAGCTGCTGGTCACCACCTCCGGCGCCGAGCGCGACGCGCTGTACGTCTACGACCTGCGCCGCATCCACCGCGCCACGGTGGGCGGCGAGGAGGTGGGCCGGGTACCGGGCGGCTGGTCGGCGCACGGCTACCGGTGGGTGCTGCCCGCGATCGCCTCCTACCGCCCGGCCGACGGCAACTGCGTCCGGGAGGCCGGCACGGACCTGTCCGCGGCGCCCTGCCCGGACGGCCTCTCCCTGGACCGCAGTTCCGCGCCGGCCAGCCTGGTCGCGAGCCAGGCCGTGCCCGCGGAGGACGGCCACCACACGCGTCTGTGGCGCTACTCCTTCAGCCGGGACCCCGGCCGCTCCGGTCTGCTGGCCGCCGACTCCGGCGCCACGGTGACCTCGACCGAGGCCTACGGGACGAAGACGGAGGACGTCCGGGGCGTCCTGTCGCACCGCCCGGGGCCGTTCGCGCCGCCGGACTGGTATCTGGGCCGCCCCGCGGACGAGGGCACCCACGGCACGCTGTGGCGGCAGGACGAGCGCGGCGCGAACGCCGCCTCCTGCGGCGCCGAGGACACCCACCGCTGCTGGGGCGACGGCACCGGCTCCCTGTCCTACTGGCAGGAGACCGGCGACGTCTGGTCCCTGTCGGGCCGGATGCTGTTCGCGCTGCCGCTGTCCGCGGTCGAACGGGAGCTGCGGTAGGCCGTCGGACGGGCGCCGCGGGAGGCCGACGGACGGGCGCCGGGCTGGCGGACGGCAGCCGCGCCGGGCCGCCGGGGCGTCCCGAGTGAGACCCGGCACCCCCGATCGACAGCGGAGCGGCGCGGATGATTCCCTGACCGGCATGACGAGCATCACCGTGACCACCTGGTCCCTGGAGCAGACCTCCCCGACCGACCTCCTGCCGGCCGCAGTGCCCGAGGGGGACGTACGGGTCGTCCGCTCCGAGATCCCCTCCCCCGAGTTCAGCCGGTTCCTGTACGCCTCGGTCGGCGGCGACATCCGCTGGACGGACCGGCTCGGCTGGTCGTACGCGCGGTGGCGGGAGCACCTGGAGCGTCCGGGTGTCGAGACGTGGGTGGCGTACGACCGCGGCACCCCGGCGGGCTATGTCGAGTTGGAGGCGCAGGACGAGGGCGTCGTGGAGATCGTGTACTTCGGGCTGATCGCGGCCTTCCGCGGCCGGCGGATCGGCGGCCACCTGCTGTCCTGCGGCACCGCCCGCGCCTGGGACCTGGCCGACCGCCGGCCCGGGTGGACGCCGACGAAGCGGGTGTGGCTGCACACGTGCAGCAAGGACGGCGAGTACGCGATGGACAACTACCAGCGCCGAGGCTTCAAGCTCTTCGACACCAAGGTCGAGGAGGAGCAGGAAGTGGCCACCCCGGGACCCTGGCCGGGGGCGTACCCGGCCTGAGCTCCAAGTGGGCGCATGACGGCGGCTGATGCGCCGGACGACACCCCTGTCCCGTAATACGGGACAGGGGTGTCCGCATGCCGGACGATGCTGGACGCTGTCCAGATCTCCGTGCCAGGCTTTCCGCATGTCTGGAACTGGAATCGCCTTGGTGAGCCGACGGCACGTCGACCACGGCCGCATGTCCAGCGCCATCTGTCCGGGGAGCTGACCTCGCCCGCCGTGGCCTGACGGCCACGAGCCCGGCGCCGCCGGCTTTTCCCGTTTTCCCTTTTCTTACCGCTTCACCTGCTGTCCCGCCCTGCGCACAGACGCGCCCGCCCGCGCGTCTGCCCGTGCGCCTGCACCCGCGCAGGTCCAGAGCCGCATTCCCGCTGTCCCGAAGGACGTATCGACCATGGCCGCCTCCCCGCAGAACCCCGCCGCGTCCGGCCGCAAGGTGAGCCGTCACCGCGGCGAGGGACAGTGGGCCGTGGGGCATCTGACCCCGCTCAACGGCAACGAGCAGTTCAAGAAGGACGACGACGGTCTCAATGTGCGGACACGTATTGAGACCATCTACTCCAAGCGCGGTTTCGACTCGATCGACCCCAACGACCTGCGCGGCCGGATGCGCTGGTGGGGCCTGTACACCCAGCGCAAGCCCGGCATCGACGGCGGCAAGACCGCGATCCTGGAGCCGGAGGAGCTGGACGACCGCTACTTCATGATGCGCGTACGCATCGACGGCGGCCGGCTGACCACCCGGCAGCTGCGGGTCATCGGCGAGGTCTCGCAGGAGTTCGCGCGCGGCACCGCCGACATCACCGACCGGCAGAACATCCAGTACCACTGGATCCGGATCGAGGACGTGCCGGAGATCTGGAACCGCCTGGAGGCCGTCGGCCTGTCCACGGTCACGGCCTGCGGCGACACCCCGCGCGTGATGATCGGCTCCCCCGTCGCCGGCATCGCCGAGGACGAGATCATCGACGCCACCCCGGCGCTGGAGGAGATACAGCGCCGCGTCCTGGGCAACAAGGCGTACTCGAACCTGCCCCGGAAGTTCAAGACGGCCATCTCCGGCTCCCCGCTGCTCGACGTGGTGCACGAGATCAACGACGTCGCGTTCGTGGGCGTGCGCCACCCCGAGCAC
The DNA here is from genome assembly GCF_002803075.1 of Streptomyces sp. CB01373. GTDB lineage: Bacteria > Actinomycetota > Actinomycetes > Streptomycetales > Streptomycetaceae > Streptomyces. The sequence continues at coordinate 89,981 of NZ_NNBK01000001.1, read as the reverse complement.
GGGCCCGGCTTCGACCTGTGGGTCGGCGGCGGTCTGTCCACCAACCCCAAGCTGGGCGTGCGGCTGGGCGCCTGGGTGCCGCTGGAGGAGGTCCCGGACGTCTACGAGGGCGTTCTGTCGATCTTCCGCGACTACGGCTACCGGCGGCTGCGCAACCGGGCCCGGCTGAAGTTCCTGGTCGCCGACTGGGGCGCGGAGAAGTTCCGCCAGGTGCTGGAGGACGAGTACCTGAAGCGGCCGCTCGTCGACGGGCCCGCCCCCGAGGAGCCGGTCCAGCAGTGGCGCGACCACGTCGGGGTGCACCGGCAGAACGACGGCCGGCACTACGTCGGTTTCGCCCCGCGGGTCGGCCGCGTCGACGGCGCCACCCTGACGAAGATCGCCGACCTGGCCGAGGCGCACGGCTCGGGGCGGGTCCGTACCACCGTCGAGCAGAAGATGATCATCCTCGACGTCGAGGGGGACCAGGTCGACTCGCTGGTCGCCGGTCTCGAGGCCCTGGACCTCACCGCCCGGCCGTCCACGTTCCGGCGCGGCACCATGGCCTGCACCGGCATCGAGTTCTGCAAGCTCGCCATCGTCGAGACCAAGGCGCGCGGCGCCTCGCTGATCGACGAACTCGAGCGCCGCCTGCCGGACTTCGACGAGCCGATCACCATCAACCTCAACGGCTGCCCCAACGCCTGCGCCCGTATCCAGGTGGCGGACATCGGCCTCAAGGGCCAGCTGGTCGTCGACGACCGCGGCGAGCAGGTCGAGGGCTACCAGGTACACCTGGGCGGCGCGCTGGGCCTGGAGCCCGGCTTCGGCCGCAAGGTGCGCGGACTGAAGGTGACGGCCACGGAGCTGCCCGACTACATCGAGCGGGTCCTGAGCCGCTACCAGGAGCAGCGCCAGGACGGCGAGCGGTTCGCCGCCTGGGCCGCGCGGGCGTCCGAGAAGGAGCTGTCATGAGCGAACGTGCCGCCCCCTTCTACTGCCCGTACTGCGGCGAGGAGGACCTCCGTCCCAGTGAGGAGGGATGGGGGTCCCCCCTGCTCGAGCGAAGCCGAGAGCTTGGGGGAGGCGCCTGGGAATGCGCGGGATGCAACCGGGCCTTCCGGCTGAAGTTCCTCGGCCTGCTCGCCCGGGGCGTCCGGCGCGCCGGCCACGAAGGGGACGAAGAGATATGACGGCTACTCAGGAAGCAGTGAACGAAGCCGAGTTGAAGTCGCTGGCCGAACAGGCGGGCCGCGACCTGGAGGACGCCTCCGCGCTGGAGATCCTCCAGTGGGCGGCCGGCGCCTTCGGCCGCCGGTTCTGCGTCACCTCCTCCATGGAGGACGCGGTGGTCGCCCACCTCGCCTCCCGTGCGATGCCGGGCGTGGACGTGGTCTTCCTCGACACCGGCTACCACTTCCCGGAGACCATCGGCACCCGCGACGCGGTCGAGGCCGTGATGGACGTCCACGTCATCACCCTCACCCCGGAGCGGACGGTCGCCGAGCAGGACGCGGAGTACGGCCCGAGGCTGCACGACCGCGATCCGGACCTGTGCTGCCGGCTGCGCAAGGTGCGGCCGCTGGAGGAGGGCCTGAAGGGCTACACGGCCTGGGCGACCGGGCTGCGCCGCGACGAGTCCCCGACCCGGGCGAACACGCCGGTCGTCGGCTGGGACGAGAAGCGGCGGAAGGTCAAGGTCTCCCCGATCGCCCGCTGGACCCAGGACGACGTGGACGCCTACGTCGCCGAACACGGCGTGCTCACCAACCCGTTGCTGATGGACGGCTACGGCTCCGTGGGCTGCGCGCCCTGCACCCGGCGCCTGCTGGAGGGCGAGGACGCGCGCGCCGGCCGCTGGGCGGGCAACGCCAAGACCGAGTGCGGACTGCACGGCTGACCATGACCGAACTGCCGAGACTGTCGAGACTGTCGGCGAAAGCTTCCACCCACAGGGAGACACACGTGACGACCGGAGCCACCGTCTGGCTCACGGGTCTGCCGAGCGCCGGCAAGACCACCATCGCGCACGAACTGGCCGGACGGCTGCGTGCGGAGGGCCATCGCGTCGAGGTGCTCGACGGCGACGAGATCCGCGAGTTCCTCTCCGCGGGCCTCGGCTTCGGCCGCGCCGACCGGCACACCAACGTGCGGCGCATCGGCTTCGTCGCCGAACTGCTCGCCCGCAACGGGGTCAAGGCGCTGGTCCCGGTGATCGCGCCGTACACCGACAGCCGCGACGCGGTGCGCGAGTGGCACGCGAAGAACGGCACGGCGTACCTGGAGGTGCACGTCGCCACTCCGGTCGAGGTGTGCTCCGTACGCGATGTGAAGGGTCTGTACGCCAAGCAGGCCGCGGGCGAACTGACGGGTCTGACGGGCGTCGACGACCCGTACGAGGAGCCCCTCTCGCCGGACCTGCGCATCGAGTCGCAGCACCAGACGGTCCGGGAGTCGGCCGATTCCGTGCACACGCTGCTCAGCGAAAGGGGACTGGCATGACGACTGTCGCCAAGACCAATGCGGGCGACGAGGGCACGGGCAGCCCGTACGCCCTCTCCCACCTGGACGCGCTGGAGTCCGAGGCGGTGCACATCTTCCGCGAGGTGGCAGGCGAGTTCGAGAACCCGGTGATCCTGTTCTCCGGGGGCAAGGACTCCATCGTCATGCTGCATCTGGCGCTGAAGGCGTTCCGGCCCGCCGCGGTGCCCTTCTCGCTGCTGCACGTGGACACCGGGCACAACTTCCCCGAGGTCCTCGACTACCGCGACCGCACGGTGGCCGGGCACGGGCTGCGGCTGCACGTCGCGTCCGTGCAGGACTACATCGACCGGGGCGTCCTCAGGGAGCGCCCGGACGGCACCCGCAATCCGCTCCAGACCCTCCCGCTGACCGAGAGGATCCAGTCCGAGCGGTTCGACGCGGTCTTCGGCGGCGGCCGCCGCGACGAGGAGAAGGCCCGCGCCAAGGAGCGGGTGTTCTCGCTGCGCGACGAGTTCTCCCAGTGGGACCCGCGCCGCCAGCGGCCCGAGCTGTGGAACCTCTACAACGGCCGGCACGCGCCCGGCGAGCACGTCCGGGTGTTCCCGCTGTCCAACTGGACCGAGCTGGACGTGTGGCAGTACATCGCCCGCGAGGCCATCGAGCTGCCCGGGATCTACTACGCCCACACCCGCGAGGTCTTCTCGCGCGACGGCATGTGGCTGACCGCCGGCGACTGGGGCGGCCCCAAGGACGGCGAGAGGGTCGAGAAGCGGCTCGTGCGCTACCGCACCGTCGGCGACATGTCGTGCACCGGCGCCGTCGACTCCGACGCCGACACCATCGAGAAGGTGATCACCGAGATCGCCGCCTCGCGCCTGACCGAGCGCGGCGCCACCCGGGCCGACGACAAGCTGTCCGAGGCCGCGATGGAAGACCGCAAGCGCGAGGGGTACTTCTAGAGATGACCACGACCACGGACCTGGCGTCCACCACCCTGCTGCGGTTCGCCACCGCCGGCTCCGTCGACGACGGCAAGTCCACCCTCGTGGGCCGGCTGCTGCACGACTCCAAGTCGGTCCTCACCGACCAGCTGGAGGCCGTGGAGCGCGCCTCCGCGAGCCGCGGCCAGCAGGCCCCGGACCTCGCCCTGCTGACGGACGGGCTGCGCGCCGAGCGCGAGCAGGGCATCACCATCGACGTGGCCTACCGCTACTTCGCCACCCCGCGCCGCCGGTTCATCCTCGCGGACACCCCGGGCCATGTGCAGTACACGCGGAACATGGTCACCGGCGCGTCCACCGCCGAGCTGACGGTGATCCTGGTGGACGCCCGCAACGGCGTGGTGGAGCAGACCCGCCGGCACGCGGCGATCGCCGCGCTGCTGCGCGTGCCGCACGTGGTCCTGGCCGTGAACAAGATGGACCTGGTCGACCACCGCGAGTCCGTGTTCGCCGCGATCGCCGAGGAGTTCACGGCGTACGCGACCGAACTGGGCGTCCCGGAGGTCACCGCCATCCCGATCTCGGCGCTGGTCGGCGACAACGTGGTGGAGCCGTCCGCGACCATGGACTGGTACGGCGGCCCGACCGTCCTGGAGCACCTGGAGACGGTCCCGGTCAGCCACGACCTGGCGCACTGCCACGCGCGGCTGCCCGTGCAGTACGTGATCCGGCCGCAGACCGCCGAGCACCCCGACTACCGGGGCTACGCGGGCCAGATCGCCGCGGGCAGCTTCCGGGTCGGCGACGAGGTGAAGGTGCTGCCGTCCGGCCGCACCAGCCGGATCTCCGGCATCGACCTGCTCGGTGAGCCGGTCGACGTGGCCTGGACGGCGCAGTCGGTGACGGTCCTGCTCCGGGACGACGTCGACGTCTCGCGCGGCGACCTGATCGTGCCCGTCAAGGACGCGCCCGCCACCACCCAGGACGTGGAGGCGACCGTCTGCCACGTCGCCGACCAGCCGCTGACCGTCGGCCACCGGGTGCTGCTCAAGCACGGCACCCGCACGGTCAAGGCGATCGTCAAGGACATCCCGTCCCGGCTCACCCTGGACGACCTGTCCCTGCACCCGCACCCCGGCCGGCTCGTCGCCAACGACATCGGGCGGGTCAAGATCCGCACCGCCGAGCCGCTGCCGGTCGACTCCTACGCCGACTCCCGCCGCACCGGCTCGTTCATCCTGATCGACCCGGCCGACGGAACCACGCTCACCGCGGGGATGGTCGGCGAGTCGTTCGCCGCGCCGGCACCGGTCAAGGACGCGGCGGACGAGGACGGCTGGGACTTCTGACCATGGACTCCCGGGACTTCTACTCGACGTTCGCCAAGGAGGGCGGCCGGGTCGGCAGCGGCGCCCTCGGCAGCGGACAGGGCGGGGTGGCGCGATGTGCGCGCTGACGTACGCGCACTGCCCGCGCGCCCTCACCCCCCACCCCCGCTTACCTGGACCTGCCGACTTCCCGGCCACGGCCTGACCGGCCGTGACCGCCGGGCCTGCGAGAGGAAAGCCTCCCGTGCCTGCCAGCCTTCCCCCGTTCCGCTTCCGCCCCGCCGGGGGCTCCCCCGGGCCCGTACTCCGCCGCGGCCTCGTCGTGCTCGCCGCCCTGCCCCTGCTCACGCTCGCCGCCTGCGGCTACGGCTCCCAGGCCGACGACGACGGCGCCCGGCAGAAGGTGGCCGCCGGTGCCGAGAAGACCGACGGTCTCGACTCGGTCAGGATCGGCTACTTCGGCAACCTGACCCACGCGACCGCGCTGGTCGGAGTGCAGAAGGGCTTCTTCCAGAAGGAGTTGGGCGCGACGGTCGTCAAGCCGTCGGTCTTCAACGCCGGGCCGTCCGAGATCGAGGCCCTCAACTCCGGCTCCATCGACATCGGCTGGATCGGCCCGTCCCCGGCGATCAACGGCTACACCAAGTCGGACGGCAAGAGCCTGCGCATCATCGGCGGTTCGGCCTCCGGCGGGGTCAAGCTCGTGGTCGACCCGGCGAAGATCAAGTCCTTGCGGGACGTCAAGGGCAAGAAGATCGCGACCCCGCAGCTCGGCAACACGCAGGACGTGGCGTTCCTCAACTGGATCGCCGAACAGGGCTGGAAGGTCGACGCGCAGAGCGGCAAGGGCGACGTCTCCGTGGTCCGCACCGACAACAAGATCACCCCGGACGCCTACAAGTCCGGCTCCATCGACGGCGCCTGGGTGCCTGAACCGACCGCGTCGAAGCTGGTCGCCGAGGGCGCCAAGGTACTCCTTGACGAGTCTTCCCTGTGGCCCGACAAGAAGTTCGTGATCACGAACATCATCGTGTCGCAGAAGTTCCTCAAGGAGCACCCGAAGGCCGTCGAGGCGGTGCTGAGGGCCTCCGTGGAGACCAACACGTGGATCAACGCCCACCCGGACGAGGCGAAGGCCGCGGCGAACAAGCAGCTGGGGACCGACTCCGGCAAGGAGCTGCCCGAGAACGTCCTCGACCCGGCGTGGAAGTCCATCCAGATCACCGACGACCCGCTGGCCTCCACTCTCGACACCGAGGCGCAGCACGCGGTCAAGGCGGGCCTGCTGCAGAGCCCGAAGCTGGCCGGCATCTACGACCTCGCCCCGCTGAACAAGGTGCTGAAGGCCGCGGGCCGGCCGACCGTCGACGACGCCGGTCTCGGCGCCCAGTAGATCCGTAGCCGAAGAGTTCCCAGGAGGTGACGACCATGGCCACGACCCTTGCCAGGGCCGCCGAGACCGTAGAGCACGCGGCCCGCCTCGAGAACGTCTCGAAGTCCTTCGCGGCACCGGGCGGGCAACAGCTCGTACTGGACGGCATCAGCCTCGATGTCGCCCCGGGCGAGTTCGTCACCCTCCTGGGGGCCTCGGGCTGCGGCAAGTCCACGCTGCTGAACCTGGTGGCGGGGCTGGACCGGCCCACCGCCGGGTCCATCACGACGGACGGCCGGCCCGCCCTGATGTTCCAGGAGCACGCCCTGTTCCCCTGGCTGACCGCCGGCAGGAACATCGAACTCGCCCTGAGGCTGCGCGGAGTGGCGAAGCCGGAGCGGCGCGGCCGGGCCGAGGAGCTGCTCGAACTCGTCCGGCTGAAGGGCGCGTACGGCAAGCGCGTCCACGAACTGTCCGGCGGGATGCGCCAGCGGGTGGCGATGGCCCGCGCGCTGGCCCAGGAGAGCAACCTGCTGCTGATGGACGAGCCGTTCGCGGCGCTCGACGCCATCACCCGGGACGTCCTGCACGACGAGCTGACCCGGATCTGGCAGCAGACCGGGGTGTCGGTGCTGTTCGTCACGCACAACGTGCGCGAGGCGGTGCGGCTCGCACAGCGCGTCGTCCTGCTGTCCTCCCGTCCGGGCCGGGTGGCCCGCGAGTGGACGGTGGACATCCCGCAGCCGCGCCGCATCGAGGACGCGCCCGTGGCGGAACTGTCCCTGGAGATCACCGAAGTCCTGCGTGGGGAGATCCGCCGACATGGCCAGCACTGAGACGAAGACGGCCCGGGGCGCCGAACTGGCCGACGTCGAGGCCGGTCTCGACGCCCTGGAGACCACGGCGGCCGGCCGTGCGCCGCTGCGCCAGACCCTGGTCAACAAGGTTCTGCCGCCGGTCGTGGCGGTCGCGGTGGTCCTGGTGGTCTGGCAGGCGCTGATCTCGCTGAAGGTGGTCGACGACCCGAGCCGGCTGCCCTCGCCCGCCGACGTGGGCGGCGAGTTCAAGGACGCCTGGTTGCAGGGCAAGCTGCTCGGCTTCATCTGGACGTCCGTCTCGCGCGGTCTGCTGGGCTTCCTGTTCGCGCTGGCCATCGGCACCCCGCTGGGCCTGCTGGTGGCCCGGGTGAAGTTCGTGCGCGCGGCCCTCGGCCCGATCCTGTCCGGCCTCCAGTCGCTGCCGTCGGTGGCGTGGGTGCCGCCGGCGGTGATCTGGCTGGGCCTGGACAACTCGATGATGTACGCGGTGATCCTGCTCGGCGCGGTCCCGTCCATCGCCAACGGACTGGTGTCCGGCATCGACCAGGTGCCGCCGCTGTTCCTGCGGGCGGGCCGCACGATGGGCGCGACGGGTGCCCGGGGCGCCTGGCACATCGTCCTGCCGGCCGCCCTGCCGGGCTATCTGGCCGGTCTGAAGCAGGGCTGGGCGTTCTCCTGGCGGTCACTGATGGCGGCGGAGATCATCGCCTCCTCGCCGGACCTGGGCATCGGCCTGGGCGCGCTGCTGGAGAACGGCCGCAACGCGAGCTCCATGGCCATGGTCTTCGAGGCCATCATCCTGATCCTGTTCGTCGGCATCGCCATCGACCTGCTGATCTTCAGTCCGCTGGAGCGGCGGGTGCTGCGCGGCCGCGGTCTTCTCGTGAAGAGCTGAACGCCCATGATCCACCAGCCCGTTCTCCTCGTCGTCGCCCACGGCAGCCGCGATCCGCGCCATGCCGCGACCGTCCATGCCCTGGTCCGCCGGGTCCGGGCGCTGCGCCCCGGGCTGCGGGTGGAGACCGGGTTCCTGGACTTCAACGTGCCGTCCGTGCCGGGCGTGCTGGACGCCCTGGCGGCCGACGGGGTGCGCGACGTCGTGGCCCTGCCGCTGCTGCTGACCCGCGCCTTCCACGCCAAGGCGGACATCCCCTCGGTGCTGCGCCGGGCGCCGTCGCGGCTGCGGATCCGGCAGGCGGAGGTCCTCGGCCCCTCACCGCTGCTGACGGACGCCCTGGAGAGGCGTCTGTACGAGGCGGGACTCGACCCCGCCGACAAGTCCTCGACCGGGGTCGTACTGGCCTCGGCGGGGTCCTCGGACCCGGAGGCGATCGCAGTGATCGCAGAAATCGCGCGGGAGTGGCGGCACACCGGCTGGTGCGCCGTGCGGCCTGCGTTCGCCTCCGCCTCCCCGCCGCGCACCGAGGACGCGGTGCGGGAACTGCGCGAACTGGGCTGCGCCAGGGTCGCGGTCGCCCCGTACGTCCTGGCACCCGGCTTCCTGCCCGACCGCATCGCCCGCGGCGCGACCGAGGCCGGCGCCGACGTACTGGCCGGGGTGCTCGGCCCCGCCCCGGAGGTGGCCCGGGTCCTGCTGGAGCGCTACGACGCCGCCCGGCTGCCGCTGTCGGCGGCCCTGGGAGCCTGACGGACGGAGGACGGGTTCCGCCCGCGGCCCGGCACTCCCCCGTGGTGCCGGTCCGCGAACGGCCCCTCCACCACCCGCCGTTGACCGGTGAGCGGTGGTGACATCCAGTTCAGCGTGCGGCGGTGCGCAAGTGTCACTGCCCTGCCGCGAACGGGTCCCCGAATGCGGATCATCCCGCCCATGCCGTACGCGAGGGACCCTCGGCCGGGGCTCAGCCGAAGCGGAGTGATCCGGTGCGGGTGCGCTTGAGTTCGAAGAAGTCCGGCCGGGTTGCCAGGACGTGGAAGGCGTCGAACAGCTCGGCCGCCTCCGCGCCACGCGGGACGGCCCGCAGCGCCGGCCCGAACCACACCGTTCCGTCGACGTGGAGGGTGGGCGTCCCCACGTACGCGCCGGTCTCCGTCTCGGCACCGGCCTCGTGACTGCGCCGTACCGCCTCGTCGTGCGACGGATCGTGCGCGGCCGCGGCGAGGTCCCCGTCCGATCCCAGCTCGTCCAGGGACCCGACGACGACCGCGTCGAAGTCCTCCTCCCCGCGCTCGTGGATGCGGACGCCGAAGGCGGTGCAGAGGTCCCGCAGCACCTTCTCGCCGTGCCGCTCGGCGGCGGCCACCGCGACGCGCACCGGGCCGATCGACTTGTCGACCAGTTCCCGGTACCAGTCGGGCAGTTCGTCGCCGGTGTTGTGCAGGTACAGGCTCATGACGTGGAACCCGAGGTCGAGCGGACGCTCGCGTTCCACCTCGAGCAGCCGGCGGGAGGTGATCCAGGCGAAGGGGCAGGCGGGGTCGAAGTAGAAGTCGACGCGGGTCGGCGAGTCGGGGGGGCATGCCGTCGACGCCAGCGGCCGATTGGCACAGGATCCCGGTCCAATCGTGAGGTCTTTTCATGCGCCACTTGGCCCGCCCGGCCCGCCCGGCCCGCCTGACCCGCAGCCCGCTCAGCCCGCAGCGTCCGCCGCTTCCGCCTCGTCCGCCAGCCGCACCAGCTCCGTCACCGGCATCGAGCCCGCCGCCCGGCGCTCTCGCGCGAAGGTGTTGGCCAGGTGCTGGAGCAGTTCGTTGAGCGGTGTCGGTATGCCGTGCAGCCGGCCCAGGAGCACGATCTCCCCGTTGAGGTGGTCGGCCTCGATGGAACCGGTGCCCCGGGCGAGGGACTGCCAGGAGGAGCCGCCGCCGCGCGGGGCGCCGGGCAGCGGCACCAGGGTGATCTTGTCGCCGCGGACCTCCTTCTGCTCCTCGGCACCCGCCCAGGGGATCCCGGCCGCGGCGAGCACCGCCTCGCCCTCGGCGCGCACCCTCCCGTACAGCGCGTGCGCCGCCTCGCTGTCCAGCGGGCCGCTGACGGCCTCGATCGCGTTGGCGAGGTTGCCGAGCAGCTTGGCGTACTGCCAGCGGCTCACGTCCGGCACGACCGGCGCCTCGAAGTGCGCCGACTCCAGGTCGGCGGAGATCCGCCGCAGGGTTTCGTCGGTGCCGCCCGGGTAGCGGCCCAGGTGCAGTATGCCGGTGAGCGGGGTGCCCGCGGCCGAGACGGCGCCGGGTTCTACGTGGGCCGCGGGCAGCCATACGCAGACGCCGTACACGTGCCGGAAGCGGCGCAGGGCGAGCCGCTGGCCCTCCACCCCGTTCTGCGCGCACAGCAGCGGCAGTCTCCGCCCGGCCGTGCCGCCGCCCGCGACCGGCGCCGGACCCCAGGCCGCCAGCGCCGCCTCGGTGTCCTGGGTCTTGACGGCCAGCACCAGCACGTCGTCGGCGCGCAGTTCGCCGAGCGCCTCGGGCCCGTCCACGGCGGGCAGCCGGCATGTGAGTTCGCCCTCCGGCACCGCCAGCCGCAGCCCGTCCTCGCGCAGCGCAGCGAGATGCGCTCCGCGCGCGACCAGTACGACCTCGCGCCCGCTCTGCGCCAGCCGCCCCCCGACGGCGCCGCCGACCGCCCCTGCCCCGATGATGATGTAACGCATGGGACGAGCCTCCCACAGCCCTCCGTATGCCCCACCTGACGACCCAGGAGACCGTGTGACCCCGCAGATGTTCACGCTCGGCGGCGACCTGCCCGTACGGCGCCTCGGTTACGGCACCGCGCAGCTCACCGGCCCCGGCTACTGGGGTCCGCGCGGTGACGCCCGGGACGCGGTGGCGGTGCTGCGGCGAGCGGTGGAGCGCGGGGTGAACCTGATCGACACCGCGGACAACTACGGTCCGTCCGTCGCCGAGGAACTGGTGGCCGAGGCCCTGCGCCCCTACCCCGAGGACCTGGTGATCGCCACCAAGGGCGGGGTGGTCCGCACCGGCGACAGCGCCTGGCACGTGGACGGGCGGCCGGAGCAACTGCGGGCGATGTGCGAGGCGAGCCTGCGGAGGCTGCGGCTGGAGAGGATCGACCTGTACCAGCTCCACCGGCTCGACCCCGCCGTGCCGATGGCCGAACAGCTCGGCGCACTCGACGAGTTGCGCGAGGAGGGCAAGATCCGCCACGTCGGCCTGGACACCGTCTCCGCCGAACAGCTCACCTCGGCGATGGAGTTGACCTCCGTCGCCTCCGTCCAGAACCGCTACAACCTCGCCGACCGCGCGTCCGAGCCGCTGCTGGAGCTGTGCGAGGAGCGCGGGATCGCGTTCCTGCCGTGGTTCCCGCTGGGCAACGGCGCGTTGACCGGGGACCCGGAGTGCGCCCGGATCGTCGCCGCGCACGGCGCCACGCCCGGACAGGTGGCGCTGGCGTGGCTGCTGCACCGCTCCCCCGTGCTCTGTCCGACTCCGGGCACGGGCACGCTCGCCCATCTCGAGGAGAACCTGGACGCGGCGCGCCTGTCCCTCGGCGCCGCCGAGCTGTCCCGGCTGTCCGCCCTCGGGTGAGCGGGCCCGCGCGGGTCATGTCCCGCGCGTCAGGCGTCCGGGGCGGTCAGCTCGACGAGTCTGAGCACCGTGTTCCAGTTCCGGCTGGTCGCGATCAGGTCCTTGTTCAGCCGCTTCCTGGCCAGGTGCTCGGCGAGCCTGGAGCGGCCGAGTCCGTCCGGCGCGTACAGGTAGAGGGCCCGGTCGCCGAGGCGGAACTCCTCGGGCAGGTATGCCTCCTGGTCGATCTCCGCGTACCGCTCCGCCCCGACGGGCGCGGAGAAGTAGGTCACGTGCAGCTGCCGTCCCTCCAGCTCGGCGGCCGGGAACGGGCAGGACTCGGCGACCGCCCGCAGATAGGCGTGGTCGCGCACGATCACGTCCACCGGGAAGCCGAACCGCTTCTCCAGCGCCGCCGTGAACTCCGCGGCCAGCGACTCCTCGTCGCCGTGACCGGCGGCGAAAACAGCCTGGCCGCTCTGCAGATGGGTCTGCACACGGGTGTGGCCGAGCTCAGCCACCAGGGTGCGCAGCTCGGCCATCGGGACCTTCTTGCCGCCCACGTTGATTCCGCGCAGCAGCGCGGCGTACATCGTCATCCGCCCACGATAGAGCTGCGGGCGTGACGCGCACCCCTGATCCGCGCCCCCGAGAAGCCCGGATACGTGTAAGGGGTCGGCGTCCTCCCCAGTGCGGAGGAAACGGGGTCCGGCAGGAGGAGCCCGGGCGGCGGCACTTCACCGGTCAGCACGACGAGCGGGGCACCGCCCCGCACCTACCTTCGATGCGGAGGGCGACGGCAGGGGGCCGTCGCCGCGCACGAGGTCCGCAGGGCCTCTCAAGAAGGGGCAAGCCCGTCATGGTGAACGCAGAGACACGGGTGCGGGGCCTCGCCGCGCGGGCCGGCGGCTGGAGCGCCCGGCATCGATGGGCCGCTGTCGGGATCTGGGTGCTGTTCGTCGTGCTGGCGATGGGACTGGGGTCGGCGGCCGGCCGGCTGGACGTCAAGGAGAGCGACCAGCTCAAGGGCGAGACACACACCGCGGCGAAGATCATCGAGGACGCGGGGATCAAGGAACCGGCGAGCGAGACCGTCCTGATCCAGGCGAAGGACGGCTCCGGCAGGGCCACGGACGCCGGCTTCCGGACGGCCGTCGGCGACGTGATCACGGCCGTCGAGGGGACCGGCCTGGTCACGGACGTGACCTCGCCGTACGACACGAAGACCATCTCCGAGGACGGCCGCAGCGCGCTGGTGCAGTTCTCGCTGCGCGGCGAGGCGGACACCGCGGGCGAGCGGGTGGAGCCCGTGCTCAACGCCGTCGCGAACGTCCAGAAGGACCAGTCCACGCTGCGGATCGAGGAGATCGGCGGCGCCAGCATGCAGAAGCAGTACTCCGACGCCTTCGGGAACGACTTCCAGCAGGCCGAGTTCTCCGCCGTGCCGGTGGCCCTCGGGATCCTGCTGATCGCCTTCGGCGCGCTGGTGGCCGCACTGCTGCCCGTGGCGCTCGCGATCACCGCGATCATGGCGACGATGGGCCTGATGGGCATCGTCAGCCACCTCCAGCCGATGAGCGACACCGCAAACTCCGTGATGCTGCTGGTCGGCATGGCGGTCGGCGTCGACTACTGCCTGTTCTACCTGCGCCGCGAGCGCGAGGAGCGGGAGGCCGGGCGGGACGCCGGGACCGCGCTGCGCATCGCCGCCGCGACCAGCGGGCGCGCGATCATCGTCTCCGGCGTCACGGTGTGCGTGGCGATGGCGGGCATGCTGTTCACCGGGGTCGCCGAGTTCGAGGCGATGGGCCTGGCCTCGCTGATGGTGGTGGCCGTCGCCATGGTCGGCTCGGTGACCGTGCTGCCGGCGCTGCTGTCGCTGCTGGGCGAGCGGGTCGAGAAGGGGCGCCTGCCGTTCCTGCGGCGGGGCCGGCAGGGCAACGGGGAGAGCAGGTTCTGGACGGCCGTGCTGCGGCGTGTGCTGGCCCGGCCGGCGGTGTCGGCCGCGGTGGCCGTGGGCGCGCTGCTCGCCGTCGCGGCCCCGGCGCTGGGCATGAAGACGTCGCAGCTCACGCTGGACCAGGAGTTCGGCGACTCGCTGCCCATCGTGCAGACGTACCAGCGGCTCAACGAGGCCTTCCCCGGCGGTACTCAGCCGGCCCAGGTGGTCGTGAAGGCGGACGACATCAACGCTCCCGAGGTGCGGCGGGCGCTGGCCGAGTTCAAGGAGCGGGCGGTCACCTCGGGCGCCTCGCGCGGCCCGGTCGACATCCGGCTGCACGAGGACCACGACGTCGCCCTCGTCTCCGTCCCGCTGGTCGGCGGCTCGGACCTCGACAAGGCGGGCAAGAACCTGGAGAAGCTGCGTGACGAGGTGCGGCCCGCCACGCTGGGCAAGGTCGACGGCGTCCAGGCGCCGATCACCGGCCAGGTCGCCGGCTCGCACGACTTCAACGCGCAGCTCATCGGCTCCGTCGTGCCGGTGTTCGTCTTCGTCGTGGTGTTCGCCTTCCTGCTGATGCTGCTGTCGTTCCGCTCGCTGACCGTCGCGATCACCTCGATCGTGCTGAACCTGCTGTCCGTGGGCGCCGCCTACGGCATCCTCGTCGCGGTCTTCCAGCACGGCTGGGGGGCGTCCCTGGTGGGCGCCCACGGTGTCGGCGCGATCGTCACCTGGCTGCCGCTGTTCCTGTTCGTGATCCTTTTCGGCCTCTCGATGGACTACCACGTCTTCGTGGTCTCCCGGATCCGCGAGGCGCGGCTGCGCGGCCGCGACACGAAGGACGCCATCCAGCACGGTGTGGTCACCACGGCGGGTGTCGTCACCAGCGCCGCGGTCATCATGGTCGCCGTGTTCGCGATCTTCGGGACGCTGTCCATGCAGTCGATGAAGCAGATGGGTGTGGGCCTGGCGGCCGCGGTGCTCATCGACGCCACGGTCATCCGCGGGGTGCTGCTGCCCTCGGTGATGTCCCTGCTGGGCGAACGCAACTGGTACCTGCCTCGCTGGCTGCACCGCCTCCCGGACCTCTCCCACGACGAGCCCCTGGAGCCGGCGGCGGTCCCGCCGGCCCCGCCCGCTCCGAGCAAGGGCGAGCCGCTGGGCGTGTGAGCCCTCGGCGGGCAGCGCATATCGCCCTCACCCGGCGGGCAGTTCGGCCTCGATGAGGTCGGCGGCCCGCCGGGTGCCGCCTTCCTTGGCCATGGCGGCCCGGACGTCCATCAGCCGCCGGGCCACCTCGGGGTCGTCGACGAGGGCGAGCGCGGCGGCACGCAGGTTCCCGGCGGTGGCCTCCTCCATGGGGAGGTGGCGGGCCACGCCGAGGCCCTGGAGCATGTCCGCGTTGCCGAACTGGTCGACGGCCTGCGGTACGGCGATCATCGGCGTCGAGGTGGTCAGGCCTTCCTGGCTGCCCCCGGCCCCGGCGTGCGTGACGAACAGGTCGGCCTGGCGCAGGATCGCCAACTGCGGCACCCAGGAACGTACTTCGACGTTCGCGGGGACCTCGCCCAGTTCGTCCGGGCGCACGTGCCTGCCGACCTGGAGCACCGTGTGCCAGCCCGGCAGTGCGCCGAAGGCCTCGACGCACTCCCGGTAGAAGGCGGCCTGTTTGGTGAAGGCGGAGCCGAGCGAGACGAGCACCACCTTCTCGGCCCCGGCGGGCCGCTCCCAGCCGCCCTGCGCCGAGCGGTCGCCCTGGCAGGCGCCGACGAAGCTGTGGACGTTCTCGTCGACCCGGTCGGCGTGCGGTTGCAGCGCGCGGGGGATCAGGACGAGCGAGCGGTCGGGGCGGCCGGCGAACGGGTCCGGGCGCAGGGTGATCCCGTTCTCCGCGAGCCACGCCTCGAAGCGGGCGTAGTAGGCCCGGCCGCGCTCCGTCTTGCGGGGCTCGGCCCACAGTGGTTCGGCGACCTCCTCCTCGTAGCCCTGCCAGGCCACGAGGTTCGGGGAGAGGGAGATCGCCGGCACGCCCCAGCGGTGGGCGAGGACGCGGGCCGGGTAGGAGGTGATGTCGTGCAGGACGAGGTCCGGCTCCTCGTCCCGGTAGGCCTCGATCAGCTGGGGCAGGGCCTGGATCGCGTCGTTCAGGAACGGTTCGACGTTGTCGAGCAGCGTGGATCCCCAGGCGGAGGGGTCGTCGTCGGGCGAGGGCAGCGTGGAGTGCCAGGGCTTCACCTCGGCGCCGGTCTCGGCGACCTTCTCCGCGAAGACGGGCGGGATGGCGTACGTCACCCGGTGTCCGCGTGCGACGAGTTCCCGGATCACTTCGAGGCTGGGGTTCACGTGTCCGTGGAGGGCGACGGAGAACATGGCGATGTGGGCGCGAGTGGGCATGCCCAGGACCCTAGGCGAGACGATACGTCTCGTGCAACGCGGTTTCGCTGACGGTGGGCGGCTCGCTGCGGGCCGGGCACCGGACACCTGCCCCCACCTGTGCGGATGCGACACTGACCCGGCGAAAACGCGGGGCCTCGGTGTGGTTGCCGGGGTCCGGACGAGGACACGGAGGCTGAGGATGGACGAGGCGCGGGCCCGGGAGGTACTGGGCGGGGCTGGGGTGTTGGCCGGTCCGGTGCGCGACGCGCGGCTGCTCGCTCT
This sequence comes from Streptomyces sp. CB01373, assembly GCF_002803075.1. GTDB lineage: Bacteria > Actinomycetota > Actinomycetes > Streptomycetales > Streptomycetaceae > Streptomyces. Next base: position 73,974 of record NZ_NNBK01000001.1, on the reverse strand, counting down.
GGGCGAGAACGCGGTGTTCGCCGCCGGGGACCTCGTCGTCAAGGTGGGCCGGGACGCGGAGCTGTGGGACCGGGCGCGGCGCGAGCTGCGGATCGCGATGTGGCTGGCCGAGGCCGATGTCCCCGCGGTGCGGGCCGCCGCCCAGGAGGCGATCCTCGTCGAGGGGCATCCGGTTACCGTGTGGCACCGGCTGCCCGATCCGGTACGGCCCGCCGGGCCGGCGGACCTGGCGGAGCTGCTGCGCCTGGTCCACGCCCTGCCCGCCCCCGAGTTCGCGCTGCCGCGCCGCGAACTGCTCGGCGGCGTGGAACGCTGGCTGCGGCTCGCGGGCGACGCGATCTCCCCGGCCGACGCGGCGTATCTGCGGGAGCGCCGGGACGGCTTCGCGGCGGCCGCCGCCGCGCTCACCCCGCACCTGCCGCCGGGCCCGATCCACGGCGACGCGCTGCCGCGCAATGTGCACATCGGTCCGGACGGGCCGGTCCTGGTCGACCTGGAGACCTTCTCGGCGGACCTGCGCGAGCACGACCTGGTGGTCATGGCCCTGTCCCGGGACCGCTACGGCCTGCCCGCCGACGCCTACGACGCCTTCACGCGGACCTACGGCTGGGATGTACGGGAGTGGGAGGGCTGTCCCGTGCTGCGCGGCGCCCGCGAGACGGCGAGCTGCGCCTGGGTCGCCCAGCACGCCCCCACCAACCCCAAGGCGCTGGCCGAGTTCGAACGCCGGGTGGCATCCCTGCGCGACGGCGACACCACGGTGCGCTGGTACCCGTTCTGACCCGCCCGGCCGCCGTGCCCGGGCCGACTCTCGCGCTCGCCCCGAAGACGTCGGGCCGGGATCGCACAGTGCGATCCCGGCCCGACGGTCACCCGCTCAGCCCGGCCGGAGATCCACCCGCCTTGGGGGAGGCAGGAGGAGTAGTCGGTGAGAACCGCTTCCTGTAGTCCCATTCCCCCGTGGTGGGAATGGTGCTGCTCAGCCCCCCTGCCTTGGTCAGGGCGAGGCCCCTGTTGTGACCGAAGCCACCGCAGTTGTCGGACTGCGAGTCCAGAGTGACTTCAGCGGACTCGTCCACCGTCGGCGTGCGCGCACCCTTCGGGATCATCCGCAGCCGCACCGTCCCATGAGCCGGACCGATTTCGTCCGGCAGATCGAGATTGGCGATCATGATCTCCCGGTTGACGAAATGCTCTGTGGAGCAGTGGCCGAAGGCGCACAACTCGTATGTACCATCGACAAATTCGGGATACTCCGACTGAAGGAGGCTCACCGAGAGGTAGGAGGAGACACCGATACCGGCACACGGTTCGGCATAGCCGCAACCCGATACCGTTGCGGCGAAACCGGCCACGGCGACCAGCCGTGCGACCCTTGCTCTGAGATTCATGACTTCTTGGCCTGTTCAGCTGCGCTCGACATGTCCGTCAGCAGTACGGGATGACGGGCCAGGCCGGTTCGACGGTCGCCTCGGGGTTCGAGGTGCGCCGGAGATATCGCTGCAGCGACGCCGCCTGCTCGGCTGCCGCACGGACCTGAAGGTCATGGAGATCCGTCGGCGCCAACTCCCCCATGGCCGGGTACTTCTCCCCCATGCGCCGTACCACCCGGGCGGCGGCCACGGCGTCCGCCCTCGCATCGTGCGCGTCGTCGAGTGGCACGCCGTAGTGCGCGCACAGCGCGGTCAGGGCCCGCTTCCCCTTCCGGTACTTGTCCACATGCTTGTCGATGACCAACGGATCGATGACGGGCCAAGGCCCCTTGCCCAGCCGCTCAGCGACCGACTCGATCGCGTACCGCCGGCACTCACGGTCGAGCAGTGACAGGTCGTAGCGTGCGTTCATCACGACCAGGGGCGTCCCCGATCGCATCCCCTCGGCGACGGCCCGTGCGATCTCCTCGATCGCGGGAGCAGCCGGTGCCCCGTGCCTGCGAGCCCGCTCCGTCGAGATTCCGTGGATCGCCGACGCCTGCTCCGGTATCGCCACCCCGGGATCGAGCAGCCAGGTGCGCTCCTTCGAGACCGCCCCGTCCGGATCCAGTCGTACGACCGCCGCGGTGACGATGCGGTCGGTCTCGACGTCGGTGCCCGTGGTCTCCAGGTCGAAGGCCATCAACGGCCCCCTGTTCCAGCTCATCGCACGGCCCCCGTGACGATGCGCGCCTCGCGCGGATCCGTCCCGGTCGTCTCCAGGTCGAAGCCGATCAGCAGTTCCCAATGCCGGCCCATGGCGGCCCCCCTTCTCGGTGGTGCGTTCCCCCAGTGGTCTCCACGATCGCACGCGCCACTGACAAACCGAGGACCACGTTCCGCTTACCGCCCCGGGACTGAGGGCGTTTCAGGACACCGGGCGCGAATCCGCCCACATCAGCTCGAACTCCTCGCGATAGGCGGAGAAGAGGCCGCTTTCGTCGATCTCGCCGGGTTTGACCACCTTGTTCCCGTTCCGCAGGACGAAGACGGGGGCCTCCATGCCCCGGCTGCGCCGCAGATAGGACTGCACGACCCCGACGCCGTCCGAGCCGTCGCCGTCCACCAGGTAGGCGGTGACGCGGGGGGTCTCGTCGTAGACCTGGATCTCGAAGGCGCCCGGGTCGCGCAGCCGGCCGCGCACCCGGCGCATGTGCAGGATGTTCATCTCCACCGAGCGGCTCAGCTCCCCGCGCTTGAGCCCGAGTTCGCGCTCGCGCCGCTTCACCGCGCTGGAGGCCGGGTTGAGGAACAGCAGCCGCACCCGGCAGCCGGACTCGGCGAGCCGCACCAGGCGCCGGCCGGAGAAGTTCTGCACGAGCAGGTTCAGGCCGATGCCGATGGCGTCCAGGCGGCGGGCGCCGCCGAACATGTCCTCGGCCGGGAACTGGCGCATGAGCCGCACCCGGTCCGGGTGCACCGCGACCACGTCCGCGTACCGGTCGCCGACCAGGTCCTCGACCGCGTCGACCGGCAGCCGACGGGCGGAAGGCACGTCGCCGCCGGTGCCGAGGATGTCGAGCAGCCGCGCGGAGGCCCGCTCGGCCTGGTTCAGCACCGCCTCCGACAGCGCCCGGTTGCGGGAGACGACGTTGCGGGCCACCTCCAGCTCGTCCAGGGCGAGTTCGACGTCCCGGCGCTCGTCTATGTAGGGCGCGAAGCACGGCCAGTGCTGCACCACCAGCTCACGCATCTGCGGCAGGGTGAGGAAGCTGATCACGTTGTCGTCGGCCGGGTCGAGCAAGTAGCCCTTGCGGCGGCTGACTTCGCGTACCGCGACGGCCCGCTGCACCCACTCCTGGCCGGCCGGTCCGGCGGCGGCAACCACCCAGTCGTCGCCGTGGACGGGCTCGTAGACGGGGCGCAGGACGGCGGCCACGACGGCGCGCAGCCGCTGTTCGACGAGGTTCAGCCAGATGTAGGCGCGGCCGGCCCGCTGGGCGCGGGTACGCACCTCGCGCCAGGCGCCCGCGTCCCAGTCCAGCTCCGGCCCGATGGCACCCGCGTCCATCGGCCGGGCCAGGGACACCGCGCCGGAGGGGACGTCTGCGGAGTGCCCCTCGTGACCCTCGTCACCAGAGGGCAGCTCCAGGCCTCCCGAGCCCACCCGTGCACCGCCTTCCGCTCCCCCGGGCACTCCCCGTCCCAACGATCAAGGAAGGGTACTCCGGGAGCGGCGCGCGACGCAGCCGGATGCACAGCTCCTTTCCCAACTTCCGCACGGTGCTTACGTGTTCCGGCGGCCCAGCCCCCGCCGAGTGAGCTGATTCATAGCCGGTGACCGGCACCGGCCGCCGTCCGCGTCCCTGGCGGTGCCGCACGCCCCCGCGTCCGCCATCCCTCCGGGTGAGCACCGGGCCCTCCCGTTGACCCACGCGCGCACCCGGACCCCGCGGCCCACTCGGGCCCACCCCGCGCCCCTGGACCTTCTCGTCCCGCGGGCACCGTTCACCCCACCGGTTCGGCACACGGACGTGCGTCACAGGTGCTTCCCCGACTTTTGTGGAGACTCGGTGCCAAGCCGCCACCCGCGGCGTCCCACACCTGAAAGAGTCTTGTCCATGCAGGTCTGGCCTGGAGAGGCGTACCCACTCGGCGCCACGTACGACGGCGCCGGCACCAACTTCGCGGTCTTCACGGAGGCCGCGGACCGAGTAGAGCTGTGTCTGCTGCACGACGACGGCTCGGAGACGGCGGTGGAACTGCGGGAGAGCGACGCGTTCGTCCGGCACGCGTACGTGCCCGGCGTGATGCCGGGACAGCGGTACGGGTTCCGGGTGCACGGCCCGTACGTCCCGGAGCGCGGGCTGCTCTGCAACTCGGCGAAGCTGCTCCTCGACCCGTACGCTCGTGCGATCAGCGGCTCGATCCGCTGGGGGGAGGAGGTGTACGGCTACCACTTCGACGACCCCGGCCGGCGCAACGACCTGGACTCGGCGCCGCACACCATGTCGTCTGTCGTGGTCAACCCGTACTTCGACTGGGGCGACGACCGGCTGCCGCGCCGCGGCTACCACGAGACGGTGATCTACGAGGCCCACGTCAAGGGCCTCACCATGCGGCACCCGGGGCTGCCCGAGGAGTTGCGCGGGACCTACGCGGGGCTCGCCCACCCGGCGCTCATCGACCATCTGACCGAACTCGGCGTCACCGCGCTCGAGCTGATGCCCGTACACCAGTTCTTGAACGACCACCGCCTGGTCGACCTGGGCCTCAACAACTACTGGGGCTACAACACGATCGGCTTCTTCGCCCCGCACAACGCCTACGCCTCCTGGGGCGACCGCGGCCAGCAGGTCCTGGAGTTCAAGTCGGCGGTCCGGGCGCTGCACGAGGCCGGCATCGAGGTCATCCTCGACGTGGTCTACAACCACACCGCCGAGGGCAACCACCTGGGTCCGACACTGTCCTTCAAGGGCATCGACAACCCGCGCTACTACCGGCTCACCGACGACCCGCGCTACTACATGGACACCACGGGCACCGGGAACTCCCTGCTCATGCGGTCCCCGCACGTGCTCCAGCTGATCATGGACTCGCTGCGCTACTGGGTCACCGAGATGCACGTCGACGGCTTCCGCTTCGACCTGGCGGCGACCCTGGCGCGGCAGTTCCACGAGGTGGACCGGCTGTCGTCGTTCTTCGACCTGGTGCAGCAGGACCCGGTGGTCTCCCAGGTGAAGCTGATCGCCGAGCCCTGGGACGTCGGCGAGGGCGGCTACCAGGTGGGGAACTTCCCGCCGCTGTGGACCGAGTGGAACGGCAAGTACCGCGACACCGTGCGGGACCTGTGGCGCGGCGAGCCCCGCGCGCTCGCCGAGTTCGCCTCCCGGCTGACCGGCTCCTCCGACCTCTACCAGGACGACGGCCGCCGCCCCCTGGCCTCGATCAACTTCGTCACCTGCCACGACGGCTTCACCCTGCGCGATCTGGTCTCGTACAACGACAAGCACAACCAGGCCAACGGCGAGGACAACCGGGACGGCGAGAACCACAACCGGTCCTGGAACTGCGGCGCCGAGGGTGAGAGCGACGACCCCGAGGTGCTCCGGCTCCGGGCGCGGCAGACGCGGAACTTCGTCGCGACGCTGATGCTGTCCCAGGGCGTGCCCATGATCAGTCACGGCGACGAGTTCGCGCGCACGCAGCGGGGCAACAACAACGCCTACTGCCAGGACAACGAGCTGTCCTGGGTGCGCTGGCCCGAGCCCGGCGAGCCGGACGCCGAGTTGCTGGACTTCGTCCGGGCGATGGCGGCGCTGCGCAGGGACCACCCGGTCTTCCGGCGGCGCCGCTTCTTCCACGGACGGCCGGTGGAGGGCACGCACGACGCGCTGTCCGACATCGCCTGGTTCACCCCCGAGGGCCGGGAGATGACCCAGCAGGACTGGGACTCGGCGCGGGCCTCCGCGCTGACGGTGTTCCTCAACGGCAACGCGATCTCGGAGCCCGGCACTCGCGGGGAGCGGATCACCGACGACTCCTTCCTGCTGATGTTCAACGCCGCGCCGAAGCCGCTCGACTTCGCCGTGCCGGTCGATCACGGGCGCCAGTGGCAGGTGGTGGTGGACACCGCCCGCACGGACCCGGTCCCACCGGGCACCGGCCCCACGGTGCGCGCCGGAGACCGGCTCACCCTCCCGGACCGCAGCCTGACAGTCCTGCGACGCCCGGTGTGACGCTCCCTGGACCGGAAGCCCGGGGTGGCGCTCCCCGGGGCGGGGGTCGGGACGACACACCTGGTGGGGCGCCCAATGTCCCGGGCGGGGAACCGGCGCAGCGCCCCCGGGCGGGGGAAGTGCCGGTGCGGCGCCCGCCCTCCCGGACGAAGAAGCGGCGTTGTGCGCCCCTGGGCTGTGACCCCGCGTGGCACCCACGGCCGGGAGCCCGGCGTGGCGCTCGCCCGGCCGGGCGCGGAGCCGCCGTGGCGCTGCCGGGCGAGGCGCCGGCGCGGTGCCCGGGCCGGGAGCCCCCGTGGCGCTCGTCCAGCCGGGCGAGAGCAGGGGCCCGGCCGGGTGGGGTGCCGGGCACATGGCGGGTGGGTGACACCAAAGGCGGCCGGGCGGGTACGTAGCTCTCCATGACACCCGAGACATCCGAGCGTCCCGAGCCCGTCGTGCCGACGTCCACCTACCGGCTCCAGCTCCAGCCCGAGTTCCCGTTCGCGGCCGCGGAGCGGGCCGTGCCGTATCTGGCCTCGCTCGGCGTCTCGCACCTGCATCTGTCGCCCGTCCTTCAGGCCGTGCCGGGCTCCGCGCACGGCTACGACGTCGTGGACCCCACGCGGGTGCGTGACGAGTTCGGCGGTGAGAAGGGCCTGCGGGGGCTTTCGCGCACCGCCCGGGAGCACGGGCTCGGCCTGGTCGTGGACATCGTGCCGAACCACATGGCCATGGCCCCGCGGCACAACCACGCCCTGTGGGAGGTGCTGCGGGAGGGACCCTCGTCGCCGTACGCGCACTGGTTCGACATCGACTGGGACGCCCAGGACGGCAAGGTGCTGCTGCCCGTGCTCGGCCACCCGGTCGGCCGGGAGGCCGGCGAGCTGAAGGCGGACGGCGACGTCCTGCGTTACCACGACCACGCCTTCCCGCTGCGCGAGGGCACCGGCGGGCTGCCCCTGCCCGAACTGCTGGACGCGCAGTGGTACCGGCCGGTGTGGTGGCGGCTGGCCCGTACGGAGCTGAACTACCGGCGCTTCTTCAGCATCTCGGAGCTGATCGGGGTGCGGGTGGAGGACCCGGAGGTGTTCCGGGCGACCCACGCCAAGATCCTCCAGCTGCTGGCGGAGGGCGTGGTCGACGGGCTGCGCGTCGACCACCCGGACGGGCTCGCCGACCCCGACGCCTACCTCCGCCGGCTGCACGAGGCGACCGGCGGTCGCTGGACGGTCGTCGAGAAGATCCTCTCCGACGGCGAGCACCTGCCGGCCTCCTGGCCGGTCGCCGGCACCACCGGCTACGACGCCCTGCGGCACGTCGACGGCCTGTTCACCGACCCGGCCGGAGCGGACGAGCTGGCCGAGCGCTACCGGCGGTTCGCCGCTCCGCGCGACGACGAGGGCGGGGACTGGGAGGCGACCGTACGGCGGGCGGCGTACACGGTGATCACGCACGAGCTGGCCGCCGAGACGGAGCGGCTGACCCGGGTGGCGAGCCGGGTGTGCGCCACCTCGCCCGACCTCGCGCTGCGCGACCGCGCGCCCTGGGCGCTGCGCACCGCGCTGCGGGAACTGCTGGTCCGCCTCCGGGTCTACCGGCCCTACACCTCCGTGGACCCGGCGTCCGTGGTCACGGAGGAGGCCGCCGCGCAGGCCCGGCTCGCCTTCACGGTGCCGGAGGAGGGTGAGGCCGTCGACGTGGTGCGCGACCTGGTCGTCGGGCGGGCCGGATCCGGGCCCGGCGCCCTGGAGTTCCGCACCCGGTTCGCGCAGGCCGCCTCCGCGCTGCGCGCCAAGTCCGTCGAGGACACGGCCTATTACCGGTACGTGCCGCTGCTGTCGGCCAACGAGGTGGGCGGCGACCCCGGCCACCCGGCGGTGCCCCCGGAGGACTTCCACTCGTACTGCGCCCGGGTGCAGCACGACTGGCCGGCCACCGGCACGGTGGTCTCCACGCACGACACCAAGCGCAGCGCCGACGTACGGGCGGCGCTGGCCGTGCTCACCGAGTGCCCGCGGGTCTGGGCCGACCTGCTGGACGTGGTGACCGGCGGCGGCGAGGGCGTGCCGGACCGGCAACTGGCGTGGGCAGCCTGGCAGACGGTGTTCGGCCTCGGCCCCGCGGACGGGGAACGCGTGCGGCAGGCCCTGCTGAAGCATGTGCGGGAGGCGGGCCTGCGCACGAGCTGGACCGAGCAGCGACCCGAGTACGAGGAGGCGGTGGCCCGCTTCGTCGCCGAGGGGCCGTGCGGGGCTCCCGCCGGGCCGGTGACCGCGCTGCGCACCGCGCTCCAGCCGCACATCCGGGCGAACGTCCTGGGCACGGCCCTGGTGCATCTGACGATGCCCGGCGTGCCCGACGTGTATCAGGGCACGGAGGCCGAGTACCGGGCCCTGGTCGACCCGGACAACCGGCGCCCGGAGCGGTTCCCGCCCGCCGACGCCGGTGACAAGGGGGCGGTGACGAGGGCGGCGCTGCGGCTGCGCTCCCGGCGGCCGGAGGTCTTCGGTGCGGCGGCGACGTACGCGCCACTGCTCGCCGAGGGGCCGGTGGCGGCCCACTGCGCGGCGTTCGAGCGCTCCGGGGAGGTGGTCACGGCCGTGACCCGGCTGTCGCTGCGGCTGGCGGAGGAGGGCGGCTGGCGGGACACCCGGCTGCCGCTGCCGCCCGGCCGGTGGGCCGACACGCTGACCCCTGGACGGGAGTTCGAGGGGCACGTGCGCGTGGCGGAACTCTTCGAGCGGCTGCCGGTCGCACTGCTGGAGCGCGCTTGACAGGACCCGGCGTCCGTGGGGTACTGCGGAATGCGAAGCCGGGAGGACAGGTCGGGGGTGAGTCTCCTGCCGGAGTTGCGCTACCCCAGTGTTGCCGAACTGGTGACCTCCGCCCAGGCGTTGGCCGCGTCCCGGCCGGACCGGTGCGTACTGAGGCAGGTCGGCCACTCACGCGCGGGACGACCGCTGCACCTGCTGTCCGTCGGGCACGCCCGGCGGGCGGTGCTGGTGGTCGCGGGCGCCCACGCCAACGAGCCCACCGGCGGCTCCACCCTCCTCGCCGTCGCACGCCGTGTGCTGCACGAGGAACGGTTGCGGGCGGACACCTCCTGGCACTTCCTGCTGTGCGCGGACCCGGACGGCGCGAGTCTGCACGTGACTCCGGCCCCGCGCAGTCTGCTCGACTACCACCTCGGCTTCTTCCGGCCCGCCGGGCCCGAGCAGCCGGAGTGGTCGCCCTCCGTGCTGCCGCCCGACCGGCTGCCGCCGGAGACGCGTGCCCTGACCGGGGTGATCGACGAGCTGCGGCCCTACCTCCAGGTGACGCTGCACGGCACCGACCTGGGCGGAAGCTGGGTGCAGTTGACCCGCGACGTGCCCGGGCTCGCCGAGCCGTTCGGCAAGTCGGCGGCGCGGCTGCACATACCGGTGGAGACGGGCGCCTCGGACGCGGCGGGCTGGCCGGTGTCCGGGCCCGGGGTGCGGGTGATGCCGGGGGCGGGCGCGGACCCGGCGTATCCGAGCATGCCGGACGACGCGCGGCACAGCACCTGGTTCCATCCGCACCGGTACGGCGGCATGACCGCGGTCGTGGAGGTGCCGATGTGGGCGAGCGACCTGGTGGACGACCCCGCGCCGCATCCCGCCCCGGCGGCGGCGATACGGCGGCTGGCGCACCGGCTGCTGCGGGACGCGCGGGAGGTGGAGCTGGTGCTCGCCGACGCGCTGCCGCGCCTGCACGGGGCCGACGGGCCGCTGCTGCGGGCGGCGAAGTGGGGACTGAGCCTGGTGCCGGGGCTGGCCGCGGACTGGCTCCACACGCCGCCCGCGGACACCACGATGGCGTACGTCGGCAGCGTGGACGCCTTCGGCCGCCGGCTGCCGCTGCGGGCCGCGGCGATGCTCCTGCGCACCCTGCGCGAGACCGACGACCGCGCGGCCCCTGATCTGGAGCACCTGGTGACCACCTGGAGCGAGTCCTTCGCCCATCGCTTCCACGCCCGATGGGTCCCCCTGGAGCACCAGATCGAACACCAGAGCCACACAGTCCTCACCACGGCCCACCAGGCCGGCGCCCCACCCGCCTGAACCCCTGAACCCCACCGCGCGCGGGGCGTGGTGTCAGGGGGCGACGTCGAAGACGTCGCCTGTCCTGGCGCCCATTTCGCAGGTGTTGGAGAAAGTCTCCGTGTAGTCGACCGGGCGGCCCTGCCACTGGCCGCGGGCGTGGGCCGTGACGGGGGCGTAGATCATCGGGCAGAGAGCGTCCTTGTGCGGGATGGCGTGGATGTCGCCGCCGGACGAGCGGAGCTGCGAGCAGGCGTCCGCCGCGTGGGCGTGGCCCTGGGGCGGGTCGCACAGGAGCAGGACACCGCGGGCGTCCCCGGCGCGGGCGTCGCCGTGGGCGACCGTGAGGTAGAGCCAGTCGGACTGGGCGGCGGGCCGGTGGGTGGCCGAGGCCGGGGCGGCGCCGGCGAGCAGGAGGGCGGCCGCGGCCGTCAGGCCTTGCCGCAGGCGGGTCGTGGCCGCCTTGGTGAGGTGGGTCATGCCCGGTGTATCGGCACGGCCGCCCGCACGCCCCACCCCGGCTCACCCGATCGTGAGCACATACACGCGCGTGTGAGGCCCACCGCGTGCGCCGCTCAGTTCGCGGAGAGCCGGTACGCCACCTGCCCGAATCCCACCTGGTCCCCCGCGCGCACGACGGCCGCGCCGACCACGCGCCGCCCGTTGACGGTCGTGCCGTTGGTCGAGCCGAGGTCCCGCAGCACCCACATCCCGCCCTGGTGCCGCAGCTCGGCGTGCACCCGGGAGACCGTCTCGTGGGTCAGCCGCAGACCGCACGCCGGATCGCGCCCTATGCGCAACGGGTGACCGCTCCCGGCGTGCGGCAGCAGCAGCTTGGGCAGCCGCTCGGCCTGCCAGGCGCGCCGCACCCGTACGCCGAAGCCGGACACCGCCTCGACCGTGCCGAACACCAGCCGGGACACGCGCCCCTCGGCGCGCAGGTCGGAGGTGAGCACGGCGAGTTCGTCCGGCCGGCGGGCGGCCAGGGCCAGCTCCATCCGCCGTACGAACGTGTCGTGGGACAGCCGGCCCATCGCGACGCCGTCACGGAGCACCTTCAGCGCCTTGTCGCGCTCCGCGTCGGACAGCCGCGCGGGGAACGCGTGGGACTCAGAGGGCGACGTCACGCTGCTGATTGTCGGTCAGCCGATCCCCCCGTGTCCAGCCATCACGAAGAGGCACACCAGGCCCGCGGACCGGCGACACCCGCCGCAAAAGGGGGATTCAAAAGCGGATCGATCTCTTGTGGCGCACCATGGACGGCGACGTCACGGTGAGCGAACGAAGGGGAACCGTCCGTGCAGTTCGAGGTGTGGGCACCACAGGCCGGCCGTGTGACGCTCCAGTGCGACGGCGCCACGCGCGCGTTGGAGCGCGATCCGGAGCGGGAGGGGTGGTGGACGGGTGAGGCCGACGCGCGCGACGGCTCGCGGTACGGATTCGCGCTGGACGACGGCCCGGTGCTGCCCGACCCGCGCTCGCTCCGGCAGCCGGACGGACCGGACGGGCTGAGCGCGGTCGTCGAGCACACGCGGTACACGTGGCGCTCCGCCGACCGGGCCGGGCGCCCGCTGCCCGGCGCGGTCATGTACGAGCTGCACATCGGCACGTACACGCCCGAGGGCACCTTCGACGCGGCCGCCGAGCGGTTGCCGCACCTGGTGGAACTGGGCGTCACCCACGTGGAGTTGATGCCGGTGTGCCCCTTCCCCGGCCGGCACGGCTGGGGCTACGACGGGGTGTCGCTGTGGGCGGTGCACGAGCCGTACGGCGGCCCCGAGGGCCTGAAGCGCTTCGTCGACCGGGCCCACGAGCTGGGCCTCGGCGTGGTCCTGGACGTGGTGCACAACCACCTGGGCCCGTCGGGCAACCATCTGCCGCGGTTCGGGCCCTACTTCACCGACACCCACCACACCCCCTGGGGCGCCGCCGTCAACCTGGACGCGCCCGGCTCGGACGAGGTGCGCCGGTTCCTGGTCGGCAGCGCGCTCGCCTGGCTGCGCGACTACCGGATCGACGGTCTGCGCCTGGACGCGGTGCACGCGCTCGTGGACACGCGCGCGTGCCACTTCCTGGAGGAGCTGTCGACGGCCGTGCACGCGCTCTCCGCCGACCTGGGCCGCCGTCCGTTCCTGATCGCGGAGTCGGACCTGAACGACCCGCGGCTCATCACCCCGCGCGCGGAGGGCGGCCTCGGCCTCGACGCCCAGTGGAACGACGACTTCCACCACGCGCTGCACTCGGCGCTCACCGGCGAGGCCCAGGGCTACTACGCCGACTTCGGGCGGGCCCCGCTCGCGGCGGTCGCCAAGACGCTCACCGGCGGCTACTTCCACGACGGTACGTACTCCGGCTTCCGGGGGCGCCACCACGGCCGCCCGCTGGACCGCACCCGGGTGGCCGGGCACCGGCTGCTCGGCTACAGCCAGACCCACGACCAGATCGGCAACCGCGCCCGGGGCGACCGCCTGTCCATGCTGCTCGCCGGCTCCCCCGGGCTGCTGGCCTGCGCGGCCACGCTGACGCTGACCGCGCCGTTCACGCCGATGCTGTTCATGGGCGAGGAGTGGGCGGCCGGCACGCCGTGGCAGTACTTCACCGACCACACCGACCCGGAACTCGCGGAGGCGGTGCGCCGTGGCCGGCGCCGGGAGTTCGCCGAGCACGGCTGGGCGGAGGCGGACGTGCCCGACCCGCAGGACCCGGCGACCCGCGACCGCTCCTGCCTGGACTGGTCCGAGCCGGGACGCGAGCCGCACGCGCGCGTGCTGGCCTGGTACCGCCGGCTGACCGCCCTGCGGCAGGAGCAGCCCGACCTCACCGACCCCGATCTCGCCGACACCAAGGTGGCCTACGACGAGGAGGCCCGCTGGTTCGCCTTCCGGCGCGGGGACGTGCTGGTGGCGCTCAACCTCGCCGGGACGCCGGCGGAGATCCCCCTCGGCAACCGCCCCGTCGAGGTGCTGGCCGCCTGGGAGCCGGTCACGGCCCCCGGAGCGGACGGGCTCCTGCACGTGCCCGCGGAGTCGTGCGCGGTGCTGGTGCAGCACTGAGCACGGCACAGCGACACGCCGCGCCGGACGGCCGCTATTCCCCGGTGGCCCCGGTGGCCCCCGTGTCGCCGATGTCACCCGGGTCCCCGGTGTCCCCGGTGTCCTCCCGGAACTCCGTCACCCGCTCCAGCAGGATCGCCTCCCAGGCGTGGCGCAGCTGGGCCCTGAGGAGCGGCAGCGGGGCGTCGCCGCGCCCTTCGAGGCGTGCGGCGAGGCGGATCACGGTGTCGCAGCGGGCCAGCCACAGGCCGCGCAGGCAGGGCCGGGCGCTGTAGCCGGCGAGGGTGGCGGCGCGCACCGCGGCGGGGGAACCGACGGCGACGGCGACGCCGGCGATGTCCTCGGCGGGGTCGCCGACCACGGCACCGGTCCAGTCGAGGACCCCGCGCACCCGGCCGTCGGCGCTCACCACCAGGTGCTCGCCCTTGAGATCGTGGTGGACGAGCACGGCGGTACCGGGCTGGGCGGCGAGCTGGGCCGCGGCGGGCGCGGCGAGCTGGGCCATCCGCGCGGGGTCGAACTCGTCGGCGGCGCCGAGGCGTTCGGCGGCGCGCACGGCCATGCGTCGCAGCGCCTCCAGGGAGCGCGGCGCGGTGCGCGGTACGCCGAGGTTCCGGGCCTGCCGGGCGGGGACCTCGCGCAGCCCGCTGAACAGCCCGGCCAGGTCGTCCTCGCCGACGGCGGAGACGTCGTGCTCGCCGGCCGTGCCGCCGGTGATCCGGGTGTCCAGCGTGTACGTCAGCCCGGGTGCCCACTCGCCGTGCGCGACGCTGACGGGGACGGCGACCGGAAGGTGCGGGCGGACCACTTCGCGCAGGCGCAGTTCGCGGCGCTGGCGGGCAGCGGCCTCACGGTCGGGGGCCAGGCGCAGCACATGGCGGGCGCCGACCCACCAGGTGGAGTGCTCGCCGCCCTCGGCGACGGGCCGGATCTCGGGTCCGGGGGCGGTGTCCTGGCCGTCCTTGAGCAGGGTGCGGACCAGTCTGCGGACGGTGTCCGCGGTGGGTGTCGGTGCCTGGGTCATCGTCGCGCCGTGTCGTTGCGGTTGCGGGGTGGGGACTGCCGGTGGTCAGTCCACTATGACCATCTCCCGGGTCGTGTCGTTGAGGCGGCGGCCCCCGTCCTCGGTCACGGTGACGATGTCCTCGATGCGCACCCCGAAGCGGCCGGGCAGGTAGATGCCGGGCTCCACGGAGAAGCACATGCCGGGCACGAGGGGCTGCTCCTCACCCTCGATCATGTACGGCGGCTCGTGCGTGGTGACGCCGATGCCGTGGCCGGTGCGGTGGATGAAGTACTCGCCGTATCCGGCCCGGGTGATGACCGCGCGGGCGGCGCGGTCGACCTCCTGGCAGGAGACGCCGGGACGGACGGCCCGGAAGCCGGCCTCCTGGGCCTCGCGGACGATGTCGTGCACCCGCCGCTCCTCGTCGGTCGGCTCGCCGACGTGCACGGTGCGGGTGGTGTCGGAGCCGTAGCCGTCCTTGAGGCCGCCGAAGTCGAGGACGACCATGTCACCGCGTTCGATGACGCGGTCGCCCACCTCGTGGTGCGGGTTGGCGCCGTTGGGTCCTGAGCCGACGATGGTGAAGTCGACCTGGGAGTGTCCGAAGCGCCGCAGCAGGCCGGCGAGGTCGGCGGCGACCTCGGATTCGCGGCGGCCGGAGAAGCGCACCGCGCGGATCTCCTCGAACGCGGCGTCGGCGGCCGCCCCCGCTGCCGCGAGCAGTTCCACCTCGGCGGCGTCCTTCACCGCGCGCAGCATGGGCAGGGCCTCGGTGAGGGAGGCGTACGAGGTTCCCGGCAGCGCCTGTTGCAGGGCGAGCAGGTGCATGGCCCAGGTGTTGTCGCTGATGCCGAACCGGCCGCTCTCGTCGAGGAGGGCCGCGGTGACGGCGTAGGGGTCGGTGCCGTCGGTCCAGTCCCGCAGGGCCAGGGCGGACGCGCCGGACGCCTTGGCGGCGTCCGGGGCCTCCAGGGTGGGCACTACGAGAACAGGCTCGACGCCTTCGCGTCCGGCGGCCAGGACGAGCAGGGTGAGCCGTTCGGTGACGGCGGTGGGCGCGTACCCGGTCAGCCACACCAGGTCCGGCCCGGGCGCCACCAGCAGTCCGGCCAGCCCGGCCTCGGCCGCCGCCCGGGCGGCGCGTTCCAGCCGGACCCTGTAGTCGTCGGCGCTGAAGGGCGCGAGCGCGATGCCGGTCATCCGGGCCTCCGTACACGGCTGAAACGGTGAGAACCACTACGGGCAGCATCCTGCCCGCCCCCGCCCCCCGACGCGAGCCGGTTGCGAATCCCGCCCCCGGTCGCGCCCTCCTGCCGGCGGGGCGCGGGTCGGGGCAGGGGGCAGGTCCGCGTGACCGGCTTCAGGTGACGATGCCCGGGGTGACCGTCAGCTGTTGGTACGTGCCGGTGGCGTGGCGGACCGTGAGGGGGACTGCCCGGCCCGGGTCGGAGGCGGCGACGGCGCGGGCCAGATCCGTCGCCGTGGCCAGGCGGGTTCCGGCGAAGGTGAGCAGTACGTCGCCGCGGACCAGGCCCGCCGTGTAGCCGGGGCCCGGGACGTGGACGCCGACCACCCGGGCTCCGGCTCTGTCGTCGTCCACCACCTCCAGGCCGAGGGTCGGGCGCACCGGCACGGGCGCGGGTGCGGCGGCGGACGTCGGAGCCGCGCGCGCCTGCGCACCCGGCTGCGGCCGCGGCTCGGCGGGGGCCTGCCGGGTCATGCCGGCCACCGTGGCGAGGCCGACGCCCGACAGGATCAGGACGATCCCGGCGAGCCCCCCGCACACCAGGGCCGCCAGGCGGCGGCCACGGCGGCGGCGCGGGGCGGGCGGCCGCCGTACCGGCCCGTGCTCGCCGCCGGGCTCCTGTCCGGGCATCGGCTTGGGACGCAACGCCGTCTGTTCCCTGGACTCCATCGACCGCCTCCGGTCAGCCCACGGGGAGGGCGGAGGCCGGCGCGCGGTCCGGCAGGAAGGCGTGGGCCCGGCTGCCCAGCCACTCGGCCTTGTAGCGGTCGACGTTCCGGTGCCAGTTGAGGATGCCCGACATCCAGTTCTGCAGGTCGGCGACATAGCCGAGCATGGCCGCCCGCGCCTCCTCGGACAGCCCGAAGTCGTCGTAGACCACGGGTAGTTCGTGGGCGACGACATGCTCGAACTGCCGCATGCGCTGGTTGATCAGGTCCTGGACGACCTTGAGCGCGGCCGGGTAGTCGATGCCGAAGAAGTGCTGCACGACCAGGATCGCGTTGTGGATCTCGCCCTCGTACTCGATCTCCTTCTGGTACGAGAAGACGTCGTTGAGCAGGCAGGCGTAGTCGACCGCCGCGTTCTCCAGGGAGCGGACCGGGCCGCTGCGGTAGACCTCCGCGGGGATGGCCGGACCGTATCCCATCCGGCACAGGCTCAGGGTGAGGTCGGAGCCGAAGGTGGCGCGCCGCATCTCCAGGTAGTCGACCGGGTCGGGGACGCGGTTCTGGATCTGGTTGGACAGCTCCCACACCCAGCTCTCGGTCATGGAGTCGATCGCGTGCTTCAGGGTGCGCCGCTGGTCGGGGGTCATCTCCGCGGTGGTGCGCGCCCACAGGTCGGTCAGGCTCCGCTCCATGGCGTTGAGCGGGACGGGCGCCGCCTCCCCCTCCAGGGGCATGCAGGCCGACAGGCGGGCCGTGGTCGCCTTCGCGGCGACCAGATCGCGGCGCTGGCCGTACACCAGCGGGTAGTAGTCGTCGCCGTAGGTGCCGAAGGCGAGCCACTGGGCGCTCAGGTCGAGCGCCTCCGGCGTGGCGTCCGGGTCGATTCCGGCCGAGCACAGCGCCAGATCGTAGGCGGCGAGCTTGTCCTCGTCCCACACGCCCTCTTCGAGGATGCCCATGCGGTGGCACCAGTCGACGAGCGTTCCCCGGGAGCGGTCCAGATGGGGGCTCAGCCCCAGCGGGTAGGGCATGTGGAGGTCGGGGATGCGGGACGGGCCGACCTTCTCGTACGGCACGTGCGTGTACGCGCGCAGCCTTTCCATCCCGGCGGCCGCGAGCAGCGCGCACACGTCGGCCGCCGAGGTGCCGGGGCCCGCGGGCCGCTGCCAGGGGTTGGTGGGCCGGGCCCGCTCGTTCATGTACCGGCTGGAGCGCGTGTGCCACTCGTGGCCGCCGGACTGCCAGTCCTGCAGCCCCTTGGCGTACGCCGCCACCGCCGCGGTCTCGGCCGGGGCGAGGCCGCTCTCCAGGGCCAGCGCGGGCACTTCGGTGAGCGCGGTGTGCTCGAACTGGTGCAGACGGGAGGTGAGGACGTCGTTGACGGAGTCGGCGGCCTCCTGGGTGGTGCATCCGAAGAAGGTCTCCAGGACCAGGACGCCGTTGCTCAACTCCCCTTCGTCCTCGACCTCCCGCTGGTAGGAGAACAGGTCGTTGCGCAGGTGCACGGCGTCGGAGAACGTCTCCATCAGCACCCTCAGCGGCCGGGCCTCGGCGACGGAGGCGGGCACTTCGGCGGTCGCGTACTCCACCAGCCCCGCCGACCAGGGCGCGCCGCCGACCTTGCGGCGCATCTCGATGTACTCGACGGGGTTGGCGATCCGCCCCTCGTTGATGTTCGACAGCTCCCACATGGACTCGTTCAGCAGGTGCTCGGTGGCCACCGCGAACCGGCGGCGCCAGTCGGCCGACATCGACGGCACCGTACGCGCCCACAGGTCGGCGAGGCCGGCCTCGACCGGGTTGCGGGGCTCGGGGACGGGGGTTTCGGGGTCGAGGGGCATGAACAGGGGAAGCCGGTCCAGGTAGGCCTTGCCGCCCCCGCGGTCCTGGCTGCGCTTGAAGGTCTCCAGGAAGTGGTCGTCGAAGAAGAAGACCCACACGTACCAGTCGGTGATGAGCGACAGGGCCGGTCCGTCGCAGTCGGGGTGGGTGTAGGCGCAGAGCAGTCCGTAGTCGTGCGCGTCGAGGTCGGACTGCTCCCAGATCCCGGAGCCCTCCAGCATGCCCATGTCGCGCGCCCATTGCGTCGAGTGGGCGCGTGCCTCGTCGACGTTCGGGTTGAGCCGCGCGGGATACGGCATGTAGAAGTGCGGGAGTTCGAAGGGCTGCTGCGTCATGGCCGGGCCCTACCCGCGACACTCCGGCACCATCCGTACGCACCAACGCGATCACTCCATCGCGTGAATTCGCACGTGAATCGGGTGGTCGCGGGGGTGGGGCGGTCCCGCGCGTCAGGTCCTGACCTGGATCAGGGCGTGCGTGCCGGCGACGCGCCAGCGCCCGCCCTCGGCGGCGTCCAGCGCGGCCACGGTCTTCGCCTCCAGACCGGTGATCACGTCGGACTTCAGGGTGCGCAGGGCGGCGACGGGTCCGGGGAAGAAGCCGGTGGTGTCCGCGAACGGCGTGGTCGGGGGCCACAGCCGGTCGCCCACCAGCCGCCGGTAGTTGAGGTCACCCTTGAACACGGTCAGCGCCGCCGCGGCGAACTCCTCACGCAGGTCCGCGGGCATGTCGGTGTACGGCAGCGGGGAGCAGGAGAAGGGATGCGCCCGGACCGTGAGCCTGCCGTCGGCCATCGCGGACCACAGACGGCGCCCGTGGTCCGCGGCCGCGCCGGGAGCCGCCGTCAGCCGGCGTACGGCGTCGACGACGTCGGCGGTGGTGGCGTCGGAGACGTAGTACGGGTACGGCTTGACGTGCAGGACCGCCCGCCGGACGCGGCCGTGGGCGAGGAGGTGGGCGACGAGGAGGAGGTCGGGGACGAGTTCGCGGCCGGCGTTGTCGGCGACCAGGCAGAGCGTGCCGGTGCCGGAGGGCGGCAGCAGCGACCAGAGGGCAGCGCTGTCGTCGGCGACCAGGGCGGGGACGGGCGGTCCGGCCTCGGCGCCGCCCGCCGACAGCCGGAAGCCGAGGTCGGCGCGGTTGCCCCAGAGGGAGCCGTGCAGCAGGGCGTCCGCGCGCTGCGCCGCCGGTTCGCTCGCCAGTTCGTCGAGCGCCGCCAGTTCCTCGTCGGTCTCCCGGGAGTCGAGTTCGGCGAGCTTGGACGGGCGGAAGGGGTCGAGGCCCTGCCAGGGGCCGGGCCCGAAGTAGCCGACGGCTTCGAGGAGCCGACGGTAGAAGTAGCTCTCGGACCACAGCCACGGCACGTCGAACCAGGAGTGCCCGGCGTACCGTTCCAGGCCCCAGGACCGCCAGCGGTCCCGGTCGGGCGCGGCGGCGGGAAGGTCCTCGATCACGCCCTCGGCGCAGCTCTCCAAGAGCGCGTCCAGGGCGCGGTGCTGCTCGGGGCCGTAGGGGAAGGCGTCGCGCACCTGCCGGATGATGGCCGGGTGCCGTTCGGCCAGCACGCTGCGCGGGAAGGAACCGGGTTCGTTGCCGAGGATGACAGGCGCGGACGGGTTGGCGGGCATGCGCCTCACCGTACCCGGCGGGTCACAGGACGACGATCTCCCGCTCCAGGCGGGTGGCGAGGCTCAGATAGCGGGGGCGCCGGTGCACCGGCACCAGGCCGCGGATCAGCAGGTGCCACATCTCGGTCGTGCGGCGGGGAAGCCGCGCCATGGATTCCAGGCGCCGGCCGGCGACGCGGGTGCCGACGAAGAAGCAGACGAGGGAGTGCGCGACGGCGTGGACGTCGACGTCCTGCTGGATCTCGTACTCCTTGACGGCGCCGAGGAGTTTGCCGGTGGCGATGTCCAGCCATTCGGTGAACGGGTGCCGCAGCGGCGGCCGTACGTCGATCCCTCCGGTGGCCAGTCGCAGGCCGGCGCGGGTGACGGGACCCTCCACGGTGAGGCGGGTGAGCGCGTAGGTGATGCGTATGAGGGCCTCGAGCGACGAGTAGCCCTGCTCGTCCACGCGGTTGGTCACCTGCTGGGCGGCCCGGGACTGCAACTCCAGGATGGCGTGGGCCAGATCCTCCTTGGCCGCGAAGTGGAAGTACAGCGCGCCCTTGGTGACGTGTGCGTGTGCGACGATGTCGCTCAGGCTGGTCCGTTCGTAGCCGTGCCGGTCGAACAGGTCTGCGGCGGCTGTGATGATCGTCGCGCGGGTCTGTTCGGCACGTAACTGCCTCGGCATGGACAGAACACTCCCGGGGCCGTAACGAACGGGGCGGACCGTTTGTTTCTCACTCCGCGTACACGATAGCTCACGGCTACGAGGCGTCCACCAGGGCCCCTTGGGCCCCTGACGTCACCGGCCGCGCTCGGGAAACCCGGTTGAACGCTCCGCGCCCGCCGCCCGTACTGGACCGGACAGCAGTCCTTTTTCCCGCCGGCCAGGAGACGCCTCCCGATGACCCGGACGACCGCGCCCCTCAGGGGCACCGCAGCCGCCGTGGCGGTATCGGCCCTGCTCACGTTGTGGGCGGCGGGGCCCGCCCGGGCGCACGGCGCCCCGACCGACCCGGTCAGCCGGGTGTACGCCTGCTCGCCGGACGGGGGTTGGGCCGGTACGGCGGCCTGCCGGGCGGCCGTCGCCGCGAACGGCGGAGCCCCCTTCACCGCGTGGGACAACCTGCGGGTGGCGAACGTGGGCGGCCGGGACCGCCAGGTCGTCCCCGACGGAAGGCTCTGCAGCGGAGGACTGCCCGCGTACAAGGGACTCGACCTCGCCCGCACCGACTGGCCGTCGACCCGTCTGACGCCGGGCGCGAGGCTCGCCATGTCGTACGCCTCGACGATCCCGCACGAGGGCACCTTCAGGCTCTATCTGACCAGGCCGGGCTACGACCCGACGAAGCCGCTGACCTGGTCGGACCTGCCCGAGCGCCCCTTCGCCGAGGTCAAGGACCCGCCGCTGACGGGCGGCGCGTACCGCATCGGCGCGACCCTCCCGGCCGACCGGACGGGCCGCCATGTCCTGTTCACCGTCTGGCAGAACAGCAGTACTCCGGACACCTACTACTCGTGCTCGGACGTGGTGTTCGCGAAGGCGACGAACGCGACGGCCGGCACGGGCGGTTCGGGCGGTTCGGGCGGTTCGGGCGGCACGAGCGGAACGGCCGGACGGACCGGGCAGAATGACTCCGGCCCCTCGGCCGGGGCCCCGGCCACCGGTACGCCGAAGCTGGACATCCGGAACCCGAGCACGAGCCATTCGCACGAGTCGCACACGCCGGCTCCGGCGCGGCAGACCCCCGACTCCGCCGCCACCCAGGCGCGTTCGGCCGCTCCCGACAGCACCCCGGTGGCGTCCGCGACCGACACCGGCCGGGGCCCCTCCGCGCCCCTGCTGGCGGCCGGCGCCGCCACGGTGCTGGTGCTCACCGCTGGCGTCGCCCTGGCCCTGCGGCTGCGAGGCCGCTGAAACCGCCCGCCCCGGTGGTCAGTTGACGCGGGTGGGCGCGCCCTCCTCGGTCACCGGGGTCTCGGTGCCGGGCGCGTCGGCGTCCGGCACCCGCCGCTCGTACCGTCGGACCGCCACCGCGAGGGCGAGCCCGTACGGAACGAGGACGACGGCGAGCAGGAGGTAGTAGGGCAGCGGAAGTCCCGTCATGCCCAGCGGCGGGCCCAGCGGACTGGCCGGGAGCAGCAGTCCGACGAGGGCGAGGACGGCCGCTGCCCGGCCCACGGGTCCGGGCAGCCGTCGCCGGCCGCCCTCGCCCCGGCCGGTGCGCAGGAGCACCATCACCAGGGCCTGGGTCAGCAGGTTCTCGGTGAACCAGGCCGAGTGGAAGACGGCCTCGTCGTTCAGCGCGTCGGGCCCCCACAGGACGAGGGCGAGGACGGCGAAGGTGGCGAAGTCCGCGACCGCGTTGAGCGCGCCGAACCCGGTGATGAACCGCAGGAAGGCGCGCGGCCGCAGCGCGGTCGGGCGGCGCAGCGCCGCCCTTCCCGGACGGTCGTGGGCGAAGGACGACTGGGCCGCGTCGAAGCAGAGGTTCTGCACGAGCACCTGCACCGGGAGCATCGGCAGGAAGGGCAGCAGCAGGCCCGCGACGAGCATCGCTATCACGTTGCCGAGGTTGGAGGAGAGCGTGACGCGCAGGTAGGAGGCGATGTTGCCGCTGGCCCGCCGGCCGGCCGTCACGGCGTGGCCGATCGCGGTGAGGTCCTTGTCGGCGAGCACCACGTCGGCGCTCCCCCGGGCGATGCCGCGGGCCGCCCGGGGCGCGACGCCGACGTCGGCGGTGCGCAGCGCGGGCACGTCGTTGGCGCCGTCGCCGAGGAAGCCGACGGTGTGTCCCGCGGCCCGCAGCGCGGCGACGACCCTGGCCTTGTCGTCCGGTGTGCAGCGGGCGAAGACGGTGGTACGGGCGGCGGCGGCCGCGAGGGCGCCGTCCCCGCCGGGCCCCGGGCCCACGGTGTGCACCTCCCCCACGTCGATCCCCAGGTCACGGCAGACGCGCGCCGCCGTGCCGGGGTGGTCGCCGGTGAGGATCTTGACGGTGACACCGGCCTCGGCGAGCCCGCGCAGGGCCTCGGCCGCGGTCGGCGCGAGTTCGTCGCGGAAGGCGATCAGGCCCCGGAAGGTCAGTCCGCGCTCGTCGGCGGGGGTGTAGTCGCCGGTGCGGGCGGCGCGGTCGGCCGTGGCGAGGGCCAGCAGCCGCAGCCCGGCGTCCGCCTCCCGCGCGGCGAGCCGGCGCAGCCGCTCGCGCTCGTTGGGCTCCAGCGCGCAGCGCTCCAGTACGTCCTCGACGGCGCCCCGGACGAGGAGGACGTGCCGGCCGAACCGGCCCCGCACCACGGCGGTGGCCAGGCGCCGCACCGGGTCGAAGGGGACGGCGGCGATCCCGTCGTGCTCCTCGCCGACCGCTCCGGCGGCCTCCAGGAGCGCCTCGTCGAGCGCGTCGGGCGCGGGCAGTTCGGCGAGCTGGAGGTTCCACCAGGCGCCGACCGCGGCCCAGCGCAGCACCTCGGGGTCGTCGTGGCCGTCGGCGTCCAGGGCCCGTTCGACGACGGGCCGGTCCTGGGTGAGGGTGCCGGTCTTGTCGACGCAGAGCACGTCGACGGCGCCCAGGTCGTGCAGGGCGGGCAGCCGCTTGACGATGACGCCGTGCGCCCCCGCGAGCTGCCGGGTGCCGCGGGCCAGGCACAGGGTGACGATCACGGGCAGCATCTCGGGGGTGAGCCCGACGGCCACCGCCACGGCGAAGGGCAGGGTCTCAAGACCGCGCCCGCGCAGCGCCGCGTTGGTCATCAGCACCAGCGGCGGTGTCAGCAGCATGAACCGGATGAGCACCCAGGAGATGCCGCGCACGGAGCGGTCGAAGGCGCTGGGGCCCGTCCGGCCCGCCCGCCCGAGGCCCGCCGTGCCGTGGGCGGCGGCGAACCGCGTCCGCTCCCCCGTCTCCACCACCACGGCGGTGGCCGTGCCGGTGGCGACGCTGCTGCCCTGGAAGCACAGGTGCGGCTGCCCGAACGGGCCCCGCTCACCGAGTCCCGGCTCCTCCACGGCCGCCTTGGCGACCGGGGCGGACTCGCCGGTGAGCGCGGCCTCATGCACGGTGAGCCCGCGGGCGCGCAGCAGTCGTACGTCGGCCGGTACGAGGTCGCCGGGGCCGAGCCGGAGCACGTCCCCCGGCACCAGCTCGGTGACCGGGACCTCCCGGGGACGCGGCTCTTCCCCGCCGGCTGTGCGCCGCAGCACGGTGGCGGTGCCGGCCACCAGTTCGCGCAGGGCGGCCATGGACCGGTCGGCCCGGTGCTCGCCGGTCGCGCGCAGCACACAGCTGACCGCGACCAGGCTGAGGATCACCGCGGCGGTTCCCCAGGAGGCGACGAGGGTGGAGACGAGGCCGAGGCAGAGCAGTACGGCCGTGAACGGGTCCCGCAGGGAGCGCATCCACCGCAGGGGCCAGGACGGGGTGCGCACCTCGGGAACCGTGTTCTCGCCGACCGCCGCGAGCCGGGCCTCCGCCTCGGCGTCGGTCAGCCCGCGCGGGCCGCTGTCGAGCCGCCGCAGTACCTGGAGGGGTGTTCCGTCGGGCGAGGCCGGGCGGGCCGCCGCGAGCTCAGAGGCCACGGAGGCGGTGCGCCGGGGCGCCGACGGCGGCGCCCCGGTCGGTGAGCCGGGCCACCGTGAGCCGTACCACGTCGACCACGTCGGGGTCGTCGACGAAGTAGACCTGCCGCCTGCCCTCGCGGCGGGAGCGGACGAGCCCGGCGAGCTTCAGCTTGGTCAGGTGCTGGCTGACCGCGGGCAGCGCGCCGCCGACCCGCTCCGCGAGCCCGGTGACGTCGCTCTCGCCCTGGGCCAGGGCCCACACGATGTGCAGCCGGGCGGGCGAGGCGAGCAGCCCGAAGGCCGCGGCCGCCTCCGCGAGCACGTCGGCGGGCGGATCCTCGAAGCCACTGCCGGCTGCCGCCACGGTCGTCTTCCTCCTGTTCGCGCGCACTGGTCGCACACGCTGGTCGCACACGCTGGTCGCACAGACTGTTCGCGCGCGCTCTTCTCGCGCACGCCCGCACGCCCGGTACGGGCCGCCCCAGTCTAGGCGGCCCGTACCGGAACGAACCCGCCGGAGCCCGCCGGGAACCCGCCAGAGCCCGCCGGAGCCCGCCGCGACGGCGTCCACCGGAACTTATCCGTCGCCCCGTCAGTTTCTACGTTGCTGTAGATGCAGCACGGACGTGTCAGTCCACCCGACACCACATTTGGAGAGCACATGGCCCTGTGGGACCGCATCAAGGACTCCGCGACGCAGATGCAGACCCAGCTCGTGGCGAAGAAGAACGACCTGAAGAGCGGTGCCTTCCGGGACGCGAGCATGGCGATGTGCGCCCTCGTGGCCGCCGCCGACGGCACCGTCGACCCTTCGGAGCGTCAGCGTGTCGCGCAGCTGATCGCCACCAACGAGGTACTGCAGAACTTCCCCGCGGACGACCTGCGCCGCCGCTTCGAGGAGAACCTGAACAAGCTGACCGCCGACTTCGACTTCGGCAAGGTCAGCGTGTTGCAGGAGATCGCCAAGGCGAAGAAGAAGCCCGCGGAGGCGCGTGCCGTGGTCCAGATCGGCATCGTCATCGGCGGCGCGGACGGCGACTTCGACAAGACCGAGCAGGCCATGGTGCGCGAGGCCTGCTTCGCCCTGGGCCTGCCGCCGCACGAGTTCGACCTCTGAGCCGACGGGTCCTCGCGGCTCACGGCTCCCGCCTCGCCGGGTGCCGGACGGTCGTCCGTCCGGCACCCGGCGAGCGGGCGGTTCACGGCCCCGCGGGCCCGTGTCCCACCGGCGTCGATCAGTCGAGACCCGCGGACTTCAGCCAGGCCTTGGCCACGTCGAGCGGGTCCTTGTTCTGCGACTGCACCTGGGTGTCCATGTCCAGCAGGGCGGCCGTGTCCAGCTTGGCGGAGACGGCGTTGAGCGCGTCGACGCCCTTCTGGTCGAGGCCGGACTTGTAGACCAGCGGCTGCACGTTCTCGAAGCCGAAGAGGTTCTTCGGGTCCTGGAGGACGACGAACTTCTCCTTGGCGATGGTCGGATCCGTGGTGAACAGGTCGGCGACCTGCACGGTGTCCTTCTTCAGCGCCGCCTGGGTCAGCGGGCCGCCCGCGTCCAGCGCCTTGAAGGACTTGAACTCCAGTCCGTACTCGGACTTCAGGCCCTTCAGACCCTGCTGCCGGGCCTGGAACTCCGGCGAGCCGCCGATGACCAGGTCCTTGGCGGCGTCCTTGAGATCCGCGATGGACGACTTGTCGGTGAGCCCGTACTTCTTCGCCGTCGCGGCGTTGACGGTCACGGAGTCCTTGTCCTCGGCGGGCGCCGGCTCGAGCAGGGTGAGACCCGAGTCCAGCTTGGCGCTGATGGCGGCCGTCGTCGCCTCGACCGACTCCGGGGCGGCCTTGGAGTCGAGGTAGGCCAGCAGCGCCCCGTTGTACTCGGGCAGCACGGTGATCGAGCCGTTCTTGAGCAGACCGTAGGTGGCCTCCCGGCTGCCGATGTTGGGCTTGTACTCGACCTTGATGCCCTTGGCCTTCAGGGCCTCGCCGTAGATGTCGGCGATCAGGATGCTCTCGGCGAAGTTGTTGGAGCCGACGACGACCGTGCCGCCGCTCGCCCTGCCCTCCGCGAGCGGGTCCTTGCCGGAGGAGCCGCCGGACGAACACCCCGCGAGGAGCGCCGAGGCGGCGGCGAGCGCGACCGCGGCCGCCCCGAGGTGGCTCTTGCTGGACCTGGTGCTCTTCGTGTTGGAAGTCACAATTCCCGTTCCCGGCTGAGAGGTTGTTCGGGCGCGTGGCAGCGGCGGCAGCACGCGGGGTGCGATTGCCGCGCTTTGATCCAATCCAGCCGCTTCTTCATCAGTCAAGAGGCGCCGGGTCACCGATCGGCCTCGATGGGCGTCAGCCGCCATGGCGCACCCCGGGCGACACCGTCACCCGCGCGACCGCCCAGAACACCGCGAGCGTCGCCAGCGCCATCACGGCGACCAGTGCGGCACCGCCCACGACCTTCTCGTAGTCGTGCTGGTAGAGGCCGTCGACGATGTACCGGCCGAGGCCGCCGAGGCTGACGTACGCGGCGATGGTGGCGGTGGAGACGATCTGGATGGCCGCCGAGCGCAGTCCGCTGAGGATCAGCGGGAGGGCGACGGGCAGTTCGACCTGGAAGAGGACGCGCGACTCGGACATGCCCATGCCGCGGGCGGCGTCCACCGGCGAGGGATCGACGGAGCGCATCGCCTCGTAGCTCGTGATCAGGATCGGGGGTACGGCGAGGACGACCAGCGGGATCATCACGGGTGTCTTGCCGAAGCCGAGCAGGATGACCATCAGCACCAGCAGGCCGAAGCTGGGCAGCGCCCGCCCGGCGGTGGCGATCAGAGCGAGGGCGTTGCCGCCGCGCCCGTAGTGCCCGGTGAGCAGTCCGACCGGCAGTCCGATGACGGCGGCCAGGCCCAGGGCCATCAGGGAGTACTGGATGTGCTCGACGAGGCGCGTGGGGATGCCGTCGTAGCCCTTCCAGTGGGCGGCGTCGCTGAAGAAGGCGTTGATGAAGTGCAGTACGTTCACCGGGCTGCGTCCTCCAGTGCGGGCGTGGCCGGTTCAGGGCGGTCCGCGGCGTCCGTCGGGGTGCGGTGGCGGGTGCCGCGCGGCATCCAGGGGGTCAGCAGCAGGCGCACGAGGACGAGCACGCCGTCGACGACGACCGCCAGGGCCGCCGTGGTGAGGACGGAGTTCCAGGCGAGTTCGGGCCGGTTGTAGATCTGCGCGTCGTGCAGCAGATTGCCCAGGGCGCCCTGGTTGCCGATCAGCATCCCGACGCTGACGAGCGAGATGCTGGAGACGGCGGCCACCCGCAGCCCGGCGATGATGGCGGGCACCGCGATCGGCAACTGCACCTGGAGATAACGGCGTACGGGTCCCAGGCCCATGGCGGTGGCCGCGGCCAGGGTCTCCTGCGGCACCGAACGGACGCCGTCGACGATCGCCGGGACGAGCACGACGAGGCTGTAGACGGCGAGCGGGATCATCACGGTCAGCTCGGTCTGGCCGGTGTAGTCGATGAGGACGACGAAGAATGCCAGCGACGGGATCGCGTACAGCACGGTCGTCAGGCCGAGCACCGGCGGGTACAGCCAGCGGAACCGCACGCAGAGCTGGGCGAGCGGCAGGGCGGCGAGAAGACCGGCCAGCACCGGCAGCAGGGCCTCGCGCAGATGCAGCCCGATCAGGCCCAGCCAGGTGTGCTGGAGGTCGCTCGGAATGTCGAAGAATCGGTTCATCCGGCGACCCCGGCCTCGGCGCCGGCCTCCGCCGCGGTCCCCGCGGCGGACCACGCCCCGGTACGCCCCTCGGCGTGGGCACTGCGGATGGCCTCGCCGATGGTCTGCTGCGAGACGACGCCGACCGCACGGCCGGTGCCGTCCACGGCGACCGCCCAGCCCGTAGGCGAGAGCACGGCGCCGTCGAGGGCGGCGCGCAGCGAATCGGTGCCGTACTCGAAGGGCCGCCCGTGGGACAGAAGCCGTGCCACGTCGAGGGGGCCGTCGGCCAGCGCGGCGGGCTCGCTCCAGCCGAGGGGCCTGCCGTCGGCGTCGGTGACAAGGAGGTAGGGCACACCGGGGGTGGCGCGGGCGGCGATCTGCTCGGCGGTGGAGTCGGCGGTGACGATCGGGGTCTTCGTCAGCTCCAGTCCCCCGGAGGCGAAGAACGACAGCCGGCGGATGCCGCGGTCGATGCCGAGGAAGTCCTCGACGAAGGCGTCCGCGGGCGCGGAGAGCAGTTCGGCGGGCGGCGCGTACTGGGCGAGCCGGCCGCCGGTGCGCAGGACCGCGACCATCGTCCCGATCTTCACGGCCTCGTCGATGTCGTGCGTGACGAAGACGATGGTCTTGCCCAGCTCGTCCTGGATGCGCAGCAGTTCGTCCTGGAGGCCCTTGCGCACCACCGGGTCCACGGCGGAGAACGGCTCGTCCATCAGCAGCACCGGCGGGTCGGCGGCGAGCGCCCGCGCCACACCGACGCGCTGCTGCTGGCCGCCGGAGAGCTGGTACGGGTAGCGCTTGGCGAGCGAGGCGTCGAGGCCGACCCGCTCCATCAGCTCCGCCGCCCGCGCCCGCGCCTTCTGTCTTCCCCAGCCGAGCAGGCGGGGCACGGTCGCGATGTTGTCGACGATCGTGCGGTGCTGGAAGAGCCCCGCGTTCTGGATGACGTATCCCATCGACCGGCGCAGCGTGTTGACGGGCTGGTCCTGGATGTCGACGCCGTCGAGGAGGATGGTGCCCCCGGTCGGCTCCACCATCCGGTTGATCATGCGCAGAGTGGTGGTCTTGCCACATCCCGACGGTCCGACGAGGACGGTGATCGAGCGGTCCGGTATCTCGAGCGAGAGCCGGTCGACCGCGAGCGTGCCGTCCGGATACCGCTTGGTGACTGAATCTATCCGTATCAAAACGCCGAATACCCTTCGGGTCTGGCAGGAGCTGTCCGCTCTCGGCCAAGGTCGCGCGGGCCGTTGCGGGAACAATCGAAGCACCTCGTGACGTGCGACATCCGCACGCGACACCCCCGTCCCCCGTAACCGCACCGTGCGCAAGCTGTGAGCCCGGTGCGCGGGCCCGTCCGACCGGACGGTTCCCAGGCCCCGTGGCGCCTTTCGACACCGACGCCTACCCAGCATCGCGCCCGCGACACCGGCAGGGGCACGCGATCCACGCCACGTCCGGCACGCAGCCACCTGGCGCCCCGGTCCCGACATGGGCGGGGGCGGGCCCCTGAAGGCCCGTCCCCTTGACGGGTGCGGCGCGGGGCCGGGTCAGGTCCGGCCGGGACCGCCGCCGCCGAAGGATCCACTGCTGCCCGGGTGCCAGCGCCGCCGGTGCTGGTCCTGGCTGCGGCGGGTTCCGGTGGCGTGCAGCTCATAGGGCATGAGCCGCTCCCCGTCGTCCGGGTGGAGCTCGTCGAGCTCCCGCATCTCCCTGATCTCGTGGACGGCGCCGGTGACCGGCAGGTGCGGCTGCTCCGCCTCGGTCGGCCGGTCCGGCTCGCGGCGCATCACACCGATGCCCATGCCGACCGCCCACACCAGGGCGATCACGATGACGAGTCCACCGATGAAGGCGCCGAAGGTGGCCCACACATTGGGTGCCACGGCCAGTACGGAGTAGGAGGCTATGACCATGTATTCCACGTATTCCACCCGCCTCACCAAGGAAAGCGAAGAGTGCCGGTGGCGCCGATGACGCCACCTGTGTCCCATATTGTCCCACCGTAGGAGTGCCCCGCAAAGGGTCCGCGACTCGCGGGGCGCCCTGCGCCCCGGTGGCCGCCGGTGACTCCGCCGCGGCCGCCGGTGCTGGAAAATGTACTCATGGCCGGATTTCCGCGCAGGCCAGAAGGACGGCGGCGTCCTGAGCCGGGCGTGCGCAGCTTCGCCGCGCAGGCGTTCGCCCTCCAGATGGTGATGCTGCTGGTGCTCATCGTCGCCGCCGGCACCGTCCTCGTGCTCCAGACCCGGAGCAACAGCCTGGCCGACGCCCGGCACCGCACGCGATCCGTGGCCGAGTCCTTCGCCAGCGCCCCGGGCACGGCGGCGGCCCTCGACAGCCGCGATCCGACGGCGGTCCTCCAGCCGCGCGCCGAGGAGGCCCGGAAGCGGACCGGTGTGGCCTTCGTGGTCGTGTACCGGCCGGACGGGATCCGGCTCACGCACCCCGACACCGGCCTGATCGGCCGGCACGTCATCGGTCCGTACCGGCAGGCGGCCCGGGGCAGGTCCTTCACGGAGGTCGTCGCAGCGAGCCGCGGCCCCGCGGTCGACTCGGTCGTGCCCGTCTTCCGGACGGACGGCTCGGTCGCCGGCGTCGTGGACGTCGCGATCACGCTGGAGACCGTGAACGCGATGGTCATGGACCAGTTGCCGGTCCTGCTCGGGGGCGTGGGGGGAGCGCTCGTGCTGGCCACGTGCGGGGCGGCGTGGGCGAGCAGGCGGCTGCGACGGCAGACCCACGGTCTGGGCCACGTCGAGCTGACACGGATGTACGAGCACCACGACGCCGTCCTGCACTCCGTGCGGGAGGGTGTCCTCGTCGTCTCCGGCGAGGGCCGGCTGCTGCTGGCCAACGACGAGGCGCGGCGGCTGCTGGACCTGCCGGCGGACGCGGAGGGGCGCCGGATCGACGACCTCGGCCTGGAGCCGCGGGTGGCCGGGCTGCTGCACTCCGGACGGGTGGCCAGCGACGAGGTGCTCCCCGCGGGTGACCGGCTGCTGATCGCCAACACCCGCCCCACGGACCACGCGGGAGGACCGGCCGGCAGTGTGACGACGCTGCGGGACACGACGGAGCTGCGCGCCCTCTCGGGCCGGGTCGAGGAGACGCAGGAGCGGCTGCGGCTGCTGTACGACGCCGGGGCCAGGGTCGGCACCACCCTGGACGTCGTACGGACCGCCGAGGAGCTGGCGGAGGTCGCCGTCCCCCGGTTCGCCGACCTGGTCACCGTGGAGCTGCTGGAGCCCGTCCTGCGCGGCGACGAGCCGACGGACATGGCGGACATGCGCCGCGCGGTCAACCTCGGCGACAGCGTGGACCCGCCCGTCTTCCCCGTGGGCGGGCGGGTCACCTGGCTGCCCGGCACCCCCATGGCGGTGGCGCTGGAGAGCGGTCACGCGGTCCTGGAGTCCGATCTGGCCACCCACCACTGGCGGGTCCGGAGCCCGGAAACGGCCGGAAGGATCCTCGACCACGGGATCCGCTCGCTCATCGCCGTGCCGATGCGGGCGCGGGGCGTCCTCCTGGGGCTGGCCGACTTCTGGCGGACGGACCGGCGCGACCCCTTCGAGGACGAGGACGTCTCCCTCGCCGAGGAGCTGGTCGCGCGGGCGGCCGTGTCCGTGGACAACGCCCGCCGCTACACCCACGCGCACGGCGTCGCCGTGTCCCTGCAGCGCAGCCTGCTGCCCCGGGGGCGGCCCGAGCAGGACGCCCTCGAGGTGGCCCACCGCTATCTGCCCGCGCAGGCCGGTGTCGGCGGGGACTGGTTCGACGTGATCCCGCTGCCGGGCGCGCGCGTGGCCCTCGTCGTCGGCGACGTCGTCGGGCACGGGCTGCACGCCGCCGCCACCATGGGCCGCCTGCGCACCGCCGTCCTCAACTTCTCGGCCCTGGACCTGCCGCCGGACGAGATCCTGGTCCACCTCGACGAACTGGTCGCCCGGATCGACCAGGACCGGTCGGCCGAGGCCGAGGCCGACCCGATCACGGGGGCCACCTGTCTGTACGCGATCTACGACCCCGCGGGCGGATGCTGCACCGTGGCGAGGGCCGGCCACCCCGGGCCCGCGCTGGTACGTCCCGACGGCACGGTGCACTTCCCCGAAGTGCCGGCCTCCCCGCCGCTCGGCCTGGCGGCGGGCCTGCCCGTCGACACCACCGAGCTGCGGCTGGCGCCGGAATCGCTGCTTGTCCTGTACACCGACGGGCTGGTCGCGGAGCGGGACAGGGACATCGGCACCGGTCTCGCCCTGCTGCGCGACACCCTGGCCGGCCGGCCCGACCGCAGCCCGGAGGAGACGTGCCGGGCGGTGATCGACGCCCTGCTGCCCGCGCGCCCCAGCGACGACGTGGCGCTCCTGGTCGCCCGCACCCGGCTGCTGGACCCGGCGGACGTCGTGGGGTGGGACGTGCCCAGCGACTCCGCGTCCGTCGCCCGGGTGCGCGCGGCGTGCGCCCGGCAACTGGACGCGTGGGGACTTCAGGAGGTGGGTTTCGACACCGAGCTGATGCTCAGCGAACTGGTCACCAACGCCATCCGCTACGGCAGCGACCCGATCCGGGTCCGGCTGCTGCGCGACCGGGCCACCCTCATCTGCGAGGTCTGCGACGGCAGCAGCACCTCACCGCACCCGCGTCGCGCCGCCCTCACGGACGAGGGCGGACGCGGCCTGTTCCTCGTCGCCCAACTGGCCCGCCGCTGGGGCACCAGGTACACCCCCCACGGCAAGGTCATCTGGACCGAACAGCCCCTGCACGGCGACAAGGAACCGCAGCTCGACCGAGACCTGGGCGACCTGCTGCTCGACCAGTGGGACGACGAGCCACCGTGACGGCCACCCGTCCCACGCCCGCCCGCCGGCCCCGGACGGTCAGTTCTCGTCGGGGGCCAGGCGCAGGGAGATGGAGTTGATGCAGTACCGCTGGTCGGTCGGGGTCGCGTAGCCCTCGCCCTCGAAGACGTGGCCGAGGTGCGAACCGCAGCGGGCGCACCGCACCTCGGTGCGGACCATCCCGTGGGAGCGGTCCTCCAGCAGTTCCACGGCGTCGGTGTCCTTCGGGTCGTAGAAGGACGGCCAGCCGCAGTGGGACTCGAACTTGGTGCCGGAGGTGAACAGTTCGGCGCCGCAGGCGCGGCAGGAGTAGACGCCCCTGGTCTTCGTGTCGGTGTACTCACCGACGAAGGCGGGCTCCGTGCCGGCCTGGCGCAGCACGGTGTACTCGGCCGGGCTCAGCTCGGCCCGCCACTGCTCGTCCGGCTTCTCGACGTCGTACGGCATGGTTCTCGCGCCCCTCACTTCGGCAGACGGTCCAGGATGCGCGGTCCGAGGTCGGTGACGTCGCCCGCGCCCATGGTGAGAACAAGATCACCGGCCTTCGCCATTCCCGCCACCGCGTCGGGGACCTCGTCCTTGTCGTGGACGGCCGTCACGTCGGCGTTCGCCGCCCGCGCGGCGGCGATGATCAGCTCGCTGGTGATGCCGGGGATCGGGTCCTCGCGGGCCGGGTAGATGTCCAGGACGACGGAGGCGTCCGCGAGGGCCAGCGCCTGGCCCATCTCCTTGCCCAGCTCCTGGGTGCGGGAGAACAGGTGCGGCTGGAAGACGACCAGGATCCGGCCGTCGCCCGCGGCCGCGCGCATCGCCTCCAGGTCGGCGGTCATCTCGGTCGGGTGGTGGGCGTAGGAGTCGACGACCTGGACTCCGGCGGCCTCGCCCTTGAGCTGCAGGCGCCGCTTGACGCCGGTGTACGCGGCCAGCGCGGAGGCGAGTTCGGCGGCCGGGACGCCCAGCGCGGCGCCCGCGGCCAGCGCGGCGACGGCGTTGTGCGCGTAGTGGCGGCCGGGCACGGAGACCTGGAAGGTGATCCCGGTGCCGTCCAGCAGGACGGTGACCTCGCTCTTGAGGCCCTGCGGCACGACCGACAGGATCCGCACGTCGGCGTCCTCGGACTCGCCGTACGTCACCGTCCGCACCGCGCCGGACACGCGCCGGGTCAGCTCCCGCGCGCCCGGGTGGTCGGCGGCGATCACCAGCGTGCCGCCGGGGACGATCCGGTCCACGAAGGTCTCGAAGGACTCGTAGATCTCGTCCATCGAGGCGTAGTTGGCGTGGTGGTCCAGCTCGACGTTGAGGACGATGGCGACCTCGGGCGCGTACTTGTGGAAGCTGCGGTCCGACTCGTCGGCCTCGGCGACGAAGATCTCGCCCTCGCCGTGCAGCGCGTTGGAGCCGGGGACGTCCAGGTCGCCGCCGATGGCGTACGACGGCCGCAGTCCCAGCTCGCCGAGGGACACGGCCAGCATCGAGGTGGTCGTCGTCTTGCCGTGGGTGCCGGCGACCGCGATCGGGCGCAGGCCCTCCATCAGGGCGGCCAGGGCGTCGGAGCGGTGCACGACCGGGATGCCCAGCTCGGCCGCGCGGGCCAGCTCCGGGTTGTCCTCGCGGATCGCCGAGGAGACGACGACGCAGCTGGCGTCGTCGGCGAGGTGGCCGGCCGCGTGCCCGATGTGCACGGTGGCGCCCAGGGCGCGCAGCGCCTCGGCGGTCTGAGACTCCTTGGCGTCGCTGCCCGCCACCTTGGCGCCGCGCTGGGCGAGGATCTTCGCGATGCCCGACATCCCGGCGCCGCCGATGCCGATGAAGTGCGGTCGGTCCATGGCGGTAGGAAGGCCGGGTGCCATGCGCTTTTCTCCCCAGGTGGTGCGGCTGCGGTACGACGGTGCGGGCGCCCCCGGGCGGGGGCGCCGCCCCAGCCTATGCCTTGCTGTGGGAGAAGAGTTTCAGGACCGGTACGCCCACCTTGTGGCGGGCCCGGGAGGCCCAGTCGCGGTGGAAGAACTCCTCCACGTAGTGCGGGTCGGTCAGGACGATCACCTCGTCGGCGCCGACCTCGGCGACCAGGGACTTCAGGGCGTCCAGCGGATGGTCCTCGACGAGCCGGCCCTCGGCCCGGCTGCCCGCCGCGCGCAGCGCGAGGAGGGACACGTCCAGGGCCTGCTCCCCGGCGCCCTTCGCGGCCGCGCCCTCGGGGGTCTCGCCCTCGCGCGTCGCCTCGTCGAGTTCGCCGAGTGCGATGTCGTCGATGGCCCGCAGCAACCGGTCGGCCTGGTCGCCGCGCGGCTGGAGCAGCACGTGGAAGAAGACCGGCTCGTCGCCGTGCAAGGTGGTGACGAACTCCACGTCGGCGGACGTCAGGGCCTTCTCGATCATCAATACGCTTGTGAACACCAGGCGCCCTTTCTCCTCCGAGGGTCCCCGGACCCTCCGTCTCCCGCCACGGGCCGCAGCGACCCCTGCGGAAACCATCCTGCCCCGTGATCGCACGGGTATCGCGGGATTTGCGGCGGCGCTGCTCCGGTCAGGGGCGGCGGTACCTGCTGAACAGGAAGCCGTCGTCCTCCAGCAGGGACGCCAGGGTGAAGCGCCGCGGGACCGTGACGGAGGGTCCGCCGGCGATGCGCTGGGCGTCACCCGCGGTGAGCATCGGGGAGACCGTGAGGCACATTTCGTCGAGGACGCCGGACGCCACCATCTGACCGAGCAGGCGCGGCCCGCCCTCGGTGAGCAGGCGGGTGTGGCCGAGTCCGGCGAGCGCCCGGACGGCGCGGGCGGGGTCGACACCGACGCCGTCACCGGCGATCACCACACGGGCGCCCGCCTTCTCCGCGGCCGCGATCCGCTCCGGGGCCGCCGCCGCGCCCGTGAGGACCAGCGTGGGCACCAGCGACGAGGTGAACAGCGGCAGCGAGAAGTCCAGCTCGAGGCTCGCCGTGACGACCGCGATCGCCGGAGCCGGCCCCTGCCCGGCCGCCTCCCGCAGCGCCGCGAACTCCGCCCGGGCCCGGGCCGGGCGGTACCCCTCCTGGCGCACCGTCTCCGCGCCGACCACCACCACGTCGGCCAGCGCCCGCAGCGTGCCGAAGATCCGCATGTCGGCGGCGCTGGAGATGGGCTGTGAACGCCCCTCGTGCTGGGCGGCCCCGTCGAGGGTGGCGACCATGTTGGCGCGCAGCCACGGTTCCCCGGCCGCCGCCCCGCGCTCGGGGTAGGCGTAGGCGGCGGCCAGCTCGGCGAAGCTCCACTCCCGGTCCACGAGGGCGCCGGGCACACTCGTACCACCGGCCCCGTGCGCCGCGTCCGGGCTCTGGGCTGCTGTTTCGTCGGTCACAGGGAACAGGCGTCGCATGACGTGCAGTGTTCCACGCCGCTTACCATGGGGAACCGTGTCGTCCTCCACAGCCGCCTCAGGGCTCAGCTCCCTGACCACCACGGCCCCGCTGTCCCTGTGCGCCCGCGAGCCGCACGTCCCCGCGGACCGGCTGGTCGCCGAGATGGTGCCGCCGCCCCGCTTCGACGCGGTGCGCTTCGCGACGTACATCCCGGACCCGAAGCAGCCCAGCCAGACCCAGGCCGTCGAGGTCCTGGACGACTTCGCCGCCGGACTCGGCGGCGCGTCCGCGACCGGCTCCGGCAGGCGCGGCCTGTTCGGCTTCGGCAGGAGCAAGGGCAAGGCCAAGGGCGGGGCCACCGGTGCCGGGCCCCGCGGTGTCTACCTCGACGGCGGCTACGGCGTCGGCAAGACCCACCTGCTGGCCTCCCTGTGGCACGCCACCCCGGCCGAGCCCACCCGCAAGGCGTTCGGCACCTTCGTCGAGCTGACCAACCTCGTGGGCGCCCTCGGCTTCCAGAAGACCGTCGAGACGCTCTCCGGCCACCGCCTGCTGTGCATCGACGAGTTCGAGCTGGACGACCCGGGCGACACGGTGCTCGTGTCCACCCTGCTCGGCAGGCTGGTCGACGCGGGCGTCGCGCTCGCCGCCACCTCCAACACGCTGCCGGGCAAGCTCGGCGAGGGCCGCTTCGCCGCCACGGACTTCCTGCGCGAGATCCAGGGCCTGTCCGCGCACTTCCGCGCGCTGCGCATCGACGGCGAGGACTACCGCCACCGCGGCCTTCCCGAGGCTCCGGCGCCGTACTCCGAGGAGCAGGTGACCAAGGCGGCGTACGCCACGGAGAACGCCTCGCTCGACGACTTCCCGCACCTGCTCGACCACCTGGCCAAGGTGCACCCCAGCCGTTACGGCGCCCTGACCGACGGGCTGACGGCCGTGTGCCTCACCGACGTGCGGCCGGTGCCGGACCAGTCGACGGCGCTGCGGCTCGTGGTCCTCGCGGACCGGCTCTACGACCGCGAGGTGCCCGTACTGGCCTCCGGGATGCCCTTCGACCGGCTGTTCAGCGAGGAGATGCTGAACGGCGGCTACCGCAAGAAGTACTTCCGCGCCATATCCCGCCTCACCGCCCTGGCCCGGGACGCCAAGGGGCTCGTCGAGACGCACTGACCGGGGCCGACGCCCCGGCGGACGGCTTCCCGGGGTTTACCGTGTCTCCTGCCGGCTCTTGATCGTTGGCCGGCTCCTGATCGTTGGCTGGTCCGCGCCGGAGACACGGAGTCGCCCCATGCAGCCCCTGATCCACAACGCCCGTACGTTCGGACGGCGCCCGGAGGACTTCGCCCGGCTCGCCGAGGGCCAGTCCCCCGAGGTCCTGTTCATCGCCTGCTCCGACTCCCGGGTCGTCCCGGCCCTGATCACCGGCGCCCGGCCCGGCGAGCTGTTCGAGCTGCGCACCGCGGGCAACATCGTGCCGCCGTACGCCTCGGCGCGGCCCACCGCCGAGGCGGCCACCATCGAGTACGCGGTGGAGGTGCTCGGTGTCGGCGACATCGTCGTCTGCGGCCACTCCCACTGCGGCGCGGTCGGCGCCCTCGTCCGCGGGGACGACCTCGACGCCGTACCCGCCGTACGGGACTGGCTGGCGCAGGCGACGCCCCGTCCGGCGGGGACCGCCCAGGACCCGGCGGTCGCCGAGGGCGTCCGGAGCCACGTCCTGGCCCAGCTGCTGCGGCTGCGCTCGTACCCGTGCGTCGAGAAGCGGCTCGCGGACGGGCGGCTCACGTTGCACGCCTGGTACTACGAGGTGCACACCGGCGCGGTGCTGGCGCACTGCTCGCGGACGGACACGTTCACGCCCCTGTGAGCGGAGGCCGTCCGGCGGCTCGACCGTGGCGTCGGACCGGGCATATCGTTGAAGCGAGCGCATAGCAGGCATACCGGCGACCGGTCGAGGAGTCCTCGTCATGGTGCAGGAAGTCGTGACCGCCGTGATCAGCGCGGGCTGCGTGGGGTTCGTGTACCTCGCCGCGGCGATGCGGGTCGTCAAGCAGTACGAACGCGGGGTGGTGTTCCGCCTGGGGCGGCAGAGCGGTGAGGTACGCCCGCCGGGCCTGGCGGTGATCGTCCCGTTCGTGGACCGGCTCTACAAGGTCAACATGCAGATCGTCACGCTGCCGATCCCGGCCCAGGAGGGCATCACCCGGGACAACGTGACGGTACGCGTGGACGCGGTCGTCTACTTCAGGGTGGTCGACGCCCCCAACGCGCTCATCCGCGTGGAGGACTACAAGTTCGCGGTCTCGCAGATGGCGCAGACGTCCCTGCGCTCGATCATCGGCAAGAGCGACCTGGACGACCTGCTGTCCAACCGCGAGAAGCTCAACCAGGGTCTCGAGCTGATGATCGACAGCCCGGCCGTCGGATGGGGCGTGCAGATCGACCGGGTGGAGATCAAGGACGTCTCCCTGCCGGACACGATGAAGCGGTCCATGGCACGGCAGGCGGAGGCCGACCGTGACCGGCGGGCCCGCATCATCA
Source organism: Streptomyces sp. CB01373 (assembly GCF_002803075.1). GTDB lineage: Bacteria > Actinomycetota > Actinomycetes > Streptomycetales > Streptomycetaceae > Streptomyces. The sequence goes on along the minus strand of NZ_NNBK01000001.1, from coordinate 35,376 downwards.
ACGCGGACGCGGAGTACCAGGCGTCGAAGAAGCTCGCGGAGGCGGCCCAGCAGATGGCGGACACGCCCGCCGCGCTGCAGCTGCGGCTGCTCCAGACGGTGACGGCGGTCGCCGCCGAGAAGAACTCCACCCTGGTCCTGCCCTTCCCGGTCGAGCTGCTGCGGTTCCTGGAGAAGGCCCAGCGGGAGCCGGAACCGGAACGGTCCAGGAGCCTCGACAAGAGCACGGCACCGACGGCATCCCGGCCGCCCGAGGAGCTGCCGGCGGCTGCCACGGAGGTGTCCACGGATCCCGACGGCACCGCCCCCGATTCGGCCCCGGTCACCCCTGTCCGGAGCAGTGCCGAGTCGGCCCCGATCACCCCCGTCCGGAGCAGTGCCGACGCGGTCACTCCGGAGCCGGACGGCAGCGCGGCCCGCACCGGGACGTAGCTCCCGTCTCCCGTCCCCGTCCCCTGTACGGCCCCGCGCGGTCGCGGCGCCGTGAGGACGCCGTTAGCGTGCGTGGCATGCGCAGCCGGCTCGTGGGGGTTGTGGTTGTCCTGATCGCGACGCTGGGGGGCCTCGCGGGGTGCGGGGGTGGAGGCACCGGAACCGCCGCCATGCCCAGCGCCGACGCCCCACCGGGTGCCGCGGGCCGGATCACCGTGTCCAGCCCGGCGTTCGCCGACGGCGGCACCGTTCCCGGCCGCTACACGTGCGGCGGGGCGGACGTCTCGCCGCCGCTGGCGTTCTCCGGGGTTCCCGCGCGCACGGCGGGGCTGGTCCTGCTGGTCGAGGACCGGGACGCCCCCGGGGGCACGTTCACGCACTGGCTGGTGTGGAACATGGACCCGCGCACCAGGAGCCTGCCAGCGGACGCGACCCCGCCGGGAGCCACTCAGGGACGCAACGACTTCTCGAAGTCGGGCTACAGCGGCCCCTGCCCGCCGCCGGGCACACCCCACCGCTATGTCTTCACGGTGTACGCCGCCGACCGCCGCCTCGCCCTGAAGCCGAATGCCACGGCAGCCGACGTACGGAGCGCGCTGAGCGGCCACACCCTGGCCTCCGGCACCCTCACCGCCCGCTACGGCCGCTGAGCCGGGACCGGACCGCCGGGCCACCGGACCACTCGGCCACCGGGTGGGTGACCGCGCGGCCATGCCGCCGTTCCCGTGATCGAAGAAGGTCATATGTTCATCGTGTGATCACACTTGTACGACGCATCACCGCCGTCTGCGCCCTCGGCGCCGCCCTGGCCGCCTGCGGCGGCAACGAGGGCCCCCGCGCCGGGCTGACGGCCCCCTCGAAGTCCGCGTCGGCCTCACCCTCCGCACCGGCCAGTCCCTCGCCCTCCCGGCCGCCGGCCCTCACCCCGGGGCCCGGCGGCCTGACCCCCGTCTTCAGCAACGGCCCCCGCACCAAGGGGAAGACGGTCGCGCTCACCTTCGACGCGGACATGACCGCCGACGAGGGGCCGCGCGCGGCGGCGGGCGAGCACTTCGACAACCCGGAGCTCATCGCCACCCTGCGCGCCCTGAAGGCGCCGGCCACGGTGTTCATGACCGGTCGCTGGGCCGAGCAGTACCCGGACCAGGCCCGCTCCATCGGCAGCGACCCCCTGTTCGAGCTCGCCAACCACTCCTACAGCCACTACGCGTTCGCCGCGAACTGCTACGGACTGCCCAGGGTGCCCGCCGACCGGATGCGGTCGGACGTGGAGGGCGCGTACGAGGCGTTCCGCAAGGCGGGCGTGCCGCACCCGATGCCGTACTTCCGTTTCCCCGGCGGCTGCTACGACCAGCAGGCCCTGCGGGCGCTCAGCAGTCTCGGTGTCACCGCGGTGCAGTGGGACGTGGTGAGCGGAGACGCGTTCGCGACGGACGCGGACGCCGTGGCCAGGCAGGTATTGAACGGGGTCAAGCCGGGCTCGGTCGTGGTCATGCACTGCACCCGCAGCGCCGCCCCCACCACCGAGCGCGTGGTGCGCGCCGTCGTACCGGAGCTGCGCAAGAGGGGCTACCGCCTGGTGAAGGTCTCCGACCTGATCGCCGCCTCGACCGACCGCGCCTGACGATCCGGGCCGGGGGCCGGTGGCGGCCCGGGGGCCGGTGGCGGCCCGGGGGCCGGTGGCGGCCCGAAGCCGGGACCGACCGGGAGCCGTGACCCACCGGGAGCCGTGACCCACCGGGAGCCGGTGGCGGCCGGAGAGCCGACAGCGGCCCGAAAGCCCGGGGCAACGCGGAGTCGGCGGCAGCCCGAAAGCCGGGATCGACCGGGGGCCGGTGGCGGCCCGGAGCCGGGACCGACCGGGAGCCAGTGGCGGCCGGGGCCCGTCGGCCGGCTGGCAGACTGGGCGCCGTGAGCACCGACGAGAGCACCACGGCCACCACCCCGCAGGACAGCCCGTTCCGGTCCGAGCCCGGCGCACGCGACCAGGCGCGGCAGTTCGTGCTGCCGCTGGTGGTGCGGATCGAGCGGGCCGCTCCCCCGGCCCGTACGGACGCCCTGGAGACCGCGGCCCGAGCCGTCCTGGTGCTGCTCGCCGACGAGCGCTCGGCCGGTGACGGGGAGTGGGAGCGGGCCGTGCGGGACTGGCAGGACGCCCGGATCCGCAAGGTGGTGAGACGGGCGCGTGGCGCCGAGTGGCGGCGGGCCGAGGCCCTGCCCGGCATCACCGTCACCGGCACGGCGGCGCAGGTGCGGGTCTTCCCGCCCGTACCGCTGGACGGCTGGCCGAAGGACCTGGCAAAGCTCCAGGTCTCCGGCACCGAGCTCGACGACCCGGAGCCGCCCGCCGCGCCGGACCCGGACGTCCCGGTGCTGTGGATGAGCCCCCGGCTGGACATGTCCGCGGGCAAGGCGATGGCCCAGGCCGGCCACGGCGCCCAGCTCGCCTGGTGGGAACTGTCCGACGAGCGGCGCACGGCCTGGCGGGACGCGGGCTTCCCGCTCACCGTCCGCACCGCCGACCCCGCCCACTGGGCGGAACTCACCTCCGGCGAACTGCCGGTGGTCCGCGACGCGGGCTTCACGGAGATCGCCCCCGGCTCCTGCACGGTCGTCGCCGACCACCCCGCACTGCGCCCGGACCGGCTCCGGGCCCACGGCGGGGCTTAGGGCCTTTCGTTTGGATCAGGCCGGGCTCGCGGGCCCTGGCACCGCTCCCCCAAGCTCTTCGAGCAGGGGGCAACCCCAGCCGCGTTGTCGTCGGTTGGCAGGGCTCCGCCCTGCCGCCCTCCTCCGCCTTGCGACGCTCCCCCACTGCCTGAACCGCGTGGGAGGTTCCCCCAGCACCAGACCCCGCTCCCTGATCCGGCCTGATCCAAACGAAAGGCCCTAGCTCAAATGTTGCTCTGAAGGTGCGGGCCGCGGGGTTCGGGGCCCGGCGCCCGGGCCATACCCCCGTCACGTGCACCGGTGTGGGGGCAAGAGGGGGGCGAGGCCAGGATGGAGCGGCTCGGGACGGGGATCGGGTGGCGGCCGGAGATCGCGGACGCGGTGGAGGAGATGCCGGGCATCGACTGGGTCGAGGTCGTCGCCGAGAACGTGTGCCCTTCGCATCCGCCAGAGTCGCTGCTGCGCCTGCGCGGCCGCGGGGTGACCGTGGTGCCGCACGGGGTCTCGCTCGGCCTGGGCGGCGCCGACCGGCCGGACGAGGGCAGGCTGACCGCCCTCGCCGAGCGGGCGCGGGCGCTCGGCTCGCCACTGGTCACCGAGCACATCGCGTTCGTCCGCGCGGGCGGCGCGCTGACCGCCTCGCCGCGGCTGGAGGCCGGGCACCTGCTGCCCGTGCCGCGCACCCGCGACGCTCTCGACGTGCTGTGCGAGAACGTCCGTATGGCGCAGGAGGCACTGCCCGTGCCGCTCGCCGTGGAGAACATCGCCGCACTGCTGGCCTGGCCGGACGAGGAGCTGACGGAGGGACAGTTCCTGTACGAGCTGGCCGACCGCACGGGGGTGAGGCTGCTGATCGACGTGGCCAATCTGCACACCAACCACGTCAACCGGGGCGAGGACCCGGCCCGGGCGCTGGCCGAACTCCCCCTCGAAGCCATCGCGTACGTCCATGTGGCGGGCGGCTTCGAACGGGACGGCGTCTGGCACGACAGCCACGCCCACCCGGTGCCGCGCCCGGTCCTCGACATCCTGACCGATCTCGCCTCGCGCGTCGCCCCACCGGGGGTCCTGCTGGAGCGCGACGAGAACTTCCCCGAACCGAGCGAGCTGGAGCGGGAGTTGGCGGCCATCGCAACGGCGGTGGAGTCGGGACGCACGGCGCCCGTGCGCCCAGTGCCCGACGCCGACCCGGCGCCCGTCTCCGACGCCGCGCCCGGACCGGAGTGGCGGGCGGCCGGCACCGAGGCCGCGCGGCAGCGGCTCGCGCTCGCGCAGACCTCGTTGCTCTCGGCGCTCGTCGCCGGGACGCCCGCGCCGGAGGGGTTCGACCGGGTGCGTATCGGCGTGCAGGCGCGCTCGCTCGCCGCGAAGCGGGCGGACGTCGTGGCCAAGGTGGCGCCCGAACTGCCGGTACTGCTCGGCGAGGGCTACCGGACCGCGTTCCTCTCCTATGCGCAGAGGCACCCGATGACCGGGGGCTACCGGCAGGACGCCCTGGAGTTCACGGAGTCCCTGCTGCTCGCCGGCCGTCCTCACGACGCGGGCGTCCGGCGGGAGTTGCGGGAGTGGTGGCTGGACCGCTCGGGGCCGGCGCCCCGGTCGCGCCGCCCGGCGGCACGGGTGGCCCGCGCGGCCCAGCGGGTGCTGCTGGGCCGCTGAGCCCGGCCCCGCCACCCCGACGCCCTGACCTCGGCAAACAAACGGAACGTCACATACCGGAAACACTCTGTCCGGATGGCGAACAGGGCATGGTGTTTCCCAGGCCTCTGGCATAGAAACGCGTCATGTTCTGGGTCCTTCTCCTGCTTCTGGCCTGGGCCTTCGCGGGCACGGCGTGCCTGCGGCTGTGCCTGGCCGCGGTGCGCGCCGCGGCCGTCGACGTGGACGCCGGCCGGGGCCGCGATCTGACGCTCTACGAGGCGGCGTTCCTCTCGGGCGGACCGGCGCGGGTCGCCGAGCTGACCCTGGTCTCCATGGCGCGCCAGCGTCGGCTGCTGCTCGCGCACACCGGTTGGGCGACGGTCGTCGATCCGCGCGGGCGGGACGAGATGGAGCGTTCCGTCATAGGGGCGATCGGCCCGGAGGGGCAGTCCCGGATCGCGCCGGTGCGCGCGGCGGCGGCCACCGCGGAGGCGGTGCGCGGCCTCGCCGACCGGCTCGTCAGGGCAGGTCTCGCCGTGCCGGACGGGGACGGGTCCACGATCGCGGCCGGGGTCCGCCGGGTGCGGATCGCCGCGCTGGCCGTCCTCGCCCTGAGCCTGACCGCGCTGCTGCTGCCCGGCCCGACCGGGATGCCCCGGGAGCTGATCGCCCTCTGGTTCGCGCTGCCGCTCGCGCTGACCCTGAGCTGCCTGGTCATCGCCCGCTTCGAGGTCCACCCGTACTCGCGTTGGGCCTCTCCGGCCGGCCAGCGCCTGCTCGGCAGCCTGGCCCGCCACATGAACGGCTTCGGCGACGAGCGCGCGTACCTGGCATCCGTGGCCGTACGCGGCATCAACGCGATCGGCGAACCGAACCTGCGCGCCGCCTTCGCCCACCACGACCGGCCCGTGCAGGACCGCCCCGCACGCAACCGGCCCCGCACGGCCGGGCATCCCAAGACCGCTGGCGCGGACGGCGATTGACCGAAGGCACTTCGCTGGTGATTGATCGAATCGGCTTGGCCATATCAGCGGCTGGCGTTCTGGCCTGCCTCATGCTCGTCGCCGGCGCCGCGCAGGCATATATGAACGGAGACGATTCAGGATGGTTCATCTCTTTCGCGGCGCTGCTTCAGATCACGACCGTCTGGCAGCTCGTGCGTGACGTCAAGCGGCACCGCAGGAAGCGAGTCCAGGCGGACTGACTTCTCGCCTGGGACCTCGTCACCGACTGACGCCCGCCCGGTCGGACACGAACGAGAGGCACGACATGGCCCCGCGAGCGGTCCCGGCCAGGAATGAACGGGCGTGCGGGCGGCCGTGCGTGCCGGAGTGTGCGCCCGGCGCCGGGGCCTGCCTGGGGCGCGTCGGGGGCATCGGCCGCGACACCGGCGGGCGGTGCTTGCCCTTGCCCTCGAGGTGAACGAAACATCCCTTCTGTCGCTGCCGTGCACCGAAGGGATACGCGATGACCGCTGCCGCCGTCTGGACGGCCGCCGGGTCCCTGTTCCTCACCGCCCTCGCCGGCGCCCCGGCCACGCCCACCGCACACCTCCCCGGTGCCGCGGCGGAACTGCGGGGCGCCGTCGTCGCCGCGGCGTGGGCGCGGGCGGCCGGGATCGACTTCGGCGCGTGTCCGGAGGCGCGGGAGCTGCCCCGGAGCATGGAGTGCGGCACGGTCCAGGTGCCCCTCGACTACGCGCACCCCGACGGCAAGCGGATCCGGCTCGTTGTCAGCCGGGTGCGGGCCACGCACAAGGACCCGCGCAACAGCAAGCGCAGAGTGTCCGGTCAGGGCGCTCTCGTGTTCAACCCGGGCGGTCCGGGCGCCGACGGCACCTCCTTCCCGCTGATGGGCCTGCTGCCGGAGTGGAAGCGCGTCGCCTCCGCGTACGACCTCGTCGGCTACGCCCCACGCGGGGTGGGCCGGTCGGCCCCGCTGTCCTGCCAGGACCCGAAGGACTTCTTCGAGCTCCGGGCGCCCAGAGCAGCGCCGACGCACCCCTCACGGGCGTACAAGGAACAGCGCGTCGCCGAGGCCAAGGCGTACGCGGGCGGCTGCGCCCGGCGCGCGGGCGAGTCCCTGCGTCACTACAACTCCCTCAACAACGCCCGCGACCTGGACGTGCTGCGAGCGGCGCTGGGCGAGGACCGGCTGACGTTCGTGGGCGCCTCGTACGGCACCTACCTCGGTGCGCTGTACGCCGCGCTGTTCCCCACGCGCGTCCGCCGGATGGTCTTCGACGCCGCGGTGAACCCGGCGCCCGACCGGATCTGGTACCGCGCCAACCTGGACCAGTCGGCCGCGTTCGAGGCCCGCTGGGCGGACTTCCGCGCGTGGACGGCGCGGCACGACGACGTGTACGCGCTGGGCGGTACGGCCGGGCAGGTGCAGAAGAGCTACGACAGGGCGCGGGAGCGGCTCGCCGCCGAACCGGCGGGCGGCTCGGTGGGACCGGGCCAGTTGCAGGGCCTGCTCCTGACGGCCGGGTACTACGACGACCACTGGCCGGGCAGCGCCAAGGCCCTGTCGGCGTATCTGAAGGGCGACCCGAAGCCGCTGGTCGCGCTGGCGGCCCCGCACCGGGAGGGGGCCGCCGCCGCGGAGAACGGCAGCGCGGTCTACACGGCCGTGGAGTGCAACGACGCTTCCTGGCCGACGGACTTCGCGGTCTGGGACCGGGATAACACACGGCTCGCGCGGGTGGCGCCGTTCGAGACCTGGAGCAATGTGTGGGCGAACCTGCCGTGCGCCTACTGGCCGGCGCCCCGGCAGCGGCCCCTGGACGTGAGGACCGGCCCCGGCGAGCTGCCGCCGACGCTGATCCTGGCCGCCGAACGGGACGCGGCCGCGCCGTACACGGGCGCCCTGGAGCTGCGCGGGCGGCTGGCCGGTTCGGTGCTGGTGACCGAGCGGGGCGCGGGCACGCACGGCATCGCGGGCGGGCCGAACGCCTGCGTCAACGCGCATCTGGACGCCTACCTGCTCCAGGGCCGCCTGCCGGGGCGGCAGGCGGTGTGCGCCCCGCGCGCGGAGCCGCGGCCGTACGGCCCGACGTTCCAGGAGACCCGCGTACGCCAGTTGCGTGAGGCCTTGCAACGGGCGACCGGCCGGGCCGGCCCCACCGCTGAGCGGCGGGGCCGGGGCCGGGGCCGGGTCCCGGGGCCCGTCGGCCCCGGGACACCGGCACGGGTCAGGCCAGACCGGCCACCAGCTCGGCGATGTCCTTGCGGCGCCCGGTGAAGAACGGGATCTCCTCGCGCACGTGCCGGCGGGCCTCGGAGGCGCGCAGGTGGCGCATGAGGTCGACGATGCGGTGCAGCTCGTCGGCCTCGAAGGCGAGGACCCACTCGTAGTCGCCGAGGGAGAAGGACGCGACCGTGTTGGCGCGCACGTCCGGGTAGCCCCGGGCCATCTTGCCGTGGTCGGCGAGCATGCGGCGGCGGTCCTCGTCGGGCAGCAGGTACCAGTCGTAGGAGCGCACGAACGGGTACACGCTGACGTAGTCGCGCGGCGTCTCGTCGGCGAGGAACGCCGGGATGTGCGAGCGGTTGAACTCGGCGGGGCGGTGCAGCGCCATGTTCGACCACACCGGCTCCATGGCGCGGCCGAGCCGCGTACGGCGGAAGAGGTTGTACGCCTCCTGGAGCTGGTCGCTGGTCTCGGCGTGCCACCAGATCATGAGGTCGGCGTCGGCGCGCAGGCCCGAGAGGTCGTACGTGCCGCGGATGGTCACGCCCTTGGCGGCGAGCTGGTCGAACAGCTCCTGGACCTCGTCCGCGTAGCCCGCGCGGTCCTCGGGGAGCAGGTCCTTCAGCTTGAAGACGGACCACAGCGTGTAGCGGATGACCTCGTTGAGGTCCTTAGCCAGCTTGCCCTTGTTCGGGACCCTGCCGGACTCGGTGGTGGGGGCGTCGTCACTCATGAGGCTATTCTCCCGCTCCGCCGTGCAGACTCTGCACCGGGGCCGCGGTGAGCTCCTGCAGACCCCGCAGGTCACCCCGCAGCTGGTCGACGGCCGCGTACGCGCTCGCGATGCACGCGGGGATGCCCACTCCGTCGTACACCGCGCCGCACACCGCCAGACCGGGCAGCTTGCCGACGTGCTCGCGGATGCGGGCCACGCGCGCGTGGTGGCCGACAGGGTACTGGGGCAGTCCGTCGGTCCAGCGGGTGACACGGGTCTCCAGGGGCGCGGCGTCCAGACCGGTCGCCTCGCGCAGGTCGTGCCGGGAGACGTCGACGAGGCCGGCGTCGTCGCGCTGGAGGATCTCCGTCTCGCCGTACCGCCCCACCGAGGTGCGCAGTACGACCACGTCCGGGTCCTCCTCGGCGATCCAGCCCCACTTCCGGGAGGCGAAGGTGGACGCCTTGATGGTGCGGCCGTCGACGGGGGGCACCAGGAAGCCGCTGCCCTCGGGCAGGGCGGCGTCGGCGCGGCGGTAGGCGAGGGTGATCAGGGCCATGGAGGCGTACTCGACGGCCCGCAGTTCGGCGGCGGCCTCCGGGGACTCGGCGCTCAGCAGCCCGGCGGCGACGGGCGCGGGCACGGCGACGATCACCGCGTCGGCGTGCAGCACGCGGTCGCCGGCGGTCACCTGCCAGGACGTACGGTCCTGCCTGCGCAGCTCCGTCACCGGGGTCCCGGTCAGGATCTCGCCGCCGCGGGCCCGCACCGACTCGGCGACCGCGAGCGGCAGCCGGCCCACGCCGCCCTCGATGCCCATGAACACCGGCCCGGTCTGCTGTGCGGCGGCCGCCGCGGCCTGGATCTCGCGGACCCCTTCCAGCAGCGAGTCGTGGGTCTGGGCGGCCCGGAAGAGCTGGGGGACGGCCGAGCGCATCGAGATGCGGTAGGCGTCACCGGCGTAGACCCCGCCGAGCAGGGGCTCCACCAGGCGGTCGACGACCTCGCGGCCCAGGCGGGCGGCCACGTACTCGCCGACGGCCACGTCGTCGCCGACCTCCGTGCGGGGCAGCCCGGCGTCGCGCTCGATACGGGCGAGGCCCTCCTCGGAGAGCACGCCGGACAGCGCGGAGGCGGTGCCGGGGACGCCCATGACGTGCCCCTTCGGCATGGGGCGCAGGGCGCCGCGGGTCCAGATGGAGGCGCTCGCCGTGGCGGGCGGCTGGAGGTGGTCCGCCAGTCCCGTCTCGCGCGCGAGGGTCACGGCCTCGGGGCGGCGGGCGAGCATCGACTCGGCGCCCAGGTCGACGCGGACGCCCGCGATCTCGCCCGGCAGCAGCTTGCCGCCGACGCGCTCGGCCGCCTCCAGCACGGTCACCCGCGCCCCCTGCCGCAACAGCCGGTGCGCGGCGGCCAGCCCCGCGATCCCGGCCCCGATGACGACGACATGGTCCGTGCCCGTACGCGTTGCGCTCATGAACCCACTCTCTCAGACCCCTCCGACACGCCTGCGCGCCCCGGTGTCCGGGCCCGAGTCATGCCCGAGTCACGAACGTGACCGCATCGGAACCCACGCCCGGCCAACGTCTCGCGTGGGCCGGGAGTCGAAGAAGCGTCAGTGGTCACGACGACCCTCGGGGGTATGCCACATGCGCACACGACGTTCCGTCCGGCCCGCTCACGCGCTGGCCGGGCTCCTGCTCGCCACCGCCCTTTCGCTCACCGGGTGCAGCGCGGGCGACAGCACCGCTGACTCCTCCGCCAAATCCGCGGCGGGCGCGGCCGGCAGCGAGGACCAGCGGGGCGCGGCGGACAACGGCGGCGGCCGGGCCTCCGGGGCGAGGGCCACCGCGCCGCCCCGGATCACCGCGAACCACATCATCCGCACCGCCTCGCTCACCGTGCAGGTCAAGGACGTGCCGAAGGCCCTCGACGCGGCCCGGACCACCACCGAGAACGCCGGAGGGTACGTCGGCGACGAGAGCACCAGCCGCGACGAGGACGGGCACGAACGCACGCGCGTGGTGCTGCGCGTGCCGGTCGAACGCTACGACGAGGTGCTCAGCGATCTGGAGGGCACCGGCAAGCTGATCGAGCGCACGGCGAAGGCGCAGGACGTCACCGACCAGGTCGTGGACGTGGACAGCCGCGTCAAGTCGCAGCGGGCGAGCGTGGCGCGGGTGCGGGAGCTGATGGACCAGGCCACCCGGCTCAGTGACGTGGTCAGCCTGGAGGGCGAGTTGAGCCGCCGCGAGTCCGACCTGGAGGCGCTGCTGGCCCAGCAGGCGTCGCTGAAGGACCGTACGAGTCTGGCCACCATCACGCTGTCGCTGTCCCGGAACCCGGCGCCCAAGCCGGTGGCCGCCGAGGACGACGAGCCCGGGTTCGTGGACGCGCTGGCGGGCGGCTGGCACGTGTTCGTCACCGTGCTCCGCTGGATCGCCCTGGCCGTCGGGGCGCTGCTCCCGTTCGCCGCGGCGGCGGCCGTCGTCGCGGCGCTGTGGCTTCGGGTGATACGGCCCCGGCTCCCGCGCCGCCCCGCCGCCGACGCCCCCGTCATGACCGCGCCGGACGCGCTGCCGGACTCCCGGCGGGAGCCCGCGCCCCCGGCAGGGGAGCTGGGCGGCGAACCGGGCACTGAGGACTGAGGTGGCATCGGAGGCTGAGGCTGCCTCAGGGCCGGGACGCTCCCGGAACCGGGAGCGGCTCGGGATTGCGGCAGCCTCAAGACCGGGGGCCGACCCGGGACCGGGGACACACTCGGGACCCGGGGGCGGGCTCAGGACTGCGGCAGCCGCACGACCGGGGCGGTCTGATCCCCGTAGCGTGGGCGCATGGAGATGAAGGCCGCGCGGGATGCCCGGGGTACGAAGGAACGCCTTGTCGTGATCGGCGGCGACGCCGCGGGGATGTCCGCGGCGTCGCAGGCACGCCGGCTGCGCGGGCCGGACGAGCTGGAGATCGTGGCGTTCGAACGCGGCCACTTCGCCTCGTTCTCGGCGTGCGGCATCCCGTACTGGGTGGGCGGCGACGTCGACGAACGGGACCGGCTGATCGCCCGCGCGCCCGAGGAGCACCGCGCGCGGGGCATCGACCTGCGCATGCGCACCGAGGTGACAGAGATCGACGTGGCCGCCGGACGCGTGCGCGCGCGGGACGTCGATTCCGGCGCGGAGTCCTGGACGCCGTACGACAAGCTCGTGATCGCGACCGGGGCGCGCCCCGTCCGCCCCGACATGCCCGGCGCCGACGCGCCCGGCGTGCACGGGGTGCAGACCCTCGACGACGGCCAGGCCCTGCTGGACACCCTCGCACGCGCGCGTGGCCGCCGGGCGGTGGTGATCGGGGCGGGCTACATCGGAGTCGAGATGGCCGAGTCGCTCATCAAGCGCGGCTACGAGGTGACGGTCGTCAACCGCGGCCGGGAACCGATGTCGACGCTCGACCCCGACATGGGCCGCCTGGTGCACCGGGCCATGTCGGGCCTCGGCATCACCATGGTCGACGACACCGAGGTGACCAAGGTTCTCACCGGCGACGACGGCGGGGTCCGGGCCGTGGCGACCGCGCACGCCGAGTACCCGGCGGACGTGGTGGTACTGGGCATCGGGGTGCGCCCGGAGACCGCGCTCGCACGGGCGGCCGAACTCCCGCTCGGCGCGCACGGCGGCCTGCTCACCGACCGGGCGATGCGGGTGCGCGGTCACGAGAACATCTGGGCCGGCGGCGACTGCGTGGAGGTCCTGGACCTGGTCTCCGGGCAGTTGCGCCACGTCCCGCTGGGCACCCACGCCAGCAAGCACGGCCAGGTCATCGGCACCAACGTCGGCGGCGGCTACGCCACCTTCCCGGGCGTCGTCGGCACCGCGGTGAGCAAGGTGTGCGACCTGGAGATCGCGCGCACCGGGCTGCGAGAGAAGGACGCCCACCGGGTGGGCCTGCGGTTCGAGACGGTCACCGTCGAGTCGACCAGCCGCGCGGGCTACTACCCCGGCGCCTCCCCGATGACCGTCAAGATGATCGCCGAACGCCGTACCGGCCGCCTCCTGGGCGTGCAGATCGTCGGCCGTGAGGGCGCGGGGAAGCGGGTGGACATCGCCGCGGTCGCCCTCACCGCCGGTCTGACGGTGGAACAGATGACGGCACTGGACCTCGGCTACGCGCCGCCGTTCTCCCCGGTGTGGGATCCGGTGCTCGTGGCGGCCCGCAAGGCCGCGGCGAAGGTCCGCGACAGCACACCGTGAGCCCTGCGCCGTTCCGGCCGGCCGCGGCCCGCCTTCCCCGGGCCGCGGGCGGTTGAGGAGAAGTACGTACACGCGGACGGCGGCGTTCACCGATTCGGCGAGCGCATCGCGGGCAGTACTTTTCTGTGGTCATTCCCGTCCATGATCTGAATCCGACGCGGCGCACCCCGTGGGTGACGTACGCCCTGATCGCCGCGAACTTCGTCGTGTTCCTGCTCACGCCAGGCATCGCCGGATCCTTCACGGGCAGCGGCTCGCCGGCGCAGCTGTGCCATCTGCAGGCCTTCACGCAGCAGTGGGCGCTGGTGCCGAGGGAGCTGATCCACGATCAGTTGCCGTCGCTCGTCCCGACGGGCACCGTCGGGGTGGGCGCGCACGGCCCGGGCTGCTTGCTGGGGCCGCCCGCCTACGACAAGTCGCCCGTGCTGTCGGTCCTCACGGCGATGTTCCTGCACGGCAGCTGGCTGCATCTGCTGGGCAACATGCTGTTCCTGCTCATCTTCGGCAACAACATCGAGGACCGCATGGGCCGTGTGCGGTACCTGCTGTTCTACCTGGTCTGCGGGTACGTGGCCGGATACGGCTTCGCGCTGCTCAACGCGGACTCCGCCGAGCCCCTGATCGGCGCGTCGGGAGCCATCGCCGGCGTCCTGGGCGCCTACCTGGTGCTGTACCCCAAGGCCCGGGTCTGGATCCTCGTCCCCTTCCTCCTCTTCCTGCCGCTACGCCTTCCGGCCTGGATCGTCCTGGGCTTCTGGTTCGTGCTCCAGGCGTTCTACTCCTCCGGCCAGGCCGTCGCCGAGTCGGGCACCGTGGCCTACACGGCCCACGTGGTCGGCTTCATCGCGGGCATGATCCTCGCCTGGCCCCTCAAACGAGGCACTCCCCCACCACCCGAACCGGGCCGCATCCTCTTCGGCAGGCAGACGCGACGGGCCTGGTAGGGCCGTACGCGCGGACCTGGGTGCTCCGCGCGCGGTTCCGGCTCCAGGCCCTGCACCCGAGCCGGGCCCCAGGGATGTCACGGCTGGCCTCCCGGGGCCCGTGGCGTCAAGTGGAGCGGGGCTCACCCTTCGCGACCGCGCTTCTGTCGGCCCTCGACGCCAACCTCTGCGCCGTGTTCCGAGCGCCGCGGGCCCTGGCGGCCGGGATGTCACGGCAGCGGCGCCGGACGACGTGGAGGCCCTGAGCGCGAGCGGATGTGGGGTGCGGGCACGGCGAATCGTGTTCGCACCCCTGTCGCTTCACGAAGGGCGCTCGGCCGCCGCGTCCGACCCGAGCAGGGCTCGAAGAGTCTCCTCCAGCCAGGCGCGCTCCGCCCGCTGCGCCGCCCTGGCCATGATCAGCATCCCCCGGCGATACCGGTCCTCCTCGTCCTTGATCCGCACAGGCGTGCCGGATCGGCTGAAGAAGCTGCCCGGCGCGGACAAAAAGTCCAGCCGCCGTCGCAGAACGGCTGCCTGCCGCTCGGGGTCCGGCACCTGACCGAGGAAGGCCAGCAGGGTGAAGAACGATCCACCATCGGTGATCTCGGTCTCCTTCGGCTCACTCAGCCGACGCAGCAGCTCGGCGCGGCCCGCGGGCGTGATCCGCAGAACCTGCCGCGGCGGCGCGCTGTCGCCCGGCTCTGACTGGCGTTCCACATGTCCGGCCTGGCGCAGCCGGTTGATGGCCGGGTAGAGCGCTCCGTCGCTCACCGGCCGGTTGTGGCCGATCAGGTCCGAGATACGGCGACGCAACTCGTAGGCGTGCATGGGACGTTCTGCCAGAAAGCCGAGGATCGAGAGGGTCAGCACGGTCTTCCTTCGTTGTCCGGACGACGGGTGCCGCGTCGTTCGATGGGCGTCGGGCCAAAGTCTTGACTACCTCTATTAGAGTGACACGAATCGAGCTAGCCTGTCGCTGCCAGGCGGCAAGAAGAGCGGGGGAAGAGGGTGACTGTGCGTGTCCGGCTGTACGACGATGCGAGCGATGGTGGACACGAACCGCTGAGCCCGGCCGCCACGCGCCGAGCGCTGCTGGGGCTGGGCATACCGGTCTACTTCGAACTGCTCTCCGGGGTGGTCGCCGGCATCATCGACACCATCTGGGTGGCCCGTCTCGGGGAGGCGGCGGTCGGCGCCGTGGCCGTCGCCAGCACATTGGAGAACGTGCTGCTCGGTGTCATCCTCATGGCCAACGTCGGGACGACGGTACTGATCGCGGACGCTCTCGGAGGCGGGCGACGGGCGGAACTGCCCGTCGCGGTCCGCGCCGCGGGAACTCTCTGGCTGACCATCACGCCCGTCGTCGCTCTGGGCGGCTTCCTCCTTCGCGACCAAGTGGCACAGCTGCTGGTGGGCAGCGGTGACGGCGACGTACACCGGCTGGCGGCGGAGTTCTTCGCCATCTCGTTCCCCGGCATGGCGGTCTTCTTCGCCCAGAACGTCGTCGACGGGATCTTCAAAGGCACGGGGGACACCCGGACACCGATGAGGATGGCGCTCCTCGCCAACGCCTGCATCCTCGTCCTGGACCCCCTGCTGATCTACGGCGTCGGCGGGTTGCCGAAGATGGGCGTGCAGGGTGCCGCGCTCGGGATGATGCTGGGCCGAGCGGTCGCCCTCGGCGTGAGCCTCGTCCTTCTGCGGCGCAAGCGTGTCGGGGCAACCGGAGGTGAGACCACCACCCTGCACTGGAAGGCCGCGCTGCGCCGCATCCTGGGCGTCGGGCTCCCCGCGTCCGGGGACTTCGTGCTGCGCATGGGCATCAGCGCGGCTCTGGTCGGCATCGTCGCGAGGTTCGGCGAGGATCCGCTCGCCGCCTACGGCATCGGCATCAAGCTGATCCTCTTCGCCACCATGGCCTTCTACGCCCTCCGCCAGGCCGGCAGCATCCTCACCGCGCGCTCTCGTGGCTCCGGGCAGAACGCGGACCGGGTCATTGGGCAACAGAGCCTGCTGCTGGCCACGGTGGTCGGTGCCGGCGCCGGACTCGTCCTCGCGCTGAGCGGACGAGTGATCATGGGTTTCTTCAGCGATGCCCCGCCAGTCGTCGACTCGGGTGAAGTCCTCTTGTGGTACCTCCTGCCGTACCTCGTCCTGCTCGCCGGAGTGGTCGGGCTGGGCGGCGTGTTCATGGGCGGCAGCAGGACACGATCCTTGTTCTGGGTCACCGTGCTCGGCGCGTGTGTCCAACTGCCGTTCGCCTACGCGCTGAGTTCCTTGCCGGCTCTCGGCGTCCAAGGTGTGTGGCTCTCCATGATCATCGGCACGGCGGCCCAGTACGCCATGACGGTGCTGCTCTTCCGGCGCGTGGTGGGCCCGGCCAGGCCCAGCCCTCTACTCAACTCGGCTTGAGTACGCGCGCTCATGTCCGGCGAGTCCTCGCGCGGCGAGGATCGGTGCAGCGCCGCAGCCAAGTGGCGCAGCCCGATCCAGGGTTGAGACAGTTACGGAGATTCCCATGTCCCGACGTGTTGCCCTGTCCGTGGTCGCCGGTGTCGTTCTCCTCGGTGGCGCCGGTGCCTTCGTTCTCGCCCGGGCCGGGGAGCAGTCCCCTGCGTCGGCGCACAGCACCGCCCGCTACTCGGCTCCCGACGGCAACCGCGACGGCTCGCTGGTCTTCGTCACCGACGTCACGGAGTCCTCCGGTGTCAAGAGCGTGAAGGTGCTGGCCTGGCCGCAGCAGTCGTCCCTCGCCGAGAAGAGGCCGACCGCCGAGGACATGGCCGCCGCGGAGACGGCCGTCTGCAAGCCCGCCGGGCAGGACACCCTGCGCTGCACCTACACCGTCCGGGTCACCGACGCCGACGCCAAGTCGTCCCCGCGCGGTACCTGGTACGTCGCCGTCCTGGTCACCGGGAAGGACGGCACCACGACCCTGAACACCGAGGCGGCCGACTTCACCGTCCGGTGAGCGAGCAGTCAACCGGCCCGGGCGGCGCCGGCTGTGGCCACCGGATGCGCCCGCCAGGTCCCCTCAGGCCAGCGCGGCCTGTGTGGAGCCGTAGATCGGGAAGATCTGGTCGAGGCTCGTGATGGTGAAGATCTGGCGGATGTCGGGGTTGACGATGACCAGTCTCAGGGCGCCGGCGCGGGCGCGGATGCGTTTGTGGACGCTGACGAGGAGGCCGAGGCCGGTCGAGTCCATGAAGGTCGTGTCCGTCAGGTCGACGATGAGTCGGTGGCGGCCCGCCTGGATCTTCTTGCCCAGGTCCTCACGGATGCGGGGCACGGTGTGCACGTCGACCTCCCCGCGGATCTCGATGACGGTCCAGTCGCGCTCGTCGTGGTGACGGATGTGGAATTCGGGGTGCATGCCTCGCTCAACGGCACAACCTTGGGTAGAGGTTGCGGGCAGTGCCTGGCGCACGCGCGTTCTGCATATGCGCGAACGATTGGCCATGGCTTTGCCGCCAGGACGCGGCGATCACGAGGTCCCGTTGTCCGGGTGCCCGGCACTGGGCAGCCGGATGGTGAACACCGCCCCGTCGCCGGGCTCGCTGTCGGCGGTGACGGTCCCGCCGTGGGCCTCCACGAAGTGGCGGACGACGGAGAGGCCGAGTCCGCTGCCGCCGGCGTGTCTGCTGCGGGACTTCTCGGCTCGCCAGAACCGGTCGAAGACGTGCGGCAGATCGCCGGATGCGATGCCGCTGCCGGTGTCCCTCACCGTGAGGACGACCAGGTCACCGGAGTGCCGGGCGGAGAGCGTGACCGTGCCGCCCGCCGGGGTGTGCCGGAGTGCGTTGGAGATGAGGTTGCCCAGCGACTGGCGGATCCTGACCGGGTCGGCGTCCAGCCGGAGACCGGGTTCGGCGCGGGTGTCCAGGCGGATCCCGGCGGCTTCGGCGCGGGCACGGTGGGCCGAGACGACCTGGGCGAGGAGTTCGTCCGTCCGTACGGTCTCCCGGTGCAGTGTCAGCGTGCCGGCGTCCGCCGCGGCGAGGTCCTGCAGATCGTCGATGATGTGCTGCAGGAGCAGTGCCTCGTCGTGCAGGGAGGCGATGAGGTCCGGGTCCGGTTCGAGCAGCCCGTCGCGGGTGACCTCCAGCCAGCCGCGGATGTTGGTCAGCGGGGTGCGCAGCTCGTGGGCGATGTCGCTGACCATGGCCTTGCGCTGGGCCTCCAGTTGCTCGCGGCGCGCGGTGAGGTCGTTGAAGGCGGCGGCCAGATGCCCGGTCTCGTCCTGGGTGGTGACGACGACACGCGTGTGCCGCTGCGGCGGTTGGAGGGCCGCGGCCGTCAGGGCGCGCAGGGGCTGGACGAGGCGGACGGCGACGACGGTGGTCATGGCGACGGTGACGGCCAGGACCAGCCCCGCCACACCGGCGATCCTGGCCTTGTCACCGGGTGAGAGGTCGAAGCCCGCGGGCTGCCCGCCCAGGTTGCCCAGATACAGGCGGGCCCTCGGGGCGACGTACGGGTCGAGTTGTGTGCGGCGGGCGGTCTCGACACACGTCTGACGTTGTCGGCCTCCACCCAGCCGGAAGCCGATGCCGTCCGGCGGCCAGCCGGGAACGTACTCCAGCATGTACGTGAGGATCTGCGCCCGCCCCTCCGCGAGGCAGGACTCGGCCAGCACACTGAGTTCGCCCAGCGCCTTCTGCTCGGTGGGCACGGGCATCCTGAGTACCTTGTCCTGGCAGTCCGGCGGCATGGACGTCGCCCCGGCGTCGCGCACAACCACCGTACGACCGCTGGGAATCCGACGGAGGCCGGCCTCGCTGTCGTACTTCCGTACGCACAACAGACGCTTCCCGGCGAGCGTCTTCACCAGTGCCCGTTCGGTCGCGGTGAGCCGGTAAGGGCCCACCGCGCGCGGGTCGATGCCGGCGAGTTGAGCTCCGGGTTCGCTGTAGGTGTCGGTGGTCAGCGGGTCGACGGAGGCCGAGGCACGGGCGGGCAGTTCGGTGCCGGGGCCGGCGGAGTCGGCGATGACGTGTCCGGTCTCGTCCGTCAGGGCGATCCGTCGCCCCATGGTGCGGGAGAGCGAACGCACCATGGGGCGCACGCCGTTCCAGCCGGCGTGTGTCGCGGCGTAACCGCTGATCTGCCGCAGGATGTCGGTGTCGTCGGAGAGCACCTGGCCGTGCTCCTCCTGAATGGCCCGCGCGGTGTTCTCCATGGCCAGCCAGGCGGTGGCGCCGACGGACAGCGCGGCTGTGGTCACGGAGGTGAGGAGGAGCCGCACCAGCAGGCTCTTGCGCCACGGTATGCGCGGACCGGGAGTCACGACGGCCGGCCGGTGAGCTTGTAGCCGACGCCGAAGACCGTCAGGAGCCGGACGGGCCTGCTGGGGTCCGCCTCGATCTTCTTGCGCAGGTTCAGGATGTGGACGTCGATGGCGCGTTCGGTGGAGGCACGGTCCTGGCCCTTGGTGTGCTGCAGCAGTTGACGGCGTGAGAAGACCCGGTCGGGTTCCGCGGTCATGACGTGCAGGATGGCGAACTCGCCCGGGGTGCAAGGGATCGGGACCCCGTCGCAGGTCACCTCGTGCCGCAGCGGATCGACGGCGATGCCGCCCGCGCGCAGCACCGGTGAGGCGTCCGCGGTGCGGAGGGTGCGGCGCAGCACCGTCCGGATCCGGGCCAGCAACTCGCGCGGGCTGTACGGCTTGGTCATGTAGTCGTCCGCCCCGAGTCCCAGGCCGAGCAGCAGGTCGTCCTCGGTGGAGCGGGCGGTCAGCATGAGAACGGGTACGTCCCCGTCCCGGCGCAGCGCGCGGCACACGCCCAGTCCGTCGACCTCGGGCAGCATCAGGTCCAGGATGACCAGGTCGGGCCTGCGGCGCCGGGCTTCGTCGAGCGCGGCGCGCCCGTCGTGGACCACGACGGGGGTGTGGCCCTCCTGAAGCAGCAGCCGCCGTACGAGCTCAGCCTGCAGGGTGTCGTCCTCGACGACCAGAATTCGTGCGCACACGCGGTGACTATAGGCACGGGCGAGGGGGGTTCAGGCCCGCGTGCGGGGCTTCCCACACCCTGACAACTTCCTGACGGCGGTGGGCAGGGTCGGGTCGTTCCCACGACGCGGTGCGAGACGTCGCGGCCCAGGACTCCGGTCGGAGCTGACCGGTTCCTGATATGTCTCGTCCAGGCTGTGGATCATGGCTTCATCGACTCGCCGTCCGTCGCGACGGCAGCTTCCGCGTGCCCCGTTCGGCGACCACAGGGCGGTCACCTCCACCCCTGCGGTCCCGAACCGTCCGGGAATACCGGCCGCCGTACTGCTCCTGTCCCTCACCCTCGCCGGATGCGCGGGGCCGGGGGCGGACGCGGACCCGGCCGGAGCACTCGACGCACCGGCCGCCGCGCCCGCCACGGCACAGGCCGCGCAGGCAGTACCCACCACGGGGACGGCGTCGGCGGGCAGCGAGGCGTCCGCCACCGCCGTTCTGCCGGGCCTCGGCCCCAAGACACTCGCTGAGATCCCCGCGAACACGCGCCAGGTGGTGCTGGTCACCGGGCAGGACAAGAACTCCCCCACCTCGCAGGTGATTCTCTACCGGCGCACCGATGCGGGCTGGACACCGGGAACCCCGTGGCCGGCGCACAACGCCCTCAAGGGCTGGACGGACGACCATCACCTCAATGATCTGCGGTCGCCCATCGGCGTGTTCTCCCTCACCGACGCCGGGGGGCTGCTCCCCGATCCCGGCGCCAGGCTGCCGTACGACCAGTCGCATGGCTTCACGATCAGCGGCACCGGCTTCGACGGAGAGCCGCTGGCGGGTGCCTTCGACTACGTCGTCGCCATCAACTACAACCACGAGCCCGGTACTTCACCCCTCGACTGGACCAGGCCTCTCGGCGCGGACAAGGGCGGCGGCATCTGGCTCCACGTCGACCACGGCGGCCCCACGCACGCCTGCGTGAGCCTGAAGCAGGAGCACATGAAAGAACTCCTGCTGCGACTCGACCCCGCCGAGCATCCGGTGATCGTCATGGGGGACGCCGCTTCCCTCACACGCTGACGCGGCCGGGGAACTCGGGGAGAAGGAGGCGGAACGTGCAGCCTTCGCCGGGCTGGGTGTCCAGTTCCAGGCGGCCTGCGTGTGCCTCGGTGATGGCCGCGGCGATGGCGAGGCCGAGGCCGGAGCCCGGTTGGGTTCGCGGGCCGGGCCGTTCGGCACGGTAGAAGCGGTCGAAGACATGGGCCGCCTGGTCGGGGGCGAGGCCGGGGCCGCTGTCGGTGACCTCGATGACGCCGACGGGTGTGCCGGGCGCCGGTGGCGGGCCGGTACGGACGCGGTCGGGGCGGTCCGTGCCGCAGCCGTGCTCGCCGGCGTGAGCGACGCCTACTGCGACGCGGACGGGGGTGTCGTCGGGGGTGTGGGCGCAGGCGTTGGAGAGGAGGTTGCCGAGTACCTGGGCGAGTTGGTGCGGGTCGCCGGACGTCTCGACGATGTCGAGACCGTGCTCGTCGCCGCCGGAGCGGCTGAGGAGCGGTTCGAGGGTGATGGTGCGCCGCGGATGGCGGACGGCGGTGGTGGCGATGGCGTCCGCGGC
Organism: Streptomyces sp. CB01373; assembly: GCF_002803075.1. Taxonomy (GTDB): domain Bacteria; phylum Actinomycetota; class Actinomycetes; order Streptomycetales; family Streptomycetaceae; genus Streptomyces. The sequence goes on along the minus strand of NZ_NNBK01000001.1, from coordinate 13,998 downwards.
CAGGGAGAGCAGGTCGACGGTCTCGCGGTGCGGAAGAGGGGTGTCTCCGAGCGTGGCGAGGAGGAAGAGGTCGTCGACGAGACGGCTCATGCGCTCCGCGTTGTGGTTGATCAGGGCGTGGGCCTCGTGCCGTCGCAGGTCACTCATCCGGGACTCGTCGAGGAGCAGTTCGGCGAAGCCCTGGATCGCGGTGAGGGGCGTGCGCAGTTCGTGACCGGCGTCCGCCATGAAGCGGCGCAGCTGCTGTTCGGAGGTCTCCGCGCGGTGCAGCGCGGTGCGCAGGCGGTCGAGCATCGTGTTCAGTGCCAGGCTGAGCCGGCCGACCTCGGTGTCCGGGTCGGTGATGGGGACGCTGAGTTCCAGGGCGCCCTCGGTGATGCGCTGGGCGGTCCGCTCGACGCGGGTGAGGGGGCGCAGGCCGAGGCGGACGGCGACGTTGCCCAGGACGACGACTCCGCCGGCGACGCAGACGCCGAGAACGGCGCTGAGCCAGAGCAGTTTGGTGGTGGCGCCGTCGACGGTGTCCAAGGGGAGGGCGACGACGGCGTGCATCCCGTCGGGGCCCGCGTGGTCGATCACCCGCCAGTCCGATCCGGACGAGTCCTCGGACTCGACCGTACGGGGCTTCTCCGTGTCCAGGTGCAGGTCGTCCGCCTTTGCGGGCAGGCGCGGGCCGGGACCGTCGCCGTTGCCCAGGGAGGCGCGCAGCAGATGTCCGTCCTGGCCGTAGAAGTAGACGCGGTAGTCCGAGGGCAGGGGGGCGTTCCCGTCGGGTGGCCCCGGCATGCCGTCGTCGCCGATGTCACGGTAGGCGTCGGCGGGGGGACGGAAGTGGGACAGCCGGTCGTCGACCTGATCGGTGAGCCAGGTGCGTACGACGGTCAGCCCGGCGATCTGGCACAGCACGACGGCACACGTCGCCAGCAGGCCGGCGATCAGCACGAGGCGGCTGCGCAGGGAGCGCGGCCGCGGTCGGGCCGGCCACCTCATCGTGCGCCGGTGTTCGTCTCGTCGCGCGGAAGCCGCAGACAGTAGCCCACTCCGCGCACGGTGTGGATCAGCGCGGGCGGACTGCGGTCGACCTTGCCGCGCAGGTTCTTGACGTAGGTGTCGACGATGCGGGTGTCGCCGGAGAAGCCGTACTGCCACACCTGCTGGAGGATCTCCGTCTTCTCCAGCACGCGTTCGGGGTGGGACAGCAGGCAGACCAGGAGCCGGAACTCGGTCGGCGACAGCTTCAGGAGCCTGCCCGCTCGTCTCACCTCACGGGTGCGCTCGTCCAGGGTGAGGTCGGCGTAGCGCAGTGGAGGGCGGAGGTCGGAGGTGGAGGCGGGAGCGCTGCTGCGGCGCAGGATGGCGCGGACGCGCAGCAGTACCTCCTGGATGTGGAAGGGCTTGGTGACGTAGTCGTCGCCTCCCGAACTCAGGCCGATGATGCGGTCCTCGACGCCGGTACGGGCGGTGAGGAACAGGACGGGGGTGTAGGCGCCCTGGGCCCGCAGGTCGCGGGTGAGCTGGAAACCGTCGGTGTCGGGCAGCATCACGTCCAGCACGATCAGGTCGGGGCGGCGGTTGCCGGCCTCGAACATGGCCTCCTGTCCGTCGGCCGCGCTCGCCACGGTGTAACCGGCCGCGCTGAGCGCGGAGGTGAGCAGGGTACGGATGCTGGGGTCGTCCTCGACGACCAGGACGGTGTGCCGGGAAGCGGGTGTCCGCGCGGGGGCGTGTGGATCGGTCACGTTCGGGCACCTCGGGGTACGGGCAGGAGGAGCCGCTGCGGGGCGGTCCTGGTCGTGCGGGGCGATGGTAGCCAGGAACCCTGTGCGCGAAAGGCGCGCATCCGGCCCGGGCGGGCCGGCCGGCGTCCCGGGCCGTCCAGGGGAGCGGCCCGGGATGCCGGAGTCTTCAGCCGGTCACCTGCTTGTCCTTGGCGAGAGCCGCGGCACGGTCGGTGACGGTCTTGTCGAGCCTGGTGACGGCGGTGTCCAGTTCCTTGGAGTCCGCGCCCGCGGAACGGGCCTGGTCCGCGAGGGCCTGGAGGTCCTTGGCCGCCGTACCCGACTGGTAGAACTTCTGGTACAGCTCCCGGTAGGCCTTCTTGTAGACGGCGTCGAACGCGTCGGACTCCAGGAACTTGGTCTTCAGGACATGACCCATGAGTCCGCCCTTGCCTCCGGGCATGCCCTGGCCCGGACCGTCGCCCTGACCACCGCCGGGCATCCCTTGGGGCATCCCCTCCGGCATCCCCTCAGGTCTACCGCCGCCCATGCCGCCACCGATGCCGCCGCCCATGCTGATGGAGTCGTCGGGCCCGGCCGTCGCGTCCCCGCTGAAGGTCAGGTTGTAGTCCCAGCCGAGAACGGAGAACTTCTTGGTGTCCAGGTCGTACCACAGCAGGTAGTTCTTGCCGGGCCCGGCCATGTCGTCGAAGTTCAGCAGCAGGTTCTGCGTCGCGAGATAGGTGGCCAGCGAGTCGACGTCCACGTACCTGCCGAGGTCGCGGGCGAACTCCTTGTCCGATGCCTTGTCGGCCCACTTGATGAGCCTCATCACCGGTTCGAGGTCCTGGCTGCCCTTCTTGTTGAGCTGCTTGAAGGAACTCTCGTAGTCCGTCGGATCGTCACCGCGGTAGGTGAAGCTGCCGCCGGCCTTCGCCTTGTACAGCACGCCGTTGCCGTCGGCCACTTCCTGGGCGTAGTCGGTGTCGGGACTTTCGACCATGAGCCGTGTGACGGAGGGCCGGTTGTTCACCGTCAACTCGGTGAAGGCGTACCGTTCGGCCTTCTGCCCGGTCTTCTGGATCAGCGACAGCGACAGCGCCTCGTTCAGCGGCACCTGACTGTTGCTGCCGGGACGCAGCGAGATCTCCCGCTCGCCCTGGTAGGCGCGGCCCGCGACGAACGCGTCGATCTTGACGAGCCAGGGCAGTTCCTCCGGCTTCTTCTCGGACAGGTCGTACTGCATCATCCCGCCCACGCCGCCGGCCCTGCCCGGACCGCCGCCCGCGTTCTGGTTCCGGCCGCGGTCCTGGTCCCCGGCCCCGCCGGTCCCACCAGCCCCACCAGCCCCAGTCCCGCCGGTCCCACTGGGTGCGCCGGTCCCACCGGAAGCAGCGGCCCCACCGGGAGCAGCGGCCCCGCCGACGCCGCCGGGGGCTCCGGCCCCGCCGGGGGCTCCGGCGGGAGCCCCCTGTGCGGCACCGGGCAGGCCCCGGCCGCCACCGGGCATGCCCCTGTTGCCGCGCAGCGACATCAGCGTGGAGTTGCCCTTGAGCCGGATCCCGACGTCGTTGAGGTAGACCCCGTCGATGATGAGGTCCGCCTCGATGTACTCCTTGGTGCCGTCGTCGCGGAACTCCTTCATCATCTTGTCGAAGTCGGTCTGCTTATAAGTGAGTTGGATCGAGTGCGACGCCGACGTGTCGTACAGGCCCACCGATCCCCTGACGTTCTCGGTGATGGGGTCCCCCTCGACCCGCGAGGACGACGTGACATAGGGGGAGATCCGCGCGTCGCCCAGGAAGACGACCATCGCGGTGAGGCCGACGCCCAGGGCCGCGGTCGGCTTCCAGTGGTGGCGCAGCCGCACGGGCAGCCGGTCCCGCAGACGGCGCCGGCGGCGCGCGGTGGTGTCCTCGGCCATCACAGATCGGTGGTGTCGTAACCGGTCAGAACCGTCACCCGCTGTCCGGACGTCCGCTCCTGAAGGGCGCTGACCAGGTCGCCGGGCTCGGCGCCCTTCTTCAGCCGCACCGTGTAGAAGACCTCGCTCAGCGCGCCGCCACGGATCGTCTCGGTGCTCACCAGCTCGAACTCGCTGGTGTACTTGATCAGTACGTCACGGATCTGCGGCGTGTAGTCGTCACCGGCCGGTACCTGGACCTTGACGACCTGGCGCTGCACGTTCAGCGCGAACCAGTTGAACTTGGCCATCACGACGACGACGGCGCAGATCACCACGGCGCCCACCGCGGCCAGCGTGTAGAAGCGGGCACCGCAGGCCATGCCGATCGCCATGGCGAGGAAGATGAAACCGACGTCCCTGGTCTCCTTGACCGCGTTCCTGAAACGGACCACGGACAACGCGCCGACCAGGGAGAACGCGCGGGCCAGGTTGGAGCCCACGACCAGCATGATCAACGCGACGATCATGCCGACGATGACCAGGGTCTGGACGTAGGACTGGCTGTAGGAGACGTTGCGGTGCGTGTACCGGTACACGTAGCCGATGAGCGTGGACAGGATGAACGACAGCGCCATCGCCGCCACGACGTCCGCCACGCTGAACGTGCCGCTGAGTTCCTGCAGATCGAGGTCGAAGTTCACTGTGCTCCTGCCTTCAACGGCGCGTCCGGCGCCGGCCGCCGCGGGGGCGGCTGCTCTTCGGTGGGGGTGGGTGGCGGGTAGTCCGCCTCGTGGATGTGGAAGACCGACCGGGGGGCCAGGCCGAACGCCTCAACGGACTGCACGTACTTCGAGACCCGCACGAGGTTGAGGTTGCGGCGGGCGGCCAGGTCGGTGATCCAGTGCGGGGTGCGCTCGTTGACCTTGACCTCCATGACCGACAGGTGCGGCGGGATCGTGAATCGGTTCTCCGGTGTCTCGATGCCGAAGTGGAAGTCCCTGTCCCGGCCGCGGACACGGCGGTCGAAGGTGACCCGCAGACCGGTGTCCGCGTGCCGCCCGACCAGGGCCTCGCGCTGGTAGCCGGTGATCGCGGTGGGCTTGAGGTCCAGCCGTACGACGAGGTCCAGGACCTCCTGGACGAAGGCGCTCTCCTTCGCCGAGTGCGCCACCTCCTCCCGGCCGTCGCAGAGTTGACGCGCCACGCCGTAGGGAAGGGTGATGCGGCGCTTCTGGGTGACCCGGTTCACCCGCTGCTTGATCTCCACGCACACCGGTGACTCGTCGGTGACGCCGTCGAGGTCGCCGTAGTGGCGGATGCGCAGCTTGCGGCGGAACTTCAGACCGTCGATCTTCTCCCAGTAGAACCGCAGCCGAGGGGTGTCGTAGTACAGGCTCCACACGCCGTAGCCACCGACCGGGCTGTGCGCGTCCCGGTCCATCCGCTCGGCCAACTCGTCCCGGATCTGAGCCGCCTGGTCCACGGGGACCAGGTACTTCAGCTCGAACCGGTTGAACGCGTGCAGCCGACTGGCCACATGCGACGGCTCCTGGCCGACGCGGCTCTCATGCGCTGCGGCCTCCTTCGACAGGAACACCATGCGCCTCCTTGCTGATACGTCGCGGACCGACCGGTTCCGCACACGCAATCAGCGGCACATGATGGGCTCATGAGAATTCCTGGTCGATTCCAGGAGTCCTCGGGATGGCGAAAAAGCGAACGCCGGGAGAACGGGCGCACGTACGGCCGGACCGCGCCGGGGCTGTGCCCGGGCGCGGTCCGGTGGTCGAAGGCCCGGCGGTCAGAGGTCCAGCACCAGCCGGGAGCAGCGGGCGCGGCCGACGCAGATCATCATGGTGTCGTTGGCGGCGCGCTCCTCCGGGGACAGGAGGCTGTCCCGGTGGTCGGGCACCCCCTCGACGACCTTGGTCTCGCAGGTGCCGCAGATGCCCTCCCGGCAGGAGTTCGCGGCGTCGATCCCCTGGTCCTCCAGCGCCTGGAGGATCGTCGTTCCGGCGGGCACGGTGACGCTGCGGCCGGAGCGCTGGAGCACCACCTCGAACTCCCCGTCGGCGTCCGTGTCGGCGTCCTGACGGGGTGCCGCGGCGAACCGCTCGGTGTGCAGGGTTCCCGTGGGCCACGGGGCGCAGAGCCGCTCGACGGCGGCGAGCAGGGGCTCGGGGCCGCAGCAGTAGACCTTCGTCGCCTCCCGCGGTGTGCCGAGGAAGGGCTCCAGGTCGAGGAGGCCGTACTCGTCCTGCGGGCGCACCAGCACCCGGTCGCCGTGGCGGGCGAGCGTCGGCAGGAATGCCATGCTCGCTCGGGTCCGCCCGCCGTACAGCAGCGTCCAGTGGGCACCGGCGGCGGTGGCCCGGTCCAGCATCGGCAGCAGCGGGGTGATGCCGATGCCTCCGGCGACGAAGAGGTACTCGGGGGCGTCGACCAGCCGGAACCGGTTGCGCGGCCCGGTCACCTCGATCTCCTGGCCCGGGCGCAGGGCCTCGTGCACGGCCAGGGAGCCGCCACGGGACGCCGGTTCCCTGAGCACGGAGACCTGCCAGAGGGACCGGTCCTCGGGCGATCCGTTGAGCGAGTACTGCCGGGTGAGGTCCCCGGGCAGGTGCAGGTCGACATGCGCGCCCGGCTCCCAGGCCGGCAACTCGCCGCCGTCGGAACGCCGCAGGCGCACGGAGACCACGCCTTCGGCCTCCCGCACCAGGGCGGACACACGCAGTCGCAGCCGCTGCTCCCCGTCCGCGACGGGTGCCGCCGCCATCAGGGCACCCAGCTCAGGGTGCGGCCCCGGGCGGAGCCGAGGCGGACCACGGCGACCCGGGCGTCCGGGCCGTCGCAGGAGACTTGGTCGTCGCAGGAGCCGTCGCGGGAGACTGAGCCGTCGCGGGATGGGCCGTCCGGGTGCCGGACGTCCACGTGCAGGGGGTCGTCCCCCGCCAGCACCATCGCGTCGGCGTCCGCCAGCAGGTGCCGTCCCTCCACCAGCAGCCGTCCCCCGGTGGAGACGAGGACCAGCACGTCGTCCTCGGCGCGGTCCACGGTCGTGCCGGCGCCGGGGTCGAGGACCTCCACGCGGGCGGTGACCGCGGCGGGGTCGGCCGTGACCTCCAGCAACGCCCCGTCCGGCAGGGCTTCGGTGACCCGCCGGGCGCCGGGCAGTGGGGCGGTGGTGGGGCCGTGGCCTTGGGCGAGCAGCCGCACCTGCCACTGCCAGGTCTCACGGCGGGGCGTGTCCGGTGCGGCCGCGACCTCCCGGCAGCCGCCGTCCACCTGCCGGTGGGCGTTGGCGCGGAGCAGGAGTCTCATCGGTCGTCCTCCTTCGTCGTCACTCGGGGAACTCGAGGGGGTTTCCTCAAGGGTGGGTGCCAGGGGCGCTCACCGCACGGCGGCCAGGAAGGCCTTGGTCCGCTCGTGCCGGGGCTCGGTGATGACCTGCCGGGCGGGACCGGTCTCGACGACCTGGCCGCCGTCGAAGAAGACCACCCGGTCGGCGACCTCGCGGGCGAAGCCCATCTCGTGGGTGACCACGATCATGGTCATGCCGGACGCGGCCAGGTCCCGCATCACCCTGAGCACGTCGCCGACGAGTTCGGGGTCCAGGGCCGAGGTCGGCTCGTCGAACAGCATCAGCTTGGGCCGCATGCACAGTGCCCTGGCGATGGCCACGCGCTGCTGCTGTCCGCCGGACAGGTGGCGGGGGTAGGCCTGGGCCTTGTCCTTGAGACCCACCTGGTCGAGCAGGTCCATCGCCCGTTCGGTGACAGCCGCCCTGGGCTCCTTCAGTGCCCGCCGGGGCGCCTCGACGAGGTTCTCCAGCACGGTCATGTGCGGGAAGAGGTTGAAGTGCTGGAACACCATGCCGATCCGGGTGCGCCGACGGCAGATCTCCTTGTCGCCGAGCTCGTGCAGCTTGTTTCCGCGCTGCTCGTAGCCCATCACCTCGCCGTCCACCCACATCCGGCCGCCGTCGACGGTCTCCAGGTGGTTGATGCAGCGCAGGAAGGTGCTCTTGCCCGAGCCGGAGGGCCCGATGAGGCAGACCACCTCGCCCCGCCGGACCTCCAGGTCGACGCCCTTGAGGACCTCAAGACGCCCGAAGTGCTTGCGGACCTTCTCGGCCCTGACCATCGGGACGAGGTCCCCGGCGGCACCGTCGACGGTCATGACTGCCTCCCGGTGGCGATCGGCGCATGGGTGCTGAGCATCTGCCTCAGCCGTTGCAACGGGGTCGGTGGCAACGTGCGGTTGCCGCGCGCGAACCGGCGCTCGATGTAGAACTGACCGATCGTGAGGACGCTGGTGACGACCATGTACCAGATGCTGGCGACGATGAGCAGCGGGATGGTCTGGAAGTTGCGCGAGTACAGGATCTGCGCGGAGTAGAGCAGGTCGGGCACGGCCAGCACGCTCACCAGGGCGGTGGTCTTGAGCATGCCGATGGTCTCGTTGCCGGTCGGCGGGATGATCACCCGCATGGCCTGCGGGAGGATCACCCGGCGCATGGTCTGCGTCCTGGTCAGCCCCAGCGCCCCGGCGGCCTCGGCCTGGCCCTGCTCCACGGACAGGATGCCGGCCCGCACGATCTCCGACATGTAGGCCGCCTCGTTCAGTCCAAGGCCGAGGATGGCCGCGACCAGCGGGGTGATCAGCCGGTTGGCGTCGAGGGACAGGCCCGGGATGCCGAAGGACAGCGTGGGGTAGAGCGCCGCCAGGTTGTACCAGAACAGCAGTTGCACGAGCACCGGTGTGCCGCGGAAGAACGAGACGTACAGGAACGCCGCCGACCGTACGACCGGGTTGACCGACAGGCGCATCACCGCGAGGACGACGCCCAGGGCGACGCCGAGGACCATGCAGATCGCGGTGAGTTCCAGGGTGACGGCCAGCCCGCGGCCGATGGAGATGTCCCGCAGGTAGGTGTTGACGACGTCCCACTGGAAACGGGGGTTGGTGAACACCGACCGCAGTGTCGCCGCGCTGATCAGCAGCAGCACGGCTGCCGTGAGCCAGCGGACCGGGTGCCGTTTGGGAACGACGGTCAGGTCGGAGTCGGACACCTTGTCGGTGTCCAGTGCGGGAGGGGCCGGCAGGGTGGCCATGTCAGCTCCCGGACTTCAGGAGCAGGCCGGCCGGAATGTCCCACTTCTTCATGAGCGACTCCATGGTGCCGTCGTTCAGGATGCTCTTCATGGCCGCGTCCAGAGCCGGCTTGAGTGGGGAGTCCTTGAGCAGGGCGACGCCGGTGGGCGTCGGCTCGTAGTCGGTGCCGGGTGCCAGCTCGAACTGGCCGTTGGACGCCTTGGCCTGCAGTGCGAGCGAGACCGAGTCGGCCATGACCGCGTCGACCCGGCCGCTGACGACCGCCAGGTTGGCGCCGTCCTGCGAGGGGAACACGTCGATCTTGACGGGGGCCTTGCCGGCGCCGGTGCACTTCTTGGAGATCGCGGGGAGCTGTTCGAGGCCCTGGAGGCTGCCCTTCTGAGCGGAGACGGTGTGCCCGCACAGCACTGCCGGATCCATCTTGAGTCCCAGCGGGTTGCCCGTCTTGACCGCGATACCGGATCCGCCGTTGAGGTAGGGCACGAAGTCAACGGTCTTGGACCGTTCGGGGGTGATGGAGAAGGCGGAGGCACCGACGTCGAACTTACGGGCGGCCAGGCCGGGCAGGATGCCGTCGAATCCGGCGTTGACGTGAGTGACCTTCAGGCCCAGCTTGGCACCGAGGGCGTCGGTCAGGTCGATGTCGAAGCCGATCATCGTCTTGTTGTCGGTGTCGAAGTACTCGAACGGCCGGTAGGACGCGTCGCTCGCCACCGCGAGCACACCCTTGGCCTTGACGTCGGCGGGGAGCAGGGCCGCGGCGGCGGCGTCCACCTCTGCCGCGGCGGCGGGCCCGCCGGACGCCGTGCCGGACGGTCCCTGGGCGGCGGAATCGCTTTCGGCGGATGCGTTGGTGCAGCCCGCGACGGCCAGCGCGAGGGCCGCGGCGAGAACGGGGAGTCGTATCGGATGGCGCACGGGATCGTCCTTCTTCAGGGAGGGCAGGACAGGCGTGGGTGATGCGTCAGCGGGAGTCGGAGCGGCGGCCCCGGGCGGTCGGCGGGTGACCGGGGTGGCGGTGTCCGGACGGTCGGCGGGTGACCGGAGCGAACCGGGTACGGACGGTCGGTGAGTGGTGGGAGCGACCGCGTCCGGGCAGTCAGCGAGTGGCCGGAGCGACCGCGTCCGGGCGGTCGGCGGCCAGGTGGTAGAGGGCGTCGCCCAGGTCGACGAGCGGTGGACGGCGGACGACGGCCACGATGCCGGTGCGGTGGGCGAGGACGGGCACGGAGGGGCGGGTGAGTTCCTCCACGGGGTGGACCCGGGCGATGAGGTCACCCTCCTCGACCTCCTGGCCGAGGCGGACGATCGGCTCGAAGAGCCCCCGGACGGGGGTGTACACGGCGCCGTCGGGGAGCAGGTCGATCCAGCGGGTCGGCGGGGCGGGCGGAGTGTCCGGCTCCGCCGGGAGGATGCCGGCTCCCGCCAGCACCCGGCGCAGTCCGTGGACCGCGTCGGACACGAACGCGTGGTTGACCTCACCCCCGCCCCCGAGCTCGGTGGAGATCATCGCGACCCCGGCGTCGTCGGCCGCGGTGGAGAGCGAGCCGGGCTCGAACCGCGCGGGGACGGCCATCGTCCACGGCAGTCCCATCCGTTCCGTCAGCCGCAGCTTGGCCTGCCACGCCTCGGCGTCGGGGCCCTCGTAGACGAACACCGACGGGAGGTAGTGGCTGGTCGAACCGCCGGAGTGCAGGTCCATCGCCAGGTCCGCGTGCGGCAGGAGTTCGCCGGCCAGGGCGTGGGCGAGCTGGTCCGTGGGACCGCCCGAACCGTTCCCGGGATAGCTGCGGTTGAGGTTCCCGCCGTCGAGCGGGGAGACCCGGGACGCGGTACGGACCGCGGGCAGGTTCAGCGCCGGCAGGACGATGAGCCGGCCGGTCAGCCGCTCGGGATCGGTCTCACGCAGCAGGCGGTGCAGGACCACCTGCCCCTCGTACTCGTCGCCGTGGGTACCGGCGACGAGCAGGGCCGTCGGGCCGGGCTCGCCGGAGAGCACCGCGACCGGGACGGGGATGACGCCGTTGTCGTGCCGGTTGTCCGAGTGGGTGAGGTGGAGGGCGCCGACCTGGCGCCCCGGTGCGTCGAGGTCGATTCCGTACAGGCGTGCCACAGCCGTCAGCCCTTCGTGCCCTGGTCGGCGGCCTGTTCGGCGGCGAGCAGCCGGCCCAGGATCCGGCGGGCCTTGGCGACACCGGCGTCCTGCCCGATGAGCACGTCGTGCTCGGCGTCGGGGCGCTCCCGCATCCCGATCTCCTGCTCGCGCAGCGCGTCGGCGTCCTCGCGCAGCACGGTTTCGAGGCCGACCTCCAGTTCCTTGGTGGCCCACTCGGCGTCGACCGCGAAGTTGCGGCTGAAGGCGTAGTAGTACCAGGTGGTCCGCTCGTCGACCGGGGTGATCCCGTTGAGCACCTTGATGAGGTGGCCCTCCTCACGCGGGCGCCCCTGGGCCGTGATGCCGGAGTGCAGCACGTGGTAGCCCGGGATGTGGAACTCGGTGGCGTGGAACCGGTCGTACAGGCCCTCGGTGCCCATGGTCCGCGCGTACAGCGGCGGCGCCTCGACACCGGGCATGAAGCGGTCCACGGTCACGACGGTGCCGTCCACCTCGACGGTGATGCCGTACTCGGGGATGTAGTCGTCACCGACGGTCGTCTTGTGCAGGAACGTTTCGTGGGTGAGGTCGAGCAGGTTGTCGTGGATGAGGTCGTGGCGGCACTCGAAGAGCATCGTGTGGGTGACCGTCGCCCACGCGGGGTCGTTCATCCAGTGCGTGTCGGGGACCAGGCTCTCGTCGGCGAGGTCCTCGTCGCCGGTCCACACCCAGATCCAGCCGTCCTTCTCCACCACCGGGTAGCGGCGCACGCGGGCCCGGGCGGGGATGGCGGCCTGGGCTGGGACGCGGGTGCACACGCCGTCGGGCCCGTAGGCGAAACCGTGGTAGCCGCACTCGACGGAGTCCCCCACGGTGCGGCCTGCGGACAGCGGGTAGGCGCGGTGGGCGCAGCGGTCGGCGAGAGCCACGGCCGCGCCGTCCTGGGTGCGGTACAGCACGAGGGGTTGCTTGCAGACGACCCGGCGTACGGGCTCGCGGGTGACTTCGGTGGACCAGGCAGCGACATACCAGGTGTTCAGAACGAACACGGCCAGACCTCCTCTGGATGCAGTGCGCACACCGTATACAGTGAGTTCAGGGAAGACAACGGTCCGCGCGAGGTGGAATTCTTCGGCGGAGCGGACACCGAGAATCGCGCGGGAACGGCCCTCAAGGACGGAGAGCAGACGTGCAGCCTTTGCGGAGCGACCCCAGGGACACCAGGCCGTTGGGCGTCCGGGTGTACGAGCGACTCCGCGACGAGATCGTCTCGGGCAGCCTGGAGGCCGACGCCACCCTGGTGCAGGAGCAGGTCGCGGAGCGGCTGGGCGTGTCCCGCACCCCGGTACGGGACGCGCTGAACCGCCTCGCCCACGAGGGGCTGGTCACCTGGCTTCCCGGCAGCGGATACATCGTCAACGCCCTGCAGCCCAAGGACATCGCCGAGGTCTACCAGGTGCGGCAGTCCCTGGAGACGCTGGCCCTGCGGCTGGCCTGCGGCCGGCACGACCGGGCCCGGCTGGCCCGGCTGGCGGCGGTCATCGAGGAGATGGCGGACACGGATCCGGCCGACGCGGCGGCACAGTTCGAACTCAACCGGTCCTTTCACCGGCTGCTGATCGAGCCCTGCGACAACGCGCTGCTCCTGCGGATGATCGACACCCTCTGGGACCACCCGGTCAACCGCCGCATCACCCGCTCCTACGTCCACGAGCCGGGGAGCGTGCCGGTGATGGTGAGCGAGCACCGCGCCATCCTGGAGGCCGCCCGCGCGGCGGACGGGGACGGCCTGGCCCGCCTGGCGACCGAGCACATGTACGCCGGCTACCGGCAGACCCTGCCGGCGGACAGCGGCCTGGACCTGGTACCGCGGCCGGAGTCGGAGAATCCTGACTGAGGACGGGCCGCCTCACGCGGAGGGCAGGTCGAGTTCGGCGCGGACGGTCTTGCCGGGCAGCGCCACGCCCCGGCACACGCGGTCCAGCACCTCCCACCGGTCGGCGAGCGCGTCGACGAGGAACAGGCCCCGGCCGGTCTCGTCGAGCAGCGCCGGGGCCGTGGCCTCTTCACGCGCGGGCGGCCGGCGTTCACCGCGAGTGTCGGACACCTCGATGCGCAGCCGGGCGCCCGGGGTGTGCGTCAGGCGAAGTTCGAAGTCGCGGCCCGGTACGCGGCCGTGGGTCACGGCGTTGGCGGCCAGCTCGCCGACGATCGTGGCGGCGGCGTCGGAGAGCGGGGTGCCGTGCGGGACGCCCCAGGCGTGCAGCTGGACGAGAGCGAGGTGCCGGGCGAGGCGGGCGCCGAGCGGGGTGGAGCTGAAGCACTGGGTGAACGTACGTACAGTAACCGGCCGTTGAGGCGCGGATGGTGCGGTCATGGGCCCAATCTGGCGCCCCGGAACGGCCTTTCACCAGGCAGACACCGCGTACGTCGCGACGGCGTACACGGTCACGGCGCAGGCAGTACATGTGACTATCCGTGAGCGCGTTCGTTGTTCGATGTGTACGGCGGGGCGCGGGTGCACGGGAGGTGGCCGATGGCGGCGGACAGCTTGGCGGGAACGGGCACGGGCGGCGAGCCCGAGTGCTCGGACAGTCTGCGGACGTTCGGCGCGGTGGTCCAGGCGTTGCGCGAGCACGCCGGCCTGACCCGGGCGGAGCTGGGCGAACTGGTCCGCTTCTCCAAACACACGGTGGCATCGGTGGAGTTGGGCCGCCGCATGCCGGATCCCACCTTCGTGGAACAGGCGGAGCAGGCCCTGGGCAACACGGGCGCGCTACGGAAGGCCGCGAGCCATTTGACCCGGCAGCCGGGACTTGCGGCGTGGTTCCGGCAGTGGGCGCGGCTGGAGGGGACGGCGATCAGCCTGTGCACGTACGAATGCCGGGTCGTGCCAGGCCTGTTGCAGACGGAGGGGTACGCGCGGGCGGTGTCGTTGAGTGTGCCGCCGCTGCCGGACGAGGAGGAGATGAACGCGCGGATCGCTGCGCGGCTGGCTCGGCAGGAGCTGCTGTCGGCCAAGCGAAAGCCCCCGGCGGCGTTCAGTTTCATCCTGGAACAGGCTGTGCTGGAGCGGTACACGGGCGGGGAGGAGGTGACGCGGGGATGGTGTCCCACCGAGTGGTGTAACAGCGATCTCTGCATAGCCCCTGGCCATGGGGCGG